>CP096135.1 GCA_023213195.1 Sphingobacteriales bacterium JAD_PAG50586_3 | reverse complement strand
AGGGTAAAATGGGTATCATTCAAAAACCAGTTTTTCAGTTCTACCATTATAGCCAATACAGCGTTTGAAAAACCGCTAGACCTAGCTGTAAAAAACTTTGAAGAAGAGGAGTTAAACAAGCTTAAAACAACCTCAGCCGTACTTAGCCTGCCCTACACCCACAAGGCAAGCGAAAGCTACAGCATGAAATACTTTTTTGGCCCTAACCGCTATAACATACTTAAGCAGTATGGCCTGGATATGGAAGACCAAATTCCGTTGGGCGGCTTTATACTGTTTACGTGGGTTAACAAATATTTGGTAATACCTGTATTCCAGTTTTTAGATGGTTTTGACCTTAGCTACGGCATAGTAATTTTATTACTTACGCTGATATTAAAGCTGATATTATTGCCTTTAACTTACAGGGCATACCTATCTACCGCAAAAATGCGCATACTGCGCCCCGATATTGAGGCAGCTACCGCCAAAATACCTAAAGAAGATGCTTTGGCCCGCCAACAGGCAACCATGGCTATTTATAAAAAAGCCGGGGTAAGCCCAATGGGTGGCTGTTTACCGCAGTTGTTGCAGTTGCCAATACTGTTGGCACTGTTCAGCTTCTTCCCATCGGCTATTGAGTTGCGCCAACAAAGCTTTTTGTGGGCTACCGATTTATCTACTTACGATAGCATTGCCACCCTTCCGTTTGAAATACCTTTTTATGGTAACCACGTAAGCTTGTTTACCTTGTTAATGACGGCTTCTACCCTTTTATTTACATGGGTAAACAGCAAGTACCAGGCGCAAGACCAACAGTTTGCACAGCTAAAATGGATGATGTATTTAATGCCTGTAATCTTCTTAGGTGTACTTAACAGCTACCCTGCCGGCTTAAGCTACTACTACTTTGTGTCTACCATGCTATCTATATTGATACAAGAAGTTATGCGCCGCCGTGTAGACGAGAATGCTTTGCATGCCAAAATACAGGAGAACCGCAAAAAGCCTACTGCTGAAAAGAAATCTAAATTCCAACAGCGTTTAGAAGATATGGCTAAGCAACGCGGCTACCAATTGCCCGACCCTAACAAAGGCGGTAACAATAAGCCGAAGAAAAAATAAGGGCCTCACCCTGCCCTCTCCAAAGGAGAGGGTTCAAAAAATAAAAATCCTCTGTACCGTGTACAGGGGATTTTTTATTCCCCCTCTCTAATGGAGAGGGGGTTAGGGGGTGAGGCTGAATATTTTCTGCGTAAACCCATTCTCAAACACCCCTTGCGGGTCGTAGGCTTTGCGGATCGTATTAAACTGTTTTATGCCCGGCATTACGCTATGTATGTAGCTGCTTTCAACGGTAAACTCTTTGCCCAAATGCGGCCGGGCACCGTATTCCATAGCCAGTTCTTCAAACAGCTTTAAGTAACGCTCCCAGTTCTTTTCGCCGGCATAGTAAAAGCCAATGTAGCAGGTGTCTTGCCCGTTGCAGGCGCTAAGCAAATAATCATCGGCTTTGGTAAAACGCACCTCCAGCACAAAGTTCATCTTCAGCTTTTGGGTGTTTATTAAGTCGTGCAACCTCAACAATACCTCTTGTGCCTTATCTAACGGAAAAGCATACTCTGCCTCGCGGTGGCGGGGCGGCATTGGCACATTAAGCACCTTGTAGTTTACGTTTACCCTGCTTATCTTTTTAAGGAATATTTTACTGATAAGAGTATTTACCGCAGGTCTAAAACCGTGGCTTAAATGCCCCATACTTAAAAACCCACGAAAGAATAGCTTAGATACCACCCCATCATCAATATACTGTTTGGCAAAGGTATCGCGAATAGCATCGGGAACCTTGGTGTAGCTATACATCATGGCATACCGTGTGTGTGGAAACCACCATACCTTGGGGTGCTGCTCGCTTTTAGACCAGGTTAGCAGGTTGGTAACCATATCATTAAAAAGTACGGGCTCGGCCTTTTCTTCTACATGGTATAAATCTACACACTGTAGGGTAACCTCGGTAATAATACCCATGCACCCCAGCGATACTGCAGCGGCTTTAAAATCATCATCACTTGCTTTTAGTTCTATCAACTCACCCAACCCGTTTACCAATTTTAATGATAACACCTGCGATGCTAAAACCCCATAGCCCAAGCCTGTACCGTGTGTGCCGGTGGATATGGCCCCGGCTATAGATTGCTCTGATATAGAACCTATATTTTGCATAGCCAGTCCCAGCGGGTATAGCAACCTGTGCAGGTGTTTAAGCCTTGTACCGCCTTGCACTGTTACCTGTAAGGTTTCTTTATCTACATGCACCAGGCGGTTAAGCTTATCAAGGCTCACCATAAAATCATCGGTAGCGGCGGCGGTGCTCCACGAGTGGCCTGCACCTACTACACGCACCTTTCGGTTCTCGGCCAGGGCGCGTTTAATAATGATCCGAATATCGTCTACACTATCAGGCAAAAAATAGGTATGCGGCCTTGAGCGCACATTGCGCGCCCAGTTTACAAACCTATAATTGCTTAGTGTGTACATATTAATACCAAATAAAGTGAATTCTTTTAAACTCTCCCCCATCCCCCTCTCTTAAAATTAAGAGAGGGGCGCGACTCGTTGTAAAGTTGCTATCGTGATAAAGGGTATTGTCGCGGGAGAGTTATTAGTTACCTTTGTAAAAAACCTAAGTGATGGAAAACCAACCGGAATTTTTAAAGACTTACGACCCAGAACTGGCTCTTACCCTGGCAAAAAACATATTGCCTAAAATTGAGAAATACTTTAGGGCCGAGTATAAAGGCTTTGACAACATTCCTAACCGCAATTTTTTGGGGGTTGGTAACCATGGCGGTGCCTACTATACGCCCGAGACCTTTTTATGGTCGGGTAAGTACATAATGGAGAAAACGCCCGAGCGCCCTAACATGCTGGGCCTTACCCACTCTTTTGCTGTTGATATTCAGGAGAAAATAAAATCGCCGTTTGTGCGCACAGGCATGATACGAGGCGAATATAAAAACGCTATTGAAGCACTTAAACACGGCTACTCTATAATGGTATACCCGGGGGCGACCGTGAAACCTGTAAACCTTTTAAAGAGCGTTACACTGTTGATTTTTATGGCCACAAAGGCTACATAACCCTGGCTATTGAAGCGCAGGTGCCTATACTACCCATAGTTTCTATTGGCGGGCACGAGGCTGTACTGTCGTGGTACGATGGTGCCGAAGTTGCTGAACTATTAGGCTGGAAAAAGAAGTTCCGCCTGAATGTTTTGCCCTTTACCTTGCCTGCCCTGCCATTACCGGCACAAATTACGGTAAGTGTGTTGCCGCCGTTTACCAAAACGCTTGACTATAAACCCGAAGATGCCCGCAACCCCGAGGTATTAGCCAAGCTTAACGAAGAACTGTTGGGCCAAATGCAGGCCGAAATGGACCGTATGGCCGAAAACCGCCTACCCTGGATTGGGAAAGTGTTGGGGAGGTAGATTGTGAAATACGCAGATACTTAACATCTACAAATTAAAGTTAAGCATTCTATGAAAGTATTTTACTTTATCGTTGCCATATCAATCTTAATTATCTCCTGCAAAACAAATGCTGCAAGCGATGATTATTCCTTTAATGAAAAGAAGTATTGGCGGCAGCGTTCTGCAAAACTTAAAAAAACATTTTATTATAATTATTCGACAAATAGCAGGGTATATCCAAAAAACACGCAGCCTGTTACTACTGACACAATTAAAACCGCTTTTGTAATTACAGTTGATTCTGTCAGGCTTTATTTGTTTGAAGATGCTATACAGTTCAAAACCATTTTTACTTCGGGGTTAATAACCCCGAAAGACGTTTACTGTGGTATTGGTAAAGATTGTGGCTTGCATGATGAAGGTTGGCGATATGACGATGGAAGCAAAAGATTAGATGAGCTTTGGGGGTTTAAGGGTAAATACTCAACCATTGATACTTTTCAAGAAATAAAATACTTTCCGACACGGGCACATAGGCGTAGGTTTGTATTTCATATTCCTGCCAATCAAAATACAGGCTTTGCGGTATACCTTGTTGAACTAACTAATAAAAAGGCCACCACTAAAACCGATTTAGAAACCTTTATTAAAGGGGCTACACTTACCTTTTATGAGTATGCCTGGGGCGAAATATAAAAGCCCCCGAATTTCTTCGAGGGCTTAAATTTTCAGATTTCAACTTTCAGATTACGCGTTGCGCCTTTCAAACTCGCGCATGGTTTCTACCAACACCTGCACGCTTTCTATAGGTAAAGCGTTGTACATGCTGGCGCGGTAGCCGCCTGCGCTGCGGTGGCCTTTTAAGCCATGCAGGCCTGCCTCTTTGCACAGGGCATTCCAAGCTTCCTCTTTCGATTCATCAGTAAGAAGGAATACGGCATTCATTTCCGATCGGTCTTCTACTGCGTTAGGGCAGGTAAATAAAGGGTTACGATCAATTTCGGTATAAAGCAATTCAGCTTTGGCTTGGTTGCGTTTAGCCATTTCGGCTACACCGCCTTGCTCTTTAACCCACTCCAGCGTAAGCATGCTAACATAAATAGCAAATACCGGCGGGGTATTGAATAGTGAATTCTCTTTTATGTGGGTGGTATAGTCTACCATGCTGGGTATGGCACGGCCTGTTTTACCCAACAGCTCGTCTTTTACAATAACCATGGTTACACCGGCAGGGCCCATATTTTTTGCGCTCCGCAGTATATCAAACCAAATTGCGAAACATCAACCGGCTTGCTAAAAATATCGCTGCTCATATCGCATACCACAGGCACGGGGCTTTTAGGGTACGCCTTCATTTGCGTGCCGTATATGGTGTTGTTAGATGTGCAATGGAAATAATCTACATCGGCAGGTATAACATAATCCTTAGGTATGCTGGTATAGTTATTTGCTTCTGATGAAGCCACTATAACCGTTTCGCCGAACAAGCGGGCTTCTTTCTCGGCTTTGGCTGCCCACACGCCTGTTTTAAGGTAAGCGGCTTTGCCACCTTGTTTCATAAGGTTGTAAGGCACCTGCATAAACTGGGTGCTTGCACCACCTTGCAGAAACAACACAGAATAACCCGCAGGTAAGTTTAGCAGCTCTTTTACAAGGGCTACGGCGTTGTCTACAACAGCAACAAACTCTTTGCTGCGGTGCGACATTTCTAGTAACGATAAACCTGAATTGTTGAAGTTTAGTACGGCCTGTGCGGCTTGTTCAAAAACAGTTTTGGGAAGTATACCCGGGCCTGCGCCAAAATTATGTATTGTGCTCATGCTTTAGTATTGCGCTGCAAAGTTGGTAAAAATAGCTGTACAGATGTAGAAAATATGCAGGTAAAATTTGCCCTCATCCCCCGGCCCCTTCTCCCGTGGGGAGAAGGGGAGATAAGAGAGGCCGATTTAAATCCCGGGGTTGACACCCCGGGCTACAAACATTTCACCCCTACGGGGTTATTGTAAGGATAGATTTTATCTTATCAATATGGCTGTCTGTTAGCCCAATTAAAGCATTGGTTAAGATTAATTTCTCCTTTAGTTTAGGAGGTAAATCGTTCAGCGATTTATCATCATCAATAATTACAAACTCTTCTGTGGGGTTATTATTACTGAACCATACTAAAATATCATCTTTCCTACTGATATAAAGGTTATACCCCTCGTTTAATTTCTTTAGGTTTTCAATTTCCAAGCCTCTATTCCTGAATATATTCTTCCATTCATCTACAGTAAATCTGGACTTATGGGAAGTGGTAAGTATAACAGTTGTTTCAGCAGAAATAAATTGCCGTAAGGTGTTAACAGCCTTATCGCTAAACTGATAAAACCCATCAACTAGTAATGTATGTCCTTCCCAATTTTTAGCGGGAACCATTACTCCATCTATGTCTAAAAATATCAGCATAAAGACAAAGAAACAGATTATAATTTGCGAATAGAGACTTAACACAAAAATAATATCTAAAAACACGCTACAGGTGCAATAAAGGCAGGGTTTTTGTGTTAACTTTACACTTTCAGCATGAATAAGTTTCTACTCCTCCTTTTTGTATCAGTTTTAGCGTTTACCAATGCATCTTCCCAACGCGTGGGCGTAGTGCTTAGTGGTGGCGGGGCCCTTGGTATTGCCCATATTGGCGTTTTAAAAGCGCTTGAAGAAAATAATATTCCTATAGATTATATTGCAGGCACCTCTATGGGCGCGCTGGTTGGCGGTATGTATGCCGCAGGCTGGAGCCCCGATGAGATTTTAAAGTACATGGCATCTGAAGATTTTAGCTATGCCGCACAGGGTAAAATAAAGCCGGGCTATGTTTACTACTTTAAACGCAAAGACCCCGATGCGGGCGGTTTCTCTTTTAAATTTTCTATAGACAGTATTTTTAAGGCCTCTATACCCACCAACGTAGTATCGCCCAAGGCTATGGATTTTGCCCTGATGGAACATACCGCCGGGCCCGGAGCTGCTGCAAATTATAACTACGATAGTTTATACATACCTTTCCGTTGTGTGGCTGCCGATGTGGAAGACCAAAAAGAGGTAGTGTTTAGAAATGGCAACCTGGCCGATGGTATGCGTACCTCTGCATCGTTCCCGTTTTATTTTAAGCCCATATCGGTAAACGGGCGTGTTTTGTTTGATGGGGGCTTGTATAACAACTTTCCCTCTAATGTGATGTACGACGATTTTTTTCCTGATTATATTATAGGTAGCAACGTAGCGGGCCACGGTGGCAAAAGTCCTGATGAGGATAACCTCTTTTCTCAGATACGGGCTATGCTTATGACTAAGACCAACTACGGCTCTATTTGCGATAATATGGTGCTGATAGAACCCGAGGTTAACATTGGCATTTTTGATTTTTCGAGCATAAAAAACACATACGATATTGGCTATTATACAGCCCTTACCAAAATAGACACTATAAAAATGCTGGTTAAGCGGGAGGTTTCGCCCATGCAGCGAGACTCTGCCCGTACGGCCTTTAAAGCCAAGCAGCCACCTTTAGTGTTTGAAAATATTTATGTAAACGGCCTTAACCGTAACCAAAACGATTACATTATGCGGTCGCTATCTACCCGCAACAAGCTTACTACTATTGATAAACTGCGTGGCGACTATTTTCGTTTAGTATCAGACGACCAGTTTAAAAAGATATATCCACGCGCTAAGTATAATTACGAGCGCAACATATATGATTTGTATTTAGATGTAAAGCAAGACCGCGATATTATCGCCCAGTTTGGCGGTTGCTTTTCATCAAAACCCATTAACACCGCCTTTTTATCGCTAGAATATAAACGGTTGGGCAAAATAGGGCAGCGTTTTTATGCCAATGCTTATTTTGGTAAGTTTTATGGCTCTGTACAAGCCAAGGTGCGGTTAGATTACCCTACCATTATACCCTTTTATTTTGAGGCCGATTTTACTTTAAACTCCTTTGATTATTTTACATCGCGCACCTCGTTTTTTGAAGATGTGCAGCCATCGTACCTATTCCAGTCAGAACGGTCGTTCAACTTTTTAGTGGCTACACCGGTGCATAATAAAGGCAAGCTGGCAGGTGCGCTCTCTTTATCGCGCTTGCGTAATGAGTATTACCAAACCGGCACCTTTACCATTGCCGATACTACAGACCGTACCTTTTTTAATACCGTAGCCGTTGATGCTTTTTACGAAGAAAGCTCTTTAAACCGCAAGCAATACGCCTTTGGGGGCTCTTACTTTTTAGCTAAGCTGTACTATATTTTTGGGCAGGAAGAACATATACCCGGCTCTACTTCTTTTACCACCAACAACGTAAAATACACCCATAGCTTTTTACGCTTTAAGGTGCATTACGAAAACTACTTTAATATAACAAAACGCCTTAAACTGGGCATTTATGGCGAGGCGGTAGTATCTAACCAACCCGAATTTTCAAACTATACCTCTACACTATTAATAGCCCCTGCTTTTCAACCAATACCTGAAAGTAGCACCCTGTTCCTTAGAAACTTCAGGGCCTTTAATTATGGCGCTGTAGGTGGCAGGGTAATAGTAAATATTTTTAAGCGATTTGATTTTAGGCTGGAGAATTACCTGTTTATGCCCTACAAACCTTTTGTAGAAACAGCCCAACAAACAGCAGCCTATGGCAAAGCTTTTAGCCGTATAAACTACATGGGCAGCGGTGCCTTGGTATACGATTCGCCTATTGGGCCCATAAGCCTAAGTGGCAACTACTACCAACGCGAGAAAAAGCCATGGTCGCTGATATTTACGCTGGGTTATATTATTTTTAACAGGAAGGCTAATCAGTAAGTTAGTTGGCAGTTGCCGGTTGACGGTTGACAGCAAAAATAGTATTCAAATAAACCCCCGTAGGATGACATATTTTGTAGCCTACGCAACCAATTAACACTACCTTTGTTATCTATATATGAACAAGTTACTTATGAAAATAAAATGGTTATCATCAATACTACTGCTGGCCGGTTGCGGAGTAAGTAGCAACACAACAGAGGGTGATACAACGGCGTACAAGGCAGCGCAAACCAAAGGCGACATTTACCAGTTTACTATGAAAAGCCTTACGGGGCAAGATGTGCCGCTAAGCACTTACAAAGGCAAAGTGGTGCTTATAGTAAACACCGCGAGCAAATGCGGCCTTACCCCACAGTATAAAGATATTGAGGCTTTGTATGAGAAATATAAAGACAAAGGCTTGGTAGTACTAGGCTTTCCCGCCAACGATTTTTTAAGCTAGGAACCGGGCAGCAATAGCGATATTGGCGAATTTTGTCAAAAGAACTATGGCGTATCGTTCCCTATGTTTTCTAAAATTGAAGTAACAGGCAAAGACAAAGCCCCATTATATAAATACCTTACCGAGAAAAACGAGAATGGTGTTATTGATGCCGCCGTTACCTGGAATTTCCAGAAGTTTTTGATTGATAAAAACGGCCATGTGGTTACCTACTTTAAACCTAAAACAGAAGTAACAGAACCGGCGGTTGTTAAAGCCATTGAAGATATATTATAACGATTTTTAAAGCCTTAAACGGCTATACCCTTTGCTGTCTAGTTCAGCTTGCAGTTGGGTAAAGAAATAGAGAAAAAGGTCGCTTAGGCGGCCTTTTTCGTTTTGCATAACCTCTACAGCAGCTACAAAATCAACATCGGTCTTGGCCCTGTATTGCAGGCGGTCTAAGGTTTTTGTAAGTCCATCTACTTCAGCATAATTAGGCAAAAAATCGTACTCTACCATCTTATCATAAAAAAGCTGCATACGTTCCGGGAACAAGCTGTAGCTGGTACCTAGTTGGGTATATACATCATCAGAAAATACACGCATATCCTGTTCGGTAACCTTATTCCAATTAATGCCCAGAAGGTGGTCGTAAATAATATCTAACACCACGGGTGCATACCTGCCTGTAGCCGGCCTGAAAATTTCTACGGCCTCTTTAGTAGCCGCATGCCTATCAGTAAAATCATCAATTAACCGGTGCATTTTTATACCATCTACCACATCGGCAGGGTAGCGCCCATCGGGGTTTCCCTTTACAGCATCGGCAATAAAATTACCCGTAAGTAAGCCTGTATTGTGGTTAGAAAGATATAAATGGGCTAAATAATTCATTTGATTAAATATAGAAAGTAATTTTTTTGCATGCTAATAATTTTATATTTGTACTTACTATAAAAACAACTAACATGAAAAAAGTTTACTCATTTATAGCATTTTCCATGCTAATAGGCGTGGTGCTTTTAAATTATGGGTGTGGCGAAAAAAACACCATAAAAAAAACCTTTAAACTAAAGGGGTATGTAGAGTTTCCGGTTGATGCTACAACACTAACCAACTACGACCAAACACAAATACTGGATGTAAGCGCCCAGGCGAGCGATTTTGCAAAGCACAGGAGCAACCTAATATCGGTAGTGCTTGATAGTGTAAAATGCTTTACCCGAGAATATTTGACCCCTAACGATTCTTCTGTACAAATAAACAACGCATCTATTAAAATAGGCGCTGTAGGTGGTGCCGATGAAGTACTTTTATCAGCCATACAAAATGTTAACCTTACCAGTATTTACGAGAAAGACGGGGTAAAGGCTAACTTAAACAATGACGGTATTGCTAAGTTTAGCAGCCGTTTAACCAGCGACCCTTACACTGCGCAAATACGTTTGCAGGGCGATGTAAACCAACCTGTAAATTTTAAAATACAGGTTAATTTCTTCTTCACCTTTGCGGCTTGGATATTGTAGACCCCCATCCTAAATCCCTGTCTGCCGACAGGCAGGCTTCGTCTTAAAGGGGAAGGACTATAAAAATATAGAATCCCGCTTCGGCGGGATTTTTTGTTTCTATCTCCTCTTGAAAGCCCGTCAAGCCTAAGGCACGACTGTGCCGGACAAAGTGAAATCCCTCGTTTTTCGACTGCCGTCGAAATCCACTCCCTTTGAAAAGGGAGATCTTTTGCCGTTAACTCTGATAATTACAATCCGCAATAATATTTTATTAAGATTATTATATTTTACTTGACAAACAATGTTTAATGTTGTATCTTTGTATTGTTGTTTCGAAACACAATCTTGGCACCGTTATTACTGTCGGTTATCAGTAAAAACCAAAAAAGTAGCAGTACTGCGAAAGTAACCACCCCGTCCCGCGTAGCGGACACCCCTCCTTAAAAAGGAGGGGACTTAAAACTAAAATGAATAGTTAAGTAAACCGAAAAGCATCTTTGAATTAAGCTCTGTGAAGTAAGTTAAGACAACTATATTTTACCTTAACCCCGATGAGTTAAAAACTGTCGGGGTTGAGGTGTTTGTATTAAATTGTCTGAACCGCAGATTTAAAGGATTTATGTGATTAAAGAGATAGATGTCTCCGCTACCTCCTATTAAAGGGAGGGGTTAAAAATTATGAAAACAGGTTATCTGACTACATACCGTAGGGGTTTGGTAAATGAAAAATGATAAACTAAAAATGAAAAATAAACTTTGTGTGCTTTGTGATTGCTCTGTGTGCTTTGTGGTTTAAACTATCAGCGAAAACGATAGCATTAGCTACATACTGTAGGGGTGTGACAGATCCCCCTTTCTAAAGGGGTGGCTCGAAGAGCCGGGGGATTTTTCGGCAATATGAAATCCCTCGTCTGTTGCCAAGGCGACATCCACTCCCATTGTAAAGGGAGACCTTTAAAATTGCACCACGAAAACGAGTTGTCGGGCTACATGCTGTAGGGGTTGGGAAAATGAAAATTGATAAACTAAAAATGTAAATAAAGTAATGCACCTCTCTTGGCAGAGCCGAGATACTCCTCTGAAGAGGAGATATTTTGCGACAATACCCCAAAACTGTTTTTTAGCTAATAGCTGCTATTGTATACCTTTGTATTATGAAGAAACCTGTTCTGATTGGATTGATAATAACATTACTTGCGGCAGCAGCCGTTTTTCTATACATTAAAAACCAAGGCAAAGCCATGACAGATGAGGACTGGCGAAACTTTGCCGTGGAAGATACTGCTGCAATTACCAAAGTATTTTTGGCCGATAAAAGTGGCAACAGGGTTACCGCCGTGCGTAAAAGCCCTACAGAGTGGGTGGTTAACGATAAGCATACCGCCCGGAGGGATGTTGTGCGCATATTGCTTAAAACTATTAAACTGGTGCGCACTAAAAGCCGTGTGCCCAAAAACTCAAGAGAGAATGTGTTTAAGTCGCTATCGGTAAGTGGTATTAAGGTAGAGATTTACACCAAAGATGATGAAGACCCTTTAAAGGTTTACTACGTAGGATCTGAAACGCCTACACAAGACGGTACGTATATGATGCAGGAGGGAGCCCTGAACCATTTATTACCGAGATACCGGGCTTTGATGGGTACCTAACACCCCGCTACCCTGCTATTGAAAGCTTGTGGAGAGACCCGGCCCTTTTCCGCTATAAGCCTGATGAGATTAAGAGTATACGTATTGAGTATGCTGAATTTCCGGCAGAGAGTTTTCAACTGGAAAACAAGGGCAACACGGTAGTAGAGATTAAAGACCTTGCTGGTAAACCCCTGCCCAATGTAGACCGTATTATGGCCCAAAAATACCTGGGCACCTATGGCAACCTGGTATTTGAAGATGAGGCCCGTTTAAGGCCCGAAAAGGTAGATTCTGTGCTGTCGCAAATACCATTTGCCCGTATGATGCTGGTAGACAGCAAAGGAAAGATGTTGCGCATGAGCTTTTTCCACATAAAAAATACCCGCGACGAGAAGGATGAAAACGGGAAACAGATATTGTATAACCCCGACCGTTTCCACGCCCGCCTTAACGATGAGCGTAAGCTTTACGTGTTTCAATACTACGTTTGGGACAGGGCTTTGGTGCCTATAACCTTCTTTGCCACGGGTAGTAATTAACAATTGTTAGTATTTTTTTGTACCGACCAAATGGCAATAACCTATTTTTGCCTTCTAAGCATAATTTGAAGCTATGAACTTTATTGTATCGAGCACTACGCTGTTAAAGCATTTGCAGTTGATAAGCGGTGTGTTGCAAAGCAGCACTACCCTGCCCATATTAGAAGATTTTTTGTTTGAACTGGGCAAAAACGAACTTACCGTACACGCTACCGACCTTGAAATAACCATGAGCACCAAAATTGCCGGGGTTGAAAGCAAGACAGCGGGTAGCATTACTATACCGGCTAAGCTTATTATTGACATTTTAAAAACCTTTCCTGAGCAGCCACTTAGCTTTAATGTTAATGGTGAGAACAACTCAGTAGAGATATCGTCTGACTACGGTAAATACAAGGTAACCGGCCACGATGCGGCTGAATTCCCTAAAATACCTAAGATAGAGAAAGGCAATAGCTTTACGGTTGACAGCTCTATACTGCACCGCGCCATTAGCAAAACTACCTTTGCCGCCGCTAACGATGATATCCGCCCTGTAATGTCGGGTGTGTTGTTCCAGCTATCGGGCGACAATGTTACGTTTGTAGCTACTGATAGCCACAAGCTAGTGCGTTTTACCCGTACCGATATTAAGCCGGGTAACGATGCATCATTCATTATGCCTAAAAAGCCGCTTAAGCTGCTTCAAAACATATTCGCGTCTACCGATGCGCCTGTATCGGTTGAGTACAACAACACCAACGCGTATTTTCAAACAGAGAATATTACCCTTATTTGTAGGTTGATAGACGGTAAATACCCTAACTACGTTGCGGTAATACCGTTTGATAACCCTAATAAAATGGTTATCAGCAAGCAGGCTTTAATGAGCTCTCTTAAACGTGTGGCGGTTTTTGCCAGCGCCAGCACCAACCAAATTAAGTTCTCAATCTCAGGCAGCGAGCTTCAAATATCGGCTGAGGATTTAGATTACTCAAACTCGGCCAACGAGCGCCTAACCTGCAGCTACGATGGGGAGGATTTGGTTATTGCCTTTAACTCTAAGTTCCTTATTGAGATATTGAATGGTATTGATACCGAAGATATATCAGTAGAAATGAGCATGCCTAACCGCCCGGTAATTATATTGCCTTCTAAAGAAGCATCAGACCCTGATGAGGATATGCTTATGCTGGTAATGCCGGTATTGGTTAACGCCTAGGCTTACAATATTATATTTAGAGAAGGCGGCTTTAGGGTCGCCTTTTTTGTTGTATACCCTAAACCGAATCCTGACGCTATGGTCAGGATTTCCCATTTTACCATCAGGTAAAATGGGAAACAAAAATCCCCTGACTGCGTCAGAGGATTTTTTGCGGTTCAAAAGTTCTTTAGGCTTTAGATTTTTTTGATGTTTATAGCATTTAAGCCTTTTTGGCCTTGCTTAACTTCAAAAGATACACGGTCGCCTTTGGTTACAGGCTCTGATGCACCGCTAAAGTGAAAAAGATTTCCTCCTGATCATCAGAAGAAATGAATCCAAAACCTTTGTCGGTTTTAAAAAATTTAACAACTCCTGTTTTCATTAAATAAAATTTAAAAAATTTGGTAATAGATTTAATAAGCTACAAATAAACGAATATTTATCTTATTTGGATACAAATTTTAGAAAAATTTATTGTTGTTTAAACAACGAATGTGCTGATTATAGGGAGTTTTGCTTTTTTGATATGATGAAACCCATCTGACTGGAATAAGGACAGCTGGTATTTTTTGAGGGCTGTATGGCTTTATTGCAGGTGTTAATTAGGATAATATAAAGGGCGTTATTCCAACGCAAATTTAATTGGCAAGTTATATTTCACTTTTACATTTTTGCCATCCTGCACACCAGGTGTCCATTTAGGCATAATTTTTACCACCCTAAGGGCTTCTTTATCTAACAAGCCCGATACATCGCAATCAATAGTTTTTGAAACCTTGTTAGGGTCGTTACAAGGCACTACTTTTTTATCAGCATCATAACAGGTAGTTCTGCTGCAACTGTTTGCCTTACGAATAATTTGAACATCGGTAACACTGCCGTCTTTATCAACCACAAACGATACAAATACACGGCCCTAGCAATCGCACTCTAGGGCCATATCAGGGTATCTAATGTTTTTAATAAGATATTTGCTAAGCTCGGCTTGCCCACCGGGAAACTGTGGCATTTCATCTGCCACATTATAAACATTGTCTTCTGATATAGTAACCGTAGGCCCTACCAAAGGCTCTTGTAATGGTTGGGCGGTGGCTACGGCAACGCCCAACATTAAGGATAATAGAAATACTACTTGTTTCATTACTAATAATAACGTAGAGCCAAATTACTTATTTTATCTTTGCAGCGGTATGATGAAATCGGGAAAGCTTAGGTACTACCTGCTATTGCACTTTATAGTTTTTATATGGGGTTTTACGCCCATATTTGGCAAGGTAATAACGCTTGATGCTTTGCCACTTGTTTGGTACCGTATACTTATAGCGTTGCCTGCTATATTTATATTTATAAAACTACGCAATGCCAGTACTGCTATCGACATAAAATCGTTGCTTATGTTTTTTGGTATTGGCAGCGTTATAGCCCTGCATTGGTTGGCATTTTATGCCGCTGTTAAAATCAATATATCAGTAACCATGGCCTGCTTTTCGTGCGGGGCATTTTTTAGCGCTATTATAGAGCCGTTCTTTTTTAAGCGTAAGCATAGTGTTGTAGAGTTGGTAATGGGTCTTGTTGCGGTAGCCGGTATAGGCTTTATATTTTCTGTTGAAACTAAGTATACTGATGCTATTGTGCTGAGTGTTTTAGCGGCCCTTGGCTCTGCGCTATTCTCGGTTATAAACGGTACGCTGGTTCGTAAGTACGACTCCCGTATTATATCGTTTTACGAGCTTATGGGTGGCTTGCTTACCCTAAGTATATACTTTGCCGTAACGGGTGGCTTTACTGCCGATTTTTTTAATGTATCCATGTCAAACTGGGGCTACCTGATTATATTCGGGCTAGTGTGTACAGCGTTTACGTTTATAGCATCGGTAGAGGTGATGAAAGAAATTAGCCCCTACACCCTTAACCTTACGGTGAATTTAGAGAGTATTTACGGGATATTCTGGGCCTACATCATCTTTAAAAAAGATGAGCAAATGACACCTGAATTCTACATAGGTGCTGCTATAATATTCTCTGTAGTAGGCCTTAATGCATGGCTTAAAAACAGGAAGAAAGCCCCCGCTATTCAATAAAAAAGCCCCGGTAACCAGTCAGGGCTCAAAGTCTAAAAACCTGTTAAAACGAAAAAGTGTTACTCTGCTTATTATAACGCTGCAGTATCTGCAATTATTTTATCAATAGGAAAATAAAATAAAGAACCCCGCGCATGGGAGAATGGCGGGGCCTTTACATCATAGGACCTATTAAAAAAACTACCGGGTAGGTGTGTGTTTTTATTAATGAGGATGTTTTGGCGTTGTACCGATTAAGCCTTGCAAATATTGCAAATGTAGTAGTACAACACACCATTGGGTTTGTAAACCGTTAGGTTTTATTAGTAAACGGTTAATTACTGTTTTATAAACCTGCGTGTAGCAACCTGTCCGTTAGTGTTGGTTAGCTTTATGTTATACAGACCGGCTGCAAGGTTTGATATAGCTACGGTTGATTGCTTATTAAAATTATCGCTCATAATTTCTTTACCATCAACACCAATAATACTGTAGCGGTTAAAATTGCCTGTGGTGGCAATGTTTAGCATATCGTTAGCCGGGTTTGGGTATAGGCTTATGTTTGCGTTTTTACCTTGTTCGGCAATGCTGTTAGGCTCTTCTACAACTTCAATTGTTGATGTGGTGTCGTTAACCAATTGTGCACGCTCGGCAGGGTTTAGGGCGCGGTTGTAAAAAGCAATATCATCAATGTATCCGTTAAAGTAAGAGTCGTTATAATTGCTGCCTATAGCTACGTAACCAACAGTTTCATCATAATCAAGGCTATCCATTGGGGTTGATGCAAGCAATGTATTGTTTAGGTAAAGCTCTACCGCGCTGCCTGTATATACCAGTGTTGAGTTTACCCATGTATTTGGCGCTATGCCAGTGCTTAATAATGGTACTTCTGCATATACCGACTCACCATTGCTTTGGCTACCACCATAAAATACATAATCTTGCGGGTCAAAATTAAGTACTAAGCCTAAGGTGTAATAGTTGATTGTGTTGGCTGCATTACGGAACTTAAGCATAGTAGGGTATGGGTTGGTTTGCAAATCAGAAACAGCAAACCACATACTTATAGTAAAAGCTTCGGTAGGTTTTAATAAGGTGTCTTCATCAGCATTTAAGAGCATTTGGCTTGTTTCCCCACCAAAAGAAGCTGCTGCGGTTCCATTGCCATTCCTGTCGGTAACAAATCCCACGGCATTAACAGACTCTGCATTGTATTGGTTAGGGCCAATATCATTTCCGTTGCCGTTACAAGGGTAAAAAGCAATAAGGCCATTGGCCGGTATTTGTGCCGAAGCAAATAAAGCGGCGCAAAGGCCAATAGTTAGTAAAAGTGTTTTTTTCATAGCGATTATTATTTTGGCGCAAAAATGCCGTATCGCTTTGAAGAACAATAAAATAACTTGAGAACTGCAGGGTAATACTTGTAAAAGGTAATTTTAAGCAGCGGTAACTTTTTTACCAACCAACTCTTCTGCTGATGCTACTACATGCTTAGCAGAGTACCCACAATCGTTATACAACTCTTGCTGGGTACCATGCTCTACAATAGTATCTGGTATACCCAGGCGTATAACACGGGCAGTATAGCCATTATCGGCCATAAACTCTATTACCGCACTGCCAAAACCACCGGGCAGGCAGCCATCTTCAAGGGTAATAACCTTGTTATGTTTCTGGAATACCTTGTGCAGCATTTTTTCGTCAATAGGCTTTACAAAGCGCATATCGTAGTGGGCTACGCTTATGCCTTGCTCTTCCAGCATATTGCAGGCTTTTATAGCCTCTGTACCAATAGCACCTATAGACAGTATTGCAATATCGTTACCATCGCGCAATTGACGTCCTTTGCCAATTTCAAGTTGGGTAAACGGCTTGCGCCAGTCTACCATGCTGCCGTTGCCGCGTGGGTAGCGTATAGAAAACGGACCGGCATTTTCAGGCAACTGGGCCGTATACATCAGGTTGCGCAGGTCTTCTTCATCAAGCGGGGCACTAACAACCATGTTGGGTATGCAGCGGAAGAAAGCCATATCGTAAGCGCCATGGTGCGTTGGTCCATCGGCACCAACCAGGCCGCCACGGTCTAAGCAAAATACCACGTGCAGGTTTTGTATAGCCACATCGTGTATTACCTTGGTCGTACGCGCGTTGCATAAACGATGAATAGATGTTGCAAAACGGAACCATGCCCTGCGTAGCCAAACCGGCCGAGAAGGTAACAGCGTGCTGCTCTGCAATGCCCACGTCAAAAGCACGGTCGGGCATTTCTTTCATCATAATATTTAAAGAGCAGCCCGATGGCATAGCCGGGGTAATGCCCATAATCTTAGGGTTTGCTTTAGCCAGTTCAACCATGGTATGGCCAAACACATCCTGAAATTTAGGTGGCTCCGGGCCTTTTTTTACAGGCTTTATAATTTCGCCCGTAACCTTATCAAACAAGCCGGGTGCATGCCAAAGGGTTTGGTCAAGCTCGGCCAGTTTATAGCCTTTACCTTTTACCGTTAATACGTGTAAAATTTTAGGGTCTGGAATATTTTTAAGGTCGCGCATTACTTCCACCAAACGGTTTACATCGTGCCCATCTACAGGCCCAAAATAGCGGAAGTTTAAACTTTCAAAAAGGTTACTTTGCTTAAGCAGGGTGGCTTTTAAGCCGTTCTCTACCTTTTGCACTATGGTACGGGCATCGGGGCCAAACTTGCTTATTTTGCCCAGTAGCTTCCATACTTCATCTTTAACCTTGTTGTAGGTTTGCGATGTGGTAATATCTGTTAAATACTCTTTTAGCGCCCCTACGTTGGGGTCTATAGCCATGCAGTTATCGTTAAGTATAACCAGCAGGTTAGAGTTTTCAGTACCGCCGTGGTTCATGCCTTCAAAAGCCATACCGGCTGTCATAGAACCATCGCCAATAACGGCTATGTGCTGGCGCTCTGTTTCGCCTTTGTAGGCAGATGCTACCGCCATGCCTAAAGCTGCCGAAATAGAGGTTGAAGAGTGGCCTACGCCAAAGGTATCATACTCACTTTCTTTACGCTTAGGGAAACCACTAATGCCGCCGTGTATGCGGTTGGTGTGGAAAACATCTTTACGGCCCGTAAGTATTTTGTGTCCGTAAGCCTGGTGGCCTACATCCCATACCAATTGGTCGTAAGGGGTGTTAAAAACATAATGCAGGGCAACCGATAGTTCTACAACACCAAGGCTGGCACCAAAGTGCCCACCTTTTACTGATACTATATCAATAATAAAATCGCGCAGCTCATCACAAACTACAGCTAAGTCTTCCTCGCTAACCTTTTTAAGGTCTACCGGAAGGTTGATGTTGTCTAAAAAACGGTATTTGCTTTCTTCTGTCATTATATAATCAGCCACTTACAACAAAGATAGTTAAAATTTAGTTTATTAAAACGTAAAAAAAGTTAAACAATAGTTGCAAGTGGTTGACTTTAATTACTTTATCTCTTTTTGAGAAGATATGATTTTTGATTGGATGTTAACCGATGCAACCTTGCCCATATTTTCCATAGTGCCTTTGGCCGTTAGGCTTAAATCGCCTATTTGGGCAAGGCCTGTGGTTAAGTCAATTTTATATATGCCATTTCCCTCCACAGTTAAATCAGGCGCTAAGTCTATACCGGCAAAATTTGTTGTACCCCCGGTTTTTGATGATGTTACTACACTTACAGTTGCAATATTACCATCTATCGCCTCAAGCTTATAAGTATGCAGGGTTGTTTTATTTATAACTAGCTTGGTATTGGTAACCTTAGTCCATGTATCGTTTAATTTAACAGGGGCATCGGGCATAAAGCTGCCGCTTATATCTTCAAACTCTGCTTTAAGGGTGCTGTCGTTATACTGCGCTGTCATCTTAGCAATAAACTCATCGCGCTTAAACTTATCTTCGGGCGTGTAGCCGGGAAACATGCGTATACCATAATCTCGCAACATATCGGTAGCACCCGTTACTGCCATACATTTACCTTCGGGGGTAACTTCAACAATATAACCAAGGCCATAAAGCCCCGCCATAGCTTTGTCTACAGCATCTTGTATGCCCATGCTTTGCATAACAGAGCTGGTAATTTGCAGCTTATCGTAGGTAACGTGGCAAACCTTGTTGCCTGATGGTTTTACTTCTTTAACATATAAGGTAAAGCCTGTTGCTATGGTTTGTAGGTTATTTACGCCCCCATCCATACTAATATCCTGGTCGGCCACGCTTTCAAAATAAAACCGTTGCCCTTTTTTCCAATCGCTTTTAAACGAGTAGGTTGGCTGTGCAAATGCTACACAACAAACAAACAGCAATGGTAGCAGTATGTACTTTTTCATATTGTAAATGTAATGATTATCACCTCACCCCCTTAATCCCCTTTTCCTAAAGAGAGAGGAGGACTTTAATGTAACCAAATAAAAAAAGCGGCCTAAGCCGCTTTAGCAATGGGGTAGTTTACTGTAACTATTTCATTTCTTTAGCCTCTACGGTGGTGGTGCTTTTAATCTTCATAGGCATAGACATGCCCATCATATCTACTTTGCCTTCCATATCTTGGTTGGTAACGCTTTTTACCACAAGGCCTGTTTTGCTGTCTATTTCCATTGTGCCTTTTTGGGTGCCTTCCACACTCATTTTCATTCCCATAATGCCGGGGCCATCGCCGGTGGTTATTTTAGAGTCAACATCCATTTTTACAATGTTATCCTTTACATCAGTTACCTTGTAGGTGCTGGCAATTTTCATAGATATAAACATGTTAAGCGTAGCGGTATTATCCCAGGTGTCGCCCACTTCTACATCTCCTTCGGGAAAGTAGTTAGTCATTTGTTCCATCATGGCGCCCATGTTTTTATCGTTATACTGTTTTTTTACAGCATCTAATACAGGTTGCATGGCGGCTTGTGCAGCAGGGTCGTTAGTAGAATCAGGCATAGCAGCAGCCATGGCTTTATCCATAATTTTATCCATGCCTTTTATTTCTTTAACTTTGCCTTTAGGTGTAACTACCATATCAAAGGTAAAGCCCTTTAAAAAGTCGTCAGGTAGTGGGCTTTTAGCGGTTTCTTTGCTGCGGCTGCTTTCTACTTTGTCGTAAGTAATTTTTACTACGTAGTTGCCGTCTGCGTTTATGTCTACAATCTCATAAATATAACCTGTAACCGTTTTGCTGGTGTTACTAATAGACTGCCCCATAAAGGTTTGGTCGGTAGTTTGCTCGCTGGTGCTGGTGTAGTAGTACTTTTTACCCTTTTCGTAGTTTAGCTTAAGGGCTAGCTTGTCCGATGTTTTACAGGCTGCTAAAAGCAATACAATTAACAGCGGTGCCAGTAATTTTTTTAGTTTCATAACTTTTTGTGTTTTCCTTTGCAAAGGAAAGTATATTTTTAACCGTTTGCATACCACTTATACCCATAATAGAAATAAATTATTAACCGCCGTGGCCCTGCTGTTTATTACAGCATTTGCGGCCTATTGGCAGGTTATTACCTTTAGCAATTGCCTAAAGTGGGATATGGTAGACCAATATTTCCTCTGGCGGTACCACGTTATAAACTGCCTGCAAAACGGCGAACTCCCCTTTGGAACCCCTACAACTTTGCCGGTTACCCCATCCACGCCGACCCACAAAGCGGCGCATGGTACATGCCCTTGTGGCTCTTCTCCCTCTTTGGAGATTATAACAGCCACGCCAATGCCGTAGAGGTTTTCTTGCATATATGGCTGGCAGGCGTGGGTATGTATCTTCTTGCGCAGCGCTTGTATAGTAACCATACCATAGCCTTGATAGCCGGTGCATCGTACATTGGGTGCGGCCTGCTGGTGGGCAATGCGCAGCATTTTACCTTTATTATTTCTGCTTGTTGGTTACCATTTGTGTTACTCTATTTTATTGATACTATTACCGGCAAAAGCTATAAAAACCCCTTGCTGTTAGCCCTGTTTTTATGGTTGTTTTTTACGGGCGGTTACCCCGCATTTTTTATCATAACTGCATATATTTTGGGTGCTGCCTTTGTTTTGTACTGGATTAAAAACCGAGCCGAAACCAAGTACCTCCTCATTAAATCAGCACTGGCAGGCATTGCATTTCTACTACTATCAGCGCCCTCTATTTTATCGTTTGCCTTGTATTGGAATGATACCACACGAAGCAACGGTATAAGCCTTGCCGATGCATTGTTTGGCCCATTCAGGGTGCAAGATGTGCAATCGTTTTTTAACCCCATACTATCAGCAGTAAAAAAGGAAAACGCCGGCACCGATTTATCTATGATGAATGGCTATTTTGGGTTGATACCATTGGTATTCCTATTGTTGATAGTCCCTCTATACAAGCAACTTACCAAGCGCGATTGGTTCATAATCTCTGTAACGTTTATATGCCTTTTAGCAGCCTTTGGCGATACCTTTTTATCCCCGTTAGGCAGGCGTTGTTCTATTTGCCGGGCTTGGGCATATTTCGTTTCCCCTCTATATTCAGGCTTTTTGCTATTGTTGGGTTTATATTGATGGGCTCATGGGGATTAAATAAGTGGTTTGTCTTGAGGGTTGAGGGCCGAGTTAGCAAATGGATGCTTGTAAGTGTTGTGTCTCTTGTGGTTGTCATTATACTATTAGGGCTAAAAAATACAGAGTGGGGGTATATAAGCTCCGACTTTTCATCCTTCAAATTTATCTGGGCCGAAATGCCCGCCTCATCTGCCGCAGCTATCTTAGGCGGAGGTTTACAACTAGCATTACTGGCTTTGGTTTTCTTCTTCCGCAATAACCTTAAAGCCTTATCATTAATAGCTATTGCCAACTGCATTGTGTTTACCCAATTGAACATCCACACTACGGTTATCAATAAAGAAAGCCCACAAGTTATAGAAGCTTTCCTTGCTAAAATGCCTGATAAACCTGCCATTGATAACACCCGCGCAATGGACAATATACAGTTTGCCGCACCGTCTCCACTATGGCGCAACCTGGGTATATTCTATAAGCAACCCTCGTACGATGGCAACAACCCCTTCCGCCTGAAAAATTTTGCCGATATGGAGCAAAGCGACGAGATTGTTATTACCGGCCCGCTGCCTATGGCAAGTTTGGTTGATAATACAGAACTAAAGGTTGAGATGAAAGGCTATGCTGAATTTACCGTATACCAAAAAGAGCGCACCATATTATTTCAGCAAAACACCCGCAAGTATTGGGACATTTCCGATTTTGGCGATTCTGTTGAAGAACCTGCAACCGTTGAATACAAGGCCAACACCTTCCCCGAAGTAAAATCACAATACGGCGCTATCCGCTACACATACAACCCCTTTATGTAAGGAGCGCTTTTTGGGTGAGCATTATAACTTTTTTAAGCTGCATAGCGGCAATTCTATTCAACAAAAAGCCTACAGTACGTAGTTAATACACTCGTTTTCGCGGTAGCTTTTAAAGCTTGCTACATCTTGCTGCAATCAGTTTAATAAGGGTAGAAGGTGAAATGAATGATTATTATGAGAGTAAAGTAGCCTAAGGAAAATACAAAATGCAGATTATTAATGCATTAACACACAAAATCACACATATAATCTTTGCTGTAATTAGAAACAATAGGCCTTGTCCACATAATTATTAAACCACTTGCATACGTAGAAATCGGGGTAGGATGAGGCGTTTCACTTTGTGCTTTCGCGGTTTTAAAAGATGTACTAATTTTTCTGACCCCTTACTTCTGACCCCTGACCCCTAATTTGTATCTTTGCCGCTTATGATGACTGCCAACGAAATACGTAAAACGTTTTTAGATTTTTTGCCTCTAAAGGCCACCAGATAGTGCCTTCGGCACCAATGATTGTAAAGAACGACCCTACCTTGATGTTCATTAACAGCGGTATGGCCCCGTTTAAAGATATATTTTTGGGTGTATCGCCCATAAAGTACCCCCGCATTGCCGATACGCAAAAGTGTTTGCGCGTTAGCGGCAAGCATAACGATTTGGAGGAAGTAGGTGTTGATACCTACCACCACACCATGTTTGAGATGTTGGGTAACTGGAGCTTTGGCGATTATTTTAAAGCCGATGCCATTGCTCTGGGCATGGGAACTGCTTACGGAGGTATATAAGATTGACAAGAGCCGCATGTATGTTACCGTTTTTGAGGGCGACGACAACGAAAACCTTGCTTTTGACCAAGAGGCATTTGACCTTTGGAAGAAACTGATTGGCGAAGACCGCATAATAAACGGCAACAAAAAAGATAATTTTTGGGAGATGGGCGACCAGGGTCCTTGTGGGCCTTGCTCTGAAATTCACGTTGACTGCCGTACCGAAGAGGAACGCGCCAAGGTTGATGGTAAAGAGCTGGTAAATATGGGTCACCCGCAGGTGATAGAGATATGGAACCTGGTGTTTATGGAGTTTAACCGTAAGGCCAACGGCTCTTTAGAAAAACTGCCTGCACAGCACGTAGATACCGGTATGGGTTTTGAGCGCCTTTGCGTGGTTTTGCAAGGCAAACAAAGCAATTACGATACCGATGTTTTTACTCCGTTGATTAACCATTTAGAGCGCATATCGCTGGTTAAATACGGTACCGATGAGCAGGTAAATATTGCCATGCGTGTGTGTGCCGACCATATACGCACCATTGCTTTTGCAATTGCCGATGGGCAGTTGCCAAGCAATAACAAGGCAGGCTATGTTATCCGCCGGATATTGCGCCGCGCGGTGCGTTACTACTACACCTTTTTAAAGCTTGATGAGCCAGCTTTGTACCGTTTGGTAGCTACACTGGCCGAGCAAATGAGCGGCACCTTCCCCGAGCTTAAGGCCCAGCAGGATTTGATTGAGAAGGTAATTAAAGAAGAAGAAACCGCTTTCCTTCGCACCCTTGGTAACGGCATAAAACGTTTTGAAGATTACGCTGCTACCATGAAGGGCGATACCATAGATGGGCAGTTTGCTTTTGAGGTGTTTGATACCTTCGGCTTCCCTATAGATTTAACCCAACTACTGGCCCGCGAAAAGAATTTGCAGGTTGATATGGAGGAGTTTAACCGTTGTTTGGACGAGCAAAAGAACCGTTCTCGCGCGGCTACGGCTGTTGATACCGGCGACTGGGTTGTGTTGGAAAAAGACGATGTAGAAGAGTTTATTGGCTACGATACATTGGAGGTAAACGTGCGCATTGTAAAATACCGCAAGGTTACCGCCAAGGGCAAAGAGCAATATCAACTGGTGTTCGACTTAACCCCATTTTACGCCGAAGGTGGCGGACAGGTTGGCGATAAAGGCACGTTGGTTAGCGATAAAGAGACTATCCAGATTATTGACACCAAAAAAGAAAACGGCCTGATTATACATTTTGCCGATAAGCTACCTGAGCATTTAGATGGTGTGTTTAAGGCTACTGTTATAGCTGATAAGCGCCGTGCTACAGAAAATAACCACTCGGCTACGCACTTAATGCACGCCGCGTTGCGTTGGGTATTGGGCACACACGTAGAGCAAAAGGGCTCTTTGGTAAATGCCGATTACCTGCGTTTCGACTTTTCTCATTTTGCTAAAGTAACCGATGAGGAGATAGCCGAAATTGAGAAAATTGTTAACGCTAAAATACGCGAGAATATAGCCCGCAACACGCAGGTATTGCCTATTGAAGAAGCCAAGAAACTGGGCGCTATGGCCCTGTTTGGAGAGAAGTATGGCGATGAAGTGCGCGTAGTAACTTTTGACCCTAAATACTCTGTAGAGCTTTGCGGCGGCACGCACGTTAATGCTACTGGTCAAATAGGCTTGTTTAAGATAATTTCAGAAAGCGCTGTGGCTGCAGGTGTACGTCGTATAGAGGCCATTACAGGTAAGGCTGCCGAAAACTTTTTTAACGAGCAAACTACCCAGTTTAAACAAGTACGCGAACTGCTTAAAAATCCTAAAGACACCGTTAAGGCAATAGAAGGGTTAGTAGCAGAGAAAGCGGCTTTAGAAAAGCAATTGGAGAGCCTGCGCAGGGATAAAATGAAATTGATAGTAAACGAATTGATTGTTTCGCCAAGTGCGTTCATCACGTTTAATATTGAAGAAGAATCGTTAAATAAGTTCTACAAAGAGCTTTCATCAATGATTGTTAATGCCAAGCCAAATACTACAGCTTTGGTTGCTGCTAATACCACTGCTGATATTGTTTCTATTAGCGGGGCTACCAGTGGCGATGTTAATCTGAAAGAGAAGTTTGAGGTTATAAAAGGCCAGTTGGGTTCTTTAAAAGGAGGTGGATCTCCTAAACTTTGGACAGGTACCGTTTCTAAAGACGAGCTACCGAAAATTAAGGCATTACTGGAATCTAATTAAATAATGGTGAGATACCTGCCTACGCGGGGATGACGAAAAAAGCCGCATAATTACCTGCGGCTTTTTTATTAAATGCATAGTTTAATGCTATGTTTTAATTACAGCATAGCCAAAGCCATCGCTTCCAAAGTTATTGCCGTTATACAGCATGTATAAATAACCATTATGTTCAAAAACGTGGCAGTATTCCATCATCATACTGTCCCAGCCCAAATCAGAAAGTGTAATGCCTGTTTTATCATATTGCTTTTCCCATATGATTCCATCACTAGAAACAGCTTTGCCAATCTGGTATCCTTTGCCTTTCTCATTACGGTAATTTACAGTATCCCGGTAAGAAAAATACATTGTATAAAGGCTATCTTTTTTAATACACATGGCCTGCCAATAGCTTTGGCAAATTCGTCATAATCAATGCAAACAGTACCGTTTCTTTCCCAGTTTATTCCATTGGCAGACTCGGCATACTTTACATGGTATGATGGTTCAGGATAATTATTAATTTTTTGCCATTTGGTGCATGATATGTACCACATTTTCCATCGGCCACCTTCAATAAGTACATATGGAGCGGTATTAAAAAATGGCTCTTCAACCGACCTGTCGCATACCGGCCCATTACTTACTCTGGTAAATGTTTTTCCTTCGTCTTCACTTACTGCTAATCCTATAGAAAGCCTATATGATACTGTTACCTGTGGGTTCCACCCTATGTAAAACATATAAAGCTTATTGTCATTTCTTACAAGGCTGCTAGGCATTATGCCGCTATCATCAAAGGTTCCTAATTCCCCAAGTTTCATTAAAGGCTCAGAAATTTTACTGATAAGGGTGATTTCGCCATTACTTATTTTGGCGTCTATACTATAAGGAAAGGATTTGCCTTCGTCATTACGAGAGCTGAAAAATATCCTGAAAATATCGTCATTTAACTGCAGTGCAAAAGGAATAGAGCCATGGCTGTTGATAGTTGGAGATAAGTGCTCTTGTATGTTTACTAAAAGCCCTTTCTTTTTCCATATTATTTCCTGTGTCATAACAAATCAGTACTTGTTTTTCCTTCCATTTTTTTAGCAGGGTTCCCTAAATATACGCCCCAATCATCAGTGTTTTTAGTAATTGCAGCGGCCATGCCAACCAAAGTGCCTTTGCCTAAAGTAATACCATCGCGCAAGGTGGCATTTACTCCTAAAAAACAATTCTCGCCAATTATACAATGGCCCGACATTACTACATGAGATGTAAATGTAACATGGTCTTTAATTTCACTATGATGGCCAATATGGTTGCCACTCCACAACACAACATTATTGCCTATTTTGGTAAATGGCTGCAAGGTGTTATTCTCAAGAATAAAACAGTTGTCGCCAATTTCATTGTCAAATAGGGTAGCTTTACTGCTTATATAGCTTATGAATTTATATCCTTTTTCTTTAATAGAATTATAAATGCTCTCTCTTAAGCCATTCATTTTTTTAGGAGACATAGGTGCAAATAGTGCTACTTTATCTGCAGGGTAAATGCTTTCAATATTTTCAAAAGAAACAATTGGAAGCCCTTTAAATTGCTTGCTTTCAGGAATGTATTTTTCATTTACCGTAAATGCTATCACATTGTACGGCGAATCATTTTGTAAATAATACAACGCAAGTTCAGCGTAGTCTTCTAACCCAAAAATAACAACGTCTTTTAACATAAAATAATATGCTTATTTATATAAGTAGGTTGTAAATTCATACAACCCATAATCGTTTCGTATTATAAAATTCCGACTTAGTTTTTTTGTTAAAAAGTCTACTAGTTTGTCTGTGGGTACATGGAATAAATCATCGCGCTCCCAATCTACAGCCTTAGACATTACATTGAAAGCAATTCCCTTATTTGCTTTTGTAAAAACAACGCTTAATAGGTCGGTAAAATATTCCCACATTTCGTCAAAACTAAGTTCTCTTTTTTCTGTAAAAACCCCATTCATTACAATATAGTCAAATTGCGGCAATGTATTAATAGCCGGGGTTAAAACATCTACACAATAAAATGGCAATAATGGGAATTTACTTTGGCTAAGTGCAACAAATTTTTCAGATACATCAAGCCCCGCATAATTAACATTGGTTATATTGTGCTGTTGCATGTATGGATATAAGTGTGCGGCTCCACAACCAAAATCAAGCAAACTTATGTTTGGAGATTTATCTTCAGCAACGCGAATAATATCAAGCATAATCCTGTAGCGTTTGTCAACATCAGCTATATTAGGCCAGTCTACACCTAAATGTGAGTCTCCATGTTTGTCCAGGCAATCCTCATAATGCTTTACTATGTTGTCAAGATATTTTTTATCACTCATGTAACTGGTATTTGGTTAGTAGTTCGGTTGTACCACTAGGGCCATTGAACATTAATACATCAATAATAGACAAATGTGGAGTAAAAGTTTTTTTATCAAATTGCGGGTAGCTTAAATCGTCAATATGTATAAACCGCAAGTCAATATCTTTTTTTTAAACTTTATTTGCTCGTAAAGCTCACGCCCATTCTGAAGGTTTATATACATTTTGGCATTTTGCATTTCGCAAATGCTTAATATTTTATCCTGTCCGTTTTGCCCCTCTACTCTATAATCAAGTTTTGATGAATATAAAAACGAAGTAGTTAAATTTAATAATTGCGATACGCTGATTACACTTTCTGCAGCCAATTGGCTTATGTGGGTAAATTCGTTTTTTGTAAAAAAATCAACAAGCCATGCATTTACCTCTGTAAAGTATGGTGCCTTGCCATAATACTGAGCTATCTGTTTTAAAAACGCATCGCGCCAACGGTTGAATTCGCTTAATTCAATCTCATTTATCAGCCTGTTTTGGCTGGCTTTACTAAGAGGTATAGTAAAAGTGATTGGTTGGTTTTTTTGTAACACCCGATTGCGGTTTATCCACCCTTTCATTATGTAATTTACATCATCAAAAAACACAAATGTATCTACAGCATTTACCAGTTGGTAATAGCCCAAATAAGGAAATACATAGGGCTGCATAACTGCAATAACCATAATTAATTATTTTGTGTTCTTAAAAGCAAGCGTGTAATAAGTGCTATATCTTCAGTTGTTAAACCATAATATAACGGAAGGCATAGTACCCGTTTCGAAATATCATCGGATATAGGGGTGTCATAATGACTAACGTAGTTCAACTTGCTTAATGTTGGGTAAAAATACCTTCGTGGGTAAATAAGGTTATCATTTAATATTTTAAATGATTTAAGCAGCATTTCTTCGCTTTCAAATATTATAGGGTAGTAAGAGCAGTTCCAGTCTGATTTTTCTGTAATTTTAATATGTTTAACCCTAAGACCGCTAAGCTTTTCATTATAAGTAGCATGTAGTTGTTTACGGTTTGCCAAAATGCTATCTATGTGGGGCAAGTTGCAAACGCCCATAGCAGCGTGGAATTCTGAGTTTTTACCATTTATGCCTATTCCTGCAAATATTTCTCCGGCATGGCCAAAATTACGCAGGTACCCCATTATTTTAACCAGTTCTGGGTTTTGAGAAAATACTGCGCCCCCTCGGTTGTGTGGAATACCTTTGTTGCATGAAAGCTGGTTGTTGCTATATCGCCATAAGCAAAAGCTGACTTGCCTTTATATTTTGTTCCAAAACAATGGGCAGCATCGTATATTACTTTTAGGTTATGCTTTTTGGCAATAAATTCAATGGCATCAATATCGCATGGGTTGCCATAAACATGTGTCGCTAAAATCCCTGTTGTTTCTGGTGTAATGGCAGCCTCAATAAGCCTGTGGTTTATGTTTAATGTGTCTGGGTCAATATCAACAAAAACAGGGTTGCAGTTTTCCCATACAATACTACTCGTGGTTGCAACATAGCTAAATGGCGTTGTAATAATATCACCCTTTAAACCTAATGCCTTTATTGCTATTTGTATTGCAATGGTACCATTGCCAAGAAATAAAACATGTGGTAAATCAAGGTATTCCTTAAGTTTTAATTCTAACTCATTTACCAAAGGGCCATTATTAGTTAGCCACTGGCGTTCCCAAATGTCTTTTACAAACTTATTGTACTCTTCAATATTTGGTAAAAATGGTTTTGTAACAGGTATCATCTATAGGTACTTTTATTGTTTTTCTTTTGTGAATTTTGATGGGGTGTCAACAAAAGTAATTTTTCTCTTTTAATGCGCTCTGACTTTCTTTTATACCTTAAATAATGGTATATAGGGAAAATACGGTAATCATTAATAAATTTTAAAATTTTTGGGATAAATGGGTGTTTTTTAAAAATGAGGGATGTATACTCAATTGTACTTTTAAAATCTGCAGGTTTTAATGCATGCGGCCATATAGCACGATACTGCATAACACCACCCTGCCTATAGTAATAATCCCAGCTATCGCCAATTACAACAATAGGGGTGTTTGCTTTTAATATGCCCCGCATTGCTTTAGGTGTTATAATAAACCCGCTACCCATTGAAATTTGTAGTTCATCAATAGGGTAATACAAGTCAAAATCAACATTTATTTTTTGTTTCTCAACATTAGAAAATAATGCTGCGTTTTTAGATGAATGTGTAGTGCTATGGTATAAAAAAATTATTTCTCCATCTACTATTGTTTTCTCAATATCGTTTAAAAGTTTCGGTAGGTTTTTACTTAAAACTAAATCGTCTTCCATAATTAGGGCATAAGGCAATCCCATCTCTAAAATCTTATGGTACAAACGCTTTACTGTAATTGTCGCCCCTATTGCACCGGGAGTAAACCAATTAGGAGATTTTGCCATATAGCCCATGTGCACTTCTTGCTCTAACTCTTCTTGGGTCAGGTTTTTACCAATTACACAATTTTGTATTTCGTAATCTAGTCCAAGTTTTTCAAGTTGCTGAGTAATAAACTGCCTTCTATAGTGCTCATATTCTAAATTTAAGACAAATACCTTCATGTAGCAAAGTTACAATATAAATTTGTTTATACTAATGCCCGCCATTCCGTCATACAATTAGTGTCAAACTTGCAACAATAGCCTTGTAGCATTGTTTTTGATGTATAATTAGAAAAAAGAACGAAAATGTTAGGAATGTATATATTGGGCATTGTGTTTGCCCTGATTGGGTTTGCGGTTAGCGCCCAACTAAAAAGCAAGTTTCAGCAGTACCAACAAATACCTGTTAAGGATAACCTTAGTGGTGCCGAAATTGCCCAGCGCATGTTGCGCGAAAATGATATTTACGATGTTAAGGTAGTTTCTGTAGAAGGCCGCTTAACCGACCACTACAACCCAACCGATAAAACGGTAAACCTTAGCGCCGATGTATACCATGGTCGTAATGTTGCTGCCGCTGCAGTAGCCGCCCACGAGTGTGGCCACGCCGTGCAACATGCCCATGCTTACTCTTGGTTAACCATGCGCTCTCAAATGGTGCCGGTGCTAAGTGTTACATCGCGTATTTTGCCCTGGTTGCTAATTGGTGGCATACTGTTTTTAGGCACGTTTCCGCAATTGTTGTTAATAGGTATTGTTCTGTATGCAGCAACAACGCTCTTTACCTTTGTAACCCTTCCGGTAGAGTTTGATGCCTCTAACCGTGCATTGGTATGGTTAGAAAAAACAGGCATTACCCCACCCGAGCAGCATAAGCTAGCTAAAAACGCTCTTGGCTGGGCAGCTTCTACTTATGTAGTAGCTGCTTTAGCTTCGCTATCTACCCTGTTGTACTACATAATGCTGTACATGGGCCGTCGTAACTAAGTTTTACAAAATATTTGATAGAAAGGCCGTGCTGTATAGGTGCGGCTTTTTAATTTTCTATAACCAACGTTTTATTTAAAACAGTAGTACCGGTAGCTATTTGCAGCAGGTACATTCCCGGCGGATGGTCTGACACATCTATTGTTTCACGGTAAAAGCCTAAGGGCTGGTTTCCACGGTACATGCTTTTTACCAGCTTCCCGATATAGTCAAATAAGCTAAAGGTAATATTGGCTTTGTGTTTAAGAGAGTATTCAAAAGTAGCTATTGTGGTAGATGGGTTGGGGTATAGCAGGTTAAAGGAGAATGCATCGTTCTCATCAACACCAACGGCATTAAACTTACAGTAATTAGCACCCTCATTAGGCATAGGGTTATTAATGTCGTGGTACGATACAAAATCTTCTGATGCACAGTAAGTAGCGCTGGTGTCTACAGCAGGCCATGTAGTTGGCAATAGCGTTGTGGTTTGTGGGCCAAGCTTATAGTAAACCATTTCAAAGCCTGTAGGCAATGGCCACCCAGCAGAGCAGGCCGATTTGTTTAGCAGCAAGCCTTTTAAATGTTCACCATTAAAGGTTGTGCTGGTAGTATCTACAACAGTAATATACGCATTGTTGCAAGCAGGTAGGTTATTAACCCAATCATTGGTAGGCCAGCTATCGCCGGGTAGTGCGTTAAAAATATACTGTATATAAAATTGGCCATCTACATACGCCCAAACAGTATCGTTAGACTCTCTTACATAATGCTTTTTAAAGAAAGACGAACCGCTTAAATGCACTATCATATTATCGTCAAAATAATAATTTCGCTTGTTTTCGGTAATTATTTTAGTAGGGTAATTGTCAATAGTAGTATCTGCACTGTAAGTAAACTGGGTGTAGTTAAAGTATTGGAAAGATGAATAATAGTAGCACCATGTAGCATTGGGCATAATAAAGCTTTGGGCGTGAGATTTATTGATTACCGCACACGCTAAAAACAATATGGATAGTAATAGTAGTTTAGCCTTATTCATAACATCAAAAATAAGAAATTCAGCAATAAAAAAACCGCCCCTTACAGGGCGGTTTTTCCAAAAAATCAATAAAAACAGGAATTGATACTAAACTATCTTTAGTTGGTGATAATTAATTTTTTGCTGAAAGAGCTAACGCCGTTGTTTACTTGTATAAAGTATACACCAGCTGCATAGCCAGATAGGTCAACAGTTTCGCGGTATAAACCTGCGGCTTGGTTGCCTTTGTAAATGTTCTCTATCACTTTACCTGTAACATCAACTATACGTAAAGTAAAGTCTGTTTTCTCTTTAAGGGTATACTCAAAAGTGGTAGTAACATTTGCTGGGTTAGGGTATAATGATGTGTTTACTACAAGGTTACTTTCTTCAATAGAAGTAACGTTAGAGAAACAACCGGTAGTACCATCGTTTAAAGCAAAGCATAGAGAAAAAGCAGGGCCGTCGTTATCATTTGCAGGGGTTAAAAAGCCCGATGCAAATACAACACCTGTTTTGCCATTTAAACCTGTTAAGTTAGCTCCATAAGTAGCTACAATAGTAGCGTTATCAGCCGCAGGCGTAACATCTAATAAGTAAGATGCAGCAGGAACGGGGATGTAAGTAGCACTGATATCACCATACGATACATTGTCTAAAACTGTAGCAACACCGCGGGCAATTATATCTACTTTAGGTGCATCTGTTGAGCCGTGTACACCAATAAATTCAAATGTTGAGTTGCTAGCAGGCTTTTCTTTAGCGCCTTCGTATACGTAGAAACCAAAATCATTGTCGTCAGCATCAACATCGGCATTGGTTTCAAAACCAGGGCCGGCAACACCTTGTGCCAATACAACATATTTTTCGTTAGCGGTGAAAGTAGCAGCAGGTATAGAGCCGATAGTAGTAGCGCCATTGGCTGTTTTTACTTCAATATTGTATGGCAAGCCACCTTTTAAATCAATAAACGGAGTAGCAGCGCGGAAAGCAAAGTTGTCAGCAACAGTAGTACCATTAACTACAACATCAACCTGTGCAGCTGCTGGGTCGGCAGCGTTGTGTATAATTTGCACACGGCTGGTAGAAATATCTTGTGTTGGAAGTGGTATTAAGTTACCACCACTTGGTAAAGCAACATAAAGACCAAAAGCTGGTCCACCGCTGTTGTTAGCAGGGTTTAAAAAGCCCGATGCTAATACTGTTAAGGCAACACCGTTTAAAGACAAGGTTTGTAGAGGGGCACCATATTCTGCAACGGCATCAACACCATCGCTCGTGCGCACTTGTATGCTATAATCTGAAGTTGGTAATGATAAGTAACCGGCAAAATCATTGTAAGAAGCATTATCTACAATTGTAGGGAAGCTTAATGGGCCAGAAACCTCTTTAACATCAACAGTTGGGGCATCGGTAGAGCCATGGTATACTAATACATCAGTATTGTTGCCATCTGTAGCTGATTCGCGGGCACCGGCAAAAACGTCAAGGCCAAAAGCAGGAGCAGGGCTGTAACCTGTTGGGCTAACAATACCATTAGCTACTAATATGTAAGTACCGGTAGGCACGTTTACTGTTTGGGTAAATACAGCAGGGTTAGGACCTGTGCTGTTACCGCCTGCAATATCAATTTCTACATCGGTAGATGCTGGAAAATCAATAAAAGGAGTAGCCGTGCGGAAAGCAAAATTGTCAAGTGTTGGGGTTGGACCATTGTTTAAGTAAACGTCTACACTTGCAGCAGCAGCATCGGCAGCATTGTGTATAATTTGTACGCGTGCAGGAGATAAACCTACATTTGATAATGGTACTAAAGCGCCACCGGTTGGCAGGGCAACATATAAACCAAAAGCCGGACCATTGCTGTTATTACCTGGGGTTAAAAAGCCCGATGCAAGTACCACAATGCTTTGAGTACCTAAGCCTAGTGTTTGTAAAGGCGCACTATACTCGGCCACACCTGTAAGACCATCGGCAGTACGTATTTGTAATTGGTAGTCTGCTGTTGGCACATCTGTGTAAGATGATGCTGGCGATGAGGTAGAGTAAGCCAAATCATTGATAACATTGGTGTAGCTACCAGGTTCAGCAAGGCCTACGTCTACAGTTGGTGCATCTGTACTACCATGCACAACAAGTAAACCTGTTGTACCTGCAGGGGCAACGCCTGTGCTTGTACCTAAGTTGTAAGCATTTAGGCCAAAAGCAGGTGCAGGGCTGTAGCCTGTTGGGCTAACAATACCATTTGCAACAACTACATAACGGTTACCGTTGGTTAGGGTTAAGCTGGTTGTGTAAAGTGCTTCAGATACGTTTGTGCTTGTACCTGGGGCAACAGCAATTGATAGTGGAACGCCAGCAGGTAGGTCTAAAAATGCAGTTGAGGTGCGGAATGCAAAATTGTTAAACGTTAAGTTTCCGTTTACATATACGTCCACTTCAGCAGCAGCAGCATCGGCACAGTTGTGTATAACCTGAACTTTTGCCGTTTGTGCAAAAACGCCGCCACTAAAAAACAGGGCCGACGCTGTAGTAATAATTTTAATAAGAGTCTTTTTCATTGCTATTATGGTTGGTTGTGGTTAATTAATTTTTACTTTCACATAAAACATAACTCAATTTTTTGTTTCACTTATCTAAACAAAAAGTTAAACAAAAGATGTAAACTATTGATAATCAAATAGTTTTTTTTATTGTACAAAATGAAGAAATTAGAGTTTGATACCCTTAACAAGCTGTTTTTAGCCAACTTTGATAAGTATGCCGGCGCCACAGCTTTACTCTTTAAACAAAATGGTAAGTATACCGATGAAATGTATGCCACCCTCGGCAATAAGGTTTTAAAAGTTGCACAGGGCTTGTATAACGATGGGTTGGAGTATAGAGACAGGGGAGTAGTAGTATCGTTCAACCGGCCCGAGTGGGCTTATGCAGATTTGGCTGTATTGCTTGCCGGCGGCATAACCTCTGCAATATATACTTCTACCCTGGCCGATGAGAGTGCTTACATATTAAACGATTTAGGCGCAAAGTTTTTGTTTGTAGAAAATCAACAGCAACTGGATAAATTTCTTTCAGTGAAAGATAAATTAACCACATTAAAACGCATTTATGTGTTTGATGAATTTCAGGCTGATGATAATAATTTTGTGCGCCCATTTAATGATTTGCTGCGCACGCCTCTAAGCAACACTACCAAGGCTACCATTAACGAGGTAGCTAATAAGCTAACCCCTGATGATATAGTTACTATTATTTATACCAGCGGCACTACCGGGGCGCCAAAGGGTGCAGTGCTTACACACAATAACTATGTGCGCAATATGGAAATGGTGCTTAGCCATTCAGATATTAACCTAGACCAGGTTAAATGCAACCTTAGCTTTTTGCCACTTGCCCATGCGCTAGAAAAATTTGCCGGTTATTATGCAATGGTAGCACTAGGTAAAACCATTGCCTATGCAGAGAGTATGGAAACCATTGTAGCCAACCTGCCCGAAGTGCAGCCCGATTTGGTAGCTGCTGTTCCGCGTGTGTTTGAGAAAATATATACCCGTGTTAAGTTAGGTGTAAAAACAGGCCCACCAATAAAGCGTTGGTTATTTAATTGGGCGCTGCGTGTTGGGGGCAAGGTTAGTTTACTGCGCCAGCAAAAGCAAGAGCCCAAAGGTTTTCTAAAATTTCAGCATAGTATTGCCAACAAGCTTATTCTACTCAAAAATAAAGCAACGGTTTGGTGGAAAGATACGTTATTTTGTATCGGGCGGGGCACCGTTAAGTGCCGATATTATGCGCTTTTTCCACTCGCTGGATATATTGATTTTAGAAGGTTGGGGCTTTACTGAAGGTACTGCGCCGGTAACAATAAACTCGCCGGGCTTGTATAAGTTTGGCACCGTTGGAACTGCACTGCCCGACGCCGAAGTAAAAATTGCCGATGATGGTGAAATACTTGTTAAAGGACCGAATATTTTTAAAGAGTACTGGAACAGGCCCGAAGAAACCGCAGAGAGCTTTACAACAGATGGTTTTTATAAAACCGGCGATATAGGCGAGTTTGATGCCGATGGCTTTTTAAAAATTACCGACCGTAAAAAGCAACTTATTATCACATCGGGCGGTAAAAACGTTGCCCCCGCAGCCATACAAAACCAGTTGGCACAGGGCGGCATTATAGAAATGGCACATGTCCATGGCGATAAGCGTAAGTATATTACTGCCCTGTTAACGCTAGATGCTACTGTTGTAGATGCAACGGTTGCCAATAAAGAACTGCCATTTGAAGAAAAAATTAAAGACCCAAAGGTTTTAGAAAGGATAGAAAAAGAAGTAGGCAAGGCAAACAAAAACCTGCCACCGTATATGACCGTTAAATATTACCGCGTGCTGCCCAAATCGTTTACTATTGAAGATGATGAAATAACCAGCACCATGAAGCTTAAACGCAACGTAATTGAGAAAAAATACAAGGCTATTTTTGAAGAGATGTATGTTGGCGAAGAATAATAAAGCCAATCATCATTCCCGCGAAGGCGGGAATCTCACCATGCGGTGTTTAAGTTTGTTTTTACTTGTATATCTGTTACCTTACTTTACAACTGCCCAAAACCTAATACCCGACAGTAGCTTTAACCACTACAAGGGGTGTCCTTCAGAATTTAATCAGTTTTACCTTTTACAACATTGGTATAGGCCTACAGAGGGTACACCCGATGTGTTTTCTAATTGCAATGTAACAGCCACACCACCTGTTGAGGATAAGAAAACCAAGAAAGAGCCAAACCCGGAATCATCGCAAAAAGCTGAGGTGCCGGTTAACGATATTGGCTTTCAATACCCACACACAGGCAACAGCTACAGCGGCTTAGCGGCGTATGCTTCTATCAATAAGGAGTATGCAGAATATATGTGCGTAAAGCTTATAGAGCCGCTTAAAAAGGGCGTTAAGTACCGTTTAGGTATGTTTGTTAGCCTTAGCCGATAAATCGTTTTACTATGGCAGTAATTTGCACGCTATTTTTTTGGCTGATAATTCTACCCTGCCAACTAAAAGGCCAATGCTGGGGTACAATACCGAATCTATAAAAGGCAGGCCCGATATTACATTCGATTTAACCACTTTTACTGATACCATAAACTGGAAAAATACCGAAGGTTTTTATACCGCTCGCGGTGGCGAAAACTACCTTGTTATTGGGGCCTTTGGTGTGCCCACGTTTAAAGGAAAATTCCCGGCAAAAGATAAAGCCACCGGCGTTGTAACTGATAGAAAGCCCTATACCTATTACTATATTGATGATGTATCGTTAACTATAGTTGATGTACCCGCAGAGCCTGTAAAAACACCGCCTGTGGTTAGTTTAGATAAGCCCTTCATCATTCCAAACCTGTATTTTGATACTGATAAATGGAACATCCTTTCTAAATCCTACCCATCGTTAGACAGCGTGGCTGATTACCTTAAAAACCTACATGGCTACCGCATAGAGGTGGGCGGCCATACTGATGATGTTGGGACTGATGAACACAATATGAAACTATCAGAAAACCGAGCTAAAGCAGTTGCCGATTATTTAATAAGCAAAGGTGTTCATCACTCTATTATAAGCTCCTGGGGCTATGGAGAAACTGCGCCTCTAAGCACTAATAAAGATTTAAATAGGAGGGTAGAGATAAAACTGGTAAGGCAGATGCATTAAGGTTTATATGCTGCAGCACATTCGGTATGTAAAACTTGTAAATCAGTGTAGAGGGATTTTAATTTAGAATTCCCGTTTTCTATTGCATCCTTGGTATCCTCTATAACATATATACCTTTAAGGGTAAGAAAATTAAACCGTACATAATTACTGTCTGGTAGCGGTAGATTAGGCTTTAACTCAGCACTACTTAACAACTCTTTAGAATTGTTTATCAATGTTTTTGCAGCAGCGGTTACATATAAATTATCTTCATCGTTCACGGGGAAATTCAAAAAATTAGCATATCCTCCATTTCTGCTTTGAAGGACTATAACATTATTGTCAATGAAGCACGCATGGCTATAAAAATCTTTATAGTCGTAGAAATCAGTGATTACTCCATAAATAAAATTTGAATCAACTATTGCTGTATCTAAACGTGTATTAAGCAACATGTCCCGTCTGGCTTCAAGTTGGGATTTAATAGGTTGTGTAGGTAAATTAGTAAAACATCCAATCAACAGGATACCTGCAGAAAGTATTGCTATTGTAAAATGTTGGTTCATAAAGTTGAAAGCTAAAACATCTTAGCTAAAGATTCTAAATCATCGTTAACCAAGTAAGTCATGGCCTGTAAACATGTTTCTAAAGTAGCTTCATTTAAATCAAGTAAATCACCCCTTTATTACCGATTTGTATGCCCATAATTTTACGAGGTGCCAAAGGAGTAAAATACATGATGTAAAACAAGCCCGCGCCACCATCTAAAGCCGATACTGAAACTATGGCATTATTGTCAGAATTTGCAGCGCTAAAAGAGGGTGAGTAATGGATTTCATCATCAGGCACCCCCTGCATTGTAGCCAAATAATCGTTCCACTTAATGTTGTTAAACAACTTAAGCACCTCTTCTTTTTGGTGTACACCAAGGTCTATAACTTCGGGATTTAAAGGGTCGCAGAAACTAACGGTAAAAGTAGGCATACAAAGTACATTTTTAAATTTTTACTAGCACCTATTCCCTAACACCTGGAACCTAAATAGACCCTTCGCTCTTCTTTACAATTTGGAAAAGAAACTCGCGGGCGCGGAATAGTTGGGCTTTAACAGTACCTAGTGGCAGGTCTAGCTGCTCGGCAATTTCTTCGTACGATAACTCTTGAAAGTACCTCATCTCTACAAGTTGGCGGTAGCGTGGCTTTAGCTTATCAACTACGTTACGCATAAGCTTTTCCTTTTGGTGCTTAATCATTTGCTCCTCAGGGTCGGGTCCGTGAGAACGCAGCTCCATACTCATTTCGTCACCATCGCCACTGCTAATGGGGTTATCAATAGAAAAAGTATTGGCCTTTTTGCGGCGTATAAAGTCTATACAGTTGTTGGTAGCAATTTTAAACAGCCAGGTGCTAAATGCGTAGGTAGGCGTGTATTGCTCAAGGCGCTTAAAAGCCTTGCCAAAAGCTTCAATAGTTAAATCGTCGGCGTCGTCTTTATTGTTAACCATTTTAAGCAACATAAAGTACACCGAGTCGCGGTAGCGGCCCATAAGCTCAGCATACGCCTTTTGGTCGCCCTGCTCTACAGCGCGGCGCACCAAATTATAATCGTACACGGCCTTGGCCGATAAGTTTGAACCTAGCTCCATTTATTCTTTCTGACAAGCAATTTTGATACCGAAATTGATGGATACACAAAAAGCATTACCAAATCAAGGAACGGTATTAGTGCCACCAGTGGCTTTTCGTTCAGTTTTTTAGCGCAATTGCCCAGTACAACCATCATTATTACCAAACGTAGTAAAAATACGGCAATAAGAATAGGCCAATTATATAAAAATACCGCAAGGGTTGTTAACAACAAGTAAAACAGTCCGGTAGATACATAGTAGGTAGTTAAAAACGACCGTGTAGAAACCGGATAAAGCGGTGCTGTGCTAATATGGCGGCGCTTTTGGGTAAACCAATCGGCCCAGGTTTTCTTGGGGGCAGAAAGGGTGTGCGCGTTATGGTCTATCTCTATGGCTACGTTGGTTGGGGTAGCAACTTCCTGTATAAACAGGTCATCATCACCACTCATAACATGCATGTGCGATGCAAAACCCTTTACGTTAAAAAACAAATCCTTTTTATAACTCAGGTTGCGGCCAACACCCATGTAGGTTTTGCCACGCAGGGCTTGGGTAAGGTAGTGTATGCCAATAAGCAAGGTGTCGTAGCGGATAACCTTATTCAAAAAGCCTTTGCCACGCTCGTAGGGGCTAAAGCCCAGAATAATATCCTTTTTATCGGTAAAGTTGCGCTGCATAAGGCTAAGCCACTCCGCCGAAGCAGGTCGGCAATCGGCATCCGTCAATAATAATTGCTCATATTTAGCGGCCTTAATACCTATGGATAGGGCAAACTTCTTTCCGTGCTCGTAATGGTCGTTAATGGCAATGTTACGTATCTCCAGGTGGGGGTAATCGGGCTGCATACGCAGCATACGCTCGTAGCTTTCGTCCCAAGAGCAATCGTTAACCACAATAACCTCAAACTTGGGGTAGTTTTGGTTTAAGATTAGCGGCAGGTGCTTCATCAGGTTCTCCTCCTCGTTACGGGCGCAAATAATAATAGAAACAGGCTGTTGGTTTACAGCATTGTCTGCACGCCTGTAGCCTGTCAGCTTGGTAAACACACCCAGGTAGTAGTATAACTGGATAAGGAATACCACGCCTAGCGCGCCAAGCACAACCATTAACGGAGAAAATGTAAAATCGAAAAACTGTTCCATACCTACAACCGGCAAAAGTAACTTATGATAGCGGATTAGGCCCTTCGTTTTTCATGATTTTTTTAACAAAATTGGGCCTGATAAGATTATGGCACAGCTATAGCCTTTTTAAAGGCCACTTTATTCTTCCCAATATTAAAAACCACCCTTTTGCTTTTGTATACGGGGCTGTCGGTACCTGTAATAACGGCATAGCTAAGCACTTTAAGGTCTAGCAGCTTAAACTTCTTTTTAAACAGCACCAGCTCTTTGCGGGTAAGGTCAATTAACAGTAGCCGCTGGCTACGGCCCACCATGCAGCCCATCCACCAAACAGGTACAGCGGCAATATCATCGTGCTCGTCCCATACGGGCGGGCCGCCGGCCAACTCAAACAGTTTTACCTTTTTGCCCGATTTTACATTGGTTAAAAACAAAGCCCCCTGTAATGGCGAACCTTGACCAAATTCCCGTAAGTCGCCATACTCCAGCCTGTATTTGCCCGATGGCGACACCATGCCCTTATCGTCATTGCCAAAGTTCCAAGGGCCGGGTAAGGTGTTATGTGCAGTTTCGTCGCTCATTCAAAATAATTGGTTGCAAAGGTATATTTTTGCTTTTATGGTTGATTTGATAAATGAAGAATTGCTGCGGCTTGAACAAGAGCAGGATATAAAAATACTGTATGCGGTAGAGTCGGGCAGCAGGGCCTGGGGCTTTGCTTCTACCGATAGCGACTGGGATGTACGTTACATCTACATACATAAAACCGATTGGTATTTAAGCGTTAACGAGCAAAAAGACAGCTACGAAGAAATTTTGCCAAACGATATTGACCTATCGGGTTGGGAGTTGCGCAAAGCATTGCTTCTGTTTAAAAAATCGAACCCACCAATGCTGGAATGGCTTAATAGCCCAATTGTTTACAAAGAAGATTATTCAACGGCCCAATCATTACGGAGCATGTTACAAACCTATTTTAGGCCAAAATCGTGCATATACCATTACCTGCACATGGCCCGCAAAAACTACAGCCAATATATTTTAAAAGACACCGTGCGCCATAAGAAATACTTTTATGTGCTTAGGCCGGTTTTAGCCTGTAGGTGGATTGAGGAAAAAGGTACTATGGCACCCGTAGAGTTTGAGGTATTGCTTAATGAATTTTTGCCCAATGGCCCAGTAAGGGATGAAGTGGATAAGTTACTGGTTAAAAAGACTGCCGGCGGCGAAATGGACGAAGGCCCACCTATTATCCTGCTAAATGATTACCTTAGCTGAATGGATTACTTACTATACAGAGCATGTAAAAGACGTTGACAACACATACGGCCCGGGGTATGAGCAATTAAATGAGTTGTTTCGCAATACATTGAAAGAGGCTTGGGGATAATATTTCAAAAAATGCATCTGTTTTCATTCGCTTATTCGCTCATTATCTAATTCGCTAATTGAGATTATCTTTGCCCCAACATGAGTCTTACATTTTCTTTAGTTACTACTGATAGTAAAAGTAACGCACGCGCTGGTGTGGTTACTACCGCCCATGGCGAAATACAAACCCCTATTTTTATGCCCGTGGGTACCGTTGGCACGGTTAAAGCTGTGCATACCCGCGAGATTGAGAACGATATAAAAGCCCAGATAATACTGGGTAATACATACCACCTGTACCTTCGTCCCGGTCTTGATATATTAGAAAAAGCAGGTGGCCTGCATAAGTTTATTGGGGTAAACCGCCCCATACTTACTGATAGTGGTGGCTATCAGGTTTACTCTTTAGCGGCTCAGCGCAAGCTTACCGAGGAAGGTGCCAAATTCGCATCGCATATTGATGGAAGCAAGCACATGTTTACCCCTGAGGGCGTTATGGATATACAGCGCCGTATTGGTGCCGATATTATCATGGCCTTTGATGAGTGTACCCCTTACCCGTGTGAGTATGAGTATGCCCGCAAGAGCATGGAGATGACCCACCGCTGGCTTACCCGCTGCATAGAACGTTTTGACAGTACCGAGCCGTTGTATGGCTACTACCAAACCCTATTCCCTATTGTGCAGGGCAGCACCTATGCCGATTTGCGTACCCAAAGCGCCGAGTTTATTGCCGCGCAAAACCGCCCCGGTAATGCTATTGGCGGCCTTTCTGTTGGCGAGCCGCACGAGATTATGTACGAAATAACCGAACAGGTTTGTGCCATACTGCCTAAAGACAAGCCCCGCTATCTTATGGGTGTGGGTACGCCCGCCAATATTCTGGAAGGCATAGCCAACGGTATTGACATGTTCGATTGTGTAATGCCTACCCGCAATGCGCGCCATGGCATGCTTTACACTACAGAGGGTATCATCAACATAAACAACCAAAAGTGGAAAGAGGATTTTAGCCCTATTGACCCTGCCGGTATTACGTATGTTGATACCCAATATACCAAAGCCTACCTGCGCCATTTGTTCGCGTCGGAAGAGCTGCTTGGCCCACAAATAGCCAGCGTACACAATCTTGGCTTTTACCTGTGGTTGGTAAAACAAGCCCGGGAGCATATCATTGCCGGCGACTTTGCCACCTGGAAAAACGTAATGGTAGAGAAGTTGAGTAGGAGGTTGTAGCTTGTAGATTTATTTTAAAGCAGCAAAATGTGCTTCGCTTTACGCAAACGCCTACCCCTGATTCCTAATTGCTATATCCTATTACACTTTTACCTCTTTCCACCTGCCACGTTTAAAGTAGAAATAGCCCATTATGGCAATGAGTGTTTCTGATGTAGGTATGGCTATGAACACGCCCAGTGAGTTTAGGTGTAAACCCTTAGCCAACAGGTATGCCAAGGGTATTTGGATCAACCAAAAGCCCACTATGTTTATTATGGTGGGTATGCGGGTATCGCCGGCGCCGTTTAGGGCCTGGGTCATAACCATGCCTATGCCGTAAAATATAAAGCCAGAGCCTATAATGCGCAGTGCTTGTATACCATAAGCTATAACAGGCTCTTCAGCAGTAAAAATGCGGATAATGGGTTCGGGTATGGCTATGAATAGCGCGGCTACAAAGGCCATAAATATGGCGCTGTATTTGGCGGTTAGCATCACACTTTTTTCGGCCCGCTCGGGTTTGCCTGCGCCCAGGTTTTGTCCTACCAGTGTAGCAGCGGCATTGCTTAAGCCCCATGCTGGCAGTATAAAGAATACGATGTTCCGCATGGCGATTATGTAGCCTGCAGATGCGGTAGTACCATCGGTTTCGGCAACTAAACGGGTAAGTACTATCCAACTGCCGCTGGCAATAATAAACTGCAATGCACCCGGCGAACCTATTTTGAATATGGAACGGATGATATCCCAATCTATACCAAAATGGGCGGCGGTAATACGCAAGTTATTACTGCCTTTAAACAGGTAGTAGCATTGGTACAATACGCCCACGCTGCGGCCAATTGCCGTTGCTATAGCTGCACCTTTTAATCCATAAAAATGTATAAGTATAGGACAGAGTATGATATTAAGTAAACTGGCTATCCACAGGCTTTTCATAGCCATGGCGGCATTACCCGCACCACGGAATATGCCGTTGATAAGGAATAGGAACATAATAGCGGGTGCGCTGCCCAGGTATATTTGGGCAAAGGTGGTACCATCTGCCACCACCTTAGGCGACGCCCCCATTAGGGCCAAAATATCGCCACCAAAAACAGCACCGGCAATGCCTAATATTACTGATATTATGCCGCCTACTATAATGGCTTGTGCACCGGCATGTGCTGCTCCTTCAGCGTTTTTCTCGCCTGTGCGGCGGGCAATAATAGCCGTTGCGGCCATACTTAAACCCATAGCCAACGAGTATACAATGGTTACTACTGATTCAGTTAAGCCTACAGTAGCAATGGCATTTTCGCCCAGTTTGCCCACAAAAAACATATCTACCACGGCAAATACACTTTCCAACGAGAGCTCCAAAATCATAGGTATGGCAAGCAACACAATGGCTAACGGTATGCTGCCTGTTGTATAGTCTTGCTCCTCGCCGTTTAGCGATTGCTTTATGATGTTTATTATTCTTCTAAAGGAATTGGGGGTTGCGGTTTCCATTGTAAAGTAAAGAGGGCAAAGATAGGGATTTTAGGTACCAGCTTCCAGGTGTTAGGTGCTAGTAGATTATTTGCCAGCAAGATATTCTGGTAATGCTTTGGTGGTGAAGTATGTCCAGCCCTCTACAAAGTTTTTAACAGCAAAATCAGGGTTGCTGGCAGGTAAGGTTTCTAAGCCTGTATGGGTAAGTTTAAGCCGGGTTTGGCTTCCTTCTACACTAAGCTCCCATGTTACTACCGACTCTCCCTCGTAGCCTTCGTATGTCCAAGTATAGGCCAGTTTTTTAAGGTGCTCAACATCGGTAACCTTGCATACGTGTTTGTATTGCGGGCCACCATCGGGGCCGCCGGTAAAGGTAAACACAGCGCCTACCTCGGCTTTAAATTCAGGCACATCAAAGTACCATAGCTTCATCTCAGCTACATTGGTAAGGGCACTCCATACTTTATCAATGGGGGCATCTAAAATGCGTTCAAATATTAGTGGTTGGTTCATGTTAAAGGGGTCAGAGGTCAGGGGTCAGTTCCTGACGGGTTATAAATATTATTTAATTATGCTAAGCCAGCTTCCAACCTATCAAACATAGATAGCCAGCTTGGGTATGCACCGGTGCGTTTAGCCAAGGCTTCGTCTACCGTTTGGTGCAGGTGCATAATAGTTTTATCGCCATCGGCAGTAAAGGTTATGGTAACGGTGGTTTTGTTGGGCCATTCGTGCTCAAAGCCTGCCTCTTCAGATTGTACTTCGTTACCGTTTTCATCAGCATTGATTAAGGTGTATACAAGGGTATTGGGCCTGTCTATGGTTAAGAAAGTGCCTATGCACCAACAGTCTTTACCATCAGGTATTGTTATGCAGTGATGAAAGGCCGCGCCCTCTTCAAAACTAAAGGTTTTTACCCTGATGCTGCAACCATCAGGAGCATACCATTTTTCAAGGTTTGCGGCGCTAGACCATGCATCAAAAACCAACTCTCTGGGAGCGTTGAATACACGGGTTATATTTACTTCGTTGGCTTTCATAATTATGCTTTTGGGGTAATAGTTTCAAGGTATTTATCCAGTTGGTCGTAAGTGCTGCTAAAGCCCTGTTGCATACTTTGTGTCATGCCTTTATAGGTCTCCTCTTCGCTTGGTGTCGGGTTAATTGGTTCACCGGTTAATGTTAATATGGTTTTACCGTTATGCTCTTTAAGTGTCAGGATATTTAATACTTCCAGCGGAAAATCAATTCCGGGAAAAGGCGCTTTTACAAGCCCGCCATCAGCATCAGAAAAAGAGCTTACATACACCAGTTTGTTAGGCTCATCAATCTCTCTAAAAACAAAGCGGCCCCACATTGTATTGCCATCTGGAGCCTCCATACCATAATGGAACATGCCTCCGGGTTGGAGATCAACTGTAGCATGAGAGATTTTCAATGCCACAGGCCCCCACCAATGTTTAAGGTGTTCGGCTTGGGTTAGTGTATCCCAAACAAGTTGCACAGGTGCATTAATCTCGCGCGATATGGTGAAATTTTTCTCGCCCGATAGTTTTGTAACGTACGAATCTAAATTGCCAAGGTGTTGCTTGCCACCCTCTATTGCCCCGTTTTCTTCTACCACCTTACGCAATGCTTCTGCTGTTGGGAATATACTGCGTTGAGTAACCTTGGTTTTGTCGCCTAAATCTTCAAACGTAACACTAACATAAAATTCTATTGCGGGTGGCTCTTCATCATCGGTATGATGATATTCCAACACAGCGAGTTCTTCAATTTTGGTGTAGGTAATGCGGTTGGCAAAGTCCATGTTATTGGGGCCATGCATGGTATAGCGCCATTTGCCGCCAACGCTAAAATCCATCTCTTTGGTAACATTGGTAAAATCGTTAGGTCCCCACCATTTGTCAAGGTGTTCGGCATTAGTCCACACTTGCCAAACCAATTGGGCCGTTGCGTTTACTATGCGAGACAGCACTATCTCGCGGTCTTTAGTATTATTTACGTTTTCCATTTTTTGGTTTTTTATCTTTTGCCTGTATTTCGTTTAAGTAATTTTCCAAAGAGTCGAACCTCTCATTCCAGAATTGTTTGTACTGTGCAACCCAGTCAGATACTTCGTGTAGCTTATCCAATTTCGCTTCGCAATAGCGTTCGCGCCCCTGCTGTTTAATCTGCACCAAGCCACACTCGGTAAGTATTTTAAGGTGCTTATAAATGGCGGTGCGGCTGGTATCAAAATTCTCGGCCACCGCATTTATGTTTAGCGACTTATGGGCTATCATGTTTATGATTTCCCTCCGCGTAGGGTCGGCTATTGCTTGGAATGTATCTCTTCTCATTAGGTATATGTAACCATTTGGTTGTAAATTTATATGAAACCTTTTGGTTGCGCAAAATTTTAGGCAAAAAATTTTTAGAAAAGAAAATTAAAGCGCTGAAAAACAAACGCTTTAATTTCCATAATAGCGGTAATTATTGTTGCGGAAAACCGGCAGGGTCCATCCATACAGATTCCCAGTGGTGGCCATCAAGATCGTCGAAACCACGGCCATACATCCAGCCATGGTCTTGTGTCTCCCCGCTTTCTTTGCCACCTGCGGCTACTGCTTTATTAATCATATCGTCTACAGCCTCTTTACTATCGGCAGATAAACAGATAATAGACTCAAGCGCTTTTGAAGTGTCTACAATATCCTTTTGTGTAAACGATTGAAAGTATTTCTCTACCAACAGCATCACAAAAATAGTATCACTAACTATCATAGATGTTGCATTATCATCAGTAAACTGTGGGTTAAATGTGTATCCCAGTTTGGTAAAAAACTCAACTGATTTGTTAAGGTCTTTAACCGGCAGGTTTACAAATATTTGCGTTGCCATATCTCTTAAATTATGAGTTAGTAATTATGAATTATGAGATGTTGTTATCAATTAAATCTATCCAATCATTTACTACTTTTTCAAGGGCTTCCTTTTTAGCTTTCACATCGGCCATATCAGTAAAACGGGCTTCGCGCCTGTCTTTCCAATCGCCTAGTAAAATGCCGTAATCGTCTTTTAATAATCCTTTAGGAAATATTAAAATTAACTGCACAAACTTTGTTTGGCGCAGGTTAAAGGCAGCCATATCTTCTATGTAATAATAGCTGGGTGCGTTCCACTTAACACGCTCTGCAATTTTACTGTTAGCATTTTTGATTATGATGCGCAATGCCTCTACCTCAGCCTTAAGGGGGTGGTCTGTAACAGCCATTAATTCATCGGGCGTTTGTACCGTTTTCTTAGCCATTATGCTCAATATTATTCTTTAAATTAAGCAAGCTGTGTTGCATATCTGCCCCTAATAATTTTTCAAAGTTGAAGAACAGGTGCATCACCTTCATCATTAAATTCAATTTATTGGTAAAGCTCCATGTGAAAACGGTTGTGTTCTCGTCTTGCCGCTTAATGTCCATTATTACTTTGGCAACACTCTGCATTGGTTTTTCAAAACGAATTTCGTGCTCAATAAAGCTATTTTCAACCAACTTGGTTATTTCTTCTTCGCCTTTTCCCGCCTGCTTATTTTGGCTATCCCAAGCATATACAAAACCAACCGTACCGTCCACCCCACGAAAGTTCTTTTTCATGTTCGGGTCAGCCATTACCCACTTGTTATACTTATCGCCGTTTTTAAGCAGTTTAGCATAGTTGTATACATCGCTTACGCGGCGCTTAATGGTTATCTCGCGGGTTATGGTAATCTCATCCTTTTGCATAGATGCAATTATCAGTATTACTACTATAATGCCTACAATTACGCCTATTATTATCAGTGCTGTGGTCATGATTATATTTAAGGTTAAATAGCCTCTGCAAGGGCTTTAAGTTTAATGGCGGCCTTGTCCCACAGGCCGTTCATTTCTTCATACATTTCCGGCCCTATGTCGGCAGCAGCGTGCAATTGTGTAACGCCACCGGCTTCTTCAAGCCTGTAGATTTCTTTACCGCCTTTAACAGCATCAGCCATGGGGCCATCATATTTTTCTTCCCCATTTTCTAACCAACCGGTGTATTCTATCTCTATTAATTCAAATGGCTTATTGGTATTAATTTTAGCTATCATGCCACTTTTAGAATGGTCTTGAAAATAAATTTTGCTACCTTCTGTCCAGTCGCCAACAGCATGGCTGCCTTCCATAAACTCGGCATACCACTGGCTTGTGTATTGGTCTTCTGTCAAAACTTTCCAAACACTTTCTTTAGTAGCGTTTATAGTAATTGTTTTTTCAATTTTCATGTTGCTCATGGTTATTTGTTTTGGTGGTTATTATGCTTAGTTATTCCCAATTCCTTTATCAAAATTAAACATCCAGCGTACACCATACTTATCAGCCAATGCGCCGAATAATGCGCCCCAAAACATCTCTTTTAATGGCTCGGCAATATGGCCCCCTTCGGCTAATTTATTAAACAGGGTTGTTATCTCCTCCTCGCTACTGCAATTTAGCGACATGGTAACTGTGTTGCCCGGCTTATGCCCATCAGGACCCTGCATATCCGACCCCATTAACAATACACCTCCGCTTACCAGCATAGAGTGCATTATCTGGTTCTCCATGCCTGCGGGGCATGGCATTGGTGTTTCACCCACGGTTTGCATGGTAAGTTCGCCACCAAATACAGATTGGTAAAAGGCCATAGCCTCGCGGGTATTGCCGTTAAAGTTTAAGTATGGATTTAATTGTGCCATGGCTGTACAGTATTAAATATTATTAGGGTTTTAAAAGTTTAAGACAAAGTTATTTTAGGCTGAAAAAACAAGGAGGGTGCAAAAACGCCAATACAAGGGGTTGATTACGACAACCGTGTTTTCTATCTTTGCTATACTGTAATATCACTTTACTATGAGGCATATATCCATACTAGTACCCAAAGGCAATGTTGCACTTAGCTGTATCGAAGGCCCTTTCATCCTTTTTAACCAGGCCAACCGCTTTATGGAACAAATGGGCCGCAAGCCTATTTTTAATGTGCAGTTGGTGGGTATAAGTAGCCACACCCAAACCTACGACCGCCTATTTAAAGTATCGCCCGATATTACCATAAACGAATTGGAAAAAACCGACCTGATAATTATTCCCGCAGTTAACGGTGCTGATATGAGCAAGGTGGTTGATGATAACAAAGAATTCTTTCCGTGGATTGTGCAGCAGCACCTTTTTGGCGCCGAAGTAGCCAGCCTGTGTGTTGGAGCTTTCTTATTAGCTGCTACGGGTTTGGTTACCGATAAAAATGTGCTACCCACTGGGGCATGGCTAACACCTTTAGGCAGATGTATCCTGATATTGAACTGGTATCAGAAAAAGTAATTACCGATGAGAAAGGCGTATACTCTAGCGGCGGTGCAAACTCATTCTGGAACCTGCTTTTATACATAATAGAGAAGTATACCAACCGAGAAATGGCTATACTGTTGGCTAAATATTATGAGATTGAGATTGACCGCAACAACCAAAGCCAGTTTACCATATTTACCGGCCAAAAAGACCATAACGACGATACCATTATTAAGGCCCAGCAATACATTGAAGAAAACTATACCGAGAAAATTACGGTTGACCAACTGGTAGACAAACTAGCCATAGGCCGCCGCAACCTGGAACGCAGATTTAAAAAAGCTACATCTAACACCGTGGTAGAATATATACAGCGGGTAAAAATAGAGGCTGTAAAAAAGGGGCTGGAAACAAGCCGCAAAAGCATAAATGAGTTGATGTACGATGTTGGCTATTCTGATGTAAAAGCCTTCCGCACGGTGTTTAAACGCACTACGGGCCTATCGCCTATAGAGTATAAGAATAAGTATGCGGGGTTGCAGATGGCGGTGTATTAAGTTGATTTTCAAAGGGCATTTATTTTCTTTACAAAACATAATTTCTGTTTTTGTGTTAGGCTTTTCTCTAACTTCACAATAATATATTTACGTTAAGAGAAAGAGATAGTATGTCGTGGGATAGGATTTCAGAAAAGCTTACCATATTAGCCGATGCCGCTAAGTACGATGTATCGTGCGCATCTAGCGGCAGCAAGCGCAAAAACGATAACAAAGGCCTTGGCAATGCCGAGGGCATGGGCATTTGCCATGCCTATACTGAAGATGGCCGTTGTGTATCACTGCTAAAGATATTGCTTACCAATGTTTGCATTTACGATTGCTTATACTGTGTTAGTCGCAAAAGCAACGACATTAAGCGGGCAGGCTTTACGGTAAACGAGGTGGTAGAACTTACCATTAACTTTTACCGCCGTAATTACATAGAGGGGTTGTTCCTTAGTTCGGGTATTTTTAAAAATGCCGACTATACCATGGAGCGCCTGGTGCTGATAGCCAAGAAGCTGCGCACCGAACATAACTTTAATGGCTACATCCACCTGAAAGCTATTCCCGGTGCAAGCAAAGAATTGCTTGATGAGGCAGGCCGCTGGGCCGACAGGCTTAGTGTAAACATTGAAATGCCTACCGAAAGTGGTTTAAAGCTATTGGCCCCCGATAAAAACAGGGATGATATGATTCACCCTATTAAGTACCTAAAATCGGCCATAATACAAAACCGCGAAGAAAAAGCGCTGTTTAAAAAAGCCCCGCTGTTTGCGCCCGCCGGGCAAAGCACGCAAATGGTTATTGGCGCATCGCCGGAGAATGATATGCACATTTTGCATACCGCCAATTATTTTTATGATAAGATGAAACTGAAGCGGGTGTATTATTCGGGTTACGTGCCCATTAGTACAGATAATCGCCTGCCTGTTATTGGCACCCCCGTGCCTATGATTAGGGAGAACCGCCTTTACCAAGCCGACTGGCTAATGCGCTTTTATGGTTTTGATGTAAAAGAAATCATCAGCCCTGATAACCCTTTTTTAGATTTAGAAATAGACCCTAAACTATCATGGGCATTGCGCAACCTGCACCTTTTTCCTATAGACATTAACAAGGCCGATTTAAGCGTTATTAAGCGCATACCGGGCATTGGGGTTACCTCAGCCCTTAAAATAGTGGCAGCGCGCAAATTTAATAAGCTAAACTGGGAACACCTTAAACAAATTGGCATTGTAATAAGCCGTGCTAAATACTTTATAACGTGTAACAGTCCGCAGGCGGTGCTTAAAGAGTTTATGCCGCACGAAATAAGGCAGTTTATTCTTCAACACGGCAACAGCAAATACAAGGCATCATTCTCTACCCAACTATCGCTTTTCTAATGCAGGCCGTTGTTTACGATAATACGTTTGCGGGGCTGCTTACGGCTATTTTTGAGGTATATGAGCATAAGCTGGCAAACGTTAACATTATGCCCGCTAATCAACGGCAAGACTCGTTGTTTAACGAAACCTTTACTGTTGATACCGACGATGCCAAAGCTGCCCGTGTGTTAAAGGGCTTAAAAGAGCGCTTATCTGCCGATGGGTTTAAGGCTTTTTGCAACACTTTTTTATCAGAAGAAACAGGCATGGAGAACAAAATGCTGCACTATGCGCAGTATGCCTTTAGCGTTGCCAATGCCGATAAAGATTATAGCCACCCGGCGGTGTTGTATATTAAGAACACTGCTAAGAAAGTACACCGCGAAAAGCACCGCATGGAGGCTTTTGTTCGCTTTCAACAAACCGGCGATGGGTTGTATTATGCTATAGTAGACCCCGACTTTAATGTATTACCATTAATAGAGCGCCATTTTAAAAAACGCTATGCCGACCAGCGTTGGCTTATATATGACAGTCGACGTAAATACGGCCTATACTACAACCTTGATAACACAACCATTGTAACTGTTGATTTTAATGATGCCGGAGGCAACACAAAGGATATTGCAACGGTGCTTGATGATAAAGAAGTGCTGTACCAGCAGCTATGGCAAAACTATTTTGCCAGCACCAATATTAAGGCACGAAAAAATATGAAATTGCATATACGCCATATGCCTAAACGATATTGGAAATACTTAACTGAAAAGCAGTTGATGTAGTTATACCCTGGTTAGTTTTGTAATGATGTCTTCAAGGTGCGGATAATCATTCGTAAGGCTTTTTCTTTCGGCCATTTCAAAATCGGCAAAATCGAAGCCGGGGCTTACGGTGCAGCCCGTTAAACTATATCCATTAGGGTTAGAACATTCTGATGCAAACCATGCACCGGCAGGCACTACAGCCTGGTATACCTGGCCATTGGCAATATCTCTGCCTAAGCGTATAACCTCCAACTCTCCATTCAAATGGATAACATATACATTACAGGTATCTCCATCGTAAAAATGCCAAAGCTCATCGCTTTTTATACGGTGAAATGCTGAGAAATTAGTGCCGGTAAGCAAAAAGTAAATGCCGGTGCAATAGTTCCTGTCGCCGGCAAATTCAGTACCTAACGCTGCTTGTTGAATAATTCCTGCGGAGCGGTACACCTCTTTATAATAACCACCTTCGGGGTGGGGCTGCAATTGCAAATGGGTAACTAATTCTTCTATTTTAGCATTCATAGCGCTAAACTAATTTATTAAGGGTTACAAAAATCGCAATACATAGCATCTTCTGTAAACTTATTTAAGGGGTATTTTTTTCCGTAGTAAAATTGCACTTTTTGCATTTATACAAATAATACAAAATAGATTTTGTTGGCATACCGCATTGCTCGCATGGTAAGCCCGGCTTAGACTCTGCCACACTAAAACCCGGTGTGCCGCATTGGTAACATTGGCTTTGCATAGCATTAACTAAATTAACGGCACACAGCCTTATACTTTCCATACGCAGGGTGTTATAGCATGCCCTCATATCGGTTTCAGCCTCAACAATTCCATCAATAGCTATAGTTTTACAATCATCATACATTGTAACCAACTCATTAATAGAGCTTGCGCCTTTTTTAGCCTGTAGCTTACTATTAGCTTCAATTTTATATTTTAATATAATTCTATTATCAGGAAAATCTATTGCGGTGGCAAAGCTTACCAATTCTTTAGCGGTGCTAATTTTTCTGCTTTCAACATTTGTATTGTAGGTTTTATACCACGCTGTAATCTCAACATCATTTTGTAAGTTTTTTAATACTATTAGCTCTGTGTTTACTGTAATTACGGGCGCTTCCGGATGGGGGCTAAAAGAACCCTCGCTTGCCAACAATAAATCGGCATTAGGATATAATTGCCTTGCGCTGTCAATTTTAATTATTGCGGTGTCGTATTGATTATGCGCACGCTCTACCTCGCCACTAAAAGTGCCAAACAAATCGGTATCAACCTTAGTAGCTACAGTAAGGTTGATACCAAACGCTTGGTATAACAAGGGCGCAATTACCTGCTCTTTACCATGTTTAGTAACAAGCACAGCGTTTCTATTTTCAAAAATACTACTCATAAAACCATTAAAAAAACCAACCCCACCATATTTCTATAGCAGGGCCGGTCTTGCATTTTAAAAGAACTGTCTTTAAAATTTATTCGGGTTTAAAAACGGCAGTAATTGCTACTTTACTGCCGTTTTTGTGGGACCATATACTTTTAGTATATTGATAAAGATGATTGCAACTATTATTGCCCTTGGCCTGCAGAGAACATTGCTTGTCCATCCATAGTAACCAGGTTTTCTGTTTTAATAATATCAAAGCCTAAGTTTGTAATTTGCTGTTGTAAGCTAATAACATCGGCATAGGTTGATGCGCTTAGCTCTTCAGACTTATACCTGCAACGCCAATGGTCTGTGCAAAATGTTTCGGCCATTCCATCAGGAAATACTTTTACCCCGCGGTTGGTTATCATAGTAAGTTCCATATTGCCGGCTTTAATATCTTTTAAAGAGTTGCCCAGTTTATTAGGGTCGCGGTCTTTATGGTGCAAGAAAATATCAACCCCAACTAACTCTTTTTTAGCCGGAATGGTAACTGATGGTTTTATAACAAATGGCTTATTGCTGGTAGTAGAATAATCTACTTTTTTAAGTTGAGCCGGAACATTGCCTATGTTATTTATAACAGCATCGGCAAACTCTTTAGTACCAACTTTTTGTTTGCTTGTACCCTCTTTAAAAATATCGTAGGTATGTATACCGTCTTCCATTGTTTTTAGCCAGGCGTTGTGCACTTTTTCAGCCACATCGGGCTGGCCAATATGCATTAGCATTTGTACTGCACCCAATAGCAGGCCCGATGGGTTGGCAACATTTTGCCCTGCGCGCCTTGGGGCAGAACCGTGTATGGCCTCAAACATAGACACATGGTCGCCAATATTGGCAGAGCCTGCTAAACCAACAGAGCCTGTTATTTGTGCAGCTACATCCGACAGGATGTCGCCATACAGGTTAGGCATAACAATAACATCAAAAACCTCGGGTGTATCGGCAAGCTTAGCGGCGCCAATATCTATAATCCAATGTTCTTTTTCAATTTCAGGATACTCTTCACCTATCTTATCAAAAACCTTATGAAACATGCCATCGGTCATTTTCATAATATTATCTTTAGTAAAACAGGTTACCTTTTTACGGCCATAGGCGCGGGCATATTCAAAAGCGTAGCGCACAATTTTTTCTGTGCCGGGCACTGATAGAATTTTCAAACATTGAATTACCTCATCGGTTTGCTGGTGTTCTATGCCTGCATACAAATCTTCTTCGTTCTCCCTTATAATAACAACATCCATTACCGGGTGCTTGGTTTTTACATAAGGGTGGTAAGATATGCATGGCCTAACATTGGCATACATACCCAATACCTTGCGTATAGTTACGTTTAAACTTTTAAAGCCACCGCCTTGGGGTGTGGTTATGGGGGCTTTTAAAAACACCTTGGTGCGCCTTAAAGATTCCCACGCCTCAGGTTTTATGCCCGAAGAAAATCCATTATTATATACATTTTCTCCTATTTCAATAATTTCAGGCTCAATTTTTGCACCCGCTGCCAGCAATATACGCAAGGTTGCATCCATAATTTCAGGGCCTATACCATCGCCATAGGCAACTGTAATTGGGGTTTTAGCTATCTGTGTCATACGTTTTTTTACAAATGTAGTAAACATATTAATTATAATAGCATTACTATCACAAATATTTTTTTTAAACATTTATTTAATATCTTTGCTATTACAAACGATAGCGATGGAAGTACAACTGAGAATACGGATGAATGAGAAAATTTACCTGCGCAACCCAGAGGAGTCTGTGTTGGGTAAAAACATTGTGCGTAATGGTTTGCTATTAATAAACAAATTGGGTTTTGAAGAATTTACATTTAAAAAACTGGCTAAAGAAATAAATACAACAGAGGCCAGCATATATCGCTATTTTGAAAATAAGCACCGCCTATTACTATATATTATTAACTGGTATTGGAGCTTACTTAGAATATAAGGTGGTATTTAACCTGCACAACATTACCAACCCAGAGGTTAAGCTAAAACGAATAATTGAGTTACTGGCTGTACCACAGGCCAATAGCGAAACCGATGACTTTATTAGTGAATTGCAAGCATATAACCTGGTAATGTGGGAAGGCTCTAAAACGTACCTTACCCGCAATGTATCTGCCGACAACCAAGACAGGCTTTTTAAGCCTTATAAAGACCTTTGCGAGCGCTTTGCGCAGGTTATAAAAGAATACGATAGCAGCTACAAGTTTCCACACTCATTAGCCAGTACAATATTGGAAATGTCGCACATGCAAAAATTTTTCATGAGCAACCTGCCTGCACTTACTGATTTTGGTAACGATAAAACGGATAAAAAATTAGTAGAATTTTTAACCCACTTATTATTTAATTCATTAACACCGGCATACAAAGCTGCAAAAGCCAAAAAATAAACCTAGCTAAAATTATAAATAGAGTAATGGAGATTGATAATACATACGCAACAACTGATAAGTCAACTTTTGAAAAACTAGGCCCCGTTTTTCGCTTTTGGCTTTACATACAATCTGAAAAAAAGATATTTGGAATATTTATGTTTATGCTATAGTAGTCGGCTTAATTGGTCTTTCTATACCCTTGGGCATACAAGCGGTAATACAAATGATATCGGGCGGCATATTATTTGACACCGCCGTAATTATAATATTTTTAGTGCTGTTGGGGGTAGCAGCCACAGGCGCTTTGCAGGTTATGCAAATTTACATGGTAGAGATTTTGCAACGCAGGTTATTTGCAAAAGCATCGTTTGAGTTTGCTTACCGCCTACCTAAAATAAAAACAGACAACCTGGCAAGCAGTTACGCGCCAGAGGTGGTAAACCGCTTTTTTGATGTTATTATATTACAAAAAGGGGTTTCTAAAATACTGGTAGACCTTACTACCGTTATACTCCAGGTGTTCTTCGGCTTGTTGCTGCTTGCCTTTTACCACTATTCTTTTATTGTTTTTGATGTAGTGTTAATTACAGTAGCTTTTTTAGTGTTTAAATACACCGGCAAAAAAGGTTTAGAAAGCAGTATACGGGAGTCGTCTTACAAATACAAAATGGTATCGTGGTTGCAAGAAATTGGCCGTAACCTGCCCACATTTAAAATGGCCGGTACCAAATCAAATATTGTGCTTGAAAAAACCGACACATTTACATCTAAATACCTAACATCGCGCAAGGTGCATTTTAGGGTACTGCTAACACAATACATTAATATATTATTTTTTAAGCTCTCTATTATTGCCGCAACGCTAATATTAGGTAGCTTTTTAATTGTAGACAGGCAAATAAACCTGGGCCAGTTTGTGGCAATAGAAATTGTAATTGTATCTATACTTAGCGCGGTAGAAAAAATTATAATAAGCGTAGATACTGTTTACGATACGTTTACCGCCGTTGAAAAAATTGCCAAAATTAGCGACTATCCCCTAGAGGCATCGGGTAATATTGTAGCTGACGATTATACTACAAGCGATGGTTTTACAGTTACACTAAAAGAGGTAAGCTACACCAGCGTTTTAGGCACACCCATACTACATAATGTATCTATAACTTTACCCGCGGGCAAAGTAGTGGCCTTAGCAGGTAAAAACAGCTATGCTAAAGATGCTATTATAAACATTATATCGGGCATTTATCAAAACTATACGGGCCTTGCCGAAATAAACGGTATATCAATAAAAAACCTGGAGGTAGACAGCCTTAGGGGCAAAGTAGCACACAACTTTAGCAACTGCACTTTGTTTGAAGGCACAATACTAGATAACATAACACTTGGCAATATTGATATTAAAGAGATTGATGTTATTGATATGCTTACTAAACTAGGAGTTTATGAATATATATCTAAAATGCCCTACAACCTGCAAACAAAAATTCAGCCGGGCGGCCTAGGCTTACCAACTGAAGTATCTGAAAAAGTATGCCTAAGCAAAAATTTAATACGCAAACCCAAACTTTGGGTGGTAGATAGCTATAGCTACAAAAGTGTAACACAAGCACTAAAGCTATATGAAAAACAGATACCAACACCCACCATATTAGTGGTTGGCAACAATACAGAAATACATAAAGTAGCACATAGCGTTTATGTGGTTGATAATGGAGCCATTATATTACACGGGCCATACAATACAATAGAGAACAATAGTTTGTACCAATATTTAATAGAGAAGAACGATGCTTAACCTGTCTAAAAACTCAGTAGAAATACAAAACAGGGGCATAGGCACTAAATCTTTAGAGCTGGTTACTACGCCAAATAGCGGAAAAACGCTTAGCAGGATACTTGTAGCGCTATTTGTTATGGCTGTTTTGTTGTTATTTGTGCCTTGGCAACAAAATATAAACGGGCACGGCGCATTAACAGCCCTATCGCCTGCCGACAGGCCCCAAACACTTCAATCGCCCATTGGCGGACGTATTGATAAATGGCATAAGCAGGAGGGCGATTATGTAAAAAAGGGAGACACTATTATTACCATTTCAGAGATTAGGGAGAAATACCTTGACCCTGATATTTTAAAGCGGCTTAGCGAACAAATAGGTTTTAAAAAGCAAAGTATAGATGCTAATGAAAACAAGGCCATTTCATACTCTAAGCAAATAGAAGCATTAATAAAATCTCGCGATTATAAATTACAGCAAGCGTTAAATAAAATAAAACAGGCCAAACTTAAAGTTCAGTCAGACAGTATTGACCTTGTAGCAACAAAAGTACAATACGCCATTGCCGACACCCAATTTACCCGCTCTACCACGCTGTTTAAAAAGGGCGTGCTATCATTAACAAACTACGAAAACAGAAAACGCAGCTTTAATGATGCATTGGCCAAACTCCTATCGCAAGAAAACAAGTTGTTAGACGCTAAAAACAACTACTTAAACGCGGTTATAGAACAAAGCAGCATAACGGCAGATTATGGAGAAAAAATATCTAAAGCTGAAAGTGAATTAAACGGCACCACAGCCTACATAGGCGAATCTCAGGGCGACTTATCTAAACTACAAAACGAATTTACCAGCACCGCTATACGCAGCGGCTTTTACATAATTCGAGCGCCACAAGATGGGTATTTGGTAAAAGCTCTAAAAGCCGGTATTGGAGAAAACATAAAAGAAGGCGAGGCTATTGCTACCATTATGCCCGATAACCCGCAAATGGCGGTTGAGTTATTTGTAAAGCCTATTGATGTTGTATTACTTAAAAAAGGGACTAAGGTTAGGTTGCAATTTGATGGTTGGCCAGCCCTTGTATTTTCAGGATGGCCGGGTACATCTACCGGTACTTTTGGTGGCGTAGTAAAAGTTATAGACTATGTTGATAGTAAAAAAGGCCAATACCGCGTATTGGTAGTACCCGATGGTAATGATGAACAGTGGCCGTCACAACTGCGTGTAGGCACAGGTGTATACGGCTGGGGCATGCTAAACAAGGTGCCGTTGTGGTACGAAATTTGGCGTAGGCTAAACGGGTTTCCGCCAGATTTAACAAGCGATGAAACATCTGTTACCACTACTGAAAAATCAAAATAAAACGGCGATGAAAAAAGTTTTAATACTGGCTTTATGCTTGCTGTTTTTATACCCTTTAGCAGCGCAAACACCTACTTATTTTACCATTGCCGATTTGTATAAAAATGTATTGGTAAACCACCCTGTTATTAAGCAGGCTAACCTTGTAGGCCAGGCCGCGCAATGGGATGTGCGCATGGCCCGCGGTGGTTTTGACCCTGTTATAACTACTGATTACGAAAACAAAATATTTGGCCCCAGCCCTGCTGAACAAAAAATTTATTGGGACCAAATTTATACCGGCCTAAAAGTACCTACCTGGTTTGGTGCCGACTTAAATGTTAGCTACCAAAATGCAGTTGGAGAGTATTTAGATAATGAAATGTATGTGCCCAAAGGTGGTTTATATACTGCAGGTATTTCTGTACCTGTTGGGCAGGGGTTGCTCATCGACAGCCGCCGGGCCGCGCTTAGGCAGGCTCAATTGTATGTTACTATAGCCGGGGCTGAACGACAAAAACTAATTAACAAACTACTAATTACCATAACCAAAGATTACTGGGACTGGTACTATACCTACCAAAAGCTAAAGTTTACCCAACAGGTGTTTAATCTGGCTAAAGACCGGTATCTTCTGGTTGCTGAAAATGTAAAAAATGGAGAGGATGCTCCCATTGACTCTGTAGAGGCACACTTTAATTACCTGCAAAGGCAACAACAGTTTTTAGAGTCTGAGGTTGATTTTAGAAATCAACGGATAATATTATCTACCCACTTGTGGACTGATACCAACATTCCGTTAGAAATAGATAGCAATGTTATACCCGCACCCTTAGGCACAGAAAAAGACAGCCTGCTGGTGCTAAAAATGAATAGCCTTATAGACTCTGCCACCGTAAACCACCCAAACATTGTGGCACTAGACTTTAAGTTACAACAATTGGGCATAGACCGCCGCCTAAGCATAGAAAACCTAAAGCCGCGTATAAACCTAAACTACAACTTTTTAAGTAGCAACAATTTCGACAATAACACCTTTGGGCCCATTTTTAGGAACAACTACAAATCGGGTATAGATGTTTACTTCCCTTTGTTTCTGCGTAAGGAACGTGGTAAATTAAACCTTATAAAAAATAAAATAGCCCAAACCAACTTTGAACTGGACTATACCATACGCGATAACCGAAACAACCTGTTGGTGGCCTTTAACAATTTATTGCTGTATGAAAAGCTATTGTTGGCCCAGGAAAGTGTGGTAATTAATTTGCAACAGTTGTATGATGCCGAACAGTTGCGCTTTAGCAATGGCGAAAGCACTCTGTTTTTAATAAACACCCGCGAAAGCAACCTTATAAACGGGCAAATAAAACTAGCTGAATTGAAAGCTAAATATGCGGTTGCCAAGGGCACAATAAAATGGCAGGCTGGTTTACGGAATTGGCAATAAACTTTAATAGCATTATTTTGTGGGGATTAGCCTTGCTGATCCTTCTTACCGCTGATGCAAATACATAACAAATGCAGATGCCTGCAGATTAACTCCGTTGATCAGCTCTTACCCGGATTGCAAATAGCAAAGCCAAATGCTTGCAGCATTTTTTCGTGGGGATTAGCCTTGCTGATCCTTCTTTCCTCTGATGCAAATACATAACAAAAGCCGATGCCTGTGGATTAACTCCGTTGATCAGCTCTTACCCGGATTGCAAATAGCAAAGCCAAATGCTTGCAGCATTTTACTTTAATTTTTCCGTTCGCGTCTTAAAGCAAGCTTTATCCGCTTACTGAAAAAATAAAAGCCAACCTATTAAGGTTGGCTTTGCTATTTATCGGAGGTTTCGAGCGGATTCGAACCGCTGTAGCAGCTTTTGCAGAGCTGAGCCTAGCCACTCGGCCACGAAACCTGACTAGTTGGCGGCAAAAATAGCAAAAAAGCTAATCGCCGGCTATTTATCTTTAAAATGTATGCAGAAGAGGTTATTATGCTGCCCGGCCACCGTGTTTTTCAAGCTCTACAAAAAACTGTAGACACTCTTTACACAGACAATCAATATAATTTAAACGGAGCAATTTTAGTGTATCGCGGCTTAGTTGTATCTCATCATCGCACCAACATTGGTCGTATGCTACACAAGAGAATACCTGCCCACAACGCGGGCATTTTTTTCTATGGTATGGGGTGTTTGCTGAGACATTATAATACTACCGTTACCTTTTGAATAGTACCATTAACAGGCGGTTTTTGTTTACTAACTGTAACTTGTACGTTAGCAATACCGCTATGGTTATTCTCTACACTGTATTTAATGCGCTGGGCCAAATGTTCTAATAGGTTTGATGGGTATTTCATTTCCTTTTCTACCAAATGGTAAATAGCTACATAATCTACCGTATCTGCAATATCATCAGTTTGCTGGGCTTGGGTGGTATCGGCTTCAAAACTAAGGTCTACGGTAAAAAGGTTGCCCTTTACACGCTCTTCAGGGTATAGGCCATGAAAAGCCTTAAATTCCATTCCCTCCAGTTTTATAAGTGCCATTGCTTTTGCGGATTTATTGTAAGCTATGTATATAAAAAAGATAGGTTTAAAATGTTTAACCCAGGGTAGTAATAGCAGTATTTACACGGGCAAGGGTTTCTTCTTTGCCCAATATCTCTGCAACATCAAACATGCCCGGCCCTTAGCCCAGCCCTGTAACCGATAAACGGAACAACGGCAGCATAGCGCCAATCTTTAACCCTTTTTCTTCTAAAAAGGCGTTAAAAGCAGCCTGAATATTATCATGGGTAAAGTCTGCAACACCTTCAAAACGGGTAGCCAATTCTTTTAACAAACCTCCCGCATCGGCATTCCATTTCTTTTGCACGGTGCCTTCATCATACTTATCAGGCGCTCTGGAAGAAGAACCAAGAGTTATCCCAAAAATCAGAAACAAAGGTAGAGCGCTCTTTTGCCATACCGCAAATACGGGCCAATACATCTATAGGTGGATTAATACCTTTGGCGTTAAGCTCTGGTAAGTATAGCTTGGCTAATTCAGCATTATCAATAGCACGTAAATACTGTTGGTTAAACCACTTGGTTTTTTCAGGGTCAAATTTAGCGCCCGACTTACTTACACGCTCTAAAGAGAACGCTTCGGCCATTTCATTTAACGTAAAAATCTCTTGTTGTGTACCGGGGTTCCAGCCCAACAATGCTAGTATATTTACAAAGGCATCAGGAAAGTAGCCACGCTCGCGGTAGCCACTGCTTTGCTCGCCCGTTGCAGGGTCTACCCAGTTTAATGGAAACACAGGAAAGCCCAAACGGTCACCATCGCGCTTGCTTAGCTTGCCATTGCCATCGGGCTTTAATAAAAGTGGAAGGTGGGCAAACTGGGGCATAACATCTTCCCAACCTAAATAACGGTATAGCAATACGTGTAACGGGGCCGATGGCAGCCACTCTTCGCCACGTATTACATGGGTTACCTGCATAAGGTAATCGTCAACTATATTGGCTAAGTGGTAGGTAGGCATTCCATCGCTCTTAAAAAGGACTTTATCGTCCATATTAGAGGTGTGTACCATAACCCAACCACGGATAATATCGTGAAAGCGCACCTCTTCGGCACGGGGTAGTTTTATACGGATAACATACTCATCACCTGCATCTAAACGGCGTTTAACCTCGTCTTCGGGTAGGGTAATAGAGTTTTTCATGTTCATGCGGGTAACGGCATTGTAAGCCGAAGAAACAGCCTTAGCTGCTTCCAGTTTTTTACGCATCTCATCTAACTCCTCGCTGGTATCAAAAGCATAATAGGCATAGCCTGCTTCTACCAGTTGCAAAGCATACTGGCGGTACATAGCCTTACGCTCGCTTTGGCGGTAAGGCGCGTGCGGACCATCGCCAAAGCCAATACCCTCGTTAGGTTCTATGCCGCACCATTTAAGGGCGTTTACAATATAGTCTTCGGCACCCGGCACAAAGCGGCCTTGGTCGGTATCTTCTATACGCAATATAAAATCGCCACCGTGTTTTTTGGCAAATAAGTAGTTATATAAAGCTGTGCGCACACCGCCCATGTGCAAAGGCCCTGTAGGGCTGGGGGCAAAACGTACACGTACTCTGCGGTTTTCCATTTTAGGTTAAATATTAATAGCTATTTGCGCTGCCAAGCTTACATACTCATCGGGCGCAACAGTAACACGCGGCTTAGAAAAATTCATATCGTCTAGCGTGTTTATGGGGATTAAATGCATGTGGGCATGCGGCACTTCAAGGCCAATTACCGATATACCTATGCGGTTGCAAGGCACAACCTTTTCTATGGCCTTGGCTACCTTTTTGCTAAATAGCATAAGGGCAGCCAAGGTTTCATCGTCAAGGTTATAAATATAATCTACCTCTTTTTTAGGTACTACTAGGGTGTGGCCTTTGGCCACGGGGTTAATATCTAAAAAGGCTAAAAAGTTATCGTCTTCAGCTACTTTGTAGCAGGGTATTTCTCCGCTTATTATCTTGCTAAAGATGGTCATTACAACGATATTTCCAATACCTCAAATTGTATTTTACCTGCCGGTACAGTAATATCAGCTTTCTCGCCCTTTTTCTTACCTAACAAACCCTTAGCAATGGGTGATGTAACTGAAATTTTGCCCGCTTTCATGTCGGCTTCATTTTCAGCAACAATTTGGTATTTCATGGTAGCGTTGTTAGCCAGGTTTTTAATTTTTACCGTGGTAAGGATAGAAACCTTAGAGGTATCTATGTTTTTTTCGTCCAACACACGCGTAGTGGCAAGTATATCTTCTAGCTTAGAAATTTTTAGTTCAAGCAAACCTTGCGCTTCTTTTGCCGCGTCGTATTCTGCATTTTCAGATAAATCACCTTTATCTCGGGCCTCGGCAATTTGTGCCGAAATAGAAGGGCGCTCCACTGTTTTCAGGTGGTGCAACTCGTCATTCATTTTTTTAACCCTTCTTCGGTTACATAAGTTATGTTAGACATAGTAATAATTATTACGGTTACTATAAAACGACAAAAAAGACCTCGTAAGAGGTCTTCTTGTCTATGCAAAAATACAAATTTTAATCTACAATAACAGAAAGCTGTATTATGCTAACTGTTTTGGCTGCCAATTACAGGCTAATGCGTGCGCCAAAGTTATGTGTACCGCCAAAAAGGTCGGTAGCGCGGTAAGAGTAATCTATACCAAAAGTGGTGCCTTTTTCTTTAGCTAATGGAAACTCTACAGTTACACCGCCGCATGGTCCTAAGAAAGCGGTAGTGCGGGTATCGTATTTTAAAATACCATTCTCGTAGTTAAAGCCGCCACGTAGCATTAATATCTTTTTCCAAGAGTACTCTAAACCCAACTGGAATTGGTTTTTGGTAAACGAGTTGGCTGTAAAGTTAGCCGCAACCGTTAAAAAGTGTTGTTTACCAAAATCGGCAACGTAAGCACCGCCAATGTTTAGCAACGATGGAATCTCGAAAGGCTCTGAACGCTGAGAAACTGTTTGGGTGTTACCGTTAGGTACCGTTCCGCGGAATGATAAACCATCGCCACCAAAACGCATACGTGGACCCACGTTACGTAACGATATACCAAAGTGGATATTTTCTTTTTACCTGTTACGTATTGCACGCCGGCATCAAAAGCAAAACCCATAGCACTTACATCGGGTATAGCCTCGTTAATTATTTTAACCGCTATACCACCGTAAATAGAGTTAGAAAACGCTTTGGCATACGATAGGTGTATGTTTGTAAAACGTGGCTTATAGGTACCAATGCCACCTTCGGGAAGGTCAACAGTGGTAATCATAATATCGCCGGCATCAATAGACATAACACTAAGGCCTAAAACAGCCGCACCCTCTTTTTACCTAGCTTTTGGGTAAAGCCAAAAGAGTTAATGTTAATGCCAGAGCCTTGTAACCATGTAGTACGGCTAAAAATAAGCTCTGTTTTTTAGTAAACGCAGTACCGGCCACGTTAAAGTTCATAGCTTCTAAACCACGAACACTGGCGGTATTGGCACCGGCCCAACCAGAGGTACGCGCCCACGGGTTAATAAGCAACTGGGATGCCCCTGCCTGGCCTGCACGGTCGCCGTTGCCGGCAAACATTACGGTTGTAGTGGCTAAGCCTACTACCAACATCGAAAGTTTTTGTACTAACTGCCTCATCTCTTTCTGTTTATTTATAAGGGGGCAACACTTGCGGGTTGCCCCCGTTTATTTTTTATTTTTTACTTCTTAATACTGTTTGGTTAGAAGGTATCTAAGTCAATTGGGCGCATAACACCAAACCATTTCAATACTTTCTCGCCTACCCCCGGTACATCAATATGTATAATGTACAGGCCGCTGGCAATAGGAATAGCTGTTTGGTTTTTCAAATCCCAATCTAACGATGTTAAAGGATCATCCTTTTTAAACCTGCGGATAAGTGTACCATTTAAAGTAAAGATTGAAATGGTTGCTTTTTGCGGAAGGTTGGTAATCTTAACACGGTTATCTAACTGGTTACGCTCGTAGGCCGAGAATGCATAGTACGGGTTAGGTACAATGTTTATCAGGTCTAAGCCACGTTTAGCAGCATCGCCATTATTGCTATTGGCAAATATATCATCAGTATTAAAGGTGTATTGTGGGTAGTTATCGTTAACCGGGTTGCCGGCAGCATCTACACTGTAGTTTAAGCTATATGCTTTAGCTACGCGTAAACGAATGCGTACGTTGTTAGATAACCACTCTTTACCGTCTACTGCAATAGGCATGGTTACATACATTGCATCTTTGTAAACGCTACGTTTAATCTGGTCGCTAGGAGCGTAGTTGTTTTGAGACAATAGTGACATTAAGTGCGCACCATTATCAAATAGCGGGGCTACAGGGCTAGGCTGTGAGTTACGGCCCATAATGTATACATAATGCATACCACCCATAATTACGTTGTTACCATTAAACACGCGCGATGTTGGATTCCACTTCATATCGCGGCCGTTGTCCTGGGTTAAGAAAGAGTTTTCTCCAAACATAATAGTTAAACGCTCGCCGGTTTCTACGTTAATAGCGTAGCCTGGGAACCAACCCATGCCTTTAGGGCTAATAAAGTCAGCATCGTTAGGGTCGTTACTTACCACACCATCGCCGGGGTTACCATTTTTGTCAACAGAAGGACGCTGACGTACATCCATTTTCTTGGCAGCACCTTCTGATGTTGCAGGGTCGTTGTTTAACTCAACTACCGGGCAACGGGTCCATTTAGTTTTATCTGGGGTAATAACCAGTTCTATACTTGCCAGTTTACCAAAGCTTGCCAATGCCTGCGATGCAGCATTATTCCAAGCCGGGGTACCTAATATAGTATTATCCCGGGCAGCTACACGGTATGGGGCAAAAGCTCCGTCTAACATGTTTTCAAAAGCGCCTAAGTTATCAAGTGCAGGGTAGTCATTCCACTCCGGAGCAGCGGCATCTTTATAAGTACCAGAACGTATCCAGTTACGTGGGTCAAAGCTGCCTTCTTCGTCGCGGATAAAACCTAACCATTGGCGCGATACATCATCAAACTTAATAGTAGACTCTAATACACCGTTGGTTGCAGATGCTGTATCAGAACCCGCGTTTGGTACTTGTACCCAGTTTACTGAGAAGCCCCAACGCTCATCAGGAGTAATTTTACCGTTACCATCTTTATCAAACAATAGTATTTGCTCGTTAGGTATGGTTATATCACCGTCAGAATATATAGTTTCGTTAGTATTTAGGTTGGTAATGCTCCATTTAGTAGTAGCATCAACAATGCCTGTTGGGCTTGCAGATTTGTTACTGTCTAATTTAAGAACAAAATCAGCCTTTGGTACACGTATAGGGTCTATAACTTTTATAGCAACAGGGCCTTTACCATTTGTGTAAACAGGCTCGCGCACAAAACCGTTTTGTAAGATTAGGTCTTCAGTTTCTGGTGTAAGGTCTAAAACCAAACCACCGTTACCCTGGCCTTCAATACGTTTTAGTTTAGGGCCGCCGGCATAACCAGCTCCTAAATCGGTACCACCTTCTTTAGGTACGTTAATGTGTGGTATACCTGCGTGTACCTGTATTGCTTTACCATCAAAGTTTTTCTTACCCGGTAAGTATGGCTCTAAAATACCTGTGGCACTAGAGAAACCGTAAGCAATTACCATGTAGTAGTAAGTTTTGTGGTTTACAAGGCGAGTTGCACCGCTTGCAAAAGCATCGTCAGTAACGCTAAAGGTGTGTTTAATGCCTTTGTTTTCGCCGTTTACTTCTTCTACCGGAATATAATCAGCCACGGTAGCGTCAAAATAACGGTTTACAATTTGGGTAGTTTGGTCTTCAACGTCTACTTGGGCAACTAAACGGGCCAAGTCAGGGTTATCAAGGTCTACCTGGGTTACGTTAGCGTTTTTAAGCTGGTAAATTTGGTAGCCTTGGAAATTGTATTGTGCAGTAATAGGCTGGCCTAAGCTGTTAGTTGTTTTAACAGAATCCTGGTAATTTTCAGGCACATTAGTGCTGTTAAGTTCTATAACCAGTTCGTTTGGTAATTCAACCATATTAACATCAGGAGAACGAGGGCCTTCTACCAGACGGAAGCAGTTATCAAATAACGACTGAGCTTTATCATCAGCAAGTTTTAACAATTCTACTGATTTACGTGGGCCACCAGAGGTAGCACGTGCCCAAACAGCACCTACAGTAATATTATTTACAGCACCCGGCTCTAAGGTAAATGCACCGGCCGATTGTAAGAAACGGCGGTCGGCAGGGGTGTTACCAGCAGTAGTCTCATCCCATGGTGCCTGAACTTGCGGGGTACTTGGTGTACCACCGGTACCCCAACCTACAATTTGGTCAGAGCTTTCAGGGAATATATAATCGGTAGGAGTGCCAGGGCCATAACCATCTTGGCCATCATATACCATTGGGGTATTGTCTTTCCAACGGGCACGCAGGTAGTTGTAAACATGTTGAGCATTTTCAGGGTTACCGGTAATAGAAAAGTCGTTGTTGTAGTATACAAACTTAGACATGATGATAAGCTCGCCTATCTCATCTACAGTACCGTCTTTATCGTTATCAATACCATCGTTAGCATCAGCAATCGGACCTTCAAAAAGTCTAAACCGGCAGCCGGTGGGTTAATACCGTAGCCAAACTGGCCATCATCGTCTGCATCGCCATTGTAGGTAAAACCTAAACCGCGGGTTACATCGCAACCTACGTAGTCATCGTTGTATTTACCAAGGTCAGAGTCTACCCATTGGCCAAAGTAGCAATCTTCAACAGTAAATGATGAACGGTTGAAAATTTTGTACTTGTAAAAGGTCATGTTGTTAACCTCATCATTAGTAGAGAAAGCAAAAGCCTGGGCATGCACCTCTATACCAATTGGTAAACCACCGCTTTCAGAGTGAACGTTACCTTTATCGTTAAACACCCACCATAGGGTTTGGTCGCCATACAGTTGTGCCTTAGCAGCTAAGCGGTACCTGTAATATCGTAGTCTGGGTATTCGCAATTAAACACCTCGTAAACACCGTTGTTGTTTAAGTCGCGGAAAGGAGCGAGATATTGGTCTTGAAACAAACCTGCATCACCATTGCCCGGCCAGGTTTCAATATCATCAGGAACATCGTAACCCGGGTTGCCACAGTTAGCAACAAACTCTTCAACCTCGGCACGGGTTACTTTCCAGTGGCGGTCGTATTGGTTACAAGTTGCAATGTCAACACTAGCACTTTGGGTATCCAGTGGGCCCGGCCAAAAGTCGTTACCGGTTTGGCGGTAGGTCATAGCCGCAACCTTAAGGTTACCACCATTATCTACACCACCAATCCACAGGGCGCTGGCAAACATAGAGTGTTTACCGCTGCCTTTTGGAATTTCGTAACGTGCGTTTGTATTCAAATCCCACCACATATCTCCCGATGTGAAAATGGTAGTACGTACGTTGTTGATGTTTAGCTCAGAACGGCCTACGCCGGGGTCGCAGGAGGCGGCTAACGACTTGTTATCGCTCTGCGACTGTTTCTGCGGGCTATTGCCCACATTCTCGCGTGCGTGCAGGTTTAGGGCCGACATTGCGGCTCCTATAACCAGTGCTAATTTTAATTTACTTCTCATCGCTTTGCTAATTTGGTTTAATCAATCTTATATGACGTTTAAACAGCTGCTAATTATTGTTTTACTTATTAGAAGTTTAATATGGCACCTAAACGTAACTGGCGTGGTAACGAGTAGTTATTTGGGTTATTAATCTTCATTTGGTACATATTGATAAATGCCTGCGGATCGTTTTTACCGTTGATGATACCTTGTGAGGTAGCTGCGGTTAAGAAACCATCATCGTTTGCATTACCCGTTGCACGGTATACACTAATAATGTTTTTAGTGTTAAGCACGTTTTGGCACAACAAGTAAACGTTTAGGAAAGATGATTTGCGTTTACCGTCGCCATCTTTTTTACCCCATTTAAGTTCAATGTTTTTATCAATACGAACGTTAACACGGAATTGCCAAGGTAAGCGAGAACCGTTGATAGAACCTTTAAGCTGCGGACGGTCGTTGATACCGAAAGCACCATCTTGTGTAAAGTTGCTTTGTTGGCTATAAGGCACACCAGAGTTTGCAAGTACTACAAAGTTAGCACCAAGGTCTTGGAAAATGTGTTTCATAAAACCTTTAGGGCCGTTGTAGTCGGTACCATGTCCCCAGCGGTAGTCAAAAGTTAACTGCAACTGGTGGCGGGTATCAAAGCTAAGTGGTATAGGTGTACGTAAGTTACCTAAACCTGCCTTGGATAAGACCGGCGGCAAAACTTGTATTAGAGCCTGTACCATCAGCAAATTGCAGGGTGTAATTGGCAGTTAAACGAACGTTACCGGTACGGCGTAAGTCGTAAGCGGCAGTAAAGCCTTTAACAGTACCAAAGTCTACGTTGCCATAGGTGGTGTAGTTTACAGGGTAAGCATACAACACGGCTTGTTGCTGAACAAGGTTGCGCAGCTCGCGGTAGAAGGCGGTAAGGGTAATGGCAGAGCGGTCGTTCAGTTTTTGTTTAAAGCCTAACTCATAGTCTACCGTTTTTTGTGGTTGTAAATCAGGGTTATTTAATACGTTACCAATGTTGGTTTGTAAGAAATAGTAATCCAGCGGGTCGAAACGGTTAGCCGCAGTAGGACGTTGTGTTAGAACGTCGTAGTGGGCAAAGAACTGTGCATCGTCAGATATTGGGAACTGGAATGCAATACGTGGCATAATGTTAACCTGCGGCTTGTAATCGCGGAAAGCATTAGACGACAGGCGCTGGTCTGATGGGTTTAACAAGTAAGGAGCAATTTTACCGTTGTTGGTAGATTGTGCCAGTACTTGAGCATCTTGCAATTCAGTACCCGAAGCATCGTAGAAGGTGTTACCATTGCGGTAGCCAATAATGTTGGCAACGCTAGGGTTGTTAACGTCTTTTACATATACTACATAATCATCGCCAATGTTTGCAGGGCGGTTTGGTATAGTAAGCTCACCGGCAGTACGGGTTTCGTATAGCGAGTATGGGTCTTTCATTACCAACTGGTTGGCATCGTAACGGTCTACACGCACACCTACGTTAAATATAATATCGCGGAAGGCAAACTTGTCTTGAATGTAACCAGCAATGTAAATAGGCTGGAAAGCGCCAATCTCGCGGGTATAGTTACCGTTGGCATCTTGCTTATTAATAAAGTCGTCAAAAGTTGGGTTGCCACGTAGTATTTTACCGGTATGGTCGTAACCGTTGTAGGTTACAAGGCTAGAGCCACCGCCACCGTTAAACAACTCATCCGGAGAGAACATATCAAGGCTTAGAACATTGCGGTCAACCGCATCGGTACCAATCCAATCAAGGCCATTAACAGGTAAGCCTAGCTTCTCGCGCAATTGTTTATCAAAAAAGCGTTGGGCATCGCCATTATATAAACGGTCGTATTTAACAGTATCCTGGAAAACGCCGTTAGCATATACCAATTGTGGGTTAGATACGTCCAACTGGTCTATATGGCTATTTACCAACTGGCGCATTAAGCCCCAAAGACCAACTGGCGACAGGCCGTAGTTACGGTCGGTACGTTGCTCGTATTCAAAACCTAAGCCAAGCTCGTGGCCTTTAATGTCGGCAGAGGCGTTAGCTACTGCACGGAATTGGCTGTTATCAAACTTGCTAAAACCGTTGAATATAAAGCCGGTGTTCCAGAATAATGAGTAAACATTGTCAACCTGACCACCATTTAATAAACCACCACCTTGTTGTACTCTGGAAGAAGTTTTCGTAGTTACCGGTTACAAAACCATTATTAAGGTCGTAGTAACGTTGGGTGTAGTTTGATGGAACAGGGTTAACATCAGATTTCTCGAATGTATATAATGTATCGCGGAAACCTACTTGGTAGTATGCAGGTAAAAGTTGGCCGTTGATAGTATCTAACTGGTAGTTGTAGATTGGGGTTTTGAAGGTAGAAAATTTACCCATGTAACCATAATCAAACACACGGTCCTGGTGCTGAGAGCTTTGTTGAACAGCAGTATTTTTAGTATAATCTACCTGTAGGGTATAGAATACGTTTTTAATAGCTGATGCTGATTTATCATCGCTTGCTCCATCATCTTCCTTACCTAACTGTTGGGTAAATTTAGCGTAGGCACGGTAAGTGTAATCAACACGCTCACCATTGTTATCAGAGTTTAATAACGAGTTGGTGTAGCTGTATAACCTGCGGTTAAAATAATCAAACTGGCCGCCAATGGTAACGCTGGTGGTTTTTGATGGTTTGATATCTATTTTAGCAGTAACACTTGCACGCCTTGCCTGGGTATTAGGTTTGTATTTGATGTTCTCAAACGCATCAGGCCCTAAATACTCGGCATTTTGCACTGTACCAGAACCTAATGGGCCGGGACGTAAAGGGTTGTTTTGGATGGAGGCCAAAACATCGTCTTTAATTTTCCAGTTACCAACGGCTGATGGGTCAGGGTCGCGTTGCGACAATAACTCACCTGCAAAGAAGTAACCTAATACTGCACGTCGGCTACCGTCGGCCATTTTCTTAGTAACAATAGGGCCTGTACCGTTAAAACCTAACAGGTTGTATCCGTATTTATCAAACAGTTCAGAAGTAGCATACTCTACACCACCCATGTGTTGGGTAGATGGGCCACGGGTAGTGATACTGATAACACCACCGGTTAAGTCGCCATACATAGCGGGTACACCACCGGTAATTACCTGTATTTGCTCAATGCCCGACTGGGGTATGTTAATAGAACCACGCACCTTAACACCATCTATAAAGTAGAAAGTAGCATCATCGCGAGAACCACGAACGTTAACCCCATCACCCTCGTCTCCTTGGGTTACACCGGCAGTTGTAGCTGCTACAGAGTTGATGTTACGGGTAGGAAGATTTACAATTTCCTGACGGGTTTTGGTAGTACCAACATAGTCATCAATCAAAGGTGGTTCATAAATAATCTCAACCACAGGCAGGTCCTGGCTGGTTGGTTTAAGTTGAATGTCAAGCTCGGTAAGCTTGCCACCTGATATAATTACGCCACTGATTTTTACCGGGCCAAAGCCGATAAACTTGGCTACTACATCATACTGGCCCGGGTTAATGGGCTTAATCTCAACAACGCCGTTAATATCGGTAACACCGCTGCGTACCTGGGTTCCGCCTTGCTCTAGCAAAACGGGTACGAATGGTAAAGTTTCGCCGTTGTCAACGTTCTTTACTACCGCTTTAAGGGTACCTGTACCGCCTTGTCCGAATACGGACAGTGCGAACAAAGTAGCCAGAATTGCCAGAAAGTAAACTTTTCTCTCCATAATTCAGTATTGGTAAGGGTTCTAACTCTATTTAATGTTTTAAAAAAGTTCGCTAAGATATAAATTAATGTTATGCGCAAACGTACCTTAGGTTAAATTTGGGGTTGCAAAAATTTAATTTGCCCATGCCGGACGCTTTAAAATTTCGCTCCAAATTATCGCTTTCCGTATGTCATCGCCGTTGGCAGTAAGCCACTCGTTAACATTTACGTTTTCCACACGCTCTTCAACCACCGTTGCCACCGGGGTATCAGACTGTCCGATTTCGGACATCATCTGCGCTTCTAACGACATATTATTTTTAGCTACTTCTTCTTTTTCAATTTTCTTCAACTCCTCGTAATACCTGCCGGCGTCAAAATCAAACGCCTGGTCGGCCGATTTTTGGGCATCTTCGTTACCGGTAAATTCGGCCTGTATAGGTTTTACCTCTTCGGCCTTTTTTACTTCTACAACCTTTTTGGTAGGGTTTAAAAGTTCTTCCAGCATTTGGTCAATATCAACAGGCTTGGTTTGTTCAACCGGCCTTGGGGTTTGCTTTTGCTGAGCTACCTTTTTCTTACCCTTTGTATAAAGGTTGTACAGGCCCCAAACAACCGCTACTGCTACGTAAAATATTACTTTATCGTCCATGACCTGTAACTTGATGATACAAATTTTGTGATTAAAACCGGGCGTGGCAAAAACAAAAACTTGCCTTTATCGGAAAAGCTATGCCCAAACAGGATAGCACCAATGGCGTAAAGCCCTATTAATATTAAGGTAATAGCTGTGAACATGAACTGAAACAAATCGTAAAAAACGTCCATAAACGGACATAATTTTTTTGATTGGGGTGTAAATATAGTACTTAGGGGCGTGGGGTTGGGGGCTAGGGATAAAAAAATTCAAATTAGGTTTGCTCATAGTGCTAAAACCCTCTTTCCACTATTAATACATTATTATGTAGTATGGGCGATATTACCCTGACGGTGATACCCGGTTGTGCCGCATACAGGGTAGATAGGTGCTGTGCCTTTTGTTGATACTCTAAACTTTCTACCATTATATTAAATACCAGTTTGCCACCCGGCGGCAATAATTTCAGCAGGGCCAGGTTAAAGGCTTCATCAAAAAATTTAACGGGCACTTTATCATCGGCAAAAATATCTACCGCTATAAGGTCGTACTGGGCTTGGGCGTCTATCACCCAATCGTAGGCATCGGCATTAATAATATTTAACCCATCAAACCTATCTATATTAAAATGGTCTTTAGCTATGCCTATAATCATAGGGTCTAGCTCTACAGCATCAATGGGCGATTTAATGTTCAACTCATCGCGAATAATAGATACCACGCTACCCCCGCCCAAACCTAAGAGCAAAATCTGCTTTGGCGGATTGGCAAGGTTCTTTTTAATGCCTGCGCTTGGGAAACACTTTTTGAAATAGCTTATGCAACGAATCGAACGACTGGGTAGCATTTTCTGAATACAGGATTTTCTTTCCGCGGTAGGCCCAAACCTCTAGCTTGCCGCTAATGGGGCTTTGGTAAGTAGCAACACGCTTGCCTAAAAAGTAACTTATGGGGTCGGGTAATGAGTTTGACACGGGGCTAAGTTCGGGCTAAATTTTATAATGAGGGCTTTTATATAGATATTTGCCCCTTTATGCAGCTATCGGTTGTTATTGTTAACTACAACGTAGAGTACTTTTTAGAACAGTGCCTACGCTCTGTCTTTACCGCGTTGAAAAACGTAGAGGGCGAGGTATGGGTAGTAGACAACAACTCGGTTGATGGTTCTGTGGCTATGGTTAAGGACAAATTCCCCTAGGCCAAACTGATTGAAAACAAGCAGAACACCGGCTTTTCATTTGCCAACAACCAGGCCATGCGCCTTAGCAGTGGCAAGTATATTCTGCTGCTTAACCCTGATACCTTAGTAGAAGAAGACACTTTTGAAAAGGTTGTTGCCTTTATGGATGCCCACCCCGATGCGGGCGGCCTTGGTGTGAAGATGATAGACGGGCGCGGGGTGTTTTTACCCGAGAGTAAGCGCGGGTTGCCCACCCCTACGGTGGCGTTTTATAAAATATTCGGCCTTTCAGCACTCTTTCCAAAATCGAAGAAGTTTGGGCGGTACCATTTGGGTTACCTTGATAAAGACAAAACCCACGAGGTGGATGTACTATCGGGTGCTTTTATGCTGATGCGTAAAGAAACCTTGGACAAAGTAGGTTTGCTTGATGAAGAGTTTTTTATGTACGGCGAGGATATTGACCTTAGCTACCGCATACAAAAAGGGGGTATAAGAATTATTACTTCCCCGAAACACGGATAATACACTACAAGGGCGAGAGTACCAAAAAAGGCTCTGTTAACTATGTGTTTGTGTTTTATAGGGCGATGGTGATTTTTGCCCGCAAGCATTTCTCCCAGCAAAACGCGGCAACATTCTCGTTCCTTATTAATATGGCTATTTACCTGCGTGCAGGTTTGGCCATTGTGCGCCGCTTTGCCGTAAATGCCGCTTTGCCGTTGTTTGATGCGGCCGTGCTATTTGGTGGTATGTATTTTTTAAAGAACTATTGGGAGCATAACCAGATATATGTGCAGGGTGGGGCATACCCAGCCCTGTTTATGCAGGTGGTTGTACCATCGTACATAGTATTTTGGCTAGGTGGGGTATATTACAGCGGCGGGTACGATAAGCCTGTACACATTAGCCGCATAGTGCGGGGCATTGCTGTGGGCACTCTATTGATATTGGTAGGCTACGCGTTATTAAACGAGGATTACCGATTCTCCCGCGCCTTAATATTATTGGGCGCTGCCTGAGCGGTATTTACAATGGTAATTAGCAGGTTGGTGTTACATGCCATTAAATACAAATCGTTCGACTTTGATATCAGTCGCCGTAAGCGCATTGCTATTGTAGCCCTGCCCGAAGAAGGCAGCCGTGTGTTAGCCCTTACCCGCCAAAGCGGCATACAGTCGCAGTTTATAAAGCTGGTATCGCCTACAGATAGCATGCCGCACGATAATGAGTACATAGGTACGCTTAACCAACTGGCCGATATTACCCGCATTTATGGTATTAACGAGGTGATATTTTGTGCCAAGGATATTTCGGCACAGGAGATAATAAGCCACATGAGCGGTGTGCGGAACGAGGTTGAATATAAAATTGCCCCGCCCGAAAGTCTCTTTATCATCGGTAGCAACTCTATAAACACCAATGGCGATTTATACACCATAGACATTAACTCTATTGCCAAGCCCGGCAACCGCCGTAGCAAGCGCTTGTTCGATGTTTTTGCATCGGTAGGTATGTTGGCCCTGCTACCCATTATATTATTTACGATAGGGCGCAAGCTGTTACCACATATTCCGGCAGTACTACTGGGGCGAAAAACGTGGGTGGGCTATAACACTACCGTAGAAACGGCAGACCTGCCTAAGATTAAGCATGCGCCGCTAAACCCTGCTGATAGCTACAAGGGCATAAACCTAGACCCTAACACCCTGCGCAACCTAAACACGCTTTACGCTAAAGACTACCGCTGGGTGAATGATTTGAATGTGGTGGTACGTTCTTTGAACTAAAAATGAAAAACTAAAAGTGAAAAATTAATTACTATATCGTCATCCCGAACTTGATTCGGGATCTCAATTAATCACCATACCTTATCATTAGCATCATTGCAAGCGAAGCAATCTCTTCTTTGCCTGCGGCGCTTGTCTGCCGACGGCATTACTTTCTTTGCATGCCCAAAGAAAGTAATCAAAGAAAAGACACCACGCCCAAAAAACACTTCAATTTTGCTTTCGCACAAGTCTAACCACACTAATTGCCATGCAAAATTTTGTGTTCACACAGGGCGTGGACAACCCACCGCACAAAAACAATACTTTTATAGGTTGATTAACTTTAGACAAACCCCGTCACTGATTCTACCTATACATTAGTCCAAACTACTTAACCTTAAACTCTTCCGGATTGCGGCGCGTGTCCCAAATGGTAATTACGTTAATAGTTTCTTTTGTATAGGAATAGAATATTTTATAATCACGGAAAATAATATACCGGACGGCGCCTGTAGAATATTGCTGCCCAACTTTTGGATTTTTCCCCGCAAGGTTTAATACTTCAGAGAACTTGGCTTTTAATAACTTGGAGTAAGCTGACGATTTATTGTGATTTTTCCAATAACGTAAAATGTGTTCCTGATCCTTCTCAGCCCTACGTGACCAAATTACTCGTCTAGCCATTTATCCAAATTCTTTTGCACCTCTTCATCGCTAACTATATTGCCATTCTTAATATCTTCCAACCCTTCCAAAACAGCTTTCATTTCTGCTTCTGAAGATGGAGCTGAAGTGTTATATTCAGCCTCTGGCTCTAGTAATGAGTAGACAATATCCAAGATTTCTTCATCATTGGTTTGATAAAGCTTCTCGATTATTTTTTTCTTTAGTTCTTCTTGGTTCATTGTTATGCTAAGGTACAAAAATCTTGACAAACCCCCTCTGCAGGCTATTTATTTGCAGTAACCCAACCTACTTAATTTTTAAATACTCCGAGTATATACTACCGCCCATTTATTTGCACTTGCCAGCCGCCTTGGTGCTTTTTGCGGTTGTTGGCATGCAGTAGATAAAACACAAGGTCTTGTACAAATAAAAAGCCGCCTTGTACCATTATACTTTTTCCAAAGCCTTGCAGGCGCTGCCCGTTTTTAGCATCGGGTAATTGCCCGTAGTAGTTCATTGCTAAGCCGCCCATTACATACCCTACATCCAGTCCAGTATTAAACAACAACACTTTTTCTAGTTGGGCCTGCCTTTGTATGTTATCATACAGAGAATAGGTTTTGGCGTTCTCTTTTTTAAGCCCTATAAACATTAACGATGCAATACCTAAATTAATGCCTCCCCAGGCTGCATTCATTACATTAAATTGGCGTGTTTGCCCGGTGCTACCTAGTGCCCATGCGGTACCGCCAAGTAGGTTTACAGCACCCCAACTGCCTAACACAATAGCATGCGCACGGTTGGTTTTTGCGTAGCGTGTTGCATATAAGGAAGTATCGGCCAACTGGGCATTAAGTGTTTGCAAGCTGCATGCAAATAGTATGGTTATAAGGGCCATGTTTTTCATATAGTTAATTACAGCTATGCGGGCAAATTGTTTGATTTATTGTTAAGCTAATTCACAAAAAAATCTTGACAAAGGCCCTGTTGAGGTTGTATCTTTGCAGTAACCCCGACGCTACTGTAGGGGCAAGACCAAAAATGCCTTATATGCTTGTTAGTACCCACCCCCAACCCCTCCCTAAAATTAGGGAGGGAGTTTAGCCCCTTCTTTATTTTCTATTGACATTACACTCCTCCGGAGTTATGGTTGGTTGCCTTATGGGATTTCGCAAGCTAAATATTTTAAAAAAATATTTACAGCCCTTTGGGTTTTCAGTACCCCCACCGTCCTCCTTTGTCGGACACCTCCCCCTACAAGTAGGGGGAGGAAAACGGAACGAAGTGAAGTTGGAGGGGGTACGAACCGAAGGTTCATTTTGTAATTTTTATTTACAGCCGCAGGCGTTTCCGATAACAAATGTCTCCCTTTGGAGGGAGGATTTTTACATTGGAAAACCTCCCCGCCTTTCAGGCACCCCCTCTGTGAGGGGGACAAAAAACACAATTATTTATCGGAATATATGAAGCTAAAAAATATAAATAGTCAAGGTTTCCCGCCTTGCGGGATTTCGCAAGCTCAACATTTTGAAAAAAATATTTACAGCCCTTTGGGTTATAAGGCGATGCGATTTTGTTTGGGTTGTCGGTATTATAATCACTCAACCTCCTCTGTGAGGGGGACAGTTATCTTCGCATTAATTAACGAGTATATTTGCTTATGAGCATCAAACTAAAAGATATTGATACCAAATACACCGGTAAGCAAACAAAAGAAGAAGGCGAGAAGGAACTGGATAAGCTAAAGAAGAAACTGGAACTGCTTCAGCACCTGATGTATGCCGAAGGGAAACACTCGCTGCTGGTGGTGTTGCAAGGTATGGATGCATCGGGCAAAGATGGGTTAATACGCAATGTGTTTACAGGTGTAAACCCACAGGGCTGTAACGTAAAATCGTTTAAAGCGCCAACAGAAATAGAGCGGGGGCACGACTTTATGTGGCGCATACACCAATGCCTTCCGTCAAAGGGTATGTTCCAGGTTTTTAACCGCTCTCACTACGAAGATATTTTGTACCCTACCGTACACAAAACCTTTGATAAAAAAGAGATTGAGCGCAGGTATACGGTAATTAACAACTTTGAAAAACATGTGCAGGATAGCGGTACTATCATCTTAAAATTCTATCTGCATATATCGCGCGAAGAACAGCACGAACGCCTGCAGGCCCGTGTAGACGACCCCACCAAGCATTGGAAATACAACTCTGCCGACCAACTGGAAGCCAAGCAGTGGGATAAGTATATGAAAACCTACGAGCGTATTTTTGATAAGTGCAGCAAAGACATTCCGTGGCAAATTGTACCCGCAGATACCAAGTGGTACCGCAACCTACTTATAGCCCAAAAAATTGTTGATACCCTGGAAGGCCTTAAAATGGAATACCCGCCAGCAGTGGTAGCCGAATAACCTAATGTCAGGAACGGACATGCAAGTCCTTCTCATTTAGGAGAAGGATTTAGGATGAGGTAAAAAGCAATCCTATTTCTTTTTAGCCAATTTAAATTTTTCTTTAAAAGAAGCTTTTTCGTACAACGCGTTTCGTTGCATTGGTGGTGGGTAATCAGGCCTGTTCATTGTAGTATTGGGTTGCCCCATCATACCCCCGCCCGGCCCCGCCATGCTGCCATTGCCCATGCCATTAGGTTGTTGGGCGGGCCCGCCATAGTTTTGGTTTACCCCCTGCGTTGTTCCCATATCATCGCTTGCCTTGCCACCGGGGCTAAAGTTGGGTTGCTCCATTGCGCTAATTTCAACGCTAAGGTTAATGTCGTTGTTTAGCAACGCCGGGTTATAGCCTACGCCAAAAAGTTCGGTAAAAGGTATTGCAATTTCGTATACCATTTTGTTGGTAGAGTCCCAGCGTATGCCTGTGTGTAAGCCTGTTGTATCGTCTAAACTAAGCAAGCCGTTTTTAGTAGCAAAGCCACTTGCTTTTACATTTTTATTGGTCAATACAAACATGGCATTGGCCTTATATAAATCTATTTTTTGCCCGGGTACTTCACCGTTTTGTTGGGGTGGGTTTTTCTTATCTATCACAGGGTAGGTAATAGCGCCTTGGTACCTTTCTTTGCCTTTGCCGCTAAGGGTTACAGTTATGCCTGCCTTTTTTATTTTAAGGTGCGTGCCAATATCGCTGCTTTCAAAACACAGGTATAAATTGGTATCATCGTTGGTTATAGAAAAAGTCAGTTTGGTTTCTTTATCATAGTAGTCAAATGGGTGTACCCATTCGGCAGACTTACCATCGGCCTTAACAGGTTTTGCAGTCCATTTAGAAGCGGCCTGCCCAAAAGTTGTTGCCGCAATATTCAGCAACACGCATACAAATACTAATTGTTTCATGCTATAAAACACTTTTTGCAAAGGTATGTAATTAATTGCCCGGAGGTGGTGGCATACCCGGTCCGCCCGGAGGTGGCCCCATACGCATATCGCCATCGCGCGGGGTATCATTTACAGGCGATGAACCTTTCTTATAATACTTAAAGTTGTAGGTAAACGTCAACATAAAATAACGTTGCAGCACGTTGGTTTGCGTGTCTTCGTAATAGGTCTCAGTAGTATTCCGGCTAACGCTGTTGTTTTGTTTAAGAATGTCAAAAGCGGTCAGCCTTATTTCAGCCGCTTGGGCCTTTAAAAATTTGTAGCCAATACCGGCATTCCACAACAGGTAATTTTGTGTAACGCTGCTAGATAAGCCACTGTAAAACTGGTGACTAACATCGGTAGCTAGCACAAGACCTTTCCACGGTTGGGCCTGTATTTTAAAGCGCGAGTTTTGGTTATAAAAAGTGCTGTTGCTGTTGGTTTGCAGCGTATTTGCAATGTTGTTATAACTACTGTTTGATGATATGCTAAAGTCTACCTTTTCGCTAATATTACTGCTAAGCACAATACCCAGCGATGCGCCTGTGCTATTGGCAAAATTAGCCGCGCCGTTAATAATACCCGGCGTGCGGCTGTACGTTACACCCCGTTAAAACTAAGGTTGGTTTTTATTTTAGTTATAGGGAAACTGTAGTTTAAAAACGACCGTAAATTATAATACCCATCTATGTTTGTGGGCATAGTAAGCTGCGAGCCTTCGGCCAATAAAATGCCCCCGTTCAATGTAGTGTCAAACTGCGCAATGTAGGTGCTTTTGCTAATGTAGTTTGCCGTATACGTACCGCTAAGCAGCGCAAAGAACGATGTGTTTTTATCGGCATTTACCGCGCTGTAGCGAAGGTTTAATGCGTTAGAAAAATCCTGTTTAAGATTAGAGTTACCGGTGCTAAGTTGCAGCGGATTGCTGTTGTTTATCACATCTTGCAACTGGTCTACGCTGGGCGCGTTGTTGTTGCTGCGGTAAAATATGCGCAGGTTTTTCTTGGGCGTAAACTTGTACATAAACATGGCGCTGGGCAGCACGCTGTTAAAGTTCTTTTGCAAATCGTACTGGTAGGGAAACAAACGCTCGTTGGTAAGCTGGGCCCATTGGTAGTTAACACCCACCATAAGGTTCCATTTTTCTTTTTGCGCACGTATGCTTGTTCCTATCGATTCTGAATGATAAAAACTGTTGAATGTATTAGACAGCGTGGTATCAAAACGCGAGTAGTTATTGTCTACTTCAGAAAAGTTAAATGTTTGCCTGTCAGAACTGCTTTTGTTTAGGTTGTTACCATAAGTAAACATCCATTGCATGCCCTTGCTTATAGGCTCGGTATAGGTAAGGTTGGTAGACAGTACGTAGCCCTCTTTATCAAGGTTTGATAGCTGGTTAAGCGTGTCTGATGCTAAAGTATCGGCATAATAATTTGTGTACGATAACAGGTTGCTGTTGCCCATGCTGTTGTTATAGCCCGGTGTTAGATTCAATGATATGGTACGCCCTTTTTTATTGAACGAATGACGGTAGAGTAGGGGAGCCGAAAAGTTTACCGCTGTTAAATCAGAGCTATAATTATTTGCTGTGTTGCTAAGCAAGGTATCGTTACGCTGGTTGCTGCCATAAATGCTGCTGCTGCCATCGTTTTTCTGGTAGGTAAATTTGGGTTGAAAAAGAATAGAATTCAGCGAGTCTATCTTCCAATCAAAACGCAAATTAGCACGGTGGTTAATGTTATTACTGGTTGATGTTGAGTTTTCAGCATACGTCAACCCCTGGTTTTGCTGGCTTATATACGTGCGGAATAAATTGCTTACCGCATCATTTCCCGTTGAGTTGAAAAAGTAGCTGCCGGTAAATTCCAACTTGCCCCAGGTGTTACTGTAGTTTAAACCCGTTGCGTTGGTGGTGGTAATACCGCCCCGTTGGTCTACCAAAAAGTTGTCGGCATTGTTGCCGCCGCCGGGCCTTCCGCCACCGCCGCCCATTCCTCCACGGCCACGACCGCCACCTTGAGAACCTCCACTGGTTACTCCTAGTAAATCGTCGGTGCTAAAGTTTTGCTCGTTTATGTTGTTGGTGTTAAATAGCAAAGTAATGCGGCGCTTATCTTTAAACAGGTTTACGGTGGCGCCACCTTTCCACTTGTCTTCATACCCATAACCCCCATACGCACGGCCAAATACCCCATTGCGGAATTGGGCCTTGGTTACAATGTTTATGGTCTTAGTGGTGTTTCCATCATCATAACCGGTAAACTGGCTTTGGTCGCTTTTCCTGTCAAATACCTGTATCTTATCTACCACCTCGGCAGGCAGGTTTTTAAGAACCGCGCTGGCATCGTCACCAAAATATTGCTTGCCATCTACCAACACGCTTTTTACATCCTCGCCCTGCGCCTGCACCTTACCATCAACAACAGTAATGCCCGGCATTTTGGTTACTAAGGTCTTCAGATGTTGCATCGGGGTTGGTTTTAAAAGAGCCTGCATTGTATTGGGTGGTATCGCCTTTTACTATTACCGGCGTAGCCACACCCTGAACGTTAACAGAGCCTAATTGCTTGGCGTTAGACTGCATTACAATCGCCCCAAGGTTAATACTATCGGCTGTGGCCGTTATGGCTTGTATGTATGGAAGATAGCCTAAGAATGAAATCTTTAAAACGTAGTTGCCGGGCGTAATGTCTGCTATTTTAAAATTACCATCAATATCAGCAATACTACCTTTTATAAGCGCAGAGTCTGTTGGGTTTAAAAGGGTTACTGCTGCCCCAATAAGAGGTTCGTTAGCTGTACTCTTAATATGGCCGGCAATGGTACCGTTTTGGGCTTTACTTATTGAAATAGAAATAAATAGCAACAGCAATAAAATAAGCTTCTTCATTAATGCATGTGTGTAATTGATGTTCAGACAATAATCAAGCCAAAAGGTTTAATTACCTAGGAAGAAACTAATAGTGTGCCTACTGCATTTTCGCCCTTGCATCAACACACCAAAACAGTTCGTCTACAAAAGCCTTGGCCCGTTTGTTTACCCCTTCAGCATCTGCAGGGTTGCCTTCTTCATCAAAAGCCTTGTCAATAGTCGCCACGGGGAACATAGCCGGAACAAGCAATACACCCATTTTGAACAGAGAGAATGTAAGCGATGTAATAACCTGCGTACCGCCAAACATTCCGCCCGATACGGTAGATATAGCAACAGGTTTGCGTTTCCATTCAGGGAGTAATAAGTCAATAGCATTTTTTAATGCTGCGGGGTATCCACCGTTATATTCGGGCGTAACAATCAACACTCCATCGGCTTTTTCAATGCGGCCTGCATAGTCCAGTATCTTTTCACTTGGGTTAGGCATTAAGCGCAAACGTTCATCAAACATGGGGAACTGATACTCCATTAAGTCCACAATCTCAGCCGTAGCATTGTAGTTAGCTTCTATATATTTTTTAAAGAAGGTAGCAACGCGGTGGCTCTTGCGGCCCAACCGTACACTGGATGATATAATGGCTATGTGTGGCATGTCTGTGTTTTTTAAGGCTGCTAATGTACTGCTTTAAAAAATCTCTTTCTTTTAAACTTTGCCACATGCCACTTTGCCACTAACAACTATACTCCAAACTGCCTAAGGTGGTGGTCTATATGCCCGTACGATGTTTTACCCCATGCCTCGGCATCCATCTTACCAAAAAACGGGTGGCGTTTTAGCTGCTCTTTTCTGCCCTCGGCAACAAAGCGGTTAAGTATATCTATAAACTCGTTGCGAGATGTGGCAAAGTCGTACTGCTCTTTAATCAGGAACTCGCCCATGGTGGGTGTAGCCCCCTTCATAAACCTGCCGCCGCGCATAAGGTAGCGCTTCATCAGCGGACTAATTAACGGCACATATACATTCTTGGCTTTTAACTCGCCAAGACCTGTTTTAAGTGTACAGCTGAGGTGCACCAGCATTTGGGAAACATTCATCTTTCCCCACTGCCGTTGTGTGTCTGGCGACAGCTTATTAAGCCTTTCCAGCACTTCGTTTAATGTATGCTCGTCTATAACACTCTTAGCCATTAGCGCATCAAATACATTTTACCAAAGCCCTGCTTAATCCAGTTATCGGCGCCACTATCGCGGCGTTCAATAGTCTCTCCGTTAAGCTTGGTAACTACGCGGTATAAGTACACACCGTTAGCCAGTTGGTCGCCAAATTCGTCGCGGCCATCCCATGCATAATCGGTTATGTTGCGGCCTATGTGTATAGGGCCCAGTTCGTCTACGTTAATCTCTCGCACTACCTTACCGGTAATGGTTAAAATCTGAATTTTAAAGTACGTTGGTACTTCGCTACCGGTTAGGGTAAATACAAACTTGGTGCGGTCAGAGAATGGGTTAGGGTAGTTCATTACCTGCGTAATGGTAGCCTTATTTATCACCTCAAACGTAATGCGGTAATCGTTCTTGCCCGACACGTTGCCCGATTTATCTTTAGCCTGTATTAGCAGAGAGTATTTGCCATCCATAGTAAAGTTTGGCGCCCACTGTATCTTGGCATTGTTGGCTGGTAAATTTGGCGGTGTAAAATCAAGTATAAGCTCACCCAGGTTGTTTATATAAGGAATTAACACCTGGTTACCCGCAGGGTCGGTTAAAAACACCTTAAACGATGTTGTGTCCAGCGCAAGGAATTTGTTCTCGTCTTTCAACGTAATAACCACCATAGGTTTGGGCGATATTATATCGCCATCCATTACGTGTAACCCGTCAAATGTAACATCAAGCAACGGGTTCACCCTGTCGCCGCTTACCTCGTAGGTTCGGGTAGCGTAATTGTTAAAATGGTAAGGCTCTACGCGGTGGCCTGCGCCAAAAGCGTTTAACTCCAACCAAAGGGTATTAACTCCTTTATAACCTATCGTATTGTTTGTTACTACAAGGGTATCAATATCGTTAGGGGCAATAGGCTTAATTTTTTGCAGGGGTAAATCGTGGCGAACGTTGTTGCCATCAAATACCCACCAATTTACCTTTAAGCTATCACTTGGGGGTAGACTAAAAGGGGTAACGTTTTCAGCCGTTACACGGTAGGTCATATCTTCACCCTCCTCTAACTGTAAGCTATCAAGCTGGCTGTATATTAATGGGTTTACAGCAAACTCCGGGTACGGTGTATAATACACCTGCCAGCGGTCTAGCTGCATAGGTGTTTTAACAGAGTCATCGCGCATGTATGCGTTCAACTTTAAGTATGGGTATGTGGCTGGGTTAACAACACTACTTAAGTTGAAGGTGGCGCTATCTAATGTCAGAGCGTTTATCAACGTTGTTTCAGCGCCGTTGGCCTGTATACCAATAATTTTCAGGTGTATAGTGTCTTCTGCACTTTCGCCCGGTTCAGAACGCCATTTTAAAGTGTTCCAAGCCTGTGCGGGGCCAATTTTGGTAGAGGTAAAGCTACCGGCACTGCGGTCTGTTGGTAGTTGGGCTGTAAGGGTAATTTGCTCATTACTAAGTGGCGCTGCCGATACTACTTGTTGCGCTACAGAGGGGTCGTTCTTTTTGCCAAAGAATATCCATGCAAGGCTGTCGCCTACGCTACTTATGTTTGATGCGTGTAACGAGTCTTGGAAGAATGTCCTTATCGTTTGCCAGTTAGCATTAGAGCCAAACATGGTTTGGTTCCAAGAGTATGCAAGCACATAAGCGCTTTTAGGTATGGCATGTAACATGTTTAACATATTATTCATTTGCGCGGTACTTGCCTGTGGGCGGAAGATGAAATAGTACTCTACACGTTGGCGGGCAACGTTGTCCCCATTAATTTGGCCAAACGCATGTGTTGGGTTATAAACAACAGGTGGAGATTGTGAGTTATCGGTCCATTTTGTGCCCCAGGGTTGTAGCGTTAGCGAGTCTATTACCGCTATGTGTATGGCGTTGTTTAACAAATACCCATCATAATCCTGGTTGTCTACATCAATCTTGTACAATACACCGGGAAAATCAGAATAACAGGTATTGCAGAAGTTTTTATTGTAAGCCGTTAGTGTTTTGTACCCGGTAAAAAATTTAAATAAACGGTTGGGGCGGTCGTATTTAATCAGGTTAAACTGGTCTTTTTTAAACTGGAAGAAATGGTCTTGAGACCAGCCTGTTTGGCCGTTTATCACCTGAAACGATTGTTCCCTCCATTTATAAGCTGTGTCACCCGGTGCCGGCTCGGGCGATATGCGCCAGAAGTAGACTGTACTATCAGGCAGGGTTAGGTTAACAGGGAAGTTTACCACACCGCCTCCTTGGGTTACGGTAGTATTTACTATTGGGTTTATGAATAAGTCTGTTGTGTCTACCTGCAAACGGTACGTGCGCGATGGTGCGAATGGGTCGTAGGTAGATCCTTTCAATGTAATCGTTCCGCTCGGTACAATGGCATAGTCGTAAGGGTATACCGGGCTTATATCGGTAGAACGTATATTTAGTGTAGTAATAACATCGTTGTTAAACTCGTTCATCTCGTCTATATCCGATGGAAAATCGGCTCTAACGGTAAAGGTGTTTATACCTACACCACGCAGTTGTTCTACGGGGAATCTTACTGTTATAGTATCTCTGTAGTATACATTACCCACCTGCACTTTGTAGGTTGTATCGCTATTGTTGGGGAAACGGCGGTTAATATCTAAAATAAAAGTATCGGCTATCGCGCGGCCCAGGTTGGTAATTACCACCTTCATGGCAAAGGTGTCAAGGTCGGTAGTAACATCGGTAGGCTCAAAATAAACCCCTGCTTGTGTTAGTTCATAATCGGGCCTTGGGAAAGAGTTTATAACCAGCGATGGGTCGCCGTTTAAGGTCATTTGAAAGAACGTATTCCTTACAAAGTAATTATCGTAAAACTGTGGGTCGCTGGCAAAATAATCGCCAACATCTTTTATGCTTACACCCAATGGCTGGCCATACTTGCGCCAGGCAAGGTTTTCTATCAGCCTATTGGTAAATACATTTAAATAGGGGGTATGCCTAAGGTTATAGAGGCTAAAAACGCAATGGCTCCTTTATTTTGTATAGATATCCAGCTCTCGCTTGCGCTGTTGCTGTATCCGCGCGGTTGGTGAATGTCGCCCGCAAAGCACGAGTTACCAATCATTAACGGGTATTTACCGGCATTATCGTAAGTAGATGGCTCATCTAGGCTGATATCAAAACCGTTGCCCGATGCGTGGCCAAAAAAGTTCATTATAGAAATACCATCGTTTACCAGGCTGCGCACAGAGTCGCCCAATGATTGGTCTATAGGGTCGCTGGTGGCCTTGGTAAACAAATTTATAGTGCCGCCAAATAATGTATCAGTAAGTAAATTGCCGTAGTTATTTAAATAATTTAAAAACTGGTCAACTTCCTGTTGGGTTGTTCCCCCTGCAAAGTGGGCAACGTTTTTCATCCACGCTGCCGGGTTGTTGCTTTCGTATTGTATTACCTTATCAAGGTACCAACCGGCTTCTGTATTGTTGGGGGTGCTTAGGCGGCCAGTAATAAGCGCCGGCGCCATGCCCGATCCATTGGTGCGTGCCGTTATAGCTACATCACTTGGTGGGTAGCCAAAGCTAGGCACCAGGTTTTGGTTGTAGCTGTCAAACTCTGGCGGGTCGTTGCCTATACGCCAAAACGTAGGCTCTACCGATTTGCCAATAATGAATAAGTATTTAGGCTTAACAGTCCATTTGTCTAATGCATACTCTGCAAAACGGCGCATGCTTAGCGGGTCTTTTTTAACACCGGCAGCAAATTGGTCGTACAAATCGTCAATATCTATTACCCCCGCGTTAAAACCACGCAGGTTTTTATAGGTCTTGTATTGGTTGGCCGATGCCATTAAGCTCTTGTGGGTTACTATCACAAAGTCGTGGTTTACAACCTCGCTCTCGTAGTTTACAAATTGCGCGTAGCGGAAAGGGTCTGTGTTTACCGGCTTAATTTGGCTGCCGTTTATGTAGGTTACCCTGGCGTTTGATGTAACAAAAAACTTGTTAAGCCCGGGGTTGCCATTAGGCGCTATAATAGAAAATGCAGCGCCGGTAACACTTGGGGCAATGCGGTTACCGTTGGTAATATCGTAAACGATGGGTGCCGATGCCGAGTTGTTAAAGTTGGTAATGTTTATTTGGGCCGATGCATTGTTTGCGTTATCGGGTACATACATGGTATAGCCTACCGCGTTTTCTAAGTTGTAGGTATGCGGGTAGCGCAGCTTTTGGTATACTAATGATGATTGGGCTGCTGTAGCCGGTGGCACGTTTAAATACGTCCACGTGGCTTGCGATGTTGTGCCTCCTAAGCTGGTAGTAGGTACTGATATTTTTAGCGTTACCTGCTGGTAGCCGGTAAACGATGTGTCTTTCTCTGGCGAGTTGGCAAACTTTAGCTTATACCTGTGGTTGGGCGATGAAGCCGGGTTGTTGTTTACCGATACAAACCGCGCCTCGTATTCGGCATTTATGCCCGTGCCATTGGCAGCATTGGCACTTTGCATAGCCGGTATGCTTACCACACCATTGTTGGCGGTAATACGGGCACCTGCCCAGCATTCGCCGGTAACGTATTCAGGGTCGCTGCCGCCTACGGCATCAAGTTCGCCAAAGCGGTACCTGCGGGTACTTAGCGCGGGTGGGTTATCGCGTATATCAACAAACTCACGTATAAAATAGCTTGTTACAGGCAGTCCGTTGCCGGCTTGCCATGCAATAGAGTTCATGCGTTGGTTGCCACCTGTGGTGTTCCAGCTTAGGTAGTAGTATGCAGTATCAGTAAATAAACTCCAATATGGGTTTGCTTGTTTTTGACCCGGGGCGTATATCAAAGAGTCTAACCAACCATCATTACCTTCGGCATAAAACTCAATATAGTCGCCGGTGTTAAAGTTGCCATCAACCTCTCCGTTAACAAAAACTTTCAACTCCTGGCTGCGGCCAAATACCTGAAAGTTGGCCGGGTTTAAGCCAAAAGTGTTAATACCCGCCTGCGCAAGCGCAGTAGAGTCTATACGGTAAACGCCCGCCTTGGTAATGGGGAACTTGTAGTACTGCTGGCTGTAGTTTATCCACTCGTTGCCGTAGGGTTGGGCTGCGGCGCTAAGGGTAAGTAGCAGTAGAAAAACTAAATGGTAAAACTTTTTCATAGGCTGGTGGTTAATGCCTTTTTATTTTTTTGCCTTTATTTCTTACTTCCGCCTTTAGCGTTAATATCAAAACGTAGGGAGAATACATTTGAGTATGGTGCTACCGACGCGTTGCCTATGTCTGTTAAAGCATAGTCAATACACACGCTGCGTAGTTTTATGCCTAAGCCCATGTTGGGTTGAACAGAGGTAACCTGCTTGCCGTTATCATCAGTATATTTCTGTATGTTGCCAACGCCAGCGCGTAAAAACACAAAGTTGCCATAGCCTAGTTCCAAACCAAAGGTTGGGTCAATGCTAAAAGGGTCGCTTTTTATGGCAACGTTACGCTTACCGTCGGTAGTTATGTTAAAGTCAACCTCGGTATAAACAGAGAATTTTTTAATGTTCCATTTGTAGCCTGCGGCAAGTATAAGGCGTGGCAGGGTAACCTCTACAGAGTTGCTGGGTATGGTGTTGCCGGTGCTGGCAAACACATCGCGCATGTTATCAGGTATATCAAACCTCCAAGCGTTAAAGGTAGAGGTAGCATCGCGGTACGAAGCACCAAAATGCCAGTTTTTAACGTTGTATTGCGCGCCTAAATCAATACCAAAGCCCCAGGCATTGGCAAACTTGCCCACCTTACGGTTTATAATTTTGGCATTAGCACCATAACGCAGGCCGGCCACTTTTTTGTTTTGGCGGGCGTAGGTTAAAATAAACGCGTAGTCGGCGGCAGAAAAAGATTGTACGTTGTCGTAGTTAACGTTACCATCGCTATCTATTAGTTCTGTAGTGTTGGGTATATCATCAACCCCAAAGCGTATAACAGATAAACCAGCTACGCTGTGCGAGTCTATGCGGGCGGCAATAGCGCCGTAATCATATTTGGCTATACCTGCAAAGTATTCGGCGTGCATTAAACCTACCTGCACACGGCCTGTCATTTGGCTAAGCCCTGCGGGGTTCCAGTAGCCCGATGTAACATCGTTAACACCAGCAACATTGGAGTTAGACATGCCAAGGGCACGTGCGCCAACGCCTATCGATAAAAACTCGTTACTGTACTTAGGCGCCTGGCCGTAGGCCGTAGCCGTTAGTGTAAGTCCCGCGAAAAGAATAATACGTGTAATAAACTTCATTTGGTGGTTGGTTGTGGTATCGTTATAAACTGAAACCGGGCTTTTAAACTATAAAATTAGCTAAAAAGTTGCCCTGATTACTTACTAAAACAGTCGTTTTCTTACATAACGGTGTTAGTAAGGTTTTAGTATATCCACCTATAATAGAAAAGCCCCGGTTAAGGGGCTTTGGAAAGGGCAAAATATGTAGTAATTAAATCTATTTAAACCTGATGGGGTAATCTTTATTAGCCTTATCAGTTAATGCTTTTTCAAACATTACCCTTTTATTGTTGCTAAGGGTGTTTTGTATATCGGCACTTACTTCGGTCAGGGCTTAACTGTTTCGGGCTTGTTAAAGGTTACCAGCAAATAAAGTTTTTCTGTACGCCCCGGCAAAGTGTGTGGGCCCGATGGTTCGCCAATTTTAGTGGTTTTTAAAATGCTGTATAGTGCATTGTTGGGGTATACAGGTATATTATTTTCAAAGTTAAGGGTGTAGTTAGGGTCAACTTTTTTACTTGTTTGGTACGTTGCAGGGTCTTGCTTGTAAATAGTGGCCATGTTGTTTTTTATGGTTTTGCCCAAGTCTTTATCATCACTAGCCGCATACGCCTGAAAAAAGAATATACTGGCGTAGTTAGATAGCTGTTTTTATTGGCTTGGTAATAGTCAGCTATTTCTTTATCAGTAGGTTTTATAGCATTTTGCATCAACACATTGGTATAATAATCGGCAAGCAATTTTGCCTCGGCCATTTTCCGTATATCCTCAATAACAAGCTTTAAAGAGTCGTATGCAGGCAGTTTCTTTACAGAGTCGGCCATTACCAGTTGCCTGGTGTAGTACTTGGCTACAATTCCCCTTAAATAGGTTGTATCTTCTGTATAGCCAAAGTCTGGATTTACTGTTTGCAACCGTTGCAAAAAAAGCCTGTCTATAGGTTTATTGCCAACAGTGCCAATGGGTTTACCTGTTTGTGCCCGCGTAAAAAAGCAGGTAAAAAGCAAAAATAAAAAGGGTAGGGTACGCATAGGGGTGGGTATTAATAAAAAATCCCCCGGTAGTTTACATAGCCGGGGGATTGCTTAATGAAAATAATATTATTGGCCTAAATCAATAGAAAAGCTTTGGTTTCCGGCATTGTCGTCCAACATGCGGGCATTGTAACCCAGCGGAACAGCCATTGCTGCAGAGCCGCCTGCAAATTGAAAGCCGTAGGTTGCATTAGCGCCTTGCACATCAAGGTTACTACCAATGCCTAAATAGCGCACAGAGATAATGTTAGAGTTTTCATGCAGCTGAATGTATACATCAACCTGAGATGAACCACCGGTGCAGCTAAGGGCTTCTGACGAGCGTTGGTGAATAAAACATACCCTGTTTGGAGCAGCGCCAAGCACAGTATAACGTGCTAAGTTAGAGCCATCATCGTCCCAATGGAAAAACAACATTGGGTCGTTAGATATTGACGCAGGTAACTGGGTGTTAGAGTATGCAGAGGTTGCACCAGTGCCAAAGCCCAATACGCCGTTGGTAGATATCCAACCCTGGGTATAGTTTACACCGTTAATTTTAAAGTTAAAGCCCCATGGCACTGTATAAACGGCATCATCAGCACAAGCGGTGTTAAGGTTTGTCCAGGTTGTAATATCATCCATACTGGCGTGCATGCTCGATGCCATTCCTTTGTATGGTAAACCGGCATCTATCCTTGACCAGCCGCTGTAGCCGCCATTTTCTACTGTGCGCATCCAAACACCGGCTTGCTGTGCACTGTTGCGGGGGTAGGCAAGTTCTAAAGAATAGCCTCCTGCGCCGCGGCCTGCATAATCAGAACCTAAGCTTATAATTTCCCTATACCATTGGCTTGATATTGAGTTGGGTCCATTGGTACTGTTTTGCATATAATTCCAGCCCCAGTAGCTTGGTGTTGTGTTAAAGTCTTGATAGGTAGCGTGGGGGTATATTGCCCATAGTTACCTTGCGCCCAAGTACCTGCACCAGCAGCAGCTGCCGGGCCATTACCAAAGTTTAATGATATGTTTGGCGATGTGCCTCCGGAGCTAATTACAGGGGCTGTTGCAGTTACTGTTGATACTGATGTAGGTAATGTTGTTGAACCCAATACGCCGGTATTATCAACCGTTACATAACGGGTGCCAACACCTGCAAGATTGTCTATTTTAAGGTTAGCGCCACTTAAGCCTAACTGGTCATCGCCATTAAGTATAAAACGGGCATCAAAGTCTATAGAAGCGTCATTGGCAAAATCAATAAAAGGGGTAGACCCACCGCGTATTTCCATTTTAGCGTTGCCAGATGTGCCTCCGCCAAACAAAATGCCCGTGTAGCCACTACCTGCGCCTTCGCCACCTTGAATATGCAATATGTTTTGTGGATTTGAATTACCAATGCCCACGTTGCCACCATTGTTGTAAATATTGGTAGAGTTTGTTACCCAAGATGAACCGTTGTAGTAAGGTGTAGAACCTGTTACACCTGCTGACAATAAACCTGTTGGTCCTTGTACACCTTGCACACCCTGGGCGCCTTGCGGGCCTGTAGCACCAACAGCACCTGCGTTGCCTTGCACGCCTTGTGGGCCTGTAGCTCCAACTGCACCGGCGTTACCTTGAACACCTTGCGGACCTGTTGCACCCACAGCGCCGACATTGCCTTGCACACCTTGAATACCTTGCGGGCCTGTAGCACCAACGGCACCGGCATTACCTTGCACGCCTTGTGGGCCTGTAGCACCAACAGCACCTGCGTTACCTTGCACACCTTGTGGGCCAGTTGCACCTACGTTGCCTTGCACACCTTGTGGACCTGTTGCGCCAACTGCACCGGCAGTGCCTTGTGCCCCTGTTGGTCCGGTTGGGCCTACAGAGTTAATATACACCCAGTTTGGGGTGGCTGTTGTGCTTATGTTATAATAAAAACCTTCGGTACCATCGGTTTGGTAAACCATTAAGCCTTGGGCCGCGCCACTATATAATAGTCCCGATCCATTTAACAAACCACCTGCCTTGGTTATTTACCGTGCGCTGTGCTAATGTTATGCGGGGGATAAGCAAACCTTTGCCCGGACCTGTGCCCGGAGATTTTAAATCGAGCACAGCATTGCCGTTGGGGTTAGAGCCGTCTGAATTGATGCCAACGCTTTGAGCATTAGCTGAAAAGACGAAAGCACCGCAGAGCAGTGTAACTAGGTATAATTTTTTCATTAATTGGGGTTGGGTTAATTATAATCTAAATACTATAACGAAGGTACTAAAAAATAGTTGAAAAGCCAAGAATAATTTACCTTACAACGAGTAGGATTATAATATTACCTTTACGCCGATATGATTAAAAGACAGATACCGAATATTGTTACATCGTTAAACCTGCTTTGCGGGTTCTTGGGTATTATATCACTTTCGTGGGGATTTGATTTCGAATCAGGCTTACCAAATAATAATATTGCCATCTACCTGATGTTTGCCGCAGCCTTTTTCGATTTTGTTGATGGGTTTGTTGCACGGGCATTAAAAGTAGACTCAGATTTAGGTAAACAATTAGATTCGTTAGCTGATGTGGTGACCTTTGGTGTATTACCGGGCTTGCTTATGTTGATTGCAATTAGCGAATCGTGGGAATGCTATTTTCATAAAGCGTATGCTCTACAAACGCTTTTGTCAAATCCAGACATCTTTTTATTTGTACTTAAGGAGGCTCCTAAAAATGTTTTGCTAACCTTATTGTTTTCTCTGCCAGCCCTTTTAGTCCCCATCCTTTCTGCCTTCCGCTTAGCTAAGTTTAATATTGATACTCAAGGCAAAGCCACTCGTTTATTGGCTTGCCAACACCAGCTAATGGTTTGTTTTTGGCAACGGTTTATTATGTAATACAGCACCAATCGTTTAGTATGGCTAATTGTTTTCACCCGGCATTATTATCAGGTATAGTGTTGCTATTTGCGGTGTTATTGGTATCGCCCATACCCTTGTTTGCCATGAAGTTTAAAGCCTTTACATGGAAAGGTAACGAGGTGCGTTTTATATTTTTAGCATTGGCAATTACACTTTTAGCAATTTTTCAGCTTGCCGCATTCCCTATTGTTATAATTTTGTACATCATTACATCAATCATAAACAACATATTTACCCGCAATAGCAATGAAGTTTAAAGCACACATCAACATTATGCCCCTTAAAGAACTGTTAGACCCTCAAGGTAAAGCAGTAACATCTAGCATGACAAACATTGGTTTGCCCGAGATAGAAAACGTACGTATTGGCAAAAGCATTAACCTTGAAATTACTGCCGATAATGCCGATGTTGCCCGCACCAAAGTTGATGAGGCCTGCCGTAAACTGTTAGCTAACCAAATTATGGAAAGCTACGAGTTTACTGTTGAAGAGATAGCTTAATTAGCTTATAGCTTTTAGCTGATAGCTTGTAGAAATATAAAGCCCCGCCTTGTAAAAGTGCGGGGCTTTTTTGTAAAAATTGTGTTTTTACAATTAATCTACCCAAAGTTTTTTGTTAGATTAAAAAAGGCGCGTAACCTACGCGCCTTAAAATTATTTTTAGTTTTTCACTTTTAGTTTTTCATTTTTTTATTGCCCTTGCGCACGGGTGTAGCCCGGCTTGCCGTCAAAAAAGTATAGGTTTTCTGTTTTAATAACGTAGTAACCGGCATCTACAAGGCGGTGCATTAAATCCAGCACGGCAGAGTAGGGTAGACTTTTAACATTGTCTGGGCATTTAAAGCGGGCGCGCCAGTGGTCGGTACAAAAGGTTTCTTTAAAACCATCGGGCCATACTTTAGCCCCGCGGTTACTTACCATTTGCAGTACCAGTTGGTCGGTGCTTAGTGCATTAATAGTATCGCCAAACTCTTGGGCAGTGCCTTTGTTCCAGTCGAAGAATACATCAATGCCCACTAAGTCTTTGGTAGGGTGTGTGTAATGCAAGTCGCTGTCTTGTATATTGCTTTTGCGGGTGTTGCCGGTGTTGTAGCTAACCTCTTTTAGTTTAAGCGGTTTTTGCCCCAGGTTATCTATCACCTCGTTAGTAAACTGGCGTGTAGTAAGCTTTGCCTTGCTTAAACCCGGGCGGAAAATATCAACCGTGTGGTTACCATCTTCTACAGTGCGCAACCACGCGTTGTGAATTTTGTTGGCAACATCGTTTTGACCAATGTGTACCAACATCATTACAGCACCTAAAAGTATACCTGATGGGTTTGCAATGCCTTGGCCTGCAATATCGGGGGCAGAGCCATGGATAGCCTCAAACATAGCGCATTGGTTGCCAATATTGGCAGAGCCGGCAAGGCCAACAGAGCCTGTCATTTCAGCGGCAATGTCTGATATAATATCGCCGTAAAGGTTTTCGCACACAATAACGTCGAAACGCTCAGGGGCAGTAGCAAGCTTAGCGGCACCAATATCAATAATGTAGCTATCGGTTTCTATTTCAGGATACTCAACCTTCACTTCATCAAACACCTCGCGGAACAGGCCATCGCTCATTTTCATGATATTGTCCTTTAAAAATACCGATACCCTTTTGCGGCCATTGTTCATGGCATACTCAAAAGCATAGCGTATAATTTTTTCGCAGCCCGGGCGGCTGATGATTTTTAGTGTTTGCACCACCTGTGCTGTTTGCCTGTATTCAATACCGGCATAAAGGTCTTCCTCATTCTCACGCACAATAACTACGTTAAGTGTAGGGAACAGAGTGCGGACAAAAGGGTGGTAGGCAATACAGGGGCGTACGTTGGCATACAAACCCAATGCGTTGCGCATGGTTACGTTAATGCTTTTATAGCCGCCACCGTATGGTGTGGTAATGGGTGCTTTTAACAATACTTTGGTACGGCGTATGCTTTCCCATGCCTCGTCGGGTATACCGCTGGTGTTGCCGCTTAGGTATACTTTCTCTCCAATTTCAATACGTTCGGGGGCTATGCGGGCACCTGCCGCTTCTAAAATTTTTAATGTGGCCTCCATTATCTCGGGGCCAATTCCATCGCCGTAGGCTACAGTTATAGGGGTTAATTCTGACATACAATGAGTTAAATAATTGGTGCAAATATAGGTTAAATATAACTAGCTGATGTACTGAAAGGTTGCGGTTTTCTTAGTATTTGGGCTAAACCTTTTAGAAAAAATAGTAGTTCCCTATATGATGTAGCCTTTAAGACTACTTAATAATCTAATCCATTTAACCCAATTTAAAAAGTTAGAAATCATGGCTGAAAATCAAAAGAATCCACGTAACCTAGATGAGAATCAAGAACGTGACAATCAAAACCGTAACCAACAAGACCCAACCCGTAACCAAACTTCGGGTACTACCGGGAAACAAGGCACTGAAAACCGGGACCAGCAACAAGGCCAAGACTGGGACAAAGAGCGTAAAGATCAACGTTCTGGCGTTTCGGGCAGCACTTCTACCAGCGAGCGCAAGTCGCCAACATCTCAATCATCATTAGATGATGAGGGTATGGATGATACCGAGTTAGGTAACGATGCCGATCAAACTACGCAACGTGGTACGGGCCAGCAACAGGCTAATCCGGGTAAAGGCCAAACAGGCCGCGATACCGAACGCCGCAGCGAATAAAGTACAACTTTTACATTAGTATTACCCCACACCAAATTTTGGTAAAAAAGGTAGCTAATTGATAATCTTTTACATAAGGGGTGATATTAAGTTATCGCCCCTTATTTTTTAATAAAACCCCTGATTTTTCAAACCTTTTTGAATTTTTTTAGGTTGATTATATATGACTAGATATATGGAGCAATCTGTAAATTATCATAAAACTAAATAGCAGAGGTGATTAAATAAAAACAGGAACCATGAATAAGCTAAACAACATAGTGCCAAGGGAGGGAGAAAGAGAGTTATACGCAGGTAGGGAAGAAAACGATCCACCGGTTACAGAGCCTGAAAAAGCACCAGAGCCGCAAAAAATGCCCGAGCCGGAAAAGATGCCTAAGCCGGATAGGGAAACACCACCCGTAAAGCCCGATACAAACCCAACTACCAACCCCGAACAACCGGAAAGGTATAAAGATGTGCCACCGGAACACCCTATAGAGCCGCCGCAGCGGTCTACCAAAATGCCCATAGGGTAATAGATAATTTTTAAAAACTATGCGTTATGAATAAGGAAAAAAGATAGTTGCCGACAGCGATAAACAACTTTACGGCGACGAAAGCGACAAACTACAGCGCTTAAAAAAGGGCAATAAAACGGCTACTGTTATTGATGTTGAAGAACAGCCGGGGCCTGCAGAAACAGAAGAGCAACCGACACCCAGGGTACGGGGTGCGATCAAAAAATTGATTGATACTGAACTTAGCAGATAATAGCGTTATGAAAAAGAAAATAAAGGTTACTGATAGCGAAAAAAAGCTATATGGTAACGCAGAAGAAATAGAACGTACCGGTTTTAAAACAAAAGAAACCGAAAGTAAGAAGGCTGCTACAGGTAAAAAAGCCGTTGCTGCACCTTCAAAAAGTACAGACAGGGCAACTACCGAAAGGCACACGCCCGATGCTACACCGGGAACTGATAACGGTTAAATACAAGAAACCATGAATGAGCCGGTAATTAAAGAAGGGTTAAACCCTGAAAAAGATAAAAAAGCACCCAGCCAGCGGCATATTGATAAGAGTGCAAAGCCTGCCGATGAGCAGGGACTGGAAACTGAGAACAGGGTGCCCAAGCCGGGTAGCGAGCCTACTAAAACGCAGGATGAGAATGTGAAAAAAGAGAACTTGAAAGATGCAAGAAATCCTGATTTAGACTATACAATACCCCCGATTATAGAGCCAATATTACCCCTGCAGTTCAACCACGAAGAAATTGATAATAAAGGAGACTAACAATAATAACACCCATGCTATATTTTATGAAAAAAGATAAAAAGGCACCGGCTAAATCTAAAAAAGCCAAAGAGGATAAAAATACCTCTATGCCAAACAGCGCAGGCCAATTACCACAGGTTAAGTCTGATAAAGAAAATGAGCGCCAAGAAGGGCGCAGGGTGGCATCTCGCAACGAGCCATCTCAACGTAAAACCGAGGCTAAAAAACCGTCTCAGAAATAAAAAGGGAGAGCGTTAGCTCTCCTTTCTGTTGTAAAGCGTATAAGCTCTACAAAAGATTTTTTGTAGTCCGATTCAGGTATTTCTTTTAACATATCAAGTGCCTTATCTCGGTACTCATTCATTTTACCAAGGGCATATTGCATGCCGCCGCTATGTAACACAAAATCAATAACTTCGGCTACCTTTTTAGGGTCGTTATTGTTGTTTTTTACAATGTTGATTATGCGTTTTTTTGTAGCTTCATCCGTAGTTTGCAGGGCATTTATAAGAGGTAGCGTCATTTTACGCTCCTTAATATCGGCACCGCTGGGCTTACCTGTTTTATTAGTTAACTCGTAATCAAACAGATCGTCTTTTATTTGAAAGGCAATACCAATAGTTTCGCCCAACAATCGCATTTTTTCAACCGTTTCAATATTACTACCCGTACTGCAAGCACCAGCAGCACAGCACGATGCAATAAGCGATGCTGTTTTTTGGCGGATGATGGTAAAATACATTTCCTCCTTAATATCAAGCCTGCGTGCTTTTTCCATTTGCATAAGCTCGCCTTCGCTCATTTCGCGTACGGCATTAGAGGTAATTTTAAGCAGGTCAAACTCACCATGCTCTACAGATAAAAGCAAGCCGCGCGATAGCAGATAATCCCCTACCAAAACGGCAATTTTATTTTTCCAAAGGGCATTTATAGAAAAAAGCCACGGCGTTCGTTGCTATCGTCAACAACATCATCGTGCACTAAAGTAGCAGTGTGTAAAAGCTCTATAAGGGCAGCAGCACGAAAGGTGCTATCTGTTATGCCACCACACATACCGGCCGAAAGAAACACAACCATAGGGCGCATTTGTTTACCCTTGCGTTTTACTATGTAGTGGGTTATGGTGTTGAGCAGCGGCACTGAGCTTTTCATAGAATGGCGGAATTTGGACTCAAACTCGTCCATCTCCCTTTCTATTGGTGCTTTAATCTGCTCTATGGTGGCCATTAATGGTGGCAAATGTAATTAATACTTTATAACCAAAACAACACTTAGCCGCTTATAGTGTTTAAAGGGGCTATTTGTTAATAATAACCGGCTTAAAGTAAGGGTCGTATTTTATTAAATAGTCCTGTCCGTAAATATCGCCTTTGTAGGTATATCGGCATTGTTGTTGGGCTGGCGTTGGGGTTACCTCATAGTTGTAGTAGTCTAAAAACAGGTTTTGTGTATTGGTTACACCTGTAAAATCTATTGCGGGTGCAATAATAAAGTTTATACCAGAGTTAGGCAGGGTAAAATGTAAAGGGTCGCTAAACTCGCCCAGCATATGCCCTGTTCTGGTGCCTATAGAAATTATATTGTCGCTACTATTGGCATTGGCAAATTGAAATATAGCCCCGGCGGCAGAATAAATCCACTCATTCCCAATAATGTAAATAGGCCCTTTATGTTTAATAGATTGCTTAAAAGGCTTTATTACCGTTGGGCGGTCTATAAATTTATAAAACACACTGTTGCTTAAAAAGCCAATGGTATCGGTAGTTATATGGGTATTATAGCCGTGTAGCTTTTTATATTTTTTAGTTAAAAATTGTGGATTATTGCCATAATTTTTGGTGTGGTGTTTTATAGGTTTATCAATAAGCATGCGCATTATGTTGCGGCCTGTTACAGAAGAGCCACCACTGTTATATCGTACATCTACCACTACCTTTTTAATGGTACGGCTTTTAGCCGCTTTTTTTATAGCTTTTTTGTAAAAATTGCGGTTGGCCCAATCCATAGTAGGCACGCGTATGTAAAGTATAGAGAGGCTATCAAAATAGGTCACTTTTTTAGTATCCTCAAAATGTTCAATAGGATTGTCAAAATCAACAGCTTTATCAATATAAAAAGTATCAGTAATTACGGTGCTATTGTATTCAAAGCCCAACTTAATCCGGTTTTGCTGAATGTAATTATCTGCCAAATAAAAAATTTCGCTGTAAAATTTATTGCGTGTATGGTCGTGGCGCAGCATGTAGCGGTAAGGTTGCAGGGTATCTATAATACTATCGCTACTATGGCCGTTAATAGAAACCAGCTTTCCGCCCATAGGGTAGTGCTGTCCATTATAGGTAAAAGGCCTGATTGTAAAATATACCCCATTGTAATAATTTAAATACAGCCTTAGGTTGATGTTGTTTTTATAAAGTAAAAATGGGCCCGTAATAGCACTATGCCCATCAAGGCAACTATTTAATGCTTTTTTTACAATGTTGTATAGCCCTTCAAAACTGGTGTCTTTCTCTATGTCTTTTCTGTAGCTCTTAATACTGTCAATAATAGAATAGCCATACAATTGGCTTTTAATTTTTATTGATGGATTGACAGTTTCTATTTTATCAACCAAAAAATCAAAGTCATTGTACGCTTGTTGTTTGGTAATAGCGGTTTGGGCCGTAATGTTTAAAGATGTAAATAGGATAAAGAGGATTGTAATAAATCGCATCAACAGGTATAATAGGGTAAGGTTGTAAAGGTATAAAGTTAAGCTAACAAACGCATTACGGTGTAAGTGTTTTGTATTAAAAAGAAAAGCGGGCTTTTAGCCCGCTTTTCAATCAATAATAAATAAAGGTTATTTCTTTTCTAAAGCATCTAAACGCTTAGAAAGGTTTTCGTTTTGTTTCTTTAAATCTTCAATAATTACCTGCTGCTCTTGTATGGCTTTAGTAAGTACGGGTACCATACCAATGTAGTTTACACCTTTGTAGTTTATAACATCTTCTTTGTTTACCCCCGGTGCGGCACCGTTTTCTACCAGTTCAGGAAAAACAGTTTCCAACTCTTGGGCTACAAAACCAAACTGTGTGCCTTTAGACAGGTTTAAAGATGGGAATTCGTCTATACGCATATCGTATGTTTTGGCCGATACCTGCATAATGCGGCTAAGCGCGCCATCCATATCTTGTATGTTGGTTTTAAACTTACGGTCTGATACCTGTGTCCAGGTACCTGTATAGCCGCCGTTACCAATACAATACAAACCGTAGTTAAATGTACCACCAGATGCAGTGCCTGATACACCATACCTTATGCCACCCCCGCCGCTTGCACTACCCTGCAAACCAATAGCACCAAATGTTGCTGTTGTATTAACATCTCCTCTAGCACCTATGTAATTGCCTTCAAAACTACCACCTAAGCCATAGCCCTCATTAGCGGCTATTGCATACCCTCTAACACCTATACCATCGCTATTGCCTGTGGCTAAATTTGTGCCATTTACAGCCCCTGCGCTATTAGATGCCACAGTAGTTGTAAATAAACCTCCATTGGCTAATGTGCTAACAACGTGTAATTTTGCTGTTGGCGCAAATGTGCCTATACCAACATTGTCAGTACCATCAACAACCAGTGTAGGTTCGCTAAAACTGTTAGATATGTATATGGCATCAGCATCTTGCGATGGGTCGTTCCATATTGCTCCAATAAAATTATTATCGTTGTATAAACGCATACCGGTAACAGATGTGCCATATAAATTTACTGTAGCCTTAGCCACTAGTTTCTACCCTAATATCTCCGGCAACATGTAACAGGCTTTGAGGGTTTGTAATACCAATGCCTACAAGACCGCTATTTTTAACAAGTAGCCTGGTTTGGCCGTTTGTACCTAGCTTTAAATCCTGATTTTCGTAGGTTTGAAAAAGAGCCTCGCCTTGTGGGGTATTCATGGCTAAAATAACCCCATCAGTAGCAGTAGTTCCTGTGGTATTATTTTGCAAGCCAATTGTAGGGCCAAATGATGGTAAAAATATACCAACAGTAAATACAGGGTTGCTTGTGCCAATACCAATTGCTCCGCCGCTTTTTATAGTCATGCGTGTTTGGCCGTTTGTACCAAGTAACATATCTTCATTTTCGTAGGTCTGAAAAAGCGCTTGGCCTGAAGGCGTATTCATAGCTAAAATAACCCCATCGGTAGCTGTTGTGCCGGTAGTATTGTTTTGCAGACCAATGGTAGGACCAAATGATGGCCTAAACAAAGTAATATTAAATAATGGAGTGGTTGTGCCAATTCCAACAGAGGTGCCATTGTCAAATATTTGCGAGTTGCCTGCTGTAGTGCCGTTAGGGGTAAATTTAGCAACGTAGTTAGTAGTTCCACTTACCGTACCCGAACCTGAACCCCGGGTCCTGTTGGCCCTTGTGTGCCAGCTGGTCCTGTTGGACCTTGTGGCCCTTGTGGCCCTTGTGGTCCTGTTGTGCCCACACCTGTTGGCCCCACTGGGCCTTGTGCACCTGTAGCACCAACACCTGTTGGACCTGTAGGTCCTGTAAAGCCTTGGGCTCCTTGTGGGCCTGTAGGGCCTGTAGCGCCACCGCCGGGTCCCGTAGGGCCTGTTGGGCCAACCTGTCCACTTTGGGCCTGGCCTGCATATAATGCATAAGGTACACTTATTAATTCTGTGGTACCTGCTACGCTGTAGTTACTGCCGCCTGTGGGGTCAATTTCTGTTTTAATAAACTTGCTGCCGCTGCCCCAAGCAATGGTAGCAAATGTGCCACTTACAACAGTACCACCACCTACGCTTAAATTCATTAAACCAAAGGTGTTGGTAGTTAGGCTGTGGGTTTCTTGGTAAACCACCGTGCCCGATTGGCTGCCATCTAAAATACTCAGGCGTATGCTTATGTTTTGGTTGGCTAATTCAACGCCAGTAGTATTGCGTGCAATAGCCTGATAGTTAAATTTTTGTGGTGCCTGTGCAAAGCTAAAAGATGCAAGGGTTAACACAAAAAATAGTGTTATTGTTTTTTTCATGTTTTTGATGTTAGAGAATACAAATATAAAAACTTCAACTAATGATTTTTATCACCAGTAGGTAATGATTTTACCAACTATCTTTGTGCCAGCAAACAGTATTCTTTATGAAAGTTTGGTTCCGTAGGTTTCTTATAACATCTCTTGTATTAACATTTTTGGTAATAATGGCCGGTGCTATAGTACGCACCACAGGCTCTGGCATGGGCTGCCCCGACTGGCCCAAGTGCTTTGGGCAATACATTCCGCCAACAGATATAAGCCAATTACCGGCAGACTATAAAGAGATTTTTAAGGTAGAAGGCAAAACCATTGCCGATTTTGACGCTTTTAAAACCTGGGTAGAATACATAAACCGTTTACTTGGTGCTTTGCTTGGGCTGGCAGCTTTGGGTGCTGTGGTATGCTCTTTTAGGTACTGGAAAAGCAATAAAAGCCTAGTTGGTTTAGCGGGGTTAAATTTGTTTTTAATATTGTTGGCCGCGTGGCTTGGGGCTAAAGTGGTTTACAGTAACCTGGCTGTTAGTAGTATTACCATACATATGCTGGTATCTTTTGCCATAATAACGGTGGTTTCATTAACTATTTTATACGAGCGTGCGGTTGGTGTTGTAAACCCTGTTACTACAAAAATACCTAGCAAAATACGCAACCTGTTTTTGTTGGTTATCGGTCTGTTTGTTTTTCAGGTGTTAATGGGTACGCAGGTGCGCGAAGAGGTTGACAATCTGGTAATTGCTACTGATAATACCGAGCGCGACCGTTGGATAGGCCTGTTGCCGGGTATATTTTTTATACACCGTTCCTTCTCTTTAGTGTGGACAGCCTTATTAGGCTACCTGTTTATGCATGTGTTTAGGTACTACAGGCAAAATACAGGTATTTACAAACCATTACTAGCTGCCGGGGTATTTACCTTTTTAGAAATTTTAACCGGGGTAATAATGGCATACTTTGCTATACCACCTGCGGTGCAACCCATACATCTGTTATTCTCTTCGCTGATATTTGGGTTGCTGGTGTTTTCTTTTGTAAGTATGATGTTACGTACCTACAGTTATAAAGCCAGTTCTTTAACAGCTAAGTAAGCCATAAGGCCCATGCCTGTTTCAAGGCTACTCTCGTCAATATCAAAAGTGGGGGTATGTATGCCCGATGTTATGTTGCGGGCCACATTGCCTGTGCCTAAGCGATAAAAACATGCAGGCATTAATTGGGTGTAGTAGGCAAAGTCTTCGGCTGTCATACGGCTTTCCAGTTCCACTACATTTTCGATACCTAAATACTCAACAGCAGCCAATCGGGCACGTTCTGTAAGGTCTTCATCGTTAACCAAAAAGGGGTAACCCTTTAGTATTTTAAACTCGCAGGTAGCACCCATACTTTCGGCAAGGGTTTCGGCGGTTTTTTCATTATATCGTGCGCGCTTGGTACGCCATTCCTCATTCATAGTGCGGAAGGTGCCTTCCATATACACATCGTTAGGAATAATGTTGGTAGAGCCATTGGCTACTACTTTGCCAAAGGTTAGCACCGTGGGTGTTAGCGGGCTGCTACGGCGGCTAACAACCTGTTGCAGCGTAACCACTATATGCGCAGCAATAAGCACAGGGTCTATTGCCAGGTGGGGCATAGCGCCGTGGCCACCTTTGCCGTGTACGGTAACATAAATCTCATCGGCCGATGCCATAAACATGCCGCCTTTAAATCCAACCTTTCCTGCCTCTAATTGTGGCAAAACGTGCTGACCAATAATAGAGTGGGGGCGGGGATTCTCCAGCACACCTTCTTCAATCATAAGTTTGGCGCCACCGGGTATGCGTTCTTCGCCGGGCTGAAAAAGCATGCGCACCGTACCCTCAAAATTATCTTTTAAGGTATTAAGTATACGTGCTGCACCCAGTAAAGAGGAGGTGTGCGCATCGTGTCCGCACGCATGCATTACACCTGTGTTTACCGATTTGTATGGAACATCATTTTCTTCAACAATAGGCAACGCATCAATATCGGCACGCAGGGCAATGGTTTTGCTGTTCGGGTTTTTACCCTGTATGGTAGCAACAATGCCCGTTTTTACAATGTTATTTTTAAAAGGTATTCCCCACTCGGTTAGCTTACTTTGTATGTAGGCCGATGTTTCGTATTACTGGAATGAGAGTTCGGGGTGGGTATGCATGTGCCTGCGCACGGCAACCACATCGGGCAAAAACTGCCCTGCAAGGGCTTTTATATCGTTGGGGTTAATCATTTCTCGTTTAACGGTATGTTATAGTCTACCACCATTTCTACCAGGCTTTGGTGCATGGTTGCCATCTCCGGCGAACCTTCTATAGAATCTAAATGCTCTTTTATCTTTTTTAAGTACTGCTTGCGGCCTGTGTGCAACCATTGCGAAACGTAATAATAGCTATAGATACCTTTCTCGTTTACCGCAATGCTTACCCGGTAGGTAGATAATTTAAGATAGCGCTTAAAGGTATCGCTGCACTTGGTGTAATTGCCTTGTACAAAATAGCCTATCATAAGGCATATAAAAATGGTATCTATACTTTCTGAAAAAGGAATTTGCTGGTAAGTAATCATCAGCTCTTCCAAATCGTCGGTAGATTTTTTAATGCTATCGGTACCGCAAAGCAGCGAAATGGCCGCCAGTGTAATTGTTAGGTAAATACCATCGTTTACATGCTCTTTGTATAGGGGCTTTTGTTGCTCCTCTATACAGGTGCGGCGCAGGTATTCTATAGTTTCGCGGCTTACGGCAGGTATTTGCGCAACGTAGTTGGGCTTATGTACAAGGTATTGAAATTTAGACAGTAGGTGCGACGCTTGTATGGCCAACGCATAAATCATGGGGTGGTTTACATAGCTGTTCCAGTATTTCGGAATTCTGTCTACCTGGGTTAGGCGCTTAAATGTGTTGCGCGATGTGGGCGAGTCTAACTGCGATGTAGCCATGTTTAGGTGCAGGTAGGCCAACTTGCTTGGCAAATCAAAAAGATATGGAAAAACAAGGTAGGGGTTAGCCTCTAACTCGTCTTCACACTTTTTAATCATCTCTAGCGTTTCCGGCTTAAAAAACTCTGTTTGCTTGTAGTAATAATATATATGTATTATCTGCACCTTGCAAAACAGGCTTATGGTCTTAGCCGGGTGGTTGGCGTGCCCCTCAAACCACTGTATATTTTCATCAACCAGTTTTTGCACCTCTTTATCGCGAAGGGCGGCATTAAAATGCTTGCGTATACGGTAAAAAAACTCATTCATCAGGCGCTCGCTTTCCAGCACCTTTTCAACCTCTTGGTGCAGGCGCAGGTTTTCTGAGTAGGCCCGGGCCAATATGGCTTGTTGCGCTTGTATTTTTAATATAGCCGTAAGGGCCGTAAAGTCTTCAATTTTTTCTGCAATATCATATAGCCATTGCATAAGCCGGTTAGCATCGGCAGTTTTGCCGGTGTTAATCAGTTTTTCTATACGGCCTATGTTGTGCAACAGGTAGTTTGGGTAGCTGGCACTAATAAACCCGGTAAGCCTGAAGGTATGTGATGCTAACTGGTTAAAATTTTGCTTGGTTTTGGTATCTACTTTGCCATACACCTTTTGGGCCAACTCGTCAGAGCTGTTTACAACATCTAACTTGCGCGATACTGCATTTACCAGCTTTAACGACATATCGGCCTTAATGCCTTGCAAGTAATTGGTAAACTGATGGTAAACGTCATCGTCCATCAGCTTTATTGCCTTTTGTATAGTTATGTTAAACTCTTTTCCCAATGCGTTGAAGTATATGTGGGCCAAAACTTTAGGCTAAAGTATGGCAAGCCTTTTAATAGCAGTCCAAATTAACAAAATTATAAGCCATTTGCCCAATTTTTATGTTTATTAGAAATTTTAGGTCTAGTTTTCTTACATAATCAGCAGGTTAGCATTTTTTTATAATAACTGGTCTTATTTTTTTTGCTTTTTTTTGCTTTTATAGTTTTTTATTTCTAACCTTGTTCTAATATTAACAATGTAAGGTTTAACAGTATTAGTGCCTATGGAGTAACATTTACCTTCTCTACACATTTATAAAACAGTTGTTTTCCGGCTCAGTATATAGCCGTAATTCATTCACTTTTAATAAAATGTGCATTTTACGGTTGTGTTGCATACAGGTTGGAAAGGCTAGTTATGGTGTATACAATTATTACTTTTTTTAGTATTGTAGCTGTAAGGTTTATTACAAACCAGCATAAAAAGCGTTCTGCTTTAAAGTTTCCTCTTATTGAATTTTTGAAATTTCGCCACGAAGAAAAGCCAGTGCTTGCTTTGTGTGTTCCATATATTCCAATTGAATCGAATAATTACTCAATTAATACCCCTTTAGCATGAAGAATTTTTTACTGCTTTTAACATTTGTTTTAGTGGCTGCGTTGCCGGGCAAAGTAAATGCCCAGTGTGCCTGTGCAGGTACTGATTATGCCTCTATTAACGTGGCCGGTTGGACTGTTGGTCAATCTGGTACAATTACTACCGTGCAATATGCAGGCGAACGTGCTACCATTCAAAATACGGTAGCCGGTGCTACATACCGGGTTGCCAGTTGTGGTGCATCGTACGACAGCCAGTTGACGATTTACACTACCGGATGTGGCTATGTGGCTTATAACGATGATAACGGGCCTGCCTGTACCGGCAATAAGGCCTCGGTAGATTTCGTTTCGCCGGGCGGTAACTTATACTCAAAACTAAATGTGTTTAATTGTGGAACTAACAGCACAAGTACCACTGTTACCATTACACTGCTAAGTTTACCTTGTACTGTGCAAGGTAACCCTGCAACATACCCTACAGGCCAGTGGAATGCCTATGTATGGAATGCAGGAAATGCTAATGGCGATGCTGGTGCATGGACTAATAACTACTCTGGTTACTATGTAATTTCAGCAACAAGTTTTGATACTCGTCAGGGCCAAACACTTAGTACTCCACAAAGCTGGGGAGAGAATAATAGCCCATCAAACGCATCGGGTTACCTTGGTTGCGCAGTAGGCATTGATAACCATTCTTACGCATTTAGGCGTACGGGTTTAGGCGCTGATGGTTGGTGGCGTTTAACAATACCAACGCACGATGATGAGTCTAGGCTTTTTGTAAACGGTGGTCAGGTTTGGCAACATGATAATGCTTGTTGTGATTTACATACTAATGCATATACTGGTTGGATAACATCGGGTACTACTCTTGATTATCGTGTTTCTGAAGGTGGTGGTGGCTCTCATGGTAGTATGGACTGGTGTTTAATGGCAGGTGATAACTCTTATGGAACTTACCCAACATGGAATGCCTATGTTTATGATAACCAAAGTATAAACGATAACGATTACCAAGGCTGGTTTACTGAAACAGGTTCTGGTACCACACTTATATCTGACAATTTTGGTACCGGCCAACCTATAGTATGATTGGTGCACGATGTGGTAAAACAATGGATAATGACTACTACAACGTACGCTACAAAACAGTAAAAAGTTTTTCTAACGGTATTTATGTATTTACAGGAACAAATGATGACGGCCGCAGGCTTTCAATAAATGGTGGTGCAAGCTGGCTTTTTGATAACTGGGGCAGCGGTGCAGGTACTACGGTGTCAAGCCCAACCCAATTAAACGGTTCGTATAGCATGGTGTATGATATGTACGAGCAAACAGGCGGAGCTAGTGCATCATTAACAGAGTGTTTAATGGGCGGTGGCGACTTATCTGGCTATGGCTCAGGCTCTTGGGCTGCTTATGCATATAACACAGCTAACTACAACTTCTTTTACAAGACTACCGCGGCACCTTCAGTACCGGTTCTGCCAACTCAACATCGGCCAGCTTTAGTTTAAGCGATGCTACTGTAGCCTCTTTGCGCACGGGAGCATGCGGCACTGCTATTAGTGCAGATCCTTCTGTTAGAACAAGGGTATCACAAACCTTTTTAAAAGGTATATATACTTTATCTGCCGGCAGCGACGATTTTTTCAGGCTGTCTATATCAGGCGGTTCTTCTTGGGATATACAATCTAACAACACAACTATTAACGTAAGCCGTGCTATACCCGGTGGTAGTGCTACCAACGTTGTTTACGAAGGGTACGATACAGGTGGCCCGGGTGCTTTTGCAGGTTCTGTTACCGCACAAGCCCCAGTAGCAGGCTCATTAGCTGCAAATACAACTTGCGGCTCTGCAACACTTACATGGACAGGTGGTAATGGCTACTATGTGTGGGAAAGCTCTACCGATGGCAGTAACTACACTACCCTGGTTGGAGAAACAAATACAATTGCCAGCCCAACAAGTGCGCAAAACGTTAATCCAGGTGTACAAACCTGGTACCGTGTACGTTCAGAAAGCGGTGGCTCTGTTGTTTACTCAAACGTTATTATTGTAAGCCCAATACCGTCTAACGATAACTGCGCTAGTGCAACTAATATTACCACGCTACCATTTACCGGTGCTATAGTATCTAACGCATGTGCTACAAATGATGGACCTGCATCAACTTGCGATGGCCCATATAAAAATATTTGGTGGAGGTATACTGCAACAGCTTGTGGTGTTATAACTGCAAGAACATGTACAGGTAATACTAACTACGACAATGAAATTGCTGTTTTTAGCGGTTCATGTAGCGGTACCGAAGTAATTTGTAATGATGATAACGGTGCAGGATGTACCAGTAGCTATGCAGGCGTTACCTTTAATGCCGTAGCCGGTACAACCTATTATATTGCTGTAGGCAGCTACAACTCGGTCTCTAGTACCGGTAATAACCAGTTAGAGGTTACCTTTAGCAGCCCTGCTCTTCTAGCAGGCTCATTTACTAATACTACACAGACTATTTGTAGCGGTGGCGATCCCTCTGAAATTGGTTTAACCAGCAACGTTGGCGCATCGGGTGGCGTTGGAACTCTTACTTATACATGGCAATACCAGGTTAACTGTACCGGTGGCTGGACAAACATTATAGGGGCAAACTCTGCAACCTACGACCCACCGGCAGGTTTAACCCAAACAAGGTGCTACCGCCGTGTGGTTACTGATGCTTGTAACAATACAACCGCTACTACAAACTTTGGTACTGTTACGGTTGTTCCGGGACCAACTTGGGCTACAAACTCTGTTACCCCAACAGCTTTCTGTGTAGGTTCTACAGTTTCATTATCGGCTACGGTAAATAATGGTAGTGGTAGCACTATTACATGGGTACGTGCAACATCGCCCGGTGGTGCAGGCACTACTGTAACAACTGGCGATAACCCAGGTGTTGGTACTTTCTACTACCGCCCAACCTATACTTCATCAGCCAACGGCTGTTCTTTAGCCGATGGTACCGAAACAACGGTTACCATATCTGCAGACCCTATTGCTCCAACATTAGCATCGGCAACGCCTGCATCAGGCACATCAATATGTCTTAACGTACCTATAGCCCCGGCAAACGTAACTTTTAATACGTTTGGCACATCGGGTATGGGTGGTTGTGCCGATGAGTATCAATATACTATTAACGGTGGAACTAACTATTTTCCATATACTCCGGGTGTTACTGTAATTACGCCTAACACTCTTAGCACAAACATGGTACGTATTCAGTCTCGCCGTGTGTGTGGTGGCTTAACTTGCGATGGCAGTGCCGAAACCTATGCTACTATAGCACAATGGTCTGTTTACCCTGACCTGCCGGCGCCTACTATTAATGGCCTTGCATTAGATACACTAACAGCTTGTGGTATTGTAAATATAATACCAGATGTTAACAGCTACTCTTTTAGCTACTATACATCAGTGCCTCCGGCTGTAGCTGTTGGCACAGGCCCATCAATTGCGGCTAGTAGTGGTGGTACTTATTATGTAACAACATATAATACATCAACAGGTTGCAACAGTTTAGGCTATGCTACTGCGGTTTTAATATCTACTGCCAGCTTTAGTTTTTCAATGACAACAACACCGGTTAGCTGCTTTAACGGTAGCAACGGTACTGCACAGGCTACACTAGATACTGTAGGTACAGCGCCTTATACCTTTACATGGTCTGGCGGTACAGGCGGCGGCGGTAACTTTGGTGTAAACCGCACCGGTTTGTCTGCGGGTAACTATACACTGCTTGTGGCAGATGCCGCAGGTTGCCAAACACAGGCTAACTTCCAAATACTTCAACCATCGGCCCCGGTTGCTTTTGCCGCGCCAAGCGTATCAGCATCTACTGTTGGTGGTTATAATATTAATTGTAATGGCGGTACTGGTAGTATTACCAACGTAAACGTAAGCGGTGGTAATGGTGGTTACAGCTATGCTCTGGACACCCAACGTTAGCACAACACAATCTGCCAGCGGCTTAACCGCAGGTACTTATAATGTTAGTGTTACAGATAATAAAGGCTGTAACGCTTCTACCAGTATAACCTTAACACAGCCTAACCCAGTAACCTATACAGTAGGTATTGGTTATAATTGTAGTGGTTCAACATACGGCTCTGCAACAATTTATGTTAATGCTGCAGGCGGCGAGCAGTCTGGTGCATTGCCATATAACTACAGGTTTAATGGCGGATCTTATTCAACCTTAAATGAATTTGTACAAGGCAGCAATGCATTGGTAAACTTTACAGTACGCGATGGTAATGGTTGTACTATTAACGGTACAGCAACCCCAACCCAGGTTGGGCAGCCTGTAACAGCTACCGATGCTTGTAATGCAATATATGTATCAATTGGAGGTTCTGCCGCAGAAAGTGGAACTAAAACATGTCCTACATCTTTAGAACATGCGGTTAGCTTATTAAGCCCAAGCCGTAATAAAATTATAATGCAAGGCGGTACATATTCACTAACTATAGATCAAACGTTGGTATTGCCAAGTGCAGTTTCTAATATTATGATTGATGGTGGTTACACCATTACTAACCCAGGCTTGCCAACAGCAATTTGGACTAAGAAAAGTAATACTCCATCAATATTTACAATAGATCCTCCAGAGGCTTCAGGAGGAACAAACATTGGCCATAAAATTGGTATTAATGCAACCAACTGTACAGGTCTAGTTTTATCTGATTTAAGATTTACTGTTACCGGCATTACTTCTGTAACAAAAGCTAACGGTGGTAGTATTACAGCTGCCACAGGCTACGGTAAATCTGTTTACGGTATTTACTTAAACAACTGTAGCAATTACGAAATTACCCGTTGTAAAATTACAACAGGCCCCGCTTCTGCAGGTAGCAATGGTACAGCAGGCTCTAATGGCGGCGGTGGTAATGCGGGTGCTGGCGGCGGCTCTGGCGATGGTGATAATGAAGGGTTATGCTATGGAGCAGCCGCCGGTGGTGCTGGTGCAAACAATGGTGGAGCCGGCGGCTTAAATGCCTGCGGTAGCCGTGGTTCTGGTACTGGCAGCACTGGCGACGGCGGTGGTGGCACCGGCGGCGGTGGTGGCGGTAACGGTTGTAACGAGTTTGGTTGCACTAACCCAGGTGTTGGTGGCAATGGTAACGCAGGTGCTGCAGGTTCAACAGGTGCTGTAGGTTCTGCAGGTGCTGCATTCTCTCAAGCAACATATTTTGTACCCGGTGGCCAAGCAGGTACCGGAGCAACAGGCACAGCCGGTAGAGGCGGTGGCGGTGGCGGCGGCGGTGGCCGTGAAGAAGGTACTATATGTAATGATGGATCAGGCGGCGGCGGCGGCGGCGGCGGCGGCGGTGGCTACCCTGGTACCGGTGGTACCGGTGGCTTTGGCGGTGGCAGCAGCTACGGAATATATTTATGGAACAACCCTGTTACTAATAGCGGTATTATAAATGATTATGATATTACAGTTGGTGCAGCAGGTGCTGGTGGTACAGGTGGCAACGGCGGAACAGGTGGCAGCGGCGGTGCCGGTGGTGCCGGTGGCGACAATGGCTGTAACGTAGGTGCAGGTGGAAATGGTGGTAACGGTGGTGCCGGTGGTGCCGGTGGTAACGGTGGTAACGGGGCAAGTGGCGAGGCTGTTGCAATTAAACTCGGTAGCGGCACATCGCCAAGTATTTCAGGCGCATCTATACCCTCCGGTGCTGATGGTGTTGCAGGTGTGACTGTAGACCAAGGCCAAGGTTGTACAAACTCTGTTATTACAATAGGTAAAGGTGTAAACGGTACATGGACATTGCCAACCGGTGCAACTATAGTTAACGACTTAAACAGTACTACGCCTTCAACCAGTGTGTCAACAAATACTGCGTTAATACAATATACAGCAATACCAAGTGCACCAAACCCACAAGATTTGGTAGCCAACGGCGTATCATATAAAAACTATGTAAACATACGTTACGATAGGGCATTGCCTACAATGAACATTTCTAACGTAGCGCCTTGTGCTAACGTACCTATTACACTAACATGTACTAGTAATGGTGGTAACCCATCGGGCAACCCTATAGAGTACGAGTGGAAAATTATAACAGGCACTACAGCAAACAATCCAAGCAGCGGTGTTGTAAACGCTATAAATACTACCCACACATTTACTGCAACCGGAACATACCAGGTGCGTTTAAGGGTTAAAGTATCGTGCTGCGGTTGGTCTGCGCCAATTTATACTACTATTAACGTAGTGGGTGCTCCTGCTGCACCAACGGTTCCTTCGGGCTTGGCTACGCTTTGCGAGCTAACAACCGGCGTTGCTTACACTACTAACAACGTTGTAGGTAATACTTATAACTGGTCTGTAGTAGGTGGTACAATAGCAACAGGTGCAGGTACTAATGCCCCAACAGTAGATTGGGGAGCATATACCGGAACTGCCAATATCAGGGTAAGTGCAACTAACTCTTGCGGTACATCAGGCTTCTCTCCAACATTAACGGTTAACTTACGTAGGAAACCAACCGCTGTTGCTGTGCCTAGCACTATTCCGCCAAATTTCTGTGGTAATACAGGCAACTTGGTTATTTCAGGTAGTGCAACACAAAACTCTCCGGGTGGTAACAATACATTTACTTACCTATGGTCTCCAGGCGGACAGGTTACCCAGAATATTAACGTTACTAACTCTACCCTTACACAGTCTTATACTGTTGTAGCAACAGAGGGTGTTTCTGGTTGCCAATCATTACCTGCCACGGTTAACGTAGTAGTTAATCCTAGCCCTGTTGCCCCAACATTTACAGATGGAGCAACTACGTTATGTGCTAATGCTGTAGATACATTTGCAGCCACTACTACCCAAGGTACTATTACATACTCTATTGTAGGTGGTACTGGTGCATCTATTAATGCTACTACCGGTATATTATCATCGGCAGGTACTACAAACTTTAGTGTACGCGCTACATCTACTGCTGCACCATGTGGCACAGCAGTTACAGATAGGGCTGTTACAGTTATACCAACTACAGCAGCTCCAACCTTTACATCGGGCCCAATAAGTATATGTCCTAATGCTACCCCAACGTATGTAGCAACTACTACTGGTGGTACTATTACTTATTCTATAATTGGAGGTAACGGTGCCGCTATAAACGCTACTACCGGCGCATTAACTTCTACCGGTACGGCCAACTTTACTGTACGTGCTACAGCAACAGGAACATGTAGCGGACCATTCTTTACAGATAGGGCTGTAACTGTTCAACCGGGTACTGTACCTGCTACTTATACATCAGGTCCCACTTCAATATGTGCTAATAGTACAGCAACCTATGTATTCTCAACTACTTTAGGTACTATAACCTACTCTATAGTTGGTGGTAGCGGTGCGGCAATTAACCCTACTACCGGTGTGTTAACATCTTCTGGTACGGCAGACTTTGCAGTACGTGCTACAACTACAGGTACTTGTGGTGGCCCATATATATCAGACTTTGCAGTAACGGTAATTCCAAGTGCTGCAGCTCCTGTATTTACATCCGGCCCAACATCAATATGTGCTAACAATGATGGAAACTATAATGCTACCAGTATATCTGGTGTTATTAGTTATTCAGTTGTAGGTGGCACAGGTGCTGCAATTGATCCTACTTCAGGTTATTTAAGCTCTGCAGGTACTACCAACTTTATAGTACGTGCTACAGCTACAACACCATCTTGTGGTAGCACTTCTACTGATAGGGCTGTAACGGTTCTTACCACACCTGATTTAGTAATTGTTGACCCACCCACAGTATGTACACCTGCTACGGTTAACATTACTGCTCCAGGTGTAGTAACAGATGCTAATGGAACTGTTGGTACATTAGCCTATTTTGCTAACTCAACAGATGCAAATAACAATGTTAACCCATTGCCAAACCCCACAGCTATTAGTGTGCCTGGGTTCTACTATGTAACAAAAACAACTACTGTAGGTGGTTGCGTGGATATAGATGCTATATACGCTGATATTAGCCTTCTTCCTAACTTAGTAGTAACAAACCCACCATCTGTTTGCTCTCCGGGCACAGTAAACTTAACAGCACCTTCTGTTGTTAACGACATTAATGGTACAGTTGGAACATACTCTTATTTTCCAACTATGGCAGATGCTGTAGCCAATACTAACCCATTGGCTAACCCAATATCAATTGCTTCGCCGGGTACTTATTACATTAAGAAAACAACGGATGCCGGTGGCTGTACAGATATTGAACCTGTGGTTGTTACTATTGTATCTTGTGGCCCAATTACTTGGGTAGGTGGCACACCTGGTTTCCAAACAAACTGGGATAAACCAACCAACTGGACCCCTAACGGTCCTCCAACAGCGGTTGATGTTATTATCATTCCAAATGTTACTTATGATCCTATTATTTCTGTTGATAATGGTGAGGCTAAAGATGTTACTATAGCGGCTGGTGCTACAATTGGCATTAATTCAGGTTTTATACTTGATATTAAAGGCAATTGGAATGGCACTACTACTACTATAGTATCTGGACCCGGTAAAACTATTTTCTCTGGTAATGCACCTCAAACAATTACAGGTGGCGGTACATTTAGCACACTGCAAATAAATAACGCTTCAGGTGTTACTATAGCAGCAGGTGCAAACGTTGTAAGAGCAACTACTGCTTTAGAGTTGAAAGCGGGTAATTTAACCACTAATGGTAATTTGTTAACAGCATCAACTGCGTTGCATACTACTTATATTGACGATTTCTCAGCTGGTTATACAGGTACAGTTACCGGTAATGTTAGGGTAGAGCGTTATATAACCAGTGGACCTAATGGTTTCCGTTATATTGGCGCCCCTGTAGCAACAACAGCAGGCGGTTCTACCCTTAATTTAGGTGCCTTGTCCGGTTTTGTAATATCGGGTACACCAGGCCAGCTACTACCGGTACCAACATGTAATCCTAACAGTTCAGCCATGAATTCGCCTTACGGTACGTTTATGCGTTGGGAAGAAGCTGGTCCGTTTACCTACAACTGCCGCCAGGCAGGCTGGTGGTTCCAAACTACCGGTACTATGACGATAGGCCGTGGTTACGGTGCTAAACTTTCAGGTGGTAATAAAATTACCTACACAGGTGCAGCCAATACCGGTGCTAAGAGCTATGGCCCATTAGCCAACTCAGGCCCTATTGGTAACGGCTGGCACTTAGTATCTAACCCATACCCATCTAGCATGGCTATTAGCAACGTAGATGCGAATCCTAACAACAACATGCCTGCAGGCTTTGATGGACAGATACAGTTGTACCTAACCAGCGGCCCATACACCGGTAGCTATTTAGCTTACAACACCGGTATTGCAGCAGCCCCATTCTCTTTAGGCCAAGGCTTCTGGGTACGCACACCATCATCGGGCACGTTTAGCTTAACTAATAGCTACCGTGTAACCAACCAGGTTACTTACTACGATGTAAATTCTGATATTCAACATCACTTAAAAGTAGATGTGGCCGGTAACGGTTATATGGATAAAACAGATATTTACTTCTTACCAACGGCACAAACCGGGTTAGATTTTTATGATGCTGAGAAATGGGCAGGCCGCTCTGAACAACCTACATTGTACACCTCTGTAGGTACCCAAATGACGGCTATTAACTCACTTCCATCGTTGCAAGAAACTGTGGTTGTGCCAATGGGTGTTAAACCAGGCACCAATGGTGACTTTACCTTTACGTTTGATGATATTGCTACCTTCCCGCAAACTTCTATGATTTACTTAGAAGACCTGCAGTTAGGTACTATGAACGACCTAAGGGCGAATAACACGTATAACTTTACTGCTAATGTAAATGACAATGCTGATAGGTTTATGCTACACTTCCAACCCGGTTTACAAGCCGAGGTGGCAGACCAAGACTGTGATAATGCAGGCTCTATTGAGTTAACACAACCTGCGCCAACGGTATGGTCTACTTACGAAGTACGTGGTAACGATAACAACGTGTATGCACAAGGCACCAACTTTACAGGTTCTGTATCTGTAACCAACCTCCCTCCGCAAGAATATGTTGTATCGGTAACCCATGCATCAGGTTATACCGCTCAAGAGTTTATTACCGTAAATGGCAACAGCCAGGTTGATGCAACTATCAACGCATCGGCTACTAATATAATGGTAGACGAGATGGTAAGCTTAACCGGTGTAGCTGCTGACGCTAACGAGTATGTTTGGAACTTTGGCGATGGTAATACCCAAAGCGGTTCTTCATCAGTAGTTCACGCATACGATGCCGAAGGTATTTACACTGTAAGCATGACAGCCTCGAATAGCACATGTAACGATGTGGCCACTAAAGTGATTAATGTTTCTAAATCTACCACCGGCATAGACGGTATAGATGCGAATAACATTAAAATCTACGGCCAGTGTGAACATGTGATTATAGAGTTTAACAACTGGGGTGGCAACAAAGCCGACATATTTATGTACAATGCCCTGGGTCAGCGCATGGAAAGCCTAACAGGGGTATCTACCCTAAAAGGCCGCCAAGAGCTATACATTGCTGATATTGTGCCGGGAACCTACTTTATACAAGTAGTAAGCGATGGTAAAATACAAGGCAAAAAAGTATTCCTTGGCAAGCAATAACCTCTTATCAACCTTACATTAATTTTAAAGGGCCGGTACTAAGTACCGGCCCTTTTTGTATTGTATTTTAACATGGTTACAGCTTAAGCAAGAACTTATTATATAATAACTGATAAGAGTAAATTTTTATGGATGTAAAACCGGGGAGTTTATATCGTATTGATTATTAGGGTGTAGTGAAATATGATTTTTAATGTAGATATAATTATTGTAGCTACATCAATATCGTTAACTATTTAAAACCCTAAAGCTATTTTTTCAATCTTCTTACATCACCATTCAAAGCATTCTGATTTTTTTAATTTGTACACTTTTCAATAATACTAGCGCTTTTGGGTAAGTATGTTCCTTGCATCTGCCTGCTAAACTTACATGTGTACAGATACTTTGCCAAAATACAGGGTACCCCATATATGGGTAGTAGGTTTGAGCGGAAGCAGTACATTTTAAAATCATTATGAATCAACATCTTATATCCTCGGCTAATGAGGGTGAAAATTTAAGAACCACAAAATCAATTAGTAACACAGTAGTAAAAGGAGTAGTTTTATTAATATTACTAATAGTATCAAACCATGTAAGGTCGGCCACATATTATACCCGCGGCGCGGGCGGTAACTGGGGCACTGCAGCTACTTGGTCTACAGTAGGTTGCAATGGCGCTGCCGCAACAACCATACCCGGTATTAATGATGATGTTATTATTTGCAACAGCAATGGTAGTAGTACGGTATCTGTTACTGTTAATGGTAACTATGCCTGTAATAATGTTACCATAGGCACAGGCGCTGCAAGTGCTACCTTGCAAACATCTAGCGCTGCATACATGCTTACTATTGGCGGGGCAGTTAGTTTTAATACAGGCAATGGGGTAGGTACTTATACGCTAAGCGTAAGTTCTGGTACTTGTTCTGTAGCAGGGGCTATAAACTGGACAACGGCAAATGGTACAAACAGGGTTGCCATATCTACCGGTACGCTAACATTAAGCCAGCCGACCACAATAACGGCCTTAAACCAGCAAATAACATTTTCTAGCACGGGCAAGGTATACTTTAATGCTGATTTTACTGATACCCAAAACAAGTTGACAACCTATAGTGGCTGCTCTGTTTACTTTGGTGGCAACTATATAGCTAATACAACCAATGCAGTATGGAATGCTGGTGCTTATGCTTATTTTACCGGTACAGGTAAAACTATTACGGCAACAAGTAATATTACATTTGGCTATGTTACTGTTAGTGCAGGCGCAAGCATTAGTAATGTTGCCGATGCCGGCACACTGGCTATAGCCCGCGATTTTAACATAGCGGGTGCATTTACGCTTAATAAAGCCATAACGGTATCGTATAGTATAATATTAGCATCATCATCGGCCTTACTATTAAATAGCGATTTAACTATTGGGCGCAGTTGGACTAACAACGGGGGAAGTTTTACCCACAACGATAAAACAGTTACTCTTACCGGGTATGGCTATACCATTGGTGGTACGGCGGCAACTACATTTTTTAATCTTGTTATAGGAATACCCGGTGGTACAACACGCGTAGCATACACCCAAAATGCCAATGTAACCTGTACAAATTTTATACAGGAATCTAACTCATACGCCAATACATCATCCTATACATTAGGTACAGGCAACCCCACTTTAACCGTAACGGGCGATTTAACAATTAAACAACTTACAGCAGCAAAATCAAATAGTGTATATGTAAATGGCGGGGCATTAACTGTTGCGGGTAACCTGATATTCTCAGGTACTGTAAATGTAGCTGCGCAGGTAACCCAGCTAGTGGTAACATCGGGCTCTTTTAGCCTGCAAGGCAATATTACATGGCTAGCACAAACAGGTACAGCCCTTGTAGCAACCGAAGTAATTACTGTAAGCACTGGTACTATTACTTTTGATAAGCAGGTTAGCATGCCTAAAGGCTCTGGTACTATAAGAACAACATCTACAGGTACTATAAACCTTAATGGTACGGTAGCCCCATCGTTAGATTTGAATGGGGTAGGCACAGGAACTACAAATGCCATATTTAACGCAGCAGCAGGCGGAAAGGTAAATTTTAAGGCCGGGTTTACTAATGCAGTTTCGCAAACCTTTACCGCAGGTAGTTTTCAAAACTTTACCGGTACAGGTACTATTACCCCAACGGCAGCTATACGTTTTGGACACGTTAATATTGGTGCAGGCGCAACAGTTACATTGGCAGGTGCTATAGCATTGCAAAACACCTGGATTGACAATGGAACCTTTGTTCCGGGTACGTATGTTGTTACATTCAACGGTACATCAACTACACCACAAAGCATTACCAAAACAGGTGGCGAAACGTTTTATGGTTTAGCCATGTCTACCTCGTCGGCAACTCTGGTTTTTAATAATGATGTTATGGTTACATACTCGCTGTCTATGACAGGGCATAACATAAACCTTAATGGTTATACATTACAACTTGGCAATGCGGCGGCATCTACACTTACACGGTCGGCAGGGGTTATATACGGTGGAACATTTAAACGCTACTGGCCCGCCTCAACTGCAATAACAACTTCAGGCAGTACCTACGGGTTATTTCCTATAGGTGTTGTAGGTGGTTACAGGCCTATATCAATAACATCTACAGTAAGCCCAACCGGCGGCGGCTACATTTTTGCATCGCATAACAACGCATCAACAGTAACAGATGTTAGCTACTCAGAAGGGGGCAACACCATACAACGTATTTCTAATCAAAACTCTATATTATCTACAACGGGTATAACCGGCGGAACTTATAGTATTAACGTAGCCTTTACCAACTTTAACAGCGCAGGAACTGTAGCCGATTTAAGGCTGCAAACCATTACCGGCGGCGTAAACGGTGCTGTAGGTACCCACACCTCTACTACAGGTAGTGCAGCCGCGCCTACGTTAAGGCGTACTGGCCTTACGCTGGCGCAGCTATCTAACAGCTTTACAGCAGGCACAAGAAACAAACTGGCAACACCTATAGTAGCTTATTACTATTCGCGCGGGGCTACGGGCAATTGGAGTAGCACAACATCGTGGTCTACCACGCCGGGCGGGGCAGGGGCAAGCTGCTCTTGTGTGCCCCCGGCGGCAAGCTATGTAATGGTTTGCGCAGGGCAGGCTATAACACTGGATGTTGCCGCAAGTGTTGAATTTATAAGTATTGAAAATGGTGCTACTTTAGATGGTGTAGCCAACTTTACCGTAAACCGCGAGATGTACTTAAACGGTACAGGCAAAATAGCCCCTACAAGCGGCACATGGGCGTTGACAGATGTTTATATAAACGGAGCATCGGCATCTACCAGCAGCGCTGCCATTAGTGTTGCTAATGATTTGTCTATACCCACAGGAGCATCGCTAACTATGGCTAATACCTTAACCCTTAGCGGCGATTTGCATGTTGATGGCACGCTGGATGTTGGCAGTAGCACAACAACGTTAAACGGTACAGGAGGGAAAACACTTAGTGGAACAGGTTCTATTACCGGTAGCGGTACGTTAAGTATTACTACTGCCGATAAATCTACCATAGCAGGCACAGACCTTACTATTGCGCCTACCGTTAGCCTTGCCAATGGCATAGCACTTACCAATAATGGAACGGTTACACTAACGGGCAACCTTACCGGGGGCAATAACAGCGCCAACTGGATTAACGCGGCCAATTCGGTACTAAACACTACCGGCACAATACTTAGTACAGGCACATTAACAGCATCGGCAAGCCCTAATACGGTTAACTATAACGGCACAGGTGCGCAAACAATAAAAACCACTACTTACGATGGGTTAAAATGCAGCAACGCGGGCACAAAATCTACTACGGCAAATTTTGTAGTTAACGATGCTGTAACCATTGCCGATGCTGCTGTTTTAGACGAAGGCACTTTTATTATCAGCGGCGCTGCCGACTTAAACATGAGCGGCACAGCAGAGCTTAAAATGCAACGCACCGGCAACGGTACCTACCCTGAAATTACAGGTACTTATACCCTTACAGGCGGAACAGTAACCATAAACCAAACAAGCAGCAACACAGCTACCCTGCAAGCGGCAGATTATTACAACCTGAAGCTAAACGGTTCTCGCCCGTATGATATGACTGAGGTATCTCAAATTAACAGGAACTTAGATGTAGAAACATCGGCAACGCTTACAAACTCTGCCAACCTAACAGTGGCAGGTGTATTAAGCTACACAGGCTCTGGCACTACAACCCTTACAGGCGATGTGCAGGCAGGTGGTATTGTTATAACCAACGGCACCTTAAATGATGGTGGCAATAGCATTACCATAACCGGCCCGGCCGGCTGGACCAAAACCGGCGGCACGTTTACCAGCACCGGCGATGTTGTTTTTGCAGGTAACGATGCCCAAAGCATAGAAGGGGCATCGGCTACTACGTTTAATAACCTGGTTATAAATAACAGCAGCAGCACCGGCGTAACCCTTAATCAGCCTATAAATATTAGCGGTTACTTGGCACTGCAAGATGGCTATTTATATACATCTGCAACCAATATGCTAACCATTAACGATGGGGCTGCAACATCGCAGGGGAGCAGCGCCAGCTTTGTAGATGGGCCTATGACCAAGGTGGGTAATGATGCCTTTGTTTTTCCTATTGGCGATTTTGGCAGCGTAGGCCGCATGGGCATTGCAGCGCCAAACTCAGCAGCTACAAGGTTTACTGCCGAATACAGGCGTGCGGGCTACGGCAACGATCAAGGCACTAACCGCACCCCTTAAAAAGGTTAGCACGCTGGAGCATTGGCTGCTAGACCGCACCGGCAGTAGCGATGCTGTGGGCATTACCCTATACTGGGGCAATGCAACCGCCAGCGGTATTAGCGATTGTAACGACCTGCGCATAGCCCACTGGAACGGTTCATCGTGGGTTAAAGAGGCGGCCTATACCAGCGGCTCATGCTCGGGTTCGGGGGCTATAACTACCCTGTCGGGTTTAACATCATTTAGCCCGTTTAGTTTTGGGTCAGAAAAAGAACAAATGGCCAACAACCCGCTGCCTATTGAGTTGCTTGATTTTACTGCCCAACCCGAAGATAAGACCGTTAAACTACAATGGGCTACGGCTACCGAGGTTAACAACGACTTTTTTACTATTGAAAAATCCATTGACGGGGCTGCATTTACCGAGTTACTAAAGCTACCCGGCGCGGGAAATTCAAACACCCAGCTAAACTACAGTGCGGTTGATGAAAACCCTTACAATGGCTACTCATATTATCGCCTAAAACAAACCGATTTTAATGGAGAGTATACATACTCAGATATTGAAGCCGTAAACTTTAAACGCAAGGCCGAAGATATGCTAACGGTGTACCCTAATCCTTTAGTAAATACTACCTTAAAAATAAAGCTTGATGATACCTATACCGATGGCATATTAGCTGTTGAAGTGTACGATATGCAAGGCGTAAAGCTATTATCAGCAAATATAGATATTGTGCAAATGCAGGCCAACGGTTACTACGAACTGGCAACCCATTTTAACAACGGAGCCTACATAGTGGTAGCAAAAACAGGCGATGCAGAATGCCGCAAGAGAGTAATTGTGCTGAACTAGGTGGTTTGGCGGTTTTGGTTTTAGTTAAAAAGCCCCTTGATATGGTTATCAAGGGGCTTTTTTAATGCTATAATGCAGCTTGGGTTATGCTATTTTGTTGAACATCTCAACAAACTTCATCATAGAGCCAATGTTGCTTACTTTAATCTTGCCCATCATAACGGCCATTTGCGCGTTAGTGCGGCCAAGCTCGGTATCAGCATAAGTTTGGTCGGTAGTTTTTACTACACATTTAGGTTCGCCATGCAAACCATCTTCCACAGTGCAAACGCCATCGTTAACACGAACAGTAAACTGTCCGCCATCGGGGCCGTCAATTTCAAAGTGGTAAGTAATGTCTACGCCTGCACCGGCGCCTGCCTTTAAGCGTTCTGGTAACGAGCGGATAATCTCTTTTGCGGTTGTTGGTGTACTCATTGTTAAAGTATTGGTTGTTGATGTATTAATGGTTTTATTACTTGTTCCGTTTAGGGCACCGTTGGTTTGCGGCGCAGGCTGTGGGGCAGGGGCGGGGGCTTCTACCTTAGCCTTAGGGGCCGGTGGGTTTTTGTAGGCCGAGTCGTACTGCACTTGGTCGAACATTATTTTGGCAATAATCTCCAACATAATTTCCGATGTACCACCTACAATAGTACCCACGCGCGCATCGCGATACATGCGGGCAATTTCATATTCCTCCATAAAGCCGTAGCCGCCAAAGCACTGCAAACATACATCTGCCGCTTTTTTGCCCAGTTCTGTAGATAGTAACTTCAACATAGAACATTCTTTAACGGCAAACTCGCCCTGGCTGTATAACCACGATGTGTGGTGGCTTAGCTGGCGCACAGCCTCAATCTCCGAAGCCAGTTCGGCCAAGCGGTGGCGTAGCACCTGGAATTTGCTAAGCTTGCGGCCAAAAGCCTCGCGCTCGGTCATGTATTTCATAGCAGCATCAAGGGCATATTGGGCACCTTCGGTAGCGGTAATGCCCGTTACCAGACGCTCCAACTGAAAGCTATCCATTATATAATAAAAGCCCATGTTTTCTTCACCCACAAGGTTGGCAACAGGTACTCTTACATCGGCAAAAGCAATCTCGCCCGTGTCAGACGAATGCCAGCCGATTTTTTAAGCTGAGAAGATGTAAAACCCGGAGTTCCGGCTTCTACCACAATCAGGCTGATGCCACCGGCACCCGCCTCTGGATTGGTTTTGCAGGCAACGGTAATAAAGTCGCAAAACACACCGTTGGTAATAAAGGTTTTGCTGCCGTTGATTATGTAATGGTCGCCATCGCGTACGGCAGTGGTGCGTATGTTAGCCACGTCAGACCCTGCAAAAGGCTCCGTTATGCCCAACGCGCCCCATTTAGTCCCATCTATAGCACCCGGCAAAATGCGTTGTTTAAGTTCCTCGCTACCTACCTTCATTAAGTGGGCGGTGCTCATATACTGGTGTACCCCAATAGCAGCGGCGTAGCCACCCATGCCCGCGCGGGCAATCTCTTCAAGGTATATTACAGAGTAAAAGAAATCCTGGTTGGTGCCACCATACGCCTCGTCGTGGTTAATGCCCAAAAAGCCAAGGTCGCCCATGCGTTTCCACACCTCTTTAGGTATACGCTCGTCGGCCTCCCATTTAGCGGCCTGTGGCCTTACTTCCGTTTCAATGTACTGGCGGACAGTTTGGCGAAATATTTCGTGGTCCTGATTAAAATAGGGAGATTTCATTTTCTTTTGAAACTAGTTGTAAATATGAAGAACCTGCCCAGACAGGTCTGTTTGATACTGAACCATGCCCATAGTAGCCGGGCCGTTAAGCACCGTGCCGCCGTTTAGGCTGAATTTAGAGCCGCAGCAGTCGTCTTTCGCTTCCTGTGTAGATTGTATTACGTTAAGCGTAACACAGCTACCATAAGCCTCGAACGTGCAGTTACGGTCAAAAGCCAAATACTCATCAATACTGCTGTGGTAAACAATAATGCCCTTAGAGCCGCCGCTAATATATACCCAACCGCCTATAGGCAACAGGTTGGCGTTGCTGGGCTCGTTTAAGCTCAGGTAAATGTTTACCGGAACATACGGAATGGGCCCTTGCTGGTTTTCATCGCACGCGGGCAACAATAAACCACACAAAGCCGTTAAAACAACAAATATTAACCTTATACGGGGCATATTAAATGGCCTGAAAGTTGCAAAGCTACTCATAAAATATGTTATTTGCCACATGCGAAGAATTTTAGCTATTTCCCTTTTATTTATAGGTGTTTTGGTACAAGCCCAGAACACATCGCCCGCTTTACCACCCACAGCCAATGGCAAAAAGAAAAAGAGTGGAAAAAGAAGAAAGACAAGATGGTGAAGAAGAACGACAAAGCCACCGAGAAAGCTAAGAAAGACCTTATGCGTATTCAAGACCGCGACACCCGCAAACGCATGAAGAAAACCAAACGCAAAGCCAAAAAATTCAACAGCCAAAAGCATAAAAATGATAAGTAGGTCTCGCAGAGTTATTTAACAGGTTTAAATAAAATGAATAATTATAACTAATTTTCTTCGCTAGTTACTTTTTAGGAAGCAAAGATTTTATCTTGAGAATAGTTTCCAGTTGTGCGATTAATTTTTTCGTATCTCAATACAATTTTCATCTGTAAACTCTTCAATAGGTGGTGGGCTTTGTAAAACTCTTATCCCATCATCATTAATTATTACTTTACAATGCCCAAATTTATTTCTAACAAGAAATATATTAGATATGGAATCATAAAAAACAGTACCTGTTAAACCCTCTAAATCCGGATGTCTTAGTTCGTTAATAATGGCTTGTATAGCATGGGCTTTCTTATTAGCATCAAATAGAGTATTATCTTTTATTAGCTTTTTTAAATTTAATGTAGGCTCATACTCCGAATGTCTATCAAATTTCTCCCGTACATTTTTTCCTACTTCCTCAAAAATTGGCTTTGCAATTATATTTTTAATATCATCTCCACAATTAGCAATATATTCTAGCGTTATATCCTTCATTAAATTTTCAATTTCTGAAGTTGCCCCCATAATCAACCCTCTCATACTTTCTACATCTTCGACTTTTTTTATAGTATGCCATATAACTTCTCTTGCTTTGTCTCTAAAGTTATCTCTTCCACCATAATATATACCTTCTATTGAGCCATAAGTTTCTTCAATAATTTGTTTTACGTTACTATCTTGGGAATAGAACAAAATTTCAGTAAATAAATTTCTTTTACGAATTGTTTCAATTATTTTTTCTCCATTAATCTCTCCACTTAATTTGAAATCCATAAAAATCATATCGACATCTAGAGTTTTAGACTGGATTTTTGAAATTAGCTCGTCTATTTTTGAACCATCTTTTTGAGTAGTTTCATTAAGCCTAAATCCATAATCCTCAAGAAGATTGCTTATCCCTTTTACAGCTTGTTTAAGCCAGCCCTCATCATTTTCAAACCATAAAATATTATAGTCTATTCTCATCTTTTAAAAGTTAAAATAAATTGAGCACCATTTGATGTGTTTTTATCGACTTCAATGTTGCCATTATATTTGTCTTCTATGATTTTTTTATGTGAAATAATCCTAAACCTGAACCACTTGTAGTAGTAAATCCAAAGTTGAATATTTTGTCAATAATACTAGATTTAATTCCATTTCCATTATCTGTGAAATAAATATTTAAGGTGTTATCACTACTATTTTTAATATCAACATTGACTTCTGTTGCTTTTGCTTTTCTAGAGTTACTTAATAAATTATCTAATATTATAGCGAGTTCTAAAGGTTTAAAATGATAAGGGAAATCTATATTTGAATGGTCGTTAATATTAATTTGCATAATATCTCCGTTTGTTGATTTTAAATTGCCTTGTTTTACCCTAAGAATATATTGTTTTATAAATTCTGCAAGGTCGGCATCAATTTCATCGGTATCAGCATTGAAATTAGCTGCGGTAGCTAGGTTTGTAATAGATGTTATTTTATTGGTTTCGTAATTGATGTTTTCAATTAAGTCAAATAAGTCTTGTTTATTAGGATTTTTCCCTTTATTTAAATCATCTTTTAGATTAATCAAATGCCCTTCAATAGCGCTTGCAGAAATACCAATGTTATGATGATATTCTAGTAATTGCTCAATGTCGGTTGTTAATAGCTTTTGGTGAAAAAGAATTTGTTTCTCTTGTGCTGTTATTTCAGCATCTTTTTCCTTTTTTCACTTTCAAGAGTCTCTATTTTTTTTAATAAATCCTTTAATGTATTTTCTTGTTTGCTATTTAAATTCCGTAATGATTCTAGCTGAAGTATTGCTTTGGCTGTCCTTTCTTCAGTTGTGTATTTTGCAAAATCCTTTAATTGCTTTTGTAAATCTTTATTTAATTCTGCCTTTTTTCAAGAATTCTATTTAATGCATCAACACTTATTTTGTTGTTTGAAAAATCGTCTAAAATTTTTTCAAATTCATTTTCAGCAATTTCTTTTTCTTCCTTTACTTTTTGAAAGATTAAATCTTCGTTTACATATAAACTTATAACCTCTTTAGGTTTTGTACTAATAATAGAATGTATTAAGGAATATATTCTCTTAAATTTATCAGAATCACTTTCTATGTATATCTCTTCTTCTTCACTAAAGTTATTGTCTGCAATTTTCTTTTCGATTTCAGCAAATTTCTTTTTTACATCTTCAGGTATACTATCCCACCCAATGCCATCTACAATATAGTTCTCAAGGCGCTTAAATGTTTTATAGAAAAATCCATAATCATCGGCAAGTTCTTTATAGCTTTCATTTTTTACTATGCCTTCCCTTGATGAAACAATTTTAAAATGTTCTTTTTCATCTACAATCTCAATTCTTCCAATTACCTCCCTTGTACCTAAATTTCGGCTATACCCTTGTCCTTTTCTTATATCTATTTTTAGCCAGTCATCCCCTTCTTCACCGTAAGGAGGAATTCTAAAGCCATTTATAAATAAATAAATAGACCCAAACTCTACTGATCTAAAACCCATTTGTTTTGTAAAGTATGCTTTGGAGTATGGGCTTAAATAATATAAACTTATAGTAACATTTTTTAACTTAGGATAATGTAGATTGTGTTCTACTAACTCATAAATTGTAATCCCTTTGTCATATAAAGTTGTAGTTATAGTACTTTCATTTATTTTGGATACTATGCTCGTTGTTCTGAAGTTTAATTTTTCAAATATTTTGTTTTGAATATCTCCGTTTATCTTTTGATTTTCCGGACAACCTCTATCTTCTTCTAAAAAATCTTCTGCTATAAGATTTATTAAAAACAAATTCTGAGCATTTTTATTTTCCTGAATATAAGCTTGATTGGGGTTTATTAATTTTTCAAGTTGTTTTTTTAAGTTCAGCAATTTTTCTTTAGACCATATAGGATCATCATAATATGTCCAATTACTTCTTAATTTAGTGATTTCTAAAATAGTCCCACTTTCAAATAAATCATATCCAGTTACAGATTTGAATTGATTAACAGGTATTTCACGAAAATATACATCAATACCTTGTATTAATAAATCTCTGTCATTTTCAACTTCAAATTGTTTCCAGTCAACGAATAAATGCGCTATCCTATTTCCTGGTTTTCGGGAATAAATATTTAGGTATTCGCCTAACCTATCACAAGAAAACCTTCCAACACCTTTCGCGCCTGCTAAAAGCCTATCGAATTGTTTTTTAATAGCTTTCTTTTCAGAATATGCGATATTTAACCATTTGTCTACAATGTCTGATCTGTCCATTCCTACACCAAAATCTTGTATAATAATCTTGGATGTATTTTCAGTGTAGGTAATTAGATTCTGCTTACTTGGGTGTTTTTTAATTCAGCCTCATTATGTTGCTGAATTTTTAAGTCATCATTTATTTTTATATTTTTAAAAATAATTGAAGCCTTTTACTATTTGCATCATAAGCATTTTTAACTAATTCTAAGATTGCAATATTATCATCATTTATAAGATCTTTTCCAATAATGCTTTTTAGCTGAACATTAGTTTTAAAATGTAATTTTTCCTGTTCCATTAAGCGATTAATTGTTTTAAAATTAAGCCTGCTTGTTCGCTGAAAAGAGGTGGGATAGCATTGCCAATTTGAGTATATCGAGGGACTTCTTGGGTTCGACGTTTCCCGCCTGTAGTATATTTACCTTGAAACTTATACCAATCAGGGAAGCTTTGTATACGAGCATATTCGCGCACTGTTAGTATACGTGGCTCGCTATAGTGGATATAGTCATCAGGTAAAGATGTAATAGTTGGACTTTTATCATCCTTATCTAACGGGATAATAGTATGTTTTTTAATATTAAAACGCTCACGCGTTTTTAAATCAATATCTTTTCCTTTGCAGCAGGTATCTAAAATAGATTTGAATTTAGCTTCTATATCAGGCCTGTGCTTGGGAAATCTATGGCTATCTGGTGTGTTTTTATTGCTAACACCTTTACGCATCATTTTTTGATATGCCCCGTTTGAACGGCCATATACACCTGATTGGAAGTTTTTATAATCAGGAGTTGGTTCAAGCCCATTTTCCTTTAATAAATCAGAAATTGCGTTGTGCAAATTAGTTTCTGCTTTTAAGCCTTTGTTAGCAAGAAAAGCTTCTTTATTTGTACCTAATAAGGTAAAGAAACTTTTAGCCATTTCCTCCGAAGAGTTGGCAAGGTCTTTTCTTACCCCTACTAAAATAAACCGAGTACGCTTTTGTGGAACGCCATAATCGCCAAAGTTTACTAATTTGCCATATACGTTGTAGCCAGCATCACCTAATGCCTGTTTTACGTAGGTAGAATATTCGACACCTTTTTCTTTATTTTTTTTGAATGCTTGGGTAAAGCCCTTTACATTTTCAAAAAATAAAATCTTTGGCATTACGAGTTTAACAAAATCGATATATGAATTAATTAAGTTATTGCGGAAATCGTTTTCGTTTCTACGGCCAGCCATAGAAAATCCTTGGCAAGGAGGGCCTCCGGCAACTAAATCAACAGAACCTTGCAAAGCTTTAAGCTCTGCTGAGTAATCTTTTACGGTTTTGTCAATTTCATTGCTTTGTTTGGGTAGCCAGGTAGGCCAATCAAAATGCTTTTTTCCTTCTATAAGATTATGCTCGAGGGTCTCAAAAGCATCAGGGCTTTTTTCAATGGCAAATAAGCCTTTCCAGCCTGCATTGTGCAGGCCTAAAGATAGGCCACCACAACCTGCGAACAAGTCGATATATGTAGGCATAATACTCATTTGAGGCAAAGGTGGTAAAAATTCAGGGCCTAATATAGCATTTTGGACAAAAGTTTTAATCTGAGTTATTAAATATATTGACAAAGGGGTAGGCGGGGTTGTATCTTTGTAATTGTTCAGAGGGGAGGGGTGAGAAGAGCGAGGAGAGTATTGCCCCGACGATAAGTGTCGGGATAAACAAAAACGTTAAATTTTATTATGCCATGGGCATCCCTTTGGGACAACCGTGCGGCTTGCAGCGCGAAACTAAAACCAAATATTGAATATTAAACCTATGCCTAATTGCTTTATGTTAAACTATTACTTTAAGTCGGCGAGCTTATCTGCTCGTGAAAAGGATTGCAAAAAGTCGAAATTTTATTACAACAGAAAGGGTTTTGGGGTAACCACCCCATTCTGACTTTACAGTCAGAATTACCCCTTCTTAAAAAGGAGGGGACTTTAAATAATATGTTCGCAAAAAGTCGAAATTTTATTACAACAGAAAGGGTTTAGGATGGTGAGTTAGGAGATCCCGGATCAAGTCCGGGATGACAACAAGGGGTGGCTCAAAACGTGTGCTTTTATTCACAGCGGAGCGGGTTTAGATCCCCCTTTAGAAAGGGGGTGGCTCGAAGAGCCGGGGGATTTTTACAGCGCTATGAAATCCCTCGTCTGGTGCCAAGGCAACATCCCCTCCCTTTGGAAAGGGAGACCTTAAAAAGGAAGGCTCAAAACGTGAGCTTTTATTTACAGCGGAGCGGCATGCGCAAGGGATGGGAGTGGCAGCCCCGAGGTACGAGGGCTATAACGGACAGCCCGACCGAGTGACCCCGACGCTTGCGGTAGGGGTAAAAACGAGGGTGCGCCATAAAAATCCTCCCTCCCCCTGCGGGGTACTCCCTCCAAAGGGAGACAGGTATTTGATGCTGATAACTTTCTGCCGCCTTTAATAACTCCACTGCAAATTTGCTTTGGTAACTAAGGGTAAATGCTGTAATTTTGCACTTTGATTATGAATCAAAATACACCCCTTAAAGATGCCGTATTGTTACTAGACGACGGCACCGTGTTTCGCGGCAAAGCAGCCGGAAAAATTGGTACTACCAGCGGCGAGATTTGTTTTAACACCGGCATGACCGGCTATCAGGAAATTTTTACAGACCCATCGTACAGTGGCCAAATTATGGTTACTGCCACCGTGCATATTGGCAACTACGGCGTTAGCAACGAGGAGGTTGAAAGCGGCCACATGAAAATTGCCGGTTTGGTGTGTAAAAAATTCTCGGTAGACTATTCGCGCAAAAATGCTGATAGTGCTGTGGGTACGTATTTTGAGCACGAAAGTGTGGTAGGTATTAGTGATGTGGATACCCGCGCTATTGTGGCCCACATTCGCGATAAAGGCGCTATGAATGCCATCATATCATCGGAAACTGATGATATTGAACTGCTTAAAAAGCAACTGGCTGCTGTGCCTTCTATGGAGGGTTTGGAGTTGTCGTCTACCGTATCTACCGCTGATGGTTACTACGAGGGCGACCCTGAGAGCAAGTACAAAGTGGCCCTGCTAGGCCTTGGTGTTAAGCGCAACATTGTACGCTCGCTAACCAGCCGCGGCTGCTACGTGCGCGTGTTCCCATGGAATGCTACGTTTGAAGAAATGGCTGCCTGGAACCCCAGCGGCTACCTTATATCTAACGGCCCCGGCGACCCTGCTACCCTTACGGGTGTTGTTGCTGAGGTTAAAAAGGCTGTTGATGCCGATGTGCCGTTGTTTGGCATTTGCGCTTGGGCACCAAATTTTAGCCCAAAGTGCAGGCTTAAACACCTACAAAATGCATAGTGGTCATAGGGGTATTAACCACCCGGTTAAGAACTTAATTACCGGCAAGTGCGAGGTTACGAGCCAAAACCATGGTTTTGCGGTATCGCCGCAGGATGTGGAAAAGGCCAGTAATGTAGAGGTTACGCACATCAACCTGAATGATGATACTATTGAGGGCATCCGCATAAAGGGTAAAAAGGCATTCTCTGTACAGTACCATCCGGAGGCTTCGCCCGGCCCGCATGATAGCAGGTATCTGTTTGATGATTTTGTGAAAATGTTGGGGTAGAGGAGTGGGAAGAGACTAAGTTCTTACCACCTCTTCCGCCTTAAACTCAAGCTCGAAGCGGGCTATAAGCTTTTCTAATAGCAAGTCTTGTACTTCTTGCATGGGTATTTCGCGGCTAAGCTCTTGCTGTAGCGATGTTACACCTTTGTCCTGTATTCCGCAGGCTATAATGTTGTTAAAGTAGGCAAGGTCGGTGTTAACGTTTAGGGCAAAGCCATGCATGGTTACCCAACGGCTGCAACGCACGCCAATGGCGCATATTTTACGCTCGCGGCCCGGTATGCCCTTATCAAGCCATACGCCGGTTAGTCCTTCTATGGTGTCGCCCTCAAGTCCGTAATGGTCTAGCAGGTCTATAATGGCAAACTCTACCTGGCGTAGGAACTTGTGTATGTCGGTATAAAAAACATCCAGGTCGAAGATGGGATAGCCCACCAACTGGCCGGGGCCGTGGTAGGTCATATCGCCTCCGCGGTTCACCTTGTGGAATTCGGCATGGGCATCTTCCAGGCCTTGTTCATCAAGCAGCAGGTTCTTCATATCGCCGCTGTTGCCAAGGGTGTACACATGCGGGTGCTGGCAAAGTATCAAGTGGCTTTTAACCTCTTGCTTAGGGCTGTCGGGATTATCCCTGTTAAAGGTTTTGGCGGCTACAGTATCGGCAAAAAGCTGTTCCTGTAAATCCCAAATCTGCTTGTAGGGCTGCAAACCAAGTATGTGGAGGTAAACGGGTTTCATTATTTAATTACTGCAAAGGTAAACAATGCAACGCGCAAAAAGTTAATTTTGCGTCTTTCTAATGCTAAAGCCCTTATCAGTACTATAAAAATGCAAGCTAAAGAGTATAAAAAAATAGTTGTTAAAGTAGGTTCTAACGTTATTACCCGTGCCGATGGTTTTCCTGATGAAGACCGTTTAGCCCAACTGGTAAGCCAGCTTGCAACCCTTATGAAGATGGGCATACAGGTGGTGCTGGTATCGTCGGGTGCGGTGGCATCGGGCCGCAGCATTATTAAGATAAGTGAGAAAGCCGACCCTGTTGCAGCACGCCAGCAACTGGCCGCTGTGGGGCAAATAAAGCTTATAAACACATACGCTAAACTGTTTGAAAAACACAAGCTGGTATGTGCGCAGGTGCTTGTTACCAAAGGCGATTTTAGGGATAGGCTGCACTACCAAAACATGAAAGGCTGTGTAAACAACCTGTTGCAAAACAGCATTATACCCATTGTAAATGAGAATGATGTTATAGCCGTTACAGAACTTATGTTTACTGATAATGATGAGCTTAGCGGACTTATTGCATCTATGATTAGTGCAGATGCGTTGGTGTTATTAACCAGTGTTGATGGGCTGTACGATGGTGCCTTTGGCAGCCCCGATGCTAAGCTTATTTCTCAGGTTGATGAAACCCAAACCGATTTCTCTTTCATTACGCAAGAAAAATCAAGCTTTGGGCGTGGTGGCATGGTAACAAAATCGCGTATGGCTAGTAAGGTAGCCCGCGTAGGCATTACTGTACACGTAGCCAATGGCAAAACTGATGATATACTTCTGCAACTGGTAAAGGGCGCTAAAACAGGTACTACGTTTGTTCCCACCAAAACAAAATCGGGGGTAAAGCGCAGGTTGGCGCACGCCGAGGGTTTTGCCAAGGGCGAGGTGATGGTGAACAACGGTGTATTGCAGGTACTTTCCGGTAGCGGAAAGGCTGTTAGTTTGCTTCCTGTAGGTATTGTTAAGGTAACAGGCAATTTTGAGAAGAACGATGTAATAAAAATAGTAGCCGAAGATGGGCGTTTTATAGGCATAGGTGTGGCGGGCTATGGTGCAGATAAAGCCAAAGCACGCATGGGGCAAAGCAAACAACCCGCCCTTGTCCACTACGACTATTTATATTTAAATGCAGAATAAAACATGGAACAATCCATTACTAATAAATTAAAACAAGTACAAACTGCAGCACGCAGCTTGGCTGTTTTATCTGTTGATACCATAAATGCCATACTATTGCAGGTGGCCGATGAGGCTGAAAAGCAAACGGAAATTCTATTGGCTGAGAATGCCAAAGACCTCGCTTTGATGCCCGAAAGCGACCCTAAATACGACAGGCTTAAACTAACCCGCGAGCGTATAAAAGGCATTGCCGATGATATACGCAATGTAGTTGCATTGCCTTATCCTGTGGGTAAAATACTAGAAGAAAAAGTATTGCCAAATGGTTTACAATTGAAGAAAATAACCGTGCCGTTGGGTGTAATTGGTATTATATACGAAAGTAGGCCTAACGTTACGTTTGATGTGTTTGCGTTGTGCTTAAAATCGGGCAACGCATGTGTGCTAAAAGGCAGTAAAGATGCGCACAACTCTAACACTGCTATAGCTAACCTTATACAACAAGTGCTTTTAGCAAATAATGTAAATGCCGATGTTGTATACCTTATGCCGGCAGAGCGCGAGGCCACACACGAGTTGTTAAATGCTGTTGGCTTGGTTGATATTGTTATTCCCCGTGGCAGCTAAGGGTTGATAAACTATGTGCGCGATAATGCCAAAGTACCTGTTATAGAAACCGGTGCGGGCATAGTGCATACTTACTTTCATGCCAGCGGAGATTTAGCTATTGGCAAAGCCGTAATTGATAATGCTAAAACCCGCAGGGTAAGCGTTTGTAACGCGCTAGATTGTTTGGTAATTGACCCAAGCCGCCTACAAGATTTACCTGAATTGGTAGAGACATTAGGCGCCAAAGGTGTTGAGCTTTTTGCCGATGAAGAAGCCTTTTCATCATTAGAAAATAAATACCCCGCCAACCTTTTACACAAAGCTAATGCTGATAGCTTTGGAACAGAATTTTTAGCTATGAAAATGGCCGTGAAAACAGTTACTGGTTTAGCCGAAGCATTAGAACATATTGCCACCTACAGCTCTAAACACAGCGAGGCTATTATAGCGGCTGACGAAGAGGCAGTAAATACTTTTTTATTGAGTGTTGATGCCGCAGCGGTGTATGCTAATACCAGCACAGCCTTTACCGATGGTGCCCAGTTTGGCCTTGGTGCCGAGATTGGTATAAGCACCCAAAAACTACACGCCCGCGGGCCAATGGCATTGGCCGAACTTACCAGCTATAAGTGGATTGTAAAAGGCAACGGGCAGGTTAGGTCGTAGGGTTATTATTTCGTCCTTTTGACTATAGCTTTGCGCGTTATCTTTCTTGCAGCATGGTAAACAGCAACTATATTTGCTACATCTTTATGTAGAAAATAGATGATGCGGTAGTTACCATAAATCAATTCTCTTATGTTTTTACGATTAACTTCAGGTACAATTCTTCCAATTTCAGGATAATCAATTAGCAAAAAAGGAGTAGATACTATCGCGGTTACAATCTTATCTGCCTGTAGAGGAGAATCTTGTGCAATAAAGCGACCAATTTCTTCTAAATCAAGATAGGCAGAATCAGCCCATTTTATTTGTGCCATTTTGTTAGTTTGGCTTTTACTTCCTCAGTAGTATAAACCCTTCCATTGGCTACATCATCAAGCCCTTGGTTTATTTTATCAAGCAATACAAGTTTATAGATAAGTTCATCTAATGTGAAATTATCACCTACCTCATTTTTAGCCACTTTAAGTAAGTCGGCTTTGCGGTATGTCTTTTCTTTTACAATGTGCGATGGCATAATCACAAATATACAAAAACAACAGGTTGTACGTTATATTAACAACACGGTTAATTAAATTATTGTTATTGTAAACAAACCGCCTTGCAAAAGGTTAATTTTGCTTCGGATATGGCTCGTTTAACACTATCGGCTGCCGAGGAGTATAACTTTAAACTCCTGGGCATTTCGTGCCACGCTAAGGATTATCGCCTTTCGTGGGCAGTGAATACCGCTTTGGGTATAGAGCTGGAAAAAAGCGAAGCCAAAGAACAGGCCGAAGGCGCCAAACCCGATTTTTTATCACAGTTTTCGCTCTTTACCTGTTACGATAAAGACACCTACCTGCACTACGCATTGATTAGTAACCGTGGGCTAGCCGGTTTTTTAGTGCCCGAGCAAAAAAAGACCGATTACTTTTTAAAAATTGAAGGCGACATTGTTGCCGACCGTTGGGATGATATTGTAACCGCAGTGCGCAAAATAGACCTTGTGCTGGCGGTGTACGATGTAGATATTATGACATTAAAATCAAAACAAAACTTTCTATTTATAAATGACAACTAACAGCCGTACTAAAATAGTAGCAACCATAGGGCCGGCATCGTCGCCTAAAGAGGTTTTAAGAGAGATGATTTTGGCGGGTACTGATGTGTTCCGCATAAACTTTTCGCATGGCAGTCATGAGGACCATGGCGCTGTTATAAACACCATTCGCGAACTGAATAAGGAACTGGATACCCACGTACCCATTTTGGCCGATTTGCAAGGCCCTAAGCTACGCATTGGCGTTATGGAGGGTGGCTCTGTAATGCTTGAGGCAGGTAAAGAAATTGTATTTAGCACTGTTGATGGCCCCGGTACTGCCGAGCGTGTGTTTATGACCTACAACAACTTTCCGCGCGATACCAAGCCCGGTGAGAAGATTTTGCTTGACGATGGTAAACTGCTGTTAGAAGTAGTATCTACCAATATGAATGATGAGGTAGTGGCTAAGATATTACACGGTGGCCCGTTATCGTCTAAAAAAGGGGTAAACCTGCCTAATACCAAAATATCGCTGCCCTGCTTAACACCTAAAGACCTTAGGGATTTAGATTTTGCACTGGAGCATGATATTGAGTGGATTGGCTTATCGTTTGTGCGTAATGCGGCCGATATTATAGAGCTGCAACACATTATTGCGGCCAAAGGAAAAGCATCGCGCGTGGTGGCTAAAATAGAAAAGCCAGAGGCTATTGAAGATATTGATAACATAATAAAAGAGGCAGATGCGCTAATGGTTGCCCGTGGCGATTTAGGCGTAGAAGTGCCTATGCAAAGTGTGCCGCTGATACAAAAAATGCTGGTGCGCAAATGCCTTAATGCATCAACCCCGGTAATTATAGCTACCCAAATGATGGAGAGCATGATTACCAATATATCGCCTACGCGTGCCGAGGTTAACGATGCTGCCAACTCTATACTGGATGGTGCCGACGCGGTAATGCTATCAGGCGAAACATCGGTAGGGGCGCACCCTGTTATGGTAATACAGGCTATGCAAAAAATTATTGCCAATGTTGAGGATGAGCAATACCCATACAACCGCCAAAACCAAGACCCATTCCCATCGGTTACAGACCGTTACGTGTCAGACTCTATTTGTACCACGGCGGCTAAAATGGCTAAAGATGTATCGGCAAAAGCAGTTATAACCATGACGTATTCTGGCTACACAGCATTCCGTTTGGCAAGCTACAGGCCCAAGGCATTAATCTTTGCATTCACATCAAACAAAGCCATACTAAATACACTTAGCCTACTGTGGGGAGTGCGAGCCTTTTACTACGATAAAGAGGTAAGCACCGACCATACCATTGCCGACATTAAGCACCGCCTTAAAAAAGAGGGCTTTATTGATACTAACGACTTGATTATAAACATAGCCAGCATACCTATGCACGAGCACGGCAAAGCCAATATGATTAAGCTGAGCCTGGTGGATTAGTATCCAGTCTTGAGGGCTGAGGTGTGAGTTAACTTTATATAGAAAAGAAAACTGTGGCCCCGACCTTTAAGTCAAGATATAAAAGTCCCCCTCTCTATGGGAGAGGGGGATTTAGGGGTGAGGCCCCTATTGTAATTTATTCTGCTTTTTATCTACTAACATTGCTATATGAGAGCAATTGTTTACACCCGTTACGGTCCGCCCGAAGTTGTTCAACTTAAAGAAGTTGCCAAGCCTAAGCCAAAGGATAACGAAGTGCTTATTAAGGTGCATGCTACTACGGTAAACCGCACCGACTGTGGCTTTAGAAAAGCCGAGTATTTTGCTGTGCGCGTGGTAGGTGGTTTATTCAAGCCTAAAAATACCATATTGGGTACCGAGCTTGCCGGGGTGGTAGAAGCTATTGGCAAAGACGTTAAAACGTTTGCTGTTGGCGATAAAGTGTTTGGCCTAAGCACATTTAAATTTGGCACCCATGCCGATTATGTTTGCGTGCCCGAAGACAAGGCCATTACACCCATACCCATTAACCTGGATTTTAATGAAGCTGCCGCCGTGTGCGAGGGTATGTTTTTGGCCTATAACTACATCAAAAGACTAGATTTTTCTACCCCTAAAAAAGTATTGGTAAATGGTGCATCGGGCTCTATTGGCAGTGCTACGCTGCAATTGGCTAAATACTTTGGTGCCCATGTTACGGCAGTTTGCAAAACCTCTGCGGTAGAGTTAGCAAAATCGCTGGGGGCCGATAGGGTTATTGATTATACCAAAGAGGATTTTACAAAAGAAAATGAGCAGTACGATGCAGTGTTCGATTCGGTAGGCAAAAGCTCGTTCTTCAAATGTAAACATCTGCTCAAGCCTAAGGCTTTTTATACATCAACAGAGCTTGGGTATATGTGGCAAAATGTATGGCTGGCGCTAATTGCTCCGCTCATGCCCGGCAAAAAGGTGCTGTTTCCCATACCGGTAGATACTAAAGAAGATATGTTCTTTTTTAAGCAGATTATAGAAGAAGGCAAATACAAACCCGTAATAGACCGCACTTACCCCTTAGAGCAAATCCTTGAAGCTTACCAATACGTTGAAACAGGCGAGAAAACAGGTAATGTGGTTATTACGTTGTAATACCAAATCTACCCCACTAACAACTTACCCCGCTGGGTTTTTCCGTTGGCCAGGGTTATAGAATATACATATATACCGGTACTTAGTTTTGATGTATCAATAGTAGCTTTATTAGCATTGATATTGGCAATAACCTCTATGGTTTTTCCTGCTATATCGTAAATTGTAATTGTCTTTATTTCGCCTGCATTTTGTAAGCTAAATGTTACATTATCTGTAGATGGGTTGGGGTACACATCAATAGAAGCAATATTCTCTATAATGCCTATTGTTTGGGCACAGGGATTTGGAGGTGCATTTTGGGTTGATATTTGAATACTTGAACATACACTATTTGTGTCCGTAATATTATTTAAACCGGTATCTCCTAAAATATTAATTGTGTCAGCAATTACAAGATTATTATTGCTTGCACTAAAATATACTTCGATGTTTTTTCCATAAACGATATTTGAATCCCCAAACAAAATTAAGTTAGACACACCATTCATATATAACGTGTTGCTATTACCCTGAATTAAAGCAAAAGTTTTAAAGCCTTGCATGTATATAACGTTATTTCTAGCAATATTAGCTATTGCGACATGATTTCGATATCCTGTATAATATAACGTATCATTATTTCCTCTAACAGACACAGCAGCAGTATCGTTGGTTACCCAATATGAATAATTATTATTAGACTGTAAAATAGTAAATGTATCACACAATACTATTGCATTTTCAGGTATATACCCAATGCAATCCTGCGCTCGCATATTGCTTGCACCAATGCTTAAAAGCAATAAGAGTAGCAGTCGTTTCATAGTTCCTGTAGTTTAATACTGTAAAGCTAAGTCTTGTTTATCAGGTAGAAAAAGACAAAAAACAGCGGTTATCGCCAATCTTTCAGTCCCGATAGTTATCGGGATCAACTTTCATCTTTCAGATTTGTTACCTTTACCCAATTAAATTCATTCCCATGTCTATCAATTTTAAACTGTTAAAACAAATTTGCGAAACCCCCGGCGCTCCGGGCTACGAACAACGCATACGCCAGGTGGTATTGCACGAGGTTAAAAAGCTGGCCGATAAGGTTACCATAGACAATATGGGCAACGTAACGGTGTTCCGCAAAGGCAAAAAAGATAAAAAAGTAATGGTAGCCGCCCACATGGACGAGATATCATTTATAGTTACCCATATTGACGATAAAGGCTTTGTACGCTTCCACACACTGGGTGGGTTTGATGCAAAAACCCTTACCGCGCAACGTGTAATAGTACACGGCAAAAAGATTTAATTGGTGTTATGGGTAGCAAACCCATACACGTAATGAGTGCCGAAGAACGTACTAAAATGCCCAACACCACCGACTATTTTATAGATCTTGGTATGGGTAAAAAAGAGGTGGAGAAATACGTTAGCGTGGGCGATGTTGTTACCCGCGACCGTGAGCTTATAGAGATGGGCGATTGTGTTAATGGCAAGTCTATAGACAACCGCGTATCTGTATTTATATTGATTGAGGTGCTGCGCGAGATTAAGAAATTGCCCTACGATTTTTATGCTGTATTCTCTGTACAAGAAGAGGTGGGCTTGCGCGGTGTGCAGGCTGCGGCTTTAGAAATTAACCCCGACTTTGGTTTTGGGCTTGATACGACCATTGCATTTGATATTCCAGGTGCGCGCGAGCATGAAATGATTACCCGCTCTAGGCCATGGCACTGCCATTAAGGTTATGGATTCGCAAACCATTTGCGACTATCGCATGGTTGATTTTATGAAGAAAACTGCCGACAAGCACAAGATTAAATGGCAGCCCGAGATATTACCTGCCGGTGGCACCGATACAGCGGGCATACAACGTAACAATCCAAGTGGGGCTATAGCCGGTGCGGTATCTATACCCACACGCCATATACACCAGTCGGTAGAAATGGCTAACAAACAAGACATTCGCGATAGCATAGATTTACTACGTCGCTGCTTAGAAGATATTGATACCTACGATTGGGCTTTTTAGAGGAGCGAGGAGTGCCAAGTGAGGAGTGATAAATTTAAGGGGGCTTTTAGCCCCTTTTTTATTTTAACTGCTGCAAAATTTTCCATACTTGTAATTCTATGGCTTTTTGTGCTACTTATAGGGTAATAAAAAGTTAAACATGGAATCAATTATCAATGCTGAAATGTTTTGGGAGTTTTCTAAAGAAAAAACATCTCTAATTAGCAATAACCAAGTTATTGTTGAGTTAAAAGACGAGAAAACCTCTAAAGCATCGTTTGATTTTGGCGGTGAAAGTTATGTCATTAAAAACATTGGTTTTTGGAAAGCTAAAACCATTATTGAAAGCGGGGGTAAAATTATCCTCAGTTTAAGCAGCTCTTTTCTTGGGAGTAAGGGTACAATTGAATTTGCAAACGGCGCAAAATATCAATGTAAAGTCCATAATTCACCCTTGGTTAAACTTTCATTCTATACTACAGAAGGCCAAGAAATACTAAGTTATAGATTAGACACATCATTAAAGCCCCAAACAGTTATGGAAATTTTGCCCCATGCTGTTACAGATAACGACCTGTTAATGCTGATAATTTTAGGTTGCTTTGCCTTTAAGGGTATTACCATTGAAAACACCGAAGCCGATTTTATTACTCTGGTAGCAGGGGCTTAAGGGCGGTAATAAAACGTCCCTCTCATTGAGAGGGTGAATGGTGCTGCAAGCGCCAGACGGGAGAGGGTATTGTAGCACTAACCAATACCTTCATAAACATTAGCAAAGGCAAAAAATAATAAAACCAGCAATCCAATTATTATTGCAAAAGTTACAGTAACTGCCTCAGTTATAGATTTGAATTTTAGCTTTGATGCTTCTTCAGCTGTTAGTTCTCTTTCTAAAGATATTCGCTCCTTGTCGTATGCTTTATTGTATAGTTGAATAGCCATAATAACTATTACAGGTAATGTACATACTACAATAATAACGACAATCGCAAAGAAAAACATTCTTATCTTTTTATCTCTTTAATCTCAGCCCTCAAGACTCACCACTCAAAACTACCTCCCTCTCCTCACTCTTCGCTCCTCTCTCCTCAAAATCATCTCCTCTACCGGTACAGTGCTTGTGCGGTAATACAGGTAAATCAGCAACATGCTCAGCGCGGTAAATATATGCCACAAGGCGTGGCCTTGCAAGGCGCTGGTTGGGTTGCAGGCTACATTGGTACGGTCAAAAATCCATACAATGGCCCCTAGCAGCAGCACAATAAATGCTGCCCACAAATACTGCGTATAGTAGTGGGTTTTGCTTACAAACAGCAGGTAGCAAAGGCTTGATACAAATGTTATAACTATAAGTACAGGAAACAGCACATTAATATCTATAAGCCAAAGGCGGGTAAATATCAGGTAGTTAAAACCAAGGGCAAAGGCTATCATTAACGCGTGAGAGCTTTTGTACTGCCCCTTAAACCGCAGTACGGGGAATATTTTGTAGAGGTTAAATGTTAGCACCATTACAATTACCGAATACAATCCGGCTTGGTCCAGGTGCTGAAAGGTAAGGGTTAGCGAGGCATGGAATAAAAAGCTGCCTACAAAAACATACAATGCCGACAGGCCAAACAGCAACGAGAATATGGGGTAGCGCACTAAGAAGTTATGCGATTGTTTCCGCTCGGCATATTTAAGGTCGTGTATGCCTACGGTAAGAGCAAACAGGCCTACCAGAAAATACGCCAGGTTGCTCCATGTGTTTGATGGTTGACGTATTAGCTGGTCCATGCGGTTAAGCTCGCAATACTCAAAAGCATTTCCACCGGCAACAGACCATGTTTGCCACATATTGGTAAACTGAAAAGCATTGTAGTAATACAAAACACCCACACAACTAAGGACAAAAACTATAGCGGGCAATATAAAAGCTTTTATGTGAAGCCTTTCTAAATACAGGCGGGTGCGTAAAACCTGCCACTTAACGCGAACGGAAAAATTACCCATTGGTGTAGGATGCTATAAATTAATACGGTAAAAGGGAAAATTATATCGCCCGGATAGCACTTATCGCAGGCAAAAAATCAATAGCAAAAAGCGCGCCGTTTTTTTAGAGCCCAGGGATCAGAAGTCAGGGTTCAGAAACTCTCCTCACTTCTCTCTCAGCTAGATTATCTTTCCATCGCTCATAACTACTGTGCGGTCGCTGCGTTTGGCAAAATCATCGTCGTGGGTTACTACAATAATGGTTTGTTTTTGCTCGTGCGCCAGTTGCTGAAAAATGTCAAAAATAATTTCGGTATTTGCAGAGTCTAAGTTACCGGTAGGCTCATCGCCCATAATTATAGTGGGGTCATTTATCAATGCCCTTGCTACAGCCACTCGTTGTTGCTGCCCGCCCGATAGTTTAGACGATAGTTTTAGCGCCTTAGTCTTGCATACCTAATACCTTTAATTTTTCGTAGGCATTGTGTTCTATCTGTTCCTTGGTTAGTTTACCCAGTTTTAGCGCCGGAAGCATTATATTTTCCAGTACCGAAAACTCCGGCAGTAAAAAGTGGAATTGAAAAACAAAGCCAATATGTTGGTTACGAAAAGCCGCTAATTGGTCTTGTGTTTGCCCACGCAGGTTTACGCCGTTTAATATCAGCTCGCCCTGGTAGTCGGTATCCATAGTGCTAAGTACATACAGCAAAGTACTTTTGCCGCTTCCCGATTTGCCAACAAGGGTCATAAACTCACCTTTGTTTACGGTAAAGGTTATATCATCAAGCACCTTAAACTCCTCGGGTACGTAGAAGTATTTGGATATGTGTTTAGCGTCTAAAATAACATCTGCCATAGCTATCCTCTTAAAATTACTACAGGGTCTACTTTTGATGCCTTTTTAGATGGCAAATACGCTGCAACAAGCGTGGTTATTACACCAAATGCTATTGCAAAAACATAAAATACAGCACTAAACTTAACAGGAAAATGGTCTATAGCCGCATATTCGCCACCGGTAAATGGTATTTTAGATATGCCCAACGACAGGAAGAAACCAATAACAATACCTGTAAATGCACCAGAAAAACCAATAATAATAGCCTGCATCATAAATATGCGCACTACATCTTTTCCGGAAAAGCCGGTGGCTTTAAGTATGGCAATATCTTTAATTTTGTTGTGCACATTCATGCTAATTATATTGTAGATGCCAAAGCCCGCAACAATAAGCAGGGTTATAGATACTACATAGGTCATAATGTTGCGCACAACAGTACCCTGCTCAAAAACAGCGTTTGCTTGTTTCCAGTTTTCTGCTTTTACATCGTACAAATTGCTGTATTCAACAGATTTTGCTACCGCGTTATCCCTGTTTTTTAATTTTAGGCTGATATCAGTAATATAGGTTTTGTCTTTTTGCAACAGCTTTTGCGCAGTGCTAAGCGATACGTAACTGCGTACATTATCTATAGCCCCCAAGCCCGATTTATATATACCCACTACTTTAAGTAAATACACTACCCCGCGCGGGGTGGTTACGGTAATATTATCGCCGGTGGTAATATTAAATTTTTTAGCTAAGCCCGCACCCAGTAAAATGCCGTTGCTAATGCTTTGCAGGTTGTTTACATTGCCATTTTGTATGTTTTTTTTAATGTCAAAAAGCCTGTCTTCATCATCAATATCAACCCCCAGCAAAACCCCATTATATTGCAGTGCCCCATAGTTATAAAACACCGGTGTGCTAACCTGTGCCGACACGCCTAAAACCGCAGGGTCTTTTCTTAAATTGGTAATAACCTGTTCAGGATTTTTAATATTTAGCTTCTCGTTTTTAGGGCCTTGGTGCCACACCACAAGCATGGTGGTTTTACTATCATAATTATTAGCTAAGGCCGGTTTTTTAGATATATCGGCCTCTTTATAAAGCTTAATATGGGGGGTTGATTGAAATGTTAAATCATCGAGCATAGAGTTTACCCCTGCCATAACAGATGCCATAATAATGTACATGGCTATACCAAATGTAACGCCCAGTATGGCTATAATGGTTTGCTTTTTTTACTAAGCAAATGCCTTATGGCTATTTTAACATTAGTGCCGGCCATGCGTTAGTTAGGTATTACAATTTCCGATTCGGTTGTAATGCCTTCCAGCACTTCTACATCTTCGCTATTTTCCAACCCTTTTTTAATGTGTATGTACTTGTCTTGTCCCTTAACCTTTACAGAATCGCCCATTACATACTTTTTAGGTAGCGTGAGTACCTTGTCTTTTTCTGCAATAACAATATTTGCTTCTACCAGCGCATTGGCTATAAGTTGCGGTGGGGTGTCTATAAACTCCGCATCAATACGTATGCTTTGGTTTTGCTCGTTTAGCACGGGGTATATTTTGGTTACTTTGGCTTTAAAGGTTTTGCCTTTGTATAAGTCCATTGTAATGGCAACCTGCTGGCCTATTTTTACCTTGTTTATATCCAACTCGTCAACCCAAAGCTGTATATAAAAGCTGCCTTTGTTGCCAACGGCAGCCAGCGGCTCAAAACGGCGTATAGCCTCGCCCGGTTTTTTATAAAGCTCGTACACCAACCCATTAATGCTGCTTTTTACATCGTAGTAGCCGCTTTGTGTGCTGTTTATGTTCAGCAGGTTTTTAGCATTCTCATAGTCTAGCTTAAGCTGGTTGCGGGTTTTTGTGTAACGGTCTTTAGCGCTTTTAACATCGTTTTGCGCGGTTTCATAACGCAGCTTTGCCCGGTCAAAATCAAACTTAGATGTGCTTTTTTGGTCTAATAAATTGCGCTGGCGTATGTAGTTTACAGAGTCATCAGCAAGTTTTATTTGCAGGCTGGTAATTTGGTATTTAAGGTCTTGCAAAACAGGCGATTTATCGCCATAATTATCTTCGGCTATTAGAAAATTGGCGCGTGCAGTAGCGGTTTGGGCCTGCTGGGTTGCATTGTCTATAGTAAATAAAAGTTGGCCTGTGGTAACACTATCGCCTTCGGTAACGGGGCGTTGAACAATAGTGCCATCAACCAGCGAGTAAATTTTATAATCGTTTGCCGGAATTACCTTGCCCGATGCGTATACCGCCTCTACCAGTTTTTTTCTACGGGCCGTGTAGTTTTTTCTGAATTACAGGATAGTAGTGCCAATGCAGCCACTAATAGCAGACTTTGGCTATAGTTTATTTTCATAAAACCAGAATTTCCTTAACAAATATGCTAAGTAAAAGTATTAACTATATATGGGTTAATATATGATATTCATCACCTTATCTAAACAAGCCTTGCTAGCCAAACCAACCCACACAATTACTGTAAAAGCAAAAGTTTACCGCGTAATTTTATGTTTTCTTTTTCATCGGCAATGGTAAAAAGGTACATGCCGTTTGTAATGCCGGTTGGCTGAATATTAAAGCTACCGGTTGATGTATAGTATTTTTGCACCTGTTGCCCGTTGCTATTGTAAACCACAAGGGTATGGGGCTGTTGATTTTCATTAGTAAAATATACCATAGCAGGCCCGTTAACCGGGTGCGGGCGTATTTGGTAACCACTGTTGCCAATGGTAATTAAATTAATATTGATAATGGGCGATTTACCGGTAGCGCCCAGTTGCAGGCGGTAGTAGTTTTTGCCATTTTGCAAAGGCGTATCGTGTGTAAAGCTGTAGTTTACAGGTTCTGATATGCTGCCGCAAACGCCAATAATTTCGCCTATTTGGGTAAAATTAATACTGTCTGTTGAGTGAGATATTTTAATGCCATCGCAAACGCTACCGGCTGTTATTTGCCAGCTAAGTTGCACCTTGCCGTTAAAGGCAGCGGCATCAAAACTGCCTAAAATAGATGTTTCCTGTGCCCTAAGACCAAAGGCAGAAAGTACAAGGAGTAATACTATTTTAATGTGCGTAGCCATACACGGTATATAACTACAATATAGGGAAAATGTTGTAGATAAGCAACCCCCAACTATGGCTGGCTGCTAAAAGAGTGGATAACCATTTGTTGGCTAAAGAGCTTCAAATTATGCTCGCGGGCACGGTCGGCGGCGGTAAAAATGTCTATAACCCACCAAATAAAGCCCACAACAAATAATATCAGCACAAGCTTTAAAATTCCAAGGCCAATATCGTCAAGGTATAGCCTGTCGCACGCGCAGGTAAAAGCCAGTATGGTGGCGGTTTGCGGCTCTTTGTATGGTAGCGATGAAAACACCATCATCTTTTCATTATCCAAAGCTTCTAACTGCATCCGCATAATGCCCAGGTGTGCCGTGGGGAATTTCTCCATGGCACTCATCAGGAATAAATCAATTTGGCTTTTATCCATTATTTATTGTACTAATTCTTTTAGCTTCTTTAAATCAACCTCATCGGCAGTAAAAGGTTTTTCTGTAAAGCCCGCGGGCAGCTTGTAGTTTCGCGCTTTGGCAATACGCTCGCCATTATCAGGGTGGGTAGATATCATTTCCAAACCATTTTCTAACACGCTGCTTTCTTTATCAAGCTTGCTAAAAAAATCGCCAAAATATTTTGGGTTTATCCCGCTGCTAACAAGGGTTTTTAGGGCAAAGTCGTCGGCTTCTCGTTCCTGGTCACGGTCAAACGATGTTGATATGGCCTTTTGCAGCAACCCGCCAATCATGCCGCCTTTGTCGCCCAGTACTATAGCGCCAATGGCTGTAATGCCAAACTCTTTAATGAGGCGGTCTACCACATGCCTGTTTTCGGCATGGCCCATTTCGTGGCCCAAAACGCCGGCCAGTTCTTCGGGGGTATCGGCCAGTTCTATCAACCCGCTAAAAATTACAATGTTGCCACCGGGCAGGGTAAAAGCGTTTGCCACCGGCGATTTTACAATATAAAACGTGTAGTTATATTGACTGTTGGGTATTTGTTCTTGCAGGCGGTTACCCATGGCATAAATCATATCTAAGGCTTCGGGGTCTGTAACCCTTTGTTCGCCTTGCAGGTAACTATCAATAAGTATATCGCCCAGTTTTTTCTCATCTTCAAAAGACAGGCGGGGCTTATAGCTCCAGTCTTTGGGTACTAAGCTGTAAACGCCAAACCATACGCCCAGGAATATACCTGCAAGCAGTAATGCTTCGGCAATAATTCTAATGGGCTGGGGGCGGATCATTTATAAGTTTATTTAGTTGGTTATAGTATACTAATTTGCTTACGGGGCCTACAAACGTAAAGCTGCATAACTCGCCTTTGCGGGCTTTTACGGCACCTACTATGTTGCTAATAAACTCTAGCAGGTTAAACACTATTACTGCCGCTGCAAAGCCTACGTATTTGCCGTTAAACTCTGCCGAACCAAAAAGGATAGTCATAAGCCAGCTAAAGTGTATGGCATTTACCACCGTTAGCATAAGCTGCGATAGTATGGCCTGCATACAATGGAATTTTACAAAAACGGTTTGCTTGCGGCTTTGAAAAAAAGATAGCCGTAGCTATCATATTAAGTATGGGCAGTGGCAAGCCAAGGCCTATCGCCACCAGCGACATTAAATACGCGTTAGAGGCCGCCTCGCGCTGCGTATCGGGCACTTTAAGGTACCAGTCTTTTTCTTGTTGTGTAAGCATAAGGGGTGATTAAAAAAATATCCCTGCACGGTTATAAACCAATACAGGGATATTTATACAATGCCGTTGGCTTAGCCAACCATAGCAAGGGTTTTTTGTATTTGTTGCATGTTGTATTCACGTGCACGGCTTTGCGCTGTAAACATGTCTACAATTGACCAAATACCAAAACCGCCAAGGGTAATAATTTTTAAAATACCCAAGCCTACCTGGCCCAGCATAAAGCGGTCTATAGCTAAATAGTTTGCCAAAATTGCAACAATAAGTATTGTTGTAGGGTCTTTTAAACCGGCAGATTGAAGGGCAATGAATTTATCATCGCTCAATTTTTCTACTTGTAATTTTAAGCCCGGAATAGCTTCTGGGGCGAAGAACTTAGCGTTAGACATGAAAAACATGTCAACTTTTTGTGCGTCCATTTTTTGTAAGGTTTTAATTAGACAGCATAATTAGTTAAAATAATTAAATAAAAAAAGCAGTGTTAATATTTAACACTGCTTTTTAATGTTTTAGTATAACTTAAAGAATATCTACACTAGAATTAATATACTTTATAAATGCCACAGCAAAATTTGGGCTAAAGCCCAGTCATATCTTTTACTTATTCCCCGCCCTAAAGGACGGGGCTACTGAATAAAAAGCCCCGCATTGCAGGGCTTTAGTTCTTTAATTTCTTATCTCTTTATCTATTAATTATATAGAAGCCATTCCTAACAATAACACAGGGTTTTCTAAATAATTTTTAAGCGATACAAGGAACTTAGCCGCTAAAGCACCATCAACAGAACGATGGTCGCAGCTTAGGGTTACGCGCATCATATTGCCCAGCACAATTTGCCCGTTTTTAACAACAGGAACCTGCTTAATGCCGCCAACGGCGAGTATGCAACTGTCTGGCGGGTTAATAATGGCGGTGAATTCTTCTACACCAAACATGCCCAGGTTAGATATGGTAAATGTGTTGCCTTCCCAATCTGCCGGTTGCAGTTTTTTGTCTTTGGCTTTGCCACCCAATTCTTTGGTTTCGGTAGCTATTTGGGACAATGTTTTTGCATCGGCAAAACGGATAACAGGCACCAGCAGGCCATCCTCCACCGCTACGGCCATGCCAATGTGTATATGTTCGTTATAGCGTATACGGTCGCCCAACCACGATGAGTTAACCTTTGGGTTATCCCTAAGCGCGGCGGCAGCGGCTTTAATAACAAAATCGTTAAACGATATTTTAACACCCGCTATTTTGTTAATGGCCTCACGTGCATCCATGCAGCGGTCCATTTCAATATCCATGGTAACGTAAAAATGCGGCGCGCTAAACTTGCTTTCGGCAAGGCGCTTGGCAATGGTTTTACGCATTTGCGATACCGGCACTTCGGTATAGCTTTCTTCCATAGAAGCTAACGATACAAAACCACCTTTGTAGTTTTCAATGTCGCGTTTTACCACACGTCCACCATCACCGCTGCCTTTTACAGTGTTAAGGTTAATGCCTTTTTCTTCAGCTAATGCCTTAGCCAACGGCGATGCTTTTAAGCGACCATCAGTACTTGCACTTTCTTCTTTAGATAATGGGGCTTTTTAACCTCGGCAGGCTTGCTTTCAGCAGCCGGTTGGGCTTTTACCTCTGCTGTAGCAGGGGCTTCGTCGGCCTTAGGCTCCGCTTTGGGCTGGGCTGTTTCGGCTTTAGGTTCTTCGGTAGGTTTTGCAGCGCCTTTATTGTATTCGTCAAGTATAGGCTGAAAATCTTCACCAGCTTCGCCTAATATAGCCAATACGGCATCTACCGGTGTAGCCTGACCTTCTTCAATGCCACGGTATAAAAGCACACCATCTTGAAACGATTCAAATTCCATAGTGGCTTTGTCGGTTTCAATCTCGGCCAGTAAATCGCCGTTTTTAACCGTATCGCCAACACTTTTGTGCCATTTAGATACCACCCCTTCGGTCATGGTATCACTCAGCTTGGGCATTTTTACTATTTGTGCCATATTACCTCACCCCCAGCCCCTCTCCTATGCTTCGACTACGCTCAGCATGACGGGGACTAAGGAATTTTTTAGTTTATTCTCTTATAAACGGATAATCTTCTTGTGCGTAAACGTCTTTGTAAAGCTCTGATGCATCGGGGAATGGTGATTCTTCAGAGAATTTAACACACTCGTCTACAATAAGGTTTACTTTCTCGTTAATAGCTTCTACCTGGGCTTCGCTGGCATATTTCTTTTCCAGCAAAGTGGTAAGCACGCGTTGGATAGGGTCTTGTGCTTTATACTCTTCTACCTCTTCCTTGGTGCGGTATTTGGCAGGGTCGCTCATACTGTGGCCGCGGTAGCGGTAGGTTTTCATTTCTAACAAGTATGGGCCTTTACCCTCGCGGCAATGCGCTACTGCAATTTCCATAGCATCGTGCACCGCTTCAACACTCATAGCGTTAACAGGGGCAGCAGGCATATCGTAGCTTTCGCCCAAGGTATACAGCTCAATAACGTTGCTGGTGCGCTCTACCGATGTGCCCATGGCGTAGTTGTTGTTCTCAATAATAAATACCACGGGCAGTTTCCATAGCATAGCCATGTTAAAAGCCTCGTGCAGGGCACCCTGGCGCACAGCACCATCGCCCATATAGCACAGGGTAACGTTGTTGGTGCCTTTGTACTTTTCGGCAAAGGCAATGCCCGCGCCTAAAGGAATTTGTCCGCCCACAATGCCATGGCCGCCAAACACACGGTGCGGCTGGCTAAACATGTGCATAGAGCCACCCTTGCCTTTAGAAACACCGGTAGACTTACCAAACAATTCAGCCATAACATATTTAGGCTCAACGCCTTTAATGAATGGGTGAACGTGGTCGCGGTAGGCGGTAATAACGTTATCGTCGGCTTTAATGGTGCTCATAGCACCGGCTGCAATAGCCTCCTGCCCAATGTATAGGTGGCAAAAGCCACGTATTTTCTGCTGAATGTATAGTTGGCCTGCCCTTTCTTCAAACTTACGCATAAGCAGCATCTGCTCATACCACATCAGGTAGGTTTCCTTACTAAATTTTGTTTTTGCCATAATATCCAATATCCATTTACCCCCTCCCAACCCTCCCCTTAAAGGGGAGGGCTTAAAATTTGAGAAAGAAGTTCAGCAAAAGTAATGAAAAGTGTGATACACCCCTCCTCAACCCCTCCACCAAGGTGGAGGGGCTTTTAAATGTCTGAACCACAGAATAATTAGGATTAAGTTGATTACAAGATTAGCCCAAGCGGGGCGGTATGTCAGTAGAAAACATTGCAGAACAGGAACTCCCCTCCTTTTTAAGGAGGGGTGCCCGCCTTAGGCGGGCGGGGTGGTTACTTTTTACAACTGTTGCCTGCCGATGGTTGCCTATGCGGCAGGCACTCCTGTGCGGAGGGCAATTACTTTTTATCCGTTGTTTAATTGTTTTTTATTTGTGCGAATGAACTTCGTTTCCTAGATGAAAAAGTAATCAAAAATCACGGCTGCATTTTTCAGCGACCCCCTACGAGGGCGTTACGCTAAAATCTGTAAACTCGTCCTGCGGACTCAAACAGGACAGATTTTTACGCTTCACTTCTCTGCGGGTGCCCCGCTTCAAAACGCTAGGCCGGCACTTTCCGCCCTTGGCGGAATTGGGTTTTAGATACGGTGTGGACGGCCCTCGCACGGCTGCGCTAGTTGCGTTAGGGATGTCAGTGGCAGCGCCGCCAAAGGCGGACTATAACGGACAGCCCGACGGCATAGCCGGAATGCCCAGAAAATCCCTCCCCCTGACGCTAAAGGTCAGGGTACTCCCTTTAAAAGGGAGAGTTGTTTCGTGTTGGATTGTTGAAAAGTGAGATAGAGTATTAATAGTTAAAAACGTACATTTGCACCCGCAAAATGGCAAAGAAAAAGACATAGATACAGATTTACCGGACAACCCCGAGAACGAAGAGGGTGCAGAGGGCGATACGGGTTCTAAAATAACCCAACTATCGGGCTTGTACCAAAACTGGTTTTTAGAGTACGCTTCGTACGTTATCCTGGAGCGTGCTGTGCCTTATATTGAAGATGGTTTAAAGCCTGTTCAGCGCCGTATTTTGCACTCTATGTGGGATTTGGACGATGGCCGCTACAACAAGGTAGCTAACATTATTGGCCATACCATGAAATACCACCCCCACGGCGATGCCTCTATTGGCGATGCTTTGGTGCAAATTGGCCAAAAAGACCTGCTTATTGATTGCCAGGGTAACTGGGGCAATATTTTTACGGGCGACCGTGCCGCGGCTCCCCGTTATATTGAGGCCCGCTTATCGAAATTTGCAAACGAGGTTGTTTTTAACCCTAAAACCACCAAATGGCTTAGCAGCTACGATGGCCGTAATAAAGAGCCCGAAACGCTGCCTGTAAAATTCCCGCTGCTGTTAGCGCAGGGTGTGGAGGGTATTGCGGTTGGTTTGGCTTGTAAAATATTGCCACACAATTTTAACGAGTTGATAGATGCTTCTATTGACCTGTTGCGTGGAAAGAAAATAGAATTATACCCCGATTTCCCCACCGGTGGTATGGCCGACGTTAGCAAGTATAACGATGGTTACCGAGGCGGTAAAGTACGTGTAAGGGCCAAAATATCTAAGCACGATAAAAATACGCTGGTAATACAGGACATTCCGTTTGGTACCAACACCAGCAGCCTTATTGAGAGTATTTTAAATGCTAACGATAAAGGCAAAATTAAAATACGCAAGGTTGAAGATAATACGGCCGAGTTTGTAGAGATATTGGTGCATCTGGCAGCGGGTATATCGCCCGACAAGACCATTGACGCGCTGTATGCCACTACCGATTGCGAAATTAGCATATCGCCCAACACCTGTGTTATTGAGAACGACAGGCCACGCTTTATTGGCGCTACCGAAATTCTAAAAATATCAACAGATAAAACCTTAGGCCTGCTAAAGCGAGAGCTTGAAATCCGCATGGGTGAGCTGGAAGAGGCATGGCACTTTTCATCATTAGAAAAGATATTTATTGAGAAGCGTATTTACCGCGATATTGAGGAAGAAACAACCTGGGAGGGTGTTTTAGAGGCTATTGATAAAGGGCTTGATAAATACAAAAAGCTGTTTAAGCGCGCTATTACTACCGATGATATTGTTAGGCTTACGGAGATACGGATTAAGCGTATTTCTAAGTTTGACAGCTTTAAGGCCGACGAGGCTATCAGAAACCTGGAAGACGAAATCAAAGCTGTTCAGCATAACCTTGATACGTTGGTTGAGTATGCTATTGAGTACTTTAAAAACCTGAAAAAGAAATACGGCAAGGGCCGCGAACGTAAAACTGAACTGCGCCATTTTGATACGATTGATGTATCGCAGGTGGTGGTTAACAACGTGAAACTTTACGTAAACCGCGAAGAGGGTTTTGCCGGTTATGGCTTAAAGAAGGATGAGTTTGTAAGCGATTGTTCTGATATTGACGATATAATTGTCTTCCGTAAAGATGGTACCATGCTGGTTACCAAAATTACCGACAAAACCTTTGTGGGTAAAGACATATTGCATATTGGCGTATTTAAAAAGAACGACGAGCGCACCATCTACAACATGATTTATGCTGATGGGCCTAAAGGGTTTTTGATGGTGAAGCGCTTTGCTGTTACGGGCATTACCCGCGACAAAGAGTACGACCTTACCAAAGGCACCAAAGGCTCACAAATACTATATTTTACTGCAAACCCCAATGGCGAGGCGGAGGTTATTACCGTTACGCACAAGCCTATTGCTAAAATTAAAAAACTGGCCTTTCAGTTCGATTTTAGTGAGTTGGCCATTAAAGGCCGCAGCGCGCAGGGCAATATACTTACCCGCTATGCGGTGAAAAAGATTGAACAGAAAGAGGCAGGCACATCAACCCTATCGGCACGCCAGATATGGTTTGACGATACCGTTTGGCGCCTGAATGCCGATGGCCGTGGCCGATTGCTGGGCTCTTTTGCATCAGACGATAAAATCTTTATCATTAACAAAGACGGGGAGTACTACTTTACCAACTTTGACCTTACCAACCACTACGATGATGATTTATTAATCATTGAGAAGTTTAACCCTAAGCGTGTTATAAGCGCCGTGTATTACGATGCCGAAGACGGGTTTACCTATGTAAAACGCTTCTTACCCGAGCCTACCGAAAAACGCATGTCGTTTATAGCAGAGGCAGAGGGTTCGCAATTGATATTGGTACAGACTGATACCTTCCCACGATTGGAGCTTAAATTTGCCAAGGAAAAAGGCAAAGAGCGCGATAATGAGGAGGTTGATGTGGCTGAATTTATTGCCGTAAAAGGCTTTAAGGCCAAGGGTAAGCGCCTTTCTCAACATAAAATAAATAAGGTTATAGAGTTGGAGCCCCTCCCCGAACCAGAGCCTGAGGTGGTAGAGCCCGAACCGGAACCTGATGAGTTGAAACCCCGCTCACCTAAAGACCCATTGCCTGATGCCAACTTTGAGGTGGACGAGAGTGGTAATTTGAAGTTGTTTTAGAGGGTTAGAGGTCAGGAATCAGGATTCATGATTTGAGCCCTTTATATTTTAACCACATAGGCTCATAGAAACATAGAAGGCTTTTTTATGCTCTGCGGTAATTAACCACATAGGCTCATAGAAACATAGAAGGCTTTTTTATGCTCTGCGGTAATTAACCACATAGGCACATAGAAACATAGAAGGCTTTTTTATGCTCTGCGGTAATTTACCACATAGGCTCATAGAAACATAGAAGGGTTTGCACATAGGTTTTCTAGTTGATTTTAAAACATTTACATGGTTTTAAAACATTAAGCAGTTTTTTAGCATTATAGAGTTAACAATCTAAAAAAATCTATAAGAAATGCTATTAAAAACAATTGGTAAATTATCGTTACCGCTTATTGCCCTGGTGGCTTTTGCTGCTTGCGGAGATAAAGGTGCTTCTAACAAAGAAGGTGTTTTAACCCCTAAATCAACAGAAATAAAAGGCGACCTTGGAGAGTACTTTGAGGTGGTGAATAAAGACTATACACTATCTAAAGAAGGCGATGCTTCTATTATTAATGTAGAGGTTAAGCGTAAAGATGCCGACTTTAAATTACAGGCTGAAAATACAGCCCCATTTGGTGAAGGCACTGCCAACTACCGCGTAGGGTTTGGTATAGAATTGTTTGACAGTACCGGCAACGCTAAAGGCATTAAAAACGCTATTGATGTAGGCAAAGATGGTGTGTTTAATACAAGCGATGTTGTTGGCCTTATTAAACTTAAAAAAGGCGAAACAGGCTATATCCGTTGGGCTATAGAAAGTCCTGCGGGATTAAAAACGTTTCAGCTTACATCGGCACTGGAAGGCTCTATGCCTGAAAGTCCTGCGGCAACTAACGGCGGCACAACGCCTGCTAAATCTGTTATAGACTGGGATAAAGTGCTAGACGATTACGAAGCACTTACCAATCAGTACATATCGCTGGCTAAAAAAGCTAAGAATAAAGATATAGCTGCAATGGCTGAACTGCCTTTGGTTATGGGCAAAGCTAATGATGTTGCTAGTAAAGTTAAAAAGGCTAAAGGTGAGTTAACCCCTGCACAGTGGAGCCGTTTTATATCTATACAAACCAAGCTAGCACAAGCAACGTTAAGCTAGGCTATTGTTTTAACATAGGCTTACTGTAGGCTTTACCTCCTATATTTAACCTAAGTAAATACAAGCCCAAGGGCAGGTTTTGCAACCCGGTAATACTATATATGTTGCCCACCTGCACTACCTGCCCTAAGGCATTTACCAATTGCCAGTTTATAGGCTGTTGAAGTTCTTTGTTTATTGTGATATTATCTGTAAACGGGTTGGGGTAGATGTTTAATTGGCCATTGCTATTTTCGCCAATGCTTGAAAATAAAGGTTGAACCAGCTGCCCTAAAGTATCTGACATGCCGCAATGTGCTACTATTAGTGTAACAAAATACGCCCCGCCAGCAGAATAATTATAATATAAAGTATCTTCAGTAGAGGTATTTCCATCGCCTAAATCCCAATAGTATGTATCAGCTATAGAATAATGGGGTTCTAGTAAAACTTGTCCCCACCCGCCCATAATATTGGCTGTAAAACTCGCCACAGGGTCATATTCACCCACATGCCAATCGGTTAAATTATCATAAGCTATAAGCTTGGCAGCTAAGCGTATGTTGGCTGCTGTAGCAGAATCTAACCCTGCGTTAAATGTAATTTGCAAAGGGTTTTTACGGAATAGTACCGTATAAAAAGCACACGCGGCAGCATAAGAACCAGCTACTGATGGGTGGCTTTCATCAGGGTTGTATAACTCTATAGCAGGGTAGTTGGTGCGTATATACCGCCACACCTGCGCCACCGGCGATAGCAGAGCGTTGTTAGTATCTGCCATAAAACCATAACGCAATTGTAACAGGCTATCCATGCCTTGGTAGGTGCATAGCGGAGGAAAATTTGCGCAGTTAGATGCATCGCCGTTTTTGCGTCCCCAAGTATTGTAAAATACTGTTTCGGCACAAGGGTTAGCCGCGTTTATAAGGCTGTCTAATTTCTTGGCATAAGGGTAAACATCGCTTTGTACCTGCCCAATGGGGAAAGAGGGGAGTTGGCTTTGTTCTTGTAATATAACATAGTCCAAATTACCTTGTGCAATAAGCGATAAAGTTGTAGTGTTGGTGCTGTGTTGCTGAAAAGTATGGCCCCCTGGTGTGTTAGAGTTAAAAGTTACATAATCGCCGTTAGAGGCAGCCACCTGTGCTACAAGCTGGGGCAGGTTGTTGTATGCTGTATAGCTATTGCCAATAAACAATACGTTTAAAGAATCTTGCGCTTGTGTAGATGCACTAATACACAGTATCAATGCTATGAGCAGGTGTTTCATATTCAAATATAGCGATTATAGCGTATAGCTTGCAGCGTATAACGTATAGAAATTTACCGGGAACGGGAACGGGGAACTGACAACTATACCCCCAAAAAAGCCCTTACAATATTCTCGGCTTCGGGTAGGCTTTGGTTTAGGTTGGCGTTAACAATGGTAATATCAAACTTACCTGAATAGCCCATTTCGTGCGCGGCTTTTTCTACACGCATAGCCAGATTGGCAGGAGTTTCAGTACCTCGTCCGCGCAGCCGTTGCTCTAGTGCCTCTACAGATGGCGGCATGATAAACACCGACAATGAATTTTCAGGATATAACTCTTTTAAGCGCAGGCCACCCACAACATCAATATCAAAAATAACGTGGTGGCCCTTGGCCCATATACGGTCTAGCTCAGACTTTAAGGTGCCGTAAAAATTACCGCCATATACCTCTTCCCACTCCAAAAACTCGTTGTTTTCTATCCTGCGGTGGAATTCTTCTTTGGTAATGTAGTAATAATCTACCCCGTGGCGCTCGTTATGTCGTTGCTCGCGGGTAGTAGCCGATACGGAGAATTCCAGCTCGGGTATTATTTGCAACAAATGGTGCACAATAGTGGTTTTTCCCGCACCCGATGGGGCAGCTACAATTACCAGTTTGTTTTGCGGTGTACTCATATTATTATTCATTGTGCATTTTGCATTCTGAATTATAGTACATTAAGTAGTTGCTCCTTAATCTTCTCCAATTCATCCTTCATAATAACCACCAGCTTTTGCATATCGGCATCGTTAGCTTTAGAGCCAATGGTGTTAATCTCGCGGCCAATCTCTTGCGATATAAAGCCCAGTTTGCGGCCATTATTATCTGTGCCGGCCATGGTATCTATAAAGTAGGTAAGGTGGCTTGCCAGCCTTACTTTTTCTTCGGTAATATCAATTTTTTCTATGTAGTAGATAAGCTCCTGTTCTAAGCGATTAGCATCAATAAAATCGGCCCCAACAGCATCTTTTACTTTTTGTTCAAGGCGTAGCTTATAAGCCTCGGTGCGGCGTATTTCGTGGGGTTTAATATCGTTAAGTAACTTTTGCAGGTTGCCTATACGCTGGCGTAAATCGTGTTGTAGGTTATCGCCTTCGGCAATGCGGAATTCGTCAAACAAATGCAGGGCCTTTTCAGCGGCGTGTTTTACAACCAGCCACTCCTGTTCAGTAAGCTCGGGGCGGGTGGTATTCCACACCTCGGGCAGCTTGCTAATAATGCCAACATAGTCAACATGGTGCTGGCCTGTTTCAAAGGTTATAACCTTAAGCTCATCAAAATAAGCCTTAACCAAATGGCGGTTTAGGGCTACACTTTTATCATCGTTAGAATTATCAAGCGATATGGAGAAATCAATTTTACCACGCTCGGTTTTTGGGCAATTATTTGGCGCAGCTCCAGTTCTTTTTCTCGGTACAAGCCCGGTATGCGCACGTTAAGGTCTAGCTGCTTGCTATTAACAGAGCGCATTTCAACAGTAATTTGTTTTTTTCAAACTCGGCTATGGCCTTGCCATACCCTGTCATTGATTTTATCATTAACGATAAGTTATAAGTTGCGAAGATAAGGTAATTAGCTAATTACACAATTAGGCGCTTCATCAGGCGAAAAATATTGAACAATAGTTTGTTTTATGGTGTTCTCTACAATAACCAATTTAACACATTTTACTATGGGAACCACACAAAATTTACATGGTGCAGAAGCCATTAAAAAGCTAAAAGAACTGGCCGAAGATATTGATATTTGTATGTTTTGCACCAAGCTGGAGCAACAACCTTTTGATACCCGCCCTATGAGTACGCAAGAAGTTGACGAAGAGGGTAACATTTGGTTTTTTAGCGACCGTGCCAGCAGCAAAGACCAAGAGATAAAAGAGAGTAACAAGGTGCAGTTACTATACTCTAAAATGAGCGACAGTCACTACCTTTCTGTTTACGGTACTGCCGAAGAGGTTTACGACTAAGGCGCGTATTGACAAGTATTGGGATGGATTTATTAAAGCATGGTTTCCCGGCGGAAAAGAAGACCCAAACCTGGTACTGATAAGGGTTAAACCCACCGATGTGCATTACTGGGACACCAAAGACGGCAAAATGGTATCGCTGATAAAAATTGGCGTTGCAGCCATTACCGGCAAACCCATGGATGGCGGCATAGAGGGCGACCTAAAACTACCCGGCGGAACTCGTTAGAAAAATCCTCCTCTAAGAGGGCGTGCCCCGCTTTGCGGGGGGAGTCCGTATTTTGGAATATATTTCATTTAGAAAAACTCTCCCTTTTAAAGGGAGTACCTCTGACGAATGTCAGAGGGGAGGGATTTTAAGGGTGAGGAGATTTTCTCACCCCTTACTTTTGTCGCAACCACCCCTTTGCTATATTAAGCCTAACTGCTATTTTTGAAGCATGGCAAAGAACACCACCACCGCTAAAGATGTAGATACCTACATTGCCGCTATTGCTGATGAAAAGATGCGTAAGGCTATGGAAACCCTGCGCGAAACCATACAATCTGTAGCACTGGAAGCTGACGAGGTTATAAGCTACAAAATGCCCGCCTTTATGTACAAGGGCATGTTGGTGTATTATTGCAACTTTAAAAAGCACTACAGCCTGTTTTTAGCCAGCCATGGTTCTATGGCTAAGTTTGCCGACGATATAGCACCCTACAAAACCAGCACCGGCACCCTGCAGTTTGACCCCGCCAAACCCCTGCCTAAAGCACTTATTAAAAAGCTGGTAAAAGCCCGGTTGTTAGAGAATGAAATTAAGGCGTTAGAGAAGGGGGAGTAATAAACTTTATTACACACCTAAAGCACGTATATAGGAAACAATTCTCCCTTAATAAGGGAGTACCTCGAGCATAGCGAAGAGGGGAGGGATTTTAATTATTTATCTCTCGTTTTCCAAACGTATAATTAATCCCTAACGAATACAAATAGCTGTTAGGGTGAGGATAATCTCCCTTGCCGAAAACAGTGAAAGCATCTTTAGGATTTACCATTGCAAAAGTGTACGAGTAGATAAAATTAGCAGATAGTTTAAGCCGGTATTTCCAAAGGGAATAATTAAGTAAAACGCCCGTAGCTATATCGCTATGCCAAACATTGCTGTTATTCCTCATTGTTTGAATTTGTCCTGAGTCATCCTCCCATACTGCAAGTGAATTAAATATTGCTTTTTGTACCAAACCAACCTGTGCACCTAACTGAAAGCGCCACCATGTAAAGCGATATGTGTAAAGTAATGGCAGTGTCATAGTTGCTATGTAAGTATCAGTATTTGTATCATACATAGTTAGTCCCCCAAATGCAGGGTTAAAGCGGTAGCCATATTTACCATACAATACCGAAAATATAAGCGCGTTTGGATGGTTGAAATTGTAGGTAAAGCTAATACCTGCCTGATGTCCGGTCAGGTTTTTATAGTATGGTTTAATTGTTTTATCCCCAAATGATAGAGTGTTAACACCTCCCGTAACACCCAACTCGTAAAAATCACCCGTAAGATGCGTTTGAGAATAGCTTACTGTAGCTATTGTTAAAGCAAAAAGTATAGTCAGGTATTGTTTCATAGTTCTACAGCTAAAATACTACAAAAAATCATTAGCCCATCAGCTAATCAACCAATCAGCTAATTGATTACTTTTGCGGCAAAATTAATCTTATGTCATTCCGTATAGAACACGATACCATGGGCCCTGTAGAGGTGCCTTCCGAAAAGTACTGGGGCGCTCAAACCCAACGCAGTAAAGACAATTTTAAAATAGGTGGCCACACCATGCCTATTGAGGTTATCCGCGCCTTTGCTATCCTTAAAAAAGCCGCAGCCTATACCAACCGCGATTTAGGCGTATTGTCTGCCGAAAAAGCCGACCTTATTGCCAAGGTATGCGACGAGATTTTAGAAGGCAAGCTTGATGCTGAATTTCCACTAGTTGTATGGCAAACCGGTAGCGGCACGCAAAGCAACATGAATGTGAACGAGGTTATATCTAACCGTGCTGAAGAGCTTAACGGTGGCGACTTACAATCGGACAAGAAATTTATCCACCCGAACGATGATGTAAACAAGTCGCAATCGTCTAACGATACCTTCCCAACGGCTATGCACATTGCAGCATACAAAATGCTGATGGAATTGACCATTCCGGGAATGGAAACGCTGCGTGATACGCTGAAAGCTAAATCGGAAGCCTTTAAAGACATTGTTAAGATAGGCCGCACCCACTTAATGGATGCTACGCCTCTTACCCTTGGTCAGGAGTTTTCGGGCTATGTGTCGCAGTTAGACCATGGTATCCGTGCTATTAAAAACTCGCTGGCGCATTTGTCAGAACTTGCCCTTGGTGGCACAGCCGTTGGTACAGGCATCAACACCCCAAAAGGGTACGATGTGTTGGTGGCTAAATACATTGCAGAACTATCGGGTCAACCTATGGTTACTGCCGAAAATAAATTTGAAGCCCTTGCCAGCCATGATGCGCTGGTAGAAGCATCGGGCGCGCTTAAAACCGTTGCCGTTGCATTGATGAAGATAGCGAATGATGTTCGCTTATTAGCATCAGGTCCACGTTGCGGCATTGGCGAGATTCTTATCCCCGAGAACGAGCCGGGTTCGTCTATTATGCCGGGCAAGGTAAACCCAACCCAGTGCGAGGCTATGACTATGGTTTGCGCGCAGGTAATTGGTAACGATGCTGCAATTGCTGTAGGTGGTATGAATGGGCATTTTGAATTGAACGTGTTCAAACCGGTTATCATCTATAACTTCCTTATGGCTGCCCGCCTTATTGGCGATGCCTGCTACAACTTTAACGAGCATTGCGCCGTAGGTATAGAGCCTAACTTAGATTCTATCCAAAACAACTTGGAGAACTCGCTAATGTTGGTAACGGCCCTAAACCCACACATTGGGTACGAAAAGGCCGCTAAAATTGCCAAAAAAGCCCATAAAGAAAACCTTACGCTTCGCAAAGCTGCCATAGACCTTGGCTACCTAACCGACGAAGAATTTACCGCCTGGGTAGATCCTAAAAAAATGATAGGGTAATTCAAAATTCATAATTCATAATGAAGGCCCCTCAATTTGAGGGGCTTTTTGCTATGTAACAAAAGTAGCCGTACGCCTTTATAAATTGTTGCACTTTTGTACCAATGCAATATATCATCAAACATAAGCTTACTATAATTGGTATTGTTGTTGGCGCCATTGCGGGGTATTTATATTATACCAACATTGGCTGCGCCAGTGGTACCTGCGCCATAACATCCAAGCCTTTAAACAGCACCTTATATGGGGCGGTAATGGGCGGGTTATTATTCAGTATGTTTAAAAAAGAAAAATGAAATGGCATTGCTGCCGGCTAGGCTTTTATGAGGTAGTAAAAACATCTTGACAAAGGCCCTGCCGTGGTTGTATCTTTGCATTAAGAAAACCGACAACCGAAAATGCCTTTTATGCCTGCCCGTTTTTTAAGCGATACCTTGCCCTATTTATTGGTTTTTAGTGGCGTGCTTTCTCTCAATAGGAAGTGTAGTTTTATCGGAAATTATCAGTGCGAAAAATATAATCTGTCAAGTTCATTTTGTAAAATTTTCTTACAGCCCCATTTAATTTATAATGGCAGATATTTAATGTTTAATCGGAAAAATCCCTCGTCTTTTGACTGCCATCAAAATCCACTCTCCTTAGAATGGGAGATCTTTAAAATAGTTATCGGAAATTATCAGTGGAAAAAATATAAATTGTCAAGTTCATTTTGCAAAAAAATTACAGCCCTGCGGGTTAAAGCGTGGTTATGTTTTTAAGCATTTGTCGAGAATATTACGGCAGTATAATGGACTTAACAAAACCTTAACATTTCGCCTTTAAACCCTCCCGATAATAACCAGTCAACTATTAGTTAATTAAGCACTACTGGCAACAGGCAACTGAGAACTGTCAACTAGTTGTAAATTGGCTTAGAATTTGCTAAATTGCACAGTAATATTAAACAACACATGAGGTCATTTTTACTCAATTACAAGCTTATTGCTTTTAGCGCAATGGTAGCCATTGTGTTAGCGTTTTCGGCATGTACTAAAGAGGAGATAATTGACGGCAACCAGCCGCCACCCGATAGTACCATAAACAACATTACCAAAGAAACCTATGTAAACCGACTGTATATTAGCATACTGGGCCGCGAATGTACCCCTGCTGAGTTTACAGAGGCGTATGATATTCTTGTCGCGGGCAACCTATCGGTACAAAGCCGTGGGCAGGTTATAGACTTAATTACCGCCAAGCCGGGCTACTACAACCGCTTATTTCGTATTGCTGAAGAAAATTACCTTAACAGCTCCGACTCGTTAGACTATCAAACCCAAATTTTTGCTTACAACATTATACTGCAAAACCAGGCACAGCAACAGTTTTGGCCGTATGTTACTATGGAGCTGGCCCGTATTAATGCATGGATGGATGCTGTAGACGATATGCAAAGCGGCACCATTACCGTTAAAGAAATGCACAAAAGGGCCGTGCAAAATTTTGCTTACGATGGTATTAACATGGGCAGCTTAAACTTTGTGGCATCGTTATTCCAAAACTTCTATTACCGTTACCCTACCGAGGCTGAATTGGATGCTGGAATTTTGTGTGTAGATGGTTTTCCCTCTACCGTATTTTTTGAAATAGCTGATAGCAAAGAAGAATATGTTGACTTGTTTTTTGCCAGCACTAATTACTACGAGGGGCAGGTGCGCGATTTGTTTACCCGCTACCTTTTCCGCGAGCCTACATCGGCAGAGCAAACCTATTTTGGCGAGCGGTACAAAAACAACGATGATTATAAACAATTACAAAAAGACATCCTGTCGTTAGACGAGTATGTTGGATTATAATATGAAAAAGACAATAAAATATTTAGCATTAATAGCAATAATACCTCTGCTATTATCAGCCTGTAAAAAGGAATATGTTTTTGGGGTTGATGATGTTGATGTGGTACAAAGCTCCGCATCTAAAAACAACGTAAAAACCACTACAGAATTTGTATCAATTGCTTATTCTGACATTTTTGGTACAACCATACCGCAAAACTATTTAACCAAACTATCGCTGGCTTATTTGGCCTTTGGCGATAAAAAACTGGTAGAAGACATCATTATAAAAAACATGCTTAACGCCCCCGGAGTGCAGTTGCCAACGCAACAAACAATGTTGGCTGATGTTGACCTTTTTGTAACCAATACGTACAAAAAATTTTATAACCGAGAGCCCGGCGAGTTTGAACTGTGGAAGATGAACCAGCTTATACAAGCCGACCAAACCATTACCCCCGAGTTGATATACTACGCGTTTTTAACATCAGACGAATACCGTTATTACTAAGCCCAAGAGATATGAAGAGAAGGAATTTTTAAAAACAACAGGGCTGGTGGCTGCAGGTGCCATTGCTGCCCCTTACATACTACCATCGGGCCGTTTGTTTGCTGCCAGCGGCGCACGCAAAGCTAACCACGTAGTGTTTTGTTTATTTGCCGGCGGGGTACGTAATTTCGAAAGTATTCAAAAAGCAGAGGGCAATATTATGCCCAATATGTTGGTGGGTAATGAGAGTCTATCGCCCGATATTGCATCGGCAATACCCAACCTGCCTGTAGGTGGGCAACGTCTGCAAACGCTGGGTACGCTGTACAAAGAGTTTAGGTATGCCCAAGGCCCAACAGGCCACTACAATGGCCACACTACTGCTGTTACAGGCCGTTATAACGATGTGGACTTAAACCTTAAATCAAACCCTGAATTTCCAACAGTTTTTGAGTTATACCGTAAGCACAATACACCATCGCAATCTGCTTTAAACGCATGGTGGGTGTCTAACCAACTAGGGCCTTACCCTGCGCTTAATTACAGCAAATTTCAGGGCTATGGTGCTGATTATGGCGCTAACTACATACAGCCTACCACCATGTTTGACCCTACTATTGCTACGGTTATGAGTAACCCAAAGCAATTTAGCCAGGGCGATTTGGCAAAGGCCGGTGGCTATCGCGATTTTTTAAATAATAATTTTTCAAATCAATATACCGCCGGCGATGCCGGCGTGGTAAATACTGCCGAAGACAACTACAACCTGCAACAGTTTTTAAAGGGCCTTTATAACGATGCTTCGTCGGGCGCGCTTAACAACCCTTGGGGCATTGGCCAGCAAAACATGAATGGCGACAGCTACAATATTTTGTTTGCCGAGAAAGTAATTCAACAATACAAACCCGAGCTGTTAGTGGTAAACATGCAGGGCGTAGATATTGCACACACCAATTTTACCGAGTATTGCGCCAACATGCGCCGTGCTGATTATGCCGTATGGCACTTGTGGCAAACCATACAAAGCACACCGGGCATGGCTAACGATACTATTTTGATTATAGCCCCCGAGCATGGCCGTAACCTACAAGCCAATAGCATTGTTGATGCTTATGGCCGTTACGCGCTAGACCACACCAGTGATGAAAAATCGCGGGAGATATTCTGTATGGTGGTAGGTCCGCCGAGTGTGGTAAACCAAAACCAGGTTATTAGCACCGTGCAGGGCCAGAGTATTGATATTGTACCAACCATTGCCGATATTTTAGGTTTTGCCAACGAAATACCGGGCGATGCCGCCTTGCCGGGTTCAACTTTACAAGCTGCTTTTGTGTAATATGAAAACAGGAAAACTATTTTTTATAGCTCTTGCATTTGTTGCAGTGCTTAGTGTTGTTACGTTTGAGGCGTGTAAAAAGACCCGCCGAATAATCCTTACGATGATATTGACTACGGCAATACCAACCCGCCTGCCGATACGATAAACCCGTATAGTATTACCGGGCTGCACCGTAATATATTTTCGCAACGCTGCGCTAACCCTGGTTGCCACGATGGTAATTTTGAACCCGATTTCCGTACCGTTCAATCAACGTATTTATCATTGGTTTACCATACACTTATAAAAGAAGATTCTACAGGGTATTTTATGTACCGTGTAAAGCCTTACGATACTGCGCACAGTTGGCTGCATGAGCGTTTAGTTACTGATGATGAGGTGCTGGGCCGCATGCCTTTATATGCAGAGCCACTTACACCAACAGAAATGAACCAGATTAATACCTGGATTATGAACGGCGCACCTAACGAAGATGGCACCGTTGCTACCCTGCCTAACGAGGAACCTACCATTGTTGGCTACCTATGCCTTAACATGAACAACATTCAGGTTGATACTAACCGTGTGGATGATATACCTTACAACTCGTTTATTTTACAGCCTAATACGCAGTACCAGTTTGCCTTTCAAATAAATGATGATAGCACGGCCCAGTCGGCGTTGACTAATGTTAAAATGCGCTTTAACACGGTTATAAACGGTTTCCCCGGCGGAGCTACGGCAATTAATGCATCGTATATTAGTTTTGGCAACGTGCAGTTTTGGCGCGTAGTGTTTAACACATCGGCATTTACACCCGGTGTTACCAACTTCTTCCGTATTTATGCAAACGATGGCGACCATACCAATGATACTGAATTCCCCCGCAACGAGCTAAACGACGCCTATAAATATTACTACTCTTTTGTTGTGCAATAATGAAGATTAAAAACTACATAGCTCTGTGTGCCCTAGCATTGCTAACGCTGGCTGCCTGTGAAAAAGACAAGCCACTGGAAGAAACGCCGTACATAGAAATTACAAGCGTAACGCCTACCTCCGCGCAAGCCTATAGCGACACTATAACCTTTACCGTTTTGTACCGCGATGGCAATGGTGATTTAGGCGAGAACAACCCTGATGTTTACAACCTGTTTTTAAAAGACGGACGTAACCAGGTAGAGTATAAATACCGAATACAGCAGCTTGCACCAGATAATGGTTCTGCGGTGCCAATACAAGGCAACTTGTTGGTTAAACTGGCGGGCGCCCCTATCATCAACGGTGGCAGCAGCGAAACCGTAACATACACTATGTATGTAGAAGACCGTGCCGGCAACAAAAGCAACGTAGCTACATCGCCTACAATAACTCTTAATCAATAAGATATGCTTAATAAGAAAGAAGTAATAAAAAATATAAAGTCAATGCCTGATACTTTCTCTGCTGAAGAAGTAATTGAGCGCATTATATTTATTAATAAAGTTGAAGAAGGCCTTGAAGAATCTTATGCCGGTAAAGTGGTATCAACAGAAGAGGCAAAAAAGAAACTTAAAAAGTGGTTAAAGTAAACTGGACTAATAAAGCACTTGCCGATATTGATTCTATTGCTACATATATAGCTCAGGAATCTCCTCATTTTGCAAGGCTTCAAGCTGTTAAATTTTTTACCAGAGTAGAGCAATTAACACATTTTCCTAAAAGTGGTAAAATTGTTCCTGAGTTTAACTCTATTTATTTGAGAGAATTAATAGAAGGGAATTACAGAATAGTTTACAGGATAATAAATAAGGAGGAAATCCACATTGTCCGCGTTCATCATAGCGCAATGCCCTTGCGAAGAAAGTATCTTAGATAAAGACTTTCACGCCTCACTCCTCGCTTCTCACTATTCTACAACTTCACAAACTTCTTCCTTATAGAACCTTTAGGTGTTACGGCTTCTAAAATGTAAACGCCGTTGCTTACAGAATTTAAATCAATAGTAAGGTGTTGTTGAGTATCTGATGGGTTGGTTACCTCCATTACCACCTGTCCCGCAAGGTTATAAATTCTTACGCGTTCAAGCGCTGATTTTAGCCCGTTTGCTCCTACAATTAATTTGTCGTATGCCGGGTTCGGGTATAGTTTAATATCGCCGGGTTCGCTAGGCTTGTCGTCAGTTCCGGTACCAATACTCGCATCAATAAGCATTACTTGGATAATGAGTGGCTCGCCCACCGGCGATTGTACCTGTGGCCATACCACTACGGTAGTAATGCCCCCGCCTAAAACAAAGTAGTCGCTATAAAAAGTAAAATCGGTAGTGTATTGTAGTGGTTGGGTGTTGGTTATGGTAATATTGTTTTCGGCCACTACTAAAATGCCAAGGCAGGTTAACCGTATCCTGATTGCTGTATAGTACAGCAAGTGGACCTTGGTAAACACCGTTGGCTTGGGTATTTACTACATTAAAGTCTACAGTGTAGGTGCTGTCAATATAAACCGTATCTGGTAAGCCTGTTAAGTCTTGCACCTGTATAACAGCAGGTGGCTGTGCCCAAGCATTGCCGCAGAGTGCCAGCAGGGGCAGTAAAAACAGTATATATATGGGGCTACGGGGCTTCATTATTCTATGGCTTTATACAAATGTAATTTGGAAGTTTGGTTTATACACCATATTTTTATCAAAATCTTACGCGTTCAGGTATGCAAATTTTAAACGAGATAGTTGTTTCACTTAGTAAGGAAGAAGCAAGGTACTTCAAATTATTTATTTCAAAATACGCCACCGACGATGCCCGTAAAGATGAATCGCTGTTTGATTATATCCGCAAGAGTGGTGATGGATATTCTGACGATACCATTATCACCAAACTTTATGGCAAGGGCAACCCATCGGCATTTTACAGGTTAAAAAACAGGCTAATAGGTTTGCTAAGCCAAAGCCTAGTGTTGCAATATATTGATGAGAACGATAACATAGCCTACCAACACTTGCAAATAGCAAGGCATTGCTTAGGGAAAAGGCTTTTTCAACCTGCCTTGTATTTTTTAAAAAAGGCCGAAAAACAGGCAGAGGTTACAGAGAATTATGAGTTGCTTGATATTGTGTATGGCGAATATATACGCCTATCGCGCGAGGTTACGGGTATTGACCCTGAAAGCTATATTGAAAAACGCAAAGCCAATCAGGACCGCCTAACCGAACTTAGGCGCATTGATGATATTGTGGCCGTTGTAAGCCACAGGCTGAAATTGAGCCAAAATTTTTCTGTGGGGCGGGAGCCAGTTGTTAACCTGCTGGAGAAGATTACCAAAACTTATTCTGCCAACAACACAGCCGTAGAAACCAGCCCCCGGCTTATGGTGGGTATGTTTAGGGCCGTAACACAAATTCTGCTGCAAAAGCACGATTATCTTGCCCTTGAGCAATATGTTGCTGATGCGCAAAACAAGTTTGCCCGCTTGGGTTTATTTGCCAAAGGCCATAAAGAAATGTACCTGCAAATGCTTGTGTACCGCATTAACGCGTTGTTAAAACTTCGTAATTTTGATGGAGCAAAAGCAATGGCCAAAACGTTGAAAGATGCCCTGTCGGGCGGTGTGGGCGGACCGGGAATTTCGTATACCAACTTCTTTAATAAATACATCTTCTTTTACTACAATGCCATGGTTAATATTTATTCGGAAACGGATATAGATAAAGCCATAAAAGAGATTGAATTTATGCAAACCCAAACCAACCTGAAAAAGCTGGATTTTTACGCGCTGTTTGTGCCGTTAAACCTGGCTATTTTATGGTTTGGCAAGCAAAACTACAGGCAGAGTGTGCGCTATTTTAATGAGTTGTACCAAACGGAAGGCTACGCTAAATCTGCCACCGATTTGCAGCTTAAAATTGCCGTAGCCGAGCTTATTGTGCGCTACGAAACCAACGATTTTGATTATCTGCAATACCGCCTTAACCAAGTGCGCAAAACCTTTAAAGAGCTGCTAAAGCAAGAGCCCTATGCAAGGGAAAAGGAGTTTATGGCCATACTATCTGACCTAATGGAAACACCCATTTTAAAAAGCAGCAAAAAATTGCTCGCACGCATACATACTTTTACAGCTACACCAGAGGCTACCGATGGCTAAGGTAATAAGCTACACAGAGTGGTTGCAGCAAAAGGTGGGGTAGGAATTGATTTACTTATGCTTAACCGTTTTCATTTGAATTACATCAACTAAAAACGCAAAAGCCATAGAGAAATAAATGTAGCCTTTGGGTATTTCAAAATGGAACCCTTCGGCTATAAGAGACACGCCAATCATCATTAAAAAACACAGGGCTAGCACTTTAAACGACGGGTGTTTTCTAATAAATTCGCTAATGGGTTTTGATGCAATTAACATAATAACCACCGTAACAACAACTGCCGTGTACATTACCCATAAGCTCCTGCACCATACCAACGGCGGTGATAATAGAATCTACAGAAAAAACAAGGTCTAACACTAATACCTCTATAAGCAGTTTTTTAAAACTGATTTTTTTAGTTGTAGGTGGTTCATCGGTCTTACTAATCTCGGTTTTATGGTAAATTTCTTTTGTGCTTTTATAAATTAAAAACAGCCCCCAAGAATTAGAATCAGCCCTTTGCCCGAAAAATCAATGTCAAATAAAGTAAATAATGTTTGGTCTAATTTTAATATCCACGCTATAAAAGCCAGCAGGGCTAACCTCATTACCATTGCAAGGCCTAAACCCCAATAACGTAGTTTATTTCGTTGGTTTTCAGGAAGGCGGTCTGCCAAAATGGAGATAAAAATGATATTGTCAATACCCAGAATTACCTCCAGTGCAATTAGCGATAGTAATGGAATTATAGCTTCTGTCATAATAGTATAATTGGTTAGGCGTAAACATGTAAGCAGACAGCTAAAGTAAGCAGATTGTTTACACGTTTATGTTATACAAACTGCTAAAATAGCCTAAAAGACTATTTGTTAGGTAATAACATAAAACAAAAGAGCCCACCATTTGCATGGCGGGCTTTTTTGCGAACTAACAGAATTATTACACTTTATTTAAACACGAACTATTGTTTTACTAACCTTTCAACTTTTGCTACGCCTTTGCTATCGCGCAATACTATGGTGTAAACACCTTGTGCAAGGCTATCAGTATTAAGTTGTACTATATTTTTGCCGGCATAAGCATTAATAGTTTGTGTGCCTACAACCTGGCCTACCATGTTAACTACAGTAAGGCTTAATTGCGAAGTTTTAGAAGCCTCAACAACCAGCGTTGCGTTGTCTGTAGTTGGGTTGGGGAATAAGCTAATACCGTCTATTACACTCGTTTCTTCAACACTGGTTAGGTTGGCAGGGCCAAGTAGCACTTGTGCATCAGCAATAGAGTCTACAATAGGGGTAATGGTTACAAAGGTTGGGTTGCCTGTGTAGCCGGGGAAATCGGCATATAGTTTATACGTTCCGTAAGCTATGCTAGTAAAGCTGTAAGCACCGTTCGCATCGGCTGTGGTATAAGCTACATTCTCATCGTTAATGGTTTGTAGTATAACCGTAGCTCCGCTAAAATCGGCTGCTGCACGTAAAGTATCGGCCCAATCTACAGTTCCACCAATAAAGCCCGGTCCACCTTGGTTGCTTGCTGCAATCATGTAAATATCGCCGGTGGTGTAAGAGTTGTTGTTGATAGTTATAACATCGCCAAAGTTCCATAGCATAGCTGCGGTGTGGTAGGTTGGTATGCGCACAGCGTACAATGGGTCGTTAGGGGTTAAGGCGGCTTTAACTACATAGTTGCCGTTAGGCACGTTGTTAAACGCATAGAAACCGTTATTGGTAACACCTGCATCTTCGGGTACCAATTGGCTGTTAGGGTAATCAAAACGCAACAGGTAAACATAAGCAACGCTTGCAGGGGTATTTACACTGGTGTAAACAGTACCGCTGATAATGTTTGGGGTGTTACCACCGCCTACAACAATGCTATCGCAGTACTGGCTTTGGCAACCGTTATTGTTGTAGGCCGTTAAACATACATAGTAAGTGCCACTGGTAACATAATCGTGCATAGGGTTTTGCAGGTTTGATGATGTTCCATCGCCAAAGCTCCATGTCCAACCAATTATAGGGTTTAGCGTATCGCCACTTACTGAGTAATCAGTGAATTGAATTGCCTTAGTCATTCGGGTTGCTAAAGCCAACACCATAAAAATAAGCCTTAGCAACCAGTGTTAGAACTATCGTTAACAACTACATTATAGCACTCAGTATCCTGGCAGCCGTTATTATCAAACAAGGTATGGCAAACTTGATAAACACCGGCACTTGAATAAGTATGGCCTGGGCTTGATGAGTTAGACGATGTGCCATCGCCAAACGTCCATAAGTGGCTGTACGTATTGCTTAAATTTGAAGGTATAAAAGAGTAGCCGTTTAATGTGTTAGCATCATAGTAGCTGAACGAAGCATCGCATTGGCTGCCCACATATATAGAATCGCAATAGGTGTTAGAGCAGCTATTGTTGCTATTCCACACAGTAAGGCATACAGAGTAACTGCCTGCGTTGGTGTAAGTATGGGTTGGGCTTTGTGTTGTAGCAGTATTGCCATCGCCAAAAGTCCATTGCTAAGGTTGATATTGGGAAGTTAACCATGAAACTTTGAGAAGCATCGGTAAACGATACGGTGTTGTTATTAGCTGTAAAAGTAAACCCGGCCTTGGCATTCTTGTGGCATACCCACAGTAACTTGCTGGCAGTATGTGTCTGAACAACCGTTGTAAGAAACTGTTACACATACTGTATAGGTGCCCGGATTAGTATAAAAATGCTGACTTGTTGGGCCGCCGTTGTCGCTGGTGCCATCGCCCCAGGTCCAAGAATAAGTGGCCTGGTTGTTTATTTGGCCATCTAGAGTGCCAACAACCAATATTTGATTGTTTTGGTTTGTTTGTAAAGTAAAGCCTGCCTGGCAGTTGCCATTAACTGTAACCTGCTGGCAGTAGTTTGAAATGCAACCGTTAGCATCTTGAGAATAAACACAAACATTGTAAGTACCCGGTGTTGTGTAGGTATGGTCTATAGTTCCGGTTGATGTTTGATTTGGCCCATCGCCAAAGTTCCAGGTGTATATAAAGGGGCTGAACCTGTTGATGTGGGTAAAAATGTAAAGGTAGAATCGTTAACAGGAATAGGAGCAAACGCAGTTTGGCACCCGTTGTTAGGATTGGTTAAAACCACGGTATCGCAGTAAGTGCTGGTGCAGCCCGCGGTGGTAGTTATTGTTAAGCATGCTACATATATACCGGTACTATCGTACACATGGTTAGCGCTAATATTAGGTGCGTTACAAGAAGTTGTACCATCGCCAAAATCCCAACACCAGCCATTTATCTGGCCTGTTGTTACCGTAGATGTATTAGAAAAATACACGGATAACGATGGGTAGTTGGTTATAATGTCAAAATCGGCCTAGCATAGGTTGTTATTATCGCAAATACTAAAGTTTTGCTGCACTAAATCTACCGTACCCTGGTTGTTTGATACCGTTTGTACGTTGCCAAAGTTTTGACAATCGTAAACCCTTAGCTTATAAAGTTGGTTTGGGCCGGTAACACTACCATTGGTAATATAAAAGTTGTAGTTGCCGCTGTTGCTGGTATAGGTGCTGGCATAATAAGCGCCACCGCTACCGTTAACTGAGTCTCGCCACAACTCAACATATTTGTTGGCTATAGCGCTGTTGTCTGAACTGCGGGTTACCTGTCCGTAGATATATAAATCAGACGGCAAAACCTGCGCATTTGCTGCGCCTAAAAAGGCAAACAGGAATAGGATTGAATAGAGGAATTTTTTCATGGCGTGATGTGTTTCTTGTTTCACGTTACAAATATGCAAACAGATATTGGCTAACCACAGCCAAGTTTTTTAATTTCTTACGCGTTCAATATACAATAATCTTATAATTATTTAATTTAATATATTGATAATAAGTGATTTGTGTATTTAATTGCACTTCAAAAATTTAAAACTATAACACTATAAATAAAAAATGAAAGAGCAGATAATCCGGTCTTTCATTCTTTAGTTTTTTTAATTGATTGATTATTTATGCATTATGCATTTTTAATTCTGTATTAACAACACCCGGATATACCTTTAAGGCTGCTTCCAGGCAGTCCATAGCTGCGTTTAAGTCTGCTATGTTTAGCACGTAGCCAATGCGCACCTCGTTTAAGCCAAGCCCTTGGTAGCATAAAAACCGGTGCAAGGTGCCAGCATTACGGTAGCGTTGTTGTGCTCAAAATCCTGTAGCAACCAACGGCAAAACGTGTCAGAATTATCAATAGGTAAACGGGCAATGGCATAAAACGCGCCCGATGGGGTAGGGCAGTAGGCCCCATCCATGTTGTTAATACGCTCAACCACCACATCGCGGCGTTTAACATATTCAGCCACTACGGCATCAAAATAGCTTTTTCAGTATCAAGGGCAGCCTCTGCAACTACTTGGCCTAAGCTTGGCGGACTTAATCGTGCCTGTGCAAACTTTAGCGCAGTGCCCATTAGTTCTTTGTTGCGGGTAATAAACGCGCCAATGCGCACGCCGCACATGCTATAGCGTTTAGACACTGAATCTACCACCACGGCATTATCTTCTAAGCCCGGCAGTTGCAGTATAGAGGTAAATTGTGCACCATCGTAACAAAACTCTTTGTACACCTCGTCGGCAAACAAATACAGGTTGTGTCGCTTTACAATATCGGCAAGGGCTTCCAGCTCTGCTTTAGAGTATAGGTAGCCGGTAGGGTTGCCGGGGTTGCATATAATTATAGCCTTTGTTTTAGGTGTAATAAGTTTTTCAAACTCGCTTACAGGGGGCAGTGCAAAACCACTCTCAATAGTAGCGGTAACAGCTTTAACTACGGCACCTGCCGCGCAGGCAAAGCCCATGTAGTTTGCATACAATGGCTCGGGTACAATTACCTCATCGCCTTCGTCAAGGCAGCTCATCAGGCCAAACTGAATAGCTTCAGAACCACCTGTAGTAACCATTATCTGGGTAAAATCTACTTCAATACCCCAGCCCTTATATTGTTCGGCAAGTTTGCGGCGGTAGCTTTCGTTACCCGCGCTGTGGCTATATTCTATAACCTTTTGGTTGTAGTTGTGCACAGCGTCTAACGCCACTTGTGGGGTCTCAATATCGGGCTGGCCAATGTTAAGGTGGTAAACCTTACGGCCTTTGCTTTTGCCTCTTCGGCAAATGGTACTAATTTCCTTATCGGCGACTCGGGCATGTTCTGCCCCTTTTTAGAAATGCTTGGCATAAAAATTCAGTTATCCTAATCCGCCGTAAAGGTATAAAAAAGTCGCACCCCTAATGGGGCACAACCTTCTATTATAAACAGCACCCGGCTATGATGGAGTTAGCCGGCACTATAAACTATTCTCCCGGAGGCAAAGGCGCGGTTGTTACACTGTCTGAAGGCGCTACGGGCTTAGCATCGTTAAGCACATGTATTTTTACTGCAATATCCATAACCGCTTTGCGGTTGTTAGATGTAACGGTAAGCTTTTTTACTACCATGCCTACCTTCTTAGTATCGTATGTTACTATAATAGACCCTGATTTTCCCGGCTCTATTGCACCCTTTGGCCATTCTACTGTAATGCAGGTACATTGGGCTTTAACATCGCTTATAAGCAAGGGCGCCCTGCCCGAGTTATTAAAAGTAAACTCATGCACAGCGGGGGTGCCGTAGCTTACGGTGCCAAAGTCGTGCATATCATGTTCAAAGGTTATTTCGGGCATTTTATCGTTGCTAAGAGCAGGCGCTTTAACGGGTGCTTGGGCAAAACTATTTAGTGTGTATAATAGCAGGGCTATTATGGGCATAATCTTTTTCATTTCGCAATTGTTAACTGTTACCTATATAAACATGGGCTATTGCATGTATGTTGCAGGTATTGTGTAACGGCTTGCTGGCGGGCCTAATACAAAACAGCCGCCCTTTTAGGGGCGGCTGTTTTACTAAAACAATCACAAATTATAACACACACACAATAAATTATGGTTTGCTTACGCCGGGTAGCGTTTCTTTCTTCTCCGGTGTACCATCGGCAGGCTTAGCTGCAGGTTCAACCACCCCTTTAATGGTAATTACTTTAGGGTTGGTTTTTGCGTTAGAAGTAATGGTAACTGTTTTGCTGAATGGTCCTGCTGCTTTAGCATTGTAGCCAACCGTTATTTTAGCCGATTTGCCCGGTGCAATAGGCTCTTTAGGCCACTCTGGCGCGGTGCACTGGCAGCTTGGTTTTACATCGCTAATAATAAGCGGTTCTTTACCAATATTGGTAAATTCAAAAGTGGTTTTAACCGGCACATCTTGTGGTATTTTACCAAAGTCGTGTATTTCTTTTTTAAAGGTAAACTCAGCACCATTAGGGTTTGGGTTAGAGCTTGTAACAGCCGACTGGGCAAACGCGCCTGTAAAAAATAGTACACTAAGTGATGTAAATATTAAGCTTTTCATAGTTAATTTATTTAGGTTGATAATCAATTTAAGGTATTGTAAGCGCTACTATTATTGTGCCAAAAATTACCTGTAAATTAATTTTGTTAAATATTCCTATAAAAATAAAATCCCCTTTCTCTATTTGATGAGAAGGGGGAATAAATGTTATCCCTGTTTTATTTCCCCTCTTCCAAGGGAGAGGGGTTAGAGGAGAGGTGTGCAAAAAAATCCCCACGCTTTAGGCGTGGGGATTTTTAATATCTAAACTTGATAGATTACTGTTTGTTAGCCGGTGCGCCTGGGTTAGTTTTAACCGGTGCAAGGTTGTTTTGGTCTTCTGGAGCTAATACATTACCCTTGATAAAGATTTCTTTAGGGTTAGTTTTAGCGTTAGAAGTAATGGTTACTTTTTTGTCAATGTTACCGGTACGTTTAGAATCGTAAGTAACTTTAATTTTACCTGCTTTGCCTGGAGCAATAGGCTCTTTTGGCCACTGTGGCACGGTGCAACCGCATGAGCCTTTAGCATCGCTAATAATTAGGGGCTCTTTACCGGTGTTGGTAAATTCAAATTCATACTCGGCAGGTGCGCCGTTTTTCAAAGTACCGAAATCATGAACGTCTTTTTTAAACGTGATTTCAGCAGCGTTTGGGTTTGGCGTAGCGGCTGTTGTTGGAGTTTGAGCGCTAACTAAGCCTACCATGCAAAATGATGCGATGATTGATAAGGCAACTTTTTTCATTGTTCTAAAATTATAATTGTTTTACTTGTTTCGTTTCTAAATGTGTATCTAAAATCGTGCCAACTCATAAAGCAGCATTCCAAATCTACATATTTTTTAATAAAAAACAACTGTACATACAATTTTTTTGTGGGTAGGCTGATTTCACCCTGCCTTTATGCGTGGGGTGATAGTTGAAAGAATTAACAATTGACCATTGACAATTGTGTATTTACCATTGCCTTAGCCTTAGGCTTTTGGTTATATTTACATTATCTAATTATCTTATTGACTAATTAGCTTATTAAGTATGATGCCGCAGCTTAATTTTCCGGATTACGACTTTCGTATAGCCCAAACCCAGGGCCGTGACGAGATTTTTGACCCTGTGCGGCGCAAAATGGTGGCCCTTACCCCCGAAGAGTGGGTTCGCCAGCATACCCTGCAATACCTCTCGGTTGATTTGGGTTACCCACTCTCCCTAATAGCGGTTGAGGGTGGCCTTACCCTTAACGAGCTTAAAAGAAGGTTCGATTTGTTGGTATATAACACTAACGGAGAGCCTATGCTGTTGGTTGAATGTAAAGCCCCCGGGGTAAAAATTACCCAGGCGGTGTTTGACCAAGCCGCACGCTACAACATGGCCTTTAAGGTAGGCTTGCTGTTTGTTACCAATGGCATGGAACATTTTTGCTGCCAAATAGACCACGCAACCGCAGAAATTTCGTTTTTACAATCTATTCCCCAATACGATAAACCCATTTTACAGAGTCCACCACTATGATAAAGAGATACGCTGCCCTTGCGGCCCTGCTTTTTGTTTTTGCTTTTTCTGCCATACAGGCACAGCAGGCCCAATTTGCCCTGCCCAATTTTACCGAGGCCGATTGCGAAGCCAATACAATCAACCTAAAGGTAAAAGACCAATACCGCAACTTGTGTAGTGCTTCGGGTATTAACCATACTGCATTAAACAACTACCTTGGCTACAATTGGTGGAACAACGCAATTGCTTTTCCCCAACGCTAAGCAGCCCGATAAAAAGTTATACGAGCAAGCCGAAAAGCCTGCCGATATTACCCTTGTATACCGTATTAAATACACTGCTACCCTTCCGTTGCGTAAGGTTATAAACGCGCTTACCGCTACCGGGCTTTTTGTATATGCCGAGCCTAACTATATTATGCAGAAATGCTATACTGTAAACGATGCAAGCGTAGGCAACCAGTATTATATAGGGCAACTAAAAGCCGACCAGGCCTGGGATATTTGGAAAGGCGATACCAATATGGTTATTGGTATTACAGATTCGGGTGTTGACACCAACCACGTAGACCTTAAACCCAATATTAAGTATAACTATAACGACCCTTACAACGGTATTGATGATGATGGTGATGGCTACATAGACAACCGCCGCGGCTGGAATATATGGGCTAACAACGATAATGTGTACGATGCCCAAGATAGTCATGGAACATTTACTGCCGGTATATCATCGGCCAAAACAGATAATGGCATTGGTGTGGCGGGCATTGGTTTTAAATGCAAGTTTTTACCTGTGCGTTTAGATGATAATGTGGGCAACTACATACGTGCTTACGATGCTGTTGTTTACGCCGCCGAGCATGGCTGCAAGGTTATCAACTGCTCTTGGGGCAGCCGCTTCCCCAGCAATTTTGGGGTTGATATAATAAACTATGCCGTTATTAATAAAGATGTGGTGGTTATAGCTTCTGCCGGTAACGATAATAACTAGGAACCTTTTTACCCTGCATCATTCCAATATGTAATAAATGTGGCAGGCTTGCAGCAGAGCAACCAAAAGTCGCCTACCTCATCGTGGGGTGCTAATATTGACATTGTGTCCTATGGTTCGGGTATTTACAATACGTATAACCCCAATACCTACGTTACATCGGGTGGCACATCGGCCGCAGCGCCCATGGTTAGCGGTGCAGCAGCTTTGTTGCGTTCTTACTTCCCAACTTGGAAAGCCCTTAAAATTGCCGAGCAGTTAAAAGTAACATCAGACCCAACGTTTTATTCAGTTCCCCAAAACCTGCAATACGCTACCAAGCTGGGCAAAGGCAAGTTAGATGTGTTAAAGGCTTTGACCGATACCACATCGCCATCTATAGCCATGCTTAATAAAACTATTGCCGATAATAACGACCGTAACCATTTACCCGGCGATACCCTGCGCCTTACAGGGGTATTTAAAAACTACATACGCCCTGCCACCAATGGTGTGGTTACGCTAACCTGTACTTCGCCTTACGCTACTATTATCAATAATACATTCTCGTTAGGTAACCTTAATCAGAACGATACTATTAATAACAACAGCAACCCCTTTAAGGTAATTATAGCTAATAACACACCGGTAAACACGCCTTTAGAGTTTAAGTTTACCATTACTGCCGATGGTGGTTATAATACATTGGAGTGGCTGGCCGATACCGTAAACCGCAACCGCATGAATATTGATGTGGGCAACGTGGTGCTTACCGTGCCAAGCAATGGCTCTATAGGCTTTACAAACCCCTATGCAACACCGGGAGCAGGCTTTAGCTATAAAGATTATGGCTCGTTGTTCTACACATCGGGCTTTATGGTAGGCTAGGCGGCAGGCCCTAAAGTAATGGATAACGTGTATGCTACACCACCTAATTACGATGCCGACTGGGGCCAGATAAACCCTGTGCGCCGCCGTGCTATTGATGTAACATCTGACAAAGACCTGTATGGCAAGTTTAGCGATGCTCCTGCCGGTGGCAACGCCATTGGTGTTAATGTTGAACACCGCGCTTTTGGCTGGGCCGGGTTAGACGAGAAGTTTGTTATTGTAGAATATGTAGTACGCTCTAATGGCGCCGACCTTAGCAACCTTGCTTGTGGTATTTTTACCGATTGGGAAATTCTACAATCGAACCTAAATATGGTAAATACCGATGGCGCACGTAGTCTGATGTATGCCTACAGTACCGAGCCACAAAGTATATACGCGGGTATGCGCCTGCTTACCCTGCAAACACCCAACTACTACGCTAGCAACAACAACGGTAGCAATGGCAGTATAAACCTGTACGATGCCTTTACTACGGCTGAAAAATACAGCATGCTATCGGGCGGGCAAACACGCCTAACCACTACTATGGGTGATATTGGTAGCACCTTAGGCGTAGGGCCTTTTAACCTTGCCGCGGCCGATAGCTTTAAGTTTGCCGTAGCCTACGTAGCAGGCGATAATCTGGCCGATTTGCAGGCACAGTCTGACACGGCTTTTGTACGCTATTGGAACCATGTGTGGACAGGCTGGGAATCGCCTGTGTGGAATAACTCAGGCAATTGGAACTGGTTCCGTGTACCGGGGGTAAATAACGATGCCCTTGTACCGGCATCGCCTGTTATTAACCAACCGGCCCTGACTAACGATAATGCGGCTGTTCATAACCTGACTATTATAAACCCATCTGTTCTAACCATTGCAGGCACATCTACTTTTGATATTAACGGCAACTTGGTATCAACAGGAAACGGGGGCATTAACAGCACCCAAGGTGTAGTTAATTTTAACGGTATTGCGCCACAAACTATTTCGGGTATTAATACCATCCACCAAATAAATATTATTAATACGCAGGGCGTAACCAACAACCCTAATGCCGTGCTAACCATAAACGGCCCGCTAAACATACAGCAAGGCGATTTAACTAATAAGGGAACACTTAATAAGGAATAATTATTATTAAAGTAGTGATTAGTATTTGTTTGCAATTGTTAGCTTTGTTTAGCTAATATCAAAATCATGCAATCTATCTTCCTTTTGCCCAAGAGAATTTCTCTCACAGTTTTATTATTATGCTTTTTTACTTCAATTGCCGTTGGCGATAGTACTTCTGTAAATAGAAGGATATACGATTTAGAAAGATCTGTTAAACAAATTGACACCAATCAATTAAATTACAAAATAGAGAAAGACTTACTAAAAGAAACTTATTCAAATAACTACGAGCAACTAAGTATGATAATTACAATTGTGCTCGGTATTATAGGTGTTTTGGGTTATTTAGGAATTAGAGATATAAATTCAATTAAAAAAGAATATGAAAAAGAACTAAATACACTTAAAAATATAAAAGGACAATTTGATTTAAAATCACAAGAGATAGATACAAATAAACAGAAGCTAGATGAAGAGTTAAGGGCTATTATTAAAGAAAATGAAGAGCAAAGCAGAAAAATTAAAATAATAGAAATAAAGGATAAAATAAGAAGTCATATTCGAGAGAATACTAATATTCCAACAGCATTAGAATATGTTAATGCTGCATTAGAAATGTCTAAGGATGATGTTGAGTTGTTAAACGAAAAAGGTCTTATCCTATGCAGGATGAATCAATTTAAAGACGCCCTATCTGTTTACAAAAAAGCGTTAACAATTAATCCAGACTTTAGTAGGTCAATATTTAATACGGTGGAATGTCTGTATTTTATAAATGAAATTGATGAAGCTAAAAAAATTATAAAACAACAAGATGACCTATTTAAAAATAGAGATAATGGAAAAGTTTTAGAATTGTTTAATCTTATTGAACTTTACTTTAAAGGAAATAAGGATGAGCTTATTAAAATTGCGAAAGAATATGTAACTATTGATAATCTCAAAGTCACGCAAAAGAAATTAAGAAATTGGAGTTTATTTGAAGCAAAATATTTTGCGTTACATCAGCCGGATAGTGATTTGAAATTAATATTACAGAACATTTTTTGGTATTGGGATGGTCAAATCAATGGGGAGTTACTTTTAAGTAAACTAGGAATAGAGTTTCCTAAATAAAAATGCCCGCCAGATAATTGGCAGGCATTTTGTTTGCTTAAAATTTTATAGTCACAAGAGCATTATTGTCATCAATCTCATCATAATAAATAACACCATCATTTAAATAAGTTAGCATTATTATAAAATCCCATTTTTCTGAATCGGACTGAGGAGAGGCTTGCCATAATACTCTATAGAGATGTTCTTTATTTCCTAATGGCGGTAGTTGAAATGAACCAATAGTAGGAAGTGAAATACCAGATAAATTTACAGCGTCTTTAGTTGCGGTAAATTCCATTGACTTCTTTTGATTGACATTGTTTTTTATGTCAACCAAAGAGATAGTTTGGCCTAAAATGCTCATAATTTAGTAGATTTAGTTTTTAGTAGTGAATTAATTAGCGTATATCTTGCTAATTAAGTCCTTGTATTTTTCAGCTATCACTTTGCGTTTAAGCTTCATGGTAGGGGTCATTTCGCCGGTGTCAATAGTCCACTCAGCAGGGGCAAGTTCAATTTTCTTAACCTGTTCCCAGTTACCGAACGATACGTTGAATTTAGCAATTTCGGCCTCAAAAATCTTACGCACGCGCTCGTCTTTTATCGCCTCGGCATTGCTGGCATAAGGTATGCCGTTTTTCTCGCAATAATCTTTTAAGAAAGCAAAGGCAGGAACCACAATAGCGCCGGGAAATTTTTGGCTTTCGCCTACTACCATAACCTGCTCAATAAACGGCGACTCTTTAAACTTGTTCTCTAACACCTGTGGAGCAACATATTTACCGCCCGATGTTTTAAACATCTCTTTTTTACGGTCGGTAATTTTAAGGTATTTGCCATCTTCAAAACGGCCAATATCGCCCGTGTGGAAGTAACCGTTTTTATCAATAACCTCAGCAGTTAAATCGGGGCGGTTGTAGTAGCCCTTCATTACGTTAGGCCCTTTACAACAAATTTCGCCTTCGGGTACCTCTTCACCTGCATCGTTTAAAATCTTCACATCAACGCCATTAATAACAAGGCCTACGGTGCCAAAAGCACGGCCTTCTTCTTCCAGAGCGGTTTACAGATATTACCGGCGATGTTTCAGTTAACCCATAACCCTCTAAAACCGTTAAACCTGCAGCAGTAAATACGCGGGCAAGGCGGGGTTGTATAGCGGCAGAACCTGTTACTATAAATTTAACGTTACCACCTAGGGCTTCGCGCCATTTGCTGAATATAAGTTTGTTGGCAAGGCGTAGTTGTAAGGCATAAATGCCACCGTTTTTGCCGTGCAGTTCGTAACGCTCGCCAAGCTCTAATGCCCAAAAGAATAGCTTGTGCTTAATACCGGTAAGTCCGTGGCCTGTAGCTACAATACGGTCGTAAACTTTTTCAAGCAAACGGGGTACGGTGGTAAAGGCTTCAGGCTTAACCTCTTTAAGGTTATCCCCAATTTTTTCAAGGCTTTCGGCGTAGTAAATAGATGTACCCATATTTTGGTACAGGTAACCCACCATACGCTCAAAAATATGGCATAGCGGTAAAAAGCTCAACACCTTAAACGATGCATCTACCTTAATAATTTCTTCGCTGGCCTTTACGTTGCTAATAATGTTGTTGTGCGTAAGCATAACACCTTTAGGCGTGCCCGTAGTACCCGATGTGTAGATAAGCGTAAGCAAATCATCAGGCTGCACGGCAGCTTTCGCGGCATCAAGCTTGGCTTTGTCGGCATTGGCTTTGCCTAGTTCTACAAGGTCTAACCAGTTTTTTCGCCGGCAATTTTGTTAAAGGTAAAGATGTGTTGTAGCGATGCTACATTGTGCTTAACTGAGTTTACTTTGGCAAGCAACACCTCATCAGCTAAAAATATGGCTTTACAGCCCGAGTCGTTTAGGATGAAGTTATAGTCGGCCTCTGTAATGGTGGGGTACATAGGTACGCTGGTAGCGCCAATTTGCGCAATGCCCATATCAGCAAAGTTCCACTCGGGGCGGTTGGGCGATACAATGGCTACCTTATCGCCTTTGCCTATGCCCAAATGCATTAAGCCATAGCTAATAGCATCAGAATAATCAATATACTCCTGTGTGCTGAATTTGCGCCATGCACCATCGTATTTATACGCCAGCGTGTCGGGTTTGTTAAACTTCTCTAACTGGTGCTGTAAAAGGTCAAATGTCCTAGTAATTTGTGCCATTTTGCTAATAATGCTTTTTGGGGTTCAACTAGTTTATTAAAACTTTAACTTTGTAGTTTAAAGCGTAAAAATAAGAGATTTTAGATAACTTCATAATGAAAATACAAAATAGGTTTACCAAAGACTTAACTATTGATTTCCCTATGATTATGGCACCCATGTTTTTGGTGTCTAACCTGGAAATGTGTTTAGAGGCCATGCGTGGGGGTATAGCGGGTACATTCCCTACACTAAACTTTCGCGAGAAAGGCCAGTTGGAGGATATACTGGCTAAACTTAACGCCGCCAAAAACACACCGGGCAACACCGGTACCTATGGGGTAAACATCATTGTACAAAAATCGAACCCTTTATATGCCAAACACCTGCAAATTTGTGTTGAGGCTAAAGTTCCTTTCTACATAACATCATTAGGCAGCCCCGAGGAGGTAATAAAAGAAGCCCACAAATACGGTGGCAAGGTGTATTGCGATGTTACTAACCTGGAGCATGCCAAAAAGTGCTACGACCTTGGTGCCGATGGCTTTATTGCCGTAGGGCAGGGTGCAGGCGGCCATGCGGGGCCGTTTCCGCTAATGTTGTTGGTGCCTACGCTTAAAAGCATTTCCCCGATATGCCGGTAATTTCGGCAGGGGCGTTGCTACCGGCGACGGTATTGCAGCTATGCTTACCCTAGGTGCCGATGGTGTTTCTATGGGTACACGCTTTATTGCGTCTACCGAGGGTGGGGTGAATAAAGAATACAAAGACGCGGTGGTAGATAGCACCATGGCCGATATTGTTATGACAGAGCGCCTATCGGGCACACCGTGTACAATTATAAACACACCATACGCTAAAAAATAGGTTACACGCAAAACTGGTTTGAGAAATATTTTAGCAAGAACAAGCGTACCAAAAAGTACTTTAAAATGTTCTTCGCGCTAAAAGGCATGCGCTCGTTAGAAAAATCAGTAAAACCGGGCAACTACAACAACCTTTGGTGTGCCGGCCAAACAGTTGAGCTTATAGACGAGATTAAACCTTGCTACGACATTGTTACCGAACTGAAAGACCAAACCTACACCGCTATAGAGCGCTTGGAGGGTATTACGGTTAAGCAAGGGGAACTTGTTTAAATGAAAAGTGAAAAACGATAAATGAAAAAGATAGTCCCGCCTTGGCGGGACTTTTTGTTACTCCACAGGCCTGTTATCCACAATAGTATTTACCAGTACGCCGTGATTGTATTCTGTCTGGTAGAATAGTTGTCCATCATCGTCCCACATAGAGGTTAAGCCGTGGTCTAAACCGTAATAGAATTCGCACTCCATATAAACCCTGCCGGTGTTGTAAGCCATTGTCATTTTGCCGTGCAGCAGGTTGCCTTCGCAACTGCCGTAGGTGCAGCTTATTCGGTTATTAGCAGCATCGTACCAGGTGTAAGATTGTTTATCGTCAAAACCACCAGGAGGCGTAACTTTTGCATCAAGAAAAAGAATTTTGAGTAGGTTTGGGTACCATCGTGCCGCGTAGCCACTAATTCATAAAACGCAGTGGTGGGTTTACGGCTAAACAAATTCTTTAAGGCTTTCAGCATATCTATACTAATAGTTTTAGTAAATGTATAGGTTGAATTGATGATATCAAACAAATAAAACCGCGTGCAAATACCTACTTTTGCCCTATGTTCACCCACCAAATATCAATACAGGTAAAACAAGGAGTAGACCTGGCCGAGGCTGTTAGCCAGTTTACATCGCTAATAGGTTCTTACTACCAAAATGGGCAGGTGTTGCATAAGCAGCTAAACACGTATGGCGAAGATGGCCTTATTACATACGTTGCCGAAACGCAGGAGGAAGATTCATTAAATGCGAAATACAACAATGAATTGATAAAGATGCGCATTGGCTTGTTGGAAGAGCATTGCGGCAATAAACTGGAGATTAAACTACTTGGAAAATCGCATGAGGAAGTAGCTGTATGCAACTGCAACCAAAGAGATTTTTACCTGCTTATAGCCGACCACAGTTCGGTAGATTCTCCTGTAAAATGCGGGGCGTGTTTTGATGTTATCCCTCTATATAAATTGCCACCGCATAACGAGAGTGGCTACTACGAGATTTTGGCGTGGGAGCAAAACTACAAGGGTGTTGATACTTTACAAATTAATGGACATGCAGGCGAGGAGTGGGCAACGGAACAAATAAGCAACCCCAATTCAGAATTATCTATTCAAGGGCGTGCGGTATGTTCAGCTATTGAACAGAACACTAGTGTGAAAACATACTACTACCTGCACAATGGTAAAGAAACTACGGTAGAAGAGGAACTGGATGCGGTATGCCCGGCATGCAAAACCCCGTGGCTGCTTTCGCAGCCTTTGGCAGGCGGTATATTCCCTTTTAAATGCGATAATTGCAGGTTGGTTTCTACGTTTTCTAGCAATATCAAGGGCTAATACTGCCGTATTTTAACGCACGAAACGCCATCAACCTTAACCTCAACACCGGTATCTTCAAGTAACCCTGTTGTAGCATTGCGTTTAAAAACCACTATGTTACCGGTAACCTGGTTGGCTACTACAATAAATTTATTTGTTGGTGTTAAGGCGAAGACACGCGGGTGATTGCCCCCGCTGGTATGATAGCCTATTAGAGTAAGTTTACCATCAGTCTGTATAGAAAATATGGCAATGTTGTTTTCATCCCCGCGATTTGATGAATAAAGGTACTTACCATCAGCAGATATGTGGATATCCGAACCGCTAAAGCCACTTTTTAAACTATCAGGGTGGGCGTTTATACGTTGCCGGTGTTTTAGTTTCCCGTTGTTGTAGCTGTATACGCTTACGGTACCCGATAGCTCTTCGGTACAATAAGCAAACTTAACATTAGGGTGAAAAACCAAATGCCTGGGGCCACTGCCGGGTGTTGTTTTTACCGTGTTTAAAAATGCCGGTTTGATAGGGTATTGTAAGGTGCTGTCAAACTTAAAACACCATATTTTATCGCTGCCTAAGTCGGGGGTAAAAAGGTATTTATAATCAGGAGAAAATACGGTTGAATGAATATGGGCACGCTCCTGGCGTTCGTTATTTATGCCCTTACCCCTGAAGAAAAATTTTTGCCATTGCGCGCCTATTATTCCATTATCTAAAGTATATACGCCTATACTCCCTACGGTATAACAGCCGTTTACCAGCCATTTACCTGATTTGTCGGTAGCAACATACACGGGATTTTCGCCGGCGCTTTGTTGGTTGTTTATAAAGGTTAGGTTTTTTGTTTTTGGGTTGAATGCAAAGCTGCTTACGCTGCCTGCTCCGGGAGTTTTGGCTTCTGTACATGCGTAAACAAATTTTCCGTTTGGCGATAGGGTTAAATACGCGGGGTTTAGCACACTATTTACTGCCGACACCTTAGTAAGCGCACCGGTAATAGTATCCATCTCAAAAATGTAAATGCCTTCTTTGGTTTTATCCTTGTTGTAAGAGCCTACAAACACATAGCATTGCTGCGCTGTACAGCCCAAACTGGATAGCGTGGCAAAAAGAAATAATATGAGAGTGCGATGCATGTATAGACTTGCAATATAGCAGGAATAAGGACAGAAAACTGGTAATTCCTACTTCAAAATTAAGAGGGAGAAAGATCTACCTAAACAACACCAACCCTATAGCAATAGCTGCGGGTACAGTTTGTACGTACAGTATTTGTTTGCTGGCTGTGGCAGCACCGTAAATACCGGCTACGGCAACACAGCCTAAAAAGAAGAGGGCTACATTACTACTCCAGACTACATCGGTAATAAAGTACGACCAAATAAGGCCTGCAGCTAAAAAGCCGTTATACAACCCCTGGTTACCTGCCATTACCTTTGTGGCTGGGAACAAGTCTTTAGGAAAACCCCTGAACACCTTTGGCCCGCGTGTAGTCCATGCAAACATTTCTAACCAAACAATGTAAATATGTATAAGGGCCACAAAACCTATGGCTATATTACTTGCTATAAGCATCTAATTGATTTAACGGAACATTACAACCTTGCCAATAATATCTTTCTTAGCACCTAGCACATCTGTGTAGAACACACGGTAAAGGTACACTTCGTCTTGGCAAACCTGGTTATCGTTGCCATTACCATCCCAGCCAACATTGATATCATTAGATGTAAAAATGGTTTGGCCCCAACGGTTAAATATGTAAAGGGCAAACTCTTTAACCTCAATGCCTTGTACCAAAAACACATCGTTAATACCATCGCCATTCGGGGTAAATGCGTTAGGCACGTATATGCTAAATGCAGGGTTTACACGTATACCCATTGATGTACTGTCTTCGCAGCCAAACTCGTTGGTTATGTATTGGGTAACAACGTAAGTGCCGGTATCCATATAAGTATGGGTAACGTTTGGTAGGCCGCTTACAGTAGGGCTATTATCGCCAAAGTCGTAAATCCAGCTGGTAGCTGCCGCTGCTGTATTGGTAATGTTAAGGAATGGGTTTAACTGGTCTAACACATCAGGAAAAGCAACAAACGATGCAATAGGCTGAGGATAAACCGTTACGTATTGTGGTTGGGTTAATGCCGCTTTACAAGCCGCGCTTAACGATACCTGTAGGGTAACAGTGTAATTGCCAGGGTCGGCATAGGCATGGCTAACAGTAGCACCTGTTCCTGTAGTGCCATCGCCAAAATCCCAGTCGTAAGTACCTGCACTGCCGTAGCCCGATGCATCAGTAAAATCAACCACAAGAGTAGGGCAACCTGCCAAAGGGCCTGCGGTAAAGTTTACAACAGGGTCTGGTGTTACACCAACAGTATCGCTATAGGTGGCGGTGCAGCCAAAATCGGTAATGGTAAGGGTAATAATATGGCCACCGGTAGTGGTGTATGTTATATTGGTTGGGTTTTGTAATGGCGAACTTGGGTAGTTAGCGTAAGCATCAAAATCCCAATCAAAAGAAGCATTGTTAGAGAATACACCTTCTGCAACAAAATTGTAGCTATTGCCTGTTAAACACTCTGCCGCCGGAACACTAAATAGTGCTGTAGGCTGAGGGTTAACGGTAACGGTAACATCATCAGTAACGGTGCAGCCATTTTGGGTAACCTGCAAAGTATACACGCGCACATCGGGCGAAAGGTTAATGGTTTGGGTGTTAACAGCCACAAAAGACTGTGTGGCATCAGTAACGGCACCGGTAACATCGGTTAGGTTGTTAATCCACTGGTAGGTGTAGTTAGGGTTTGCGGGCGACCCAATGTCAACCTGTTGGCCACTACAAACTATAACATCAGCCCCTGCAATAGCAGCGGGGAATGGGTTAATGGTAACCTGTTGTGTATCGGGTATAGATACGCAACCATTTTCTGTAACAGTAAGTATCAGGTTATATGTGCCGTTGTTGGCAAAGTTTATTTGGTATGGACCCTGGCCAGAACCCGAAGCAACCGTGCCACCATCAAAGTTCCATTGGTAGTTTGCGGTGTTAGAAGCGGTACCCGCATATACTACATCGCTTGGTGTACCCAGGCATAACATAGTGGTTGCGGTAAAATCAGCAGTTGGAATATCATTAACCGTAACGCTGGTTGATGTTTGGGTTGATGTACATCCATTCTCAGTAACAGTTAATGTTACGTTTTTAGTACCCGAAGTTGCCCACGAAACATCGTAAGGTCCTTGGTTTGTGCCAGATGCTATAGTGCCGCCATCAAAAGACCAGTTATATGTGGCGTTGCCGGTAGCCGTGCCGTTATATGTTATAGGTCCGCCCGCGTTGGTACATAATGGCGAGGTAACCGCAAAGGTTGATGTTGGTATTGCATTAACAACTACCGGAATGGCTGTTGGGGTAGATACACAACCATTTTCAGTAACTACCAGGCTAACGGTTTTGTTACCTGCAGTTGCCCACGATACATTGTATGGTCCTTGGTTAGTACCCGATGCTACAACGCCGCTATCAAAATCCCATGCGTAGGTTGCTCCGTTTGTGCCTGTACCTGTGTAGGTAATAGGTCCGCCGGCATCTATACATAATGGTGTGGTTACGGTAAATGTAGAGGTAGGCAATGGGTTTACCACTACCTGAAATACTGTTGGGCCTGAGTTACAGCCGTTGGCGGTAACATTAAGCGTTACGTTTTTAGTGCCGGGTGTGTTCCATGCAATTTGGTATGGGCCGGGGCCGCTGCCGCCCACCACTTGTCCACCATCAAAATTCCAGTTGTATTGAGCGCCTTGTAATTGTGTGCCTGAAAATGATATAAGGCTATTGCCATTGGTACACACAGGTGTTGAGCCTGCAATGGTTGAGGTTGGCTGTGGGTGTATAGTAATAGGCACCGTGTTTACTAACGATGGGCAGTTATTTTCAGTAACAGCTAAGCCAATAGTATAGTTGCCAGAGTTAGCATAGGTAACCTGGTAAGGGCCTTGGCCGCTGCCTGTTACGCTGGTAGAACCGGTAAATGTCCAGTTATAAGTAGCATTAGGGCCTGCAGTACCGTTGTAGGTAACGGTTACAGGGCTGCCGGGGCATTGTGGGGCATTGGTTATAAAAGTAGCTGTAGGTATAGGGCTTACGTTAACCACCACCTGGTCTGTAGCTGTTGTATTTGGGCAGCTACTGGTTGCAGTAACGGTATAAGTGGTAGTTACTGCAGGGTTTACGCTTATGCTGGAGCCTGATCCGCCACCATTATTCCATGTGTAGGTGTATGGCGGTAAGCCACCGCTGGCTGATGCCGTGATGGTAGCCGGACCGTTGCCGTTACATATAGATTGATCTGCACCGCCAATAACGGTAAATGGGTTTACGTTTTGTATGTTAACCGTAGTAGTTATTGGGCCGCAAGGTGCTTGGTAAGTAATGGTAACAGTTTCCATAGGCTCAGCAATACCATCTTGCGTGGGTATTATTGGCACGGTAACGCTGGTTTGCCCTGCGGGTATTGTAACGCTGCTAGGTATATTCTGGTAATCGACCCCATTGGTAGCGGTGCCACCTACGGTATAATTTACAGTAAACGGTTGTTGCGGAGCATTAGCCAGAGTAAAAGTAAAAGCACCGTTAGAGCAACCCTCAAAAGAGCTGGTGTCATTAGTGGTAGTGCCGTTGGCTGATATGGCAACTATACCGCCGTTAAATGTATTATCGCCCAAAAATACCCCTGAGTCGTAAATGCCATCAAAAGCATCGGCAATACAAATACGTATAGTATAGGTTTGGCATGGTTGTACGTTTGCCGTTGCAGTTAAAGGGCGCGTAAAACCATCGTATTGTATAAGTGAGTTTGGGGTGTTTGGGAAGTAATAGGTTGAGTTAATATTTTGGTTAACGTTGTTGATAGAAACAGGTGTGCCATTAGGTAACAGGGCAATATTAGTCCAGTTAGGGTAACCGGGGCCTTGAATAAAGAATGCAAAAACATCGTTAACAGAACCCACAAACTCGGGGTATTCTTCAGACCCAAAAATGTATTTAAAAGTAGCTACGTTAGACTGGGTAACAAAATTAAACTGTAGTTGGGCACCATCGTAAGTAGGGCCGCCGGCTAACGCGTTTAACTGCGCAATACCCGGGTTTGGCAAATCTGTACCTGCTGATCCTGAGTTGTTTGGCCCAATGGCTGTTGCCCTGTTACCGGTTGTCATAATAATGCCGCTAGGCATATTAAGGTTGGTATTTGGGCCTGCCGTAAACGATCCTATGGCTATAGCATTGCCGGTATAGGTTACGTTTGAAACAGTTACACCACCCCCAACAAAAAAGTTTTGGAGCAGTTGTGTATAATTATTGCCACCCGGTGGGGGCGAAACCACCAACTGGGCTGATACGTTTTGTGTAAAAACGACTAAAAAAGTAGCTATTGCCAAAACTTTCATTTTGGTAAAAAGCTGGTTATGAATAGCTTTCAAGATGTATACGTGTGTAATAGGCACTATATATTAGATGGTTAAGTGCAAGTTACTAAATTATTATCCTTTGTAGCAACAATAATCAACACTTATTTTCAACAAATAGGCACTTGTTCCTATAACATGCTCTATTTTAGCGCAAAAATTTTACTGTGGCACAGAATAAACTAGAGCGGTTTGCTCAATTAGATACCTTTGCAAACACCATACAGCCTAAGCTTGAAAACTGGTTTGATACATCGGAGTTGAAGGGTAAATGGGGAACTGAGATATTTAAAAATGATAATCCTATAGTGTTAGAATTGGGCTGTGGTAAAGGCGAGTATACCGTAGGCCTGGGCAGGCAATACCCCGATAAGAATTTTATTGGTGTAGACCGCAAAGGCAACCGCATTTGGCGCGGGGCTAAAACCGCTTTAGAAGACGGGTTGGATAACATTCGTTTTTTGCGGGTGATGATTGATAAAATTGACCAGTTTTTTGCCCCGGGCGAGGTTAGCGAAATTTGGATAACCTTTCCCGACCCGCAACCCCAGCTTGGCAGGGCAAAAAAGCGCCTTACAGCACCCAAGTTTTTGGCTAAATACAAAAACACACTTCCGGCCGATGGTATTATCCACCTGAAAACAGATAGCCAGCTATTACATGAATATACGTTGGAGGTTATAGAAGAAGGCAAGCACAAGTTGCTGTTTAAAACCAACGATTTATACGCCCACCCCGAGAATAAAAACGACCCTATTTTGAGTATCCGCACGTATTACGAGGGGCTGTTTTTAGAGCAAGGCATGCCCATTACCTACATTAAGTTTCAGTTAGCGTAAATGCCTACTCAATAGTAACCTTGCTATCGCTGTCTAAATCGGTTTCTTTATTAAAAGGAATGTGTAGGTAGCCTGCAGAACCCGCTTTGCCATTAATTTTTATAAGGCTGCGGCCCATTTCCTGCCCCTTTACATCAAAGGCTTTGGCTGTTACTGCCTTGGCTTACGTCTTTATCAAATATTATGTAAACAACAGCTACATTATCTACTGCTCCCTTTTGCAGCGTGTCTGATTCTACCTTGCATTTGCCTGTTTTTAACCCCGCAGTTTGCAGTGTGGTGCTAAGTTCTACTTTTAACTCAAAGGCTTTATCAACCCCGCCGGCAGCACCTTGAAGCAACTCGCCCGCGGTTTGGCCTGCAATATCACCCGCTTTGTTAACGGTATCTTTAGCGGTATCCTTTACCCTGTCGCAAGAGTTAAGTAATAAAGTGGCAGTAGCTATAGCGGCTATTAAATGTGTTGTTTTCATGTAGAGTAATTGCGCTGTAAATCTATAAATATTTTAAGCAGTTCGTATATGGAATTATTCTGCACCATGCATCAATGCATGAAATATACTTTTACTATACTATTTGCGTGTTTATTAGTAGGGGCTAAGGCGCAAAATCAGGCTGTTGCTGATACTCTTGTTGAACTGCCAACAGTGGTAATTAAGAATGACATGGTAAGGCAATACATCAATTATGAAGTTTCTAATATTTCTGTTACTAATAAAACATGGGGATGTGGAGGTAATATAGCTACTCCAAATAATTTGCACTTAGCCACACCTGTTGACATGATGGTACGCCACTACTTTGCAATGAGTTATTGGGATTAATAGTACCCCCACCGTCACGCTTAGGCTTTCCTCCCCTACTAGTAGGGGGAGGAAAGCCGAGGAACGAGGCAGGAGGGGGTACAAAAACCGATAAACCCCACAATTTGTAGTTGATAAAGAGAAACCGTTTTTGTCTTTTTGAGTTGAAGAATAAAAAATGAAAACAGTAGCAGCCATATTAATCACGTTTATTGCCTTAACGGCTTTTGTTGAGGGGCCAACTAAAGTTGTGTTTTATGGTACGGTGGTAAACGATACTACAGGCTTACCGATGCACGATGTTGATATACGGATAGCCTATGGATTTTCAGCGCCAACAAAGACTGATAAAGAAGGTAATTTTAGGGTTGAAGTAGAGAAAAAGTATTGCGTGGATTCGATATTTAATTTTTATGCTGATAATGATTATAAGAATATTGAGCAGAAAATAGTTCCTGGAAAACACAATGCAGTTAGGTATAAATTTAAGCCGTGGTTTGAACAGATTAAAGTAAAAGGGAGCTTACTACCTGTGTTTTAGTTCCGGTTTATAATACTAAGCCTTATTGTAAAATAAAGAGACAAAAATAAATGCCCGCATATAAATTAACCATACCAACCCCCTGCCACAAAAAGTGGGGCGAAATGTCGCCCACTGAAAAGGGTGCATTTTGCCAAAGCTGCAGAAAAGATGTGGTTGACTTTACAGGCATGTCGTCTTTTGAAATTGCCGATGTATTAAGAAAAAACAGCTCCACTTGTGGAAAATTAACTACCACCCAGCTTGATTTTGTTTATGAAGTTATGCCCAATAGTTATGCGAAACCTACTTGGTTTAAACGTGGAATGGTGGGCTTAGTATTATCATTTCTTATTAGTGCTTTAACTGTTAAAGCTGGAACTAAACTTGACAAGCCGGCAGTAGAAAATAGCAATAAATTACAGTTTGATAAATTGCCATTTACAACAGAAGAGCCTGTTGATACTAATGTAATAGTAATTAAGGGCGTAGTGCTTAGTGAGGAAAATGAACCGTTAAGCTTTGCTACAATATCATTGGTTAATGCCGCCACAAATGATAAGGTAAGTATTGTGGCTGATGCCGATGGTAAGTTTATTATGGAGTTTAAAGCAGATAAAATAACAGGTGATGTGATAGTGCTTTTGGCAAAGGTGGTTGGGTATCCTGAAAAAGAATTATTTATACGCAAAAATAAGGCATTTGAATACCAAACAATTGTAATGGAGAAAAACAGCATTCAATTGTTGGGTGTAATTATAAAAGTAGATGTAGAGCCACCACTACCTGTAACACCTGTAGAATCTAAAGTGTGGTGGGGTATTAAATACGGCATTTGGGATTAATGGCTTGCAGCAAACGCAAGAAATACAATGGCTACCTATAAGTTAAATATACCAACACCTTGCCACGAAAAGTGGGGCGAAATGTCACCGACTGAAAGGGGTGCATTTTGTGCTTCTTGCAAAAAAGAAGTGCTCGATTTTAGCAATAAAAGCTACACTGAAATTGCCGACATAATTAACGCAAAAAAAGGCACGGCAAGCATATGCGTTCGGGTGTCTAAACAACAAGTAGAATTTGAATATGGGTACGATGCGTTAATACCGCAAACGAGTTGGTTACGCAGGGGAGCGATTGGTGCCATGCTATCGCTGTTAGTGGCGGCATTTACTGCCAACGCACAAACTACTCCACCAAAACAAAAAACAGAAACCGTAGCTAAAAAATCAACCAAAAAATTAGTGTTTACCGGTAAGGTTTTGTTTGAAGTTGGAAACGTACCCGCCGATGGTATTAACGTTGCGTTAGCTAATAATTGGGCTTACGGAACGGTAACCGATAGCCTGGGATATTTTAAACTGGAAATAGAAAAAGAATTGGTGGCCGATTCTATGTTCAGCTTTACTAATATCGGCTGCCAACCCTTGCAGGTTAAGTTAATACCGGGTGTAGGGCAAACGGTTTATTTAAAGAAAAAGGTGTATGAACTGGAACCGCTTATAATAGCAGCAGACAGGCACGATAACGACTGGAATACCTACGTGGGTTTATTGCCCATAATTAACTATAAAATATACGTTAAACAAGCGCCTGATGTTCCTGTTGATATGAAATTGCGCCACTATTTTGGTGTAGGTTATTGGGATTAATTTAATAGCTGATAGCGTGTAGCTTATAGCTGATAGAAAATATTGTTATGAGAAGTACAGCAAAGGGCTAAAGACCAAGCCGACAGGTTTTATTTTGGTGTTAAATAGAATTGTACAAAATAGTTTCTTCTTGACAAGCCCCTATGCGGGGTTGTATCTTTGCAGAGAACGAAAAACTAAAAATGAAAAACGAAAAATTGCCTGTCCCAGAGCAAAATGCCCTCCGCGGGACTTTGTGCCACCCCCTCCAAAGGGGGCATTTAACAGGAGGGTTCATTTTGTTAATTTTATTTATGCCACAGGCATTCCTTCGGAACAGCCAAGCGGGTTTTGGGACCCTCACCGCCAGAGCAGAATGTCCTCCCCGGCACTTTGTGCCACCTTACTGTCCTCTCCCGTCTTCACGCCTTGCGTGAATCCACCCTCTCCGGAGAGGGATAGTTTGGCGCGGCTATTTTATCCCCTGCCGGAGGGAGTACCCCGAAGGGGGAGGGAGGACATTTAACAGGAGGGTTCATTTTGTAAATTTTATCTACAGCCAAGCGGATTTTATAAAAGGGTAAAAACTATTTTGTACGGATTAGTTTATTTTAGTGTTGGTTGCAATAGGTAGCTAATTATATTTGCGTTATGCATTATCCTTCAAAAATACTTATTGCCAACCGTGGCGAAATTGCCATACGTGTTATAAATACATGCAAAAAGCTGGGCATAGGCTCTGTGGCTGTTTTTTCTGATGCTGATCGTAATGCCTTATTTGCAGCGCTGGCCGATGAGGCCATTTGCATAGGCGGCTACAACCCGGCTGAGAGTTACCTTGACATGGGTAAGATTATTGAAGCTGCTAAACTTACCGGTGCCGAGGCTATACACCCCGGCTATGGCTTTTTGAGCGAGAATGAAGATTTTGCAAGGCTTTGTGCCGATAATGGTATTGTGTTTATTGGTCCGCATGCTGATGCTATAGAAGCGTTAGGCTCTAAAATAAGGGCTAAAGAAATAGTATCGGGCAACGGGGTGCCTGTTATACCCGGCTATAAAGGCGAAGACCAAAGCGATGAGCGTTTGGCTAAAGAGGCGTTGGCCATTGGCTTTCCGGTGTTGTTAAAGGCATCGGCAGGCGGTGGTGGCAAGGGTATGCGCATTGTGCGCGAAGAAAGCCAGTTGGTAGATGCTATAGCCTCGGCTAAGCGCGAGTCGGCCTCTGCCTTTGGCGATGCTACTATGCTGATTGAAAAGTACTTTGACTCTGCACGCCATGTGGAGTTCCAAATTTTTGGCGATAACCACGGCAACTACATTCACCTTTTTGAGCGCGAATGTTCTATACAACGCCGCTACCAAAAGATATTTGAAGAAAGCCCATCGCCGGTGCTTACCCCCGAGTTGCGCGCCGAAATGGCCAAGGCTGCGGTTAATGCCGCCGCTGCGGTTAAATATAACAATGCAGGCACGGTAGAGTTTATAGTAGCTCCCGATAACAGCTTCTACTTTTTAGAGGTGAATACCCGCTTGCAGGTAGAGCACCCGGTTACCGAAATGGTTACAGGGCTAGACCTAGTGAAGCTGCAGATTGAGGTTGCCTTTGGGGCTCCACTATCTGTTAAACAAGAAGATGTAAAACAGGTAGGCCATGCGCTAGAATGCCGCATTTATGCCGAAGACCCTGCCAATAATTTCCTTCCCGTATCGGGTAAAATAGGAGTGTGGCAACCGCCGTTTGAAGAGGGCGTTAGGGTTGATGGGGGTATAGAGTCGGGTTCGGTAATTGATATTTACTACGACCCCATGATTGCCAGCGTAATTACCTGTGGAGAGAATCGTGCACAGTCTATACAGCGCATGCAAAATGCCTTAGGCGATACCGCTTTGTTGGGCTTGACCACCAACGTTGATTTCCTTAAAAAATACTGGCTAATGACGATTTTAAAGCAGGCAATTTTGACACCCACTTTTTAGATAAGAACTTTACCTATAGCAATGAAGTTTCTGCCGAAGCTACTGACTACAGCCTGATAGCCGGTACCCTTGCTGATTGGGCCGCCCGCGAGGAACAGCGCGAGATACTGACCGAAATACCATCGGGCTGGAGGAGCAACCCTTATATGGCGCAGTTTACTGAGTTTGCCACAGGCGGAGAAAACTACAAGGTTGAATACACCTACAAGCACGGTGGTTTTGCCATACAAATAGGAGAGAGGACTTACGAAGCAGCGATACTGGACATGGGGGCCGATGAGCTCGTGTGCCTGATTGGTAACCGTCGCCTAAAGTTTGTGTTGTATGGTACCGAAACAGACTTGTTTGTCCACAACAAGCAACTGGGCGATGTACGCCTGAAACGCATAGCCCGCTTTGCTGATGGCGAAGACGAAGAGGTAGCAGGTGGCTACAAAGCACCTATGCCAGGGAGGTGCTTAAAGTACTGGTAGAACCGGGCCAAAAGGTTAGCAAAGGCGATAAGCTACTGATAATGGTATCTATGAAAATGGAGAACACCATAGAGGCTTTTGAAGACGGCACGGTAGAAGAAATTTATGTGGCTGATAAGCAATTTGTGGAGGCTGATACGTTGTTAGTGAAGTTGGTGTAGTACTTTTTATAATTTGGTGTTATGAACAAGCTTGCCTTTATTTACTTTTTTACTCTTTTATATGGGAGTTTATTCTCTGCGAACACAGAAATAGAAATCTATTCAAAAACAGGCAGACGATTTTATTTGATTATTGATGGAAGAACTATTAATAAAGATAAGCCTGATTACAATGTAAAGTATAATCTAACTTCGCCACTAAAGACTCGGATAGAAATTCTATTTGAAGGGGAAAGCTCTCCAGCGCTTTCCAAATTTCATAAGCCATCAGGTACTAATTATGTAAATATTCTATCTAAGTACGAAATATCTGAAGATGAGCAAAACAGGCCCTTTCTAATTATGATAGATTCACTAACGACAAAAAATGATTTTACTACTCTTCAAGGAAGCTATTATATTCAAACATACAAGGGGTTCATTTTTAATAAATCAGGCAGTAAAATTCCAATTACAGCTTTAATACGCAGTATTCAAGGTGAAATTACAGGCAAACTATTTTATGATAGGCTGGCATCTGATTTAACTTTGAGTGGTACAATAAGTGGAAATGATATCGAATTTACAGAAGGAAGAGATACATTAATAGGAGGAATATATGCAGGTAGACAAGAAGGTGATAGCATTATTGGTAAATTTAAAAATAATGGAATTTTCAAGCTTTGGAAATCGAATAAAGATTATGAGGTTCTGAAATATGATTTAAGAAGAAGTTATTTTGAGGGTGCTTATTCTGATACCTTCAATTTGAGTTTGCGTTGTAATATTAACCTTTTGCCAAATGATATGGTAAAAGTCAGCATTAAATCTACCGATGAAACAAATTGCGGAGGTGTATACAATATTTTTGGTTTCTTAAATGAAAATAAGGCTACTAAAATCGCAAATCAATACATCGGAGAATTGGTAGATAAGGCCAATGATGATAGACTTTTAGTTACATTAAAATTCTACGATTATCATAAATTTAGAATATCTATTAATCAACAAATTTGTAATACTGATAAACTAGTTTTTATTGATGAATAGTACGTTTTGTTACATTAATTATTAAGTATAATCATGCCGGTAAAAGCTGATTTTGAGGAAAAATCGATGCCACTAACAGATGAAGAAATTGCATCTATTGAAAAAGGTATCGCAGATATTAAAGCTGGACGAGTAATTACCCTTGAAAATTCAAATATTGAAATTGATAGGTTGTTTGATATTAATCCTGATAAAAACTAGTATTTAAGCCCCCATTTTTTTCAAAAGTACTACATCAGCCTTAACACTTTTAAGCGATGGGTTGTGCTTGCTTTTTAGGTACTCGTAAAACGCTACTTGTGAGCGTACCTTTGTTTTAGATTCGCTTTTGCGGTAGGTGTTGTTTTGCAGGCGGTTTATAACGCGTGCCTTAACATTATCCTTCCACTGTAGGTTTACAAAGTCTATAATTTCGGCCTTTAGCTTTTCATCATAAACAGGGAAAGCCACCTCTATACGGCGGCTAAGGTTGCGCTCCATCCAATCGCCCGATGATAGGTAGATACGCGGGTTACCATCGTTATGGAAAATAAACACCCTGGAGTGTTCTAAATACCTATCAACAATACTAATGGCTTTAATATTTTCGCTTATGCCTTTTACACCGGGCAGCAGGCAGCAAATTCCCCGTATTATAAGGCGTACCTCAACCCCATCCTGAGCCGCTTCGTAAAGCTTTTCAATAATTTCGGGGTCTTGTATACTGTTCATTTTTAGGGTAATACAAGCCTTTTTTCCTTTAAGGGCATTTTTAATTTCGTTATCAATAAATACGTAGAAGTCTTTACGCATATGGTCTGGCGCTACCAGCAGGTGCTTATATTCGCGCATAATGCGGGTATCGGCCAAAAATTCAAACACAAAGCCCAGTTCACCGGTTAGCAGCTTGTTGGCAGTAAACATGCCGGTGTCGCTGTATATTTTTGATGTTTGCTCGTTAAAGTTACCTGTGCTAAAATAGCCGTAGCGGCGTATTTTTTCGCCCTCTTTGCGCTCTACCAACAGCAGCTTAGAGTGAACTTTAAGCAAGGGGAAACTGTATAATACCTTAACGCCGGCATTCTCCAGTTCTCGGGCATAAACAAGGTTGTTTTCCTCATCAAAACGCGCCTTTAGCTCCATAAAAGCAGTTACCTGCTTTTTGTTTTGGGCAGCCTGTATAAGCGCCGAAATAATTTTAGAGTTGTTGGCAACCCGGTACAGGGTAATTTTTATGCTTTTAACGGCAGGGTCGCTGGCGGCCTCGTTAATAAAATTGGTAAGGTAGTTAACGCTTTGGTAGGGGTAGTGTACAAAGTAATCGCGCTCTTTAAGGGCATCAAAATAGCTGTTATAACTATCCAATTCGCGGTGGGGCAGGGGTGGCAGCGGTTCATCATACAAGGCTTTATTCTCGTTTACGGGGAAACGGAACATATCCTTATAATTATGGTAGCGGCCTGCGGGTATTAAATCATCAGTACTTAAAGTAAAAACATGCCTAAGGTGTTTTATAAACTCTTTGGGCATGGTACGGTCATACATCAATCGGGTGGGGGCACCATGCTCACGGTTGCCAAGGCTGCGCTTAATCTTTTTTAATAGGCTGCCAGAAAATTCGTCTTCCAGGTACAACTCACCATCGCGCGATAGTTTAACGGCATAGGTTTCTATCAGCTCATACTCCTCAAAAAAGTGCTTTATATACAGCTTTAAAATATCACCAACGTATATATAATACTTCTTTTTGCCTTTGCTAAGGCAGTTCTATATAAGGTGGTAAATTGTTGGTAGGTATTTGCACAATGGCATGTTCCCAAGTGCGAGGTTTATCGCCTTTGTTGCTTTTTTTGTCAAGGTCGCACAGGCGTATGGCCAGGTAGGGGGCATTATCCTCTACAAACTCGTGGCTTTTTTTGCGGTTAATAAAAACCGGCTTTACTATAGGTATAATTTTACTAAGAAAGTATTCACGGCAAAAGGCCTCTTGCTGCTTGGTAAGTTCTACCTCGTTTATAAGGTAAACGTTGTTTTGTTGCAGGCCGGGCAATATTTGTTTTTTAAAAATTTCGCTAAGTTCAGCGTGGTGCTTTAAAACGGTTTTTTTAATTTCTTTAAGCACAACAGCCGGTTCTTCGGCCAATTCTTTTTTTGTTTTTTTAGCCAAAAGGGCCAGGTTTTTCCAGGCAGCTACACGTATTCGGTAAAACTCATCAAGGTTAGAAGAGTATATGGCAAAAAACTTAATGCGCTCGTATAACGGTACGCGTGGGTCTTTAGCCTCTTGCAAAACACGGTAGTTAAAAGATAGCCAGCTTAGGTCGCGGTTAAAGTATCGTTTTTGCTTGTGTTGGGTCATAAACTATAGTTGCCTGCAAAGTTAAGCCAATGTTAAGTGGTGTTTATGTTAAATTTAACTACTGGGTAAAAATTTAACATTGAAACAGGGCTGTATGTTTATAATACTTAATGTTATTGCTTGGCTTTCAGCGCTTTTTTAGCTGCTTTTTGTTCTTCGGCTATACCCTTGGGGAAATAGAAAAACTGTAACTCGCCGCACCCATCATGCACATCGGCCCATTTGCTAATATTTAGCTTAATGCCTGCAGCCGCACCTGTTGGGAAATGTAGGAAACGCTGGTTGCTCAACTCCTCTGTAGTAACGGTAATAGAGGTATCGTGCCCAAAAAGCATAATGCTGTCGTACTTATCGTCTAACCCAGAAATTACCTCCATAAGCTCTGTTTTATCAGAGTTATAAATTTTATCAATTTGCTGGATGTTGTTTAAAGGAAAGTCGAACTTTTGGGCAAATAGGCGGGCGGTAGTTATGGCCCTTGCCGCGGGGCTAGAAACAAAGTGCTGGGGTTTAATGCCTTTATTTATAAGGTATTGTGCCATTTTAGGGGCTGCTTTTATGCCCCTATCGTTAAGCGGACGTTCAAAATCTGTATGCTCAGGGTTTTCCCAACTTGATTTTGCGTGCCTAACCAGATAAAGAGTTTTCATTACTTATAACTATTGCTAATTGAATTAGTTGAGATAGGACGTAAAAGTATCAATATGGTTTAAATTTATTGGGCGAATGTTCAAAAATATTTTAACACACTGATAGTGCATGGTTTGAGATGATTTGTAAGATATAAACATGTAGTTGCGAAACAAAAAAGGTAAAGTTTTTCTTCTTGGATATATATAAATAATATATTTGCTGATTAGAATACATCTAATTTTAGTTTAGGAACTAACCAATTTAAAGCGTTTTATCATGAACAACACAGCTTACAATTCATTGAAAAAGCTGTTTTTGATGTCGCTAGTATTGTTTGCAGGCGCTGCTTTTGCGCAATCAAACAATAACGCAGAACTGCTAGGCACGACAAAGCCGGGCGTTACATCAAAACCAGTCACGCAAGGTACATCGGAAGCAAAGCCGGATACCAAGTTTAACACGTCGGCAGCGCCCGATGCTACTGCGCCTGCAGCAACTCAAGGTAGGGTAAGACCTACTCACAATGCTAAGGCCTCTACTACTTCTAACACTGTTAGCGATGCAACAAACGTTGGTTACATTAACGAGCGTATTGCTAAGCTTAATGCTCGTTTACCAGGTGTTAAAGGAACAGCTGAAGAAGCAGATATTCTTAAGCAAATAGACTATCTAGAAAATCTTAGAAAGTCTTACGAAAAATAACCCAAACTGAAAAAAGTTATGAATATACGAATATTAAACTTAAGAAGCGCTCTTTTTGCACTTGCCCTGTTAATGGGTACGGTGCTTAATGCGCAAACATATTGTACGCCCACCGTTGGCACCCCATGCGCCGGTAACGAGTATATTAGCAACTTTGCGCTAAATACTATTAACAACCCATCGGCTTGCGGTTTAGGCTATAACGATTTTTCGGGCTCTATCAGCACTACCTTAACGGCCGGTGTTGCAGCTACTGCTACTGTTACCGTTGGTAACTCTTTTGCAGGCGATGCAGTAGAACTTTGGATTGACTTAAACAGCGATGGTGATTTTACCGATGCTGGTGAGTTAATACTAAACGCTGTTGCGGTTAGCTCTGGCAGTGCTTCAGGTACTGTTACTATACCAGCAGGCACCACTGCAGGTAGCAAACGTTTAAGGGTAGCACTTCGCTATGGCCCATCAAATGGTTTAGGCAACTCTTGTGGTGCTTATTCTTTTGGTGAGTTTGAAGACTATACCGTTAACGTTGTTTACCCATCATTTGGTGGAACATGCGGTTTAGGTGTTGCTATTGCTGATAATAGCTGTAGCACTACAGTTAGTATTCCTGTATCAGGTATTGGCATACTAAACGGTGGTACTACTTTAGAGTCGGTAGAGATTAACATTACCCACCCTTTTGATGGTGATTTAGATGTAAGCTTAACCTCTCCAAGCGGTACGGTTGTTGACCTAACTTCTGATAACGGTGGTACCGGTGACAATTATGGTACTGCAGCTTGTGCACAAAATACAAGGTTTATAATGTCTGCTGCTACTTTAGTTACAGCAGGTACAGCTCCTTTTGCCGGCGATTACGAGCCTGAAGGCGACTTAGGTACTTATTATACTAACAGCGACAATGCTAATGGCAACTGGATACTTACTGTTTGTGATGATGCATCTATAGATGTTGGTACCCTTAACTTAGTAAAATTAAATTTTGGTGCTTATGTGCCACCACCACCGCCACCGGTTATTGATGCTTTTCAAACAGCATGTACAGTAAACGTAGCTATTCCTGATGGTACTTGCCCAAATAGTACTTTGGTTGCTGTTCCTGTTTCTGGTATATCAACTACACTTTCAGCTACCCCAGCTCCTTAAGCACTCATACTTTTGAGTCGGTAGAAGTAATTATAACACACGCTTGGGATGGTGATTTAGATTTTTCTTTACGCTCACCAGACGGAACAGTTGTTGAATTATCTACCGATAACGGTGGTTCTGGCGATAACTATGGTTCTGTTACCGGTACTTGCGACCAAACTACCAAATTTATAATGACTGCTGTTACTCCTATTACTGCAGGTGTATCTCCATTCCTTGGTAGCTACATTCCAGAGGGTAACCTTGCCAACTTTAACAACGGACAAAACCCTAATGGTAACTGGGAATTATTGGTTTGTGATGATGATGCTATTATAACCGGTTCTGTTCAGTTTGTTAAACTTAACTTTATTGAGAACCCAGTTCCTCCACTAGTTTACTGCGAGCCTAGCTCTGTTGAAAACTGTTTAGATTTCTGGGAATATATTTCAAACTTCTCTTTAAATACTATTAACAACGCTAGCGTTTGCGATGGTTCTACTTATACTGATTACTCAGCAACAATAAGCACCAGCCTTCAACAAGGCCTTCCTTACACAGCAACTTCAACTATCGGTTTCCCTTTTACTAGCGATGTAACTGATGTTTGGATTGACCTTAACAACGATGGTGATTTTGATGATTTAGGTGAACTTATTTCTACCAACAACTCACAAACAGGTGGTATTTCTAACGCTACTGTTATTGTACCTATTGGTACTTCTTTAGGAGATCACCGCCTACGTGTAGGTATGCGTGATAATACTTCTGACGTAACAGCTGATCCATGTGCTATTTTAGGTTTTGGTGAGTTTGAAGATTATAATATAGATGTATTAGCAGCTCCAACTTGCTTGCCTCCAACTGTATTATCAGCTTCTAACATTTCTACTACACAAGCCCAACTTAACTGGAACCTTGCTGCAGGTGCAGTTTCTTACGATGTTCAGTACCGCGCCGTAGGCGACCCTAACTGGATTTTTGTAGGTAACTTCCCTGACCCAACAACTTCTACAATAATAAACAGCTTAACTGCACAAACAGCTTACGAGTTCCAAGTTCAATCTCGTTGCGGTGGTTCTGATACCAGCGGTTATTTCTTAACAGAGCAGTTTACTACTTCTTGTTTTGATTGCCCACTTGGTGGTGTTGCTGAAGTTGAAAACTGCGGCGACGACTTAAACGGTGGTTGTAACATGGTTACCCCAGCTTACGATGCTATTACTGCAGGTGTTCCTGTTTGTGGTACAGCTTGGGCTGATGGTACACGCGATACTGACTGGTATGAATTTACTATCACTCAAACATCAACTGTAACTGTTACTTTAAATAGCGATTTCCCTGGTGCTGCCGGTATCCTAGATATTACTCCAGGTTGCGGTGCTTTAGTAGCTGTAGATTTCCAAACAACTACTACAACATGTGCTACAACAGTAGCTACCGCTACATTATGTGCCGGTACTTACGTAGCATTTGCTGCCCCTTCAGTATTCTCAGGTTTCCCTTGCGGTTCTGGTAACAGCTACGACTTATTATTAGACGTTGTTCCTGTAACTGTAAGCGGTAACATTAACGCTTGTTCTGCAATTGAACTTCCTATTAACCAAAGCTGTACTCCACAACAGTTTGATAACTTATCATCTGTATACTGCGCTAGTGGTGGTGGCTCTAACCCTGGTTGTGCTAACTACGCCGGTGGCGATGTTTGGTTCTACGTTATTGTGCCTGCAAGCGGTAGTGTATCTTTAGCCGGTGGCGCTGGTACTATTACTGATGGCGGTATGGCTGCATACTCTGGTGCTGATTGTAACAACCTTGCACAAATAGGTTGTGATGATGATAGTGGCTCAGGTTTCTTACCATCTCTTAACTTACAAGGTTTAACCCCTGGCGATACTGTTTGGGTTCAATTCTGGCAATATGGTGGTGGCTCTGGTACATTTGAATTATGTGCTTTTGATTGCGACTTTGTTCCGGGTGTTGGTACTTTAGAAAATGAGGCTTGCTTTACCGACATTAACGGTGGCTGTAACTCATTCCCTCCTATCTACCAAACATTATCTTGTAACGAAACTATTATAGGAACAAGCTATTACGATGGCTTTACCCGCGATACCGATTGGTTTGAGTATACTATCACTTCTACCACTTCTGTAAGCTGGACTGTACAAGCTGATTTTTCTCCAGCATTGTTTATCTTAAACGATGATTGTAACAACATTCAATTAATTGCACAAGCAACAGGTAACGCTTGCGATGTGGTAACTGCACAAGCCATTCTTGGACCAGGTGTTTACCATTTCTTTGTAGGCCCTGATTTTGCTTCTCCATTATTTGATTGTACAGGTACTGACGGTGATTACCAAGCTACCCTTAACGTATCAGTTCCTGATGCTTCTATAGGCGGCCCAACTAGCGCTTGTTTATCAGACCTTCCTTTTACTATTATTGCTGCTAACCCAGGTGGTACTTTCACTAGCAATGGTGCCGGTATTACTGATACATTAAACGGTGTGTTTGATCCTTCAGCCGCTGGTGTTGGTACTTGGGATGTTTACTACTCTATAGTAGCTAACGGTTGTACTGTAGGCGATACTATTCAAATTGTAGTTCAGGATGTTCCTGCTGTTGCTTCTGTACCATCAGGTGCTGATTCTCTATGTTTCAACCCTGCTGACCAAACGTACACTATCAACTCAATTGCTGGTGCTGACTCTTACAACTGGATTTTAACTCCAACCAACGCTGGTACTGTTACTGGTAATGATACTTCTGTAGTTGTTAACTTTGACGATACTTTCTCTGGCTCTGCATCTTTAGTTGTTGCAGGTGTTAATGAGTGTGGTACCGGTGCGTTCTCAACATCATTTGATATTGTTGTAACTCCTCTACCAGGCTAAGGCAGGTACTCCTGCTGGTCCTAACAGCTTATGCCAAGGCGCTGTACCAACCGACTATACTTCAGCCGGCGACCCAGCATCTACAACATACGCTTGGACAATTGTAACAACTCCTGCTAACGGTGCTACTATTAGCGGCACAGGTTCTACAGGTACTGTAACTTGGGATCCTAACTTTGTAGGTACTGCCGATATTACTGTAACAGGTTCTAACTCTTGCGGTACTGGTACTGCATCTAGCACTTACACTGTAACTATCAACGCTACTACCCCATCGGTAATTGATCCTATCAACGGCTCAGTTTGCGCAAGCGGTTCTTACCAACTTACAGCTACGCCTGCAGGTGGTACTTTCAGCGGCGACGATGTTGATGCTGCTGGTTTATTTACACCAGCTAACGGTGCAGGTACTTATACTATATTGTATACTCCTGCAGGTGGCTGTTCATCTCCATCAACTTTAACAGTTCAGGTGGGCGATATTCCTGCAACACCAGCTACCCCAATAGGTATTACCAGCCAATGTCAAGATGGTCCTAACACTACGGTATTTGTAATACCAGTAAGTGGTGCCGATTCTTACACTTGGTCTGTAACCCCAGCGGGTGCATTTGATAACGTTGACACTAGTGTTGACGGACAGGTAACTGTTAACTGGGCTGCTAACTTCTTTGGTCAGGCTGAGTTTATTGTATCAGCTACCAACGGTTGCGGCACCAGCTTATTCTCTGGTATGCATATTATCACTATCAACCCAAATCCGGTTGCGCAAATCACTCCATCAGGTCCATACTGTGTATCTGATCAGTGTTTCCAACTATCGGCTGACCAAACAGGTTTCTGGAGCAGCAACTGCGCAAGCAGCTTAACTTCAGACGGTTTATTCTGCCCATCAGTTGCAGGTACTTGTAACGTATCGTTAACTGTAGTTGCTAACGGTTGCCAAGGCACTGCTACTTCTCAGATTAACGTTCAACCAGCTGTTGTTGCTACTATTACAACACCAGGTACAATTTGCGAAGACGATGCTCCTGTAGCTTTAGTAGGTTCTCCTGCTAACGGTGTTTGGTCTGGCGATGTAAGCAACACAGGTGTGTTTACTCCATCTGCTCCAGGTTCTTACACTGCTACTTACGCTGTTGATAATGGTGGTGGTTGTGCTGCTACAGTAACTGAAACTATTGATGTAAACGGTTTACCGGTTGCAGCATTCAGCTACTCTGCACAATGCCAGGCATTAACTTTCTTCAACGAGTCTGATTACAGCAATGGTGCTTCATTCTTCTGGGAATTTGGCGACGGTATTGAGTCTAGCGCTGAAAACACTTCTCACGTTTATAACCAAGACGGTTCTGTAGCTGTAACATTAACTGTTACTAACGCTTGCGGTACTTCTGATACTACTGTTAACGTAGTAGTTATTAAATGTGTTGGTGTTGACGAAAATGTAGTTGAAGAATTAAGCTTGTTCCCTAACCCAACCAACGGTTTGGTTAATGTGTTCTTCACATCGGGCAAAGCTCAAAACTACATGCTAAACGTAGTTGATGTAACAGGTAAAGTGTTATACACTGAAAACCTAAACAACTTCGTAGGTCAATACAACAACCCGATAGACTTTAGCCGCTTTGCAGCCGGTATGTACATCTTCCGTATAGTAGGTGAAGATGGCCGCGCTACTCACGTTAAAGTTGTTCGCGACTAATTAGAATAAGTAATTCTTTATAAAAGCCCCGCCCTGTTATCAGGGCGGGGCTTTTGTTTTTTGGATATATTTGATACATGCATAAGTACTTAACAATCATAGCTTGCGTGTTGTGTTTATTTGCTTTTGGCCAGCAACCTTTGGGCGGCCCTTGTACAGGCCCGCCCGCAACACCCGGACCTATTTCAGGAGAATCATCAACCTGCAACTTCTTTGATAATGATTTGCAATACTGCGTAGATGGCGTGCCCGGTGCAACATCATACACATGGTCGGTAACGCCAATTAATTCAGCAACGGTAACAGTCAATAATCAGTGCATTCTTTTAGATATTGATGCTGTTTTTTGGGGTGATATTTGCATAGAAGTAAGAGCCAATAACGAGTGTGGAAGCAGCTTGTTTAGCAACTGTTTTAACCTTACGGTATACCCAATTCCACAACCAACCATTACCATTGCCCCTGATTATTGTTTGGTAGACGAGGATTTTCCTATAGTGGTTTCTCCCGCCGGCGGCACATTCTCTGGCTGCGTGCAAAGCGCTATTATAAACCCAGCCGATATTGGCGTAGGTACGTGTATTATAAACTATTCTGTAACCGTAAATGGCTGCGAAGGCACCACCTTTGAAGAAGTGATAATAAACCCTGCTATTAATGTAAATGCCAATGCATCGGGCATTACAACGTTGTGCGAAGGCGGGTTGCCTCTGGTTGTAACAGGTGCACCGCAGGGTGGAAGTTATACCCCATCAAACTGGATTGATACCTATACTCCCGGAGAGTATATATTTACCTATAACATTGCAGGGCAGAACGGTTGCTCTGGTAGCGATACCGATACTATTACTGTTATATCTTTACCATACGTATCGTTCGATTATGATGTGAATTGCGATTCTGTTTGTATTTTTAATATAACCTCTAATTCATCATATACTATAGATTTTGGAGATGGTAGTATTGCTACAGGCAATTGCCATTGGTATAGTGCCGATAGTACATATTGCATTACTCTTACAGCTACCAATCAATGCGGTGAAAGTGATACTACAGTATGCATTACTATAAGTTGCACAGGTATTAACGAAAATGCAGTAGAACAATTATCCCTGTATCCTAACCCCACCAATGGGTTGGTTAATGTTTCCTTTACATCAGCCAAAGCCCAAAACTATACCCTAAACGTAGTTGATGTAACCGGTAAAGTGCTGCATACTGAAAGCCTTGCCAACTTTGTAGGCCCATATAACAACCCCATAGACTTTAGCCGCTTTGCAACGGGTATGTATATCTTCCGCATAGTAGGCGAAGATGGCCGCAGTACCAATGTTAAAGTTATCCGAGAGTAGTATAAGCTTGTTTAGCAATGCAGTATATTTGCTTGTTGTGAAAAGGTTACTATTCATATTATTTGTAATTACTGGGTTTGGTGCAAACGCCCAAATGCTTGATAGTACCCGCAATAAAGCGTTTGACAACCTGCAACTGGAAGCCAAGTGGTTTGGTGGCTTTTTGTGGGCCCACAGCCCCACCGTTATGTACTTGCAACGCGCGCACACGCAAGCGGCAGAGCTTACAGTTTCTAAGCCTGTATCGGGTTTAAAACCATGGCACCTGTTTTATAAAAACAGTGTAGTAGGTGTTAGCCTTATACATTACCGTTTAGGGTATAACGATGTACTGGGCAATGCTACCGGCCTATATACCTTTAACCGTTTTAACCTTGTAGGTAACCGTGGCACCCACCTGCGCTTTGGCATGGGTGTTGGAGTGGGCTATTTAAGCAAGGTGTTTAATAAGGACGACAATCATAAAAACGTTACCATAGGCAGCCATATAAATGCGCTGGTTAACTTTCAACTGTTGTTTGAGCAATGCCTAACCCCAAGGTTGTTTTTCAACGCCGGCGTGGGTATAACACACTTTTCAAACGGGGCATTTAAAACCCCAAATTTGGGCCTTAACCTGCCCGCCGTTACTGCGGGCCTTCTTTACAGGTTTCAACCGGCCCCAGTGGTAAACAGGTATCAAAGGAATGAGTTTGATATAAACAAGCAGCTTATATTCTCTGTAATAGCCACCATAGGCCGTAAACAGATTTATCCGCCCGATGGATACAGCTATATGGTAAATGGGCTAATGTTTAATATTACCAAACAGGTTGGTTACAAAAGCGGGCTTACCCTTACAATAGAGGCTTTTAACGATAGGTCTATTAGAGCCCTTATGAATTATACCGACCCTAACGTTAACCCCAAGTACTTTCAAACAGTGCGCCCGGGTATTGCCTTTGGATACGATGTGTGGCTGGGTAAACTATCGTTCCTGTTTCAGGCCGGCGTGTACCCATATACCTATTACAAAGGCGATGGGCGCATTTACAGTCGCTTGGCGCTGCGTTATAGTCTCCCTTATGGGTTATTGGCCAACTTTAGCCTTAAATCGCATTTTGCCAAAGCCGATTGTTTTGAGTTTGGTATAGGCTATACACTATTTAACAGGCAGCGGGTTATGCGGTTGTTGTAGGCAATTGCTAAACTATAAGGTTTGTTGTTTGTTCTATCAAATTAAATTTCTTCCCAATGTCTGTAAACGCAACCACTAACTTTAAAAGTTACATAGATAAATCGGTTGACTTTGGCGCTTACACAGCCGCTTTTGAAACTGTTGTAGAGCAAAACACCAACCTGCCCGAAGCAGAGCAAATACCGTATTTTCAATACTACCCGTTAAACCTGCAACGCTCCCATAGGGTTTATAAGCAATATAAGCTTACTGATGAGCTATTAGCGGCGATAGAAGCGTTAGCCAACCCTATCCATTGGCTGGTTATAACCGAGCACTGGTGTGGCGATAGCGCCCAAAGCCTGCCTGTTATTGCCCGTATTGCTGAGGCATCGGCCGGCAAAATAAAGCTGCACATAGTTTACCGCGATGAAAATACAGAGCTTATAGACCAATTTTTAACCAATGGCGGGCGTTCTATACCTGTACTGTTACAGTTGAATAACGATTACGAACTGCTTACCAAATGGGGGCCAAGGCCTGTGGCAGCGCAAGAGTTACTTTATAAACTGAAGGAAGATAACGTTGCCCACGACGACTATATTACCATTATACACAAGTGGTATGCCGATGATAAAGCGGCTTCAATAAGTAAAGAGCTTGTGGAGTTGATAAAGGCGGTTAAATAAAGAACGGCTTAGTTTGCCTGGTTCATATAAAAGGGGCTAAAGCCCCTAAATTTTATCGTCATGCTGAACTCGTTTCAGCATCTGTTTCATATCAGGAGATCCTGAAATAAATTCAGGATGACGCCTAGCGGCGTTAATAAGCCCTTGCAAACACTACACGTTGGGTAGATGGGTTGCCGGTTAAGATGCACTTGCCATCTTCTTTAGCATTGCCAATAGGTATGCAGCGTATGGTGGCCTTGGTCATTTCTTTAATTTTCTGCTCAGTTTCAGGTGTACCGTCCCAGTGGGCGTAGATAAAGCCACCCTCTTCCAGCTTAGCGGTAAACTCATCCCAGGTATCAACCTTGCAGGTGTTGTCTTCGCGGTGCTTAAGTGCGCGGTTGTATAGGTTAGATTGAATCTCTTCCAATAGGGCTTTGATATTACCAACCAGCTCGCCTTGGTTCATCACCTCTTTGGTAAGGGTGTCGCGGCGGGCAACCTCAACAGTGCCATTGTCTAAGTCGCGCGGACCAACAGCTATACGCACCGGTACGCCACGGTATTCATGCTCGGCAAATTTAAAGCCGGGCTTGTGGGTATCGCGGTTATCAAACTTAACAGATATGCCGGCTTGCTTAAATTCGGCAGTAAGGCGTTTGGCAAACTCGGTAATACGCTCGGCCTCTTCGTCGGTTTTATAAATAGGCACAATAACCACTTGGAAAGGCGCCAGTTTAGGCGGAAGCACAAGGCCCTTATCGTCGCTATGGGTCATAATTAAAGCACCCATTAAGCGGGTAGAAACACCCCACGATGTAGCCCAAACATAATCCTGTTTACCATCTTTACCGGTAAACTTAACATCAAACGCCTTGGCAAAATTTTGGCCTAAGAAGTGCGATGTGCCGGCCTGTAGGGCTTTGCCATCCTGCATCATAGCCTCAATGCAATAGGTTTCTAACGCACCGGCAAAACGCTCGTTAGCGGTTTTAATGCCTTTAAGAACGGGTATTGCCAAAAAGTTCTCAGCAAAATCAGCATACACATCAAGCATTTGCTCTGCTTCAAAAACAGCTTCCTGCGATGTTGCGTGCGCCGTATGGCCCTCTTGCCACAAGAACTCTGCCGTGCGCAAGAAAAGGCGTGTACGCATTTCCCAACGCACCACGTTACACCACTGGTTAACAAGGATGGGAAGGTCGCGGTAGCTTTGTACCCAGCCGCGGTAGGTGTTCCATATAATGGTTTCAGATGTAGGGCGAACGATTAGTTCTTCCTCCAGCTTAGCATCGGGGTCAACCTCAATACCACCACCCTCGGCATTGCGCAGGCGGTAGTGGGTAACAACAGCACATTCTTTGGCAAAACCCTCTACGTGGGCAGCCTCTTTGCTAAAAAACGACTTAGGTATAAACAGCGGGAAGTACGCGTTAACGTGGCCCGTGTCTTTAAACATGGTATCCAGCGTTTGCTGCATCTTCTCCCAAATGGCATATCCGTATGGTTTAATAACCATACAACCGCGCACGGCGCTATTCTCGGCTAAATCAGCCTTTACAACAAGGTCGTTGTACCATTTAGAATAGTTTTCTTCGCGCGTGGCGTAATCAAATTTATCACTCATAATATGTATTGTCTTATCCTTAGTAGTTAAGGAATATTATAGTTGTTGTTTTAAGGCTGCGAAGATAATATTTAGTTGGCAGTTCTTTGTTCGTAGTTGATAGCTATTTGATAATAAGTGCATTTATGAACCTGAACACTGCTGTTAGCTGTGGTTTTTCTTCTCGTCATTCGTCAATTGAATTGTTAGTTCTGCTAAACATTGAAGTCCTATTGCTCCTTCTGTCAATGGCTTATTATCAAAAGTGTCCAAGAACAAATCGATTGCTTTAAGTTTAGATTCAATTACTTTTATTAAATCCTTTCTTTGTATTGTTGTTAGTCGTTCAATTATTTCATCTCTTTCAAAGTCGTTAGAATTAATCAAATTTTCAAACTTTAAAAGTATTTGTCTAAGGTCAGTTGGCAAGTCAGAATAGTCTGTTCCGTTTATTTTGTCTGGAAAGTTGACTTCTATTATAGTTTTAATTTTTTTACAAACTTCGATTTCAGATAATAGTTGTCTATTGTGCTTCAATACAAGATGCAATGAATTTCTATAAACTGTTAAACCTTCGGTGTTGTCCAAGTCAAGCGATTTTAATTCGTCTTTTAGTAGCTCAACACAATTAATAATTTGTTCGTTTTTTGAATTGTCTGTATAGATTTTTCCAATTCCGTTTATTTCCTTAAGTTTTTTGTCGGCGAAGCAAACTTTGTCAGGAATGTTTATTGAAAAAAGTAAAGAAGTCGTCAACGGTATTTCCAGCGTTAATGAACTAGTAAAAAACCAAATTTTAAATCTATTGTCTTGGTCGTCTTTGAATTTGAAAAGTCGAATTGATTTGTCATTCAGATTTTGGCTGTAGAGATTTACTTCCTGACTTGTTGGCCGGAATATTTTAATTTTGTTTCTTATCTCTTGCTCTGTTGTCATATATCACAGCAAACGTTTTTCGGGCTTTGCCTTCGTGCAGGGATTATTAGCACTAAACTGTTAATTACAAACTGAATACTAGTTTATCCACGGCATGCGCTTATCTTCGGGTATGGCCTGCCTAAGCACAGTATATTTGGTAATGCGCAGTTTTTTAGCGTTTACTATTACGCCATTATTGCCTTTAACTAACAGAAAAAGTGGCCTGCCTGCTGCCTTAATAGAGTACTTATTGGTCTGCCGTGTTTTATCTTTATTAACGGCATATATATAGGCTTTGCGCCATGCTTTTTTGCCATTGTCTATAGTAACAGAGTTTTCAATGCCTGTAAGTTGGAGTGGGGAGTGCCCATACCATCAACCTGAAAAAAGTAATCCCAGCCGCCCTTGTCTTCGGGTAAAATTATCCGCAACGCCGTTTTTACGTGCGATGTATCGCCTACAATGCCCACATTTGAAACCAGTGTGGTTGTGCCATAGGCATGCCCAAGGCATAAATAAAAAAACAAAATGGCAAGCGTACTCCTCATAATTAATAATTATTAATTCATAATTATTATGCCGCTTTCAACTTATTCAGTATCGAGCCTTTCAGTTTCTTCTGTGCGTATTCAACGTCAATTTTTAGCGTTTTAGTATTTTTGTTAGATGGTGTTTCGTACATCATATCCAACATTACCGCTTCGCAAATAGAACGTAAACCGCGTGCGCCCAGTTTAAACTCAACCGCTTTTTCTACAATCAGGTCAAGCACCTCATCGTCAATAGTCAGCTTAACACCGTCAATCTCAAACAAACGCATGTACTGCTTTATCAACGAGTTTTTAGGCTCAGTTAAAATGCGGCGCAATGCTTCACCATCTAGTGGATTTAAATGCGTTAAAACGGGCAAACGTCCTATAAGCTCGGGTATTAAACCAAAAGCTTTAATATCAACCGGAGTAAGATATCTAAGCAGGTTGTTTTTATCAAAGTTCTCGCTCTCTTGCAAGGCAGTATACCCAACGGTTTGCGAGCCTAAACGGCGACTGATAATTTTATCAATACCATCAAAAGCGCCACCGCAAATAAACAGGATGTTTTTGGTGTCAACCTGAATCATTTTTTGCTCGGGGTGCTTACGCCCACCTTGCGGCGGAACGTTTACCGTAGCGCCTTCCAGCAGCTTTAACAAGCCCTGTTGAACACCCTCGCCACTAACATCGCGAGTAATAGAAGGGTTATCGCCTTTGCGGGCAATTTTATCAATCTCGTCAATAAATACAATGCCATGCTGCGCGGCGTTAACATCATAATCAGCAGACTGTAATAGGCGCGACAGGATGCTCTCTACATCTTCTCCCACATAACCGGCCTCTGTTAAAACAGTAGCATCGGCAATGCAAAAAGGAACGTGTAATACCTTGGCAATGGTGCGGGCCAGCAGGGTTTTGCCTGTGCCTGTTTCGCCCACCATTATTATGTTCGATTTTTCAATCTCAATACTATCGGCAATAGCAGGCTGGCCAATGCGTTTATAGTGGTTGTAAACAGCTACAGACAGCACTTTCTTAGCCTCGTCTTGCCCAATGATGTATTCATCAAGGTGGGTTTTAATCTCCTCGGGCTTTAATAAGTTATAGTTTGATGTTTTTGCAGCTTTTTCGGGCTCAATAGCCGTTTTAGGACGTATGCCAGATTGTGCAAGCTCTTCAGTAACTATATGGGTAGCCTGTTCAACACATATATCGCAAATGTATCCGTTAAGGCCTGAAATTAATACGTTGGTTTCTTTTTTGGTGCGCCCGCAAAACGAGCATTTAACCTTTTCTTTCTCTTTTTCCACAGGGGTAAATCTCTATCAATTATATAAGCAAATATACGAAAAAAGCAATGCGGGCCGCTGAGGCGCTGCAAGGCTTATGGTTGTACGGTTTTCGTACCCCCTCTCCCTTGCTTCGCTCGGGTTTCTCCCCCTACTTGTAGGGGGAGATGTCGGCACGCTTTAGCGGGCAGACAGAGGGGGTACGGATTGTGTTGGAATTACTTTTATTCAAATGAATCAGGAATTCTAATCAAAGGACTAAAATCTGTTTTCCAAATATCAAGTTCAAATAAATTACCATTAGTATCAATATTTAAAGAAGCAATTACAGTTATCCCGTCTTCGTCTGTAAACTCAAGCTCACTCGCCATATTTCCAAATAAGCGAGTTTCATTTTTTATTCCATCAGGTACTAAACGTAAACCACCCATATTTCCATCTTTCATTGGCTGTGCTAATAACTTGTCATTCATCTGTGAAAAATCAAGTTTTGCCTTTTTTATCAATACCTCAAGCAACTTTTGTTCTTGTTTTGAAAGTGGCCTGTTTTCCATACTATTAAAAATCACTTTTATCTTTCAGATTTCAACTTTCAGATTTAACCTATTTCATCTCCCACGCCTTGGCCGGAATCATAGCCCCAACATTAGGACGCAGTTCGTCTTTTTCTCCAGCAGCCACCAGCGGTTGCCGTAGGCAGGGTTGTTAATGGCAAACATAGCATTGGTAGCTTTTATGTTGAAGGTGCGCGTTGCAAAATTAGATTTTACATTAGCTGCGCCATACGCGGTTTCGTAGGTGTTCTTCATACTCTCCAACACCATTTGGGTGCCTACGGTGGGCGATAATGTCAACTGAATCTCGTTAGTGTAGTTTACTACCGCATATTTAATTTTATCCTCCTCATAAACATCAGATACAGAAGTGACAACCACATCGCCAAACGTAATAGTCAGGTTGGTATCGGCAAAAGTTTTCTTCATTCCATCAACAAGGTCTTGTTTAGGAAATACATCAAAAAACTTAGGGTACATGTATGTAAAAAGCGAGTCTACGTTTTTATCCTTAACTACATTGCCATAGGCAGTAAGTACCTTTTTTATGTCGCCCTTATACCCTTGCGAAAAGGCTGGGGCTGTAAGAAAAATTAACAAAATGAACCCTAGTTTTTTCAATTTAAGTCTTGTTTTAGAAGTTCTCTTTTATAACGATTTTTAATAGTAGGAGAATCGGTTAAACATTTAATAATAGCGTTAAATTCAATATTATTAATAGTACCTAAAACATTGTAATCGATGTTTTCAAATTGATAATTATTTGCAAAATTTTCTTCGCTAATTTCGTTTACCTGTTCGGCATACAGATATGTTTCTAACGGAAATGAAAATCCGGTATCAGTAATGGTATTTTGTGGGCTGAAATAATAACAACTTACTTGCATGGCAGCATTGTTAATACAACCATGCTTTTTTCAATGCTATTAGGTATATGGTCCTGACTTGTGGGTAAGGAAATTAGCAACACTTTATTCTCTGTTTTCTTTAATACGATAAAGTATTTATTTTTAGATGTGCCATTTGAAAAATAAAATGGTGTTATGTATAGTAGCAAGCCGGCTTCTAATTGCATGAGGGTTATTTCATGTTATTTAAAACCTCTACAGAATGAACCCGTTCAATATAAAGCTCTTTTCTAGTAGGTTCTTCGTTTAATAATTCAGACAAATCTATTGAATAAGATGTAGTCTTTAATTTGCCACTGAGTAAATCAGATAAAATGCCATTTCTTTCGGCAGTTTTAACCCATAAATCATTAGCATCATGGGTAATTTCAACTAGTTTACTGGCACTTGCATTAAAGTTTTTGCAAACATTTTCAAGCAATTGAATTTCAGTATCGCTAAACTCACTATCGTCAAAAGCAATACCCTGCAACTTATTGAATAAAATGCCTTCTGGTTGATGTGTAGCGCGAATATATTCTTGCAATAATTCAGGTCCGTCAGATAATTCATTGTATAAATCAACAGAAACGGGGCCGTATTGCCACACTTCAAAATTCAAATTAAAGAAAGGGTTTGCTAGCTTTTTTACAGATAACTTTTCAATTATGTAAACTAATTTAAGGATTTGGGTTTTATTAAGCCAACCCAGCCTATCAGTTAGAAATACTAGTGTATTGCCAAGCTTAGATTTTAGCTCATCTGTAAATTTTACTGTATGTTGATTAAAACCCATAATACAAATATACTAAATTTTACGATTTAATTAATTGAAATTTTGCCATGCCTTTTGTAACTGCTTGATAGACAATTACACATCAGTACGTGTTACACCTTCAAATTTCAAAATAAAATCAGCCCCATACACAGTAGCCGGGGTTTGGTAGCCGGGCTTAAAGTTGCCCGCCAATATTTCCTGTACTATACCGAATGATGTTATGGCTGTAAGTTTATAACCCTCAGGGGTGGTTTGGTGACTCTCTACCCTGTTGCCATTAGCATCTGTAGCTATGCCAATAAAGTTGCAAAAGGTAGTGTTACGGCGGTTTTCGTCGGGGCCGGGTTTGCGCTTGTCAACCTGCTTTAGCATGTAGTTTTTAACAACCCTCATGCGCAATAGCGGGGCAAGCCTATCGCCCCACTTTAAGGCGCTTATTTGCTTTTGCTTTAGTGCGGTAAACACCTCAATGTTAGGTATACCGGTACTTGTGTAGGCAGTGCTTATATCGCCCCAGGGTATAACTGCCGCCCACGATTTGTAGGGGCCAAAATCAAGCTCTGCAAACTTATAACCCATAGGCACATTGGTTAGCTTGCCATCTTTACGTATCATGCCTCCATAGCCCATACCCTCTATGGTGGTTTTGGTGGTACCGCGGCTCATGCCGCCTTGCAAAGCGGCAAATGCCAGGGTTAAGTGGGTTGCCCCCGGCAAGCGGTTTTTAAGGTGCATGGTAAGGCAATCGCTGGGTACAACATCAAAACCTGTACCGCTAAGTAGCATTACACCTGCTGCTTTAGCTTCAGCATCTAAGGTTTTCATTTTTTCAAATACCACATATTCACCGGTAATATCAAGGTAATGCACCTTGTTGGCTATGCAGGCTTTGGCGGCCGTTTCGGCTGTGTGCATAAATGGCCCGGCACAGTTCATAAACAGCGACGATTTTTTAAGCAACGCGTTTAACGCATTGGTATCGTCAAGGCTGCAAACCTCATAATCAAGACCAAAACGCTTGGCAACAACAGCAACCTTTTCGGCATTGCGGCCCGATAGTAATGGCTTTATGCCTTGCTTTGCTGCCAGTTCTGCAATAAGCTCGGCTGTGTAGCCGTTAGCGCCGTAGAGTATAAATGGGTACATTTTTTAAGTTGTTAGTTCGTAGTTGACAGTTGCCAGTTACGAATTGTGATTAGAAACAAAGCTATGAATAAACTTAATAGCTGATGAGTTAAAATTTGCGAAGAAAAATTCCTAAAAGTTGTTCTAAATCTTCGGAATTTTCTGTAGCGTAATATAGATTGTCCAATACTTCAAGTTGATCGCCAACGCTATCAATTACATCTATCATTTCCTTGTTAAATATTTTACTTCTGAACTCTTTATCGTCAATATTCTTAGAATTAATTTTCTCATAGACATCTTTTACAAGTGATGCTTTTAATGGAGCTCCTATTAGTTCAAAAGCAGCTATAGTTTCTTTTGCAAATTGTCCATATCCATTAATAAAGTATTGGTCAAACCCACCATTATAAACCTCATTGTTACAAATTAAAATCAGATAGGTTAGTTTCTCGGGCACAGGAAGCGATATAATGTAGTTATACCATTCATTACTATTGCTGATAAACCATTCTTCTTTTAATCCCTTTACGGCTGATTTAAAAGCTATTTGTATTCTCTCTTGGTTGTTCATTATCAACAAATATAACTTTTAACTTTTCACTACTCACCACCCACAAATTACTACACACTAAAAAAGCACTACCTTTACCCCATGCGTTACCTATTTCTGTACATAGCAATTATTGGTTCCCTAACCCTGCAAGCACAGCAGCCGAGTAAGGTGTTGATGATGAACGGCCGCACCTACGATGTTAAGTTGAAAGAACTGGCCCCACCAACTATACAGTTTGAGTGGAACAAAAACCATAAAATTTACAACCCATCGCCCGATAAGGTTTTTTCTATTACCGATTCTACAGGCAAAAAAACCGTTATCTACCGCCAGGATTCGCTATACGGCAACTACTTTAGCGCTAACGATATGCAAAGCTTTATTTATGGCTTTAACGATGGCCGCCGCTACCGCTGGGGTGGCGATTTTGCCATTGGTTTTGGCAGCGGTATGGCAGGCAGCTTTTTAGGCGCTATTTACGGTTGGAGCGGCCCTATTTTGGCAACTTCTATCAACGTATCGTTAAAACCAAAAGCCACCAGCCGCATCTTGCGCGACCATCCAACCCTTGAGTACGACAAGTACTACTTGGCCGGTATGCGCCGTAAAGTGCGTACACGTAAAATGCTGGGTACTATGCTGGGCGGCGCTGTTGGCATGGCTGTAGGCATCACTATCTTCCAATTCTTTGTACGTAATCCGTTAACTGATAATTAATTTTAAGTCCCCTTGCTTACAAACTTGCCCTGTTCACTATCCGGGCGGTTTTACTTTGGGCTGAATTAATATCTTCTACAGCTACAACGGGTGCAGGCATTTGGGCCATGGCAGCCGCTAAGGCTTTATAATCAATAGCTGGCATTTGGTTGATGATGCTTTGGCTTACCAAGGCGTTGCCATATTGCGGCATTATACCGCCCTGCGCAAATTTTACTCCGCCACCCGCTGCATTGATTGCCGATAGCAACGGCATAAACTGTTGGGTTGATTTTTTGTTGATTACGGCCTCGCCCCCTTCCAGCTCTACCACACCACCCGGACTAAAATATTTAACTCCCCCTGCGAGTGGGCCGGGCCGTTAACTACACCGCCCTGCGCAAAGCTGCTTTTTAAGCCCGATGACAATACGCTTTTAGCAATGTTAAATGCAGCATTTATGGCTGCGGTTAATATCCCCGCTTGAGAAAAACCTGCTATGCCGCCCGTAGCTGCGCTTTGTGGCGTGGCCAGCGAGTTTGCCGTGGCGCCAAATATGGCAGTGGTTAACTGTTTCTGCAAAATGTCAAGCATAACTTTTATTAACCCCTGCCCAAATTTTTCAATGTTAATGCCGGTTTTAGTAATCGATTGCAGGAATAAATCATCCATTTGCGATATCAGGAATTTAGCAATATCAGCATCGGCCTGGGTGGCACTGGCGTGCATGTCAGATTGTGATTGCCGTATGGCTTGCCAGTCGCTAAAGCTTTGCTGGTTGCCTTGGGCAATGTATTGCCAATACTCATCCATAACCTGCATTTGCTGTGCAATACCGGCCTGCATAGTTTCGTGGTTAAGGGCTGCTGTTAAGGCCAACCCATAATCTTCGGCCTGGCGGGTAGCGCGCTCCAATTCAAATGTGGCTTTGGCAATGGCATCAGCATTGGCGGCTTCATCATTTAACGCTGCTAAACTTTTTGCAGTGCCTTTATTTTATCATCAATTTGTGCCATGCGGTTGGCTATATCCGCGGGCTTTATGGCTATGTCTATTACTATATTTTCTTTGCCCATAATTACATTTTTATTAGTTCAACTTTGGTTAGTTTTTTGGGTGTATACCCTTCAATTTTATTTACATAGAAATAGCACGAATACTGGCTTAAATACACAGGCTTTTTAAAATCAAACCCCATAACATCTGCCGCTGAAAGATTAAACCGCGCTGTTAGTTTTTTATAGCGATAAAGCATGTAGCCAAGTTCTGTGTAGTGCGTGGCAAGCAGGTTGTTATCAAAGCCCAGGTTAAAGGGTTTAGCCTCGTTAATAAACCATGCAAACGGCTCTTCCGTTGCGCCATCTGTGGCGGTTGTAGTGCCATCGTCGTAGGTAATAGCATCGGTTAGAATAACACTGTCTAAGTACAGTATACGTGGTTTTACATCGTTGTTTTTATAGGTTGATGAATCAGCATCATACTCCATCATTTTTATTTGCGGTACGGTTAAATTCTGCAAACGGCTTATGGAATTTGTTGCCGCAAATGGCTGGGTTATTTTCTTTTCGGTAAGCTCTGCCGTTTCATCATCAAGCGTTAAAATGCCTTGTGCGCCGGGTATTTCATCGCCATCTTCCTTTATGTAGGCAAAGATGTTTTGTTGCGAAAATTCATCAGGGTGAAAATGCGTTTCAATTCCGCGTTTGTGCATTTTTTTACTCCAGTCTATGGCTTTAGACTGATTATCATACAAGGTTTTAAACGGAATAAATTCTATGGTTTTTGATAGCCCATCGGTATACAGCAGTAGGTTGTAACGCTGGCATAGTGCTTTGATGAAAGCCTTTAACGATATAGCCGGCATATTGCCCGTAAACTCAAACAGGTTGCCATATTCAATAGTAGTATCGGTAACTGCGGTGCAGGTAAATGTGCCACCCAAAGATGCATCGTACGTGGCCCCATCTGCGCCGCCGTAAAGGGTAACATATACTTTATCACCATGCTCAAATTCCAGTTCTCCAGGCTCTAATGCTTCAGGAAAAACCATGCTTAACCCCGTTAATGTGCGCGATGAAATTATCTGCACATTACCATCAATATCTTCCCTAACCATGCGTATTACTGGCCTGGGCGAATTTATACCTCCGGATAATTTATATGTACACCTAAAGGTGTATTTACCCTTACTTGGAATGGTATACTCACTACCATTAAAGTTGCTGCCAGCATCTACTATACTCTCGGGGAAAGTAAGCACATCGGTACTGGTGGTAGCAACCGTTTGGTCGGTAGTTTTATAGGCTGAAAATAGCTGCCACGCCGACCAACCCGCAGAGTGTTTTAAGTGCTTATTGGTGATAGGTATCAGCTCTTTGGTAAAGGCTTCCGATGCAAAGAAATCACCAATAAAGTTATACCCACAGTAGTTGCTAATAGCCTGCATTAACGGCGATACAAACATTGCCGGGCGCAGGTATTTGGGGTTAATACTGCGCGTTGTTATGGGCAGGGTAGGGTGGGCGGTTTCGGTACCGTATTCTATAATGGGGTAGGTAAAACCGTTTGTATTTGCCTTATTGTCAAACACGTTGTTTGTACCCGCTAAATCCCAATAATGGTTGTAGGTTGATAAATCTAAATCGTTAAGTGTAGCATTACCTAGCGCCTCAAAAAAGCCCGTGTTTCCTGAGTAAAATGTACACTTAGCTTCATCTGTAGTTACTTCTTCAACAATTAAGAAACCCGGTAGGCTTTGCAAACCGTTGATGCTTAGTAGCGCGTTTATTTTTGTGTAGGGTATGTTAGATGTGCTGGCAATAGCATTAGGAAAGCCAAGCAGACGGCGGTTTTTAGCAGTTAGCGGCAATTCAAATTCGTTGCTGTAGTTGCCTTGGCGACTTTCCAGTTCGGTAATGTCATGTACCTGAAAGGTAAGCGCAATAGGGGTTTCTGCGGCCAGGTCGGCGGCCTCGTTTTCAATAAATAATGTAACAGGCATAGCTTATTCGTGTTGTAAAAATTCTTCGGGTTTGCGAATGGTAAATTCAATTTCACTTAGTGCCGATTTTGTATCGCTAACCTGCCATGTGCCGGGCTCTATGGTTACACGCGTTAAGGCATGCGGTGCATCGGTTTCAATAATGTATATGGCAATAGATTTCAGCAGACCTTTAATACCTTCCACGTCGTTTTGGTCTATGCTAGATGCAGCCAGTTGAATCGTTTCAAAAGCTGTTTTGGTCAGTGGGTTTTGTTGGGTTGATACATTAGCCAAATCCTCTACCCACGGCTCAAACACATTGCCATTGCTTACTGACAGTGTCGATGTATGGCGGTTGTCAAATAGGTAATAATCCCACCCTCCCAGTTGGTTGCGCCATACCAGCATCACCTCGTTTTTACCACACGGTATTTTAGCACGGATTATTTTATTTTCTGTTGCTAAGTGGTAGGGGAAAACACTCTCGCATAGCGCAACTGACATGTAGCTGTATGGCAAGCTGGTTACCACGCCGCGCAGGGGCGCCAAAAGGTTTACGCTGCCTTGCAACGCGGCAATTACACCTTGGTTGGTAACATCTACCTGCGTACGGTTAATATCGTACCACGCTTCTAGTAAAGATAAGTCTACACCATTTTCGTAATTGATAAATGATAGTGTAAAGGGGTAGCCCACCCACATGGTAGGTTCTTTAAATCCGCATAAAAATTTAGCGTTGTTGGCCGTGTCAAACACTACATGGTTAACCATGTTAGGCGCCTGCGGCTGGTTGGCCTGCATGGCGGCGTTAGTGGCATAGTAGGTGTCTTCTGCTACAAAATCTTCCGTGGTATAGCCCTCATAAACCTGCCTGTGTTCTATTATAAATGCAATACTTGAACCATCATCAACAGCATTAAAACCGGTAGTAAAATATTCGTAATTATTGTTTAGGTAGCTCTTTAAAAACTCCTGCACTTCAACCCAAATAGTTCCGTCGGGTAAAGAGCGGTACGTACTGTTAGCAATGGTTTTAAAGCCTGTAGGGGTATCCACTTTTATGTTGACTTCCATTAGCCAGTTGGGGCGTTCCATAAGGCAGTTTACAAAGCCTGTAGCGTTGCCGTTATAGGGTAAGTCTGTCACCAGGCCAATGCTGGGGCTGCCACTCACGGTAATAGCGTCTATAGCCGTTATAATACAGGTAGTGCCATAGTCTGGGCCCGATACGTAAATTACATCGCCCACCATAGGGCTAACGCCGGGTGCCACTGCAATGTGCGACATATCAAAGCGGGCCACACCGCCATCGTTTGTTACGGATACATAGTAGGCATCTTGCCGTTGGTATTTAAAGCGGATGTAGTTGTATGCGGCAACCCAGTAGCTATCTGTAGCTAAGCTGCTGTGCGCGGTTTTGGGTTCGGTTAGTTTGATAATCATTTTTTATTGGTTGGTTAGTACCTCCCCCTTCCCCCTCCTAAATTTAGGAGGGGGTGTAATAGTGAAGCTGTGACGGGGGTGGTAGGTTTTGATTAGTTTTTAATTCTAATAATTACTAATTAATAATTCATAATTGAAGCAGCAACGCTACTTACCAGCTTATCCATATACTCTTTGTTGAGTGCTGCTTTTATAATACCTGCGGGTGTTTTGCTTTGGTATTGTTTGCTGCCTTTGCGTTTTAAATGGGTAGCTATGGCATAGGCAACAGAGTGTGTATTACCCTGCAACGGAATACCTTTGGCTTTTATCCATTGCTCTATAGCAGCGGCAAAACCGTAGCCCGGTTTTTTGTTTTTATGCGGTGCGGTACCGTATTCTATAAACTGGAAATTGCCGTTGTTGTCAATCAGTTTAAAACCATCATTGGTAACTTCTATTTGTAAGCCTGCGGCGGTTTTACCTGTAGCGTTTTTGTTGCGTGCCGCCATTTCATCTACAATACGTTTGCGCAGTATTTCGGCATGCAGGTTTAGTAGGTCTTTTAGCATTTTTTTAGTTGTTAGTTAGTTACCTCCCCCTTCCCCCTCCTAAATTTAGGAGGAGATGTCGCACCGAAGGTGTAACGGGGGTGGTAGATTAAACAATACAATTCCCGTTGTAATCAAATACAGGTAAATCAATCTCTAGCAGAACGCCTGTCAGGCCCACATCATAGGGCAGGTTTGCAACATCAGTTAAAGTAAATTGTGTACCGCTTTGCAGGTTGAAAATCTTCCGCTCATCGGTATAGGTTTGCTGTTGCAGGCGGGTAATAAACTCTTTGGCAAGGCAGCGCATTTGCACAATGGTTTGGCGTTGCTGTTGTGGGGTAGCATCAAGCTGTGCCTTATCAGCAAAAAATAATTTCACCTCGTACACCGTGCTTGTATTTCCGCTAGAGCGTATTGTCTCGTGCGATGTTAGCGGCTCATCTAAATACAACTTGGGGAATGTGGCATTGTCGGCATCTTTGTTCTGTTCGTAGCGCGTGCCGTAGCTAAGCGCCAATCCCCCGCCTGTTGAGGCAGCTACGTTGTTTAAGGCTTCGGTTATGTCTATGGTGTTCATTTTTTAGTTCGTGGTTTTTAGTTTAGTTTAGTTGACAGTTGGCGGTTGGCTGTTGACAGTAGTTACTACGAACTGCCAACTGTGAACTTCATTAACGCATCCCGGTATTTACTCTTCTCGTTTTCGTACCAAAGGCACACAAAGGCGCGGTGGTAGGGTAGGTTTAGTGTTTGGTCGTACGTAAGGTTTTCGGCCTGCATAACCATTCGTACCAGTGGGTAAGCCCCAAATTTTTCAAAGCGTTTAATACCGGCCTGCTTTTCTTCGGGCGTGCTGTCGCGGCTAAGGGCTTTGCGTTCGCGCTGCTTGACAGCTGCCAACAGCTCAAAAAAATTGAGCACAGGCATGGCTTCGGTAAAGGGTATTTGTTGCAACTGCGCTTCCAGTTGGTCAATGCTACTGTCGTTTATAGGCTCGTCTTTCGCGGAAAAAACTATGGCCAGCAAACGTGCGTAGGCAGCGGGGTTTAAGGTTCCGGTTTCTTTATCGGTATGCTCACTTAGTACCGATTGAAAAAGCAACACCTGCCCAAATTTTAGTCCATCAAAATTTTGCGGAACGGTATGCAAATCATCGCCCAATTGCAAGTATTTAGGGCAATGTTCTGCGGTGGTTTTTAAGGGTGGCGTATTAAGCCAAAGCAGGTTGTTAAGCACCAATGCGGTTAGCTTGTCTTCGGGCAGGCTTTGCAACGTGTGCTTGTCAATTTGTAGTAAAGCGGCAATGGGTGCTAAGTAATCATTACTGCTTTGGGTTGCGCTGTACATGCGGGTGTATTGCGCCAGGGTAAGCTCATTCCAACTAAGTGGAATATCAATTAATTGTTGGTTTAGTAGTATAGGCAAACTCATAGCACAAAGGTAGTATAAGAAATTATATAAATATTTTTAAATTATTAACATTGGGTTTTACAGATTGATTTTCAGGCAGAAAAAATAGTTTACTTCAATAACATTTTTAAGCGTTGTAGAGGGTTGTTGATAATTGCCTATTGACAAACCCTATTTGGCGGTTGTACCTTTGCACTTGACAAACCAAAAACACCTACAATGCCAAAAATTAATTACGATACTGCTAAGCAGCAGCTGAAAGACCTATTGTCTACATTCAACGAAAAGAAAAGCAATATTGAACAACTTGTAGACACACTTGACGATAAGAAAGTTAAGGACATTGCCGATCGCCTTTTAAAGGATATAGAAGACGAGCACTGGGCATCTACCGGCGCCACGCAAACCATACAAGCCACCATTAACGTAAAAGTTGTTCCCCGCAATAATGATTAAAGATTTAGAAGTAACCCCTGTATACCAGCAAACTTGGGACAATAAGCACATGCGCATAATTGCGCACCAGGGCGGGTCGCGCTCCAGCAAAACATACAGCATTATACAGTACCTTATTATGCGTGCATTGAGTGGCGAAAACCTGAAAATTACCATTGCCCGCAAAAGCTACACCTGGCTTAAAACAAGCGCCATGGAAGATTTTAAAGATATACTTAAACAGCATGGCTTGTATAACCCTAAGGCGTTACATGTAACCAACCATACTTACGACCTTAACGGTACGCAGTTTCTTTTTGTGGGTCTTGACGAGAGCCAACGCCTGCGCGGCCGCAAGCAGGATATATTTTGGATTAACGAGGCTAATGAGTCTTCGCTTGATGATTTTAGGCAGGCCATTATGCGTACGCCGGGGCAAATTATTTTAGACTATAATCCATCGGCTCAACACCACTGGATTTATGAGCAGGTGCTAAACCGTGAAGATTGTGTGCTGATAAAATCGACCTACAAAGACAACCCTTTTTTAGACGAGGAACTAAGGCGCGAAATTGAGATGCTGCAGTTTACTGATGCTGACTATTGGCGCATATACGGCCTGAGCGAGAAAGGTGCATCGGCAGAGCGTGTGTTCCCCGATTATGAGTTGTTTAAAGATGTGCCCCAAGGTACTGTTACAGCTTATGGCTTAGACTTTGGTTTTAACCACCCAACGGCCCTTGTACGTGCCGATTACCGCGATGGTGAACTCTACCTGACTGAATGCATTTACCGCAGCCATATTACCATGCCTGAGTTGATAGCCTTGATGAAGCAGATGAAAATACCAAAACACCATACCATATATGCCGATAGCGCCCGGCCTGAGTATATTGGTGAGCTGCACACAGCCGGTTTTTTAAACACCAAAGCTGCCACAAAACTGGTTACCGAAGGCATAGACCGTATGCGGCGTTGCATTCTTTTTGTTCACCGCGATAGTGGCCACTTGGTTAAAGAGATGAACAACTATTGTTGGATGAAGGATAGCAATGGCCACCTGATAGACCAGCCCATAAAATTTATGGACGATGCCATAGATGCCGCTCGCTATGCGGCCTACACCATTGTTGCCCGCCCTAAAAGAGGTTCCAGGGCGAGCATGGTGGTGGGTTAGTCTTCTTTCTTGTCTTTGTCTTTTTTATCAAATACCTCTGATATGCTTGATGTATAGCCTAGTTGTAATTGTATAAAATTGCTGCCTTTTTGAGAGAAGTTATTGTACTGGTTAAAGCGAACATAAAATCCGTCTTTCTTTTCAGGGTTAAATATGGTTGTGATATTTGCCTGCATTGAAAAAACCGTCAAAAATTGTAGTTTACGGTCTTCTTCAGTAAAGAATATACCTTCTTTACGTTGTATCATAGATATTGGAGCAGACGCAGCTACTGAAAATTTATCTCGTAAAAAATTTAATTTTAATTTAGGTGTTATAAATTGGAAGTATGCATTGGTACGTGTACTATCCACTATGTTAAAGAGATTTATCAAGTTAAATTGATAACCAATATTTGCTTCAAAATCAAATAACCTATCTTTTGACCATGTCTTGAATATATTTAATTCTATCCCTACAGCTAATGGACTTTTTGCAACATTCCTAATCTGTCTGCTATTGCCACAGAAGGATTGAAGGCATAGTCTTTTTTACTGCTATCTAAGCGTGAATAAATGAAATGTGGCTTAATGTAGTTGAAAAACATCGATCGTTTATTAGGAACATTGCGTGTGCTAATTATGATAGGTAAGGAAGCTTCTGTTTGTGCTAAACCATTAGATTCTTGAGCGAAAATGCCTAACACGTCAGAATAGACTTTAACATCAAGGTCAGCCAACCAATCACGCTCTACATCGTGCGTTGGGTTTGGGTTTTTTGTGGTAGGAGTTAAAGTAAAGGAGGTGTTTTCAGGTATTCCACCTTTTTGAGGGGTATAACATAATATGTCACCAATCCGAATGCAGTCTGCTGAATCTGTAGAGGTTAAATTAACTAAATTATCTAACCTTCTTGGTCTTTTACCTTCATTAAACCTTACAACAGAAATAGATGATTGCTTATTTCTGTAAATAGGTTTTGATGCATTAGTAGTATCTGTTTCAACATAAATATTTTCAATCATGCCATTCACAATTTCAACCCTAACTCTCTGCACAGTTATATCTGTAGGTCTGATAGATCCTTTTTTAGAAATGGTTGACTTACATAATTGAAAAGTGCCGGCTGTTTGAGAATATCCACTTAATGCCAATAACAGCATTACTGATAATAGAATATTTTTTTCATTACAAGTAGGTTTTTTAGGTTATTTAATGGCACAATAATACTAACCTGTTTTGTTATAAGCAATAGCTTTGTGAAATTTAATTATTTGATATGCAATAAGTTACTGTGTATGTTGTTTGTCTAGAGCTGTAGATATAAAATAGTTTAAAAGGCAAGTTTATCAAGCCTTACACAACTAATTAAATTATGCAATTGTTACTTTGGGGTATATTAAAACCTGATTTATAATGGAATAGGATAGAAAATATAGCGTTTGAAACTTACATAAAACCCAAACCCCGATATAGTACCGGGGTGGGCATTATGCAGTAAACCATCCCGTCTTGGTTTGTTAATATGGGTGTTTAGCCTACTAGCTTATCAAGGTTGTATAGTTTGGTTGCAAACCGCGACCATTGGCTTAAAATGCCTGTTTTGGTGGGTTGCTCAATTTCATCAAAATAGCTGTTGCTTACAAAAACTGTTTGCTTGGCACTTGCGCCCACATTGCCGGTTTTCTGGTTTAACAGTTGGTTGGGCACGCTTACACAGTAATGGGCAACACCCAGGTGTTTGGCACCATCAAAAAGGCTGGCGCCGTTGTTTATATCGTCTAAAGCCTCTTTAAAGCTATCGTAACCTTCTACAACCTCTTTGCTTTTGCAAATTATAGCTACACAAAGCTGGGCATAGTCGGCATCTTTAAGGCTAAGCATATCGGCCTCGTTAAGAGATTGAAAACCACAATGCTCTTCAACCATAAAATACTCTTGGTTGCTAATTTGTATTTTGCGCCCGTCTTTAAAAGTAACATCAATACCCTCGCGGTGTTGCACTGCCGTAAAAGCGGCCCCAACTTCAAAAACCTCTATGGCTGCTTTTGTAACACCTATGGCGGTGCTATTGTCTAACCCTTGTTGCTTAAATGATGAAATCATTGTTATATAGCCTATCTGCATAATTATTTGCGTTTTATTATTAGTCATTTACTACAGATTACAAATTTAACCCCGGTAGCAGTAAAATTATCCCGTATAATCCCGCAATTTGAATACGTAGAAATACGCATTTTGCAGTGTTTTAAGGGTTCAACATTAAAATTTTGCCCCGTACGTAACCAATTGCCCTTTCAATCGTAACTTTGTAAGTGATGAAACAGTTTTTACTAACCTTAGCAGTAATACTAGTTAGCCTTGGTGCCCGCGCCCAGTGCATAGATAGTACGCTTATACAGCCCGGCGCCTTTTGCCCGCCAGAGTTTAACCCCGTGTGCGGCTGCGATGGTGTTACCTATAAAAACATTTGCTTTGCCAATAAATACGGCGGGGTTATAGCTTATAATTCAGGCGTTTGCGGTGGGGTAGACTTCGACTTTAACCCCAACCCGGTTATTGATGTGCTGTACATGAAAGCCCTGATAAACCAAAATGGCTATCTACGGGTGCAAATTATAGACCGTTTTGGCTAAGGTGCATTTTAATAATTTTTACCAGAATGTTTTAGGTGGGTTTATGTTTGAACTTAACCTGGATATTAATTATGTGCCCTATGGATATTGCTACATATACGTAGAAACCAACGATGGCTACAAAGTAAAACCGTTTATAAAATTTCGCCCATAACTATCTGAAAGATGAAATGTGAAAGTTGAAGTTTTTCTTTTTAGCTTTATACAGTAATTTTCAGATTCTAAATTTCATATTTCACATGTACAAGATAGGTGCCGGAAAGGCCGAAATAAAGTGTTTTAAACCCGGAGTGGGAATGATGGGTTATGGTATGCCACACCACAAGGCTGTAGAGCAAGAGAGTATACTGTATGCCCGTGCTTTTGTGGTAGAACATCCCGAAACAGGTACTAAATTTGCCTTAGTAAATACAGAGAGTGCCTTTGTTACCATGGCCATGAAACAGGCGGTGTTAGACCGGCTTACGGCCGAATACCCGCAATGGGGCTACAACCACGCCAACACGCTGTTTTGCGCACAGCATACGCACAGCGCACCGGGTGGCTACTCGCACTACCCAATTTATAATATGAGTATACCGGGCTTTCAGCCCAAGGTTTTTAATGCTAATGTTGATGCTATTTTTGAATCGATAGTAGCAGCCGAGGGCAATAAGAAAGACGGCGAAATACGCGTAGGTAATGGTATGTTTGATGAAAACCACGAGGTGGCTTTTAATCGCTCTTTACCCGCATATAACCAAAACCCCGATGTAGAAAAAATGCTGCCCACCCAAACCCATTTGGCGCTGGAAAGGCAAATGAACCTAATACGTTTTGACGATGCCGATGGTAAGCCTATGGGTAAGGCCAACTTTTTGGCGTGCATACTACAAGCCTACCCAACAACCGCCTAAAAATTTCGGGCGATAATAAGGGCTGGGCATCTATTTATTTTGAAGAATACCTTGCCAAAACAGGCAACCCCGATGCTATTGCTGTGTTTGCCCAAGAGGCCTGTGGCGATGTGTCGCCAAACTTCCACGGTAAAGGAAAAGACTGGAAACGTGGTAAGTTTAAAGACGATTTAAAAAGCTGCCAATATACCGGAGAGCTTCAGTATAAAAAGGCTGTTGAGATATTTGAATCAGTAAAAAGTAATGCGCCCCTAAACGGTGGTATAGATTGCGAACTGGTGTTTGCCGATATGGCCAATACCGTTGCCGACCCTGCCTTTGCCCGTGGCGAAGCAAATGCGCGTACATCGCACCCAGCTATGGGCTTGGCCTTTATAAAAGGCACCCCGGTTGATGGTAAAGGCATAAGCGACTTTTTGGGCTTTTTTGCTAAAGGAATTATTAGCAGTGCCCGCAAGCGCATTTTAAAAGAAGCTAAAAAGCACAGCCACGAGGCCTACGAAGCCGAGGTGGCTATTAACGAGGCGCATGGCAACAAAGAAATTGTTACCGAAAATGGTACCCGCAGGGTAATGGGCCATAGCGATGTACGTAAGCTGCCCGTACCAGGCTTTATAGATCCGCTTATTGGCGAAATGAAAAAGCAGTACAAGGCAGGTAGCCTTCGCGAACATGGTTGGACACCCAGCATTATCCCCCTACAAATTGTAATTGTAGGCCAGTTGGCTATTGTGGGCTTCCCCGGTGAGATTACTACCGTGGCCTTCCGCCGCCTGCGTGCGCAGTTGCTGGAAACGCTAAGCAAACGCGGGGTTGCTAATGTTATTGTTGCCAGCTATGCCAACTGCTATTTTGGCTATTGCACCACGCGCGAGGAATACGATTTACAGCTGTATGAAGGTGGGCATACCCCCTATGGAAAATGGACGTTGGCGGCCTTCCAAACTCATTTTCAATACATTGCTAACGAGATGCTGAAAAAAGACGCAGAACGTAAGCTGGATAAGGTAACCATGCCACCTGAGTTTTCAGAAAAAGAGCTGTCGTTGCGAACATATCATTAGAAAATTCAATGGTTTAAAAAGGGCAACCATCGGTCGATAGAAAATTGCATTTTATCGAATTCCGCTCCGGGTTTTTTAAGGGCAGATTAGTTTTGTACCACCAAGTTGTTACAAACTATTTACACCTTAACCCGGTATGAAATTCAGGACGTTGACTATACTATTTGTTTTGCTGCTATTTTTAGTAGTAACCACCTATGCGTTCTTCGAAATACTTATAAAAGCCGCATTGTGGTTGGCCCTGTTGTTTATCCTGTTAGTTACAGGCGGACTGTTACTGGTAATTATTAACCCGTTTAGTAGTGAGTTTGTAAATGCCCTTAGTTCTAAGAAACTATTGCGCGATTAGAGAGCATCTACCCAACATATTACAACTTATTTGTGCAAACTATTAATAATGTCATGTGCAACAGGATTAAAAGAAATCACAAAATCATACTGTTAGGGAGAAGTAAAATATTGCGTATGTTTATATTTTGATGATACAGTACAGTTTTATTCTTCTGATGTTGTTTGTGGAAAAAAACTCATTGTATTAATAATTGGCATAATAACTCCAGACATAATTGTGCTTTCTGTTTTTAATATTAGAAACCCTCTAGTTGTAGCTAATACTACTCCTATAAAATTAGCTAATATTATATTAGGGATTTTACCATCATGCATTGAAACAATTTGATCAATGTTATATATTTCAAAAGTTCCACTACTAGTTATTTGACCTAGTTTAGTTGTTTTTTCTATTTCAGCAAAGAAATTAGTACTGAGTGTTATAGACAATATTTTTTTCCTAAGTCAAAATTCATATTAACATTAAATTCAAATTGAAATTTTGACTTATCATGCAAAATTGCAGGGTCAAAAGCGGATGCATCTTTGACGTCAAAACTAATAAGATTTAAGTTAATAATCTTTGTAGATAACTCTATCTCTTCAATTGATTTTTCCATAATATTAATTTAGCGAACATTCTGGTACACCTAGTTTAGTGCTTTCTTTTGTAACGGAAGCATTTTGACTAATACTATATTGCATTCCATGCTCGAATGATGTATATCCCATTTGTGCAGTGGTTTTTATTGATAATGTTTGCTCAGAATTATCTAGTTGATTTAAAAGGTATATGTATTGAATTGCACAATTTGATGATATTAGAACAGGTTCGCCTAAAACAATTTCAATTTTTGAAATTGTTTTAATTGTAAAATTGTGAGAGCCTTGTAACCACTTGCTGATTTCCGACTCTTTTTTCCAAGAGAATCGGCTAAATCTTTTTGTGTCTTTCCTTGCTTTTCAAGTAAAGCATAAATATTCATCGCAATCTCCCTTGACCGAGTTACCATTAATTTTATTTCAGGAGAAATCCTTCTTGATCTCTCTTTTATACTATTTTTCGCCTTCTTCATTGCTATCTATTTCTGTGTCGATTTCAAATGTCATGTCACCAAATATTTGACAATCAAAAATATTAGTTTTCGTACTGTGAGTAATTCTATTTATTAGATGACGACCAACTTCTCTTAAATTTGAAACATATTCATTTAACAGAGGGTCTTCTTGATATGCTTTTGTTTTTTTATGACCACCATTTCCTACTATTACTATACATTCACTTATTTTAAAAAAATACAATCGTAATTTTGACGTTTCAAGTGGTAGGGCTTTAATCCTCCCTCCTTCAGGTCTGAAACGTCTATCTATAGCTCCTTTTTCACCAATTTGATTTAAAGCTTCGATTATTATTTCAAAGTCTTTAATGTAAGCTTCATTTACATCATATTTTTCGTAAAATTTATCAAATTCAGTTATTTCTTCATCAATAAATCGAAAAGTATAATAGTTAACAGCCTCGTAATGCTCTAATAATTCTATGACAGTTTTACGCTTCACTTATAAGTTAAGTTACAAAGTTAATACAAATAATTCAAACCAAAAACATTTATTGATATATAATAAGACGCTATTTATGGCTATTTTGTTGCATTCTATCGCCCAAAAAGAACCAATGGTCGAAATTGATAAGATACCCCCTACAATATCCCTTTTCTTTGTTATCGTTACCCATCTAATAGTCTGTAGGTATGCTTATCAAAATAGTAAAGTATATAGGTGTGTCGTTGGTAAAGTTACTGGCTGTAGCTGGTCTTACCTTTGCAAAAGTACTACTGGCCCTAGTATTATTTATGTTTGTAATACTAATGTTCCCTTACTGGTTTTATACTACCAAACGCCATATAGAAATCACTTCCGATAGGTTTTTTAAGCCTAGTCCTATTCAAAAACCCAACTCTGCAATTTCTTAGTATCTTTGTCCTTGTATGAGGACAATCCAATTTCGTGAAGCCTTACGTGAGGCCTTAAGTGAAGAAATGCGCCGCGACCCAAACGTTTTCCTTATGGGCGAAGAGGTAGCTGAATATAATGGTGCCTATAAAGTTAGCCAGGGAATGCTGGACGAGTTTGGCGCCCAACGGGTTATAGATACCCCCATTGCTGAGCTTGGTTTTGCCGGTATTGGCGTTGGTGCGGCTATGAACGGCCTAAGGCCGGTTATAGAATTTATGACCTTTAACTTTTCTCTTGTAGCTATAGACTAAGGTAATTAACTCTGCCGCTAAAATGCTTAGCATGAGCGGTGGCCAGTACAAAATACCTATGGTGTTCCGCGGCCCTACAGGCTCTGCAGGCCAGTTGGGTGCACAGCACTCGCAGGCGTTTGAAAACTGGTATGCCAACACCCCCGGTTTAAAGGTTATTGTACCATCAAACCCTTACGATGCCAAAGGCCTGCTAAAAGCCGCCATTCGCGATGATGACCCTGTTATTTTTATGGAGAGCGAGCAAATGTATGGCGACAAAGGCGAGGTACCCGATGGTGAATACTTATTACCTATTGGAGTTGCCGATGTTAAGCGCAAAGGCAGCCACGTTACCATTGTAACATTTGGTAAGATTTTAAAGGCTTGCTTTGCGGCTGCCGATGAGTTGGCTAAAGAAGGCATAGATGCCGAGATTATTGACTTACGCACCGTGCGGCCTATAGATTATGCAACGGTAATAGAATCAGTTAAAAAGACCAACCGCCTGAGTAATTGTAGAAGAGGCATGGCCACTGGCCAGCATCAGTACCGAGATAACTTACATGGTGCAGAAAAACGCTTTTGATTACCTTGATGCCCCTATACGCCGCATCACCACTGCCGATGTACCCTTGGCCTACGCCCCCACATTGGTAGAGGAGTTTTTACCCAACGCAGCCAAAATTATTGCCGTGGTTAAAGAGGTAATGTATAGGTAGTGTATAGTGATTAGCAAAACTCAATGAAATCAATTAAAAGTACTGTATTTGTTCTTGTAATGCTAGGTTTAGTAGCCCTTTCGGGCTGCTATGTTCCGTTTACCCAAACGTTTAAAACTTATGCCATTAAAACCGATAGCGCAGCTATTGATAAAATACAGTTTTATATAGGCAACACCATTGTTTTAGAGCGTACCAGCGTTATTCCTATAGACACAGCGCTTGGTAAAATCAGTTTTGAGAATGGTATTTACAAAGAGGTAATACACATACGCCAGAGTACAAAGGCCATTTGCCGCAATATAAATGCTACCCGCATGGTGGCTATTGTTGGTCCTGGACCGGACGAGGAGTTGGTTTTTGATAATAATGTAGGTTTTTACATGTTTGCTACGGCGGTAAAAAAGTAAAATACAGCGGAAAAGAGTTTAATGTGGTAAATGGAGCAGGCGCCAAGTTAATGGTAAGTAAGAAAACTGTTAAGCCCCAAAAAGCGTTACTTACGCCAAAGGCATGAAGCTGAAGGTGGATAAGGCTAAGGAAAAAGATGATGAATAGCATATAGCCCCGCAAGGGGCTTTTTATTGCGTGTGGGTAATCAAAATCCCTTATGCGGTATTAAAAATCCGCCATTGGTTATTCTATTGCAAACCTAAAATCTAATTTAGTGTATCTAATAAATCTACACTATGAAAAAGTGGCTACTTGCTCTTATAATTTTAGCTATATCCCCAAGCCTAAAAGCCCAAAGTAATGTTGCACATCCTTTCCCTACAGACAGTGCAGCCTGGTATGATATAAGCAAGCGCCATAATTTTCCTTTTGAACCCTACTTTGAAAATGCTAAATTTTATATCAATGGCGATACCTCTATAAACAATACAGGGTTTAAAAGGATAAGCCATAAACGCAGGTATTATGATGGATTTTATACCCATTCAGCTATTAGGGTTGATAGTAATAAAGTATATGTAAAATATTTCAACGCAACTGTGCCTGTTGATACGGGTGTACATGTTTTATACAATTATAACCTGCAAGTAGGCAACAGTTTTGCTACAGGCTTTGATAACATTAGCTTTGTATGTGTTTCTATCGATTCTGCCATTACTAATACAGGCTATCGTAAACAATGGAACCTGCTTTTTAATGGCGAGTGTTCAACCCTGCCTCAATTAGATACTTTAAAATGGATAGAAGGCGCTACCAGTAATTTGGGTTTATTTTATGACTTATTTTTTGCAGATTGTTTTTCTACTGATATTGAAGTCGATAATCGTACGGAGTGCTTTATGCACCGCGATACCTTTGTTTTAGGAGGAGGCTTTGCCGGTTGTGAATATTTGTTGAATGATATTGAAGATGAGCAGCAGCAACCTAATATCTCCATCTTCCCTAACCCCGCTACTGCCGATTTTACTATAGAAGTGGACAATCTAACCCAAAACCTAGCTGTGCAGCTATACAATAGCTTGGGCCAACAAGTAGGCAGCTACAGCGCTGTAGGAAATCAGCTTACCATACCCCGCAACAACCTACCCGGTGGGGTATATATAGTTCAAGTACAGGCAGGGCAAAGAGTAATCAGGCATAAAGTACTCTTTATTAACTAATTATGCATTCTGAATTATGCATTTTGAATTTTCTGACCCCTGGCCTCTGAAACCTGAACCCTGATTTGCCCCTGTCAAAATGTCGTAGTATCTTTGCGGCTTTATTTTTGTAAATACCATATCATGAATATTACCCGCGAAAACATCGGCCCATTAAATGACGTGCTGAAAGTAACAGTAGAAGCTGCAGACTATGCCGATACTCTTGAAAAAAGTTAAAAGAATACCAAAAACAGGCTGTATTGCCGGGTTTCCGCCCGGGCAAGGTTCCTGCTGCGGTTATTAAAAAGCGCATGGGCAAAGACCTAATGGGCGAGTTGGTAACCAACGCCATGGCCGATGCTTTGGATAAGTATATGAAAGAGAACGAGGTGCGCTACTTTGGCCAGCCTATTCCTTACAATGTAGAGGCTTACACCTACAACTGGGACACCCAAACCGAGTTTACCTTTGCTTACGAGCTGGGTTTAACTCCCGAGGTTAGTGTTGACCTTACCCAACTGCCTAAGTTTGACTACAGCGTTATAAAAGTATCTGAGGCTGATATTGACGAGTACATAACTAACCTGCAAGAGCGCCTTACCAAAGAAACCAAGGTAGAAGAAGCTGCCACGGCAACTGATGTTGTTTTTGGCGACCTTAAAGAAGTGGGTGGCGACTTGTTTACAGGCGAAACTTTCTACTTAACAGAGGCTAACGATGCTGTTAAAAATGCCCTGTTAGGTAAAAAAGAAGGCGATGTGGTTAATTTTGAACTGGCTGACATTTTTGAAAACACCGGCAAATTGGCCGATGCTTTTAAAATAGACGAAGAGCGTGCCCTGTTAGCTAAAGGCCCGTTTGAGTTCACTATTAAAGAAGTACGCCGCGCTGCTAAACCCGAAATTGATCAGGACTTTTTCGACCGTGCCTTTGGCCCCGGTAAAGTTACTGATGTAGAAGGTATGCGTACCGAATTGCGTAACCTTATGGAGCGCGAATACACCCAAGAAAGCGACTATAAATTTGATTACGATGTACGCAACTGGTTGCGCAACAATATTGATGTGCAATTGCCCGAAGATTTCTTAGTACGTTGGTTGCCTACAGTGGCAGAAAAGCTAATGGCCGAAGACGAGTTTGCAAAAGAATTGACAAACCTTAAACGTTATTTACGTTGGAGTGTTATAGAGGGCGACATTATGAACAAAAATGGCCTTCAAATTACTATGGACGATCTTCAGGCAGAAGCTGAAGAAGCTGTAAAAGCTATGTTCCGTATGTATGGAATGCCAGATCGTGACGATGATACCTTCTATAAAGACTAAGGCGAAACGCCTGCTTGAAAGCGAAGAGCAACGCCAACGTTACCTAGACCAGGCCAAGAATAAAAAATTGTTTGCCTTCTTTAAACAGAACCTTAAAGTGAACGAAAAAACCGTTAACAAAGAGGAGTTCAAAAAATTAATAGAAGAGGAAACAAAAGAGGCCGAACTGTTAGATTTATAAAATATTTTTGATTCATACCCGTCGTACTAAACACAACGGATTAACAACAATCAAAACCAAATAGTATTTATGTTCGATAACAATGAATTTAAGAAGTATGCAGTAAAGCACAAAGGCTTTAACAGCATGCATTTAGAAAAATACATGTCGCTTAGCACCCGCGCTTTAACTCCTTATATTATTGAGGAGCGCCAAATGAACGCGCAGGCTATCGACGTGTTTTCTCGCCTTATGATGGACCGCATCATATTTATGGGCGAAGGCATTAACGATTATGTAGCCAACGTTATACAGGCGCAGCTACTTTTCTTAGACAGTGTAGACTCTAAGAAAGATGTACAGATATATGTAAACTCGCCGGGTGGCAGCGTATATGCAGGTTTAGGTATTTACGATACTATGCAATACATTAACCCCGATGTAGCCACTATTTGTACCGGTATTGCAGCCTCTATGGCAGCAGTATTATTATGTGCCGGCGAGAAAGGTAAACGCAGCTGTTTAAAGCACTCTCGCGTTATGATTCACCAACCATTAGGTGGAGCAGAAGGCTAAGGCATCAGATATTGAAATTACCGCCCGCGAAATCCAAAAGCTTAAAAAAGAGCTTTACGAAATCATCGCCCTGCATTCAGGCCAGTCGTACGACAAAGTATATGCCGACAGCGACCGCGACTACTGGATGACCAGCGAAGAGGCCCTTGCCTACGGCATGGTAGACGAAGTTCTAAAACGCGGTTAATTAATAGCCCGTCATCCTGAACTCGTTTCAGGATCTGATAATACAAATTACCGAAACCCTCATCTGCAAAGGTGGGGGTTTTGTTTTACCAATAAATCAAAGAACGCATATACTAATTTTGCAGCCTTATCGTTTTAATGCGGTTAACAATTTAATATTATGAAGATTACCGTACTTTTTACCGTACTGTTGTCTATACTTATTGGCAAAACAAGCGCACAAACAATCAACCAGCAAAATGTTGATTTCCGAGAGCCTACTGCTATGATAAAAGGCTTTATCCAAAACGATACCATTAAATTGGAATACTCTGGACTATAAGCAGTTTAAAATATACTATAAGCCAAACTCCTACACTGCTGCACATCTGGCTAATATTAAAGCTGACCTGGATATTGCAATAGACCGTATATATTCAGTACTCGATATTAAAAATTACTACAACGGCATTTACCTGTTGGCGGTAGACTCTAAAGAGGAAATGAAACGTACAATTGGCCTAAGTATTAAAGGCGCTGCATTTAAAGGACAGGACTTTGTTTGCTTTGTCTATAACGATAAAATACGCCCGCAGTTTAAGCACGAAATATTTCACCTTATATCGTACGAAGAATGGGGCTATACCACCAGCCGCTTGCTTGATGAAGGCGCTGCCACCTTTTGCGATAATGAGTGTTTTTATACAAACCCCATTTACACCATTAATGCCTACCTGCTTAAAAAGAAGATGCTTTATGCCCTAAACGATTTGGTATATAATTTTGATACCGTAAATGCAAAGAACGATGTTATAGCCTACCTGCAAAGCGCCGGTATTGTTAAATACCTATACGAAAGTTATGGGGTAGACAAGCTGAAATTATTATGGCTGCAAGGCTTTGATAAGTTTCAGGCCATTTATGGCTTCTCATTAGCTCAGTTAGATAAAGACTGGAAAAAGCACATAGCAACAACCCCCATCCCCAAAGATTTCGATTGGAACAAACTAAACACCCAAGGCTGCGGCTAAACAAAACAATCCCAACATTAATACTGAGGTTGCCCTGTAAGCGAGTAATAAATAACCTTATTGTTCTTTAGGATAATCAAAATTAAACATCCAGCAAATACCAAATTTATCTACCAGCATAGCAAAGCGTGCACCCCAAAAGGTATCTTCCGGTGCCATGGTAATAGTACCACCTTCGGCTAGTTTGGCAAACTTCTCATCAAGCTCGGCAGCGCTGCTCATGTTAAGGCTTAGGTTAACGTTGTTGCCAAAGCTAACCGATACTCCCGGAGGGCAATCTGACGCCATTAGCGTAGAGCCGTTTATTGTAGCCGTTAGGTGGAGGATTTTGTCTTTATCGGCGCCCATATCATTAGGTACATCGCCAAAGCGCTGCATAAATTCAATTTTGCCACCAATGGTTTCCACATAAAAGTTAAAGGCCGCCTCGGCATCACCATTGTAGTTTAAATAAGGTACTATAGAGTTCATGTTCTTTTTGATTTAAAGCAAATGTATTTATATGTCCGCAAAATATAAATTTAACTTTTAAGTAAAGATAAACAGTGCGGTGGGCAGTCCACGCCCTGTGTGAACACAAAATTTTGCATGGCAACTAGTGTGGTTAGGTTGTGCGAGAGCAAAATTGCAGTGTTTTGGGCGTGGTGCCTTTTCTTTGATTACTTTCTTTGGGCATGCAAAGAAAGTAATGCCGTCGGCAGACATCAGTTACAAGCAAAAAATCGATAGAAAATATCCTGTTACCAAATTAAAATTGACCCCAACACAATCCCATATACCAGCATAGCAGTTCGGCTTAGCAGTACAGGCTTTTTACGCGTGTCTTTTACTACAACATTGTTTGCGGTTGTAATGTGCATATAAGGGTTTTCTACTTGTAACTCTACAATAGGCAGTGGCTTTTTAAAAAGCCCACGCCGTTGTTCACCAATCAATACATTCATATAGCCTGCGTTAAAGCCAATGCTGTCTAGCAGCAAACCTGTTTGCTTCATCTTGCCGCCCAAGTAAAACCACTTGTCATTATAAGCAATTGAGATATTTGCAGAGTCTTTTCCTCCCCCTTCGGGGGAGGTTAGGAGGGGGCCGCTATCAGCAAACGGTATCCAAATAGTATCGCGTCTAACTTCAACCCAGGTTTTTACAACAGAAGACAGTGTTTTAAAGCGTTTTGATGCATCTTCTGCCAAAATACGGGCATGGCGCTCGTCCATTAGTTTTTGCTCCATTACATACAACTTGCTGCTATCTTTTTGGATGGTGGTTTTTAGTTCGGCATCTTGCTTCACCAGTTTGTCATTTAATCCTGATATTTCATTTTCGTAAACCAATTTATTATAGCAGCCTTTCATGAGCAAGCCAACAATTGCCATGCAACATAATACAAGCAAGTAGTTTTTCCATTCCTTCATTTTTTATCTCTTTATCTATTAATTCTTTAGTTGCCCCTCAATATCTTTTTCCCAAGCAGCAAGCCATTCAGGTGTTTTAAACTTGGTAGAATATAACCAACAGGCAGGGTGGGGTAGGGTGCTGTCAACATCGGCATGAATAAAGGATGAGCCCAGCCCAATGCGTTTAAAACCGGCAGCAATAAGCGCGTTAATCAAATCTTTTGTATGTTGCTGGCTGGTAAAGCGTATATCGGCCGCCAGCCCACGCACGTGGGCTGAGTTTTTCTTTCCCCCAACTGCCGTGTTCAAACGCTCGCAACGGTAGCCGCTGGTAATATCAAAGCCATAGCCCGCGGCCTTCATTTTCATTGCAACCATGTCTAGCTTACTACTAAGTTTTTGCATGTTGGCCACAATATTAGGCGGCGGGTTAAATTGTTCTTTGTACTTCAGCTTTAGCGCTGTTGGGCTTTCGCCCAGTTGTTGCATAACATCGGTTGTTACATCAGTAAAATTGGCAAGTGTTATTTGTTGACTTAGTTGCATGGCATTAGGTGTTAAATTTTGATACTTGTTCTTTTAAGGCAAGGTTTTCTTTGTGTAAATCGGCCACAATTTTTTGTAGTTCTTTTACTTCACTCCGTAGTTGTTCTACTTCAACCTTAAGGTCTTCGGCGGTTTGGCGCCATATTTCTACGGCTTTGTGTACATTGTCCAGTTCGGTTTGTACAGTTTCGGCCTTTTGTTTTCGTCGGCTAAATATCCACGTAACGGTGGCGCCGCCCGCTGCCGATAGGGTAGAGTATACCCAGGTTAAATCAGGTTCCATTGGTTTAGTTTTTAATAATTAGAAATAAGTTTAGCCTATAGCACTGATATTAATGCGCGGCTTAGTTATTGGCGCTTTACTCCAGAGAGGAAAGTCTGTACTTTGTCGGTTTAAGAATACTTCGCATTCATCCCAATAAGCACGGGCTTGATTGCGGGCTTGCAGAATAAGTCGCTGCAAGGTTTTTTCGTCTACCCTTTCCGATACATCGGCATTGTTTTTAAATACCACACCAAAGCGTGTTACGTTTATGTTTTGGTTTTCAAGCAAACGGGCATACGCAAAATATACCAGCGCACTTTTCAATCCTGAAAATTCATAACTCTTATTTTGATAAGCGTAAGCACCACCGGTAAGCAATAAAGAGTTTTCTGTTGATGTTGGATTGTCGATAATGTCCTTGTAAAAGACTTCACCAACCAATGGTTTTAAATCAAATTGTTGCGCTTGTAAAATGTATGGGTTTATGCGGGTAGTATCGTCAATATTTACCGATAGTTCTTTGTAGGCGGCAAAATCAGTTACCGAGATTAGTTGGGGCATAGCTTAAGGGTTTTATTGCATAGTTATTTGTTGGGTTTATTGGTGTTGCAAATAGGCTGAACACCCTAGAGAATATCTCTTCCAGCATTAACCTTTCATTTAGTGTTTGGTATGAATAGTAATTTACGGCCTGCTCAATCTCTTGGCTGCTGCCAAGTTTGCCGGCTACTTCTTTACCAATTAGTACAGACGGAATGCCAAAGCACAAGCGTATATTATCCTGCACCGATTGTTCAGTATACTCAAAGTGCCTGTCGAAATTCTGTATATCTATTTTAAGCAGCTTGGGATCATATTCCTCTCCCGGACTTTCAACCATCATTATTTTCCCGGCATTATCACTCCCTTGAAAAGTGTTGAGTACAGTGTGTAAATCTGCACGCGCCTCATCATTTTCAAAAAGCCCCGGTGCACATAAATATGCGATGCCATAAAGTTGGTGCTAATAGCACGCCATTTATAGGTTTTAATTTCTGCATCAGTAATACAGTCCTCCAATATCGGATCTGCAGTAGCACGTGGGTATTCATTTCCATCGGTGCTAAACCAAAGTACCTGCCCTTTGTATGCCTCCCATCCACCTGCAGCGTCTACCTGTGCTTTAATTACTTCAGGCTCCGGATTAAAAACATCAATATGGTCAATATTGTCTTTGCGTATTTGGCGTGAACGTTTTCTGTTCCAATCACTATACACAGCAATTTTTCTTGTGTAACCATATTCATCAGGTATGTTTAACCTACAGTGCTCAAAAGGTATTTGTGTAACCGATGTTATTTTGTAGTTGGCATTATAGTTAATATGCAATGCAAATCCACGGTAGTAAGCTAGGTCTGAGCCCGTTTTTCTAAGTAAGTTGTCAGGCGTTTGTTTTAGACTATTTATATTTTTTTTGTAGAATAATTTTTCTTCAAATCCCTGTCCAACAATAAATTTGGTGTACACATCAAGACATTTAACTGCCACCGCTGAGCTTTGAATAATATCGGCCACACGCTGTGGGTAAGCATTGTCAATATCAAAATTTATTATTCCATCTACTTGGTTTTGTGTTACACTAAATCTGGATGTGTTTTTTATAATTGAGGTCCGTATTTCAGCCATTGTTATTTTCGGTTAATTTTTTTAGTTCAAAATACTTCTTGTAGATATCGGCCGGGCAACTCATGCAGACTTCTTTGCCGGTTCTTTCGAGGTACAATTTTGCAAATGCTGACCGGCCGATAGGGTTGTTCATTGCCCAGTTTACACCTTTGTTAAATAGTTCGGTTAACTCCATATTTTCATAGTTTAAAACCGGCAGTAGAATTGTGTTAGGGTAATTTATTGTGTAAAGAATCTACTGCCGGTTGGTTAATTGTTAGGGTGTTAATAAGCCATTTAACATAACTTTTGTTCCGGTGTAATCGCCGGCTAACAATGAGTAAGGTAAGTGTGGCTCACCCTGTTGTTCGGGTGTCTTTAACACGAGAGAATAAGCACCTTGAGTGTCGTTGTCGTTAATAACCCTGCTACACTCAGTAATTTCAAGCCCGGCATTAAATCCATAAATTTCAAACGCTGATGTATCGCCCCCACCCCGGTAGTTGTTTTCAATTACTGCCACCAAGTTTCCTTTTTGTATCATGCTTTCCAGCTGACTTTTTGTTTCCGGGCCATTGTCAAATACTTTAAATGCAACCTTGTGTTCATAGGTGTCAAAGTATCTTCCTTTACGCAATGTTGCACTAGGTTCGTTACTGTTGTTTCGGCCTTCTATTTTATAGATGTATTTGCTAGCCAATAGTGTCATGGATATAACCAAGCGATTTAATCCAGTTGGTAATATTGTTTCAAATGTAATATCATCTATCTCATCTCTATTAATTAAATACAAGTTATCTTTTGTGCCCACTACCAAGGGCTCGTCACAGTTTATTAAAATTGAGGCTGTTATGCCTGTACATGTTGACATATAATTTAATTTTTAATTTGTTTTTAAACCCTCCCTTATGCGGGGGAGGGTTTAATATCGTAGGGTTTGGTTAATATTTTTTACCTTCTAGCCCTAAAGTATTAGGGCTAGGGTAAGTGTCTTTCTAATAAGCTACCTGTACCAATTCATCCTCCAGTACTTTAGCATCTACGTTTACTGAAAATTCAACATAGTATTTCCTGTCATCTCGTGAGAACCAAGAGTCTAATTCTGAAAGATTATTGCTGCTTTCAACACCAATGGCAAGGTTTTCTGTAGTAGTTAGTACGGCACGGTGTGGCATATATAGTTTGTCACCGTCATCAAAATAGTCCCTGATGTAGCGGTCGAAGAAATTAACGGGAATAATAGGAATACCTTCAAACATAATGGTTTGGTACCCACTCTCTATGCGGGTGAACGAAGCATCTAGTTGTTGAGAGCGTAATTCCTTTACATATTGGTCGGTTAGGCTTTGTGTTGCGATATATACCAAGTTGTTTTGTTCGCGTAAACGGTAATCTGCATTATATTTTAACGATGCAAATACATTCGTAGCAACCATGTTAGTTGTATCCGTATTAGTAAAGGCTTGTGCTGTGTAGGTAGCTTCTGTATTGCGGCTTATCTCTACGCGGCGTGGCGAGCCTGATGTGGGCGCTATGGCAAACAACTGTTTCCAAAATCCATCAACCGGATTAAAATAGTCTACATCTGTACCATCTGTTAAAAGGCCTGTTGGCGCTTCTTCGGCATCGGTATCTCCAAACCATGACACACGGAATAATGCTTCTAATAGTGCATCGCTCATACGATCTTCTAAAAAATTGGCAAAGTCTGTATCTGTAAGATCGTCGCGACTGATACCATTTTTAGTTCCCCACACAAAAAAGGTTTCTTTAATAGTATCCCAGCACTCGCCAAATTTCTCAGCTATAATTACCGGATTCCAGTATTTTTCTGAGTTTTGTAAGGTATTAGTACCCAAAGGAGTTGTGCAGCCGGTTTTCTTTTTGCCGGTCAGTCCCATCAGGCCAAGAAATACAATTTGCTGTTTTGCTTTTATGCCTTCAACTATTTGGTGGAATTCTTTTAATGATGGCTTGTTAAATGTTTTTTTAAATATGGCTCCAGAAAGTGATTGCACTTCTTTGCCATTAAAGGTTAAGTCTGTTGGATTTAAAATAGGCATGTTTTTCTAAAATTTAATTTCTACTTTATATTATTTGTAATCTTTACGGCGCTCTGTAGCTTCAGATACCCGGTTACGTTCTGCTGGGGTGTGCCTGGTTAGCACTTCTTTTTGTCGGCCTTTAGGCTCGTATGTGCTTTGTATTTGGGCTTTTATACCTTCCAGTTCTTTTACCAAAGTATTTTCGGCTTTGTCTTTTTCTTTTAAGCGAGCTTGTAAAGATTTTACCGATTCTTTTAATGCTTTCATCTCCACACTATCATTATCTCCCGCCGGAATAACAGATAGTATAGTTCCATTTTCATCAGTTTCTAATACAGTACCGCTGGTTAGGGTGTAAGTGCCTTCAGCTGCTGTTGGAGCTGTAGAATCATTACCCAGATATAGAATATCCCCCACATTAGGTATTTCATTGTTGCCCGATATAAATACCGGTTCTCCGGTGTCGAGCGTATCGGTTAGCGAAGCCTGTATTGGTAATGGCCCCGATAGCTTGTGCATAATTGTTTGCGCTAGTTTTAAAGCTTTGTTCATGTTTGGTTTGTTGTTTGGTTTTTCTTGTTCAGGATTTAGCATAGCGTATACCCTTTCCTGTTCCACAATTTCGGTTACAAAGCCCAGGCCCAGGGCTTCGCTAGCCGAAAGTGTTGTTTGGTTATCCATCAATTCCCGCAAATTATCCGGATTGCCATTGGTGTGTTGGTAGTAGAAGTTTAGTATACGCTCTTCAGCTTTTTTCAATTCTTCCGCATACTGGTTTACACTGGTGTAGTTGCCACTTACATTGCCCCACGGGTTGTGGATGTAAAACTCAGAGTTGGGTTGAATCTTTCGCTTGTCGCCCGCAAGTGCTATTATGGTGGCTATAGAAGCGCATAAGCCATCAATAACAGTAGTTACAGGTTTTTTTAACGACCGTAAATAATCGTAAATAGCAAAGCCCTCGGTTACATCACCCCCGCGCGAGTGTATGTGTACAATCAGTTCGTCGAATTTTGCCTGTGCTTTTATTGAGTTTACTACGGTACTTAGCGAGCTGTAGCCTTGCTCCTCAATTTCGGTGTATTGTTCATTTATTATATCACCATAGATATAAATATGTGCTGTTTTTGGCATAGTAGGTTATATAAAATAGTTTTTGTTCTGTTGCCTTTATTTGTCAAGCGTTTTGCTTGCCCGTATTATACAAAAGCAGTCTGTCGTTTGGTTATTAGTTCATTTTTTAAATCATTTAGTTTGTTATCAATAGTTTTTAGTAGTTCAATCCTTTCTTCTCTGTTAAGTAAAGGTTTGGGGCTTTTCAGCAGCAGTTCAACAAAGCGGGTGGCAACTTCTGTTTGTTGTTCGTTTTTGCAGCTTTTAATAATTTCAATGGCTCGTTCTGTAGTATTCATCAGTCTCTCTTTGTTTTATGCACATTTACTCAATAAAAATTCATCCTTTTCCAGTTCTATAACCAGTTCGGTAACATCAACCCGCATACCATTTGTTTTGCATAGCTCTACGTTGTTTATGTAGCAGCTCTCTCCTGTATATACAGTAGTGTTGTATTGGGTGGTGGTAAATTCCGCTTCTGTTAAGCCCGATATAAAAAGTTTATCGCCATTGGCAAGTGTGTAGGTTCCATAAATTTTGGCTGGCATGTTTGGTTTTATTATTATTGTACTATATTTGGCAGTGATTTTGTTTTGCAAAGGTACAACAAGATTATACCCATTGTCAAGTTAAAATATAAAAAAGTTAATAACTTATATTTATGCTATCTGAAAAGCTTAAAAACCTGCGAGTTAAAAAAGGCCTGACTCAACAACAAGTGGCCGATGGTACCGGAATAACCAAACAAATGGTTAGCCTTTACGAAGTTGGGAAAAACACCCCAACCCCTGAAACCCTTGCTACTATTGCTAAATTCTTTAAGGTGGACACCTCGTTCCTTAACGGGAATAAAAATAAGCCTAAAGTTATCCAGGCGGTTTCTCCCCTGCCGGGTATTAAAATTGAAGGTCCATCTTTTATATTGAATGATAGGGTAGAGGGGCTAATACGTGCCCTTGACATTAACCAGAAAGATTTTGCCTCAAAAATTGGCGAAGAACCTAATACCATATCGCATATTATTAAACGCCGTATAGGTGTTAGCTCTAAAGTGCTAGAGGGTATTGTGCGAAATATTAAAGGTCTGAACACACAATGGCTGCTTAGCGGTGTAGGCCCTATGTTTAACGAGAAGGTGCGCGCCCTGCCTTATTACGAGGTAGATGTTACAGCAGGTAACGTTAACCGTATTTTTGACGGTAAAGAAACTGCCCGCGAGAGTTTGTTGGTACCGGGTTTTGCCGATTGTGATTTTGCCGTACCCGTATCGGGCCACTCTATGTACCCACGCATATCTAATGGCGATATTATTATCTGCAAACAGATTTACGATTTAGATGTGGTTGAGTTTGGTCAGATTTACCTGATTGTAACCGACGAGCGCCGCATGGTTAAATATGTGCGCAAAGGCAGCAAGCCCGAAAAAGTTTTACTGGTATCAGAAAACCACGAAAAGTTTGACGACTTTGAAATATCGCGCAATAAGATACGTCGCCTGTTTTTAGTTAAGGGCTGGGTAAACAAAAACGAAATTTAATTGTACATAGTACTATCCCCCTCAATTGTGAGGGGATTTTTTTGTGGAGGTTGATACCTATGGATAAAATTTATTTTGAATACAGTACCGATGCAAATCATGAAGCAGTATACCGCAGGGCTTTACCCGGCGGAAAGTACACGTTTTTGGTAGCTAATGCTGAACTGATTGTACAACGTAAGCACGATAGCTTTAACGATTATTGGAATAGCCTGGTAATAAGCAACCGTAATTGGCACCAGTTTTATTTTAACTATATTCACTCAGAGTTAAAGCCTTTTATAATTAGCGAGCTTCAAAAAGAATTACAATCGCACCCCGGCGATAATGTGATAAAAAAGAGTATTCAAAGAATAAAGGGCAGGTAGATAGAAGATAAGTAGTGTAAATGCACTTTCTATGGCTTTGTATTATCAACTGTTGGCCAGTGCATTTTAATTGCGGCTAGGGCCTTTACAAAGCCAGGCAAGTTAACAGGCTTAACTATAAAGCTTGCCGCGCCTAAACCCATACATATTTCTAAGTTAGGGTCAACGTTTGATGATGTTAAAACAACAATAGGTATGTGTTTAATTGCATCTGTTTGTTTTATTTTGGTTAACACTTCTATGCCATCAATCCGTGGCATTCTTAAATCAAGTAATGTAATTTTTGGTGTCAGGGTAATATCCCGACCTGCGTATTCGCCCTGCCCCAGTAGGTAGTCTAGCGCTTCTACACCATCTTTAAGATGCAATATGGTGTGTACAATGTTGTTTTTGCGCAATGCCCTAATAGTCATTTCAGCATCAGAGAGGTTATCATCTACCAGTAAAATCTCAGCATATTCATTTTCCATAGCGGGTTTTTTATTGTAATCCATATTCATAATTATAATAATGTCAATTAACAGGGCTTAATTTATTCAGGTTAAAAATGTTGTTTCGTAGTGGTTTTATCAAATATCCTTTTATTAGTTTTTCGCTGTCTGCACGTTCTTTATCTGCCCTGTCTACCGATGATGATAGGATGTATATATTAAACGATGCTTCAATAATTTCCTTCATTTTCTTAAGCCTACCCAAAATGTCCCAACCGCTTAGCCCAGGCATATTTATGTCTAAAAACAACATGGTGGGCAGTTGCATTTTTTCGTATTCTTCTTCAATATATTCAATGCCTTCTTTAGAATTTGTAAATATTTTTAATTCAATATTTTCATAAACCCGGAGTATGGCTATAGTGCTTAACACATTATTTCCGTCATCATCATCAATAATAATTATGCGCTGTTTATTTGTCATTTTAAATTAGTTTGTTAATATTTTTTATAATGGGAGTTGTATACTAAATTCAGTACCGGAGTTTACTTTGCTTGTTACTTTTATTTTACCACCAATGCTTTCTATTTGGGTTTTTGTTATATACAGTCCAACGCCTTTACCCTCGGCAACGGTGGTGTGAAAACGTTTGTATAAACCAAACAGGTTTTCGCCTTGCTTCGCCATGTCAATACCCATTCCATTGTCTTTAAAAGTGAGTATAATAAAGCCCGGCAACGTTTTGCTTTTTATGTGTATTGTTGATTTGACCGTACTGCGGCGGTATTTAATGCTGTTGGTTATCAGGTTATAAAATATGCTGTACAGGTAACTTTTTATTGTTTTAATTTCATCAATAGCAGAAAAGTCAGACTTTATTTTTATATCCTGGCTGTCTATAATATTACTTAACATTGTTTCTGTGTCTTGCAACACCTGGGTAAGGCTAATGGTTTCTTTTAACTCATTAACCTGGTGTTTTACCTGTAAAATATTGTTTAGGTCGTTAATAACTGTATCTAACTTATTTACCGATACAGCTAAATAATCTAAGAATAATTGGTTTTGTTCTTCGGTATTTGTTTTTTGTTTCAGCTCTTCGGTAAAGCCCATAATATTAGCCAATGGCGACCGCAGGTTGTGTGATACTATGTAGGCAAACTGTTCTAAATCTTTGTTGCGCTGCACAATATCTTCCAACATTTTTTCTCGTTGGTGTTCAGCATTTATCCTGTCTGTAATATTGCTGCCTATGGCAACATACTGCCATGGCTTACCTTTGTCATTTAAAAAAGGCACTATAGTGTTTTCTATCCAGTAAATGGTGCCATCTTTAGCTATGTCGCAAAGGTCGCCGTGCCATATTTTGCCTTTAGATATGGTGGCTAAAAGTTCTTTTAAATGATCAGGCGGATTACAATCAGAATTAATTATGCTGTATCCTTTCCCTACTAAATCTTCACACTTATGGCCTGCTATTTTGCAATAATTATCGTTAACATAATTTATTATGCACTTAGGGTCGGTTATGGCTACAATAGAAGATTCGTCTAGCGCTATTTTATAATCAGAAAGTTCTTTTAGCCCCTTTTTCTTTTCGGTTATATCTTCTATTTGTGATATGTAGTAGATAGGCGCTCCACCATTGTCTTCTATTAGCGACATGGTAATATTAACCCAAACATTTGTTTTATCTTTTTTTACAAAAATGCGCTCCGAAATATAACTGCCAATCATCCGCTTTTCAAACTTGCGGTATGTTTCTTCGTTTTCTTTTTTATGTATCGGGTCAGCAATATCGTCATACGTCATGCTTAGCATTTCCTTTTCAGTATAGCCCAGCATATCGCACAATTTTTGGTTTACTTTAATCCATTTTCTTTTTAAAGATAAAATGGCCATGCCAAGGGGCATTGTCAAATAGCCCGTTAAGCGTTTTCTCGCTTAATCCAAGTTTGCTTTTGCTATTTTGGTACGCAGTAATATCAGTACCATTTACAACAATACTTTGCTGCTGATTGTATTCTATATTATTTGCAGTAAAACGGTAGAGTATTTCTTCCCCTTTTTTATTAGTCAGGGTCTCATCGCTTTCCGTTTGACTAAGGGCGTTTTTTTTGCTGAGCTATATGCTGCTTAGCCTGTGCTTCAAAAAAATTAAGCGTTTTTTTGCCCGGCTTCGTTGGTTGTAAAGCCCATTACTTTTTTAAAGTGGTTGTTCCATTTTAAAAATTTACCGCTATGGTCAAAAATGTAGAAAATGCCCGGGAGGCTCTCTATTATAGAGTTGCTAAATGCTGTATTGCTGTTTAGTTTTTTAGGGGCAATTTTTTTAGCCGGCTTTTTAACTTTAACAGGTTTTTTGGAGTACCCATTAGTTCAAAGTATATATTACGCCCAGAAATACCTTTTGCTAAATGGCTTTATTGCGACGGGCAAATTAGTTTACCTGTAAATTTCTGGCTTTAATAACTGAGAATGGTGTACGAGCTTTTGTACCTGCCGGAGTAATAGTGTTAAATTAACGCTTTATTTAGCTAACTTGTTTACTATTAATTTCTTCTTTACCTAATAGTTTAAGCACTAGTGTTTTAGTTAATGGCTTTGTTAAATATCCTTCTACAAAACGGTTGTTTTCTGCCCTAACCTTGTCGGCCGGGTTAACAGATGATGATAACATATAAACAGTAAAATTGTGGTCAATTATTGCCTTTATCCCTTCAAATTGTGCTAAAACATCCCAGCCCGATAGTGTAGGCATATTAATATCTAAAAACAGTATAGTTTTTATAGTTTTTTCTGTATTTCCGTTTTTTATGTAATCAATCCCTTTTGATGCTGATGTAAATGAAATAACTTCAGCATTGACAAATGCCCTTACTATAACCAATTCGCAAAGCAGGTTGTTTCCTGCATCATCGTCTATTATTAAAAATTTGTAAGGTTGTAGCATACCTTAAGTAAGACCTAATGGTAGCTTATTGTTTAGAATACTGTTTACCTAAGTCCAAGCTTTTCAATTTTGTTGCCAATGGTAATGGCTTTCATTTCTTCTTACAGGTCTTTAAATTCATTCTTTTGCACAGTTTTAATTGGCTCCCCTTTGCGAAGCAAGTGTATTTCATCGCACGTATCACTCAAAGTAGAAAATATATGCGATGATATAATTACAATTTTGTTTAGTTCCCTCAGTTTATGTATTATCTCTGTTAAAATGATATTGCTTTGTATGTCAACGCCGTTAAAGGGTTCATCAAGAATATAATACTTGTTTTCTTGCAAAAGAATAGCCGTAAGGGCCAGTTTCTTTTTCATTCCTGTTGAATAGGTAGATGCATACTGATTTAACGGCAAATCAAAAATATTGCGGCTTTCCATGTCTTTTATCGGTGTATTGCGCGCATTGCACAACAACCTGATGTATTCACTGCCTGTTATTTTAGAAAAGAAGAAAGGCTCTGTTAATAATAGGCCCAGATGGTTTTTAAGCGGCGTTACCTCCGCTTCAATTTCCCCATCATAATCTTCTAACCCGGCTATGCACCTGAAAAGCGTGGTTTTGCCCGCACCGTTTTCTCCCACAATACCATACACTTTGCCGTTTAAAAAATCAAGGTTGATATCTTTTAAAACGTTATTACTGCCGTAGCTCTTGCTTAGGTTTTTTACTTTAATCATTTTAAAAGAATATTCAGTTTTTTAATTGATTTGTAGTAGAAATAAGGTATTACGGCTATTAATAGCGGTGGGTAATAAACACACATTGCTATAAGCACCGCTTCGGGCAAGCCCATTTGGTTAGGGTATGCGGCATATTTAGCTAAAATGGTTACCCATAAAAACGATAAGCTTATAAGGGTAAACAGCACTATCTCATCGGCTTTTAGCGGATAGAACATAACCATAGCAATAAGTATGGGTAGGGCTAAAAATGTAGTGTATACAGTGCCGGTTTTAATTTTATTAAAAATAAATTGGGGCGATTTTACAGCGTACGACCATACAAAATATTCATTCTCGGGCTTTGCATAGTAGGTAAGCGATATAAAAACAACCAATAGCATAGAGAATATCCCCAGGTTAAAATTACCTACCGATAGTGCTATAACCGTTAACGCGTATGCCAAGGGCAACAGGTAAAATGTATTTCTAAAACCTACAGTAAATTCAAACGGTTTTTTATAAAAAGGTGTAGGTATGGCAAAGTTTAGGTTGGCTTTAAAAGATAACCCTGCCAACACAACAGCCACTGTTAGCAGTGCTATTGATTCTATAAATGCGTTATGGTAAAACAATAATATAGAAAATGGCAGGCTTATGCATACATTTTCTATAATCCTTATTTTGCGGTACTTGCTATTGCCAAAAACAATAAGTAAAAAGTTGTTCCGTTGGGTTTCTGATGTATTGGTAAGCACACTCAAGGCAACAACCAAAACAACATACCCGGCAAATTCAGTTACACTGTACAGGTATTCTGATAGGAATATAAAGCCAACAACCATCAACACATAAGCCACAAAAGGGTTAATGCCCCAATCAGCCAGCTTGCGGTTGGTCATTGTATATTGCAGCAAAAAGTAATCTTTCATTATAGCGAGTAATACAGGGTTAGTGTAGATAGTGCTGAGAAAATTACAATGAGTATGTTATTGCTAATAAATTGGTAAGTTTGATGTTAGGTGAGGGCACCTGCCTTCGCGAAACGTTATACGCAAAATTGTGACACAACCTATTAAATAAAAAATTATGGCGACTCCAGAAAATAATTCCAAAGATAGTAATGTGAAAAGCACTATTGACGCTGTAACTGGACTTGCAAAAGCAGTTCCAATATACAATGATGCAGTCCAACCTGCTGCAAAAGAAATAGGAAAATCTTTAGCGACCGTGACCAAGACAATCAATATTGCTCTTGCTCCAATTAGTGCTTTAGTTTGGGGTTATGATAAAATAAGCGAGTTTGTTCAAAATAGAGTAGCAGAAAAGTTAAAGGACACTCCTGAAGAAAATATTGTTACTCCCGATCCAGCAGTTGTTGGACCTGCACTTGAAGCATTGAGATATACTGGGAATAATGAAACGTTGAGGGAACTTTATGCCAACCTAATTGCGAATTCCATGGACAAGGATACTGTAACAAAAGCTCATCCTGGATTTGTTGAAATTATTAAGAACATGACTGCTGACGAAGGCTTGATTCTTAAAGTTTTTCATCCGAATATTTATAAGCCAATAGTGGACATCAAATTAAAAATTAAGAATGGTAAGGGTGAACATAATTTGGTGAATAATTATTCAAATATTGGCAAAGAAGCAGGATGCCAACATGAAGACCTTACTCCGCAATATGTAGACAATCTATGCCGACTTGGTCTTTTACATATACCTGCCGGAAGACATTTGGTTGGTGAAAATGCTTACGACATTCTCCTGAAGACAGAGGAATATGAAAAATTTATAGCTCAATATGAAACTGAACACACAACTACTAATGTGATAAATAAATACATTGAGTTAACCGAACTTGGTGCACAATTTAGACAAGCATGCGTGATCGACAAAAAATAAATAATACTGCGTATAACAGCACCTACCCAAAAGGCGGGGTTTCGTGTTCCCTCCATGCTAGGTGTTAAAGCAAAGCGTCACCTACCATCAAACTTAAACACTTTGCTGAAAGCTTTTTCTTGACAACCCCTCCCTCAGGTTGTATCTTTGTAATATCCTCGAAAGAGGGTACTAAACTAAATACAAAATGCCTAAAATTTACTACAATAGCGAGGGTTTTAGCTATGCTAACACACCCCGTCAAAGCGTTGCTTTGCCCTTGCCAAAAATAAACCTCCCCCGCCCTTTGGGCACCCCCTCCGTGAGGGGGACAATTTTGATGATGCCTATGCCTGTTTGTCAGATGTTAAAGTTTTACTTTAAGCTAAGGGGTAAAACTGCTCATTTTTATGGTGCGCAAAAACTCAAAATTTTACTACAACCGTGCGACCTTCCCCTTCCCCCTCCTAATTTAGGAGGGGGTGTCGCGACGATAGTCGGGACGGGGGTGGTAGTAATTATGCAAAAACTTAAAATTTTATTACAACAGATGGGCCTTTGGCCTAGTGAAAAACTAAAAGTGAAAAATGAAAAATTGGGATTGCTAAGCAGTATGTTAAGTGATTGCAAAAACTTAAAATTTTATTACAACCCTGCTGCGTTGAGTGGGTTAAACTATTTTTAAAATGATGTTAGAACCAAAAACTGAAATCCCTCGTCTTCTGACTAAAAGGCAGAACTTGTAAACCGTACTTGAAATGATTGCAAAAACCTACGCAAATATTTATGCCAAAGGCATCTCTTTGGGACAGCCATGCGGCCCTTGGCTTAATGAAAAATGAAAAACTAAAAATGAGAAACTCTGTGCACTTTGCGAGATACTTTGCGAACTCCGCGGTTAAGTTCCTTATTGATAATTGTCAATTAACCATTGACAATTGGAATAATCCTCGTGGTTTCCCCTTCCATAAGATGGTCTTAAGAAGGGGAAGGTTGTCTCTTTCTCTCCACAGGGCAGATAAGGTTCTTTTAATCAATCAATGCAACAGTACCCACGGCTTGTTTTTGGTCGCCATTAGGTTCATCATAAACAACTTTGTATACATATACATCAACCTGGCTACGTTTGCCCGATGGGTCGCTACCATCCCAGTAATCGTCTATGCCATGGCCGGTAAATATCAGTTCGCCCCAACGGTCGAAGATGTACAAGGTAAAGTTGTTAACCATAGTGCCTTTAGCGCCAAAGCTATCGTTAATACCATCGTTGTTAGGGCTAAACGCGTTGGGTATGTAAATGGTAAACTGGCCATCAATACGTACCACACGTTGGGCGGTATCAACACAACCAAAGTTGTTGCTTACAAACTGGGTAATGGTGTATACGCCGGCGTTGGTATACTCGTGGGTGCCGCCAAGGGTGTTCATAAGGGTATCGCCATCGCCCATGGTGTAGTAGCATGCGGTAGCGCCGCTGCCATCGTTAACCACGGTAACAAATGGGTCAAACATATCGGTATGTTGCGGGGTAGCGCTAAAGCCTGCTACCGGTTGTGGGTAAACGGTAATCAACCCGCTTTGGGTAATGCTGCCACCGCATGCCGAGCTAAAGGTTATGGTTAAGCTTGGGCTGTAAGTGCCTGCTTCCTCATAAATGTGTATTGGGTTTTGTAATGATGAGGTGTCGCCGTCGCCAAAGTTCCAGGCGTAAGTGGCAAGGTCGCCGTAGCCTGAGTTATCGGTAAACTGAACCTCAAGCGGAGAACAACCACGTACTTCGTCAGCGCTAAACTCAATAACAGGATCAGGATAAACCTGTACCATGTTGCTGAAGTTAGAGGTGCAACCATTATCGGTAACAGTTAGGCTTACAGTTTGCGCGCCGGTAGTGTTAAACGATATATTGCTTGGGTTGATGATAGACGAGTTTTGTACGTTAGCGTTAGGGCCAAAATTCCATGCAATATCAGCCTGGAAGGTAAACTGGCCTTGTGCTAAGAAGTTGTAGCTATTGTTACCAAAACATTCGCCCACAGGTACGGTAAAGTACGCGTTAGGGTTAGGTAAGACAGTTACCGGCAAGGTAGCCGATATTGGCGAGGTACAACCGTTTTCATCAACAGTTAAAGTAATGTAGTAAGTGCCGGGGCTAGGGTAGTTAACAGTAAACGGACCATTGCCTGTACCCGATACAGTTGCACCACCGGTAGTAAACCAGTTGTAGTTTGCACTTGGCGATGCGTTGCCGTTGTACACTAAGGTTATAGGGCCACCTTCGCAAACCGCGCTGTCTAATGCCATAAAGCTGGCAGTAGGGGTTGGGTTAACCTCTACAGTATGCATGGTAACTGGCGAAGTACAGCCGTTAGCGGTAACATCAAGGGTAATAAGTTTAGTGCCCGGGGTGCTCCAGTTTAGCGAGTATGGGCCGTTAAATATGCCCGATACAATATTGGCACCATCAAAGCTCCAGTTGTAAATAGAGTTTTGCAATGGTACGCCGGTGTAGTAAACAGTGCCGTTAGCATCGGTACACAATGGGCCGGTTACGGTAAAGCTTGACGATGGTATTGGGAACACAGTAACCTGTACGGTAGCGGTGTCTGACGAGCAACCGCTGCCATTGGTAACAATAAGAGTAACGTCTTTAACACCATCGGTAGCCCAGGTAATTTGGTAAGGGCCCTGGTTGTTGCCAGATACTACGTTGCCACCGCCAAAGTTCCAGTTGTAGGTGTAGTTAGGGTCTTGCACACCGGTGTAGATAATGTTTCCGTTAGCGCCAACGCATACGTTGTTGCTGGCGGTAAATGGCGCTACTGGGTTTGCGTTAACCACAATAGGTAAGTTGGTAGTATCGCTGCTGCAACCATTGGCTGTAACTTTTAACGACACATTGTAAGTACCTGCACCGGGGTAGAATACTTCGTAAGAAGTTAAGCCACTCTCTTCAATGTAAACACTGTCGGGGGTTGTCCAGGTGTAAACAGCGTTTTGTATTTGTGCGCCGTTGTAATTTAGTATTACTGGCTGGCCATCGCATACTGGGTTTTGTACCGCTGCAAATACTGATACAGGAACCTCAAATACGGTAATGGTATCACCACTCATGGTAGATGAGCAACCATCTTCGGTAACGGTAAGCTTAACAATGTAAGTACCCGCGCCGGTGTATGCTAAGTTAAAAGTATCTACACCGCTTGGTATTATGATTGCGTTACCGGTAATATCCCAGTTATAAGTAGCGTTGGGCGATGCGTTGCCGTTGTAGTAAAAATCTACCGGAGTGCCATTACATACAGGGTTACCCGAAGCAACAAATGCCGATGTTGGGGTTTGATATACAATAACCGAAGTGCTGCTTTGGGTTGAGGTACAACCGTTTTCGCTAACAGTTAGCGATATGTTGTAAGTACCTGCACCGGGATAGTTTACAGGGTAGCCCGATGGAGTTAAGTTGCCAATGGTAGCGCCGTTGGTTACGTTCCAAATAAAGTTTGCGTTTGGCGATGCGTTGCCTTGGTAAACAACACTAAGTGGAGTGCCATCGCATATTGGGCTGCCTGATGATACAAAGGCCGAGGTAGGCATATCGTAAACCGATACTTGGGCAGTTACCGGAGTTGCAGATGCGCAACCAAGTTCAGTAACGCTTAAAGTTACGGTATAGTTGCCAGCACCTGGGTAGCCCATTTGGTAGGTGTTGCCACTAATGTGGGAAACGGTTGCCCCGCCGCTGGCAGTCCAGTTATACGTTGCATTTGGAGAGCCGGTACCATTATAGGTAATTGTTACTGGCTGACCCATGCAAATGCTGGTATCTGCAATGGTAAATGCCGCAGTTGGCCTGTCGTTAACGGTTACAGGCACTATGGTTTGCGGCGAGACACAACCGTTATGGGTTACAATAAGCTGAAGGCTTTTTACGCCTGCGTTGTTCCAGTTAATGTTGTAAGGCCCTTGGCCCGAACCTGATGCTACAGTGCCACCGTCAAAAGTCCAAGCGTAAGTTGCATTTTGTGGGGCGCTGCCGGTATAGGTTACAATGCTTCCCTCGTTAGTACATACAGGGCTTGTAGCAATAAAAGTAGAGGTAGGTATAGCGTTTACTACCAGTGGGCGGGTAACATCAATAGAGGCACAACCGTTTTCTTCAACATGAAGAGTTAAATTGTAGTTGCCTGCTGATGCGTATTGAACCGCGTAGTTTTCGCCGGTGGTGTTGGTAGCGGTGCCGCCATCCCAACCCCAGGTAAACTGAGCGTTGTTTAAGTTAGCATTGCCGGTGTATAATACGTTTACCGATGCGCCTTCGCATATTGGGCCTTGTACTGTAAAGTTTGCGGTAGGCACAGTGTATACGGTAACAGGAACAGTGTTGGCGCCCGATGAGCAACCGTTCTCAGTAACATTCAACGTAATGTTATAACTGCCCGAAGTTGGGTAAACTAAACGCAATGGGTTGCTGGCTACACTGCCACCGTTGTTTACAGTCCAGCTATAGGTAGCATTTGGCGATGCGTTGCCATCATAAGTAATGCCTAATACCTGACCGTTGCAAATGCTGCTTGCTGAAGTGGTAAAGCTTGAAGTTGGCACCTGGTAAATGGTAACAGGTATAGTAGTGGTAGTTGAAGTACAACCACTGGTCGATACAGTTAAGGTAATTTGTTTGATGCCTGCAGTATCCCAGTTAATGGTATAAGGACCCATTCCGCTGCCCGATACTATGTTGCCACCGTTAAAGTTCCAGGTGTAGTTTGCGCCTTGCACCTGCATACCGTTAAAGGTAACAGTAGCGTTGCCGCCGGCACAAAATTGGGTATTACTTACGCTAAAAGATGAGGTAGGCATTTGGTTAACTAAAACGGCGTTGCTGCTGCTTGCAGTACAACCCGCAGCGTTAACAGTTAAGGTAATGTTTTTAGTGCCGGGGGTTAACCAGCTAACATTGTATGGACCTGCGTTTGAGCCTGATGCTACAATAGCACCGTTAAAGCCCCAGGTATAGCTTGCACCGGTAATTTGTGTTCCGGTGTACGTAATAATTTCGGGCTGGCCTGTACATATTGGGGTAGGGGCAGTAAAGGTAGCAACAGGCTGTGGTTTAACAGTAGCCGATAGGGTAGTGCTTGTTGATGAGCAACCGTTTTCAGTAACTGTTAAACCAATGTTGTAAGAGCCTGGTGCAGGGTAAATCAACCTTAATGGGTTATTGCCAATGCTGCCATTGTTATTTACAGTCCAGTTATAAGTAGCGTTTGGCGATGCGTTGCCGTTGTAGGTAATGTTTACAGGCTGGCCATCGCACACGCTGTTTGATGATAATGCAAAGGTTGAAGTTGGTACTTGGTATACAGTAACCGGTACGCTGGTTAAAGTAGAAGTACAACCGTTTGCCGATACAGTTAAGGTAACAGTTTTAGTGCCCGGGGTGTTCCATGCTATTTGATATGGGCCCATTCCGCTGCCCGATACTACAGTGCCACCGTTAAAGTTCCAGGTGTAGCTTGCGCCGGTAATTGGGGTGCCGGTATAAGTTACAGTAGCGTTTGCGCCGGCACAAAACTGGGCGTTGCTCACAGTAAATGGCGAGGTAGGCATCGGCTTAACAGTAACAGGTACAGTATTGGTGGTTGACGAGCAACCATTTTCTGATACTGTTAACGCAATGTTGTAGCTGCCCGGTGCAGGGTAAATTAATTGCAGCGGGTTATTGCCAATGCTGCCACCGTTGTTTACTACCCAATTGTAAGTAGCGTTTGGCGATGCGTTACCGTTGTAAGTAACGTTAATTGGTAAGCCATCGCATACGCTGGTAGCCGAAGTAGTAAAGGTAGAAGTTGGTACCTGGTAAATTGTAACAGGAACAGAAGTAACCGATGAGGTACAACCGTTTGCCGATACAGTTAAGGTAATATTTTTAACACCGGGGTGTTCCAGTTTACAGAGTATGGTCCTAAGCCGCTACCCGATACTACAGTGCCTCCGTTAAAGTTCCAAGAATAGTTGGCACCGTTTATTGGAGTGCCGTTATATGATATGGTTGCGTTAGCGCCTGCACAGAATTGGGTGTTGCTTACACTAAAGCCTGACACAGGTATTGGGTGTACAGTTGCCGCAACGGTAGTAGCGGTTGATGAGCAACCATTCTCAGTAACAGTTAGTCCAATGCTATAAGTACCCGGAGCGGGATATACTAAATGCAAAGGGTTGTTACCAATGCTTCCGCCGTTGTTTACAGTCCAGTTATAAGTAGCGTTTGGCGATGCATTGCCACCGTAAGTAATGTTTACAGGAGAACCATCGCATACACTGGCTGATGATAAAGTAAAAGTAGAAGTTGGTACCTGGTATATAGTTATAGTTTGAGTGCTTACACTTGAGGTACAACCTGCAGCGCTAACAGTTAATGTTAAAGTTTTAGTACCGGGAGTGTTCCAGGCAATTTGGTATGGGCCTGCGCCGCTGCCCGATACTACAGTGCCACCGTTAAAGTTCCATGCGTAAGTAGCGCCGGTAATTTGGGTGCCATTGTAAGTAACAGTACCATTAGCCCCGGCGCAGAATTGTGCTGCACTAACGCTAAAGTTAGAAGTTGGCATAGGCTTAACAGTAGCAGCTACAGTAGTTGTAGTTGATGAGCAACCATTCTCAGTAACAGTTAAACCAATATTATAAGTACCCGGTGCAGGGTAAATCAAACGTAAAGGGTTGTTACCTATGCTGCCATTGTTACTAGCAGTCCATGCATAGGTTGCGTTTGGCGATGCATTGCCACCGTAAGTAATGCTAACGGGAGAGCCATCGCAAACACTTGCTGATGATAAAGTGAAAGTAGAAGTTGGTACTTGATATATAGTTATAGTTTGAGTGCTTACAGTTGAAGTACAACCTGCAGCAGTAACAGTTAAGGTTAAAGTTTTAGTACCCGGGGTGCTCCATGCTATTTGGTATGGGCCTGCGCCACTGCCCGAAACTACAGTACCGCCATTAAAGTTCCATGCGTAAGTAGCACCTGTAATTGGTGTTCCGGTATAAGTTACAGTAGCATTTGCGCCGGCACAAAACTGGGTATTACTCACAGTAAATGGCGAGGTAGGCATAGGTTTTACAGTAGCAGGAACAGTAGTTGTAGTTGATGAGCAACCATTTTCAGTAACAGTTAAACCAATGTTGTAAGTACCCGGTGCAGGGTATATCAAACGTAAAGGATTGTTACCTATGCTGCCATTGTTGCTGGCAGTCCAGGTATATGTAGCAGCCGGTGATGCGTTACCCGCGTAAGTAATGTTTACAGGAGAGCCATCACATACACTGGCTGATGATAAAGTGAAAGTAGAAGTTGGTACCTGGTAAATAGTAACCGGAACAGAAGTAACAGTTGAGGTACATCCGTTGGCTGATACTGTTAAGGTAATGGTTTTAGTGCCTGCTGTGTTCCAATTAATAGTATAAGGGCCCATGCCGCTGCCTGATACTACAGTGCCGCCGTTAAAGTTCCACGTGTAAGTTGCTCCGGTAACAGGTACTGCATTGTAAGTAACGGTAGCATTAGCACCTGCGCAAAATTGCGCTGCACTTACACTAAAAGCTGAGCTTGGCATTTGGTTAACCACTACGTTAACATTGCTACTTGCAGTACAACCTGCGGCGGCTACAGTTAAGGTAACGTTTTTAGTGCCTGCGGTTGCCCAGCTAACGCTGTATGGGCCAACTCCGCTGCCCGATGCTACAGTACCACCTGCAAAATTCCAGGTATAAGTAGCGCCGGGAATTTGTACTCCGGTATAAGTTATAGTACCGTTGTTTCCGGTACATAGGGGAGAGGTAGCGGTAAAAGTAGCGGTAGGCTGTGGGTTAACAGTTACAGGTACAGTTGTAGCGGTAGACGAGCAACCATTTTCTGCAACGTTTAAAGTAATGTTGTATGAGCCTGCTGATGGGTAATTTAGTGATACGGGGCCTTAGCCGCTGCCGGTAATGGTAGCGCCGTTGTTAGCCGACCAGGTATAGGTTGCACTACCCGATGCGTTGCCTGAGTAAGTTGCAGTTAACGGTTGGCCTGCACAAACAGTAGCAGCCGATGCTGTAAAAGTAGAAGTAGGTATTTGGTAAACAGTAATAGATTGTGAGCTTACAGTTGAAGTACATCCGTTTGATGTAACACTTAGGGTAATGGTTTTGGTACCTGCTGTACTCCATGCTATTTGGTATGGGCCAACGCCGCTACCCGATACTACGGTGCCACCGTTAAAGTTCCAGCTGTAAGTGGCGCCGGGTATAACAGTTCCACCATAAGTAACAGTTGCACTTGCACCGGCACAAAACTGTGCCGAGCTTACACTAAAGGTTGATGTTGGCATTTGGTTAACAACAACGCTTTGCGATGAGGTTGCAGTACAACCACTAGCAGCCACAGTAAGGGTAACAGTTTTAGTGCCCGCAGTTGCCCAGTTTACCTGATAAGGCCCTAAGCCGCTACCCGATGCAACAGTGCCACCATTAAAGTTCCAAGTGTAAGTAGCGCCCGGTATTGGGGTGCCGTTGTAAGTTATAGTGCCGTTAACACCTGTACACAATGGAGTTGCTGCGGTAAAGTTTGCGGTAGGCTGTGGATTTACAGTTATGGTAGATGTTGCAGTTGATGAAGTACATCCGTTGGCGGTAACCGCTAACGAAACAACATACGTACCAACACCGGGATAGTTAACAGTTACAGGGCCAACACCGTTTCCGGTAATTGTAGCGCCGTTATTAGCACTCCATGTGTAGGTAGCGCCTGTAACTGCGGTTGCCGATACTGTTAATGGCTGCCCATTACACACCGGGTTTGCCGATGAGGTAAAGGCTGCAGTTGGTATGGCATTTACTACAACAGGTACAGTAGTGGTAGTAGATGTACAACCGTTTGATGTAACAGTAAGGGTTACGTTTTTAGTACCTGCGGTAGCCCAGTTAATTTGATATGGACCAACACCGCTGCCCGATGCAACAGTGCCGCCGTTAAAGCCCCAGGTATAAGTTGCTCCGGGTATTACGGTTCCTGTATAAGTAACGGTACTATTTTGTCCGGTACAAACGGGCGATGTTGCAGTAAAAGTAGAGGTAGGTGTTTGTATAACGTTTACACTGGCAGTAGAAGTTGATGTACAGCCGTTGGCAGCTACAGTTAATGTAACAGTTTTAGTGCCTGCAGTTGCCCAGTTAATGCTGTATGGGCCGCTGCCGGTGCCTGATACTACAGTGCCACCATTAAAATTCCAGGTATAAGTAGCACCCGGAATAGTAGTGCCTGTAAAGTTAAATGTGCCATTTGCACCGGTACATAAAGTTGTTGGCGAAGTAAATGGCGAGTTAGGTTGTGGGTATACAGTAGCGGTTGCAGTAGTGGTAGTTGTAGATGTACAACCGTTTTGTACCACGCTTAACGATACGGTATAAGTGCCCGGTGCAGGATAGTTAATGGTAACAGGGCCCTGGCCGCTGCCGGTAATAGTGGCGCCGTTGTTTACGGTCCAGTTATAGGTAGCACCTACGTTTGCGTTGCCGCTGTAAGTTGCAGTTAATGGTTGTCCATTACAAACAGTTGCTGATGATAAATTGAAGCTAGTAGTAGGTATGGGGTTAACAGTAACCACAACCTGGTCGGTAGCGGTTTGGCCGGGGCATGCACCGGTTGCAGTAACGGTGTATGTGGTAGTACCTGTTGGGGTATTTGTAATGCTGGCGGTGTTGCCTACATTGCTTACACCATTGCTCCAAGAGTAGGTATAAGGTGTTAACCCACCGCTTGCAATAGCGGTAAGTGTTGCTGCAGTTGGCGGGCCGCATTGTAGCTGGTCGGCTCCTGCATTAACAGTTAGCGGCGCTACATCATTAATATAAACAGTGGTGGTAGATACTGAACATATATTATTTACTGTAATATCTATTGACTCTTGTCCTTCAGCAGTATTATCATTAACAGCATTAATTACTACTTGTGCCGATGTTTGCCCGGCAGGTATGGTAACAGATGTTGGAATAGTAGTATAGTCTACACCATTTTGTGCAGAGCCACCTATCACATAGTTAAAAGTATAATCAGTTAATTGTGCCTGTGGAATAGAGAAGTTTAAATAACCGGGCAAACAACCTTCGTACGCGGTGTTAGAGCTGCCGTTGTAGCCAGAGCTTGACGATACGGTAACAGAGTTACTAGAAAGGCTGTTTTGGCCTAAAAACACGGCAGAGTCGTAAATATGGTCGCCGGCATCGGCAATACAAATACGTAAAGTATAGGTTTGGCAGGGTTGTACTGTGGCTGTAGCTGTCATGGTAGTAGTAAAACCATCGTATTGTATAAATTGGCCACCTGCGTTGTTTACATAGTATTGAGAGTATGAGTTTGCATTTACGTTATCAATAGTAATAGGGATAGTAGTGCTAGGTACTAATGCAATATTGGTAGGGCCACCAAAACCGGGGCCGCTTATAAAAAACGAAAACGCATCGTTATAGCCTGCGTTTACATATTCCGGATATTCTTCTGATGCCCATATATATTGAAAGCTAACTGATGCCGATTGGGCCACAAAATCAAATTGCAATACAGCACCATCAAAAGTATTAGCTCCTGCTTGTGCATCAAGTTCAGGCAGGCCGGGGCGGTTTAAGTTACTGCCTGCGCCCGCAGCGTTATTAGGGCCAATAGCAATAGTACGGTTACCGGTGGTTAAAATAATACCACCTGCCAAACTAAGGTTTGTTCCAGTGTTGCTGAAAGAACCTATAGCTTGTGCGCCACCGGTGTAACTAACGTTAGAAACGGTTACACCCTGGCCTACAAAAAGCTTTGTACAAGGGCGGTGTAGTTTGGTCCTGCGGGTGGGGCGCTAACCACCAATTGCGCTTGGGTTTGCGTAACTGATAGTAATAAAACAAGCACAACTAAAGTGCCTGTATTGCGCATTGCGTGTAGTAATTTTTTCATATTCCGCATGCATTTAAATTGTGGTGGGAAAAGAACGGAGTCAATTGGGTGTAGCTAAATTAGATGGTAGCCTATAACGGGGTGGTCAAAAAGAAGAGCCTTTGTTGCTGTGGTAAGTATGGGTAGTGGCTTACACTATCAACAGGCACAGCCCTTACTTGTTAATTAAAACGTACCCCACTTGGTTTTTTTAGGCTGATTTTTGAAAATTGTAAGATGCCCTACAATAGCTGTTGCTACTGTAAGAAAGCATGCAGAGTGTGTGGTTGAATTTTCGTGTTTCTTTATATAGGAAATTATTTCCAGAAAAAAAGACAATATTCTACAATTTCATACATGGGTGGCGATGCATATCCTAATCAGGTAATTGTACATACAATTGTGTTGTAAACTGATAATTAGTTGCTTAAAAACTCGATAGCTGTAAATTGATAAAACATGGATAGAATCAGGATTAGTTACCTATATTTATATTTTAAATCTAACCAAGTAGCTTATGAGAGGCGTAACGTTTACTAAATTTATACTGGCATTTTTTGCCCTATTAACTATCTCAACAACAAGCACTGCCCAATGCGATTGGGAACCTATAGGGCTTGATAACGATATGTTTTTTATTGCCGACAGCAGCACTACCTATAAACCCGATATAGCTGCTGATAATGCAGGTATTGTATACACCGCATTTTGCGATGGGCAAAATTTTGCAAAGGCTACAGTAAAAAGATATGTAAACGGATATTGGTCTACTATGGGCAATGCAGGTTTTTCTGATGGCCGTGTAGACTATGTAAAAATAGCGGTTGATAATCTTAACCACGTTTATGTGGCGTATCAGGACCATGCTAACGGCAAAAAAATTACCGTGAAGTATTATAATGGTTTTAGCTGGGTAAACGTTGGTGCGCCCGGTTTTTCACCTTTAAAAGTAAAAGAACTTGATTTAACGATAGACAAGGCAACTAATAAACCTTTTGTAACCTTTGCCGATACGTTGTCTAATATAACCGTTATGGATTTTAACGGATCATCTTGGAATACTGTAGGTATTTCAAGCATGTTGTTAGGTGGCAATATGTCGTTAGGCATGGTGGCTAATGCTAATACCCCTTACGTTGTGTTTATGGACACGCAAAATAAAATGCGTGTAATGACATACAATGGTATAGCATGGGATTCTCTGGGCTCTACCGGAACAATAACGGGTTATATACCATCCATTGCTTTAGACAATAATAACGTTGTACATATTGCTTTTCAGGGAATGAGCTCTTTAGCAAGTGTAATGTATTTTAATGGTAGTGGGTGGGATTATTTAGGCTGGCCACAAATTTCACTTACTACTGCTTTCTATCCAGCACTTGCCTTTGATGCAAGCAATGCAGCATATTTAGCTTATTGGACATTTGGTCAGCCACAAAAAGCCGAACTGGCAAAATTTAGCGGAGGTTCATGGATAGACCTGGGCCAAATGTTTGTGCCGGGCACTGTATCAATACCCAACCAATATGCGCGCTTCGATGGTATTTGCATAAACAGCGCAACACAGGAACCCTTTATGCTTTATACGCAAAACAATGCCACCCCATTATTAGGTATGAAAGATTTTGGAGTGGTAAAACATACCGGTACAGGCTTTAAAAATACTAATGGTACCAGCATAACAAGCTCTGTAAACTATAACACAGGTGGCTATACATCAAACTTTAATTATAGCCCTTCTGGCGTGCCTTATGTGGCTTATACAGATTCTGCAAATGGTAATAAAGCAAGCGTTAAAAAATTTAATGGTACTACATGGGTACAGGTTGGTACCCCTGGTTTTTCTACCTATGATGTAGAATTTACGAGTATAGATTTTGATTCGTTGGGCACACCATATATTGCCTTCCGCGAACAAACCGCATCGCCATCGGTAATGAAGTTTAACGGCACAGCATGGGTATATGTTGGCGCACCAATGTTTTATACTGCCGGTGTTGGCGCTTACACATCACTTGCTATAAACCCTGTAACCAATGAACCTTATATTTTCTTTAACGATGCATCGTTATCTTATAAAGGCCATTGCATGCGTTTTGATGGTAGCAACTGGGTAAGCGTAGGTACACCGGGATTTTCTAATGGCTTGGTAAGCAGGGGCACAATTAAATTTAATGCTACAGGTACACCCTATGTTGCTTATGCCGACAATGCATTAAGCAATAAGGTTATTATGAAGAAATTTGATGGCTCTGCTTGGGTTACGCTTGGGGTCGGCCCTGTTTCTACAGGTATAGTAATGAGTAGTGGCTTTAGCATTGATGCACTAAACAACATTTATTTAGCCTATGCCGATGGTGGCCAGCAGTACAAAGTAATGGTGCAAAAGTTTGATGGCACTTCGTGGACCCAATTGGGCACCCTCTTACCAATACATATTCCAGCGGGTGCGATGTTGCTGTTGATGCAGCCGGAAACGTGTTTGTTTATTACACCGACCAGTTTCTTAACTACTGGCCCGGAACAGTAAAACGTTATTTTAATAATACGTGGGTTACCGTTGGCCGCCAACAAATATTTAATGGTATTACACAAAGCAATAGCATACGCACTAACCCAGCTACAGGACTTGTTACTATAGGCTCTTTATTGCAAGGTTTTTGGGGCGAGGGGATAGGCTATTATCTAAAAAGCCTGCCGTGTAATTTTAATACCGCTATTGCGGGCAATGTATTTTACGATGTTGATAGCGATTGTAACTACACCGTAAACGAACCCATGTTGCCTAACACACCCATACTGTTAACGCAAGGGCCTAACACCTCTTTAACGTTTACAGATAATGGCGGCAATTATTACTTTACCGCAATGCCTGCGGGTACCTATACCATTGGCACAGGTGCCCTGCAAAGTGGCTACAACATACAATGTGCAAACTCGCAGCCGCATACTACTGTTGTTACTGCTAACGCATTAACTACAGAAAGTTTTGCTGTAGCGTGTACACCATCGTTTGATTTTATTGCGGCGTCTCTTCAGCCAATTGGCGCATGGTGGTCTGGGCAATATGTTAGCCTGTTTAGTAATGCCCCTGTGCAACGTACAGTGTGTTCAGGTACCCCAACACCGGGTACGGTAACATTGGTTTTTCCGGCATGCCTTAATTTTGTTGCCGATACTATGTTGCAATTACAACCTACTACAGTAATAGATAATGCCAACGGCGATACTATTATTTACAGCATGGCCGATGTATATAATTACCCGCCTTACTTTTTTAACAGTCTGCTTACGCGTGCGCAAATTTGCACTACAGCAACTACCGGCGATACTTTATGCATACAGTTAATTGTAAGCGCGCTTAATGATAACGACCCGGCTAACAACACCTACACACGCTGCATTGCTATTGCCAGCTCTTACGACCCTAATAACAAAGAGGTAAACCCTAAAGGCATTGGCAGCAGCGGTATTATACCCGATACTACGGGTACAATGGTGTACACCATTAACTTTCAAAATACAGGAGATGCACCGGCTGTAAATATTGTTATTAAAGACACGCTAAGTTCAAATCTGGTGCTGGAGAGTTTTCAGATTGTAACATCGAGCCATGCCATGCAGGGCACCAATGTTAGTAATGGTGTGGTTAGTTTTAACTTCCCCAATATTATGCTGCCTGATAGTACTTCTGATGAGGTAAACTCGCACGGGTTTGTTACTTATAAAATTGATTTAGTTCCTAACCTTGCGCCACTAACACAAATAAAAAATACAGCATACATATACTTCGATTATAACGAGGCAATCATCACCAATACTGCTGTAAATACTATTGAAGAGCCACTGGGAATATCATTAACAGATGCCGCAACACCTTTTGCTATTTACCCCAACCCGGCAATGTATTTTGTGAGTGTTTATACCACCGCAAACTACAAGCAGGCGCAGTTAATGATTTATAACCTAACGGGACAACTAATTACCCAAAAACAAATTACCCAAGCCAACCAGATACCTATTACAGAACTGGGCAACGGCATGTACATTTTTGTAGTACAAAACGGAGATAAGGTTATTGGAAGACAAAGGGTAGTTGTGGTGAGGTAACCATCTATTCTGATACTATTTAGCCCTCTTGAAAAAGAGTGCTTTTTAATTATGGGTGACGCTGTGCTTTAACAACTGCCACGATGGAAATTTTAAAAAAAGTGCTACGAGGAAACCATTTTCTGAAGCTAAATTTTTTAAAAAAATGTGGCCTTTATGAAATCAATAATGCTAAACTTAGAAAGTACAAAATGCTTGCAAATGAAAATAAATAAATATATAACGCAAATAATTTGTATTACACTCTTAATATCATGTGCATCAAGAAAAAGCAATAATCCAATAGGATATATTGTCAACATGGATTTTAATGTAATAAATATTAATATTAATGACACTACAAATCGTCCTTTACAAGTATCTCACACAGATAGTATTAACTTGAATAGCAATTATTGTATAATATTACAAACGGAATTTTTAAACAAAAAAAGTCGGGAGATACTGAACAGTTTGACAACGATAGTATAAAAAGTATAGAGATTATTTTGAAGACCAAGTTTGATACATTTTACATACCAACAGAATCTAAACTAATTAATTCGAAAAATCGCAGATTAATATTTAATAGTAACTCTGTAAGAGAATTAAAAGATATTAATGAAGGTTACATTTCTTACTATAATGAATGTGTAAAAAATAAATACGATTGTAATTACTTCGATTTTGAACTAGTCTTATTTAAAATAAATTTACCTGACGGCATTTCGGTAATTTCAACCAGTCAAGAAGGAGCATCTATTTCTGTTTTAATCTGCTTTTATAGTGGCCTTATAATTGGTAGAGAGAAGCAAATACTTATTGTTCAATAGATGATTAATCAGAACACTAAGATGTTAACTTAGAAGTCTGTTTTTTTGTTATTAATAATTTATTTCTTTTTTTAAAGAACCATTCTCATACCATTCTTCTTTTTTTAACATACCATCAATACGCCAATAATACCAATGTCCATCTTTTTTATTGTTTTTATAATAGCCAATTTCTTCTGGCATTAAATTATCATAAAAGGATCTGTTTATACCATTTTTATCGCATCCCTTTCTTTGTTCTTGTGATAGAATATTGCCTGTTGAGTCAATAACTGTTTTAATCCCATTATTGCAAATGTCTAAATGATTTTTCTTTTGCCCATTTGAATAGAATATAATTGAATCATTATTTGATATCGTCAAGGTTCTCTTTTGAGCAGTTACTTTTATGCTCAAAGCAAATAAAAAGGGTATCAATAAAAGGAGTTTCATATTAATTTCCATTATTGTGTTTTCTGTCAATATTACTAGCATTTACTGTCGTCGGTGTTAAAGCATAGCGTCACCAACCATCTAATTTACTGTATTTATGGCAAGTGAGAATATCTGCTTTATGGAAAAACGAAAAGGTGCCGTAAGCACCTTTAAACTAATTAAAATGGAAGTAAGATAACTGACTAGAACCTAACACCTAAACCTATAAGCAGGTTGTGGCTGGTGCTAACCATTTCTGATGGTGCGGTAAGGTCTGAGTTATAGATATAATAATCTTGTTTGCGGTAGCCGTAAACGTATGTAAAGTCTGCAAAGAAACCATCTTTGCGGTAACCTAACCCAAGCGAGCCATTAAAGCCGGTGCGTGTAGCAATTTCGCTTTTAAAAGGGTTGCCCAGGTATGCAAAGCCGGTGCGCAGCGCAACGTTGTCGCTAACCCTTAATTCTCCACCCAAGCGTATGTTGCTTGCGGTAGTGTATTTGTCTTTTATGGCTTGGTTCTCAACAACAAAATCGTAGGTGTTAGATGTTAGCCTATTCATACCATAGGGTACCAGCTCATACTCGGCAGATATAAGGCCGCGCTTTTCAAACACTACAGCTACGCTGGCAATAGCGCGCAACGGGGTAGTTTGGTTATAGGTAAATTGCCCCAGTGGCGATTGTAGTAAACCATAGCCTACAGGTGCGTTGTTTAAAGTAAACTTGGTGCGCATGCTACTTTCAAAGTTTTGTGTAATGCGCAGGTACGATGGGGTGTGGAAAGCCAAACCAAAGCGCCACATATCATTAACACGGTAAATAACACCCAGCTTTAAATTGATGCCTGAGCCTTTTACCACATTGTTTTGCTGGTAGCGTAGCGAATCAAATGTAAAACCCTCTACAGGCGACAGGGTATCTGATACGTTGTTCTCAGAATATATGCTTTGGGTGGTAGAGCGTATGCGGGGCACTGCTACTGTACCGCCAAAATACCATTTGTGGTTATAGTTGGCACCGTAAGAAAATATAATCTCGTTAACAGAGCCTTTGCTTTCTACCTGCAAACGTTGTAGGTTACCACCGGCAGGTACATAGCTAACATAGTTATTTAAGCTGCCAACGGTATCTATAAGGTACGTGTTGTAGGCCAAACCTTCGGCAAAAGGATTTAATTGCGAGGGTGTAGCGCCTTGTGCGTTTGCGGCAAAAGCGTTTGCTATGCTACTTTGGCTGTTAGTGCCTTGTATTACATAGTTTTGGTGAAAACTGGTAAGGCGGTTTACCCCTATTGCAAAGGAGGAGGTCATCCAGCCCTTGATTTTTTTACGTTCGCGGGTGCTTAGTTTTTTGCCTTTTAACTGGTCTTCTAACGATGTGTTTAACGATGTAAATACCGCACCTATGGTACTAAAGTTGAAGTTTAGCTTATTATCGTTAAGGTTGCTGCCGTAAAACTTATTGCTTGTGTTATCAAAATAAAAGTTGGGCGTAAAGCTAATTTCAGACCGGCGGTATAACCCGATAGAAGCGGGGTTGGTGCTTAGTGCGCCAAAATCGGCACCCAGGGCACCCATGGCGCCACCCATTGCAGAAAAGCGGGCGCTGCCTACGGGGGTGTAATAGCTATAACGTAATGCGTCGTCTTCGTTTTGCGCAAATAAAAACATCGGCAGTAGCAATACCGCCGATGTTACTATACGCTTTAATATGTTCGTTCTCACCAAAATATCGTATTAAAATTAATAAATAGGGTTCCCAACTATCGGGGCGAACGGCTTCCGTTTCTGCCGCCACCGCTGTTAGATGGAGAGCTACCCATATTGCCCCTGTTACCACCATTGTTAGAGGGTGAACTACCCATATTGCCCCTGTTGCCACCGCCGCCATTGTTAGATGGTGCGTTGTATTGTGGGCGGTCGTTATTATCAGAACGAGGGCTGGTGCTTTGTGGCCTGCTTTGGTTACGCTGTGGTTGCGACTGGTAATTTTGCTGTGGCCTTTGCTGTTGCTGAGGCTGGCTAATGTTATCGCGTGGGCGCTCGTAAGTTGGTTGCGACTGTTGTGGGCGGTTGTTATTGTTAGGTTGTACCTGTTGCGGACGCTCATTATAGTTTGGCTGTACCTGTTGCGGGCGGCTGTTGCCGGGGTTAGCAGGCTCTACATTGTTGGGGCGTTGGTTGTTTTGATAGGTAGGCTGTTGGGCCGGTTTGTTATCAAACGTAGGTGTTGTTACTTGTTTACCCTGTGTTGGGCTAACAGTATTTAAGTTGCCTTTGTTGCCGGGTGCGGTATCGTTATAATCAAACACCTGCACAGGTTTGCCGGTAATGCTGGGTTTGCTTTGTACCGGCTGAGAACCAACAGGTTTTGTGGTATTAACAGGTACGTTTTTCTCGCCCAGGTTTGCAGGGGCATTTACATCAGACAGAGAGCCTTTGCCACTTGGGGCATTGGTATTTGCATTGCCTTTGGTGCCCGGTGTTGCAGGGTCAAAATTCATAGGCTTGGTAGTGGTAGCCATGGTGGGCTTGCCTGAACCAACAGCCGGGGTAAATTTAAGTACCTCGCCATCGTTATTCATGGCAGTTTGCATTTTCTCGCCAAAGCTGGGTACGTTGCCCGATGTGCTGTTTTGTTTGTAAGGGCCGTAGTAGTTATAGCTATTGTTATCATAACCATTAAAATAATAGTTATTGTGTGCCATGCCATCGTTAAAGCCATTCCAGTAACCGTTGTTATAGCCATTGTAGTAGCCGTTGTTAAAGCCCCAACCGCCGTAACCCCAGTAAGGGTTTCCGTAGCCCCAGCCGCAGGTGTATGGGTTGTATGGCATCCAGGGGTTGCCATAGCCAAAACCATTCCAACCAAAGTTGTTGTACCCAAAGTATGGGTTTTGCATCCAGGGTTGTAGCCCCATGGGTTGCCATAGCCCCAATAGTTGTAGCTGTTTGGCCAAAAGTTATAGGTTACATATACGCTGGTACCAAAGTTATAGGGGTTATAATCGTACCAATAGGTGTTGGTATAGTAAGGGTCGTAGTAGCCCATGCCATTATTTGGGTAGTAAAAGCGGCGTATACGCGATGCGTATTGATAATCATAATAATCATCAATAACCCGCTGCCCGTTTTGATAGTTGGGTGCAGCAGCGGCGCTGTTGCTATTCCTGTTTACAGGCGCGTAAGAAGAACCCGTGTCGGTAGGTTGGTAAAGTACCGGTGGGGTGTAGTTACGCAGGTCTTGCGATGAGAAATAGATATCATCATCGTAATATTGTTTTTTGCTTATGCGTTGGCTACAAGAGGCTAATAAGCCGGCTATAGCAACCAAAGCAATGGCTTTTGCAGTTTTCATGGCTGAAAAAGATATGTTTAAATTCGTTTTCATGGCTTCCCTATTTATATTAAACGCCTAATGCTATCAAAGGTTTAAAACCTTATACAGTATTAAGATTCAAATTACGTGCCATATTAATAACAAACAGGTTTATTCGGGGTTTAAGGTAGTAAAATGCTGCTTAATATGGGCTGCCGATAGTGGTTTTTCCAGATAACCTAACACCATATCTATTTCGGTGGCACGTTCATGGTCGTCTACATCAATAGACGATGAAAGGATGTAAATACTAAGTAAATCAATGGTTTGCGTATTAAATTGTTGAATTTTATTCAGCACTTCCCAGCCCGAAAGTGTTGGCATATTTATATCAAGCAATACAATAACGGGCATTGAAATTTTTCTAAAAAAAGTAGGGCATCTTCCGGTGCAGTAAATATTGTAAACCCAGCCGATGGAAAATGGCGCTTAATTATACTCTTAGCCAATATGTTAGACACTTCATCATCATCAACCAGCACAAAATGCGCTTGTTGTCCTTCTGTTCTCCCCATTATTTAATTCTTAAATCTCAACGTAAAGGTAGTGCCTATGTTTAATTGACTGCTAATGTTTATTGTTCCGCCTAAGGATTCTACCTGGCTTTTAACCATATATAACCCCATGCCTTTGCCCTCTGTATGGCTGTGGAAACGTTTATAAAGGCCAAAAACCTTGGTGCCGTTCTTTTCTAAATCTATGCCCATACCATTATCAGTAAAAACTAACTCTGTTAACCCATTGTTTGTTGTACTGGTAATTTTAATAAAAGGGCTTACACCCGCATTGCGGTATTTAATACTGTTTGATACTCAGGTTGTAGAAAATGCTGTACAAATAGGTTTTAAGGCTAATTATTCCGGGCACTGCAAAATTGTATTCTATAACAGTACCCGACTCTGTAATCATGTTTTGTATACTCTCCTTAATATCTTCTACAAGGGCGCTAAAGTCTACAGTTTCGCGCTGTTCTGTAACCTCGCGTTTACGTTGCAATACATAGCCCAGGTCTTTTATAACCCCATCTAACTTATCAGTAGAACTTTTTAGCCCGGCTAAAAACTCAGGGTAAATATCATCGGTTGGCGGGGTAGTTAAAAGTTCGTCGGTAAGGCCAATAATATTAGATACCGGCCCCCGCAGGTTGTGCGATACTATGTAGGCAAACTGCTCCAGCTCTTTGTTGCGCTGTATTAAATCAAGTGTAATTTTTTCGCTTTCCAGTTGCAGGTGTTTAGCCTCTGTAATATCTTGGTGGCTACCAATAATGCGCACTGCATTACCGGCTTCGTCTTGTGTAATTTCTCCTTCAGATTTTAGCCAGCGTACAGTACCATCGGGCCAAACAATGCGATATTCTATAGGGGTATTTTCGCCGGTAGCTATACCATTAGAAATAGCGCCCGTAACCCTTTCCTTATCGTCGGGGTGTAAACAGTCTATAAACAACTGCAACGATGGTTGGGTAGTGTTTTTGTCAAACCCCAAAATGCGGAACGTCTCATCACTCCATATTGGGGGTTTGGCAAAAGGGTCTCCGGCAACCAGTTCAATATCCCAACTGCCAACTTTTGCCAAACGCTGCGCATGGGCCATGTTTTTCTCGCTTTGCTTAATCAGCTCTTCGGCGCGCATGCGCTGGTTAATATCTTTAGAGTAGCAGGCGGCTCCAACTACTTCATCGCCATCGTAAATAGGGCTAAGGGTAACTTCGGCCCAGCCGGAGTCTCCGGCGGCTATGTTTACTGCTTCAACAAAGGTTTCGCCGCCCAAGGCCCGGTTATACAAATCAATCCATTGTTTAATACTGGCGTTGTCTAAATTATCGTACAACAGAGAGTCGCCGGGGTTAAAAGGCTTACCGGTAAGGTAATTTAGGGCATTGTAAAACGATTGGTTGGCATCAATAAGCCTATAATTCCTGTCTATACTCCACATTACGTCGGGTATATTATTAATCAGGGCATCGCGCTTTAGCTTTTCGGCAGCTAATGCTTTAATTTGTAAATCATCGTTAATATCTACCATAGCAATTCAACAATGAGTTTTATTTAGCGGCTAAAGCTATAATTTCTAAATAAAACTAAAAAATTTTTGTAATAAAATAACGTACAACATGTTAACCATTTATACATCTACGTGTTATTGTTAGCAAAAGGTATATTACTGTAAATACGTATTTTTATAGCCTATGTCTAAAAAAGAAATAAAACCCGCGGGCGAACTTATTAAAGACTTATTGCGCGAGAAAAGCAGCATAAAGCAGGATGTGGTAGAAAAAACCGACATTGCCTTTAAAAGCTTTAAGCTACAGGCCGCCGAAATTGCTAAGAGCCTGCAGGCAGAGGTTACCCCTTTGGATAAAAGGCTTAAATTTGAGCATACCGATAAAAGCGCGCTGTTGTTTAATCTGCGTTTTGCAGGCGATACCCTTATTTTTTACCGCCACACCAATGTTTTTCAGTTTGAAAAAAGCCACCCGCTTTGGAAAACCTCATACTTTCATGATGATGAAATGCGCTCTTACTGTGGTATTATAAATATCTTCAACTTTTTAACAGACTCACTATTGTATAACCGCCAAGGCGACCGAGGTTACCTTGTGGCCAGAGTGTTTATTAATAAAGACGGGCACTATTTTGTAGAGGGCAAACGCCAACTTAGCTATTTATATAACGATTTTGCCAGTCAGGTATTTGATGATAAGGCAGCGACCTCTATAATAGAAAGCGCAATACTGTATTCGCTTGATTTTGATTTGTATACGCCACCATACGATAGTATAAAAGAGGTGGGGGTGTCTGATATTTTAGAGCAGGCTGCCAATATAAATATGTCTACCGCCAAGCGAATGGGTTTTAGGTTTCAGTCTGACGATGAGACGATGATGTAATTTTTTTTCTAAATTTCTTTGCAGAAATAAAAAAAGATGTAATTTTGCAACCCCAAACAGATAATGGCCCGTTCGTCTATCGGTTAGGACTTCAGATTTTCATTCTGGCAAGAGGGGTTCGATTCCCCTACGGGCTACCAAAGTAAAGCTTCCTTGAAAAAGGAGGCTTTTTTGTTTATCCCCTGTTATGTAAAGCTTGGTTGGCAGCCGGATAATTTGATAATTATAATTAATTTTACATGTTGAAAACAAAGAGTAATGCAATTTGTGATTAACATCATTGTTTTGAGTAATAGCCCTAAAATATCTTTACAATAAAATTTGCCCTGTGTTACTTTTATTACTGTAGGGTATAAAACACCAGCATACCTTTGTATAAAAATTATAGATTATGTACGTAGAACAATTATATACCAACTGCCTTGCCGAGGCTGCCTATTATATTGAAAGCAACGGCGAAGCCGCTATTATAGACCCCCTGCGCGAAACACAGCCGTATATTGAAATGGCTGCTAAACGCGGCGCGGTTATTAAGTATGTTTTTGAAACCCACTTTCATGCCGATTTTGTGTCGGGCCATATAGATCTTGCACGTAAAACAGGTGCCGCTATTATTTATGGCCCTAATGCTAACGCAGGCTATGCAATTACCAACGCTACCGATAACCAGGAATTTACACTGGGCGCGGTAAAAATTAAGGTATTGCACACTCCGGGCCACACACCGGAAAGTTCGTGCTTTTTGTTGCTTGATGAAAACGGCAAAGAGAGCGCCATATTTACCGGCGACACCTTATTTGTTGGCGATGTTGGCCGCCCCGACCTTGCTGTAAAAGGCAATGTTACCCAAGAAGATCTTGCCGGTATGCTTTACCATAGCATTGAACGGTTAAAGCAGTTGCCCGATGATTTAGTTATATACCCCGCACACGGCGCAGGCTCATCGTGCGGAAAGAATATTGGCAAAGAAACATCAAGTACTATAGGGCAGCAAAAAGCTACTAACTATGCCATGTTGCAGCCCACCAAAGAGGCTTTTATAGCAGCAGTTACAGAGGGTATTTCGGCACCGCCGGCCTATTTCTTTCACGATGCTAAGGTAAACATGCAGGGCTACGAAGAGGTTGATGCTGTTGTTGCCCGTGGCAATACGGCCTTAACCCCCGATGCTGTTGAACTGCTTATTGGTGAAGGTGCTACAGTACTTGATACCCGTGGAGTATTGGCCTTTGAAAAAGGATTTATTCCCGGTGCGGTTAATATTGGGTTAGATGGCCAATATGCTATTTGGGTAGGTACTATACTTAAACCTGAAACCCCATTGCTACTTGTTACCGATGCCGGCAAAGAGGAAGAAGCGGTGCTTCGCTTGGCGCGTGTGGGCTACGAGAATGTAAAGGGCTATTTGCAAGGTGGTATTGATGCATGGGTAGCCGCAGCCAAAAAGGTAGACATAATTAACTCTGTTACCGCAGAAGAGTTTGCCAGCCACTACAGCGAAAGCAAAGTGCTAGATGTGCGCCGCCCCGGCGAGCAGGAAACTACGGGGGTAATACCTGAGGCTACGTTAATTTGCCTTGAAAAGCTGGAGCAAAATCTTGGCGAATTGGATAAAAACCAGCATTACTATGTGCATTGCGCCGGTGGTTACCGCTCGGTAATAGCGGCATCGCTGCTTAAGCGCCATGGGTATAATAACCTTACCAATGTTTATGGTGGTATGGGTGCTATTAAAACTACGGGTGTGCCTTTGGTACAGCCTGAGGTTGTAGCCTAAATCTTTACCAAACTCCCTGTCCTAAGGAGAGAGGGGGAGGAGATAAAAAAATCTTATGAAGAGCAATGTCCCATTGAGTATGATAAGTGCCGATGGGGCATTGTCGTTACCTATGGTGGCTATACTAAATAGCGCCTTTGATTTTTCTGAGGTCAGCTTACAGCACAGCCGTTGGGTGCCTTACACTACCAATTGGATAACCCGTATACCGGCTTATTTTAGTGGTATAAAGCAGGGTAGTAGTATAGCGGCTATGGTTATGGGACGCTACATTATCCACAACAATAATACCGACCGTAGCCTTAACGCATGGTTTGCGCTTATATGCCACGAACAAAGCCACCGTAGCGAGGTGGGCCTGCATGGCGGCTTGTGGTTCTATATTAAATACCTGCTGCAAAGTGTAAGGTATAAATACCGCGACATACCAACCGAGGTTACAGCCTATAGCTTGCAGGAAAAAGCCCTGCAATTAACCTACGCTAACAATGGCGAGGTGCTTAATATCCTGGAAAGTAAAACCCTTACAGTTACTGAAAAGTGCGATATGCTAAGGGGTATTGGTAAGCGGTTTAGTGGTAGCTAAAAAGCCAGCTACATCACTTTGCCATTCGCTACTATACTTATTAAGGTAACTCTCGTGCCGTGCATTAGGGTAGGTTATAAGCCTTTTGGGGCCTGCAAGGTTGTTGTATATAGCGTCTATTTCTTCGCGGTTAACCTTGTCGTCTTGCTCGCCCCAAAGCAGTAGCGTTGGTACTTTAACTTTCTTTGCATAGTTGGCAGGGCTGTGCGTAAACAAGTTGCAACCCGTTTGCACACAACCCCAAAACATAAGCAGTTTAGCCATGGGGAAAGCTGGTACACCCATTAGCTTAAAGCGGTTATCTACCGCCTGTGTCATGGTGCCGAAGGGGCATTCCAGTATAAGCGATTGTACCGGCAATTGTTCTGTATCTATAGCTTTTAGAATAGATGCAGCACCCATAGAGGTGCCAAATAAGCAAATGTTATTATCGCCGCGCTTTACAAGGTAATCTACACATGTTTTAACCTGTGCGCCCTCTAAAAGCCCAATGGTGGTAGCATTGCCTTCAGACCCGCCGCTACCCATAAAATCGGCCAGTAGCAGGTTATAGCCCAGGCTGTGGAGGTAGTAGCCGCGTTGTAGCATGCTGCTTTTAGCACCTCCGTAGCCATGAAAGAGAGCTACGGTACCAATGGCGCTGTCTGCTTTTATATACCAACACTCTATTTGCCTGTTGCTTTGCAGGGTAATGGTTTCATACGGTAGGGTAGGCAGCGAGTCGTTTACAGGCCTGGGCATATCAACCCCAAAAAACATAGCGCTTATTTTTTGCCCCACCGACATTTTATTGCCGTTTACCCGCTTGGTTGCATTGGGGTTAAAATGAGAAAAATTCCAAGCATGGAAAAAAGCTATGGCATTTATAAAAACAAAAAAGCAGGCAAACCCAATAAGCAGGTATTTAAGGGTTTTCTTTTGGTTGGGTTTAAGTTCTGCCATAAGTTAATTTTTGCCAAATCTGTAAGCAGCACTTATCAAAAAGTTTGAAGTGCTATAGGAAGGGGCATAATTGTCGCCAATGCTTGCAGTACTTTGTCCATTATCACTCAATAGCCAAAATTGCTGGCGATACTCCAGTCCAACACTAAAATGCTCGTAAAGGTTAGCCTTAACGCCAACACCTACCACACCTGATATTTCGGTAACCAGGTTGTTGTTTACATTATTTGTTGGCCCCCATATTGGGTCTTGGTTATCGTAATAATACCTGCTCTCGTGCCTATAACCAAACCCAAATTGTGGCCCCGCATTTATAAATGCGGTTAAGGCTTTTTACCCATGGTGTAGCGGTACAAAATAGGTACAGATATATAGTCGTCTGTAAAAACCGCTTTGGTTGGGTATGGCGGAAAGTCGATAAAGAAAAACTTGGTTTGTACCTCTGTGCGGCGCTCATACATCAGCGCCGCGTAAATTGATGAGTGGCTACCAAAATACAGATTGTTGGTTATGCCACCTGTAAAACCCAAACCTGAGCTATACATGCCGTCAGCATTATTGTTTATTCGATAATGAATGTTAGGACCCGCTACAATGCCAACCTCATTGCTAACCTGCCCATAGGTGGTAGTTGTTATTGCAAGGGCTAGAAGGGCTAATAGCTTTTTCATACAATCAATAGGTTAGGTTTTATTACTTCTTGCCAATTTTAACCGCTGCGCCTACCAGTAGGTACGATGAGGTGTAGGGTACAAAATCATCATCGCCTATGGCAACGGTTGTTTTGTTGTCCATATTTTTATCACGGGTTTTGCTATACATCAAAAACGATTGGCGATATTCGGCCGATAGGCTTACACGGTCGTTTACATTGTATTTTACTCCACCACCAAGGGCTGCGGAAAGGTTAAACTGCAGGTCTTTTTTCTCATAGGTTATAGGCTCTTGTGGAAAAAAGTCGTGGTCGTAATAAAACGTAGTGGCGCGTTTAAAGCCGAAGCCAAACTGCGGGCCACCATTAACAAAGGGTTGTAGCTTTTTATCGCCAAAAGTATAGCGGTAAAGCAGCGGCACACTTATTTGCCTGTTGTTATTTACCACGTGCGATGGGCTAAGCCAGGGCTCAAACAAGGTAGCAGGCGTGCTTTTTATATTTTGCGTTTCAAGCATGGCGGCTACAAATACCGAGTGTTTACCAAATTGCAGGTTATTGGTAAAGCCTACATTGTAGCCTAGGCGGCCATAATATTGGGTATAGTTAACATTCTCTAAAGAGTAATGTACATTACCCCCTGCAACAATACCCACCTCGTTTTTTACCTGTGCCGATGCGCTTATTGTGGCGCCAATAGCTAATAATAATAACAACTTCTTCATAATATAGTATTTCTCTTTGTTTAGAGCCATAACGATAGTATGATTGTTTTTATTTTACTGCAACTTCTACATTTAGCACCCTTGCATAAATAGCCTCGTATTGCGGTAGTATATTATTTATATCAAATTCTAATGCTTTGTTATAGGCATTCTCTTTAAACTGAGAGTGAGTTATAGGGTCGGTAAGTATTTTAAGGGCATTGGCGGCCATGTCGTCAATATCGCCCACGTTGCTGGTAAAGCCGGTAACGCCGTTTATGTTAACCTCGGGCAGGCCGCCGGTGTTGGTAGATATTACAGGTACTTTAGATGCCATTGCCTCTAAGGCCGATAAACCAAAGCTTTCTGTTTCTGATGTTAGCAAGAACAAGTCAGACACCGCCAATACTTTTTCTACCGTTTTAAGCTTACCTAAAAAGCGTACATCGCCCCACAGGCCAAGCTCGCGGCAAAGGCTTTCTATATGGTTACGCTCAGGCCCATCGCCTACCAACAGAAGTTTAGCAGGCATAGATTGACGTATTTTGGCAAATACCTTTACTACATCTTCAACCCGCTTAACCTTGCGGAAGTTTGATACATGGGTAATGATATGTTCGCTATCCAGCGCGTAAAAAGGGCGGAAGCAAGGGTCGGTAATGTGCTCGTAATGCTTTATGTCTATAAAATTGTGTACTACATCAACCTCTTTAGTAACGGGAAACAGGCGGTAGGTATCTTCTCTAAGGTTGGCCGATACTGCTGTAACGGCATCACTTTGGTTTATAGAGAATGTAATAACGGGCCCAAAAGAACTGTCTTTGCCCACCAGTGTAATATCTGTACCGTGCAGGGTTGTTATATAGGGCACATGTATACCTTCTGATGCTAAAATTTGCTTAGCCATATACGCCGCCGATGCATGCGGAATAGCATAATGCACATGCAGCAGGTCTAGCTTTTCATACTTAACCACATCAACCAGTTTGCCGGTTAAAGCCAACTCGTAGGGTTTGTAGTCAAACAAGGGGTAGTCAGATATGTCAACCTCGTGGTAAAAAATATTCTCGCTAAAAAAATCAAGCCTAAAGGGTTGCGAGTATGATATAAAATGTATCTCGTGACCTTTAAGCGCAAGGGCCTTGCCAAGCTCTGTGGCTACAACGCCGCTTCCGCCATATGTAGGGTAGCATACTATGCCAATTTTCATTTTTTTCAGTTATCAGTTCCCGGTTGCCTGTTCCCAGTTTCCGGAATGTTTTCTATAAAATCTATAAGCTACAAGCTATACGCTGTAAGCTATGAGTCAGCTAACAATTGAAGCCTTAACATGTTTAGTGCCGTTAATGTGGCGCGGTCTATAAAACGCTCGCGGGCATCTTTCAACATAAACTCTTTAGCCTTAGTGCCTTTGGGCCCTGCTATCGCTATCCACACCATGCCCACAGGCTTGCTGGTATTATCGCTGGCGGGGCCTGCAATACCGGTAACAGATACGCCATAGTCGGCATTTAAGGCCTTGCGCACCCCTTCGGCCATTTGCAGGGCAACGGTTTCGCTAACCGCCCCGGCGCCGCCCCATTCCATATCTTCGGCATTTACACCCAGCAGGTTTATTTTAACCGAGTTGTCGTACGATACAATGCCGCCAATAAAATAATCGCTACTGCCGGGCACAAGGGTTATGTGGTGGGCTATATTGCCACCGGTGCAGCTCTCGGCCAAGGCCAGGGTTTGCTTACGCTGGCGCAGCATTCCGCCTATAACAGATTCTAACGTTTCTTTATTGTAGCCATATATTTTTGTGCCTAAAATAGCCTCTAGTTTAGCGCCTTCGGCTTCCACTTCAGGGCGTAATATTTCAGCATTATCGCCGTAGGCCGATATGCGCAACCTAACCGAACCCGGCGATGGCAGGTAGGCCAGCTTCATGTGTTTGGGCAGGGCATCTTCCCAAGCGCTCTATCATTTCGGCCAGCATGCTCTCTCCATAGCCTTGGGTTAAAAATGTTTTATGTATGATAACGGGCAGCTCAAAACGTTGCAACAGGCGTGGAATGGCCTCCTCTTCCATAATGCTCTTCATCTCGTACGGTACGCCGGGCATAGAAATAAATATCTTGCCATCCACCTCAAACCACATACCTGCTGCTGTGCCCACCTTATTATTAAGGGCGGTACAGTTGGCGGGTAAATCGGCCTGGCGCAGGTTTACTTCCGATGGTTCCCTGTTAAAACGTTTAAACAGGTTGCGTATATGCTCCTCAATATCGGGGTGCGTTACCAGAGTGGTGTTAAAATATTCGCACAGGGTGTGCTTGGTAATATCATCTTTAGTAGGGCCAAGGCCGCCGGTAATAAGGATAATATCGGCCCTGCTTTTAGCCTCATCAAGCGCAGCCAGAATATGCTCTTTACTGTCTGATACAGACGATATTTGTTTTACACGGATGCCTATGCTGTTAAGCTGTTCGCCCATCCACGCGCTGTTGGTATCTATCACCTGGCCTATCAATAATTCATCGCCAATGGTTATAATCTCTGCTAATACTGTTTGCATACTGTAAAAGTAGTTTTTCTTTTTATTCACTGTTAGTGCCCTTAGCTATGCTAAAAAACCGATAAGCACCTCAAAATTCCATCATGCTATACCCCTTGCGGCTGTAAATATTTTTTACAAAATGAACTTGACAAATTATATTTTCCAGTTCCAAATCATCCGATAAAACCCCAACTCACATCCTTCATCATTCACTTTAATTCAACAACTCTTACAACCCGATAAGCACCTCAAAATTCCATCATGCTATACCTCTTGTGGCTGTCCCATAGGGATGCCTTTGGCATAAATATTTTTTACAAAATGAACTTGACAAATTATATTTTCCAGTTCCAAATCATCCGATAAAACCCCAACTCACATCCTTCATCATTCACTTTAATTTAACAACTCTTACAACCCGATAAGCACCTCAAAATTCCATCATGCTATACCCCTTGCGGCTGTAAATATTTTTTACAAAATGAACTTGAAAATTATATTTTTCAGCCTCAATTAATCCGATAAAGTTAAGTCTCCTATTAACAGGGTGACGTCTTGGGCAGATGTGGTGGTTACTTTTTCATATACCATTTTTTATTTTAATTTTCACTTTTGACTTCCTTACAGCATGTACCAAAGGGATGCCTATGGCATAGCCCGACAACTCATTTTCGCTCCCGTTTTTAAAGGACCCTCTCATTGAGAGCCTGTGCTGACATTAATCGTCAGTAGGTGGATGTCGCCAACGGCAAAATACGGGAGAGAATATTTTTTAATGATATCGTACGGCGTGGTGGTTACAATTTTTCATTTTTAACTTTTCGTTTTTAGTTTAATACAAACACCTTAACCCCAACCTCATGTTACCGGGGCCGGGTTTAAAGCAAAAATTATAGTTTGGGTATAACTTACCACCAGAGCTTTATTCAAAGATGATTTCGGTTTACTTAACTATTCATTTTTTAGTTTTAAGTCCCCTCCTTTTTAAGGAGGGGTGTCCCGCTATGCGGGACGGGGTGGTTACTTTCGCAGTACTGCTACTTTTTTGGTTTTTTACTGATAACCGACAGTAATAACGGTGCCAAGAATGTTATTGCGCAATAACACCACAAAGATACAACAACCCGACACCAAATGTCAAGTAAAAAATAAATATTTTTAATAAAAAGATATGTGGTTAGTTCTCTAAGAACTCCTTTTTAGCGTTGTCGGTTAGTTCAAACTGAAGCTTGCTAAGGTTGTAGTAAATACCTTCGGTGTTGCGTATCAACTCCTCGTGACTGCCACTTTCAACAATACGGCCCTTGTCTACAACAAGTATACGGTCAGCATCGCGAATGGTAGAAAGCCTGTGGGCAATAATAACCGATGTGCGGCCCAGCATCAACTTGTCTAATGCTTCCTGCACTAACTTCTCCGATTCTGAGTCTAACGATGAGGTAGCCTCATCTAACAACAATATGGCAGGGTTTTTAAGCACCGCGCGGGCAATGGCAATACGCTGGCGCTGCCCACCCGATAGTTGGGTACCACGGTCGCCCACAATGGTTTCGTACCCTTCGGTAAAACCGGTAATAAAGCTATGTGCGTTGGCCTTTTTAGCCGCCTCTACAATTTCTTCGTCGGTAGCTCCGGGCTTGCCGTAGGCAATGTTCTCTTTTATGCTTCCGCCAAACAGCAATACATCTTGCGGCACAATGGCTATGTTATTCCGTAGCGATGTTAAGGAGTATTCTAAAGCATCTTTACCATCAAAAGTAATAGTACCGGCGTTGGGGTTATAAAAACGCATTAGCAGTTGAATAATGGTACTTTTACCCGCCCCGCTGGGGCCTACTATGGCAATCTTTTCTCCGGTTTTAACAGCAAATGATAAACCTTGCAGAATCTCCGTCTCGGGCCTGCTGGGGTAGTTAAAGTGTACATTGTTAAACCCAATTTCGCCTTGCAGTTTCAGTTTCTCGTCGGCCGATGAGTACGAAATGTCCAACGCTTCGGGCTGTTCTTCCAGCAAATCCATAATACGTTCTGTCGAGCCTAATGCCTTCTGTATCTGTGCATAAAGCTCAGCTATGCCGCCAAACGATGCGCCTACCATAATGGTGATAAACATAAAGCCAATCATTTCACCCACCTGTAGCTCGCCCTTAGCCAATAGGGTAGTGGCCCACCAAATTATAAATACTATACCGCCAAATAGGCCAACTATTATAAACGATGCAAAAGCGCCGCGGTACATGCCGCCTTTTTTAGCCAAACTGGCTACGCTGTTAGTAGCTTTGTTGTAGCGCAATATCTCATAAGCCTCGTTAGCAAAAGCCTTAACACTGGCTATGCCTTGCATGGTTTCTTCTACTATCGTGCTCGACTCTGCAATTTTATCTTGCACCTGCTTTGCTGTTTTGCGTATAAAACGACCAAAAATAATGGTTATAACTGCCAAAACAGGAATTGTACCCATCATTACCAAACATAGTTGGGGCGAGAACCAAGCCAGTGCAGCTATGCCGCCTATAATAATTATAAACTGGCGAAGAAACTCGGCTATGGTGGTGGTAAAGGTATCTTGCAACTGGCTGATATCTGCCGATAGGCGGCTGGTAAGCTCGCCCACCCTGCGCGATGAGAAAAACGTCATAGGCATTTGCACCAGCTTATTGTAGCTTTCTTTACGAATGTCGGCTAACATATCTTCGGTAACATTAACAAACAGCATCACCCTAAAAAGGAGAATACCGCTTGGGCAATAAACAGCAATAGCATGTAAATGCCGAATATATTAATGTTATTAAGAAGTTCGTCGGTAGATATTTTAGCGTTTTGTACCGCATCCATGGTGTTGCCACCTACCGGGCTAACCCCCGAAGCATTTATAAGCCTGCTCAACAGCATGGGGAAGGCAATGGCGGTGGCCGCTGTTAGGCCCAAAAACACCAGGCCTAGTATATATTTGCCCCTGTAAGGTTTTAAATAGCGGAATATGCGCGATGCCTTGCGCAGGTTTTCTTTATTGGGTTTTACTTTTGGTAAATCGTTATCTTCGTTTCTGCGGGCTGCCATAATTTAATATTACTACAAAGGTACGTTGGTTAAAGGCCATTTTAGCCCCTGTTATCCATTTATTTAAGACGATTAGTAAAATATTTTATTGCAAAGGTTTGAAATATGGAAAAATGTACTATTTTTGCAGTCCTTTTTACAAAATAACGGAATACGATGAAAAGAACATACCAACCCTCGAAGCGCAAAAGAGTAAACAAACATGGTTTCCGCGAGCGCATGTCGACTGCTAACGGTCGCCGTGTATTAGCTGCCCGTCGCGCACGTGGCCGCAAAAAACTAACTGTTTCTAGCGAAGGCGGTCCTAAAGGTTAATAACCCTTAGTGCCATTACCATACTTAAAGCCCTGGCTTTTCAGTCAGGGCTTTTTTGTTGTTGTTAACCATACTACATAAAAATCCCCCTAACATTTAACCGTCAGGGGGATTTCCTTTTAAAGCTATGTACCTATTAGCCCTCCCCTTTAAGGGAAGTCCCGATAGCTGCTATCGGGATGGGAGGGTGCTACTTAGCTAGTAACACACGCTTAGTAGTTTGTTTGCCATTGGCAGTAATGCGGGCCATGTATAAGCCGTTGGCTAAACCATCAAGGCTTACAGTTTGCTGCCCTTTAAGGTTTGCTTGGGTAACAACAGCTTTGCCGGTTTGGTCAAAAAGCTCAATTGTATAAGCGTTAGCATCTGCCGGGTTTATAAATAGCAAACCCGTACTTGGGTTTGGATACAGGCCAAATTGCAGGGCGTTGTCTTCTGCAATAGCGGTACCCAATGGTGCAAACCTAAATACCTGGTTCGCATTAGGTAACCCTGTAAATGTAGTGTAAGCATTGGCTGCTGCCGGGGCCACAGCGTTTCCTTCTACATAAATATCGCCCACGGTGGCAAAATCAAATACCGGGCTTAGTATAAGAGGGGCAATGCCAAATACAGGCCCACTAAACCCATTTAGTACGTAGGGTTGAAAATTACGCGCTCCATAGCGGAATTCAAATACCCCATCGGCCTCGTAATACCATGCCTGCAGGTTTATATAAAGTTCTTGCGCATTGCTTGTGTCTGAATAAAAGCCGGCATCGCGCCACTCTACTTTTAAAATGCGGTTTGGGGCAGTGCCTTCTATCTTAGAGCTTATAGGCGAGTTATCAAAGCGGGCTATTAAATCTGTTGCACCGTTTTGCGACACATATTCACCCAATGGCATAACCGCCATCAAGGTATCGGTTTCACTTTCTATGTTGTTTAGGTCTAAAAAGTTGTTAAAGAAAAAGAGCGTTCCATTGCTCTCTACCATAACAGAGTCGTAGTTTTCGCCATTAACCTTTACAGGAAAGGGTACCCCTATCTTTAAAAACTCATCATCCCAGTTTGGTGTGGTCGGGAATAAGTTGGTAGAGTTACTTAGGTTTTCATAAGGCGATGAAAAGGTTGAGAACGTGTACTGTGCCTTTGTAGTAGTGGCAAACAGGGTTGCCATTGCTGCTGTTGTTAGTAATATATGTTTTTTCATAGTTATTATTTGTTGATACAAAATTAATGCCTTGGTTGGGTTTCTACATTGATTCAAATCAACGTTTTTTTAAAAAAACTCTTTTTTAATATATACACATAAAAAATCCCCTAACATTTAACCGTCAGGGGGATTTTATTTTAAACCTATATACCTATTAACAATTAGCCTTCTCCTTTAAGGGGGAGGGTTGGGAGGGGGTTATTTAGCCAATACTACACGCTTGGTAGTTTGCTTGCCGTTAGTGCTAATACGGGCCATGTATAAGCCGTTGGCTAAACCATCAAGGCTAATAGTTTGCTGGCCTTTAAGGTTTGCCTGGGTAACAACAGTTTTGCCTGTTTGGTCAAAAAGCTCAATAGTATAAGCATCTGCTTTAGCAGGGTTTACAAACAGCAAACCGTTGCTTGGGTTAGGGTATAAGCCAAATTGCAACCCGCCATCTTCTTTCACGCTGTTGGGTGTGGTAGCAAAGCGGAATACAGTATTTGGGTTAGGAATGGTGCTGAATGTAGGAAAGCCATCAGACGCTACAGGAGCAGCAGGCGTTCCACCAACCATTATTTTTTCGTCAGGAATAATGTTTCCGGTTGCAAATGAAAAACGCGCTATGCCAATATAAGGCCCGTCTTCTGTAAAAGATGGGTTTGAGCTAGCCCCATAACGAAACTCTATAGCTCCATCAACCTCGTAAAACAAAGCCTGAAAGTTAAATACTGTGGTTGGGTCATAATATGAGCTTACATTGTTCCACTCTACTGTAAGTATGCGGTTGCCAACATTTCCCGTAGTAACCAGGTTTACCTGAGATGTGCCGGGTATACTCACTAGGTCGGTATTAAAAGTCTCAACAAAAGAGCCACCCAAAGGCATAACAAGGGCTATGGTATCGGTACCTATGTCGTTTACGTCAAGTAGGGAATAGGTAAAACCTACGTTACCATTACTGTCAATAAAAAAATAGTTAAATGTTTCGCCGTCTACAGTAATAGGGTAGGGGGTTGCTGCAATATGCACGGTATCATCCCACGCCGAACTTGCAAACACATCTGTGCCTCCGGTTACGTTATTATAAGTACTTGTAAAGTAGCTAAAGTAGTATTGTGCTTTGCCTGTAAAAGTAAAAAGGCCAATAAGTAATGCGGAAAGTAGTACCTGTTTTTTCATCTTTAGTATGTTGTTTAGTGTAAAAATATGTTGTTTTTAAAGGGTTGTTTACTAGGACCTATTATTTTACCAACAGATAATCAGTCAAAAAGGTTGATGTTTTCTGGCTGATTAAATCGTGCCCACTCTCCAGTTGGTTGTTTATGGGGTTAATGGTTAGTTTCTTCAATAAGCGCTTTACTGTCCATGGGGTAGAACCTTATCGTGCTTACCGGTAAACAGGTGCAGTTTAGTTTTGCCGGTATTTAATATAGCAGCTACTGTGTTTAAGTCGGGCTTAAACCTACGGTAGCTTTGCCAAGGTATCATATAGCTTGCGGCGTTTGGCCTTGGTGTTTACCTGGGTTACAAAAAAGGTATAGGCCTTGTTGTTTACTATGCCCAGCGTATTGCCCAGTTTTAAAGCCGATAGCATTATTCCTCCCGCATCTATCATCAGCTTAAACAATGCCTTGCCAAGCAATGTGTAAGTGCCAAAGGCATAGCCGTTAGAGCGTTTAATGCCATCGGGCGCAAAAAGGTACAGCTCGTTTACCCTATCGCCAAACAGCGTTAGCAGTTGCAGGCAAATACGCCCACCCATGCTATAGCCCATCAGCCCGAATGTATCTACCCCAAGCTTGGTCAATAATACTTCAAGCATCAATTTAAATTGATGGGTTTCTAATGCCGTGTCGGGGGGCAGGTTTAGCGGGTATGCGCTCTCCCCATGGTGAAAAAGGTCGAAAGCTATAATGGTATAATGCCTGCCAAGTGAGTTTTCAAAGGCATTAAACACCGCCCCTTCTTGCCCATAGCCGTGGAATGCCAAAAGGTATTTATCGCCATTGCCTATAGCGGCATAGTGTACTTTATATCCTTCATATTCAAAATAAGCCTTGCGCATTGGGGTAAAAATAAGCGTTTTATTTTAGCCTTACTCTTTTAAGTGTTAGGGTTGATATGGGCTAGTGCTAAAACCCTATATTTGCCTTAACCCAAATACACACAACAGTTATGTCATCAAAAGATAAAAATCTATCAGTATACACCGGCGAAGTTGGTAAACTTCCCGAAAATACCCTTGTTGCTATTGTAGTATCGGAATGGAATACCGAGATAACCGATTCATTACTTAATGCAGCCGTGGCCCATCTTAAAGAGAATGGCCTAGATGATGATGGCATTATTATACGCCACGTACTCAAGGCAGTTTTGAGCTACCTTTAGGCGCTAAGTTTATGCTTGATAATGCCGAGCCCGATGCGGTAATTTGCCTGGGTTGCGTTATACAAGGCGAAACCCGCCACTTTGATTTTATATGCGATAGCGTAGCCAATGGTATAATGACATTAGGCTTAGAATACAATACACCCGTAATTTTTGGGGTGCTTACGCCTAACGATATGCAGCAGGCCGTTGACCGTGCCGGTGGCAAACATGGAAATAAAGGGGTAGAGGCTGCTGTTACTGCGCTAAAAATGATAGCTTTACAATACGAATTAGAAACCGAAGAATAAGTATGAAAAACGATCGTCGCGATTTTCTTAAAAAGTCTGGCTTTATGTGTGGCGGCCTTTTATTAGGTACTATGCTTGTAACAGCCGAAGGCTGCAAAACACCTGCCGCAGTGGCAACAACAACAGGCGGAGCTACACCACCTATGCCCGGTAAATTAACCATTACCGATGGTGCCGTGAAAGTACCTGTTGCCGATTTTAAAGAACTAAAAGCTAAGCTGGTAGATGTGGAAAAAGGCCCGCTGTTGCTTGTAAATAAAAATGCCGACGGTACGTATTCAGCCTTTGAATTTAAGTGTACACACGAAGGTGGCCCACTTGAAAAACGTGGCGATGAGTTTGTATGCCCATGGCATAACACCATCTATGGTTTGGATGGCTCATTAAAATCCGGCCCTGCCAAAACCCCAATGTTAAGCTTCCCAACCAGTATTGACGGGGATAACGTTGTGGTGAAAGTAGCGTAACTACGCCCGCAACCTGTAATAGTATTTTACCTCTTTCCATTCGCCGTCCTTGAATTCAAGGACTAAGGCGTCGTATTTAGCTCCCAAAGGCGAGTTGTACTCGTTTAAAACTACAACACAGTACTTTTTATTCAAAGTGAATAAAGGCCGCGAAAGGCTTGTAAATACATATATAAACTTATCGTCATTCTCTTTCATGTAGGGAAACCTTTCATCTACAGGCAAGGCAAACATGGTGTCTATAAGTGCTTTTAAGGCTAAATACCTAATATCATCGCTTTTTATTACTTCATTGCCAACTACACTTTTCTTCCATAAAAAGCTGGAATCAGCATGTTGAGTTGACATGAAAGCCCTGTCTGCAGGTGTAAAAAGTGTATCCTCATTAATAAATTTCCAGATGTCTTTGCCCCAGTTTACATCAACTTTATTGGGCTTTTCAAATATAAACAAGCCGGATTCGGTATAATAATAATCCTCATATACCTTGTAATACTCGTCTTCAGAAATTAAAGGCAATATCTGTCCTCTAACAGTAAAGCTGCTAATTATGATGGCAAGTATTATCGTATTTCTCAGCATAGTGATTTAGCCAATCAGTTTCCTTATAGCAAACTTTAAGAAGTTAGTATTCTTCTCTGTTGCCGGGGCGTAGCGTTGTTTTACGTCGAACATAAAAGAGCGTGTAAGTACCCCCTTACGGTGAGAATAGGTATCAAAGCTAATGCGGCCATTGTAAGCGCCCATACCGCTGTTACCAACACCGCCAAAGGGTAGGTGAGGGTGGCCTGCATGTACCAGCACATCGTTAATCAACACCGCACCCGATGATGTTTCGGTTACAATCTTATCGCTAAAGCTGCTGCTGTTGCTAAATATGTAAAGGGCTAACGGCTTGCTGCCTGCGTTAATATGGCCTATAACTTCATCAATGGTATTATACTCCATAATAGGCATAATAGGGCCAAATATTTCTTCCTGCATTACTTTGCTCTCAGGCGTTACATTATCTATAACCGTAGGGGCAATATACTTCTGACTTTCATCTGTTTGGCCACCAACAATTACATCACCGTCAATAAGGTTTTTAATGCGGTTAAAGTGGCGGTTGCTAATAATACGGCCAAAATCGGGGCTTTGCTTGGGGTCAGCACCAAAAAACTCCGTAATGTTTTTCTTAACCAGTTCTATAAACTTGGCTTTAATATCTTTTTGTACATAGATATAATCAGGGGCAATACAAATTTGGCCGGTGTTGGTAAATTTACCCCAGCAAATACGCTTAGCAGCAACCTCCAGGTTTACATCGCTATCTACAATACACGGACTTTTACCACCCAGCTCTAACGCAACAGGCGTAAGGTTTTTAGCCGCCGCCTGATATATAATGCGGCCAATCTCTGTACCGCCTGTAAACATTATAAAGTCCCATTCTTGGTCTAGCAGTTCTTGGGTTTCTTTCACACCACCTTCAACCACCGTCATATATTGTGGCTCAAAAAACTCAGATACCATATCGGTAATGGCTTTAGAAGTAGCAGGTGCCAGCTCCGATGGTTTCAACACCATAGTATTACCTGCACACAATGCACCAATAACAGGGGCTATAAGATTTTTAAATGGGTAGTTCCACGGGGCTATGGTAAGCGTAACACCGTATGGCTCAGAGTGTATGCGGCTTTTGCCCGGCATAAAGAACAATGGAGTAGGCACACGCTCCGGCTTCATCCAGCTAGATAGATTACTTATAGCAAGGTCAAGATCGGCCAGGGTAATGGTATGCTCCGTAGCATAGGCTTCCAAAGCAGGCTTACGCAGGTCGGCATATAATGCATCTACTATTTGCTTCTCGTGCTTTTCAACCGCGGCCTTTAGCAGCTTCAGTTGTTTAAGCCTAAAATCGTAGCTTTTGGTAACACCCGTGTTAAAATAGTTACGTTGGGCATCAACAATCTTTTTACCGTTTACCAAAATGGCTTCTTCTACCATGCTCATAATACAATGTGTTAAATGAATTTCAAATATACTATTTTAAAAGTAATAGTTTACGGTTTTTAACTATCAAATTCTACCTGCCAGCCTTACAAATATTGGCTTATTACAACATAGTTTACCCATTCAAACCACTACAGTGTGTAGTTAATACTATCGTTTTCGCAGGTATGTTTATCAATTGTATTTCGGTTATAGTTTACTTTTTGTACCCCTCCAACTTCTCCCGATAAATCGGGATCTGTTTTCCTCCCCTACTTGTAGGGGAGGTGTCCGACGAAAGGAGGACGGAGGGGGCACGGATTCCCTTACAGCATGTCCCAAAGGGATGCCTATGGCATAGCTCGATAACACGTTTTCGCGTGCTGCTTTTGCAGCATCCCGACATTCAACGTTGGGAGGTTTCTAAGCCCTCCCTTTAAGGGGAGGGTTGGGAGGGGTCTATCCCTTACAGTATGTAGCTAATAATGGTGTTTTCGCCGATTGATTTACAGGCATAAAAGCAGGTTTTTTGGTTGAGCACAAAGATACAACCCCACCATGCCCTTTGTCAAGATTTATTGCTCACCCCCATGCGCTGCAGCAGGTCTGTCTCTACCGCAACAAGGGTACGCAACATACCATAGCTTCAACATAAGCTCATTTTCCTTAATCAGCTTCTTACCTTTAAGTTCTTGCTTATATAGCTTTTCCAGGTTGTAAAGGTCTTGGTCTATGCGGTTTTCAGGCAGGTATTTATCGTACGGCCTTAGTGCTGCTTTAAGCGCTGTCATTTTACCACTTTCGGGTTTTAAAACCACTTTGCTATCAGTGCCAAGCATAAAATCTTTAACGGTAAAAAACAGCTGGTCGCCTTTGTAGGCAACGGCTATTGCCACCGCCGGTTTATTCTTGGGCATATTCATGTACCTGTCACCATCGGTACCGCTATAAAAGGTTTCTTTATCACCGGTGTTAAAACGTACTCAGGCTTTTTATTGATGTAAAAATTACATAGCCGTAGGTGCGCTCATAACCTTTACCGCCCTCAACAAACAACTCCATGGTTTGCGGTGCCCAGTCTTTCTCAATTGTTCCATTGTCAATGTTTATCCAACCGGTTTCGGTAGCTATAAACCCGTATGTTTCCATTCGGTAGCTTTCTCGTTTTACCAGCACCTCTTTGTAATCATTTTTAACCGCCTCAATATCGGCGGTGGTTTTCTTTACTTCCTCTTTAAACTTATTGTTGGCTTCTTCCAGTTTGTCCTTTACCTCTTTCAATTTGCGCTCATAAAACCCTTGCAATAGCTTACTGTGCTTATCTCCATTTTTTACTTTACCGCTCCGCAGGTTTTTAAAGGTGATAAAATCACTTTCGTATGGTGTACCAGCAAGTTTTATGGCAGCCATGCTGTCAATCTCATACATATTCTTATCAAGGTTGTTAAAGTACAGGTCAATAACCCCCTTTTTGCAGGTTTTAAAAAGCACCTTTAGCCTTGTTTCAAACTCTCGGGTAGCTATCAACGTATTTTTATATTGGGGCGATTTTAAGGTCTTTATAATAGCGGGGTCAATGCCACACTCCCAGTCGCTTGGGCCGTGCGAACCATGCCCTTCTCCGCCTTGCTCATCATATCCTTTTGCAGGTTCAGCAATTCTGGTACTATCCCGTTTTACAGGTTCTGTAAGCAATGGTTCATTTACATTGAATTCCTTGAATAAATCCTTCCAAAATTTATCCATGTCTATAAAGTCGTATTGGCTCTTGCCCGATAGGCTGTAGTACAAACTATCAGTTAACTTATCAGTAGCTTTTCTATACTTTCTAAAAGGCATGTTGTTTGCAACACTATCAGCAAAGCCGTGCGGTAAAAAGTCCAGCTTATCAAGGTCAACAGTAACCAAGTAATTCTCAGGTTTGCGTGGGTTTTTCCACGTCATATTCCCTAGAGAGTCGCGCGTGCCGCTGTACACCATCATATCCGGTTGCTTTTTGGGTGTGGGTATTTCTATATATACAGGGTTATCTTTATTTACAGTCAGTTGTTGCCCGTTGGCAGTAGCATTAAAATAAATCATGCCATCGGTTTGCAACAGTTGGCCGTTAGCGGTTGTGGTGAGGTTAGATGCCAGCATATCTTCCACCTTTAATGCTTCAGCCAACTCTACTTTTATATTTCCTTCCACAGGCTTGCCGTCAGCATCAACAAAACAACCCTGGGGCAAAACCAGCACCGTGCCGTTATTGCCTTGTACTACATTATCTGTTTTAGCGTCAACGGTAAACTCTTGCGTGGGTACAATACTATTTTTAAATGGGTCGTTAGCGCTAATTTTAGCAACAGGCGCTACAGTGTCGGTATTGGTATTACATGATAAAAGGGCCACAGCAACCAACGCCCAAACCCAATATGTTACAAGTAGTTTCATACAATATTGTTATATTAAGTAATAAGCAAACTCTTACCACTCCTCGCTCCTCACTTTTCTCTCCTCTAATACTCAAACACCCCTTCCATAGCGTAATGGTCGCTAAGGTCTATTTTATCGCATGCCCAACGTACCTGAAAGCGCTTAATCAACCTACGCTCGCTGGTAAAATTAACCCCGTTGTTGCGCGTAAAAATATAATCAAGCACCACCTGGCTGGTGTCTTTTTGCCCGTGGGTAATATCGTTAGTGCTATTATCCCAGGTGTATTGCATGTTGCCACTCAGCGGCCCGTCTTCCGATTTTATAGCGCGCAGCATGTAGTTATAGCGAGTTGTATCGGTTACCGGCGTATTAAAATCGCCTGCAATAATTTGGGCTACACCATCTTTCTGGTTTTCGCCAAGCAACTTGTTAAGGTCGTAGTACTGTTCGTTACGCACTTTCTGTTTGTCTTTGCCCTCATCGGCTTGCAGGTGGGTGCCTACTATCTGAAAAGTCTTACCATCTTTCTCTACCTCAACCAGCGTAGCGCCTTTGCGGGCAAAGCAATCGGCCCCGTCACAGTCGCGGTATAGTTTGTCTACACGGGTTTTTATGGGGAGTTTGCTAATAATCCAAATGCCGCTGTTGGTAAGGGTGGCACTGCCTTTAAAAGGTTTACCGGCATCATAAGGATAGGCGCTTTTAAGGCCTTCCCAAATAATAGCACGGGTGTTCTTGGTCCACGCTTCCTGAAAAACAATCACATCATAGTCAGTATTTTTCAATGCATCAACAATACCCTTGGCACGCATTTCCTGCCCTGTGTTGCCCACCACTTTAGGCAGCATAAATATATTCCACGATAGTACTTTGATAGTACCACCATTTAAGGTCCCTCTCATTGAGAGGGTGTCTGGCGCAACAGCGCCAGACGGGGAGGGTAAGTTTTTACCGGAAGTATCTCTGCAAAAAGCCCCGCAACGCACAGTTGCAGGGCCATTGCTACTAAAATTAGTTTGCGCATATTAGTATTTTAAACCTACATTTTTGTAGATGTAACTCATAATCCAGGCCGGGCCTATTAATAAAAACTGAAGGTCTTTTAAAAACGATGGTTTTTTACCCTCTATGTTATGGCCATAAAATTGGCCTATCCATGCTACAACAAAAGTAATTAATGCAAATGCCCATAGTGGAAAACCGCCTAGCGCCGGACCTACCTTAGCTTCGTAAACATAACAAAGCGCTGCACATAGCAATGTGTAAAACAACATGCCCAATGCCAGGGTAAACGATAGGCGTATGTAATAAATAAGCACCAGTGTAAGGGCTATAAAAGCGGCATTGAATTCTATAACACGGCCTTCGCCAAGCTCAAAGCTAAAGGGTAGCTTAATGCTCCATAGCAGGGCTACAACAGTCCAGAATATAGCGGGTACACATACATAGTGTATGGCTTTATTGGTTTTGTTTTGGTGGCTTTCGGCGTATTCGCCAAGCAAAGAATCTATAGCTCTCATTTTATTGGTGGTTTTTTAACTACTCTGCCAAAATTAGTTTACTTCTGTTCAAATATCAAATAAAACTGATTAAAATCACCCACAAACCCGCGCCTTTTGTCAAATCTACGTTAAATAGCCTGCCTTAGTATAATCAATAGGCCAAAAATCCAATAAAAAGCCGTACCTTTGCACCCGTTTTTAAACAGAGCATGGAACAAATACGTAATATAGCAATCATTGCCCACGTTGACCACGGTAAAACTACATTGGTCGACAAAATTTTACTACAAACCAAGTTGTTTCGCGAGAACCAACAAGCCGGTGAGTTGATACTTGACAATAACGATTTAGAGCGCGAGCGTGGTATTACCATCCTTGCCAAAAACGTGTCGGTACGCTACAAAGGGGTTAAAATTAACATTATCGATACCCCTGGTCACGCCGACTTTGGCGGTGAGGTTGAGCGTGTTTTAAACATGGCCGACGGTGTTATTCTTCTTGTTGACGCTTTTGAGGGCCCTATGCCCCAAACACGTTTCGTACTGCAAAAAGCCCTTTCTCAAGGTAAAAAAGCTATTTTGGTTATCAATAAAGTTGATAAGCCAAACTGCCGTCCTGATGAGGTTCACGATAACGTGTTCGACCTTTTCTTTAACCTGGAGGCTACTGAAGAGCAGTTAGATTTCCCAACCGTATTTGGTTCTTCTAAACAAGGCTGGATGGGTCCAGACCCTAAAGTACCTACCGAAGATATTACCCACTTGTTGGATGTAATTATTGATAAGATACCTAACGCCCCACAGCAAGAAGGTACCCCACAGTTACAAATTACCTCGTTAGACTTTTCTACCTACACAGGCCGTATCGCCATCGGTCGCGTATCGCGCGGACGTATTGCCGATAACATGCCGGTATCGGTTGTTAAGCGCGATGGTACCATTACCAAATCTCGTATTAAAGAGTTATTTATATTCGAAGGCCTTGGCCGTACTAAAGTGTCTGAAGTTTCTTCGGGCGAAATTTGTGCCGTTACAGGTATTGAAGGTTTTGAAATTGGCGATACCATTGCCGACTTTGAAAACCCTGAAGGCTTAAAAACCATTCCTATCGACGAGCCTACAATGAACATGTTGTTTACCATTAACAACTCTCCGTTTTTTGGTAAAGAGGGCAAGTTTGTAACATCGCGCCACTTACGCGACCGTTTATTTAAAGAGCTGGAGAAAAACCTGGCCCTTCGTGTAGAAGAAACCAACAGTGCTGATTCTTACTTAGTATTTGGCCGCGGTATCCTCCATTTATCTATTCTTATTGAAACCATGCGCCGCGAGGGGTACGAGATTCAATTAGGCCAGCCACAGGTTATCATTAAAATGATAGACGGCCAAAAATGCGAGCCTATCGAGGTTTTAACTATTGATGTTCCTGAAACTACATCGGGTAAGGTTATTGAGTTGGTTACCCAACGCAAAGGCGAACTTACCATTATGGAGCCTAAAGGCGACTTACAACACATTGAATTTAACATTCCGGCCCGTGGTATTATTGGTTTACGTAACCAGTTACTTACCGCTACCCAGGGCGAGGCAATTATTGCCCACCGCTTTAAAGGCTACGAGCCTTGGAAAGGCCCAATTCCACAACGTATAAACGGTGTGTTAATTGCTAAAGATAAAGGTACATCGGTAGCTTATTCTATTGATAAATTGCAAGACCGTGGTTCTTTCTTTGTAGAGCCGGGCGATGAGGTTTACGGCGGACAGGTTATTGGCGAGGGTATACGCTCTGGCGACTTAGTGGTAAATATTACCGGCGAGAAAAAACTGACCAACATGCGCGCCAGTGGTTCTGACGATAAAACCCGTATTGCACCGGCCATTAAATTCTCTTTAGAGGAGGCTATGGAATACATACAAAAAGACGAGTACGTGGAAATTACCCCACTAAGCATTCGTTTACGCAAAATACATTTAGATGAGAACGACCGTAAACGTGCGGCCTCTCAAATGTCATAATAGCGTATAGCTGATAGCTTACAGCGTATAGAATATAAATCCCTGTTGCTTAATTGCAGCGGGGATTTTTGTTTAATTAAGCCCAAGCGTCATCAATCAGTTCTTTGTTTATAACAGCCCCGGCCTTGTTGCCTGCTGCTATGGAAAAGGCTACAGAGCGGAACATGGTGGTGTTATCGCCCGCTGCATATATGCCGTTTACTGTTGTTTTTTGGAATACATCAATAGCAATATAGCCATATTCATCAAGGCTACAGCCTAGTTGTTCCGGCAACTCACAGTGTTGCTTAAAGGCAATTTTAGAATATAAAGCATCTACTTTTTGAATGCTGCCATCGGCCAGTTCTATATGTTGCATATAGCCATTAGTATGGGCTATAGCACTAATTTCAGTTTCAATTATGGCAATGTTGTTGTTATACAGCGCATCGGTTTGAGCTTTATTTAGGGTAGATTTCCCGTTTGTAAACAGCATCAGTTTTTTAGTCCAGTTGCTATGCAGTTTGCATAATTCATAAGCAAGGTCGCCATTGGCCATTACACCTATGGCTTTGTTACGTATTTCATATCCATGGCAGTAGGGACAATGTAGGGCAGTAATTCCCCAGCAATCGGCAAAGCCTTGTATATTATACATTTGGTCGGTAACACCGGTAGCAAATAAAAGCTTCTTAGCGCTAAAACTATCGCCGGCAGCAGTCCCAACCTCATAGCCTTTTGGTGATGGAGCTTGCGTGGGTTGCAAGGCCATTATAAAACGCTACTGTGGGGTATTTTAATACTTGTTCTTGGGCAATATTGGCTATTTCAGCAGGGGCTTTACCATCGTGTGTTATAAAGTTGTGAGATTGTGGAGTAGGGCTGTTGCAGGGTTTGCCGCTATCTATTATCAAGGTTTTGCGTAAAGAGCGGCCCAGTGCCATTGCTGCTGATAAACCAGCGTAGCTGCCACCTATTATTATTACTTCGTATTCAGTTTCCATCCATCAAAAGTACACTTTTTACTTTAAATGCAACAATGTTGCATTTAAAGTAAGTTTATGAAATTTGACCTATGTAAACAAAAAAATCCCCAACGCCATAAGCATCGAGGATTTTATATTTTTTCTGATCCCTGAGTTCTGACCCCTGAAACCTATTTCCCTATTCCATTTAAATGGTCGCGGGTAAGGGGCTTGTTAATGTATTTAAGCACACCCGGGGTTTTTAAGGCCTTCTCTTGGTCTTGCGGGTTTAACGATGTAGTTAAGAAAACAATCTTAATAGTATCGCGCAGTTCTTTACCTAGTTTTTGAAACTCATCAACAAACTGAAAGCCATCCATTATAGGCATGTTAATGTCAAGAAAAATCACTTCCGGGCTAAGCTCTTTTGGAAAAACACCGGTACGGTCAAAATTCTTTAAAAACTCTAAAGCACTCTTGCTGCTGGTGTGTACATATACATTGCCTGCAAAGTTGCACCCCTCAATCATTTTCTGGTTGATGAAGTTATCAATCTCGCTGTCGTCAATCAGCATCACGTTTTTGTACGATGATTGGGGTTTCTTTACTGCCATAGTACTACCTTAGGTTTAAGCACTCTAAATAACTTATTATTTATTTAATATGCAAATTTATATCTGTTTTAAGCTTGGCAAATATAAAGTGAAAACTGAGCCAACACCAACCTCTGATGTAAAATCAATATCACCATTCAATTTTTCAACGGCTTTTTTCACCATATACAAGCCCAGGCCCGATCCTGTAGACTTTTCATTACCCCTAAAAAACATGTCAAAAATTTTGTCCTGCATCTCTTTAGGTGTGCCGCATCCGTTGTCTGATATGCTAATGGCAACACCCTCTTTATGGTTGTGTGCTTCTATCATAGCATAAGGCAATACGGCGCGTGTGTTTTTATATTTAACGGCATTATCCAGCAAGTTTTGCAGGGCCGATGATAACAAGGTTTCATCGGTATACAACTCGTTAGTAACCGTAATGTTGGATTTTATTTCTACCCCTTCTTTTTGTGCGTACCGCCTACAATGTTAGAGATGTTGTCTACAATTTTTTGCAGGTCAATACGCTTATAGGTAGGTGTAACGTGGGTTACGGTAGATATTCGCAATAGGTCGTTCAATATCATATCCAACCTTAACGTACTCTCGCGTATGTAGTTTATGTAGTGCCTTAGCTTCGGGGTCAATAATATTATCTGCCGCTAGTTGACTAAGGCCAAGTATAGATGCCAGTGGCCCTTTTAAATCGTGCGTTGCTTTGTATACAAAGGTGTTTAGCTCGTTGTTTTTCTGGCGCAGCTTAATCTCGGTGTCTTTAAGGGCGCTAATATCATTCATGTTGCATATATAATATACCAACTCGCCTTTATCATCAAACACCGGCGACATGGTTATATAGCTCCAGAACTTACTGCCGTTTTTGCGGTAGCTAAGCACCTCTCCTTTAAACTCAGTTTTATTTACCAAACAAGAGTAAATACTGTCCATTGTGTCAGGGTCAGTATCGGGGCCCACTAAAAAGCTTCCTTCTTTGTCTATAATATCATCTTCGGTAAAGCCGCTCATTTCAAAAAACGCCTGGTTGGCATATACCACCGGCATGCCGGGCAGGTAAGAGTTTATAATAAGCTTACCGTTGCTCGATGCTTCTAAGGCGCGCTCGCGAAGTAACAGTTCCTTGCGTGTTTCTAACTCATCGGTAACATCGCTAAGGTTAAGCACTATCGCATTTACAGATGGGTCGTTAAGCAGGTTGGTAGCCTTGCCTTCAAATTTTCTCCACTCGCCTTTTTTATTGGTTAGTTGCAGGTTTAGGTTGATAAAGCTATCAGGCTTTTTAAGCAAGCGCGCTGTTTTGCGTTTTAGCTCTTCAACATCATCCTTGTGCAGATATTTAAAAAAGGTATGCTTCTGTAAATCGCGGGTTTTAAAGCCCAGGCTTTTTGTGGCCGATGGCGATGCATATTGCACTTTTCCGTTGGCATCTAACAGTAATATAACCTCCTGGCTTTTTTCTATCAGCGCCCTAAAACGCATTTCGTTGGCCGTAATGGTTTCATCAGATATTTGCTTTTCTATAATAGCCGATGCCAACAGTTTTATACGCTCTATAATTTCAAAATCAAGCTTAGATGTTTTTACACCCGCCCTGTAGTATGCCGTAATACAACCCAGTGTGCTGTTGCGGCTAGATAGGATAGGGAAGGAGTGGATAGTTTCGTACCCATGTGCTTTGCCTAATGTGCGCACCTGCTCCCAGCCTGCAGTAAACATTTTATCTAGCACCGTAGTAGTAGGGCCGTTAAGTACAATAGGCGCGTTTAACCTTTCGGGTACAGAACATACCCCGTTTGTTTTGGCTACAAACTTAGCATCAAGGTTTGGGGCAGCTATATAATATAGCTTATTGTCGGGCTTGCAAAGCATAACAGAACACTGCATGCCGTGGCCCAGCTTTTCAATATTATTTATAAGGTTGGTAAACGATATATCAAAAGATTTACCCATGGCCTGGTCGGCAAGTATTTGCTTCTCTGCCTGCAACAACGCCATCATGCGGCGCTTGTTGGTAATGTCACGGGCACTTACAGATATACCCGATACTTTGCCGCCTTGTTTTACCGGTACAAAGGTATATTCAGCATAATAATCTCTGTTATCAATGAGGTATTTCTTAACCTCGGTAAACTGTTCGCCGCTTAGGGCGCGGTTATATAAAAAGCGCCACGAGTCGAAGTTGTTAATATGTACATTCTCATTTACATTCTCACCAACACGGGGCGGCGTTCCTGTTTTGCGTTTTATGCTGGTAGCAAATTTTTTGTTAAAGGCTTCCAGTTTAAAGTTGGTATCTACCAACCATATAGTATGCTGCGAGTTATCTATTACCGATGTTAATTTAGAGGTGCTAAGCAACGCTTCGGTACGGGCTTTTTCCAGTTCATTAATAAGGCGGGTACGTTCCAAAGCCTTGTTGATTGCCCGTTCTAAAATTATTGGCTCCAACCGTTCTTTCTCTACAAAGTCTTGCGCGCCATTGCGTATAGCATCCAACCCAATAGTATAATTATCGGTTGATGATAGAATAACAACCGGTATAAACGGGTGCCCGTCGGCAAAGGTGCGGTAGGTGTTTACATCCACACTATCGGGTAGCCCCAGGTCTAATAAAACCAGTTGCGCTTCGTTGCTGTTAAGCCATTCTAAAGCTTCGCCCAGGGTGGTATAGTGCTGTACATTGTACTTGGCATACACCCCGTTGGCTAAGGCTTGCTTAACGCGGAAAGCATCTATTTCATTATCTTCTACTAAAAGTATTTGTTTCTTCATAGCAGACTAATTTCAGGTTGGTTGGTATATACATAGCGTAGTTAAGAATTGGCTTTGTGGTTCAAATCCTCAACATACTCTTTAATCTCACTTACAATAGTCATTAAGCGCTCCCCAGATGCCTGCATTAGTGGCTTCATCCCTTCCCGGTTAATATCAAGGCGTGCATTTTCTTCAATTGTTTTAAGACGTTCCATGTCTTTACCATTTACCCCAATAGCCACCAATGTGCCCTTTAGCTTATGGGTAATCTTGCTAAGGCTATCCATCTGCCCATTGTTATATGCCTGTTGCATATCGCCTAGCAATATGGGCGTTTGCATAACAAACATGCCCAATACTTCGCTTATAGCTTTGTCGTTTCCGTTTAAAAGGTTTTCCAAATAGCTAAGGTCTACCTTATCCGCCGGTTTGTTTTGCATAGCAGGTGTTTTTAGGTGGTTAAACAATTGGGTTGGCCTTTCAAAGCGTTCTGTCAACACCTCAATTTTCTCTTCTAGTTGCTTCCTTTCAAACGGCTTCGAAATGTATTCGTCAACACCCTGCTCCAGGTAGCGCTCACGGTCGCCTTTCATAGCATGGGCTGTCATTGCAATAATGGGGGTGTGTAACCCGCGTTCCAAGTCAATTTCACGTATAAGCTGTGTGGCTTCTATACCGTCCATTTGCGGCATTTGAATATCCATAATCACCATATCGTAAATGCGTGCATTTACCCTCTCTACCGCCTCCTCTCCATTCACAGCCACATCTACACTATAGCCCATTTTTTCTATTACCCTGGATGTAAGAAGCCTGTTTACATCATTATCATCTACCACCAAAAAGTGCAGCGGGCCATCGGCGACTAAAACCTGGTGGCGGCCTGTTACCTGGGCCACATCTGGTCGCGGTGCGGTAACCTGCGCGGGGTAATTATCAAGCACTGCCTTTAGCTCGTAGCTAATTATGGGTTTAAGTATAATTTTAAAGCCCATAGCTTCTATTTGGGCTTTTATTTCGTGGTCGGTATTTTGGTTTATGGTAACAATTTTTACCGTATTGGTATTGGCAAACAGGTCTGCTATGCCCGGTAATATATCGGCATAGTCATCGCGGTCTATTAATAAAACCCCGCGCTTGCCCGGAGCTGTTGCAGGGCTTAGCTGAGAAAGGTTGCTTATACTGGAGTAGCCCAGGTTTATAAGGCTTGCCATGTTGCCATAGCTAAGTTTTTTGCCTTCCTGGTCTACCAATGTAAGCAGTTGCAGGTGGCTATAATCGTTCAAATAAGGGTCGGCCTGCAGGCTAAGTTTTAACTTAACGGTAAATATAAAGTGGCTGCCTTGGCCGGGTTCGCTTTCTATCCAAATACGGCCATTCATTTGTTCTACTCAGGCGTCGAGATATGCTTAAACCTAAGCCCGTGCCTTGGTAGCTGCGTTTGTGGCTGTCGTCAACCTGTGCAAAAGCCTGGAATATAAACTCGTGTTTATTTTGCGGTATGCCAATGCCGGTATCGCTAACTTTAAACCTAAGTTCCATATAGTCGCTGTCGTCGTTCACCTTTTCAACGGTAAGGGCTATATGGCCTTTGTCGGTAAACTTAACGGCATTGCCCAACAGGTTGGTAAGTATTTGCCCAAGGCGCACAGCATCGCCAATAAACATGGCGGGTATCTCTTTATCAAAATTGGTAAACAGCTCCAGGTTTTTCTGGTTGGCCTTAACCCCGGCCGATTTTATTATGCTGTTTATGGTAGAGTGCAGGTTAAAATCGGTGGGGAACAATTCAAACACCCCCGACTCAATTTTAGAGAAGTCCAAAATGTCGTTTATCACCTGCAACAAGTTGTTGCCCGATTCTTTTACGTAGCCCAGGTACTGGCGTTGCTCATCGTTTAGTTCGCCTTCCAGCGTTAGCGATGTCATACCTAAAATAGCGTTCAGCGGGGTGCGTATCTCGTGGCTCATGTTAGCCAAAAACTGCGATTTTGCCCTGTTGGCTTCTTCAGCAGCGTTTTTGGCTTTGGTAAGCATTTGTTCTTCGCGCTTGCGTTTAGTAATATCTTGCGCTATACCCAGGTAACCTGTTATGTTTCCTTTGTCGTCTTTTAAAACGTTAACGGTAATAAGAGCGGGGAAACGGCTGCCATCTTTTTTAACGTAGGTCCACTCGCTAAAGTCGGGCAGGCCAAGCAATGGGCGTTGCACAATTACAAACAGCGGCGGTGTAATATCAACCCCCAAATCTTTGCTCATTTGCTTTGCACGGGCAATAACCTCTTTGCGGTCAAATAGTTTCGATGGGGTTTTCTTACCAATCAGTTCTTCGGCACTGTAGCCAAACATCTTCTCGGCAGCGGTATTAAATGTGGTTAAAATACCATTGGCATCGGTACTTATAATAGCGTATGGCGATGCCTCTAATATGTTCTTTTGTAGATAGTCGAGGTTGGTATAGGCTGCCTTTTCGGTTATCTTTTCAGTAATATCTTCAGATACACCCAATACCTGTTTAACCCTGCCTTTAGCGTCGCGCTCAAATACTTGGCTGCGGTTACGTATCCAAATATAATCGCCGCCTTTGGTACGCATGCGGTAGTTGGTAATAACAGGGCTATTGTCTTTCCGACTGAATAGTAAGCGGGTATTATTTTCTACCTCGGGTATATCTTGCGGGTGGATAAGGCTTTTTAACGTGTTCCAGTTTAGTTCTTCTTTTATAAAGCCCATTACGCTGTGCAACTTATCGTTTGCATATATGGGTTTGTTGCTTTCTAAGTCAAAAATGTAAATAATGTTGGGCGATATCTCTGCTATCTTAGAAATTAGTGATTGCCTTTCGCCCAGCTTACGTTGGTCTTCTATGCGTTCTTTGGCCAAAAATAGTATGCACAGCGCAATACTTACGGTTGATGATACAAACAGTATAGAAAAAATAATTTCTTTAAGGTTTGGCGCTACAGGCTCAAAGGCTATAAACTGATAATCGGTAACGTTTAGCACATAGTACAGCACCAATGGCGACAGTACAAAAAATGTAATTTTGTACCATTGCTTAAACTCAAAAACTACAAACGGAACGCTAACCAGCGTTATAACAATAAGCGTTATGCCACGGTGCTCTCCAAGGGCTGTCATAAAAGTAAACATGCCTATGTTAGATAGTAGCAGTGCTGTTACTTTGGCCCATTCAACCCTTTTTAAGGCTGATAGCAAAAGCGATACACTGTAAATGCCCACCGCAATGCTTTGTCCAATAAAGTGGTTGGTTAACCCCTGGTAGTAAAACAGGCTGGCTAAAAAAATACACAGTGCAATGCATACCATCAATAGGTTATTGGTAACAACTACACGGCGGTTATACTCATCACTAAGTAAGGGGTCTTGGCCCCATTTCGAAATTCGTTTAAATATGTTTCTTTCTTTCTGCACCACTACAAATCTTACAACCCTATATAAGGTTAAAATTAGCCTTGTTTAAATGTAAGAAAGTATTAAACAAGCCCTTAAACACTACCCGTGTAAGATTTCAACACCTTTTTCCATACTAAATTGTACATAGATTTAGTATAGATTGTTGTATATCAGCTATTTGTAATTATTTACTATTTGTTTTTTCTCTTGTAAACTATGTAAGAAACATTAAAGAACCTGACAATAAGGGTGGTTTATAAATGTGCTGTATAAGATTACCTTACCCGCGTTGGCTTTATAATAAAGTTTAAATTTGCCCGTTAAAATTTGCTTAATGAGGCCCATACTCATACTATTGTTAATTTATATGGTGTACCGTACGTTTATGAAGTACGTGTTGCCTGAACTGATGCGCGGTGCTATAAACAATGCGCAAGAGCGCATGCGCCAACAGCAACAGGAAATGAATGCCCGTACCGAAATTAAAACACCGCCCAAAGAAGATAAAACCATTAAAGGCGGCGACTATATTGACTACGAAGAAGTAAAATAGCTATACCCAAATACAACACATGAACAACTTTAATTTTAAAAGTATTATCCCTCACCTAATTGCCGTTGTAGCATTTGTGGCCATAACCTTTGGTTATTTAAACCCCCTGTTAAAAGGCAAGGAGCTTAAACAAAGCGATATTTCGCAGTTTCAGGGCATGTCTAAAGAAATTAATGATTTCCGCGAGAAAAATAATTCAGAGCCATTGTGGACCAACTCTATGTTTGGCGGTATGCCGGCCTATCAAATATCGGTGCTATACCCATCTAACCTGCTAAAGCATATTGATAAGCTGTTGAGCCTTTACCTGCCACGCCCGGCCGATTATTTGTTTTTGTGCATGTTGGGCTTCTACTTTTTGCTGTGTGTGCTAAAGGTAGATTCTATGACAGCCGCTGTAGGGGCCATTGCCTATGCCTTATGCAGTTATTATGTAATATCGTTAGAGGTAGGCCATACATCAAAGGCGCATGCTATTGCTTATATGGCGCCAATTTTGGCATCCTTCATACTTACATTCAGGGGTAAATTCTTCTTGGGTGCGGCCTTAACAGCCTTGTTCCTGGGTCTGCAACTATACAGCAACCACTTACAAATTACCTACTACACTATAATGATGTTGGGTGTGTATGTGTTGTTTGAAATGTACGGCGCTATTAAAGAAAAACGCGTTGCCCTGTTTGCAAAAGCTATTGGCTTTTTATTTGTTGGCGCTGTGTTGGGCTTTTTGCCAAACACTACCAACATTTGGTTAACGTATGATTATGGTAAATACACCACCCGTGGCAAATCAGAACTTACAATACCTAGTCCAGACCAAGGCAGCCGATAGCACCAGTGCCGAGAAGAACAACCAAACCGGTGGTCTTCCGCGCGATTATATAACCCAGTGGAGTGTTGGCGTTAGCGAAACCTTTACCCTGTTAATACCAAATTACAAAGGCGGTGAAACTGAAGCCATTGGTACTGATAATAAGAGTGCGCTTAAAGACGTTAAGCCTGCCTATAAAAAGCAAATTGCACAAAGCAACGCCTACTATGGCGACCAGCCTTTTACCGCAGGCCCTACCTATGCCGGTGCTATCATAGTGTTCTTATTTGTATTGGGTTTAATGTTTGTTAGCGGTCCGTTTAAATGGGCCATGCTGGTAGCAACCATCCTTTCTATAACATTCTCGTGGGGCGGCAACTGGCCGGGCTTATTCAACTTTGCGGTTGATTATATTCCCGGTTACAACAAGTTCCGTTCGGTATCTATGATGCTTACCGTAGCCAACTTTACCCTGCCGCTATTGGGCTTGTTTGGTTTATACAAAGTACTTACCACACCTGATTTTTTAAACACCAAAATGGTGCTGTTTGGTAAAGAAACCAACTTTAAAAACCTGCACGGTTTTATTGTTGTATTTGCCGTTACGGGTGGCCTTTGCTTGTTAATGTATTTAACACCAACAACATTTAATACTTTCTTAAGTGCTGCCGAGGTTGCGCAGTTTACCGATATGGGTAACCAGGCGGCTGCTAGTGGAAACCAACAATATACCGACCAGATTTTAGATTACCAGGATAGCCTTGAAACGGCTCGTATAACAATATTTAAAGCCGATGCCATACGCAGCTTCCTGTTTATTATTGCTGCTGCAGGTTTGTTGTTTGCTTACTTTAAATTTACGTTTGATAAGCGCATTGTTATTGCCGCTGTGGGCGTTCTTATTTTAGGCGATATTATTATGGTTGACCAGCGCTTTTTAAATGCTAAAAGCTTTACCGCTAAAAAAGAGCTACAGGTACCATTCCCTAAAAACAACGCCATTAATTCTATCCTTACCGATAACACCCCCGGCAAGCGTACGTTAAATTTGGCAGGCAGCTTTACACAAGACGCATCGGTATCATACTACACATCATCTATTGGTGGCTACCATGGTGCCAAGCTTAAACGCTACCAGCAGTTAATAGATTTTCGTATAGATGGTGAAATTGATATGATTCGCAAAACCCTTAGTGGTGGCGGGTTAAATGATAGTATAATTGACGCTATGTACAGGGGCACCCCAACACTTAATATGCTTAACACTAAGTATATTATTGTTAACCCTAACTACCCTGCATTGTCTAACCCTTATGCGTTTGGGCCTGCTTGGTTTGTTAAAGATCTACAGTTAGTAGAAAACCCCGATGCCGAGATTTTAGCGCTTAACAAAATAGACCCTAAGCAAACAGCCGTGGTTGATAAAGCTTTTGAAGCGCAAATGGCAGGCTTTAAACCGTCTTTCGATTCTGCCGCTACCATCAAATTAGCATCGTACCAACCAAACCATTTGGTGTACGAGAGCAATACCGCTACCGACCAACTGGCTGTATTCTCTGAGATATACTACAAAAATGGCTGGAATGTATATGTTGATGGCAAAGCCACCGATTATGTGCGCGCCAACTTTGTGCTACGCGCTATGAAAGTGCATGCGGGCAAACATAAAATTGAGTTTAAGTTTGAGCCTGCCGAATACAAAAAAGGCGAAGGTGTGGCTTTAGCCGGTTCAATTATATTGTTTCTTGCGTTGGCAGGTGCGCTGTTCTTAGAACTTCGTCGTAAAAAAGAAGAAGAGCCTGCTGCTTAATGGCCAAGGTGCTCATCATTACATACTATTGGCCTCCATCGGGTGGTTCGGGCGTGCAGCGCTGGGTGTATTTTGCCCGTCACCTGCGCGAGTTGGGCTTTGAACCTATTGTTATTACCGTTGACGAAACCAAGGCATCGTACAAGTTTATTGACGAGAGTTTTGGCAACCTGGTAAAAGAGGTAGAGGTGCACAAAACCGATACGTTTGAGGTGCTTAAACTCTACTCTAAAATTATGGGTGGCGATGAGCGTAAGTTTATTCCCCAGGGTTTTGCAGGCGAAAAAAGCCCGGCTTTTTTCAACGAGTAAGCCGCTTTGTAAGAGGTAACTTTTTTATTCCCGATGCCCGCGTGGGCTGGGTAAAATATGCCCGCGCCAAGGCTGCCGAAATTATTAAGGCCGAAGGTATTAAAACCGTTATAACCACTGGTCCGCCGCACTCTACACATTTGGTGGGTTTATACTTAAAGAAGAAACTCAACATAAACTGGTTTGCCGACTTGCGCGACCCGTGGACTGAGATTTACTATAACGAATTGCTTTTTCAAACCGATTACGCCAAAAACGTAAACAAACGGTTAGAAAAGAAGGTACTGGAAACAGCTAATAGGGTTACTACCGTTGGGCCTACCTTAGCATCGTTGTTGGCGGCCAAACTGCAACCTGCCGCCCAAGCCAAGGTAAATGTGCTGTACAACGGGTATGATAGCGATAAAATGGCGGGCCTGCCAGCCTATCAGCAAAGCAAAAAATTCATCATCAGCTTTATTGGTATTTTAAGCGATAGCCAACCAATCAATGCTTTTGTTGATGGATTAAAAATGTTCTTTAAAGAAGTACCTGATGCTTTGGCAAATGTTGAATTCCATTCAGCCGGAGAAATGTCTACCGGCATAGAGCAAAATTTGCTTGAAGTATTGCCGCAGGGACAAATAATAAGGTTAGGGTATTTAGCACACCAGCAAGCGTTGGTGCAAATGAGCGCGTCTGACCTTTTATTCAACAGCCTTGCCGAAACCCCCGATAGCAAGTTGCTTATATCGGGTAAACTGATGGAATACCTTGCCAGTGGCCGCCCTGTGTTGTGCCTTGGCGATACCGGTGGCGATGCTGCCAATCTTCTAAACAAGTTTGAACGGTCGGCTATTTTTAGCCGCACCGAAGCCGAAAAAATAGCCGCTTTTATAAAAGATATATATTTACTGTGGCAAAAAAATGAAAACGGGTCTATTACCCGCCCCGGTATTGAAGAATATTCTCGCCGTGCGGTAACCCGTAAATTAGCCCAACTTATTAAAAACAGCGAAAATTAAATGAGCGACGGATTTATCCAAAATATAAAAAAACTGCTGGTACTGGGCCCGCACCCTGATGATGGCGAATTTTCATCGGGCGGTACCATTGCCAAAATGTTAGAGAGTGGGGTAGAGGTGCATTATGCCGTATTTAGCATGTGCGAAAAATCTGTACCTGCCGGTTACGAGCCTGATGCTATTAAAAAGGAGCTGATTGCCGCGGCTAAGTTTATGGGCATAGAGCATAACCTTATAATGTATAATTACGAGGTGCGCTGTTTCCCCGAACACCGCCAAAGTATATTGGAAGATTTAACCGCTTTGGAGCGCCGCCTAAAGCCCGATTTGGTATTACTACCTAGCAGTGCCGATGTGCACCAGGACCATAAAACCATTCACGAAGAAGGGGTACGCGCCTTTAAAAACACCTGCATTTTAGGGTACGAAATGCCTTGGAATAACTTTACCTTCCACAGCAATATGTATGTGGCTTTAGAAGAGCGCCATGTGCAGAAAAAGATTGAATGGATTGATAAATACGAAACACAAAAATTTCGCTACTACAGCAGCGATGAGTTTGTAAACAGCCTTTCTAAACTACGCGGTATACAAATACGCAAGCCCTATGCCGAGGCTTTTGAAATGATACGATGGATAATGTAACTGCCCAAAATATTCTTGATTATGCCGCTGCTTTGGAACTGCAAACCCAAAGTGGCCCCGCTGCTGATTTTTCTGAAATAATCACCGCAGGTAAAAGCATAAACATAGCTACTGCCGGGCAAATTACGTTTCTGTCATCTAAATACGCGGCTACAGCCAATGATTTGTTGGCGCAATGCAACAGCAATGTTATAGTGCTGGAAGAAACCTTTAAACCCCTTGCCAAACCCGAGGTTTTTCAAACCAAGCACTTCATTTTTTCAACCGAGCCTAAAAATACGGTATCGGCCATATTGCTGCATTTTTTCAATAAGCAGGTTAAGCACACCATTCACCCAACAGCAATAATATCAGCCAAAGCAACCATTGGCAGCAATGTAAATATTGGCCCCTACAGCGTTGTAGAAGATGACGTTACCATTGGCGATAATACTAATATTGGTAATAACGTGCATATACAGCACAACTGCACCATTGGCAACAATGTGGTTATAAAATCGAACACAGTGCTTGGTAACAGTGGCTTTGGGTTGACAAAAAACGAAGCGGGCGAATACGCAGAGTTTCCTCACTTTGGGGCTGTAATTATTGGCGATAATGTGCAAATTGGCAGCAATGTGTGCATAGACCGTGGCTCGCTTAACGATACCATAATCCACAAAGGTGTAAAGGTTGATAATCTGGTACATATTGCCCATAATGTAGAAATTGGCGAAAACTCCTTAATCATAGCCAACACCATGATAGGCGGCAGCACCAAAATAGGCGCCAATTGCTGGATAGCCCCATCGGTAAGCCTGCGCAACAACATTGTTATTGGCGATAATACCGTTGTTGGTTTAGGCAGCGTTGTTACCAAAAGCTTTGAGGATGAACCGGAAATTGCCGGTGTGCCCGCACGCAAACTCGATGAGTTTAAGGCCCTGCTGGCCCAGTTCAAAAAAATGATTTAATCACGTTTTTTATTGATTCTATTGGTTTTGTACTTTATAAAAACTATTTTTATAAAGTTAAAGCTGTACGTAGGTATGAAAAAACATTTACTACCCTTATTATTACTCACTTTTAGCGCTGTATTATTTTCAGCCTTTACTGCCCTTGCCGATGATGGAAAAAGCGCCATCCGCTTTATTCAGAACAAAGGCCAGTGGGATAATAAAATCCTGTATAAAGCCTCTATACCTGATGGAGACCTGTTTTTTGAAAAAAACTGCCTGACCTTTAATTTTTGGGATGGCAAGGCTGTACAAAGGGTTCATGCTAATAAAGGCGATGGTCTTCCTCCTAAAAAAGAGATAGATTTCCACGCATTTAAATTGAAATTTTCGGGCGCTAACCCAAACCCTGCAACCTTTGCTCTGGGTCAAACCAACGAGTATTACAACTATTACATAGGCAATAAAAAAGACAAATGGGCATCGCATGTAAATGCTTTTCAAGATGTACGCTATGTGGGCATTTACAACGGCATAGACCTATCGGTAAAGGCTAATGGCATGTCTGTTAAGTATGAGTTTACTGTAGCACCTAATGCCAATGCCGACCAGATAGTGCTTGATTTTGAAGGCACCAGCGGCCTGCAATTGAAAGATGGAAACCTGATAATAAACACATCCATTAACGATATTATTGAGCAAAAACCGGTTGCTTTTCAGTTAATAAATGGCGTTAGCGTTCCTGTTGAATGTGCTTTTGTGTTAAAGGGCACAAAAGTATATTATACATTTCCCAATGGTTATGATAAACGCTACGAATTGGTAGTAGACCCTAACCTGGTGTTCTGTTCTTATTCTGGTTCTATAGTTGATAACTGGGGCTTTACTGCCACGTACGACCAGTTTGGCAACCTGTATGCCGGCGGCATAGCTTTTGCCAATGGGTACCCACTTTCAACAGGGCCATTCCAGCAAAATTTTGGCGGTGGTAGTTGCGATGCAACCATCAGCAAATACACATCAGATGGTTCAACATTTTTATTCTCTACCTATTTAGGTGGCGATGAAGCCGACCAGCCCCACAGTATGATTGTAAATGCCAATAACGAATTATACGTTTATGGCAGCACAGGGTCTGATAACTTCCCTACAACCACAGGTGCTTACGATGCTACTTTTAATGGTGGTACAAGCATTAGTTTTGAATCGGGCTTTATAGATTTTAACATTGGGTCTGATATATACATAGCACGTTTTAAAGATGATGGAACAGCGCTTTTATCATCTACCTACTACGGTGGCTCTGGTAACGATGGCCTAAACATCAACAGTAACCTGCAATACAACTACGCCGACCAATCTCGTGGCGAGATTTTTATAGACCAGTTAAACAACGTTTATATAGGTTCCTCAACCCTTTCAACTAACCTGCCTGTTACCATTAGCACCTTGCAACCCGGAAATGGTGGCTCGCAAGATGGTTGTATAGCTAAGTTTGATAACAACTTGTCTACCCTGCAATGGGCTACATATTTAGGTGGCGGCAATGCCGATGCTATATACTCTTTAATAGTAGATAAAAGCTACAACGTTTATGCCACGGGCGGTACTACATCGCAAAACTTCCCTGTAACCAATGGGGCTTTGCACACCGCGTATTTAGGCGGCAGTGCCGATGCGTTTGTATCTAAAATATCGGCAAACGGGCAGCAGCTATTACGCTCTACCTATTACGGCACCGACCAATACGACCAGGCCTATTTTGTGCAGTTGGATAAGCAGGGCGATGTATACTTTGTAGGGCAAACCGAGGGTTTAGGCACCAGCCTTATTGTTAATGCCGCGTTTAACAACCCCGGTGGCAATCAGTTTATTGCTAAGCTGGCGCCCGACTTAGATAACATTGTATGGTCAACCGCTTTTGGTAAAGCCGCCGGCAAGCCCGATATTGTTCCATCGGCGTTTCTTGTTGACGTTTGTAACAAGGTATATGTATCAGGCTGGGGTGGCGATTTGTTTGGACAAAACATTAATAACGCAAACACAACAGGGCTTCCATTAACTAATGATGCATTCCAATCTAATACCGATGGCAGCGATTATTACCTTATGATTATTGACGATAACGCTTCATCATTAGTATATGCAACATATTTTGGCGGGGCAGTGGCCGAAGAGCACGTAGATGGTGGCACCAGCCGTTTCGACAGGCAGGGTATTATTTACCAATCAATGTGTGCAGGCTGCGGTGGATTAAGCGATATGCCGGTTACTCCCGGTGTTGTTTCTGAATTTAACAACAGCACCAATTGTAACAACGGTGTTTTTAAATTCGACTTTGATTTTCCTTTAACCGTAGCTGATTTTGCATACCCACAAACAGGTTGCGCGCCATACGATATTACCTTTAATAACCTGAGTACGGGCGGTATAACTTATATCTGGGACTTTGGCGATAGCTCTCCAAACTCTAATGCTGTTAATCCACAGCATACCTACACCAACCCCGGTACATATACAGTTACCCTTATTGCGCAAAACCCCGCCAACTGTAACATTGCCGATACCACATCGCAAATAATATTTATTTTAGATGAAACAGCATCTACATTGCCTGATGCTGCTACATGCCCGGGTATTCCTGTGCAAATTGGTATTCCTCCACTTAGCGACCCTAACGTAACCTATACGTGGACCCCGGCAGGTAATGTAAGTAACCCAAGCGCATCAAATCCATTAGCAAGCATTACAACACCTACTGTTTTTACTTTATTGGTAACCAATGGTACGTGCGTAGATACGTTTTACCAAACAGTAAATTTTCAGGGAACACTTAATGCCAATATGGGGCCCGATGTTACACTTTGCTTAGGCCAAACAGGGCAAATAGGTATAGTAGATAATTCAGGGTTATATAATTATCAATGGTCGCCTTCAACAGGCTTAAACGACCCTGCAATTTCTAACCCTACGGTTGATATTAGCCAAACAACAACATATATAGTTAACGTATCAACAGTGGATTCTGTTAACTGTGCAAGCGATGTTGATACCGTTACAGTGGTTATTTCTAACGCCCCGCCGGTAGCTAGTTTTGAATATACTTTTGCTCCAACGTGCGATAATTTGGGTCTGGTGTTAGATAACACATCGGGCGGAACAGGCCCATTCTATTGGAATTTTGGTAATGGTTATATACCATCTACCGGCGATACAAGCATCTTGGTTGACTACAGCAGTTCGTATACTATTAGCTTGGTTGTGGGCAACGCGCCATGTTCTGATACGGTAACGGTTACCATTACTGCCCAGGGTATTGGCGGCTATTTACAATTGAATGATGTAAATGTATTTACCCCGCTAAATGGCGATAATCTTAATAACTGTTTTAATCCGGCAATACCCGCCGGCTATAACTTAGCTCCTGAATCGTATCCGTTACTTGCCTGCACCGAACTTACTATTTACAACCGTTGGGGCCGTAAAATCTGGGAAGGTAGCGGCTGTTGGGATGGTTATACCCAGGGGGGCTGAAGTTACCGAAGGGGTATATTACTATGTATTTAAAATTGGTGATATTGATAAACACGGAACCATTACTGTAGCAAGGGGGCAATAGTTCTCAGTTGCCGGTTTCCAGTTTTCAGTTTAAAATTATAATAAAGGCAGGGTTACCTGCCTTTATTATTTTAGCGCCGTAGGGTGCCTGATTTTTAACGGGGAATATGTGCGGGGGCTTGTCCACGCCCTGTGTGAACTCCAAATTTCGCACGGCAACTAGAACGGGGCCATGTGCGAAAGCGAAATTTGAGAGTTTTTGCTTGTAGCCTGCCCCGCACTTGATGCGGGGTGGTGTCTTTTTGGTTACTTTTTGGACAAGCAAAAAGTAATGAAGAGGAGGTATTTATACATTAATGAGAATTAATGTCAATGAAAGTTTACTGCCCAATCCACGCTTTGCGCAGCGATAGCTGCTTAGGTGTAGCATTAGGGTTTAGTTTTAACGTAAGAGAACCGCTGGCAATGTGTATAAGCTTAGGAGTACAGGTTAGGGTAAACTCCTCGTTATTGTAATTATGCCTTGCCACCATAGTTACCTGTTGGCCTTGCACAGCTTTATCTTTTAAGGTAGTAAAAAGCGCATCTACATTATCGGGGGTAATGCGTTTACCATCTATAGCTACAATTACATCATCAGCCTCCAGCATGCAGCCCTTTACAGCGCCGCTATCATCAACTAACCTGTCATCAATAAATATAGCGTTAGAACCTGCAAAGGCCTGCCTGCCGCCTATAACCAGGCGCTTATCTGCCGATTGGTTATCGTATGCTATTCCAACCAATTCTACCATATCTTTTATTGGCAAAGGTTTATTTCCACCCACGTATGTTTTAAGAAAAACGCCAATTTCGGGGTAGGTAAGGCGGGTAATCTCGTCAAACAATTCGTTGTCTTTAAAAGGTTTGTCTTTACCATACTTTTTAGATAGGTCGGCCATAAGGTTTTGTATACCGTATTTACCGTCAGACAAGCTACGTAGTTTAATATCAAGGCATAAGCTAATCAACGCCCCTTTTTCGTACACGTTGCCGTATTGGTCTTCGTACTTATCAAGCACCCCAAGACTCATGGTAGTAAAGGGCAATGTATCGTTATACTTCTTGGCGCCGCCTATTTTATCTTGCAGTACAGTTATATAATCATCAAGCGTAATAAGCCCGGCCTTTATCTGCACTAGCGATGCGGCATATTCTGTAGTGCCTTCATACATCCACAAGTGGGCCGACATTTTGGGGTTATCGTAGTCGAAAAACTGTATTTCTTCAGAATGGATATTAAGGGGCGTAACGATGTGGAAAAACTCGTGTGCCGATATATCCTTTACCGATTGAGATAAGTTGTCTACGTTAGCCTCAGGCAGAAAGTAGAACGATGAATAGGAATGCTCTAACGCACCATAAGACCCCGACCGGCTAAACAGCCCCGAATACAGGTTTATTATAAAAGCATACTTCTTCACAGGCAATGTTCCTCCTAAATAATCTTTTTGGGCAACCAGTATCTGGTTAATGTTGGTGGCCAACTCTTTTGATGTTACCTTTTTATTTGGAGAATATACCGATACCAATATTTTAGCCCCTCCAACGTTTAGCCATGCAGTATCGGGCTGGCAATACATAATGGGCGAGTCGGCCAGTTGGTGGTAGTTATCAAACTTAATTATGTCGGCTGTTTTGCCGCTTGTTAAATTAGCCGCCCCGGTAGATGCGTAAAACCCGGTAGGCTTGGTAATGTATAACTCATAAGGAATTTCTTTAAGGTCTTTTAAATAACCAAAAAAGCCAAAGTTGTTCAGTACAAAGTTGGTATCGGCCTGTATGTTGGTACCCGCGGGTTCAAACACAAAGTTCTCCTTGTCTTCACTATCCCAGGTGTCTTCTACATCATAGCTAACCATGGTCAAATTTTTAGCATCGGCTATAAGCCACCCGTCTTTATCGGTAGGGGTTACCGTTAGCTTTTTGCCCCGGCTGTCAAAAGCCGTAAAGTTTGATACAAAACGGCCAAAATCGTAAACAGAATAAGTGCCAGGCACCATGCGGGGTATGCGGTACTCAACAGTAGTGTTTTCTGTTTTTGGGGTATAAACAAGTACGGTTAGTTTATCATCGTGCACTTTGGTAAGGTCTACAAAACAGCGGTAAGCCTTTTTATCTTCTGCCCCGTTATCCTCTTCATATTCAACCTGGGCAAGCAGTGGTAAGCTAAAAATAAGCGCAAAAAGTGGTAATAGTTTTTTTAACATTTTAAGTTGTTGAAATTGCATAATCAAATTGCGGTTAAAGCTACTGGTATTTTATCATATTTTTGCCCCTACACCATATTTGTACCATGAAGAAGGAAAAAGTTACAGTACAGGAAACAATTACGCTTAGCAACCCGGCAGACAATAGGACACTTTGGGCCATTGCCATAGTAGGCCTGTTTGCGCTTTTTGCCGTTTATTGGAACCATTTTGATAACGCTTTCCACTTTGATGATAGCCATACTATTACAGATAACGTGTATATACGCGATGTAAAGCAGCATTATAAAAAATATTTTACTGATGCTACTACATTTACCCCACTGCCTGCAAACCAAACATACAGGCCATTGGTTACCCTTAGCCTTGCTACCGATTATTGGGTAAGCTACCAATTAGGAAAAGACCTGGGCGATAAATTGATTGAACTGGAAAAGGCCGGTAAAACCAACACCCCTGAGTATAAGGCTTTGGTAGACGAGGCAATGGCATCTAAATACATTACCCGTGCTAACGATCAGCCTAAGCCCTTTGTTTTTCATATCTCCAACTTCTTTTGGTACCTAGTGTTAGGTGTGTTGCTTTATTTCTTTTTAGCGCGGTTATTCCAGTTGGTAATACCCGGCAGGTATACCCGCTTTTTTGCCTTGTTTGGCACCCTGTGGTATATGTTCCATACCGTAAATGCCGAAACTATTAACTATATCATTTCAAGGTCAGACTCCTACTCAACCTTATTTATATTACTGGCCTTTGTTACTTACCAGTACTCTGCTGTAGCCCGCCGTTTTTTCTTGTATTTAATACCAATGGTATTAGCTGTTTTAGTAAAAGCTACCGCGGTAATGTTTGCCCCAATGCTTATAGTTTATATACTTTTTATTGAGGAGCAAATTGGTGTTTTTGATTTATTAAAAACCGAAGCATGGAAGAAGATATTGACTATTAAAGTAATAGCGGCATCGGCTATGTCTATGGTAATTGCAGCCTTGGGCTACTTTTTAATTATTAAAATGAGCCCGGCTACATTTATGCCTTCTATGATACCGAAGGACAAATACCTGATTACCGAAGTGTATGTTTACTGGCTTTATTTTAAAGAATTCTTTTTACCAACGCACCTTACAGCTGATACTGATTTAACTGCTTTTGAATCTATAGCCGACCAACGCTTTTTTATAGGCATAGCGTTTATGCTAGCCCTGTTTGTTAGCATAGTAATAACATCAAACAAACGCCAGCTAAGGCCTATTGCCTTTGGCTTATCGTGGTTCTTTTTGGCCTTGTTGCCAACATCAAGCTTTCAGCCACTGTCTGAGGTTATGAACGACCACCGTATGTTCTTCCCTAATATAGGGTTGATTATAGCTGTGGTTTGGGGCGTTTATTTACTTTTTAGGAGTAAAGAGTTTACCACCTTTAGCACACGTACCGCAAAAGTTGCATTATCGTGCGCGGCAGTTTTATTTATTAGCGCGTACGCATTTGGCACATACCAACGTAACCAGGTATGGGATAATGATGAGGATTTATGGTTTGATGTAACCGAAAAAAGCCCTAAGAATGGTCGCGGCCTTATGAATTATGCTCTTACGCAGTATAATAAATCGTTTGAGTATACAGCCAAAGGCGATAAGCAGGGTGCTGTAAAATACCTAAACAGGGCTATAGAGTATTATACAAAAGGATTAAAATACAACCCATACTACTCTTACCTGCACATTAATATTGCATTGGCTTACGATGCCCTTGGCATGGCAGAAAATGCTCCTAATAAGTATGTAAAAATAACCGACGACCACTTTAAAAAAGGCCAGCAATATGCGGGTGGTTTTTACGGGGCTTATTACTTTTATTCTAACTGGTTATGGAAACAAGGCCGCAAGGCCGAAGCTATTTGGAATGCCGAGCAGGCAGTAAACCTGGGTCCCGACTATGAGGCTACCTACACCACGCTTATGGGTTATTACATGGCAGAGTATGAGTGGGATAAAATGAAGATAACTGCCCAACGTATGCTACAACGTTTTCCCGGCAACCAATATGGCAACTACTACTTGCAGGCCAGCCAAAACCGCAAATCTAAGGTTGATGAGTTGCTTGATATGATAAAAGCAAACCCTACTCCAGAAAACTACCTTAACCTAAGTCTTGAGTATTACAATAAAAGCCGTTTTGAAGATTGTATTTTGGCAGCAGAAAATGCTCTTAAAGTTAAGCCTGACTATGCGGAGGCGTATAATAATATTTGCTCTGCATACAACGCTCTGGGCAATTACGATAAAGCTATGGCGGCATGTAACATGGCCCTTAAAATAGCCCCGGGCTACACCCTTGCACAAGGCAACCTTAACTATTCTTTAAGTCAGAAAAAGAACGATGCCGACCTGGCTGCTAAACCCACTGCCGAAGGGTATTTAACCAAGGGCTTAAATTACCATACCCAAAAGCAATACACCAAGGCTATAGATATGTATAACAAATCGTTAGAGGTTAACCCAAACTATGCTTTGGCCTACAACAACCTATGCTCTGCCTATAACGATTTGGGCCAGTTTAGCAAGGCTATACCCTTTGGCGAAAAGGCCGTAAAACTAGAACCCACCAATCAACTATTTAAGAATAACCTGGAGGTTGCTAAAAAAGGCAGGTAACTTTTTTTATATAATGTTGGCAGGCAAATAGTTTAGATTATATATTTGCTAAGGACTAATTAAAACCTGATGAAAAAATTTCTCTTACTTGCCCTAACCGGGTTGGCCGTGTGTAGTTATGCCCAAACGGCTACCCAGTACGATTTCGCTAAATTTACTCCACTGCAAAGCACCGGCACATTGCCCGATGTGGTTGAAATGACCGGCAGGGATTTTATGGTTGAATCTCGCAAAAATTTAACCAAAGGGGGCACTAAAAAAGACAAAAAGGCCAAAGAGTCTTTTGTTTTGCAAACCAGCTACGCTATAAAAGATTTGTTTATCAGCGGGCGTGTATTGTATAACGACCCAATTTCTGACTATGTAGAAAAAGTTCGCAGGGAGGTAACAGCATCAGATGCTAAGTTACTTGCCGAAACGCGTATTTTCGTTATCAAATCGTCGGTAGTAAATGCCTTTGCCACCAACCAAGGCTATATGTTTGTTACCACAGGTTTACTGGCACAGCTAGAAAACGAGGCACAATTGGCCTTTGTAATATGCCACGAACTTATCCACTACCAAAAAAAGCACGTTATTAAAGCCTATGTGCAAAACGATAAAATTGATAGAGGAGAGGGTGGTTATCGAAAATCAGAAATTGATAAAAAATACCTTGCCAAAAGCAACTACTCTAAAGAGCACGAAAGTGAGGCAGATGTTAACGGCTTCGACTTGTTTGCCAAAACCCGCTACTCGCTAGATGCTATTAATGGCACGTTTGATGTGTTAAAATACTCTCAACTTCCTTTTGAAGATTTTGAGTTTGACCATAAAATTTTAGAATCTGAGCACTTGGTTTTTCCTGTAGATTATATTCAGCAAGAGGTTGCTGTTGTAGAGGGCGAAGATGAAGAAGAAGATGATAAAACAAGTACCCACCCTAACCTAGCTAAACGCCGTGCCGACATTGCCGATAAAATTTCATCGCTAGAGGGGAAGATAAAACCCGTACACGTAGCAACTACGCCATATCTGAAGATTTGTTTTTAAATACACGCAAGTTGGCGCGTTTTGATTTATGCCATACAAACCTTATTAACCGCCAGTACGACCGTGCCCTTTACCAGGCTTTTTGCCTTTTAAAAGAAAACCCCGATAACATATACCTAAGTAAGGTAATCTTAAAGTCGCTATACGGCTTAACAAAGTATGCCAACTCTAAAAGGATACGTGAGGTGGCAATAAAATACGGTAAGGTTCAGGGCGAGTCGCAAAAGTTTAATTACCTGCTTGATAAAATGGAGAGCAATGAAATAAACGTAGTTGCATTAAACTTTGCCTGGAGGCTTAAAACAAAGCTTCGCCATAACGATACGGAAGTAAACCTTATTACTGAGGATATTTTTTATGATATGGTAAAAAGGCATTATCCTAATAAATCAACTTTTTCTTTAGAGGCCCGAACAACACCTGTAGACACTACACGTACCCCCGAAGCTAAAGCTGATGAGCCTACAAAGTCTAAAAAGAAAACCACTACTTCATCATCTAAAAAGAAAAAAGATGGTGATGAAGATGAGGATGAAGACACCCCAAAACAAACTAAAACAAGCAAGCTTAAAAAGAAGAAAAAAGTAGAAGATAAAAACTACTTTATTACTTACGCTTTTGTAGACCTGCTTAAAGACAAAGACTTTGTTGACACCTACGACAGGCTTGCAAAAGAAACCAAGAAAGATAAATCAACAGAAAAGAAAGAAATAGCCCGTCGTAAATCAGTACGCAATAGTAGCAGGCACTACAGCGATAGCGATGATAGTGGAGATAGCGAAGACAATGAGTATTTAATGGATGAAAAGGAAGCAGGCCAAAAATACAACCCTAAGTGGGATTGCTATGCTTTAGGAGTGGAGAAAGTACTTATTGTAAACCCCTTTTATTTAAAGGTTGACGAACGTAAGAAAACACCTGTAATGTATGCCGGTAGCGATGAAGCCCGTAAAAACCTTAATGAGAAAATTAAAGACATATCAGCAGACGTAAAACTTGATGTAGATATTTTAGATAAGCAAGAGTTTAACGCCGGCAGCGTAGATGATTATAATGATATGTGCGTACTGATAGATTGGATGGATGAGCGTATAGACCATAAAAGGCTTAAAATGTTACCTACAGACCATTTGCGTATTGAAGAAATAAGCAAAAAACACGGTACCGATAACCTATGGCTATTATGGGGGCCATAAACTTTGTAGAGAAGAAAAAGGGCGTTGGGTTGGCTATTGCTATATCAGTAATACTGCCTGTTTATTCTTGGTTTTTTACTTTTCCATATTTAATAGCTAAAAAAACAAATACCTACGTTTACACCATTGTGTTTAATGTAAAAACAGGCCAAACAGAAATGGTTAACGTAGGCCATGTTGGCTTAGGCGATAAGAATGATATTATTAATACATTCTTATACGACCATTTGAAACAAATTAGCCGTAAGGGACAAAACAAAAACAAATAGCCTCTTAAATACTACAAAACAAATGAAATTAAAACATATATATATAGTATTGCTGGTTGCATGTTTTTCTGCAATTAAGGCACAGCCCCGGGCTACATGGGTAAAAGGCTTTTAGTTACGGCAAATGTAGGCCCCAGCTTAGCTTTCCCATTCTCATCATACGGTGCCGATGCCGACTTTAAATTCAGGCCAAAACTGGGCCTTACCACTGAGTATGTAATTAACAGGAAAACCTCATTAATTTTTCAGTACAATTACAGCAGCACAAAAATGGATGTTCATACCTACGAAGAAGATTTTTGGGCTAATGGTTATTTTAATGAGTTGGATGCTTTTCCTGCCGCAGTAAACAACCATTCTATAAACTTTAAATATGCAAAGCATATAAGCAGTAGTTTGCCTGCCCCGCTAGGCTTTTTTGGGGACATGGTGTAGGCATTGGTATAGGGTCTTTTATTGATAAAGAAGGCGCTTTTCTTAATGAAGATGGAAAAACTAAAAAAGGCAAGTATTTAAGCACTATTGCGCCTAACTTATACTCGTTTATTGGTAATCGCCGCGCTTTGGGTAAAAGGCTTTTGCTGGGCTTTAACATGGAGTTTAACTGGTGGGCTATGATTTATATGGGACTTAATTTTGATAGCGACCCCTATAATAATAATAGTGGCAGTGTAGATTTATCTGATAAAACTGTAGGCGAATTTCAGCACATTGTAATTAAGGATGCAACCAAGCAGGCATATTATTATTCTAATATGATTAACCTGAGCCTTGATATTACTTTCCTTCCATAACAGGCAATAAGACATAAATTAAAATCCCCTGACACGCTAGTTGTCAGGGGATTTTTATACTATATATATGAAGAAAATAGTAATTAGCTGTGTTTGTTTTTTAATTGCTAACACAGCCTTTTCGCAAATACAATACGACTTTAACAAGTTTACTCCCCTTGCTAGTATTGGTACTCTGCCAAATGAGGTAACTATGAAAGGTGGAGACTTTATGTTGTCATCTAAAAAGAATATTGACAAAAAAGGTAACAAAAGAACTAAAAAGAAATTTGTATTGCATAGCAGCTATGCAGTTAAGGATATTTTTAATAATGGAAGGGTGTTATATAATGACCCTATTAGTGAGTATGTAGAAAAGGTTAGAAAAGAGATTACAAAGTCGGATCCGCAACTTGCTTCAGAAACAAAAATTTATGTAATAAAATCATCAGTTGTAAATGCTTTTGCTACTAACCAAGGCTATATTTTTATTACAACAGGTTTATTATCGCAATTAGAAAATGAAGCACAGTTGGCTTTTATTCTTTGCCATGAATTGATGCACTATAAAATGAAGCATGCGGTTATAGAATATGTGCAGAATGACCAGATAGATAAAAATAAAGGCCCATTTAGAAAATCGGAGATTGATTCAAAATACTTAACAAAAGCCCATTATTCAAGAGAGTACGAGACCGAGGCCGATCTTACAGGATTTGATTTATATGCTAAAACAAGCTATTCAATGGATGTATTGGACGGTTTATTTGATGTGTTAAAATATTCAAAATCTCCCTTTGAGGAAATTGAATTTAAATCGAAGGACTTATTAGAAACTAATTACCTGGTTTTTCCTAAAGACTTTATTAGGGATAAAGTTGATGAAATTACAGGCATAGATGAAGATACTGATGACTCAGAAAGTACACACCCTAATTTGAAAAAACGCCGCACCGATATAGCTGATAAAATTGCGGGACTAGGTAGCGAAGATAATTCAAGGACACGGAGTGCTTATGTTGTATCAGAAAATACTTTTTTAACAGCCAGAGCCATGGCGCGTTTTGATTTATGCCATACCAGTCTTATAAACTGTACTTATGATTTGGCTATTTACCAAGCCTATTGTTTGTTAAAGGAGTATCCTAATAATACGTATTTGGAAGCAACTATTCTTAAAGGGTTATATGGCTTAACAAAATATAATATTGGCAACCGTTTAGAAGAGGTTTGTTATTCTCCAAATACTGTACAAGGTGAAATGCAAAGGCTTACAGCACTGCTAAAAAGGCTTACAAAAGATGAGATGAACGTTATTGCCTTAAACTATGCATGGAGGCTTAAAACAAAATATAAAAACAATAACAACGAAGTAAACCTTATCACTGCAGATTTATTTGAGTGTTTGGTAAGCCAATATCCTGATAAATCAGTCTTTTCTTTAACACCTATGGATGTTGTAAAAACTGACATTGTATCCGCACCAGATACCGTTGCTAAGCCGAAAGAAAGTGTTGAAAATGCTGAATTATCATCATTGAAAAATAATGGGCCAAATTATGTAGAGAGAATATTAAAAATAGGTGATAAAGACTATTTTCTAACTTATGCTTTTGTTGATTTATTGAAAGACCAAACTTTTGTTAAAACCTATGATAGCCTTACACAAAAGATAAATAATAAAAAAATGGACTTGATTTGGTAGAAAATGCAGGTGTTAAAGGGCCGAAATATAATTTTGATGACGGTGGATATTCATTGGGTGCAGATAAGGTAATTGTACTAAACCCCTTTTATATAAAGCTAGACGAGCGCAAAAGTACTCCGATATTATATGTAAGTGGAGAGTCGGCTCAGCATAGGTTTAATGATAAGATAATAAACATGTCTAAAGAGGCTGATTTAGACATTGAACTGATTGATAAAAATTCATTTACCTCAGATAATACCGATAAATATAATGATACAGGTGTTTTAATAGATTGGTTAGACGAAAGGTTAAACCATAAAGATTTAAATATTCTGCCTACTGATAATACTCGTATAGATGAGATTTCTAAAAAGTATGGAGCTGAATATTTAGTTATTCCGGGTGCGGTAAATTATATTTATAAAAGTCCGGTTAAGAAGGTACCCCTGATAATTATTAGTGTCCTTCTTCCTGTATATTCATGGCCATTTATATTCCCGTTTTTATTTAAAAAGTTTACAGCAACAGGGGTTTATACGATAGTATTTAATTTAAAAACCGGTAAACAGGAAATGAGTAAAGTTGGTGTCGCTCCTTATGGGGACAGGTATGACGTTTTATATTCGTTTTTATACGACTATTTATCACAAATAAAACGTCCAGGTGTATCAAACAACAAATAGCCGAAGGGAAATGAAAATAAAATATACTGTAATTGCGGCTATACTATTTTGTGCATTCTTAGGTAAAGCACAACTACCGGGCTATATTGGCCGTAGGCTGGAAGTTGGGTTAGACTTTATGTTATCACCACATTTTTCAGAAGGTAGGGGTTTTTAAATTCACCCATTAACGTAAAATTTAACGGTTACATCAATTATTCATATTCTTGTTCCCAAACAATAGGCTTTGACTACTCATACCTTATGAGTACGCGTAGAAATAACAACAAAATAGGTAATTTTAAGGAGCAAATTCATTTAGCATCCATACGTCGCTTAAAATACAAGAAAAGCGATTTGTCTGCGCCAATAGGCTTTTACAGAGGCTTTGAAGTTGGTTTAGGCTTTCTGGTAACTACAGATGTTAAGGGTACAACCTCTTATAATAATGGTGGTGGGTATCTTGCTGCGGGTACAAAATTAATTACAGTACGTCCGTTATTTGATTTAGTTTATGGCCGAAGAATGGGCTTGGGTAAGCGCTTTACCTTCAATACAAGTATTAATGTTGGGGTATCGGGCTTGATTGGTAGTATAATTGAAGCTTTGACAAGTCCTAATGGTGCTGAATCAAAATCTGATGCTGAAAGAAATATTAGAAGGGAATCTGCATTAAACTTTTATAAGAAGCACATGCTACAGCTAAACTTTGGGTTTAGCTTCCTGATAAATTAAATAAAAATCCCCTGACACGCTAGTTGTCAGGGGATTTTTTTATGGTAATATCTGATTATAGTCCTAACAATATCTCTACCGGCTTTTTGCTACCAAATAGCATTTGTGTTGGGTCTTCCAATAGCTGCTTAACACGTACTAAAAAGCCTACACTTTCGCGGCCATCAATAATGCGGTGGTCGTAGCTTAGGGCTACATACATAATTGGGCGTATCTCTACCTTGCCATTAATGGCTACCGGTCGCTCAACAACGTTGTGCATACCTAAAATAGCGCTTTGCGGCGGGTTTAATATGGGGGTAGATAGCATAGAGCTCAAACACACCACCGTTGGTAATGGTAAACGTGCCACCGGTCATATCATCAACAGTAATTTTACCATCTCGAGCTTTTTTAGCCATAGCACCAATACCGGCTTCAATTTCGGCAAGCGATAGGTTTTCTGCATTGCGTAATACCGGTACCATTAAGCCTTTTGGCGTGCTAACTGCAACACCAATATCAGCATAGTTAAATGATACTATTTCTTCGCCGTCTATCTGCGAGTTTACCTAGGGAAGTCTTGCAAAGCAATAGTAACCGCCTTGGTAAAGAAAGACATAAAGCCAACGTTTACGCCATGCTTCTCTGCAAATTTTTCTTTGTATTGCTTGCGGATATTCATAATGCCACTCATATCAACCTCGTTAAAGGTGGTAAGCATGGCTGTTTCCTGTTTAACAGATACCAAGCGTTGCGACAGTTTGCGGCGCAGGCTGGTCATTTTTTCGCGCTTAACCTCGCGGCTGTTCTCTGCTTCTTCGCCGCTAAAACCTTTGGTCATAGCTTTAAGCACATCGCCTTTGGTAATCCTCCCGCCTTTGCCACTGGCTTCAACTTGTTTGGCAGGCACTTTATTCTCGTCCATTAGCTTTTTGGCCGATGGAGAAGGAACACCATCAGCATACCCTTTTTCCTTAGCAGGATCTTCTTTAGCGGGGGCTGCTTTTACTTCGGGTTTAGCGTCTGCTTTAGCGGCAGGCTTTTCTTCTTTAGCAGGGGCCGCAGCCTCTTCTTTGGCAGCACCTTCGGGCGCGGCAGCCGATGTATCTATAGAGCATATAGCATCGCCTACATTCACTTTCTCGCCTTCGGCTTTTAATATTTTTACCGTGCCGGCCTCTTCCGCGTTAACGGTAAGGGTAGCCTTGTCAGAGTCTATCTCGCACAATTCGGCATCTTTTTCTACATAGTCGCCATCGGCAACAACCCAACGGGCTATTTCTACTTCGGTAATCGATTCGCCGGGGCTGGGTACTTTTATCTCAACAATCATCTTTTATGTGTTGGTTTAATTAGCTTACTAATACTTTATCAAATGCGCGTTCTATAAGGTCGCGTTGTTCTATTGCATGGCGTTTGCTGCTGCCTGTAGCGGGGCTACCGCTGCTGTGGCGTGCAATTAATTCCAGGTTAAGCTTACGGAAACGGCGAAGCAAATAGCTCCACGCACCCATATTTTCCGGCTCTTCCTGTACCCAAACCAGTTTTTTGTGGTTTTTATATTTAGCCACTACAGCCTCTAAATGGTGCAATGGTAATGGGTATAATTGCTCTATACGTACAATCGCTGTATCTTCAATATTGTTCTTTTCGCGGTAGTCAACCAACTCGTAGTATAATTTACCGCTTACAAATAATACCTTTTCTACCTTGTCAGCCTTAACCGTTGTATCTTCTAATACTTCCTGAACGAGCCTTTAACAAGTTCGGCCTGTGTAGAAATACATTTAGGGTGGCGCAACAAGCTCTTAGGTGTAAACACAATGAGCGGCTTGCGGAAATCGCGTTTCAACTGGCGGCGTAACGCGTGGAAAAAGTTAGCAGGTGTAGTACAGTTTACTACCTGCATATTATTTTCGGCACACATAGTTAGGTAACGCTCCATACGGGCGCTAGAGTGTTCTGCACCCTGTCCTTCGTAGCCATGGGGTAGTAGCATTACCAAGCCATTCATAGCCCACCATTTATCTTCGGCAGCACTAATAAATTGGTCTATAATGATTTGTGCACCATTGTTAAAGTCGCCAAACTGTGCTTCCCAAATAGTAAGGGTATTAGGTGCCGCAAAGGCATAACCGTAGTCAAAACCAAGCACACCGTATTCTGATAGATGCGAGTTGTAAAACTCTACTTTACCCTGCTTATCGCTAAGGTTTTGCAGCGGTACATACTCATCTTCGGTATCTTCAATTTTAATAACCGCGTGGCGGTGAGAGAAGGTGCCACGCTCTACATCCTGACCCGACATACGCACGTTGTAGCCTTCTAAAGCCAGTGTGCCGTAAGCTAGTAATTCTGCTGTTCCCCAATCAAATTTGTCATCTTCAAAAACCGCTTTGCGGCGGTCTTCCAATAATTTCTGAATCTTTTTAAAGAACTTTTTGCCTTCGGGTACTTCAGCTATTTTTTCTAATACCTTTTGTATATCGGCTTTCTTAGCGCCCGTTTCCGGCGATTGTTCAAAGTCTTCCTGTGTAGCTAAACGCAGGTCTTTCCAGTCGTTACTTAAAAAAGGTTTAATAACGTTTTTGGTTATTTCCTTAGAGCGGTCTAGCTGTTGCTGTAGTTTTTCTTTGTAAGCTACTTCTACCTGCTTAGCATAGGCAGCATCAATAACACCTTCTGTAGTTAGTTGGCCTTCGTATATTTTACGTGGGTTAGGGTGCTTTTCAATGGCTTTATATAATACCGGTTGGGTAAAACGCGGCTCATCGCCCTCGTTATGCCCGTATTTACGGTAGCCTAATAGGTCTATAAATACATCGCGGCCAAAAGTTTGTCGGTACTCCATAGCCAATTTAGTAACGTGCACCACGGCTTCAATATCATCTCCATTTACATGGAACACAGGCGATAGCGTAACCTTGGCAATATCAGTACAATATGTGCTGCTTCGCGCATCGGTATAGTTGGTGGTAAAGCCTACCTGGTTGTTTACTACAATATGTATAGTGCCACCGGTTTTGTAACCGTCTAAAAAGGCCATTTGTATTACTTCGTATACTACACCCTGGCCGGCAATAGCCGCATCACCATGAACTAGTATAGGTAGCAAACGCTTATAGTCATTATTTAAAAGCAAATCGGCTTTGGCACGGGCCATACCTTCTACCACAGGGTCTACCGCCTCTAAGTGCGATGGGTTGGGCGATAAGGTCATATTCACCTTACGTCCGCCAACTTCTCTGGTAGTATGGTGGCCAAGATGGTATTTAACATCGCCACTAAACTCTTGGTCGTCATAATCTTTGCCTTCAAACTCGCTAAATATCTCGGCACAGTCTTTTTCAAAAATATTTGCCAATGTGTTTAGGCGGCCGCGGTGGGCCATACCTACCACAATTTCTTCAACACCGGCTTCTGCACCTTTTTCAATAATAACATCAAGTGCCGGAATTAACGATTCGCCACCTTCAACAGAAAAACGCTTCTGACCAACAAACTTGGTATCTAAAAAGCTTTCAAAAAGCACAGCCTCACTAAGCTTTTGGTAAATCTGTTTCTTTTGGTCGGCGTTAAATTGCGTACGGTTTTTAGTGTCCTCAAGGCGAGAACGTAACCATTCAACAATCTCCGGGTTGCGTATGTACATGTATTCCACCCCAATACTGTCGCAATAAGTATGCTTAAGGTGTTCAATAATATCTTTTAGCTTGGCGTTGCCAATACCTATTAGTTTACCCGCTTCAAAGCTGGTTTCAAGGTCGGCGGCGGCAAGGCCAAAGTTTTCAATATCAAGGGTAGGGGTGTAGTGGCGGCGCTCGCGCACGGGGTTTGTTTTGGTAAACAAGTGGCCGTTCTTGCGGTAAGCGTTTATCAGGCTTATAACATTAAACTCTTTGCCTACCACAGGGCTTGCAGCACCTTCTTCAAAATTGGTGCGGGCAAATTCAAAGCCTTCAAAAAAATGTTGCCATGTACTATCAAGGGCCGATGCATCGCTCATGTATTGCTTGTACATCGCATCAATGGTCGCAATATCGGCGTTACCTAAAAAGAAAGTTTGTCCATCTTTATCGTTAAAACTCAAAAGGCAAAGTTAAGTAAATCTTAACGGTTTTCCTAGGCCTTGCCACAGCATAGAGTAGACAATTTCTCAACAAGATTGTTTAGTAGCTGATAGCTTACAGCGTATAGCTTGCAGAGGTAGTTTGTCCCCCTTACGGAGGGGTGCCCGAAGGGCGGGGGAGGTTTTGTGCTTCCCAAACCCGCATGGCTGCAAGTATTTGTATTCAAAATGAGCCATTCAATTCAATGTTGTCTCCCTCTTGGATAGGGAGCTCGAAGTGCGGGAGAGGTTTTGTGGTTCCAAAAACCGCATCGCTGCAAGTATTTGCGCTCAAAATGGACCCTGTTTTTAAATCCCTCTCAATGAGAGGGTTGATGGCGCTAAAAGCGCCAAACGGGAGAGGAAATAAAAATATAGTTTACCCCATCCAATCCCTTCTCGCTGTAAACATTTGCAATCGTTTTGAGCCATGTCATTTTCAATTCATAGTTTACTTTTTTACATTTCTTTGCAAAACGGAAGACCAACGGTTTCTATTTACCCTCATTAAACCCGCATGGCTGCAAGTATTTGCATTCAAAATGGACCTTGATTTTACTCAATTTATATTCCTACATAAACTCTCACTTTTAAATTGAGTACCTCGTGCAGCGAGGGAGAGATTTTATGGCAGGCAACCACATTTTTAGTTGTTTGTAAAATAGCAGGCATAATCTTTAGTTTACTGCAAAGATACAATCTCCAATACCCCCTTGTCAACTATTGTTTTCAAATTATATTGTAATTGATTATATTTGTTGAAGAACATACAGATATGATTACCAGAGAGCAGGCACAAAAGCTGATTAACGAAATGCCCGAAAAATTTGAGGGCGATGAGCTTATTGAAAAAATTATTTTTTGGGAAGGGGTGAACAAAGGCATTAACGATGTGAAAGAAGGTAAAGTAATTTCACTAGAAGAATTAAAACTTCAACACCAATAATATTCCTGATTAATGTTTTATCTGCTAATTAAAATTTTCTCCCTCTTCACAACCTGCCCACTATTAATTATCGCAGCTATATAAACCCCGTTTGCCAAACCCGAAACATCAACTTGCTGTTGATTTATAGTTATTTTTTGCTGCAACAACTTCCTCCCTGAAATATCAAATAATTCAACCTGAATATTATTAAAATTACCTGCATCAACTACAAAATAATCTTGTGCTGGGTTGGGGTAGATTTTGGTAGTATTTATTGGAGTTTCATTTATCTCGGTTAGGCTATCGCATTCTAATAAAGTAATATTATCTATCCAGTAAGTTGCCTTATGATTCCAATCTACCCCCGTTGGTACTGTAATTTGGCTTATGCTATCAGGCTTGCTCATACTACCAATAAGAATGTAATACTCTCCACCTAAAGCAGTAAAAGACCCCTCATATTTTACCCATGTTTCTTTCTCTGTTATAAAATTGCCTAAATGCACTATTTGCGGTGTAGGAAAATTTTCTACCAGGTTAGGGCCGTTTACATTAATAAAATTATTTACAAAAAGCACACCAATATCATCAGTCGCAAAGCCACAACTATCGCATAAACTAATGTACATGGAAAAGTAATAGCATTGGGCACTATCTAACGGCTTTAAGAGTTTGCTTTGTAGTTGGTTTCTATAGGTAAGTGGGTTAGATTGGTTACCCACAGTAACTTCAACTAAAGCATAGCCATTTCCATCTTGTGGATATTGATAACAACCATCAGCTGCTACATTAAAAGGAACAGTACAAAATCCAGCTACTGTATCAGAAAAATTACAGAGGTTTGCGTATGCCGCACCTGATTTAGACCATTGCCAAAAAGGGATGGAAGTTATATCACATCCGATTTGATCGTTTGGGCATTGATTATACTGTTCAAAGCTTGGGTTTTGGACAAGATTTTGTCCCCTTGCATTCACAGAAAAACAAGCAAGCAAAACTGTTAAGTATGTTGGTAAGCGCCACATCATTGTAAAGATAGCTTTTCAATTGTCAATTCACAATTGTCAATTGACAATTGTTAACCGAGGCGTTTGTAATACTTCCTCAACACCACCTTTTGCAATACCCGTTTAAGGATTAAGATAGCCAGTTCTTCTGGCATTTCCATAGCATTGGGGCGGTTTAGCTGGCGGCTAATCTCACGCTCGCTAAGGTCTACAGAGTACATAATAGCCGATAGCTTTGCACGGTCTGTCTCGTAAAGGGTGTGGAGTATCTCGCGCAGGTTTTCAATAATCCGGCGACTGTCAGCAATTTCTTCGTCTGTCCACTCCGTTTTTATACCGGCACGGTTCAGGTCTTTTTCAATTTGCAGGGCCACATCTTTAAGCAGTTGGGCTTTGTCGGCGTGCTTATTCAGCTCCTGTAAAAAATCCATTACTCAGTAAGCCCGTATTTTTTCATGTACTTGCGGTACGATACTTTTTGGTGCGTATCCAAATCAACCGGCATCCCATCAATATAAACGGCTTCTACCTGGTTGCCCAGCATATCCAATGCATCGCCGGTAGAAATAAACAGCGTAGCATCTTTACCAACCTCAAGACTACCCAGGGTTTTATCAATACCCAATATTTTAGCGGCATTCAGGGTTATTGATGATAATGCATCTTCTTTAGAAAGCCCATAAGCTGCTGCTGTCCCGGTTTGGAATGGGAGGTTGCGGCTGCCCATAACTTCCATATCGCCCTCGTAGCCTAAGCAAAACAAAACACCTTTTTCTTTCAGGCGGAAAGGCAAGGTATACATCTCGTCTACATTGCTCTCGGCCATATCAGGCAGCGAGTGTAGGCGGGTAACAATTACCGGCACGTTATGTGCTTTAAGAAAATCGCCCACCTTATCGGCTTGGCGGCCTCCCGATATTACAATGCGTTTAATACCGGCTTCTTCGGCAAACAACACCCCCTCAACAATCTGGTTAGGTCGGTCAGCACGTATGAATAGCGTTTGCGTACCTTTAAACAAGCCCTTAACCGCTTCGTAGCGCAGGTTGGTTGGGGTTGGCTTATCCAGTTCGGCATACGCTTTGGCCTCTTTAAAAAGTCGCGTATGGCGTTAACGTCTTTGTTCTTGTTATCGTTTTTTACCAGCGGTTGTTCATCATCATACCATGCACCGTAGCTGAAGCTAGAGCGTGGCCAGTTAACAAAAATACCATCGTCGGCAGTATATACGGCATCTTCCCAGTTCCAGCCATCTAAACGCATAACCGATGATGAGCCCGAAAGCAAGCCACCCACAGGGGCAGTTTGGGTAACCAAAACCCCGTTATTACGAATAGTGGGTATTACCTTACTGTCTGTATTGTACGATACCAAGGCACGAACGTTGGGGTTAAAAGCGCCTACTTCAGCAAAATCTATTGTAGCACGTACGGCATCAATCTCTACCAACCCAATGCGGTTGTCAGGACAAATAAAGCCGGGATAAATGTGCTTGTTAGCAATGTTTATAATGGTGTCAAACGCTGAATTGTCAATACGGATGGTAGTTGCATCGGCAACAAAACTAATTTTACCATCTTTAATAGCAATGGCCGAGTTTTGAATAACCGTGCCGTTGCCAATATGGGCAATGCCGTTTAAAAATAAAACCGACTTGGCTTTAGGCGCTGTTTGTGCCTGCATGTTTAGGGTAGCAAAGCAAGCAAATAAAAGAGCCGCCGTGCGTAAAATTGTTGCTTTCATATCAATAGTTACAAAAGTAACCATTTTGTTAGTATATCAGAAGAATGTGGATATTTAGTAAGATGCTGTTAGTAGATAACCCCCTCCTAATTTTAGGAGGGGGCGGGGGTGGTATTCTTTTGTGTACTACTTTTACCGTATGAAAGTATTCATAACCGGCGCTACAGGTTTGGTAGGCGCACACCTTGCGGTAGATTTGCTTAAAAAAGGCTATAGTGTGAGGGCTTTGCGACGCTCATCGTCTAACTTAAAAACCATACAAGCGGTATTTGCCTGTTATGGTGCAACAGCCCTTTTTAGTCGGATAGAATGGGTAGAGGGCGATACAACAGATTACTATTCTATTGAAGATAATTTAGAGGGTGTTGATTTGGTATACCACGCAGCGGCACTTATTAGCTACTGGCCGCGCGAGTTTGCCTTAATGGAAAAGATAAATGTAGAAGGTACTGCCAATGTGGTAAACGCCTGTTTGCATAAAGGGATAAAAAAGCTAGCTTTTGTAAGTTCGGCAGCGGCCTTGGGCCACGATGTGCATACACGTCATTATACCGAAAAAACACCTTGGAAACAATCTACTTTTGTTACCCACTACGGTATAAGCAAGTATAATGCCGAGCGCGAAGTATGGCGCGGCGCAGAAGAGGGGTTAGATGTAATTATTGTTAATCCGGTTGTTGTTATTGGCCCCGGCGACTGGACTAAGGGCAGCTCAGAGATTATTACTTCTATTGATAAAGGCCTTAAATTTTATAGCGACCGTATTACAGGGTTTGTTGATGCGCGAGATGTAGCCCAGGCCACCATACAACTAATGGAAAGCGACATTAAAAACGAGCGGTTTGTTTTATGCGCAGAGAATGTGGTTTGGAAAGATATTTTTGCCCAAATAGCCAACGCGTTGGGTAAAAAAGCTCCATCTATAAAAGCACCGGAGGGGGTATTGGTAAACCTTGTTGTGTTGTTAGAAAAATTAAATCGGCAATAACAGGTAAACGCCCTTTTCTAACTGCCGATTCAGTTAAAAACGCCCAGGTAGACTAGGAGTTTTCATCTGATAAGGTTAAGAAGGCTATAGGGTATACTTTTATTCCCGTGGCGGAGAGTATTAAACATGCTGTAGCTGCTTATGCAGGCGATAGGGGGTAGTTGCCTTAGTTTTTTTCATTAGGGTTTATCATAAACCATACAAATTTGCGAATGTATGGAGCAATGTCTTCAAAATAAAATATTAAATAAATAAAAATAAATAGCAGGCCAATAGGTTTAATATTTGATGTGCTTATACCATGCCCGTTGATTGCAAAACTATAATTATGCACCACTGTTGCATCACTTATTTGGAATAAATTAAACGTGTAAGCCAGTAAAAGCAAACCCGTTGCCATTTTGCCAAGTCCAATTTTAATCTTGTATAAAGCTACACAAATAGCAATTAGCACAAATGGTAGTAGAATATCAAAAAAGGGCCTTGAATCAGCCAAAGCATTAGCAAATACCCATAGTGTAAATATGGCTAATGGAATATAATTTTTAGGCTTGCTTAGTATTTCGGCTGTTTTTATCATGCTATATCCTACCGCAATTTTTTAAAAATTCCGACATTAAACTTCCACACTCCTCAGCCAATATACCACCAATAACCTCTGTTTTGGGGTGCAGCAGTTTGCTGCTAATGGTTGAGTAGCCTCTTTTCTCATCTTTAGCACCATACACTATGCGGGTTATTTGGCTCCAGTACAAAGCACCGGCACACATGGGGCAGGGTTCTATGGTAACATATAAGGTACAGTCGCGAAGGTATTTGCCGCCTAAAAACTCGGTGCCTGCGGTTATGGCTTGCATTTCGGCATGCGCAGTTGGGTCGGTAAGGCGCTCGGTAAGGTTATAGCCCCGGGCTATAATGCGCCCATCGGCAACAATAACAGCCCCAATGGGCACTTCGTCGGCATCGTAAGCACGCAGCGCCTCTTTAAGGGCCATGCGCATATAATCTTCGTGGGTGGGCTCGGGTAACATAGGGCAAAGGTATAATTATGGGCTAAATTATAACGGATAAGAATTTAAGGTGTGTATAACTCACTAGTTTAAACATTTACACTTTTTATGAGGTTGTAGCAATATATAACCCAAACAAAAGAACAAAATGAAAACTCAATTTTTAAAGGCCTTCCTACTGGTAGGCATAATAGCGGCAACATTTACCGCGTGTAAAAAAGACGATGACAGTGACGATGATGTTACACTTGAGCAAGCAAACTACGTTGTAAAAGGTACCGTTAACAACCAAGCCGTTAATATTACCGATGGCTACGCAACAACAGGTTGGGATGGCAGCCAAACAGGGCTGCTATCATCTAACATTGTATTCCGTAGCAAAGTAAAACCTTCTTTATCTGTTGATGTGCCTGCGGTTGATATTCGCTTTGGCGATTTGTACTACTCTAGCAACGACTACACCGATCAGGATAATTTTTACGATTATTTCCGCACAGGTAGTGGCCAGTGGGCGTATGGTATAGATACCGATGGCGATGCTACAGAGCGTAAAGTAGATGTTATTTTTACTGATGCCAATGGCGATGTATGGTCTAGCACCAACGGTTCTGGTAGCCAGGCGGGTAGCACGTTTGAAATTACCGAAGTGTTTAAATCTAACAAAAGCAGTGGTTACGTACTTAAATTCCGCGCTAAACTGCGTTGTAACTTATATAACGATAATGGCGATGCTATAGTAGCTGATATTACTGAGTTTATCGGCCAGGTTGAAACTTACGAATAGTCACTCCCTGGGCTATTCATCAAGTAAACCCCTCCAACTATTGTGGAGGGGTTTTTGTTTTTTAAGAAATGGATATTTTACACGCTAACTTATATTTTTAGTTTTTCACTTTTAGCTTTTAGTTCACCATTAGCTAATTGATTATCTTCGCAGCTTCTTAATAATACTATGCACCGTACCCACACCTGCGGAGAACTCCGCGCTACCGATATAGCTAAAAAAGTAACCCTTGCCGGCTGGCTGCAAACCAGTCGCGACCTTGGTGGCATGACATTTATTGACCTGCGCGATCGTTACGGCATTACGCAATTGGTTTTTAATATGGAGACTGATGCCGCTTTGTGCGAGCAGGCCCGCCGCTTAGGCCGCGAGTTTGTATTAAAGGTTACGGGCACAGTAGCCGAGCGTTACAACAAAAACGCCCAAATGCCTACTGGCGATGTGGAGATTATTGTAGAGAGCCTTACCATACTTAACGAGGCTAAAACCCCGCCTTTTACTATTGACGATAATACCGACGGTGGCGACGATTTACGTATGCGCTACCGCTACTTAGATCTGCGCCGCAACCCGGTGCGCGAAAGCCTTATGCTGCGCCATAAAATTGCCAAGGCTACCCGTGCGTACTTAGATGGGCTTGATTTTATTGAGGTGGAAACACCGGTGTTGATTAAGTCTACCCCAGAAGGTGCACGCGATTTTGTGGTACCAAGCCGCATGAATCCCGGTCAGTTTTACGCCCTGCCACAAAGCCCCCAAACATTTAAGCAATTGCTTATGGTATCGGGGTTTGATAGGTACTACCAAATAGTAAAATGCTTTAGGGACGAAGACCTGCGTGCCGACCGTCAGCCTGAGTTTACCCAGATAGACTGCGAAATGAGCTTTATTGAGCAGGAAGATATTTTAAACACGTTTGAGGGGCTTACCCGCAGCTTGTTTAAAGATGTATTGGGTGTAGATATGCCGTCGGTACCCCGCATGGAGTATGCCGATGCTATGAAGTACTATGGTTCTGACAAGCCCGATACACGCTTTGAAATGAAGTTTGTAGAGCTTAACGATGTTGTTAAAGGCCAGGGTTTCCCGGTGTTTGACAATGCGGAGCTTGTAGTGGGCATTTGTGCCAAAGGTGCTGCCGAGTATACCCGCAAGCAGATTGACGAGCTTACAGACTATGTTAAGCGTCCGCAAATTGGCGCTACTGGTATGGTTTATGCCCGTGTAAATGCCGATGGTATTAAATCATCAGTAGATAAGTTTTATAACGAAGAGCAGCTTAAGCGTTGGGCTGAAGCCTTTGGCGCTGAGCAAGGCGATTTAATACTAATACTTGCCGGTGGTGCCGATAAAACCCGCAAGGCACTTAACGAGCTGCGCTTAGAATTGGGGACACGCCTTGGCCTGCGTCCTAAAGATAAATTCTCTGCCCTATGGGTAATAGATTTCCCATTGTTAGAGAATAACGAAGAAGATGGACGCTGGTACGCTATGCACCACCCGTTTACATCGCCTAAGCCTGAAGATGTAGCCCACTTAGAGGCTGGCGGCCTTGGCAAAGTACGCGCCAATGCCTACGACCTTGTTATAAATGGTGTTGAAATTGGTGGCGGTTCTATACGTATACACGATAAAGACTTACAAGCAAAAATGTTTGGTATACTTGGGTTTACACCCGAAGAAGCTCAGGCTCAGTTTGGGTTCTTACTTAACGCCTTTGAATTTGGTGCTCCTCCACACGGTGGTTTAGCCTTTGGTTTCGACCGTTTATGCTCACTGTTTGGTGGTGTAGACTCTATCCGCGATTTTATTGCCTTTCCTAAAAACAACGCCGGCCGCGATGTTATGATTGACGCGCCTTCTGTTATTGATGAGAAACAATTGAAGGAGCTGGCGATAAAATTGGCTAATTAGCGAATGAGATAATAAGCGAATTATGGAAATAAAATCAGCAGAAGAATATCTGAGTTTTAGAAAGAATTTCATAAACGCATTATCAATAAATCCTTCTAATACAAGATTGTATAGAGGGCATGCTAATGAAGCATGGAACCTAGTCCCAGGTCTTTGTAGAGATAAAAATATTGATGAACAAAAAGAGTTTAGCTCATTTCTAGAAGCGAAGACAGATGAAATTCAAAGGGGACATTACTTAGATAAAGTAACTAAGTATGCTCAGAAATGGTTTGAATTAATACAATGTCAGCACCTTTATTATAAAACTAGGTTATTAGATTGGACAATTTCTTTAGACCATTCGTTATATTTTGCTGTAAGTGATTCATCCCAAATAGATGCTCGTGGTTGTATATGGGTTTATGAGTTCCCATTAGAAGAATTAATAAATGACAATGGTAATTCCAAAGAAGATGGGAATTTAATATATAGATTAATTGATTCTTCTCCATTTGAAATAGACAATACTTACTTTTTAAATTATCCTTTTTACGCAGATACTTATTCAAAAGATAAAACTGGTGAGAGAAATAGAATGGGGCAATATGGTAGATTTTCGATTAGACCAACGCCCTTGGTTTGTTTGCCTTTAGAAGAGGATGGGATTTATAATAGAAGATTACGCAAATTGTATATCGCTGCTAATGCTAAAAACGAATTAGTGGAATATCTGTCAAAAGAAGGAATTACAAATGAAACTGTATATAAAAATTACGCTCCTTAGTAGTAAATATTATATAAAATCAGCACCCTGTTCGCCCATTTCAAATGTTATTTTATAAATAATTCCATAAGGGTTTGAATTTATTGTTTTTGCATTGGGTATGCTAACATTCCTAACTTTAAAAACTATGAAATTTACACCTTCAACAAAGTAGTCGGGCAATTGAGATTTGACTAACGTAAATGTTCTTATTATGGGATTATTATGTAGATCAAAACCCTGTTCTGGATAAATAGGGCTTACATTATTTATAGAAATTTCTAAAAAATCATCAGCAAAAGAATATATATTAATTCTATTAATCCGATTAAGTTCGTATATAACAACATTTTTAACAAAAATATATGTGCCTCCTGCTTGCTCTTCTGCAATCGTTAAATTTTCCGCATGTGATATCCAATGGCAGTCATGAAAAACATTTAAATATTTGTTTTTTAGAGCACTCCAAGGTGGAATGTTCTCTTTTACTATTGCCCTACCGGATAGAATATTAGGATATTCGTGAGCCCCTAAAAATAAAGTTCCTGAATCAGATTTTACATCAAATGAACGTACTTCTGTATTTATAATTAGTCCGATAGAACTATTGACTAATTGCAAGAAATGATTGGTATTGTTTTTTAAATCAAATCCGCTAATTAGTTCTAGACTTTTTGTCAATATCTGAGATTTATAAAACGTTGATTTTGAATTGTTTTTTATTATTAGCTCATTGTCATATAGCTTTTTGTAATATTCAATTTGTTGATCTTTTCCTATAGAATCTTGATTGTATTTCGTAATAGCTTGGTTTAACTCTGCTAATTTGTTTTCAGCTTCTATACGTTTATTGTCTGCAGCCGCAATTTTATCTTTATGTTCAGGTAATTTATTTTCCTCTAATTTTAATTTGTTAAGTAATTCAACATACATTTCCCCTGAAACTCTTGGGCTTCCTTTAATAAGATTTAATTTGTTACTTAACTGTTTTTGTGAAAACCACTCCATTGCCCAAGAAAAAGTAATGCTAAGCCTTGAATAATTGTAACATAAGAAACAGCTCCAACAATAGGCCACACAAGCAAGTCATAAGGATTGAATAAAGATTGTATGTATTCAATTTTTGTGTCAAGAGTCGGATTAATAAGCTTGATGTCTTTGTTTTCAAGAAAAAAGTAGCATAACCTATCCTCCAGTTAACTATTAACCAGCTAATAATAAAGCTACCCATAAATGGGTTTTTTACACGCTCATAGAAAGGAGTAAAGAATTTTTCAAGTAGGCCTTCTTCTGCCATAGTTTTAGTTTTTAAAAGACTAAAATACAATGAATTATTATGAAAGCAAAGGCCAGTTTATATTTACCTACGGTGATTAATTTAAATCCCGCATCAAGTGCGGGATGACAACTTGTGGCTAGTTAGTTATGCAACGCCCTAAACGGCCCTGTAAAGGCTTTCCCTAACCATAAGGTGTACAACCGTATCATGTTCCGCACATATTTACGCTCTGTTGAGATAGCATTATTGTGCGAATGGCGTTTGTAAGGATAATCGGGTTTGTATAAGTCTAGGTAGCGGGGAGGTAAAGGCTTATCGGGCATACGGATATTACCCTCAGTAATCTCGCTCATTATAGCAATTTTGCCATCCTTATTTAAAAAATACAGGTGATAAAAAGGGTCGAGCATAGATTTATGCCCTTGCGTGTCTAGGCGTAGCATACCTACTATTGAAACAGTATGGTGCGATATGCTATCGTATCCGTATAAAAATAGCATTTCGGCACTTATATCCATTGTTCCAAGCATGGTATTCATAAGCCACACTTGCTGGTCGCAGCTGGCTACCTTATTGGTTAAAACATCATAGGTGTTATTGTACTTGGGGTTTTCATTGCCTTGTGGCTGCCTGCAATGGTTACTTACGTATTCATATACCTGCATAATTTTTGCAGAGTCGGTTTTAGCATCTTTGGTAATACTATCGCACAGTTCTTTATACTCAACTTGTTCAAACATAAATTGCCTGGTGTTGTTATTACCCAACGCATAAACAATAAAGGGCAGCAGGTATATTAATACTATAACCAATAGTACAATTACAATTATTTTGCCGCGCTTTTTCAACCTGTGTATTTGCGGCTAAATTAAATTATTACTTTGCATTACAAACAATATTCTAATGGCAGTTACCATATCTCCCGACACAATTAAATTCCTAGCCGACCTTGATAAGAACAACAACCGCGAATGGTTTTTGGCTAATAAAAAGCGCTACGAAACAGCTAAGAAAAACTATGCTGATTTTATAGATGAACTGATTGCCAAAATAGCCAAGTTTGAGCCCGGTGTTGCCAACTTTACTGCCAAAGACTGCATGTTCCGTATTAACCGCGATGTACGTTTTTCGGCTAATAAATCGCCATATAAAAACAACTTTGGCGCAGGTATTTCTAAAGGCGGAAAGAAAATGAATACCGCAGGCTTTTACATACACTTGCAGCCTAATAACTCTTTTGTTGCCGGTGGCTTATGGATGCCCGAGGGCGATAACCTAAAGAAGATACGCGATGCTATAGACTACGATTTTGAGAAGTTTGACAAGATTGTAACCTCTAAAGAAGCCAAGAAATTATTTGGCGCGCTTAGCGATGAAGCCAAGCTGAAAACCGCCCCCAAAGGCTACCCTAAAGACCACCCTGCAATAGAATACTTAAAGCATAAAAGTTATGTGTTTTATGGGCAGATGGATGATAAAGAAGTAACATCGCCCGGCTATGCCGATGCCGTTGTAGCAAAGCTAAAAGCCATAAAACCCCTCTGCGACTTTCTAAACGAAGCGTTGGAATACAAGGAATAAATTCAGAATGCATAATTCATAATGCAGAATGAAATAGATAAAAGAAAAGCCCCTGACCGTTAGTGTCAGGGGCTTTTACGTTTTAAAAACACTTACAGTTAGTTCTTCAAAAACACGTATGTAATAGTACCAAATTGCTGTTCGGGGGCATCGGCCTTGGCCGAGAAGAACGAGCGTTTGGCAGCATCTAGGGCACATTTTTGTAAAGATTGGTCGGTAACGGTAGTGCCGCGGCCTATTTTGGCGCTGGTAACCTTACCAGCTTCATCTACACCCACATCTACCACTACTTTACCCTGGGCTGATGAGTTGTAGCATGGCTTAGGTAACGATTTACCGCTACGGCCGGTTAAGCTAAAGTTTATACCACCACCGCTGCCGTTTTTGCCGGGGCCATCACCCGGGCCTTCGCCGGGGCCTTTACCTTTTCCAATTCCGCCGCCTTCGCCACCACCTTCGCCGGGGCCATTGCCACCGCCGCCATTAAATAAAGCGTTGGGGTTGCCTGTTGGTTTACCCTCGTTACCAGGTTTGGTAGAGGTGCCTTGCGAGCCACCTTTATTAGGGAACAAAGCAGAATTGTTAACCTTAGGCTTATCTACAGGCTTAACGGGTGCGTGGGCTATATTTACCTTAGGCGGAATACTTGGGGCGTCATCATCAACATCAGAAGTAAGAATGTTAGGGTCTACCTCTTTTACAGGCTCAGGGTTGCCGCTAAGTTGGTCTGGGTTGGTGTTGCCCATGCGCTTGGGCAGCATCGCCAAAACTAAGCTCTATACCACCGCCTCCACCACCGCCGCCAAGTTCGGGGTAGGGTGGGTTCTTTGTTTTAAATACAACAAATATCAGCAGCAGAAACAGCAGCAACGCTACCAAAAGCGCGCCTAAACCGGCATATACACGGTCGTTGGCTTTAACATCAGCACTGGTCATATCTCGTTTGTTTTTAGGTTTCTTAACTATATACGCTAAAAAACTGAATTAGTTAGAGGGTTGCGTGGCCAAAATCATTTTAGCCTTTAGGTGGGTGCCTACCTGCATAATATCTACCAAACGCTGCACCTGCACAGTACTATCAACGTTAAGGGTAACGGTAGGGTCAACTTCGCCCGCTAATGCTGTTTTTAAGGTAGGCTCCAGGTCGGCTTTGGCAACCTCGGTTTTATCAATATAATACCTTAAATCGGCAGTAACGGTAATCTGCACCTGCTTTTTAGGGATAACCTTAGTATCCGAAGCTTTGGGCAGGTTTACCTTTATAAAGTTTGGGTTAAGCAGCGATGAGGCAATAAGGAAGAACAGCATCAAAAAGAACATGATATCGTTCATGGCACCTGTGCCAAGCTCAAACTCAAACCGTTTTTTGCGTCGTAGGTTCATTATTTAGAAGGTTCTTGTAACACATCAATAAAGTCTACCGATGTGCTTTCCATTTTAAAAATAACCCTGTCTATCATGGTGCTTATGTAGTGGTATGCAGCGTATGCTATAATACCCACTATAAGACCAGATGCTGACGATACCATTTTTTCATAAAGGCCGTCGGCAACATATTTAACTTCTATAGTACCGGCCTGGCCAATGTTATAGAAAATACGGATAACACCCAGTATAGTGCCAATAAAACCAAGCATGGGGGCTATACCGGCTATAATACCTAAAAAGTTTAGGTTTTTCTCCAGTTTGGCAACTTCCAGCTTACCAACGTTTTCTATAGATTTTTCAATGTCGGCTAATGGGCGGCCAATGCGGTTAATGCCCTTCTCAATCATGCGCGCTACCGGGGCGTTGGTGCTTTTGCAAATAGCTTTAGCACTGTCTATATTGCCGTTGTGTATAGAGTCGCGGATGTTGTTTATGAAATTGTGCGGAACCTTAGATGAACGGTTGATTACAATTAAGCGCTCTATAATAATATAGATGGCTGCCACCAGAAAAATGGCCAGTGGAATCATTACCGGACCACCTTTCAGTATCATTTCCCACAACGATGTTGAGGTTTCGGTAACGGCCGGGGTTGCTGCTTGTGCTGCTGCACGGGCGGTGTCTTGCACTGCTGTTTGTAACGAATCGGTTACGGGCATATTTGCTTTACTTTTAGTTAATTACTGGGTACTATTTTGCTACGTTAAAGTAAAGTAAAGCCTGTATGCAATAATGTTGGGGTTAAGGTAAATTGTAAACAAAGAATTGTTAGCGAGTAGAACGTAGTGCTTAATAAAAGGTTGCAGCTATTGGAAACTACATCATAGCGCCTTTGTTTTGGTCAATTTTTATTACCGTGAGGTAGTCATAAATTATGTAATAGTTCTTCCCCTCAAAATAATTTTCAAATTGTTCAATTACAATAGCTTCAGGCATTTTATGTTTGTCTGCATCATAAAATTTACACGGCAGGTATTTTAATAGATTTGTACCGTGAGTGAAATCAATGTGGTATGTAGAGCCACCTGCAAAATGGAATATGCTTGTATAATCGGTGCTACTTATGTGTTTTTGAAATGATATAGGTAATAGTTGCCTGTTACTTGGTGCTTGCAATACAGGCGGCTCAACTTGGTCGCGTATGTTTCTAAAAGTCCAACTATCTTCTTTAAGTGCTATCATGCTATCGCACAACTGTAGCAAATCTTTTTTATTGTAGGTAAACAAATAACCTTCTTCCTTAAAACTGTAATACGGGCCTGCTAATGCAACATTATTTTTATAAATGCCCAAAACGCTTTTTTTATCGTAGCTGTCGTCTGCATCTTCTTCTCCGCCTACTTTTAAATCAATATAATGGGTAATTAGAGTGTCGCCAATCAATTCATATTCTATACGTAAAGAATCCCCATAGGTCTCTTGGGCTATGTGGGGGTAATGTACATCGTCATTAGAATAGGGCACTTTGGTAAATACCTGATAGCATCCAATAACACATATAATAATGATTACTATAGTAATAGTATTTTTCATGCCTATTTACTAAGATAATATTTTAATGCGCCAGTAGCGAATAGATGCCTAAATAAACCGCTGCCCCTGCAAAGTAACCCACTAAGGCTAACAGGCTTATGCGCTTCATGTACCAGATAAAATCTATCTTTTCCATACCCATAACCGCTACACCTGCTGCCGAGCCTATTATAAGAATGCTGCCGCCGGTGCCTGCACAATAGGCTATAAACTCCCACATTTTGCTGTCGGCGGGGAATGTTGCAAGGTCGTACATACTCATAGTAGCAGCTACCAGCGGCACATTATCTACCACTGCCGATGCTAAGCCTATGGCGAGGGCTATAATATCGTAGTTGCCAATAGAGGTATCAAGTTGAGCAGCCCAGCCGCGCAATACACCCATAGTATCTAAAGCCCCAATGGCTAATAGTATACCTAAAAAGAAGAGTATGCTGGGGGTATCTATTTTAGACAAGGCATTGGCCGCGCTGTATTTTTGGCGCAGTTCTTCGTCTTTACTTTTGTGTATAAGCTCTGATACTACCCACACCAACCCAAGGCTTAATAGCATGCCTACATAGGGCGGCAGGTGGGTAAGGGTTTTAAATACAGGTACAAACAGTAAGGCACTAAAGCCTGTAATAAGCATGGTTAAAGCATTGCCCTTATTATAGTTGGCGGCTGTATTGCCAGCAGTAAACTCAATATTCTTAAACCAGCCCTTTAAAAACAGAGAGAATATAACCAACGGCACCAGCAGGTTTATAATACTGGGGATGAATAAGGTCAGGATTGTATTTACCGGGGTAATGCGTTCGCCAATCCATAGCATGGTGGTAGTTATAGAACCTATGGGCGACCATAAGCCACCTGCGTTTGCGGCAATAATAATCATCCCCCCAAATATTTTACGCGAGTTTGCATCTTTTACCAAACGGCGCAACAGGGTTATCATAACTATACTGGCGGCAAGGTTATCTATAATAGCGGCCAGTACAAAGCCTATCCAGCAAAGTATCCACAGCAGGGTAGTGGCATTCTTGGTTGTAATACGGTCTGTAATAAAGCGGAAGCCGTTGTTTAGGTCTATCAGTTCTACAATGGTCATAGCCCCTAAAAGAAAGAACAGAATTTCTGAAATATCGGCAAGGTGGTGGGCCAGGCTTCCGGTTACTATTTCTTTATCGGTAGCAAACACCATAAAAACCGCCCAACACAGCACACCGGTTATAAGCGCACTGGCGGTTTTATTGACTTTTAGCGGGTGCTCAAAAGCAATGGCAAAATACCCGAGTACAAAAATGGATATAATAAGGGTGGTCATCATGTTTTCTTACAATAGAATTTGTTGGGTTACAAATTTTTTGTAGCTGTCAAATATAGCATTTTCGGGCAAAAGCGGATAGGTTACATAAAAACAGGGGGCAACAAAAGCTAATTTCTTACATGCGTTGGTACATGGCTTATTGCGTAGTAACATTAGGTGTAACGCCGCGGTTAAACAGCCAAGAAAAAACATTGAAATTTAACCAACCCATTTAAAAACGACCATTATGAGAAAGTCTACTCAAACAAAAGGACCCAGTGCAACAGCCATAGCCGCCAAACTAACGGGCGACGATGCAAAGCGCAAAACAAAACTAAAGCCTTATAAGGCTGCAGGCCGCAAGCCTAAAAAATCGTTCGACGTTACTGACGAGGAGGATGAAGACGCAGGTTTCAACGCAAAAGAATTTGACTTGGGAACCGATTTCTTCTACGATGACGATGACGATGAAGATGTATTTTTTGATGATAATCCGTTCTATAACTAGACACCCGCCCGAACGGATGAAACCGTTCATTCGGGCAGGCTTATACCTTCTTTATCATAGATAAAAATTTAAACCTGATACTTACAGTTCATGGTTTTGATTGGTTAGATGGCCCAAAAACCCCGCCTTACGCGGGGTTTTTGGGTTTTATACATAAAGCCTCACCCCCTTGCCCCCTCTCCAAAAGAGAGGGGGTAAACAGACATTGAGAATTTGATTTTTTTAAGTCCCTCTCTCCTTCGGGAGAGGGATTTAGGGAGTGGGGCCGTTATGGCATATACACCACCCCGCAGCTACTGTCTTTATCGGCGCCTGTTACGGTGGCAAGGCAATTGGTTTCGTTGCGCATGCGGAGTACTCCTAGAAAAGCAAAGACCAATGCCTCCTTAAAATTAACTGTTAACGGGTCGGCTACAATAATGCCCGACTGGGTATTAATAGCAATTTGCATTATAAGGAAACGGTTAAAAGCTCCGCCGCCTGTAATTAATACCTTATTTAAAGGATTATCGCCAATGGCTTTGCCAACCTGTTTGCCCATGTGCACACACAAGGTGTGCAGCTTATCTTCAGCAGGGCAATCTATGCTATCAATCAACGGTAAAACTGTAGTTCGTATCCACTCGTTAGCTATAGATTTTGGGTAGGGCAGGGCGTAGTAGTCCAATGCATCCAACTTGCCCATAAGGTCGGTGTTTAATTTGCCTGTTGCCGCTATATCACCATTCTCATCGTAAGACTTGCCTAATTGGCGGGCAACATGGTTTAGAGCGAAGTTGGCGGGGCAAATATCAAAGGCTATGCGGTGGCCATTTTCATCGTCAGACGATATGTTGGCAATGCCGCCCAGGTTTAGGCAAAACTCAAACTTGTCAAACAATAGTTTATCGCCAATGGGTACTAGTGGTGCTCCCTGCCCGCCAAGGGCAAGGTCTTTGTTGCGGAAATCGGTAACAGTGGTTAACCCACACTCCACAGCCAGGTGCTGGCCCGAGCCTATTTGCAGGCTCATTTTATGGGCGGGCTTATGAAAAACCGTATGCCCGTGCGACGATATAAAATCGGGTACCACACTGTGGCGGCTCATAAAGCGCCAAACCTCCTGCCCCAGCAACAGGCCATATTCCACATTTAATATAGAAAGTTCTTCGCCACTAAGGGTGTGGGCATTTTTTAGCTGGTCTTCCCAGTAGTCAGAATATTCAACGGTTTCGGCAGCGGTAATAGCGTATTTCCAACCTGCTTCAGTATGGGTAAATTCGCAATATGCAACATCAAGCCCGTCTAACGAGCTGCCCGACATTAAGCCGATAACCTTATATGTATCTTTATTCATTACAGTGCAATATTAGGAAAAAGTACCCCCTTCAGCCACGCTTTGCTTCGTTTTTCTCCCCTAATTTTAGGTGGAGGTTAATACTGCCCCCGTCATAACTGTGTTATGGCACCCCATCCTAATTTAGAAAGGGAAGTGAACAAAAAAACCTTACTTTTGTCATTCTAAAAAAATTATAATATTCTATTATTATGCATATTGAGCTTACCGAAGAGCACCTAATGGTGCAAAAAGCAGCCCGCGACTTTGCCCAAACCGAATTACTACCCGGCGTTATAGAACGCGACGAACACCAAAAAGCACCCCTTGAAGCCTGGAAAAAACTTGGCGAAATGGGCTTTATGGGTATGATGGTTGACCCTAAATACGGCGGTGCCGGTATGGATACCATATCGTATGTATTGGTAATGGAAGAACTGTCTAAGATTGATGCTTCGTGCTCGGTGGCCGTATCGGTAAACAACTCATTGGTATGTTATGGCCTTGAAGCCTATGGCAACGAGGAGCAAAAGCAAAAATACCTGGTAGACCTTGCCAGCGGTAAAAAATTGGGCGCGTTTTGTTTGTCAGAGCCTGAGGCAGGTTCTGATGCTACATCGCAACAAACAGAGGCTATTGATATGGGCGACCATTACCTGCTAAATGGTACTAAAAACTGGATTACCAACGGTGGCAACGCCGATACATATTTGGTTGTAGCCCAAACCGACCGTGCAAAAGGTCACCGTGGCATTAACGTTTTTATTGTTGAAAAAGGTTGGGATGGCTTTATTATAGGTGCTAAAGAAAATAAACTGGGAATCCGTGGTTCTGATACGCATACCTTGATGTTTCAAGATGTGAAGGTGCCTAAAGAAAACCGCATTGGCGAAGATGGCTTCGGCTTTAAATTCGCTATGAAAACCCTATCGGGTGGCCGTATAGGCATTGCCGCACAGGCGTTGGGTATAGCAGCAGGCGCTTACGAGCTTTCTCTTGCTTACTCTAAAATCCGTAAGGCTTTTGGTAAAGAAATTTCTCAACACCAGGCTATCCAGTTTAAGTTGGCAGATATGGCTACCGAAATTGAAGCGGCCCGTTTGCTTTGCTACAAAGCAGCCTGGATGAAAGATAACCACCTTGACTATGCCCGTGCAAGTGCTATGGCTAAGTTATTTGCATCAGAAACGGCTATGAAAACGACCGTAGAGGCTGTGCAGATACACGGCGGTTATGGCTTTGTTAAAGAATACCACGTAGAGCGTTTAATGCGTGATGCCAAAATTACCCAGATTTACGAGGGTACATCAGAAGTGCAGCGTATTGTAATTTCTCGCTCGGTACTTAGCGAGTAACGGCCTCACCCCCAACCCCTCTCCCAAGTAGAGGGGAGTAAAATATAATTTGTAAAGCGGCTTTAAGGCCGCTTTTTTTATTAATATTGGGTTAGTAATGAATCTTAAATTTAATAATAGTAAAATTGAAATGACTGCTAGATGGGTTGTGCTAGTAGGTGTAATTATTGCAATATGTTTGTGTCTAATGCCTGATTATAATAGAAGGCAACAATTGAAAGGAGAGCATTCAATTGCAAAGGGCATAATTTATGGAACTAATGATACTGCTATATGCTGCCCACCAAAGCATGTAGAGTTTTACTACATATATACCATTAATGGTGTTGATTACAAAGGTGAGTATGTGGATTTTGAAGGAAATGATTTTTCTTTTCACACCTTTAAATACCTCAAATACAAAACGGTTAATGTTTTATATATGGTAAATAATCCATCAATTAATAAAGCACTATTATTGGAGAAAGATTACAGGGAGTTTGACCTAGCTTACCCAGACAGTGTAAAGTGGATTGAAAAATTATAAGCGGCCTTAGGGCCGCTTTTTTATGCCTAACTACAAGGCCATCAAAACAAAAACAATTTTTTTATGGTTTTACGGGCATGACACTAGACAGATTTTTAGATACCATTTTTGGCATTCACGACCCTACAATAACTGCCAGCCACATGGCAGCCAGGGCTGTTTTTGTTTTCTTTTTGGCGTTTGGCTATGTAAAAATTGCAGGCATACGCACCTTTGGCAAGTTCAGCGCTTTTGATAACCTAACGGCTATTATTATGGGTGCTATATTGGCACGTTCTATCGTATCAGACCAACCCTTTTTTCCATCGCTGGGGGCCGCATTGGTTATAGTTTTGTTGCATAGGTTTATATCGTGGGCAACATTTAAAAACCACAAGTTGGGCGCTATTTTAAAAGGCCGACCGCTGTTGTTGGTTAAAGATGGAGAGGTGCAAATGCATAACATGAGTAAAGAGCGTATTACCGAAGAGGATATAAAAGAAACCATGCGCCGCACCACCCATTGCACACGCATAGACGAGATTAAAGAAGCTTACCTGGAACGCTCTGGCCAGATTAGCATTATTGCCAAAGATAAAAGCAATTGGTAAGCATAGAATTACTTGTTTTAAGATAGTTGAACAAACTTGCGTAATCATAAAAACCTTTCGGTGTAGCTTTCGTATATTGCACTTTCTTAAAAAGAACTATGAAGAAAGCCATACTATTTACCCTTTTATCATTTTTATTTACCCTTACTACAGTTAATGCTACTACGCTTGGCAAAGACAAGCTGAAAATGCTTAAAGCCGCCGGTATGTATTCTAACGGCGATTATGAAGGCGCGCTAAGGGTATATAAAGAGGTGTATAACGATGATAAGCAAAACCAGAAAGACCCGGAGCTGCTTTACCTTATGGGCCGTTGCTACCTAGACCTTAACAGGACAACCGAAGCCGTAGAGTTCTTAGAAAACGCCTATAAAATAGACCCCAAGGTTGATAAAGAACTTACCCTGCGCTTAGGCTAAGGCATACCAAAAAAATGGCAACCTTGATGGTGCCGAAAAAATGGCCAAAGAGCATATTGCCTTGTTAGACCCTGCCAAAGTAAAAGGCACAGAGGGCGAAACGTTGCAAAACCAGTGCAAGTTTGCCCGCGAGCAAATAACCAAGCCACAAAACGTTACGTTTAAAAATTTAGGGCCTAAAATTAATACCGATGTTATTGAGTCTAACCCATCTATTACTGCGGATGGCAGGACATTGATTTTTACATCTCGCCGTTCTGATACCGAAGGCGGTAAGGTTGATATAAACAACAACTTGTTTTACGAAGATATTTACATGGCTGAGATGGACAGCCTTACCAATACCTGGAAAGAAGCTGTTCACTTAGAAAGCTCTATTAACTCTAAGGGCCACGATGCTAATACAAGCATATCGCCCGATGGGTCTATAATTTACATTTACCGCAACATGGTAAACAAAGGCTCAGGCCAAATATTCTTCTCTAAAAAGAGCAGCAGCACCGGCAAATGGGGCAGCCCAAAAGAGGTGGAGAAAGACGTTAACACATCGTGGTTCGAGACTTCGGGCTGTGTAAGTGCCGATGGCAAATGGTTTTACTTTGTTAGCGAGAAACCTAACGGAGGGGCTTTGGTAATGGCGATATTTGGCGTGCGCCTAAAATTGGTAAAAACGAGTTTGGCAAGCCCGAGAATTTAGGCCCTATGGTTAACACGGTTGAAGATGAGGTAAGCGTTTACATCCACCCCGATGGTAAAACATTGTACTTTGCATCGCGCGGGCACGATAATAACATGGGCGGCTACGATATTTTTAAAAGCACCCTGGAAAATGGTAAATGGACCAAAGCCGTAAACATGGGTTACCCCATTAACACCCTGGGCGATGAGCGCCACTTTGTATTAAGTACCGATGGCAAAACTGCCTACTACAGTGCCATTAAAGATGGTGGTCAGGGCGATCTTGATATTTACGAGATTGACATGAGCAACTACGGTAAAGAAAAGGTTGATAACACCCCTGCCTATACCGGCCCACCATTATCAATTTTAAAAGGCAAGGTTATAGATAGCAATTCGGCCAGCAGCATATCTACCAAAATAGATATTAGCGATGCTACCGGAACAGTTATCAATACTATTGAAAGCGATGAAAACGGCGATTTCTTTTTAACTGTTGAAGCAGATAAAGATTACACCATTGTAATAAACAATCCTGCTTATGCTACTTATAAGTATGCGTTTAAGTTGCCCAAGGCCGATAAGGGCACTTACTCTGAATTTAAGTACTTAAAGTTAGACCCTGTAAAAAAATAAGTGCCTCCCCTAATTTCTATTCGGGAATAAAGGCAACTGTTTTTTTGGGGTAACATTATAGAACCATCTAACAATTGTAAAATGAAGTTTACACTATTACTTATTCCTGCTTTGGCTGTTTCGGGCTTAGCGCAGGCACAATTAACATACCCTGCAACCAAAAAGGTTGACCAGGTTGATGATTATTTTGGTACCAAGGTAGAAGACCCGTACCGTTGGCTGGAAGATGATAACGCGCCTGAAACCAAAGACTGGGTTACGGCCCAAAACAAGGTTACTTTTAGCTACTTAGACAAAATACCTTATCGCACTAAAATTAAAGACCGCCTTACCGAGCTTTATAACTACGAGCGTTTCAGCATGCCATCAAAGGTGGGCGAGTATTTTATATACAGTAAGAATGATGGGTTACAAAACCAGGCGGTGTACTACCGCCAAAAGGGCTTAGACGGCGCACCTGAGGTTTTTTAGACCCCAATGCCATGTCTAAAGAAGGTACAACTTCTGTTGGCTTTGCGGGCGTATCAAAAGATAAGCAACACCTTGCCTACACAGTTTCTAAAGCCGGCAGCGACTGGCAGGAAATTTTTGTTAAAGATGTAGTTACAGGCAAAGACCTTAGCGACAAACTGGAGTGGGTAAAATTCTCTGGTGCGGCCTGGAAAAACGATGGCTTTTACTACAGCCGTTACGACAGGCCCGCGCCGGGACAAGAGCTTTCTAAAAAGAACGAGTTTCAAAAAATATACTACCACAAGTTAGGTACTACACAAGACAAGGACACTTTAATTTTTCAGGATAAAGACCACCCATTGCGTTACTTTGGCGCATCTACAACAGAAGACGAGCGCTTTCTAATTATTGATATATCAGAAGGAACTGATGGTAACCAGATTATTGTAAAAGACCTTAATACCACTCGTAGCACAAAATTCAGAATTATAGTACAGGGCTTTGATAACCACAATGCTATTATAGATAATGTGGGCGATAAGCTGCTAATGATGACTGATATTGATGCCCCCAACTACAAATTGGTACTGGTAGACCCTGCCAACCCAAATAAAGAAAACTGGAAAACCGTTATCCCCGAAAGGCCCGAATTATTGCAAAGTGTTACCACATCGGGCAAATACTTAATTGTTACCTACCTGAAAGATGTAGCTTCTAAGGTTTATCAGTACGATATGGATGGTATTATTGTGCGCGAGGTTAAGTTGCCTACCGTTGGCAGCGCTTCGGGCTTTTATGCCGAGAAAGGAGAAACTACAGCATTCTACGGTTTTACATCAATAAACTACCCTTATACTATTTTTAAATACAACCTTACCACAGGTCGTTCTGAGGTTTACAAAAAGCCAAACGTAAAGTTTAACCCCGAAGATTTTGAGGTAAATCAAGTGTTTTACACCAGCAAAGATGGTACTAAAGTGCCCATGTTTGTTGCTCACAAAAAAGGCATTAAACTAGATGGTAATAACACAGCCCTTCTTTATGGCTACGGTGGTTTTAGTGTAAACATTACCCCATCCTTTTCAGCAGCTAATATTGTGCTTATGGAAAATGGCGGCATATATGCCGTAGCTACCTTACGTGGTGGTGGTGAGTATGGCGAAAACTGGCACAAAGGCGGTATGCTATTCAATAAACAAAATGTGTTTGACGACTTTATAAGTGCCGGCGAATACCTGGTAAAAAATGGCTACACATCGCCATCTAAACTAGGCATAGAAGGCCGCTCTAACGGGGCTTGCTGGTTGGTGCGTGTATGACACAACGCCCCGATTTGTTTAAAGTAGCTTTCCCCGGAGTAGGGGTAATGGATATGCTCCGCTTTCAGAAATTTACTGTAGGCTGGGGTTGGGTTGATGAGTATGAGCTCTAGCGAGGCTAACGACATGGAATTTAAAAACCTGTACAAATTCTCTCCGCTGCATAACCTTAAACCCGGCACAAGCTACCCTGCAACCATGGTTACCACGGCAGACCATGACGACCGTGTAGTACCTGCCCACTCGTTTAAATTCGCTTCTCGCCTGCAAGAGTGCCATAAAGGTGCTAACCCTGTGCTTATACGTATTGAAACCAATGCGGGCCACGGTGCGGGCAAATCGTTAACCAAGATAATTGAAGAAAGGGCCGATTTATGGTCGTTCCTGTTTTACAATACCGGTGCCGATATTAAGTAACAGATGGTATAATTTTTGATATAAGCCCCTTGCCGATAAAAGCAAGGGGCTTTTTTATTGCCAATAGCTGTAAATTAACCCCCTATAATAGATTGTTTAGTAAAAAGAATGCGTATTTTTGCGCCCGCTTATATAATTATAATTATGAAGAAAAACCTGCTCGGTACAGCCATTGCGCTGTTTATAGCAACTACAGCATTTGCCCAGCCCGGCGATAACTCAACCCTGCTTTCAGTAGGTGGTGACAATGTTACCCGTGGCGAGTTTATGACTATTTACAAAAAGAACAACTCTAATCCTGCGGCCATTGACAAAAAGTCGGTAACCGATTATTTAGACCTATTTGTAAACTTTAAACTTAAAGTAAAAGAGGCTAAAGACCTTGGGTTAGATACCGTAAAAACATTTGTAAGCGAGCTGCGTGGCTACCGCAAACAATTGGCCACCCCTTACCTTACCGATAAAGAGGTTAACGATAAACTTTTAACAGAGGCTTACGAGCGCTCTAAAAAAGACGTAAGGGCAAGCCACATACTTATTAAATGCGATGCCGAAGCGTTACCAAAAGATACCTTGGCTGCTTACAAAAAGCAATATCGCTGCGCGACCGCATTAACAAAGGCGAAGACTTTAATAAATTGGCTGAACAGTTTTCTGACGACCCATCGGCTAAAGAAAACAAAGGTGACTTAGGTTACTTTACCGTGTTTAACATGGTTTACCCTTTTGAAACCGCAGCTTACACAACAGCAAAAGGCAAGGTATCTATGCCGGTGCGTACCCGTTTTGGTTACCATTTGGTAAAGGTTATTGATAGCCGCGATGCCCAAGGTACTATACATACTGCGCACATTATGGTTAAACTACCAAAAGATGCTAAGCAGGCTGATATTGATGCTGCCAAAGTTAAAATTGACGAGGTTTACACTAAGCTTAAAGGTGGTGAGAAGTTTGACGACCTTGCTGCTAAATACTCTGACGATAAAGCATCGGCTAAAAAAGGTGGCGAACTGCCTTGGTTTGGCACAGGCCGCATGGTGCCTGAGTTTGAAACTGCATCGTTTGCATTGAAAGCCGATGGAGATTACTCTGCCCCTGTATTAACACAATATGGCTGGCACATTATTAAACGCCTTGAAGTAAAAGGCGTACCTGCTTTTGACGATGTTAAAACCGAGTTTAAAAGCAAAATTGGCAAAGACAGCCGTTCTGAAAAAAGCAAAACATCATTAGTAACTAAAATTAAAGCTGAAGCCGGTTTTAAAGAAGACCGCAAAATGCTTTTAGACTTTAACAAAGCGGTAGACAGCACCATTTACGATGGTAACTGGAAAAGCGATAAAGCGGCTGCGTTAAACAAAGTAATATTCAACTTTGGTAACAAAAACTACACCCAGCAAGATTTTGCAAAATACATTGCTACCCGCCAAACCAAGCGCGGTAAAGATGTATCTATACAAGCTATTGTAAACACTATGTACGATAAGTTTGTAGAGGAAACTGCACTTACTTACGAAGACAGCCAGCTAGAAACCAAATACCCAGCCTTCCGCGATTTATTGAATGAGTACCGCGATGGTATGTTGTTGTTTGAGATTACCGATAAAAAAGTATGGTCTAAAGCGGTAGAAGATACCCTTGGCCTTAAAGGTTTTTACGATAACAACAAAACCAACTACATGTGGGGCGAGCGTGCCGATGTTACCATCTTTAAATTTGCTAATAAAGAAGTTGCTGAGCGTTTCCGTAAGTACATGAAGAAGAACGCTAAAAGCAACCCTACCAACGACCAGATTTTAAAAGAGATAAATAAAAACTCTCAACTTGACCTTCAGATTGAAGACGGCGTTTATTCTAAAAAAGAAAATGAAAACGTTGATAAAGTTAGCTGGGTTGCCGGTACCATGTCGCCCGATATGGATTCTGAAAAATCTATAATTATAGTGCGTGTAAACAAAGTAATTGCCCCTGCGCCAAAAAGCATTGCTGAGGCCCGTGGCTTAATTACCGCCGATTACCAAAACTACCTTGAAAAAGAGTGGATTGGTATGCTGCGCAAAAAATACACCGTAAACATTGACCAAGGCGTTTTAGACAGCATTAAATAAGCCCCTTAAATGGCTACAACAGTAAGGCGCAGCCTCCGATGCATCGGGACTGCGCCTTATGTTTTATAAAATTTACGTTATTTGTAGTATAATAGAGTTTACGTGCGATACACAGGGTTGATAATATGTATACTGGTTTTTGCCTTTGGCTGTGGTAGCGGAGGCAACAAACCCGATAAGCCGGTAGCCCGTGCCGGCAAGTACTACCTTGACGAGGTGGAACTGCGCACAATATTGCCCAAGAATATAAATAGTGCGGATAGCGCCTTGTTTGCCAAGAACTATATTGAGCGCTGGGCAAAGGATAATATTTTGATTGATAAGGCAGAAGACGAAGGTATTGACGATGTGAATATTGACAAGATGGTAGAAAACTACCGCAAGCAGTTGCTGTTAGCGGCCTACCAAAAAAATACCTTAAAACTAACCTGGATACTGTTGTTAGCGATAAGGATGTTGACCAGTATTACAAAAGTAACCAGCAAATATTTCAGCTTAAAAGCAATATTGTAAGGGTACGCTACGTTAAGCTGGGTAAAAAGGCTCCTAATATGCCTAAAGTTAAAGGATGGTGCCAAAGCGATAAGCCGGCAGACCGCAAACAACTGGAAAGCTATTGCCTTGACCATGCCGAGAATTATTACCTTGATGATAACTCGTGGCTATTGTATGACGATTTGTTGAAAGAGATACCCTTGAAAAACTACGGCGATGGCGGTTTAAACGCACCACGCTTTATTGAATTGGAAGACTCGGCCTTTGTGTACTTTGTAAACATTAAAGCCTTTCAAACAAAAGAAACGGCATCGCCGGTGGGCTTTGTTAAAGACAATATAAAAGATATAATACTTAATAAACGAAAAACAAAGTTATTGCAGGAAATGGAAAACAAGCTTTATAAAGAGGCTGTAGGCAATAGCGATGTGGAAATATTCAGTAATAAACAATAAATGAAAAAGTTACTTTTTGCTATAGTATTGTTGCCCTTTTTAAGTAATGCCCAAGGTACCGTGCTCGATAAAATTGTGGGTATAGTGGGCGAAAATATTATTACCAAAAGCGATATTGAACAGCAAACCCTGTATATGACCCAACAGGAAGGTGCATCTAAAACACCTAACCTGCGTTGCCGTGTGTTTGAAGATATTCTGTTTGAAAAGCTACTGCTTGTGCAGGCTAAAATAGACAGTATTGAGGTTGATGATAAGCAAATAGAAAGTGAGCTTAATAAGCGTATAGATTATTACTTGAACAGCCCACTATTTAATGGCGAGGTTAAAAAGTTGGAGGCTTACTATGGCAAGCCGCTTAGCGAGATTAAAGACGACTTTAGGCGCAAAATACGCGACCAGATGCTGGCGCAAAAAGTACAAGGCCAGATTACAGCCGATGTAAAAGTATCGCCAAACGATATTATGCGGTTTTATAATGGCATACCTAAAGACTCTTTACCTCTTATAAATACAGAGTTTGAGATTGGGCAGATAGTGCGTAAGCCCAAAGTATCGCAAGGAGAGAAAGACCGTGTACGCGATTTTCTTTTAGACCTGAGAGACCAGATAAAAGACAACCCAACCCTATTTGCTGCCAAGGCCCTTATTTATTCTGAAGACCCCGGCTCCCGTATTAAAGGGGGCGAATTAGGCTACCTAAAGCGTGAAGAGCTGGTGCCTGAGTTTGCAGCGGTAGCATTTAACCTGAAAGATAAATTTTGTTCTGAGGTGGTAGAATCTGACTTTGGTTACCACATTATACAGCTTATAGACCGCAGGGGCGAATCTATTAACGTGCGCCATATACTTATTACCCCCAAGGTGCTTAACGAAGACCTTATTAAAGCCGATAAGTTTTTAGATAGCTTGTATACAGAGTTGATTAAGCTAAGGCGCAATGTCTTTTTCTAAAGCAGCTGAGTTATACTCTGATGATCCTGAAACCAAGAAAAACGGCGGTATGATTTTAAACCCTGCTACCAATGCTACCCGTTTTGATATACAGGAGATAAATAGTATTGATAACAGCTTGTATTATACCTTGGATAAAATGAACGAGGGCGATATTTCTAAGCCACTGATAATGAAAAGCCGCTCTGGCGATGCTGTTGCCGGTTACCGCATTATTTATTTGAAAACCCGAACAAAACCGCACGTTATTAGTATAAAAGAAGACTACCAAAAGTTACAGTTGTTAACAGAAAACGATAAGAAGCGCAAGACCATTACAAAGTGGATTGATGATAAGAGGTCGAAAACCTATATCAAAATTGACAATGAATACATAAATTGCGACTTTGATAACAAGTGGATTAACTAAGATTAGATATTTAACCCCAATATGCCAGCAAAACAATACTCTAGCGACGTTGAAGCAGTTGATGCCTTAGTAGCTAAATATAAAGAACTAAAGTCTGAAATAGGCAAAGTAATTATAGGCCAGAATGATGTTGTTGATGATGTAATTATCTCCATCTTCAGCCGTGGGCATTGCTTACTGGTTGGTGTGCCGGGCCTTGCTAAAACCCTTTTGGTAAACACCGTTGCACGCGCGTTGGGCCTTGATTATAACCGTATACAGTTTACGCCCGATTTAATGCCATCAGACATTATAGGCTCTGAAATTTTGGACGAAACCCGCAACTTTAAATTTGTTAAAGGGGCGTTGTTTTCAAACATCATCTTGGCCGACGAGATTAACCGTACCCCACCCAAAACACAATCGGCATTGCTTGAGGCCATGCAGGAACGTTCTGTTACCACCGGTGGTAAACGTTATGAGTTGGGCAACCCGTTTTTTGTACTGGCTACCCAAAACCCCATAGAGCAGGAGGGAACCTACCCGCTGCCCGAAGCGCAGTTAGACCGTTTTATGTTTAACGTAATGCTTACCTACCCATCGTTTGCCGATGAGTTAACTGTGGTACGCAATACAACATCTCAACACAAAGCAACCCTTAATAAGGTGCTAGATGCTGAAGAGATAATCTACTTTCAGGATTTGATTTTACGTATACCGGTTACAGATAATGTATTGGAGTATGCTGTTAGGTTAGCAGCAAAATCTCGCCCCGGTACAGAGCTTGCTACCGATGTGGTAAATAAATATGTAGGTTGGGGTGCGGGCCCACGAGCATCGCAGTTTCTAATACTAGGAGCTAAATGCCATGCCGCGCTAAACGGCAAATACGCGCCCGATATTGAAGATGTTAAAGCTGTTGCCCCGGGTATACTTCGTCACCGTATTGTAACTAACTACAAGGCCGAAGCTGATGGTATTACGGTAGACAATATCATTAGCCAACTGATGAACTAATGAGGGCCAGGTGGCAGGCATATTGTACAATTGTATTAATTGCCCTGCTATATTCGGGTTTTGTTAGTGCACAAAGTAAATTCAGGGTTTATTTTAAAGATAAACAAACTGAGTTTAACCCCTTTACTTATTTTGATGCTAAGGCTATAGACAGGCGCGTTAAAAGCGGCCTCTCGTTGACAGACAGTACCGATTTTCCGGTTAATCAATCGTACATTAATCAAGTATCGGCGTTAGCTGATAGTGCACGCCCTGCAAGCCGATGGTTTAATTGCATATCTGTTTTTACTGATGCTAAGCGTGCTGCCGATATTGCCAAACTCCCTTTTGTAAAGCTTGTGCAGCAACTTTTACCGGATTATCCCCAACCTCTTTGCTCGTACGATTTTGATACTACCATAAAGGTTAAAAACCTTAAACTGATGGATGCTCAATTGAATATGCTTGGGGCCGCTAAGTTTAAAGATAAAGGCATTGATGGTAAGGGAATACGAATAGCCATATTAGATGCAGGTTTCCCTACGGTGGATAAAAACCCCGCCTTTGAACACATACGTAACGATAAGCGCATAATTGCCACCTACGATTTTTGTAAAAATCGGGAGAGTGTATACGATTTTAATAGCCACGGTACCATGGTTATGGCATGTATTGGCGGCAGACTAAACGGGCAAAACATTGGCCTTGCCACGGGCGCTGATTTCTTATTAGCACGTACCGAAAGCCCCGGCTACGAGATATATTCGGAAGAAGAATACTGGCTTGCCGGTGCTGAGTGGGCCGATAAAAACGGCGCCGATATTATTAATAGTTCCCTTGGGTATACCAACGATTTATACTTTAGGCACCAAATGGATGGCCGCCACAGTATTATTGCCAAAGCCGCCACCATGGCTGTTAAAAAAGGCATATTGGTAGTTAATGCTGCGGGTAACGAGGGCGATGGTAACTGGAAGATAGTTGCATCTCCTGCCGATGCCGATAGTGTGCTTACCGTTGGCGGTGTAGACCCCTACAGGCAATACCATTCAAACTTTAGCTCGTATGGCCCCAACCGCAATTTAAAAATGAAGCCTAACGTTAGTGCTGCGGGTACTGTAGCTACTATGGGAGAGCGAAGTGTTACCGTAGCATCGGGCACATCATTCGCCAGCCCTTTAACTGCCGGCTTTGCCGCCTGTGCATGGCAACTAAACAAGGATTGGAAAAACACCGATTTGTTTGATAAAATACAGCAGAGTGCCAGCCTTTACCCGTACTTTGATTATGCTCATGGTTATGGTATTCCGCAGGCGGGTTTCTTTATCGATACGGTGAAGTCTATAGCTCCAACTTTTACGGTTTCACTGCCTACGCAGGGTACAGATAGTACAGGAAACTACAGCGGTATTAATGTTAAGATAGATTCCTTGCATTTTAATGTAGACTGGAAGTTGAAAGACAGGTTGCTGTTTTACCATATAGAGAATACCAAAGGTTACCTGGACAGGTATTATGTTATTGAAGTGGAAGAGGAAAACCCTTTATATGTTGATTCAAACGAATTGAAGAAAGGGGAGATGTTACGCATACACTACAGGGGCTACACTTTTGAGTATAAACAACCCGATTAACGAATGAAGAGACTGTTACTTATATTAGTATGTATTGTTGCTATAGGCACTGCCAAAGGGCAAAATGTATTGCTTGAACAAGACCCCGCCGCTGATACTACCACCGAAACTATCGGCCCAAACCTACGAGACTTTTTTCAAACCTTTTATGGCTATGGCAACTTTATAGGTACTAACAACCCTGCCACTGCCGTACGGTATACCAGCTACCATTTAACAGCCGGTATACGCTACAAACGCCGCATAAGCGAGTATTACTCTATAGGCACAGAGTTAGCTTATACCAACAACACCTATGCCTTAAAGCAACAACCATCTAAACAGGTGCCCGATTCTGTATTACATAAAAAAGAAAGGCTTAGCTGGATGTACATGGGCCTTAGCAATATATAACAGGTTTAACTTTGCTAAACGCGGAAATGTATTAGGTACCTATCTGGATATTGGCGCGGAAGCAGGCTACAGCTTTTCGTTTGTACACTTTTATTATGATAGGTTAGACGATGGCCGTTCTGTGCGCACCCGCGAGCGTGGGCTAAACTACTTTCAGCCCTTCTATTACAGCGCCTTTGCGCGCCTAGGTAAAGATAGGATAGCCTTAAGCTGCTCCTACCGCTTTTCAAGCCTGTTTAAAGCTAAGTACAACTACGCTGACTTGCCACCTGTGTGCCTATCGCTACAGCTATCAATTTATTAGGAACAGTTAAACGCGAATCTATTCTACAAATACTACCTCATCATCAGTAAGCATGGTGTTACCGCTTAGTTTAAGGTATATCTGAGCCAACGCAAGCACATCGTTTTGGCAATACTTTACAATGTTGGGCATGTCATTACGCAGGTAATAGGCTTCGTATATTTTGCTTCCATCAAGCTCTGCCTTGGGCGATTGTATGCCCAATATTGTTGCCAGCAAATCCAACGATACAAAGCTTTTTACATCGCCAAACTTCCACAGTTGCATCGTATCAATATGCTTAATCTCCCAACTTTTTAAACCCTGAATTCTTAGTAATTTAGGTAGTTTTAGGTTGTTTACCAACATACGGCGGCCCAGGTATGGAAAGTCAAACTCTTTGCCGTTGTGGGCTGCCAGACGGTGCTTACGCTGGTTAAAATGCTTATCAAGCAAGGCAATAAAGGCACTCAGCAATTCAGCCTCGTTATGGCCCGAGAATGATTTAATGCGGAAAGTGCGTTTACCATCGCGCATTACAATAAAGCCAACAGATATGCATATAACCTTACCAAACTCAGCATAAATAGCGGCGCGTGAGTAAAGCTCTTCCGGGGTTTCGTTATTGCGGGCAAGGTAGCCGGCTTTTGTATCCCAAAAGGCTTTCCAATTGTCAGGTAGCTGTGCGTAATCCTTCTCTGCCGCTACGGTTTCAATATCTAAAAAAGTATGTCTTCGGGTTTAATTTCTTCCATAAAACACCCCTCCCTAATGCCTGCTTTTTATTGCGCAGTCTTTGGGTAGATAAGGCAAATATAGCAGAATTTAAAATTAGCCCATTCAAGCATCTATTACTAACTGATTACTGACCTCTGACTACTGATTACTATTCCCTACCTTTGCCCCTTATTATGAAAGCAGGACAAATATTTGAGCTAACGGCAAAAACCCTTTCGGGTTTGGAGCCTATGCTGGCAAACGAACTGGCCGATATTGGCGTTGAAGAGGTACAGATAGGCACACGCGTGGTAGAGTTTACCGGTAACCTGGCCACTGTATACAAGGCAAATTTACATTGCCGCACCGCCCTGCGCATATTGGTTAAGCTTGATTCTTTTGTTGCCGAAGATGTTGATCAGTTGTATGAAGGGGCCATGCAGTTTCCATGGGAACAATACTTTGGGGTGAACGATACCTTTGCCATTAATGCAACCCTTATACGTTCTACAATTACCCATACGCAATACGCATCGTTAAAGGTTAAAGATGCCATTGCCGACAGGTTCCGCAAGATTAGCAATAACGAGCGTCCATCGGTTGATGTGTTAGCGCCCGACTTTAGGATTAACGTACACATAAGCAGTAACTACTGCACCCTTTCATTAGATTCTTCAGGCGAATCCCTTCACCGCCGTGGGTATAAACTGGGCATGCACGAAGCCCCCATGAGCGAGGTACTGGTTGCAGGCCTGCTTATGCTTAGCGGGTGGGATAAAAAGACCCCTTTGTTAGACCCTATGTGCGGTTCTGGTACTTTCCTTACCGAGGCAGCTTTAATGGCTACCAACACTCCACCGGGCATGTTCCGCAAACAGTTTGGTTTTGAAAGCTGGAAAGGCTTTGACGATAACCTGTGGCGCAAAGTAAAAGGCGATGCCAAGGAAAAAATTACCCCCTTAACCACCGAAATATCGGGCTCCGACTTTAACAGCAAGAGCCTTGAAGCAGCTGCCGAAAACATCAAAAACTGCGGTTTCGAGATGGATATAAGGGTAGAGAAGCTAGCCTTTGAAAAAATGGAAGCCCCCGGCAAGCCTATGTTCCTTATAATGAACCCGCCATACGGCGAGCGCCTTAAACCCGAGCAGTTGAATGGTTTATATGCTATGATTGGCAGTAAATTAAAGAACGATTTTCCCGGTAGCGAAGCATGGATAATATCGCCCAACATTGATGCTATGAAAAACGTAGGCTTAAAACCATCGCGCAAAATAACCGTTTACAACGGCCCACTGGAATGTAAATTCATGAACTTTAAGATGTTTAAAGGCAGCCTTAAAGAGTTCAAGGGCGGCCCTCAAGCCGAGGCCTAAACCCTTACAGTATGTAGTTAATACACTCGTTTTCGCTGGTCAATATTTCAACTCCCCGCCTTTTTAAGGAGGGGTGCCCGCAGGGCGGGGTGGTTACTATTTATCATTTTTCGTTTATCATTTTTCATTTGTTACACCCCTACAGCGTGTAGCCCGATAACACGTTTTCGCGCCTGTTTTTCAATCAGGGCAATGCTATATCTTAATACACCAACAACTCTCCCTTTTAAAGGGAGTACCTCTGACCTTGTGTCAGAGGGGAGGGATTTTGTATCAGCATAAACCCTTACAGTATGTAGCCCAATAACACGTTTTCGCGCCTGTTTTTTCAATCAGGGCAATGCTATATCTTAATACACCAACAACTCTCCCTTTTAAAGGGAGTACCTCTGACCTTGTGTCAGAGGGGAGGGATTTTGTATCAGCATAAACCCCTACAGCGTGTAGCCCGATAACTCATTTTCGCGGCATCTTTTTAAATCCCCCTCTAAGAGGGGGTGCCCTAAGGGCGGGGAGTCTTGTAGTCCTCCTAAACTCTTACAGTATGTAGCTAATACACTCATTTTCGCAATTTTTGTGGGCATATAACAGTGCGGTGGGCTGTCCACGAAAAGTGCGAACCCGAAATTTCGCGGAAACCGAGTAGGGCAGGGTTGTGCGACAAGCGAAATTTCAGGTTGGTTTTCGTGGTGTCTTTTTTGATTACTTTTTGGACAAGCAAAAAGTAATGATGAATCAAACCCTTACAGTACGTAGCCCGACAACTCATTTTCGCGGCAGCTTTTAAAGGTCCCTCTCATTGAGAGGGTGGATGTCGCCAACGGCGACAGACGGGAGAGGTTAACAATTCCTTCAATCATATAAATCTTTTTAATCTGCGGTTCAGACAATTTAATAGAAACACCTCAACCCCGACAGTTTTTAACTCGTCGGGGTTAGGGGCAAAAAATACAGTTGGGTATCTTACTTACAGAGCTTAATTCAAAGATGATTTCGGCTTACTTAACTATGTTTTTTAATTGTACTATGACTCTTTTTAAGCCCCTCTCCCTTTGGGGGAGGGGTTTGGGGAGGGGTGCAGTACTGCTACTCTTTTTGGTTTTACCTGAATAACCCATCAGGAATTGGGTGCCAAGGAGTTATTCTCGAGATAACAGTACAAAGATATAACAACCCGACACCATTTGTCAAGTAAAAAATAAATATTGTTAATAAATTGTTGCTGTTAATTGATGTGGTATCTCACTAATCTGGATTCAATATAACCTGAGCTGTAGAGATCAAAACTCCTTCTTTTTATCATCCCAACATTATCTGCAAATATCAAAAATGAATTACGCTCGGCACCATATGGATACTCATCAGGGTAAAGAAATTTAAAATTGATAAGGCTGGTTCCTGTTTTTGTAAAAGTTCCTGCAGGCACTGTTACGGGCTTGTTTTTATCTACCATATACAAATACCAGTTATAATCATGTGTATTCCATCCGGTATTTGTGTAAGACCCTTGTGCCAGAGTATCAGTATAATTGTCCTGAGAAAACCATATAATTCCGCTGGTACTTACTAAACAACCGGCCGAATCTCTCATAGCCGATTGATCAAATGTAGAATAATCCCCACCCATAATTCTAAAATATGTTTCCCCATCAATTACAACACTATCCTGAATATATAGACTATCCGTATCTACCAGCGTTTCTACGTCATTAGAATCAATACTAAACTTTTCGTATATCCAATAATTGCCAACAGACAATGGCATAGCCGTAAGAATGGCTTTATTATTTTGCACATCATTTTCTTTTTTACAGGCAAATAAAAACAAGGCTATTATTGCAAATCCCAAAAGCTTTTTCATGTTTAATAAGTTTATTATTATAACTAAAAAAAACTGTTTTTTATTTTAAAAGAGACAATTACCTATATCCCATAACCAACTCCACCGCCTCTTTAACATCGTGCACCCGGAGTACGGAAGCGCCTTTTTCTAATGCAATCTTGTTGGCAGCAATAGTGCCCGGCAGGGCCTCGGCGGCTGTAAGGCCTAGTGGTTTATATATCATCCCTTTGCGAGATAGGCCTGCCAAAATAGGGTAGCCCAATAGTTGCAGTTGGTCAAGCTCGTTTAGCAGTTGGTAATTCTGTTCTATAGTTTTGCCAAACCCAAAGCCTGGGTCAACAATAATATCGGTAACGCCAAGTAGCTTAAGTTCATTTACTTTCTTAGAAAGGTGCAGCAAAACATCGGCTGTAACATCAGTATACTCAGGGTTATGCTGCATAGTTTGTGGCGTGCCCTGTATGTGCATTAAAATATACGGCACACCCAGTTTAGCTACGGTAGCAAACATATCGCTGTCCATTGTTCCCCCGGCAATATCATTAACAATGTGCGCGCCGGCTGCAATAGCTTCTGCGGCAACAACGGCACGGTACGTATCAACCGACAGGATAGCATCAGGATAAGCAGCAGCCACAGCTTTTACAATAGGAATAAGCCTATGCAGTTCTTCTTCAACACTAATTTCTTCGGCCCCGGGCCGGGTAGATGCGGCGCCAATGTCAATTATATCGCCACCTTCTTCAATAATTTGCCCCGCACGTTGTATTGCTGTTTCTATGGTATTGTTCTGCCCACCATCGTAAAAAGAATCGGGCGTGGCGTTGAGTATGCCCATTACAATGGGGTAACTAAAACTGAAAAGTTTTCCGTTAATGTTAAAAACATTATGGGGGTAAATATGGTATCTTGGGGCACGTATAATTAACTTTGGCACAAAAATACGCCCGATGGTGATTGCTGCAAGCGCTGAAACAGGTACAATGGAAAAAACTCTTCAACAATATCAATCTGTTATAGACCGTTGCCGTTCCATTTTCGAGAAGAAGATGAACGATTATGGCAGCTCTTGGCGCATTCTGCGTACATCATCGCTTACCGACCAACTGTTCATAAAAGCCCAACGCATACGCAGTATTGAAGAAAAAGGCACCCAGCTTATTGATGAAGGTGTTTTAGGCGAATATGAGAGCTTGGTAAACTACGCCATTATAGCGCTTATGCAGTTGGAATTAAAGCCAGCCGAAGAGCCGCACATGCCCATTGGTAAAGCTACAGAGCTGTATACCAAGTATGCCGAAAGTGCTAAAGATTTAATGAGCAAAAAGAACCACGATTATGGCGAGGCTTGGCGCAACATGCGTGTAAGCTCGTTAACCGACCTTATTCTATCTAAAATTATGCGCATTAAGCAAATTGAAGATAACGATGGCCAAACCCTTATATCTGAAGGGATAGACAGCAACTACTACGACATTCTTAACTACGCCGTCTTCGCGCTGATTAAGATGGATGGTGAGGAGTAAATCAACGGGCCGTCATCCTGAACTTGTTTCAGAAAAAGTAATGCCGTCGGCAGGCAAGGGCAACGTTATACTTTGCAGCCTTGCCTGCCGGCAGGCAGAGAGAGAGCCGTTAGTTTACTTTCACCTTCTTCCTATTCCTCCAAACCATCACCCTTAACCCAATAGCCCAACCCAAAAAGCCCAGCAACAACCAGTTGCAAACACGGGCAATATAATCGCCGTGCAGGGTGTAGAACGTAAGCTCGCTGTTGGCGTTAATAGTCTGCTTAATAGCAGCAGGTACCCAATATTCAGTGGCTTGACTAATATCGCCCCTTTGGTTTACAAAGCACGATATGCCCGTATTGGCAGAGCGCGCAATACTGCGGCGAGATTCTATTGCACGCAACCTTGCGTAACTGCAATGCTGGCGGTGGCCGGGCGTGTTGCCCCACCAACCATCGTTAGTAATAATAAAAATAAGCTCAGCGCCCTTGTTTACAAAGCCACCCATATACTCACCATACACACTCTCGTAACATATAGATGGGGCAATTTTAAAGCCCGTAGCTTTATCTTCAAAAACGTGCTGCAAGGTATCGCGCCCCAGGCTGCCACTCATGCCGCCAAGGTCTATGGCAAACTCTTCTAAAAACGCCGCCCAGGTTGGCATACGTTCTACCCCCGGTACCAACTTAGATTTGTGCGAGTATTGCACATCCTTAGCGCTATCAATTTGTAGGGCCGTGTTATAATGGTCAAAGTAATAACCTTGCTGCTTGTCTTTTCGGGCGGTTTCTGATGGGGTTTCCCATTTTTTATAAAAACGGTACGTAGATGCGCCCGTAACCAACAGCGCATGCGGACTGGCATTTAACATTTTGCGCAGCAACTTCACTTCGGTATATTCGCTAATATAATCTTCCTCTATACCGGCAGAAAGTGCCGTTTCGGGGCCAATAACATAGTCTACAGTAGAATCTAGCAACGGTTGGGCCAGGTTTATAAACTTTTGGGTTTGCTGAACATACGTTCCCGATGAGAATTTCTCGTTATAAGGGTCAATATTGGGCTGCACAACCAGCACATTTATCGGCTTGCTTTTTTCAGTATAGCCGGTGTAGCGCACTATTGATAAAACAACGGGTATAGCAATTAACGTTACCGCAATAAATACAGGCGCAATGGCCTTTTTTACATTGGCTTTATCAAACTTTAGCAGGGCAATAAATACCAAAATATTTATAACAAATACCCATGTTGTACCACCAAAAACCCCTGTATATTCATACCACTGTATCCATGTATAATATTCGCTAAAAACATTGCCCAGGGTTAGCCAGGGCCAGGTTAAATCCCACCCTAAATGAAATTTTTCAAAAGCTATCCAGTACACGGGTAGCGATAGTAAGCCCCAATTGCCCGGTAGGTACTTGTAGGTAAACTGAAAAGCGGTGTATACAATGGTAAAGAATAACGATAGCAGCACAATGGCAGCCACACCACCCGGTGGCGATGAAAACCATACCCAGTAGGTGGTTAAGGCGTTCCAAATAACAAATGCAATGTAGGCAAACAGGGTAATTTGCATAGTCTTGGCCTTGCTCTTCTTTAAATCATAAGATATTAGTAACAATGGCACAAAGGCAATAAAAATAAGTGGGGCAAAACCATCTCTGGGCCACGCCAGCGTAAACAATAAGCCGCTTAGTGCAGCCAATCCTAACTTCTTTAAAAGGCTCATAACGTGCAAATATTGTGATTTTATGGTTAATGTTTGCTTTTAATTGATATACTTCTAAGGGTTTATTTATATTTGTAGCTAATTAATTTAAAAAATAGATGAAGAACTTTACTCTTTTAGCTGTTTTGTTAGTTTTTAGCTTGTCGGTAAATGGGCAGGGCGAGAAGGCAAAAAAGCCTACAATGCCGGTGTAACCAGTTACGATAAGAAAAACTTTGCGCAGGCACTTAAAGATTTTGATAACGCCATTAACCTGGAGCCTAAGTTTACACAGGCTTATTTTAACCGTGGTGTTACAAAATACGAACTTAAAGACTATGCCGGGGCTATTAAAGATTTAACCTCGTGTATTGTATTGGGCGAGAATACCGAGAAGATATACTTCTTGCGTGCTAAAGCTAAAATAGCCACCAACGATTATGAAGGCGCTCTTATTGATTGCGACAAGGCAGTTGATATTAACCCTGCTAACCACGAGAATTACTACTACCGTGGTGGTGTTAAGGTAGAGCTTGCCGATTATAAATCTGCTATTGTAGATTTTGATAAGTGCATTTCTATGAAAGGCGATTTTGCCGAAGCTTATAACGACCGTGGTAGTGCCAAACGCGAAAGCGACGACCTTGACGGTGCCGTTGCCGACTACCGCAAAGCTATAGAGCTAAAGCCCGATTTTGCACAGGCATACAACAACCTGGGCAGTTCGCTTAAACGCAAAGGCGACTTAACAGGCGCTATTACATCGTATACCAAAGCTACAGAGCTTAAAAGCGATTACTACATAGCCTACAACAACCTGGGCAGTGTGTATTTTGATAAAGAAGATTACGCTAAGGCTATAGAGAATTTTACCAAAGCCGTTCAGCTTAATGGTAACTACTACTTTGCTTACAACAACCGTGGTGCAGCCCGTATGAAGAATAAAGACTTTAGCGGTGCCGTTGCCGATTTTACCCAGGCGGTTACTATTAACACAGATTATTCTTACGCATACCTAAACAGGGGTATTGCCAAAGAAATGAATAGCGATTTTAAAGGTGCATGCGAAGATTGGCACCTGGCTTTAGATAAAGGTCTTGCTACCGCGCAAACATTTATTGATAACCAGTGCACCAAAAAATAATTAGTTAAACCTATAATACAACGCATAGCAATGAAGATATTTGGACATTTCATACTTGCAATTACATTCTTGTTTTTGGCAAGCAGCTTGAATGCCCAACAAAATGTTGAGTTTACTAAAAGCAATTTTCCTAACCTTAAAGCGGAACTTAAAGGCGCTCTAAATAATATTAAAGAGGGTGATAAATTATATAATCAGGGCCCTTATTTTTATGCCCAGGCGTTGCCTTATTATTTAAAAGCGAACAACTTTAACCCTAACAATGCGGTGCTAAATTATAAAATTGGCAACTGCTTGTTACGCTCTCCGCAAAAGGCAAAGGCTATTGAGCATTTAGAAAAAGCACAAAAGCTAAAACCCGATATTGGCGCAGGCATTTACTTTTCGTTGGCGCAGGCCTACCAAAACAACCTGATGTGGGATAAAGCCATTGACCTTTACAAAACATACAAGGCCACCATACCATCAAAATACCCCGACGAAATTTTTATTACTGATAAGCGTATTACTGAATGCGAGAATGGTAAAAAGTTTGTGGCTAACCCCGTGCGTATTTTAATAGAAAACGTTGGCAGTGGCATAAACACTATTTACCCGGAGTACTCTCCGGTAATATCGGCCGATGAGTCAGTAATGTACTTTACTTCCCGCCGCGATAATACTACCGGTGGTGGTATTTCTAATATTGACGAGAAATACTACGAAGACGTTTACAGGGGACTTCGCGACCCTAAAGAAATTTGGGGTAATGTATCTAACCTAACATCAGTAAACACCGATTTTAATGATGCTACGGTAAACCTTTCGCCCGATGGTCAAAAACTATTGCTTTATAAAGATGGAAAGCGCGGTGGCGATATTTACCAATCGGTACTTGTAGGTAGCGAGTGGTCTAAGCCGGAGCCTTTGAGCAACTCGGTAAACACCATGTATTACGAGACACACGCATCGTACTCTTTTGATGGCCGTATGCTTTACTTTGTAAGCAATAAGCCCGATGGCAGCTACGGTGGCAAAGATATTTATTACTGCTATGTTGACGAGAAAGGCAACTTAGGCCAGCCAATTAACATTGGTCCTGATATTAATACCCAGTTTGACGAGGAAGGTGTTTTTGCCCACCCCGATGGTAAAACCCTGTATTTTGCATCGCAAGGCCACAACTCTATGGGCGGGTTCGACTTTTTTAAATCTGTTTTAAAAGATGGCAAATGGGGCAAGCCTGAGAATTTAGGCTACCCAATTAACTCTGCCGATGATGATGTGTTTTTTGTAGTAACTGCCGATAGCCGCAGGGCCTATTTCTCTTCTTTTAAACAAGATGGTTTTGGCGAAAAAGATATTTACCGCCTTACCTTTTTGGGCGATGAAAAACGCTTCCTTCTTAATACCGAAGATAACCTGCTATCTAGCCTGGATGTAACCGTTAAGCAAAAACTTATAGACCAAAAGCTTGATATACCAACCGGCGAGCTTACCATATTAAAAGGTACCGTGTACGATAAGATTACCAAGAAGCCCCTTTTAGGTACTATTGAGATTGTTGACTTAGAGCAAAACTCTATTGTATCAACCTTTACCTCAAATAGCGCAACGGGTAAGTATCTGGTATCTCTTCCTTCGGGCCGTAACTACTCAGTAACCACATCGGCAGATAATTACCTGTTTATGTCAGAAAACTTTAACATCCCTAAAGCATCGGGCTATCAGGAGATTGAGAAGAATTTCCCGTTAGACAGGATTGATGTAGGCCGTAAAATTGTATTAAAGAACATCTTCTTCGACTTTGATAAATATACCCTGCGTGATATTTCATCAACAGAGTTAGAGCGTTTGGTTAAGTTAATGAACCAGTACCCTAAACTTAAAATTGAAATATCGGGCCATACAGATAACGTAGGTTCTGAGGCGTACAACAAAACCTTGTCAGAAAACCGCGCTAAAGTTGTGGTAGACTACATGATTAAAAATGGCATTGATAAATCTCGTATGGTGTTTAAAGGCTACGCGTTTTTACAACCTATCGCCTCTAACGACAGCGATGGTGGCCGCCAGCTAAACCGCCGTACAGAGTTTAAAGTACTAGCCAAATAATTATTATATTTGTTAATCAAAAATCAACTATAAAAAAGGAATACTGCAAATGAAAAAGTTTTTACTATCGGCCGCAGCCATCGGCATTATGGCTATCAATGTTAATGCACAGTGTACTCCTGGCAACATCCAAGCTGACTTTCAGCCGCTTATTGCTACCTCGTTACCAACAGCAGCAATAGGTCAGCCTTACAACACTACTATTTTATTCAGGGCCCCTGCAACTTTAACAATCAGTGCTTCTGATATTCCATCAAACCTGCTACCTGCCCAAATTGCCCCTTTTATCGGTTTACTGCCTGCTAGCTTTACAGTTGGCGTAGATGCTATGACTGTAGGCCCGGTTACCGGTCTTCCTAACGGTTTAACAGCAGCAGTTGGCGGCGGTACTTCTTTCTCTGCTAACGAGCAAGGTTGTGTTGGTATTACCGGCACCGCTACTGCAGGTGGCAACTACACTGTAGATTTAGCTGTTCAATACAGCATCACCCTAGATGCTTCTGCTCTTGGTTTACCACTTGGCGGTTCATTCCCAATCCCTCAACCAATACCAAGCCCACAAGCCAGAACTTACAACATGTCTGTTCCTACTTCTTTAGAAGAGCTTGATGTTACTGCTTTTGATTTAACAGACAATGCACCAAACCCTTTTACTGATAAAACCAACATTCTTTACAGCACTCCAAAGCAAACTAACGTAGAGCTTACAGTGTTCAACATGTTAGGCAAAATGGTTTTCCAAAACAGCTACGCTGCTAAAGCCGGTAAAAACGCTATTGAGTTTTCTGCTGATAAATTATCAGGTGGCCTTTACATCTACAACCTAAGCAACGGTTCAGAAGTACGCACCGGTAAAATGATTGTTACTAAGTAATCTCTCAACTTACAGATAGTAAAAATCCCCGACGGTTTACCGTCGGGGATTTTTGTTTTACACCATGCCGTCATCACGAATTAATTTCGGGATCTGTAACTAATAAGCAGGTTACTCCTTAATTACCTTGTAGGTACTAACTCCTTTATCGGTTATAACCTGCAACAGGTACAAACCAGCCGCAAGGCCTTTTAAATCAATTTCAGTTAGGTTGTTAACCACTTTTGTGCTGCTAACTAATCGTCCATTATAATCAATCAGGTTAAGCGTTACAGGCCCGTTATTTTTAAGGCTGATGAATAACTTATCGGTAGCCGGGTTAGGGTATATGTTTACCGTAGCGTTTTCAGCATTTATTAGTCCACCTTTTATGTAAGTATATGGGGTTGTTGCAAAGCGGCAGCCGTTATTATCTAGTATAGATACATAGTAGTCACCATTATTTTGCGCCAGTAAAACCCCTTCTGTGGCATTGTTAATAGGTTCTCCGTTAAAGTACCATTGGTATTGCCAGTTTGGTGGGTTAGGGCTTAAAATTAACGAATCGCCTTGTTGTATAATAGTGGTAAAATTGGCAGGATGATCATCTACACTATATTGGGCAACCACGCCTTGGCAGCCATTAGTGTCTGTAGCAATTTGCTCGTAATAGCTTGGCCCGCCAAAATTGGCCCAAATATCTTGTGTAGTTTCTCCTCCGGGGTTCCACACATACGATACAAAGCCTGAGGCACCGGTCAGTATTACTGAATCGTTAGGGCAGATAAGCCAATCGCCAAATACCATTGGCTGTGGGTTTAAATTTACCACCACACTAACATAGCTAGTGTCTGCACACGGCGTGCCGGCTTCAGATACTAAGCCATAAGTTCCCGCAGAGTCAACCGTAAGGTTTTGCGTGGTTTCTCCATTGGGCAACCATACAGGGTTGGTTAATACATTGCCGTTTAGGGTAACACTGCCCCCGCTGCAAAACGTAGTAGCGCCTTGCGGTGTTATTACGGCCGGGTTGGCAGCACCTATGGCCACAACAACCGTATCGCTATTGGTGCAGGTGTTTCCATCGGTAACGGTTAAATAATACGTTGTTGTTTGGGTAGGCTGCACCGTAGCTTGCGCGGTAATGGCGGTAAACCCTGCCGGGGCCGATTGCCACGCGTAGCTAATGCCATTTACAGCCGGTGTGCCTATGGTTATTGGGGCTTGCGCGCAGGTGGTAGCATCGGTGCCCGCGTTGGCTACCGGTAGTGTAAAGCGGTTTACAGCAACGGTGTCGGTTACAGAGCATGATAAATAACCGGCCACAACAGCATAGTTATTGTTTTGTGTAGCGGTTGATACAGGGTTTTGTATGGATGCATTATTTAACCCGGTATTAGGCGACCATGTATACGTTAGGTTGGTAGGCAGTTCCAGCACGTTTACCTTAAAGTCGGTAAGTGTTCCCGAATCAAACAAGGCATCATCAACAGCGTAGAGTGTCCATGTGCCGTTTACTGGGCCTGTATAGGTAACAAAAGTGGCCCCTTCGGGCTTGTAGCTAACATTGGTAAAGGTGGTATTTGCCGTTGGGGGCACGGTAGCTGCTGCATCGTTAAATGTAACATTGTTGTAGCCATCTCCATTACCACCATTATCAGTAGAAATAAGGTAAACCTGGCTGTTGGGGCTTACAAGGTATATATCCAAATCCTGGTTATAGCCGTGTGTTATACTTAGTGTTATGCCCTTAAAAGAGTAGCTGCCTGTAGGCACTGTTACTGTTTTGTTTGCCCTGCCGGCCAATTGGCCTGTAGTTGGTAACGTATTGTTTGCAGCCACACCACCTCCCGGCGAATTATCGGCTATGTTAACATTACCGGCTGTTGCGCTAAAAGTAGTAGGTACAAATGGGGTAAGGTTTACGTTTAGCTGCGCAGGTGCGCCCGGGCATAACGTTTGGTTGCTAAGGGCTGTTATTGCCGGTGGGGTAAGCACCGTTAAGTTTATGGTATCTTTTGCTGTGCAACTGCCTATGCTAGCGGTTAAAATATACTCAAAACTACCCTCCTGTGTTGGTGTAAATACGGGGTTAGCGGCCGATGCGCTGCTTAAATTGGTTGCAGGCAACCATGCATAGCTAACGCTAGGGGTAGGGGCAACGCCAAGGTTTAGCGTGTTGCCTGTACACAGGGTTGTATTGCTACCTGCGCTTGCTGTTGGTGATGGATTAACAGTTACCGTAATACTATCTATTACCGCACAGTTGCTTTGCAGGTTGGTGTAGTTTAAAATATAGGTTGTGGTGCTTTGTGGTGTTACTGTTGGGGTAGCGGTAGTAGCTGTATAGCCCGCCGGGTTCGATGTCCAGTTAAAGGTATACCCATCCATAATAGTGCTGCCCAAAGTAACAGGGCTGCCGGCACATACAGTAGCATCGCCCCCTGCCTGTAAACCGCAGGTTTGGTTATATGTAATATCGGTTCCCACAGTTAAAAGTGCGTCAAAATTGCTGTTGGGTGCACAAGTACCTTTAAGGTATTTATTCATAAACGGAATAAGGTATGTTTCTAGCGATGCATGTTGCTGGGCCCTTGATATGGCTGGCGATGGTGAGCAGGTAATTTCACCAAAATTGCAGTTAAAGTTATCATCGGCAAATTGGCAATGGCTGGCACCGGTTATTGATATATACGTTTTGCATTTTGATGAAAGGGCATTATACATCAACACCTGATTGGTCGGTGGTGGGGTAACACAATCGTTAGCCCCTGCAAACACCAGCGATGGTACGTTAATTCCCGCACAGGCCGCAACCGCCGATGGGTTTGTTTCAGCTGCCGCTAATACGGCAACCGCTGTTATGTTCGGGTTGTTTTGCGCACCCAATAATGCCGCGCCGCCACCCATAGAGTGGCCCATTAAGGCTGTTGTGGGGGCTGTTTTTTGGTAAAAGAAAAATGCAGGGTCGTTATTGCTTTTTATCTGTATTTGCTCGGCCACATAGGCAAGGTCTAAACCAAAATCGCCGTGGCTGGGTGGTAGCCCGCCTTCAGTCCGTGGAAAAGCCACAATATAGCCTTGGGCAACCAATGCCTCCCAAATATTCTGGTAAGCGCTCCACACCATTACAAAACCATGCCCAAATACTATTACAGGGTAGTTGCTGCCGGTAACAGGCACATCATCTCCTGTAGTGGCTGCGGGGTAATATATTTCGGTTTGTATTTGCCTGCCGGGGCCACCGCCACTGCCAAAACCTCCCGTTCTAGATGGGTCGGCAAAGGTAATTGTGGTATGCCCTATTTGTGCAGATAGGCTTAGCGCAAAGCCTATGAATACTAAGGTTAGCGATAGAGTTTTTTTCATAATTATTCTAATATTATGCGGTATGGTTTTAATTGGTTGCCTTGTGTTATAATAACAGTATACACGCCGGCACTAAGACCTGTGGTATGTATGCTACCGGTTGCTGTGGTTAAATCTCCACCCCTTACTTCAGCGCCCATGCTGTTAATCAGCTTATAGCGCATGGGTGTTGCACTGTTATTTTTTATGTAGATGGTAGATTTTGCCGGGTTGGGGTATACCTGCACAGTAGAAAATACATCTTCTTTAACACCTGTTGCCAACAGTGGGCAGGTTTCGTTATGGGTAATGCCTGTTTCGCTGTTTAGCACCTGGCTAAAGGTGGTTATAGACAAGGCGTCGCCCTTTAACCAATAGTTTAACCACGGCGTAAGCAGGCTGTTGGTTATGGTTTGTTGTTGTTCCCTACTGATTGAAAAATTGCCGCCCGCTTCTCCAAATTCGCAAACAGAGCCTGAGTTGGCAAAGTAGCAATGCCCACCGCCTGTAATGCTTACAAACACTTTACAACTGCTTTGTAGTGCATTGTAAATGGGTAAATGCGCGCTTTCGGGCGAGGTTACAGCATCGGCAGAGCCTGAAAAAATAAGGGTAGGTTTATCTACTTGTGCCGCGGCATCTATAGACGATGGATTGGTTACCGCTGGGGCTAGGCCAACCATAGCCGTTACGTTAGGGTCGTTTGCGGCAGCAAGGTAAGATGCCCCGCCACCCATAGAGTGGCCCATGTAGGCCGATGTGGTAGCTAATTTTTGATAAAAAACAGAATTGCTATTGGTAGTAGCATCGTTTTGAAGTGAGTTTTTCAGGAAAATAAAATCAGTGCCCATCTCACCGTGGTTGGGCGATATGCCTCCTTCGGTAGTTAAAAAACACATACATACCCATTAGGTACAAGCTCTTCCCATATATTATTATATACAGCCGCCTGCATTAAAAAGCCATGCCCAAATATTACCAACGGAAAGGAACCTGTAGCCACCGGTACATCGTCTCCGGCGCTTGTGCCCGGGTAATACACCTCGGCGGTAACGCTGCGGTTATTACGGGCAGGGTCAGTAGTTTCCACCGTTAAATGCCCAATGGGTAAAGATTGTGCATGGGCAAGTATTCCGCTGAAAGTTAAAAATAGGAGTAATAGTTTTTTCATTGTATTTGTATGTAGGGGTAAATATAAACTATTTCAAATAGTATAGTTTACAATCCTTTTGTTTCCTTTAATTTTATAATGGTTTTAAATAACCGTAAGTATGGATATTTGTTTGCTATTTTTGCCACTCCTAAATTTAGTATGAAAAAGATAATTGCAGTTGTATCAGCCTTAGTATTTGCGCTTAACCTGATTGCCCAAACTACTCAACCAATAAACCGCATAGCTTTTGGTTCGTGCAACAATGAGCAGGTAGAACAACCCCTGTGGGATAAAATTGTGGCGCAAAACCCCGACTTGTGGATTTGGATGGGCGATAATATTTATGCCGATACTGAAGATACCACTGTACTTAAAAAATGTTGGGACTTGCAACTTAGCAAACCCGGTTATACCAATATGGTTAAGACCGTGCCGGTAATTGGCACGTGGGACGACCACGACTTTGGCCAAAACAACGTGGGTAAAGATAATCCTATTAAAAAAGCCAGCCAGCAACTATTTCTAGATTTTATTGGCGAACCTAAAGACTCTCCTCGCCGCAAGCAAGATGGTGTTTACACATCATACACCTATGGCCCGGAGGGTAAAAAGGTAAAAGTAATTTTGCTTGATACCCGCTACAACCGCGATAAATACAGTAAAAAAGGCGATATATTGGGCGAAGCACAATGGAAATGGTTGGAGAATGAATTAAATACATCTACCGCACAAATAAACATCATAGGCACCAGCATACAGTTTATACCCAAACGCGGCTTGTTCGAACTTTGGAAGCGCTTTAAAGAATCGAAGAAAAGGCTTAACAAGTTGATTGTATCGTCTAAAGCTTCGGGCGTGTTATTTATTAGTGGCGATGTGCACCACTCTGAGTTTTTAAAAGACGAAATAAAAGACCGCGAATACCCAATCTATGAGTTTACCTCCAGCGGCATGACGCACTACAACGACTTTTACCATTTTTTTAATAAACGCCGCACCATTGGCAAGGTTTACTTTGGCAAAGCGTATGGTGTTATAGATTTTGACTGGGGTCCGCAGCCTGCCGTTTCCTTTAAAGTACTTGATACCCAAAACAACGTAGTCCGCGAGCACAAAATGCTCATGACCGACCTCGGCGTTAAATTTTAATTCGAGAAAGATGTCCCCCTCTTGGAGGGGGGGCCAAAGGGCGGGGGAGGTTTTATTATAAATTTCAACTCCCCTCCTTTTTAAGGAGGGGTAATTCTGACTGTTAAGTCAGAATGGGGTGGTTACTATCCGCTACCCGCTATTTTACATACCGCACCAACACTCCAAACCACTCCCGCATAAACCCCTGCAATTGCGCATAATCCGCTAATTCCAGCTTAGCGCTTAGTTTTATAAATTCATTCTTATTTAGAAGTGATGAAATATCAGTTTTATCAAGCGTTTCAATAGCCCGGTAATTGTCTTCTCCGTAGTGGTATTCCCAAGCACTGTCGTTACACGATAGATATAATCCCGCGGGTTTATTTCTGTGCAAATGCTGTTCTATTGAATGCTGATATTGCTCCTTGTATTTGCCTTGCAGATGGAGTGTTATACTAAAGAAATTACCCCACCAAAACATAGTACGAAAAGCCAGTATATCATCCCTCTCAAACACAGCAGGGAAGTCTAAAACCAAATAGGGAGGCCCTTATAATTCTCACCTCTGGATATCTTAGGCATTGCGGTTTTAGGCAGAATAATACCTTCTGCATTCACAATATCACCATAGATATTTTGCAACCCCTCAAACTCCGCCCGCACCTTAGTAACAACATCAGCCTTAACCAATAAAAACCGGCTGTTGCTAACTATATCAAATTCCTCACGTGTAAACTCCATTTTGTAAAAATAGAAAACCTATGTCCGGAACGGACAATAACCGGCCTTAAATTAAATGTCGTAATAAAACAAACGAAGTGAAGCGAAGAAGCCTGTTCTGTTCGAAGTCATAAGTACCGCAGGTACGTTGGCAAGTTTACAGGGTTCAGCGTAACGAAGTGTAGTTTTTAGACAGTTAATTTTCAGCCGTGATTTTTTGATTACTTTTTCATCTAGGAAACGAAGTTCATTCATTCCATTGAAAAATAATTAAACCATGAATAAAAAGTAATGCTGTCGGCAGACAACTATGAATTTAATAAACCGTAAAAAGCGACTGACGCATAGACAATCATCAGCAGATAAAGAATATAATGATATTATTGCTCTAACGGCTTCATCGCCGCAATCCACTGCTTAATCAAATCAACACTTTCCGTATGCACAACACTGCGCCCCAATTCAGGCATCATTACTTCCGATTCGGTAGAGGCTAAACGGTATAGCAAAATAGAGTTATCAGGATTACCCGGGTCAATATCAAACTCTTTATTACCCGCACCGGCACCCGCGGCAACAGGGGCTTTCTTAACTCCCCACGATGTTGGGTTTTGTTGCACAATACGCAAATCTAACCCCGAGTTTTTGGCCGGGCCTTTAGGGTTATGACAATGCGCGCAGTTAATATCAAGCCAAGCACGGGCACGGGCATCAAGACTACCGGTTTCGGGCTTGTCCCACACAGCATATGTGTTTATTGCTCCAGCTTTGGGTAGCTCTTTAAGTATGCCCACATCAACCCATTTAGCCAGTTGGTTTTTAATACCATCGGCATAGTGGTAATCCTTGTTCAAGTTACCCACTTTAGGCCCAATAGGCGTTATTTTACCGGCACTTTCGTGGCAGCCACCGCACTGGTTTTTGTTGGGCACGGCATAGTTTATATCAAACTTTTTACCGTCCTTATTTACAAAGCTAACAGGGAATTGAGAACCCGCTATCTCCTTAACAGCTTCGGTTTGGTCAGCATTCCACACGTAGGTGTCAGCATCCCATCCACTTTCGCGGTGAACCAAAAGGCGGGTTTCAACAATGCGCCTGCCCTTGGCAGGGTCGCGGGCATCAACAGGGTAAAAAAGTTCTTTACCAATACGCTGCCCACAGGCAGTTGCATCAAGCCATCTTCGGTACTATAGGTAGCATACACACCCTCTTTTTGGGCACAAAAACAAACCGGGCCTTCTCAGCATAATCGCTAAAAAGCGGGGTGTTAAGGTCGTAGGGTAACAATCCTTCATTAGGTACTAAGTCGGCCATTTTACCGGCAAACAGGTTATACTCCGACAGTTTTTCAAATGCAGGTTGGGTATGGTCAAGCCTAAGCGTACCACCACCATTGCAACCCGAAGTGTAAACACCCGCCAAAACTATACCTGCGAATGCCAGAATAAAAAGGCTTTTCCGTACTAAACTCATAACTATTGTTACCCTACTACTAAATTTCCTTAATTAGATTTTGGCTCCTCAGCTTTTGCAGGAGCGGCTGTTGTAGCTGCAGCAGCGGCAGCAGGCACTTTAGCGTCGGCTGCTTTGTATGGCTCTAGCGGTTTTAATGCACAATCGTATGCGGTAATATCAGTAGTGATATTCTTCATATTATTGGCAAGGTCAATATTGGCAAAGGTAGCCGCGCCGTTGTTGCGTATGCAAATGCGTTTGTCTTCGGGCAGTTTACCATCAACCAACATAGCGGGGAATAAAATACCATCAAAAGCAATATCAGGCGTGTTGCCTTTAAAAGCCAGTGCAAGCGCTTTACCTAAATCGCGGGTGGTATCAGGCAGGCCTGCTTTTTTAGTCATTTTATTATCGTGGATAGATATGCCCCATACAAATGGGTTATAACCTTTATTTAAACCTTCAGGGTCTTTAATTTCGCGGGCAGTAGCCATATACGTTACAATGCCGCAGTTAATGGTTTGGTGGTTTAAAAATTGGTTGTCAAACACCTCAACATCGGGCGTAGCCATAACAAGAAAACCGGTACCGGCGGGCACTATAGCCACAGAGTTGGCCGGAGGTGCAAAGTTTGGCAGGTTGTTATCGTGTACATTGTTTTTGTATACGCGTATGCCGCTGCCATTTTTTACAGGAATATCAGGCAAGCTGAAAACCAATAAACCACCGGTGTTGTCATACGCTTCGTTCTCATACACATCAACATTGGTACAGTTTTCAATTTCAATACCCGCTACGTTGTTGTGCACTTTATTACGACGAACAATAGCGTGGTAGCTTTGGCCAACATAAATACCCGCGTCAGACGCGTTAGAAACATCACAATCTTCAACTATAACGTTGGTAGATGTTACAGGGTATAAAGCATACGCACCGTTGGTAGAATCGTTAGGGTTGCTCCACGATACCTGTAGGGCGCGCATGGTAATATTTAAACACTCCGATGCTTTAAAACCATCGCCCTTCATATCGCGCAGGCTAAGGTCGCATACCAAAACATTCTCGCAGTTGTTCACCTTTAAGCCCTCGCCACCGGTACCTTTAGCCATGTTTTTAAACGATAGAATCGTTTTGTTCATGCCTTTACCTTTAATGGTAACATTCTTTTTATCCATCATAGATAATGATGAGGTAAACTCAATAGTACCCTCATCAACATAAATGGTGTCGCCCTCTTTAGCATTAATCAAAGCCTCTTGCAGCTTTTTAGGGTCGTTAATGTAGGTAATGGCAGGTTTGTTGTTGCACGATGATACAATTATCAAGGCACTAACCGCAGCAAAAAGCAGGGCTTTACAGTTCATAAACACAAAAATGTTTTTTAGGTTTTTAATTATTAGGTTGGACTGCCGTAAATATAGTAAACAGATTAAATTATAAGCAATAAATTTTTGTGTGTTTTTACCCCTTCATATCTATTAGCTTTAGAAATAAAACCTATGTCCGGAACGGACAACAACCGGCCTTAAATTAAATGTCGTAATAAAACAAACGAAGTGAAGCGTAGAAGCCTGTTCTGTTCGAAGTCATAAGTACCGCAGGTACGTTGGCAAGTTTACAGGGTTCAGCGTAACGAAGTGTAGTTTTTAGACAGTTAATTTTTAGCCGTGATTTTTTGATTACTTTTTCATCTAGGAAAAAGTAATTGCACCGTAAGGCAAGGGATTTACTAAATGAAATGTAATTACGCTCTGTAAAGTAATGCCGTAGGCAGACAATTCCCTACCTTTACCCTATGAAAGCCCTAGCTATCATACTACTATCACTACTGGCTTTATCAACCCAAGCCCAGCTAAAAGACATTACCGGAAAGCAATACACCATTGCAAACCTTAAAAATGGAAAAGGCACCGTTTTGGTTTTTTAGCGCCCGATTGCCCTATCTGCCAAAAATATACATTAGCTATAAATCAGCTACAGCAGGCTTTCTCAGCACAGGGTGTTAATTTTTATGGCATCATTCCCGGTACTAATTTTAGTAACGATACCATTGCCTATTTTGCTAAAAATTATAACATTAACATGCCCCTTTTGGTAGATCCTGATTATTTCTTAACCCAATCAATAGGAGCAACCGTTACGCCTGAGGTAGTATTATTAAATCCCTCGGCTGTTGTTTTATATGCCGGCAAGGTTGATAATTGGTACGAAAGTATTGGCACACGCCGCACCGTAATTACACAGTTTTATCTTAAAGATGCTTTAAACAGCATGTTGGCGGGCACTCCGGTAAAGGTAAAACGCACCACACCCGTTGGTTGTTTTATTTTCTGATGCCTACCGTCTATTTTCGTAATTTCGCGCTTTAAAACAATCCCTTTAAGTAAGCGTTTAGCTTGCGGTAAATAATGAATAAAGAAAAACGCCATATAGCCATTTTAGGCTCAACAGGTTCTATAGGTACACAGGCTTTAGATGTAATACGCGCCAACCCCAACACTTTTGTGGCCGAGGTGCTAACCGCCCAAAGCAATGCAGGTTTGTTAATACAACAGGCGCTGGAGTTTAACCCTAACGCGGTTGTAATTACCGACGAAAGCAAATATGCCGAGGTTAAAGAAGCCTTAGCCAATACCGATATAAAAGTATTTGCAGGTGCGGCTGCGTTAGAGCAGGTAGTAGAATTTGAAAGTATAGATTGTGTGCTTACCGCCCTGGTAGGCTTTGCAGGTTTAAAACCCACTATTGCCGCTATAAATGCACGTAAGCCCATTGCCCTGACCAATAAAGAAACATTGGTGGTTGCCGGTAGTTTAATTACCCAACTGGCAGAAGAAAAAGGGGTTAACATCCTTCCGGTAGACTCTGAACACTCTGCCATATTCCAGTGCCTTGTTGGTGAATTCCACAACCCGATAGAGAAGATTATACTTACCGCATCGGGTGGACCGTTCAGAGGAAAAGATGCAGCCTTTTTAGCCGGTGTTACCAAAGAGCAGGCCCTTAAACACCCCAACTGGGATATGGGTGCAAAAATTACTATAGACTCTGCAACCCTTATGAATAAAGGGCTGGAGGTTATAGAAGCCAAATGGCTTTTTTACCTTAAACCCGAACAGATTGACGTGGTGGTGCACCCGCAATCTATTATACACAGCATGGTGCAGTTTGCCGATGGTAGCATAAAAGCCCAAATGGGCCTGCCCGATATGAAACTGCCTATACAGTTTGCATTGGGCTACCCGCACAGGTTGAAGTCTGATTTTCCACGCTTTAACTTTGCCAATTACCCGTCGCTTACCTTTGAGCAGCCCGACCTTGAAACCTTTAAATGCCTTAACCTTGCTTTTGATGCGCTAAACAAAGGGGGCAACATGGCCTGCATACTAAATGCTGCCAACGAAATTGCAGTAGCTGCTTTTTTACAAGATAAGATAGGCTTTTTGCAGATACCTGAGCTGTTGGCTAACTGCATGGCAAAAGGCACTTTTATAGAAAAACCAACCCTTACCGACTATTTAGAAACCGACGCGGAAACACGTACCTTTGCCGCGCAATTGATTTAAAATATAAATGGATACATTCATAAGAGTTTCTCAGTTTTTACTGAGCTTATCAATACTTATAGCGCTGCACGAGTGGGGCCACTACATAACGGCTAAAAAAACAGGCATGCGCGTAAACAAGTTTTACTTGTTTTTCGACTTCCTTTTTCCCTTTGCCAATGTTGCCAACTTTGCTTTATTTAAAAAGAAAGTAGGCGATACTGAATACGGTTTAGGATGGTTTCCTTTTGGTGGCTATGTGCAAATTGCCGGTATGGTTGATGAGACCACCAGCGAAGAAGACCTTTCTAAAGAACCCGAGCCTTACGAATTTCGTGCTAAACCGGCCTGGGCGCGTTTGCTTGTTATGGCAGGTGGTGTTACGGTTAACCTTATTTTAGGTGTGCTTATTTTTTGGATGGTGTTGTTTATTTATGGCCGCGAGCATGTGCCGTTAACCAGCCTTAGCAATGGTGTCATAGTATCAGACACAGCCCTTACCAAACTGGGCTTTGCCGATGGCGACAAGATTATTGGCATGGTAGGCGCTGATAACATCAGGAGCCTGGAAGATATAAACCGCGAGTTGCTTTTAGATAATGGTGGCTCTGTAGTTATAGAACGCAACGGCGTAAAACAAACAATTGTTATACCCCACGGCGCTACCGAAGCATTGCTGCACAACGACAAAAAATCGTATTTTATTCCTGCATTTCCTGCCGATGTTTATTTAATAGAAAAAGGCTCTGTTGCAGAGAAAATGGGCATCAGAAAATTTGATAGGATTTTATCCATTAATGATGAGAAAATTATAGCTTTTCCTCAAATAGCAATGATAGTGCCTAAGTATGCAGATAAAGATGTAACGGTTAATGTACGCCATATTGATGGTAAAATTGAAACATTAAAAGGTAAGCTTAATGAAGAGGGTAGGCTAGGCGTAGGCCCGGGCCAATACGATTACTACTTTAAATTTGAGAAAGAAGAGTTTGGTTTTTTTGAAGCATTTCCGGCCGCAATTGTTACCGGTAAAAATATCATTACAAACTACGTTCGTCAGTTTAAAATCCTTTTTACCAAAGAGGGCGCTAAACAAATAGGTGGCTTTGCCGCAATGGCTAAAGGCTTTGGTTCTGAATGGAACTGGCAGCACTTTTGGAGTTTTACTGCCGTGCTTTCATTCATCCTGGCGTTTATGAATATACTACCCATACCTATGTTAGATGGTGGGTATATATTATTCCTTTTAATTGAAGTAGTTATACGCCGTAAAATACCTGAAAAGGTAATTGGCTACGCTAATATGGTTGGTTTGGTATTAATATTAGGCCTGCTGCTTTTTGCCAATGGCAACGATATTTACAAGGCATTTATTAAATAAGATATTTATAGTTTTTCAATGCAAGATATTTTAGCACAATTAGGTATTGCCGACCAAAATGCCGGCACATCTACAGGTTTAAACTGGTTGCCGGGTACAGGTAACCAAATTGTATCCTACTCTCCGGTTGATGGCCAGTCTATTGCTACTGCCGAAACCACATCGCGCGATGGGTACGACAAAGTAGTAAAAGCCGCAGCCGGTGCCTTTACCGAATGGCGCAATTGGCCAGCCCCAAAGCGTGGCGAGGTTGTTCGCCAACTAGGGAGGAGCTGCGTAAATACAAAGAGCCGTTGGGTAAACTGGTATCTTACGAAATGGGCAAAAGCCTGCAAGAGGGCCTTGGCGAAGTTCAGGAGATGATTGATATTGCCGACTTTGCAGTAGGCCTATCTCGTCAGTTGTATGGTTTAACCATGCATTCTGAGCGCCCCGAACACCGCATGTACGAGCAATGGCACCCACTGGGCGTTGTAGGTATTATATCTGCCTTCAACTTCCCGGTAGCTGTATGGTCGTGGAACTCAATGCTTGCATGGGTTTGCGGCAACACCTGTGTGTGGAAACCATCAGAAAAAACTCCATTAACGGCAATAGCCTGTCAACATATATTAAAAACCGTATTCGAGCGTAACGGTGTTCCAGAGGGTGTATCGGGCTTAATTACCGGTGGTGCCGAGGTTGGTATTTGGCTTACTGCCGATGCCCGCGTACCGTTAATATCAGCAACAGGTTCTACCCGCATGGGCAAAGCTGTGGCACAAACGGTTGGTGCACGTTTAGGCAAATCGTTATTAGAGTTGGGCGGCAACAACGCCATTATTGTTAGCGAGCAAGCCGACCTTAACATGGCGCTTATTGGCTGCACCTTTGGTGCGGTAGGTACTGCCGGTCAACGTTGTACAACTACACGACGTATAATTATCCACGAAAGCATTTACGATAAGTTTACCTCAATGCTTGTTTCGGCTTACGGTCAGCTAAAAATTGGCGACCCATTAGATTCGTCTAACCACGTTGGGCCGCTTATTGATAAGGCTGCGGTTGAGATGTATAACAACGCCATTAAGGCCGCCAAGAAAGAAGGCGCTACATTCCTTATAGAAGGTGGGGTACTGGAAGGTGCAGGTTTTGAAAGCGGTTGCTACGTTAAACCTTGCATTGCCGAGGTGGAGAACCGTTTTGAGATTGTACAGCACGAAACTTTTGCCCCTATATTATATGTAATGAAGTACTCAACACTTGATGAGGCTATTGCTATGCAAAACGATGTGCCACAAGGGTTGTCTTCATCTATATTTACATTGAACATGCGCGAGGCTGAAAGGTTCCTTTCGGTTGCCGGTAGCGATTGCGGTATTGCCAACGTAAACATTGGTACATCGGGCGCCGAGATTGGTGGCGCTTTTGGTGGCGAAAAAGAAACCGGCGGTGGCCGCGAGAGTGGTTCTGATAGCTGGAAAGCATACATGCGCCGTCAAACCAATACCATTAACTACGGCGCTAACCTGCCATTGGCACAAGGCATACAGTTTAATTTAGGCCATACTGTTTAATATGAAAAAGCTTTTTGCTTTAGTATCTATACTTATTATTGTGTCAGCATCATGCCGCCCCGAGGGTGGCATGAATGCTGATGCTGGGTACTTTAGCATAACAGCATTACGCGATAGCCTAATCAAAGGCAAACCGGTATATAATTTCCAAAAAACGCTTGTGGTTGATGGTAAGTCTGAAACCCAATTAATAAACGACAGCCTGCATTTGCAAATACACTTTTTTGAAGATTTTGAAATTAATAAGCCATCGTATAAGGGAGCTTATATTGTTGACACCTTAAACTCAACACCTGATAGTGCAGGTGCATTAGTGCATAGAATTGAATATAAACGCAAGCCGGAATTTAAATACCCCGTAACCTTTTCTTCCTACACTGATAAGAGTAATGGAACCAAGATAATCTCTATTACTTCAGAGGTTGTAAACCTGCTTACGGTTATCCGCAAAGAGTTAACTATAGAGATAAATAATACAGGCTTTGTAAAATACTCCTATTCTATTACACAAGAATTTGCAGGTAAAATTAACCGCATCGGTATTACATTAGAAAGGGTTTATTAGCCCTACTTCTTTTTCCTCCACCACACTTTTTTCTCAATAAAAACAGCCTTGTTTTTCAGCTTGGTAGCTAGGGCAGTCCTAAAGTCGGCTTCGGTTTTATACACTTCTTTATCAAAAGCTTTTTCATCCACTTCGTGGGTATACAGGCTGTCGCCTTTCAACTCCACTTTATAAAAAAAGAATTTACCTTCAGGCGCAGGTTCGCGCACGCTGGCAATAAGGTGCCCTTCTATAGTATTTATATGCACGGCATAAGCGGTATCTATCTGCATCATGCCTTGTGGGTCGTAGGTGCTGCCGGGCTCAAAACCCAGTTGGTAGCCTTTGTAGTTCTTCTTCAAATCGGCAATAACCATTGTAGTAATGCCGGGGGCTTTGCTTTCCCAAGTGCCGGTGATCTTTTTAATAGCTACAGCCTTTTTGGTATCGCCCGCGCTAAAGGTTGAACCGTATGGACACCCTGCGAAAATGATAAGTGAAAAACTTAAAATGAAAAATATGGCTATTCTTTGCATAAAGGCAAATATAGACAACTAAAAGTTCCCCCTTATAAAGGGGATAAACTATTCCAATTAGTTGGAATAGTTTGGGGGATTTCTTTCTGCTTGTAACTAATGGAATTTAATAAAACTTCGCCACAATCCTCTTGCCACTTCGCCACTATTCACTATCTTTGCAGCGTAGAATTGCTTCAGGAGCAATACCCCAAATCTTATGAGTGATAGCATTAAGCACGAGTGTGGAATAGCACTTGTTCGTCTATTAAAGCCGTTAGAGTATTACATAGCTAAATACGGCACGCCACTTTACGGCCTAAACAAAATGTATCTTTTAATGGAAAAACAACATAACCGCGGCTAAGGATGGTGCGGGTGTTGCCAACATTAAATTTGATATGGAACCCGGCAACCGCTACATAAGCCGCCTGCGTTCAAACTCTAACAAACCCATACCCGATATATTTGACAAGATTAACGGCTACTTTGCCGAGGTGTATAAACAGCACCCCGAAAGGTTAAAAGACGTTAACTGGTTAAAACAAAACGTGCCCTTTACCGGCGAGCTTACCCTGGGTCACCTGCGCTACGGCACATACGGCAAAAATAGCATTGAGAATTGCCACCCGTTTTTGCGCCAGAACAACTGGATGAGCAAAAATCTGGTATTGGCAGGTAACTTTAACCTTACCAATGTTGATGAACTTTTTGGCCACCTGCTGGAGCTTGGTCAACACCCTAAAGAAAAGGCCGATACCGTTACCGTATTAGAAAAAATAGGTCACTTTTTAGATAAAGAAAACGAGCGCCTGTTTAAAGAATACAAGTCTAAGAAAATTGATAACGGGGTAATATCTATGCTTATAGGTAAAAACCTTGATATAAAAGAAATACTGGCCCGTTCTACAAAAAAATTTGATGGTGGCTATGTTATTGCTGGCCTGCTAGGCCATGGCGACTCTTTTGTTATGCGCGACCCTAACGGCATACGCCCGGCACATTGGTATGCCGATGATGAGGTTGTTGTGGTAGCATCAGAACGCCCTGCTATACAAACCGCCTTTAATGTTAAGTACGAAGATGTTAAGGAACTAACACCGGGTTCTGCTTTAATTATAAAGCGCGATGGCAAGTACGGCGAACAACAAGTACTGCCGCCGGGCGAGAAAAAGTCGTGTTCTTTTGAGCGTATATACTTCTCTCGCGGTAGCGATAAGGATATATATGAGGAGCGTAAAAACCTGGGCAAGCTCTTGGCCGACCAGGTGCTAAAAGCTGTTAACTACGATTTAGACAACACCGTATTTTCTTTTGTACCCAACACTGCCGAGGTTTGTTTTTATGGTATGGTAAAGGGTATGGACAATTACCTGCGTGCCGAGATTAAGAAAACATTGATAGACCTGGGCGACAAAATTACGCCGGGCGAGATTGATAACCTGCTTACCAAACGGGTAAGGATTGAGAAAGTGGCCATAAAAGATGCCAAGCTGCGCACTTTTATTACCGATGATACACATCGTGACGATTTGGTTACCCACGTTTACGATGTTACCTATGGCTCTGTTAGGCCTACCGATACACTTGTAATAATAGACGACTCTATTGTTAGGGGTACTACCTTAAAGAAGAGTATATTTAGGATGCTGGACCGACTTAATCCTAAAAAGATTATAGTGGTTTCGTCGGCACCGCAAATACGTTTTCCTGATTGTTATGGTATTGATATGGCTAAGCTGGGCGATTTTATCGCCTTTCAATCGGCTATAGCATTATTAAAAGATACTAAGCAGGAGTCTGTTATTAATGACGTATATAAAGCGTGTAAAGCGCAGCAGGGTTTGCCAAGCGATGAAATGGTAAACCACGTTAAAAAGATATACGAACCTTTTACTGACGACCAGATATCAGCTAAGATGGCCGAACTACTTAGGCCGCCAGATATTAAGGCTGAAACTGAAATGGTTTTCCAAACCATTGACAACTTACACAAAGCAATACCGGCCCACACCGGCGACTGGTATTTCTCAGGTAACTTCCCTACTCCGGGGGTAACAAAGTTGTAAATACTTCGTTTATTAACTTTATTGAGGGTAAAAACCAACGCGCCTATTAATTTTCTCCGAGCGTTAACCCAAAAATAACATGGTCTATTTCCCTACGCATTCAGGCGTTTGGGTTCTCTATTGCCTTGTCGGGTACAGCTACTTCATAAAAAAGGATGTAAGTTTACTTTGAAATTTCGCATAAAATTCGTATGTTTGCAATATATTTATTAACAACTCTGTTTTAATTATTGCTTAATTGATTGAGTTTACTGATGTGTACGTGTTAAATTAAAAATCTACAGCTTATAATTACTGATGTAAGATTTTTTGCCAATTGTACTAATCTTTCGGTGGTCCTCAACCGTATTAAGCCCTAATTAAAATACAGCCAACCTAGTAAACAACCATTTATGGATAATACCTGTACCTCTCGACTAATTAACATAGCGGGTTTGGTTAAAACGAAAACAAAGTCGTTAGTGGCTTTCTTTTTGCTTTTTCTATTGTTGGGCACTTCAACGTATGCCCAGCAGAACCGAACGGTTCAACCAGCTAAAAACCAGGGAAGCAATTCCATCAACGCCGGAAAAGACGGAACCGGTCTACTTACCAAAGTAGACGATTACGACAACGGTATTGATGCCATGCTTAAAAAGTACGATAAGCAAATCTACTTTACCCAAAACAAAGGCCAATGGCCAAGCCACATCCGTTACAAAGCCGACTTTAAATTCGGCTAAGGCTCTTGTTACAGACAAGGGTATGATGGTAGGTGCTTTTGATCCTGCATCAGTCTTGGCTTTTTATGAGCAAGGTGAGCGTCAGGAAAAAGCTACTCACGATGGTTTGGTTTTTAATGAGCCCAGACTTAAAGTAAAAGGCCATGGTTGGTTAATGAACTTTGCCAACGCGTCTCCATCAATGCGTATTACTAACAAAAATGAGCACCCTGATAAATTTAACTATTTCTACGGAAATGGTTTTGAGGGTACCGATGTTAGCAGCTACGATGAGATTTGGTATAACAACGTATATAATAATATAGACGTTCGTTACTACCCATCGGCAGAGGGTACATTAGAGTATGATATTATAGCCAAGCCGGGTTCTAACCCATCGGCCATTGTTTTAAATTTTGAAGGTATAGATAAACTGGAATTAACCCGCGAGGGTCATCTTGTTTTAAATACAAGCGTAGGCGCTATGGATTTGCCAGAGCCTTATGCTTACCAAATGATAAATGGTAAAGAAGTAAAAGTAGAAGCTGCTTATGCATTAAATGGCAAAAACCAGTTAACTTTTACACTAGGTAACTACGATACTACCAAGCCACTTATTATAGACCCTATTGCCTTACGTTGGGCAACATGGGTAAACAGCAACTCTACAGGCGATAACCACGGACACGGTATTTGGGTAGACCCAGCCGGCAACATATATATGGTTGCCCGTGTTGATGGTAGCACAAACTTAATTACCACAGGCGCATTTGATACCAGCGCTAATGGCGGTGTTGATATTATAGTAGGTAAATATACCGAGCCGGCTACAATTGGTGGTGCAGGCGTTCGCGTTTGGCAAACATATATTGGCGGCGGGTCTGAAGATAACCCTTATGTTACAGAATTAGGTCCTGACGGAAACCTTTACCTGGCCGGTGTAACCGGTAGCGGTACAGGTTTTCCTATTTTAGGTGGTACCGGTTTTAGCGGTGCATCAATAGACAACCGCTCACAAAGTGGCAACAACGCCTTTGTATTAAAAATAAACCCTGCGGGTAACAGCATTAAAGCCGCGGTATTAGGTGGTAGTGGCGGAGAAAATATTTTTGATATTCGTATTGCTGCCGATGGTGATATTATTTGTGGTGGTTATACTACCAGTACAAACTTAAATACTACGCACTCTGGTTCTGGCGCGGTAGCCAATAATAATGGTGGTAATGATGCATGGTTATTCCGTATCAATCAAAACCTTTCGGCCTTAGATTGGATGCGCAATTTTGGTGGCAGCGGCAACGACCAGATTAATATATTAGTAAACAACCCAACTACCGGCGATATTTTTATTGCTGGTAATACTGCTTCTACATCTGGTATTACAGCAGGTACTCCACGCCAAGGTACTTTGGTAGGTAACTCTACGGGTTTCCTTCGCCGTTATAACAGTACAGGTACGGCCCAGTGGGGTTCTTACTTCAACTCTGCCAGCGGAGGTACAAGCTCTATATTATGTATGGAGTTCAATACTACCCGCGACCGTTTATACTTTGCCGGTATTACTACAGGGTTAGGTACAAACAACACTCCATCGGGTACTTACGATAACTCTGTAAACGGTACCAACGACTTTTACGTTGCCCACATGAACATAGACCAAACGTTCTATGCTTCTACATACATAGGTAGTACAGGTTCTGAAAATAACCTAATGGGTTTAAACGTTGATGATAATAACGACGTTTACTTATTTGGTTACGTAGGTAACGATGGCTACCCAACAGCTGGTAACCCATTACAATCTACACGTAACGGTTCTACTGATAAGGTATTCTCTAAAATTAACAGTGTACTTACCACACTTCAATACAGCACTTACTATGGTGGTGTTGAGCAGGAAGAAGACCCCGTAGGTCAGCGTGGTATTAAATTTGCAAATTGCCGTATCTATACTATTGTTACTGCAGAGTCTAACAACATACCATTAACAAACGGAGCTGTTACAACAACAAAAACCAGCGGTTCTGGAATTTTTGAACCGGGTATTGTTGAGTGGGCAAACCCACCTGATTTAATCAACAACTCTATCAGCGCAAGCCAAAATGTTTGTAATGGTGGTGTTCCTGCAGGTTTAGATGGCCAAACACCAAGCTATGTATTACCAACGCTAATACGTAATGGTACAACATCAGCCCACCCAAGTGTTGGTGGTATTACATCTTACCAGTGGCAGCGTTCTCCTGACAACACCAACTGGACAAATATAGTAGGTGCTACAGGCGAAGATTTAAGCTCAGCCCAAATTGGTGCATTAACACAAACAACATATTTTCGCCGTATCCTAAACGGTGACTACTGCACCCTGTCGGCTCAAACCAACATAGAGGTTGTAGTATTTACTATTAGCGGTACGCAGGTAAATAATACGTGTTTTGGTGGTACAGCCGGTTCTATTAACATAACAGCATCTGGGGCTCCTAGTTCTGTAACGTATAACTGGGGCGGTGGCATTGTGTCTGAAGACCGTACAGGTTTAGCAGCAGGTACTTATACTGTTACTGCTACATCGGGTGGTTGTACTGCAACTGCAACATTTACCATTACGCAGCCAACGCAAATTAGCTTTACAGCTTCTACAGGCGCGGCTACGTGTGGTGCAGCAAACGGTTCAATTACGGTGGCTACACCAACAGGTGGCACTGCACCTTATACATATAGTATAAACGGAACATCGTACCAAGCGTACAGGTTCATTTACAGGTTTAACAGCCGGTACGTATACAGTATATGTAAAAGACAATGCAGGCTGCGTTCGCTCACAATCGGTAACAGTATCATCAGCTAATGCGTTAGTTGCTTCAATTTCGTCGCAAACTAACGTTTTGTGTTTTGGTGCTACAACAGGCGCGGTAACCCTGTCTCAAACAGGTGGTACAGCTCCTTACCAATACCAACAAGGTTCGGGTGCATTCCAAAGCAGTGCCTCATTTAGTGGCCTTGCTGCCGGTACATATATATATACCGTGCGCGATGCCAATAGCTGTACAGCTACTGTTACAGTAACCATTGCCCAGCCAGCATCAGCTGTTGCAGCTACTGCGGGCACACCAACCAACGTTTCTTGTTTTGGTGGTAACAACGGCGCTGTAACTATCAGCGGTTCGGGTGGCACATCTCCATACACTTACCGTATTGGTTCAGGTGCATACCAGTCTAGCGGTGCATTTACCGGCTTAGTTGCAGGTACTTATACCTTTACCGTTCGCGATAATAACAACTGTACTGCAACTGTTAACGTAACAATTACCCAGCCTGCTGCTGCACTTGCAGCTTCTACAGGCAGCATTGTTAACGTACTTTGTCGTGGCGCCGCTACAGGTTCTGCTACAGCAAGTGCTACAGGTGGTACAACAACATATTCTTACTCTTGGAACACAACTCCGGTGCAAACTACCGCTACCGCTACAGGTTTAGCAGCAGGTACGTATACCGTTACTGTTACTGATGCAAGAGGTTGTACAGCTACGGCTACTGCAACAATTACCCAACCTGCTACTAACGTATCGGGTTCTATATCTTCTCAAACAAACGTACTATGCTTTGGTAACGCTACCGGTTCGGTAACGGTTGCCGGTGCAGGTGGCGTTGGTCCTTATCAGTACTCTAACAACGGTGGTGCTTTCCAATCAAGCGGTACATTTAGCGGCCTTGCTGCCGGTACTTATACTGTTACCGTTCGCGATGCTAACAACTGTACTTCTCCTGTAACTGTTACAATTACCCAACCTGCCGGTGGCCTAACTGCAAGCATTGGTTCTCAAACCAACGTATTATGCTTTGGCGCTTCAACAGGCGCGGTAACAATTAACGCAGCGGGTGGTACACTACCATATACTTACCAATTAGGTAGCGGCACAGTAGGTTCGTCTAACACCTTTACAGGTTTAGCTGCCGGTACTTATGTTGTTACCGTGCGCGATGGTGGTAACTGTTCTACAACAGTTAATGTAACCATTACCCAGCCTGCAACAGCAGTTTCGGGTAGCATTACCTCTCAAACAAACGTAGCTTGTAACGGTGGCAACGGTTCTGTAACCGTAGCCGGTGCAGGTGGCGTTGGTCCTTACCAATACTCTTTTAATGGTGGTGCTTTTGGTTCTAGTGGCACATTCAGCAACTTATCTGCCGGTTCTTATTCTATAACCGTTCGCGATAATAACAACTGTACAGCTACCGTTCCTGTAACTATTACTCAACCATCAAACCTAAGTGTAGCAGTAGTTGGTTCTCCAACAAACGTATTATGCTTTGGTAACTCAACAGGTGCATTTACTGTAGCCGGTTCTGGTGGTTCTGCCCCATACCAATACTCTAACAACGGTGGTACTTTCCAATCAGGCGGTTCATTTAGCGGCCTTGCTGCAGGTAGCTACGTTGTTACTGTAAGAGATAACAACAACTGTACTTCTGCTGTAACAGTTACTATCTCTCAACCTTCAAACCCATTATCGGGTTCTATTACTGCTCAAACAAACGTATTGTGCTTTGGCAACTCTACTGGCTCTGTAACAATTGCAGGTTCTGGTGGCACTGCTCCATACCAATACTCTAACAACGGTGGTACCTTCCAATCAAGCGGAACATTTGGTTCTCTTGCTGCCGGTACTTATGTTGTTACCGTTCGCGATGCTAATGCTTGTACTACTACGGTTAACGTAACAATTAACCAACCTGCAGCTCCATTATTAGCTTCGTCTTCAAACCAGGTTAATGTATTATGCTTTGGCCAGTCAACAGGCTCTGTACAAATTAACGGTGCAGGTGGCACAAGCCCATATGAGTTCCGCATAGGTACAGGTGCTTACGGTACTTCTAATGCCTTTACAGGTTTAGCTGCCGGTACTTACAACTTTACCGTTCGCGATGCTAACGGTTGTACTGCAACTACCAGCGTAACTATTACACAACCGGGTTCAGCAGTTGATGCTGTTCTGGGTTCTCAAACAAACGTATTATGTTTTGGTAACACAACAGGTTCTGCTACTGTAGTAGGTAACGGTGGTGTTTCTCCTTTTACATATAATATTAATGGTGGAGCTTACCAAGCATCAGCTACATTTAACGGCTTAGGCGCGGGTACATACTCTTTAGGTGTACGCGATGCTAACGGTTGTACCGATGTTGTAAGCGTAACCATTACCCAACCTGCTGCTGCACTTAATGCTACAGCAAACGTTGTTAACGCATCTTGCGCCGGTTCTACAAACGGTTCGGTAACTATTAGCACTACCGGTGGTACTGCTCCTTACCAATACCAATTAGGTTCAGGTTCATTCCAAAGCGGTAACTCTTTTGCATCACTTTCAGCAGGTAGCTACACAGTAACCGTTCGCGATAACAACAACTGTACTTTTGTAGTTAACTTTAACGTATCAGAACTTTCTTCTACCGTATCGGGTAGCATTACCTCTCAAACCAACGTATTATGTTTTGGTGCCTCTACCGGCGCTGTAACTGTTGCAGGTTCGGGTGGCGTTACTCCTTACCAATACTCTATTAACGGTGGCACTTTCCAGTCTGGCGGTTCATTTACCGGCCTTGCTGCAGGTAGCTACTTTGTAACTGTAAAAGATGCCAATGGCTGTTTAGGTACCGTAGCGGTAACTATTACCCAGCCTGGTTCTCCGGTATCAGGTACTATTACCAACCAGGTTAACGTATTATGTAATGGTGCTTTAACAGGTGCTGTAACAGTAAGCGGTAACGGTGGTGTTGGCCCATACAACTACAGCTTAAACGGTGGTGCTTTTGGCTCTAGCGGTATATTTACCGGTTTAGCCGCAGGTACTTATGTTGTTACCGTTCGCGATAACAACAACTGTACTGCTACTGTAAACGTAACTATCACTCAGCCTTCAACTCCGGTTGCCGGTTCTATAGTAAATCAAACTAACGTATTATGTTTTGGTGCTGCCACAGGTTCTGTAACCGTTTCAGGTTCGGGTGGTGTTGGTCCTTACCAATTTAATATCAACGGTGGTTCATTCTCTGCCAGCAACGTATTTAGCAACCTTGCAGCCGGTACTTACGCCGTAATTGTTCGCGATGCTAATAACTGTACAGCTACTATTTCAGTAACTATTACACAGCCAAACTCTGCGGTATCTGGTGCTATAGTAGATCAGACTAACGCTAGCTGTTTAGGTGCAGCAGGTTCTGTAACCGTTGCAGGTTCTGGTGGCACAACCCCATACCAATACAGCTTAAACGGCGGCTCTTTCCAATCAGCAGGATTATTTACCGGCCTAAACGCAGGTAGCTACTCTGTAACTGTTAAAGATGCCAACGGCTGTACCTTTAATGTACCGGTAAATATTACCCAACCTGCTGATGCAGTTTCAGGTTCTATATCGGCACAAACAAACGTATCGTGCTTTGGTGGTAACAACGGCGCTGTAACCGTAAACGGTTCAGGCGGTGTTCCTCCTTATGCATATAGCTTTGATGGTGGAGCTTTCTCTTCTACAAACTCATTTACCGGCCTAACAGCAGGTAGCTACGATGTTACTGTAAGGGATGCCAACAACTGTATTTTTGTTGTAAACGTAAATATTACCCAGCCTTCGGCTCCATTATCAGTAGGTATTACTTCACAAACCAATGTTTCTTGCTTTGGCGGTAGCAATGGTTCTGTAACCGTAATTGGTGCAGGTGGTACACCTGCTTACCAATACCGTATAGGTGTTGGTTCTTACCAGACCAGCGGTACTTTTAACAACTTAGCTGCCGGTACGTATACTATTACCGTTCGCGATTCTAAACTTTGTACTTCTACAGTAACTGTAGTTATTACACAACCTGCTACCCCTGTTAGCGGTACTTCTGACGATGTTATTCCTGTTGCCTGCTTTGGCGATGCTTCAGGCTCATTCGTAGTTATTGGTGCAGGTGGTGTTGGTCCTTACACATACAGCTTTAACGGTGGTGCCTTCAACAGCTCTAACAGCTATGTTGGTTTAGTTGCCGGTACTTACTCTGTAGTTGTTAAAGATGCCAATGGTTGTACTTCTCCAGCTGTAGTAGTTACTATTACTCAACCAAACAGCGCATTGTCAGCTAACATTGGTTCTCAAACCAACGTGTTATGCTACGGCGGCGCAACGGGTGCATTTACTATTGTTGCAAACGGTGGTACTGCCCCATACCAATACAGCTTAAACGGTGGCGCTTATAACTCTTCTAACGCATTTGCCAACTTAACAGCAGGCATTTACTTAGTAGTTGTTCGCGATGCTAATAACTGTACAACATCTCCTATTCAGGTTACCATTACCCAGCCAAACGCTCCGCTATCGGCCAGCATTACATCTAGCTCAAACGTATTGTGCTTTGGTGCTGCTACCGGTTCGGCTACGGTTGTTGCTGTAGGTGGTGTTCAACCTTACTCATACTCTTGGAACTCAACGCCTGCACAAACAGGCAACTCTGCTACCGGTTTAGTTGCAGGTACATATACTGTAACTATTACCGATGCTAATAACTGCTCTATCCAACGCACCGTTACTATTACCCAGCCTGCTACCCCAATATCAGCAGCTATAACCAATGTTACCAATGTATCTTGCTTTGGTGGCAACAACGGTTCGGCTACTGTAGCAGCTTCTGGTGGTTCTGGTGTTCTTTCTTACTCTTGGAATACAACCCCTGCACAGCAAACAGCTACCGCTACAGGCCTATCGGCAGGTACTTATGTAGTTACTATTACTGATGCTAACGGTTGTACTACTACCCGCACAGCAACTGTTACACAGCCTGCTTCTGGCGTATCGGCTGCTTTAGTATCTAAAACCAATGTTTCTTGCTTTGGCGATAACAATGGCGCAGCTACTATAACAGCTTCGGGTGGTACATCTCCAATTACAATTACCTGCAACACTGTTCCGCAACAAACGGGCCCAACAGCTACTAACTTAACTCCGGGCACATACATTGCAACAGCTACAGATGCTAACGGTTGTAACGCTACGGTTGCGGTAACTATTACCGGCCCGTCTCAGCCATTATCATCAAGCATTATATCTTCTACCAACGTAACATGTTTTGGTTTGAACAACGGTGTAGCAGTAGTTTCTGCAACCGGTGGTACAATGCCATACTCTTATAGCTGGAGCACATCGCCTGTACAAACCACACAAGTGGCTTCAGGTTTAGCTCCGGGTACTTATACTGTAGTTGTAACAGATGCTAATAACTGTATCACTTCTACATCAGTAACTATTACCGGCCCTGCTGCCCCTGTTACTATTGGCATTACCAACGTAACTAACGTTGCCTGCCGTAACGAAGCCAGTGGCTCTGCTACAGTTTCAGCAACTGGCGGTACAGGTTCTTTAAACTACACCTGGAACACAGTGCCTGCACAAACAGGCCCAACAGCTACAGGTTTAGTAGCGGGTACTTATGTTGTTACTGTTACCGATGCATTTGGTTGCTCTGCCAACACTACTGTTACAATTACACAACCTGCCACTGTTCTTACAGCATCATTGCTAAGCTCTGTTAACCCAACATGTTTTGGTGCTAACAACGGTTCGGCTACTGTAGGTGCTTCTGGTGGCAATGGTCCATACAGCATTGTTTGGAACACAGTTCCACAACAAGTAGGCCCATCGGCTACCGGCTTAACAGCAGGTAACTATGTAGCCGCTGTAACTGATGCTAACGGTTGTACACGTTTTGTAAATGTTACCTTAACCCAGCCATTGGCTGCTATGTCTGGTAGCATTATCAACTCTCAAAATGTATTATGTTTTGGTGAGTCTACCGGTTCTGCTACTGTTTCAGTATCGGGCGGTACAACACCATATACATACTCTTGGAACACTATTCCTGCTCAAACAGGCTCTACAGCTTCAGGCTTAGCTGCCGGTAACTATGTAGTAACTGTTACTGATGCACAAGGTTGTTCTATACAACGCAGTGTAACTATTACACAGCCAGCTACCCCAATTTCTGTTGCCCTTGTTAACCAAAACAACGTTACCTGCTTTGGCTTTGCCAATGGTAGCGCAAGTGTTAGCGCAAGCGGTGGCACAGGTGCTTTAAGCTATGTTTGGAATACTGTACCACAACAAGTAGGTACTACTGCTACTAACCTTGTAGCCGGTACTTATGTGGTAACTGTAACCGATGTGTTTGGTTGCTTTAAAACATTAACTGTAACTATTACCCAGCCATCGGCTCCGCTATCGGCTGTAATTAACGACCGTACCAATGTATTGTGCTTTGGCCAGTCTACCGGTGCAGCTACTGTTACAGTATCTGGCGGAACTGCCCCATACACTTACTCTTGGAATACTAACCCTGCCCAAACAACACAAACAGCAAGCAACCTGCCTGCAGGTTCTTATATAGTAACTGTTACAGATGCTAAAGGTTGTGTTACTAATGCATCAGTTACCATTACCCAGCCTGCTACAGCGGTTAACGCCAGCATAACCAACAGCACTAACGTATTGTGCTATGGCAATGCAACAGGTTCGGCTACGGTATCTGCAATAGGCGGCACCCCGGGTTACACTTACTTATGGAATACTGTGCCTGCACAAACAGGCCCAACAGCTACAGGTTTAGTTGCCGGTACTTACAATGTTACTGTTACAGATGCTAACGGTTGCTTTGTAGTACGCACAGTAACTATTACCCAGCCATTTGCTCCTCTTTCTGCTTCAATAACCAACAGCGTAAACGTTTGTCCTACATTCGCTACGGGTTCGGCTACTGTTGCTGCAACAGGCGGTACTCCTAACTACTTCTACTCTTGGAACACAGTACCTGCACAAAATAGCGCAACCGCTACCGGTTTAGCCGCAGGTACGTATACCGTAACTATTACTGATGCTAACAACTGTACAACTACAGCTACTGTTACCATCAACAACAACCCAAAACCACAAGCAGGTGGCGACCAAAACATTTGCCAAAAGGTATCTACAGTTGTAGCTGCCGGCCAAGGCGAAACCTGGACTCCGGCTGTGGGTAACCCTGCCCCGGCTACTATTAACCAAGGCAGGTGCTATCAGCGGTATGTCTACAGGTGGCATTTACTTGTTCATCTTAACAAACCAGTTTGGTTGTGCTGATACAGTTGCTGTTACTACTACAGCTAACTGCCCACTTATTGCTAACCCTGATAACGCGGTTACTAACGAAGATACCCCTGTTGCTATAAACGTACCGGGTAACGATGTTGACCCTGACGGTAACATCAATAACGGTTCTGTAACTATTGTAGACCAGCCAGATAATGGTACTGTAACTATCAACCCTGTAACAGGTGTTGTAACTTACACGCCTAACCCTAACTACAACGGTCCTGATTCGTTCATCTACAACATTTGCGATACTGGTTCTCCGGTATACTGTGATACCGCTTTAGTAACTATTAACGTAGTGCCTGTAAACGACCCACCGGTTGCTAACACAGATACTACTACAACGCCTGAAGATACCCCTGTTGTTATTGAAGTTCCGGATAACGATACTGACCCTGAAGGTGGTTTAGATACTACATCGGTAACTATTGTAGACCCACCAAACCACGGTACGGTAACGGTAGATTCTACAGGTAACATTACCTATACTCCAGATCCTAACTATAACGGTCCTGATACATTAGTATACCAAATTTGCGACCAAGGCATGCCAGTGCTTTGCGATACTGCAACTGTTGTTATTAATGTAACTCCGGTTAACGATCCGCCGATAGCTAACCCTGATATTACTTCAACTCCTGAAGATGTTCCGGTTGCTATTAACGTACCTGTTAACGATACTGATGTTGATGGCAACTTAGATGTTACTACCGTAACTATAGTTGACCAGCCAAGCAATGGTACAGCAACTATAGACCCTATTACAGGTGTTATTACTTACGATCCGAACCCGAACTTTAACGGTAGCGATACATTAATCTACCAGATTTGCGATACAGGCTCTCCTGTATACTGCGACACTGCTTTGGTTGTAATTATTGTAGGCCCGGTTAACGACCCTCCGGTTGCTAACCTAGATAATGCTACTACACCTGAGGATACCCCTGTATCGGTTCTTGTACCAAGCAACGATACTGATAACGACGGTAACTTAGACCCAACTTCGGTAACTATTGTAGACCAGCCTAACCACGGTACGGTAACAATTGACCCTGTAACAGGTGAGATTGAATACACCCCGAACCCGAACTTTAACGGTGTTGACTCTTTAATTTACCAAATTTGTGACTCTGGTGTTCCGGCACTGTGCGACACGGCTTACGTAGTAATTAACGTAACTCCTGTTAACGACCCACCGGTAGCTAACATAGATTACGCTTCTACAAACGAAGATACCCAGGTAGCTATTACCGTACCTGGTAACGATACCGATGTTGATGGCAACCTTGATGTTACTACTGTAGTAATTACAGACCAGCCTAACCACGGTACCGCTACTGTAAACCCTGTAACAGGTGTTATTACTTACACACCTAACAGCAACTACAACGGTCCTGATACATTAATCTATAACATTTGCGATACAGGTATACCTGTATACTGCGATACTGCTTTAGTAATCATTAATGTAATACCTGTTAACGATCCTCCTACAGCTAACCCAGACCCAACAACTACACCAGAGGATACCCCTGTTGTAATAAATGTTCCTGATAATGATACCGATAATGACGATGGTATAGATAGCACTACTGTGACTATTGTTTACCCTCCAAACCACGGTACTGTAACTGTTGACTCTGTAGGTAACATTACGTATACTCCGGATCCTAACTTTAACGGTGTTGATACTTTGATATACAACATTTGCGACCTTGACGTACCAGCAATGTGCGACACTGCAATTGTTATCATCACTGTAACTCCTGTTAACGATCCTCCGGTTGCTAATCAAGATAACGCATCAACAGGTGAAGATATGCCGGTAACCATCCAGGTTCCTGGTAACGATACCGATATTGATGGTAACCTTGACCCAACTACAGTAACTATAGTAGATCAGCCAAACAACGGTTCGGTAACTATAGACCCTGTAACCGGCGCTATTACTTACACCCCGAATGCTAACTTTAACGGTGTAGACTCGTTGATTTACCAAATATGCGATACAGGTTTACCTGTGTTGTGTGACACGGCTTACGTAATTATTAACGTAACCCCGATTAACGACCCACCGGTAGCTAACCTTGACACTGTTTCAACTAATGAAGATACCCCTGTGGTAATTAGCGTACCAAGCAACGATACTGACGTTGATGGTAACTTAGACCCAACATCGGTAACAGTTGTTGACCAGCCAAATAATGGTACTGTAATTATTGACCCTGTAACTGGTGATATTACTTACACGCCTAACCCTAACTTCAACGGTGTTGATACCTTAATATACAGCATTTGCGATACAGGTTTACCGGTGTTATGTGATACTGCCTTAGTAATCATCAACGTTAACCCAGTTAACGACCCACCGATTGCTAACCAGGACAATGCAACAACACCTGAAGATACCAACGTTGATATTAACGTTCCGGGTAACGATACAGATGTTGATGGTAACTTAGACCCAACTACAGTAACTATAGTAGACCAGCCAAACAACGGTACGGTAACTATAAACCCTGTAACAGGTGTAATTACTTACGACCCGAACCCCAACTTTAACGGTGTTGATACCTTGATTTACCAGATTTGCGATACAGGCCTACCAGTGCTTTGTGATACAGCTCTTGTAATTATAAATGTTAACCCGGTTAACGATGCTCCTGTAGCTAACCTTGATACCACATCAACATTAGAAGATACCCCTGTAACTGTATTTGTTCCGGGTAACGATACTGATAACGATGGTAACTTAGATAACGGCAGCGTAACTATAGTAGACCTACCAAACAACGGTACAGTGGTTGTAAACCCTGATGGTTCTATTGTTTACACGCCTAACCCTAACTTCAACGGTGTTGACTCATTAATTTATAACATCTGCGATACAGGTTTACCGGTATTATGTGATACTGCTTATGTAATCATAAACGTTAACCCAGTTAACGACCCACCGGTTGCTAATCAGGACAATACAACAACACCTGAAGATACCAACGTTGATATTAACGTACCGGGTAACGATACAGATGTTGATGGTAACTTAGACCCAACTACAGTAACTATAGTAGACCAGCCAAATAACGGTACTGTAACTATAGACCCTGTAACAGGTGTAATTACTTACGACCCTAACCCTAACTTTAACGGTGTTGATACCTTAATTTACCAGATTTGCGATACAGGCCTACCAGTGCTTTGTGATACAGCTCTTGTAATTATTAATGTTAACCCTGTTAATGATGCTCCTGTAGCTAACCTTGATACCACATCAACATTAGAAGATACCCCTGTAACTGTATTTGTACCAAGGTAACGACACTGATAACGATGGTAACTTGGATAACGGCAGCGTAACTATAGTAGACCTACCAAACAACGGTACAGTGGTTGTAAACCCTGATGGTTCTATTATATACACGCCTAACACTAACTTCAACGGTGTTGACTCATTAATCTACCAGATTTGTGATACAGGTTTACCGGTATTGTGCGATACAGCTTACGTAGTAATTAACGTAACCCCTGTAAACGATGCACCTATTGCTAACCTTGATACTACATCAACTCCTGAAGATACCCCTGTTGTAATTAACGTACCAAGCAACGACACTGACGTTGACGGTAACTTAGATCCAACATCGGTAACTATTGTTGATGGTCCTAACAACGGTACTGTAACTATAGACCCTGTAACAGGTGATATTACTTACACACCTAACCCTAACTTTAACGGTGTTGATACCTTAATCTACAACATTTGTGATACAGGTATGCCGGTACTTTGCGATACTGCTTTAGTAATCATCAACGTTAACCCTGTTAACGACCCACCAATTGCTAATGAAGATAACGCGGCTACAGGCGAAGACCAACCGGTAACTATTGATGTTCCGGTTAACGATACCGATGTTGATGGTAACTTAGACCCAACTTCAGTAACTATTATTACTCCTCCGGTTAACGGTACTGTAACTGTAGACCCTGTAACAGGTGCTATCACTTACACGCCTAATCCTAACTTCTGGGGTAATGACTCGTTGATTTACCAAATATGCGATACAGGTTTACCGGTATTGTGTGATACTGCATGGGTATTCATCCGCGTAGAATCTAACAACGACGAACTAATAGCTATACTTGATACCGCATCTACCCCTGAAGATACCCCTGTGGTAGTTCAGGTACCGGATAACGATATTGATGTTGACAACAACATTGATTACAGCAGCGTAACTATTATCCTGCCTCCGGCTAACGGTACAGTATCTGGTATTGACCCTGTAACAGGTTTCATTACCTATACTCCTAACTTAAACTTCAATGGTACAGACTCGTTAATCTACCAAATTTGCGACCTAGGCTCGCCGGTATATTGCGATACTGCATGGGTGTACATTAACGTAGGCCCGGTAAATGACCCACCGGTTGCTATTACCGATACTGCTACTACCCTTGAAGATACCCCAATCAACATTAACATAGACTTTAACGACTTTGATGTTGACGGTAACCTTGATACTAACTCTGTTGTAATAATGACGCCACCACTATTTGGTAACGCCATTTACGACCCAACACTTGGTGAGATTATCTATACCCCAAACAACAACTTCTTTGGTGTAGACAGCTTATTGTACAACATTTGCGACAGCGCAGGCTTGTGCGATACTGCTTGGGTATTTATTACCATACAAAGTGTTCCTGACTTAGTTATTGACCCGAACGTATTCCCAAGCGGTAACAACATTAGCTGCTTTGGTGCTAACGATGGTTCAATTAACTTAACTATTGACCTTGGTTTACCTCCATACACTATTACATGGACAGGCCCTAACGGTTTCTCTTCTAACTTAGAAGACATCAGCGGTCTTGCTCATGGTACTTACACTGTAGTAGTTGTTGATGGTAATGGTAGCACAGCTACAGGCTCTGTAACTTTAACAGAACCAACATTACTGCAAAGCAGCACAGTTGTAGTTAGCTACAGCGGTGGTTACAATGTAAGCTGCGGCGGTGCTGTACCGGCTTGCGATGGTGGTGTTGACTTATCTGTAACAGGTGGTTCTGCCCCATATAGCTATAGCTGGATTGGACCTAACGGTTTTGTAGCCGTAACACAAGATCTATCTGGTATTTGCGTGGGTACATATACTGTAACTGTGACTGATGCTAACGGTTGTATAACAACACAAACTGTAACCTTAACTGCTCCTCCGGCATTAGAAGTTGGTGGTGTAGCTTTAGAATACAATGGTGGTGTTAATGTAAGCTGTGCCAACGCTTGCGACGGTTCTATAGACCTTGTAATTAATGGTGGTGTTGCTCCGTTCAATATTTCTTGGACAGGTGTTAACGGCTTCACTTCTACAAGCGAAGATATTACCGGCCTATGTGCAGGTGCTTATACAGTAACTGTAGTTGATGCTAATAACTGTACAACTACAACTACTATCACACTTCTTGCTCCTCAGCCATTAACATCTGGCGCTGTAGCAGCAGTAGTAGCAGGTGGTTTCAATATTACTTGTAACGGTGCTTGCAACGGTTCTATCAACGCTACAATTGGCGGTGGTACTGCTCCATACTCATACAGCTGGTCAGGTCCTAACGGTTTTGTAGCTGTTACTGAAGACCTAAGCGGCCTATGCGCCGGTACTTATGTACTAAACGTAACAGATGCTAACGGTTGTATTACAACACAAACTGTAACATTAACACAACCAGAGGTGCTTAGCTCTACAGCTTTAGCTGCTACTACTAACAGTGGTACAAACATTAGCTGCAACGGTGCTTGCGATGGTTCTATCAACCTAACTGTAACCGGCGGTACTGCCCCATACTCAATTAACTGGGTTGGTCCTAACGGTTTCGTATCTGCAACAGAAGATATAAGCGCCCTATGTGTAGGTACTTATGTTGCTACTGTAACTGATGCTAACGGTTGTACTTCTTCTGTAACGGTAACGTTAACAGAGCCTACCCCACTTGTATCAACAGGTGTTCAGTCAACCTACGCAGGTGGCTTTAACATTAGCTGTAACGGTGGTAGCAACGGTTCTATAGACGTAACTACTACAGGCGGTTCTGGTACTTATACCTTTAACTGGTCTGGTCCTAGTGGCTTCTCAGCTAATACTGAAGATATTGCCAACCTATCAGCAGGTACTTATACCCTTATTGTAAGCGATGTTAATGGTTGCGATGATACCTTGACATTTATTATGACAGAGCCTGAGCCAATAAGCATAGTTGCTGTAAACGCTCCAAGCTTCTGTGGCTTATCTAACGGTACTATAGACTTAACTGTAAACGGTGGCTCTGGTTCTTACAACTACGAGTGGACCGATGTTAACGGCACTGTATTGGCAACTACCGAAGACCTGTTTAACATTAACGGTGGTACTTACTACATAGAGGTTACCGATACTAACGGTTGTTCAGTTATTGATACTGTAATTGTGGGTGACAAACCTCCTGTACAAATATCAGGTGTAATAACCCCAACAAACTGTAATGGTGCAAACAACGGTGCTATTAACGTATCACTTGTTGGCGATGGCCCATACATTATCAACTGGACTGGCCCTAACAGCTTCACTTCTACAGATGAAGACCTGGTAGCTATAGGTGCAGGTACTTACATTATTACCGTACAAGATGGTAATGGTTGTACAGTAGTTGATACGTTTGTTGTAACTGCGCCAAACGCGGTAGCAATAACTGTTGTAACTAACAATGCAGCTACTTGTAGCGCAAGCAACGGTAACATTGATATTAGCGTAGCAGGTGGTTCTGGTACTTACAGCTACAGCTGGACAGGCCCTAACGGCTTTACCTCTAACAGCCAGGATTTAACAGGCCTAGCTGCCGGTTCTTACACTGTAACTGTTACTGATGCAAGCGGCTGTTCTTCTACACAAACTATTGTTGTAGGTTCGGTATCTAACCTTGCCTTAGCGGTAGCTGTAACTAACGTAAGCTGTAACGGCTTAAACAACGGCCAGGCTTGTGCTAACGTAACCGGTGCTACTGCCCCTGTTGCTTACCTATGGTCTAACGGTGATGCTACACAGTGTGCCGATAGCTTAGCTCCTGGTACGTATGTAGTAGTTATTACTGATGCTAACGGTTGTTCAGCTTCTGACACTATTGTAATTACAGAGCCAGACGCAATTGTGGTTGCTGCAGATATTCCTGTATATCCTAACGGTTACAACATTAGTGTTGCTAACGGTAGCGATGGTTCTATTGACCTTACTGTAACGGGTGGTGTTTTACCATACCAATACAACTGGGATATCACTACTATCGACTCTACATCGGAAGATTTGCAAAACCTTTCTTGCGATACATTCACTGTAACTATTACCGATGCTAATGGCTGTGCTATTACTGAGGAATATGTACTGACTTGTCCTCCGGTAATTGAGCTACCAACCGGCTTTAGCCCTAGTAACTTTGATGGCCTGAATGACTACTACGTGATACATGGCATTGAAACCTTTACAGATAACAAGTTCACAGTGTTTAACCGTTGGGGACAAGTAATCTATGAAAAAGAAGGCTATGCTAACGATTGGGCAGGTACCAACTTCCAAGGCAGGTTAATGCCAGACGGTGTATACTTTGTACTGTTTACTGTTAACGTACCAAACCAAGGCGAGTTAACATTTAAAGCAACAGTAGAACTACGCCACAACTTAGGTAAATAATTAATTGATAATAACATATCCGGCGTGGCGCAAGCCGCGCCGGATATTATTAAGTAGAGAATTAAAACAGGTTTAAACACCAAATAATATGAAAAAGGTTATACTAACAGCAGCATTGGCCATAGCAGCAATTGCGGGGGTAAAAGCCCAGCAGGAAGCTATGTTTAGCCAATACATGTTTAACCAGGTATTTTTAAATCCGGCGTATGCAGGTACTCAAAGCTACATTTCGAGTACGCTGCTATACCGCGACCAGTGGACAAACTGGGACGGTGCCCCTAAAACGGCAGTTCTATCTGTAGACGGGCCCATGGCCAACAATACAATGGGCTGGGGTTTATCTATTTGTAACGATAGGATTGGTGTAAACAACAACACCGATATTTATGCCAACTACGCGTATAAAATTAAGTTTAGCGAGAAAACCCGCCTAAGCTTTGGTATACGTGCCGGTGGTACCTTTCTAAATGCACAGGAGCCTGAAATTTATTGGGATGGACAAAATGGTGGCGACCCAAACATGCAACCATTCCGTGCGTTTGCTACCCGTATAGGTTTTGGTATGTTTTTTAATACTGAGAGGTTTTATGCAGGTTTATCATTCCCTACATTAATGGCTTATGTACCAAAAACTAAGTTTAACGTAGACTTTACCAAAACAAGCTTTTTGCGCCGCCACTACTTTTTACAAGCTGGTTACATTATTAAAGCCAACGACTTTTTAAAGATACGCCCATCGTTTTTAATGAAGTATCAAACAGCTACCGTATCTCCGGTGCAGTTCGATTTTAACGTGCATTTCCTGTTTAACGACAAGGTATGGGTAGGCGCATCGTACCGTACGCAAGATGCTGTTGTGGGTATGATAGAGTTTTTAATTAACCGTCGTTTCCGCTTAGGTTATGCTTACGATTATAAACTACAAAGCGTACGTTACAACTATGTTGGCGCATCGCACGAGTTTATGTTGGGCTTTGACTTTGGCCGCGGTTTATTGAAAATCAAAACCCCTCGTTACTTCTAATCTAAAACGCCTTTAATCTCCACCTCCAATCTAATACCAATGATAAAGAATTATATACGTTTAATATGCATTGCATCCCTGTTAACACTTGTTACAGGTTGTGCCAAAATGTATTTTAAACAAGGAAATAAATCGTTTGACATGCTTCGTTTTTCAAAAGCTATAGACTCTTTTGAAAAAGCATTGGAACGAAAAGACATTCCTAACGCTAAAGAAGGCCTTAGCTAACGCATACCGCTTAACTAACGACACAAGAAAGGCAGAGAAAGTATATGCCGATGTTGTGTTGCAGCCCGATACTGATCCTATCAACTACTTTCATTATGCCCGTATGTTACAGGCTAATAAAAAGTATGATGAGGCTAAAATTTGGTATAACAAATACCTTACTGTAAAACCAGCAGACCCTACGGCTACTGTGTTACTGGCATCGTGCGATTCTACAGTTATATTTAACCGCGATACATTGCGTTATTCTATTGAGCAGGTTCAGCTTAAAGGTTTAGAAAACTACTACACCACTGCACTTTACAAAGAAGGTTTTATATTTTCGGCCGACCGTAACGAGATTGATGCTGATATGGTAAACCCTTGGACAGGTAACTCTTACCTTGACCTTTACTATACTGAAAACAAAGGCACTGACAAATGGGACGAGCCTAAAAAACTGGAAGGCCAAATTAACGGCCCTTACCACGAAGGCCCATCTGTAGTTACTAAAGATGGTAAAACCATTTACTTTACCCGCAGCAATTACACAAAGAGCAAGCTTAAAAAAGGTACAGACAATACCAATAACCTGCAACTTTTCCGCGCTACGCTAGATGGCGATAAGTGGAAAGACCTTATGATGTTTAAATATAATAGCAATGATTATTCTACAGGCCACCCAACACTATCGGCCGATGAGCAAACGTTGTACTTTATATCAGATATGCCGGGTGGTTTAGGCGGCACCGATATTTACATGGCTAAAAAAGAAGGCGAAGGCTGGGGTACCCCTGTTAATCTTGGTCCGGGCATTAACACATCGTTAGATGAGATGTTCCCATTCTACTGCCCCGGCGATTCTGCACTATATTTTTCATCAGAAGGCCACACCAATATGGGCGGCCTAGATATTTTCCGTGCTAAAGATTTAGGTAACGGTAAATTTGGTCGTGCCATTAACGAGGGTTATCCCTTGAACACCACACAGGATGATTTTGCATACACCCTAAAGCCTGATTTGAAAAACGGCTTTTTATCGTCTAACCGTTTAACCGGCGACAAGATTTTTACTTTTGTTAAGAAGAAAGAAGTGCCACCATTGGCCTTTATGCTTGTAGGTACCGTTACTGATAAGGCTACCGGCCTGCCATTGGCAAACTCTAAGGTTGAGGTTATTGATATGCAAAACAATACCAAGCTAGAGTTTACTACCGATGCCAACGGTAACTACCAAACACCTATTGACCCAAGTACCGATTATTCATTAATTGCATCTAAAGAAAAATACTCTACAGCCACCGGCGATGCTACTACCAAAGGCTTAACCAAATCAGAGACCATTCGTCGCGACTTTGTGTTAGACCCTTACGGACCTGTGGTTAACAAAGAGTTTACTTTAGAGAATATCTACTACGATTTGGATAAATACAACATTCGCCCCGATGCGGCTGTTGAGCTTGACAAAATTGTTAAGTTGATGAAAGAGTACCCGAACATGGTTATTGAACTTGGTTCTCATACCGACTCTCGTGCAAACGACCAGTACAACATTACACTATCAGAAAACCGTGCAAAATCAGCTACTGCATACCTTGTTAAACGTGGTATATCTAAAGACCGCTTAACCTGGAAAGGTTATGGCGAAACCAAACTGGTTAACGGTTGCAAAAACGATGTTAAGTGTACTGAAGATGAGCACCAACGTAACCGCCGTACTACATTTAAAGTACTTAGCTACTAAAAGAATTTAGTTAGATAAATAAAGTGTTTAGTAAGAAAGGGCCTTGCAGTAATGCAGGGCCTTTTTAATTTCATCGGCCCCCACCGCAATATTGGTTTGGCAAGAACCTATGCCCGCAATAAGGGCCATGTTTATGTTTCCGCTGCTGTTCTTTTTGTCTTGGCCCATTAAAACCATAATGGCTTCTTCGTCATACTCATCAAGGGCGGCAAAGCTAAAGTGGGTAGCTATAAGTTCTTCAATCTCCTTTAATACCGTTGGGGTAATAAGGCCTTTTTCTACCGCTACAAAACTCTCGCACACCATGCCAATGGCAATGGCTTCGCCATGCAGCAACTCGTTATCAGCCCCAATAAAATAGCTTTCTATAGCATGCCCAAAGGTGTGCCCAAAGTTGAGGGCTTTACGTGCGGCATTGTCAAAAGGGTCGGAGGTAACCAGGGTGTTTTTAATTTCAATGCTACGGGGTATGTAGCGGGCTACATCATCAGCATTAGTTGGGTTTATGTTTTTCAATTCAGCCCAAAGCCCTGCATCGGCAATAAGGGCGTGTTTTATCATCTCGGCAAAGCCGCTGTATAGTTCCCGCTCGGGCAGGGAGTTTAAAAATACAGGGTCAACAAACACAGCCTGCGGGTTGGTAAAAAGCCCAATGTGGTTTTTTATTCCGTTAAAGTCGAAACCGGTTTTGCCACCTACCGATGCATCTACCATAGCCAACAGGCTGGTAGGTATATTTATAAATGGTATTCCCCTTTTAAACGTAGAAGCGGCAAAGCCGCCCATATCGCTAACCAAACCACCGCCCAGGTTAATAAGCAGGGTGTTACGGTCTATGCCCAGGCCGGTAAGGCTCTCCCAAATATGCTGTACATTCTCCAGGGTTTTGTTGGCCTCGCCCGATGGTATTTCAATAACTTCGGCATTGGCAATACTATCAGAATAACCCGCAACAACCGGAAGACAAAGCTCAAAGGTATTATCGTCTACCAACACCACAATGCTGTGGGTAGGGTATCGTTCTTCTATAAACGCCTGTAACTGGGCAAAAACACCGTTGCTGTGGTAAATACTATAACCTGTAGATGGTATGTGCATAGGTCAAAAATAAACCATTTATAAAGGATGAACACTAAAAGGCATTGTTTGTTAACTTTGTACCTGTAATTCAAGTAAATGACAAGTCCAGACCAAGTGCGCACGTTAGTATCCTTATCTAACGTAGATGCTGCCCTAAAGGCAATAGCAGATAAAGTATTAGCAGAGCAACGTATTACCCCCGAAGAAGGTATTTTGCTTTATGAAAAAGCAGACCTGAACTTTGTAGGTATGCTGGCTAACTACATACGCGAAAAGCGCCATGGCGACAAGGTTTTCTTTAACCACAACATACACATAGAACCTACCAATATTTGTGTGTACGATTGCAAGTTTTGCTCATACAGCCGCCTGCTAAAACACAAGGAAGAAGGGTGGGAAATGAGTGAAGAGCAGATACTGGAAAAGGTACGCAGCTACGATGGGCAAAAGATTACCGAAGTACATATTGTTGGAGGCGTTCACCCAAAAATGGGCTTACAATACTTTGCCGACCTGATTAAGAAGATTAAAGAAATTCGCCCCGATATACACGTTAAAGCCTTTACCGCTGTGGAGCTGCACTATATGTGCAAAAAAGCTAAGGTTAGCTACGAAGAGGGTTTGCGCATATTAAAGGAACACGGTCAGGATTCTTTACCCGGCGGTGGTGCAGAGATATTCCACCCCGAAATACGCACCATTATTGCTGAAGATAAGTGTACTGCCGATGAATGGCTAGCCATGCATGAAACAGCCCATAAACTGGGTATGCCAAGCAATGCTACCATGCTATACGGCCATATAGAAACCTTTGCACACCGTGTAGACCACATGGAACGCCTGCGCCAACTTCAAGACAAAACAGGTGGCTTTAATACCTTTATTCCGCTAAAATTCCGCAACGGGGGCAACCAAATGTCGCATATAAAAGAGTCGTCTATTATTGAGGATTTGCGCAACTACGCAATTGGCCGCATATACATGGATAACTTTGGCCACGTAAAAGCGTATTGGCCCATGATAGGTCGCCAAATAGCACAACTATCGCTAGCCTATGGTGTTGATGATATGGATGGAACGATTGACGATACTACTAAGATATATTCTATGGCCGGTGCCGAAGAGCAAAGCCCATCGTTAACCACCCGCCAGCTTACCGAACTGATTAAACAGGTTGGTCGCCGACCTATAGAGCGCGATACTGTTTACAATGTTGTTAAGGATTATACCGATTATGATTGGGGTAGGGAAGAGGTAGTTGTAAGCCCCAACTAACGAGATGTCATCCCTGCGAAAGCAGGGATTTCCTACGGTTCAAGTTTACGCCTTTTGTATTCGTCTACTGCTGATTTTAATTGATCATCTGTAAACCAATCAGCAGCTAGGTCAATCATCTCTGGATTTCCCTGTTTGATTAGTTCAATTTTCCAATCCCTTTTCCATTTCTTCATTTGCTTTTCTCTTTCAATAGCTTCTCCAATTGAAAAATACTGTTCATGAAATAATAGAACATTGCATTTGAACTTAGAAGTAAAAGAGGAGCCTACACCTGCTTTATGTTCACATACACGGCGTTCAATATCGTTGGTAACACCAATGTAAAGAGCTGTTAGGTGCTTGTTAGCTATGATGTAAACATATCCCATGTTGGTAAGGTATGGAGATCCCTGCTTTCGCAGGGATGACTTTAGCGTGGGCTACATCCCATAATTAGGAGCGTGGCTGGTGATAGATACCCCATGCGGGTGGCTCTCTTTAAGGCCTGCATTGGTAATGCGCACAAACTGGCTGTTTTCTTGTAAGGCTTTAACATTAGCAGCACCGCAGTAACCCATACCGGCGCGTAAGCCGCCCACCATTTGGTACAATACTTCGGCTATAGAGCCTTTGTAAGGCACACGGCCCGAAATACCCTCTGGTACTAACTTCTTAATATCATCTTCCGCATCTTGAAAATAGCGGTCTTTAGAGCCTTGCTGCATAGCCTCTATAGAGCCCATACCACGGTACGATTTAAACTTACGTCCTTCGTAAATAATAGTATCGCCGGGACTTTCGTCAACACCTGCAAACGCAGAGCCTGCCATGATAGAAGCAGCGCCTGCGGCAATGGCTTTAACAATATCGCCAGTAAACTTAATACCACCATCGGCAATAAGCGGGATGCCTGTGCCTTTTAAAGCTTCGGCTACGTTAAATACGGCAGTAAGCTGTGGTACACCTACACCCGCAATAATACGCGTAGTGCAAATTGAGCCCGGGCCTATACCTACTTTAACACCATCGGCACCAGCTTCAACCAATGCTAAAGCAGCTTCGGCAGTAGCAATATTACCTGCTACAACTTGCAGGTTGGGGAACTGTGCTTTGGTGCGTTTTACGGCATCAATAACACCTTTAGAGTGTCCGTGGGCAGTATCAATAATCACGGCATCAACACCGGCTTTTTCAAGGGCGGTAATGCGCTCCAGCATATCGGCAGTAACACCAACGGCGGCGGCAACGCGTAAGCGTCCTAAATCGTCTTTACAAGCGTTTGGGCGTATGCGGGTTTTAATAATGTCTTTATAGGTAATAAGGCCTACCAATTCAAACTTATCGTTTACAACAGGTAGCTTTTCAATTTTATGTTCCTGTAAAATATCTTCGGCCTTGGCAAGGTCAATTTTATCAGCAGTAATAAGCCCTTCGCTGGTCATTACCTCGCGTATGGGGCGGTTCATTACCTTCTCAAAACGCAAATCGCGGTTGGTTACAATGCCCACCAGTTTACGGTCGGCATTAATTACCGGTATGCCGCCAATTTTATTCTCTTTCATCAAGGCAAGGGCATCGGCAACAATGGCGCTTTCGTCTAACGTTACGGGGTCTAAAATCATTCCGCTTTCGCTGCGTTTTACCTTTTTTACTTCCTCGGTACTGGCGTTGGATAGACATGTTTTTGTGCAACACACCAATGCCACCTTCCTGCGCAATGGCAATAGCCAAACCACTCTCGGTAACGGTATCCATAGCGGCAGAAACTACAGGAACATTAAGCTTAATGCCACGGCTAAACCAGCTAGACACATCAACTTCGCGCGGTAAAACTTCAGAGTAACGGGGAACGAGCAGAACGTCGTCGTAAGTAAGGCCTTCGCCAATAAATTTAGAACTTGCCATAAACCTTGATTTCAGATTATATAGCGAGCAAAGATAGCAATAATTTGTTCAGGGCAATTTTAAATTATTCGGCACACCGTTTGTTCTAATCCAATTATATACTTTTGGTTATTATTTAATCTGCGTAAGCCATGAATAAATTGGTGTTGTTATTGTTTGTAGCTGTGTTTGTTAGCCTAAATGCTAAGGGCGCAATGCAATATGTATTATCCTCTGAAAACGGGTTCATCATTCGAGATGATAAGCTACAACTCTAAAGAAGAACCTAACGGCACTGTTACCTACTATATAAAAGAGGTGCGTAACGATAGTACCGAAGCTGATTTGATGAGCGAGGTAAAAGACAAAAAAGGCAAGGTGCAATCATCGGCAACGTATACGGTATTTTGCAAAGGCACGGAGATGAATATTGATATTAAAGCCCTGATACCTGCTGCTACGCTTGATGGTTATAAGGATATGGATTTGAAAGCCAAGGGCGAGGGCTACATGGTGATGCCAAGCGTACTGACCGTTGGCGCTACATTGCCCGATGCTGCTATGAGCTGGGATATAACAGCCAAAGGACAAGCCATGGTTATGACCACCCTGAGCATGAGTGTTAACAACCGCATGGTAGAGGCAAAAGATACTATTACCGTACCGGCAGGCACGTTTGAGTGTTACAGGATTACCGCCGAAACCCACATGGAAACAGCCATTGGCGGAATGAAAATACCTATTGATATGAAAACCATAGAGTATTTTGCGCCGGGAGTGGGCTTGGTAAAATCTATTACTTACAACAAGAACGATAAGCTTCAGGGCTCTACTGCGCTTAGTAAAATTAACAATTAACAAGTTGGATAATAAAAGACAAAACTGGCTAAAATCGCTGCTGTTTACAGTAGTGGGTATTTTGGTTTTTGCCCTTGTATTGTGGGCTGTTTTGTTTAGAGGCAATGACTCTTTTAGCAGCCTGCGCGATAAGTTTAATGCCATACCATCTACCTATTATATCGCTATTTTAATTTTCACCAGCATTACCCATTTTAGCCGTGCAGTTAGGTGGAGGTTGATGGTGCAATCTACCGGCTACAACCCACGGTTGGGCACTACCGTTTTAGCTACTATGAGTGCCTATTTTGTAAACCAGGGCCTGCCCAGGGTAGGGGAGGTTACGCGCTGCACTGTATTGGCCGATACCGATAAAGTGCCCATTCAAACATCTATTGGAACGGTAATTGCCGAGCGGGTTACCGATGTGCTTTGCATGCTGCTTATTAGCACTGCCATACTATTATTCCACCTGAATATATTGTACGATTTTGTTTACCAAAACCTGTATACCCCGCTAGTAAAATTGTATAACGAGAATTTTACCAAGCTACTTATTGTTGGCGTTGTTGGTGTAGCTTTATTGGCTGTGTTTTTGTTGTGGTGGCGCGGTTATTACCGCAAACATAAAGATGGTAAGTTAAGCGAGATAATTAAAGGGTTATTAGATGGTTTGCTGAGTGTTTTCAGGCTGAAAAAGCAGGCCCAATTTTGGGCGCATACGGCCTTTATATGGTTTATGTATTTTGTTATGACCTGGTATTGGTTTGATGCCTTTCCCAGTATAGCAAACTTCACCTTTGGTCAGATACTATTCATTTTTGCATTAGGCAATTTTAGCCGTGCTATACCTATACAGGCAGGGGCATTGCCGGTGTATATGTTGCTGGTATCACAAGCACTAATACTCTTAGGTGCCAACCCGGCAGAAGCCGGTATATTGGTGCTGATTATTCCCGGAATACAAACCCTGTTTTACTTGGTAGCCGGTGGTAGCTGCTTTGCTATTTACCTGTTGTTTAGGGGCAGGTGGGCAAGGGGTTAAAGGTAACATTACTTTAAAAGGAATAAGCAGTGATGCTGTAAGGCATAATTATGTAGTGTTTTAATACTACATTTGTTTTCAAAACAATATTATGAGATTTCATTTAAGAGGTTTAGATGGGTTTAGGGCCATAGCGGCAACGGTAGTATTGATAAGCCATTTTGAATCATTTAAAATTGATTATTCACTTAGTTTAATAAATATTGATTTCTTTAAATTTACCGGTGGGCATACAGCAGTTACACTGTTTTTTTCGTTAAGCGGTTTTTTAATTACATTATTACTGCTGCGAGAAAAGGAGAAGAGTACTATAAGCCTCAAAAAATTCTATCTAAGAAGAATTTTCAGAGTGTGGCCACTATATTACTTTATATTATTAGTATCTGCACTTTTATTAGCCTATACACCTTCTCTACCCACATTACTATTGTGTTTAAGTATATTTCCAAATATAGCCCATGCTCTTACTATAGGGTGGTATGCAAGTCCTATTATTTGGTCTATTGGTGTAGAAGAACAGTTTTATTTGTTTTGGCCGCTAGTAGTAAAAAAAATTAAAAGTATTGTTCCTTTTTTAGTGCTCTTCTTTATTGGTTATTCTTTATTACCACATGTAATAGTTTTTTTTGCAAATAGGGCAGGGGTAAGCTTTGAGAATAAAATACTTATAGAACGGATATTTGATAATTTAAAATTTAATTGCATGGCAGTGGGTAGCTTATTTGCTGTTTTGTATTACAATAAATCAAAATATATTCGTTTTTTAAGTAGTAAAATTTTCGTTTGTAATTTGTTAATTGTATTACCCTTTATGTTGTGGGCTTGGGGTTTTCATATTCCATACTTTACAAGTGAATTATACGCTTTACTTTTTTCTATTTCTATATTGAACATATCAACTTCTGATAACGCAAAAATTAACCTTGACAATGGGCTGTTTAAATTTTTAGGGAAAATATCGTATGGTATATATATGTATCATTGGGTGGTTTTAGCTTTGCTGTTTAAGTATGGCATTGATTACTTTAAGATACAAAGTATAGAATCTAACGCTGTTCTATATAGTACAGGAATAATTGGTACAATTATTATTGCAACCCTGTCTTATCACCTTTTTGAATTACCCTTTCTTAAATTAAAAGAAAAGTATAGTTCAGAGTAATTCTGATTAATAAAAAAAATGATGATGGTTTAAGCGCATATGAATCATCATTTTCCTATTTATTATTCTTAGCTTCTGTTATCAGTTTGTAAAGAACAGCGCCTAATATAGCGGCAACAATAATCCCGATAATAGATAATATAATCTTCATGATTTAGTGTGCTGATACAAATTTTAATCCAACAATAGAGGCTATAAGGGTGGTTATAAAAAACAAGCGCCAAAAATCGGCGGGCTCTTTAAAAAGAAAATGCCGATGATAACAGTACCCACAGCGCCAATGCCTGTCCATACTGCATAGGCGGTGCCTAAGGGCAGGGTTTTAGTAGCCATGTATAACAGTTGCATACTTAGGGTTAGGCAAACGAAAAAGCCAACCATCCATAGGGTAGAGGTAGTGCCGGTAGTTTCTTTGGCTTTGCCTAAACAGGTGGTAAAACCAACCTCGAACAAGCCACCAATAATTAATAGAATCCAGTTCATATTTTCTAATTAAAAGATAAAGAGATAAAAAAATAAAGAATGCAGAAGATACTGCATTACAATATGAACGATGAGATGTATATGGTCCTAATTGCTGAAAGCATAAGCAAAGGTAATAAATCTATACGCTGTACGCTATTCCCTAAACCCTATAAAGGGATTTCTTCTTCGTAGTAGCCGCCGGTGCCTATATAAGTAACCCGTGGTTTGCCTTGTAAGGTAGCTTCGTAAAAGCGCACACCTGCCGCTGCAATAGCATCCATAAACTCAGGATAGGTGGTTTTACCTGCTTGTGTGTCTTTTACTGCCTGTAAAGTAGCGTCATTGTTAAATGCGCCACCGATAGCAAGAGCTTCGCCGTGGCCTTCTTTCAAGGCAAACTCACCATCGGCAAGACGGTAAAGGGTTGTGCCGGTAGCTACATCAACGGTGTACGATTGTATCCCGATGTTTATCATGCCCTGGGCTAGTTCAGCGTAGCTTTTGGCTGTGCGGCCAATTTCTTGTAAAGGAAGAAGTATGTTGTTTTGCATTTGGGTTTTTGTTTGCTGAATAATTAACCACAAAGTACACAAAGTTTAGCACAGAGAACACAAAGGGTTTTATGTTTCTTTAACCGCAGAGGGCGCAAAGGTTAATGCAAAGGACGCAGGTGAAATCCCCCGCCTTTTGCTTTGCAAAAGCCACCCCCTTTTAAAGGGGGATCTTTTTTAATACCCCAACACAGGGCTCAACCAGCGCTCAATTACTTTTAGCTCCATGCCTTTGCGGGTGGCGTATTCAACCACCTGGTCTTTTTGTATTTTACCAAGGCCAAAGTATTTGCTTTGCGGGTGGGCAAAGTACATACCGCTTACGGCTGCTGTGGGGTACATGGCAAAGCTTTCAGTCAATGTAATATCGGCTTTGGCAGTGGCATCAAGCAATTTAAATAGCGTAGCTTTTTCGGTATGGTCGGGGCAGGCAGGGTAGCCCGGTGCGGGACGGATACCTTGGTATTTCTCGGCTATTAAATCAAAATTATCCAGCGTTTCATTCGGCGCATACCCCCAAAACTCTTTACGTACGCGCAAATGCATCATCTCTGCAAAAGCCTCGGCTAACCTGTCGGCAAGGGCTTTCAGCATGATGCTGTTATAGTCGTCATGGTCGGCTTCAAACTCGGCTAATTTCTTCTCTATACCAATACCAGAAGTAACGGCAAATCCACCCCAATAATCGGGCAGTCCCGTTTCTTTAGGTGCAATAAAATCAGCCAGCGCATAGTTGGGTTGCCCCGGCGCTTTTTTGTTTTGCTGGCGCAGCGTATGTATGGTTTCTAAAACCGTTGTTCGGGTGTCGTCGGTATACAACTCAATATCATCGCCCACTGCATTGGCAGGCCATATACCTATAACCGCTTTTGCCGTTAACCATTTTTCATCAATAATTTTTTGCAGCACAACTTTAGCATCGGCATATAATTTTGTTGCCTCAACACCTACTACTTCATCTTCTAAAATAGCCGGGAAACGCCCCGCCAATTCCCATGTTTGGAAGAAGGGTGTCCAATCTATAAACCTGGCCAGTTCTTCTAAAGAATATTCTTCGAACACCTTAGTACCTGTAAATTTCGGCGTATACAAATCATCAATGCTCCACTCAATAGGCGTGCGGTTTGTACGGGCCGCTTCAATGGTTATCGATTCTTTGCCTGATTTTTTGCTCTCGTGCATTTCGCGCAGCGCAGCATATTCGGTTTTAATACCGGCTTCAAATTCTTCTTTATTTTCTTTGCTCAACAAGCTACCCGCAACAGGCACCGAGCGTGAAGCATCAAGCACATGCACCACAGCACCCGAATATTTAGGGGCAATTTTTACCGCTGTATGCATACGCGATGTAGTAGCGCCACCAATCAACAATGGCATTTTCATACCACGCGCTTCCATCTCTTCGGCAACATAGGCCATCTCGTCTAGCGATGGGGTAATCAATCCACTTAAGCCAATAATATCCGCGCCAATTTCTTGCGCTTTATCTAATATTTTTTCGGCAGAAACCATTACGCCCATATCAACCACCTCGTAGTTGTTGCAGCCCAATACAACGCCTACAATGTTCTTTCCAATATCGTGCACATCGCCTTTTACGGTAGCCATTAATACACGGCCTGCACTTGATGATGTACCTTCTTGTTTAGCTGCTTCAATAAACGGCAGTAGATACGCTACGGCTTTTTTCATCACACGGGCGCTTTTAACCACCTGTGGCAAGAACATTTTACCCGCACCAAACAAATCCCCAACTACGTTCATTCCGTCCATTAGCGGGCCTTCAATTACGTCTAATGGCCTATCTGATTTTTGGCGGGCTTCTTCCACATCTTCATCAATATGGTCAACAATGCCTTTTATCAGGGCATGTGCCAGGCGTTTCTCAACAGGCTCTTCCCTCCAGCTATTATCAACCAGAATTTCTTTGCCTTTGCCTTTAAAGCTTTCGGCCATTTCTATTAATCGCTCGGTAGCATCGTCGCGGCGGTTTAGCAATACATCTTCTACACGTTCTAAAAGGTCTTTCGGAATTTCTTCATACACCTCAATCATACCGGCATTAACAATGCCCATATCCAAGCCCGCTTTTATGGCGTGATAAAGAAAAGCCGAGTGCATAGCCTCGCGCACTTTATCATTACCGCGGAATGAGAATGAGATATTACTTACCCCGCCCGAAACCTTTGCCCCGGGCAGGTTTTCTTTAATCCATTTGGTAGCGCGGATAAAATCAACCGCATAATTATTATGCTCTTCAATACCCGTAGCAACGGTTAAAATATTAGGGTCGAAGATGATGTCTTCAGCCGGAAAACCTACCTGTTTAGTTAGGATATCATATGCACGTTGGCATATAGCAATGCGGCGCTCGTAGCTGTCGGCTTGGCCTGTTTCGTCAAATGCCATAACCACCGCAGCAGCACCGTAGCGTTTTACTTTTTAGCATGGGCAATAAAGGCGGCTTCGCCTTCTTTTAGGCTGATTGAATTTACAATAGACTTGCCTTGCACACATTTTAATCCGGCTTCAATAACGCTCCATTTAGAGCTGTCAATCATTACCGGAACGCGCGATATATCAGGCTCAGAGGCAATCAAATTTAAAAAGCGGACCATAACAGCTTCGCTATCCAACATGCCTTCGTCCATGTTTACGTCAATAACCTGTGCTCCATTTTCTACTTGTTGGCGGGCTACAATAAGGGCTTCCTCATATCGGCCATCAATAATCAATTTGGCAAATTTGCGGCTACCTGTTACGTTGGTACGCTCGCCAATATTGATAAAGTTGTTGCCTTCTACTTCCACCATTGGCTCTAAGCCACTATAGTGGCTGCGTTTGGGTAGATGCGGGGCTACGCGGGGCTTATATTCAGCCGCTACGCGGGCAATGGCCGCAATATGGTCAGGCGTGGTGCCGCAGCAACCACCCACAATGTTTACAGTATTTCCTTCTAAATACTCGCGAACTTGAGCAGCGGTTTCTTCGGGCAATTCATCGTATTCTCCAAAGGCATTAGGCAAACCGGCGTTAGGATAGGCCGATACCTTAAACTCGGTATTACGGGCTAATGTTTGTATGTAAGGCTTAAGCTGGCGTGCACCTAAGGCGCAGTTAAAGCCAACGCTTAACAGGGGTAAATGTGATACTGAGTACAAAAATGCCTCGGCTGTTTGACCAGATAATGTACGGCCCGAAGCATCGGTAATAGTACCCGATACCATTATGGGGTACATATCGCCAATTTCTTCAAAGTACTTATCTACCGCAAATAGCGCGGCTTTGGCGTTAAGGGTATCAAAAATAGTTTCAATCAAAATAATGTCTACACCACCTTCACATAACGCTTTTACCTGCTCGTAGTAGTAATCAGCCAGTTGGTCGTACGTAATGGCGCGGTAACCCGGGTCGTTAACGTCGGGAGACAAGGATGCTGTTTTATTTGTCGGCCCCAGTGCACCGGCTACAAAGCGTGGTTTATCAGGGTTAGCAGCCGTCATTTCATCGGCAACCTCGCGGGCAATTTTAGCCGATTGGTAATTGATTTCATATACCAAATCCTGGCAGTCGTAATCCTCTTGTGCAACTTGTGTACCGCTAAAGGTGTTGGTTTCCACAATATCAGAACCAGCCTCATAATACTGGCGGTGAATAGCCTTAATAACATCGGGGCGACTAAGCGATAATAGGTCGTTATTGCCTTTTAAAGGCTTTTTGCGGTCTTTAAGCGCGGGGTGGTTTCGGAAATCATCCTCTGTTAGCTTATAACGCTGTATCATGGTGCCCATGGCGCCATCTAATACCAATACACGTTGCTCTAATGCAGCATACAATTGCTTGCGGCGGCTTGCCAATGTTGTTGCAGTTACTGTAGTTTCCAAATTAAATCAAATTTAGTTAATCGTTTTTGACCTCACTTAACCCCCTCTGTCAGCAAGCTGACATCTCCCCCTTAAAGGGGAGAATTGCCACCCTCCCCTTTAAGGGGAGGGCCGGGGTGGGGGTAAATTATCAAGCACAAATAGCCTGCAATGCAGTATTTGCAAGACATTTAAAACCGGTATATGTTGGGGTACAGAGAAGTGAAAAATAACATCGCTATACTTATCTCAGCCAGACATTAACGTCTAACAGGAATTGGCACCTTCGGAACGGGGCGATGAAGCGCCGTTAGGGGTTGCCAAGACTTCAACGGGCCGGTCCCTCAGTCTTTCTTGATAAGTGGTATCAAAGAACAATGCAAATATAATACAAATTAGCTGATTTGTCAATAAGCTGATTGGGTAATTGTTTTAGTTAAGGTTTGTAAGGCTTAAAAGACCGGCTGGAAGCCGTATTGGGGGCATTAATTGTAAGCTTTGCTGATTGGTTAGCGCTGTTTATTATTATTTGTGTTTGTGTGCCGCCTGATGTGATAGTTAAGTTTGGGGTTACCTCATCAGTAGCGGCTGCATTTTTTAGATACATACCTAAGTCTTTATTAACCTCAATGCCCAATATTTTATACAAGGTGGTTAGTTTAGTAAGATTGTTCTGTATTTGTGCTTTATCAGGATTAGAGGGATTTTTTATATCAATTTGAATTTTTGAAACCTGATAATAAGTTGGGAATACGGTTAGCATAAAACTATTGGCGGGAAGTTCTTTACGGCTACTGAAAAATCCTAAGTATGAAAAAAAGGACGAATCGTTTTTGGCTAATGAATAGTACATAGGATAAACTGTTAAAGGCTCTTGGGGTATAAAATGATTATCTATGAGCAATTGCTTTAGTGAGTCGGGGTTACAAAATGGCTTAGTAACACCAGGTGAATAAATACCAATAGTATCTTTCCTGATATCTTTATCTTCTAAAAGTTTGCCTGCTTTACGCACTTCTGTGCGCACTTTAATTTTAGGCACAACGCTGTATGTAAAAGAATTATTTGTGTATTGGTTATAAATGCCAACATTGTGAAATATGTAGGTATAGTTACCGTTTGAGTTTATAAAATTTTTTCTGGTTTTTAGTGCTTGTTCCTCATCAGGTAAAAGAGTTATATTGAGTAGTTTATTTACCTTTTTTATTTTATTTAAAAGGGTGCCATACTCTTTATCATCTACTTCTTCTGCACATACTATTAAATTATAGGCATAGTCTGATGATAAGTCATACCCAAAGCTATTCCACCTGTAATTAAGAACGGCAGCAGGGTAGGCGGTATGGGTTTGGGTAATAGCAATACCTATAAAATCGTTTTGCGGTATATTGTCTTGCCAATCATCCTTTGGTTTCCAGGAAAAGTAACCCACTACAGGGCCATCGCCGATGTTTTCAATCTGTTTATACATTTTTTCGGCAATACCATTTTCGGTAATAACCTTTTGCAGGGAATGTATATTAGAAAATAAAGGGTCTTCAACATACCCTAAATCAAAATAATTGTATTGTGTTATTTTCTTGTTAAACTGTCCGTAAATGGATGTAGCATTTAATAATAATAGTATGTAGATAAATAGTTTCATCAGCTAAATAATATTTACAAATATAATGTAACCAATTGCTTTTTACCATCGTTTATATAAATCAAAACCACCACGCTACAGGATACACAACTACGCTAACCAAACCACCAGAGTAGTTATGAAAACAAATGTTACCGGCGCACCTGTAGCCGAAAAGTCTTTTCTTACGGCTTCTCTTCTCCGCGTTTTAGCGATTCTTTTAATTGTAGTTTTAAGCATCTTTTCATCGTGTACTAATACAGTCGATAAGGCAGATACAAGCACGGCACAAACCGCACCCCAAACCACAGATTTTGCTTACCAGTATACCGAGCCTGAAACACAGGAAAACGTACCTAGCGAATTAGTTGTACTACCCCATAGTAATAGTATTGCATTGGTTGATGCTGTTGCGAAGCAGGAGTTTGCGGTAAAGAATAAAAAAGACACTACCATAGTAGGTAGCAAGGGTATTAAAGTATTGATACCTAAAAATTGTTTTGACCTGCCAAACCCTAATGCCGAGGTAAAAATTGAATTGAAGGAGTATACCACTGCAGAAGATTTTGTGTTTGCAAACCTTACTACCAGTAGCAATGGCAGAATGCTGGAAAGTGGCGGCACTATATACATTAATGCAACTAGTGAGGGTAAAAACGTAAGCCTTAAAAAGGGGCAAAAACTATCGCTGGCTTTCCCTACGGGTAAGGCTAAACCTAAGCCCGGCATGCAAACATTTTACGGGGTAAAAGAGAGTGATGGCAATGTAAACTGGGAAACAACAGAATTTGCTGCTATTACGGTTAACAATAGTTCATTATCCAATAAAAATATTGTTACATGGAAAAGCGATTGGGTAGATAAGATTGTGCTGGGCCAAAAAATATCGTTGCTTACCGGGCGTAACTACCAGGTGCAGGCATACGGCTCTAACAACCATTGCACAAGGTTTGCCGATACTACAAACTATAAAAATGTACTGGAGTATTTTAAAGATAAATTTAAAGTTAGTGAGCATGATTTAAAACAGCTGAAAGACTCGTACATTATTTACACCTACAGATATTGGAACGGAAACGTGTACGATGTTACAACCGCGCTTGAGTTTCATAGTAAAAAGGATGACTCAAAACAATTGAAAGAGGCTGTTAAACGTGTAAAAACTTCAATCGGCAAGCTGATAAAAGGTATGCCCAAGGGCGAGAATACAAAGTACCCGGGTAAAGAGGTTATTCGTTTTTACTTTAACAATTTTACGCAGTTTGAGCCACTAAACTATACGCTTGATATAAACGATAATAAAACCCAAAAAACGGTAACAGAATTATTATCGTACCCTGATACCATGAGCCTTGGAGAGTATACCGCGTATATAGATTCTATTGCCAAAGCTAAAAAGCCCAACACGACTCGCTAATGGCTAATAATGCCGATTACTATATGATGAATACCGGCAAGTTGGGTTGGATTAATTGCGACCGTTTTTATGAGAACAACAAACCCAAAGGAACAGTAATTGCAAGGGTTGATGAGGTAAAACCCGGCCTTACCGTTAAGCTAATTTTTAAAGATATTTTAAGCGTTATGAATATGTATGGCGGCAAAGAGGGGAACTACACATCAGATAAAATACCTGTAGGAGAAAAAGTCAAGATAATGGTGGTAGATAAACGAAAAGATGGCATGTATTATGCAGTAAAAGATGGCATAACCGGCGATGGTACTATTGATGGTTTTGAGTTTAAACCCATGACGGTGGAAGCAATAAAAAAGGAGTTGGCAAGTTTATAGCCTTGTGGAATTGTAAAAGAAAGAACATCATATAAATAAGTAACCAACATTGTTATGAAAGCGATTGTAGGAATGATAAAACAAGAAAGGTTGTGGGGGCCCATTATATGGTTTACCCTGCTGATGGGTTTATTAATTGTAGGCTCGTAAGCTAACCATGAAGTTGCTTAAAATAAAGCTGAAACTGTTGTTACTGCTTACTAAGGTAAATGCACTAAAGTTTGCCATGCCTATGCTTAGCCGTAAAGCAAAAGGCAATGCAAGGCTAAAGCTGCTAAAGCTGCAAATACAGCTTGCCAAAGCTGCGGTACCTTACTATGTGCATATCACCAAAAGGCGCATTAGTGTATTTTTTAAGCAAATGGTTATACTTAATTAAAGATTCTGTTTGGCCTGTTAAGAGGGGCTTTTCAGTTGTTGTGTGTGTAGAAAAGGGCGGAAGAAATTCTGCCCTTTTTTTGTTTATTCAATAGAATTTTGATTGTGATACTAACATAAAGCAGTAGCAATATTTTTAACAGTATATGTTTGCAGGTATTAGTTTTTTGCTTTAAGTATATAAAAAACATTGAAACATTCAACTGTTAATGTTCTTAAGGTATAGGTGTTAACTACCACTCTGCCTTTATGTTCTGATGTCCTAATTCTAAAAAACATGTAACTTAAATAGCCCTGTAACCCTTTTAACGTAATTGCGTTAATAACTCGCATAACTGTAACCCTTATCTCTTAGCGCCCCGAGCTACCTTTACCTTTATTAATTTACGGTAACTACATGAATAAGCTAAAGCTTGTAATTATACAGGCGGTAGTGCTTATGGGGATTTTATGTTCAGTACCCCTGTACGCGCAGCAAACCGCAGCATACACAGAACCAGAGAGGTTGTACCACGATGGTCAGGAATTATATAACCACAAAAAGTTTGGAGCGGCACAAAAGAAGTTTGATGAGTTTGTAAAACTATCAAAGCCCACATTGCTTACGGCTGATGCGCAGTTTTACGCCGCCTTGTGTGCGCTGGAGCTGCAAAACAAAGACGGTGAGTACCTGCTATTGGCTTACCTTGATAAATACCCCGGCAACAACCGCCAAAACCAAGCTAACTTTGAGTTGGGTAAGTATTACTATGCCGGTAAGAACTACAAAAAGGCTATACCCTACTTTGAAAAAACGGAGGTAAACGCGCTTACTGCCGAGCAGGAAGATGAATACCGTTACAAGCTGGGCTACTCTTATTTCTCTAAAGAAGACTACAGCAAGGCACTTAATATGTTTGATCCGCTGACTAAGAAGCAATCGGTTTATACCAACACGGCCATATATTACACTGCCCACATACACTACACCCAAAAGAAATACGACACGGCGCTTAACGGCTTTTTAAAGCTGCAAAACGACGCATCATTTAAAGCCATAGTGCCTTATTACATTAGCCAATTGTATTACCTGCAAGGCAAGTACGATAAGGTTATTGAATACTCGCCGGGCCTGTTAGACTCAGCCAACACCAAGCGCGGGCCGGAGATTGCCAGGATTATTGGCGAATCGTATTACCGCACGGGTAAATATACGGAGGCGATACCCTTTTTAGAAAAATACAGGGACAAAAGCAGTAAAAGCAACCGCTTTGATGCCTACCAACTGGGCTATGCTTATTACAAAAGCGGCCAGTACGACAAGGCTGTTGAAGAGTTTAAAGAATCGGTTGGCGATGAAGACTCGCTAAGCCAAAATGCGCACTACCACTTGGGCGCCAGCTATATGAAGTTGGATAAAAAGCCGCTGGCAAGGGATGAGTTTGGGGCAGCATCGCGCACGGCTTTTGACCCGCTGATTGAGGAAGATGCCTTATTTAACTTTGCCAAACTATCGTACGAACTGGCAATGAACCCCTATGGTGATGCCATTGAAGCGTTTGAACTGTATCTAAAGAAATACCCAAAATCGGAGCGTAAAGACGAGGCTTATGGTTATTTGGTGAGTGTATATTTAACTACTAAGAACTATACCAAAGCACTAGAATCGTTAGATAAAATAAAGGTGAAAGACCTGCGCATGAAAGAGGCTTACCAAAAGATTGCCTTTTTCCGCGGGGTGGAGTTGTTTAACGACCAAAAGTATACCGATGCTATTGGGTTCTTCAACAAATCAGCCGACAATAATTTCAACAAAAACTACTTTGCCTTGGCCAAATACTGGAAAGGCGAGGCACAATACCGCATGGGCGACTATGCAGTCTCGGTTATCAGCTTTGATGAGTTTCAGGAAGCGCCTAGCTCTGCCGGCATGCCGGAGTATAATAAAGCCAACTACAACATTGGTTATGGCTATTATAAGCTGAAAGACTATACACGCTCTGCCACGGCTTTCCGCAAGTATGTTAAAGATGCGCCAGCATCAGAAAACAAACTGGTAAGCGATGCTTTATTGCGCATTGGCGACAGTTACTTCATCAACAAAGATTATTTATTGGCGGCTGATTTTTATGGTCAGGCATCGGATAAAATGCCGGGAGGGTCTGCTTACGCGCTATTCCAAAAAGGTATAGTATCAGGCCTTGGTGGTGACTATAAGCAAAAGGTAGAAACGCTGAAGAAGCTTATTACTGCGTTCCCTAAATCGCCTTACCTGGACGACTCTAAATACGAAGCCGGTCAGGCATATGAGTTTCTTAACGATAATACCCAAGCTATGGTGTATTACCAACAGGTGCTTACCGACCACCCCAACAGCGACCTTACCAAAAATGCTAAGCTAAAGATTGCCCTGTTGCATTACGCCAACAATGATGATCAGACTGCTTTGAAGATGTTTAAGGAGATTGTAGAAAAGTACCCCGGCACTGATGAGGCCACAACAGCCCTTACGCATATTAAAGACATTGCCATAGAGAATAACGACATTACCATTTACACCAACGTAATTGGTAACCTGCCAATGGGTGCTAACTCGGCTGATTTAGATTCGTCTACTTACGAAGCAGCTTATCGTGCGTACTCTAAAAACGATTGCAGCAAAGCCATACCTGCTTTTAAAACTTATATTGATAAATACCCCAACGGTATATTCATATTGCAGGCACATTACTACCATGCCGAATGTGAGTACGATGCCGGTAATATTGTTAACGCCCTTCCCGATTATAACTATGTTATTTTAAAGGCGAAGAATAAGTATACCGAGAAATCGCTGTTGCGTGCGGCTATCATCAACTACAAGAAAAGCAACTTTACCGATGCGTTGGCTAACTACGAGCAGCTAGAGAACGTTACTGAAAAGCCAGAGTACCTTATAGATGCACGCTCAGGCCAGATGTATTGCCACTTTCAGCTTAAGCAATACCAGCAATGTATAGATGCCGCCAACAGGCTAACATCTACTGAAAAGGTATTGCCTGCATTGGTTACCGAAGCGCAGATATACACAGGCCGCAGCGCTATGGCCCTTGGCGATTTAACCACAGCCAAAACAGAATTTAAGCGTGTGGCTAAAGCAGAGAAGAGCGCCTTTGGTGCCGAGGCTAAATACAACCTGGTTGAGATAGCTTACAAAGAGAAAGATTATAAAGGGGTTGATAAACTGGCTATGGAACTATCTAGCGAGTTTAGCAGCTACGGCTACTGGGTGGCTAAAGGTTTTGTTGTGTGGGCCGATGCCTACTACGGCCAAGGCAACGTTTACCAAGCCAAGCTTACTTTGCAATCAATATTAGATAATTACAAAGGCAAGGATGATGTGCGCGATGCGGCGCAAACCAAGCTGAACAAAATCATTCAAGAGGAGAACAAGCCCAAGCTGGCCCCGCCCGATGAGCCGGATGAGATTGATATAGGCAGCAGTGGCGGAAGTGGCAGCAAACCTAATGTTGAACCTCAACCTGAAAACAACTAATGAACAAGAAGATAATAGTAGTAGCAATAGCTTGTTTTGCAACTGTTTTAAACGTTGCGGCACAACCTGAGTAACAATGTTGTTGTAACCGATAGTTTTACCCCTAAGCTGGCTGATGCCAATAAGTTTTACGAAAACCCTAAGATAAACGACAGCGTGCCCAAGCAGCCGGTGTTGAACTACACCACCATACAAAGTCAGTTTAAAACGGGCTTTGAATTAGACCCTATTAAGGCCGCTACCATTAAAGGCCAGGGCCTTGAAAAGCTGTACCGTGCGCATGCCAAGGTGGGTTTTGGTAACTACACTACCCCTTACGGCGAACTTTGGGTAAACAGCCTGCGTTCTAAAAACATGAGTTTGGGCTTGCACTACAGGCATTTATCATCAACCGGAAAAATTAAAGACCGCGGCCCTGCAGGGTATAGTACTAATGAGGTATCGTTATACGGTAAAAGCTTTGTAGGCAAACACACCCTTAGTGGCGATTTGTATTATAACCGAAACGCACGCCACTACTATGGTTTTAACCCAAGCGAGTTTAACCTAAGCAAAAAAGATGTGCTGCAATACTTTAACCATATTGGTGTAAACCTTAGCGCTGAGAGTAATTACATTGCCGACTCGAGCAGGATACACCATAAAATTGATATGAAGTATTACTACCTGGCCGACCGTTTTAAAACCACCGAAAACTATTTTAATATTGGAGGAAAGGCCTGGTTTAACAACAACAACCTTAGCTACGGCGGCGCGGCGTATTTCGATTATATACGCAACCTGAACAACAACGATCAGCTTAACGATACCATAAATACATACCTTGTTACCTTAAAGCCTTTCTTTAGAACGCAGGGCGATAAGTACATGGTACGTGCGGGTATCAACGCTTTCTTAAATGTGCAGGACACCACCACCCGTTTTTACTTCCACCCTACTATAGAGGCCAGCTTTAACCTGTACCAAGATTACCTGATAGTTTTTGCAGGCATAAATGGCGAGTTTAAGCGTAACACTTTCTTAGGTTTAACTACCGAGAATATGTTTATGAATACTAATGCATCTATCCAAAACAGTAACCACAAGCTACAGCTTAATGGTGGATTAAAAGGCGCATTGAGCAAGAGCACCTCTTTCAAAATTGATGTAAACCGCCAGATGGTAGACAATATGCCGCTGTTTGTTAACGATACGGCTGTTGGTCCGCGGAACACCTTTTTTACTGTATATGATACCGTACGTGTGTTTAATGTAAACGGCGAACTGGCTTTTGCCAAAGGCGATAAATTTAGCCTGGCTGCCCGTGGCGAGTTTTACAGCTACAAGCCAAAGAACGAACTAAAAGCATGGCACATGCCTAACTTCCGCGTGGCGGTTAATGGCCGTTACAATATAGCCGACAAGATTTTGGTTAAGGCCGATGTATATGTAATTGGTACCCGTTTTGCACGTGTGTTTAGTACCGATAGCCTTGGCCTGCCGGTTACCCCGCTAACCTCTAAAGAGCTTAAGCCTTATGTTGATGCTAACTTAGGTATTGAATACCGCTACAACAAAGCGTTATCAGCCTTCTTAAATATTAACAATATTGCAGCCCGCAGGTACGAAAGGTTTTATGGTTTTCCATCGCAGCGGATAAATTTTATACTGGGGATTTCTTATAGCTTATAGCGTATAGAAAAAAGCCGCTTCGTATAAACGAGCGGCTTTTTTATTGATTGATATATACTACGCTAAATCTCTTTTCCATAACTTAAGTCAGAAGTACTAATGCTACGCCCAACAGCAAGCTTAAGAGGTTTGCATTCTTTATTACTTTTTGCTTGTCCAAAAAGTAACCAAAAAAGACACCACGCACACCAACCCTCATTTCGTTTCGCCCCGCAACCTTACGCACAGTCACCTGCTCAACTACATTCAGGTTCGCACTGCGCGTGGACTACCCACCGCACCTGACGCCTGAAAAAGAGCCTCTGAATATTCATCGGCTTTTTATTGGGATTGAATAACTTCTTTAATAATAACACACCCCGTCAAAGCAGAGCTTTGACACCCTCTCAAGAGGGGATAAAACAGAGCTAGTTACGGGGCAGCACCGTACGTTGCTCAATGCGTTTTTCGTAGTCTGTGCCTTGGAATATGCGCTGCACGTAAATGCCCGGTGTGTGTATTTGGGCAGGGTCAAGCTCGCCGGCGGGTACAAGTTCTTCTACCTCGGCAATGGTAATTTTACCGGCGGCAGCCATCATAGGGTTAAAGTTTTGCGCGGTGCCACGGTAAATAAGGTTACCGGCGGTATCGCCTTTCAGGCTTTAACAAAAGCAAAATCGGCACGCAACCAACTCTCTAGCAAATACATTTTACCCTCGTACTCGCGCACCTCTTTGCCTTCGGCTACTTCGGTACCATAACCGGCAGGAGTAAAAAATGCAGGTATGCCAGCACCGCCTGCGCGTAAACGCTCGGCCAAAGTGCCTTGGGAATTAAATCTACTTCCAGTTCGCCGCTTAATAGTTGACGTTCAAACTCAGCATTCTCGCCTACGTACGATGATATCATTTTACGTATTTGGCGGTTGGCCAATAAAAAGCCAAGGCCAAAACCATCTACACCGGCGTTGTTAGATATGCAGGTTAACCCTTTAACACCGCTGTTTGCAACGGCCGTTATACAATTCTCGGGTATGCCACTAAGGCCAAAGCCACCAAACATAAAGGTCATGTTATCGGCTATGCCTTTTATAGCTTCTTGCGCGTTTTTTACTACTGTTACCATAATGGGGCAAATGTAAATAAAAATGTCTGAACAGGATTTTAGGATAAATTATGATACTCAGGAAAAACATATAGGTACTACTATTGTTAAATACTGGCTGAAATAATTTTTAACCACACGCTACACGCTAAGCCCTATACCTTAAATTTGTAATTATGGAAAACAATCAAAATAACAATAACCAGCTAAATATTGAACTGAGCGAGGAAATGGCGCAGGGCAACTATTCTAACCTTGCTATTATTACCCATTCTAACGCTGAGTTTGTGGTAGATTTTATACAGGTGATGCCGGGTGTACCTAAGGCTAAAGTAAAATCGCGTATTATACTTACCCCACAACATGCCAAACGTTTTTTAAACGCCCTTGCCGAAAACATTGACAAGTTTGAAGCTGCTAATGGCGAGATTACCGAGCCGGGCGATAACAGTGTACCAAGCTTCCCTATGAACTTTGGTGGCCCACCGGCACAGGCATAACAACAGGCTATTAAAAAAACGGTGCTCCTTTAGAAATTTTGGTGGGTAATTGCTATATTAGTAATTGACTTGCAATGTGAAGAGAAATTTTATGAATCAGGCAGAGGTAAACGCATTAATAGATTTATTAGACGACCCGGACTTGGATATATTTAACAATATCAAAGACAGGTTAATGTCGTACGGAGAGGAAGTTATTCCGGAGTTGGAAAGCGCATGGGAAGCATCGTTCAACAACCTGGTGCAAAACCGTATTGAGGATATTATACACAATATACAGTTTACTAATGTGCGTACCAAGCTAGAGGCATGGGCGGGTAAGCCCGACCCTAACCTGCTGGAGGGAGCTATACTTATAGCCAAGTACCAATACCCCGACCTTGACGAAGAACGCATAACAAACAAAATAGAGGTTATTAAGCGTGACATTTGGCTGGAGATAAACCCAAACCTTACCGCGCTGGAAAAGGTGCGGGTAATGAACCATATTATTTTTGAAATACATGGGTACAGCGGTAATACAGTTAACTTTCATGCACCGCAAAACTCGTATTTGAATAATGTATTGGAGAGTAAAAGGGTAACCCTTTATCGCTTTCTATACTCTACTCGGTAATTGCGCAAAGCCTTGGTTTACCTGTATATGGTGTAAACCTGCCCGAGCATTTTATACTGGCTTATAAAGATGAGTTTGAAGATTTAGGGCTTGAAGACCACCCCTATGGTGTGTTGTTTTATATTAACACCTTTAGCAAGGGCACGGTGTTTGGCAAGCGCGAGATTGATACGTTTTTAAAACAGATAAACATGCAGCCGTTAGATATGTTTTACTCGCCCTGCACCAATGTTGATATTGTGCGCCGTATGCTGCGCAACCTTATAGCTGCCTACGAAAAGCTTGGCTATCCTGAAAAGGTGCAAGACCTTGAGCAGTTGATTATTGCATTGGGTACTACAGAGTAGCTTTCTATTAAATAATATAACGGAACAAGTGAGTGGAAAATATCTTTCTTTCATTACTTTTTGCTTGTCCAAAAAGTAACCAAAAAAGACACCACGCCAAAAACTCTCAAATTTCGCTTTCGCACAAAACCCGCGTTCTAGTTGCCATGCGAAATTTGGAGTTCACACAGGGCGTGGACAGCCCACCGCACTATGTTTTCGGTTTTAGATTTTAAACGAAATAGATACTTAAATCCTTTTTAAAATAAAATATCAAACCAGTTTCTTTTATTTATTGTATCCCTTATAGAGAAGAAAAATTTTTAATTTTTAGTTTTTAACTTTTCGTTTTAAACCGGTCTTGCCACTGTTTGTTAAATGACTTTGGGGCCATTTTGGGCAGGTCACGCCTATCGCCCCAGGCACCTTTAAAAAACGCCGATATAAAGAAGTTCTTTAAGCCTGCGCCGCCACGTTCCATTGTTTTACGGCTCATTACGGCGGTTTTAAAAAAGTACATAGAAAGACGCTCGCTTTGGGTGGTAAGCTTTTGGTCTACAGAGTCGCGGCGGTTGCGCAGCAGGTGCTCGTGCAGGTCAATTTTAACCGGGCAAACCTCGGTACACCTTCCGCATAACGAAGAGGCAAAGCTTAAGTGCTTAAACTTTTCCATACCGCGCATGTGGGGCGTAATAACAGAGCCAATAGGGCCGGTGTAGGTAGTTGCATAGGTATGCCCACCAACGCTTTGGTAAATAGGGCAGGCGTTTAAGCAGGCGCCGCAACGTATGCAGTTAAGGGCTTGGCGTTGCTCGGGTTGGGCCATAAGGTTTGTACGGCCGTTATCAAGCAAAATAACGTACATATCTTCAGGGCCATCGTACTCCTCGCTTTGGCGCGGACCAAGGGTTACACTGTTGTATACCGTAACATTTTGACCTGTACCATAGGTAGCCAGCAGGGGCCAAAAAAGGTCTAAATCGGCCATGGTAGGTATGGTACGTTCTATGCCCACAATGGCTATATGCACCTTGGGGTAGGCAATAGCCATAATGGCATTGCCCTCGTTCTCTGTTAAGCAAACGCCGCCAATATCGGCCACTAAAAAATTACAGCCCGATACGCCCATTTCGGCCTCGGAGTAGTCTTTGCGGAGCGCCTTGCGCACATGCATGGTAATTTCTTCGGGGGTGCTATCGGGCGGCATGCCTTCTTTCTCGTGGAAAAGCTTAGCCACATCGGCTTTGCTTTTATGCATGGCAGGGGTAACAATATGGTAAGGGGTTTCTCCATCTAATTGCTGGATAACCTCGCCTAAATCGGTTTCTACGGGCCTTACACCGTGCTTGGGCATAAGCTCATTAAAGTGTATTTCTTCCGTAATCATCGACTTAGACTTAACAGCCGATTTTACGTTAAACTCGTGGGCAATTTCTACACAGGCATCAATGGCTTCCTGTGCATCGTTAGCCCAAATAACCTTGCCGCCGCGCTTGGTAAAGGCCGCTTCAAACTCAACAAGGTGCTTATCCAAGTTGTGTATTACCTTGGTTTTGATGGCCGATGCGCGAAGTTTAGCAAGGTCGAGGTTGGTGTACTGGTGCTTGCCTATAACAACCTTAGCATCGTACTTGCCTATATTCCACAGCAGTTTGCGGCGGTGTTCCTTATCAAACGACTTTTTATCTGAACCAACTAAAAATTCTTTACTTACTGATGACATAACGCTGTTTCTAGTACAAATATAATGCTTGGCAGTTGGTAGTTGGTGGTTTGTAGAATAAAGTATTAAACTTTTAGTTCTTTACTTTGATGTAGCTTTCATTAAGCAGGTAGATGTAAGCCTCCATAAAGTGGTGGGTAAAAGCATGCTGGGGAAGGGCCTTACAAAAATCGTCGTAATAAGGGGTTTTGGCCAATATAATGGCATGCCCTGCAACGGTGTAGTTTTGGCTGGTAGCACAGTTTGGTTTATCAAACTCTACCAGGCTCTTCTTTACAAACTTGTAGGCAGTTTTATCTAGGTACTTGCGGAACTTTTTATTGGCGCGGTTTACAGCTTTGTTAAGGTCGTTGTAAACATGCCTTACCACTAGGCGCTGTGCGGGTTTCATCTTCTTCAGTTGACCTTTAGCATCGGCAAAGGGGCTCACCTTGTTAATGTCGTTTAAGGTTTGAATTGAGAAGGGCATTTCGGGCACCCAATCTGACGTGTTAACCACACGGAAGGCCATGCCATTGCGGGTTATGAAATCGAAGTCGTACGCATAGTATAAGTTGCCCGGTTTGGGTGCTGCGCTACAGTAGGTTTTAAAAACCATATCGGCCGGTAACTCACCCTTTTGTTGCAGGTAATACAGGTGAGAATGCAGCAAAAACGCAATGCCACCGCCTTGGCTGTGGCCCATAACAACAAACTCTTTTTGGCCTTCGTTGTAGCGGTCCATCATTTTGTCCTTTATATCGGGCCAAAGGTAGGCAAGGCCAATTGTCCAGCCTGTATGCACAAGGGCATTATCATCGTTGGCAAATTGGTAGTTAAATGTGTAATCATTCTTTATTTTAAGGGCGCCTTTAGCGGGAATCATAGCGGCATAAAAGTTAGCCAGCCACGATGTTGTTTCGCTGGTAGTGCCCCTAACGCTGATAACAGCCGGTTTGCCGGTAGCTTCCCATAAATCCCAACGGTTATCAAGGCCAATTTCGGGTGAACGGTATGATAGCTTATATTCATCAGGTACGGCAATTTTAACCTTAACCCAAGGGGTGTCGCCCTAGCGGCCCGACATTAAAAGCAGTTGCCTAAACTCTAACGCATCAAACCCCGGTTTAAGGGTTTGTGCAGAAAGTGTTGAGGATAAAACAAATAAGATGAAAAACAGACGGATAAACTTCATGCTGTAAAGATAAGCAACTTGTTAGTAGTCGGCAGTAATTAACAGTATTAAATGGTATGATATTTATCGCCCTAAACCCCTCGTCCCTAGCCCCTATTTATTATATTTGCAACCTATGAAGATTTCGTACAACTGGCTTAAAGATTATATAAACCCAAACCTGAATGCCGAAGATGCAGGCAAACTGCTTACCGATACAGGCCTTGAGGTAGAGAGTATAGAGCAATACCAAACCATTAAAGGTAATTTAGAGGGTGTGGTTATTGGACATGTGGTTACGTGTGAAAAACACCCCGGTGCCGACCGCCTAAGCAAAACCACTGTTGATATTGGTAGTGAAAGTAACCTGGAGATTGTTTGCGGTGCGCCTAACGTGGCTGCGGGACAAAAAGTAGCAGTAGCTACCGTTGGCACTAAACTATACTTTGCCGATGGTAAGGAACTGGTAATAAAAACAGGCAATATACGCGGAGAGAAATCAGAAGGGATGTTATGTGCCGAAGATGAGTTGGGTCTAGGCGCAAGCCACGATGGTATTATTGTATTGCCCGAAGATGCACCTGTTGGTACCCCATTGAATAAGTACTGGGGAGATAAAATTTATGCCGATGAAGTATTTGAAATTGGCTTAACGCCTAACCGTGTTGACGCGGCATCGCACCTTGGTGTTGCCCGCGATATGGTTGCTAAGCTGAACATAGAAAGTAATGGCGCTTTTAAAATAACTAAGCCATCTGTAGATGCTTTTACAGCTCCAACAATAGAGGGTAGCATTAGCGTTAATGTAACAGACAATGCACTCGCCCCTCGCTACACAGGCTTAGAAGTAAAGGGTGTTAAAGTAGGTCCATCGCCTGCATGGTTAGAGAATAGGATTAAAGCCATTGGCTTGCGCCCTATCAACAACGTGGTAGATATTACCAACTACGTATTACACGAAACTGGCCAGCCGCTGCATGCCTTTGATGCCGCCAAAATTGACCAGAATGTTATACTTGTTAAAACCGTTGCTGCGGGTACAACATTTACTACGCTTGATGGTAAAGAACGTAACTTGAATGGCACTGAGCTGATGATATGCAACGCCAACAACCCTATGTGTATTGCAGGGGTAATGGGAGGGGCAGAATCAGGTGTTAGCGAAAGCACCGTTGATATATTTATAGAGAGCGCTTATTTCGACCCTGTATCGGTACGTAAAACCGCTAAGCTGCATGGGTTAAAAACAGACTCATCGTTCCGCTTTGAGCGTGGCGCCGACCCTAACATGGCTATCTATGCATTGAAGCGTGCTGCACTTTTAATTACTGAGATTTGCGGAGGAACTATAGCTTCATCTATTACTGATATTTACCCCGAACCTATTGGCAACCGCAAGCTAGTAGTTAATATGGATAGGGTGTACTCGCTTATTGGTAAAGAGTTAGGCATTGATACCGTTAAGCATATTTTAAACGCACTGGAGATTGATATTATGGGCGAAGCCGGTATGGGCTTACCTTATCTATCCCCCGTTTAAAACCGATGTAACCCGCGAAGCTGATGTTGCTGAAGAGATACTTCGCATTTACGGCTACAACAATATAGATATACCTACCCGCGTAAAATCGTCTATCAACTATACCGGTAATGCAGGGTCGGCTAAGATTAAAGAGGCTGTATCAGCTAAATTATCTGCCTTAGGGTTTTACGAGGCTTTATCAAACTCGCTTACCTCGGCACGCTATCACACACTAACAGATTTAACCAATCCGGAAGAGGACGTGCGCATGCTAAACCCGCTAAGTTCTGAGTTGGATGTAATGCGCCAGTCGCTGCTGTTCTCAGCCTTAGAAGCCATTAGCCGCAACGTAAACCACCGCAATACCGATGTTAAGTTGTATGAGTTTGGACGTACCTACCGCAAAACAGTTAAAGGCTACGAAGAGACGAATAAAATGGCTCTGGTAATGACAGGTAATGCCTTAGCTGAAGCTTGGCAACTACCAGCCCGTAAGGCCGATTTTTATTCACTAAAAGGCTACCTAAATGTTATTTTAGAAGCCTGTAATTTGACTAATGACAGCTTTAAAATTGCAGACACTACCACCAACGCTTTTGCCTACGAAATCAGTTATAACTTTAAAGATATAGCGGTAATTTCAGCCGGTGAGGTAAGCCCTAAACTGCTTAAAGAACTGGATATAAAACAGCCCGTTGTTTATGCTGAAATAAATTGGACAGCCCTTACAAAAATGGCACGCAACAATGCCGTTAAATACAAGGAACTGCCTAAGTATCCAGAGGTTAGGCGAGACCTTGCTTTACTGGTTGATAAGGCTACCCAATACGCCGAACTGGAGCGTCTGGCTTACGATACAGAGAAAAAGCTGCTGCGCGATGTAAACCTGTTTGATGTATACGAAGGTAAAAACCTGGAAGAGGGCAAAAAGAGCTATGCACTTAGCTTTACCCTGCGCAACGATGAGAAAACCCTTACCGACGAGGAAATAGACAATACTATGGGCCGCCTGCTAAAGGCTTTTGAAAAAGCCGGGGCTAAGCTTAGGAGTTAAAAACTAATACCATTCAGGTTATGAAAAAGAACGTATTTCTGTTAGTGCTATTATTAACGGCTGTAGATATCCATGCCCAATTTATAACACACGGGCCTGTTATTGGCGGGGTTACCCCAACCAGTGCAAGGGTATATGTGCGCACCAATGCGCCTATGCCGGTTACCATGACATTGGCCGACAACCCCAACCTGGATAACCCTATTATTATTAACGATAGCACCCGTGCCGGGCGCGACAATTCTATCATATTTAATGTTACCGGCTTGCAACCGTGGACTACCTACTACTACGGGTGGACGTGTAACGGGCAACAGGAATTTACTCTGGGCCACTTTAAAACCTTTCCTACCGTGGGCCAGCGCGACCATTACACATGGGGCGTATTAAGCTGCCAGGAGTATGGCACCTACAATACATTTAACTCGGTGCTACTACACCAACCCGACCTTATGCTGCACAACGGCGACTGGACCTACCCAGACTACCAAATACCCGGCGAAGAACGTATAGACTGGGCTAAGCTGCAACTGGCTTACCGCAAGCGTTACCAAGAACCACAAATGCCTCCGGTATTGCGCTCATCGGTATTTGATTATGTAGTAGATAACCATGATGGTATTGATAACCTGAACAACGATGCATCGGTATCGTACTTTGTAGATAACCAAGGCATAGTGCACAACCAGATTAACTACGAACCAACCCCGCCGGGGGCTTTCCAGTTTATGATGGATGCCTACGATGAATACTTTCCCGGCTACCCATTGCCCGCGCCAAACGTGGGTATGTACCACAGCTACCGCTATGGCAATGCTGAGGTGTTTTTTGTTGATGTGCGTAACTGTGGCACAGGGCAAGACTCTATCTATCGCTACGAAGCCGCTGAAAATACCTGGTATTTTGATCCTAAGCCCGGCAGTACATTGCTAGGCGCGCAACAGCTACAGTGGCTTAAAAACGGCCTGCAAGCCTCTACCGCCGACTGGAAATTTATTGTTAGTGGCGTTATGTTTAACAGGAAGTTCCGCAAGGTGCTGGAGTATGCTATGCTATTCCAAAACCTTGAGTTTGGTTTGGGTGGACAAAGCGGCACCGGGCTTCGGTTAGCGCACTCCATATCGGCTAACTGGACGGGTTACCCCGCTGAACAAGACGGCCTGCTAGACTTTCTTGATGCTAATAGCATTAAAGATGTTGTAGTGCTTAGCGGCCACATGCATACCAACGTTATGGACGATGGTGCCAATAGCGGCCTGCCCGAGATTAACACCGGCCCCGCGGCCAGCACAGGGCCTGAACTTACCTGGTATATAGACTCTGTAATGCAGGTACTGGGCCAAGGCAGCGTGTTCGATTCACTATGGAATGGCGGTGGCATGGGCGTTAATAACACCAACTTTAAAAGCGGCTGGGGCAAGGTTGAGATATTTGGCAACGACTCTTGCGTTATACAAACTATTGATGAGGATAACTTCTCTCAGGCATCTATGACGCTTATCCACAGCAGCAAACTAACCTCTACACCAGAGCCAATGCTTGCTCCAAACTGTGTGGTAGATGGTGTTTTTCCTAACCCGGCAAAAGGCTATTTTGATATTAAACTCTGCCAAGAGTACAAGCCTAAAAGCGCCGACAGGGCTACCCTTATTGATATGACTGGCAAGGTGGTGCGTAATGTATTCCCCGCATCAGCCGGTAACCGCATCAGTCTTGATGGTGTAGCCGCCGGTAAGTATGTATTTGTATACGACTACGGCGACTTTATCTACCACACTAAAATTGTGGTAACTAAGTAGGTTATTGATTAACCGCAAAGGGCGCAGAGTTTTCGCAAAGAACGCAAAGGTTAAAGTTGATTTACAACTCTTTTTATTCCATTTCTTAGCAATGCTACGTTAAAGTTAATTAACAAGCCAAGTTTATATTCGCCGAGCTTTAGGTAAGTAAGTGTTTGAGCTAAATGAACATCATTAAGTGCTTCAACACTCTTAATTTCTATTACAACTTTATTGTCAACCAATAAATCCAAACGATAGCCACAATCAAGTTTGACAGCCTCAAATATCAAAGGCATTGGCTTTTCCTTCTCAACATAAAGACCCGATTGTGAAATCTTATAAAATAAGCACTCCTTATAGGCACTCTCTAAAAGCCCCGGGCCTAATGCATTATGAACATCAATTGATATTCCAATCAACTTAGTAGCAATCTCATTTTCGGTCATTATATATGGTTTAGTATATATTTAACTAACTGAAACTTTGCGTGCTCTGCGTATTTACTTAGCGTACTCTGCGGTTGGAAAATCTAACCTACCTTCTCCAGCTCGGCATTCAGCTCTTCCCAGCGCAGCATGGTTTTGTCCAGCTCTGCTTTTATCTGGGCGAATTGCTCCAGGTATTTGCTTTGCAGCTCTAAGTCGGCATAAATATCAGGGTCGGCTAAAAAGGCTTCAACCTGTGCTAGGTCTTTCTCTAATTTGGCAATAGCAGCCTCAGTATTATTAACCTGATTGGCAATGCGCTTATGCTCCTTTTCGCGGTTTTTCTGCGCTTCGCGCTCCTCGTGGGTTTGCTTGGGCTTTTCAACCACCACCTCTTTAGCAACAACCGTTTTAGCCTCAATGGTTTTAAAGTTATCGGTATTCTTTTTGGCCAAAAACTCGTAAATACCACCAATGTGTTCTTTTACCTTACCGCCCGTAAACTCATATACCTTATCAACCAAACCATCTAAAAAGTCCCTGTCGTGAGATACTACTATCATCGTTCCCTGATACTCTTTAAGGGCTTGCTTAAGCATATCTTTAGAGCGCATATCCAAGTGGTTGGTAGGCTCATCCATTATCAGCAGGTTACGTGGCTCCAGCAACAGCAAAGCCATTGCCAAACGGGCCTTTTCTCCGCCCGATAGCACTTTCACTTTCTTCTCAACAGCATCGCCGCTAAACAAGAAAGAACCTAATATCTGGCGTATGCGTTGGCGCACATCGCCTTGGGCAACATCATCAATAGTTTTAAATACCGTTTTATTGCCGTCCAACTCATCGCTTTGGTTTTGGGCGTAGTAGCCCAGTGCAATGTTATGGCCCGGCTCCATGGTGCCGGTATAGTCTTTAATAACGCCCGCCAGTACTTTAGAAAGGGTAGACTTACCCTCGCCATTTTTACCCACAAAAGCAACCTTTTCGCCCCGTTCAACCATAATAGAGATGCCTTTCAGAATCTCCTTCTCGCCGTACGATTTGCGAATATCTTTAGCATCAACCGTTACCTTGCCCGAGCGGGGTGGCTCAGGAAAACGGAAACGGATAGACTGTACTTTATCATCATCTAACTCAACAATCTCCAGCTTGTCCAGCTTCTTCATCAAGCTTTGCGCGAATGATGCTTTACTGTTTTTAGCCTTAAACTTGTTGATTAACTCCTCTGTATGCTCAATGTATTTATCCTGGTTCTTTTTAGCAGCCAACTGTAGCTGGCGGCGCTCTTCACGCAGGATTAAGTACTTAGAATAATTTGCTTTATAGTCGTGTATTTTGCCACCGGCAATTTCAATGGTGCGGTTGGTGGCCTTATCAAGAAAAGCCTTATCATGCGATACCATAACTACAGCACCTTCGTAGTTACCTAAGAATCCCTCTAACCAGCCAATACTTTCAATATCCAAGTGGTTGGTAGGCTCATCCAGCAGCAGTAAATCGTTGTGCTGTAAAAGGATTTTTGCTAACTCAATACGCATACGCCAGCCACCGCTAAACTCAGAGGTGTGCAGGCCAAACTGCTCCGGTTTAAAGCCAAGGCCAATCAAAATCTTTTCTACCTGCGCCATGTAGTTGCCACCACCTAAGTGCTGGTAACGTTCCGATGCTTCAGAAAAACGGTTTACCAAATCCATGTAGGCATCGCCTGCGTGGTCTGCATTTTCGTCAATCAACTCGGCTTCCATGCGCGCAATATCAGCCTCCAGTTGCTTGGCTTCTTCAAACGCTTTGGCAGTTTCTTCCAACAGGTTGGTAGTGTCGCTTATCTGCAATTCCTGCGGAAGGTAGCCTACTTTAAAGTTTTTTGGTTTTGATATTTTGCCGGTCTCGGGCATTTGCTGGCCCGCGATAATTTTTAGCATGGTAGATTTACCCGCACCGTTATGCCCTGTTAAACCTATACGGTCGTTAGGGTTAACCAAATAACTAATTTCATCAAACAGGTACCTGCCGGCAAAATGAACACTTAAATTTTCTATTGAAACCATTGCTATAAAAAGGGGTGCAAAGGTACGGTAAATTAGCGAATTAGCGAATTAGATACTAAGCGAATTGATAATTAACTCTTTATATCCTTAAATCTTCAATATAAAAGCAGCAGGGCTTACCTTACGTTTAGTAGCTTAATGCGTTGTAAATAATACTTTACATCTTCCACATCTGTACCTATCTCGTGTACCAGCATTACCAGGGTTTCATTGGTTATTCCTAAAGATTTACTCCAAAAATTTAACTCTGCATTGTTGGCAATATTTATGTTTTTACTTTGACTAAAATCAACTTGTGTATTTGCTTTCATAATAATTTGGGGTTAGTTTGATAACAGTATTTTTCATCTCATTGTTTATAACCCACAAACTCCCGGTGCTTATTATTTTTTCAACTGCTGATACGCCTTGTACTCAGGCCAGTTCCACTCCCATATTGATTTTCTTTCCCACTCTGTTATAAATTGAGCCTTACGCGATTCTATTGAATAGCAATACTCGTCGGCTGTCATGTAATTGTAGCCCCTGCTAAAACTACTGCCCGAGTCAAACTCAAAATCATCCCGCTGGGCCAGCTTTATCTTCTCCACCTCAGCCAGCGGCTTGTCCAAATACGGCAGGGCTTTGTCAGACAGTGCACTCATAAAATCCAAATGCAGGTAAGACCGGTCGGCATGCGCAAAGTTGTATTTGGCAATTATCACATCCCAGTTAAATAACGATGTTACCACCAAAACCACCAGTATAGCGTAGGCATTGGTGCGGAACAGATAAAACGACGACCGCTTATCTTTTACCTTCATAAATACCGTATACAAACCGTACAACGTAAGCAACAAGAAGATAAATACCCCAATACGTTTATAGGCTAGGGAGAAGTATTCTATATACCTGTAATTGCGCACACAAACCGATATGGCCAATACCGCATTTTGTGCCAACCACGCATAGCTTAGGTATTTTAATACTTTATTTTTTGTGTAGAAGTTTAAGTTACTTCTAAAATAATACAGTACTACAGCAATAGATATTAATATTGAAATAATGAGCATATATGTGCCCTCGTGCACAAACTGTTTTAAATACTGCCCCTCCCACCTAAAGTTGAACCACACCCAGTTTATATCAATAATATTAAGCAGTAAAATAAGGGCGTTCAGCACTACTAACAAGAATACCCCTGCACGGTACTCGTTTTTCAATCCCGAATATTTAACAACTACCTTACCGTATTGGTCATACTTTTTACCCTAACCCTGGCAAGCTCGTCAGTAGCTTTAGCATCATCATTAACCAGGTTAGCCCAAGCAGTGCGCAGGTAAATAAAGTTGCTTATAAACAGAAATAGTATGTAGGTAAATATTATCAGTACGTCAACATCAGCAAAAATAAACAGGATATATTCATCAATAAAATAAGCCGCCTTTTCTACAATAGTATTAAACACAGGGTTAGATGCGCTGTAGATTATAATAAACACAAAGATTATAAGCAGCGGCACAAAAAATATAGCCAGCCTCCGGATGCGCCTTCTAAAGCCCTTGCTGCCTGCTTGTGGGTTAGACAGCCTGCCAAAAAACTCTCGCTGCCCATCTATAATATTCACAATAGAAATGCCCAGTGTGGTAAGCAACGATTTAGCCTGCGGATAAGCAACCATGCCAATAAACAGCAAAAACACCAGCAGGTTAACCAACAACCCGTATACCGAAAAGTTAAAGAACACATAAGCCACCGCCGTTACCAATAATGCCCCGGCTACCGTAACCATATTTTTACCTTTTAACGCAAATTGCTTTGAGAGTAACAAGTATACAAACGTAACAACCTCAAACAACAACAGGTTAAGCCCTGCGCCTTGTTTATGAAAGATAAGCGTAGCAAACAACGCGCTGATAAACACAGGTATTAAACTCTTATTCTTTTCCATATATAGGCCGTTAAGCAATGCAATAACGCATAGTTTTTCCAATTAGTATGTATTGTCTTGAACATGATTAAACTGATTAAAGGATTAACATGATTACAAGTTCAACGTTGAAATATCTTAGCACACCAACAACTCTCCCTTTTAAAGGGAGTACCTCTGACGTTAGTCAGAGGGGAGGGATTTTAATTGGCGTTAAACCCCTACAGCGTGTAGCTGAACAACTCGTTTTCGCGGATTGCAAAGTAGCGTCCCGACATTTATCGTCGGGAGGTGGTTTTTCAACTCCCCTACTTTTTAAGGAGGGGTGCCCGCAGGGCGGGGTGGTTACAGTTCAATTACAAAACCACAAAGCACACAAAGTTATCACAAAGCACACAAAGTTTATTTTTCGTTTTTCACTTTTCGTTTTTCATTTACTAAACCCCTACAGCATGTAGCTAATAACATCATTTTCGCGGTGTGTTTTATCTCCTCTCGAGAGGAGTACCCCGGCTATGCCGGGGGGAGGTGTGTTCTTTAAGTGGAATCTGCTTTTATATTTTTCGTTTTTCACTTTTCGTTTTTCATTTACTAAACCCCTACAGCATGTAGCTAATAAAACCATTTTCGCGGTGTGTTTTATCTCCTCTCGAGAGGAGTACCCCGGCTATGCCGGGGGAGGTGTGTTCTTTAAGTGGAATCTGCTTTTTATATTTTTCGTTTTTCACTTTTCGTTTTTCATTTACTAAACCCCTACAGCGTGTAGCTAATACTATCGTTTCGCGGTGTGTTTTATCTCCTCTCGAGAGGAGTACCCCGGCTATGCCGGGGGAGGTGTGTTCTTTAAGTGGAATCTGCTTTTTATATTTTTCGTTTTTCACTTTTCGTTTTTCATTTACTAAACCCCTACAGCGTGTAGCTAATACTATCGTTTCGCGGTGTGTTTTATCTCCTCTCGAGAGCCTGTCAAGCCGCAGGCATGAGAGTACCCCGGCTATGCCGGGGGAGGTGTGTTCTTTAAGTGGAATCTGCTTTTTATATTTTTCGTTTTTCACTTTTCGTTTTTCATTTACTAAACCCCTACAGCGTGTAGCTCAACAACCGTTTTCGCGCCAGTTTTTATAGGTCCCTCTCAATGAGAGGGTGGATGTCGCCAACGGCGACAGACGGGAGAGGGGATTTTTTAAGATGGCGCTCAGCGTTATTTCTTTTTTTGCTTTTTTATTTATCAATCCTTTAATCATATTAATCTTTTTAATCTGCGGTTCAGACAATTTAAACCAAACACCTCAACCCCAACCTCGTTTTAAACGAGACCAGGGTTAAAGCAAAAATATAGTTTGGGTATAACTTACCGACAGAGCTTAATTCAAAGATGCTTTCGGTTTACTTAACTAATTTAATAATCAAAAAGCGCTTTCTTTACAACGCTTAACTCTTTTTAAGCCCCTCTCCCTTTGGGGGAGGGGTTTGGGGAGGGGTGCAGTACTGCTACTCTTTTTGGTTTTTACCTGAATAACCCATCAGGAATTGGGTGTCACATAGTTATTGCGCAATAACACCACAAAGATACAACAACCCGATACCTAAAGTCAAGTAAAAAATAAATATTGTTAATAAAATATTTTAAATATCCCTCTCTGGAGAGGGTGGATTCACGCATGGCGTGAAGACGGGAGAGGACAGCTACCTAGCCACAACAATCCGATGTCTCCCAACAACCTCTCCACCACTCTGCACAACAAAAATATACATACCGTTACCTAGATCTGAAATGGGTATTTGTCCCGAAGGGATTCCTACGGAATTGGTTGACTGTAGTAATTGCTTTTGGGCAATTAACTGCCCTGTTAAGTTATAGATATTAAGTTGGGCTTGGTTATAGCTTTTGGGTAGTTCTATACTAACAAAATCGTATGCTGGGTTAGGGTAAACCTCTAATCTATAATCTATAATATTCTCCTCAATTCCAACAAGAGAGTCGCATTCAATTACAGATACATCATCAATATAATAATAGGCTCCTTTGTTAGGTAAATCATCATTAATTATTATTCTTTGAACCTGGTTTTGTGGTTTGAAGTTTCCGATAAGCATATATTCTTCATCACCCTGCGCCATAAAATATCCAGATATTTCAACCCAACTTATTGAATCTGACACTAAGGTATCAACAGAAATTTGTGCCGGAAAAGTTAAGATAGGAAAAACCGGAGGTGTATCTTCAATATATATACTATCAGGACTAAAATATGCTTCAAACCCCCTTATAGCAAGGCAACTCTGCGCATCAGACATACTAATATAATAGCTAACACAATATACCACGCCCGGCTTTAGCTTTTCACTTAAATGCACCTGAATATATTCTCTATCCGGGTAATCATTATCTAGTAAAAAATACAACCCAGCATAGTTTTTACCTGTTCTAGGTAATTGGTGCCCCCAATAATTAGTTGGTACGGCTATAATATTAGAATTTAAATAAACATTACAAAAATCTACTGCAAAGGCATCCGGTGTAGCATTAGTAGGGGTAGACCAATGGTTTAAGTGCCCTAATTGACTATCTGTATATATACATTCAAGGGTATCTTCAAAACTACCATTCGGCACCAAATTAACTTGCGCTTTTACAAACACAAAAGCCAACAGCGCAAGTAAAGTATAGTTCCATTTAGCACCCATTCACCAAATATACATTTTCTTAATAGACTATAATTCGCCTATTATCTTATTATCTCATTCGCTTATTATCTAATTACCCCAATTTCCTCAATCTCAGCGCTCTCAAAATAGCTCACCCCACGTCCCTCATTGCTCGCCCCTATAGCAGCCATGGCTTTAGCTACGGTTTCACTTTCTATGGGTTTATATTTTTTCAGCGGGCCTTTCCACATAAAGCCTAATCCGCCCATAACTACCTTGGCAATGCTCTCGCCCTGGCGGTGTTCTTTGCGCGGCCCAAGCAGCATGCCGGGGCGGAAAATATTCACCCGCTCAAATGGCAATGCGGCAATATCGCGCTCCACCTCGCCTTTGGTTTTTAGGTAAAAGTTGCTGGTGTTGGCATTTGCCCCAATGCTCGACATTAGGTTAAATGATTTGGCGCCATTCTCTAACGCTATTTTGGCAAAGGCAAGCGGCAGCTCATAATCTACAAAGCGGAAAGCCTCTTTGGTTTTAGCAACCGCAATGGTAGTGCCCAGGCAACAATACACATCATCGGCCTTTAGGCGGTGCTTTATAGCATCCAGGTTATTAAAGTCGGTAACAACCTGGTCTAGCAAGGGGTTGTTAATGCTTATTTGCCTGCGGGCGGGCACAATAATTCGGGTATACGCGCCGCTCCGTATAAGTTCGGTAAGCAAAAAGCCCCCGGTTAAGCCCGTAGCGCCCAATATCAATGCTGTTCTTTCAGCCATATAGATAAAATCAATGATGTGATAGATAAAATATATAGAGATAAACAAATAATAACTCAATTTGTCTTTCTTCGGTGCGCAAAGTTGAGTAATTTTGTATCATAATTTCAATTAATCAAACAGTAAACATTTAAAAAAAACATACAATGGCAGTATTAGTAGGCAAAAAAGCCCCATCGTTTAAAGCTAAGGCCGTAATTAACGGCGAAGAGATTGTAGATAACTACTCGTTAGACCAATTTATAGGCAAGAAGCACGTTATATTGTTCTTCTACCCAAAAGATTTTACTTTTGTGTGCCCTACAGAGTTGCATGCTTTCCAAGCTGCATTGCCTGAGTTTGAAGCACGTAACGTAGCAGTAGTAGGTTGCTCTACAGATAATGAGCACGCACACTGGGGCTGGTTACAATTGCCTAAAGATAAAGGCGGCATACAAGGCGTTACATACCCAATTATTGCCGATACCAACAAAACCATATCGCACAACTTTGATGTGCTTAACGGCTCTTACGAACTTGATGAGGACGACCAATTAGTAGCATCGGCAGAGATGGTTGCTTACCGTGGTTTATTCCTTATTGATAAAGAAGGTGTTGTTCGCCACCAATTGGTAAACGACCTACCTCTTGGCCGTAACGTAGGCGAGGCTATCCGCGTAGTTGATGCTTTGCAACATTTAGAAGAAAAAGGCGAGGTTTGCCCTGCAAACTGGTCTAAAGGTGATGATGCTATGAACGCTACCCACGGTGGCGTAGCTGAATACTTAGCTGCTCACTAAGCAGCCTCACCCCAACCCTCTCCAAAGGAGAGGGAGCTTTAACTCATAAAAAAATCCCCCGGCACTAACTGTCGGGGGATTTTCTTTACCCCCTCTCTATGGGAGAGGGGGCAAGGGGTGAGGCTACTACTGCACAAACCAAAAATCACTCGGCGCAACATCGGTGTCAAAAGAATCTACCGCGCTGAATGAGGTATTGTATTTAACAACCTTACCTACCGATGTAAAGTTACCGGCATCGGCACCGTAAATGCTGCCATCTAATGGGTCTACACCCACACCATAAAAATAACGGTTGATAACTGGGCTTGCACTAAGGCTGCCTGCGTTTATAGAAAACTCGAACACACCACCGCTGTACAAGTAATACAGTTTATCGCGGGTGCCGTTAATAGTTAAGCGCGATGGGTTATTATCAGGCGTACCAAAATCAAACGTAGTTTGGAAGGTTGGCGATGCCGGGTTAAACTTAACCAACTCAGGCGATGTAGCCGCAGAACCTGTCCACGATGGAACACCACCGCATAGCACCCACAGGTTGCCGTTTTGGTCGGCTTCTATACCGCTTGGCCAGTCGCCAACGGTAATGGTATTTTCCAGTTGGTCGGTTTGGGTATTAATAACCGATACGGTAGAATCGTTAGAGTTGGCAACATACAATTTACCACCAAGGAACACCATTTTCTCTGGCAATACACCTACATTAATAGAGCTAGTAACAGTGTTAGTGTTTAAATCAACAACCGATACACGGCCCTAGCCGCCAAAGTTAACCCACTCGCTTATGTAGCCTTTGCTTTCAGATACGCCAACAAAAAAGCGTGGCAAAGCCAATCCTTCAATACTACCTTTGTTTTCAAATGTTTTAGCATCAACAACAGCCACTTTGTTAGCATTGTTTACCACAACATACGCCTTGCCAAAACTAACAGCAATAGACTGTACAATGTTGCCCAGCGGCACACCGTTTACAGTATTGTAAATATCAGTTTCTTTGATTTGGTTGTCTCGGCTCCAAAAGGCCACACTTCCACTGCCCGACTGGAAAGGCCCTTCGTTGCTGATAAATACCCCGTTGGCATAATTCTTTGCGGTCGGGGTATTATCTCCATCATCATCCTTACACGATTGTAATGTAACGGCCATAGCCAAAATGCCTACAGTTAAAAGGCGTACCAATGTTTTGTTTTTCATATTTTACTTATTGTTTTTAAGTGATTTGTTAAAGCCTAAGGTTATACCCGCCCTGTAGTTGCGCAGCGGCATGGGGCGGTAGGGTAAATTAAAGTAGCTGTTGTTGGTAATGTTATAGGCCTGCGCCCATACATCAATACTTATATTTTTCAGGTTGATGGTTTTAGATAACCTGGTATTCAGTAGCCAGTACCCATCAACCGATTGTAAATTATCAGTAGTAGTATAGCGCAACCCGGTGTACTGCACATTGGCAAACAGGCTAAAGCCTTTATAGCCCACCGTTACACCGCCCGATGCTACATTGCTGGGCGTATATATCAAATCCTTACCTACAATCTCAGGCAGGTTGGCATAGGTTTCCTTGTTGGTAGCAATAGCCAGCGCATAAGCCGCATCAATCTTTATATTGAATGTTTTTAGGCTATACGCAGCACTGCCTGTAACCTCTGCCCCGCGACTAAGCACCTGCTTTAGGTTTTGCGGCATCCAGTAGCCAAAGTTGGTGGGTTGCCATTGCAGCCAGTTGTTTATTTGCATGGCAAAGCCTGTAACCTCACCCGTAAACTTCCAATTTTTGCTCTTTCCGTTATAGGCTAAACCGGCCTCGTAGTTCCAGCCGCCCTCAGCTTTTAGGTCGGGGTTGCCGCCGGGTACCCAATACCGCTCGTTTAGTGTAGGCACCCTAAAGCTGCGCGACACGCCCAGCTTAGCCAGCAGGTTGTTTTTTACCAGCCTATACGTAGCCCCGAATGATGGTGCCGCCGCGGTTTTAAAGCCCTGCACAACTATATGGCGGTAACCTGCCATTAGCGTATAGCGCTTTATAGGTTCGTAGCGGAATATAGCCATTGCCGATGCCCTCCACTCTGTTTTATAGCCGTTGTAGTCTACAATATCGGCAGTAAAAAACTGGCCCTCGCCTCCTACTTTCAGGTACATGTAATTGCGCATCCAAAAGGTATTTTCGGCCTGCAATGTGGTGGTACTCATTTTAGAATTCGATTCCAGGTAATTATCCTGATACCCTATATAATCGTGTACATAAGCCCCCGTACTGAAAAGTTATTTAACTGCCAATCGGCCATCAGGCGTATGCTTTCATCAACCTGTTTTGCTTTGGTATCGTTACTGGTTAACGTTGGCGGAATCTCTCTTTCGGTGTAGTTATACCATGCTTTTATACAGATGAGAGATGCCCCGGCAAAAAAATCAAAATCTTGCATAAAGGCCCGCTGTGCAAGGGCGCTGTTTACCTGCCGTTCTGTTGGTTTGCCAAACTTAAAGGTGTTTACAAAGTTGAAGTTGTTGGTTGATGTAAGCCACTGCGCTGTAGTGCGACTAATAAATTTTTTATCACCTACAATGTTTGATACAGCACCAAAATACCGCCCATAGCTGCCTGCCTCAAACGTAGCCGATGTACGCAGGGTATCTGAATTCATAAAACCGGAACCCACAACATAACTCATAGGGTTACTCAACAACAACGCGCCGCCAATAGCCGATGAACCATAATTAATACTAGACGAACCATGTTGCAACGCAACAGAGCTAAACCCGTTGGCCGGAATGGTAGAAAAATCGGCAAGGCCCAGCACAGGGTAGTTTATGGTAACGCCATTCCACACCAACGCGGTATGCTCAGCCCCTGTGCCCCTAAACGCTATGGTAGACAGCATACCCGGCCCATAGTTTTTTAGGTAGATGCCGGTATTTTCCTGTAATAATTCAGTTAGTGTATTGCCCTTGTTGCGCAGCATAGCCCCGCTTAAATTGGTAATCCTGGACGATGGTGGTATCAAGTTATACGTGCGCACCTCAACAGAATTAAGGTTTTGTGTTTCAGACAGCACAGGAACCGTGTCTGCGGGCGTTTGGGCGCGCAAAGCCAATGCACATAAAATGCATAGCAATACATATATATTCTTTTTATCCGCCATGGTATCAAATAGCCTTTCTTCCCGAAAGCCGGTTTTGATGTATGCTAGTGGCAGGTCTTCTGACTCGTCCTATCTTTTGCGCCTTCCCGTGATGGATATTCCAACAGTGGCATTGTGCAAAAAACTTTTGTAAAGGACTTACAGCACCGGGTAGTGTCGGCGATTTTCACACCGTTCCCTTTTAATTTCAATCAACGCGATTGAAAACCTTAGCAGCCGCAAATATATACCGCATATTGATAGGATGAGAAAAAATGTAAAAAAGATTACAACTCACTATAAGCGAAAAACATTTCTATTGAGCATTCTAAAGTAGAAAATGTAACATAAATGCAATAACTTCTATTTACATACGTCTAATGTTGTGATCTGATACAGCGACCAGATAGTTTTTGGGAAACTATGTATTTATAAACATTCCACATTGTTTGATTATAAGGGAAACCCAAGAAACTTACCGTGTATCTTATTTTTAACCAATAAATATGTTCAAAAAAATGGCTGTCAGTAGCGTGTTTATTGCTAATTTCGCCAAGTTTTAGCTAAGAGTAATGATTAAACTCTACACATCCACCCTAGTAGCACTGTTCGCCTTATTGGCAACAACTATATCCGCACAAACCATCTCTGGTACCGTTACTGACAGTACCGACAGGCAGCCCGTTTTTATGGCTACCGTTGCAGCCGATGCGCAAACTGCCGCGTTTACTGATGTAAACGGAAAATATAAACTTAACCTTAAACCGGGCACTTACACCGTTAGTGTAAAGTTGCTGGGCTATCGTAAGTATACCAAAACGGTTACCCTTGCCGCAGGCGAAAATGTTACCCTGGACATTAATTTTGTTAAAGACAGTAAAAACCTGGGTACTGTAGTTGTTACCGGCGGCCAGTATGATAAGCGTATTAACGAGGAAACCATTTCTATAGACGTTGTAAAAGATTATATTATAAAAAACAATGCCGTACAAAGCCTTAGCGATGTTGTAGCCCGCACACCCGGTGTAACGGTTATAGATGGGCAGGCAAACATACGCGGCGGCAGTGGCTATGCCTACGGTGTTGGCAGCCGTGTAATGCTATTGGTAGATAATATGCCGCTGGTACGTGGCGACTGGGGCGACCTTAACTGGAACTTTGTGCCGTTAGAAAATGCAGAGCAGGTAGAGGTTGTTAAAGGTGCCGCATCGGTACTATACGGTTCTTCAGCTTTAAATGGGGTAATAAGCGTGCGCACAGCATGGCCTATGGACACCGTACCCGAAACCAAAGTGCAGTTTTTTTCGGGGGTATATTTTAACCCAAAGCGCGAAGAACTACGTTGGTGGAAACGCAGCCAAAGCCCCGGTTTTGTTGGTGGCTTTTTTAATCATAAGCGTAAAATAAAAAATGTAGACCTTGTAATTGGCGGCAACTTTAACCAGTTGAACAGCTACATGCAAAGCAACAACAACCAGCAGTTTAGGTTAAATACCAAAATGCGGGTGCATACCAAAATTGCGGGCTTAACGTGGGGCATTAATGCTAACGTTATGTACAATCAGTACGACCGTATGATATTTTGGGAAAATGCCGATGGTGGTGCTTACAAGCCTTATACCGATGTAACATCAAACGAGCAGTATTACAATATTAATATTGACCCTAACATTACCTATATAACTAAGAATAATGTTAAGCATACCCTGCGCATGCGTTACTATAATGTAACACTACTGCGTAACGAAAATTTTGATAACTACAACAACCAGTTGTTTGGAGAGTACCAGTATTTAAAACGTACTACTAAAGACTGGGTTTTTACAGCCGGTGTGGCCGGTAGCCTTGGTTATACCCAAAGCACCGTTATTGGCGATGCTACTGCCAGAACTTACTATGGCGGCATTTATGCCCAGGTAGAAAAGAAACTGTGGGACCGCCTGTCTATTGTAGGTGGTGTGCGTTACGAGCTTAATGTATTTAGCCCGCCGCAAAAACTTGCCGGTGTTGATACCATTCCTGTTTACATTCCCGATTTTTCTATCCCAGTATTCCGTTTAGGTGCCAACTATGCTCTTAACGAGTTTAATAACATCCGCGCATCGTGGGGGCAGGGTTTCCGTTCGCCTAGTGTTGTAGAGCGTTTTGTTAAAGGTGATATTGGTCCGCTTACATTCTTTGCTAACCCTGCCATTAAACCTGAATATGGTTGGAATGCAGAGGTGGCATACAAACGCCAGTTTACCGGCGATAAATTCCAGGGTTATTTTGATTTTGCCTTGTTTTGGAATGAGTACCGCCAAATGACAGAGTTTGTATTTGACTTATACGAGCAGGTGCAGGAAGGTACAGGCATTATATACTACACACCCGGCTTTAAAAACCTAAATCGCGAGCGTAGCCGCATTGCCGGTTTTGAGGTTAGCGGCAATGGCGAGTGGATTATAGATAGCAAACAACAGTTCCGCTTTTTTGGTGGCTATACCTATTACTACCCCGGCGATTTACAGGGCGATACCCTGCAACGCAACGTATGGAGGTACATCTCTAACGCTGCCAAAGCGTTTATAAATCCTGATTCTACTGTTATTGCCAGCATGCTTACTTACCGCATGAACCACTCATTACGCATGGACCTTGAATACCAGATTGGCCGTTTTAAAATTGGTACCACCGGCACATACAATAGCTTTATGAATAAAATTGACCCTGTATTTAACTCATTTATTCCCGGGTTAAGCGATTATAGGTTAAAAAACAACAAGGGCAAATTTATTATTGATGCACGTTTGGTTTACGACTTAAAACACAGCAATTCTGTTGGCCTGGTTGTCCGCAACATGCTAAATACAGAGTACTCTATAAGGCCCGGTATTATGGAGGCGCCATGCAGTATTACTTTCCAGTACTCGCATAAATTTTAAAAATGGAACCCGTTACCCCCGCCCAACTATTCAACAGCGTTACAACACGCTTTAGAAAAGAAAAGGCCAATGGGGTTGAGTTAACGTTTCATTTTAACCTAACAGGCCCTCATGCCTGCCAATACACTATTAAAATTGCTGATGGGGAATGTACCGTTAGCGATGGTTTAGTAAGCACGCCCGATTGTTTAATAGAAACAGATAGCCAAAATTATGTAGGGCTAGAAACGGGTACTATTAATCCGCAAGAAGCCTTATTGCAAGGTACTGTTAAGGTTAGCAACCTTATGGCAATGCTAAATTTTGCCAAACTCTTTAAGAAATACGAGGTAAACAGCAATCCGCAAGAAAGTAGAGGGCTGCGTCAGTTGCCCCAAGGCCCGTTAACCGGTGTGCGGGTTATAGATTTTACAAGGCTGCTGCCCGGCCCGCTTTCTACCATGTTTATGGCCGAAATGGGTGCCGAGGTTATCAAGGTTGAAGACAAACACTCGCCCGATTATATACGCACCTTTCCACCCTTTATTAATGGGGTATCAGCATACTATTTAGCATTAAACGCAGGCAAATACAGCGTGTCTGTAGATTTTAGGGCTGAGAAACAACGCCTGCTTGATTTAATTAAAACGGCCGACGTATTGGTAGAGCAGTACCGCCCGGGCGTAATGGCCGACATGGGCCTTGGCTACGAAACTATTAAACAACTCAACCCCAGTATTATATACATTTCCATTACAGGCTATGGGCAAAACAACTCCAATGCACAACTGGCAGGGCACGATTTAAATTATTTGGCCGCCGCAGGTTTACTTGGGTTGAATAAAGACAGTACCGGCAAACCCGTTATGCCCGGTTTTCAGTTAGCTGATGTTGGAGGAGGTAGTTACATGGCGCTTACGGCTTGCACAGCTGCCCTCTACGAGCGTGAAAAGACCGGCCTAGGCAAATATATAGATGTATCTATGGCTAATGCCGCAGTGCCTTTATTAGCCCTGCCATTGGCAAGCCAGCAAGCCCAAGGCAAAACTATTACAGAACTGGGCGGTGCTATTGCTAATTATAACATTTATGCCTGTGCCGATGGTAAGTACATAGCCTTTGGTGCCTTAGAGCCCAAATTTTGGATAGGTTTTTGTAAAATGATAGATAAGCCGGAGTGGGAGGGAGGATTGCAAACCAGCAAATTGATCAAATACAACAACTTAAATCCGATTTAGAGGCGGTGTTTATTACAAAACCTGCTGCCGAATGGGAACTACTGGGCAGCACTGCCGATGTGTGCATTACCGTTGTAAGGGATTTAGCAGACTTACCCGCCGACACTTTTTTGAATGCTACCAATACATTTAATACGGTAGAAAACAACGGTCAACCTATAAAAACAGTAGCCTTCCCCGTTAACTTTTCCGGTTCAGCCAATGTTTTGCCTTCAGCTCCATTTTTGGGCGAAGACAATAACCTATTTTAAAATTCAATTTACACAAATAAAAAAGTCCGCTAACCTAGGGTTAACGGACTTTTTTTCTTTGGCCAAAGAAGATAAATAATTGTGAAATTATTTCTTCTCTTCTACTTTCTTAGTAGTGTCAGCAGTAGCAGCTTTAGCAGCGCTATCAGCAGCAGCTTGAGCTTTCATAGCGCTATCAGCAGCAGCTTGAACTTTAGCTGTAGAGTCAGCGATACGAATTGAGTCAGCTTTCTTTTTGTCAGCATCTTCGCCTTTAGGGCCGCAAGCTACAAAAAGCACTGAAAAACCAAGAAGACCAGCAATAAGAGCTTTTTTCATTGTTTGTGTTTTTTGAAATTGTGTTAGGTTAAATAATATAAAAACGGGTGCAAATTTAGATATATTTTTCATATCTACAATACATTACAACAAAAAAAGGTGTGTTTTTTCAACACACCTTTTTTAATAAGTACTTACAATGCTTATTAATTGCCGCCTTTAGCGCCTTTTACTTTTTTAATAGCTTCGTTTTCTTTTTTAATTTGCTCTGGTGTTTTAGGGGTAGAAGTACCACCTTTAACATTGGTAACGTCTTTTACGGCGTTGTTTGTTTTAACCTGGTCTTTAGTTAAAGTAGGTTTTTTAGCGCCACCAGCTTTAGGTAGGTTAGCTAGAGAATCGGCAATACGCGTAGCGTTTGCAATAGAATCTGTAACACGTAAAACGTTGGCTAAAGAGTCTTGCTCAGCTTTAGCTTTAGCTTCGGCAGCAGCAATAGAGTCATTCTTAGCTTTTTCTTTCAATGCTTTTTCCTCAGCGCTAGGTCCGCAGGCGTAGAACAATGCTACAGTAGCCACGGTTAGTAAGGTTACAATCTTTTTCATAGTCTGTTAATGTTTTCCTTGTTTGTTATATTAGGTGCAAAAATATTCTTTTTCCATAAATATGTTTTTTTTATCACATTTTTTCTTGTCTCAAAAAAAGAAAGGTATATTTGCACCCACAAGAAACGATTAAATAACTAATAACAACTATGAAAACTATGAATGTAAATTTCCGTAAATTTTTAGGTGCTACCGCTGTAGCTTCTATGCTACTTGTTGGTACTGCAACTTTCTCATCATGTGGTAAAGAAGGCTGTACAGATGTTAATGCTGATAACTACGATGCAGATGCAACTGATGATGATGCTACTTGTGCTTATGCTACCGACCAGTTTGTTGGTGCTTACCTTGTAAATGAAATTTGCCAGTCAAGGCAACGTTGCTACTAACGGTATTTCTTTCTCTGTTGCTCAAAGCTCTGATAAATTAACTGTTACCGTTACTAACTTCGGTAACTTCGGTGCTTCTTTCACAATGACAGGTACTGTTTCTGGTAATACAATTACTCTTGACACTCCTCAGTCTGTAACTATTAGCGGCGACACTTACACTGTTAAAGCTCCAGCTACTATTACTTTAGGTGCTAACAATGCTGTAACTATTGCTTACAACTTTGATTACAACGACGGTACAGGTGCTGTTAACTTCCAGTGCACTGCTTCTGGTACAAAACAATAGTCTGTAACAGATAATATTTAAAAGAGGCGCCCCTAAGGCGCCTCTTTGTATTTTTGAGTGGATTTAAAATTTGGGATTTGGAAATAGAAGACAAAAAGCGGGTTAGGTTTATAATCAACCCCATATCAGGTATTGGCCGTAAAAACAAAATACAGGCGCAAATAGAAAAGTACCTGAACCATACTAAGTTTGATTACGACATTGTATATACCGAAGGCCCCAAGCATGCTACAGAGCTTAGCAAAGAAGCATCAGACCTTGGGTTTGATGTAGTAGTTGCTGTTGGCGGAGATGGTTCTGCCCACGAGGTAGGTTGTGCACTAATAGGCACAGAAACAGCATTGGCTATTATACCTGCAGGGTCGGGCAACGGCTTGGCACGCTACCTTAAACTGCCTTTAAACCATAAAAAGGCTATACAGCGCATAAATGATTATAATGTAAAGCGCATTGATACCGGCGTTATTAATAACGATGTGTTTTTAAGCACTACCGGTATGGGGTTTGATGCTTTTATAGCCTGGAAGTTTGCACTATTTGGCCCGCGTGGCCTGTTTTCTTATGTGTGGCTTATCTTTCAGGAGTATTTTAGGTACAAACCCAAAGAGTATAAAATTGAAATTAATGGCGAGGTTATAGAAACCAAAGCCTTTGTAGTTATATGTGGCAACAGCAACCAATGGGGCAACAACGCCATTATAGCTCCCGGTGCCGAAATTGACGATGGTATACTGGATTTGGCCGTTTGTAAGCCGTTCCCCTTTTACGCGGTGTTTGTTATGGCATCGTTATTGTTTGCAGGCTCTGTAGAAGAATCTCCGTATATGGATATTTATCGCGGGTCTGAAATGAAGATTACCCAAACCACCGTGTTAGCTCACGTAGATGGGGAGCCGGTGCGCCTGGGCCGCGAGCTTAACATATCTGTAAACCCTAAATCGCTTAACGTTTTAGTGTAAATTTGTATAAAATTATAAAGTATGAAAAACATCTTTTTATCAGTTGTGCTATCAGCTTTTGTTGCTTTTATAGCCGTAGGGCAAACAGAGCAAAGCTTTGGTGCTAAAATTACACGCGACAATGCTGTAAGTGTAGATAAGTTTAAAGAAGAAATTAAAGGGAAAGACTCTCTAAAAATTAAGATTGATGTACCTATTATTGAAGCCTGCAAAGTAAAAGGCTGCTGGATGAATGTTGACATGGGCAACGGACAAACAATGATGGTGCGTTTTAAAGATTATGGCTTTTTTGTACCCAAAGACAGTGGTGGCAAAAGGGCGGTTATAGAGGGCTACGCTTATACCGAAACTGTATCGGTTGATATGCTGAAGCATTATGCTGAAGATGCCGGTAAAAGCAAAAAAGAAATCAAAGCCATTACCCAACCCGAAACCCGTCTAACCTTCACCGCCGACGGTGTGATAATATACTAGAACAGTCATCTTCTAGGGAATAATAAAAATCCCGCCCTGTTAAGGAGCGGGATTTTCTATAAGCTATAAGCTATAAGCTATAAGCTATAAGCTATAAGCTATAAGCTATAAGCTATAACTTCACAAACCTTTTAACCGTTTGCTCTCCGTTGTGGGTAATGGTAATAAAGTACATACCGGTGTTTAAGCCTGCTAAGTCAATACCGGCATTATAAGTGCCGCCGGTAACCTGTTGGCCCATGGTGTTATAAATAGTGTAGCCTACCGTTAACCCATTGGTATTTAAAAACAGCTTATTTGTTGCCGGGTTAGGGTACAAGGCTATTTTATCGGCAGCATTTTCGCCCACAGCATTGGGTTCTGCTAATAGTTTATCAACTGTAACATCATCTATAAATATACCATCGCCGGTTACTCCTTGGTCGGCATATAAGCCAAAGCGGATATAAATTTGTTGCCCTGTATAGTCAACAAGGTCTATTTCTTCATCAACCCAACCGGCTTTAGTGCCATCGTATACAGGCTGCTCAAAATCCTGGTTTATGCTGCCGGGGTGGGTGTATTTACCACACAGCGGGGTCCACGATTGTCCGTCTAGCGATGCTGATACCTGCGCATAATCATACGCTGCCTCAATATCCCAGCGGGCTTTAAAACGCAGGTATGCCGATGTAGAGTTGGTTAAATCTACCAACTGTGTTGTGCGCATAGTGCGGCTGGTATTATTAGGGTAGTTGCCGTTTGGCGAGTCGGCCAGTGAGTTGGGTGCGCTAAAAAAGGTGTTGGTGCTTAAACCCCAGCCGTTGCTAATGGTCCAGTCGGTTAAAGGGCCGCCGCTGTTGCTAAACGCAATAGTACCCGCGCCAAACAGCTTGGTAATAGTATCAAACTTGCTAAAAGAACCGTTGTTTACTTCCAGCACATACTTAACCTGTGCACCCGTAAGCAGGTTGGCGGGTAGGGTATAGGCAATAGAGTCAACATCGGTTTGGCCAAGGGCCATGCCTGCATGTACCTGCGCTGCGCCTACAGATACTATGTTGCTTAGCGGGGTAATGGTTACTGTAAAGTTTCCGTTAGCAATACCCAGGCGCTGCAAAGAGTATTTAAAATAACCTGATGTGTTGCCGCCTAAAATTATAGGTGTTTGGTCAGATACTACACCGTAGTTACCGGCTATCAGTGCCAGTTTTAGGTTCATATCTACCATCTCTTTACACTCTGGCAAAATGCGGTCTATCTCTGGCCAAAAACCATCTTCCTGCGTGCCCAGTTCGGGTGTCATAGCATATATTTTTGGTTTGTTGGTAGTATCGCCATAGGCCCAGTCGTCAGAACCACCGGCTGCGGGGTATAAATCCGAGCTTTGTATGTTTACCAACGAGTTTTTACTTACCATATCAGCAGTAAACGCAACAAAGGCATCATTATCGGGGCATTGTAGGTCTTGAGTATAGCCCCAGGGGTATAATAATAAGTCAGAATAGGTGTGGTTGTTTAGCGCGGTTACAAAGTTGTGGTTTTCTATAAACCATTTAATAGCCTGTGTTTCAGGTTCAGAAAAAGGGCCTGTGCCCATATAGGTTTCATCGTTAGAGTTGGGCGATGAACCTTCGCCACCCCATTCGTAATCGTAGTTACGGTTTAAGTCTACACCAAAAGTACCATCGCCGTTGTTGCGGCGGTTTTTGCGCCACATACCGCCACCGTTGGGGTTTTGGGTTTGGTTGTATATATACCCGTCGGGGTTTAGCATCGGTACAAAAAACAACTCGTTATTGTTCACCACGTTCTGCACATCGGTATTGGTAGCATAGTTCTCTAACAAAAAGTACATGTAGAATATAAGCTGAGACAAGCCTAGCGGCTCGCGCGCATGGTGTATTGCTGTGTACAAAACCTGAGGTTCTGTTGGGTTCTCATTCTGGGCTACGTTGTCTGATAGCTTTACCCAGTAAATAGGCCTGCCTTGTATGGTTTGGTAGTTGCCTATGGGTTGTTTTATGGTGATAAGGTTGGGGTATAACGCCGCCATAGTATCCAAGTGGGCTAAAAACTCATTATAAGTAAAAAAGCCCGCCATAGACCCTAAGCTGAAGTTTGATGAGCTCAGGTACATCAGTAGCTGGGCCGCAGCCGGTGCCGCCCTGTATGGTGTTACCACCCTGTGGGCTTTTATTCTTGTTATTATTACGGTTGGCATAGTATGCCGCTACATCAGCAATCAAAACATCGCAGGTAATACCCGCGTTTTTTACCTTTTGAATTTCGCCTGTGTTAAGGTCGGTCTCAAAACGGTTTTTAATCCATATACCATGGTCGGCAGCAATAGGCAGAGAGCGGAATTTTTTCATCTCTTCCGCATTGTTTATTTGTATGCTAACCCTTGAATATGTTTGGCTGTAAGAGGTGATAGCCAGCACCATTACGAATAAGCCCGATAACAGGGCCTTAATTGATTTCATAAAGTATAATTATAAATATAACTGCAATTTAAGGATAAAAGAAATGCGAACAATACTACAATTAAACTATACAGAAACAACACTTGATTAAATAAGACACTCATTTGTGCGTGGGTATTTTTGTGCAAAATTAAGTGCGGACCTGAAATTTCTTTGAGCAGGTGGTTTTGTGCGGCTGTCTGGCGGGGCGAGAAGAAATGAAGGTCTATTATTTTGCACGGCCTTCTTTGCTTACTTTCTTCGGCCGGGAAGAAAGTAAGTGCTGTCCGCACAGGACAACATAAATAAAAATAAATTCTTTTCCATAATAAAATAAGTAGGCCAATAAGATTATAAGTTAGAGTTTAACTCCTCTGCAAACATCCGTGCTACCACCTTATCTACCGGCAAAGTTAGGTTGTCTTCATGCAGCGTATCTAAAGGCATCCATCTTAGCGACTGTGAATCCTCAACCGCAGGCAGGCCCTCAAATTGATTTTTTACCGTGGATAGGGCAGAAGTATCATCATCTGTTTCTACCACATAGTATATACTTATCAGTTGCCCCTTGCTATTGAATTGCGAAAGCACAAAAAATCGGTTGTGTAAAAGTGGCGCACTACCCTCACAGTAAGGCCGGTTTCTTCCATAAACTCCCGGGCAATGCACTCGGCAGGACCTTCGCCAAACTCCAATCCGCCACCGGGCAGCTTGGTTATGTAGCTGCCGTTGCAATACTCGTCAGACACCAGCAAGTGCCCGTCTTTAATTAATAAGCCGTAAACGCGTACGTTAAAATATCTGTCCATAATTATATCTAATTTGATTCAGGAGGGTTTATTTCCTTGAAAAATCTGCTTTTATTGTATTGGCTATTATTATGTTTCCTGAGGAATTTAGATGTGAATCGTTAACTAAATAATCTTCCAAATGCAAAGCCCTTCCTTCCGTATAGTCAAACAATAAATTACCAGGCTGTATTACCATTCTTCTGTCTTCAACATTATAGCATAGAGCCGTCCACATTCGTATTAAATGTTGTAATCCATTATTACTTAAAAAGCTTTCTTTGGACTGTACCAGTGCAATTCTCATATTTAGCTTTTTGGTTTTTGATAATGAAATCCCTTTGTCTATTACACCGAAAAATGCTTTTGAATTTCTAAGTTTGTCACTTTCTTCCTCCTTCAAATAAGGTTCATAAAACAACCTTCCATCCTTTTCAAACACACCCTTATCAGCCAACATCTTTGGGTTCACTATCTCTAAAAATAAATTCCGCATCGGCGATTTCTTTCTGAAACTATAAAAATCGTCACGCCAGTTTGTTCGCCTATCTGCCACATTTACACTATCAAACCTTCCTGCTAAATCGTTGCCTGTAAACAGCAGCCATACAACGGTGCAGGTATCGGCCTTATTAATTTTATCAACTTCTTGCCGTAACGTATAAAACTCTTGCTAGGGGCCATAGCCGGGCAGACTTAGGTTGTAGGTCTCCAACCCGTCTTTGCGCAGGTAGTCGGCAATATTCTCTCCATCGGTCATAGCCCCAAATCCAAACGAGTCGCCAATAAGTAGCACCTTATTCTTTTTATCCTTTTGTCCTATGGGGTTGCGGTAGCCTAGTTCATCTATCTGGCAAATTATCTTCCGTGTCTGCGGGTATTCATCTGTCAACCTGCCCATTTCGGCCAAATCGCCATAGCGGGCACTATCATAAATAACCTGGTTGGGGCGGTACTTAAAAATGGTTTCTACATCGCCCTCAATACGCTCTCCCGGTGGCTTTGGGGCGTAAATAAGGTACAAATGGTACCCAATGTCTATAACCGATGCCATTATCCACACTGCAAATAAGCTTAGTAATACGTTGGTAAACAGTTTTTTATGTCTTTTTATGGCGTTGCGCAACACCCATAAAACAATCAACAGGCATATTGTGGATAAAAGCTCTTTGGGCTGTAATAGCCCCGAAACAAAGCAAAGCAGTGTGCCAAAAGAGAGTATTGTTATGAATATGAGGTGTTTACCTATGTTATTTTTAGAAACCAAAGCGCTTATTACTACGTTGAATACGGTTCAAAGTTAATCGTAACTTTGCTGTAACCAACCAAACATGTCGGCACAAAAAAGAAGGTTTCGTATTGGAAGTACATTAAGTGGATTTGGCTAGTTAGCTTCACCCCGCTATTCATATTAGGCTTCCTAATTATACTGGTTTACTTTGGCGCATTTGGACGCCTTCCTAGTTTTGAAGAACTGGAAAACCCACGCAGCGTTTTAGCATCGGAAGTTTATACTGCCGACCAAAAGCTACTGGGCAAATATTTTATAGAAAACCGCTCTAACGTAAAGTACGAGCAGCTTTCGCCTAATCTGGTAAACGCCCTTATTTCTACTGAAGATGAGCGTTTCTTTGAACACTCAGGTGTAGACTTAGAAGCCCTTGTGCGCGTACTTTTCCGCACCGTGCTTACCGGCGATGAAGGCGGCGGCGGTGGTAGTACCATTACGCAGCAGTTGGCTAAAAACCTGTTTAAGCGCGATAGTACGGCTGCCAAATCTAAATCGGGACTAGCGGTTAGCAAGGTTAAAGAGTGGATTACCGCCGTTAAGCTGGAAAAAGCTATACCAAAGAAGAAATTATAGCCCTTTACTTTAATACAGTAGAATTTGGTAGCAATGCCTACGGCATACGCTCTGCATCCAATACCTACTTTGGTACTACACCCGACTCGCTGAACCTACAAGAGGCCGCCATGTTAGTAGGTATGCTAAAAGCACCAACTACTTATAACCCTAAAGTAAACCCTGAAAATGCAATGAGGCGTCGTAACACTGTGCTCTACCAGATGAAGCGGAATAAGTACCTCACACAGGCGCAGTATGATTCGCTAAAGGCGATGCCTATAACCTTAAAGTATTCTGTAGAGAGTCAAAACTCGGGTATGGCCCCCTATTTTAGGGAGTACCTGCGCGATGATTTAGAGAAATGGTGCAGGGAGAATAAAAAGCCCGATGGTACTACTTATAACCTCTATAAAGATGGGTTAAAGGTCTACACTACTATAAACTCTCGCATGCAAAACTATGCTGAGCAGGCTGTTAAAGAGCATTTGAAAAAACTCCAAAAAGAGTTTTTTGCCCATTGGAAAGGCTTTAAAAATGCCCCTTTTGATGATATTGACGATAAACAGATAAACGCTATTCTGCGCTCTTCTATGCGCAATAGCGACCGTTACCGACTAATGAAGAAGGCCGGCGCCGACGATAAGGCTATTGAAAAGGCATTTAAAACGCCTATCAAAATGAAAATATTTACATGGAATGGCGATAGCGTTGTTACCATGAGCCCTTGGGATTCTATACGCTACCATAAATCATTCCTGCAAACGGGCTTTATGTCTATGGAGCCACAAACAGGTTACGTACGTGCTTGGGTGGGTGGCATAAACCACTATTACTTTAAGTACGACCACGTAAAGGTTTCTAAACGTCAGGTGGGTTCTACCTTTAAACCCTTTGTTTACGGTGTGGCTATGCAAAGTGGCCTTTCGCCATGCTATATGGCACCTAACGTAACCATTAGCGTGCCCGATGGCGATAAGGTGTGGGTACCACAAAACTCTGGTAAGCATAAAGATGGCCAAATGGTAAGCCTTAAAGAAGCGCTGGCTTATTCAATCAATAAAGTATCAGCTTTCCTTATTCTAAAATTTGGTGTTAGCAAGGTTATAGACTTTGCCCGCAAAGTGGGTATTACAGGCTACCTGCCGCATTACCCATCGTTAGCACTTGGCACTGCCGATTTAACAGTGTATGAAATGGTAGGGGCCAACTCCACCTTTGCCAATAAGGGCACGTGGACAGAACCCATATACATTACCCGTATAGAAGATAAGTATGGCAACGTATTGGCCGAGTTTAAGCCCAAGCGTAACGAGGCTATGAGCGAGGAAACAGCCTACCTTATTGTATCGTTAATGAAAGGCGTAGTAGAAATGGGTACAGGGCAGCGCTTGCGCGGTACATATAAAATACCATACCCTATTGCAGGTAAAACAGGCACTACACAAAACAACTCTGATGGTTGGTTTATGGGCATAACGCCCGATTTAGTATCGGGTGCCTGGGTAGGTTGCGACGACCGTGCAGCCCACTTCCGTTCTACCGCTTTAGGTCAGGGTGCCAGCATGGCGCTACCTATTTGGGCATTGTACATGAAAAAGGTATATGCCGATAATACCCTTAAAATATCGAAAGGAGATTTTGAGCGTCCCAAAGGCGAGCTAACCATAGAAACCGATTGTGGTAAATACAACCAGAGTGGCGACGATCCGGCCAAAGTTAATTTTAATGAGGGCGGCGGCGATGGTGGCGTAAACTACATTGTTAAGCCCAAACCCGCACAGCGTGCTAAGAAATAGCTACATGTCATTCCCGCGTAGGCGGGAATCTCACCATTAGGTAGTTGAAATTCAATAACTAAAATCCCCGCTCCTTACATAGGGCGGGGATTTTACTTTCTTAGTTTTTATATCCCCTCCTTGGAGGGGGCTGAAGCTTGCTTCAGACAGGGTGGGTTACGCTATACGCTACAACACCTTCAATCCTTCTTTTATTATCTGCTCCACAGTTAGTGCATCGCCTTGCTTGCGTATTATACCATCTACAGCCTTTTCTACCGATGCTTTATTAAAGCCTAACGATATAAGGGCGGTAATAGCTTCGTCTCGTTCTCGGTGTACGCCTGTAAGCAAATTGCCCGGCATACCGGCAGACCCTTTAGTAACCTTGCCCCTCAAATCAACAATAATACGTTGGGCGGTTTTCTCGCCAATGCCTTTAACACCTTTAAGTAAGGATAGGTTGGCGGTTGCAATGGCAGCTTCAATATCAGCTACCGTAAGTGCCGATAGCATAAGTAAGGCAGTATTTCCACCCACACCCGATACGGATATCAGGTAACGGAACATCTCGCGTTCTGCAGGTTCGGCAAATCCAAAAAGCAGTTGTGCGTCTTCGCGGTAAACAGCATGTATAAGCAGGCGTGCCTGTTGGTTTACATTGCCTATTTTAGAGTATGTGGTAAGCGATATGTTGGCTAAATATCCAACACCGGCGCAGTCTATAACTACATGGGTTGGGGTTTTCTCTGTTACTGTTCCGTTAAGGTGGGCTATCATGCCTGCAATTTAGCGCATAACTTACTATGGGTAACAGGTAGTTGATAATTTGTATTTTTGTAGGTATGAAAAAGATAATCACCGTAAGCCTTTTCCTTTTTATTTCTGCGGCATTGTTTGCCCAGCGCCAAACTTTGGCCAAATGTTATTTATCATTAGAGCCACCTGCGGGTTGGATTAAAAAAGAAAAAACCGACACCATTTCAGGCGAATATACCTGCACTTTTTTAGGCGATACCGTTAGTTTACAACCGGCCTTGGCATTCTTCCCCCGCTAAACCTTAAAACCACTTTTATAGATACCACTGTGGTTGATGCTAAAACCCTGTGCATGTTCTTTGCCAAAGAGTTTCCGGCCATGACTACAGGCTATAAACAAATTGGTAAGGTTGATGAGGTAATAATAGATAACCATAAGCTTTATAAGCTGGAATACACCTTGCCTAAAGACGGTGTTACCAACCACCTGGTAACCTTTTTCTTTGATAGTGGCTTGTACAGTGTCAATATCATCTCTATAATAGATACCGAAGCCGGTTACCCCAAAAACCTGAGGGCATTTAATGCCGCCATCGGCAGCATTAAGTTTATGCAATAACCGCATTAAACCCCTCACCCCGGCCCTCTCCCCTGTAAGGGAGAGGGGTTAAAAAGTCCTTTCCCTTTAAGGGGAAAGGATTTAGGATAGGGGTCACAAAATTAAATTTATATGAAACCCCGCATTGTAGTATTAACAGGTGCAGGCATTAGCGCTGAAAGTGGCATCGCAACCTTTAGAGACAGCGGCGGCCTTTGGGAACAGCACCGCATAGAAGATGTAGCTACACCCGAGGGCTGGCTGCGCGATAAAGAGCTAGTAAACCGCTTTTATAATATGCGCCGTAAACAAGCCGCAGAGGTTGCCCCTAATGAGGGCCACAAAGCACTTGTACGTTTAGAAGAAAAGTTTGATGTACATATCATAACCCAAAACGTAGATAACCTGCATGAACGTGCAGGTTCAACTAAGGTATTGCACCTGCATGGCGAGCTTAGCAAGGTGCGCAGCACGGTAGACCCTAATCTTGTTTATGAGGTGGGCGACAGGCAAATTGCCATCGGCGATAAGTGCGAAAAAGGTAGCCAATTGCGCCCGCATATCGTATGGTTTGGAGAGGCTGTTCCTGCAATAGAAGAGGCTACCCGAATTGCCGAAATGGCTGATATATTTATGGTTATAGGCACATCGCTACAGGTATACCCAGCAGCAGGTTTACTACATTTTGCCGCTGCCGATATTCCTAAATACCTTATAGACCCTAACGCTGATGAGGTAGCCGGTGTATTCAATTTAACGGTAGTTAAAGAAAAGGCCGGTATTGGCGTGCCGCAGGTGGTAGATGCTTTATTAAAGTCCCCCTCACTCCTTTAGGAGAGGGGGATTTAGGGGTGAGGTAAAACAAAAATCCCCCGATACTTCGCAGCATCGGGGGATTTTCTATATACTAATAGTGAGATTACTGGGTAACGGTAAACTTACCGGTTTTCATAGACTTGCCACTCACTTGCAGGTCGTACAGGTAAAGGCCCGGACGAAGGTCTGAAGTGTTAATGGTTAGCTTACCGGTACTATCGGTAATGGTGTTGGTTTTAACCAAGGCGCCAAGCATATTGTAAATTTTTACGGTAGCCTTGTTGGTGTTAGCCAAGGTGTAGTTAAATGTAACATTGTCGTTAGCAGGGTTTGGGTATGGGTTGCTAAATTTAATAGCAGCAGCATCGGCAACACTGGTAGGTGTAATAACGTACGCTATTTCCATACAAGTAGAGTCTGCAATATTGCTTTCGTTATAAAAACAGTATTTAATTACAGAGTTACCCTCTGCGCCATTGTTATTAACGTGGCCGCTGAATATGCCGGTATCTCCTAAAGCAGGTATGGTTATAAGACCTACAGATGTAGCAACGGTTGGCTCGTAACACAAATCCCAGCAAAACCAATTGTCTGCAGCTTGTAGTGAGTTTATAATTTGTCGGCGCACTTTAACGTTTATAGGAGAGTTGGTTAGGTTTGTAACCACTACATCATCTTCTATAACTTCATCGTATGGCGTACCAGATACTGTTGCACTATGCTTATTTAAAGATAAACTCTGGCCAAAAGCAAGGCTGCTAATAAAGGCCATGGTTAACAATAAGACGAATTTTTTCATTTTTAGTAAAAGTCTATGTTTATACAAATATTATAAATTTCTACCAATAAGACAACAAATGCCATGCAAATGTTACTCTAAGCTTCAATTAATTTAATATACGTATAATTAAGATATTGAAAATGAGTTAGTTAAATTTATATAAGCACATCGCGTATGCTGCTTATGGGTATAACAATACCGCCTTTTAGTACTATATGCAACTCATTAGCCATCCAAATGGTAGTTTCCACATTCTTAAGGCCTTCGGCATCTTCTATTACCAATGTGCATTTACTTTTGTAGCTGTTGCCAAGCACCATGGCTTTTTTCAAGTTTTCTACCCTTTGTTTGCGCTCTGCCGGGCTTAGTGTTGTTACTTTTTTAGCCGGAACAAAATCTTTTAGTTCTTCTTTTTCTACACGTTTAGCTTGCGCCTGTCCATCACTCATAACTATTTTGTTTTTAGGTTAACTACATTAAATGGGTAAACCGGTTGGGTTAGCGGGTGGGGTAGTGGTAGGCTGCTACATAAAGTATTTCATGTAACGGTCGCCTAGGTAGGTAAGGGTAAAATAGGCAACCTGGCCTTTGTACATCAGGTAAGCGGTGCCAACTACGGCGGCACCTACCAACTTATCTGACACCTCAAAAGTGTGGTTAGTAATTGTTTTCATAACGGGGTAAGGGTTGGGTTAAACTCTTGATACAAACTTAGCGCAACGGCACACCAAATCCTTTTTTGCCATAGCCGCTTGTGTACATTGGTAAGTTTTATGGAAAATTTGTGCTATTTTTGGTCAATCAACCTAATATTCTTTTTTTCAAGGGTAACTCGATGAAGATTCTTATAAAGCAAGCCACTGTAGTTAATGCAGGTTCAAAGTTTAACAAGAAAAAAGTTGATGTTTTTATTGAAGATGGCATAATTGCCCGGGTAAGCGAAAGCCCTTTAACGGTTGATGCCGATAAAATTATAGAGTCAGACGGTTTGCATCTGTCGATAGGTTGGGCCGATATCACCGCCAACTTTGCCGACCCCGGTTTTGAATATAAAGAAGATATGGCCAGCGGTGCTGCTGCTGCGCAAATGGGCGGATATACTGCTGTAGGCGTGCAACCAACAACGCAGCCTGCCTTGCATACCAAGTCTGAAATTGAATATGTAGTTGCTAAAAGCGCCAACAAAGCGGTAGAGATTTGGCCTATAGGTTCGCTATTTGTAGCCAACGAAGGCAAAGACCTGGCCGAGCTTTACGATATGCAATTAGCCGGCGCCCTTGCTTTTTCCGATGCTAAAAAGCCCATTGCCGATGCCGGTGCTTTAAGCCGTGCCCTGCAATATGCAGGCGGAATAAACGCCCCCATAATGGTACTTCCCTACGACAAAACCGTAGCCCCGGGTGGTATGGTAAATGAGGGCGAAGTAGCTACAGCCCTTGGCCTTAAAGGTATACCTGCCTTAGCTGAAGAACTGATGGTAGCCCGCAATATAAAGCTGGCTGAATACAACAACGCCCCCTTCATTTTACAGCCATATCAACCCAAGGTTCTGTTAAGTTGATACGCGAAGCTAAGGCTGCGGGATTAAAAATTACAGCGGGTGTAAACTTCTACAACCTGTTTCAAACGGATGAGGCCCTTAAAGGCTTCGACAGTAACTTTAAAGTATCGCCGCCACTACGTACCCAAGCCGATGTTGATGCGCTGGTAGATGGCTTAAAAGATGGCACTATTGATATTGTCAATGCCGACCATAACCCCGAAAATATAGAGCACAAAGACGTAGAGTTTGACTTTGCCGCTTATGGTATGATTGGTTTTGAAGTGGCCTTTGCCGCCCTTAACACCCACGTTGCCCCTAAAATTGGTTTAGATAAGCTGATTGCCATACTTACTGAAAAGCCACGCAAGCTGTTTGCCCGCGAAGTACCGCAACTGGAAGAAGGTGCTAAAGCCAACCTGACACTTTTCAATCCAACTGAAAAGTTTACGTTTGAGAAAGCCAATATCCGCTCTAAATCTAAAAATACGCCCTATATAGGCGCAGAGTTTACCGGAAAGGTTATTGGAACTGTAAGGGGCTAATCAGCAGGAAAATTATTAATTGCTTCGTTTAAAGAATTCGACAAAGAGTTTAGAGCCGTGTTTCTTAGATTTTTTTTGCTCTTATTTTAGTTGGCTTATCAATTAATTGCTTAAGTTTTGTAACAAATGCCTTTTCACTATATATACCATCAAATATATTTTTTTATATCTATTGCTAAAATGTTCATTTAATTTTAATATTTGTTCATTAGATAATTTATTCAATACTCTGTAAAGTACATTTGGAGAAAATCTATTCCAAAATTCTTTAAATCTAAACTCAAAATCGTTATCTGAAATTTTCTTTATAAACGAGTTGGAATCTATATGCAGTAGTTTTTTGAAGTCTTCAATTTGCTCATTTGCTTCCTTTTCTAAGATTAATTCATTTGTATGCAAGCAATATCTAATTATTTCAATAGTATCTTCTTTAAATTCTGTATTTACACTAACTTGTAGGTAATGTTGTAAATCTTCAATGTATTTAAATTTTTTAGATCCTTTGTCAATTCCTTTCTTTATTCTTTTTTTAGGTTCGGTATATTGTAATTTAACAGATTGTTAAACCTTACGCAGTAATGAAAAATAGTAGAGTATTGTGTAAGAGGCAGATTTCCGCTTTCTGCTAAATTTAGTAATTCACGTGTGTTTTTTTATATTCAACATCGGTCAATTTGTAGTAATTTCTGTAATTTAATAGTTCTAATATGCTTAAATCAATTATATTGTTTTTTTCTATTAAATTAAAATAGTTATCAAGCTCATCTTTTAATTTTTGACTTTCAAAGTCAGAATACCCTATAATATAATCTAAGATGCTTCTGAAAAAGTAATAGGTGTCATTTGAAAAGTACTCCTTATTAAGCTTTTCTAAATATGCTTTTTCTTCATCCTCTTTATAGTTTGCAAGATAAACCCTGTTGGATAGCTCATGTATTTTTTTTGCGTTTTCGATATTTAATCGCCCCGCTTTATATTCTATTGCTATTGCAATTGAAAAGTCAAAAATTGCTTTTTGTTTTGCTTCTTTATTTTTTCTAAAGTTTTTGTCAGCTTGAAATAATAATTCTATTGAGTTAAATATATATCTAAAATGCTCTAAAAAGAATATTAAATTACGAAAATTATTTTTGTTTAATTCTGATATTTCTTTAATTTTTGCTAAATTATTTTGAAGAAACGTGTGATAAGTTATATTTTCTGTAGAATATTTTGAGTTGATTATGTTTTCTATAACATTTGATGTTTCTGGTATATAATTTATAGTTACACCAATAACTTTTTCTTTTAATGTTGAGATATATTCTGTGTCTTTTGATAGTATTGTTTCATTAGCAATAATAATAACCTTAGCACCATGATTTTCTACAAGAGAATTAACAAATCCAAGAACTTCCCTCATATTTAATTGTGGGCTAATTCTGTCAAAATCATCTAAGCAAAGCAATAATCGATTGTAATCTATTTGTTCAACAGCGCCTTTTCTAACATCATCAATAAACTTATCTATATCGCCAGCTTTGGTTATTCCTGCAATTCCTCTTGCAAGTGTTTTTAAAATTGAACCGGCTAAAACAAAATTTTTACTACGAGGTATAGAGTATATAGATAAAAATATTTCTGTTTGAATTTCTTCAATGGATTTTAGTCCAAATAATGAAATATGAATAGGGATGAAAGTTATTTTACCATCTAGATTATGTACTACTACCTTTTTTATTTCAGGGCTTAATACTTCTTTAAAGAAATATGTTTTACCAATACCATATTCTCCACTAAGAATAACAGCATAGCTAGTCTCTATAGCTAAATATTGAGCTATAACTTTTATTAAGTTCTGATTCATTTATAGGCAAGTTACTTAAAATAAGCCAACTACTTTTTATCAATCAACTTAAGCTTTTCAGCAAAGTATTGGGCAAAGTCGCGCAGGTCGCCGGCCATTTTATCTTCGCCGGTAGAACGTTCTAAGGTATCGGCCATAGATAGCAACGTTTGGTGGTAAAACTGTTTCATTTCATCAACCAACATGTCTTTGGTCCAAAGGTCCATGCGCAGGGTGTTGTTTTCCTCCTTATCCCACATAGATAGCATAAAGGCTTTGCTTTCCTGCACACCGTCAAGGCCGCTATCATCAGCAGTCCAGTCTATTTTAACAGGTAGTTTGTTATCGTCTAGCGTTACGCTTATTTTTATGTCTGAAGTTTTCATTTTGTCTTAATTTGCTTTTGGTGGACGGTAGCCCGATTCTGATAAAAATTTTTGTGCGTCTTTTAATTTAAATAAATCTTCCATGCTAAGGTCGGCATGTTTAGCCATATAGGCTTTAACAATTTGCCATCCCATCCAGTTACCAATACGTCCGGGGCTTTCGCGTGGAAAGCCGGGTGTAAAAGGATGCTCATCGCAATATTTGTTAATGTCTTTGCCGTTTTTAGAATACAGCACTTCCTGGTCTACCATAGTAGCCCAAATAGTAGCTTCGCTTTTGTTACACCACTCATATTGCTTGGCGGTATAGCGCAGCTTTATAGTGTCTGCTACATCGGGGTACAGCGCATCAAGCAGAAACAACATTTTACCTTGGTGCAACATATAGCCCAGCACGTTATTGCTGCTGTCTACAAACTCTGTAACGCTCCAGTTAAACAAGGCATCGGTAGCTACATATTCTTTGCTGCAGCTTAGGGTTTTATATTCGGGAAACTGCAGGTTGTTATAGTAACCGTAGTTGCGGCCCAGATACATATCAAGCCCAATGCCCAGCTCGTTTACCGTAGTGGCATTAGCCAGGTTAAAACCCGACATAAACGTAACAATAGTGGGTATACTCTTTTTGGGGAAGAAATGCTGGTAGCGGGTAAAGCCTCTTTGTAGTTGCTCTTTAAGTTCACTCAAATCAGCGTATTGCTTGCTAATGTCTTGTTGAATAATTTTAATATCGCCATCATTTACAAAGTACAGTATCTTTTGGTCCAGCAAGGGGTCATCAGGTATGCTTATTTTGGCAATAGCGTATAGGTAAAGGTCAAAAAACTCGCCATACTTTTTGCGCAGGCTGTCTATCTGGCTGTTTATGTTTTCGGGTTTTGCTTTAAAAAGTCCTAGTCAAGCCTTTTTATGTTAAGGTCAACCAGTTTTTCATCTTCTTCGGCAGGCACTGTCTCTTTAAACCTATCAGCCGGATTGTTTGGCCCACAGGCAATTAACAGCGTAAGGCTGAATAAATATAGTATGGTACGTAATTTCATCAGGTCTAAATGTGTAATATTGCCTAAACATAAACGCGCAAAAGTATGAAAAAAGCACTACTCGCATTAATGCTATTAGCAACGATGAGTTTGAACGCCCAGGAATTTAAAAAGTTCAGGCTGGGATTAGCTGTATCTCCTAATTTAGGATGGATTAAACCTAACGAAAAAGATTTTGATTCGGACGGAGTACGTGCAGGTATTGGCGGAGGATTGGTTATGGATGTTTTCTTTGCCAAAAACTATGGTATTACAACCGGTGTGCAGGTTATGAATGTAGGCGGAAAGGTTGTTAATGAAGGCGCAGGCTATTCATTTAAACATACCTACAAAAACCAGTATGTGCAAATTCCGTTTGGCTTAAAAATGAAGACTAATGATTTTAGCGGCTTTAATATTTACGGCCTATTTGGTGTGTCTTTTGAATATTGCTTCAGGGCCCGTTATGATTATCGTTATGAAGTAGCCGGCATAACAGTAAGTGATAGCGATTTAGATGCCAAAGATGATGATTTAGCCCGCGATTTGCGTATGGGCCTTAATGTTGGCTTAGGAACTGAATATAACATTGCGGGTAGCACCTCTTTATTTTTTGGACTAACCTACAACAATGGTATTATTGGCGCATACAAAAATAGCGACCAAGGAAACGGTAATACATCAACCCAAGGCAACCTAAACTACTTTGCCCTTAACGTAGGCGTATTGTTTTAATAGAACACCTTTCCCCGGTCATGGTGAGCGTAGTCGAATCATAGGGGTGAGGGAAACCTTGCAACTAATTATACTAACTTTGTATCCCGGAACAAAATAACTGTTCCGGGATTTTTATTTACTACTATGCGTATAGCTCTTGCTCAACTTAATTACCACATTGGTAACTTCGACGATAACCTTGCAAAAATGGAAGCTGCTGTTGCCAAAGCAATAGCTAATAAGGCCGACCTTATTGTGTTTGCCGAACTGGCAGTGTGCGGTTACCCCCACGCGATTTTCTAGAGTTTTCAGACTTTATTGCCCGTTGCGATGCATCGGTTAAAAGGTTAGAAGCCTTATCTATTGACATTGGAATTATTGTAGGCTCGCCCAGCGTAAACCCTAAAATAGAGGGTAAAAACTTGCACAACTCGGCCTACTTTTTAAGCGGAGGAAAAACCATTGGCGTAGCGCATAAAGCCCTGCTACCTAACTACGATATTTTTGATGAGTACCGCTATTTTGAACCTAACACTGTTTTTAACTGTATCGATTTTAAAGGCAAAAAAATAGCCCTTACCGTTTGCGAAGATCTGTGGGATATTGATGAGGATGATAAACTGTATGTTATTAGCCCTATGCAGGAATTAGTTAAGCAGCAGCCCGATTTGATGATAAACATAGCAGCATCGCCATTTGATTATGAGCATGCGGCAGAGCGCGAAAGGGTGCTGCGCAAAAACGCACTAACCTATAACCTGCCCTTACTATACGTAAACCATGTAGGTGCACAAACCGAGTTGATTTTTGACGGTGGCTCTGTTTATGTGGGTGCTGATGGAGAGGTAAACAGCCGCATGGCCTTTTTTGAAGAAGACTTTGCTGTATTTGATACAAACTCTCACCCTAGTGTAGGGGGAGTACCCGAAGGGGAGGGGGTAGTAGCTTGGCTCTAGAGGACAATGCTATAAAACTAATCCACAATGCCCTTGTTTGCGCCATAAAAGATTACTTTAAAAAGCTGGGCTTTAAAAAGGCCATACTGGGCCTGTCGGGCGGTATAGATTCTGCCGTGGTAGCGGTATTGGCGCAACGTGCCCTGGTACAGATAATGTGTTGTGTGTGCTTATGCCTTCTGAATTCTCTAGTTTACATTCTGTTGATGATTCAATTGCATTATGCGATAACACCGGCATAGAGCGTAACATCATCCCTATCCACGAACCCTTCCAGGCATTTATAGATACCCTTGGCCCGTACTTTGAAGGTATGCCCTTTGGTATTGCCGAAGAGAATATGCAGGCCCGCACCCGTGCGGTTATTTTAATGGCATTATCTAACAAGTTTGGCTATATCCTGCTAAATACCTCAAACAAAAGCGAGGCTGCTGTTGGGTATGGTACGCTGTATGGCGATATGTGCGGTGGTATTTCTGTTATTGGCGATTTGTATAAAAACCAGGTATATGCCTTGGCCCGCTACATTAATAAAGATGGGGAGGTTATCCCCGAAAACATAATTACCAAAGCCCCATCGGCCGAGTTGCGCCCTAACCAAAAAGACAGCGACTCTTTACCCGATTACGATATACTGGACAAGGTATTGTATCAATACATAGAAAAACGCCAGAGCCCGCGCGAACTTATTGCTATGGGCTTTGACGAGGCCTTAGTAGCCCGTGTGCTTAAGCTGGTAAATATGAATGAGTATAAGCGCCACCAAACCCCGCCAATATTGCGTGTGTCAGCCAAGGCTTTTGGTCAGGGCCGCAGGTTACCTATTGTAGGAAAGTATCTTTCTTAATTAATAATTCAGAATGCATAATTCATAATGGGATAAGAAACATTGTCATATCATTATGCATTTTGAACTCTGCATTTTGCATTATTTCTGCACTATCAATTTCTTATTCAGATTGATGTTCTCACCTAGCAGATTAACAATGTATATCCCCGATGCAACACTACTCAAATCAATAGTTTTAGCGTAGGCTGTGTTAAATGCTATATTCTCAGAATAAACCAATTGTCCATCAACAGTATATATATTAAACGCGCCTTTAATTGGTTTGGTAGCTTCCAGCTTAATAGTGGTAGAACCGTTGGCCGGGTTAGGGTACAAGCCGAATAAAGACAGCGCATCGTTTTCATTTGTACCCGATAGTTTTTCTACAATTACAGGTAGTGTGATAGAGTCAATACCGCAATTGTTGGTTACAATAAGTGTTGCGCTATAGGTCCCTTCTACAATAAAATCAATACCCGTTGGGTTTTGCAGCGTACTGTTAGCCCCGGTAGAAAACGACCATTGGTAAGATGTTGCATTGGTAGAAGTGCTGGTAAAGTTTACATGGTAGTTATCAATCTGACTGTAAGTAAAGCTTGCAACAGGCAAAGGAATAGGGCTTATAGTTACCTGTATGCTGGTTGTTGTACCATTAGCATCTTTTACAGTAATGGTATAGGTGCCGGCGCTTAAGCCTGTAAATGTGCCATTGTTTTGGTAAGCCCCGTTACCTATTTTATATTGATAAGGTGCTAAACCTCCTGAACCCTGCACAGTTACTGTACCATTATTATTATCTGAACAAATAGAATCGGTTTGGCTTAAAGCTACTAAACTAATAGGAGGTGGGGGCGGGTTACCATTAGTTATTACCCGTATGCGGTGGTTAAGGTCGGCAATATAAACTTTACCCTTGCGCACATCTACAGCCGTACAAAACATACCGGCTAATAACGGGTCGCCACCATCTCCGCTGGAAACACTAGAGCCAACCCCTGCTATGGTTGAAATAATATTGTTAGCCATATCTACCTTGCGTATGCGGTAGTTATATAATTCAGCTATATACACGTTACCTACAGAGTCTACACAAATACCCTCTGGGAAATTTAGTGCCGCAGCATTGCCCGGACCACCATCGCCTGAAAAACCTGCCGTGCCAATTCCGGCTACGGTAGTTACGATGCCCGTAATACCATCAATCCGGCGCACACTATGGTTAGAGTAGGCCGAAAAATAGATGTTGTTGTTGCCATCAATAGCTATACCGTATGGGTGGTTTATTTCTGCTGATAATGCGGGTCCTCCATCGCCGCTATTGTTAGCTATTCCCGTACCTGCAATAGTTGATATAAAGCCTGTGCTTACATCAATCTTACGTATCCTGTCGTTAGCCTTATCAGTAAAATACACGTTGCCTTGTGTGTCTAAATTAATTTCTGTAGGCATCGCCATGGTGGCATTTATTGCCAAGCCGCCATCTCCGCTAAAGCCATTGTTGCCGGTACCGGCTACGTTGGTAATAATGCCGGTTGCTAAATCTACTTTACGAATATGCTGCCCCATATAATCGCATATATACAACAGGTTATGGGCATCATCAACAGCAACATCTACAGGCCAGCTAAGGTTAGCTGCGGTAGCCTGTCCTCCATCGCCGCTAGAGCCATCAATACCTGTGCCTGCTACAGTTGTAATAATTCCGGTGGCGCTAACCTTGCGTACTACGTGGTTAAAAACATCGCCAAAGTAATAGTTGCCATTATTATCTGCCGAAAGGCCAATAGGGTAATCTATTTGTGCAGTGGTAGCTGCTGCGCCATCGCCTGTGTAGCCCGCCACACCGGTGCCTGCAGAGGTATTAATTATACTTTGGGCCCGCAGGCAAAAAGTGCTGATTAACAGTAAGGTGAAAATGTATAAATGCTTCATAGGCCTGAGTTCTCTTTTAAAGACCAATAAATGTAGACTATTAAACGCCTGTAGGCAAATTATGTACTTGAAAAAAATACCCCTTGGTTTGCACCAAAGGGTATCTTCCATCATAATTATAAAAACAACTGTTACTTTTGAATTATTAGTTTCCTGTTAATGTAAATATCATCGGCAACAAGGTTTACAATGTAAATACCCGCGGCCAGTTTACTTAAATCAATAGTGGTAGAGTAGTTGTTGTTAAAGGATATACTATCGCCAAACACCATGCGTCCATCAACCGTTAAAATACTTAAAGTGGCTTTTACCGGTTTAGCTGCTTCCATTTTAATGGTAGCCTCGCCATTGGCAGGGTTAGGGTATAGGTTGAATGTTGATAATACGCCTAACTCTTCAACACCGGTTATTTTGTCAACACCAATAATCTGGGTTAGTGTATCGCTACCGCATGCATTGGTTACAATTAGTGTTACGTTATAGTTACCTTCTAAAGGAAAATTAAACGTCGGATTCTCGTCGGCACTGGTATTACCACCTGGGAAAGTCCATAAATAGCTACTTCCGTTAATTGATGCGCTGGTAAATTCAACGTTAAAATTATCAATCTGCTCGCTGTTAAAGCTTGCTATAGGCAGTGGGGAAATACTTACTATCACATTGGCAGACGTACCTTCGCAACCGTTAACATCTTGGCAGGTTACGCTGTAAGTGCCGTCTTGAGATACGTTAATAGAGCTTCCGTTACCACCGTTAGACCATTGGCATGCTGTAGTGCCCTGGCTGCTTACAGTAAGCGTTAGCTGTTGACCTTCGCACAAAGTAGTGCTGCCTGATGGAGTTGTTGTAACTACTACCGGGGCTGGTTCAGTAATATTAACTTGTGCAGTATCAATACAGCCGCTGTTGTCTTTTACATATACAATATAGCTGCCTGCATCAAGGCCTGTAAAGTTTCCGCTGCCTTGGTAGGTAGTACCGTCTAAGCTGTAAGTATAGTTTGGTGTTCCACCGCTGCCTGTAATGTCCATTTCGCCATCGCCTGCGCCGTTGCAGCTTACGTTATCAGCATTATTAACCGTAGCAGTTACTGCAGATGGGCTGGTTATGGTAGCACTAACAGTAGTTGTGCAACCGTTAGCATCTTGCACAGTAACAGTGTGTGGGCCTGCACTTAAACCGGTAAACACACCGGTAGGCTGTAGTGGACCGTTATCTATCTTATATTGATAGTTTGCCGTGCCACCGCTAGCTGTTACAGTAACACCACCATTATTGCTACCGCAGGTAGCAGGGGTTTGTGTGCTTATAGAGCCTGCAAGGGCTGCACTTGGTCCGGTAATAGTAACAGGTACGGTAGATGTACAGTTGTTACCATCTTGCACGGTAATGGTATAGGTACCTGCTGCTAAGCCATTAAATGTGCCGCTGCCTTGCAATGGGCCATTGCCAATTTTATATTGGTAGTTAGGGGTGCCACCGCTGCCTGCAACGGTAACAGAGCCTGTGCTGTTACCAAAACAAAGCACGTTTGTTTGGTTAGTGCCGGCAACACTTAAAGCAGCGCTTGGGCCTGTAATGGTTACGTTTAGGGTAGTAGTACAGTTTGCTCCATCTTGCACTGTGATAACGTATGTACCCGCTGCTAAACCGGTAAAAGTGCCACTGCCTTGTAACGGGCCGTTACCTATTTTGTATTGGTAGTTAGGTGTGCCATTAGCCCCTGCAACTGTTACAGAGCCTGTAGATGCGCCAAAGCACAATACGTTGGTTTGGTTTGTGCTGCTTAGCGTTAAACCGCTTGGCGATGTAATGGTAACAGGCACAGTAGCTGTACAGCCATTTGCATCTTGCACGGTAACAGTGTAGCTACCGGCTGCTAAACCACTAAAAGTGCCGCTGCCTTGTAATGGTCCATTGCCAATTTTATATTGGTAACCGGTTATGCCACCTGCACCTGCAACAGTAACAGAACCTGTGCTTGTTCCACAGCCTGTTTGTGTTTGGCTGGTTATAGAGCCTGTTAGCGCGGCGCTAGGGCCTGTTATGGTTGCTTGTACGGTAGATGTACAGTTATTGGCATCTTGCACGGTAATGGTGTACGTACCTGCCGCTAAACCGCTAAAAGTGCCACTGCCTTGTAATGGGCCGTTGCCTATTTTATATTGATAGTTTGTAGTACCACCTGTACCTGCAACAGTTACAGAGCCTGTAGAACCACCAAAGCAAGCAACGTTGGTTTGAGCAGTTGTAGCTACTGTTAAGGCAGCTGCTGGTTGTGTAATAGTGAAGGTAGTAGAGCCGGTGCAGCCAGAACCACCGCCGCCTCCGCCATCGGCGCGCACCAATACATTATCAATGTTAAACGGAGGATCATTACCACCGGTGTTGTTATTTCTCCAACGGTAACCAATTTTAAGATTAGTAATGTTTTCACATTCTACAGGCAGGGTAACTGTAGCGCATGTCCACGATGATGTAGACTGATAGTTAGTGTTAATATCGGTCCAGTTTGTACCACCGTCTATACTATAGCGTAATGTACCAAAGTCTGTATTAGCCTTAGCCATTACAAACGTATGTAAACTTAACCTGCACATTGGTCCGGCCTACAGTGCTAATATCACTAAGTACAGATGTATATCTATCTGTTACTGATGCTGCGCCTGACGCATTATATGCAGCCTCTCCGTTAGGGGCAAATAAAGAACAGGCAAAGCCACCGCCGCAGGTAATGTGCATACTATTGCCACCCGCACTAGGGCTGCAAGAGCCGCCATAAGGCGATGCTGAGTTTATAACCCAAAGGTTGGGCGTACCACCTTGCGAACCGATATTAGTATTCAGGTTCCATTTCAATGCACCTTCAAAGTTATCGAAAAATAAGGTGTCGCTGCCTGTAGAGGCCGGCGTTGTTACGTTTACCGTATATGTACCGGGAGCTAAACCCGTTGCCGAGTTAGTTGTACTTACGTTTGGCGACCATACATACGTTGGGGTACCGGTACAACCCGATACTGCGATGGTTGCAGTTCCGTTATTGGCCCCAAAACAGGTAACATTGGTTGTAGTGGGTGTAACAGTTAGTGTTTGGGCATTTGCCAAAACTGCTGATAAACAAATAAATAGCAGTAAGATTTTTCTCATAAGACTTTATATTTAGTATATGCAGTTTAGCAAGTATTATTTTATTGTTTATTCTTGTTACAGGGCTAATAGAGTGATGGGTTTTTGCCTTGTATATTGTGTTTTAGCCAATATGGGTTACTTTTACTGTATGAAACTAAAAGTATCAGGATTGCTATTGCTGACAGTGTTATCTTTCTCTGCCTGCGATAAGGATGAAAACGATGATTTAACATCAACCCAAAAAATAACGCGCCAGTGGCAAATAGATAAGTACTATGGCTACGGGGTAGACTCTACCGTATTTTTCAATTACCCCTTTGGCGGATATAAAATTGATATAAAGGGCAGTGGCCAATATACTGAACGTTATACCAATTTTGGTTCGCCAAGGGTTGTAAACGGTACGTGGCAGTTCTTAAATAATTCAGCATACTTTCAGCAGGTAGATTCTTCACAGTCGCGCACATTCACAGTTATAAGTTTAGAGGCCGATTATTTAAAGCTGAAAAACCCATTAAAAGACCAGCAATACTGGCTAAAACCATTGTAGTTAAAAATAAATTTGGTAGCATAGGCTAATTTTGTACTTTTGCCGCCAACAATTTCAGCCCGCCGGTGAGGTGGGTGAGAGGCTGAAACCACCAGTTTGCTAAACTGACGTACGGGGTCAACCTGTACCGCGGGTTCGAATCCCGCCCTCACCGCAGAAATGTCAAAAAGCAGTTTCGGTTTACCGAAGCTGCTTTTTTGTTTGAGCTGCGTTTGAAGTTTACTTCAATAAGTAAGCGAAAACAAAAAAGCAAATACGCAGTATTGCTTTTTGGCATTTCTTAGCCCTCCATACGGGATCACGCCAGTAATCCCCAAACTAGTTTGAAGTTTGATTGAAAAAATAAAATTATAGACCAAGCAAAGCGTGGGCAACTTTAATTGATAGCCCCTCCAAACTCGTTTGAAATTCGCATAACAAAATTAAAGATGTTGCTGTAGTTAACTAGGTTGAAACAATAAACAGAATAATTCGTACCTTTGTTATATATGCATAAATTGCAAGTATGGAAAGTAATCAAATTAAATTATTAGCAACATTAGCTAAGGCAATCAAATTAGAAGAAAAGAATCGAGATAAAATTGTATTGACTTTGCAATCTGCAAAAATAATTACTCAAAATGAAAATTTTACAGGGCATTATTCAAATCTTGAAAAAGTAGTTTCTGTAGCTGAATAATGTATAGTAGTAGGCCAAATCTAATGCTAGGGTTTCATGGTTGTGATGAGGCTACTCGCGATAAACTTGTAACAACCCCCAATACAATAAAAAAAGCCAAGAGATTTATGATTGGCTTGGGCACGGATTTTATGTTTGGGAAAACAATTATGAAAGGGCCTATCAATGGGCAAAAGATAAAAAGAAACGTGGTCATTATAAAACACCTTCTGTTGTTGGAGTTGTTTATCAATTAGATCATTGTTTAGATTTTACTGATAGTGCATATTTAAAATTAATAGCAGATTACTATAAGCTAATGAAGGCTGATTTTCTTGCTATCGGTAAGGAACTTCCTAGAAACAAAGATTTGCCTCAGGATTCTCATAAAGACGAAGTAATTAGAGAACTTGATTGTTCTGTTATTGAATATTTACATCAAAAAATTTTAGAAAAAATAAACAGTGATGTAACGGAAAAGGGGTTTAGTGAATTAAGACACTTTGATACTTCTAGGGGTGTATTTACAGAAGGTGGGCCTGTTTTTGAAGGCGCAGGCATAAAATCGAAAAATCATATACAAATCTGCATTAGAAATTTTAATTGCATTAAAGGTTTTTTATTCCCAGAGATTCTGTGAGATTTCCTTAGTTTTCTCCATCTATATTTACTTAAAACAACAAACCCCATCTATTGCAGACAGGGTTTGTAAAGTATACAGTTTGTGAAAGTTATTATCCCTCCATGTACTTATTAGGCGTTACCCCAAACTTCTTTTTAAAGGCCGATATAAAGTGGCTGGCGTTGTTATAGCCAATAGAAAAGCCAATTTCTTTAACCTGGTGTTTGCGTTCTTCCAGCATTTTGCGGGCGGTTTCCATGCGCAAATCGTTAAGGTATCCGTATACAGTATTGCCATACACCTGCTTAAAGCCTACTTTCAGTTTAAACTCATTAAGGCCTGTAATCTTTGCTATCTCTACTAAAGATGGTGGATTGGCCATATCTTTTTCCAACAACTGGCGCACGTTGTGTATGCGGTCAATATCCATATCGTTGGCAACGTATGGGCATTCTGCAGCCGTAATGGCCGAGCGTTTGCTTTGGTCTAGGTATAGCGAGAAAAACTCTAATACCTTGCCTTTGCGGTATAGCTGACGGAACGACTGGTTTATATGGCTACCTGTAAGTTGAGATACTACAACCGACATTGACGGGCTAAGCACACCTTGTATGGCAGGGTCGCCGCTGCGCATAGACTTGCTAAGCGTTTCAAACGATGTACGATCGGCCATGTTGGGGCCGGGCATAAAAAATTCGTGTAGCTTTTTAAGCGATATCAGCATCAGAAAAGCTTTGGCATTCGGCTCAAGGTATAATGATAAGGTGGCCTGTGCCCGTGGGTATGCAAAAAAGCGGAAAGATGTTATATCAATAGCCTTGCTGCTATTGTTAATAGATTCACCTAAAATAACCTTACCGTTAAGGGTAAAGAAAAATACATCATAGGTTGCTCCGTAGCAAAACTAAGCGTGGTACTATCTTTTAATTGATTGGTAAAAGTAAACAGGGCCAACCCTTCTTCAGGTTATCAACTTCAACAGCCGGTGCTGTAAGCACACCTTCTGCAGTTATGCCCAAATCGGTAACAACCTCATCAAACGCCTTAGATGGCATAGTATGCATGGGGTTACCCGTATGTTGTCCTTTATCAATCATTTCAGTATACAAATATACATCGGTTTTGCCGCTCAATAAATGATTATGGTCAGTATTTTGTTCTGAAAGTTTATAAATATCAAGCATGTTAATTTCCACTTATAATTTTAGCACCCCAAAAGAAAACCGCCAACCACACAAGTCCCTTTATTAAAAAGAACATGAAACCAATAAAACCAAGCTGTTTAAGCCGTTTTTTCCAATTCGCCTTTTTATTGTTTTCTTCACTTTCCATGATTTTGCCTTCAGTAGTTTGCATAATCAACTTATTATTTAGAATGATTCTAAACGCAAAAGTAAACCTTGCACTAATACACTCCAACAAAAAATTTAGAAAGTTTCTAAATAAGATTTGAAAGGGTTGATTTTGTAGTAAATTCATTATTATTTTTACCTAAAAATGACATGATGAATTTAACAAGGACTAAACCTCATTATTAGCTAAACATAGACAGATTTATCTTTTTTATTTTTTTAGCTGTAAGGATTTAGATCTGTTTCGTCTATAATTTAAAGAGAAGGTTAAATTTTATTGGGTGGTGAACATTTTATCCAATAATCAGTTATCCAATTTATTACACACACCTATGGAATCGTTACCAACACCTACTAAGCTGTACCCATACCCTAACGGATGGTATGTTATATGCAAGCAAGACGAGTTAAAACCCGGTCAAATTATTGATAAGAAGTTTGCCGGTAAGGATATTATTATCTTCAGAACGGAGGGTGGCAAGGCCGCTGCAACTGACGCCTACTGCCCACACATGGGGGCGCATTTTGCCCACGGTGGCAAGGTACAGGGCGAAACGATTGAATGCCCTTTCCACTTTTTTTGTTTTGATACCGAGGGTACCTGCACCAAAACTGGTTATGGTACTAAGGTTCCGCCAAAGGCGATATTGAAAACGCACCACCTGCGCGAGCGTAATGGCTTTATACTAGTATGGCACGATGCTAAAGACAATGCCCCGGAATGGGAAGTGCCGGAGGTGAGTAACGAGGGCTGGACAGAGATTATGACTACTGACTTTAAACTGCGCAGTCACCCACAGGAAACTACAGAAAACGCTGTAGACTTAGGTCATTTTGCAGTAGTGCATGAGTATACTGATATTGAAGTGTTGCGCGAAGCTAAAGTAGATGGCCCTTACTTAAATGCTGTGTATGCTTTTAGTCGCAAGGCCCCTATGGGCTGGGGCAAAGATTTACGTGCCGAGATTGAATTGCATGCGCACGGATTGGGCTACTCTTTTGTAGAGGTTATTCTGCCTAAGCTGGGAGTACGCTCACGCCAGTATGTATTCCCTATGCCGGTAGATGGTGAACACATCAATCTAAAAATAGGCATGTCTATTCAACCCATAGAAAACCCGGGTAAGATAAACCCGCTGTTGGCACTGGTGCCTAAAAAGATAATTACATGGTTTGCCCTGCGCCAAGGCATTTAAAGGCTATGCACACGATGTTGGGCAGGACTTTAAAATATGGGAGAATAAGGTGTATATGGATAACCCGGCGTTAGCCAAAGGCGATGGGCCTGTAGGCCGATACCGCCAGTGGGCAAGACAGTTTTACTATACCGGTATTATAGAGAAGTTTGCTAAACAAGATGACTCTCAACTGGCTAGTGTGGCTTAGGGTATTTTTATTGATATAACCTTATTAGGATTAACATAGCCTAAGGAGAATGATACCCAGAGTACCATGGGGATAATTGTCATTAACAGCCCGAAGAGCCAAAAGTTATAAAAGGTATAAATATAGGCCATGCCCGGGCTTTTGTTAAGGTAAAGCACTTTTATCTTGTCGCCTACATGCAGGTCTTCATCGGTGTTGTCGGTGTATAGTGTACCCAGCAAGGGGTGCTCAAAACGTGCGCAGGTGTGGCGAGAAAAATGCTTGCTCCAGCCTTCGTTAACATCGTCGGTACTAATTATTTCGGCCGGCGCAACAGTGCCTGCCAATACAATCTTCAACCTGTTTTGCAGGTAAAAGGTGTATATAATAAGCGTACCCAGTAAAAAAATACTTGTACGGTTAATTTTGATGTTCATAGGCCAAATGCCTGTTAATTACGTTGGTAATAACTAAGTGTTACCTTTTGCCGTAAAAATAATAAAGTCAGGTACTTTTAAATATAACATAACCAACGTAATGAGCCCACGCGACTTTATTAATAAGCAATGGGTGCAACGCACTTTGTACTTCTTTCCTTTGCAGCTTATATGGGTACATATTAGCCGCAACCATATTATGCTGCTGTATTGGTTTTTGCTGTTTGGTTATGTAACTAACAGCCTTGGCAGGGACTACGGTGTACCCTATTTATTTCTGGACCCTGAGTATATGGGGCAGGTAAATTTTTGGTCGTACTTTATTATGGGGTTGGCCTGCGGCGGGTTTATAATGGCGTTCCACATTACTACCTATATTACTGATTGTAGAAAGTTTTCGTTTATAGCAACCCTCTCTAACCCGTTCTATAAATTCTCTGTAAACAACTCGCTGTTGCCCATGGTGTTTATAGTAGTGCATGCTTACAGCATGTTTATGTTTAGGTATAAAAATGAGTTTGGCAGCAATGGAGAGAACCTACTTTTTATAGCATCGTACCTGTTTGGCATATTTGTGTTTATCAGCATAACTATGACATATTTCTTTTCTACCAATAAAGACATAAGCCATATATCTAAAAACCATTATAAAGATGGCAAAAAGCACATAGCGCATTTAAAGGTTAGAAGGCTACATTTGAAAAGCGATATGAAGTGGAAGGGCGATACCTACAAAACCGAAGCCGATTGGAATGTAGAAACCTACCTGATACACCCTTACCGCATGGCGTTGGCAAGAGATACCGACCACTACGAACGGACGGTGCTGCTGAAAGTATTCCGCCAAAACCATAACTCGGCGTTTATATTTACCCTGTTGCTGTTTGCAAGCCTTATAGTGTTTGGTGCTTACAGGGAGAATAAATACCTGATGATACCCGCAGGGGCGTGTATATTTATGATGGTTACGATGTTGGTAATGATATCGGGTGCGTTGTACGCGTTCTTCCGTAAGTGGACATCTACCGTTGTTATAGCTTTGGCTATTCTGGTTAATGCCCTTTCCGGGTTTGATTTTTTTAGGACCAAAAACTATGCGTATGGCTTAGAGTATACTAAAGAACAGGCCTTGTATAGCGGCGATTCTTTGTTTACCCACAGTGCAAAGCAAAAGATATATAATGATGATAAGCGGGAGACGATAAAAATACTGGAGCGTTGGGTTGGCAAGTACGATACCACGGGTAATAAAAAGCCCCGCCTTGTTATTATGAATGCCAGCGGTGGCGGCCTTAAAGCAGCCCTGTGGACGTTCTACTCTATGCAGGTGGCAGATAGTATTACTAATGGCCAGTTGTTGAAGAATACGGTATTCAATACAGGCTCATCGGGAGGAATGTTTGGGTTGGCCTATTTGCGTGAACTTTATCTACGTAAGCAACGCAACGAATTGGCTAATATATACTCGCCCAAGTATGTAGACAACATGGGTAAGGATTTGTTAAACCCCATGGCGGTGTCTATAGCGTTTAACGATATGTTTATCCGCCTGCAAAAATTTACATACAACGGCCACAGCTATACTAAAGACCGTGGCTATTCTTTTGAAGAACAACTGATAAAGAACACCGAGGGTATGCTAAACCGTAGCCTGAAAGACTATACCATACCAGAGCAGCAGGCTATAATACCTATGATGGCAATGTCGCCTACTATTATTAATGATGGGCGCAGGTTGTTAATATCATCGCAGCCCATGTCGTATTTAACAGACAACTCATCTAAAAATAATGTAACCAATGCCAATGTAATAGAAGATATAGAGTTTCTACGCTTCTTTCAAAAGCAGGGGGCAGAAAACCTGCGCTTTACCACGGCCCTGCGCATGGGGGCTACCTTTCCATACATTCTACCATCGGTATCTATGCCTACGTACCCGGAGATGCGTGTAATGGATGCCGGCTTGCGCGATAACTATGGGTTGAAGACCACACTTCGCTTTATCTACACCTTCAGAGATTGGATTAGGGCTAACACATCGGGCGTTGTTATTGTGCAAACTAGGGAAGCTAAAATTGAAAACGGCAAGCCTTTTGAAATTAAGCAAAGCCTGTTTGAAACCATATCGGGCCCGGTGGGCAATGTATACACCAATATTTTTAAAACGCAGGATTATACGTTAGATGAGCTTTTGAGCTATTCATCAGAATGGGCAGATATGCCTTTGGATGTAATTAACTTTGAGCTTAGTGATGCTAAAACAGAGCGTGTTTCGCTTAGCTTTCACCTAACATCATTAGAAAAAGCAAGGGTTAAGAATGCATGGATGCTACCCGAAAACCAGGCATCGCTAAAGCGCCTTTTAGAGCTTTTGAAGTAAAATTTTATCACACATTGCTGTAGTTTAAAAAAAATTATATTTTTGCACCCGCATTGTCTGATGGTGTAACTGGCAACACGTCTGGTTTTGGTCCAGAAGAGTCTAGGTTCGAGCCCTAGTCAGACAACGAAAAATCCCGCCCATGGCGGGATTTTTTCGTTACAAACGGTTTGCATTCCAATATTAAGAATACAAGCTAAGATGGGCTTTGGCATAATAATTGGCTACTTTTGACATCGGAAAAACAAAACTCTATGAAAACCTTATTCAAAACATCAGCAGTAGTAGCAGTAGCATCGTTAGCCTTGCTAACGGCTTGTAACAAAGAAGATTCAAGCTCGGTTGACCAAAGCAAAATATGGCTTGCCCACACCGTAGATTATGATGCCAATACAGGCATAACAACCGCATCGGCACAGTTTAAATTTAGTAATGCGGTAGGTACGTTGCTTAGGTTAGACGACCCTGCAAACCTTAAAATTAATGGCGAAGATGCCGAGTATGTTGATGCCTTTGCTTGGTATGCTAAAACTTATACAGGCGTAAAGGATAGTGCAGTATTTGTTTACACAGACCACGACGACAATATCTTTACCAATACCATATTGGTAGGCCGTTCTATAGATTTGCCTACCGGCTTATCAACCATTAGCAAATCGGCTGCTTTAGATGTTGTATTCGAGGCCAGCCTTTAGCACAAGGCGAAACTATTACGGTATATGTTAAAGAAGATAACGGTAACGATTGGCAATCGTTTACTACCTTATCAGAAGGTGCAACAAAGGTTACCCTTACAACTGATAAGTTAAATAACCTGAATACTGGTGGTGGCAAGATTAAAATTGAACGTGTTAAGTTTGGCGAGCCGGGTAACAACCCTGGTAAAGGTGGTTTAACAACCTCTAAATACAGCTCTCAGATTAAACAAATAACTATTACCAACTAATTGCAATTGAGTTGGTTTAAAAAGTCCCGGCCTAAAACCGGGACTTTTTTTGTAACAATCCCTCCTTATTTTAGTTATAAAGAATTATGAAAATTTGGGTTACCTGTTTATTGGTGTTGTTTGGTATTGGCTGTTTTGGGCAAACTAAGAACATCAAAGTATATTTTTTATATGGCTCTAAACCGGCAAAAGGCTATAAGGGGAAAGAGAAGAAACGCTTTGGAGGCATTAACGGCGGACATGTTAGCATTGGGGTTGATAAAGAAATTATAGGCTTTGGTCCTAAGGGTAAATTCCACGTATTTCCTAAAGAAAAAAACAGGCATTCTTATTTTAGGACAGAGAGTCTTGCTTCATTTAAAAAAGATACTGTTGGCGATAAGTATGCCGTAATTACTATACCTGTTACCAATGTTCAGTACAATCAAATACAGGATATCCATATGGCATATTGTAATGAAGCGCCTTACGATTATGCATTTACAGGTATGCGCTGCGCGGCGGCATCGTATGACATACTTTCGCAAATAGGCATCTTTAAACCAAAAAGCAAAAGCTGGATGGTAAACAGGATATTTTATCCGCGCCGTTTGCGCAAGCGTATGTTTAAACTTGCGGCAGAAAAGGGTTACAAGGTTGAAACACAACCGGGCAGAAAATCGCGTAAGTGGGAGAAAGATTAATCCCTTAGTACCATTTTATAATGGTCAATATCACACTCTGAAAACATAGGCCCTGTTTTTTCAAAACCCTCACGGGCGTAGAAGTTAACAGCAGGTACTTGGGCATGCAGGTATATGTAGTCAGACAAGCCTTCAACATCACTCAAAATCCTTTTTAAAATAATAGAGCCCACCTTTTTGTTGCGGTATTCTTTTAGCATGGCAAAGCGCTCCAGTTTAATGCCGTTATCGGTATAGCGCCAGCGGGCGGTACCGGCAGGTTGGCCATCAGAATATACAAGGTAGTGCCTTGAGTTTTCTTCAAACTCATCAAACTCTTCTTCGGCAGATACTTTTTGCTCGTCAACAAAAACTTTGCGGCGTATTTGGCAGGCAGTTTCAAACAGTTCAATGTCTGCTGCGGTAAAGGATATTACATCGGTATGCATGGTGGGGCAAAGGTAGTTTTGTAAACAATATGTAGCACATCTAAGCCTGAATGATGTGTAATGCTGGTTAAACCACTTAGTGGCGGTATAATGGGCGCTTTTACCCCATCTTTAAAATGGATAGGGGCAGTAAAAATACGGGCCTCGTCCCACAGGCCGGCGGCAATAAAATGGTTTAGTGTTTCAGCGCCGCCTTCTACTAAAATGCTGGTAATGTTGCGGCGGTACAGTTCTTCCATTAGCCCGTCTAGCAGATTTTGCTCAGTATTTAATTTTACCCATTCAGCTTCGGGGCTTACCTTGGCTTGCTTTTGGTTTATAACCAGGGTAGGGACTTCGCCATCAAATATTTTAAGCTTGCCGCTAAGGCTTGCATTACTATCTATAACTATGCGTATGGGGTTGTTGCCATCTACCAGCCTAACAGTAAGAGCGGGGTTATCATTAACCACCGTGTTTTTGCCTACCAGTATGGCTTGTTCGTGGCTACGCCAAAGGTGCACCAGCCTGTGAGATGGTAAGCTACTTACCTGTGTTACAATACCTGTTTCACCGGCCTTACGTACTTTATCAATATACCCATCGGCCGTTTGGGCCCATTTTAAAATTATATAAGGGCGTTTATTGCTGTGGAAGGTTACAAAGCGGCGGTTTAAGGCTATGGCTTCGTTTTCTAAAACACCTGTAATAACATTTACACCGGCATTTTGCAACAGCTTAATGCCACGGCCCGCTACCTGCGGGTTAGGGTCGGTGCAGGCAACCACAACGTTCTTAATGCCTTTTTCTATTATAAGATTGGCACAGGGCGGCGTTTTACCGTGGTGAGAGCATGGCTCTAAACTAACATATAGGGTAGATTCAGCCAGTATTTCAGGGGCGGTAATGTTAGCCAGGGTATTAACTTCGGCATGCGGGCCACCAAAACGGGTGTGGTAGCCTTCGGCTATAATTTTATTATTGTGTACTAATAATGAGCCTACTATGGGGTTAGGCGCAACATGCCCCATACCTTGCTGCGCAAGTTGCAGGCAACGGCGCATAAAAGTTTGGTGATTTAAACTAATTTCGCCCACGGCACGTTTTTTGAATGACCCAATCATAAATCAAGTAAATATAATAAAATGAGAATAATATTAACTACACTTTTATTGGCATTTCTGACACCCATGTTTGGTCAGGATTTAATCATAAGGACTAACGGAGATACCGTTAAAAGCTACATTAGCGAGGTTGGTAAAGATGAAATACGCTACCGCAAAGCCGATGACAGGAGCCAGCCGGTATATACCATAAAAAAAACGCTGGTAGATAAGATAGTTTATGAAAATGGCGAGGTTGATGCATTTGAAGCTACTAAAAAAGATAAAGAGGCGTTAGAATATAACTTCCGCCACCGTATATCATGGGTTTATACTGATGTGTTTATTGCCCGCTTTGGCGTAGCGTATGAGTATATAACCAAAAGCGGCTATATAGGGTTAAGGGTGCCTGTGGCCATTGGAGCCTCGCCCTTTTTGGGCAGCAGCAATAATGGCCCATCTACAGGCTTAGGAGTTACTTACCTGTCTGGTTTAGACTTATGCATTTACCCTACTACGGCCAGGGCGCAGTTAAGTACTTTTTTGGGCCACAGTTTAGGGTGGGCCACTCCAGTGGCGATTTATGGGAAGGCGAAGAAAACACTTTTGGGGTTGCCACATTTGCCAACGGCATATCTGTAAACGTTATTCCGGAGCTTAACATGTCTGCCTATATGGGCGTAGGCGTAAAATACACTCATTACCCAAACTATTCTCAATACTATAATCCGCAAACAGGGGGTTACGAAACAGGCACTATGAATGCCGTTTACCCGCACGTAACATTTGGTATGACGGTAGGCTACAACTTTGGCGGCAAGTAATTAACTTCTATTGATATAAAATAAAACGCCCCCTGACATTTATTGTCAGGGGGCGTTTTGCTAAAGTATGGTTAGCAGACTATTTAAAGTCTATAAGTTCTACATCAAATATTAATGTTGATTTGGCAGGAATAACCGGTGGGCGGCCATTTTCTCCATACGCTAAATCGTAAGGAATGATGAAGCGGTATTTGGCGCCTTTCTTCATTAGGGCAACACCTTCGTCCCAACCTTTAATAACACCACCTGTGCCTAAAGCAAAAGTAAATGGTTGGTTACGTGGTACCGATGAGTCAAATACTTTTTTATCCAGGAAAAAGCCTGTGTAATGCACACTAACGCTTTGTCCGGCTTTAGGGCTGTCGCCACTGCCGGGTTCTACAACAACATATTGCAGGCCGCTTGGCAGGGTTTCTACTTTTTTACCGTCTACATTGTAAAACGATGGTTTGTAGCCTGGTTTAATATCAACCAATTCTACTTCAAAAATAAGAGTAGAGTTAGCAGGTATAGGGCCGCGTTGCATAGAGCCGTAACCCAGTTCTGATGGGATAGTCATAATGGCTTTTTCGCCTTTGCGAAGCAATAAAAGGCCTTCTTCCCAACCTTTAATTACCATGCCTTTGCCTACAGCAAATTTAATAGGTTCGTTACGGTCAAAAGACGAGTCGAATTTTTTACCGTCGGTAAAGGTACCGGTGTAATGCACAACAACAGTATCGCCATTTTCAGGCTTTGGGGCATTGTCGTCTACCTTATTTAATACTTTAATTTTTAAACCTGATGGGGTTGTTACTTCTTCGTTCATTTTAAGTTTTGTTTGAGCAATTAATTGGCTTGCCGACAGCATTAGCGGCAATATGCCTAACACGATTATTTTTTTCATTTTTATTATTTGTTTTTGGTAACACTAACCAAGCGTAAATTAAATATTAAGGTTGAAAACGGGGGTATTACCGGCGGGTAGCCTTGTGGGCCATACCCTAAACGGTAGGGGATAATAACAGTAGCTTCGGCACCGGGCTGCATTAGCTGCACAGCCTCATCAAAACCGGGTATTACCATGCCTACGCCTGTAACCATTGCCATATTATCAATATCCTCGTTACTATCAAAAACAGAGCCATCAATAAACATACCGGTGTATTTCAGTTTTACACTATCGCCTGGCATTGGCCTATCGCCGCTGCCTGCTTTAGTTTCTATGTAATACAACCCCGATGCTGTAGGGGGGACGGTTATATTGTTGGTAGTAATAAAATCGCCTATATTCTTAGTCTCTGTATCGCTGGCTTTACGGTCTTTATCGGCTTGTACCTTATTCATGTAAACTTTAAAGCTATCCATCTCCATTATGCTGTTAAGCTTAATGCGCATTACCACATTATGGCCTGAATCAACTTTAAATGGCACATCTGCACGCTCTATTTTATACACGTACTGAAAAAAGGTGTCAGCATCAAACTTGGCCACAACACTATCACCTACGTGCATCAATGCTAATATCTCAGAGTAGTCGCCTTTATAAGTTGGTTTAGCAAACATCTCATAGTAGGGTATGCCTTCGTTCTTCTCAATATCAGCCGATGTAAACAATAAGGTATCGGGCTTTTCCGTGCGTACTTCCAAAGAAAGGAACAACACCTGTCCTTCAACAGGCATTTTAGCCTTTTTATTGGTTTTAATAAACTTATACAGCGTACCTGTAGGCGTTTTAGTATACCCCTTGTTGGCATTGGGTTGTGCCAATGCACTGCCAAGCATGGCAAATACAATAAAAACTACTAAGGTTACCTGTTTCATTATTACTTAGGTTGTGGTGGTGGGTTACCTTGCTGCGCGCCGCCTTGTGGCATACCACCTTGTGGCTGAGCAGGCATTTTCTCTAGTTTTACAACTTCCATTTCAAACAACAATGTAGCGTATGGAGGTATAACAGGCCTGTAGCCACGTGCACCGTATGCTAAACGGTAAGGCACTATAATGCTGGCTTTAGAGCCTTCGTTCATAAGTAAAAGGGCTTCTTCCCAAGCAGGTATAACCATGCCCTGGCCTACAGGTACTTGTAGCGGTTCGCGGCCTTCGCTTCCATCAAACGGAATACTGTCTAAGAACATGCCGGTATAGTTAATGCTGGCTATTAAGCCATTCTCCACTTTTTTGCCGGTGCCTTTTTTAGTTTCTATAAATATTAAGCCGCTAGCTGTTGGTTTGGCGGTTATGCCGCGGGCAGCCACAAAGTCAGCAATGCGTTTGTTTTCCAATACAATTTCTTTAGCGTCTTTCTCAGCCTGTATTTTATTAAAGTACACTTTAAAGTTATCCATTGTCATAAACTTGGTAAGTTTAACATCAACAATAACTTTAGAACCCGACTCTACAAAACTTGGCAGGCTGTCTATTTTAAATACATTGTGGAAGAAGGTATCTGCATCTATTTTAATAGTTGCGCTATCGCCCACGTGCATAAGGTTTAAAATTTCAGAATAGTCGCCCTCAAAAGTTGGTTTAGCCAACATTTCAAAGTAAGGCAGGCCTTCGCGTTTGTTCACTTCTTCTGATGAGAAAAGAACAGAGTCTGCACTTTCTGTTTTTACAATCAGCTTTAAAAATAAAATGTCGCCTTCGGCAGGTTTAGCCGAGTCTTCGCTATGCTCATGCAATTTGTAAATTAGGCCGGTTTCTGTTTCTTCAAAACCATCGCCGCACGATGTCATAAAGAATACAAGGCAGGCTGCCAAAGAGAAAAGGAGTGTTTTTTTCATTTAAAAGATTGGTTATTGTATACTTAAAAGTTCAATGTCGTAAACCACCGGTGTAAGGGGTGGTATTTTATCATTATCGCCCACTATACCGTGTGCAAGGTGCGAAGGTAATATAAACTTGGCTTTGTCGCCCACGTGCATGTATTTTAGCCCTTCGTGTACGCCACTTTCTACATTGTCGTGGTCTATTATTACCTGGACAGGCTGGCCGGTGCGCGAGTTGTAAACCTCTTTACCATCAAGCAAAAGGGTAGTAAAGTGTATTAGCACCTTTTGGTCTTTTTTAGGCATGGGCGGTTTGCCCGGGGCTTTTTTATAAATAACGTATCGCAGGCCGGTAGGGGTTTGGGTAACTGCCAAGCCGTGGCGGGTAATGTATTTGTCAATTTGCAACGCTTCGGCCTCGGTTACCCTCTTATTTATCTCTACCATAGATTCCTTATTGGCCTTGTCTTTGCGCACCTTTTTGGGTACAGGCTGCTGCTCCGCAGTATCGCCACCACAGGCTGCAAGCACCAATAACAGGCTAAGGGTTATGTATTTAAGAGTTGATAATGTCGGCTGCATACGTATCAAGCAGTGTAACGAATTTTTCTACGGTTTGTTGTAGGCTAAGGGTTGATTGGCCTCCGGCGGCATTATCGTGCCCGCCACCACCAAAATTAGCACGCGAGAATTGGTTTACCGAGAATGTACCTACCGAGCGGAAAGAGATTTTTATCCCATCCTCTCGCTCAATAAATATTACCGAAAATTTAATGCCTTTAATATCTAGCGGGTAGTTTACAATGCCTTCGGTATCGCCCGGTTGAAAGCTGTATTTAGCCAGTTCTTCTTTGGTAAGGGTAATGTATGCTGTAGCCTTTTCAGGAATAACAACCAGTTTTTGGCCAATGCAAAAGCCTAGTAGTTTTAGGCGGTTCTCAGTGTAGGCGCTAAATACGTTGCGGTGTATGGCAGAATTATCAGCCCCTGCTTCAATCAAATCAGCAATTATGCGGTGTACCTTGGCCGTGGTTGATGGAAACTTAAACGACCCTGTATCGGTCATAATACCAGTATACAGGCACGATGCAATATCTTTATTGATTAAGGCCTTATCGCCCAACATATCAATAAACTCAAATACCAGTTGGCAGGTTGATGATGCCTCCACATTGTGGAACATAAAATCAAACGGCTGCGGTTGCTGGTGGTGGTCTATAAGCACCTTAAAGGCTGTAGATTCTTCAACCGGCTTGGCCAGTTGGTCTATACGGCTAAGGGTATTAAAATCAAGGCAAAAAATAATGTCGGCTTCGGCTATCCTGTCTTTAGCAAACTGCGGAATATCTTTACCATTTTTTACAGTACTGTTGCCCGGTAGCCAGTCTAAAAAATCGGGATACTCATTGGGAGTAATAACCAATGCATTATGCCCCTTAAGTGTAAGGTAATTGCACAATGCCAACGATGATCCCATGGCATCGCCATCGGGGTTTTTGTGGGTAGTAATTACAATGCGTTTAGGAGACGAAAGAATAGTTAACAGCTCTGTATTTTCCAATGCTAAATGGTATTAAAAGGGCAAAGATAGTTATTTAGGGCTTAGGTTTTAGGTTGTATATATAGCTTAAAAAATATCAAAATAATCTATCATACAAGCCGTAAGGTTAAACACAAAATGAATAACCATGCCATACCACAGGGTATTGTATTTTTTGCGCAGGTTGGCCGCTATTATGGCAAAGGGTATTAACCAAAACAACGATAGAAATGCAAAGTGGATAATGGCGAATAGTAATGATGATACCCAAATGGCGCTTTTATCATCAGCCAGTTTTTGTACGCTGTTGTATAAAAAGCCGCGGAAGGCCATTTCTTCAAACACAGCAGGGAAAACGGCTATGCTCAAAATCATATACAATACAGGGTTTGATGTTTGCTCAAAAAAGGGAGTAAACCGAATGTCCTGGTCAAACAGGTTTACATTCATTAACTTGGTAATGTAGTTTATACCAAAAGAACCTGCTACCGCCAGCAATGAATACAGCAAAAGCCTTGTTAGCTTAACATTTTTTAGCGAGTAGAGGGGAAGCATAGATAAAATGCCCGCGGCTGCAAACAGCAGGGTTACCAGCGCATCAACTACAAGTACTCCGTAAAAGTCTGCGGGTTCCTGCACAATATCACCAAACTCCAAGCTCAACCACAGTATAAAGCAAAAGGCATAATACCCCAGCAGTATAAACATATTACGGGTTAAGAATATGTTTGAGTGGTATGTTTCGCTTTTAATCTTCTTGCCACAGTGTGGGCAAAAGGCATCATCGTCATTTATAATACCACCGCAGCTATGCAGTATAGGTTCGGGCTGTTGGGGCACAGGTATACTATCCTCTGCCTGAGGTTGTGGAGGTATGGGTAATAAAGGGTTTTCCGGCTCTTCCACAGTGGGTTATTCTATATCAAGTTTACGTTTTAACTGTTCCGATTTATAGCCCGCAACAGTTGCCCAAATAAGCACAGCTAATATAATTACCTGAAATACAAATACGGCAAATTGAAAATCTCTGGCAATGCTTATTACTGATACACTAAAGAAGATAATAGAAGCAGTAAGCAAGGCTGCAAATGGCTTTTTACGCGCCCACAGCCCCAACCCTAAATACAATGTGCCGAATGTAATAAACACCAAAGCACCTAATACTACACGCTTTACATATACATCGGCATACGCATCGGGCTGGCCAAAAATAGCTGCTAAAAAAGCTACAACTGCTAAAAAGTAAAGAGAGCCTGCCAATACATATAACAATACGCTGCCGCCATTGGCCTTGCGCTTTGTATCGTATAGCTTATCGCCAAGCTTAAACTTATTAAGCTCAAATGCTGATTTTTGATCGTGTGTACCCTTTACCGGGTAACCGCAATGGCTGCAAAATACCTTTAGCACATCGTGCTCCTTATTGCAATCGGGGCAGGGAATAGTATTTACTACGGGCTCTTCCACAGTACTAGTCTATATGCAGTTTGCGTTTAATCTGTATAGCTTTATAGCCATTTATGCTGCCTTTTATTAGAGCGAATAAGCACAACAGGTATATAAACAGGCCGGGCATATTTACGTTGCCCGATAATACATTGCCAAGTACACCCAATAAGAATATAATGCTGGCTATAATAAAAGGTATAAAAGGTTGCTTGCGGCTCCATAAACCAAGGCCTGCAAATATTGCTGTAGATATAGCCATAATAATAAAAAGCGCCGTGGCTGGGTCGGTACCGGGGCTTGGTTCTGTTGGAATAAACAATGCAAACAAGGCTCCTATTGCTGATAGTGCTGCAAATACATATAGTATAATGCTGCCATACAAAACATGTTTACGGGCGGCATCCAGTTCATAGTCCAACTCAAACTTATTCATTTCGTATTGGGCCATTTGCTCTTGTGTGCCGTTTACCGGGTAACCACAGTAGTTGCAAAATATTTTTTGCGGGTTATAGGCTTTGCTACACTCAGGGCATGTGGCGGGTTGCGCCGGTGTTTGTAACTCAGCAACGGGTTCTTTTATAGGTTCAACAGGTTCTTCCATTGCTGCTTAATCTACGTGTAATTGCTTCTTTATTTTCTCGGCTTCGTAAGCGCCTTTAGTACCACGTACCAAAGCCACAATGGCTATAATCCGTAATATAATTCCACGAAAAGCATCTGCTACTTCATCAGAGCCAACAATATCAAGTATAAAAATGGTGCAGCAAAATATTAATGCAGTAAGCAGGGCGGCAAAAGGTTTTTCTTAGCCCATAAACCAAGCCCTAAAAATATGGCCGCTATAACTACAAATACAGTAAATAGTATTCCCGGTGCTACGCCATCTGTTCCTCCCGCAAAGCCGCCAAAGCTTACTAATATGCCGCCAAAAACAGTTAAGCCTGCCAACACATATAGTATGGTGCTGCCATTTTTAATGTGCTTTTCAGCAATATCTAATTGTGTTTTTAGCTTGAATTTATTTATGTCGTATTCGCTTTTTTGTTCGTTGGTACCATTAACCGGAAAGCCGCATTTGTTGCAGAATATTTTGCCGCTCACTACGGCAGTATCGCACTCTGGGCAGTTACTTAAAACTTGTTCGGTAGATTGTATTGGTTCTTCCATTCTATACGGATTGGGTTGCTAATATGCGTAAAAATATAATTGGTTTTCAGTATAGTAAAGCCAATAGTTGTAAAAAGATGAAAATTGCCTACCTTTGCACCCCGAAAAACACAATATTAAATAATGAGAACAGACCGTACATTTACGATGCTTAAGCCTGATGCCATTCAAAATGGTTATGTAGGTGCTATTTTAGACAAAATTACAGGTGCCGGATTTAAAATCGTAGCCTTAAAATACACCAAACTATCTAAAGAAATAGCCGGTGAATTTTACGCTGTACACAGCGAGCGTCCTTTTTACGGCGAATTGGTTAACTATATGAGCAGCGGTCCTATTGTTGCTGCTATACTTGAAAAAGATAACGCTGTTGAAGATTTTCGTAAACTAATTGGTGCTACCGACCCTGCTAAAGCTGAGGCTGGTACTATCCGCCAATTGTATGCAAAAAGCATTGATGCTAACGCCGTTCACGGTTCTGATAGCGACGAGAACGCTGCTATTGAAGGTAACTTCTTCTTTAGCCAGTTCGAAAGGTTTTAATTTTCCCCTCTAAAAGTAAAAAGGCTACTCTTTCCGGGTAGCCTTTTTTATTTAAGGTAAATCCTAATGCTTAATCTACCTGACAAACAGCAACATCTGTCTTAACCATATAAGGCAACCCTTTGGCTGATGTATTTGCTACGTGAACAGGAGTTTTTGTAATAGATGCAGTAACTGAAGCCCGTTTTTGCAGGTTGTTAATACCCTTTTCAAAATCGGGACCAACCATACCATCCATAAAGGGTATAAAAAATTTGTACAGAGGGTTCATGCCTACATCGCCGCTCATGCTCCAAATCAGTTTGGTTCCGGCAGCATCTGGAGCTAAGCTAAATTTTCCGGTAGAAACCATGCCTTCCATATCCAACTCATACGTTGCTTCTGTTGGAGGCATCAACGATTTTATTGTAAGCTTACCGTTACCCTGGCTTTCGCTGGCCCATTGCATAGAAGATCCTGTTCCAATAGTTTCGGCGCTGTAGGTAATTTTCATTTTGGGGTCGGCTTGGTTCCATGGGCTCCATCCGTTCCAGTTTTTAAGGTCAGCTACCCACATAAATACAGTGTCGGTAGGTGCTTTAATAGTCCCCTCGCGTTTTATCTCGTATGTTGATGGTAAAAACAAAGACACCACCAGCAGTAAACCTATTATTATTCCAACTGTTAAGAGTACGCGTTTAAGTATTTTCATAAGCAGGTATTTTATGCAAGATATATTTTTGTGTAATAGCCACAATATAAAAACCTGCGCAAAATTCGTGCCTTTAAATTACCTACTTTTGTAGTTGCAACATTAGTTACCATCCCTTGAAATTAGCATCTCTTAAATACATAAATAAATACTTTTGGAAATACCGCTGGCGCCTGTTTTTTGGCGTTTTATGCATTGCGGTAGCCAGTTGGTTTGCCATATTTCCTGCCCAGCTTATACGTAATGGTATAGACATGGTAATAGAAGGCCTGGAGCAAACCAACCTTGCCAAAGAGTTTACTTTGCAGTATAGCCTGCGTGGCAAAGTATTTTACGGCGCTGCCATATTTGGCTTATTGGTTATTGGCACGGCCTTGTTGCGTGGCCTGTTTACCTTTTTAATGCGCCAAACCATTATTGTAATGTCTCGGCTTATAGAGTACGACCTTAAAAACGAGATATTCGACCATTACCAAAAGCTAAGCCTGTCGTTTTATAAAAAGAATAAAACCGGCGATTTGATGAACCGCATTAGCGAGGATGTAAGCCAGGTGCGTATGTACATTGGCCCTGCCATAATGTACACGGTAAACCTTGTTATTATGTTTGTAATGACGTTGGGTACTATGCTGGCCGTTAACGCCGAGCTTACCTTGTATGTGGTGCTGCCTTTGCCATTAATGTCGCTGGGTATATACTATGTAAACAGCATAATTAACAAGCGCAGTACAGAGAAGCAGCAACAGCTTTCGTCCATGTCATCGTTTGTGCAAGAAACCTTTTCGGGCATACGGGTAATTAAAGCCTACGGCCGCGAGAACGATTTTGAAAGCCAGTTTGAAGAACAAGTAAAAGAGTACCGCAAACGCTCGTTAGGATTGGTTAAGGTAGATTCTATGTTCTTCCCTATAATGAGCATGCTTATCAGCGCCAGTGTGTTGCTTACCATTTATGTTGGTGGCATACGGGTAATGGATGGTACCATAACCCCGGGTAATATTGCCGAGTTTATATTGTATGTAAACATGCTTACTTTTCCTTTTGCATCTGTAGGTTGGGTAACATCGCTAATGCAAAGGGCAGCCGCATCGCAGGCGCGGATAAACGAGTTTTTGCAAACAGAGCCCGAGATTTACAATACCGAAACCAGCTTAGACCTTAAAGTACAAGGTACTATAGAGTTTGATAATGTTGGCTTTGTATACCCAGAAAGTGGTACTGTGGCTTTAGATGGTGTCAGCTTTAAAGTAGAGCAGGGCAAAGTGCTTGCTATATTGGGCCGTACAGGGTCGGGCAAGTCTACCATTACAAATTTAGTGGGCCGTTTGTTTGATGTTTCGTCTGGCGAAATACGCATAGACGGACAGAATGTAAAAACCTTTAAAACAGAGAATCTGCGTACATCTATAGGCTACGTTCCGCAAGAGGTTTTCCTGTTTTCTGATACCATATTTAACAACATAGCCTTTGGCCTAAATAAAGATGAGGGCAACAAAGAAAGGCTTAAAAAATGGTATACCAGGCCGCTAAAGATGCCTGCGTGTATGATAATATAGACGAGTTTCCGTTAAAGTTTGATACCGTAGTAGGCGAGAGGGGCATTACCTTGTCGGGTGGGCAAAAGCAGCGCATATCCATTGCCAGAGCTATTATTAAACAGCCGCAGATATTGATTTTTGATGATTGCCTTTCGGCTGTTGACACCGAAACCGAAGACAGCATCCTTACCAACTTGCGCCGGATAATGCACAACAAAACGGCTATCATAGTTAGCCACAGGGTATCATCAGTACAAATGGCCGACCATATTATTGTGCTTGATGAGGGTAAAATTATAGAGGCCGGTTCGCATAAAGAACTTATCAATCAACAAGGTGCTTATGCCGATTTGTACAAAAAACAGCTTCTTGAAGGTCAAACCGAATATTTAGCTGAATCTTAATTGGCTTATAATCAGTAGGTAATAAACATTTTGCTACAAGTGTATAAAAATTAAATTTTTTGTCATTAAATTGACTGAATAATATTTTAGTATACATTTGTTTTTACCTAGTGATAAGATTATAAGCATTTTATGGAAAATTTTGATAGCCAGGAAAAAGAAGAGATATTCTCTAAGCGCGTACCTGCAGGCAAACGTACCTACTTTTTTGATGTTAAAGCTACACGCGGAAATGAACTGTATCTAACTGTTACCGAGAGTAAGAAGAGGGTTCGCGATGATGGTTCTTTCTTTTACGACAAGCATAAAATTTTTCTTTACTAGGAAGACTTTGACAAGTTTATGGATGGCCTTAGCGAAGCTATGTCATACATACAAGAAAACGGCAATGGGCCTTCTACGTATATACGCCAGCAAGATACCGGCATAGGTGCTGTTGTTGAAGCCGATACCAAAATTGATGTTGTCCATACACCGCTGCAACAACCTGCCGAAGAGGCAGCCATTGTTAACCGTATAGACGATATCAGCTTTGACGACCTTGGAAATTAGCCATCTAACCAATCAATACTATATAGAAGCCCCGGCAGTAATGTCGGGGCTTTGTTTTTCTAACATGTCAAAGAGCTTAGTTTTTGGGTTTATGCCTTACCTATAAATGGGCTTAGTATAAGGGCTTGTACTGTGCGGGTTTAGCTTCGCACATCAGGTTGTAAATAGTGTCAAACACATCTTCGGCGGCAGGCTTAGAAAAGTAATCTCCATCCGACCCAAACGATGGCCTGTGGGCCTTAGCGCTCAGTGTTACAGGGGTCGAGTCTAAGTATTGGTAACCACCCTGCACCTCTATTACCTGTTGTAGCATAAAGGCCGTAGCGCCTCCCGGCACATCTTCATCCATAAATACCACACGGTTAGTTTTTTGTAGCGATTTAACTATAGTGCCCGTTAAATCAAATGGCAATAAAGTTTGGGCATCAATCAATTCAACCGAAATACCCAGGGCTTTTAACTGGCCTATACCTTCTTGCGCTATGCGGATACACGAGCCGTATGTTACCAACGTAACATCTGTGCCCTCAATTAACACCTCCGGCTCACCTAGCGGTGTGCGGAACTCGCTCAGGTTGCTTGGCAATAGTTCTTTAATGCGGTAACCGTTTAGCGGCTCAACAATCACGCCCGGCTCATCGCCTGCAAGCAATGTGTTGTAAAAGCCTGCGGCCTGCGTCATGTTGCGGGGCACGCAAATGTGTATACCACGCAGGCTATTTATAATCATACCCATAGGCGACCCGCTATGCCAAACACCCTCCAGCCTGTGGCCGCGGGTAGATATAATCATAGGGGCACGTTGCCCACCTGCCGTGCGGTAGGTTAGCGATGCTAAATCGTCGCTAAGGGTTTGCACCGCGTAGAGTAAATAATCTAAATACTGAATCTCGGCCACGGGGCGCAAACCACGCAGTGCCATGCCTATTCTTATGGCCTACAATAGTAGCCTCACGTATACCGGTATCTCCCACACGTTGCTCGCCATACTTGGCCTGCATACCTTCAAGGGTTTGGTTTACTCCGCCAATTTTGCCGGCATCTTCACCAAATATTAAAAACTCAGGTATAGTACCTAAAATCTTATCGTAGTTATCGCGCAAAACCTCACGTCCGTCTACCAGTTTAGCATCAGCCTCATATTCAGGTTTTATAGCCTTTAACTTTAGGGGCGATAGGGGAGAGTCGCTATGCACAAAGGTGTTGTATAAAGCAGCACCCTCTTGGGTACGGTTTTTTAAATAGGCTTTGGCCTTATCAATGGCAGGGTTGCTCTCGGCACGTACCGTTTGCAATGCCTTTTTAAGCGCCTGTATTACATTATGCCTTGCAGGGTCGGGCAGGGCAACAAGGTTGGTTTTAATAGAGTCAATTACGGCCTTGTGTTCTGATGTATTGGCTATATCGCTAAGTAAAGCGGCAGCCTCAGCAACTTGTTTTTTTACCGGGGCTAAAAAATCGTCCCATGCCTTGCGGCGGGCCTGCTTAACTGTTTCTTTGGCTTCTGCTTCAATAGCATCTAATTCTTCAATTGTGGCTATAGCGTTTTCGGTAATCCACTTTTTAAACTGGGCAATACAATCATATTCCTGTTCAAAGGCCAAACGGTCTTTGCTCTTGTAACGCTCGTGCGACCCTGATGTAGAGTGACCTTGCGGCTGTGTTAGTTCTTCAATATGAAACAATACCGGTATGTGTTGCTCTCGGCAAATGGCAACGCCTTTTTCGTAAGCTTCGCAAAGGGCGGCATAGTCCCAACCACGCACATTATAAATCAATAGGCCATCGTTATCATCGTCACGCTCAAACCCACGCAGTGCGGTAGAGATGCTTTGTTTTGCGGTTTGGTATTTCTTTTCTACAGATATGCCATAGCCATCGTCCCACACACTCATAGCCAACGGAACCTGCAATACGGTGGCGGCATTCATGGTTTCCCAAAACAAGCCTTCCGATGTGCTGGCATCGCCAATGGTACCAAAGGCAACCTCGTTTCCGTTTACCGAAAATTCAGTTTTGCCGGCCAGGTTTTTATCGTTGCGGTATACCTTGCTTGCATACGCCAAACCCAACAAGCGGGGCATTTGCCCAGCCGTTGGCGACATATCAGCAGAGGTATTATACTGCTCCTTTTGGTTTTTCCAGCTACCGTCTTCGTTAATAAGGCGGGTAGCAAAGTGGGCATTCATTTGGCGGCCTGCCGAGTGGGGTTCTAAAGCCACATCGGGGTTAGCGTATAATTGGGCAAAAAACTGTTCAAGGGTAAGCTGCCCCGTAGCCAGCATAAAGGTTTGGTCGCGGTAGTAGCCGCTACGCCAGTCGCCTTTTTTAAAGGCCTTCGCCATAGCTATTTGGGCAAGCTCTTTACCATCGCCAAAAATACCAAATTTAGCCTTGCCCGTAAGTACCTCTTTACGGCCGGTAAGGCTAGCTTGGCGGCTCTCCTGCGCAATGCGGTAGTCCGTCAGTACTATATTTTTAAAGTCGTTTATCGATAATTTTTTCTCTTCCACGCTACCGTTAAGCTTTGATGTTATGTCTACAATCTGGCTCATATCTCTCTAATTAAGGTTCAAATGCAAATATACGGATTTTAGGGCATAGCGTGTAGCGAGCAGCGTATAGCCCTTAAAACCTTACATTATGTAGCTAGATACTCATTTTCATACTCCTTTTTAAAGTCCCCCTCACTCCTTTAGGAGAGGGGGATTTAGGGGTGAGGGAAACCTACAGCGTGTAGCTAATACTCCGTTTTCGCGTGCCGTTTTTACGGCATCCCGACATTTATCGTCGGGACCTTATTTTTTAACTCCCCTACTTTTTAAGGAGGGGTGGCACGCAGTGCCGGGGTGGTTATCATAAAACAAACCGCAGAGAACGCAAAGCAATACGCAGAGGGCACAGAGTTTATTTTCATTTTTAGTTTATCATTTTTCATTTTACCAACCCTACAGCATGTAGCTAATGCACTCATTTTCGCGCCTTGTTTTTAAAGGCCCCTCTCATTGAGAGGGTGGATGTCGCCAACAGCGACAGACGGGAGAGGGTATTGTAGTTGTAAATCCTTACAGTATGTGGCTAATGCACTCATTTTCGCGCCTTATTTTTTAAAGGTCCCTCTCATTGAGAGGGTGGATGTCGCCAACGGCGACAGACGGGAGAGGGTATTGTTTCTGAACCCCTACAGCATGTAGCTAATGCACTCATTTTCGCGCCTTGTTTTTAAAGGTCCCTCTCATTGAGAGGGTGGATGTCGCCAACGGCGACAGACGGGAGAGAGGGTATTGTAGTTTAAAGCCATACAGCATATAGTTAAATATTTACATTATTCATTTTGAATTATGCATTCTGAATTATTACAGCATGTAGCTAGATAATACGTTTTCATAATTTTTAAGCCCTCCCTTCAAGGGGAGGGTTTGGGAGGGGAAGTGAAGTAATACTTTAAGTGAATTTAAATAGGCATAGGTTTTCATTTTACAGTGGTTTTCGGCTGGTCCCGATATTTATCGTCGGGGTTACTGCAAAGGTACGACACGGGCATAGGCCTTGTCAATAAGAAATAAACATAGATGTACCAAAGGTGAATATGCGAGATCCCGAATCAATCCCGATAGCTATCGGGACGGGATGACATGTTATAAAAGCGCTTTACAAATCTTCTTAGGCAAAGCGGGCCCTTCGTATATAAAACCGGTATAGAGCTGTATTAAATCAGCACCCGCGTTTAGCTTATCAATAGCATCCTGGGCAGAGTGTATACCACCCACACCAATTATGGGGAATGCTTTGTTGCTTTTGGTGGCAATGTATTTTATCACTTCGGTAGAGCGTTGGGTAACAGGCTTGCCGCTAAGTCCACCCATGCCAATGGCGGTAGTATCGGTTTGCAGGCCGCTACGGTCTATGGTGGTGTTAGTAGCCACCACACCGGCCAGCTTGGTTGCCATAACTACTTCAATAACATCGTCCAGTTGTTCGTTGGTTAAGTCGGGGGCTATTTTAAGCAGTATAGGTTTAGGCTTAGGTTTTGCATTGTTGATGGTTTGTAACTGACCCAATAAATCCATCAACGGCTCTTTCTCTTGCAGGGCGCGTAGGCCCGGTGTGTTGGGCGAGCTTACATTCACCACAAAATAATCAACATAATCAAACAAGGCATTAAAGCAGATTATGTAATCGCTGGTAGATTCTTCGTTAGGCGTAACCTTGTTCTTGCCAATGTTTCCACCAATAATAACCTTGGGCTGTTCTTTGCGCAGGCGGGCTACCATGGCTTCCACACCCTCGTTATTAAAGCCCATGCGGTTTATCAATGCCTCATCTTTCGGCAGGCGGAACAGGCGGGGCTTATCATTACCCGGCTGGCCCTTTGGTGTTACAGTACCTACTTCTATAAACCCAAAACCTAAACAGGCCATTTCGTTATAGGCAACAGCGTTTTTATCAAAGCCTGCGGCCAGTCCCACAGGGTTGGGGAATTTTATGCCGAATACCGTACGCTCCAGCTTTTTGTTTTGTACCGTATAGAGGTCTTTCAAAAACAGCTTTACCCCCGGTATTTTGCATATAAACTGCAACATACCAAAGGTGAAGTAATGGGCCCTTTCGGGCTTCATTAAAAATAAAAGGGGTTTTATAAGTAGTCTGTACATAATATTACGCCGCGTATTTTGGGCCAACTTTAGCAGCCTCGTTAATCATCTCTTCCAGCACCTTTACATCTACATTAGCCAGTTTAGCAATGTGTATACAACTGCCCGATAGTTTATGCTTACCCAAACGGGTAAGGCAATCTTTGACCTCAGGTGTATAGCCACTCATTAAATACAAGGCCAGGCTTGCCTTGCGGGGTGCAAAGCCCATTATAAACCAGTCGCCGCCTTTGCCCGTAGCTGCCGATTTATATTGGTATTTACCAAAGCCAATAATTTTATCGCCCCACATTTTTGGCTTAGCGCCGGTAGCTTTTTGCATCAGCCTAACCAATATATTGTTATCGGCTATAACTTTTTCGTTGCCCGTTGCGTTGATATACTCTTCAACAGAAGCATCGTTTTCTTGCGTTTTTAACTCAGCCATGGTTAATATTGTATAGATTTACTGCCTGCTTTTTTAGCGGTACAAAAATAGTATAAACCCCTTAGCAATTGTGGATTTTTTGCAGAAGATAAAACAAGGTTGGCTGGCTTTTAAGGCGGCCTTTTTATCGTTCTGGCGGCGTAAAAAGCTACGCTATGGGGTAATCATAGGTATTTTACTTATAGCCTATTGGGGTTCGCTGCCAAGGCAGTTGTTCGATAATCCTACATCTACCGTATTAGTAGACAGTGAGGGCAACCTGCTGGGCGCTATGATAGCCGAAGACGGGCAATGGCGTTTTCCTTATTCTGATAAAGTACCCGAGAAGTTTGAGAAATGCATTATCCAGTTTGAAGACCGCAACTTTTACAACCACCCCGGGGTAAACCCCTGGCTTTGGGGCGTGCTACCTGGCAAAACATATCATCGGGTCACAGGGTTAGCGGCGGCAGCACCATAACCATGCAGGTAATGCGCATTGCACGGAAGAATAAGTCGCGCAACGTGTTTCAAAAGATAATAGAGATTGTGCTTTCTACCCGGTTAGAGGTAGGCTACACCAAACGCGAGATATTGGCCCTCTATGCATCGCATGCGCCGTTTGGAAGTAATGTGGTAGGTTTAGAAGCCGCAGCCTGGCGCTATTTTGGCCGCCCAGCCAATAAACTCAGTTGGGCCGAAACGGCTATGCTGGCCGTGTTGCCCAACAGCCCATCGCTTATCTATCCTGGCAAGAATCAGATTAAGCTGTTAAACAAACGTAACCGCTTGTTAGACCGCTTGGTTATTGCTGGCGATATTGATGCACAAACTTGTGAACTTGCCAAGCGCGAGCCGTTACCGGGCAAGCCTTTTCCGCTGCCTAACAAAGCGCCCCACCTTATGCTGCGTGCCATTAAAGACGGTCACAAAGGCGAGTATATAAAAACATCGGTACGGCCTAACTTGCAAGATAATGTTACCGATGCGGTAGACAGGCAAATTAAAACCCTGATGGCTAATGGCATATACAACGCATCGGCGGTGGTGGTAGATGTAGAAACAGGCAATGTGCTGGCCTATGTTGGCAACACAAGCAAAGACATTGCGGGCGACCATAACAACGCTGTTGATGTGGCTGATGCCCCCGCAGCACAGGCAGTATACTTAAGCCATTGCTTTATTGCGCTATGATGAATGGTGGCGATATTGCACCATCGGCTTTGGTGCCCGATGTACCTACGTCTATTGCAGGCTATACGCCCGAGAACTATAACCTTACGTATGATGGTGCTGTGCCTGCCCACAAAGCCCTTGCCCGTTCGCTAAACATACCGGCGGTAAAAATGCTACAAACTTATGGCATAGATAAGTTCCACTTTATGCTAAAGCAATTGGGTATGACAACGCTTAACCGCCCGCCATCGTTTTACGGGTTGGCTTTAATATTGGGCGGGGCAGAGGGTAAGTTGTACGATATGGTAGGCATTTATGCATCCATGGCGCGTACGCTTAACCACTACAACACCAACAAAACCTATTACCAAAACGACTTACGCAGGCCTGAATATATGTTGGCTGATACTAAAAAGAAGAAGAAAACAGCAACATCAAAAAGCCAGTACTACTTAAACGCATCAGCTATATGGCAAACCTTTGATGCCATGGTAGAGGTTTCTCGCCCCGATGAAGACCAGGCGTGGACGCTCTACTCATCATCGCGCAAAATAGCGTGGAAAACAGGTACCAGCTTTGGCAACCGCGATGGTTGGGCCATTGGGCTTACACCTAAGTACGTTGTAGGTGTGTGGGTTGGTAATGCCGATGGCGAGGGCCGCCCCAACCTTACCGGCGTAGGTGCTGCCGCCCCTTTGTTGTTCGATATTTTTAACAAGCTGGACTACACGGGCTTCTTCCCCAAGCCGTATTTAGATATGGTGCGTGTACCCGTTTGCCACCAGTCGGGCTTTAGGGCTTCGCCTATTTGTAGTGATGTTGATAGCACCTGGATACCCAAAACATGCCAACGCACTGCTGCCTGCCCGTACCATAAATTGGTGCATTTAGATGTATCGGGCCGCTGGCAGGTAACCGCCGATTGTGAACCTACCGAACAAATGGTACACAAGCCCTGGTTTGTTTTGCCCCCATCAATGGAGTGGTATTATAAGCAGAAGAATATGTTTTATGTGCCGCTGCCTGCCTATCGTGAGGATTGTGAGAAGACCCTCCACACCCGCAAAAACATGGACTTTATCTACCCTAAAGATTTTACCAAAATATTTGTGCCTATAGAGATTGATGGCAAACCGGGGCGCGTGGTGTTTGAAGTAGCCCACCGCAAAGCTGGTGCAACGGTTTACTGGCATTTAGATGATACCTATGTAGGCCAAACCACCGACTTCCACCAAATGGCATTTTACCCCACACAGGGCCTGCACACCCTTACTGCCGTTGATGAAAATGGGGAATCTATTAAAACCAGTTTTGAAGCGGTGAATAAGTAGGGTGCTATTCGACGTAGCTTGAATCCATTTCTATGTCAAACTTATTCATTTCATCGGGTTGCATTCGGCTTCGGAATACGCGGATAGTATATCCACCAACAGCCTTATCATTCTTGTCATAATAAACCCAATCACTTATATCATTAACATTAACTTTTACCCTGTCACCCAGCTTAATATAGGTTATAGATTCAGGTGTATTATTTATGGTACCATAATAAAAGCCTTTTGCTTTACTAATATTATTCAACCAGATATGTTCATGTTCATCGTCTTCAACGTATTCTGCTTTTATTGCAAAATCAGTAAAGTCTTCATTCGTACTATTCAAAGCCTTATCAAATAAGGGCAATGTGCTTTTGGCTTTAGCAATAGCGTTATTTATAGCAATGTCTTCATCTTGCACACGCACTACCTTATCTACAACCTTTTCTTTTTCTGCACTTTTATTATTGCAAGAAACACAGGAGAGTATAACTAATACAGATAGTATATAGACTATTTTCATTCGCTTATTATCTAATTAGCTTATTCTCTAATTACCTTATCCCAAACTCCAACAATTTCTTCCCCTCAATATACCCCTCTAGCTTGTCGCCAATTTTAACAGGGCCAACACCTGCGGGGGTACCGGTAAATATAAGGTCGCCCTTTTTAAGGGTAAAGAATTTAGATACGTAGGCAATAATCTGGTTAAAGTTATTTATGGTTAAACCTGTATTGCCTTGCTGTACGGTTTTGCCATTTATGTCAAGGTTAAAGTTGATGTTGCCCATATCAGGGTAATCATCGGCAGGGGCTAAATCGCCCACAGCTGCTGAAAAATCAAATGCTTTGGCTTTTTCCCATGGCAGCCCTTTGGCCTTTAGCTTGGCTTGCAAATCGCGGGCGGTAAAGTCTATGCCTATAGATATAGCATCGAAATAACGGCGGGCAAACTTCTCGTCAATGTGCTTGCCCATTTTATTTATGCGGAGAACAATTTCTGCCTCGTAGTGCAGGTCTTGCGTAAACTCAGGAATGTAAAAGTCTTGCCTGTTTTTGTTGTAGGCCGTATCGGGTTTAAGAAAAACCACAGGCTCGTCAGGCACTTCATTTTTAAGCTCTGCAATATGGTCAACGTAGTTGCGGCCTATGCAAATAATTTTCATTGTCCGGGTTGTTTAAACTTATCTTCAAGAGCCTTCATCTTGTTAGCCATCATACGCTCGCGTATTTCGGTAATAAGCTTTTTGGTAGATAAGGGGAAATCGCCTTTCATCATCCAGTCGTAGTAGCTTGCTTCGGTTTCAAAAACCTGCTCTACCGGCTTGTTAACGTGCTTACCAAAGGTAAATATCTCTTCGCCTTTATCGTTATAGCCAATGCGGCCCATAAGGTCGGCATACTGGCGTTGGGTAGAAAATTCAGCCAAGGTATTTAATATCGTTTTGCAAATCGGGGTAGCGTTCAATCTGTGCAATCAAAACCTCGTAGGTAGCTTTAATGTCAGCCTCGGCGCTGTGGGCGTTTTCAGGTCTTTTTCGCAATAGAATTTATAAGCTGCTTTAAGTGTGCGTTGTTCCATTTTGTGGAAGATATTCTGCACATCAATAAAGCGGCGGTTTTTAAAGTCTACATCAACCCCGGCGCGTAAAAACTCCTCGTATAATAAAGGAATATCAAAACGGTTAGAGTTGAAGCCTGCCAAATCGCAATCGGTTAAAAACTCAGCAAGTGCAGGGGCAAGCTCTGCAAAAGTGGGGCAGTCGGCCACATCGGCATCGCTAATGCCATGCACATCGGTAGACTGCTGGGGTATGGGTACGGTAGGGTTTACCTTTTCGGTAAACACATTTTTAGATTGGTCCGGAAAAATCTTCAGCACACTAATCTCAACTATACGGTCGGTAGCCACATTAACCCCGGTAGTTTCAAGGTCAAAAAATGCTAAGGGACGCTCTAAATTCAGGTTTTCCAACGTAAGGGGTTATTTGGGTTTAACAGGGGTGCCCGGTTTTGTAGTGCCCGGTGCAGGTGGGGGCGGGTTAGTACCCTCTACCATAGTAATATCTTTAGTAACGTTCTCTTTAAAGGTAGACTTACCTAATACCGGTACTTCTTCGGTAATAGTAATAAACCCATCGGCTTCGGTTTTAAATATATAGCGGCCGGGTGCTAGGGCAATAGAGTATTTGCCTGTACCTTTTTCGGTAATAGCCTGTATTACCTGTTTGCCGGTAAATTTATCAGTTACTGTAATGGTAAACTCTTTGTCTAGGGGAGAAACAGCACCTTTAAACTTGGTCTTTTGTACATCAATCAATGGTGTTTTAAAGGTAATCTTCCAAATGTCAAGATCGCCAATGCCACCATCACGCGCTGCCGAAACGTATGCAATATCACCCGTTTGGTTAAAGCTTATGGTGTAGTTATCGTCAGCATTATTAACTGGGTAACCAAGGTTTACAGGTTCATCGTAGTTTTCGGTAGCTTTGTTGTAAGCGGTAGAAAACACATCAAACCCACCCATGCTTTTAGCTGAATTTGAAGCAAAGAATAGTTTTTTACCATCAGGGGTAAAGTTTGGGTAGTCCTCATCAGCATCGGTATTAATAGGCGCACCTAGGTTTACGGGAGAGCCCCACTCATCGCCCTCTTTGGTTGCTTTCCAAAGGTCTATACCGCCTTTGCCACCTGGGCGGTCGCTAGAGAAGATAAGCGTACTACCATCAGGAGAAATAACCCCTGAGTTTTCTATGCTTTTGGGTAGGTTGATTGCTGAGCCCAACGATACCGCTTTTTGGAATGATTTGGCTTTGTCTTTTTTACTGATAATATACAAATCGGCTTGGGCAGTTTCGTTACTAAAGTAGCAGATTACGTTTGTAGCATCGGGCGCCATAGAGGTACCCACCTCAAAAAATCCGGTATTTACTATTGATGATAAGTTTTTAGGCTTACCCCATTTGCCGGCAGTTTGCAATGATGAGAAAATATCAGAAGCGTATGTTCCGTCTAAATCTTTAAAACCACCCGTTACCGTGTTGCGGCGCGATGTGAAAATCATGTAGCTCTCATCGCCGGTAATAAATGGGTATAACTCATCGTAAATACTGTTTATTTCTTTACCCAGGCATTCAAACGTAACATCAACCGGCGATGCTACCATGCTTTTGCCCAAGCGGCATTGTTCTATATAACGGTTAACCCTGGCCAGTTCTTCGGGGCGCAGGCGGGCCAGCTCTATAAACTCGCTGTATTTTTTATTGCATCGTCAAAACGGTTTACAATATGGTAGGCGCGGCCAAGCTCCAAATAAACCTCGCGGGGGCTTTTGGCTGGCGGGCCATAATTTCTAAATACTTATATGCTTTCTTTTTATCAATATTTGTGTATAAGTAGCATAAGCCAACACGGTAATTTATCTCCGGGTCGTTGGGCTCGTCTTTTAATAACTTCAGGTATTCTGTCAACGCATCTTTGTAGTTTCTGTCAAACTCAAAAAATGTGCGGGCTTTCTTCATATCGCCTTTGCCACCGGCCCCACCGGGCTGGGCATTCAACACCACTGCTGATGATAATAAAATAAGTGTAAGGGTTATAAATAGTTTCCTCATGTTGTTATTTGGTAATTAAGGGCTATAAAACTAAGGCGATTTTTTTGCCCAACAAAAACAGTTTTTCAACATTCTTGCATTAATGCATTCATTACCTTTATAATCTACCGTTACTTTGTAAGCGTTTATGAGCAATTTACAAAAGTCCTTTTTTGAGAAACCCTACGATATAGCCTTATTTATAGATGATGAAGAGTTGTTGGAGCATGTGCGGAAGTCGCTAGAATCAACATCTTTACAAACAATACTATATAAGCTTAAAAGCCTCGACGACTTAATTGAGGCCATAGAAGGGCAAGACCTTGATATTATTTTTCTGCACCTTACCGCTGACGATACCGAGAATTTGGAGTGGTTAAAAAGAATTGCAGAGATTATTAATGATATACCCCTGGTTGCCATTTGCGATAAATTGGACGATAAGACCGAGCGCAAGCTTGCCTATTGTGGCCTATTTTACTACCTGCAAAAAGATGAGGTAAGCCCCCGCAGCCTACGCCGTATATTATTACCAGCTGGCCGCTACAAAACATCTACCCGCAAAAGGGTAATTTATGAGCACCGCCTGCACTCTTTATTGGCGTATGTAAACAGGGTGTTGCAAGGCTTAAATTGCCACATGTTTAGGCTGTATGCCAATGGTATGTATACACCGTATGTGCCAGAGGAGTATATGGTAACTACCCCTTTACCCAAAAAAGCCTGAAGAAGGAGCCGCCATCATTCTTATCAAAACAAGCCATTGCCCGCATTTTAGATACCGACTTTGTAGGCACCTATACTTTTGAATACCAACATAAGATAGATAGCGAGCAGCATTATTTTGAAGCCCGTGTTATTAAGCAAGATGCATCTGTTAGTACTGTTATAGTGCGCGATATATCTGAACGTAAAAGTACCGATGATGTTGATTTTGAAGACAGTTCTAAGCTTAATGCCATACTGGAAAGTTCGCAAAGCACTATTTATGCCCTTGATAAAAAGTTTAACTACATAACCTTTAATAATGCCCATAAAAAGGCCATTAAGTATGCTTACGAAATTGATATAGAAGCCGGCGGCAACTACCTTAACCTGCCCTATGTTAAAAAGAACAAGACTGTTGTAAGGCAGTATTTAAAAAGGGCACTGGCGGGCGAGCAATTTACTATTAACGAGGTTTTTGGCGATGGTACACTCTTTAAAAAAGACTATGAAACCACTTACAACCCTATTAAAAACCAGTCGGGCGAAATTACAGGTATAGCCGTTTTCTCGCAAGATATTACCATACGTAAAAAAGCAGAAGACCAGCTATTACAGGCCAAAGCGGCTGCCGAGGCGGCATCAAGGGCTAAGTCGGAGTTCCTCTCTAACATGAGCCACGAAATACGTACACCCATGAATGCCATTATGGGACTTACCGATTTGTTAATGGCTCAAAATGTTGATAACCCCGATTATGAAAAGCTGAACGCGATAAAATACTCTGCAGAAAACCTGTTGCGTATTATTAATGAGATACTCGATTTTTCTAAAATTGATGCGGGCAAGATGATTATTGAGGAAGCCCCGTTTGATATACAGGAACTGGTTAATGAGTTGGTGCGCTCCCTGCAACCTTCGGCCAAAAATAAAGGGTTGGAGTTTAGTGCCAATATTGCTGATGATGTGCCACTAAAACTTACCGGCGACCGTGTGCGCCTTAGCCAGATTTTAACAAACCTGGCCAGCAACGCCATTAAGTTTACCAACTTTGGCAGTGTAGTGGTTAATATAAATACGGTTAGCCGTGCACCCGAAAAGGTTAGCCTGTCGTTAGAAGTAGCAGATACCGGCATTGGCATACCCAAAGAGAAAATAGAAACTGTTTTTGATAGCTTTACCCAGGTACACTCTAACCTAAAATACGGCGGTACAGGCTTGGGGCTTACTATAACCAAGCGCTTGGTAGAAATGCAGGCCGGTAATGTTAGCGTTACCAGCAAGCCGGGTATTGGCAGCACGTTTACTGTTATTATCCCCTATAAAATTACTGCCGGCGGTGCCGCTACAGAGGGGCCGCAAAAACTTACCCATGTGCCCAATTTTAAAGGCATTAATGTACTGGTAGTAGAAGATAACCAGATGAACCGCTTTTTGGCCGGACAGATTTTGGGGTCGTGGAATATTACGGTAGATATGGCCGAAGATGGGTTGGAGGCTATTAAAAAGGTTGAAGACAAAGAATACAACCTTGTATTAATGGACCTACAAATGCCCCGCATGGATGGTTTTGAAGCAACAGACTATATACGCAACAAAATGCCCGAACCTATTTGCAATACACCCATAGTAGTGCTTACGGCCGATGTAATGCCCGAAACAAGGGAGAAAGCCCTGCAACTGGGTATAAACCGTTTTATAACCAAGCCATTTAAACAGCCCGATTTATATAATGCCATTGTTGAAATAACCGGTGTTAAAGATAATTTTATTACATTAGATACCCCGAGTGTACAGAAGCAGATAGTTGGAAAAGCTAAAAATGATGTGCAGATGGAGAAACCAGATTTAGATTATCTTAAAAAGCTCATAAATAATGATGAGCGTGCATTAAAGCAGCTGGTAGGCATTTACCAGACTGCGCTGCCGGTAGACATGGATTTGTTTTTGGGCAACTACAATGAACAAAAATGGTCTGAATTAGGTAAGATTGCGCATAAAATGAAATCGAGTTTTGCTAACTTAGGCATGGGTAATACCGCTTCGGCCTTGTTACAGATAGAAAAGCCCTGCAAGTTGGGTGCCCCGCCCGAAAATTTAACTGAGTTGGTAGACCATGTTAAACAGGCTTTTAATGAAACAATTAAAACGCTAAAAAAAGTATAGTTTTTTACTTTAATGTATTGTGTAGTTAGTTTTTAGTATACTTGTACCATATAACCGATAAGAACATGAAAAGAACATTACAAATTTTAGGTGCCTTTATGCTGCTACTTTCTTGTAGCACAGCATGGGGCCAGCGCTACGCTACCGAGGTTTACACACAGGTAAACGTTACACCTGACACCGCCTATGGAAAGTCTTATGAGTACTTCCCTAACCCTCCCTTTGCAACGGCTGCTTCGGCTTTAAAGAAAATGAAGATGGACATTTACGAGCCGGTAGGCGATACCGCTACTAAGCGTCCTCTTATTGTTTATCTTGAAACCGGCAGCTTCCTTCCTAAGTACTTCAACGGTTCTCCAACAGGCGACCGTAAAGACAGTGCTTCTGTAGAAATGTGCAAGCGTTTTGCTAAACGCGGTTACACTGCTGCTTCAATGTCTTACCGCAAAGGCTGGAACCCATTGGCTCCAACTGTAGATGCGCGTAAAGAGTCTATCATTCGTGCGGTTTACCGTGCCCTGCAAGATGCTAAAGCCTGCGTTCGCTACTTTAAGTATTCTGCAGACCAACTAGGTAACCCTTGGAATGTTGACACCAACAAAATTTGTATTGTTGGCCAAGGTACAGGTGGTTACATAGCAATGGCGTATGTTTCACTAAACGATCCTGCTCAAATCCTAATTCAAAAGTTTATCAACTTTAGCGATCCTAATAACCCGATACCAATGGTTGTTCAGGCTGCTCTTGGTGATTATGATGGTTTTAAAACCAACCCAAGCCTTCCAATAGCCGATACGCTAGTATTTGAAAACTACCCAGGTTACGGTTCAGACGTGCACATGGCTGTAAACATGGGCGGTGCCTTAGGCGATATTAGCTGGTTAACTCCGGGTACTGTGCCTATTGCCGGTTTCCATAGCGCTACAGACCCATTTGCTCCTGATACCAACGGTATTGTAACAGTTCCGGGTACTGGTCCTCCAGCATTCCAGGTTGTTGAGGTTTCTGGTAGCCGCGACGTTGTTCGTAAACAAGTACAATTAGGCAACCATGCTGAATGGGTTAATTACCAAAATGCATTTACTGATGTGTACACGCAAAACGCCAACTTGCACAACGAAGGTTGGGAAGGTTACTACCGTTTCTTAGTAGCCCCATTACAAAACCCACAAGCTGGTCCTTGGGATTGGTGGGATTCTACTACTACAGTATTTGTTGCCCAGGCTATCAACGCTCAAACAGGTGCTAACCTAAACGGTACAAACATTCACCTTGCAGGCAAAGCTACTAACCCTAACATGAGTGCAGCTAAAGGCCGTGCTTATATTGATACTATCCAAGGTTACTTAGCGCCACGTATTATGTGTACTCTTGACTTACCGGGCAACCTTTGCCAAGGCCTAAGTGTTAAAGAAAATGCATTCGGAAACGCTGTTAGCATTTATCCTAACCCTTCAAATGGCACATTTACCCTTAACATAGCTGCTGAACAATTCAGCAAAAACAACTCTATCAACTACCGCATTTTTGATGCTACCGGTCGTATAGTTGAAAGTGGCAATGTTAATACCGCTCAAAAAGATATTACTATTAAACAGGCTTCAGGCATATACATGCTTAACCTGGTAGACCGCAATGGCGATGTGTTATACACCGGCAAAGTGGTTGTTCAATAATACCGGACTATAGTCCAAAAAAATCCCGTGGTGCTAAAGCTCCACGGGATTTTTTTATCTCTTTATCTCTTTATCTCTTTATCTCTTTATCTCTTTATCTCTTTATCTCTTTATCTCTTTATCTCTTTATCTTTTTACTGACTACTGATCTCTGCCCCTGATTACGCAGGCATACCTTGGCTGGTATCAACAGGAATTACATCGTCTTTAGGCTCACCATTGGGGCTGGTTGGGTTAATAAGCTTCTCCATGTCCGATTGCTTTTTAATAGAATCGGGTAGAGCGGTAAAGCCCAGCTTTTTCATCGGCTCAAAGTTATCGTCACATAGCCAAAATTGTACCGGTTTATCGCCAAATACATCGTGAGATATAAAGCCTGCCATCATTTGGCTGTCATCTATATAAAGCTGGTCTGTAGCGTATTTCTCATCACTCATAACAAGCTTAAAAATATAGGTCTCCCCTCTTTATCAATCAGGTAACTAACCTCTTTTCCTTCAGGAAACATCTTAACATCGCTAAGGTATTTGCCCAGATTTTTGGCCTCGGTTTCAGTAACCCTCTCGGTATAATAAAGCTCGCCTTTGCCATATTCCAGCTTCTTACCATAGTCGCTACACGATGATAATATCAACGCAGCAAGGAATATCAATGCTATCTTCCTCATAAACTTTCAGATTTCAATTTTCAGATTAATAAGCGAACAATGTATACTCACCCATCATATCGTTTACTTTCTTACGTATTTTGCCCAGTGTGCGTGGGTCTTCGTGGTGCATAAGCGCCTTAGTCTATATAATCAACAATAAGCGGTATGTGTTTTTCTTTTAGGCCACGGCTTGTTATTGCCGATGTACCCACACGCATACCCGATGTTACAAACGGCGACTTATCATCAAACGGAACCATGTTTTTATTTACGGTAATATCCGCTTTGCCAAGTGCAGCTTCAGCCTGTTTGCCGCTAATGTTTTTGCTGCGCAGGTCAATAAGCATCAGGTGGTTATCTGTTCCACCCGATATAATATGGTAGCCACGGTCTACAAATTCCTTAGCCATTACGGTAGCGTTTTTAGCTACCTGTACAATGTATTTCATGTAGCTGTCGCTAAGTGCTTCGCCATAGGCAACAGCTTTAGCTGCAATAACATGCTCTAGCGGGCCGCCTTGCGTGCCCGGGAAAACAGCACCATCCAGCACCGACGACATCATTTTCTTTTCTCCTTTAGGCGTTAATAAGCCCCACGGGTTTTCAAAATCTTTGCCCATCATAATCATACCACCGCGTGGCCCACGAAGGGTCTTGTGCGTAGTAGTAGTTACTATATGGCAATGGGGTAGGGGGTCGTTTAGCAAACCACGGGCAATAAGGCCCGATGGGTGAGATATATCGGCCAACAACAAAGCGCCTACACTATCGGCTATCTGACGAAGCTTTACGTAATCCCAATCGCGAGAGTAAGACGATGCACCACAGATAAGCAATTTTGGCTTTTCTTTCTTGGCTATAGCTTCTACCTTGTTCCAGTCTATAAGGCCTGTTTCGCGCTCTACACCGTAGAATGAAGGCTTGTATAATTTACCTGAAAAGTTAACCGGCGAGCCATGGGTTAAATGCCCACCATGCGATAGGTCAAAGCCCAATATTTTATCTCCCGGGTTAATAACTCCCAACATAACTGCAGCGTTGGCCTGCGCACCACTGTGGGGTTGCACGTTTACCCACTCTGCATTAAAAAGTTCTTTAGCGCGGTCAATAGCCAGTTGCTCTACTTCATCAACCACTTCGCAGCCGCCATAGTAACGTTTGCCGGGCAAGCCCTCAGCATATTTATTAGTCAGCACACTACCCATAGCTTCCATTACTTGGTTGCTAACGTAGTTTTCACTAGCTATAAGTTCTATACCGTAAGTCTGACGGTGATTTTCTTTTTCAATAAGTTTAAAAATCTTGTTGTCGCGTTTCATAGTGCGGTAAAATTACTAATAAAAACAGTAGCACTTTATTAACTCCTCTCCTTTTTAAGTAATGGTAATTCTGACTGTTTAAGTCAGAATAGGGTAATTACATCAATCCCTACGGGTAGCAGTTAATAAGTATGTTTTCGCGGTTTTATTTCGGGCGCTCCTTCTGCAAATGGGATTGATTGGGTAAATCTCTACCTTGCCTGTAATAATTTACCCCCCGGTAACCAATAAAATCATGAAACTACACGCGTTACTACTTCTTACCATATTAGCCATATTTACCTCGTGCAACGGGCAACCCCCAACACCACCACCACCGCCTCCAATGGCAGCCGTGGGCGATACCGTTACCTCTAGCCAAATGGGCGATAGCATACTGGTGATTTACCAGGCTAAAGACAATACTTATTGGTTTGGCACCCACGGTAGGGGAGTGTATAAATACGATGGGAATACCATTATCAGGTTTAATATTGACAATGGGTTAAGCAATAACTATGTAAGGGATATTAAAGAAGACAATGCCGGCAACATTTACATAAGCAACTTTAATGGCATAAATAAATATGATGGTAAAACCATTACTAACCCTGATGTTGCTTACCCCGATGGCGATTGGAAATTAGCCCCCGGCGACTTATGGTTTGCAAATGAACTGAGCGTTGGCAAACCTTACAGGTATAATGGTAACGGTTTTTACCAGCTTAGTTTTCCTAAAAACAGTAAAGAAGATGCCTACCATAAGATGTTTCCTTACGTAACCTTTAGTCCGTATGGCATTTACACCACTTATACTGATAGTAAAGGCCGCATTTGGTTTGGTACCGCGGCTTTGGGTGTAGGCTGCTACGATGGTAAAGCCTTTACCTGGATTAACGAAGACGACCTTACTGAAATACACAACGGCCCGTCTAATGGTATACGCTCTATAAAGGAAGATAAAGACGGCGTTTTTTGGTTTAGCAACACCTTTTACAAATACACCATTACGCAAAATGCCACAGGCGGCATAACCTATAAAAGAGAAAAAGGGTTAGACATACCTAAAAGCTATGGCATTAGTGGTTTTGAATACATGTCGGCCACGGTAGATGATAGTGGTAACTTTTGGATAGTAACCTATAGCGATGGGGTTTGGAAATACGATGGAAAAAACATAACCCGCTACCCTATACAAAACGCCAAAGGCAACGTAACCCTCTATTCTATTTACAAAGACAGGCAGGGCACTTTGTGGCTGGGCACCCATACCGATGGGGTATATAAATTTAATGGCGAGGGGTTTGAGAAGGTTAAGCTATAAATACGATGGTTAGGTGATGGGATTATAGCCTTATCAACTTAATGTGCCTAACTATCAAATAGCTAAAAAATGGGTGGTTTAAACAGTTGAAATTCTCTGAACAAACATTCTTAAAGAGTTATTACCAAAGAGAAAATTAACTATTAACAACCCCAGCTATGAAAACTAACACAGGAAACGGATCGGCCAAGGCCGGAAGAAAACCGAGCGGCGCAGAAGATAATTCTGAACTAAAAAAATTGTATCACGAAATTTTAAAGGATACATACAACGCCGAAAAACAACTACTAAAAGCACTGCCTAAAATGGCCAAAGGTGCTACTTCTGAAGAATTAACCGCAGCTTTTGAAGACCACCTTAGTGTAACAGAAGAGCAGGTAACCCGCCTTGAGCAGGTGTTTGAAGCATCGGGCTTAAAAGTATCGTCTAAAAAATGCGAAGCCATGGAAGGCCTTGTAAAAGAAGGCGAAGAAGCCATTGAAGAAACCGAAGACGGTTCTTTAGTGCGCGATGTTGCTTTGATTGTTGCCGCGCAAAAAGTAGAGCATTACGAAATTGCAGCCTATGGCTCTTTACGTTCTATTGCTTCTATTTTGGGCCTAAGCGAAGCTGCCAATTTACTACAGGAAACACTAGACGAAGAAGGCGATGCCGACAAAACACTGTCAGACATTGCATCGCAAATTAATGCAGAGGCGTATGAAAGTGATGATGAAGATTCATCATCAACCCGTACCCCTGAAAAAAGCAAAAAAGCACAAGAGAGCAATAAGCCAAGTGCAGGCAAATCTTCACGATAAATAGTAAACCCAATTAACTACAGAAATCATGGAAAAATCAAAAAAGGCCCGGCTCAGGATACTGAAAAGGACAAAAGTGCAAAAGGTTCTAAATCTGAAAGCGTATCAAAATCGCAAAAAGCTACCCCTGCTGAGAAATCGCAAGAGGGCCGCAAATCGCAAAACAAAGACAAATAGTACTGTCTTATTTAATACAGAAAAGCCGGGAACTACCCGGCTTTTTTATGGGAGTATTGCTGATACTATAATCCTTTGCCCTAAACCCCCTTGCCCCACGTCCCTCATCCCTTAACCTCTTTTTTCTCACAGCCAATACTATTTTCAGCAAATAGCCGTTCTCAGGGCTTAGGTATCACTATTTTTACTATCTTTGCATGATGTTTCGTCGGGAACTAAAATACATAATTATTCTTGTTGCAGTTGTGGTGTTGGGCGCGTGCGCATCTAACAAGCAGCCTGTTGCCTCTAACCCTAACATTCAGGACGAGGCCATTAGCAACGATGTTGATACCTGCGATTGTGGCGCGTACAACAAGCTTTTTAAAAGCACCAACTATAACCTTAAGTACGCTTGCGCCCTTAAGTATTACAAAAACAAAAAGTACGATAAAGCCCTTGGTTTGTTTGAAGAACTGGTACCCTTTTTAAAAGGCGATACCCGTGGCGAACTGGCCGCTTTTCTGTTTGCTTTCAGCAATTTTCATGCAGAGGATTATGAGAGCGCCAGCTTTTATTTTATGATTTTTAGCAAAAGCTACCCCTTTAGCGCCCGCAGCGAAAATGCGGCCTACATGGTTGCTTACTGCGCGTATTTGAGTTCTCCTGATATACCATTAGACCCCAGCAACACCTACAGGGCCATAATGGAGCTGCAGTTGTTTGTAGACCGTTTCCCCACCAGTGCCCGCGTGCAGCAATGCAATACGCTGATAGATAAACTGCGCCTAAAGTTGGAAACCAAAGACTTCCGCATGGCTAAGCAGTACTTCAAAATGCGCCAGTACAAAGCGGCTATAGCATCTTTCAATGGGGTAATAAGTACCTACCCTGATACGGAATATCGCGAAGAATGCCTATATTTGATTATTAAATCGGCATATTTGTATGCCATAGATAGTATTGACAGTAAAAAGTACGAACGCTATAAAATGGCTGCCGACAACTACATCACCTTTAAAACAAGGTTTGCCCAAAGCAAATTTTTAGATGAGTTAGCCGGTATTTATGAGGATAGCAAAGTACAAATGGATAAGTATAAACCGTTTAAAGTTTAATATACAATGAGTAATTTTAAAGCAGTTAAGACCGATACTACCACCGTAACCCGCGACTTGCGTGAGTTTGATGGTGTTACAGGTAACATTTACGAGAGTGTTTCTATCATTGCTAAACGTGCAAACCAAATAGGCGCTGAACTTAAAGAAGAGCTTAACCAAAAATTATCAGAGTTTGCCCCGCATAACGATAACCTTGAAGAGGTTTTTGAAAACCGCGAGCAAATAGAAATATCTAAGCATTACGAGCGCATGTCTAAGCCTACGCTTATGGCTGCACAAGAGTTTTTAGATGGACAGGTTTACTTCCGTAACCCTGCTAAAGAAAATAAATAAGGTACGTTTTGCTTAAGGGCAAAAAAATAGTGCTGGGTGTTACCGGTAGCATTGCCGCCTACAAAGCTGCATTGCTGGTACGCCTGCTAAAGAAAAGCGGCGCCGAGGTTCGTGTTATCATGACCCCCGGCGCCCGCGATTTTATTACCCCCTTACATTGTCTACCCTTTCGGGCAACCCAGTACTGTCTGAATTTACCGAGGGGAATGAGGGTGTGTGGAATAACCATGTAGATTTAGGCCTGTGGGCCGACCTGCTGGTTATAGCCCCCGCCAGTGCCAACGAGCTGGCTAAAATGGCCAATGGCTTATGCGATAACCTGTTAATGGCTGTTTACCTATCTGCCCGCTGCAAGGTGCTTTTTGCCCCTGCAATGGACCTTGATATGTATAAGCACCCGGCTACGCATGCCAACCTTACCAAGCTGCAAAGTTTTGGTAACATTATGGTACAGCCTGCCGTGGGCGAACTTGCCAGCGGCCTTATAGGCCAGGGCCGCATGGCCGAACCGGAAGAGTTGGTCCAAGCGATTGCTAAAACCTTGGATACACCGGTTCCGGCAAAAAAAAAGTCAATAAAAAAGTATTAATTACGGCCGGCCCTACTGTAGAGGCTATAGACCCTGTAAGGTTTATATCTAACCACAGCAGCGGCAAAATGGGCTTTGCCATTGCAGAGGAGTTTGCCAACCAGGGCTATAGTGTAGATTTGGTTGCAGGGCCTGTGCATATTAACACTGTAAACCCCGGTATAAACCGCATAGATGTGGTTAGCGCTGCCGAAATGTATGCCGCTACTACCAAGCTGGCTGCCAAGGCCGATATTATTGTTATGGCGGCTGCCGTGGCCGATTATAAGCCTGCAAATCCATCAGACAAAAAGATTAAAAAGAAAAGTAGCGAAATGGTTATTGAGTTGGCTAAAACCAATGATATACTGGCTACCGTGGGCAAAAGCAAAAAGAAAGGCCAGTTTTTGGCGGGCTTTGCTTTAGAAACGGATAATGAGCTTGCCAACGCCCAAAAGAAGTTAAAAGAAAAGAACTTAGATTTGATTGTACTAAACTCGCTGCAAGATAAAGGCGCGGGTTTTGGGCACGATACCAACAAGATAAAAATTATAACGGCTAACAATAAAACGTTTAATTTTGAGTTGAAAACTAAGAGAGAAGCCGCGGCAGATATTGTTGCGCACATACTTACCTTAGCTGTGAAATGAAATACCTGATATCCATATTTGTATTGTTTTTGGCCGGCCATTTAGCTGCCCATGAACTTAATTGCCGTGTAACGGTAAACGCTACACCCGCGGCACAACAGGTTGTTGATAAACGCATATTTCAAAGCCTGCAAAAGCAGGTGTATGAGTTTATGAATAATACGCAATGGACTACAGACCAGTTTAAACGCGACGAGAAAATTGACTGTAACCTGCTTATTAATATTACTAAGGTAAACCCACCCGATGAGTTTGACGCTACTATTACCGTACAGAGCGAGCGGCCTATATTCAACTCAAGCTACAAATCGGTAATGCTTAACTATCAGGATAATGATTTTACTTTCCGCTACCTGGAGTTTCAGCAGTTTTTGTATTCTGATAACAGCTTCCTTTCTAACCTAACCTCGGTACTGGCATACTATGCCCACGTTATTATAGCTATGGATTATGATAGCTACGCCCCTAAAGGCGGCACACCTTTTTGGACAAAAGCCCAATCTATAGTTCAGTTTGCGCAAAACGCCCCCGAAAAAGGCTGGCGTTCATCTGATGGGTTCCGTAACCGTTACTGGTTAGTAGAGAATATTTTAAACCCCGTGTTTGAGCCTATGCGCGAGTGCAATTACAATTGGCACATGAAAGGTATGGACATTATGTACGACCAGCTGGACAACGGTCGCACGGTTATTCTTGATTGCTTAGACCAACTGCAAAAGGTACACAAGGCACGCCCGGCATCATTCAACATGCAGGTGTTTTTCAACGCCAAAGCACAAGAAATTGTAAACATATTTAGCGAGGCACTCCCCGCTGATAAGAACCGCGCTATCAACGTACTTAACCAGGTAGATGCTACCAACCAGAATAAGTACGCTAAAATAATGGGGCCTTAGTGGAAATGCAAAATGCATAATTCATAATGCAGAATGAAAATATAGAGAAGTCCCATTAGAATATACTGATGGGGCTTTTTATTTTAAAATATCCCTCTCTTGGAGAGGGTGGATGGCGCCAAGGCGCCAGACGGGAGAGGACAGAGGGTTTAATTGGAGTACCCCGCCATCGGCGGGGAGGGAGTCTTTTTGGCCCGGGTAGTATAATTTCCCCACCCAGTTTTGTCAGCCAACAAGGTTGTGTTTCCACCTCTCCCCCGACAATCCAATAAATTGTATTGTCTTTCCCCTCTCCCTTGGGAGAGGGGTGTCATGCCGAAAGACATTGAGGCAATGACGGGGAGAGGTGGAATGGATGCAAAAAGGACTCCCCCGCCCTCCGGGCACCCCTCTTAGAGGGGGATTTAATAAAATTGCCCCAAAGCAGCGCGTGGAGTCTGCTAAGGGGCAACTAAAAATGGGGGTTAAGTTTTTAAATAGGGTTGTATCTGCTGTCAATAGCGGGCGTTCATTTTTTACTGACCCCTGACTACTGACCTCTGAATACTAGTTTATCTTAGATACTTTTAGTGTTTTGGTAAAAGAGCCACTCTCGTTACGCACACTTAGGTGGTAAAGGCCCTGGGCAAGGTTATCGGTATTAAAAGTATATACCATTTTGCCTGCACTTTGGGTAACGGCTTGTTCAAACGTAACGGTTTTGCCTTGTAAATCGGTAATGGCAAAGCTTAGCTTATCGTTTTTAGCAAGGTTAACCACGGCAAAAAACTGACCGGTAAACGGGTTAGGGTATACCTGCATATCAATGCCTTCTGCATTAACTGTATTAATTAATGTAGGGTCGGCGGGTAGCTCGGGTTGTTGAAAGCCCTGAGTTAATATAACGCCACTAGCGCCTTTGGTCTGTACTATTAGGTCGCCTACGGTTGTAGATAGGGTAATGTCGCTGCCTGTAGTACAGAAAAGTAAGCGCCTGCAGGTGCAACAACTTGTTGACTAACATCGGCAACTATCTGGGCGTTTGCCTGCGTGGCTGCTAAGGCAAGTACAGCTAGGGTGAATAGTTTCTTCATGGTGGTTGATATTTTTTGTTGGGGCAAATATCAACGCTTGTAATAAGGTGGTTAAGCCACAGTATGGCTGCGCGTTACCTATGTAAGAAATTGCAGTAATTTACCAAAAGGCGCAGCGCATATAAATAGGAAGATAATGCCTGCCGTGCCTACTTTAATTACGTTGGTAAGCCATGCGCCAATGTATGTGCCAAGGCCCGCGTTAACAGCCTCTGTAGTTTTGCGCCCCACTAAAAGTTCGCCTATAATTGCCCCTAGTAAAAGGCCTGTCATCATACCAATGGGTGGAAACAGGAACATGCCTGCCAGCATACCTATTATACTGCCCCACGAGCCTGCTTTGCTGGCCCCAAAGCGTTTACCCACCCATAATGGTAGTAAGTAATCCAGCACAAAAACAACAGCCAGTACACCGGCAAATACCCACATAGTAACCGGCGAGTAAAACCGCATTTGCCATTGTATTAAAAGCATGCCTGCATAACCAATTAACGGCCCCGGTCCCGGAAAGGGCGAAGCGAATATGCCACCTAAACCTAAAAGTATGGCTGATATGTAGATGATAATTTCCATTCTTACACCAAAAATAAGATAGTAACCGGTTGGCTGTTGAATAAAAAAGAGCCGGATGGTAACATAAGTTTAAGATAATGGTTTAATTGCATAATGTAAATAGTAGGAATTTAAAACCTAATCCACTATAAATGATTCGTTATATAACCACCGGTGTTTTAATAATGTTTGCTATAGCGCAGCTCTCAGCCCAAACAGCAAAAGTTACCTGAGCAGCGGGCAATGCCAAATTACTGGCAAAATCGTCTACTTTGTTGGTAGAATATAATTCTGTAGATAACAAAGCGGGAGGCACGCATAAGTATAAGTTGTTTGATGTTGCCATGGGTAATGTAGTGTTAGAAACCAATGGCCGTAGCTTTTTTGGGCAGGATAATAACTTTATTATTATTGATGATAAGTACATAACCATATACGCTATAGCATCTACCAAAGCAACTGTTGCAGCTAAATTTAACGTTAGCGAGATTAGCAAAGCAGGCTATAAAGATTTGGAGTTTGTGGGCTTATCTAAAAAAAGAACCCCATTTTTAAATTGGTGGGTAGCGATGTTGCCTTGTACTATATATATAATTTACCTTCTAAAACTACACGCAAGCTTGCCGTTCCTTCCGATTTTCATAAGAGCATATACATGCCACAAAGTGGTGAGTTTGTATACCTTACACAAGCCGGTGGCAAGCATGTATGCTACAGCTACAACCCCGAGGATGATAAGATTTTGATGAAGGGTACGATTGAGCTCTGTACCCGATGAAAAGATATACCGCGTGCAACTTTCGCCCGATGGTAAACATGCTATTTATGGCGGTAAGTATGTGTACGATATGGCTGCTAATAAACTACTTTACCAATTGCCTGTAAGCAACCAAGACATTAACTGGAGCAACAGCAGCATGCAGTATAGCGGCCAAAAGGTAACTGCCGATTTTAGTTTACGGGGCGATAGTATTATAGTTATAAAACGCCTTAAAGAGAACATGGCATCTACAGAAAAGGTGCAGATAGAGATTTACGATACTTCATCAAACAAGTCAGTAAAATCGTTCTACTTTAACTATAAGGGCGATGTAATGGCCGACGCCGATGTACCATCGGGCTGGGCAGCGTTTGTAAAAGATGGCAAGGTTAAAATAGTACACCTTACATCTAAAAACGTAACCCGCGAGTTCAGCCTTATATCTACTGATGAAAACGGTATTTACGATACCACAGGCGCGATTGAAGATGCTAAAGAATATAGCAACCCCAATGTGTTTAAGTTGATTATTGATTGCGACTAAAACTCTACAATCAACCCAATAGTAGGTAACACAATGCCAGCGGTGTTAGGTATGTTATTGGCTACATAGCGTGTTACGTTATTACCATCAACATAGGTTATTTTATTACCGTTAGCATCTTGTTTTGGCGTTAAGCGCGGGGCTTGTTGAGCCTTATAGTTAAGCAGGTTTTGTATATCAAGGTACAGGTTAAGCGTCCACTTTTTAAAGTACCAAAGTTTATCAACCCTAATATCTAATTGGTTGAATGATGTTAACCTGCGGCTGTTTAGCTGCGATATATCCAATATGCCCTGATTGTTTACATCCCATGCAGCTTGTATTAGCGATGCGGTAGTATCAGTAGGCGTGTAAGGCGCGCCACCAACCCAGCGGAAACGTATGCCTGCTACCCAGCCACGTTTAAAGTTTTTACCGGCGGTTAGGCTCAATAAAAAGCGGTTATCCCAGGCCGATGGTTTGTATTCGTTATCCTTGTCGGTAAACTCGCTGCGCACGTAGGTAGCAGATAGTATGCCGTAAAAGCCCTTGGTTATTTTCTGCTGCGCCAATAGTTCCACACCATAGCTGCGGCCTTTAGATGTAGGTATAACGGGAGTGTTGCCAATAACGCCAAAGTCTGCGCCCTGGTTAGCTAACGATACAGAGTCTTTTATAGAGAATGGGTAGTTGTTGTAGGTTTTGTAAAAGCCCTCAACCGTAATTTTAGCGCTGTTGCCGGCCTTATATTCAACACCACCCACAAGGTGGTTGCCATTTATGTAGGTAGCGCCATTGGCTTTGTTTACCAGCGTGCCTTGTTGGTCTCTGTAACCTAACACCGTGTACGATGGTAGCTGGTAGTACATACCTGCATTGGCGTTTAAGGCCCAACGCTCGCTAAGGCTGTAAGATGCCGAAACGCGTGGCGATAGTTGTTTTAACGGGTTAGCCATTTCGGTAGAATAGCTGTTACCATCGGCACGCAAACCGGCCGATAGGGTTAAGCGGCTGGCCAAAAAGCTGCGGCTAACCTGACCAAAAGCCCCCACGAGTGGAAGTTAAGGTTAGAGCTAAAATCTACCACCAAATTGGGGTTAAACTGGGTAGCTATTACTCATGGTAGGTGTTTACCTTATATTTGGCGTATTGGTAGTTTACACCGTAGTTAAACTTGTAGTTGCCCTGGCGGCTGGTACTCTCAAAACGGAACTTGTTCTCAATCTCGTCAGAGTTGTAGTCTAATATTCGGTTGGCATCGGTTTCAACATTCAGCTTGTATTTTATGGCAGAGTTGCGCAGCATATTGCGGCTGATAACAAAGTTTTTGTAGCCCTTTTTTGCAAACAGGCGCAGGTTGGCACCAATGGTGTAGTTCCACTGGTTGTTGGTGGGTATGTTCTCTAAAATATAGCGTTGTTCTTCGTCAGGATTTTCAATACCGGTGTTTAGTTTAAACTGGTCTAGTGCCCCCAGCGATACAATGGTTAAATCGGCCTTATCGCTAAACTTAACCTTGTATTTTATTTGATAATCATTGTAGGTAGGTAAAAAAGGCAGGCCTAATATGCTAAACAGGCCTTGCAGGTAAGAGCGGCGAACAGATACCAGTAATGATGAGTTTTTAGAAACAGGACCATCGGCAGTAATACCAAAATCGGTATTGCCTACCGCGCCGGTAAATACCCACTTATCTGCACGGCCATCTTTCTGCTTAAACTCAAATACCGAGCTAAGCGCGTTGCCACGGTTGGCAGGGAAAGCCCCCGAATAAAAGTCAACATCGTTTATAAGGTTTACGTTGATTAAGCCTACCGGCCCGCCCGATGAGCCTTGGGTGGCAAAGTGGTTAATGTTGGGTACTTCAATACCATCAAGGTAAAAGCGGTTTTCGTTTGGGGCACCGCCACGTATAATAATATCATTACGGAAGGCTGGGGTAGAAGCCACACCCGGCAACGATTGTATCACCTTTGATATATCCCTGTTAGCACCGGGCAGGCGTTTTATTTCTTCGGCATTTATGCTGCGTAGCGATACCGGGCTCTCTTCGGTTTTGCTAAAAGGCGATGTGGTTACTTCTACTGTTTTAAGGTCGGTAGAGGTTTCTTCTAACGTAATTTCTATATAGGTAGGCTTGGCGTTGTTTACATTTATATCAAACAAGGTTTTCTTTTTAAAACCTACTAATGATATTTCTAAGTTATAGTTGCCCGGTGTTAGGTTAGGTAGCTTAAACTCGCCATTAATATCTGTAGAAGTGCCGGTAGTAGTGCCTTGTATGCCAACTGTTACAAAGGGCAAAGCCTCGTTGGTAATTGCATTTAAAACCTTGCCTTGTATAAGGCCTGTTTGGGCTGAAAGAATTGTAGATGTTACTAATGATAATAAGCTAAATAGTAGTCTGTATTTTTTCATGTTACATTTTTTCAGGCAACTAAACCGCCAACTTTGTAAAAGGTTTAGTGCAGATTAATAATTTTTACTACTTTTTTGCAGTATTTATTTAACTATTTGATATTGAGCTGATTGAATTTTCAATTCGGGAGGATAAACCCTCAATAGTAGCAAGTTCTGTATGGGTATAAGCATGTGCATGTACCGCATCAAGCTTTTGCATAATAGCCAGCAACAGGTTTTTCTCCGCATCGGTAAGGGGCTAAACACAATGCCCGATAGTTTTTCCATATCGGGTATGCAGGCTTGCAGTGTGGCAAAGCCTTGCGGGGTAATGCTTATGCGCTTTGTGCGTTTATCTGTTTCGTCGGGTAATTCTGCCAGCAAACCGCGCTTTAGCAGGCGGTTTATAATACCAATGCCCGATGTAAAACCCGTAAGTTGTTTTTCTATAAGCTCACTCTTTTTGGGTTTGCCTTCTATTAGCACTGTCATCATAAACCCAAACTCATACACACTCTCAATACCATGCTGCTCTAATATGTCTTTAGAATAGATGTGGGCATAACGTGCCAGCCTTGATAACAACTGGGCAGCATAACCATTGTTACTATACCCTCTTTCGGCCTCGTTAGGTATATTATGGGTCTTTTCGCTGTTCAGCACCCAGTGGCAAAACTGCTCTATACCCGCCTGTGGGTATTGCGCCTCAAACTCTGCCCACCTGTTTACCAGCTCTACAACTTTTTTAGACGACATGATTATTACTTTTTAGTAGCAATAATAATGTTTTATGTTATATTTTGTTTAAAAACAAAAAGTCCCACCACAAGGGCAGGACTTTAGGTTGACTACAAAAATTAAAAATTTAACCTAACAAGGTTTTTTTAGCAGCATCTAAAAACTCAACAACGCGTTCTTTTGTAGATGCTTCGGCATATACACGCAAAATAGGTTCAGTACCCGATGCGCGTATCATAATCCATTCTTCAGGAGTTAAGAAATATTTAAAGCCATCAAGGTCTTCCATGTGGTGTACAGGGAACTGGCCAAAGGCAGTGTATTTGCCTGCTTTGCAATTTTCAAGCACCTGTAGTTTTATCGCTTCATCAATGTGCATATCGTTACGGTTATAGGCAAATGGCCCGGTAATTTCGTACACTTCGGCAATAAGCTCGTGCAGTTTTTTACCTGTCTTAGCCATAAACTCCCATATAACAAGGCCCATCCAAATACCGTCGCGTTCCGGTATATGGCCTGCAACAGCAATACCGCCGCTTTCTTCGCCACCAACCAATACATTTTCAACCAACATTTTGCTGGCAATGTATTTAAAACCAATTTTAACAGTTTCGTGCTCTAAGCCATAGTGGGCACACATTTTAGGCATTTTAGCGGTGGTAGAAAAGGCCGTAATAACCTTGCCTGTCATGCCTTTGTATTTTGCTAAGGTAATGTATCAGCAGTAATAATATATGGTGAGAGTCTACAAACTCACCTTTGTTGTCGTACAAGCCAATACGGTCGGCATCGCCATCGGTGGCAAGGCCGCAATCAATATCGCCCGACATGCTTATAAGGTCTGAAAATTCTTGCAGGTTTTTGTGGATAGGCTCCGGGGCCTGCCCGTCAAAACTTGGGTTATAGTCGCAATGCAGCAGCGTAATATCATCAAACAAGCGGCGGATAACATTTTGGCCCGCACCATACATAGCATCGTAAGCCAGGTTAAGGCCGCTGTTGCGTATAGCATCAAGGTCAAAGTTTTTCTCAACATGGGCAATGTACTCATCTTCCAAGGCTACAATGTTAAGCATGCCGTTTTTCTCGGCATCCTCCAACGACTGTGCAGCATCAAAATTAAAGGCCGAACTATCAGGAATAATATCTTCTATCTCCTGTGTTTTCTCTGGGCTTAGCGGGCCACCGTAAAAGCCTTTAAGCTTATAGCCGTTGTATGTTGGCGGGTTGTGGCTAGCTGTTAATATAATACCTAACGATGCCTTGTGGTTTATAGCCCCTAACGATATCATTGGGGTAGATACAAAGCCTTTGGCCAGGTGTACCTTAATGCCGTTGGCTATCATAACCTTGCTTACGGTTTCGGCAAAAAGCTCGCCACCAAAGCGGCAATCGTGGCCAACAACAACACTGGGGTTATCAAAATTCTTTTTAGCCATTGCGCCACCGCTACAGAAACACGGGCCACATTTTCTACTGTAAAATCTTTAGCAATAATAGCTCTCCAGCCATCGGTACCAAACTTTAATTTATCCATTATTTTTACTTTTTATATTCCAATATCCTCTCAAAAAATCCCTCTACATTATAGCAGAGGGATAGGTAGTAGTTAATATTTTTATTCCTATAAGCTGACAGCTATCAGCTACAAGCTAATTATTTTTTCTCCGCTTTAGAGTCTACATCAATACCATTGGTTTTTAGGCCTTTATCAATGCTTTCTATCTTAGCTTTTAATAGTGCATTATCGTTTTGCAGGTTGTTAACCTTATCGTTAAGTTCTTTAATGGCAACAAGCAACACAGGGGTTAACTTGCCGTAGTCTACAGACAGGTAACCGTTAGCATCGGTAGTAACTACCTCTGGATATATTTTTTGAATATCCTGGGCTATAAAACCAATTTGCTTGCGGTTGTTAAAGCTGTATTGAGGAAATTCATCCTGTTTCCAGAAATAAGTATAGGCCTGTATTTGACCAATACCATCTAAGGCAGAGGTTATAGGCTGAAAGTCTTTCTTAAAACGGTAGTCAGAACAGTTTTGGAAACCCGTAGCCGTGGTAAATGTGCCGGTAGAGTATACATCGCCGCCAAAGTGAACACGGTTGCCCGTTACACGCATTTTCTCTGTACCGTTTAGGTACATGCGCAGTTCTGTCATGGTATTAAGCGGGGTGTTATTGTCTTGGCGCACACCAAACAGGCCAGAGTCGTGGTCGTTATCAAACGTAAAACCGGTATTGCTACCATTATTTGGCGGGGTTTGGTTACACGTCATAGACGTAGCGGTTAAACCGCCTGAAAGTGGGCCGTTGCTTTGGCAAAGCGGCACCCAAATATTAGAGAAATAGTAGAAGCAATCAGCATCAATATCATAAACCATAAGGCCGCGTGCAGGGTTTACAATGCCTAAACGTTCGCCCTGTGTAAGGCGTGGCACAAGAAAACCTTTATTGTTAACGGCAAGGTCAAGTATAGCGCTTTGGTCGGGGGTGGTGGTACCAATGCCCACGTTTTGCTGACCAAACACTTGGGCAGCAGTTATAATTGCTAAGACAGAAAGTAGCAGCTTTTTCATATAGTTTTTTAATAGGTTGCAAGTATAGGTAAATAATTAGAAATCGCCACCCGGTTGGAGGCCAAACTTTACGATAATTTAGCTATTGCTTTAAACGGAATAATAAGTGCTTAGCGGTTTATGCCACGCTGGTTCATGGCTTTTTGAAATTTGGCAGCGTTTTTCAGGTGCTGGTCGTAGGTGGTGGCAAAGTTGTGGTAGCCGCTAAAATCTTCTTTTGCACAAAAATAAATATAGGTGTGGCTTTTGTAGTTAAGCACAGCATCTATACTGTTTTTTGATGGCAGGCAAATAGGGCCCGGGGGCAACCCTGCATACCTATAGGTATTGTACGGCGAATCTATTTGCGTATCAGAATTTAGCACCCGTTTAATGGTAAAATCGCCAACGGCAAAAACTACGGTAGGGTCGGCTTGTAGCTTCATGCCTTTGTTAAGGCGGTTCATATACACCCCTGCAATGGTGGGGCGTTCGTCGCGCATGTTACTTTCTTTCTCTACAATGGCAGCCAATATAGATACTTCGGCCTGGCTAAGGCCAATCTTCTTGGCTTTGGCCTTCCGTTCATCAGTCCAGAATTTTTTGTACTCCTTGGCCATTTTATCTACAAACTCATCGGTGTCGGTATTCCACCAAAACTCGTATGTATCGGGCAAAAACAGCACCATGCAGTTTTCAGCCGTAAAGCCATATTTCTTCCAGTACTCATCATCGCGCAAAATGGTTTCCATCCGTAGCGAATCAGCTTCTAAATTGCGACCCACCTTTGCAGCCAGTTCCTTTTTTAGGCGAATGTTGTTAAAGGTGAATTTTACAGGCTCCTGTTTACCGCTCATAAGCAGCTTTACCAGCTTCAGGTTGCTCATTCCCGGCTCTATGCGGTAGCGCCCCGGGCGGACTTTCTCATCATACCCCTGCTGGCGGGCCACCTTATCAAACTGGTCTACACTAATTAAATAGTCGTGCTCTTTAAGGTTAGTCAACACATCGGCATAGGTAGCGCCGGTGCGTATATACAGGTAGGTTTTATCCTCTACATTTTTGGTGTTTTTAGAGAAATAGGTAACAAAATATTTATAGCCGAAAATACCGCCCACCAGCACAAATGCCAGTAGAATAATATATACGGTGCGTTTTTTATTGCCTTTAGCTGCGGGCTTCTTTTTTCTGCCATTTTTTTACCTCATTCTTCTTTACCTCACATATTACCTCATCCTAAATCCTTCTCCTAAAGGAGAAGGACTTGCCTGTCTGCTATGCAGACATAAATTTTAAAAGTTATGTTCTCTCTCAAGTGGGGTTAAATGGGTTTTAATTGTTTCAATAACAAAATCTAAATTATCAAGCACTTCAATATTGGTGAAACGTAACACTGTAATGCCAAAATCGTTCAAAACCTCTGTTCTTAATTTGTCTAGTTCAATCCTATCTTTTGTGTTATGGTAACCACCATCAAGTTCTATTGCCAGTTTACTCTCGTGGCAATAAAAGTCAGCAATATATAAAGATATTACATGCTGCCGCCTGAATTTATAGCCATTAAGTTTTCTACTTCTTATTTCATTCCAAAGAACTTTCTCCGCAAAGGTCAACTCTTTTCTAAGCACCCTTGCATTTTCAAATATCTTAGGTACGGCATCACCATGCATTTCTGTTGCCATAAAATAAACCATAGTCACCCCTCTCCCTTTAGGAGAGGGGCCGGGAGTGAGGTAATTAGGGGCTGCTAATATAATGGTTGTTTTTAATTTCTTTAGCTGATTTTGCTTCATTTTACCTCATCCTAAATCCTTCTCCTAAAAGAGAAGGACTTGCCTGTCTGCTATGCAGACAAAAATTAAATTTTTCATTCTAATTAAAGCTATACCTAGTAAAGGACTTTCTGTCCTGTGCCAGGACTAAAAAAAACAAATCAAATACGTTTATAACTTGCTATTTCTATACTATAAACATTGAACACCCCTCTCCCTTTAGGAGAGGGGCCGGGAGTGAGGTAAAAATCCAGCTAATTAAATTACATTTACCACATGAAAACAACAGTTGCCGGAGCCGGATTAGTTGGCTCGCTACTATCAATATACTTAGCCAAACGTGGGCATAATGTTACTGTGTACGAACGCCGCCCCGATATGCGTGATACATCAATCCCCGCAGGGCGTTCTATTAACCTTGCCATGAGCGACCGCGGCCTGCGTGGACTTGCAGGTGTGGGATTAGAAGAGGAGATTCGCAAGATTTGCATACCCATGCATGGCCGTATGATACACGATGTGCAGGGTAATACCAACTTTCAGCGCTACGGTAAAGAGGGGCAGTTTATCAACTCGGTATCGCGTGGCGAACTGAACAAGCTGCTAATGACCGAGGCTGAAAAGGCCGGGGTGAAAATTCATTTTAACAGCAGGCTTGCCTCGCTCGATTTAAATACCGCTACAGCCAAATTTATCGATGCTAACAATAACGAAATTGTAGCCCAAGCCGATACTCTATTAGGCACCGATGGCGCTTTTTCTGCCGCACGCATGGCACTTATGACCGGCTCTGACCGTTTTGATTACTCGCAAACCTACTTAGAACACGGCTATAAAGAACTTACCATTTTACCTGTAAATGGTGAGTTTGCTTTAGACCAAACCGCCCTGCATATATGGCCCCGCGGTGGGTACATGCTTATCGCTCTACCTAACCTTGATAAGACTTTTACATGTACATTGTTTTTTCCTTTTGAGGGCGAAGACTCTTTTGCAACCTATAATACCGTAGTCAAAGGCCGCGAGTTTTTTGAGCGTATTTTTCCTGATGCTTTGGCGCTAATGCCTGAGTTTGATGAGGAGTGGGCTGGCAACCCTGTATCGTCGTTAGTAACCGTGCGCTGCCTGCCTTGGAAGTATAAGGATAAGTTATTGCTTGTTGGCGATGCTGCCCATGCCATTGTCCCTTTTTATGGGCAGGGCATGAATTGTGGCTTTGAAGATTGTACGGTGCTTGACCAGTTACTGGGAGCCCATAACGACCTTACTACTGTATTTACTGAGTTTGAAAAACTACGCAAGCCCAATGCCGATGCCGTTGCCGAACTGGCATTGATGAATTTTGTAGAAATGCGCGACAAGGTTGCCGACCCCATGTTTGTACTCCGTAAAAAAATAGAGGCTAAGTTTAATGCAAAGCACCCAACCTTATGGTTGCCGCTGTATAGCATGGTTACCTTTAGCGATATTCCGTATGCAGAAGCGTTGACCCTGGGCCAATGGCAAAACAGCATAATGGAAAAGGTTATGGCGCAGCCAAATATTACCGAACGTTGGGATAGTTTAGAGGTGGAAGAATACATGCACTCTTTGGTGAAAGAGTTTTCTTTGTAACTTCTTCGCCATGAAAATACTAGCTACTGTTTTGCTTGCTTTAGCTTGCAACGTTTTGGTTGCCCAGTTACCCGGCAACTTCCAGTTATTGTATAAGCTTAAAACCGAAAGGGATTCTGTATTTGCCAATAGGGTAGAACGCGAGCTTATTACCGATATGGTTACCGTTGGGCTTACCGATAGTATTTTGCCAACAAAAACATCTACCCACCAAACAAGGCTTTTTAATTGGGCTTTACGCTCATTTGCAGGCTTGCGCTGGGTGGCTGTTGATGGAAAGAAACATGCCATGGTGGGCACCTTAAAAGGTGGAATTTCTACCCCGTCTAACGATTCGTTTACTGAGTATGATGTTACATTCCAAATGTACCAGCATACGCCTAAATACTCAGGCATTGGTAAAAATTGCCTACTAAGGCGCAACGCGATAAGATGCGAAAGGGCCGCAACTTTTTGGAGAAGAAAGGTGTTAATCCTGATACATTAACCGGGGCCGAGCTTGCCAAATTGCGCATACACCCCGAGCATACTCCCCTTAAAAAGAACAGGGACTCGCTAAATAAATACTTTTTGCCATGCCTGCCGGGCACTACTATGGATAACCACCCGGCGTGGAGCGTAGCCAACCCTACCGTTGGCTGTTATGGCGCGTTTGTATTAGACGGCAACCACAAAGGCGGGCCAGAAATTCACCCGTATGAATGGCTGTGGTGGATGGATACCAAAGAGCGCACACCCAATAAACTGGTATGGTATGCAGGCCTAATGCGTGAGGGCAGCAACCGCTTTTTACGCTGGAGCAAAAAGCCCCGCGTTGGCTTTATTAAAATACCGTTTGTTTTTGATGTTGCCGATACAACAATCAAAAAAATAAAAGTAGAACATTTGGTTACAGGGGATTTTAATACCAAAGGCCTTGATAAATTAAAAGCTTACATACCGGAAAACGCTGACAATTTTAAAGGAAAACCAGGGAATACTTACTCGGCTATTTTTGAAGGGCTATTACCTTCAAATAAATGGATTAGCTATGAAATAGAATATGATTTTGAAGATTTAAATTCCGATGCAGTTAAATGGTGGGTTACTACCGAAACAGATAGAGATGGTAATTTTGTATGGGGATATTTGAATATAGCCGTCAGCACTGATGATGTGTATGCCATCAGGGTAACTATGGAAGATTAACTGCCGTATCAACCAACATGAAAAAAGCCATTGCCTGTTTGCTGCTATTAATCGCGTTTCAAATGAATGCGCAGGTAAAAAATGTACCTAACCACGTGGCTTTTAAAGTGCGCAAGGTTTCTAAAGAACTGGCAAAGAAAAGCCCGCCATAACTATATGGCTTAAGGATAAATTATATCTAGACCAAATGGAAATAGCAAATATAGATTGGCTTGAATATTTGTTTTGGTTAAAAGCAGCAGAGCCTGATAAATTTAACAGTATGCTACCCGATACAAATTGTTGGCTTAAGCTAGATACAGTCTATAAAGACTTTGTAGAATATTATCTAAGGCATCCTGTCTATGAGAGTTATCCTGTAGTTGGGGTATCTTATTCTCAGGCAGTGGCGTATTGTCAATGGCGTACTGATAGGGTAAATGAGAAATTGGCCATAGATAAAGGCGAGGCAACTGTTACCGGAGTACCAAATGATATGAGTAAAATTAAGAAACGGCTTTTGTATCGCTTGCCAACTAAAGATGAATGGGAGTATGGAGCCTCTGCGGGATTAGATACTATGCAATACCCATTAGGATATGTAAAGCTTATTAATAATAAAACTGCTGTAGCCAATATTAGGGGATTTGGAGGACCACATTTTTCAATTGGAGATGTGTGGTATTATACACCAAGAATGCGTGGCGAAGGGTTGCCGAATAGTTTTGGATATATTGAAATGTTGGGTAATGTAAAAGAAATGGTTGCAGATAGCCTGATAAAAGGATTAAGTTACAGAGAGTTTATTAAAACGGATAATAAGTCCTATAAAATTAGTCAAACAACTCCTTATACACAACCCGACGCCCGGATTGGCTTTAGGTGTATTGCTGAGGTACTGGAATAAAAAAGCCCCGCGTTAGCAGGGCTTTGTCATAGTATTTCTCAATCTAATTAATTCTTGAACATTTCTGCCGCATCACTGTCGGTAGAGCGTTGCATAGGCAGGGTAAATTTAGCGCGGGCTTTTGTTTTGGCCTGCATTTCGCCGGCGTAAACAGTACCAAATGCTTTAGATACCGCTACAATTTTAACCTGCTGGTTGGTAGGTACATTTTCAAACACAAATTTGTTGCTGGAGAAGCCTTGCTCGGGCTTACCTTCTATCAGTGTTTTTACGTCTTTATAAACCAAAAACACTTGGGTAGTAGTAGGGTCTACACCTTCTACTTCTACAAACATTTTAACACCACCACGGTTGCCTTTATCAGCATTTACCCAACCCAATTGGGTTAGTTGCGTAGGCGAGTAAAACGCGTTTGCCGCACCACCGCCAACAGCATTATTGCTATTGCCGTTGTTACCGGTGTTGTTGTTAGTGCCGGCCGTTGGGCGTGTGCCATCGCCTGTTGGGGTTTCATTACCAGAACCACTTCCGCTACCAGAGCCGCTTCCGCTACCGTTTCCACTTCCGTTACCTGCGCCGCCATTGTTGTTACCGCCATTTACATCGCGGTTATAGCCAAGGCCGGTTAAGGGTTTGCCGGTAGGTTGCCAGTTAACGTTTCCGCTGGCATCAACCTCGCCAATGTATACTTCCATATCGGGGTCGTTTACAATTTGTGGCATTTGCACCTCCATTGTTTTGCCGGGGGCCAGTTGTACTTGTTGCCCGCCCGATGTCATTCCGAAGTAATATGAACCACCCGAAATAAGCACATCGCCGTTGCTCATGGTTGGAGCGCCTCGCCAGGGCCATTTTCTCAGGGCTATCCAGTTCTTTCAGCTCTACATTAATATCACCTTTAATAGGTTGCCCATCGGCTGTAACTAAGTCTGCCGGGTTAATATTCATACGGGTGCCACCTAAACCTGTAACGGTAGATGGGGTAGTGCCGCTAACGGTGTATTGTTGCGATGAACGGTCGAACTGGGCCAACGCCTTACGTATATCCTGTTTTGCGTAGTTACGCATTTGGTCGGGCGATATGCTGGCGTTGCTGTTGTTGGTAGCGGTTGCTTTTTTGGTAGTTCCTGTTGAAGAACCTGAGCTGCCTACCGTTGATGAGTTGCCAACGCCGGTGTTGTAGTAACCGCCGGTGTTGTTGTAGTAGCCACCACCATAATAACCGCCGCTGTAGCTATTGTTATTGTAGTAGGTATTGTTGTTGTAATTTGAGTTGCTGCTGCCCGATGTGCCATTGTCTGATGAGCCGCTGCCAGAATTGTTGCGGGTTGGCGCTGATGTACTAGAGCCTGAAGAACCTGATGTGCCTGAATTTGAGTTGCCACTATTGCCGCTAGATTTGCTATCGGTATAAATGGTGCCGCGCGATGGAGCTGAATTGTAGCTGCCGCCACCGCTGCCGGTAGAAGAAATTGTGCCGCGCGATGGTGCCGTGTAGCTGCCACGAGTGCCAGAACCCTGACCCATTTGAGCAAATGCGGTTGTACCTGCAAATGCTACTGCTGCGATGATTGAGAGTGAAAGTGACCTCATATTACTTAGTTTGCTTTATAAAGATACAAAAACAATGCCTAAAATGGCTTGTATGTATATTAAACTGTAAAGGGCTGGTTTTATTGTGTATATAATTTTTACAATACCGGAGGTATTAAATATCTATAGAAAAATAGCCCTAATAGTATTGTACCCCGAGGGGGTACTACAATATGTGTTATAGTTCCTTCTATAGAGATTTATCTCCTCTGGAGATAAGCTATTTAATAGTAGAAAGAAAATTAAGTACAGCCGTTGATACTTGGGGCGATAAGGGTATTTTCTCGTTTTTGTAGGTATCTAGATTCTCAGCATAAGTTGGGCCGGCTTCTTTTAGGGTATGGGTAACCTTATCTGCCAAAACCAATTGGGCTTTGGGTGCGGCTTTGGCTAGTGCTTCGGCATCGGCCTTGGTAATTTGTAAATCGTTTAAGCCTTGTAGAATAAGTATAGGGCAGGTTAGTTTTGTTATTTCGGCAGATGGGTTGTACTTAATCCACGATATTATATAAGGCTGCACACTGGGGTGGAACAAGCCCGCTAAAATTTGCGGGTATGTATTAATAGTATGGCCTGCTTTTAGGCTATCCAGCGCAATAACACTTTGCTCGTATACCTTAGAGGGGACTTTGGTTTCCAGTTGCACTTTCAGGATAGAATCGCCGGAAACACCGGAACCTGCCAGCGATATAAAATCATCGGCATTAAGTTTTTGTACAGCCAGCATGCCAATTAAAGAGCCCTCGCTATGGCCAGCAATTACTATCTTTTTAACGTCTTTATTATTGGCTTTTACCCAGGCTGTCCAATCCACAATGTCATCAACATAGGTTTCAAGGCGAATATCTTTCTCGCTAAAGCCCGGGGCGCTTTTGGCTATGCCGCGCTTATCTACCCGCAACGATGAGTAGCCTTTGTTACCCAACTCTTGCGCCAGCATTTTAAGCGAGTTATTTTTGCCCTCCATAGCAGAGTTTCCGTCTCTGTCTGTTGGCCCCGAGCCTGATATAAAGACCACTACTGTGCCGTTGGCATTTTTAGCGTTTAGCATAGTGCCGTAAAGCGTGCCACCGGTAACATCGCGCTTAACTTCTTTCTCTTTAAAAGATTGGGCTGAGGTTAGTAATGGTAGTAGAATAAATAGTAGTATGGATAATTTTTTCATAATATAAATGTAGGTAAAACAAAAGCCCCTGATTTCTCAAGGGCTCTTTATTATTTTTCACTTTTAGTTTTTCGTTTATTTGCCGCCACCCATAGATTTCATAAGGTCGGCCATGGTAGTTTTTTTCCAGTCGCCGGCAGGGGCTTTAAACTTGCTATCGTCAACTGTTTCTTTCACTACTTCTTTCACGGTCATTTTCATGGTCATAGGGCCCATGTTTGTTTCTTTACTCATACCAAACTCCATCATCATACCGTCCACACCTTTGTATGGCGATGTCCAGTTGCTGTTTGGGCGGGCCAAATCAGGTGCAAACCAAATCTCACCTTCTTGTCCGTCTTTGGTTTTAAAAGTGGCTTTTTTAGCCGTGTAGCCGGCAATAACTTTTGTGTCGGTAGTTGGGGTTACTGTAAATTCGCCCTCTTTAGAGTTTTGCTCTTTAATGTCTTTTTCTGTTTGAACAATCTCAAACTTGTTGCCCATAAGGTCTAGGAATGTATGGGTCTCTTTTTTCTTGTTATCAACTATAATAATAGTTTTGGTACCCATAGCGCCGGGCTGTTCAATACGCACTTTGTCGCCTTTGTACCAGGCCGTAGTTTCTTTAGGAAGCATGGCCATCATGCCATTGTTCTCGTCCATATCAGGGTACGAAATTTTTGTTACTACGCGGCCTTCGGTAAAACCTTGTGCGGCAATAGAAAGAGAAGCCATTGCGGCAACTACCAATAAAGCTATTTTTTTCATTTTTATTTGTTTATGCTGTTTTTAAATGCTTTTAACGTATTAGTCATTAGGGCTGCAATAGTCATAAGGCCTACGCCGCCCGGTACCGGGGTAATGTAGCTGCTCTTTGGGGCAACCTCATCAAAAGCAACATCACCTTTAAGGGCATACCCCTTTGGCGAGTTTGCGTCATCTATTCGTGTCAAACCAACATCAATTATTACAACACCCTCTTTTACCATGTCGGCTTTTAAAAATTCGGGCTTGCCTAGGGCGGCTATAATAATGTCGGCCTGGCGGGTAATTTCGCTAAGGTTTTGGGTGCGGCTGTGGCATACGGTAACGGTGCAGTTGCCCGGCTGCGCGTTGCGCTGCATAAGCAATGCGGCAGGCATGCCCACAATATTGCTGCGGCCTATAACCACGCAATGTTTGCCGCTGGTGTTTATGTTATATTTTTCTAACAATAGCACAATGCCATAGGGTGTAGCGGGAACAAAGGTTGGCAAATTCAATGCCATTTTACCAATGCTTATGGGGTGGAAACCATCTACATCTTTAGCAGGGTTTATGGTTTCTATCACCTTGTTCTCGTCAATATGCTTGGGCAGGGGCAGTTGCACCAGTAAACCATCAACGCCATCGTCGGTATTAATCTCTTTGATTTTATCTAAAAGCTCGTTTTCGGTAACGGTAGCCTCGTAGCGTATAAGGGTAGATTTAAAACCGAGTTGCCCGCAGGTTTTTATTTTAGATGCTACGTAGGTTTCGCTGGCGCCGTTGTTGCCAACCAGTATGCAAACCAAATGGGGTGCACGGTGGCCCGCAGCAAGCAGTTGGTCTACTTCTGCCTTAATTTCTTCTTTTATTTGGGCTGATGCCCATTTGCCGTCTAATAATGTCAATGGAGTAGGGGTATTGAGGGTACAAATATAGGCAAATTCATTGTCCAGTGCGGACGGCTATTACTTTAATGTCTGCCTGCGGTGCTCCCTGCCGGGCGCGATACTTTCTTTGCTTGTCCAAAAAGTAACCAAAAAAGACACCACGCTAAAAACTCTAAAATTTACTACGCGCCGCGCTCCCGCGCTAATCTGGCGCTTGAAATTTTGAGTTCACACAGGCGTGGACTGCCCACCTCACAATGGAAAATATATTTAGATAGATGTATAACAAAAAAGCCCCTTTCGGGGCTTTTTTAAATTATATTTTCTGACTACTGACCTCTGACTACTGAACCCTGAATCACTACTTCCTCATTCCCGGCATGGCGCGCATCATACGGGCCATAGCGTTTTTGTCGGTCATCATGCGCATCATTTTGCGGGTGTCTTCAAACTGTTTTAGCAGTTGGTTAACCTCTTGTATGGTGCTGCCGCTGCCTTTAGATATGCGCTGCTTACGCTTACCATCAATAATATCGGGGTTTTGGCGCTCTTGTGGGGTCATAGAGCGGATAATGGCTTCTATGCCTTTAAAGGCGTTATCGTCAATATCAACATCTTTCAAAGCTTTGCCAACGCCGGGTATCATACCTACTAAGTCCTTCATGTTACCCATCTTCTTAATTTGCTGAAGCTGGTTTAAAAAGTCCTCGAAGTTAAACTGGTTTTTAGCAATTTTCTTTTGCAGGCGGCGGGCCTCTTCGGCATCAAACTGCTCTTGCGCACGTTCTACCAGCGACACAATATCGCCCATGCCCAAAATACGGTCGGCCATACGTTCAGGGTAGAAAATGTCAATGCCTTCTACCTTCTCTCCCGTACCTATAAATTTAATCGGCTTGTTTACAACAGAGCGTATGGTTAACGCAGCACCACCGCGGGTATCACCGTCAAGTTTGGTAAGTACTACACCATCGTAATCTATAACATCGTTAAAGGCAAGGGCTGTGTTTACAGCATCCTGGCCCGTCATAGAGTCTACCACAAACAGGGTTTCTGTTGGGTTAATGGCGGCTTTAATAGCACGAATTTCGGCCATCATCAGCTCGTCAATAGCCAAACGGCCTGCCGTATCTACTACCACAATGTTTTTGCCGGTTTCGCGGGCGTGGGCAACGCCACGTTTGGCAATAGCAACAGCATCGGTAACACCTTCTTCAGAGTATACCTCAACACCAATTTGCTCGCCTAAAACCTTTAGCTGGTTTACGGCCGCGGGGCGGTAAACGTCGCAGGCAACAAGAAGCACCTGGCGGCCTTTCTTTTTGAATAGGTTACCAAGCTTGCCGGTAAAGGTAGTTTTACCCGAACCTTGCAAACCTGACATTAATATAATTGCCGGAGAGCCTTTAATGTTAACCTCTACACTGCTGCCACCCATAAGTTGGGCAAGCTCGTCGTGCACGATTTTAACCATTAACTGGCTTGGCTGTAACGATGTTAATACGTTAGCACCCAGGGCTTTTTCCTTAACCGTATCGGTAAAGGTTTTAGCCACTTTAAAGTTAACGTCGGCATCTAGTAACGCCTTGCGGACTTCCTTCAAAGTCTCGGCTACGTTTATCTCGGTAATCTGTCCCTAGCCTTTTAAAACTTTAAACGCCCGGTCTAGCTTATCACTTAAATTTTCAAACATGGTATATCAAAATAGGGTGCAAATATAGTAAATAACCGTTTCAACCCTGCTTAGTTCATTTGCCTGTGAATAATAGGGTTTTATCACGTCAATTAATTACATTTTTACATATAATAGCTGATCTTTTAGGTGCGATAATATACCTTGGAACCATTTTATAATTTTACCCTCATTATTAAGTGCATGAACATGAGAATCATCATTTATCCAATTCCCATTCATTGCAAAGTGGATTTTATTAATATTAATAATTTTTGATTTTTCTTGTTGTAATAAGTTTACAAATGTATCAGAATCATCAACTGCAGCTAATTCTTCAAATGTATTTTCTATAGCTTGATTTGAAGTTATATGCCAATGAGGTTGAGGATGTTTTTCATCGGTATTGTTATAATCGTCCCATTCGGCTCTAAAAAGTTGATGTTTTGTTTTGTCCATATCCGCCCCTTGAAAAACAGAGATTGATATAAAAGTATTTTTGTCAATAAATTTAATATCTATATATATCCAAAAATCATCAAACCATTTTAATACATTAATCTCTTCTTTGGATTTATCATAATTATTAATAGCTTTAAATAGATTGTCTCCTGAAATAGAAAACCTATTTAAACTACTAGGTTGAAGTTTAAATACAGATTCTGTAAAATAAGGTTTGCAAGAAGAGTTTATCCCTTCAATAATTTTTTTGTAATCTAACATTACCGAATGTCTTCTGGGTAGAAAAATTTTAACAGTATATCTTTGGTCATACTTTTAATATATGTATTACCTAAGGTTAATTGATTGCCAATATCAACTAATAATTTATAACCTTCTGTGCTTCTTATCTCTTGGTCAAATACATTAGGGATAGGTATTTCATGAGTGTATTTCCCACCTAAATCATACCACCTTCCACCTGAAAGTTGCCGAGAGTATATAGATAATAAATCATCGAATACTTCACTACTAAATAATGCTAAGTAAAAATAATAGTAGTCTAATTCGAATTCTTTTTAGGAATCCATGCATTCCCATTTTCAATTGTAAAAGTCCCATTTATATCAAAAGCAAATGAATCAGAATTACCAAAACGAGTAGAAAACAATCTTGGTTCATTCTCAATTAGCCAATTGCGATGCCTACTCAATAACCACCACTGACTTGGGTTAATAGAGGGACGTTTTTTAAGCTATCTTTTATAGGGTATAGTTTATTGGAAAAGGAAGGAGCTAGTTTTACTAATTCTTCTTCTGTATGAATTTTTGCGCCATTACTATTATATGGATACCAAATATACTGATCAAGATAAATTTGCCCGTATTTAATTGAACTATTATCAATTACTGGCCTAAAAAAAGTTGTTCATTTTTAGGTAATTGTAAGTATTCTTCCTTATTAATTTTGAAAACGTTATTTCCGGAATTGATTCCTTGTTGAACTTTGAAAATATCTTTTACAGGATATAATTTTTTGTCAATAACAAAACGATTTACTTTTTTTAATAATTGGTTTTGAGTAACTGATATAGGTCTCCAGCTATCTTCAACAATAGGAAATTGTATGGGTTGAAAAATGCTATAATCAATTTTATTAATGGTAAATTGACTTGTATAATTCATCTTCCTCAAATCTCTCAAGGCTTCATTAGCAATGCCTTTTTCATTTCTGCTCCATAGTATAGTTGGTACTAAGTCATTAATTTTGGGTTTATGTCCTACTAGAATGCTAACATCTGTTAGGGCATCTTCAAAAATAAAATTACCCAGTTTAGCTATTAAATTAATACTTAATTGCTCATTAATATCAGACCTTAGTTTTTTATATGAGTCTAGGGTTAATAAAGATGATGGTATTACACACCCTATAACTCCATGATTACTTAACGATTTTACGGACTTGTAAAAAAATGCACTGGCTTGGTTCGGTCTGCCTGAAAAATTAATGTTTAAAGTTTCTTTTACAGCATCCCTTGCTTCTTTACTTTCAAGCAATTCCCAAGACACAAAAGGAGGATTCATTAGTATTAAATCATAGTCCTCATCCCATTTTTTTAATAAAGAGTCAGTTACTAATTCGATATTAAATGTTAGTTTATCTCCCCATACTTTTCTTTTTTCAAAAGTTAGTAAAAACGTAGATGTATTTACTGCGGTAGCAGAGGTGTCCCAACCTACAATTTGAACAGATCCATTATAATTTTTTTCTTTTAATTGCTTTAGAGCTTCAATTAAAAACTCGCACGATCCACATGCAGGGTCAAATATTTTAATATTTGTTTTACTTAAGTCTAGTTTTTCTAATGCGTTTTCAACAATTGTCCTAGCAATGTATGCTGGAGTGTAGTGAACGCTTGAATATAAATTTTCTTTTGAATTTAGTTTGTTAGAAACTCCGCCAAAAAGCTCCATTTGAGGATTGAAAAATAAAACTTCTTTTTGAGCTTCTTGAAATAGAGCCCCTGAGGAATGCCTTATAATTAAATCTAAATGAGGCTTAATATTATTTTCTTTTAATCGATCAACGTAATACCCAAATCCACTAGGTATAGAGGTCTCTTTTATTCCCCATTTTTCAAAATCTATATTAATATTAAGATTTTCCTCTAAAGAAGTTAAAAGCAAGAATAACAGATTTAAGGCTTCGGTAGGATTTGTTTTTTCTCTTGTTAAGTTACGAAATTGCCTGAAAATATCTATAATAAAAGGAATTACGTCACGTTCAGACTTATAACTTTTTGATAGTAAATATGTATAAAATTTATCAAAATTTTTACTTACCTGCTCATTACTGATAATTTCTACATTATTCTTTTGCCAATTATATATTTCAGTTTTATTGTTATTAATTACAATAAAATTTTTGGTGTTGCTTGACCATGATTCTGAGAAGTAATCTTCTGGGCTAGCATCACTTTTATTAGTTTGCAAGCAAAAATCTCCATATCCTCCATTTAGCAGAACAAAATTAGATTCGCTATTAACAGGCCTTAAATGAATTGGTAGCAATCCAAAGCTATTTTGCCATGTTGTTATGTTAGAAAGATCCTTCATTTAGTGCTCAAAAATACATTTTTATATAAAGTTGTTGGGATTGAACCAACGATTATATTATCAAAGATCAATTCTAAGGTTTGTTTTGTTGGCGTGTAGCGTGTTTCATATTTAGTTTTATTATTATTATTAACAAGGTTTCTGCCACTCTGTCACACACTTTTGCCCCTGTTTGCCAAAATTATCACACAAAATCTGCCATACACCCCATGGCATAACCTTTGACTATTGTTTGGTGTTTAGTAAAAAGAATAACAACTAACCTGAATAAGTAAAACATTAGAACAATGGGAAAAATTATTGGAATTGACTTAGGTACTACCAACTCGTGTGTGGCGGTAATGGAGGGTAACGAGCCTGTGGTTATACCAAACAGCGAGGGTAAACGTACTACCCCATCAATTGTAGCATTTATTGATAAAGGCGAGCGTAAAGTGGGCGACCCTGCCAAGCGCCAGGCCATTACCAACCCTAAAAAAACTATCGCTTCTATTAAGCGTTTTATGGGGCATACTTTTAGCGAAGTATCGGACGAGCGTGTTCCTTACGAGCTTGTAAAAGGCGATAACAACACCCCGCGCGTTAAAATTGACGACCGCATGTATACCCCGCAGGAAATTTCGGCTATGGTGCTTCAAAAAATGAAGAAAACCGCCGAAGATTACCTTAGCCACGAGGTTACAGAAGCCGTTATTACCGTGCCTGCATATTTTAACGATGCCCAACGCCAAGCCACTAAAGAGGCAGGCGAAATTGCGGGCCTTACCGTTAAACGTATTATAAACGAGCCTACAGCGGCTGCCCTTGCTTACGGTTTAGATAAGCAACATACCGATAGCAAAATTGTAGTATTTGACTGTGGTGGTGGTACACACGATGTATCTGTTCTTGAACTGGGCGACGGTGTATTTGAAGTAAAATCTACCGACGGTGATACCCACCTGGGTGGCGACGATTTTGACTAAGGTAATTATTGACTGGTTAGCCCAGGAGTTTATGAACGACGAAGGCCAAGCCCTTGACTTGCGTAAAGATCCTATGGCTTTGCAACGTTTAAAAGAGGCTGCTGAAAAGGCTAAGATTGAACTTTCAAGCTCATCAACTACAGAAATTAACCTGCCTTACATTATGCCGGTAGATGGTATACCAAAACACTTGGTAAAACAACTTACCCGCGCTAAGTTTGAGCAATTGGCCGATAGCCTTATTAAACGCACCATTGCTCCTTGCGAAAGTGCCCTTAAAGCGGCAGGTCTTTCTCCAAGCCAAATAGACGAGGTTATTCTTGTAGGTGGTTCTACCCGTATACCTGCTATACAGGCCGCGGTTGAGAAGTTTTTTGGCAAACCTGCATCTAAAGGTGTTAACCCTGATGAGGTAGTAGCTATTGGTGCCGCTATACAAGGCGGTGTATTAACCGGCGAGGTGAAAGACGTTCTGTTACTAGACGTTACCCCACTATCGCTTGGTATAGAAACTATGGGCGGTGTTATGACCAAACTTATTGAGGCCAACACTACTATACCAACCCGTAAGAGCGAAACCTTCTCTACAGCATCAGACAACCAACCATCGGTAGAGATACACGTATTGCAAGGCGAGCGCCCAATGGCCCGCGACAACCGTACACTTGGTAAATTCCATTTAGATGGTATACCACCAGCACCACGCGGCGTTCCACAGGTTGAGGTAACTTTTGATATTGATGCCAACGGTATATTAAACGTATCGTCTAAAGACAAAGCATCAGGCAAAAGCCAGTCGATACGCATTGAAGCTTCTAGCGGATTGAACGATGCGGACATTGCACGTATGAAACAGGAAGCTGAAGCTAACGCCGATGCCGACCGTAAAGCCAAAGAAGAGGTTGACAAACTAAACAAGGCCGACTCTATGATTTTTGAAACAGAGAAAAACCTGAAAGAGTTTGGTGATAAACTTCCGGCGGAAGAAAAAACATCTATTGAAACGGCATTAGCTGACCTTAAATCTGCTTTTGAAGCGAAAGACCTGGCCCGCATAGAGCCCGCTACCGACCACCTAAACAGTGTATGGCAGGCAGCATCTACCAAAATGTATGCAGCAGCCGGCGGCGACCCTAACGCTGCCCCGGGCGCCGATGGCGGCTAAGGCGCACCGCAAGGCGATGCCAACGGAGAGGTGAAGGATGTAGATTTTGAGGAAGTGAAGTAAATTAGATAATTAGCGAATAAGATAATTAGATAATGATAAATGAACCCCTGTTTCAGCAATGAGGCAGGGGTTTGTACTAAGAACTAAAAACCGAAGTATGGATATATATAGTTTAATATTGTCAAACTCGATGAGTAAGTACAATGTTTTGGATGTTGATTCATCTGAGCTTGAACTTATCGTTAATGCGTATAAATCAGGTAGAGAATCATTCACACTTAATGGTGAAAAGAAATTACTTAAAGGATGTTCTTACATTAAAATTTATAAGAATCCAGAAGGGGTTTCCTATGATAGATATTTAAAAGGCATTGTTGCAGCAATAAAAAATGGGCAGAGTTTTACAAGCAGATATGTAGAGGGGAGTATTCACTTTGGATTTAAATTAACCAAAGATTTTTTTATTGAACACAGCGCTATTGATATTACTAAAGATATAATCGGTAGCGTTGGTTATGGCGATTTAAAAGAAGAAAAAATTGCTATGGCTGGAGTTGAAGTAGTTCATGCATCCTATGTAGATAAAAGTATTATTGAAGAGATAAGAAAGTTACCTACTGTAACCTTTGATTTTTCTAAGCTACTAGCTTTATTAAATGAGATAAATGAAAATTATAATAATAAAAATTATTACAGCGTAGCATTTCTATTACGCTCTACTCTTGATCATGTACCTCCTCTTTTTGCTAAGAATACTTTTGCGGAGGTTTGCAACCAACACCCTTTTGGTAAATCTGATAAAAATTTAGTTCTTAGGCTGCAAAATTTAAGCCGTGACATTTCTGACAGAGAACTTCATACAATAATTGCTAAAAAGGTCCCATTAATAACAGAAACAGAAATTGACTTTAAACATAGTTTAGCAGCGTTATTAAAAGAAATTGTTCGTTTGCACCATTAAGTGAGATTCCTGTCTTTGCGGGAATGACGATTAAAAAAATTGCCCCGGCCTTTAGTCCCGAGAGTTATCGGGAGGGGTTTTGTTTGTGGCAAATAACAGGCTTTAGCCACCATTTAAATTTGGGCTAAAGCCCAATAAATCCTTGCGCAACTTCCCCAGACTAAAGTCTGGGGTTAAAGCATAGTATGCTGCTAACTTCGCAGTTTTTTTAAGCGTTTTGTGCCAAAGCTTAATGCCTAACCCCGCACTTTAGTGTGGGGTATATAATAGCAGTGTACAAGGGCTTTAGCCCTGATAGTAAGCCCGCCTGCCAGTTAGTAGTATTCATACTTCAAATTATAAGGCATTTTAGTTAATTATACTTTTAAGCTTTACAGAATGATATCTTAAAAATTACGTCATTTTAAACATTATTCAGGGCTGTTTTTTATATATTGTAAATCAAACCTTTGCAAGCATGAAAAAACTGTTTATTATTAGCTTTATTGCTTTAACAGCGCACCAGGCCTTTGCGCAATCGCCCAGCCTTATTGGTGTTGTGCGTAAAAACTATTACACCACAGTTTTTGATACTTTATTTGGTGGTGAATACGAGCAGTTTGACTCGTGTACCGTAAGGTTAGGAAACTTAAACCCTGCTACGGGCCAGGTTGATAATATTGGTACCGCTGCCTACACCCGCAGTGTAAACCTAACCGGTGCGGCTTTAAACCCCTACGATAACAGCTATGTTTTTATTGGTAATACTGATTTGCTGGCCCTTAGCTTAACCAATGGGCAAATAATTACTAATGTTCCGTTAACAGACCCTTTGGGCGACAGCTATTTTGATAACTTTAGGTTTAACAATGCTGATAGTACTTTGTATGGTTTAGCAAGGGTAGTAGGAGATAACCAAAACCTAACGCAAACCTATTTGGCAAAAGTAAATACCGCTACAGGTGTTATTACCCGTATATCGCCACAAGCTATTGGGTTAGGCTACGCGCTTGCCGGTAGTACTATAGACCCTTACCAAATGGTTTTTTATTACTCTACCGGGGCTAATATTGTTGGGTTAGACTTGTACAATGGCAGTGTTTACAGCATTATGCCAATAGTAAATCCTGATGGTATTGTGTTTGATAATTTTGCTTACAGCTGCGTAGATACTGCAATTTACGGCCTGGTTAGGAAAAATTATTTTAGCACTATCCAAGACCCGCTTTTTCCTGATATTGAAACACAGGTGCTAGACTCGTCTACCGTTAGGCTGGGTAAAATAAACCCTGCAACAGGTGTTGTAACTATCATCTCTCCTTACTCTGTTTCGCTGGGTGGCTACTCTTTAAACGCCGGTGCCGCGGTAGACCCTAATACGCTTACCTACTACTACAACAATGGGGGCAATATTATTGGGGTATCGTTAATTACGGGTTTGCAAACCAGCTACCAACCGTTGAATTTTGAAGATGGGCAGTATTTCGACCTGATGAGGAATTTGAATAATTGCTACGATGCATACCCTAAACGGTTAGAAACTACCACATCTGCTCCTGAACAGCTTTTGGTAGATGATATCAACCTTTTCCCTAACCCGGCGCAAGATTATTTTACACTGCTAACATCAAAAGATTATGGTAAGGTAGAGGTTGCTGTTTACTCTGTTCAAGGCGGTTTGGTTAGCAAACAAACATTGCCTTTAACCAATAACACGCGTGTGGGTTTAGAAGGCTTAAGCAATGGCTTATACAGTGTTTTAATAACCAATGCAGATGGCAAAATATTGGGCAAAAAGAAACTGCTAATAGCTAAATAAGGTATTGCTTTTAATAAATGATTAGTAAAACCCCCAGACCTAAAGGTCTGGGGGTTTTGTTTGTTGCAAATACCCTCCCTCCCGGTCCGAATGGATAAACCATTTATCCGGGCGGGCCTCAATGAGGGAGATTTTTTTGTAAGTAGATTTTAAAATCCTCTCATTGAGAGGGTGGCAGCAACTAGGTTGCTGACGGGAGAGGGTAATATTTTATTTGGCTAACCCTCCCTCCCCCTCGCTTTGCTCGGGTACTCCCTCACAGAGGGAGATCTTTTTAAAGAGATGTTTTAAAATCCCTCTCTTTGAGAGGGTGGATTCCCGCAAAGCGGGAAGACGGGAGAGGGTATGGTATAGGGGATTGTTGCCAAAAGATTTTTATACTTGCCAAATGAGCCAAGAGTATATTCATCCTGATCATATTTCGGATTACAGGAAAGCCCATCGGGAGAATGCTACTAATATGCGTAGCAAGGGCACCAAGGCCGAAGTATGGCTTTGGAAGTTTGTACTGCGCAACAAACAAATGAAGGGTTATACATTTAACAGGCAGCGCCCGATAATGCATTACATAGCCGACTTTATGTGTAAAGAGTTAAAGTTGATAATTGAGGTTGATGGTTCTATACATGATACCGAAGAAGTACAAGCTAAAGATTTTGTAAAAACCAATGAACTGGTTACCAAAGGCTACACAGTACTGCGCTTTACGAATGAAGATGTCTACAACAATTTGGAAATAGTTAAAAACGATATTGAAAGGGTAGTAGAGCGGTTGGAGAATACCCTCCCTCCCCTCGGCGTAGCCGAGGTACTCCCTCAATGAGGTAGATTTTTTCTGAGGTAGATTTTAAATCCCTCTCTAAAAAGGGGTAGTTTGTAATACATTATTTATTAACAATATTTATAAAATACTTGACTTTTGGTGTCGGGTTGTTGTATCTTTGTACTCGTTATTGCGCAATAACTTCTTGGCACCCGATTCCTGATGGGTTATTCAGGTAAAAACCAAAAAACTGCTACGTAGCTTTTACAACTATCATTTTACAATGAACAATTAAACATTAAAAATAACGGTAGAGTAAGCCGAAATCATCTTTGAATTAAGCTCTGTAAGTAAGATATCCAACTGTATTTTGCCCCTAACCCTGGTCTCGTTTAAAACGAGATTGGGGTTAAGGTGTTTGTATTAAACGAAAAGAAATGTTAAAAATGAAAAATACAAATACTGCGATACTGCATCCTAAGAATACCCTCTCCCGTCTGTCGCCGTTGGCGACATCCACCCTCTCAATGAGAGGGACCTTTAAAACGGCCGCGAAAACGAGTTTATTAGCTAAACGCTGTAGGGGTTTAGTTAAACTAAAAACGAAAAGTGAAAAACTAAAAATGAAGTAGAAAGATAATATACCCCCTCGGATAATATACCCCCTCGGTCTTGCCTGGCGGCACGACCACTCCCCTTTGCAGGGGAGTGCCTATAAATCGCACCCGCGAAAACGGGTCCATTAGCTACATGCTGTACGGTTCCGTACCCCCACCGTCTCCCCGCCAAGGCGTGTCGACACCTCCCCCTACGAGTAGGGGAGGATTTATGTAACCACCCCATTCTGACTTGGCAGTCAGAATTACCCCTCCTTAAAAAGGAGGGGAGTTAAAAAGAAACCTCCCGACGATGAATGTCGGGATAGACGCGAAAACGGGTTGTCGGGCTACACGCTGTAGGAGTTTAGTTAAACTAAAAACGAAAAGTGAAAAACTAAAAATGAAGTAGAAAGATAATATACCCCTCGGTCTTGCCTGGCGGCACGACCACTCGCGCTTTGCAGGGGAAGAGCCTATAAATCGCACCCGCGAAAACGTGCTTGTTAGCTACACGCTGTAAGGGTTCTGTACCCCCACCGTCTCCCCGCCAAGGCGTGTCGACACCTCCCCCTACGAGTAGGGGGAGGAAAGCCGAACGTAGAGAGGCAGGAGGGGGTACGGTAAACCGCGAAAACGAGTTTATTAGCTACATGCTGTAGGGGTTTAACTCTCCCGCGACACAGGGTGCTGTGTAGTGTTAAACAGATTTTAGGAACGGTCGCACCCCTCTCTTAATATTAAGAGAGGGGCTGGGGGAGAGTTTTGAAAGCGCGAAAATGGGTTTATCAGCTACACGCTGTAGGGGTTTACCTCTCCCCGTCAATCCGCTTATGGCGTATCGACACCCCTCTCCACGCGTGGAGAGGGGAAAGTCACGAACCTGTGAGTGACCGGGGTGAGGGAACTGACTACTGACTACTGACCCCTGATAATGTTAATTACTTGTAACTCAATATAATATTAAAACACTTAAAGGCTTACTAAACAACACATTACATTATTCACATTTTTTTTGTACCTTTGCCGCATAAATGAATAACTTTCAATCACTAGGACTGTCCGACAAATTAGTTGCAGCAGTCACGTCACTTGGCTTTGAAACGCCAACTCCTGTTCAAAAAGAAGCAATCCCTGTTCTGCTAGAAGGCCCTACCGATTTGGTATGCCTTTCGCAAACAGGCACCGGCAAGACTGCCGCGTTTGGCCTGCCTCTTATTGAGCTTGCCGACGATCAGAACCGGATAACGCAAGCGTTAATCCTTGCTCCCACACGCGAACTTTGCGTGCAAATTAAAAGCGACCTTGTAAACTATTGCAAGGGCGTAAAACCTCTTAACATTGTGCCCGTATATGGCGGCGCCAGCATTCAGGACCAAATTAAACAAATCCGTAAAGGGGCTCAGATAATTGTAGCCACCCCCGGCCGTTTAATGGACCTTATGGACCGTAAAGCCATAGATATTGGCAGCGTAGGCTACGTTGTGTTAGATGAGGCTGATGAGATGCTTAACATGGGCTTTAAAGACGATATCGACTTTATCCTATCTCACACGCCTAAAGAGAAAAACGTATGGTTGTTCTCGGCTACTATGCCGGTAGAAATTCAGCGTATTTCTAAAAAGTACATGACTGAGCCTTACGAGATTTCAGTAGGCAGTAAAAACCAGGGTAACGAAAATATTACCCACTTGTATATGATGGTTGACGACCGCAACCGTTACGAGGCCCTTAAACGTGTGGTAGATATTAACCCCGATGTATTTGGTGTTATTTTTTGCCGTACCAAGGCCGAAACACAAGATATTGCTGAGAAGCTGATGAAGGATGGCTACAATGCCGATGCCTTACATGGCGACTTATCGCAAGCGCAGCGCGACAAGGTTATGAAGGCTTTTAAAGCCAAAACCCTGCAGTTGCTTATTGCTACCGATGTGGCCGCCCGCGGTATAGACGTTAGCAACATTACCCACGTATTCCACATGAACCTGCCTGATGAAGTAGAGTACTATACCCACCGTAGCGGCCGTACAGCGCGTGCCGGTAAAACGGGTTTCTCTATCGCTATCATCACCCGCAGGGATATGCATAAAATTCGTCAGATAGAGAAAAAAGCCAATGTTAATTTTGTTCAAACCCTTGTGCCTACGGGTGTTGAGGTTTGTGAGAAACGCGTATTGGAACTTGTTCACCGCCTGCACGATGTGAAGATTAACGAGAAAGATATTGCAAGCTTCTTGCCGGCTGTTTTTGCTGAACTGGAAGACTTAAGCAAGGAAGAGATTATTACCCGTTTTGCATCGTTAGAGTTTAACCGCTACTTTGATTACTACAGTGGATCGGCCGACCTTAACAAGAAAGCTGAACCCCGCGACCGCGACCGTGATGGTGGCAAAGACCGCGATGGTGGCCGTAGCGAAGGTGGCCGTGGCGAACGCAGCGGAAGCCGCGCTGATGATGGCGATTACGAACGTATGTTTATGAGCATTGGCAAAATGGAAGGCCTTGATAATGGTAAATTGTTAGGCTTTATTCTACAACGTTGCAACGTGCCAAAACGTGCCGTAGGCCGTATTACGGTTAAAGGTGCTTACTCTTTCTTTGAAGCAGAAACTGAGTTTGCCGATACTATTAAAAACATGCTACATGGTTTTGATTACAAAGGCCGCCGTATTCGTGTTGAGATAGAAACCGATAAGCCTAAACGCGAAGCGAAAAAGAAAACTACTTACAGGTAGTTATCAATTAGATAATTAGACAATAAGATAATTAGATAATGAAAGTCCTTTCGCCTTTGGCGAGGGGACTTTTTTGTGGCATATAAATTGTCTAAACCATAAGTAGTTGCCAAACGTTATAGTAATAGAAACAATGACAATGAAATAACCTGTACTCTTTTACATACTTAGTGTTTAACTAAAACTGTTGAGGTATGAGTTATGTATGGTTTTTAATATTCTGTTTTGTGGTGTGGAGCGTAGTATTTTATCCGCTGTTGGGCGTTTTAAACTACGTACTGTCATTAATTACAGCCCCCATATCAAAGCATGCCAAACGTGGCGAATTGGTTGTATACGCGCTGCTTTTTGTGTTCTACATCTACATAAACGGCTTTGTGGGTGCATACCTGTATAGCCTTATAGATTACGCAGCACCCACGGTAAACTTTCCTAAATGGAAGCTAATATTAACGGCCTATTTTGCGCTGTTTACCTATAGCTTTATATTGAACGATGTTATCAGCCGCCAGGCTAAACATAACTCAGGCGGAATGATGCTGGAAATGGTCGTAAACCGCAAAACCAACAGCTACTTTTATAAGTCGCTGTACTTTGTGGTGTTATCAATTATGTCGTTACGGGCCAACGCGTTTATGTATGTGTTTTTAACCCTGTCGTTTTTCTTTGGCAACGCCATAAATCACCTGTACTTTGGCTGGCCGGCTAAAATAGAAGGCTTATTTGGGTTGATGGGGTTTTAACCTTTTATCACTATCCTTGTTACTTAGCCTAACAACTCTCACCCTAATATAGGGTGAGTGCCCGAAGGGCGAGGGGGTACATGACACCACTACAAATCCATACCAATTGGTTTAAACACCGCGGCTGGAAAGCATTTGCTTTTCAGCAGGAATGTTTACGTGCCTATATGGATGGCTACTCGGGCCTGCTTAATGCACCTACAGGTAGCGGTAAAACATACGCCATGGCATTGCCGGTGCTTATAGCATCACTTATAGAGCAGCAAAAAGGCATTAAGCAAAAGGGCCTGCAACTGCTGTGGATTAGTCCCGTTAGGGCATTAGCAGCAGAGATTAAAGACGCCATACAAACTGCCTGTACCGATTTAGGCCTTGAATGGAAAGTAGACCTGCGCACGGGCGATACCAGTTCATCGCAGCGAGCCAGCCAAAAGAAAACTCCCCCGCAATGCCTTATAACCACGCCCGAAAGCCTGCACCTTATGCTAGCCCAAAAGCAGTACGCAGAGTTGTTTAAAAACCTGCGCTGCGTAGTGGTTGATGAGTGGCATGAGCTTATTGGTAACAAACGGGGCGTGCAGGTAGAATTGGGCCTTTCGCGCTTACGAGGCATGCTGCCCGAGTTGCGCACCTGGGGCATATCTGCCACCATTGGCAACCTTGACGAAGCCATGGAAGTGTTGCTGGGAATGACCCACCCAAAAAGCAAAATTATTAAGGCTGAGATTGATAAGAAACTGGATATTGAGACCATCATCCCCGATGAGATAGAAACCTTTCCGTGGGCGGGGCATTTGGGCATAACCCTTATAAAACGGGCGGTAGATATTATTAATAAATCGCGGTCTACCCTGGTGTTTACCAATACCCGGTCGCAGGCCGAGATTTGGTACCAGCGCCTGCTAGAGGTAAACCCCGAATGGGCCGGTATTATAGCCTTGCACCACGGCTCGCTAAGTGCTGAAACCCGCAAGTGGGTAGAGGAGGCGTTAGACGCAGGCATGCTAAAGGTTGTGGTATGCACCAGCAGTTTAGATTTGGGTGTTGATTTTAGACCCGTAGAAACAGTAATACAGGTAGGCAGCCCTAAGGGTGTCGCCCGCTTTGCGCAACGTGCGGGCCGTAGTGGCCATGCGCCGGGGCAGGTAAGCCGCATATACTTGTTGCCTACCAATGCCTTAGAACTGATAGAAGCCGCCGCGTTTAAAGAAGCCTTCAGGCAGAAACGGTTTGAGAGCCGCATGCCAGTGGTTAGGGCCTTTGATGTGCTGATACAATACATGGTTACCCTTGCAGTGTCTGACGGGTTTTACCCCGGCGATATATACTACGAGGTGAAGAATACCTTTGCCTATAACTCTATTGACGAGGACGAATGGGGACAGTTGTTAGACTTTATCCGCTTTGGTGGGGAGACTTTGCGCAACTACAACGAGTTTAACAAGGTAGAGGTGGAAGATGGACTGTGGATAGTGAAAAGCCGTATGGTGGCTATGCGTCATAGGTTGTCTATCGGCACCATAGCATCAGACAGTATGATAACCGTGCAGTACATGACAGGCAAGCGCATTGGCGCTATGGAAGAGTACTTCATTTCCAAACTAAAACCGGGCGATACCTTCACCTTCTCGGGCCGCACGCTGGAACTGGTTATGATACGCGACATGAAAGCCTGGGTGCGCAACGGCAAGGGCAAGGCCATAGTACCATCGTGGATGGGGGCAGGATGCCGCTATCGTCAGAGGTATCGGAGTTTTTACGGTTGAAGCTGGACGAGTATGTAAACGGCAAAAGTTGGGAAGATGAAATGCTGTACCTGACACCGTTGTTCGAGATTCAGAAGAGCCGTTCGGCCATACCGCGTACTAATGAGTTGCTTATAGAGTTCCACAAAACAAAGGAAGGCAGCCACCTCTTTTTCTTTCCGTTTGAAGGGCGTTTGGTGCACGAGGGTATGGCTATGCTATTGGCCTACCGTATGTCTAAGAGCATGAAGGTAACCTTCTCTATGGCTATGAATGATTATGGTTTTGAACTGCTTACCGATGCCGAACTGCACCCCGAAGACTTCATCAATAATGAACTATTTAGCACCGATAATTTGCTGAACGATATATACGCCAGCACCAACTATACCGAGATTGCCCGCCGCCGTTTCCGCGATATTGCCTCTATTGCCGGGTTGGTGTTTAAGGGCTACCCCGATAAGGTGGTAAAAACGCGCCACCTGCAAGCCAGCAGCAGCTTGTTTTACGATGTGTTTAACGACTATGATAAGAACAACCTATTGCTTCGCCAGGCGATGGAAGAGGCCCTGTATTTTCAGTTAGAAGAGGTGCGCCTGCGCGAAGCCCTAAAGCGTATACAAGGGCAAACTATCATCCTAACCAAGCCCGAAAAAGCCACACCGTTTGCATTCCCTATTATGGTTGATGGCCTAAGCCGCCACAAACTAACTAACGAGGGCATTGCCGACAGGGTTAGGAAGATGATTGAGAAGGCGACACGATAACTAAAAACGAAAATTGAAAAACGAAAAATCTTTCTTTTCTGATAGTTTTATGGAATCTCAAAAAAACAGCAAAGTGAAAAACTCAAAGGAAAATAAATAATAAAACTATAAGAGAATTAATTTACTTAAATGCTAAATTAGTTCTTATAATTGGAGCTATACTTATTACCAAACTTACAAAATGAACTAATGAGAAATATAATTTTATTATCGGTTGCGATTTTTTCAGTTTTAACAGGCTGTAAAACGTGGAATGGGGCTATGATTGTTCCTACTAACGACCCCATTACCCCAAAATTATTGACACTTGACAGAAAGATTGAAGATATATCAGGGCAGGGCATTAATACAAGTAGCCCTTATCATTCAACATTTATTCTTAACGATGAGGCTAATCTTTTTACTAAAGAAGTTGAATCAAATTTAATTGACCCATACGGAGATAAATATGGCACCATAGTGTTTAAAAGAAATATAATTGATGCTAAATATGGTATGGGCAGTTTTATTGTATCGTCTTTGTTATTTACTATTCCCAATTTATTTGGTTTGCCATTTTTGATTATACGCTATAAAGTAGCTGTAGAGATGCGTATTATGGACCGGAATAATAAATTAATTGGAAGCTATACTGCCATTGGAGAATCAAACGTTAAAGTTGCTTATTATTATGGGTATTCGCTAAGAAATGAACATGCAAATAGAAAATCATACACTGATGCGTTAAATGATGCCTTCAACAAAATAAGGCCACAAATAAAATCTGATGTTTTAATAATTAATGCAAAATTACTTGATGCGGGCAAGCAATAATACCGCACCATAATTGTGCCCGGTTAATGCCATCAATATTTAACACTTTTATGGAATCCCTCTCTTCCCCGCATCTCCTTCTAAAATTTAGAAGCCATGCAAAAGCCGGAGCAAATTGAAGGTGTAGAACTGAAGTTTATCTGCAACGAGAATTGGGACAAGATGCACCCTGTAGAGGGCGGTCGCCATTGCGATGTTTGCAACAAAAAGGTGGTAGACTTTACCAATAAAGACCAAAACGATTTTACCCGTGCATGGCAAGAAGCCGAGGGTAAACTTTGTGGCCGCTTTAAGGCAAAGCAAACTGTTCATTTACCACAATTTAGGTTTGATAGGGCTGCCGCGGTATTAGCTGCGGGCTCGGCATTGTTACTTTCTACAACTACATTAAGCGCCCAAAAAACAATGGGTAAAATGGCTGCGCCGGTTGTTAAGGGCGAGCCTGCCGTTATTCAGGTGCAAGACAGCGCCAAAAGAATAAAGCCGCCCGTTATTTGTAATAAACCGGTAAAAGGCCAATGGGAAACAATGGTGCTGCTAGGCGATACCATTGCACCAATAAAACCACCAATAGATACAGTACCTGATACTTCATCAAGCATAATAAATATACCAAACATGGACATGCTGGGTGGGCCTATGCGTATAGATAATAATCCGATAGTTGATACCCCTAAAGTAGAAATTGATACGCTCGAAATGCCCTTGATGGGAGTATTGGTAACACCAGAAGTTCCAACTGTGCCGGAAGATTTGATAGATGATGGTGAAATTATAATGGGCAAACCCAGTCCCATAGAGCCGGTAGACCCCGAACCCATAGACGGTACTGATGGCATGAACGATTTTATTGATGCCAACATCCGCTGGCCCGAAAAGCTGGGCCACAACCTCACGGTGTTTGTTCAGGTGCGTATTGATAAAGAGGGTAATGTGTTTAATGCCTACATGATACGCGGATATAGGCAAGATGTGGATTCGGAGGCTATGCGAGTTGCTAGGCTGATTGAGTTTAACCCGGCACGGAACAACAATGGCGAGGCGGTAGAATCGGTTTTAACCATCCCCATAAATTTTACATACAGGCAACGTTAAAAGCGGCACAATATTCGTAGTTTAGCAGTACAATTTTCTAACTGTGAGAAAAATATTTGCTTCGGCGGCGTTCAGTTTTCTTTTACTTACCGGCTTTGCGCAGACCAGTGTTTGCGATGTGCCCCTGCACCTTAACCAAATTCAGGTAGTGGGCAGCCACAACAGTTACCGCATGAGTACCGATAAGGGTGTTATGCGTGCGTTGAAGTTGTTAGAAAAGATTAAACCCCTTGATGTGCGTGAGCTTGACTATAGCCATCTTCCGCTAGAAATGCAGTTTGATAGCTTTGGTATACGTAGCATAGAAATCGATATTTATAACGACCCACAGGGCGGTAACTTTTACAAACGCTATGGCAACCGTTTGGCATTTAAAAGCGCCAACTCTAAAGTAGAAGAGCTGAAAAAGCCCGGTATGAAGGTGCTGCATATTCCTGATATTGACTACAACACCCAGTTTTATACCTTTAGGGAAGCCATGCAACGGGTTAAAAAGTGGAGCGATTTGCACCCGGGCCATATACCCATTTTTATATTGGTTGAAACTAAAGGCGAATCTATTGGCGACCATGTAAAGGGCGTTAAGTTTACCCAGGCCGTGCCGTGGGATGCCGATGCTTGTAATAATATAGATAACGAAATTGATGAGGTGTTTGGTAAAAACTCATCTCAAGTACTAAGGCCTGATGATGTGCGCGGTAACTATGCCACCCTTAACGAGGCTGTTACCAAAGGCTATTGGCCTATGCTAAACAGTGCCTTGGGCAAGATTGTATTTATAATGGAAGGCGGTGCCGAAAATTTGTACATACAAGGCAATAATGAAGGTTTAAAAGGCCGCAATATGTTTGTGTATTCAGAGCCGGGTAAGCCTGAATGTGCCTTTATTATCCGTAATGATAGCCGCAGAAATAAAACTGTGATTAAAGAATTGGTAGGTAAAGGCTATATGGTACGTACCCGTTCAGATTCGGGTACTACAGAAGCCCGCTACGGCGATTATAGTGGCTGCAAAGCAGCCTTGGGCAGTGGCGCGCAGATAGTCTCTACCGATTATTACCGCCCCGACCCCCGGTCAGCCAATAAAAAATCGGGTTGGAGCAATTACCATGTAAGCCTGCCCAATAAAGCACCTGCGCGTATAAACCCCGTGCTTGATATTCCCTGCAAAGGCAGTTGTTTAAAAGAACCTCAATAAACTATAGGTAAGGTAACCTTACTGCGTTTGGGTGCGCCGTCGCGGCTTATGGTAGCGTTCCACCGTGGCATGGTTTGGGCCAGTATTTTAGCCTTATCCATTATGAACTGTTCGGTAGGTTTTATGCAGTTGTTAATGTAATCAACCGGAGTTTCTTTGGAAATGTCGCTCTTTGCTTCAACCGAAATTATCTCCATAATATGCCCTGTACTTTCTACCCAAAATTTAACGTATACTACGCCGTGTACTTTGCAGGCGGTATCAGTAGTTTCGGGTTTTAAATTGATATTCCAGTAGCTAGCCAAAGCAGTATCGCCACCGGGAAAAGAGGGAATAGAGTCCCACAAGGCTAAGCCCTGAGTACTTAATCTTGTTTACCTGTAGTTGAGAAAAAGCACTCTGCGAACAAAAAAGGGCCGCAATTATCAGCCCTGCAATCCTTAATTTCATTGTATAGTAAAGGTAGTAAATATTTTAATAAGCCTGTGTTATACTATTTTTAAGATTATAGTTTATTGTTTTTCACTATTAGCTATATTGCACCTGCTATGCAAACAATTAAAAGCCGCGTTAATACACAGTCGGCAAGCTATAAAGAGAATTATGCCGCCATGCAGGGCTTGGTTGCCGAGTTGGAAAAACAACTGGCTAAAAGCCGCTTTCAGGGTGGCGATAAACATACCCAACGGGCTAAAGACAATGGCAAGCTATTAGCGCGCGAGCGTATAGAAATGCTGTTGGATGAAGACTCGCCCTTTATGGAACTATTGCCATTAGCAGGCCTTGGCGGCGATGGTTTTGGACCCGGTGGAACAATGGTTGCCGGCGTGGGTTTGGTTTGTGGAAAGCTATGCGCCATTATGGCTAACGTAGGCACCAACAAAGGCGGGGCGATTGATTATGCCACGCTGCAAAAGGCATTACGTTTAAATGAGATTTGCCTGCAAAACAAGCTCCCTACCATTAACCTGGTAGAGAGTGCGGGTGCTAACCTGCCCGAGCAGGAAAAGATATTTAACTACGGGGGTTTAAATTTCCGCGAGATTACCAGGCGTTCTAAAGAGGGTATTCCGTCTATATCGGTTGTGTTTGGTAACAGCACCGCCGGTGGGGCATACATACCCGGCATGAGCGATTATGTAATTATGGTGAAGAATGCCGCCAAGGTGTTTTTAGCCGGCCCGCCGTTGGTTAAAATGGCTACTAACGAGGTTACCGATGATGAAAGCCTTGGCGGTGCCGAAATGCACAGTCGTGTGTCGGGTGTGTCAGACTATCTGGCTAAAGACGAGAAAGACGGCATACGCATAGCACGCGAGATTATGAGCATGCTAAAAGTGCCTCACCATACAGCCCCTGCTAAGGTTAAAGCACCTTTATTCAATGCCGAAGAACTATTGGGCATTGTGCAGGCCGATGTTCGTAAACCCTTTGATGCCCGCGAGGTTATTGCCCGTATTGTTGATGGGTCTGAATTTGCCGAGTTTAAAAAAGAATACGGATCAACGCTGGTAACAGGCTTTGCGCATATACACGGTTACCCTATTGGCATTATTGCCAACAACGGGGTGCTGTTTTCTGAGAGTGCCAATAAGGGTGCACAGTTTATACAGTTGTGCAACCGCAGCGATATTCCTTTGCTATTCTTGCAAAACATTACCGGCTTTATGGTAGGGCAGAAGTATGAAGAAGGAGGCATTATTAAACACGGTGCCAAGCTTATTAACGCGGTATCTAACAGTACTGTTCCCGCTATAACTATTATGATGGGTGCCAGCTACGGTGCGGGCAATTACGCTATGAACGGACGTGCTTATGAGCCTCGCTTTCTATTCTCGTACCCTAACTCTAAAATTGCCGTTATGGGCCCCGACCAGTTGGGGGCGTAATGGAAATTATTCAGCGCGAAGCAGCAAACCGTGGCGGGTATTCTGTTGATGAAGAGGGCATGAAGCAAATGCGCGAGTATGTTGCTGGCGAAGCCGAGAAAACATCTAACGCCATGTATGCCACAGGCCAGTTATGGGACGATGGAGTTATAGACCCCCGCGATACCCGCAACTACCTGGGCATGACCTTAGCCATTGTAAACAACGCAGGTGTTAAGGGTACCAAAGAGTTTGGTGTGTTTAGGATGTAATAAATAGTAACCCAGTTCGTTATAGGCCTATGCGCAAACTAATTGTTATATTGACGTTGTTTATGGTGCAAGGACTATCTGCACAAAAAGATACCCAACACATGGAATGCGGTGGTGTGTTAGAGGCAATTGGTATGTGTCATGGCGAGTATGGTATGCCGATGGATTATACTAAGGATACGGCATTTTCATTCTATTATTATAAAGACAAGGCGATGTATGATTTTGCAATTGTAAAATCAGGCGACGCCGTACAATTTAAAAGTTATAAAAGTGGTCAGAACGGCAAATGCAAAATGGTTGATATTGATAAGAAGTATTTACCCGAAGTACTTGTATTGTTTAAACGCTATAAAGATTGGCAAGATAGTAGGTGGGATAAAAATACACGGATGCCCATACCCTATAATTATCCTCCAGAAATTACTGAAGATAGTTTGAAATTAAGCAGATCCCGCTTAGACCAATGTAATTGTGTTGCGCAAATAAAAACTATGGCTATGTATAGTATGGATTTGACTTTTTGGAATGATGAAGATAAAATTCAAAATGCTGTTGATGATGTCAGGCTTAAGCTTTTCAAAGACCTGATTGCATTTGCTAAAAAAGTAAATCAATAGAGATGCCATTTAGCAAAACTGAAAATAGGCTTCTTATTCTTATTGGCTTTTTGTTATTCATTTTCATCATTATCCGTGCTGCTGTGGTGCCTATGGTGGGCGATGAGGTAGGTACGTTTTACTTTTACATACAGTCGGGTAATTTTTTGCCATACTCAGGCGCATATGGATGCCAACAACCACTTGGTAAACTCGGCGCTGAGTAATTTCTTTTATAACCTTTTTGGCAGTGCAGAATGGGTGTTGCGGATGGCCAATGTGCTGTTCTTCCCTGTGTATTTATGGTACACTTATAAGCTGGCAGGCTTGCTAAGCAAAAAACATGCAATGGGGCTTGATTATCTCGCTATGGTTTGCGCATAATTTTATAGAGTTTTTTGGCTTTTGCCGTGGCTATGGAATGTCTATGGCATTGCTGGTTGCGGCGTTGTATTACACGGCATTATTTATCAAACAACCCAATACCCGTTTACTGTTATGGGCATTGTTTTTTAACGCGTTTATGCTGCTTGCCAACCTATCGTTGTTCAACACCTTCGCGCTGATAAACCTTGCTTTGGGCTTAGTATGCTTTCTCAATTATAAGCAGATAAGCACAGCTAAAGCAGTTGCAGGGTTTGTGTTGTTATCGGCTATACCAGGTGTATACTTGGTGCGCTATATGTTCGAGTTAAAAGCCCGAGGGTTACTGTACTATGGCACTACCGAAGGCTTTATCAAAATAACATTGGGTACTGTTTCCGAGCTCGTATTCTCTACCCGGGAAATGCCTGTGTTATACTTCATTATTGGGTTTTTCTACCTGTTGATTTTGTATTTGGTTTACAAATTCAAGGATATTAAGCAATTCTTCAAACTGCAACCGGTCGATTTATTTGCAGGCTTGCTGTTGGGCAATGTGGTAATTATTTACTTTTTGGCTGCGGTAATGCAGGTGAACTATCCTGAAGACAGGGTAGGTATGTACCTGTATCCGTTGTTTGTGTTGGCGGCTTTTTTTATTGTAGATGTATATCAGTCTAAGTTAAAGTATGCACTGCTAATTCCGGTGCTGTATATACCTCTACATTTTGTATACACTGCCAATATTACCCACAGCAAAGTATGGGCATGGGAACATATCCCCCGCAGCTATTTTAACAGGGTATTAGAAACGCCAACAACAAATGGTTATCCGCCAATAGTATCGGGCTATAAAATGCGTACACTCACCTGGGCTTACTTTAACATGCGCAAAGGTGCCAGACAAAACCAAATACAGGAAACCGATTTCAGGGATAACCTGTATGCTGATTTTATAATTACCCGAACAGGCGAGGTTAAAGGCATAGATTCGCTTTATACCAAGCTGGATTATGACGAACCATCGGGTTTGGGACTGTATAAAAGAAAAGTTCTTGTTACACGTACACCTTTGCTTGTAGCTAATATTGCAGATAAACTCAATACTATTGATGAGTACACCGACTTTTGTAAGCTTGCGTTAGATACCCTTGCTATGAAAAATTTGTTGTTTGAAGTGGATTGCAAAGTAAAGGTGTTGGATGGTAAAGTCTCCGATTCACGATTGGTAATAGATATTATTAGCCCTGATAAAAAAAGCGTTGCATATTATTATCAGCAGCTAGATTGGTTGTATGGTAGGCAACCTAATGGTGAGTATAATTTGAAGCACTCGTTTGTGATACCGGCAACTAGGCTAAAGGATTGTACATTGGTGGCCTACTACTGGAATATAGGTAAGCAGCCTGTAAACTTTACCGGTGGGCGTATTAAGGTATATACTGTAGAATAACTAGCGGCTGAAAATATTGTACTTGGCAATGCAGTACAGCGCACGGAAACCATCTTTCCAACTTATTTTTTTGCCTTCTTCATACGTGCGGCCGTAGTACGATATGCCAACCTCGTAAATACGTATGTTAGGTATGCGGGCAATTTTAGCGGTTACTTCGGGTTCAAAACCAAAGCGGTTTTCTTTCAGGTTAAGCCCTTTAATAATATCGGCACGGAACATCTTGTAGCAAGTTTCCATGTCGGTAAGGTTTAGGTTGGTAAAGGCATTAGAAACACTGGTTAAAAACTTGTTGCCTATAGAGTGCCAAAAGAATAAAATACGGTGCGGTTTACCACCCATAAAGCGCGAGCCGTAAACCACATCGGCAAAACCATCAACTACGGGTTTAAGCAGTATGTTGTACTCGTTGGGGTCGTACTCCAGGTCGGCATCCTGAATAATAATATAATCGCCTTTAGCCTCTTTAATACCGCGGTGCAAGGCAGCCCCTTTGCCCATGTTTTTAGGCTGAATGTAGTACTGTATATCCGCACCGGGGTTAGCAGCAATATATGCTTTAATAACACCTTCGGTATTGTCTTTAGAACAGTCGTTAACAATGATAAGCTCTTTGCCAAAACCCCCAATAAGGTCTACTGCCAATACCTTGTCCAGTATCAGGTGTATGGTGCGTTCCTCGTTGTATGCAGGTATAACAATACTTAATTTCATAGCCTGCAAAGGTAGAAATTACCGCTGTATTGGCTGTGATTTCTTTTTTCGCATTTTTGTAACTAAGTATAAATTAAGTAAAATGCTTAACCCCAATAACCCGTATATTAATAGTTTAGCTAGTTCTATGCTATTAGTACTACCTGTGTTTTTTACTTCGGCTAAAATATATTTAATGGGCGATAAATACTTTCTCTCGCCCATTTTACCTTGTTGTCCGCTGTAATTGCCGCCAAAAGAATATATCTCTCCCGTTTTTGTAACAGCCAATGACTGAAAGCAGCCACCACCAATTTTGCAAACATTGGTAAGGCCTTTTACCTTTTTAGGGTACATGTAACTTATGGTATCTCCCGTGCCTAATACACCAAGAATATTCCTTCCCCAGGCCCATACTTCACCATTTACATCAATGGCCATAGAATGCCAGCTGCCGCATGTAATCTGGCTCATCTCAGGCAGGTTATTAAAACATATTGGTGCAGGCAAAACATCGGGCGGATTACTTCCAACCTGCGATGCAGGTTCTGTACCCCATGCCCAAACTTTACCGTTATTGTCTAATGCAATAGAGTGGTGCCAGCCGGTGGCTATTTGTTTAATATTTACCCTGCCCGGAATTTTAGCGGCATATGTTTGTGTTTCGTTTAAAGAGCTATCAAGCTGGTTATAACCATTGCCACCCCAACCCCAAACCTGGCCGGTATTATCAAGAGCCAACACATGGTTGCCCACACTTGCAATTTGAACAATACCCAGCAAAGGTTTAGTTACTCCGTTTTCAAGAGTTAAAACAACAGTTGGGTAATTCATGTGTTCTCGGTTACCATTACCAAGTTCGCCGTGGTAGTTATGTCCCCATGTCCAAACGGATCCATCACTTTTTAACGCTACAGTATGCCAGTATCCACCTTCAACAGCTATAAAGTTATTGTGCCCATTAAGCTTTAAGGGTCTTATAACATCTTCGGTACTCCAGGTGGCAATTTGTCCGTAGTTGTTCCTGCCCCAAGCCCAAAGGTTACCATCTACATCAATGCATAATGTATGGTCGTACCCACGGGCTATAGTTTTTATTTTAGGCAGCCCTTTTACTTTAATTGGAGTTGATGTGTTATTATGTGTGCTATCGCCTAGTTGGCCATGGTCGTTTCTGCCCGAAACCCAAACAACACCGTCTTTATCAAGTACTATAGAATGGCCGTTTCCACCATCTACTTGTTGGGCCTGTAAAATGTTAACGGCGGCAAAATAAAACAGAAGCAAGTATATAGTTTTCATAGCCAGTAGATTATATTTTATCAAATATAATAATATTCTTTTATTCATACCGATATTTGCGCCTTATCCGTAACCATGTTTAACGCAGATACCGTAACCCGTTTTACCACCATTAAAACCCCCTTTTATTACTACAACCTTGCGTTGTTAGAAGATACGCTTAAGCTGGCATCTGCCGCTGCGGGTAAGTATAATTACCATGTACACTATGCGCTAAAGGCCAATACCAATGCAAAGGTTTTAGGGCTGATGGATAAATACGGTTTTGGTGCCGATTGTGTAAGTGGGGGAGAGGTAGCCCGTGCTATTGAGTGTGGTTTTAATCCTGATAAGGTAGTATTTGCAGGCGTTGGCAAGAGCGATGATGAGATTACTCTGGCGTTGGATAACAACATTTTCTGCTTTAATGTAGAGTCGGTGGCGGAGTTGCAGGTGATTAACGAACTGGCAGCCAATGCAGGTAAAACAGCCCGCATAGCTTTGCGTATAAATCCCAATGTAAATGCCAATACCCACAAATACATTACTACAGGGCTTGAAGAAAACAAATTCGGCATAAACGTGTGGGAGCTTGATAGTGTACTGGATTTGTTAAAGACCCTGCCCAACGTAGAGTTTATAGGCCTACACTTTCATATAGGGTCGCAAATAACAGACCTTAGTGTGTTTAAAAACCTGTGCCTGCGGGTAAACGAGCTTAACCAACACCTGGCAAGCAAGCGCATCACCCCTAAAATTATAAACGTTGGCGGAGGTTTGGGCATTAATTACCAAGAGCCCGATGTGCAGGCCATACCTGATTTTGAAGCCTATTTTGGCTTGTTTAACCAATTTTTAGAAGTGCAGCCGGGGCAGGAAGTCCACTTTGAACTGGGCCGTGCCTTGGTAGCCCAATGTGGTAGCCTTATAGCCAGGGTGCTGTATATTAAAAACGGCATTAAAACCAATTTTGCCATTGTTGATGCGGGCATGAATAACCTTATTCGTCCAGCATTGTACCAAGGCATACCATAAAATAGAAAACATAACCAATACAGGCGCTGTTACTGATAAGTACGATGTTGTAGGCCCAATATGCGAAAGCAGCGATTGTTTTGGCAAAGCTGTGGCCCTGCCACCCACCCAACGGGGGCATTTAATAGCCATACGCAGCGCTGGGGCTTATGGCGAGGTAATGGCATCTGATTACAACTTAAAGCACCGCGCAGAGGCTGTGTATTCTATATAAATTTTGAATTGATATGAGGGTAACACTTATAGCTGCTATGGGCAGCAACAGGGTAATAGGTAAAGGCAACCAGCTTGTATGGCACATGCCTAAAGACCTTAAATTTTTTAAAGAAAAAACCACAGGCCATGCCGTTATTATGGGGCGCAAAACGTTTGAGAGCGTTGGCAAACGCGGCTTGCCCAACCGTACCAACATCATTATAACATCAGCAGAAAACTATGAGGTGCCCGAGGGTATTATTGTAGTTAAAACCATAGAAGACGCTTTAAAGGCTGTGCCTACAGGAGAAACTGAAGCCTTTATTGTAGGCGGTGCGCAGATATATGAAGCGTACTTGGCATCGGGTCTGGCAACGCATATTTACCTTACCGAAATACATGCAGAGTTTGAGGGCGACACCTTCTTCCCCGGCTTTGCGTTGAATGTATGGAAAGAGGTATGGCGCGAAGACTATGCAGCCGATGAGAAGAACGCCTACCCGTTTTCTTTTGTGCTGTTTGAGAAACAAGATGGTAAGCTTGAAATGCCCGGAGAGGATATGCACTAGGCTTTTTGGTTATATTTGTATAAATGCGTAAAGCAATTTTCCTGTTTTATATTTTAATAGCTACTAAAGCCAATGCTCAAAACCTGATAAAAAATCCAAGTTTTGAGGAAATGAGTTCATGCCCATATGATACTATTCCTACAAATTATACAGGGTTTTCTTATTTCTATATTGAAGATTGGACGGTCCCTAATGATGGTTCGCCTGATTTAATGTCCCAATGCTTTTATGATACCATTTTATACGATAATAATTGCATGCCACCTCAAGCTTGGACATATTCATTAACTAATAGTTTACCCGGTAATTGGCAAGGTTTTCAATACCCACAAAATGGAAAAAATTATGTTGGATTAATTAGTTTTATCCCAAATCAAAATAACTATGGAATTGAATACATTGGTAGTCAATTAATCAATCCATTAAATAATAAGAAATATTGCATGAGTGCATATTTATCATTGGCGGATTCTCGGAATATGCTTGCTCCTTATTTGTGTAGCCCTCCACCACCTGAAAATTATTCTACTTCCTGTTTAGCTCTAAATAGCCTGCAAGTCTATTTATCAACCACAGCTATTCCATATCAGAACAACTTCGAACCTTTGCCTTATACACCTCAAATAGAATTAAAAAATACAAACCAGAACTATTTAAATGACACAACAAACTGGATGCTCGTATATGGTGAGTATAGCGCAATAGGTGATGAGCAATATTTTTATTTAGGCAATTTTAATCAAGAGAATTATGAAATTATAGGAGATGACACATCCTCCGTCAATGGTTTTGTGAGTTATTATTACATTGACAATGTATCATTATTTGAAGTTAAGGAACCCCTGCTAAAAGCAGATACTTTCATTTGCAATGGAGATACAGCCACTTTAACCATAGAGGGTGATGTGTTGGAGTATTGGTGGTATGAGCAAGATAGTCCAAATACAATACTAGGTGCAGGGTCAACATTAAAAGTAAGCCCATGGCAAACTACCACCTATACGGTTAAAACCAAAAGTTGTAGTGTGGTATTTGAGAAAAATATAACAGTTACAGTTTGCAATAACCAACCGGTAATTAAGATATATCCTAACCCAGCACACGATTTTGTAACCATCAACCTGCAAAATGTAGATTTGGATAATTCGATGGTGTCAATGTATAACGCAGTAGGGCAGTTAGTTTATAAAGATACTATAACCAATAACCAGTTTAGCATTAATACCACAGGCTTAGCGGGTGGGTTATATACGCTGGACATTAGCCAGGTCAATGAAAGCAAAGCAAGGCAAAAAATAGTTGTATTGCACTAATAGTTAGCATCATCAAATAAAAAGCCCTGACATTCCGAAGTATCGGAACTACCAAGGCTGTTTTAAAAACAATTATTAACGTAATGCGCTTAAGCTAGTTGTTTCTGTAATTTTTCAGCCAATACACTTTTAGGTACTGCGCCTACTTGCTTATCTACTAATTGACCGTTTTTGAAGATCAAAAGGGTAGGTATATTACGTACGCCAAATTGTACAGGTATGTTAGAGTTGGCGTCAACATCCAATTTACCAATTACGGCTATGCCTTCATATTCTTTGGCAAGCTCTTCAACTATAGGTCCAACCATGCGGCAAGGGCCACACCATTCTGCCCAAAAGTCAACCAATACGGGTTTATCCGATTTCATTACCAGCTCCTCAAAGTTGGCATCTGTAATTTCTAAGGCCATTTTGTTACAAATTATAAAGTTAGTATTTGTGTATGTATATACAATTAATAAGCCATTAAGTTTAAACTGACTTTTTGGCAAGTGCTAAGTTACAAACCGTGCTGTGTTTTAGTTAGCTTTGCCGCCCTAAGTTATTAATAAGATGAAAAAACTTGTAGTAGCCCTATTATCAATAGTAACAATGCAGCTTGCTGCCCAGCCTGTTGAAAAAACTTTTTGGTAGACCCACTTTCTACCCCCCGTCAGCATAATGTTGATATGCAACACATGCGCCTTCAGGTGGCTTTTGATGCTCCTGCCGGTAAAGTTATGGGCACTGTAACACATATATTTACCCCGCTACAAAAGCAGGTAGATACCTTGTTTTTAGACGGGCCGGGCATAACCATTAATACAGTAAGCGTTAATAATAAAGAGGCTAAGTTTAAAACCAATAAAGAGGGCGTTATAATCTATTGCCCTACAACCCTAAAGTGGGGAGAAAAGGATAGTGTAAAGATTACCTACGAGGCCACTCCCCGCAAAGGCATTTACTTTATAGGCTGGAACGACCCCAACAACCTTGCCCGCAAGCAAATATGGACCCAAGGCCAGGCCGAAGATAACCGCTACTGGATACCCTGTTTTGACGGACAAAATGACAAACTGACAACTGAGGTTATTGTAGATTTTGAAGATGGCTATAAAGTACTGTCTAATGGAGGTAAAATTGGCAACCCAACCAAGCAGAAAGACGGCAAAATCCGCTGGCACTACCGCATGAAGAATCCGCATAGCAGCTACCTGGTTATGATTGGTATTGGCAAGTACGATATTAAAGAGTCGAAAAGTAAAAGCGGCGTACCTATGTATATGTGGTATTACCCTGAACAGAAAGATAGGGTAGAGGTTACTTACAGGTACAGTGAGGACATGATGGACTTTTTTGAGGACGAGATTGGTGTGCCTTACCCGTGGGAAAGCTACAGTCAAATACCTGTTGCCGATTTTATGTACGGAGCCATGGAAAATACAACCGCCACCGTTTACGGCGACTTTTATTTGATTGATGAACGCAGCTATTTAGACCGCCCCTATGTTGGTACAAACGCCCACGAGCTTGCCCACCAATGGTTTGGCGACCTTATTACCGCCCGCAGCCTAACCCACCATTGGCTGCAAGAAAGTTTTGCCACCTATTATAATGGCATGTTCGAAGAAAAGGTGTTTGGCAAAGATTATTATAGCTGGGCCCGTCGCGGTGCGGTTAATGCCTCGCTTGAAGCATCTAAAACCGATAAGTACCCAATTGCCTACAGCAACGCTGGCACTACCCGCCACTACCCAAAGGGCGCGCACGTTTTGCACATGCTTAAATATGTAGTGGGTAAAGAAGAATACAACAAAGGCATTAAATACTACCTAACCCAGCATAAATACAAAAACGTAGATAGCGAAGATTTACTTATTGCCTTTCACGATGCATTAGGTGTATCGCTTGATTGGTTTTGGGAAGAGTGGGTATATAAAGGTGGAGAACCAGCCTATAATGTATCGTACAAAACGGTTACAGATAATGGTGCCCTGTCTACCATGGTATCGGTAGACCAAACCCATACCCGTAGCGATATTGTTGGCCTGTTTAAAATGCCTTTTGTGTTTGAGGTGTATTATACCGATGGTACTAAAGATAGCGCGCGCACTATTATAGAGAAAGAACACCACGATGTTGTTATACCTAATAAGGGCGGTAAAAAAATAGCTTATGTGTTGTTTGACCCCAACAGCAATGTTATGAAGCAGGTAACCTTTACCAAAACGGCTGACGAGTATAAAGCCCAAGTTGCAGGCGCACCGTTTATGATAGACCGTTACGATGCATTGGTGGGTTTACGCGCTACGCCGCTAGACCAAAAGAGGGACTTTTTGATTGACCGTTTTAGCAAAGAAACTTTCCACGCTCCAAAGGCTGAGATAATATCTCAACTGATAAACGATGATGATATAGGCTCTCAACGCCTGATTACTATGGCACTAAGCGATAAAGACGACGATGTGCGCAAAGCGGCTGTTAGCAATATGAATAAAGTAAACCCGGCCTGGGTTCCCAATTTAGAAGCATTACTTAAAGACCCATCGTACGACTTGGTAGCTATGGTGCTTGAAAAACTGGCTTTTAACTTTCCTGATAAGGTTGATAGTTATTTGGATATAACCAAAGGCACCGTTGGAGTGCGTGGCCATAATGTAGAAATTAAGTGGTTAGAGGTGGCTATAGGCAACGGCAAAAAGGAATATACCGATAAGTTGGTAGAGTATACCAGCAACTCTTACGAGTTTTTAACCCGGGTAAATGCTCTTAACGTGCTTAAAAAATTAGACGTTTTTCCTCCCAAAGCACTTCCTTACGCGTTAGATGCGGCAGTTAGCCCAAACACCCGTCTTAGTGGGCCGGCAATAGGAGTGTTAAAATTCTTCTACGAACAAGCAACGTATAAAAAGACAATGCTTGATTATTACCGTAGTAAACAATGGAAAGGATATGAGCGCGACTTATTAAAGCCAATTTTTGGAGAATAAAAAATCATCTTAGAAACGGTTTTAATCCAACAAAAAATAAATGTGTAAACATTAATATCTTTGTATTGTTGAAATGGTGTTGGAACTGTTACAACATAGGAAAAGCAAATTATAAGATCTTTATCATAGGCAAGTAGGTTTAGTTTTTGGTTTAGTGGGAAAGCCCTGTCGAAAGACAGGGTTTTTCTCTTTTAATTATATTCCTCATAATCTTATTATTATTCAATTTTTTTCAAAATGTTGAAAAAATGTAAAACAATTTATCGCAACGTTTGTCTTAATAGCACTATATTTGCATCAAGAAATTCACAACACAGAATATAAGATCTTTATCATAGGCAAGTAGGTTTAGTTTTTGGTTTAGTGGGAAAGCCCTGTCGCAAGACGGGGTTTTCTTCTTTTATGGCGTTATGTACGATTTACAAGGCTTTTTAGACGAAAAATACAAGCTCTATAACAGTAACTGGTTTATAGACAGCGACCCTGTTTCTATACCCCACCTGTTTACTAAAAAAGAAGATATTGAGATAGCCGGTTTTTTAGCCGCCACCATAGCCTGGGGTAACCGAAAAAGCATACTAAATAATGCCAATAAGCTAATGCAGTTAATGGATAATGTCCCGCACCATTTTGTACTTAATGCAACGGCTAAAGACCTTAAACCTTTTTCAACCTTTGTGCACCGCACTTTTAATGGTGTAGACTGTGTGTACTTTTTAAAAGCCATAAAAGAAATTTATACCGAACACGGCGGCATGGAAAACGCTTTTTTAGCAGGCGTTAAAAAAGACGATACCGATGTGGGGAATGCCATAGCCCATTTTAGGGAGCTATTTTTTTTAGGTACCCACCCTGAGCGTAGCCGCAAGCATGTGTCTAACCCTTTGGGTGGTTCATCGGCTAAGCGGTTGTGTATGTACCTGCGCTGGATGGTGCGTAAAGATGAGTTTGGGGTAGACTTTGGTATTTGGCAAAAAATAAGCCCCGCTATACTATCGTGCCCGTTGGATGTGCATAGCGGAACTGTGGCCCGCAAACTGGGGCTGCTGCAACGTACGCAAAACGATTGGCGAGCGGTAACAGAACTAACCACCAACCTAAAGCAATTTGACCCCGCCGACCCCGTTAAGTACGATTTTGCCCTTTTTGGCTTGGGCGTTTTCGAAAAATTCTAATAATAATACCTCTGGCGGTATTAGTTATCCCTTATGCGGTATTTTATGGTATGCAAGCAGAGTAATTTTGTAGTGTTAAAATCACATACATATATTATTCAACTATATAAATGAAAAAGTTAATTCTACTATCAAGTGTATTTTTTGCTGCTTTAGCAGCTACTGCCCAGCCGGTAATTGATACCGTTAGCCTAAGTCCAAACTATGTTAACCAAAACTATTACAAACTATCTAACGGTGCCGAAAACGTATTGTCAACCTCTGAGTGGGACCTTGGTTTTCAAACCGGTATTATGACAGGTGGTGTTTGGATTAACAATATTAGCGCAGCTGTATATACTTACCTTGCAGGTGCTGCCAACAATACCAATTTTACCGCTACATGGGATACTGCAGGTTTTGCCGCTTCGTGGCAAGGGCTTTACAACCCACAAACTACTTGGGATTTAGGTGCATTTAACACAACAGGCGATGGTAGCCAGTTTGACTACGGCTGGGGTGTTTACCAAGCGCGGCCTACACACAACGTATTAGGCGATTCTCTGTACCTTTTTGTAAAAGGTACTACCTACAAAAAGCTTTGGATTGTAGCTAAACTATCGTTAGAAAATAAATATGTTATTCGTTATGCAAACCTTGATGGTTCTGGCGATGAAACAGATACCCTTAACTTTAACTCTATTTTAAGCAAAAACATGGGCTACTTTGCGTTTGACAATGCAAACGTATTTGGCCGCGAACCTAATATTGCCGATTGGGATTTACTTTTTACCCGTTACAACGGTGCTTTAGCCCCGCCTTTTAACAAAGTTACCGGTGTGCTTTCTAACCCTGCTATTCAGGTTGCTGAGGTTAATGGTGTGGCCGATGTTGAAGCGTTTGAAGATACTACAGGCGTTACCTGGTCTACCGACCTTAACGCTATTGGCGATGATTGGAAAACCCCTCCTCCTCCGGTTTGGGTTATAAAAGACTCTTTAGTATACTTTGTACTACGCGGTGCTGAACTTTGGAAACTTGTTTTTACAGGCTTTGGTGGCCAGGGTAACGGTAACTTTATCTTTACCAAAGAATTGCTAAGCACCGCAATTGGTGTTAACGAAAGCCCTGTTACCAACGCGGTAATTTACCCTAACCCTTTAACAGATGGTAACCAGCTAACCCTTGTATATAGCCTTGCTAACCGCGCATCAGACGCTGCATATACTGTTTTTGACCTTGCAGGCAAAATGGTTGCCCGTGAGCAAATTAACGGCGAAACCGGTTTACACACCCAAGCGATAAATACCGGTAACCTTGCCCCCGGCATGTACATGGTAAACCTTACCGTAGATAATGCTACCCAAACATTAAAATTAATAGTACGATAGTTTTTATTAATTGAAAGTATACAGTTTAAATAGTAAGACTCTGTTGTTGGCATGGTTAGCTCTTTGTAGTTGGCTATGCCAACCGCTTTGGGCTCAACAGCCTTTAGCGGGCAGCAGGGTTACTGTTTTAGCCCCGGCCGATAGCAAGCCCATAACCACGGCAACCATTGTGTTTACTGATGTAACCAGTGGCAAGCAGCAATCTGTTCCAACAGATGTAAAGGGCGAAGCCTTAAACCCGTTTGATAAAAAAACAGCGGTGTTTATTTACGCTATTGGCTACGAAAAAATACAGGATACGCTTAGTACCAAAGGCAATAAAACCTTCTTTTTACGCCCGCTGAATGTTAACCTGAACGATGTTATTGTTACCGGCCAGTATGGCTCTAACACCGCAGACCAATCAGTATACAAAGTACGCGTTATTGGCGAAGACCGCATAAAAGCGCAAGGTGCGGTAAATTTGCGCGATGTACTTACCAACGACCTTAACATACGCCTTAGCAACGACCCTGTTTTGGGTTCGTCTATGACAATGATGGGCATTGGCGGCGAGAATATTAAAATTTTGATTGATGGTGTGCCTATGGTAGGCCGTACCAATGGCAATATAGACCTTACCCAAATAAACCTTAATAATATTGAACGTATTGAGGTTGTTGAGGGGCCGCTTTCTGTAAGCTACGGTACCAACGCGTTGGGCGGGGCTATAAACCTTATCACCAAAAAGAACCAAAAAAACGAGGCAGAATTACGCGTTTCTACTTATTACGAGAGTGTAGGCCAATATAATGTTGATGGGCGCCTGGGTTTAAATAAAAACAGGCACAGCCTGCAACTTACCGGCGGCCGCAACTTTTTTGATGGCTTTGCTGTAGTAGATACATCACGCTTTAAAGATTGGAAGCCCAAAGAGCAATACTTTGGCAACCTAAACTACGGCTACCGTTTTAAGGCTTTAACGCTAAATTATAGCGGCGAGTATTTTAGAGAACTTATTACCAACCGTGGGCAGCGTAGGCAACCATATTACGAAACTGCTTTTGACGATTATTATCGCACACAGCGCATAAACAACTCTGTTACGCTTAGTGGCAAAGTAGCTAAATACAACCTAAGTGTTATTGCGGCATATAACTATTTTGGTCGTCGTAAAAATACCTATTTAAAAGATTTAACAACCCTTACCCAGGAAATTACCCCCAACCCAACTGACCATGATACTACGGCCTTTGGCCTTATTATGAGCAGGGGCAGCATTAGCACCTCTAAACAACGCGAAGGCAACCAAAAAACCATTTGCAACTACGAAGCAGGCTACGATTTTAACTACGAAAACATGCTTGGCAAGCGTATTAAAGACAACGTAAAGTCTATTGGCGATTATGCCGTATTTACCAGCGCAGAGTTTTCTCCGGTTAAGCAATTAACCTTCCGCCCGGGTATACGCTATGCATATAACACGGTTTATAAAGCGCCTTTGGTACCATCGTTCAATGTGCTGTATAGCAGCAGCAAAGGCATAACCGTACGTGCATCCTACGCCCGTGGTTTCCGTGCCCCATCGTTAAAAGAGTTGTATTTTAATTTTGTTGATGTTAACCATAACATAGTAGGTAACGAGGCCTTGAAAGCCGAAAACTCTAACAACTACTCTTTAAACTTTACTTACCGCACAGCTCCTAAAAATACAGTAATAAAAACCGATGTTTCGGCATTTTATAATAGGATTCAAAACCTGATAACCCTTGCACAGTTGCAAGGCACATCTTACACATACGCAAACATCGGCAACTACAGGGCCATTGGTGTGCAGGGTGGGGTAGATTATTGGGTGGGCAAGTTTCGTATAGGTGTGGGTGCAAGCTATATTGGCCGCTCGGGGGTAGATGTGTCTACCATGAGCTATTCGCCAGAAGCACGCAGCAATATATCATTCAACTCAGAAAAAGCCGGCCTGGTAGTATCGTTATTTTATAAGTATACCGGCAGGTTGCAAACGTTCTACCAATCGTCAGATGGTGAAATACTACAAAACAGTATTTCGGCGTTTAACACGTTGGATATTACAGCATCTAAAAACCTGTGGAAACGCCGTATAAACCTATCCGCAGGCTGCAAAAATCTGCTTAATGTGCAAAACGTACAGGCCAATGTGCAGGGCGGTGTGCATGGTGCAGGCTCAAACTCGGCACCCATGGCTTGGGGCCGTACAGTATTTGTTAAATTAGATATTAATTTTATTAAATAAAAGGATAGTGCTGAAAAGCAAATACATATTCCCCATTTTACTGCTGATAAGCGTAGCACTTACATCGTGCCTTAAAGAGGACGAAAAAGTTACCCCGCACCAGCCAGGCTCATCTATCACTGCCAATGTAAATATGGGTACCAACTACAAGTACCAATATTATTACGATTTAGAAACCAATACCGTTGTAGGCCAACACTTAAAAGATATTTGGGATATTGGGTACGATAGTAATGCCGATGGCCATGCTATTGTGCTTAATGGTGCAAACTTTGCCAAAATATGGCGCACGGGCCAAACCGATTTTGCAGCTGTTACCGATACTACAGGCGCAAAATGGCGGGCTGATGATAACACAGGCCGTTTAGATAGCACCGCCATAGGCGAGTGGGGGTAGAAGTTGGCGACAGCATTATATCAAACGGACAGATTTACCTTATAGACAGGGGCTACGATATAGCTTTTAACCGTTTGGGTTTTGTAAAAATGAAGATTGACGGAGCTAATGCTTCGGGGGTAAAAATTACCTGGGCAAACCTTGATGGTTCAGGTTTATCATCAATGGTAATTACTAAAGAGCCCGATTATAACTTTGGCTTTGCCACATTGAATAACGGTGGCGCAATGGTAGACGTAGAACCACTTAAAACCGATTGGGATATTGTTTTTACCCAGTATGTATACATATACCGCACGGTAGATTATCCTTACTATCCATACCTTGTTACAGGCGCATTGCATAACCGCTCAGGTGTAGAAACAGCTGCCGACTCTAGCGGTACAGAGTATGAAACCATAGCAATAGCCGATACCAGCGACCTTGATTTTGTAACTCGCTATGATGTTATTGGCTACGACTGGAAGTTTTACGACTTTAACACCGCGCTATATGCTATTAAGCCCAACAAAAACTTTGTGGTACGCAGCCGCAATAACCGCTATTTTAAACTCCGCTTTACCGATTTTTACAAAGAAGGCATAAAAGGCAATATAGTATTCGAGTTTCAGGAGTTGTAAAATTGCCTGATAGTATTGTAAAAACTTTTGTACCTTTAGGTTTTACAGTATTTTAGGAGCGTGAAAAAAACATACAAAATCTTTTTGCCTGTATTGATACTGGCAATTTTTGCAGCCTGCAAACGCGATAAAGCCGAGTGGGATGTGGACATTACTGCCCCCATTGCAAAATCATCGTTAACCATAGAAGATATGATACCCGGCAGCTATGTGGTAGCCAATACCGATAGCTCTTTGCGTTTAGTGTACTCAAACACCATATATACCCTGCCGGTAGATTCTTTTTTGAGCTTGCCCGATACTACTTTTCCATATGCTCCTCCACCAATTGGGTTAGCTTATACATTAGCACCTAATACTACAGTGCCACTTACTACCAACCCATTGGTATTTGCAATAGACCCTACTAAATTAACTAGGGTTGTTATTAGGGAAGGTATTATGAATTTTAAGGCTGTAAGCTCTTTAAACGGCAAGGTGTTTTTCACCTTCGCTATACCCAAGGCATTTAAAAACAATGCGCCTTTTACTATTACAAATTTGATAGAAGCCGCACCGCAAAACGATAGCAGCTATTTTGAACAGGCCTATGATTTGTCGGGCTACGATATTTCGTTGGCAGGCAATGGGAATCAATCAAACATACTAGCCTACAGCATTACCCCAACAACAGACCCTAACGGAGGTACAATACAGGTGGCAGCTAACCAAAAAATATTCAGGCTGGCCATGTCGTTTGCAGGTTTAAAACCAGAGTATGTTGAAGGCTATTTTGGTAACCAGTCGCTTAGCTATACCGATACTGCCGACTTTGACTTTTTAAAACAACTGGTTGCAGGTACGCTGGATATACAGGATATTAAGCTGGGCATAAGCATGGAAAACTCTATAGGTGCTGATATTAGGGCTACTATCAAGAGTTTGAAAAGTGTGAATACACAAACAGGTAACGAGGTTACGCTGCAACACCCCATAATAAACATGCCGCTGAATATAGACAGGGCTGTAAACTTTGGCTACAACAGCACTCCGCAATACGCTCCAGTTGTTAAAAGCTACCCTTTTACTAATGCCACAACTAACCTGGCGGCATTCGTATCTAACCTGCCAAACAGGGTTGAATATAAAGTAGACTTAAAGGTTAACCCGTTGGGCAACATATCGGGAGGAAAAGACTTTCTTTACCGCGATGCAGCTATAAAAATTAATGTAGACCTTGATATGCCGCTTACCTTTAAAATGGGAGGTTTAACGTTGGCTGATACTATTGATTACGATATTAACGCTAAAGAAGAAGATGTAGACCGCTACCAGGGTGGTAACTTTAAACTGTTTGCCGCTAACGGTTTTCCGCTTGATGCAAGGGTACAATTGTATTTGGTTGATGAAAACGGCATGGTTACCGACTCGCTATTCAGCACCAGCCTGATAGCCGCAGCCCCGGTTGATGCCAACTTTAAAGCCATAGGTCAGCAGCAAACATTAATAAACTTTGCTGTGAGTACAGATAAGGCCGATAAACTGGTAAATACCAAAAAGGTGGTTATTAAAGCGGTGTTTGATACAAAACCGCAAAACCAGTACCTAACCATGTACAGCAACTACAAGCTGGATTTGCAGCTTACGTCAGATTTTAAATTCAGGATGAAACTATAAGGTGGTGAAGACAAGATTATTACTTATTTGCACGTGTTTATTTGCCACTACAGGCTTGTTTGGGCAAACCATAAAAGACTCAACCGGAATGTCTTCGGTGGCTTTAAAAACCACATCAGATGTGCTGTACATTTACGGCAACGCGGTAGCCAATTCTAACGCCATTACCGGCAAGGTAACCAACGCTTTTATTAAAGGCGGCTACATTGGCGATGATGTAAAAAACACAACGCTAGACCGCTTAAAAAGCAAAAACCGTTTAGGGTTTGAAGTTAACTACGGAGCTACGTATGTGCATTTTTCAAAAAAAACTACGCATAATGTAATTGGTTATTATTTGCGCTACAACCAAAGTTTGTTTTTGGGTTCTAATTTTAACGAGAACCATTATAAGCTTATGTTTTATGGCAACAGCCAGTTTGCAGGGCAAACCGTAGGCGTATCGCCATTCAGGTATTATATGCTGGGCCAACGCTCTTTAGGCGGCGGCATTATGCTGGGTAAAAATAAAAACTCATTTTGGGTTGGTGCCGATCTTGTGCAAGGCTTAACCCATACCGAGATTCAGGCTACAGACATGAGCCTTACAACTGCTGTAGATGGGAAGATGCTGGAACTTGACGGGAAGCTGGATTTTAAACAGAGCGCACGCCCAACCTATAATGCTGGCTATGGCTTTGCACTAAACGGTCAGTGGTTTACCGATATTAAAGACAAAGTGTATTTAAACTTTATGGTTGATAATTTGGGTATGGTGTTTTGGAACAACAAAGCCCAAAATTTCAGTAGGGATACCACACTTCAGTTTTCTGGTTTAGACCTTGTAGATGTGGTACAAAATGACAGCGCTTTTAACCAAGGTAACCGACTCCCTAAGCGATGCCTTGTTACCATCGCAACGCTATGGTGCATACAATACTGTGTTGCCGTTTTTTGTAAGGGCAATGGCTACAAAATACTTTGCCAATGGCAAGCTTAAAGTTTCTGTGGGTGTAAACTACCGTTATGTGCCATCGTATATTCCGCAGGGCAGTGTGCAGGTGGGTTATACCCTAAAATGGTTTATGCCATCGCTTACGGTTATGTATGGCGGCTACGGTGGCTTTAATACCGGTTTGGGCCTTGGTTTCAACTTTGGTAAGGGCTACCGTTTGTTAGCCGAAACCTTGCTTAATGAAGGTTGGATAGTACCTAAAAGCGCATCAGGTATTGGTGTTGGGGTTAGGTTTTATAAATCGTTTTTTAGGAAGTAGGTAATGGGTTTAAATGGCAGGCATATACTTATAATAGTATCAATAGCTATTTGCTTAAAACTGTTATATGTGCTGTTTGCAGTTGTTGTTTCAAATACCGGTACCCATTTTGAAAACGACTATTTATATAAAGTTGATAGCTTAAAATTCAATAGTTCCTTGGGTAATTTCTCATTTAGGCACGATGCGGGCTGGTATGAAAAAATAGCACGCGATGGCCACCATAAAATAACCCCTGACTTACTTAAACCGGATAAAACTGTTTGGCGGCAATCGTATTACGCATTTTTTCCATTGTATCCGTTTACAATTGCGGCTATACAAAACTGCTTTGGCTTAGGTTTTCATACATCAGCAATACTATTGGCATTTATCTTATCGTTAGCCGCTTTTGTGGTTTTTTATGCATTTGCTAGGGCTTTTACAAAATCTGATACTATTGCACTTTTAGCTACGGTGGTGCTCATGGTTTCGCCGTTTACGTTTTATTACTCAATGGCAATGACAGAGGCTTACTTTCTGTTATTGTTGACGGGTTCGTTTATTGCGGTGCATAAAAAGAATATCTTATTCATGTTGCTGTTGCCGGGCTTTCTTGTGTTAACGCGCGTTAATGGTATTGTAATGTTGTTGCCATTAGGCTTGTATTATTTAGAGAAGCATGTATTTGAAGGAAGTTGGCGCCTGCCAGTTGCTAATGATTTTAAGAAGCTATTGCCCGGTTTTGCTTTGCTTAGCATGCCTGTAGTTTTTATTGGGTATTGTTTTTATTTAAAGGAAATGACAGGCGATTTTTTTGCCTTTTCTACCGCGCAAGCGGGTTGGGGCAAAGCCTATGCAAACCCTTTAATGGTATTGCTAAAACCAGAGGGTTGGCGGTGGGCAATAGAAGCCGGTATCACTATCGGTGTATTAGCGCTGTCTCTATTTCACAGAAAAAAATACCTTTAAGTATGCATGTACTTATATGGATTAGTATACTATTACCATTATGGGCCGGAAAAACGCAAAGTATGCCACGCTATATATCGGTAATATTTCCTATATTTATTATAGCCGGTATGTATTTTAATAGTAAACCTAAGTTTAAAACATTTGCTTTTGCTGGTTTGGCTGTACTACATTTTGTTACTTTTTATTTTTGGTTATTATCTGATTATTTAGCTTGTTAGAAATGAAATTAAAATTGTATATAACTATAGTGTCTGCTTTAACACTGCTTTCACTAAACGCGCAAAATGCCAACTTTAAACGCACTTACGGGGGCAATGCTTACGCTGCAGGCAACTCATTGGTAAAAACACCCGATGGTGGTTATTTGTGCGTGGGTACATCAAGCGCTACGGCAACAGCAACTACCGATGCGTATATTTTTAAAACCGATTCTAACGGTGTACAGCTTTGGGCAAAATTTTATGGTGGAAATAATATTGATGTAGCTAACCATATTGTTGCTACGCCCGATAATAACTATATTATTTGCGGCTACACTAACACAGGCGGTAATGGTGGTTACGATGTTTTAGTACTAAAGATAAATGGCAGTGGAGATACTTTATGGACCCGTACTTATGGTGGCGCAGACTGGGACTTTGGCAACGAGGCGTATGTGCATTCTAGCGGAAGCATTTATATTGTTGGACAAACCTTCAGTATTAATAATAATGCCAACGGCATGCTGCTTAAATTAGATAGCAATGGTAACCAGGTATTTATAAAAGCATTTGGTGGACCAGGCGATGAGAGTTTTTCTGCTCTTTGCCCGGCATTTGATAATAACCTTGAGCACTGGCCGGCTATACTGATAGCTATGGTGGGGGAAAAAGGGATGGATACATTATTGTAACTGACACAAATGGTATAAAGGTAGATAGCCTAATAAACGGTGGTGCTGAAGATGATGAATTGAATGATATAAATGCAGCAGCCGGCAATGGGTTGTTGGCCGGTGGGTACACTAAAAGCATAGGCCCCAATCAGCGTCAGGATATATTTGTATTAAGGACAGATAGCCTTACCGATTATTTATGGACTGCAAATTTTGAAGGAGCATCTTTAAACGCAATTTATCCGGCAAATAATTCATCTGAATATGGTGTAGGTGGTTATTCTACCAATGCCCAAAGCGGCACACCGTATACAGGATTTATGTGGATTGGCACATCGCAGCCGGGTGCATGGCTTCCTAATTATTGCCCGTTTTATAATTTTAATGGCAGGCAAGAGGTTATAAATGATGTTGTAAAGGTTGCAGGTGGCTGGTGTGCTGTAGGTACATCAGAGTTTCATGCACCGGGTCTTAGTTCAGCTGTATTATTTCGTTTAAACTACGATTTGTCTGACTGTAATAATACCAGTGTAATACTAAATGCAGAAGAAGATAAACTTGGAGGAGTGAAGTTATACCCCAATCCAACAACAGGTGTGGTAAGGTTTAACCTGCAAAACCAGGCTAAAAACCTATCGGTTATTGTGTATGATGTATTGGGCAAAGAGGTGTTTAACAAAACCTACAACGGCGCGCAACAGGTAGAGGAAGATTTTTCTAACCTTGGCAATGGCCTTTACCAAGCACGTATTACGGCTGATGGTAAATATTCGGCACAAACGTTTGTAATAGCGCAGTAATACAATTAAAAATTAACAACTAAAGAGATAAAGAATTTTTAAATAGTATCGTAATTACATTCTTTATCTTTTTATCTCTTTAATTTTTTAGTTAATTTCTGTTAATGTTGTAAAGAACCTAATAGGTTCATCATTGTTATCTTTGCCACAAATACAATAATCGTGGCATACCGCAACTTAAAAGAGTTTATCAATAAACTGGAGGCCGAAGGAGAGCTTATCCGTATAAAAGAGTTTGTTGATCCCAAATTAGAAATTTCTGAAATAACAGACCGCATGAGCAAAGAGCCGGGCGGTGGCAAAGCCTTGTTGTTTGAAAATACCGGCACAGGCTTTCCTGTTTTAATAAACAGTATGGGCTCTTATAAGCGCATGTGCCTTGCGCTGGGTGTAAATCATTTAGATGATATAGGCAACCAGATAGAAGGCCTTTTTAAGAAGCTATCATCGCCCAAAGAAAGTATTTTAGATAAGCTAAAGATGTTGCCTATGTTGGGCGAGATTGGATCGTGGATGCCAAAAACGGTATCGGGTAGGGGAGAGTGCCAACAGGTAATAATGGAAAATCCTGATATTACTAAAATACCCGTGCTTACCTGCTGGCCATCAGACGGTGGGCCCTTTGTAACACTACCTATAATTAATACCGTTGAGCCTAATACAGGTATACGCAATGTAGGCTTGTACCGTATGCAGGTATTTGGCCCTACGCTTACAGGTATGCACTGGCACAAGCATAAAGTATCTGCCGGCCATTTTAACGAGTATAAAAAGTTGGGCAAACGTATGCCGGTGGCTGTTGCCCTGGGTGGCGACCCTGCCATTACCTATGCCGCAACTGCCCCGCTGCCGCCTAATATTGACGAGTATATGCTGGCGGGTTTTATTCGTAAAGAGAAAGTAAAATTGGTTAAGTGTATTACGCAGGATATGTATGTGCCCGATGATGCCGACTTTATTATTGAAGGCTATGTTGACCCTGAAGAAGACTTTATTTGGGAAGGCCCCTTTGGCGACCATACCGGCTATTATTCGCTGGCCGATTGGTACCCTAAATTTCATATTACTGCAATAACGCACCGTAAAGATGCGGTTTATACTGCAACCATTGTGGGCATTCCGCCACAAGAAGATGCCTATATAGGCAAGGCTACAGAGCGTATTTTTATTGCCCCCATTAAAATGACCATGATGCCTGAAATGATGGATATGGACATGCCTATTGAAGGGGTTTTTCATAACCTTACTATTATTAAAATAAGGAAAGAGTTTGCAGGCCACGGACAAAAAGTAATGAATGCAATGTGGGGCGCGGGCCAAATGATGTTCAATAAAATTCTAGTGGTAGCCGATGAGCATGCTAACCTTACCGACTATAAGCAACTGGCGCAACTATTTACCCAAAACGTAGACCCCGAGCATGATATTTATACCAGCCAGGGACCTATGGACGTGCTGGACCACTCTTGCTCTAAGTTTGCCTTTGGCGGTAAAATGTGTATAGATTTAACTACTAAGGTTGAAGAAGAACAACGTGTAGCACCCGACCCTTTGTATATTGAAAATTTAAAGAAGGTTACTATTGATCCGGGTAAGGTAAAAGCTTTGTTCCCCGAGGTGTTGGGCATTAACGCAACCTTGCTGAAAGACGGTATTTCTTTTGTGGTTATAGAGGTAGAAAAGAGCCGCCGTAACCATGTGCGCGAGCTAAATGAAAAGCTGTTTGATTTAGAAGATTTCGCCTTAGTAAAAGCAATTATCTACGTTGAGCCTAATGTTGATGTTGACGATTTAGCAACCGTTATATGGCGCTATGCCAACAATACCGATGCAAGGCGCGATACGTACGTGGTAGGCGATAAAGGTAACGGCATATCGCACATTGGGTTAGATGGTACACGTAAAACCAAAGCATTAGATAACTTTGACCGCGATTGGCCAAACATTATTTGTGCCGACGATGCTACCATTGCCGCTGTAGATGCTAAATGGGATAAACTGGGCTTAGGCAAGTTTATACCATCGCCATCGCTACGCTATAAAAAGCAGTTGTATAAGGGTGGTGCTGTAGCTGAGTAGTTGACTAACTATTAACTATTAACCTCTTCCTAATATCACTCAACGATTGATCTATTAAAAGTTTTCCATCGCGGAAAATTTCTTTTAATTCGCCGGTGCGTTCTTCGTCCCAGGTTACACGGTCTATCAGTTTATAGGTACCGTTTTCCTGTACAATTTTCATCAACCCCTTGGCAGATTTTTTAGTGCCATCGTCGGTAACAGGGTCTTTAAAAATTTCGCGGCCTATGCCGTTAACCTCGCCATAGGTGGCTTTCATGGCAAAGCCAAAAGTATCGCGGGTGTTAAATTGGTAGGTGTAAGACCCTATGCCTAATACTACATTGGTACTGGCAAAGCCTTTGGCTTTAAGCCTTTCGCAAATTTGTACGGCACGTTCCAGGTTAATGCTATCGCCATATATGGCACCTATTTGGGGTATTAATTCTTTATAGCCTTTAGCGTTTATCTGGCCGCCAAAAACATCCCAAAGTAACTCTATTACTCCCTTGCGTTCATTATCATTTTTGCCATTGGGGTTGCCACAAATAATATCTACAGGGTCGCCACTATCGGGGCGGATAACTACTTTGCCATCGCGTGCTACAATTTCATTTTTAAGTGTAGGCAGGTATTCTGTAAGTACTTTCCACAAGTCCCACGTATCAGAAACAATAGATACAATGCCTTTAGGATATACTTCGCACACCAGGCGTTTAAAGGTTTCCAATTCACCCTCGGTAGTACCCATGCACATCACAGAGTGTTCTGTTGCGGCAACAGAGCCGCCTATAAGTTCGGTATCAGAATTTGCGTTGTAGTATTCTTCCAATAAGTCTATTGCCGGAATGGTATCAGTACCTGTAAAGCTAAGTAAATGGGCAGCTGCTGAACATACGCCTGACTCTATACCAGCCATGCCGCGCATAGAAAAATCGTGGCCTTGCCAGTTTACAAATTCGGGTACTGATGATGTTTCGTTAGCGTACTTATCTAATATTTTGCGATACTGTTTGGCTATAGTAGCTGATGTGCAAGGCATCCAAATGATTGTAGATAGTAGTGTTTCGAAATAATTTGTCAACCAGAAAAACTGTGGCAACGTGTTATATATAGTAAACATGGGTACTCGCATAGGCACAGCGCTACCTTCGGGCAACGATTTTATAACCATGGGTATGTAACCCAAATCGTGCAAATATTCTATATGCTTTGTACCCACAAGGTTTTCGCCCAAATAATTATTTATACGGCGAGCGTATTGTGCTACTACTTTTTCCTTGGGTTGTTTAAAGAAGTAAGTCTCAAAATCTTGAAGTATATATTTTTTGATAAAGTATTGCAAGCCGAATAATACTACTTCGTCAACGCCATCAATGCGGCTTTTGCGGGGTGTCCAGTTAGAATATACCAACGTAGTATTATCGGGGTATTGCCTTCTGTGGTCAACTTTGTAACCATCGGTTAATAATAAAGGGTTCATAGTATATCGTTTAGGTTGATTTGTGTAACGCTTGGGTGGGTAATTTCTTTTATAGAATTGGTAGTGTAAATATGGGTAAAGTGTTTCTGCAACTCATCAAACCCATTGCTAAAGATACCGTGGGTTACAGCTAAGTAAAGCTTACCGGCATTTTTGTTTTTCAATTCGGCAGCCAGGCCAATAAAGGTTCCGCCGCCATCGCATATATCGTCAACAATAAGGCAATCGGCACCGTCTAAATCATCAGCATATACTTTAAAGCCTGCCAATAACCCTGTTTTAGTATCGCGGTGTTTGCTGCATTCAACTACGGGCGTGCCGCCTAAAAATTCAGATACTTTATAAATCTTTTTCAATGCGCCACCATCGGGCGAGATAAGTATTACTTCATTACCAATGCTATCTATTACCTTTTTAATAAAGGTGTGATTAGGAATTACCTCGCAGTTATTTAGCAGGGCAGGGGCTACGTCAGAGTGCGCATCAACTAATATAACTTTTGCAAAACCCAGGCTGTTTATAATATCGGTATACACTTTAACAGATAATGGTTCGCCTGGCTGCATAACACGGTCTTGGCGTGCTGCGGGAAAGTAGGGAATAACAAGCTTGTCTAATTTAGCATCCATGCGCTTTAAGGCATCAGCAGCCATGCATAGCAAACCCACATGGTTAAAAGAGTTTAGCCGAATGGTTATACTTACCGGTGTGCCTGCCTCTATAGCCGATTCTATTTTGATATGCGGCTCTCCACCTGTAAAGGTGAAGTTATCAAATTCAATTTCGGTACCTGTAAGTGGTTTAAAACCCGAATCTAAATTAAGTATCATGGTTGTGTGTTTGTGTAATTATTACGCAAAATTATATTAAAATTAATACGCTCCAAATATTTTGTGTAATATTTACGCAAAATTAATTTCGAATACTATGCCTTCTTTTGATAACTTGTTGTATTTCTGTTTGTTGAACTTAAATAGCTTGGCAGGGCGGCCCGACTTTTTGGGCGAATAGTTATCGGTTTCTTCTACAATGCCAAAGCTTAATATTTTTTTGCGGAAGTTGCGGCGGTCTATTTCTTTCTCTAAAATAGTACAGTAAAGGTTTTCTAAATCAGAAAACAAAAACTCTTTAGGCAACAAATCAAACCCTATGGGTTGGTAGGTAAGTTTATTTTGTAGGCGCTTATGGGCGGTTAGCAGTATGTCTTTATGGTCTATAGCCAGCTTAGGCAGGTTATCAATGGCAAACCATTGGGCATCTTCAGCATCGGTATCGGCAGTAAGCTTTAGTTTAGATGAGTTTACCAGCGCAAAATATGCAACAGAAACTACCCTAAAGCGTGGGTCGCGGTTAACATCGTCGCCAAATGTGTAGAGCTGTTCCAGGTAGTTTACTTTAATGCCCGCCTCTTCTTGCAGCTCTCGGTTTACTGCATCTATTAATGCTTCGTTGTTTTTTACAAAACCACCCACTAAGGCCCATTGGTTTTTAAGCTGTCCGTATTTTTGCTTTATTAGTAATACGTTTAGGCTATTGTTTTCATATCCAAATACAATAGCATCTACAGCCAGTTTTATATTTTGCTCTATTATCATATAGTATGCGTAAAGTGTACGCAATATACCATTGTTTAGCTCAATAGTCAAAATATCTCATATTATATCTACAAGGGGCATGGCGAGCTGTTTAAATAAAGCTGTTAAAATATAATAGCCCCTACAGTATAAACTGTAGGGGCTATGAGTGTGGTTAAAGCCAAATTGCTACTATGCCGGCATCCTTTTATTTTTGTTTTTCTACCGCTGCTTTCAGCAAATCTAAACCCTGCTGATTCATTTTTTCCATCCCTGCTTTTGCTCCAAAAAGCCACATAAAAAAAGCATCAACTGTACTCGATTCTACTTTAAAATCTTGTTTTACTTCAATACCGTTAGCATTTTCAGTAAAGTAATAATCAAAAGTAGGTTTTGCTACAAAAGGCTTTTGTATGTCACATTTCATACCAATAAATTTCAGGTCGTCAATTTTTACAATTTCTTGATAACCTAAGTCTTTACCCTTGTTTCCATCCCAATGATATTGAGCACCAACAGTTCCATCAATGCCTTTAACTTCATATTTTTGGCTTGGGTCTGCCGCTAAAAATGGCGACCATAAAGGGAAGTTTTTTAAGTATTTTACCATATCGAAAACCTCTTGTTTAGAGCCTTTAATGGTAACAGTTTTTACGATTTGAATAGATTTCAAATCACTGGCTTTGTATAAACCAAAACCTATGAATGCTACAAGAGCAAGTGCTATTATTGAAAAAATCATTTTCTTATTCATTTTAAGTTGAGTCAATTTTTCTTGTTAATTATTTTACATTGGTTGAATAGCTCTTACTTCAACCGTTCCTCCTACCAATAGAATAGGGCAGTTTTTTGCCATTTCTACCGCCTCATTTATAGTATTGGCTTTTACAACCATATTGCCACCAAGGGTTTGGTTGTTTGCAACATAAAGACCTTCGGTAATTGACTTGTTTGAAGAGATTTGTACACCTTCAAAACCTAATTGGTGCGTACTGACCAACTTTTCTTGTATGGCAATGTTGCCAATAAACGCACCCCATTGTTGATGCATTTCATTTAGTTCAACTTCTGTTGGTTGATAGTTGGTGTTGGGTTCATATCTGAACACAAGCATAAATTCGTTTTTCTGTACCATTTTTAATTTGTTTTAAGAATTAATTATGGTACAAATGTAGAATGGTGCTATACACTCATTCTTGCCATAGGACAAGAAAGCAACTTAGACTGAAAAAGATTTTAGTTTTTTGAAAATAGCCAAGGTGTAAGAACAAAATTATTGGTGGGGCAAATGCAGGAATGATGCAAAATGGAAATACAGCTAACGTATCAACGCCCATAACACCCGTATCAATAGACATTTTTGTTAAAACATTTGCTGCTATGGCTGTAAATAGAATATCTACTGCGCCAAAAATATTCCACCAATAGGTTAACTTTTTAGCATAGCTTTTTTTATTTTTAATTGCTTTAGCAACATAAACACTGCTAATGGCGGTAAGCATATCTCCAATACCGGCAATAAATGCAAAAGGCTTGGGTAGTGCATTGTGTATAGCTAGTAATATGAAAAACACACCTATTAAACGAAAAATATGCAGTTTTACAATATCTTCTATTGCAGAATTTGCTAAGATAGTTTTATAAACCTTTGTGTTTAGTATGATAATAAAAAGTAATAAGGCAAAGGGGAAAGTGTTAAGTAACAGTACTTTTGGTGGAAAAGAAACCTGACTAAACCAGCCGTAGTAACTAGCTATTGCAATATAAGCTAAGTATAATATGAAAAATATAACTGTTGCAGGAAACGCAATTTTATTCTGCGTTTTTTTAGCTGCCCTGTATACAAATAGAGAAATTAATATAAATGGTGCCGGAATTGCAATAAGAAAGGCTATTGAAATCCATTGTGGAACAAGGTAATTGGTTAGCATATTCATTTATTGTCTGCTATTTCTTTTCTGATTCTACTTAAAGATGTGTCGGTAATGCCTAAATATGTTGCAATTTGTTTTAATGGCACATTCTGAATAATATCAGGTTTAGATTTTAACAGGTTTAAATATCTGTCTTTTGCAGGGTCGGCAATGATGGATACCGAATGATTTTTTAACTCAAAATAATTGTTTACCAAACGCGTGCGGCCAACTTCTCTAAAAGCCTCTATGCTAAACAACTTCATGAAATTTTCAAACGTAATTTTCCAAGCAACACAAGCTGTTATTGCTTGGATATTTTCTCGGCATTTAGTTTTTAAAAAATACGAGTGCCAGTCTATTACAATATCAGTTGAACTGAAAAATTTGGTGCTTATATCGTTGCCTTCTAAATCTATTACATAAGACCTTGCAAAACCACTTTCTATAAAATAATAGAAATTTGCAGTAGAACCTTCTTTAATAAAAAAGTCATTCTTAGCAAATTCAATTCGTTCATATTGACTTAGAATAACTTCCAGGTCTTCTTTTTGAAGTTTTGCTCGTTGAATATGGTTTTTAAAAAAGGCTTCTCACTCATAAATTATTATTAACTAGGGAGATACTGTCAGGTAAGGTCCCCCAATTTTCAATTGCACTAATATAGGCTGATTATTTAATAACCTTAGGTAGGTTCAATGCTTATTTACAATTAGTTAGGTCATTGGCAGAAAAATTCCCGCTTACACATTCACCCCAAAAAGATAGCCCACCAGTGCAGAAAGTACCATGGCTATAGTACCCCAAACAGTAATGCGGGCTATGGCTTTTGGTATGCTGGAGCCGCCGGTTTTTGCCGCCGTGGTGCCTAGTATAATTAAGAATATAATGGTAGAGCCATAGAGCCAATACTCCATGCCTTTTACGGGGGCAAAAAGTATTACAAAAAGCGGTAACAGTCCCCCAACGCTAAACGATGCGCCCGATGCTATGGCTGCTTGTATAGGTTTGGCCTTAGCTAATCTCATTAATGCCTAATTCTTCGCGCATGTGGGTTCCTAGGGCATCTTTCTCGGTAAGCTCTATGGCTACCTGCATGGCGGTTTCTTTTTTCAGGCCGCGCTTTTCGTATATCTGGGCTAAAATTTTTAGTTCTTCTTCGGGCATTTCAGCCAGCTCTTTAATCTCCCTTTCAATGTCGGCTTTTTCGGTATCGGTTTGCGAGCTTACAGAAACATATTCGCCGGCAGCCATAGATAAAGCCCCGGCTACCAGACCGGCCACGGTAGCTAAAACAATGGGCTCTCTTGTTGTACTGGCCGCTGCAACGCCTATAGCAAGGCTTGAAATAGAAATTATTCCATCGTTTGCCCCAAGCACTGCCGCCCGCAACCAATTGCTGCGGTGTATATAATGGCTGTCTAAATAATTGTCTATTGTTACCATTTGTGATAGTTGTTGTGGGTTGGTATAAATGTACGCCTTAATACTAATACATAACCAAGTAATAGCATGTCATACCTACCTGTATTTTTGATGCCTACATATATAACTACATTACGCTTCTGTAGATATAAGCAGAGTGGTTTATTAATCTGTGTTTCTAAGTACCTATTTGTTAAATTATTAGCATTGTCCTATTAGCAAATCAACCAATCAGCTAACCAGCCAATCAAATCCGTACCTTTGCAAATTACAGGTACTAACAAATACAATTGTTGTGGCTTCTTCGGTTTTGGTTTCTACCAACTACGAACCATCAACTACCAACTAATAATGAATTTATTACAAGGAGAAAATTTATCTAAGTCGTACGGGCTAAAACCCCTGTTTACTGATCTTACTATAGGCATTAACAAAGGGCAGCGCGTGGCTTTGGTGGCGCGCAATGGCTCGGGGAAAAGCACCCTGCTTAAAATACTGGCTGGCAAAGAAACACCCGATAATGGCCAGGTTACCCAACGTAAAGACATCCGCATTGAGTTTCTTGACCAAGACCCTAAGCTCGATCCCGAGAAAACAATTATAGAGGCTTTATTAGCTACGGACAGCCCCATATTTAATGCCGTGCGCGAGTATGAGAATGCACTCGAAGCGCAGCATGCCGAGGATAACGAGATAAACCAGAAAATGCTGCAAATGGCATCAGACAAGATGGATGCCATGATGGCCTGGGATATTGATGCCAAGCTTCGCTCGTTATTGGCCAAGTTTAGTATTGATAGGTTAAATGTTAAGGTAAGCACCTTGTCGGGTGGGCAAAAAAAGCGCGTAGCCATGTGCAGCGTGCTAATTGATGAGCCCGATTTGCTTATTCTGGATGAGCCTACCAACCACCTTGATATAGATATGATTGAGTGGCTGGAAGATTACCTTTCAACATCAAACATGACCCTGCTGATGGTTACCCACGACAGGTATTTCCTTGATTCGGTATGTAATGAAATTTTGGAACTGGAAGACGGCATCATCCATAAATATAAAGGCAAATACGCATACTATTTAGAGAAGAAAGCCGAACGCGAACTTAGCGAGCAGAAGAGCTTAGAAAAGGCAAAGAACTTATATAGCCGGGAGTTAGATTGGATTAAACGCCAGCCTAAGGCACGTACTACTAAGTCAAAATCGAGGGTTGATGCGTTTGACGATGTTGCTAAAAATGCAAGCAAAAAGCTAGACGATGCCAATGTGGAATTATCGGTTAAGATGAACCGCATAGGTGGCAAAATACTCGAGCTTAAAAAAGTATATAAAAATTATGATGATTTAGTGCTGCTAAAAGGGTTTGATTACACTTTTAGAAAAGGCGAAAGGCTTGGTATTGTTGGTAAAAATGGTGCAGGTAAGTCTACACTGTTAAACATTATTGCAGGCCTGGAAGAACCAGATAGCGGCAAAGTAAACCTGGGCGAAACCATTGTGCTGGGCTACTACTCGCAAAAAGGCATGGTGTTTAAAGAGGATAAACGCATGATAGAGGTGGTTAAGGACATAGCAGATGTTATTCCCATGGCTGATGGTTCTAAGCTATCAGCATCACAACTGCTAAACCGCTTCTTATTCCCTAACGAGCAGCATTATACACAGGTAAGTAAACTTAGCGGTGGAGAAAAACGCCGTTTATACCTGCTAACCATCCTAATAAAAAACCCAAACCTGCTGATACTGGATGAGCCTACCAACGATTTGGATATTATTACCCTGAACGTGTTGGAAGACTTTTTAAGTGAGTTTCCCGGGGTGATTATTATCGTGTCGCATGATAGGTACTTTATGGACCGTGTAGCCGACCACCTGTTTATCTTTGAGGGCGATGGTGTTATCCGCGATTTTAACGGCAACTACACCGACTACCGTAACGATTTAGCCGAGCGCGAAAAAGAACAACGTCGCTTAGCTAACGAGGCTGCCAACGCCGCGAAGAAAGCCGCACAGGCAGGTTTAGAAAAACCTAAGGTAAAACTATCTTTTAAAGATAAATACGAACTGGAGCAACTGGATAAAGAGATACCTGCACTGGAAAAAGAAAAGGTAGAGCTGGAAGCCAAAATGATGACCATTACCGACCACGCAGAGATAATGAAAACATCGGCCCGTATAGGCGAGATTATTGATGCCTTAGACAACAAGGGCCTTCGTTGGTTAGAACTGAATGAGTTAGCAGGAGGGTAGTGGCGTGGCGTTAGGTGGTGAGCGGGGAATAACTCAGTAGGAGTGGCATTATTATTGATGACACTTTAAAAATTCCTTACCTAATTAAACACCGCTGTCATGATAACTTATTTCATTGCACTAATTCTCGGCATTCTTTTCTGGACTTTTTTAGAATACGTTATCCATCGCTTTTTGCTGCACAAAAAGGGGCTAACAACCCTGCTACCGATGAGCATTTGCGCCACCACAGGCAGGGGAATTATTTCGCCCCGTTTTGGAAAAACTACTGGCCTCCTTGTCAGCCGTGGTTATTTTCTCTTTGATAGTAGGCTTGGCAGTAGACTTTGTGCATGGCATACTGTTTTCAAGCGGCGTAGCAGGCATGTATCTTATCTATGAGATAACCCACAAGCGTTTACACGCCCGCGCCCCACTTATTGGCTACGGATTGATTATCCGCAAGCATCATTTCTACCACCATTTTGGCAACCCTAAAAAAAACCACGGGGTAACCGTACGCTTTTGGGACCGTGTATTTGGCACCTTTGAACACACCCTTACCGAAACCGTAAATGTGCCGCGCAAAATGGTGCTGCCCTGGCTGGTAGATGAAACGGGATTGCCTGTAGAGCGCTACCAACGTCATTTCCTAATACGATAATATACACTTACTAGATTAGTCTTTAGTGGAGAGGGCTGAATTAAAACAAAAGGTGATACTGTCATCCCGAACTTGATTCGGGATCTAATGTTAGGTTCTGCGGCTACTTGAGAAGTAATCTCCAATCATATAATTTAAATGATAATTCTACGTTTATGTTTATATGAAGTGGATTTGTATTATTGCTTTGGCTATATTAAGCTTTAATGTTTCTGCCCAGATAAAAGCAAATTTTATTAACGCTGATGGGCTTTCCTATACAGAGATAAATCTTAAGAAAGACGGCACCTGCAAGTACATTTATAATTTTCCTATAGAAAATAAAAATTACTTAGGAACATATGAAATGTCGGATACTCTGCTAACACTTATATTTCCTGCCGAAACAATCGGTTTTAAAATAGTTAAAAACACCAAAAAATATATTTGCTTAATTGGTATATACGATAAGGATTGTGTAATGTTTGGCAAGGTTAAAAATCCGAGGAGATATTCAAAACCTTGCTAATCTTATAGCAACACCCAACACAGTACACTAATAATCAGTATTCTTATAAAACTGCTGAGAATCCCAATTTATAGGTAGCACGCACCTTAAACACAGCAAAAATATTCCAACTAAGCAGGTTACTCAGCATCGTAGTTAAGCGTTATTGCTTTTTTAATTCCCTCTATATGTTGAGTAACCAAAAGGTGATAAAGTAATGGGCACGTGGTAATGTTCATTGTCAACAAGTTCAAAAACTACTTCTATAAATGGATAGAACGATTTATAACCAAGAGATTTAAAGTATGGGCTTGTGTGGAATGTTAATTTATAAATTCCTGTATTATCTTTTCCATCTTGTTTTAAAAAATCTTTTATTCTGCCATTACTATCGGTATTTTTCTCATCTACTTTTATCCAGTTGTCTTTATTGTCTTTTTTTGACAAAGTAATTTTTACATCTGTAGCTGGTTTGCCTGTTGTAATGTCAAGAATATGACTTGATAATTGATACTTTGTCTCTTGCGCTAAGCTCAATTGCGCAAAGGCTACTATAGCAAAAATTAAAACTGCAACTTTTTTCATTTTTTGATATTTATTTTTTTTAATTTTTAAAAAGCATAGATTTTTTTCTATTTAATAATAACATAAAATTCCAGTAATAGTTTTTAAAAGATTAATTTTTAACCTAATTTACTAATGGTTTATAGTTTTCTACAGATCCCGAATCAAGTTCAGCATGACAAGCTAGCTGCTACTACAACAATAACCAACAAAGCACGCTAATAATCAATATCCCGATAAAGTCGGCCTAGAACAGTTTTAGTTCTAAGGTATGCTATAAACGGATTTAACTATCAAATTCCTTAAAGTCAACAGAGGGGTCGTAATCGTTTTTTGTTCTTATAGAATGCAGTTCGCTTTCTGGTCTTTTTGAGCGAATTAGAGGGAATAATAATTGAACATACCATGGCTCCTTTATTTGATTCCAAGCACCAAATTTTGTGGGGTATTTTCTTGTTATCTTAGCCGTACCAAAAATCATATCCCAAATAAAAAGTAAGTTGCCATAATTTCCGTTGGGGTGAGAAACTCCATCTTCGGCAGTAAGGCCATGATGGGCAAAATGTGTACTGGGTGTAGAAATTACTCTTTCAACCACCCAAGCAATGGGGCTTAGTAATTTGTTTGAATATAGGAATCTGTCCCACTTTGTTTCGCTATGTGCAAGTAAAATCACCGCTAACTTAATTGGTAAATAAAATAGGTACACATATCCCATTCCTAAAAATATTAAACAGGCCGAAAGCCAAATGCCGGGCATAAAAGCATAATAAAGTATGGCGTTGCGGTAAGTTACAAGTACTCCCATTTCTTCAACAACATGGTGCGGCCTGTGCAATTTCCACATCATTCTATTAGAATGCGAAAGCCTGTGCCACCAATACTGTGTCATATCATCTAAAACTAAAAATGCTAAAATTTGCCAACCTATTGCTAAATTTACAAAGTAATCTTCGTATTGGGGCAGCCAGGTTTTGCCAATCCAAATAGTTAAAATAAAAATTGCAGGTTGTACAATAGTTGGTAAAGTGAGCAGGCTAACCAATTCAATTGTCCAATCATTTTTGGTTCTCTTATCGTTAAAGTATAGTCCTCCTATTGCTTCTATAATCCCTAATACTAGAAGCATTATAACAGGTATTGATTTACTGATTAACTCATTTTCCATATCGTCTTTATTGTTTCTGCTAATGTTGAGGAACTTGTAAGAAATTTCATAATTATTTACAACAATATCCAACACAATATACTGATAATCAGTATCCCAAAAAAGTCGGCCCAGAAACCGGCGCGCACCATTTGTGGCGATTTAATATAACCACTGCCATACACAATTGTATTGGCTGCCGTGGCTACAGGAAGCATAAACCCTAAAGATGCTGCGAGTGTTGCAGGCAACATTATTTCCATAGCAGGCAGGCCTGTACTGGCACACAACGATGCTAAAATGGGTAGCGATAGTTGTATGCTGGCTACGTTAGATGCAAGCTCGCTAATAATGCAGACAACAGTTACAATACAAAAGATAATAAGCAACGGATGCAGGGTGCCAATGTTAGCTAAATTACCCGCCAGCCATGCACTTAGGCCCGAAAGTTCAAAGCCTTTTGCCAGCGCAAAACCCGAGCCGAACAACAGCAAAACAGAGTAGGGGACTTTCTTAAAATCTTCGGCTACTAATAGGGTAGAACCTTTATCGGTTTTTGATGGGATAAGGAATAGCAAGGCCCCCATAATAACAGATACCGTACTATCATGCATGCGAGGGTTTCCGCCTACCAAATCGCCCCAACCCTGAAAAGTAAACGAGCCGAAATCAATATCGGCGCGGGTAAACCACAGCAGTGCGGTAGAGGCAAACAGTATAGCAATTATTTTTTCTTCGGCAACTGCCTTGCCCAATGTATTGTATTGGTCTTTAAAAAACTGCTTGTTTAAGGGGTGTTTCTTCCTGCCCGAGAACATCAGCAGTAAAATAAAAAATACGGCTATCAGCAATAGTATAGAAACGGGGAAACCAACTACAAACCAGTTGGTAAAATTCAATCCATCGGGCTCTATGTTTTTGTTGTAGTAGCTGTAAAATATGGTGTTGGTGGGCGTTCCAACTAAGGTTGACATTCCTCCAATGGTTGCTGCATAAGCCAAGGCAAGCATCAGCCCCGTAGAAAACCTTGCCGAGCCTTTGCTATCTTCTTCGGTGGGTAAATGTTTAACAATGGCAAGCACCGCAGGCAGCATCATTAAAACGGTGGCGGTGTTAGATATCCACATGGATATTAAATAGGTAACCAGCATAACACCCGCCAAAACCTTAGAACGGCTGCTGCCTATTTTAGCCAGTATGCCTAAAGATAAGCGCTTGTGTAATCCCCATTTTTCTATGGCTATAGAGATTAAAAATCCACCCAAAAATAGGAATATGGCCTTATCCATGTATTGCAGGGCAATGGTTTGCGGGTCGGTAATGCCCGCCAGCGGAATAAGTATAAACGGTAACAGGGCCGTTACAGATATGGTAATAGCTTCGGTCATCCACCACCAGGCTACCCAAATGGTAATTGCCGCCATATAGGTGGGTTGCATATTGCCGGGCGTAAGGTTGCCAAATAGCACCATAAGCAGTGCTAACAGCGGCCCGGTAGTAACAAGTAATAGCTTTTTAAAGCGTTCGCCCATGGGGTAAATATAGATTTTAGTTGCCAGTTCACAGTTGCCGGTTCCCAGATAAGTTCAAAACAAAAAATTAAGACCCTTGTTAGTTGGGCGTGAATAAGTTTGCGCACCTATCAGATAAAGACGTTGACCGTGTTATTGAAATGGCATGGGAAGACCGCACGCCTTTTGATGCTATACTGGCCCAGTTTGGTTTGGCTGAGGATGATGTAAAGGCATTGATGAAAAGGGAAATGAAACCTTCATCGTGGCGCATGTGGCGCGAGCGTGTGCAGGGCCGCAAAACCAAGCATGCCGCTATTCGGGTTGACGATGTTGACCGTTTTAAATGTACCCGCCAACGCGCCGTTAGCAACAATAAAATTTCTAAGCGATAGTTCCCTGTTTCCAGTTCTCAGTTCCCTGTTTTTCTAAATTTTTTAATGCTGGCAACCGGCAACTGAGAACTAGCAACTATATTGCGGTATGAAAGACATTGCATTGGTTTTTGTGGGGGTGGCTTGGGCAGTGTGCTGCGCTTTTTAATTGGCAAAGCCATACTTAGCCGTTACACAACTGTGTTTCCGTGGGCTACGCTGGGGGTAAATATTTTAGCTTCGTTTGTGCTGGGGGTTATGCTTGCAACGTTTCATAAAAAGCCCGAAAATACTCAATGGGCCTTGATGCTTATAGGCACCGGCTTTTGCGGTGGGCTTAGCACTTTCTCTACCTTTAGCTACGAAAACTTCAGCCTTATACAAAAGGGCGAAATAATAATGTTTATTGTCTACACCATTGCCAGCTTTGCCGCCTGTTTAGTAGGCGTAGCGGGCGGGTATCTTGCCATCCGTAACTTATAGGCTTTAGCGTATAGGTTTCATTTTTCAGGGAACTGGCAACCGACAACTGGCAACTAAATACTATCTTAGCCCGTTTTTTAAAAGAGCATGTTAGGCACACAAATACTCAACTACAAGTTAACCGCGCTAATTGGCGAGGGGGCATGGGGCATGTGTATTTAGGCGAACATGTTAGCCTGGGGCGCAAAGCGGCAATAAAAGTGTTGTTGCAGCAATACGCCAACAACCCCGAGATTAGGGCCAGGTTTAAAAACGAGGCAGCAGCACTTTCAAGGCTTCAACACCCCAACATAGTTACCTTGTACGATTATGTGGAGAAAGACGATATGCTGTGCCTGATTATGGAATATGTTGAGGGGCACAACCTTGACCATTACATAGCCAACATACGGGGGCCAATACCGGAGTCGGTGGCGCTGCCCTTGTTCGACCAGATTTTAATGGCCTTTGCATACGCCCACAATACCGGCGTTGTGCACAGGGATATTAAGCCGTCAAACATCATCATTACCCCCGATAATAAGGTTAAGATACTTGATTTTGGCATTGCGAAAATGCTGGAGCACAAAGACCATAAGCTAACCCGAACGGGATCGCGCATGGGTACGGTGCTGTATATGAGCCCCGAATTGGTGCAGGGCAAAACGGTTGATTTGCGTTCTGATATTTACTCGTTGGGTGTTACGTTGTTCCAGATGCTATCGGGCCATGAGCCGTACGATAAAACCCTACCCGAGTATGAGGTGTACAACAACATAGTACACAACCCGCTGCCCCGCGTGCGCGATATTTACCCTATGGTTAGCAGCCATGTACAGGATATTATTGATAAGGCCACGCGTAAAAACCCCGAAGAGCGTTTTGATAGCTGCGAGCAGTTTTTGGCAGCCCTTCATCCTACAAAAATTACCAAGAACGAGGCGGAGATTGTTTTAGAGGCCGACCCTGTTCCACCTGCAAAGGTTGAGTTTGAGGGCAAGCCCCGCAAACAAAAACGCCCCACCTATATACGTATTATAAGCCTGCTGCTGGTTGCTTTGGTGGCCATTGTAGGTATATGGTTATACAACTGGTATACCACCAGCGTAAATATATCGTACTACGTATTGGCCGATAAGTTATTGCTACGCCCCACCAAAGGCGATGATAAAGCACAAAACGCCATTGCCACCCTACGCTACGGCACACCGGTTAGCATAGTAGAGAAAGATGCTTTTGTTGATAGCGAAGGATTAACATGGTGCAAGGTGCGACCCAACGGAACAAAAAACGAAGGGTATGTGGCTTTTAACTACTTAGCCCCCGAAGGCGAATTTAAAAAAATGCGTAATATTTTTATTACTAACGATAAAGCCCAGCAAGGCACCAAAGTGGCATTTAAAAAGGCACTAGACGCGTTTTTTGAGAAGAATAACCTGTACATAAAAACCAAGGTTAATGATGAGGTTGCCTATACTACCGATTGGGCTTTTGATGGCTCTGTACAAAAGGTAGAAAACAATATTGTGGCTTCGCCTGATTTGAATAACGATAAGCGCGACGATTATGCCTGCTTATTGAAAAACACCACTACCAGCGAACGTTGGTTGGTAGCTTTTACCTTTACCGGTGCCGATGAGGCTAAGCAGGTGGTAGATAAAAAACTACCCGCAGGTAGCTACCGTATTAAAAAAGCAGCTAAAGAAAACCTGTACTTTTTAGGTAATTATGCTACAGATAGCACGCTAACCAAACTGCCGGTAAAAGAAGACCTGCCCGCAGATGGTTTTATACTAAACGATTACAATAAAAACCGCACCTGGTTGTATTTACTAAACGAGAAAGAGGGAACGGTTAAAGAGGTAGAGCAGTAAGCCTAATGAAAATACTGTTAGCCATACTATTTATTCCAATGAGTATAGGCTTACTAACGCTCGGTACATTTACATTTATATGTGGCGTGGAATGCAAAAGCGTATTTGAATTATCGCTAGGTACAATATTCCTAGTATTAGGCATTGGCTTGCCAATACTTTTGTTCCTGATATTTAAGAAAGAGAAGCCAGCTAACTCTTAACAAATTTCTTTACCACGCGGTGTTTGCCTTCTTCGGCTACAAAGTAGTAAATGCCTTTTGGGTAGTTAGCAACATCGACTGTCATAGTAGTGCTGCCTGTGCTGCTTATTGGCATTTGTTTTCCATCCACACTAAATATTCTAATGGTTGGCTTTTTGGCCGATGGTAGTTTGATGTTTACCACATCAGTAGTCGGGTTAGGGAATAGTTGTATCTCCATATCCAACACCAGTTCGGGGGCTGATACTGATAGCAGACTATCCAGAGAATATGTCATAATAGAACGGCCATGCGTACCTGCAATTAAGCGCCCGGTGGCTGAATTAAAGTCAACATCGTTTACAATAATAATGGGCATGTTATTACCTACACGAAACCAGTTTGCGCCCATGTTTACAGTGCCGTAAATACCTGCATCGGTAGCTAAAAATAGCAGGCTGTCTTTCCCCTCAAAAGGTAAAATATCGTTAACCGCCACCTGTGGCAAATCGCCCGAAATATCAACCCATGTGCTACCATTATTAATGCTCTTATGCACATGCGGTATATAATCCCCATCACGGTAGCCCGAATGTGTTACGTATACTGTATTGGGTTGGGTTTTAGATGCGTGTACCGATGTTACGTAGCGTTCGGGTAGGGTAGTAGTTACGTTATCCCAGTTTAACCCGTTGTTAGTGCTTCGCCATACGTTGCCATCGCTAGTGCCTGCATAAAGGTTATCCCCATTCAGCGGCGATTGTGATAGGGTAGAAATATCGTGGAACGCGCCACCAAATACATTACCATCGGTAAGGTCAGGGCTAATAGGCTCCCAGGTTCCATAGGGCGCTCCATCCATCCTATACACACGTTGCGATGCGCAATACATTGTTTGCGACTGGCTAGCACTTAAAAAGTAAGGCATATCCCAGTTGTAACGGTCGTTAGGGTCTAAGCCATCATCCAACACATCAAAATTAGCCCCATCATCATTAGTAAAATAGATAATGCCGTTTTGCACTTCGTAGTAATATACGCTGGGGTCGGCAGGGTCAAACACCGCGGTAAAACCATCGCCGCCAAATAACCGGGGCCAATCTTCGTAGTTAGTAATATTGCCGCCTGTGGTGCCATTATCCTGTGCGCCGCCGTAGTAGTTACCCGGTGCAAACGGGTTGGTGGTAACACGGTAAAACTGTGTGTTGGGTATTACATCAATATCATTCCAATATTCACCTCCGGTAGTGGTTTTGTATAAGCCACCATCGGTACCCAGCAGCCAGGTATTGGCATCTAAAAATTGCAGGGCGTGTTTATCGGCATGCACCTCGTATGTCCACCATTCGGGGGTAGCAATGTTCCAGCTTTGGCCGCCGTTAACGCTCTTCCAAAGTTCTATACCTAATAAGAAAAGCTCGTTAGGGTTATAAGGGTTTACGTATATATGGCTAAAATACCAGCCAAAGCCACCCAGGGCGTTTTGATCTATACCATTGGTAGGTATTGACGACCAGCTTGTGCCACCATTGGTGGTTTTGTAAATACCGTTTAGGTTATAGCCTTGGTCTACAAACGATGCATACAGCGTTTGCGGGGCCGATGCTAAAATATCTAAACTTATGCGCGATAGGCCGGGAGCAGGCAGCCCGTTGGTTAATACTGTCCAGTTTTGGCCGCCATCAGTAGTTTTATAAATTTTGGCAGCATTGCCATAGCCAATGCTAACCTGGTTGTTGCGCACACGGTTCCAACCCGCAGCGTATAAGGTTTGGGGTTAGATGGGTCCATCACCATATCAATAATACCGGCATCGTTAGCTATAAAAAGCACTTGGGTCCAGTTTTGGCCACCATCTATACTTTTATACAAGCCACGTTCAGGGCCTGTAGCATAAGGTATGCCCATGGTGGCGGCATAAATAATTTGGCTGTTGGTAGGGTCTACCGCTATTTTAGATACTATGCTTTGGGCTGATAAACCAATATTTGTCCACGTATTGCCAGCATCAATACTCTTGTAAATGCCATTGCCTTTAAAGGCGGCAAAGGTAATGTTAGGGTCGCCGGTGCCGGCGTATAGGGTGTTTGGGTTTGTGGGGTCTATGGTTATGGTAGCTATAGAAAGGTGCGATTGATCATCAAAAACAGAAATCCAGTTTAAGCCACCATCGGTAGTTTTGTAGATGCCGCCGGTGGGTGTTCCGGTGTATATTATGTTGCTGTTTTGTGGGTGTACGGCAATGCAATTTAAACGGCCACCAATATTGCCGGGACCTTCTACCTGCCATGCGCCGGCAAAAGGGTTGCCTGCTTTTGCACCCAGGTTTGATGCAATGTTTGCCATTGCCTTTTGGTAGGCGTTATTGTCAGGGTAAATATCGGGGTAGGTGCGTTTATAATCGTCAAACTGGTAAGGGGCCAGCACTTTCTCTGACCGCCTGCTCTTTTTTACCGGGTTACCAATACCTACAAACAAAAAAATAATTAGTGCCGAATAAGCAACGGCGAGTATTTTTGAAAGCTTATCCATTTAGTAAAGATAGTAATATTTTCAGTATCTTAAAAGAGTAGAAATTTTACATTGCTTGCCTATGCGACAGGCACTTACTTTATTTATTGTTTGATTGTTTTATAGGTATAAATGAACTTCGTTTCTTCCCGGCCGAAGAAAGTAAGCAAACGAAGTTCATTCGTACCATTGAAAAAAATAAAGAACGGATAAAGAAGGCCGTGCAAAATTATAGACCTATCATTTCGTTTCGCCGCGCCAGACAGCCGCACAAAACCACCCGCTCAACGAAATTCAGGTCCGCACGGAATTTTGCACAAAAATCCCCCGCACTATTAGATAGTTAATGTTTATTTATAGATGCCCAAGTCTTTAAAAATGGAGTAGCAAATATCAATACGGGCGCGGCCAAAGTTTTCGTTGGTAGTGTCTGCTGTTTCTATGCGGTTGGCAAAAACATAGGTGTTTTTATTGGCCTGAATATAGCCCACATACCACCCAACATTTTTATCATCGTTAGCAGCCCAACCTGTTTTGGCGCGCAAGGTAAAATTGGAGATGTCTTTGGCTATCATTATGTTTTTGGTAATATCAACGGTACGCTTTGCAAAGGGTAACTTATCCTGACTTAAACGGGTAAGGAAATCTATTTGCTGCATGGGCGATATTTTAAGCGTGTCGTTCAACCAGAATTTATCTACCGCACCGCCTGTACGTTTATTACCATATTCAATTTTTTGCACCCATTCTTTCATTTTAGGTACACCCACGCGGCGGGCCAGTTCCTAGTAGTACCAAACCGTTGAGTTTTTATAGGCCATTTTAAGGTCGGTGTCTTGGTCCCAGTTATCTCTGCGTTTTACGCCATCCCATTTCATCATAAAGTTTTCGTCAGTAATAACACCTGTTTCAAGCCCAATCATGGTATTAGGTATTTTAAATGTTGATGCCGGCGATGATGGCACTGTAACGTCTTCTTTATTGTAGTAGATGTATTGACTATCATTAACATTAAATAACACAAAAGAACCTTTAACCTTAAAGGCATCGTAATGCTTTTTAAAGTCGGGGCGCAGGCTGTCTTTAGGTAAAGTTATGGTTTCGGCTGAGGTATCATCAACAGGTTTTGAGTTGCAGGCGGCAACTAACAACAGTGCTGCAAGTGGTGCTAAATATTTTAACATGGATAGTAGAGGAGTTTAAATCGTTTATAAAATTATAACAGGCAGAATTATGTTTTACACGGGAAGTGAAATAATTATTCGTGGTTACCATTCCAAAAGAAATCCCCCACTCCCGCTTACCAGCGTGAGTACCCCCTTTATAAGGGGGATTTTGAATATGGTATTATAGAGGAGCTACAATAAAAAGTAAAATTTGCCGTCCAATAGCTACATTTGCAGCTTAGTGAGGTTAGCAAGATATTACATACTACTTATGTGTTGCCTGTTGGGTGCGTTGCATGCTAGTGCGCAGGTGCCCGATAGTGTTGTGGTAAACTCTACCTACTACCGCACGTTTACAGAGGGAGATATATTTGAGAATTACTCTACCCGCTTTCAGCCTTTAGATACTTTTATTACCGATTTTCATACCTACAATGCGGTAGTTAAAAAGTACCACATGAATACCACGTTGGGCAATATTGGTAACCCCTTTCGCAACCCGGTAGGCAATCCATACAGGGGCCTTGGGTTTGATTTAGGTATAAGCCAACTATCTATCTGGGAGCAGAGCAAGCACACCACCACCTATTACCGTAGCCGCGCGCCGTTTATAGAGGTTAGCTATTTTAACGGTTCGCAAAAGGAACAAAACTTCTTCCTAAACCTAAACCAAAATATTACCAAGGGCTGGAATATGGGCTTAAAGTTTGAGCGGTTAAACTCGCCGGGCTTTTACCAGCGCCAAAATAGTGATAATACCAACTGGCTGCTATACTCATCGTACCAAAGTAAAAACGATAAGTACCGCCTGGTGTTTAGCGGGGCGCGCAATAACATGAGTGCAAGGGTAAACGGTGGCTTGGCCGATTTAGCCCCTTTTACTGACAATACAGAAGCCAACCGCCAGTTGTATGATGTTAACCTGTATGGTGCTAAAAATGTATGGCGCACCCGGTCTGTGCATGTGCAACAGTCGCTGGACTTAACACGCAAGATTGATACCACCGCTTATAAAAACGATACCCTAAAGCTTAAAACTACTACCGCATTGCGCTTGTACCATGTGTTTGATTTGACCGATAAGGCGCTGATGTATAACGACACATCTAAACTGGCTAACACTTTTTACCCGGCTTATTTATACGATACCCTTGCTACGCACGACCGTACCAACAATACCGTTATAGAGAATAGGGTAGGGCTTAAGCTGCTATCAGAACGCACAGGGCGCGAAGTACGGGTGTTTGATGCCTTTGCGGGGCACCAGTATTTAAAATGGTATACCCATACCTGGGGCCTGCCAGACTCTGCCATTGTTAATGACAAAGGCTATAACCTATATGTGGGTGGTAATGTTAGGCTGCCCGTGTTTAAAGGCTTTGCGCTTAATGCATCGGCAACTATATTTTTAGCGGGCTACAACATTGGCGATTATGAGGGGCGTTTTTCACTGTCTAAATCGGCAATAGACAGTCTAGGCAACCAGAATAACAGGTTTGAACTTGGGTTGATTGTTAAGGCCTATGAACCTACGTATATACAAAGCCGCTACGTATCAAACAACTTCATCTGGAACAATAGCTTTAAAAAGACCTTTGCCAATACCCTGTTTGCCACCTTTAAAAGCCAAAAGCTAAAGCTTGATGCATCGACATGGGTAACAGATATGCGCCAGTACATATACTATAACCAACAGGCGCTACCGCAACAGGCCGATGAGGGTGTGGTGGTTTTTGCCACACAGGTGGTAAAGCGCTTCCATGCAAAAAAATGGCATTTTGATGGGTACGCCACCGGCCAATATGTAATATCAGACCTGTTGCCATTACCAAACCTTATACTCCGCGGCAGCATATACTACCGCAACTACGTGTTTAAAAAGGCCTTGCTGCTGGCTGTGGGGGTAGATGTATTCTACAATACCGCCTACAACGCGCCAAACTACATGCCTGCCACGGGCCAGTTCTACATTCAAAACCAAACCAGCGTAGGTAATTATCCTTATGTTGATGTTTTTGTAGACGCACAAATAAAAAAGGCGCGGGTTTTCTTAAAAGCAGAACACGTTACATCGGGCCTTCTTGGCCAAACGTACCTACAATACCCCAACTACCCCATGAACGACAGGGCCTTTAAATTTGGCATAAACTGGAGGTTTTTTAACTAAGGGGTTAGGGGCAAGGGGCTTTTTAGCAGAATTAGAAACCCAATTAATCATAGCCAAGCGATTAAAGTATGTCTCACAACACAGTATCGAAGAAATAGAAGCGACTGTTGTAGAGGTGGTTAAGCTTCTTAACGGACTGCTGAAATCCTTGTGTAAGTAGTAAACAAACCACTGTACACGACTCACTACCCACTACCTGCAAAAAAATCTTTCAGAATTGTTTGCGTGTAAAGTAAAAAGCACTACATTTGCAGTCCTTTTTGTGAGGGGGTGCATCGCAATAACAATGCCAAAAGCTTAGTTAGCGCGGTTCACAGGTCAGCCGGTGTAGCTCAGCTGGCCAGAGCAGCTGATTTGTAATCAGCTGGTCGGCGGTTCGAATCCGTCCACCGGCTCAGTACAGTTCTTTGAAAATTTAGTATTAAGTTTTTAAAGGCTTTTATTTTAGGGGGATACCAGAGTGGCCAAATGGGACGGACTGTAAATCCGTTGAGAAATCTTCGAAGGTTCGAATCCTTCTCCCCCACAAAAAAAGTCCGGCACTGTTAAGGGGTAACCTTTAATAGCGCCAAAGCGCGGAAGTAGCTCATTTGGTAGAGCATCAGCCTTCCAAGCTGAGGGTGGCCGGTTCGAGCCCGGTCTTCCGCTCAAAAAAGGAGGCAGGTAGCTGCTGTCTTTTTAATGAGTATTGAGAGAGGAGGACGAAAGTTCTGCTTTTAATGAGAGTACCAGCCACTGTAGCTCAGAGGTAGAGCACTTCCTTGGTAAGGAAGAGGTCAGGGGTTCAATTCCCCTCAGCGGCTCTAAATTTTAGAGTTTTTTTAGAATTTAAATAAATAGTAAAATAACAAATAACAACCGTTAAAAAAAACCATTATCTGTCATGGCTAAAGAAAAATTTGAACGGAACAAACCACACGTTAACATTGGTACTATTGGCCACGTTGACCACGGTAAAACCACTCTAACTGCTGCTATTACTACTGTATTAGCTCAGCAAGGCTTTGCCCAGTTGCGTTCGTTCGACTCAATTGACAACGCTCCCGAAGAAAAAGAGCGCGGTATCACTATTAACACATCACACGTTGAGTACGAGACGGCTAACCGTCACTACGCTCACGTTGACTGCCCAGGTCACGCTGACTACGTAAAAAACATGGTAACTGGTGCTGCCCAAATGGACGGCGCTATTCTTGTTGTAGCTGCAACTGACGGCCCTATGCCTCAAACCCGCGAGCACATCCTTTTGGCTCGTCAGGTAGGTGTACCTAAGCTAGTTGTTTTCATGAACAAGGTAGACATGGTTGATGACCCTGAGTTACTTGAGCTTGTTGAAATGGAAATTCGCGAACTATTAACCTTCTACGGTTTTGATGGTGATGCAACTCCAGTTATACAAGGTTCAGCTCTTGGTGGCCTTAATCTTGATGCTAAATGGCTTCCTAAAATTGTAGAATTGATGGATGCTGTTGATAGCTTCATCCCGGTTCCTCCACGCGATAAAGACCGTCCATTCCTAATGCCAGTTGAAGACGTGTTCTCTATTACCGGTCGTGGTACTGTTGCCACAGGTCGTATAGAGAGCGGTGTAATCAACACTTCTGACGAGGTTGAAATTCTTGGTATGCAAGAAGAGAAAATGAAGTCAGTAGTAACAGGTGTTGAGATGTTCCGTAAAATACTTGATTACGGTGAAGCTGGTGATAACGTAGGTTTATTACTACGTGGTATTGACAAAAACAATATCCGTCGCGGTATGGTTATTGCCAAGCCAGGTTCTATCACTCCTCACACTGAATTTAAAGCTGAGATTTACGTATTGAAGAAAGAAGAAGGTGGTCGTCACACTCCTTTCCACAACCGTTACCGTCCTCAGTTTTACCTACGCACCACTGACGTAACCGGCGAAATCTTCTTACCAGAAGGTCGCGAGATGGTTATGCCTGGTGACAACTTAACTATCACAGTTAACCTAATTGTTCCGGTAGCTATGGATAAAGGTCTACGTTTCGCTATCCGCGAAGGTGGCCGTACCGTAGGTGCAGGTCAGGTTACTGAAATTATTAAGTAATTATAACGGGTTTTAGCCCGGACAGAACATATGAAAAGGCGTCCCGATTTATCGGGATGCCTTTCTTCACCTTTGTAAGGGGTGTAGTTCAAGGGTAGAATAGCGGTCTCCAAAACCGTTGATGGGAGTTCGAATCTCTCCACCCCTGCAATATTTTAAATAGTAGAGCTAAGAAAAACAGAAATGTCGAGGATACGCTTATTTATAACAGAAACCTACAACGAGTTAACCACTAAGGTTTCTTGGCCAACTTGGAGCGAGCTTCAGGAGAGCGCTATAATAGTAATGACAGCATCGCTTATTATAGGCCTGTTAGTTTTTGGTATTGATACCGCTTTTAGCTTCTTGTTAAGCCTGGTTTATTAATTATAATTAGTTATGACAGAAGCACCTGTAAAGAAGTGGTACGTTGTAAGGGCAATTAGTGGCCAGGAGAAAAAGGTAAAGGGCCAGATTGAAGCGGAGATAAACCGTAACAAACTGGAAGAATACATTTCTCAGGTACTAATACCTACCGAAAAGGTGTACCAAATACGCAACGGTAAAAAGGTGAGCAAAGAGCGCAGCTTTTATCCGGGCTACATATTAATAGAGGCTGCATTAGTAGGTGAGATACCTCACATACTTAAAAATATTACCGGTGTAATTGGCTTTTTAGGCGAAACAAAAGGGGCGACCCTGTACCATTGCGCCTTACCGAGATAAACCGTATTTTGGGTAAAGTTGATGAGTTGGCCGAGAAAGATGAAGAAATGAGCATACCTTATATAGTTGGCGAAACTGTAAAGGTAATAGATGGCCCATTCAACAGCTTTAGCGGTGTAATTGAAGAGATTAACGAGGAGAAAAAGAAATTGAAAGTTATGGTTAAGATATTTGGCCGTAAAACCCCGTTAGAGCTCAACTTTATGCAAGTAGAGAAAGAATAGAACACTATCCTAAATCCTTACGCTTAGAGTAAGGATTGAAAATAGAAATAAAGAAAGTGAATACGCTGTTACATTAAATGCTTCCAACATCTAGTAACACTAATTTTTTAACAAACAATTAAAATGGCGAAAGAAGTAGCAGGTTTAATTAAGCTCCAAGTTAAGGGCGGCGCCGCAAACCCATCACCACCAATTGGTCCGGCTTTGGGTTCAAAAGGCGTCAACATTATGGAGTTCTGCAAGCAGTTTAACGCCCGTACGCAGGAGAAAGCCGGTAAAGTACTTCCGGTTATCATCACTGTATACGCCGATAAATCGTTTGACTTCATTATTAAGAACCCACCGGTGGCCGTTCAACTAAAAGAAGCAGCAAAGCTTCAATCAGGTTCGGCCGAGCCTAATCGTAAAAAGGTAGCTTCAATTACCTGGGATACGGTTCAGACTATAGCCACCGAAAAAATGCCCGACCTTAACTGCTTTACCCTTGAAAGTGCAATGAGCATGGTAGCCGGTACTGCACGCAGTATGGGTATTACCGTAGAGGGACCTTCACCACTTAACAACTAAGGATTACGATGGCACGTGTATCGAAAAAACAAAAAGAAGCCTTAGCCAAAATAGAGCCAAAGCAATATACCTTAGAAGATGCATCTAAGTTGGTAAAAGAAATTACCAGCGTAAAATTTGATGCTTCTGTGGATTTAAATATCCGCTTAGGTGTAGACCCCCGCAAAGCCAATCAAATGGTGCGTGGTATAGTAACACTTCCACACGGAACCGGTAAAACCGTTCGCGTGCTTGTACTTTGTACTCCTGACAAGGAAGAAGAGGCCAAAGCCGCCGGTGCCGATTTTGTAGGTATGGACGACTACATTGATAAAATCAAAGGTGGTTGGACCGATGTTGATGTTATTATTACTATGCCTGCATTGATGGGTAAAGTAGGTGCTTTAGGTAAAGTTTTAGGCCCACGCGGTTTGATGCCTAACCCTAAAACAGGTACTGTAACACCAGAAGTTGGTAAAGCAGTAACCGAAGTTAAGGCTGGTAAAATCGACTTTAAAGTTGATAAGTTTGGAATTGTTCACAGCTCTGTAGGCAAAGCGTCTTTTACACAAGACAAACTTACCGAAAACGCAAAAGAACTTTTACAAACCATCATTAAGCTAAAGCCAACGGCTGCAAAAGGTACGTACATTAAAAGTGTTTACATGTCTAGCACTATGAGTCCCGGTATCCAGATTGATGTTAAATCGTTTGGCGGTAATTAATCATTAAGTGCATTAAAACACAGGTAAAATGACAAAAGAGGAAAAAAACCGGACAATTGACGAGCTAGCAGCTACGCTAAATGCCGTGCCCCACTTTTATATTGCCGATATTGGCGGTTTAACTGTGGAGCAGACAAGTGCACTGCGCCGTGCCTGTTTTAAGAAAAATGTAACCCTACGCACAGTAAAGAACACTTTCTTGCGTAAGGCCTTAGAACGCACCGGCAAAGATTTGAGCGAGCTATACAGCGTTTTGGAAGGACCAACTTCTATCTTTATGAGCGAAGTTGCCCCAGAGCCTGCAAAGCTTATCAAAGAATTCCGTAAAAAGAGCGAAAAGCCCCTGTTAAAAGCGGCCTACGTTCAGGAATCGTGCTACGTTGGCGATAACCAGCTAGAAGCGTTAATCAGCATTAAATCGAAAAATGAATTGATAGGAGAGATTGTAGGTCTTCTTCAATCGCCTGCTAAAAATGTTATCTCTGGCCTTAAAGGCAGCGGCGGTAAAATTGCAGGTATCGTTAAAACTTTACAAGAACGTAACAATTAATCAAAACAAGTAAAACAATTATTAACAAATAAAAATTAATCAACATGGCAGATTTGAAAGCTTTTGCTGAGCAGTTAGTTAACCTTACTGTAAAAGAAGTAAACGAGCTTGCTCAAATACTTAAAGACGAATATGGCATTGAACCAGCTGCTGCAGCTGTTGCCGTTGCTGCCCCTGCGGGTGGTGCCGGTGGTGGCGAAGCTGCTGAAGAAAAAACATCTTTTGATGTTATTCTTAAAAGTGCCGGTGGTCAGAAACTAGCTGTAGTTAAGTTAGTGAAAGACCTAACAGGCTTAGGTCTTAAAGAGGCTAAAGATTTAGTAGACGGCGCTCCAAAACCTTTGAAAGAAGGTGTGAGCAAAGAAGAAGCTGAATCTATCAAGGCTCAATTGACTGAAGCTGGTGCTGAGGTTGAAGTTAAGTAACGATAGCAAAGCGGTTTAACCGCAGTTAAAGTTAAGACCTCTCAGGTGGTACAAAAATGTGCCACCTGAGCAGGTCTAAACTTGTTTACAAGTTATTGGTTATATAATAGCCCATAACACCCAATTATAGTATTAGTACAAACCTTTTAAAATTCGAAAAGCGCTTGGCGCTAAATAAGAAAAATCAAAGGATAAACTTCGCTTCGAGCCAACTACCGGCCGATTACCCAGACTTTCTGGATATTCAGCTTAAGTCGTTTCAGGATTTCTTCCAACTCGAAACATCGTCGGAAAACCGTCAAAAAGAGGGTTTATTCCGTGTTTTTGCCGAGAACTTCCCCATCTCTGATGCGAGGAATAATTTTGTTCTCGAATTCATCGACTATTTTATTGATCCACCGCGATACAGCATTGATGAGTGTATTGAGCGTGGGTTAACCTACAGCGTACCGCTGAAGGCAAAACTTAAACTGTACTGTACCGACCCGGAACACGAAGATTTCCAAACCATCATTCAAGATGTGTATTTAGGTACAATACCGTACATGACCCCCAAAGGAACATTCTGCGTTAATGGCGCAGAGCGTGTTGTTGTAAGCCAGCTACACCGTTCTCCGGGCGTTTTCTTTAGCCAAAGCAGGCATGCTAACGGTACCAAGCTATACTCTGCACGTATTATACCTTTTAAAGGTTCGTGGATTGAGTTTGCTACCGACATCAACAACGTGATGTATGCCTACATTGACCGTAAAAAGAAGTTACCTGTAACTACCCTTTTACGTGCTATTGGTTTTGAAAGCGACCGCCACATTCTGGAAATATTCGGCCTGGCCGACGAATATAAAGTTAGCAAATCAACCATTAAAAAAGTACTGGGCCGCAAGCTTGCAGCAAGGGTACTTAAAACATGGGTTGAAGATTTTGTTGACGAGGACACCGGCGAGGTGGTTTCTATTGAGCGTAACGAGGTTATTATTGACCGCGAAGTTGTGCTTGAGGCAGAACACCTTGACCAGATTGTTGATGCAGGCGTTAAATCTATCATTTTACATAAAGATGATGTAAACGCTGCCGACTTTGCCATTATCTACAACACGCTTCAAAAAGATACTTCAAACTCTGAAAAAGAAGCTGTTGAATACATATATCGTGTTTTACGTAACGCTGATCCACCGGATGAGGAAACTGCCCGTGGTATTATTGACAAGTTGTTCTTCTCGGACAAACGTTATGACCTTGGGCGACGTAGGCCGTTACCGTATTAACAAAAAACTTGGCCTTAACACTCCGGAAGATACCCGCGTGTTAACCAAAGAAGATATTATTTCTATCATCCGTTATTTGATCCAGTTGATCAACTCTAAGGCTGATATTGATGATATTGACCATTTAAGTAACCGCCGTGTACGTACCGTTGGCGAGCAGCTTTATGCCCAGTTTGGCGTAGGTTTAGCCCGTATGGCCCGTACCATCCGCGAGCGTATGAACGTACGTGATAACGAGGTGTTTACCCCGACAGATTTGATTAACGCTAAAACGTTATCATCTGTTATCAACTCGTTCTTTGGTACCAACCAGTTATCGCAGTTTATGGACCAAACAAATCCATTGTCAGAGATTACGCACAAGCGTCGTCTTTCTGCCCTTGGACCAGGTGGTTTAAGCCGCGAGCGTGCAGGTTTTGAGGTGCGTGACGTTCACTACACTCACTACGGCCGTTTATGTACTATTGAAACACCAGAGGGACCAAACATTGGTCTTATATCATCTCTTTGTGTTTACGCTAAAATTAACCGCTTAGGCTTTATCGAAACGCCTTACCACAAGGTAAACAACGGTAAAGTTGATTTAAAAGGCGATGTAATTTACTTAAGCGCTGAAGAGGAAGAAAAATCAAATATTGCGCAGGCAAATACTGAGTTACGTGCCGATGGATCTTTTGTTGTAAACAAGGTTCAGGCCCGTTACGAAGGCGATTTCCCGTGTTGGATGCCAACCAGGTAAACTACATGGACGTTGCCCCTAACCAGATTGCCTCTATTGCGGCATCTCTTATTCCATTTTTGGAGCATGATGATGCTAACCGCGCGTTGATGGGCTCTAACATGATGCGTCAGGCCGTACCATTGTTACGTCCTGAAGCTCCTATTGTTGGTACAGGCCTTGAAGGTTCTGTTGCCCGCGACAGCCGCGTACTTATTAATGCCGAAGGCGATGGCGTAGTAGAATACGTTGATGCCCGCGAAATTGTAATACGCTACAGCCGTACCGATGATGAGAAACTGGTAAGTTTTGACGATGACATAAAATCGTACAAGCTAACTAAGTTTATGAAAACCAACCAAAATACCTGTGTTAACCTTAAACCTATTGTAGCCAAAGGCGAAAAGGTTTCTCGTGGACAGGTGCTTTGCGAAGGCTACGCAACCCAAGCCGGCGAACTTGCCCTTGGCCGTAACCTAATGGTGGCTTTCATGCCTTGGAAAGGGTATAACTTTGAGGATGCGATTGTAATATCTGAGCGTGTTGTACGCGAAGATATCTTCACATCATTACATATTGACGAATACAGCCTGGAGGTACGCGACACGAAACGTGGTTTGGAAGAATTAACTTCTGACATTCCTAACGTATCGGAAGAAGCTACCAAGGAGCTTGACGAAAATGGTCTTATCCGTGTAGGTGCCGAGGTTAAACCAGGCGATATCCTTATCGGTAAAATTACTCCTAAAGGAGAGACAGACCCATCGCCGGAAGAGAAACTGCTACGCGCCATTTTTGGTGATAAAGCAGGCGATGTGAAAGATGCTTCGTTAAAAGCGCCTCCATCACTTCACGGTGTTGTTGTAGACAAGAAATTGTTCTCTCGCGCTATTAAAGACAAGAAAACCAAATCTGACGAAAAAGGTATTATTGCTAAGATAGATGACGAGTACAACAAGGCTAAGGCTGAGTTGGTAAACAAGCTTATTGATAAACTTTTTGTTTTGGTTAATGGTAAAACATCGCAAGGTGTTATCAATAACCTTAAAGAGAACGTAGTTGCTAAAGGCGCTAAGTTTACATTGAAGATACTGCAAGGTATTGACTATGAAGCGGTGAACCCAAGCAAATGGACTACCGACAAAGACAAAAACGACCAAATACGCGAGTTGCTACACAACTTTGCTATTAAGCACAACGACTTGTTGGGTATACACAAACGCAAGAAATTTGCTATTACCGTAGGTGATGAGTTACCAGCCGGTATAGTACAACTTGCCAAAGTATACATTGCTAAAAAACGTAAGCTGAAAGTAGGTGATAAAATGGCGGGCCGCCATGGTAACAAGGGTATTGTTGCACGTATAGTACGTGACGAGGATATGCCTTACTTACCAGACGGAACACCGGTAGATGTTGTACTTAACCCATTGGGTGTACCATCTAGGATGAACCTTGGACAGATTTACGAAACCATTTTAGCATGGGCAGGCCGTAAGCTTAACCAAAAGTTTGCAACACCAATTTTTGATGGTGCATCGTTAGACGATATTGACAAGTATATGAAAGAGGCGGGCTTACCATCGTTTGGCCGTACTTTCTTATGCGACGGCGGTACCGGCGAACCATTTGACCAACCGGCAACTGTAGGTATTATCTACATGCTTAAACTGGGCCACATGGTTGATGATAAGATGCACGCGCGTTCTATTGGACCATACTCTCTTATTACGCAACAACCACTGGGCGGTAAAGCACAGTTTGGTGGCCAGCGTTTTGGCGAGATGGAGGTTTGGGCACTTGAGGCATTTGGTGCAGCTAACATTCTACAGGAAATACTTACCGTTAAGTCTGACGACGTGGTGGGCCGTGCTAAGGCATATGAAACCATTGTTAAAGGCGAAACGATGCCAACACCGGGTATTCCTGAATCGTTCAACGTATTGTTGCACGAGTTACGCGGCCTAGGCCTTAAAATTACCCTTGAATAATAATAACATTTAGCACTTGCGGTTGCAAAACCGCAAGTGCTGAAATTATAACCGGTTAAACCCTTATTTTATTAAAATGGCGTTACGGAAAGAGAATAAACCCAAAAGCAATTTTAAAAGTATCACTATCAGCTTAGCGTCTCCGGAAGATATTCTGGACCAGAGCCATGGCGAGGTGGTAAAACCCGAGACTATTAATTACCGTACTTACAAGCCCGAAATGGGTGGCTTGTTTTGCGAGCGTATTTTTGGTCCGGTAAAAGATTACGAATGCCATTGCGGCAAATACAAACGCATACGTTACAAAGGTATTGTGTGCGACCGTTGCGGTGTTGAAGTAACAGAAAAGAAAGTGCGTCGCGAGCGCATGGGCCACATACAGCTTACCGTTCCGGTGGCTCACATTTGGTTCTTCCGTTCGTTACCAAATAAAATAGGCTACTTGTTAGGTTTACCTACCAAAAAGCTTGACGCTATTATTTACTACGAGCGTTATGTGGTTATACAAACCGGCGCTGCCGGCGAGCATGGCATTTCTTTCCAAGATTTTTTAACTGAAGAGGAATACCTTGAGTTGGTAGACAAACTGCCAAAAGATAACCAGTACCTTGATGATGCCGACCCAAACAAATTCATCGCTAAGATGGGTGCCGAGGCATTACACATGCTATTGGCCCGTTTAGATTTGGCAACACTATCGTACGAACTGCGCGACAAAGCCAGCAACGAAACATCTCAACAACGTAAGAGCGAAGCCTTGAAACGTTTACAGGTGGTTGAGGCTTTCCGTGCTGCTAACGAGCGTATAGAAAACAAACCAGAGTGGATGATTGTAAAAGTAGTTCCGGTTATACCACCAGAATTACGCCCACTTGTGCCCCTGGATGGTGGCCGCTTTGCTACATCAGACTTAAACGACCTTTACCGCCGTGTAATTATACGTAACAACCGTTTAAAACGTCTTATAGAGATTAAAGCTCCGGAGGTGATTTTACGTAACGAAAAACGTATGTTGCAAGAGGCTGTAGACTCGTTATTTGATAACTCTCGTAAATCTAACGCAGTTAAAACAGAATCTAACCGTGCCCTTAAATCGCTATCTGATAGCTTAAAAGGTAAGCAAGGCCGTTTCCGTCAAAACTTATTAGGTAAACGTGTTGACTACTCTGCCCGTTCGGTAATTGTTGTAGGGCCTGAGTTAAAACTACACGAGTGTGGTTTACCAAAAGATATGGCTGCTGAGCTATTCAAGCCATTTATCATACGTAAACTTATAGAGCGTGGCATTGTTAAAACTGTAAAATCGGCCAAAAAGATTATTGACCGTAAAGACCCTGTAGTTTGGGATATTTTAGAGAACGTGCTTAAAGGACACCCTGTGTTACTTAACCGCGCCCCAACACTACACAGGTTAGGTATCCAGTCTTTCCAACCTAAACTTATAGAGGGTAAAGCTATCCAGTTGCACCCATTGGTATGTACCGCCTTTAACGCCGACTTTGACGGTGACCAAATGGCTGTGCACGTACCACTAGGTAATGCTGCTGTATTAGAGGCGCAAATGTTAATGCTTGCATCGCACAACATTTTGAACCCTGCTAACGGCGCACCTATCACCGTACCATCTCAAGACATGGTATTGGGCTTATACTACACGTCTAAAGCCCGTAAAACTGATAAGGACATTACCGTTAAAGGTGAAGGTTTAACATTCTACTCGCCAGAGGAGGTAATTATTGCCCACAACGAAGGCCGTGTAGATTTGCATGCTACCATTAAGGTTAAAACCCATACACTTGACGAAAACGGTCAGGCTGTAAACAAGATTATAGACACAACAGTAGGCCGTGTATTATTTAACGAGGTTGTACCTAAAGAGGTGCCTTTTGTTAACGTAGTACTAACCAAAAAAGCCCTGCGCGATATTATTGGCCAGATTTTAAAAGCCACATCAATACAGCGTACTGCTAAGTTCCTTGATGATATTAAGGACCTTGGTTTTAAAATGGCCTTTAAAGGTGGTCTTTCTTTCAACCTGCACGATATTATTATCCCACCAGAGAAAGAAGTACTTATTAAGAAAGCTAATACCGAGGTTGAAGAAATCATGTCTAACTACTCAATGGGCTTTATTACAGACCGTGAGCGTTACAACCAGATTATTGATACCTGGACACATACCAACACCCGCTTAACAGCCACTTTGATGAACCAAATGGCTACAGATAAGCAAGGCTTTAACTCTGTGTACATGATGCTTGACTCGGGCGCGAGGGGTTCTAAAGAACAAATCCGTCAGTTATCAGGTATGCGTGGCCTTATGGCTAAACCGCAAAAAAGCGGTGCTAGTGGTGGCGAGATTATTGAGAACCCGATTCTTTCTAACTTTAAAGAAGGTCTTTCGATTCTTGAGTACTTTATCTCTACCCACGGTGCACGTAAAGGTTTGGCTGATACCGCCCTTAAAACGGCTGATGCCGGTTACCTAACCCGTAGGTTGGTTGACGTTGCGCAAGACGTTATCATCTCTTCTGTAGACTGCGGAACATTACGTGGTTTAACAGAACAAGAGTTACGTATTAACGACGAGCCGGTAGAATCATTATTTGACCGTATACTAGGCCGTACATCTGTACACGATATTCTTAACCCGCACACCGGAGAGTTAATAGTAGCAGCAGGCGAAGAATTTAGCGAGGCTATTGCTGAAGCTATTGTTGCCGCTGATATTGAAACGGTAGAAATGCGCTCTGTACTTACCTGCGAAGCTAAGACAGGCGTATGTTCTAAATGTTACGGACGTAGCCTTGCAAGTGGCCGCAAAGTACAAATGGGCGAAGCTGTAGGTGTTATTGCTGCACAGTCTATTGGTGAGCCGGGTACACAGCTTACACTACGTACTTTCCACGTAGGTGGTGCTGCTTCTGCTTTAGCTACCCAATCTCGTATTGAAGCTAAATACGACGGTATACTTGAAGTAGACGAGTTACGTTTAGTTGAAACTACCGATGCTGAAGGAGGCAAATCTGAAATTGTTATTGGCCGTTCTGCCGAGATGCGCATTGTTGATAAGAACACGCAAGTGGTGCTTACAACCGCTAACATACCTTACGGTGCCCGCATGTACGTTAAAAACGGTATAGAGGTTAAAAAAGGCGAGTTAATTTGTAACTGGGACCCATATAACGCTGTTATTGTTTCTGAAAGCGTGGGTGTTATTAAGTACGAAGACATTGAAGAAGGTATTACTTACCGTGAAGAAACGGATGAGCAAACCGGCTACAAAGAGAAAGTACTTATTGAGCGCCGCGACAAGACTAAGAACCCAACTATTATTGTTCTTACCCCGAACAAGAAAGAGATTCTTAAATCATATAGCATACCGGTAGGCTCTCACATTATTGCCAACAATGGCGATAAGGTAGCAGCAGGTGAAATTCTTGTTAAGATACCTCGTACATCAGGTAAACTAGGTGATATCACCGGTGGTCTGCCACGTGTAACTGAGTTATTTGAAGCACGTAACCCATCTAACCCTGCCGTAGTATCTGAAATTGATGGTGTTGCTACTTTTGGTAAAATAAAACGTGGTAACCGCGAGATTATCATCGAATCGAAAACCGGCGAGCGCCGCACATACTTAGTATCGTTAACCAAACACATTCTTGTACAGGAAAACGACTTTGTAAAAGCAGGCCAGCCACTTTCTGACGGTGCAACTACTCCATCAGACATCCTTCAAATTAAAGGCCCTACACAAGTACAGTCTTACTTAGTAAACGAAATTCAAGAGGTATACCGCTTACAAGGTGTAAAAATTAACGATAAGCACTTTGAAGTAATCGTTCGCCAAATGATGCGTAAGGTTATTATTGTTGATCCGGGTGATACTAAATTCCTTGAAGGACAGATTGTTAACAAGGCTGAATTTATGGAAGAGAACAACTGGATATACGGTAAAAAAATTGTTACCGACCCAGGTGAGTCTACCTCTCTTAAAGCAGGCCAGATTGTTAGCGCACGTAAGCTTCGCGACGAAAACTCTATGTTGAAACGTAAAGACATGCGTGTTGTAGAATCTCGTGATGCTGTTTCGGCTACATCATCGCAAATACTGCAAGGTATAACCCGTGCATCGTTGCAAACAGATAGCTTTATCTCGGCTGCATCGTTCCAGGAAACTACCAAGGTTCTTAACGAAGCTGCAGTACATGCTAAACGTGATGAGTTACGCGGCTTGAAAGAGAACGTAATTGTAGGTCACTTAATACCTGCAGGTACAGGTCTTCGCGAGTACGAAAACATTATTGTAGGCTCTAAAGAAGAGTACGAACTATTGTTATCATCTAAAAAGAAGCGTGAAGCTACTACCACACCGGTAGAATAAGCATCAAGCTACACTCATAAACATTTTAAATCCCCCTGATGAAAATCAGGGGATTTTTTTGCTCCCTCCTTTGTTATTGCTACCCCCCAACCCCTTCCTAATATAGGAGGGGCTTTTCTTGGCTGCCTCCGGCGGTTCGCTGCCGCAGGCGATACTTTCTTTATCCATTGTATAATTGTTTTTTATTGGAATGAATGAACTTCGTTTGCTTGTCCAAAGAAAGTACCCAAAGAAAAGACACCACCCCGTATCGAGTACGGGGCAGGCTACAAGCAAAAACTCTCAAATTTTGCTTTCGCACATCCAAACCGCACTAATTGCCATACAAAATTTGGAGTTCACACCGGGCGTGGACTACCCCCGCACTCATTTTTAAGAGTAGTTTTCTTTATGATATCTTAACGAGGAGAGCGATTTAAGTTAAAGTGCATGTATCATCTTTGTCTTGAGCGAAAACAAACAGGGTGGCCCGTAGAGCATGAGAAGTGCATGGCCACCCTTGTCTATTTACACCTTTTTGCAGAGGATTGAGAAGAGAGGAGCGGGGAGAGGTAAAAATTATATATTTAGTGCATGAAAACATCACGTAAAGGCTTTCTACGGTCTGCGCTGGCGGCGGGCGCGTTAAGCATGGTGCCGGGTAAATTTCTAGGTGCTACAGATACAATAGTATCGCCCAACCGCAAACGCAGCATGCGCCTGGCGCATTTTACCGATGTGCATTTGCAGCCCGAAGGTGCTGCGCCCTATGGCTTTGAAGCTGCCTTGCACCAAGTGCAGAATATGGCAGATAAACCCGAGGCTATCATTTTTAGTGGCGATTGTGTTATGGACTCTTTTAGCGCAAGCAGGGAGCGTACCAAAACGCAATGGGATTTGTGGAATAAGATTTTAAAAGATGAATGTTCGCTGCCTACGCACCCACTACTTGGCAACCACGATGTATGGGGCTGGGGTCTTTTAGGCAAGTACAAAAAAGACGATAACTTTGGTAAGCAATGGGCTGTTGAAGAACTAAAAATACCTAAGCAATATTATAGCTACGATTTAGGCGGCTGGCATTTTATAATGCTGGATAGTACTACCAAACACGGTCCCGGCTATATTGCAAAACTTGACAACGAGCAAAAAGACTGGCTTAAAGAGGAACTGAAGAAAACGCCTTCAGCTACGCCTATATGCATTGTTAGCCATATACCTATTTATGCAATGTGCGTATTTATGGATGGCAAGCGCATTAAAAAGACCGATGGAATGTGCCCGGTGGTTTAATGCACGTAGAAGCCCTGGAATTAAAGGATTTGTTCCACCAGCATAAAAACGTTAAGCTATGCCTTAGTGGCCATATTCACCTGCAAGATGCTGTTGAATACCTTGGCGTGAAATATCTATGTAATGGTGCTGTATGTGGCGCATGGTGGGGTGGCAACAACCAGGAGTTTGCTCCCGCGTATGCTATTATTGATTTTTATGATGATGGTACTATTGAATACTATATGCAGGAGTATAAGTGGAAGGCTTAATCATCTTTATCTTTCAACAAAAACTCTCCTTTGGTAAGCCATGAAAAGCCGAATGCGGCTAAAGCAACTGCCTCTAACCAAAATACAGGATGTAGTTTTTCCAATTGCTCATTTTCAAAAAAGCGGACGTAAATAAAAATTAAAATTAGTGTTACAAACATTATATAACCGCAGGCCCTATATATTCTGTTTCGCTTTATTTTTTCGACTGTTTTATGCCCTTTGCTTTTAGTAAACAGAAATAATGAAATACAGGCCAGCGTTATAAAGAACAATGCGGCAAACACAAAATGGATAGCACCCATAGCGGTATTAACTTCGTAAGCCCGCAAGTTGCAAGCCAAGTTAACTGATGAGGTTGGAAACAACACCACGCCCAAAGCGCATACCGCGGCAAAATTAGATAAACGCCCATCAATAGGTTCCGGTCCTTTATAACAAAATAAAAAGAGCGATACAGCACAGAGGGTTCCTACAAATACCTCGCCCATGCGCGTATAGTAATAATGGCTGATTGAACTTTTAATTGGATTGCAATCTGTTTCGTATGAAGAATACATACTAAGAAAACAATTACCTAATAATAATACAAATGGCAACAGTACTCCTAACCAGCCAACTGCTTTGCGGAGTGTAAGGTAGGAAATAACAAGTTCGTTGTCTTTAGTGGGATCGGTTTTCATTGCTGTGAAATTTGGTTTAGTTAGCACTAAGATAATAATTTAACCACGTTTTTATTTAATCGTGATTAAATAGGGAGTAGTGTATAAATTTTGGTTGACAAGGCCCTGTTAGAGGTTGTATCTTTGTAAAAAGAACTAAAACTAAAAGTGAAAAACGAAAAATCCTGCTTGTTATTCAATCATCCCCCTTACTTAATTAATAGAAGCGATTAAAAATGACTCGCGAAAATGAGTGCATCAGCTACATGCTGTAGGTTACCACCCCCGTCACGACTATCGTCGCGACACCCCCTCCTAAATTTAGGAGGGGGAAGGGGAGGTATAGCCGCGAAAACGAGTGGATTAGCTACACGCTGTAGGAGTTTACCCTCACCCATCCTCCTCCACCTTACGGTGGTTGAGTCTACCCTCTCCCGGCGGGAGAGCGTGTCGCAGACGATTAAAAAATCGGATGCGGCGGGTGAGGGAAGCAACCTGCGAAAACGATATTATTAGCTACACGCTGTAAGCTTTCGTGTAACCACCCTATTCTGACTTGCCAGTCAGAATTACCCCTCCTTAAAAAGGAGGGGAGTTGAAAAAATAAAGCGCGAAAACGACATTATTAACTACATGCTGTAGGGTTTAGAGAGATTAGAGTTTTATTTTGTGGAATGCGGTGCGCTAGCGCATCGTTAATAGGTAAATTTGAACTATGAAAAAGATACATCTTATTATCTTATTGCTTTTACCCGCTTTGGTATGGGCACAAAACAAACAGGAACTAACATCTAAAATAGAGCGTGTTACTGTTTATTACGATGGGGCGCAGGTAACGCGTGTAGCCAAGGCCCAGCTGCAAAGCGGCACTACCGAACTTACTTTAAAAGGTATTACCAAGTTTGCCGATGTGGGCAACCTGCAGGTGAAGGGCGAGGGCAACTTTACGATATTGAAAGTATCGCCGGTGCCAAATTATATGCGCGAGAAAGAGAGCAAGGAGGATATTACCAAGTTGGAAAAACGCAACAAGGAGATTGATGAAAAGCTTAAAGACCTGTATGTTGACAGGGGCGTTTACCAGGTAGAGCGCAGCCTGATAACATCTAACCAAAACCTAAAAGGTAACGATGCGGTTTTGACCATGGTGCAGCTAAAAGATATGGCAGACTTTTTCCGTGTCCGCATTGGAGAGATTGACGGTAAAACGCTGGCGATAGACCGTGAGGTGCAAAAACTTAACGATGAGCGTACTAAAAATGTAAGTCAACTGGCTGCATTGGCCAATTTTAAAAACGATATGACGTATGATGTAATGGTAACAGTATCAGCCAAGACTGCTACGGCTGCCACGGTATCATTAAGCTATAACACCGCTAAAGCAGGTTGGTTTGCCAGTTACGATGTGGTGGTAAACAACGTAAATGAGCCATTGAACCTGAACCTGCGCGCCAACGTATCGCAAACCAGTGGCGAGGATTGGAAAGATGTTAAGCTAACTCTTTCTACCGGCAGCCCATCAATCAACAATAACAAACCAGAGCTTAAACCTTGGTATTTAAACTTTAACGTAGCGGCTTATAAACCAAGCAAAGGCTACAACCCTAACCCTACGCTTACCGAAGCTGCAGGCAGGTTATATGATACCAGCAACGGCGAGCCTATTATTGGCGCAACGGTTATGGTTAAAGGCACAGGCATTGGCACTGTTACTGATATAAACGGAAACTTTAAACTGACACTGCCGCCAAACTCTGATATTCTGGTTATAAAATCTATTGGGTATAATAATGTGGAAACATGGCCTACCGGTACTATGAATGTGGGTATGCAGCAAAATGCACAAGAGTTAGATGCTATTGTTGTTACAGAAAGTAATTCAAGAAGAACAACAAGTAGTTCAATACAGAATGCACCGGGTGTAGCAATTACTAAAGGTAAGCGGTACGATGATAAAGGTGCTGATTATGGTTATTTAGCAGGTAATAATGCTACTACTACAGTTGTGGCACAGCCTACCACGTATGTTTTTGTTATTGATGAGGAATATACTATCACTAGCAACGGTAAGCCTAATACCGTAGGCATTAAAGATTACGAATTGCCTGCTTACTATGAATATTACTGCGCCCCTAAACTGGATAAAGACGCGTTTTTAACCGCGCAAATTACCGGTTGGGAGAAGTATGAATTAATTGATGGCGAAGCTAACGTATACTTTGAAAACACTTATATAGGCCGCAGCCTTATAGACCTTACCAATACTGATGATACGCTACAGGTATCATTAGGCAGGGATAAAAATGTGGTGGTTGATTTGGTTAAAACTAAAGAGTTTACTCAGCGCCAGGTTTTGGGCAGCAACCGCATAGATAAACGCGCCTGGGAAATTACCGTTAAGAACAAGAAAAAACAAGAGATTAACCTTGTGTTGCAAGACCGTTTCCCCATACCGCAAAACAACGAGATTACAGTGGATAATATTGATGTAGCAGGCTCTGACTTTAACAAAGATACAGGCATACTTACCTGGAGGATTAAGCTTGCTGCAAATGAAGAGAAGAAAGTAGCGCCTAAATACTCGGTAAAATACCCTAAAGGGCGTGTAATATATTTAGAATAAAGCCTCTCCCGATAGCTATTGGGACCAAAGCCCTCCCTACTGACGACTGCGTATCAGCACGAGCTTAAAGGGGAGGGCTTTATAAAGTTCTTTGACAAGTATTGAATTATAGTGTTTTGTTGTTATGTATAGGAGTTTTCAACCTTTTATAATAAAAGCCTGTTTAGCATTTATATAACTAACACTATAAAGCCATGTTATTACAACCGTTAAAGTATTTAGGATTAGTAGTAGTGCTGTTTTTAACAGCAGGCTGCCCCCAACAAGCAGAAAATAACCGCGACCGCCATGAAGAAATGGAGAACCCGGGAACGACTAAAAAGTCTAAGATATTGTTTGTGTTTACAGGCACTAATTTTATAGAAAAAACCGGCGAAAAAACCGGCTACACCCTTACCGAAGCTGCCCAGCCGTGGTTGGTATTTAACCAAGCCAATTACGAGGTTGATTTTATGAGCCCCAAAGGTGGCCCGGTTACAGTAGATACTATGAAATTTGAAGACTAGGGCGACCATATTTTTTGGAACGACCAAGGGGTACAAACCAAGCTGAAAAATACACTGGCACCTGATAAAGTTGCGCTGGTAGATTATATGGCTGTATACTTTGTTGGTGGCCACGGCGCCATGTGGGATTTTCCAGATAACGAAGCCATTAAAAAACTAGCTGCTGATATGTATGAGAAAGGCGGTATTGTAGGCTCTGTATGCCATGGTGCGGCTGCATTGGTAAATGTTAAACTATCTACCGGCGAGTTTTTAGTCCAAAATAAAAACATAACAGGCTTTACTAATAACGAGGAAAAAGCAGTTAAGAAAGATGCAGTAGTGCCATTCCTATTAGAATCAGCACTGGTAAAAAGCGGAGGTAAATTTGATGCTAAGCCTAACTTTGAACCCAATGTGCAGGTAGCCGACCGTTTAGTAACAGGCCAAAACCCGGCATCGTCTAAAGGAGTTGGAGAGGCAATGGTAAAACTATTAGACCAGATACAAGCTCGTTAATCAAATACTTCGGCAAGCATGCAACGCAGACTGCCACCACCATATTCTTCTATAGTAGGTATAGGCACGTTGATAATCTTCGTGCCTATTGTTTTTATAGTTTGCAATTGCGATGGGGTAAAGGCTTTGTAAGCAGTGTCTGACATTACAATAAGCTTATCACCATCGGCATTGGTTAATTCCAGTATATTGCCGCAAAAGCTTTCCATCTGCTCAAGCGATATTTTAACAATATCCTTGCCTGTCCAAATAAGGCTTTGCAGCAGGTTACCGCGTTCTTCTTTATTGCTGATGGCATCAAAACACACCACAATATAATCGCTGCCAATAGAGAGCATTACGTTGGTGTGGTAAACGGGGAAACGATTAGCATCGTGTATATGAAACTCTACTCCCGTATAGTGCAGCGTGGTGCAAAGCAGTTTAAACGCTTTAGAATTACTCCGCGGCGAAATACCACAGTATGCTGTTTTATTGGCATGGTCAAACACTACGCTGCCTGTGCCTTCAAGGTACATGCCCTCTTTCTCCAGGTAGGTAAAGTCGGTAAGCTCGTTAATGGTATAACCGTGCAGTGCCTCCATGTTACGCAGTATGTACTCGCTGCGCTCCAACCTTCGGTTTTCGGCCAGCATAGGATAAAGCAACACCCTTTTGCCGGGGTGGAAACCCACCCAGTTGTTAGGAAAAATAGCATCGGGTTTTACAGGGTCGGGCGTATCGTTTTCTACAAAAACGGTAATGCCGTTGGCTTCTAAAACATCCACCACATTGTCAAACTCTCTGGTGGCTTTGGCCTGTATTTCGTTGGGGCTTATGCCACCTACTACTTTTTGAAACTTGTTAGATTCGGCTGTTTGTGGGTTGTACCCAAAGGCTGCCGGCCTTACCATCAACACTGTATTCGCGCTCTGCATCAATAAAATAAACTATAAATAAACTAATCCTCCATGCCTGTACGTCCCCAATTCTCCAGCTCCTCTGCCGACCATAACGATGGGTAGAAGATGCGCAACTGGAAGCGCGGAGGTAGGTATTTTTGCCAGTTAGTGCCACCGGTAGCGGCAATTGCTTCGGGCTTTTTATCAAGGTACCGTGCTGCTGATTTCATGTGTTGCATGGGCCAGCGTACGTTTACGTTAAGGTCGAGCTCGCGCAGTTGGTGCAGCAGTTCTTTCTCTTCGTCTGCTGTTTTTGCAGCTATGTTATATTTGGTCCACAGGTTGTTGTTGCGGCTGTATTTAGCCAGCTCTATCAGTTCTGCAGAGTATTTCTCTTCAAACTGGCGCAGGGTAAGGGTTTTTTTGCCTGTAGCTAACTCGGTAGCGCCGGTTTTCCAGTAAATATGGTCAAAAAGGTCTTCAGTGCCTGTTTCGTCAAACTCAGGCATACCGCGTTTTTCCTTCACCAATAGGTTTTTAAAATCGGTACTGCAAATTTCAATTTTTCGGTACTGGGCCGATTGAAATCCACTGGCAGGCAAAAGCGACATGCGGAACTTTAAAAACTGTTCCCTTTCCATGCCCATAACCATTACACCAAAAGAGCGGATAAGGGCCTCGAAGTATTGGTTAATGCGCTTTACACGGTCTATAATAAACTGTGCCGATGGTTTTTCCTGCGCTTGTATCTGCTCCAACTCGTGCAGGCAAAGGTTAAAGTATAGCTCGGTTATTTGGTGGTATACCACAAATATCTTCTCGTCAGGAAAATCGGTTTTGGTGGCTTGCAGGCTAAGCAGCGTATCAAGGTTTATATAGTCCCAATAGGTGGTAAAGTTGGCGTATAAAAGACCATCAAGGTAAGAAACAAGGTCTTGCCCCATGGCGGCAAACTTCTCTTCCAGCAGGCTTAAACGTTCTAATGCTTCGGGTGAAAAACTCATAGCAAACAATTTTCTGGTTGCAATATTAACTTTTTAGCCGTGTTAAGGTCTGATATTTATCAGCAATATGGCTTTTAAAATGGGATAAAATAGTATATATTCGTTATAGAATTGATTAATAGCAGTATTTGAAAAGACTTTACGCCATACTATTCTTCTTTCTGCTGGCAGGCAACACAATGGCATCGCACCTTATGGGTGGTGAAATTACGTGGACATGCCTGGGTGGTGGCCAGTTCCGTTTTACTATGCGTGTTTACCGCGATTGTAACGGAATACCCATGCCCCAACCTGCCACACTTAGGGTGCACAACAATCCTAACCTTACGGGTATACAGCTAACGTTGGTTTCTCAGATAGATATTTCGCCACAGTGCAATGGCTCCGGCCCTACCATTAACTGCGCCATGGGCAATACCATAAATCCCATACCGGGAGCGGTAGAGGAGTTTGTTTTTCAAAGCGCGCCTATAACATTAACAGGCACGCCGCCGCCCCAAGGCTGGATTTTTACCTACGATGATTGCTGCCGCAACAATGCCATTACCAATCTGGTAAACCCCGGCAGTACAGGTATGACACTAAGGGCCATTATGTATTCTTACAACGGGTTAAATGAAAGCCCTTGCTTCGATTCGTCGCCGGTGTTTGCAGAGCGCCCCGCTATTATAATCTGCGCAGGCTCGCCCTTTCAGTATAACCATAATGCTTACGACCCTGACCTAGATTCGTTGCATTACGAGTGGGCATCGCCGTTAGATGAGTTAGCTGGTGGGCCTTTTATTGCAGCCAGTAACCTGCCTCCAACATTAATTTTTTCAGGCGGATATACAATAGCATCGCCATTGCCCAATCCTAACCAAAACCCTAATAATGTGGGGGCTGTGTTAAACCAAAGTTCGGGCGAGGTATCATTTACACCCTATACCATGGGGCTTTTTGTTACAACGGTTAAGGTGCAATCGTTTAAATGCGGGCAATTGGTAGCCGAAATTTTTAGGGAGATACAGATTGTGATACTCAACTGCGGGGCTAACTTTCCGCCTACGGTAACCCCGCCGTTTAATGGTAATACCAGCTTTGACCTTACCGTAACAGCAGGCGATTTAGTAAATTTTGATTTAGACGGGTTAGATACCGAGTACTTGCCCATTGGCACACAACAGTCGGTTACCATAACATCTACCGGCGGGCAATACGGAGCTAATTTTACCAATCCAAATGCGGGCTGTAACTTTCCGCCCTGCGCAACCTTGCAGCCGCCATCGCCTATACAAGGCACACCGGGGCAGGGTGCATCTACCACATTCAATTGGCAAACTGATTGTAACCATATAGCGCAAAACCCCGGCTGCATTGCCGAGACTAACCGCTATGTATTTGTTTTCAGGGTTAGGGATGATTATTGCCCGGCCCCATCGCAAAACATTGTAACGGTAACTATTACGGTTGTAGCACAGCCTACGGAGCCATCGCCCGATTTACGGTGTGTGTCTGTTTTGCCCAATGGCGATGTGCAACTAACCTGGATACCTGTTCCCAACCTGGTAAATACATTTGATAGTTACCATATTTACTCGTCCACCTCGGCCAACGGGCCATTTACGGTGGTAGATAGTATCTTCAACATAAACACCGCTACTTATACACATGTGGGTGCAGGGGCAAACAGCCAAAGCATTTACTACATGATTAAAACCCGGTCGGGTTGTGGGGGCATTATATTCTCGCCACCATTAGATACCCTGCAAAGTATTTACCTTAGCGTAACCGACCCAAGCAATGGCACAGTAGGGCAGCTAGATTGGAATCCATTATCTACTCCACCACCGCCAACATCGCTAGGTACGTACAGCGTTTTTAAAGACTTCCCGTTAGGAACCTGGAATCAGATAGGTACTACACAGGCATTGACGTATAGCGACCCTTTAAACGTGTGTTCTGATAGTATTTACTATCGAGTAGAGATTGGTGATGCGTCGGGCTGTACATCATCGTCTAATATTGACGGGGAGCTATTCCAAAATATCACCCCACCTGCCGGTGTGGTTATTGACAGCGTATCGGTTGATGCAAACGGTAACGCCATAATAGGGTGGGAGCCTGCTGTTGATATTGATGTTGTAGGCTACATTATTTACCAAAATATAGGTGGTAATTGGGTGCCTATTGATACCGTTGCAGGTTACAACAATACATCGTACATAAACCCTAATTCTACTGCTGATGCGGCAAGTGAGCAATACGCTATTGCTGCTTATGATAGTTGCGGAGGCTATGGAAATTACGGGCAATACCATCAGACTATTTATCTGCAAGCAGATGTAGATGCCTGCACTGGAGAGGCTTTGTTAGATTGGAATGCATACATTAATATGGTTCCATCGCAAAACAGTTTTAATGTATTTGTAAGTCAGAATAACGGCCCTTACAGCCTTGTAGGTTCAGTAGGTGCAACTACAACAAACTATACTGCCCAATCGCTGCAACCGGGTATTACCTATTGCTATTTTGTGCAGGCTACCGATGCTAATGGAACAGTTAGTTCATCATCAAACACAGCCTGTGTTACAACAGATTCTATCCAGTTGCCGCAGTACCTGTATTTAAACCGCGCTACGGTGCTGCCTAATAAAGCGGCTTTTGTATCGGCGTTGGTTGATACGCTGGCATCTGTAGCACAATACAACCTGTACCGTGCCCTATCGGGTGCGCCGTTTAACATGGTAACTACCTTGGTGCGTGCACCCGGTTCTGAGTTTGTTTTTTATACTGATAATGCAGCGGAAACAGATTCTACAAGCTATTACTACCAGGTTACTGCAGTTGATAAATGCGGGCTAGAATCGTTAGTGTCTAATCCCGGCCGGACAATATTACTGGAAGGCGATGCTGGTCCCGACCTTGCCAATAGCCTTGCGTGGAACCCTTACTCGGTTTGGGATGCCGGTGTTGAACGCTACAACTTATACCGCCGTATAGATGCGCAACCTAATTATACGCTGATTGCTACAATGCCTGCTGGCGTTACGCTTACGTATAATGATAATGTAGAAAACCAAACACAGGGCAATGGATTGTTTTGCTACTATGTTGAAGCTATTGAAAACAACGGCAACCAATATGGATTAAAAGATACCAGCCGCTCTAATATACTTTGCCTGCAACAACTGGAAACCGTTTACATACCCAACGCCTTTACTCCCGAAGGCGATAACAGGATATTCCTACCTGTAGGTACATTCATTAAAGATACCGATTACTACTTTGGTATTTTTAACCGCTGGGGGCAAGAAGTATACTCTACCGTAACACCCGGCGAGGGCTGGGACGGCACATACCAAGGGAGCTATGCCAAATGGATGTATATGCCTATGTGCTCCGCTATAAAACCAACACAGGTAAAAATGCTAAGAAGTTGGGTGGGGTGTTGTTGTTGAGGTAGTCCTTTGATTGTCATCCCGCACATGATGCGGGATCTCCTACGTTTATTTGAAATAGGTTTCTGCAATTTTCAGCAAAGCCTTTCTCTTTTTATCAGTCCTTGCCATAAAAAAATAGAATTCATTTTCTCCATTAATATCCTGATATGCTAAATAACCTTTAATCTTATTGTCTTCAATTTCAAGTATAGTATGCTTTATACCCCCAAAGGTTATTTCTAAAGTATCCGTTATGTGATAAGGTTTCATGTTGACATTAACATAGCGGGAAATATCTTTTGTAAAGAACAGATGCCATGATATAGTACCATATTTAGAATGAAGAATATTATTATCCTTTGGCTTTGTTTTAGGAATAGATTTTACAGCTATTGTTTTATCTGTCATACCAAAAATATATTTGGTAATGGTGTCAGGTCTTTCATTTATAGGTAATGGTATAGCACAGGGATTAGCAACATCGTTCTTCTTATGCCTTTGAGCAGAAGCAGGAAAAGCAATCAATAATACAGCTAGGCAGGCAAATAAAATCCTCATTCAATAAATATACAAAAGGCTAAATAGATTTTTAGTTTTTCATTATTCGTTTTTCATTTTTAGTCCTTGGGCAACCAAGGAATAAAAGCACTCGTATGCTTCTTATACTCCTGATACTCGGGGTTGTTGTCGTACTTCTTTTCCAGCATAGGTATTCCCGAAACTTTCAGCAATAGCTAAGGTAATTATTATGGGTGATATAAATGCCAAATAACCATATTGACTTTGAACCGCTACCAATGCTATGCCCCACCAAATAAGGGTTTCGCCAAAGTAGTTAGGGTGGCGGGTATACTTCCACAGGCCGTATTTCATCACCTTGCCTTTGTTAGCCGGGTTCTTTTTAAAACGGGAGTTTTGCCAATCGCCAATAGATTCAAACAGCCACCCAATAGTAAAAATGGCAGCCCCTATATAATCGATAATTGTTAGATGATTATCAACATCTGTAAGCCCATAATAGGTAGTGCCTTCTTGACCAGGTAAGGCGACTAAGTAATGATAAGTGTTAGTGTATACTAAGAAAATAGGCAAAGCGATAATCAAAATAAAAACACCTTGTAGCATATAAACCTGAAAGAAGCTGCGTGGTAAAACCCACTTGCCCCATTCCTTTCTCCATTGCGCATAGCGGAAATCTTCAGGTTTGCCAACGTTTCGTATAAATAGAAATAGAGATAGCCTTAGGCCCCAAATAAGGGTTAACAGACAGATTAACTGTTGCCTTTCACCAAGTTGTGATATATCATCAAAAGGAAGCAGCAGCCATGCCAATACACAAAAGCCCAGGCCCCAGCCTACATCAACAATGCCGTTGTTTTTAAGCAATGTGCCTATTAGAAAGAAGATGCACATATAGCAAAAAACTATAGCCGTGGCGAAGATGTATATTTCTAACATAGGTTCAATTTATAACATTAAAGAATGATGTAGTATGTTTGTTCAAAATTTAAAGTCATTTTTGCTTTATGAAGTTGATATTGTTTGACCCTAAGCGCAACGCGCCAAAACCTATTACCACTCACGTACACACGCCCTGTAGGTGCTATGCGCGTAGGGATATTAACCATTGCCGAGAAGTGGGGCTACCGTTTAAAAAGCGATTTTTGTTACCATACCGAAAGCTACTTGCAACATAAGTTTGAAGGCCCGCACTTTGGCGAGGGGCCTTTTATGTATATCAATGGCTCTATATGCCCTGATAACTCGCTGGTGGTGGATGTAGAGCTGCTACAGCCGGGGCAGGTGCTTATGGTGGGCGATACCGTTATAGCTTTTAGGAGCGGGCAAATTGCCAACCCTGAAGAGGCGGGCCATGAGTTTGAAAAGGTTCATCACTCCGGCGACCCGGTAATGATTGAAAACCTGTGGGATATCTTTAGCAAGAACGGTAAGGAACTGGATAAGGATTTTGATGTGGTTACATACGGCCGTAAATCGGCGCCTATAGACCCCAGTAATGTGGTATTTAACGCCGAAAAAGTGTTTGTTGAGCCGGGCGCTAAGGTGCTGGCATCAACGCTTAATGCTAGCAGTGGCCCTATTTATATTGGCAAAACAGCCGAAGTTATGGAAGGTTGCCTTATACGCGGCGGCTTTGCCCTGTGCGACCATTCTGTACTTAAAATGGGGGCTAAAATTTATGGCCCTACTACCATTGGCCCGCACAGTAAAGTGGGTGGCGAGGTTAACAACTCGGTATTCTTTAGCAATAGTAACAAAGCCCACGATGGCTTTATAGGTAACAGTGTAATAGGCGAGTGGTGCAATATTGGCGCCGATAGCAACAACAGCAACCTGAAAAATAACTATGCCGAGGTGAAGCTTTGGAACTATGTTAAAGGTGGTTTTACTAATACAGGCTTACAATTTTGTGGCCTTATTATGGGCGACCATTCTAAGTGCGGAATCAACACCATGTTTAATACAGGTACGGTTGTGGGTGTAAGCTGCAACGTTTTTGGGTCGGGCTTTCCGCGCAATTTTATCCCCGACTTTTCGTGGGGTGGGGCACAGGGCTTAACTACCTATAGCACCGACAAAGCTTTTGAAACAGCCGAGCTGGTTTTTAAACGCCGCAACGTGTTGTTTAGCGATGTGGAGAAAAACATACTGCAAACCGTGTTTACAGAGACGGAGAAGTGGCGGAAGTAAATGCATAATGCAAAGTTCATAATGCAAAATGTATTTGCTTGAACTGATAATTATGAATTCTGCATTATCAATTATGCATTGGTTTTTGGCTGTATAAAATCCCATAGGTTGCCATACAAATCCTGAAATACAGCTACGGTGCCCCAGGTTTCTTCTACCGCTTCGCGAACGAATACAATGCCCTTAGCTTTCATGCGGTTGTAATCGTTCCAAAAATCATCGGTGTGGAGGAATAAGAATACCCGTCCGCCGGTTTGGTTGCCTACGCGGCTGCTTTGTTCATCGTTAGCAGCTTTGGCAAGCAATATATTGCACCCTGTAGAGCCGGGAGGGGCAACTACCACCCAGCGCTTGGTTTCGGTCATTACGGTGTCTTCTACCAAGGTAAAATTCAACTTATCGGTATAGAATTGTATGGCTTCGTCGTAGTCGGAAACTACAATGGCTATAAGGGAAAGGTTTTGCATTGCTAATTATTTATTATATTTGTATGTAATGAAGTTTTACGAAAAATATCCGCAGTTACAAGAAAAGGCATTTTTAACACAGGTGCTTACCGATACCGTATACTCTACAATGTTGTTAGAAAACCAAATAGTAGAGAAAAACAGGGTAAAGGAAATTGTGTTAAGCCTTTTAAATGAGCAAGAGTTAAAAGGTGGTCAATTCTTTAACAATAAGGCTTTCTAAAGAGCTAAAATTTCCTTTATCAGCATCTTTCATAGCATTAATATACATTTTACGGCTTTCACCTTCGCGGTGATAAAGTTCTAGGGGCTTATAACCAAATTTAAGGGCAACCCAATTCATTAATATTCGGCCGGTTCTTCCATTTCCATTATTAAATGGGTGTATTCTAATAAATTCATAATGAGAGTATATGAGTGTATCAATATGTTCGTTTTTCGTTTTAGCTATTGATATTTTATAATTGAGGTTATCAATAAACTGATACATTAATTGTATTATTTGATTTGGTTGTGGCGGCTCAAGCTGGCCAACAGAAATTTGTGTAGTACGCCAATCTCCGGCCCAATCATATAATACCCCAAAGCCAATTTTATGTATTTCTTTTAATAGGGTTGCCGAAATTGCCGTTTCGGTGTCTAGTTGAAAAACAAATAATTCAGCATTTGTCAGGCCCTTAGCTTCGTATTCATTTATTAAAGCATTATCGGTTAAGCCTAATAAATTATCCTCAGGCGATGGTGTCCAGCTGGTGTTATTCATTTAATAAATATAGCCAAATTATGAAGTTGCCCATTCAGATTTTAAAAGAGAAAACATCACCGAATCATCGTACTTACCGTTAGAAAAATAATGCTGGCGCAAGTGGCCCTCTTTGGTAAAGCCAAACAATTGCATAATGCGTAGCGATGGTACGTTACTCGGTTCTACAATGGCTTCAATGCGGTTCAGGTTTAAGGTGTTAAAACCATAGTTAATAATGTAGGGCAAGGCCTCTTTAACCAACCCTTTTTGGCGATAGGTTTCATCTGTTAATATATAACCAATCTCGGCCCTTGCATGCGCAGGGTAGTAGCGGTAATAGCCTGCCGAGCCAATGGTTTTGCCCGTGGCTTTGTCAACTATCATAAAGTACAATAGGGTGCTGCTAAAGCTACTAATACCTTGCTGCCTTCTGTCTCTTTCGCGTGCTACCAGTTCGGGGGTATAGTCAAAGAATTCTGCCAACTGCTCATCGGTGTAGTTATCCAGTACGTAGGCATACTCAACCGGACTTATCTTCTTAAGCAGCAGGCGTGGGGTATCTATTATCTCGAATTGAATTGGCATGTGGCTAATTTAGTAAGATAATTATGAATTAGTAATTATGAATTATGAGATTGATTCTCTGTTTTATTTGTGCGGTGGGTAGTCCACGCGTTGTGTGAACACAATATTTTGCATGGCAATTAGTGTGCTTGGGATGTGCGAGAGCAAAATAGCAGTGTTTTTACGCGTGGTGTCTTTTCTTTGGTTCGTTTCTTTGGACAAGCAAAGAAATGAACAGAAAAAGTATATTATGCTTTAACTGTGAATTCATTCGTACCAAAAAGAACAATTAAAACACGAATAAATGAACGCCGTCGGCAGACATGCGCCGCAGGCAGCAAAGATTATAATGGCATTATCACTGCTTGGTGAGATAGTAGATCCCGCATCAAGTTCGGGATGACAATTACACGGCTAAACTACTTTACCATAAAGGTCGTAATCAGTAGCTTCGTCAATTTTTACATTGGCAAAATCACCTACGCGGATGTAGGTATCAGTAGCTTTAACAAGCACTTCATTATCTACCTCGGGCGAATCAAACTCGGTACGGCCAATAAAATAATCACCCTCTTTACGGTCGAACAGTACCTTATATGTATTGCCCACACGTTCTTGGTTAAGCTCAAAAGAAATCTCAGACTGGATAGCCATAATCTCTTCCGCACGTTTCTTCTTGGTGCGTGTAGCAACATCGTCTACCAAATTGTAGGCATGTGTATTCTCCTCGTGGCTGTAGGTAAAAATACCAAGTCGGTCAAAACGGAGGTCTTTGATAAAAGACTTCATGTCTTCAAAGTCCTGCTTAGTCTCTCCGGGGTAACCGGCAATAAGCGTAGTGCGCAGGGCAATGCCCGGCACCTTCTCGCGTATCTTCTCTACTAGGCGGTAAGTCTTTTCGCGTGTGGTACCGCGGCGCATGCTCTTTAGCATGTTATCGCTAACGTGCTGCAGGGGCATGTCTAAGTAGTTGCAAATGTTAGGGCGCGCAGCCATAACATCTAATATATCTTCAGGAAAACCACCAGGGAAAGCGTAATGAACTCGTATCCAATCTATGCCCTCAACATCGGCAAGTTTATCTAACAGGCGGGCAAGCTCTCGTTTTTTGTAAAGGTCTAGCCCGTAGTAAGTGCTGTCCTGGGCAATAAGCATAAGCTCTTTTACCCCTTTGGCGGCAAGGCTTTTGGCTTCGGTAACTAACTCTTCAATAGGCTTAGAAATATGGCCGCCACGCATTAGGGGAATAGCACAGAAAGAGCAGGGACGGTCGCAACCCTCCGATATCTTCATGTAGGCAAAATGCGCAGGGGTGGTAAGCAAACGCTCGCCCACCAACTCGTGCTTATAATCAGCCTTTAAGGTCTTTAATAAACGGGGAAGTTCGCGCGTACCAAAGTACCCGTCAACATTGGGTATTTCAACTTCTAAATCAGTGCGGTAGCGCTCGCTAAGGCAGCCTGTAACGTAAACCTTGTCTACAAAGCCATTATCCTTAGCCTGCGAGTAGCGAAGAATGGTATTGATACTCTCCTGCTTGGCATTATCAATAAAGCCACAGGTATTAATAATAACTATAGAAGAATCGTCGGTTGTGGCCTCGTGTTCAACCTCGTAATTGTTGGCACGTAACTGGCCCATAAGCACCTCGCTGTCTACAATATTCTTAGAGCAACCCAGGGTGATTACGTTAACCTTGTTCTTTTTTAATGTTCTTGTTTTCAAAATAAATTTATTTTAAATCCCTCAGGTTCTTACCTGTCGGACAATCTCCGCTGTAATCCGGATAATCAATTTGGGCCCATAAAATGCCTTTGTCTTTATCAACAACATATTCCCAGCAATTGCATTCTCCACAATCTTTAATACTAAAGGAATTTTTCCCAGGTAGGTTATAGTCATTTCCAAGTAACCCGAATCTGATTCTTAATACAGTAAATTCATTACTAAATTGTTTTAGTTCATTATCAGAAATAAATGCTTCAACTTTATCCTTTGGAAGCTGTATTTCAGCTAATGCTGTCATTTCCCCGTCATCAATAAAAGTTACTACCTCATAACCCTCAGGTAATTTAATTCCACTGTTACCTTCAAAGTATTTTTCATCAAAGCTAAATAGTGACCTAAAGTAAAAGAAAATACTTATTCCTAATATGAAAAGGATACCTGCAATTACTGCGAATATTTTTAATGCCTTTTTCATGAAGGCTTACTTTTTCTCCTCCCCAAACAGGCTATCTACAAACTCGTATTTGTTAAACACCTGCAGGTCTTCCATTTTTTCGCCTACGCCAATATATTTTACGGGTATTTTCAGTTGATCAGATATGCCAATAACAACCCCACCCTTGGCGGTGCCGTCTAACTTGGTAAGTGCAATAGCTGTAATATCTGTAGCGGCCATAAACTGTTTGGCCTGTTCTACGGCATTTTGGCCGGTAGAAGCATCTAGCACCAGTAAAACCTCGTGCGGGGCATCAGGAATAACCTTTTGCATAACGCGCTTAATCTTGCTCAGCTCGTTCATCAGGTTTACCTTGTTGTGCAGGCGGCCTGCGGTGTCTATAATACAAACATCAACACCCGCAGCTACGGCTTGCGTAACAGCATCAAAAGCTACCGAAGCAGGGTCGGCACCCATGCCTTGGTCAACTATAGGTACATTGGTACGCTGGCTCCAAATTTTAAGCTGGTCAACGGCGGCAGCACGAAAGGTATCGGCAGCGCCCAGCATAACCTTTTTGCCAATTTTGCTAAATTGGTACGATAGTTTGCCAATGGTGGTGGTTTTGCCCACCCCGTTAACGCCTACTACCATTATAACGTAAGGCTTTTTACCTTCGGGTACAGTATATTCAGTATCGTTGCCTATGGTGCGGTTTTCTTCCATCAACGCGCTAATCTCTTCGCGCAACAGGCGGTTAAGGTCGGCGGTGGTAACAAACTTATCGCGTGCGGCACGCTCTTCTATACGGCGAATAATCTTAATAGTGGTTTCAACACCTACGTCGGCAGATAGTAATATCTCTTCCAGGTTGTCCAGCACATCTTCGTCAACCTTAGATTTGCCAACAATGGCTGATGCCAGCTTGGAAAAAACACCCTGCTTGGTTTTGGTGAGGCCTTGGTCGAGGCTCTCTTTTTTGTCTTTAGAGAATAAACCGAAAAATGCCATTGTTTAAGCAAGTTTTATTAAACAGCGAAAGCTTCTTCCGTACCCGAAAGAAGCTTTGCCAGTATCATCACGATAAAGTTGTTTACTTATCGTTCAAAAAGTCTTTAACGTGGTCGTTGTGCACAACCTCTTCTTTAAAGGTAAAAGCACCTGTTTTAGGCGATTTAACCATTTTGATAACCTTGGTAAATGATTTACCGGCACCTGATTTTAACGTAGCAACTACTTTCTTAGCCATTTTGCTCTAGTACTTAGGGGTTACTTAATTTCTTTATGAACAGTTACTTTCTTTAGTATCGGGTTGTATTTTTTCAACTCAATACGTTCTGAAGTGTTCTTCTTGTTTTTAGTAGTGATGTAACGAGATGTACCCGCAACACCAGACGCTTTATGCTCAGTGCACTCTAAAATTACCTGAACGCGATTACCTTTTTTAGCCATAACTCTCTTTTGTTAAAAGGACGGCAAAGATAATACTTTTTATTAATATATTTGGGGTAAGGGTTAATTTTTTCAAATGAAAGCATTTTTAGCCGTTTTGCTAGTATTTGTAAGCTTTTTAGCAAAGGCCGGCGGCAGCTTTGATGGTACCCCACCCGATACAACATTTAAATACGACCGCTATTTTACCAGTTTTGGCTACGGTGTTTCGTTTCCGCGGTACAAGGTACTCAATTCTGTAATAGACAACTACAATAATACCCGCCCAAACATTAAGCGTAAAATGCCTAATATAATTGATACCCATGGGTTTGATATATCTATTGGCAGTATGGGCAAGGGCTATATTTTAGAATATGGCTACTCTCAACGCACAAGGGGTATGTATGGTATAGATTCTATACAAGGCTTTACAGAGCAGCGCAACATACGTATTGCTTCGTACATTATGTCTATGGGTATATCTGCTAAGGTTAAAGGCTTTAAGCGCTTTACCTTGTATGCAGGCGGTGCTGTAACCGGCGGATTCGAGGTGCAATCAACAGGGGCATTTAGAAGTTACGATACCTTTAAACAACCCCTTAAAAGAACAGACTCTAGTTTTTTACTAGGTATAACAGCATCGGCCCAGTTGCACTACCGGCTAGATAAAGCAGGGCGCTTTGGGGTAATGGCAAAGCCTTACTTTTTTGCCGAGTTTTTAGAGTGCTACTACGGCGATTTAAATAAAACAATAAACCCCCTTACCTACAAGAACAACGATAATAATAACCTATACGGCTTCTCTCATATGTTGGGGCTAGAGCTTAAAGTGTTTGTTGTTATTTAGTTGTTGATACATTATTTCAAAGCGAAAGTACCTCGCTGAATTTTTTGTGTAACTTTATCCGATTAGTACGGGAGAACTATGGCACAAAATTTATTTAACAGACTGTTGGCCGCATCGGTCATTTTGTTTGTATTGCTGTGGATGTTTCTGCACTTCTTCAACCATTTTGCATCAGACGATTACCAACTTATTTACGAGCGTTTTTACCATGGTATTGTAGGCGCAACCTACAACCAGTATATAACCTATTGCGGCCGTTGGCTGCCTTTGGGCTTTACATTTACCATGCTTAGCTTTTCTAAAATGCCGGGCTTTTTGTTTTTGTATGGCCTGCTAACCATTGGTTTTGCAACACTGGCATCGTACAGGTTTTTCAGGGTGCTGTCTAACATATACTTGCCAGAGAAGGTTTCAAGCAAGTACGTATTGGCTGTTTCAGTGTTCTTTATCTTCTCGTTTTTTATGCTTACGCCCGAAAAAAGCGAGGTTTGGTTTTGGTACAACTCTACCAGCATGTACCTGTGGAACCTGCTGTTTTGCCTGTTTGGCATCTCCTTTCTTTTATGGGACAGGGGCAAAACCGAGTACATATTCACAGCAGCATCGTTTGCCTATGTTGGCGCCGCCAGCGAGCCTTTTGCTATAGTGGTTATTATGGTGCTTAGCGTAGTGGTTGTTTACAGGGCTATTACTAAAATAGGCTTCTCGTTTAAATACTTGTTTGCCCTGCTGGTAACGCTATCGGCATTTATTATTAATGTAATATCAGAAGGTAACGAGATACGCTCCAACCAGTTGCCGCCCGCATCGGGTAGGGTAGCGGTAGTAAATATGGTACAAACTGTGCTAGATTTAATAGTGCAGCACGGGGCCGTTTTCTTTAGCACCGTTGCTGTGTTTTTTGCCTGTTGGGTGTTTATTGGCAGCCAGCTTACAACCAGCTTTAAACACTTTCAAAAGTTTAAATTCTTATACCTGTTAGCGGCGTTTGTAGTGCTTAAAGTACTTTGGGTTTCTGTGTTATTTCCCGCAGCATATACCCTGGGTGGCATACCACCACAAAGGGTGCAGGGGGCATTGTTTTTTATGATGGCCCTGTTTTTATGTGGCACAGGCTTATACTCCGGCCTTGCCATAGGCAAATCTAAGCTGATAGATTTTGCAGGCATAGCGGCTATTAGCTGCATATTGTTAGGCACGGGCTTTATATTCTACAAACACATTGGCATAGAACCTGTGTATGCTAAAACACTTAAAAGCAGAGAAAAGCTGCTAAATATGTATAAAGAAGAATACAGGGAAGAGGTGCTATACCTTGCCCCCTTGCCCGATCCCGGCTTTCTATACTCAGCAGAGATAACCGAAGATACTACCAAGGCTGTTAACCAGCAGTTAAAATCGGGCTTGGGCTTAAGCTACAACATAGCCAGGGAGAAACAGAAGTAATACAATGGCAGGCAATACTTACGGACAGTTATTCAGGCTTACAACCTTTGGCGAATCGCATGGAAAGGCTATTGGCGGTATTATTGATGGCTGCCCACCCCTTATTGCTATTGATGAAGATTTTATAGCCCGGGAGATGGCCCGTCGCCGTCCGGGGCAAAGTGCCATTAGCACCGCCCGTAACGAGGATGATGCTGTGCAAATACTCTCCGGCGTGTTTGAAGGGAAGACCACCGGCACACCCATTGGGTTTATCATCAACAACAAAGACCACCACAGCGCCGATTACAGCAATATAAAAGACACCTATCGCCCATCGCATGCCGATTATACCTACGATAAAAAGTATGGTGTGCGCGATTACCGTGGCGGAGGACGCTCTTCTGCCCGCGAAACCGCCTGCCGCGTATTTGCAGGGGCTATTGCCAAGCTTATTTTAAAAGACTTAGGCTGTACGGTTGATGCCTACGTTAGTGCCGTGGGTAACATCAAGCTTGATAAGCTTTACACCGCTTTAGACCTTACCAAAACAGAGGAGACCATAGTCCGCTGCCCCGATGCCGATACCGCCGCTAAAATGATAACGCTTATTGAAGAGGTTAGGGCAGAGGGCGATACCGTTGGCGGGGTTATATCATGCGTTATTAAAGGCACACCTGTTGGTCTGGGCGAACCAGTGTTTGATAAACTCCACGCCGACCTTGCCAAAGCAGTTATGAGCATTAACGCAACCAAAGGCTTTGAACTCGGTAGTGGCTTTGCAGGCGCTGCCATGCGCGGGTCGCAGCACAACGATGTGTTTTTAGCCAACAGTGGGCATATTACCGCTACCAACAACTCAGGGGGCATACAAGGTGGTATTAGCAATGGCGAAGACATCTACTTTAGCGTAGCCTTTAAGCCGGTGGCTACCATTATGCAAAAGCAAGATACTATAGATAATCAGGGCAATGTTGCCGAAATTACAGCCCAAGGCCGCCACGACCCATGCGTTGTACCTCGTGCCGTACCTATAGTAGAAGCCATGGCTGCCTTAACACTGGTAGACCATCTGCTCCGTTATAAGAGTATCCAGTAGTCGGTAATCAGTAGTCAGAAAACCAACCAACGCTGTCATCTCGTACTCGATGCGGAATCTCCTAATTCACTCTGCTGTTCCCTTACACTATGTAGCTAATACTATCGTTTTCGCACCCTAATTTTTTAGGCACTCCCCCTGCCAAGGGGAGTGGTCGTGCCGTAAGGCAAGACCGAGGGGTGTATTGTTCAAACCTTACAGCGTGTAGCTAATAACATCATTTTCGCGCCCTATTTTATCGTAGCACTGTTATACATCTTAACACACCAATAACTCTCCCTTTTAAAGGGAGTACCTCTGACCTTGTGTCAGAGGGGAGGGATTTTAATCACCCCAAACCCCTACAGCATTTAGCTAGCATACTCGTTTTCGCGGTTCATATTACTAAGTATCAAACAGTGCGGTGGGTAGTCCACGCGCAGTGCGAACCTGAATGGAGTTGAGCAGGAGTTGTGTGCTAGGTTGCGCGGCGAAACGAAATGAGGGTTGGTGTGCGTGGTGTCTTTTTTGATTACTTTTTGGACAAGCAAAAAGTAATGAAGCAAAGAATTAATTTAGGGGCATTTTACAGAATACAAACAGATATCAAAAATCCCCCATCTCCTTTGGAGAGGGGTAGGGGGTGAGGCTTTTAATTCCTCCTCTTCCTTTCCTTTATCAAAAGCGATAGCTCCCTCGGGGTTTGCCCCGCAACAGAAGTATTCTCCTCTGCACGGCGCAGTAAGTACGGTAATACATCGCGCACAGGGCCATAGGGGACATATTTAGCCACATTATACCCCGCATGTGCAAGGTTAAAGCTAATATGGTCGCTCATACCCAGCAGTTGAGAGAAATAGATGTGCTTGTGGTTATACGGCAAGCCTGCGTTGTGCATCAGTTCGGCTAAGGTACATGCAGCTATGCTCATTATGAGAGCCTGCACAAATAGCCAGCGTTTCTATATGCTCTACACAGTATTGTAACGCGCCGTTATAGGCATCATCCGTAGCTTGTTTATTTACCTGCACCGGCGATTGGTATCCTTCTTTTTCGGCCCTGTTACGTTCCTTCTCCATATACGCGCCCCGCACCAGTTTATAGCCCGGTACATAGCCTTTTTCAAGGGCTACTTTGTGCGATTCTGTCATGTGGGCGTAGCGCTCGGTAAGGTATAGCTGTATGGTATTATATACAATGGGCTTTTGCTTGTTGTGCAGCTCCATTTGGGCATAGCACAGTTGGTCTACCGCGTGTTGTATCCAGCTTTCCTCAGCATCAAAAAATAGGGGGTATCGGCATCGGCAGCGGCTTTGCAAATAGTGGCTACCCGTTTTTCAACAGCCTCCCATTCTTCTTCTTCGTTGGTAGTTAAAATATAGCTGGCGCTAACCTTCTCTAACAATTCAAAAGGGGCAAGGCCGGTAACTTTAAATACGGCAAATGCTATGCGCTTATCTTTTTTAGATTGCTCTATGCTCTCCAGCACCTCATCAACCACCCGGTTAAAATCGGCCGTGGTGCCTTTACCTTCTACAGAGTAGTCTAGTATAGTACCCACGCCATAGTCGGCAAGGTATTGCATGGTGCTATCGCAATCTTTAATTGTTTCGCCACCGCAAAACTGCTTATACAGTGTTTGCCTAACCAGCGGACCAATAGGCAGGTGCAAATCAACCGCCAGGTTGGCAAAGGGCTTACTTATTTTTACAAGGGTGTTGCTGCCTATTAGCTTAAAGAGCCAATAGGCCCGTTTAAGGTCGTAATCGCTTTTTCCGGCAAAGGCAACTTCTGTGTTGTCAAACGAAAGATGGTTCACATCTCCCTTAACAGTATGGGGCATATTTAGTTCAATATAACGAGCTTCTCGTACTTGTCGGCTTTCTTGCCTTCCTCGTCGGTTATTTTCAGGCGGTAAATATACACACCTCTGCCTATTTTATCACCAAAATCGTCTAAACCATCCCAGCTAATACAATCGGCACGGAAACCGCTGCTGCTTAGCGTAGTGTTTATGGTTTTAACAATTTTGCCCGATACTGTAAACACCTGCACCTGCACATCTAACGCTTCGTTAGGCCTGTTGTGCTCAAACATAAAGCAGGTATTGGTAGTAAAAGGGTTGGGGTAATTTAGTACATGTTCTAAGGCTAAGCCTGCGTTGCGGGCCACTACAAAGTCTATGGTAGTTTCGTTAGAGTTGTTGCAAACGTCCCAGCCTTTAAAGCGCAGCGTATGTGCACCGTCTTTAAGGTTGGTAAAGGGGAAACGTACCGTACCGCGAGAGTATGAGTTTAAATCGGCCTCGTAATAATCGTTAAGTATATAAGGCTCGTTGGTGTTATTATCTAAAATAGCAACAAGGTCGTGACCAATGCCGGTGCCTACGGTGTTAATACCATTAGTATCTGCTAAATAAGCTAAAAGGGTAGGGTTTTGGTCTGTAGTGCCGCCGTTAGCAAATTTAGTATCATTCATAAACAGGCTAATGTTAGGGCCTATATTATCGCAAAAATTTGCCGTGTCCGATCCGCCAATAACCACCTCTTTGTAGCCGTGGGCATCTTGGTCTCGCACGCCATTCTCGGCATAGTAGCTTATTTTACCATAACCATATTGGTACGATATATCTTTAGGTACGGGAAAGGTGAAAGTAAACTCGCCATTTACCACACTGGCCTTACCTTTATATATGATGTTACGTTGGGTTTTAAAAGTCATTACCGGGCTGTCTGCATCCTGGCTAAGGGTTTGTATGGTAGTGGGCTTATCGTAAATGGTAGGGTATATTGTGCCATTGTAGCCGGTAAGCACACCCGGTGCGGTGCGGCTTTTTACATAGCCTTTTACCGTTACCAGTTGCAATGCCTTAATAGTATCTATTGATGATTGGGTAACAGGCTTACCGTTAATCTCGGTAGTTACCACATCGTGTATCGGGTAGTTAATACGCAGTGCGGGGTCGCCCAGTAAGCAAAAGTTTTTAGCATTAAAATCGTTTGCCATGGTGTCTTTAACAAACTTGTAAATATCACCCATGGTAGGGCGCTTTCCTAGTTTTATTTGTTTTATAAGGTATTTATAAAACCAGGTATTAAGCGTAAAGTTAGGGCTTGAATACACTACACGGGTAGTAGTAAATAAAGATATACCGCCATTGTCGTTTATCAATACCAACTCCCCTGCCGATGTGCGTGTAGGGTCGTCCCATTTGCTAAACTCGCAGGTAGCGGTTACAAATGCAGGCAGGTTGTGGGTGTTGGTCCAGCTGTCAATGTCAGATATTTCTAACACCTTTTCGGCAGCCCAACCGGCCTCGCCACCATGGCCTGTGTAGTTTACAATAAGGCCGCCACGGTTTACACGGCTGTTAAGTATGTCTTTAACCTCGGGGTAGCGTTGGCCACCGGCAGTACTTTCTTGCACGTAGGTATCAAAAAATACCTTCTCAATATTAAATGCTTTGTAGGTAGAATCTAATAAAATAGTTAAATCATTAGCTTGGCGCTGGTGGGCATTATAGTCCTGGTCGTCGCCAAAAAACGATATCATATTGCGCCAGTCGCGCTGGCCTACCACGTTTATATAATTATTAATTTTATTAACTACCACTTGCGCCTGCGTGCCGTTAGAGCAGGGTACGCGGCCTATGCCAATATCTATAGGTTCAGGCGGGAAGGTAAAGTACTGCCCTTCGTTATCATCCAATAAGCCCATATAGTCATCGGCAGTAATGGAGCCTGTAATGCTTAGTGATTCCGGACTTTCGTAAGTTGGTATAAAGTTTTGGTTGTTGGCTATGCGGTATTTATTATCAAAAGAGCCATCGCCAAAAAGCATTAAATATTTAGGCTGATTAGCTGCGTTGCCCATATTGTTTACATAGAACATACGCATTAACGAACGTATGGCAATAATATCGCGTGCGCCGCTGGAAAATTCGTTGTAAATAGTTTGCGGCGTAACTACCAATACACGCAGGTTATCGTTATTACGGTGCAAATCGGCCACCTGGTTAGCATAGCTTACAAATTCCGGGGCCGATACGATAACCATATCCACCGCCGCGCTGCCGTGCAGGTTTTGGTTGGCTACACTGCCAATGGCAACAGGTGTTGCAAAGGCGCTGCCGTTAAAAGCCACAAACTCGCGCAACTGGTCGCTGGGTTGGGCAAACTCTGCGGTAGAGCCATTTAAGGTTGTTTGCTGCAGGGTTACGTTTTGGTGGTCTGTAACATCCCAAATACGCACGTTGTTAGCGTTGCCTAAGCTGTATTTTGTTACATTGCCTGCACCCACACCATCGCCAAAGCGGAAAGGCATTTGAGAGCCCATAAAGCTAAGGTTGCGTTTTACCTGCACCTCAATATAATCTAACCAACCTACAGCGTTTGAGGTTTGCTTGGTAATGGTTACAGGTATGCTTGATGAGCTAGTGGTAAAAAAGGTGTCTTTTAATACATCTACAGCCGCCTGGTAAGAGTTGTTGCCTGTGCTGGGTACAGAAAAGCTGCCCATAGTTGTTGCTGCCTGCTTTTATAGAAAAGCTGGTGTTGCTTAAAGTATTGGCCGCCGCCACTACGGTGCGTAGTTTTACAGGCGTAGTGCCATCAATATTTGGGAAGCTAAAGCCTATGGTGTGTTCATTAACAATATCAAACTTTTCGCCAAACCACTGGCTGCCCGATTTAATCAGGTTCTCCGCATCATTATCGTGTACCGCGTAATCATCAAACGTGGTAGCCGTGTGGGTAGGGGTAAGGTTGGTAGACGATTGGCCCTGCATACGTTTGCCCGGCCCTAAATCGGCAGTAATAAAGTAATAAGTGGTATCGCAATAGTTGTTTACAATATGGGTAAAGTTGTCGGTGGTTTCGTTAAACACCCAACGCATTTGGCCTTTACCGTAAAATAATATATAGTCACTTGCATCAAAAGAGTTATCGCCGGCACCGTTAACCTCCAGGGCAATTTCGCCAAGGTCGTCTATACGCTGCACACTGTTTAGTGCAGGTAGCATACCGCCACCGTTACCATATATACGTATGTTGTTTGGGTTTATACCGTTTACATCCATACCTAAAGAGGTAAGAAAAGCACGGTCTATTTTATATATCCCATCGTTAACAATGGCAAATTTGTACCATTTGCCGGTGTTTAAAACCGACGATGTGGCAAAGCTGCTGGTTGATTTGGCTTTAGAAGTAGTAAATGCTGATGAGGTGTATGTAAACGATGTTACTTTCTCGTAACGGTTTAGGGTTGGGTTTTTAATAATAGCCGGGAAACGGAATACGCCCTTAGCTACCCCATTGGTATAGGCTACGCCTTTTTCTACCGTAACCTTAGGTTGCAGCTCGGGCATTTTGCCAAGGGCTGTCAACTCGGCCGATGATAGGGGCTCTGTAATGATATTAGAAACAGTAACGTTAAAATCGTTGCTGCCGCCACTAAAAGGTACATCCTCTGCAAACAGGGGCACTTTACCATATTCTGGCGAGCCTACCGAGCCTTCAAAAATAAGGTACTCACTACTTAAATCATCGCTAATGGCCAGTTTGGCCGGCGCACTCCATTTAAGGGTGCGTTGCTGCGTTGTTGTTTGTGCAGAGGCAAGGCTGCCAAACAAAAGGGCTACCGTAATGGTAATTGTAATTTTCGAAAGTAATTTCATACTGTTTACAAATTTAAGTAAAGTAGCGCAATATCCTTATGGTTTTATTATATAAATTAGTTAGCAGAATTACAATTTTGACCTAAATCTGACATGCTTAACGTTTTGTCTTGTTTTTTATTGTGATTGTAATAAATAACACTTTACTTTGTTTAAGTAGCATCGAAAAAATTAATGGTTAGCATTTGCTTATGATAAAACGTATACTCTTTCTGACATTTGTATTAGCAGGATTGATAGGGACAGAGGCCAAAGCCCAGGACCCCAGCTTTACGCAGTTTTATGCTAACCCGCTATACTTAAACCCGGCCTTTGCAGGCACGGCCCGTTGCCCACGCGTATGTTTAAACTACCGTAACCAGTGGCCCGCCATTGCAGGCACTTTTGTTACCTACAGCGCATCGTACGATCAGCACATACGCCCCCTAAGCGGCGGTATAGGCCTTTTAATAACTAACGATAGGGCAGGGGCAGGTACCTTAAATACCCTTAATGCCAGCTTTATGTATGCCTACCAGCTTAATGTAAGCCGTGGGTTTGCCCTAAAGTTTGGCGCGCAGGCCACCTACTCTCAGCGCAGTTTAGACTGGAGCAAGCTTAATTTTGGCGATGAGATAGACCCCCGCTATGGTTTTGTACACAAAACAGGAGAGGTTGCGCCACAATTAAATAAAGGTTTTGTTGATTTTTCGGCAGGTATATTAGGCTATGGCGAACGTTTTTACTTTGGCGCTGCCGTACACCATCTTACCCAGCCTAACCAGGGTTTTATAGGCACAAGCCCATTACCAATGAAGTTTACCGGCCATGCCGGAGCGGTTATACCATTAACGCGCAGCCGTTTCCAAACCCCGTCTACCATTTCGCCAAACATATTGTACCAGCGCCAGCAGGCTTTTCAGCAGCTTAACCTAGGGGTGTATGTTACCCGTGGCCCTATTGTTGGTGGTTTATGGTACCGCAACCGAGATTCTTTTATCGTTCTTTTGGGCATACAGCAAAACACTTTCCGCATAGGCTACAGCTACGATGTAACCTTATCTAAACTAACAAACGCTACCGCCGGTTCTCACGAGGTTTCTTTATCATTGGTTATCCCTTGTAAAAAGCCCGGCCGTAAGTTCAGGACTATAGATTGCCCCTCTTTTTAATATTTTGCAACATTTAGTTGTATTTGTGCGTAAAGCGTATTATTTTTACGGTTGGTAATTTTGGAATAGTACCACTCTAACCCGAAATGTGCGAAGTATGATAAAACGTTTTACTCTTATAATCTTAATGGCTGCAGGCCTTTTCGGAGGTGATGCCATGGCGCAGGACCCTAATTTTACACAGTTCTACGCCAATCCATTATATCTAAACCCTGCTTTTGCAGGTACTGCGCGCTGTCCACGTATATGCATGAACTACCGTAACCAATGGCCCGCCATATCGGGTACGTTTGTTACCATGTCAGCATCGTATGATCAGCACGTACGCCCACTTAGCGGCGGTATAGGAATATTATTAACCAACGACCGTGCCGGCGAGGGTACCTTAAACACCCTTAACGCCAGCTTTATGTATGCCTACCAGCTAAACGTAAGCCGCGGTTTCGCCCTTAAATTTGGTGCGCAGGCCACTTACGTGCAAAAAACACTAGACTGGAGCAAGCTTACCTTTGGCGATATGATTGACCCACGTTACGGGTTTGTTTACAACACACTGGAGCAACAGCCTAACCTTAAAAAGAACTTTGTAGATTTTTCTGCCGGTATTTTGGGTTATGGAGAGCGCTTTTACTTTGGCGCCGCCGTGCACCATTTAACGCAGCCTCAGCAATCGTTTTACGATTCTAACAGCCGCTTACCAATGAAGATTACCGGCCACGCAGGTGCAGTTATACCGTTAACCCGCAGCCGTTTTCAAACACCTTCTACCATTTCGCCCAACATTTTATACCAACGCCAGCAGGCTTTTCAACAGCTTAACCTGGGTGTGTATTTAACCCGTGGCCCTATTGTAGGTGGTATTTGGTACCGCAACCGCGACTCGTTTATTGTTCTTGTTGGTTTTCAACAAAACATTTTCCGCTTTGGCTATAGCTACGATGTAACCGTATCTAAACTTACCAATGCCACCGCGGGTTCTCACGAGTTTTCGCTGTCGCTGGTATTCCCTTGTAAAAAACCTGCACGCAGGTTCCGTACTATCGATTGCCCCTCGTTTTAATAAGTTTGTAACCTTACTATAACATTGTCGTAGAAATTTCTACCTTTGACACTTTAAAACAACTATGGAAATGCTGCAAAAACGCATTTTGAATCTTACGCTCCTACTAAGTGGAGCAGTGTTAGTTAGCCTAACTTCTTGCCGCAAAGATGTGTCAAGCACTACGGGCTGGAGCTACAACGACCCCCGCAACGGTGGTTTTGAAGTTGTACCCTACGAAGAGCAGGAAACAGGCCCGGGCCTTGTCCTTGTTCAGGGTGGCCGTTTTACAATGGGCCGCACCGAGCAGGACATTAACTACGATTGGGACAATGTGCCGCGTACAGTTACTGTATCGTCTTTTTATTTAGACGAAACAGAGGTACGTAACATTGACTACCTTGAGTACCTGTATTGGTTAAAGCGTGTTTACGACGCTGAATACCCTGAGGTAGCCGTTAAAGCCCTGCCCGATACCAACGTGTGGCGCGACAAACTGGCTTTTAACGAGCCTATGGTAGAATACTACCTACGCCACCCTGCGTACCAACAGTACCCTGTTGTAGGTATAAGCTGGTTACAGGCTAGCGATTATTGTACATGGCGTACAAACCGCGTAAACGAAATGATTTTGATACGTGAAGGTATCTTAACGGTTGACCCTAACCAGACATCGGATAACAACTTTGATACCGATGCTTACTTAGCGGGCCAATACGAAGGTGCTGTGCGTAAAGATATTCCGGATTTAGACCCTAACAAAGACACCCGTAAAGTACGCATGGAAGACGGCATCTTCTTACCGAAGTACCGCCTACCGACAGAAGCTGAATGGGAATACGCGTCTTTGGGCTTAATTGGTAATACAGAATTTGAGCGTGTTACAGAGCGCCGCATGTATCCTTGGAATGGCCACATTGTGCGCAATGCCGATAGCAAATACAAAGGCGACATACTAGCTAACTTTAAGAAAGGCCGTGGTGATAACATGGGTATTGCCGGCCGCTTAAATGATAATGCTGATATTACTGCCCCGGTTTCTTCATACTGGCCAAACGATTACGGCTTGTATAACATGGCCGGTAACGTTGCCGAGTGGGTAATGGACGTTTACCGTCCGCTATCTTTGGAAGATATGAGCGATTTCCGCCCATTCCGTGGTAACGTTTACAAAAAACGTTTAATGAATGATGACGGTACCATTGCCGATAAAGATACCCTTGGCCGTATTACGTTTGTTGATGTTGAAGACAAAGACAACATTAACCGTCGTAACTACCGCAAGTCTGATAACATCAATTACCTAGACGGTGACTATGAGTCTTCTATCTTCTATAACGATGAAGCCATGAAAGACAGTTCTGACAAATTGATGTACCAGTACGGACGCGCATCTATGGTTAACGACCATGTACGTGTTTACAAAGGCGGTTCTTGGAAAGACCGTGCTTACTGGATGGTTGCCGGCACCCGCCGCTACTACCCAGAAGATATGTCTACAGACTATATCGGTTTCCGTTGCGCTATGACCCGTGTAGGTAGCCCTACAGGTTTAGGTGAGCGTGTTAAGAATAAATAAGTAGATAAACAATATTATATGCAAACCCTTCCGCCCCTGGCGGAGGGGTTTGTTTTTTGGCCTCACTCCCTTGCCCCCTCTCCCAAAGAGAGGGGGTGAAAAATTATTAGTTTTAATAGTTGTACATTTGTATTATAATATATAATTAATTATGCCCCGTAAACCGTTCGATAACAACAAGCCCGCAAAAAAACAGCGGGTTACCAAACCAAGAGGCCGCCGTGATGGTAGTGATGCCCCTAAAACAAACAGCCGCTACACCCGTAGCGACGACAGCAAACCATCGTTTAAAAAGAAGGTGGATTTAGCAGCGAACGTAAACCTTACGAGCGTAAAGCCCGCGCCAGCTTTGGCGATGATAAAAAGCCATCGTCCCGTAGCTTTGACAGAGACGATAAAAAAGACTTTGGCAAAGATATGTTTGAGCGTAAGTCGCGCAGCTTTGACAGCGGCGATAAAAAGCCCTACGAGCGCAAGCCACGTAGTTTTGATAGTGGAGAGAAAAACCATTTGAACGCAAAAGCGGTGGTTTTGGTAGCGATGATAAAAAGCCCTACGAGCGCAAGCCACGTAGTTTTGATAGCGGCGATAAAAAGCCTTTTGAACGTAAACCACGTAGTTTTGATAAAGCTAACGATGCACCTTACGAACGCAAAAGCGGCCGTGGTGTATTTGGCGACGATGGCGATAAAAAGCCACCGTATGAACGTAAAGCACGCACCAGCGGCAGTGCCGACCGTAAGCCACGCAGTTTTGACAGCAGCGACCGTAAGCCTTACGAACGCAAAACCCGCGATACAGCCGGTGGCGATAAACCATACGAGCGTAAAACCCAATCTACCAACGGTAGAGACAGGAAAACCTTTGTACGTAAAAGCGATGGGCCCGATATATTTGACGAGAGGGGCTTTGAGCGTAAAACGCGCAGCGTAGATACCGGCGAACGCAGGCCCTATGAGCGTAAACCACGCGAAGGTTCTGATGCAGCAGGAGAAAGGAAGCCATACGAGCGTAGGTCTACATCTAAATTCCCCGGTGCTGATAGAAAGACATATAAAAAAGCAGGAACAGCAGAGTTTAATGCCATGAAGGCATACGAACGTAAAAGTGCCCTTGAGAAACAAAAACAAGAGCAGCGCGAAGACGACGGTACCGTACGTTTAAACCGCTACATATCTAATGCAGGTATATGCTCTCGCCGCGAGGCTGATGTTATCATTAAGAGCGGTGCTGTAAGCGTTAACGGTAAAGTAGTAACAGAAATGGGTTTCCGTGTAGGGCCCGATGATACAGTAAACTACGGTGGCGAAACATTGCGCAAAGAAAAGCCGGTGTATATGCTGCTTAACAAGCCTAAAGATTATATTACCACTACCGACGACCCTAAAGAGCGCCGCACGGTTATGGCCCTGGTTAACCACACCGGTCCCGAGCGTTTATACCCTGTTGGCCGTTTAGACAGGAACACCACAGGCTTACTGTTGTTGACTAATGATGGCGAGTTGGCTAAAAAACTTACACACCCATCATCAAAAATTAAAAAGATTTACTCAGGTAAGTTTAGATAAAAACCTAAAGGTGGCCGATTACCAAGCGCTGCTGGAAGGGGTAGAACTGGAAGATGGTTTTATTAAGCCCGATGCTGTTGAGTACGTAGTAGGTGCCGAAGATAAGAAAGAGATAGGGGTAGAGCTGCACAGCGGCCGTAACCGTATCGTTCGCCGTATGTTCGAGCATTTGGGCTATGTAGTTGTAAAGCTAGATAGGGTAACCTTTGCAGGCCTTACCAAAAAGACCTTGCCCGCGGCCGCACCCGCTACCTTACCGATAAAGAGGTGGGTATGTTAAAGATGTTATAGTTTACAGTTCACAGTTCACTGTTCCCGGTTGCCAGTAAAAGATAGTTGGTAATCAGCAGTCTGAAAAAATAAAAATCCCCGGTAGGAAAACCTACCGGGGATTTTTAATATCAATTAAAGCTAAACTACTTTGCTTTGGTAGCTTTAGTAGCCTTGCGGTTAGCTTTGTAAGCTTTTAACTCGTCTTTGGTTATAAAGCCATCAGCGTTAGTATCAGCAGTACCAAAGTTTTTTATAAAGCCTTTCCTGTCGCTGCCATCAACTTCGGCTTTGCTAAGTTTACCATCACCATCTTTATCCATTTCTTTAAAGTTATCCCTGTCTTTTTTAGGCGCTGTGCTTGTTGGTGCAGTGGTTGCAGCACCTGTTTTGGCAGGTGTTTGGGCATAAGTGCCAACTGCCATTGCAGTTAAAGCAAATAATGTTAAAATGCTCTTTTTCATATCTTGTTAATGTTAAGTGTATTATGGCATAGACTAAAATTGTGCCAAACGGTTTAATGGGGTTGAAATTATATTAAAAAAGGCCCGTTTTGCAACGGGCCTTTTTTAATATTCAATCAAGCAAAATTACTTCTGCTTTTTCATATAAGCTTTAAATTCTTTTTTGCTGATGTAGTTATCCTTTCCGGTATCCATAGCATCAAAGTTATCTATAACAACCTTATTAAAAGATTTTTGCGCTTCTGTTTTGCTTATAAGGCCGTCTCTGTTAGCGTCAATCTTCTTAAATTTAATTTTTGCAGGCTTGGCTGCTGTCTCGGCATATGTGCTTGCAGTTGTTAAACCTGCCAATAGCACTATTAAAAGAGTCTTTTTCATAGTTCTTGTGTTTTAAATAAATGTATTTCAAATATAAGTCAATTCGCGTGCCAATTGTTTAAAATAAAAAATGCCCTGAGCAAACAAGGCATTCTAAATAGGTGTGGTTAGGTTAAAAAGTTACCACCATATAGCCTATGCCACCGGGGTACGATGGGTAATCTACCTGGGTATAATAAACCCCGTCTAAGTAGTAATACTCATACCCATCATAAGTACGTATTAAGTACCCATCGGGCAGGGCTTGCACTACAGCGCCAATGGGCGGGTCTACTACAATATAAGAGCCACCGTACGATGAATAGTAAGTGCCATAATAATAGTAATAACGGGTAGGGCCAACATAAATAGGGGAGTAGCCAAATGGCAATACCGTTATAGTAACACCCCTGTGCGGGCGCACAATGCGGTAGCCGCCGCCATACGGTGCGTAATACATACCACCGGTATAGTAATAGGCTGTTGGGCCATAATACACTGTGGTATATTTAGCAGGTAACACGGTAACGGTTTGGTTAAAACGAGGCTTGCCAGCATAGGGCCTGTGGGCATTGCGGCTTACGGTTTTGTGCGGTGTACGGCCTGCAAAACTAGCCCTGTTAGACGTTTTGCCCCCTTTGCTAACCTCCATACTACGGTTTATAGTACTCAGGGTTGTTTTTAGTATTAACATCCCTGCTTTGTACCATATCTTTTTTAGGCATAGCCTTAACTTTTTGGGTTTGGGCATTGCGGGTTGATTGGTTACCATTTTGAGGGATTCCTTTTACCGATTTTTCGGGCTGGGCCATGCGTTTATTGTTGGTAGCCATGTCTTGTTTCGGCATAGGCTTTACCGCCTTTACAGCCCTGCCTGGGTTGTTGCCACGTTGGGGTACATTACGGGTGGGTTGTTGGTCCATACGCGCAGGTTTATTGCTTTCCATGGTTCTGTTAGAACGTTGGGGCTGCCCTATGTTTTTAGGCTGTTGCGACCGTTGGGTTTGTTCCATTCTTTGTGGCCTTGGCGACTCCATGCGTTGAGGTTGCTCCATGCGTTGAGGTTGCTGCATACGCTGCGGCTGTTGCATGGGTTGTTGGGGCTGTTGCATGCGCTGGGGTTGGCCTTGCGGAATCTGCCCGCCACCTTTAGGGCCCATTCCACCGCGCTGCGCCACAGCGGGCGATACTGCTATTGCTATTGTTACGGCCATTATGTTAATGGCTTTTATCATCGCTTTCATAATCTTCTGCATTGGTGATTATCTCTAATAAACAGATTAAATAATGGTATAGTTAGTCTTTTAGGATAAGCGGTAGTTATTTAGGGATGGATTGCAGGGGGAACGCATAGCGGGTAGTGTATAAGTGAGCGTATAGTTTGCGTTAGGGATAGGAGAGAGCTCCTGCGAACGGATAGCCCGGTGGCGCTAAAGGCGCCAAACGCCCTGATTATATAAAGTAATATAGCCCACCACTTCAATCGTTGGCGTAATTCCCTCTCCCTTTAAGGGGAGAGGGTTAGGGAGAGGGGTACAAACTGTTGAAAAACCAACAAATTATAGAGTGCTTTGTTAGTTTTTCGCTTCAAGAGTAGCCTTAAAATAGCTACCTTTGCAGCGTTAAAAACAACCCTGATTTTCGAATAGAAAGAATGAGCAAAGAGCAATTTGTTAGTCGCCACATTGGCCCCCGCCAAAAAGAAGTAGAATACATGCTATCGGTTATAGGCAAACCGAGTATCGACGCCCTTGTTGATGCTACCGTACCTGCCGGCATCCGTTTAGCAAAACCGTTGGATTTACCAGCCCCGCTTACAGAGCAGGAGTACATGGGCCACATTCAAAAACAGGCTAAGAAAAACAAGCTTTTTAAAACCTACATTGGTTTAGGCTATTACAACACCTTTACCCCAAGCGTTATACGCCGCAATATTTTCGAAAATCCGGGCTGGTATACCGCCTACACCCCTTACCAAGCAGAGATTGCCCAAGGCCGTTTAGAAGCACTTTTAAACTACCAAACCGTAGTGTGCGACCTTACAGGCCTGCCGGTTGCCAACGCATCACTTTTAGATGAGGGTACTGCCGCTGCCGAGGCTATGGCCATGTTGCACTCTACCCGCAGCAAAGATGCTGTTAAGCGCGATGCTAATAAATTTTTTGTTTCTGAACTGGTATTCCCCAAACAATAGATGTTCTTAAAACCCGTGCCATTCCATTGGGTTTTGAGCTTGTTATTGGCGACCATAACACCTTTGAAAACGATGGCAGCTACTTTGGTGTGCTATTGCAATACCCTGCTGCCAATGGCGAAGCCATAGATTATACTGCTTTTGCCGCTAAAGTAAAAGCCAGCGATTGTGCTGTTGCAGTTGCGGCCGATTTACTATCACTAACCCTGTTAACCCCTCCGGGTGAGTGGGGTGCCGATGTGGTTGTAGGTTCATCGCAACGTTTTGGCATACCTATGGGCTATGGTGGCCCACACGCTGGTTTTTTTGCTACTAAAGATGATTATAAGCGCTCTATCCCCGGTCGTATTATTGGCGTGTCGGTAGATATGTATGGCCACAAAGCTTTGCGTATGGCCCTGCAAACCCGCGAGCAGCATATTAAACGCGACAAAGCAACATCTAACATTTGTACCGCGCAGGCACTATTGGCTATTATGGCCGGTATGTATGCCGTATACCACGGTGCCGATGGGTTAAAAGAAATTGCTACCCGCATAAACAGCTCGGCAAACGTTGTTGCTCAACAGCTAAAAGCCAATGGTGTAAATGTAGAAACCAACGCGTTTTTTGATACCATTACTATTGATGCCGGCACTAACGAACAGTTAGAGAAACTGCGTGTTACAGCCCTTAGCCACGAGATTAACTTCTATTACAACGGCCATAAAGTTTCTTTATCTATAGACGAAACAACAACCGTTGCCGATTTAAATAACATTGTTGATGTATTTGCCCAGGTATATGGTTTTACCGCTACTGCCATTACCGAAGGTGGTGTATCGGGCGGAGGAAAAGCTATTCCTGCCAGCTTAGAGCGTACATCAAACTACCTAACGCACCCTATATTTAACAGCTTTAGGTCTGAGAGCGAAATGATGCGCTACATTAAGCGTTTAGAGAATAAAGATTTATCATTGGTTCACTCAATGATATCGTTAGGCTCTTGCACAATGAAGCTGAATGCGGCTACGGAACTTATTCCGCTTAGCATTCCTGAGTTTGGTGGGCTGCACCCATTTATCCCTGCCGACTAAGGCACTAGGCTACCGCGAGATATTTATCAATTTAGAAAAATGGTTGTGCGAGATTACCGGTTTTAATGCCGTATCGCTACAGCCAAACTCTGGCGCTCAAGGCGAATATGCCGGCCTTATGGTTATACGTGCTTACCACGCAAGCCGTGGCGACCACCACCGCAACATTGCCCTTATTCCACAATCGGCCCATGGTACAAACCCTGCCAGCGCTGTTATGGCGGGCATGCAGGTAGTAGTTGTTAAAACCGACGAAGACGGTAACGTTGACATTGCCGACCTTAAAGCCAAAGCCGAGCAACACAGTGCAAACCTTAGCTGCTTAATGGTTACCTACCCATCTACCCACGGGGTGTTTGAAGAGGGTATTACAGAGATTACCAACATCATTCACCAGCACGGTGGCCAGGTGTATATGGACGGTGCTAACATGAACGCGCAGGTTGGTTTAACCAGCCCGGGCAACATTGGTGCCGACGTTTGCCACCTTAACTTGCATAAAACATTCGCCATCCCTCACGGTGGCGGCGGCCCCGGCATGGGTCCTATTGGTGTGGCTGCACACTTAGCGCCATTTTTACCAAAGCATGCTTTAGTTGAGACCGGTGGCGAGCAGGGTATACATGCCGTATCGGCAGCGCCTTGGGGCAGCTCGTTAATACTGTTGGTATCGTACGCATACATTGCTATGTTAGGTGCCGAGGGTGTTACCAACGCTACCAAATATGCCATACTAAACGCAAACTATTTAAAAGCGCGCTTAAAAGCCCATTTCCCTATTTTGTACGAAGGAAAGAACGGTACTTGCGCCCACGAAATGATACTTGACTGCCGCAACTTTAAAGGTGCGGGTGTTGAGGTGGCCGACATTGCCAAACGCCTTATGGACTATGGTTTCCACGCACCTACGGTATCATTCCCTGTTGCAGGTACTATAATGGTTGAGCCTACAGAGAGCGAGGCATTGCACGAGCTTGACCGTTTTGCTGATGCTATGATTTCTATCCGCGAAGAAATTGCCGATATTGAAAATGGTGTTGCTGCTAAAGACAATAACGTAGTAATAAACGCACCTCACACAGCTAAATTAGTTGTTGCTGATAAATGGGATAAGCCTTACAGCCGTGAGAAAGCAGCCTACCCACTTACTTGGTTGCGCGACAGCAAATTCTGGCCATCGGTAGCTAAAATAGATAATGCCTACGGCGACCGTAACCTGGTTTGTACTTGCCTTCCAATGGAGGCTTATGAGAATGAAGAAGTAACGGCCTAAGCCGTCATCCTGAACTCGTTTCAGGATCTCATGATAAAAACACTAATGCCCTGTTCATGAAAATGGATGGGGCTTTTTTATAACCTATATTTGCTAAGTACGTCACAATTCGCAATGAAATACTTACTACTTTTTAGCCTAATAATTCTTATGGCCTGCTCTTCTAAAACAGAGAAAGAAGCACTGCCAATACAGGCTAAACTGCCCCCAATAAATATACCCAAAAGCGATACTACTACTATTGTAAGCCGACTGTTTAAAGACCTATCATATATCTATAATTACCAATTAACCTACACCACAAAAATTAAGCGTAAGCAACCTTATTATTCCCACAGGAATGTTGAAGTTTTTGATAAGAAAACAGGTAACAGGGTAGACTCTCTTGGGCTTGAGGTACCCGATATTATGAGCTTTGCTGAGAATATTGACGATGCACGGTCGTACATTACGGGTAAGGATAAAAACAAAGGCATGGTAGATAACTATGCAGGCGATTTTGTAGTAGCCGATTTAAATTTTGACGGGCGCGAAGACTTTGCTATACCAACCCACAGTGGCGCCAGCGTTGGGCCCTACAGCACCTTTTTTGTGCAGGGCAATGATGGTAAGTTTACCAAAGATGCTTTTTTAACCGATTCTGTAGAGTTTTTTCCTAATAAAATATACCCTGAAAAACGCATGTTGCTAACGCTGGTACATGCCACTGCATATAGTGTAGGCGAGCATAAATATGTGCTAAACAACAAAGGTCAATGGCACCAAATAAGCCATAGGTTTTTAGGGGAGTAGAGTATGGGTTGAAACAACTCTCCCTTTTAAAGGGAGTACCCGAGTGTAACGAGGGGGAGGGATTTTTAGCGAAGAAAATACACAGCCCTATCCACTAAAATTGATGAGGCTTTTTCTTTAGAAAAAAATTATAGTAGCCCCGACCTTTAGGTCGAGGAAATAAGCGCAAAGAATAAATTCCCCTCCTTTTTAAGGAGGGGTGGTCTCGTTTTAAACGAGACCGGGGTGGTTACATTGATTGTCCCGACGATAAATGTCGGGATTCAAAACCTACCGGCGTTTCGCTGCCGCGGGCTTCGTTCATTTCTTTGCTTGTCCAAAGAAACGAACCAAAGAAAAGACCCCACCCCGCATCAAGTGCGGGGCAGGCCTAGACCCAACCTAAAATTTCGCTTGTCGCACATACCAACCCTACTAGGTTTCCGCGAAATTTCGGGTTCGCACGTTTCGTGCGACGTCCACCGCACGTTAACACAAAAGGTAATCGTCATTTCTACGAAGGCAGGAATCTCACTGAACCCTAATAGTTATTTTCTTCTGAGATTTATTCTAGCGTATATATCTTCTTTAGTATTTTTATTTTTTATACTATGCCATATTTCCATAGCTTTTAATAAAGACGATTCAAAATTATCTGTATCAATTCCTTTCTCCATATCGCAAAGCATAAGATAAGTATCAGCTAATATAATTTTGTTTTCATCTGTATCTTTAAGTTTAATATTAATTGCCTCGTTGAATATTTTTCTACCCTCTTCAACTTCTCCGTTCCCAAATAAAAACATTGCATATCCTCTTAAAGTCATCATTTTTATTGAGCCTGATTGAGATTTATGAGTTGCTTTTTCCCAATAAATTTTTGCTGCATCATAATCACCAATACTAGAGTGGGCTTCGGCAAGTATCTTACAATCAATTTCTTTTACAATACTATCATAATTTTGGACTAAAGTATCAGCATGAGCTATTAAAATATGCCTTTGAGTATTATAATTTCTTCTTAATAGAATGTTTTTTTCTGAATTAAAATCTTCACCCCTTGATTTAGTAACTTCAATATTAATTCTCGCAATTCCTTCTAATGTATCAGAAAGCGTTTTACGGATAGTTCGTTTAACTTCTTTATTTTTCTGAACTAGAGTAATTATAAGTGATGTAATAGATATTATTAATGCTGTAGAACTTATTACAATTAGGATGTAGTCTTTCTTTTCCATGGACAAATAGATTATGTTGCAATTTACATTATTATTAGATTTGTCTACCCCCTATACGCTGTAAGCTATACGCTATGACCCTCACCTGTACCATAGATAAATTTGAAAGCAATTTACCTCATCCTAAATCCTTCTCCTAAAAGAGAAGGACTTGCTTGTCTGCCATGCAGACATTAGGGTTTTGTAATATATTCGCTAAATGATTTCGCTCACCTGTACCATAGACAAATTTGAAAGCAACAAGCACCAAACCAGTTGGACGTTTATCGTCATTCCGGCGGAGGTTGCTAAGCAAATTCACGACAATAAAAAAGGCTTTAGGGTAAAGGGTAAGTTGGATGATTATGTCATTGAAATGGTATCGTTACTGCCTGTGGGCGATGGAGATTTTATGATGCCCCTAAACCAGAAAATGCGCAAAGGTATTGGCAAGGGAAGTAGGGGAGAGAAGGTAAATGTTGAAATTGAACTCGACCCCCGTGAGCCGGAAATGTCGGTAGACTTGCTGATGTGTTTAGATGATGAACCCAAGGCCAAAGAAACGTTCGATAAGTTCACCGCAAGTCACCAACGGTATTTTAGCAAGTGGATAGAAGATGCCAAAACCATAGAAACCAAAACCAAGCGCCTTACCCGTGTTATTGACGGCCTGGCCAAGGGCTGGGATTATGGTCTGGTGTTGAGGGATGGTAAGCCACCGGCAAGCGAGCGCTAAAGCGAATGAAAAATGATAAACTAAAAATGAAAAATGTTTTAGTTTATGGAGATAGTCTCCACACTGCATCTTGATTGAGAACAATCAAGGTTGGCATGCTAAAACCCTTTACGGTAAAACGTACCCTTACTGTTGATATTAAAGAGCCTTGCAACGAGGACTGGAACGCTATGCGCCCTGTTGCCGGTGGCAGGTATTGCGATGTTTGTACTAAAAGTGTGGTTGATTTCTCGGGCATGGCCGATAAAGAAATTACCGGTTATTTTAAAAAGCATGGCCATGTTTGCGGCAGGTTTAAGACATCGCAACTTAATAAGCCCATGGCTTTTGAAGAGGAAGTCAAGCCCCACCAGCTAAAGCTGCTTAACTGGCTGTTAAGGGCGGCAGTGCTAATTGGTATTTCTATGCCTTTGAAAGCGCAGAACCCTCAACAGATTGAAATAGTCAGTAATAATAGCGCAGAACAACCTGCAACGCGTACAGTTGAAATAAGTGGAAAGGTTACTGATAACGAAGGTTGTAGCATTGAAAACGCCCGTGTCCTTATTAATGCAGATACGTTATTGACTGATTCAGCAGGCTATTATAAAGCTATTATCCAATTACCCGATACGGCTAAAGAGGTTGCTATTAGTATTAAAGCCGATTATTATCAGGATAAGGATATGGTTATTGGATTGACAGACAATGGTACTGTTATAGTAGACATAACACTGGATAATTTGCAGGCTTATTGTCCTTCGGATAGCATGCTAACATTTGAAGCCAAACCAAATTATGATAGTTTGATAACGATTTGGATGGGAGATTTTACAATGGGTGTTACAGGAGGAATACCTGAAAATCCAAGCTGCCAACCATATCCCCTTTTTGGGAACGAGTATTTGGGGATATATAAAGGCAAGACTGATGAAACCGAAGATGAATCGTACTACATCTACTTTCTGTCGTTTGCTTTTGCGTTGACTGGCACCTGGTGGTTTTCTAAAAAGAAAGCAAACCCTAATAATTACTAATTCATAATTACTAATTGCTTATGAAACTTTTTACTATAAACCGCAGTGTTACCATTAAAATTGACGAGCCTTGCAGCGAAGATTGGGGCAAAATGCGCCCCGTACCGGGAGGCAGGCATTGCGATATGTGTGCCAAAAGGGTAACCGATTTTTCGGGGATGAGCAGTGCAGAACTGGCCCGTTTTGCTAATGCCCATGGTAAACTATGCGGACGCATTAAAAGTAATTTACTAAATACACCATTACCCATAGAACAACCTAAAAAAGGCGGTGTGCTGGGGTTAATGCTTCGTGCGGCGGTGCTGGTGGGTATAACATCATCGGTACAGGGTAAAGCCGCCCCGGAGTATGCTATCCATCATAACAACAAATTACCAGTTGATGAACCTACGGCCAGGGATATTAAGGTTGTGGTAAAAATAACAGATAAGGCAACGGGTAAACCACTACAATACAGCAGCGTAAGGGTAAACCAGGGCACCGTAATGTGGAATGATGGTTTTACTGATTCCAGCGGCTTTATAGTAGTAGACCGAAGGATCGAAAACCCCAATGACAGCATAGTTGAGGTTGCTGTTAAAAGCCATTTTTACCATGATAAAACGGTATCATTATCTATAAAAGGCAATAACAGGTTCGATATAAACATTGAACTAGACCGTATTGATATGCGCGCCAATGTGGTGTATGGTGTTGTTGGCAGCGCGCATCAGTATGACCATAATTTGCAACCCCAATTAATTTTTGGTAAAAACCGCATTGAGGTTTTTGGCCACCCAGACTTGGTGCTGATGTTAACAGCTTAGGCGAGTATAAACTGGAATTGCCCGATAGTATGTTGGGCAAACGTGTATATTTAAACAGGCTGCAAAACAATATGGTTGTGCATACTGATGGTGTTACCGTAACAAAAGAACCCGTAAGGCTTGATTTTATAGACCTATATACACAATGGGGGCCTTTTCCAGATGTTATTGCAACTGGCGGCCCATCAATTATAGAATATAAATGGGAATGGTTACCTACTATCAGCTTAAGTGGCTTGGCTTATATAGTAGTAACTCAGGTAAACTGGACCGGTACCGAAGTATATGTGCGCGCGCCCTTTACCCGCCGCAACCTGCCATTGTACAAAAGCCATTGGTTTAGGAGTGGGAATGAGTCGTGAGTTGTGAGGGCTGAGGTTTGAGTTAAATAATTAACAACGCTATGTAAGTTATATCTGCAAATAACCGCATTTGGTAAGCAACTATTTACCACCTTTGCGGTTAGTTAAGTAAAGGATATAGAAAATGAAATTCGAGACTATTCAGGAGAGGGAGATATCAACCGACCAAAAAGATGTTGTAGTACGGTTAACCCCGGAAACCGAAGCAGAGAAAACCATGCTGGAGAAAGGCGGCGATGATTTAAGCGAGTATTTTACATCGGTACACAATGCGTTAACCATTGTTGATGCCCGCAATCCATTCTATAAATTTACGGTAGCCAAATAATTAGTCTTGAGTATGGAGGGCTGAGGTTTGAGTTGTATTAAAGCTAAAACTAAAAGTCTGTCTATATAAATATTCCATCAAATTTTTATCATAACGTATCACTCATAATTGATAACTGTTAACTTTGTACGCTTATGTTAAAAGCTACCGTTAACGGAAAACAATATACTATTGAGCCTGAGGCTGCTAATCCTTTTAAAGGGTTGGTAGAGGGCTTAGCCTACGAATTGGATGCTACCGGCGCGCCCGAAACCGGCATGAGTGTTATTTACAATAACAAATCGTATACGGTAGTGTTGCTTAAAAGCGAGCGCGATAGCAAGCAATATACACTACAGATTAACGGCAACAAATACGACATTTCCCTTAAAGATAAGCTAGATGATTTGTTGGCGGGCATGGGCTTAACCGCCGGTGCATCGGCCAAGCTTAATAACATTAAAGCCCCTATGCCGGGCCTTGTTATTAATATATTGGTTGAAGAAGGCGCTACCATTGCCAAAGGCGATGCCCTGTTGGTGCTGGAGGCTATGAAGATGGAAAACATCATCAAATCTCCGGGCGAAGGGGTGGTTAAAAAGATAAACATTAACAAAGGGCAGGCCGTAGAAAAAACCAGGTTCTTATAGAAATACACTAAAACCAAATCCTAAACGGTCAACATACTAATCATAACTCTTCTTTCTATAGATTAGATTTCTACTTTATTAACCTTATATATTATTTGTAATGAAGATAGCCAAATGGCTTACAGGCGGCTTGGGTTGGGCTTTTGGCGGACCCATTGGCGGTTTGCTTGGTTTTATGCTGGGTGCTTTAATTGATGAGGCTGCTGTAGACGATACCCCGCGCATTGATGGCAAAAAAGGTGGCCAGCAACAACGTACCCGCCAGGGCGACTTTGGTGTTAGCCTGGTAATACTTACCGCCGCCATGATGCGGGCTGATGGCAAAGTGCTAAAGGCCGAACTGGATTATGTAAAAAGCTTTTTTGTACGCTCGTTTGGCGACGATAAGGCACAGGAACTGATATTGTTGCTGCGCGAAATGCTAAAGCAGGATTTTAACCTGCGCGAGGTGTGTATGCAAATACGCATGTATATGAACTATGCCGAGCGTTTGCAGTTGGTACATTTTTTGTCGGGCCTGGCTGCTGCCGATGGTGATGTTAATGCTAACGAGACTGACACCCTTAATAAAATAAGATATTACCTTGGGGTGAACCAAAATGATTACCACAGCGTTAAAGCTACATATAAGCAAAGTATTGAGAGCGACTATGAGGTGCTGGAAATTACCGCTACAGCTACTGATGATGAGGTAAAAAAGGCGTACCGCCGTATGGCTATTAAGTACCACCCCGATAAGGTTGCCCACCTGGGGGATGATGTGCAAAAAGGGGCAAAAGAAAAGTTTCAGCGCCTAACACAGGCGTATGAAAATGTAAAAAAATACCGCGGCATAAGCTAAAAAGCCTACTGTTGCGTTATACACTGTTTAATTGATTTTTAGAAGTGCGAATGAACTTCGTTTTTATGGTTTTAGATTAGTGATTATTTATATTTTTATCGCCCCTTAGCAAAAGCGCTAAGGAGTAAGAAACAGAAAAATTAGCTACATTAGTGTTACCTTTTAAAGGGATTTATGGAGAATTTGAATGAGAATGCCCTAAACAACGGCGAAAACGAAAACCAACCTGCTGATAATACAGAGGAAACAAGCCCTGTACAGCCTGTGGAAGAGCAAACGCCTGTTGAACCTGAAGCTGCGGCAGAGCCGGTAGCCGAAACGCCCCCTGTTGCATCTGAACCTGCTGAAGAGCCGGTGGCCGAACAACCTATGGTAGCGCCCGAACCGGGAGAAAGCTACATTGGCGAAGCCCCGTGGCCGAAGCTGAACCTGTGGAACACACAGAAGTGGAACAAGCCCCGCAAACCGAAGAGGAAATTGCAGAGCACCAGATTGAGCAAATCAATTACGCTACCCTTACTAAAGAGCAGCTTATTGATGAGCTTGGTAAATTGGTAGAGCAGGCCGATGTAAAAACATCGCGCGTGAAGGTGCGTGTAATACGCGACTTTTTAACGATGCCCTTAACAAAGAGAACAACGTATTACTGATTGACTTTTTGAATGATGGTGGTCTGAAAGAGGAGTTTACCCCGCCCGACAGTCCGTTAAAAGACCAGTTTGATGCGCTGTATGGCAAGTTCCGTGGCTTAGAGGCCGAAGACCGCAAACTGCGCGATAAAGAAATGAATACCAACCTGGCTACCAAAAAAGACATTTTGGAGCAGTTGCGTACCCTGATAGAAAATGAGGATAACGACCGCAAAGTATTCGAGCGTTTCCACGAGATACAAAACAATTGGCGCCAGGTAGGTAACATACCGCCGGGCGAGGTTGCGCACATTTGGCGTACCTACAACCACTACACCACGCTTATCTACAACCATATCAAACAACACCGCGAACTGCGCGACCTTGATATGAAAAAGAACCTGGAGCTTAAAACAGAACTGGCCCAAAAGGCAGAGGAGTTTATAGCCGAGGCTTCTGTTAAAAAAGCAATGGACGGTGTAAAAGGCCTGCAAAACGAGTGGAAGCAGATAGGTCCTGTGCCTAAGGCCCAAAGCGACGAAATTTGGAACCGCTTTAAAGCAGCGTTAGATAAAGTGTATGAGCGCCGCAACGAGTATTTTGGCCAGTTGCAAGAGGTGCAGCAAAAAAATCTGCAGCTTAAACAAGCCCTTATAGAAAAGGCCGAAGAGCTTGCCGCTAAAGATGTTTCATCGGCTAAAATAGCCCAGGAACTTACTGCAGAGGTAAACATACTTACCGATAGCTGGAAGAGCATTGGCTTTGCCCCTAAAGAGCATAACGATGAGATTTGGAAACGCTTCCGCGGTGCTACCAAGGTGTTTTTTGATAAACGCGACGATTTTTACAAAGACATTAAAAACGAGCAGCAAAACAATCTGAAAAAGAAAACAGATTTATGTGTACAGGCCGAAGCGCTGCAAACCAGCACCGACTGGAAACGCACCTCTAACGAGCTTATACGCCTGCAACAGGAGTGGAAGGCCGTTGGCCCTATACCTAAACGCTACAGCGATAAACTATGGGCTCGTTTCCGCGCCGCTTGCGATGCTTTCTTTAACAGCAAGCAGCAGCATTTTGGTTCTTTGGCAGAGAGTGAGGGCGAAAACCTTACCAAGAAAAATGAACTTATTGCCCGCATAGAAGCGTTGGAAACTACCGATGCTAAAGCTACCCTTACCGCCCTTAACGAGTTGCAAAACGAGTGGGCTGCCATTGGTCATGTGCCAATGAAGGAGAAAGACGGTTTGTACAAACGCTACCGTTCTGCACTGGATGTTAAGTTTGATAGCATTAAATCGTCGGGTGCTGAGTTTGGTGCCATGCGCTTTAAATCTAAGGTAGAAGGTATGGCAGGCTCAGGTTCTAACGATGCGCTACGCAAAGAGCGTGGACATTGGATGAACAAAGCCAGCAAGCTGAAAAGCGACATCATCACCCTGCAAAACAACATTGAATTCTTTGCCCGTTCTAAAAACGCCGAGGAGCTACGCAAAAACGTAGAAAGCCAGATTGATGCGGCCAAAAAAGAACTGAAAGAGGTAGAGGATAAGTTAAAAATGTTGCGCGAAGCAGGAGCTTAGTAGCTGATAGCTTACAGCGTATAGCTGATAGGAAATAAATAAGAAAAGCCCCGCAGAAATGTGGGGCTTTTTTGTATATCGTCATCCTGAACTTGATTCGGATCTCGTGTAATGACCGTGCTATTGCCTGCGGCTCTTGTCTGCCGACGGCTTCGTTCATTTCTTTGCTTGTCCAAAGAAACGAACCAAAGAAAAGACACCACGCCCAAAAACTCTCAAATTTTTCTTTCGCACTTCCCACGTTCTAGTTGCCATGAAAAATTTGGAGTTCACACCGGGCGTGGACTACCCACCGCACGTTAAATTTTAAAGGTCCCTCTCATTGAGAGCCTGTGCTGACATTAATCGTCAGTAGATGGATGCCGCTAAAGGCGGCAGAGGGGAGAGGGAGGTTAGCCCAAATTTGCCATTGCCTGCGGCGCTTGTCTGCCGACGGCTTTATTACTTTTTCTTGATAAAAAGTAACCCCCGTATCAAGTACGGGGCAGGCTCATCAAGGCTGAAAATTAACTGTCTAAAAACTACGCTCCGTTACGCTGAACCCTGCAAACTCGTCACGCCTTGCGTGACTCAAACAGAGCAGGCTTCTTCGCTTAACTGCGCTTGTTTTGTTACGACATTTAATTTTAGGCCGGTCCTTTGTCCGCTTTGCGGACATATAATTATACCGGGCGTGGACTACTCACCTCATTGTAATGCTTTGGAAACAATTCTATCTTTATGGAAATTAACTAGCATCATCATCATCACTATATGAAAAAACAACTACTATTATTCGCCTGCCTTTTGGTTTCTGTGGTAGCATCAGCCCAAATACCTGCCAAATATATTGGTACATGGAATATTGCGAACTCAAAAAACAGTGACGGGGTATACAAAACTGTTACTTTCTATGATAATAGTATCGAGTATGGTTATTCTACAGGGAAAAGAAAATTTAACATAACGTATGATGCCGTTACCGGTGTTGTTTCTTACGATAGAATGTACAGTTGTAGTGTTTTCGATTCATTTACAATTGTTGATATTACTGATAAACCTGTAATGCAGATAAAGCTTGATGAGATAAAACAACTGAATGATAATTTTGACTGGAGCGATGCCTGTTTTAGTCCGGGCATTACTCTTGAAAAGGTTAAATAAATAATTTTTCTCCCCCATAAAATAATCCGATACTACCCTGCGTTATATACCCACAAAACGCAGAGAATTGGAAGCGCATAAAATACCGTTTAAGCTGATTTTTACCTACGTATTAAAGGTGTTGGGCCTTGTAGTGGGTATACCGTTATTGTTATCGCCTATGGTAAATAGCGCGGGCATGCATAGCACTACGCTTATGGCTGTGTCGGGCGGATTAATATCATTCTTGTTTATATACTTTGCCTACATGCTTATTACAGGAATTTACCGCTTTAACTGCGATGTTACCGAGATTAAAGCCCTGGTATCTGTTTTGTTTTTATTGGTGATATTTCTTTCGGCCCATATACTATTAGTCTTTTGTTTTGATGGGCATGGCTTTCAGCCTGCGGTACTATCGTTTGTATTGCCACAGGCTTTAGTAGGTTTGGCTGCTATATGGGCGTTCAGGTTACCTGAAAATATTTAATATTTCATGGAAAGTACCCAGCCCGAACCTCAAAAACTATCCACTACAGTATTTTCCTACATACTTAAAGTATGGGGAATTACATTTGGTGTGGCAAGTATTGGATATAGTATATTTTTAGGTGGAGGAACATTAGGACTTAACTTGATGGCTTTAGCAGCATCTATTCCTGTAATGTTACCCGTTTATTTTTCTGTTTCATACATCTTTTCAGAAGTTAAAACCAATACTAAGCGTAAGCTTTATATATCATTAGTGCTGGCAGCAGCATTTTTGGGCGTGTGTATTCTTTTAGGGATGTTTTTTGGTGGTGACCGCGAAATTGTAACCTTTGGCTTAATGATGGGCAGTCCGCATTTTGCGGTAGGGTTAATTGCTATATGGGTATTCAAAATCAGGATTTAGAATCTTAACCCTCCCAAATCTTCCAAGCCGCCTCGGCCTGCATGTAGAGCATGTTTAACCCGTTAACGGTATGTGCGCCTTGTTGGGCGGCCTGTTTCATAAAAAGCGTATTGGTAGGATTATAGATTAAATCGTAGGCTAAATGTTGCGGGGTAAAGAATTGATAGGGCAGGGCAGGGGCATCTTCTACGTTAGGGTACATACCCACCGGTGTAGTATTAACAATCAACTTACAGGCATTAAAAACACCCTCGTTTAGTTCAGAATAGGTTAAGTAGTTAGGCCCGTTTTTCTTTTCCCGCGATACAAAATAGTATTGTATTCCTAAGCCTTTTAACACATGCGCCACCGCCTTTGCCGCACCACCAGAGCCCAATATCAATGCCCGCTCGTGGTGTGGGTGTAGCAGGGGTTTTAACGATTGAGAAAAACCCAGAACATCGGTGTTGTAGCCGATAAGTTGTACCCCTCCCCGCTGCGCGGTACTCCTCCTACATTAGGGGAGAGTTTACTCCCTCCCCTTTAAGGGGGAGGGTTGGGGAGGGGGTAATTAAAATGGTATTCACAGCCCCAACAACCTTTGCCGTTTCATCTAATCCGCTTAAAAAAGGGATAACACTTTCTTTATAGGGAATGGTAACATTCAACCCAACCAGGTTAGGATTATCAGCAATCAGTTGAGGTAAATCGTCAATGGTTGAAAGTGGAAATAACTCGTACGAATAGCCCTCTAAACCAAGCTTGTCAAACTTCTCAGTAAAATACTTTTTAGAGAACGAATGTGTTAAAGGGTAGCCTATAAGCCCGAATACTTTCATGGTTATTTGGCTTTCTTTTTTGCTTTAGCAGGTGCTGCTACAACAGGCATTACATCCAACTCCTTTTTAAGGTAAGGTGCAGTAAAGCCCTTGTTCTTTTTCACAATCTCCTCGGGTGTGCCTTCGGCAACAATATGCCCGCCTTTAACACCCCCATCCGGGCCAATATCAATAATATGGTCGGCTACTTTTATAATGTCCATATTATGCTCAATAACCAACACGGTGTTGCCACGGTTTACCAGTTTATCAAGCACTTCAAGCAATATACGTATATCTTCAAAGTGCAAGCCGGTGGTAGGCTCATCAAGCAAGTACAGGGTTTGACCGGTATCGCGTTTAGATAGTTCCGTAGCCAGTTTTACACGCTGCGCCTCTCCACCCGAAAGGGTTGTACTCTGCTGCCCAAGGGTAATGTAGCCCAGGCCAACATCGTTCAGCGTGCGTATTTTTTGCAGGATAGAGGGTATCGCTTCGAAAAACTCTACCGCCTGCTCAATAGTCATATCCAGCACATCAGAAATTGACTTGCCCTTAAAGCGCACCTCTAATGTTTCGCGGTTGTAGCGCTTGCCCTAGCAGGTTTCGCACAACACTTCCACATCTGGCAAAAAGTTCATTTCAATAACCTTAACACCGCCACCTTTGCATGTTTCGCAGCGGCCGCCTTTTACGTTAAAGCTGAAACGCCCCGGCAGGTAGCCGCGTATTTTAGCTTCGGGCAGGTTGGCAAACAGGGTGCGTATATCGGTAAATACACCGGTATAGGTAGCAGGGTTGCTGCGGGGTGTGCGGCCAATAGGCGTTTGGTCAATATCAATTACCTTATCAATATTCTCTATGCCCTCTATCTTTTTATACGGAAGCGGTTTTTTGCCTGCATCGTAAAAATGCTTAGCCAGTATAGGGTACAAGGTTTCGTTTATCAACGATGATTTACCACTGCCCGATACACCCGATACACAAATGAATTTACCCAACGGCAACTTCAAATCTACATTTTGTAAATTATGCCCTGTAGCGCCTTTAAGCGTTAAGAATTTACCATTACCCTCGCGGCGTGTAGCAGGTACAGGTATTGATTTAATGTTGTTTAGGTACTGCGATGTAGAGCTGTCTGATTTTAAAATATCGGCATAGGTACCACTGGCAACCACACGGCCACCATGTACACCAGCGCCGGGCCCAATATCCAATATATAATCTGCGGCCTCCATCATCTCCTTATCATGTTCAACCACAATAACAGAGTTGCCGGAGTCGCGCAGGTTTTGCAGGGCTTTAATCAGTTTGGTATTATCGCGCTGGTGCAGGCCAATGCTTGGCTCATCTAAAATATACAACACACCCACCAACTGCGAACCTATTTGTGTAGCCAGGCGAATACGTTGCGCCTCTCCACCCGACAGGGTTTTAGAGCTCATGTTCAACCTTAGGTAATCAAGGCCAATGTCTAACAAAAAGTTGGTACGGTCGGCAATTTCTTTAAGCACCTCTTTGCCAATGGTAAGCTGGCGCTTGCTTAGTTTTTTACCAAGGCCATTTATGGTGGTGAAAAACTCATTTATATCAAGGCGAGATAGTTCTGCTATATTCTTACCATCAAGTTTAAAATACAACGCCTCTTTACGCAGGCGTGCGCCGTGGCATTCAGGGCACTCAACTTTATTCATAAAGCTTTCGGCCCAGCGCTTGGTACTTTCGTTTACGCCCTCTTCAAACTGGTTAGATATAAAGTTTACAATACCATCAAAGCTAACAGCATAGCTAAGTCCACCTTCGTATTGGCCTTTTACCTTCAGCACTTCTTCGGTACCATATAAAATGGCATCTATGGCATCTTCTGTTAGTTCTTCCAATGGAGTATCCAGTTTAAAGCCGAACTTCTCTCCAATGGCCTCTAACTGGGCAAAAATCCACGAATTTTTATATTCGCCCAACGGGGCTAAGCCGCCGCGCTTAATACTTTGCTGCGGGTTGGGTATAATCTTTTTAATATCAATCTCTGATATTTCGCCCATAGCCGTTGCACTTGTGGCAGGCTCCATAAGGCGAATTGAACGAGAATAAATTTGGTGCCGGGTCGTCGTACGATATGCCTGTTGTTGGGCACATTAACATACGGCTGAAAAACTGCACTTTGTTGGTATCGTAATCCTGCACCATCATAGTGCCTTTGCCATAGCGCATGCAGGTTTTAAGGGCATCGTTAATGCGGGTTTTATTCTCAGCGTTAACTTCTATACGGTCTACTACAATTTCAATATCGTGAATTTTGTAGCGGTCCAACTTCATGCCGTAGGTAATGTCTTTTACCTCGCCATCAACACGCACTTTGGTAAAGCCACTTTTGCGCACCTGCTCAAACAATTCACGGTAGTGACCTTTACGGCCTTTAATAACCGGGCCCAACATAATCAGCTTTTTGCCATCGTACTTTTCCAGTATCAGGTTTATAATTTGGTCGTCAGAGTAACGCACCATAAGCTCGCCGGTGTTGTAGCTGTAAGCATCGGCGGTACGGGCGTATAGTAAACGCAAAAAGTCGTAAATCTCGGTAATAGTGCCCACGGTACTGCGCGGGTTGCGACTGGTGGTTTTTTGCTCTATAGAAATTACAGGGCTTAGGCCTGTAATCTTATCTACATCGGGGCGCTCCATGCCGCCCAAAAACTGGCGTGCATAGGCAGCAAAACTTTCTATATAACGGCGTTGGCCTTCGGCATAAATTGTATCAAACGCCAGCGACGATTTTCCTGAACCCGATAAACCTGTAATTACCACCACTTTATTGCGGGGTATGGTTACATCAATATTCTTTAAATTGTGCTCTCTCGCGCCAAAAACCTGTATCAATTCCTCTTCTACCATAATTTAATCTACAAAGATAATCATTGTTAATGCATAATGCAGAATTCAAAATGCATAATGAATGCGGTGTTGAAAATTGCAGCCTAGTTAGACAAATGAAAGGAGGGATTGTTTTAGTTTTTAGACCCCTATCCTAAATCCTTTCCCCTTAAAGGGAAAGGATTTTTACTCCTCTCCCTTTAAGGGGAGAGGGCTAGGGTGAGGGGTGTAGTGCGGCAGAATTTTTAGTAAGTTATACTACTTATCCTTAATCTCTATCCACACAGTGACATGTTGGCTTAAAAAACACACTTACGTTGTGCTTGCGGCATGGCTGCGCGACTTATTGTATTGCGATGTGCGGAACAAGGCCGCCAGCGCGAAAAACGTCACCGCAATGGCTGCTACTGCCGCCGTTATGGCTATTTGCGGATAGGGTTGTTTCTGCTCAACATAAATGGCTAGCAGCGCCCAGGCTATTACCAACGGAAAGATGTAATTGCGTTTTAGTATAGAAAAGATAATGCCCAATGAGGCGGCTGTTATAACCATTGCATTAGCCCAGGTTTCTTCTGATAAATCAAAAGCGCCCCATTGCATAGATTTTAAAAAGATAGAGGTATTGGCTATGGCTGCTACCGATATCCAACCTAAAAACAGGCTAAAAGGAACTAAAAGCCTAGCCCTTGCCCAACCCGATTTGTAGCATTGGTAGGCTTTAACAAACATATAAGCGCCTGCTACCAACATGCCGCCAATAACCATAAGGCTGGCTGCTATTTGGTCGTTGGTAAAGGTTACAATCCACAAGCTGCCCAAGGCGTTTACAATAACCATGGGTACAGCAAGCCTATCGTACGTTACGTTAAATTTAGACTTTGGCACTAATTGCACTATGCCATATACAATAAACGATAGGTATATCAACCCCCAAATAGAAAAAGCATAGCCTGCGGGCATAAACAGGCTGTTGTATTTATTGCTAACCTGGGCAATGGTAGGGTTTGCCGGGTTAAGCAAGGGGTATAGGTAGTTAAATGCTATGTTGGTTACAATGGCTATTAATGCCAGCCACCGTAAATAGTGTTTCTTAGGGCTCATAGTATATTTATTGCTATAATCAATTAAGCAGTAATGCGGTAAAAATGTTTATTGTAATGCGCTTTAAAACACAAGTAATAGGCTATGGCGCATTATTTGCTATTTTTATTTCAGAAAAACCTTGTATGAAATTATTTGCCCTTTTACCTGCCCTGCTATTTAGCACATTTGCTATTGCACAAGCGCCTAAAAAGCCTGCTACACCGGCTAAAACCAAGCCTGTTGTTAAAACCAATTTGCAAAAAATTTTAGACCATACTCTTGTGCAGGCTATAGATAAAACGCACGATGCATACACTAACACATTTGCCGCACACGGCATAGATTTGAAAACAAATAACTACGGCCAAACCATTGGTAATACCTACTACAATGCCAATACCCCTATTGATGAAAAAAAGGCCCAAAGCATGTCATATACACAGTTAAATGGGCATTTCAGGATAATACAAAAAAATGGAATATACCCGATACTGTTTATACGCCCACTCAGCCTTTGCCTGTTGGCTTGCAGTGGGGCATTGGTATTGATGAGTATACCAAACTTTTTGGCAAGCCCGATACTGTTTTTCGTGGAGGGTTATATAATGTCCGTACTAAATATGTTAGCCATTCTTTTAAAGATGATAGCAACCCCCATATTAAAGAATATGAAGTTTTAGCCGTTTTTTCTACCAAGTATTTTTCTAAGGGGGTTAACAGCAGAGCAGACACTGCCTACTATTTTAGGGAGTTTACAGTGAGTGTTAAAAAATGGGCCCCGGCCTATTTTAACCCTGATAATATTGCCCAGGTTGCCGTGGTGCTGCCCAACCCTAACGACCCCAACCTAAACCTGGATAAGGTAAAAACAGTAACCGATGTTAACTACCTTAAATCTGTTGGCGATGCTTACCATAAAAATGACAAAGACGTTATTATACTTGAAAAGGGTTTTTGGTACCCGGGCACGTACGATAAAAAGCTATTTAATACCGATTTAAACCCCGGCGATGTTGCAGGGATAACATTATTTGCCGCCGGTGGTGTAAACCAAATAGAAATTTTAGCGCCCGACTATCAGCTTACGGCAAGTAAAACCCCGGTTACTATGACTGATGTTATTGAAAAAGACAGGATTATTGTTTTTAATGGTTTGTACGTAAATAGAAACGGGGTAAAGGGCAATTATTTTATGGAGATAAAGAATGGCACGTGGACAGAGCCTATTTACTACCTATACAAAGTAACCCGGTTTAAAAAGCAGTAATAAAAAAGCCCCTTGCAGTTGCTTGCAAAGGGCTTGGTAATACGGGGTGCAATACTAGTTAGGCATTAGCACACCGTTAATAGTGTGTATGTAACCATTGCTGGTTTTTTTGTTGCTATGGTTTATGTAGGTGCTGGTTCCGGTTTCGTCGGTTAGTTTAAGTTTTTTACCTACCATAATAGCGGTAATTGTTTTACCGTTAACAGTGCGCAGTTCGGCTTTGCCGCCGCCTTGTTCTACCGCTTTAGCAATGGCTTTGGTTGTCCACAGGCCACTTACAACATGGTATTTTAAAAGCGTAGCAAGCTTGTCGTGGTTTTCTTTTGTTAGCAGGTTGCCCAGTACACCCGGCGATAGCATATTAAACGCATCGTTAGTAGGTGCAAATACGGTAAATGGTCCCGCACTTTGCAGGGTAGACATTAAATCGGCAGTGGTTAGGGCAGTTTCTAACGTGCTTAGTTTTTTTGTTTTGATAATATAATCAGATGATGTTTTTTGAGCGTTACTAAACGTAAATGCTGCAATGGCCATAAGGCTAAGAACTAATTTTTTCATTATAATTTTTGTTGTATTTATGAACTGATACTATTACAACATAGCCCGCGTGCAGATAGTTTAGAAATAGATTGATTTTCAATAAGTTTAGTTTGTGTTGGGGCTTATGCTTAGTGTTTACATCAGTCGCGGACTACCCACCGCACGTTACTATCCGGGAAACAACTCTCCCTTTTAAAGGGAGTACTCACGCCATTGGCGTGAGGGAGGGATTTTACGACGAATAGATAATAGCCCCGACCTTTTCCCGTAGGGATGCCTATGGCAAGGTCGGGGAGATGGAGGCGACGAATTAAAAGGGCTTTAGCCCAAATTTGCTATTGCCTACGGCGTTTCGCTGCCGCGGGGCGATACTTTCTTTGCTTGTCCAAAGAAAGTACCCAAAGAAAAGACACCACGCCCAAAAACTCTCAAATTTTTCTTTCGCACGCCCCACGTTCTAGTTGCCGTGAAAAATTTGGAGTTCACACCGGGCGTGGACTACCCCCGCACGTTAATAGTAGGGAAACAACTCTCCCTTTTAAAGGGAGTACCCCGACACGTAGTCGTCGGGGGAGGGATTTTTAGCCGGTTATAATTACCAGACGGGAGAGAACTTCTTAGGCATTATAATTGCGGGTTGTTGGGTGTATGAAAACAGGACTACTTACAGTATTGGTTTTATTTACCGTTTCGGGGTTTGCACAAACTACCGAAGCGGATAACCTGCATAAGTTGCTTGACCATCCGTTGGTTAAGGCGTTAGACAAAACCGTTGCGGAGTATACCCCCACATTTACAGCTAACGGAATAACCGTAAAACCTACCGATGTGCAAGGCTTCGATACCAATACCTACTATGTGGCCAGCCTGCCTACGTTTGGCAACGAAGGCCCTATGGATAAAATACACCAGGTTTATTGGTCGTATTTTGATACCAGCAAGGTGTATAAGTTTGTGCCCGATGCCGAGGTTACTCCCACTATGGATGCGCCCGCCGGTATTAAATGGGGCATGGGTGTTAACGACTATCTTGATGTTTTTGGTGCCGATACAATGATAGCCAGCGAGTCTTTTTCTTACGGCAACAAATACGTCTACAATTACTTTACCAACCCTCGCAATCCACACATAAAGCAGTATTATGTGTTGGGGGTGTTTTACACAAAATCGCACCCGGTGGGCGAGGTTGTAAAAGACCCTGTGTATTTACTTCGCGAGGTTCGTATAGGTGTTAAAGAATGGGATATAAACTATTTCGACCCTGATAAAGCCGTCCGCTATTACCCCAACCCCAGCAACTGGCAGTTAGAGCCGCATCCGCCAAAGGAGTAGTGTTTAGCGTCATTGCGAGGAGCATCGCGACGAAGCAATCTCTTAGGCTGTCATCCCGAACTTGATTCGGGATCTCGTGTAATCACCATGCCGCTGCCTGCGGCGCTTGTCTGCCGGCGGCTGCTTATGCAGCATGCACTCCTGTGCGGAGGGCAATTACTTTTTCCTTGATGAAAAAGTAATCAAAAAATCAACGGCTGCATTTTTCAACGACCCGCTGCGAGGGCGTTCGCTAAAATCTGTAAACTTGTCGCTATGCGACTTCAAACAGAACAGATTTTTACGCTCACTTTCTCGGCGGGTCCCCGTTTCAAAACGCCATGCCGGTCGTTTCCGCCGTTGGCGGAATTGAAGTTTTTTAAAGGTCCCTCTCATTGAGAGGGTGGATGCCGCTAAAGGCGGCAGACGGGAGAGGGAGGTTAGCCCAAATTTGCTATTGCCTGCGGCGCTTGTCTGCCTACGGCTTTATTACTTTTTTCTTGATAAAAAGTAACCAAAAAATCAAGGCTGAAAATTAACTGTCTAAAAACTACGCTCCGTTACGCTGAACCCTGCAAACTCGTCACGCAAGGCGCGACTCAAACAGAGCAGGCTTCTTCGCTTCACTGCGCTTGTTTTATTACGACATTTAATTTTAGGCCGGTCCTTTGTCCGCTTTGCGGACATTGGTTTACCGGGCGTGGACTACCCACCGCACGTTAATAGTAGGGAAACAACTCTCCCTTGTAAAGGGAGTACCCGAGAGAAACGAGGGGGAGGGATTTTAGCAGAGCTAAGATGTCTTCCTTTGGAGCTTACAGTGCTGACCATACCGTCAGAAGAGGTGGCCGCCGCAGGCGGGCGGAGGTGGTTTTAATGGGAGGTGAGTTGCACTAAACACCGACAATGATGGGGAAATCGTCATCCTGAACTTGTTTCAGGATCTCAAATAATCACCATACGGCTGCCTATGCGGCTCTTGTCTGCCGACGGCTTCGTTCATTTCTTTGCTTGTCCAAAGAAACGAACCAAAGAAAAGACACCACGCCCAAAAACTCTCAAATTTTTCTTTCGCACTTCCCACGTTCTAGTTGCCATGAAAAATTTGGAGTTCACACCGGGCGTGGACTACCCCCGCACGTTAAGAATTCCTACTTGATATCCCGGAAACAACTCTCCCTTGTAAAGGGAGTACCCGAGAGAAACGAGGGGGAGGGATTTTTAGCAGAGCTAAGATGTCCTCCTTTGGAGCCTACAGTGCTGACCGTAGCGTCATTAGAGGTGTCCGCCGAAGGAGGACGGAGGAGGTTTTAATGGCTGGTGAGGTTGCATTAAACACCGACCATGGTGGGGAAATCGTCATCCTGAACTTGTTTCAGGATCTCAAATAATCACCATACGGCTGCCTATGCGGCACTTGTCTGCCGACGGCTTCGTTCATTTCTTTGCTTGTCCAAAGAAACGAACCAAAGAAAAGACACCACGCCCAAAAACTCTCAAATTTTTCTTTCGCACTTCCCACGTTCTAGTTGCCATGAAAAATTTGGAGTTCACACCGGGCGTGGACTACCCAACGCACGTTAATAGTAGGGAAACAACTCTCCCTTTTAAAGGGAGTACCCGAGAGAAACGAGGGGAGGGATTTTTAGCAGAGCTAAGATGTCCTCCTTTGGAGCTTACAGTGCTGACCGTAGCGTCATTAGAAGTGTACGCCGCAGGCGGACGGAGGAGGTTTTGATGGCTGGTGACGTTGCACTAAACAGCATGCATGGTTAAATCAATATCAATCAACAATAATTTTTATTACTATTTGATTTTGGTCTGCTATCAACTCTACTACATATTGCCCTTTGGCTATACCGGGTGGAAGCAGCACCTGCTCTGTGTTTTTGCCTTTAGTGCGAGTTTGCTTATTTAATAAATTAGTAATTAGCTGCCCTTTTAAATCATACAAATTAACAGTAATATCTGCATTTTCCGGTAGTGTATATTCTAAGCAAAATGTATTGTTTTGAATGGGATTAGGATATGCACTAAGTGCTGTGGCATTGCTAGTGTTATCTACAACACCCAACAGCAAATTATCAGTAAACCTAAAACCCCCATGGGTAAATACAAAATTGCTAAGGCAGTAAATTGTCATAATCGCGGATAGCAGCCGTTGCCAATAGTTTATTTTGCTGTGGTACATAATATGGCATAGCCGGCGAGTTACTATAGAATATGCCAAAAGGCGGAGTTTGGTAATATACCCCATCGCCATCAAATGCGGTGTTTAGTTGGCCGTTGTTTTTGTACTTTAATACCAGCAATCGCGTGTCTAATTGGTCATTAGAGTTTTGCCCTACAGAAATGCCAAACAATTGCCCTGTTGGGCTTATGGCAATTGCAAGCTTATCAAGTCTATAGGTAGGGTCGTTATAAACGGCAATTCCGCCATTGGCAAATGTATTGTCTAATGTTAAATCAGTATTTACTGCAATAATAGCTACGCTATCGCTATTTGTGCTGCCATAATTAAACGCCGAAATATACATTTTGCCGTGCAGGTTAATAACTGCGTTAGAAAGCGACATGTGGAACTGCCCGAAAATATCATAAGGGCAAAGGATTTTAGTTTGCAACGAATCGCCGGCAGAATTAAATTGGGTCATACCTAGGTAGTAATTGTTACCAATAAGTTTTAGAGATGGAACATGAATATCTCCGGCTTGATTAAACAGCATAAACTGATACCCTATATTATCCGATATCCTTACGCCAGTGTTGTTAAAAGTATTGTCTAACGTACCGTTTGTGTTTAAGCGCAAAAGTGCAGTATGTTGGCCTATATTGTTTACGCTTGCAAAAAAGCAAAGTATTACTTTACCATCAGGCTGCACCCTTATTCTATAAGGCATTATGGCTGTAATACCCTGGTAATTATTTAATATGAAACTACCGTTGTTGGCAAATGTGGTATCTACAGACCCCTCATTATTTAACTGTGTTAGTACCATCCTATGCCCCATGGGCGTGGTAACCCGGCCTACAACCAATGTTTTCCCGGTATTTAGTGCCGCAATGTCGTAAACCTGATAATTGGTTAATACTGTATCAAATAAATGTTCCAAATCTTCAGGATAAATGCGTGTTGCATAATCATAACTGCCATCGGGCTTGTGCTGAATAATTAGTTCATACGATGAGGCAGTTACCAAACGCCCGGTGTTATCTGCCGAACTGCATTCCAGTTCAAGGCCTATTGTATCCGTTAATATCCAATAACCGATATGGTTATAGCTTGTGTCTAACAATGATATTTGGGCAAAACCCGATATAGTCAACAATATAAGCAGTATGGTAGGCAACGTTTTTTTCATGCATTTATAACGCTGTAATAGCTTTAATATTTTATTATGTAAATAATCAGCTGTTTAGGCGGGTTGTTAATTTACTGCTTGTATAAATTATTATATTATCGTATATTTGTTGGATTGACTTGCCAATGAGTATCCCTCTTTGGAGAGGGTGGATGGCGCTGAAAAGCGCCAGACGAGAGAGGGAAAACCCTCCCTCCCCTCGGCGTAGCCGAGGTACTCCCTCATAGAGGGAGATTTTAAAAAATGAATAAACTAAACCACTATGCCTATCAACATTATTCACCAGAAAAAGTATGCTAACGGATTGATTGACTATACCGATAGCGAAGGAAACATTATTGATTACACTCCCAGCTATACATCGGAAGAGGAGTATTATATTGACAATCCGCCGGAGGTATGGCGGGCCGATGCTTTGCGTCACGAGGAAACAAAAAAGTGGTACAGGGGCCTAAAGGCACAAAACGAATGGATGTTTTTGTTAAATAATAGCCTCACCCTAAATCCCTCTCCAAAGGAGAGGGACTTTACTAATTTTCGTCAACCCTTATGGGGGAGGTACTGGGCCGAGAATGAAATGTGCTTGCTGGCGGGCGACACGGGCAGCGGAAAAACGCTGCTGGCGCTGCAGGTGGCTAAAGCACTTGCGGGTGGTTGTGTGCTAGGCAATGCCGATAATGTGGGCAAGCCCCGCAAGGTGCTGTATGTAGACTTTGAGCTTGACAAGCAGGGCTTTTATTCTCGCATAGCGCCCAATAGCCATGTACACGATGATGTGCTTGAAAACCTGCACTGGGCGGGGTATAACCAACAAGCAGATTTGCCCGCTTACCAGGATAATGCCATAGACTGGATGCTTGCGAGTGTGGAGCACTTTATTAAAAAAACCGAAGCTACGGTGCTGATTATAGACCAGCCCGACAGGCTGCACGCTACACCGCAGCAATGGCTTGCGGTGCTTAGCACGTTACGCAAATTGAAACATAAGTATGGCCTTAGTATTATGGTGGTGGTAAACACCAAACCGCACAACTACGCCCGCCCTATGGAGCTTGCGCATATACATAACCACCGCCTGTTGTGCAACGCGTTTGATAGCATTGTGGGTATTGGGGTGAATTATAACGACTGGTTTAGCCGCTACATAAAGCCGTTTAAAATTAAAAACAGGCCCATAAATTTTAGTGATAAGTTGGAGGGGTTTATAATAGATTCTGAAGAACAATTTAGCTCAGAAGGTAACCACCCCGGCTTGCAGCCACCCCTCAAAAAGGAGGGGAGTTTTAACTCTGATTTTGGGAGTGAAATTTTGCAAATTTTTCTTACAGCCCCGCAGGATGAAGAGGACTTTTTAAAACCATCGAAAACTAAGCTTAGGGAGCAAAAAATGATAACGGCCGAGAGTATGCGCCGCGATGGTTTATACACCGACCATATTGCTGAAGAACTGGGCGTACCCGAGACCATTATTAAGCGGTGGGTTAGGGGTGTGCAGCCTAAGGCTGTTAACAGGGGCAAGGGACAAGGGGCGCATGTAAATAACTTCGCCCAGGAGAGGGGCTTTTTACCTCACCCCAAACCCCTCTCCTAAAGAGAGAGGGGCTTAACACTTCGCTGTATGTGTATGATAAACCCGATGTGTTGACCGATGAAGAATGGGCAGTATGTGTTAACAACCCACAAGCAGCCAACTACGATGAGTTTGCCTATAACCCGTATTTAATAGATAGGGAGCAAAGGGAAACAGCGACATAAATATCCTCTTTGGAGAGGGTGGATGGCGCTGAAAAGCGCCAGACGAGAGAGGGAAAACCCTCCCTCCCCTCGGCGTAGCCGAGGTACTCCCCGTCCGAATGGATAATTCCATTTATCCGGGCGGGCCTCATAGAGGGAGATTTTGAAAACGTAGTTCTTTGACATAAAAAAATCCCCGCAGGGTATTAACCAAGCGGGGATATTTTACAAGTCCCCCTGCTCTTTTAGGAGAGGGGATTTAGGGGGTGAGGGGGCTAACTCTTAACCAGTTTGCGGGTTATAACACTGCCGTTGTTGGTTTGTATACGAATGAAATACACGCCGTAGCTAAGGCTGTGCATGGGTATTTTCTCTGTAATTGCTGGGTTATCAATACTACGTATTAAAGCCCCTTGCATATTGAACAGTTCAATTTTATTGGCTTTTCCGGTGGTGCGGCTAAAGTCTACCAGAATATAGTCGGTAGCGGGGTTAGGGCCAATGGCCAGGTTGCGGCTAATATCTTCGGCAAGGCCAATGGTGCCGCTGGTATCGGGCACGTAGGTGGTAACGGGTTCGCCAGGTACGTTGTGCCCAGACTGTGGGCCTACATTACCTGCGGTAACCACCCCATAATATGTTGGCCCTAAGGTATAAGGATATACAGGGTCTAGCTGGTCGTCAAGCGTTACAAAGTAGGCATAGATACCATTTGGGTATTCGGGCGTAACGCAAAAGCGGCCGTTATGCTCGTCAAGGTCGCCAAAGCCTTGAACATACTCATGGTCTTCAATATAAGCACCCAGTGGGTATGTTGTTAGTGCGGGGCCATATTGGTTAGCTTGTAATACTGTACCATTGGGCAAGGTAGTACGGTCTGTAATATTGCGGGTGCGGTAGCCCGACCGCATGCGGCGTATAGCACCGGTGCCGTTTACGTTAGTAAAGCCCCATGCGCCGTAAACCGGAAAGCCATCAAAAGCATAGCCTATAATAGGCGAGTGTTGAGAGCTGTCGGTATCGGTATACAAACAGGTGGGGTTAACGTGGTGGTGGTATTCGCCGTTAGGTGCGGGGTGACCAAGGCAATCGTCAAAGCCCTGCCCCTCAAAATAATAAGCATTGCGCAACCATATATTTTGGTTGTTGTACGACATGGCATCTTTGGCGTTGAAAATGCTAACACCGTTAGTCCACACCCCAATATGGCCTAGCGATGTGTTGGTTAATGTGCCTGTGTTTTGTACAGGAGTACGGGTAATTTTGTAGCAAAAATCCTCGTTTATGGGCGTGTTAGGGTTGCCTTGCCACGGGCCTATATCATAACCGGGAATACAGGTTGCTGTAACATATACATACTGGGTAGAGTATTGTACCTGTTGCACATTGCTTGGAATGTTGTTGTAGCCGGTTTCGCCGGTAAGGTTTTGTATCCACGATGTAACCTCGGGGCCCGTTTGGGCGCTAATGGTGGTGGTTAGGGCAATGGTTAATAGTAAGAAGAATTGTTTCATGTGTAGTTAGGATTTTTGGGTATAGACTAGGCTGATTTAGAAAGGTTTAATGGAAGGTAGAAAAATAGTAGTCAGTAGTCATTCCTGCGAAAGCAGGAATCTCCTACGATGCAAGCTATCCCTATTTGTTAAGACGGAGATCCCGCATCAAGTGCGGGATGACGTTGCATGGGTTACACCGTCTTCAGCTCAAAGGCTTTGCAAAGGATGGCAAGGTTACCTGTGTGGGTACCTTCGTGGCGGATGCAGTGCATAACCAAGGCCTTTTTACTCATATCGCTGCTGAAAGAAAAGCCGAGGTTATTGTCTTCAGCCATTTCTTCTTCGGTAATGGTTTGCAGGCGGGCAATGCAGTGCTCGTGAACCTTTTTAAATATTGCCAGTAGTTCTTTGACATCGTGTTTTGCATTAACCTGAGAAAAGCTATTGCCCATAGAGAAAGGCTGTAGTTCTTCAAACTCAGGCAGCACCTCGCCACCGGTGCCGTTGATGATAAGGAAATGCTCGGCCCAGGCAAGGTGCGCTATAATCCAGTACCAGTTGTTAAGGGGTTTGCCTTCAATTTCGAACTGCTTAAAAGGGTCGGTTTCTTTAAGTTTTGATAGGTACCAGCGGGTAAGATCTCGGCTGGTGTTTAGTTGGTCTGCTAATACTTGTCCTGTTGTTGGCATGGTAGTATTTATTTTATAGCCCCACTCCCTAAATCCCTCTCCCCGAAGGAGAGAGGGACTTTTTTACCCCCTCTCTTTTGGAGAGGGGGAAGAGGGTGAGGCTCTTATTCCATTTCTTTGGCCCTGTTCCAGTATGCATCCATTTCGGGTAAGGTCATATCCTTAATGGTTTTACCGTCTTTAGCGCTCTCTGTTTCTAAAAACTGAAAGCGGCGGATGAATTTGATATTGGTACGCTCCAGCGCGTCTTCGGGGTTTATGTTGATAAAGCGGGCGTAGTTAATCATAGAGAACAACAGGTCGCCAAATTCGGCTTCTACCTTCTCGTGTGGGGCGTTGCTGTCTACTTCGGCTTTAAACTCGGCCAGTTCCTCGTTCACCTTTTCCCATACCTGTTCGCGGTTGTCCCAGTCGAACCCAACACCACGGGCTTTCTCTTGTATGCGCGATGCTTTTACCAACGCAGGCAAAGAAACGGGCACACCTTCCAGCACCGACTTTTTACCTTCTTTAAGCTTCAGCTGTTCCCAGTTTTGCTTTACTTCTTCCTCGTCTTTTACGGTAACATCGCCATAAATATGGGGGTGGCGGTAGATAAGCTTATCGCAGATGCCATTAAGCACATCGGTAATATCAAAGTCGTTGGTTTCAGAGCCAATCTTAGCATAGAAAACCATGTGGAGCATAAGGTCGCCAATTTCCTTTTTTATCTCCTCCATATCCTTTTTCAGGATGGCATCACTCAGTTCGTAAGTCTCTTCAATAGTAAGGTGGCGAAGGGTTTCCAGCGTTTGCTTTTTATCCCACGGGCACTTCTCCCGCAGCTCGTCCATTATGGTTAAAAGGCGCTCAAAGGCTTTTAATTTTTCTTCCATTGTTAGGGGTCAGTAATCAGAGGTCAGTAGTCAGACTAAAAATATTTTTAGTTTTTCACTTTTCGTTTTTAGTTGGCAGTTATCAACTGCCTTGCATTTTCCAGCGCGGCATCCGATAGTTTATCACCACTTAGCATGCGGGCAATTTCTTCCAGACGTTCCTGGTCGCGGAGAGGTTTGATAAACGTTTTGGTAATGTTGGCTTTGGTTTGCTTGTAAACCTTTAGGTGCGTTTGTCCTTTGCCTGCTATTTGCGGTAAGTGCGTAATAGCAACCACCTGCATGGTTTTACCCATCTCGCTCATTATAGCGCCTGTTTTGTGGGCTGTTTCGCCGCTAATGCCGGTATCAATCTCATCAAAAATAATAGAGGGCAGAGCGGTGTATTTACATACCAGCGCCTTTATGGCCAGCATTACGCGCGACAGTTCACCTCCCGAGGCAACCTTTACCAACTCGCCGGGTTTGGTGCCTTTGTTGGCGGTAAAGAGTATGTGTATATCGTCTAGGCCGGTGTTGCTAAGGTTCTCCAGCGGGGTTAAGTTAAAGTGCAGTTCAGAGTCCGCCATGTTCAGGCGACTCAACGTCTTAACCAATTCGCCCTCTATAACCGGCAACGCTTTGGTGCGCTGGGCTGTTAGTTTATTAGCTAGCGTAAAGCTTTTTCCTCGCTTTGCTTTAACTCTTTTTCTGTAGCTGATATTTGGTTATCAAGGTCGGCATCGCTGCCAATCTGGTCTTGCAGCTTGTTGTAGAGTTCCAGTAAATCGGTAAGGGTTTGCGCGCCGTGCTTCTTTTGCAGACGGTATATCAAATCTAACCGAGAGGATAGTTGCAATGCCCTTTCAGGGTCAACACTCAGGCTTTCGGCCAAGGTTTCAGTCTCAGCCTGCACATCTTTCAATTCTATCAACGCGCTGTTTAAGCGCTCGTAAAGTTCGGCTGCCGCTGTGTTGTATTTAGCGATGTTGCCAGGGGCGTTACGTGCCTCAGTAAGTGCGGTAAGTATGTTCTGCTCCCCATCGCCCAACAAGCCCGAAGCCTTAAAAAGGTTCACCTTAATGTCTTCGGCATGGGTAAGGGTTTCCAGTTCCTGCTCGGCTTTTTCCTGTTCGCCTTCCTGTAGTTTGGCTTCGTCCAGTTCGGTTAGCTGAAAGTTGATATAGTCAAAATCAGCCTTGGACTTTTGCTGCTTTTCCAGCAACTGGGCCAATAGTGTTTTTAGCTTTTTATAGGCCGAAAATTCAGCCTTGTATTCATCTAGTAAGCCTTTGGTATTGGCAATGGCATCAACTACGGCCAGTTGGTAATTTTTATCGGCAAGGCTAAGTGTTTGGTGCTGACTGTGTATATCAACCAGCTTTTCGCCCATTTCTTTCAATACCGATAAGTTTACGGGTGTATCGTTGATAAAGGCGCGGCTTTTGCCTTCGGCGTTAATCTCACGGCGGACCAGAGTTTCATCGGCATAATCTAAATCATGCTCTTTGAAAAAGCCTTTCAGCTTATAATCTGCAATATTAAAAGTGCCCTCAACTACACATTTATTGCCGTTGGTACCCACAGCAGAACTATCGGCGCGCGAGCCGGTAATAAGCGCTAGCGCACCCATCAGGATAGATTTACCCGCGCCGGTTTCGCCGGTAACGGTGTTAAACCCACGGCCAAAATCAATCTCGGCGGTTTCTATTAGTGCGTAATTAGTTATCTGTAGCCTGCTCAGCATATAACTGCAAATATAGGGCTGAGTGCTGAGTACTGAAGGGTGAGTAGAAAGTTTTTGTTGACAGGTTTTAGTGTTGAATAATTAAAGTCCCTCGCCCTTTAAGGGGAGAGGGATTTAGGGTTAGGGGGCTTACCTCTTAGCCAACACCAAAATATCCTTAATCTCCACCACATTCTTCTCATAGCCTTTGGTAGCCGCGGCAATCATGGCTTTACCTACTTCTTCAATAGTAGTAGCAACTCCAAATGCGCGTACTATAGGGTATGCCCAAGCAAAGTATTTGTAGGCTGAAAGTGCATTTTTCTGGCCCTTAGTAATCTTCATAAACCCCGGGCGGAAAGCATACACTTTTTTCAGAGGTAGCTTCATCAAATCGTTCTCGGTTTTACCTTTTACGCGGGCCCACATAGCACCTTTCTCGTCGCTGCGGGTACCGGCGCCCGATACGTAGCACAACACCGCCTGCGGACTGTGTTTAGCCAGCTTTTCAGCAAAGTGCATGGTTAGGGTATAGGTGAATTTGGTAAACTCTTCTTCCTTCATTCCCACCGATGAAACACCCAGGCAAAAGAAGCAGGCATCGTAGCCCGCCAGTTGGTTTTCTATGGGCGATAAATCAAAAAAATCGGGGTGTAATATCTCTTTTAACTTTGGGTGTACAGTGCCGCAATGCTTACGGCCTATAACTAACACGTCTGTTACGGTTGGGTTGTTTAAGCATTCAAGTAGTACACCTTCGCCAACCATGCCGCTGGCCCCTGTTACTATTACTTTCATATTGGTAGTTTATTGGTTAGACGAATGTAGGGAATGTTTATTGTAAGTAACTCCCTCATGGTTCGTCTACGCTCACCATGACGGTAAGGGACTTAAATAGCCCTCCCTTTAAGGGGAGGGCTGGGTGGGGTCAACAAAAAGCCCCACCAATCAGCAGGGCTCTCTCTTCTTTGGCCGGAGTGTTCTACAATATTTCAGCAGTAACCCTCCATTTTATTTTAATGCTCATTCTAATGGGTTTGGTAGTCGCTTTGTTAGATTGACCTCTAACCCTGTAAATTATATGGTCGGATTTTGCGTATGGCAATAGGTTAATATCGGTATTGGTATCCATGGTAAGGGTTGTGCTGTTGGCTTGGGGTACAGGGTCTTTAAAGGCTATGAGCGCCTCAGGTAAACTGTCTGTGGATACGTATATGTATACATTGTCCAACACATCAAACGTTACGGGTTGCCCGCCTGTAGTGTCTTGTAATTCAACTACAACCTCTTTAGCCGCAAAGCCTTTAAGCGTAACCAATGGTATTTTTATGGCCTCAATTTGGCTTTTCAGGTTGATGGGCGAGCGTTGGGTAAAATCGAACGGCCCCGAAACTGGTATAGCGGGTAAATCAAAGCTGATGGGTTTCGCGTCAAAATCGCGGTTAATAGTGCGTAAATCGCGGCAGCTAAAAAGTAATATTGTTAGTGCCGATGCTAAAATTAACGCGTGGTATGTTTTTATCGTTCTCATACCTGTTTAACGCAGTACACACTGGTATTGCACAAGGTTTTAGACCGATAGTACTATTTGTTAGAGGATTGGCTGGAAAAGCCTTATAAGTGGAACTAATAAAGCCTGATACCATTTTAGGCGGTGTATAGTATGATTGTATGGAATGCCAGACCCCTTCCATTCTTCAACCACTTTTATTAACTGACTAACAAATGCAGGGTCTTTAAAAAATATGCCTATTTCGTTATCAATATTAAACGATAATTCATCAATATTAGCAGAGCCTACAAGACCTTCTTCATTATCAATTAATACGGCTTTAGCATGATTCATACCGGGGGTGTACAATACGTTTACACCTAGCTTTGCTACCTTGCCGGCAAAGTATTTGTTAATGTTATCGGCCAGTTTAAAGTCGGTATTATCAGGTATTAATACCGTTATTTTAACATCGCGGCTTAGGGCGTTTCGCATAGCGCCTAGCATCCACCGGCTGGGTATAAAATAGGGCGATATAAATGTTATGCTTGTGTTGGCATGGTTAAGCTTTTGCAGGTAGTAACTCTTTAATACTTTGCGGCCCAATATGGGCATATTTTCTAACAGCCACAGCTTTGCCCGTTCTTTTAAGGTTTCGTCTGTTATTGGTTTTACAGGCTGCAGCTTTCCGCCTGTTAATTTGTATGTGCGCCTAAAACTGCTGAATATGTATGGTATTATGCTGCCACTTACTTCCATTTGTAGGTCTTTCCAATCGCGCGCATGCTCTGTAATATTTACCCCGCCTATAAAAGCGGTTTTACCATCAATAAGCAGTATTTTTTTATGGGTACGGTAAAATATATGGCGAAAAAACGCACCTCGGCACCGGCCCCACGTAGGTCTTTTACCACGGTGTTAGATAGGCTTATGCTGCCAAATACATCAAATATTAAAATTACCTGCACCCCGCTTTGGGCCTTTTCTTTAAGTATGGCTATAAAATCATGCGTGCGTTGCGTGTCGGCAGTAAAAATATACATCTCTATATGAATAGACTTTACAGCCCGTTTCATACGCGCAAACATGGCTGACCATGCTTCTTCAGAGTTTGTATAAAGTTTAAAAACCATATGCCTAACAAACCTGCAAAGTAGCTATTTGTTCAGTATAGTTGGTGGTTTGTAGTTGGTAGTTTATAGTTAGGCCAAATAATTTTCTGCCAACTACAAACTGCGAACTGCCAACTGTATACCGTATCTTTGCCCCAACCCATGAATATTACAGTACACGGAGAAGAATTGATTTTATTGCCCGAGCGGGCGGTGTATTGGCCCAAGCGCAAAACGTTGTGGATAGCCGATGCGCATTTTGGTAAGGCTACACACTTTAATAAAACCGGCATTTCGGTTCCCGGTAATATGGTTGATGCTGATTTATTCAGGATGAAATCGCTGCTTGATACCTACGAGGTAGATCGTCTTGTTTTTCTGGGCGATTTGTTCCATAGCAAGTACAATAGCGAGTGGGAGCTCTTTGGCGAATGGCTAAAACTGCAAGATATAAAAGAGGTGCACCTGGTAATGGGCAACCACGATATTTTGCATAATAAGTATTACGCCCAATACAACCTTACGGTACACGATGAATTTTTAGCCGATGCCCCCTTTACTTATGTGCATGAGTATGTAGAGGGAATGGAGGCTAAATACCCCGATACGATTATCATCAGCGGGCATGTACACCCCGCGGTAAGCATTGGTGGCAAGGCAAGGCAGGGCTTGCGGCTTCCCTGCTTTTATTTTAATACCACCCATGCAATATTACCGGCATTTGGCCGTTTTACGGGCATGTTTTCTATCGGCAAGAAACACGGTTCCGATAATTTTTACGTAATTGCAGACACTGAAATAATAAAATTGTAATGAGCAAATTTTCTACCCCCGATAGCGTTAACTCGGTTGCCGAGTTCCACGAAACCTTTAACCACCCTATACTTGATACCCCGCAAATACCATCGCCCGAGCGTAGTAAACTGCGTGTAGATCTTATTGCCGAAGAACTTGATGAGCTTCGCCAGGCCATTGCCGATAATAATATTGTAGAGGTTGCCGATGCCTTGGCCGATATTCAATATGTACTGGCTGGCGCGGTGTTAGAGTTTGGTCTTGCTGATAAATTTAAAACCTTGTTTGATGAGGTACACCGCTCTAACATGAGCAAAAGCTGTAATACCGAAGAGGAAGCGCAGCTTACCGTAACTCATTATAAAGATAACCACAGCACTGAGGCATACTATTTGCAGCGTGGTGAGTATTACAACGTTTACCGCACAGGCGATAACAAGACATTAAAGAACGTAAACTATTCGCCGGCCGATTTAGCCACAATAGTAAATAACTAATTAGTGAATAATAATCAACAAATGCTAAATAGTAGTGGCAGGTATTTTAAATATCTGGCACTTTTCATTTTTAGTTTTTCGTTTTTCATTTCCTACGCCCAGCCAGAAATTACCCTGCGTGGTAAGGTGACCGATTTAACCACAGGCCAGCCTATTCCCGGAGCTTTGGTGGTACAAAAATCGGTACTGCGAGGAACGTTTACCGATGGGTTTGGCTTCTTCACTATTAAAGCCGTTAAAACCGACACCATAATGGTTACCCTAACAGGTTACAAGGTGCAAAACCTTTGCTATACCGATTCTGCAGGTTCTGTTTTTAATATTGAAATTAAACTGCCACAAAAGGTATACGCACTAAGGCCCGTAACTGTAAGGCCGCTTAAAACCTTTGCCGAGATTGAGAATGATAAATCGAAGCTGGGTAGCTATACCCTGCCTACCATGAAAACGGCCGATGCCCTCTCAAGCCCTATTACGTTCTTATATGAGCGCTTTAGTAAGTACGGGCGAAGCCGTGCTAAGCTGGCCGATTTAAAAAACCTGGAGCAGAAAAAAGACCTGCTTAAAGAGCTGTTCCGCATTTATGTTAAGACTGATATTATGGATTTGGATGAAGCGGAGTTTGACGACTTTATCCTGTTTATGAGCCTTAGCGACGACTTTATCCGCAACTCATCGCAATACGACCTTACCCAATATATACTCCTAAAATTTGATGAGTATATGATTATCCGCAGCACAAAAACCAAGTAGGGTTAGCTCTTCTTTCTATAAGGAAATCTAATAGAAGAATGTTGCTGTAATAGTGCCGCTCCTATGGAGCTTGCAATACAATTCATTTTGTTTTTCTATTGATATGCCGTCCCTACGGGACTTAAAGAAATAGCTCCGGAGGAGCGAAATGTCAATAGAATAAGTAAGGCAAATGTCCAGAGCCCCGGAGGGGTGATACCTGTTGCAATACCTATAAATAAAGCGCCAAATAATAACTACCAACTACGAACCATCAACTACAAACTAAATCTAAAAATCCGTCCCCAGCGATATATACAGCCTTGTTTTACTTAGCTGCCCGTCTTCAATACCTTTGGCAACATCAACCCGTATAAAATACCCAAGAATCTTAGTACGAAGGCCCCAGCCAAGCCCTGCGATAATAGGCTCTCGTTGTGTTTTAACAGTTACCAATAGAGGCCCTTGTTGTATAGTGCGGGTAACGTAGGTATTAATTTCGGCATAAGGGTTTAAGCCTACAAATGCGCTGCCCACATCGGCAAAGCCCACCAGTTGCAGGTTGTTTAGCACTTCAGAGCGTATGTTGTAGTTAAGTAGGTATCGCACTATCGGAAAGCGTAACTCGGCCGATGCCATAAAGAATGTATTGCCGTTACGGACATTCTGCCTAAAGCCCCTTACACCATTTGCAAGCGCCTGGAAGAGGTACGACTGGCTTTGGTCTATGTTAGCATTTTGGTCAAATTGCGGCAACGCCCAACCATCAACCCCACCCATATAATACATTAGCTTACCCGGCCCGAAAGATGTAGAAGCCGCCACCCTGAAAGCCGCTATAAACGTGCGGTGTATCTTTAGGTAGTGTCGTGCATCAATGCCCACTATTGTAGTATTGGTTTTCTTTTGGTCGAAACGGTTATAAAACTCAACCCAAGCCTTGGCACGCGTGCCGTACATAATGTTAGTGCCGTTGTTTATGATGTTGTCGAATACCATTTCGCCATTAACAGCACCCCAGTAAGCGTAGTCTGTTTTGCGGGAAATATTTTCTGGTACAGAGCTTAAATAGGTCTTGCTGTCTAACCTACCCGTTGCCGATGCCTTTAGCCAAAAGGTTTGCACAATAGGGTAGCGCACCCCGTAAATTACCTGGTGAATGTGAGTGCGGGTGTTGGCATCAAATCCGCTTTGTAAACCTTGGCGGTGCAATATCAGCTCACGGTCCATGCGGTGTTTAAGGTTCTCAAACCGCAGCAAATACTCATTACCCACAAAGTTTGCCGCCAGGCGAAAGGCTCCTGTTATGCGGTAATCTTCCATCACATCTTTCAACGTAATTTTAAACAACGCGTTGGGGAATGGGTTAATGTAGCCATTGTTCGGGTCGAACGGTTGGTAGCCCTGGTTTAAAAAGGCTCTGTCTATTTTAGATACCAGCCCCTCTGTATAAAAAGAGGTAAGGTATATGCGTTGCTTGGGCAAACGGAAACTATCGGCACTGGCTTTATTAGTGCTATCGCCCATTTGCGATGGCTTTTTGCGCTCTTCCGTATCAAACGTATAATCAAAAATATTAATGTTATTGGCCTTGGTAGTATCCTCTTCAAACACCTTTACACGGTCGCCTTTGCCAATGCTTATTGGGTTGTTAAACTTGCGTGCTGTAGTGTCGGGGCCATACTTTGCATAGCGTGTAGGCAACGGGGTATTGTTAGTGGTATTTATAGTGGGTGTTTCATCAACCAGCAGTTGCGGCTTTTGGCTATTGTAGTTTAGTATAGCGGTTTTGCTGCCACCGCTGTTATGTTCTTTTACCGGCTTGCGGTAGTTAGTCAGCGGGCCTGTGGTGGCAATGTAGCGGTAGTGTTCGGTAGTGTCAATATAAGCAATGGTGCTGTCAAACTGCACAAGGTAGCGGTTGTAAATGCCGCTAACATCGCTAAGGAATACCGCATGCGTACTGTCGTAAAAAACAGGTTGGGTTTCGTTAGCAGCGGCTGTATTGGTAACCCTTTGCAACAGCTTGGGCTTGCCCGTAAGCGGTATGCGGAACAAATCGAAATTACCATTAACCAAGGGCTTATTTATTTTAGGCTGAAGGCTATCGGTAAAGCGGTTAGACGAGAATACCACGGCATTGTTAAACCACAGCGGGGTTAAATCATCTGCTAAATCGTTTGTAAGGGCTTTGTAGGTGTTAGATGGCAGGTTGTAGATAAACACATCGCTAATACCATCGCGCACGCCCGATACAAGTAAATCTTGCCCATTAGGCAGGTAGCTTATGCTGGTAATTTTATCAAACAGGTAAACAGGTTTTTGGGTTGATGTTTTGTTGGTATAATCATAGTCTACCAACCACAGTTCGCCTTTCTTTTCTACCAGTATAGTCAGGGTATTTGTAATAGGGTGGAATGCCAGCAATGGGTACGAGTTATCGGGGGAAGTTCGGTCTGCTCGCCGCCCTTGTATATTAGTTCCCTATCTCCGGTAGCGTTATCAAACAGGTATATTTTATATCGCCCATATTTGTTGGCTACATACGCCGCCTTATCGCCATTGGCGCTAACCTCCAAGCTGTAATACGTCTTTAGCGGTCGTGCATTTACAATAGGGTCAGACTTTATAGTACTGCGCAATGTGTCTTCCTGAATAGGGTAGTGCTTATCTAAAAAGTTAAGCCAGTCTGCCACCAGTGCCTGTGTATTTAAACCTAGCATGTAGAGCAGGCCATTGTTGGCGCTGCGGCTCATCTTGGTCATATACAATATGCGCGATATTATGTTCTCGCCATACGTAAGGGCAATGTAATTCCAAATGCTGTGGCCCGCCAGTTTAGCCTGTGTAGGGCTTAGCCTGTTCAGCTTAAAAACTGTGGGTTGTTTACCACATCGGCCAGTTGGTTGTCAATATCATAATCCCACGGCTTGGCGGCGTAGCTTATTATCCCTTCAGAAAACCACATGGGCAGGTTAGATACCGGCAACCAGCGGGTACGGTCTTTAAAGTTGCCACCCAGCATAAACTGGTTAAACACCACGCGAGATATGCCTTCTGAAATCTGCTTCTCCAGGTTGGCATGGTTGCCATCAAAATATAAGAAAACCTTGGTGCCTGCTACCTGTACCAAGCCAATGCCGTTTTGTTCAGAGCCTTCGGTGTTAAGCCCCACGTTGCTTTGCACGTACTGTGACTGCCTGTTGTAAACTACAAACTGTATGCGGCCTTCAAAGGCATAATCGTAAAACTTCTCAATCTCGGGCAGTTTAACCTGTGCGTAGCGGGCAGTGTACTCGGCTAGGTTGCGCCCTCCGGTGTAGAAATAGGTATCAAACCTGTTAAAACGATAGTACGACCATACAAACTTATCGGTATAAAACTGTGCCCGGCTTTTGCCAAAGTTGATGTTAGAGCCACTGTAGTATTGGGCATTGAGTTTTAGAGAACAGGCAAGCACCAAGCAAAAAACAAAGGGTGCTTTATATTTCCAAAATTTGCTGTTCATCTAACTATCTGGGCAGTATTTAATTACCAAGTTACCAAATAAATTGGCTCTACTGTAGGTATGGCTTACTTTTTCTCGCGCAGGCTTTGGCGCATTTTTTTAAACAGGTCTGATGCGAATACAAAATCGTTCAGGTTGTCATTCTCGCTTTCCAAAATAGACTGGCTGTTGCCTGTCCATTCCTGCTTGCCATTGAATATAAAGATGATGTTCTCGCCCATCTCCATAACAGAGTTCATATCGTGCGTGTTTATCACCGTGGTAATACCATACTCATGGGTAATCTCGCTAATAAGGTTATCTATTACTATAGATGTTTGCGGGTCTAGACCCGAGTTTGGCTCATCAAAAAATATGTACTTAGGGTTAAGCGCAATGGCACGGGCTATGGCTACGCGCTTTTTCATACCACCGCTAATTTCGGCAGGGTATAGGTGGTTTACATTATCCAGGTTTACCCTTTTAAGGCAAAAGTTAACACGGTCAAGTTTTTCTTCCGGGCTCATTTTAGAGAACATGGTAAGCGGAAACATAACATTCTCCTCAACGGTTTGCGAGTCGAACAGGGCACCACCCTGAAACACCATGCCTATTTCCTTACGAACCTCTTTTCTATCTTTCTCTGGCATAGCGTGGTAATCGCGTCCATCGTACAATACCTGCCCCTCGTTAGGCTGAAAAAGCCCTACCATGCATTTAAGCAACACCGTTTTGCCGGAGCCGCTGCGCCCTATAACAAGGTTGCACTTGCCACTCTCAAACGTAAAGTTAATATCGCTTAAAACTTTGCGCCCTTCAAATTCTTTATGTAGACCAATTACCTCTATCATGGGCTATATAAGCAATAGCTGGGTTAATACGTAATTCAATAATAATATAACAATACTGCTGTATACAACGGCCCTTGTGCTGCCTGCACCAACCTCTAACGCCCCGCCCGATACATGGTAACCATGGTAGGCCGATATGGATGTTATACCAAAAGCAAAGAACAATGTTTTTATTAATGAGTAGGTTACATGAAATGGGATAAACTGTTGCTGTATACCTTCTATATAGGCTGCCGGTGTAACAATGCCCGATGTGTAGGCTGCAAGCCAGCCACCAAATACCCCCAAAAACATACTCACCATTATTACAAATGGGTTTATAAGTACTGCCGCTATTATTTTAGGTAATACCAAATACCCCGCGGGGTTTATGCCCATAATCTCCAAAGCGTCTATCTGCTCGGTAACACGCATAGTACCAATTTCTGATGCTATGTTAGACCCTACCTTGCCGGCTAAAATAAGGGCAATAATAGTGGGCGAAAACTCCAGTAATATACTTTCTCTGGTGGCGTAGCCTACAGTACTCATAGGTATCCACCCGCCCGAAAGGCTGGCTGCGGTTTGCACCGTAATAACGGCTCCCATAAATACCGACATGATAGCCACAATAGGCAACGAGCCTAAACCAATCTTATCAATCTCGGCAATAGTCTGGCGCAGGTATACCCTTCCACGTTCGGGTTTGCTAAAAACCTGACCTAGAAATATAAAATATTTTCCGCAATGGTAAAGGATATTCATATACAGCGGCTAATATAACATAAAAAGCCGCCTTACTGTTGAGTATGGCGGCTCTTTTTATTCAATATTTTTTAAAGCCCCTCTCTCTTTAGGAGTGGGGTTGGGGTGAGGTAATATTAATTAGCCCTAAAGGGGTTTGAATACCGTTGCTCTGTAATAAAGCTATAGTCGGTAAGGGTTTCTAAAAATGCTTTCAGGCTTTTCTTCTCTAGCGGGGTAAGGTTTAACCTGCGTGGCGGCGTAGCAATAGGGTTACCGTTTTCGTCAGTTATTATTGGCTGTCCGTTAGGCCCAACTAAAAGGTCGCCCTCAAACGGACCAAAAATGCCGCCACCAAAACCATCGCGCAGGCGGTAGTCAAGTTCTTTGTGTGGTTTTACACCATCGTTATAAAAGTCAATAACTTCTTCCAGGGTTTTAAAACGCCCATCATGCATATAAGGCGCGGTAATGGCAATGTTACGTAACTGTGGTATACGGAAAGATCCCTCTGGCATACCGGGTTTAATAGCGCCCGCACCTTTATCGGTATAGTTTAGCTCAAGGCCGGTATTGGCTGCATCCCAACCTTCAAGGCTGTTACCGCTGTGGCAGTTGGCGCACTGGCCTTTGCCCACAAAAATATCAAAGCCTATACGCTCAAAACCTGTAAGGCCGGTAGGTGGCACAGACCAAATGTTAATACCCGAGTTGGCAAAAGCAGGGCCTGAAAGCTCTTCAAAGCGGGTGTTGCGCGATGTTAAGATGAAGATAAAGTCGCGCAGGGCGGTACCAATACGTTGCACCGAAACATCCGGTGTGCCATAGGCTTCTTCAAACAACTGTGGGTAATAGTCGGTAACCTGTAGCTTTGCTGGCAGGTTTTCTATCTTCTCAAAGCCCATTTCAATATGGTTGCTAATGGGCATAGTAACCAGCTGACCTAAAGAGTCGGCACGTCCGTCCCAAAACAGGCTGCCCGAAAATGATGTAATGTTGTTGATAGGCTGCGAATTACGCTCTGCATTAACACCCTTAAAGCCATCGCTAAAAGCTACATTATCGGCAAAGCCAAACTGCTGTTTGTGGCAGCTTCCGCACGATACGGTATTGTTCAACGACAGTTTATTGTCGTAAAACAAGGCACGACCCAAAGCCACACGGGCATTGTTGGTGTTTGGCATATTCCAGCCGCCAAACGCCGCTTTATTAATCAGGTCGGTATAATCAACCTTTAGGGTGGCCATATCAAGCCTGCGGCCTTCTGTGTTGTTATCCACATCTTTAGTACAGGCCCATAGTATGGCCGATACTACTACCAGTGCAATTGCGTATGTTATTTTTTTCATAAGCGGTAGTTTTTTAAAACGTTATAATTAAAAATATAGACTGTGGTCCGGTAAAGTTAATATTAAATTCGTTGGTTACCTCTTTAGAGTCGTTGCCCGGAAAAGCCGGGATAGACGATCTGTCGGTAATTTTATTAGCCATAGCATACAAAGCACCCTCGGCTAACAGGCTAATGCGCTTGTTAAGGCGGAATTGTATACCCACAACAGGTCCTCCCCCCATACCGCTAAATTTGCTCTCGGTAATGGCTTTGTTAATATTGTCAATAGGTGTTTCGCTACGTTCAGTGCCACCTGAGTACACAAAATCAAGACCTGTATAAAAGTTCCAGCGGCGGGTAAGTTTAAACTGCCACTCTGCGCCTACACGGGCGTTAACCTGACTGTTGCGTACATTTAGCGTGCCGGTAAAATTATCTTCGGTTTGGTTTTTATTAGAGTAGTTGCCACCCAAACCCGCACGTATTGCCGCGCCGTTTTTAAATATTGTTTTGTACGATAAAAGGTAGTTATTGGCCGATGCCGATAGCTCTGTAGAATTGGCAGGGGTAATAAATGTTTTAATAAAGCCCGATACGTTAATGCCCAATTCGTGGTGGGTTTTGTCGGTATCCATTTCCCACATAGGGCCGCGGCCACCGCGGTGGCGCGTAGAGTCTTGTGCCTGTGCAAAGGCAAAAAGCGATAGTGCTGTAAGCGTAAGTAGTGTACGTTTTATCATAGTTGCTAAGCGGATTAATGCAATATACAACGGCTTTGTTTAACAATTAGTATATGTACCATACTTTTTATTCCACAAAGGGGCTGCAAGCTTGTATTTTCCCAAATTAAAATTACCACCCACAACCCCTTAAACCAAGAACATATTTCTTTAATTATCGGAAAAATAAACCCCCAAAACCCTTACAGCATGTAGCCCGATAACTCGTTTTCGCGCCTTGTTTTTTCAATCATAGCACTGCTATGTTTTAATACACCAACAACTCTCCCTTTTAAAGGGAGTACCTCTGACCTTGTGTCAGAGGGGAGGGATTATTTTAATTCCTTACAGCATGTAGTTAATGCACTCGTTTTCGTGCTAGTTTCTACCTCCCCCTTCCCCCTCCTAAATTTAGGAGGGGGTGTCGCGACGTAAGTCGTGACGGGGGTGGTAAACTCCTACAGCGCTTAGCCCGACAACTCATTTTCGCGCCTTGTTTTTTCAATCGTAGCACTGGTATGTTTTAATACACCAACAACTCTCCCTTTTAAAGGGAGTACCTCTGACCTTGGGTCAGATGGGATGGATTTTAATTGGCATTAAACCCGTACAGCATGTAGCCCGATAACTCATTTTCGCGCCTGTTTCTACCTCCCCCTTCCCCCTCCTAAATTTAGGAGGGGGTGTCGCGACGAAAGTCGTGACGGGGGTGGTAAACTCCTACAGCGCTTAGCCCGATAACTCGTTTTCGCGTGCCACTTTGTGGCATCCCGACACGTAGTCGTAGGGAGTATCTTTTAAAGGTCCCTCTCATTGAGAGGGTGGATGTCGCCAACGGCGACAGACGGGAGAGGGTATTTTTAGCGTGTCGCACGCCGAGGTGGTTACAATTTATCATTTTTCGTTTATCATTTTTCATTTCCTCAAATCCCTACAGCGCGTTGCCCGACAACTCGTTTTCGCGGTTCGTACCCCCTCCTGCCTCTCTACGTTCGGCTTTCCTCCCCTACTAGTAGGGGAGGTGTCAGTCACGCCAAGGGCGTGATTGGCGGTGGGGGTACGAAACCCTTAGAGCATGTAGCTAATGCACTCGTTTTCGCGGGTACCTCACCCCGTCTTACAGCTTCGGCGTAAGCCACCCCTCTCCACGCGTGGAGAGGGGTAAGACAATGGATTGTCAGGGGAGAGGTAATTGCTTACAGCATGTAACTAATGCACTAATTCTCTCGGGTCTTTTTTAAAGGTCCCTCTCATTGAGAGGGTGGATGTCGCCAACGGCGACAGACGGGAGAGGGTATTTTTAGGATTGCTGCAAGGTGTGTTGGTTTCATTTTTCATTTTTAACTTTTCGTTTAATAGAAACACCTTAACCCCAATCTCGTTTTAAACGTGACCAGGGTTAGGGGCAAAATTCCAGTTAGGTATCTTACTTACAGAGCTTAATTCAAAGATGCTTTCGGTTTACTTAACTATGTTTTTAATTGTACTATAACTCTTTTAAAGTCCCTCGCCCTTTAAGGGGAGAGGGATTTAGGGTGAGGTGTGCAGTACTGCTAATTTTTTCTTTTACCATAACCGAGGTAAAGGCGGTGCCAAGGAGTTATTGCGCAATAACAATACAAAGGTACAACAATTTAACATCATTTGTCAAGTAAAAAATAAATATTGTTAATAAGTTTAAGTTGTTTTTTGGTAAGATTATTAAACATGCAAGTCGTTCTAGCTTCGCAAGAATGACTATAATAATAGTGAATGTTATTCTAGCTTGATGGGTTATCAAATTTTGTGTGTTGGGCTTTGTTGTGCAAAATTCCGTGCGGACCTGAAATGGAGTTGAGCAGGAGGTTTTGTGCGGCTGTCTGGCGGGGCGAAACGAAATGAAGGTCTATAATTTTGCACAGCCTTCTTTGGCTTTTGGCCTGTCCCGTACTTGATACGGGATTTCTTTGGACAAGCAAAGAAATGAACGCCGTCGGCAGACAATTAAAATATCTTTACTTTGCAGAGTAATGGAAAAATACGATTTTGAGCCAGAACAAGATAGTTACTTCTTTTTTATTGAAGTTGTTGATTGGCAATGGTTACTAACGCTTATAATCATAATTGGCCTAAGCATTTATTTCATTATAAGAAACAAAAGAAAGAAGATATAATCCAATGCAACCACCTTATAAAACCCGCGTTTCCGAATTATTTAATATTGATTATCCTATTATACAAGCTGGCATGATATGGTGCAGCGGCTGGCGGTTAGCATCGGCGGTGAGTAACGCCGGTGGGTTGGGCCTAATAGGCTCAGGCAGCATGTACCCCGATGTGTTGCGCCAGCATATACAAAAATGCAAAGCGGCTACCGATAAGCCTTTTGGAGTGAACATTCCGTTGCTGTACCCTAGCATAGAAGAGCATATGCAAATTATTTTAGAAGAAGGCGTACAGGTAGTTTTCACCTCGGCGGGTAACCCAAAAACCTGGACCAAACAACTAAAAGATGCGGGCATTAAAGTCGTGCATGTTACAGCATCAACCACCTTTGCCAAAAAGGCTGAAGATGCCGGTTGCGATGCTATTGTAGCCGAGGGTTTTGAAGCCGGTGGCCATAATGGGCGCGAAGAAACAACTACCATGGTTTTAATACCCATGGTTGCCGATGCGGTGAAGATACCCGTAATAGCAGCCGGTGGCATAGCTAACGGTCGCGGTATGATGGCCGCTTTAGCCTTGGGTGCCGAAGGGGTGCAGGTAGGCAGTCGCTTTGTTGCAACGCCCGAGAGCAGTGCCCACGATAACTTTAAAAATGTAGTGATTAATACCCCCGAGGGCGGAACCATGCTTAGCATGAAACAACTGGTACCCGTACGTTTGGTTAAGAATAAGTTTTTTACTGAGATTGACGAGATGGAAAAACGCGGCGCACCTATTGAAGAAATATTTAACCATTTAGGCCGCGCCCGGGCCAAAAAGGAATGTTTGAGGGCGACCTTGACGAGGGCGAACTGGAGCTTGGCCAGGTTATTGCCAATGTAAAAAGCATAGTACCGGCAGCGCAGGTTGTAGAGGATATGATGCGCGAGTTTTACGAAACTAAAGCAAGGTTAACGACCTAATGAACAGCAAAAAAGAATATGGCTTTTTATTATTATCGGCTTGGTGCTATCGGCCGGTATTGTTGCTGTTATTGTAATCAACATGCAACCAAAACCTTTGTAAAAGACAATAAAAAGGGCGGTGATGATAGTAAAAATGGCAGCCCTAAACTTATTACCATAGAAAAAGACCCAGAGGTAGATAAGATGATAGCCGTGCGCAACAAAATAACGCGCTACGTTACTGCCCAAACCAGCGGATTTGATAAGGCTACTTTTGGGGGCATAAGCAATTTAAAAATTAAGGTACGCAACACATCATCTTATCCTATTGATGATGTTGAGTTGCAGATAAATTACATCCAATCTAACGGAAAAATATATAAAAGTGAAACCGTTTATGGCACAACTATAGAGCCCAATGCTTCTATAACAGTAGATGGCCCCGATGCCAGCCGCGGTACCGATGTATCAGTAAAAATACTTTCCATAAACTCGCACCAACTGGCCCTGTGCTACGTAGCAGGCCGCCCCGGCCCCGACCCCGAAGACCCCTATCGCTGCGAGTAACATCTGAAAGTTAATTTTGTATCACCCCGCTGGGGCTTATACGTTAGCCGGTATTTATTACTATTGACATTTCGCTCCTATGGAGCTATATATTTAAGTCCCGGTAGGGACGACATGTCAATAGAAAGCCAACGATTTAATTTATAAGCTCCGGAGGAGCGATACTATTTTGAATTATATGAAATATTCGTGTCTCCAATTCTATCTAGCTGATTTAAACAAAAAAATCCCGCTGGCCTAAACCCACAGGATTTGTTACTGTATTTTAATTTTTCTGATTCCTGACCCCTGATTCCTGACCCCTCCTTGAACTAATCTATTAACTCCAAATTATGTCCCATCTTCAGTTTCTTAGTCTCAAGGTACTTGCGGTTATGGTCGTTAGGCTCAATTTCAATAGCTATATTTTCTACAATCTCTAAGCCATAGCCAATAAGGCCCGCCCGCTTGGTAGGGTTGTTGCTTAATAAACGCAGTTTGGTAACACCTAAGTCGCGGATAATTTGCGCACCTACACCATAGTCTCGCTCGTCGGGTTTAAAGCCCAGTTCGGCGTTAGCCTCTACCGTATCGCGACCATCTTCTTGCAAAGCGTAAGCTTTAAGTTTATTCAATAAGCCAATACCACGGCCTTCCTGGTTAATGTATACAATAACACCTTTGCCGGCCTTTTCAATCATCTCCATAGATTTATGAAGCTGTGGCCCGCAATCGCACCTACACGACCCGAATATATCGCCAGTAACGCACGATGAGTGTACGCGCACCATAACAGGCTCGCCTTTTTCCCATGTACCTTTGTGCAGAGCCAGGTGTTCCATGTTGTTGCTGCGCTGGCGGTATGCCGTAAGGTCAAAATTGCCCCACTCGGTAGGCAGCTTTACGGTTACCTGCTTATCAATAAGGCTTTCTTGCTTTAAGCGGTATTTTATAAGGTCTTCAATAGAAACAATCTTCAGGTTAAACTTTTGGGCTATAACCATTAGCTCGGGTAAGCGAGCCATGGTGCCGTCTTCGTTCATAATCTCTACAAGCACACCTACCGGCTCAAAACCTGCCAGCATGGCAAAGTCTGTAGTAGCTTCGGTATGGCCTGTGCGGCGCAATACGCCTTCTTTTTAGCCCGTAAGGGAAAAATATGTCCCGGCCTTGCAAACTCTTCGGGTTTTATGGTAGGGTCTATAAGGGCTTGTATGGTTTTGGCCCTGTCGTGGGCAGATATGCCCGTGGTACAGCCATGCCCCAAAAGGTCTATAGATACGGTAAACGGAGTAGCGTGGTTAGAGGTGTTGTTCTGCACCATCGGCTCCAAGCCCAGTTCATCGGCCAACTCATTAACAATTGGCGCGCAGATAAGCCCGCGGCCGTGAGTAGCCATAAAGTTTATAATTTCGGGGGTAACGGTGCGGGCCGCACAAACAAAGTCGCCCTCGTTTTCCCTGTCTTCGTCGTCTACAACAATAATTACTTTGCCGGCTTTAATATCTTCAATTGCTTCTTCAATTGTATTAAGCCTTATATCACTTGCCATTTCTAAATTTTATGCAAAATTAACTATTTAACCCGTATTTTGTTCCATACTATACAATATAATATAGCAGCCAGCGTCTACCTTTGTACTACTTATGATTGTACGTTTTTTAATATTCGCCGTTTTAGTGCTTATGATAGATGTTTATTTCTATCAGGGGGTACGCTCGTTGGTGTCTAAATGGAGCGCCCGCCGCAAAAAAACAACCTTTGTTATTTATTGGGGCTTTACCGGCTTTGCCATTGCGCTAATGCTTATCGCTTCTTTCATGTCAAGGGGCTATGCAAACCACGGCTTTCAGCAATATGCTTTTAATGTTATATTGATAGTTACCATAGCCAAGTTCTTGGGGCTGGTGCCCTTACTTATAAACGATTTATATCGCCTGGTGCATTTGTTTATTGGCCTTTTTCATCAAAAGAAAGAAAAGACCGACGATTCTACCAAGCTATCGCGCCTGCAGTTTTTTAACCGTGCGGCTGTGGGGCTGGCTGCCATACCCATGGTAGCGCTTATATACGGCATGGTTAAAACAGCGTTTGATTTTACTGTGCGTAAAGAAACCATTAAGCTGCCTAACCTGCCTGCGGCTTTTGATGGGTTAAAAATACTTCAAATCTCTGATATTCACTCCGGCAGCTTTGTGTCTGAAGAGCCCTTTAAAAAAGCCATAAAACTAATTAACGAGCAAAAGCCCGACATTATCTTTTTTACCGGGGATTTGGTAAACGACCGTTCTTTAGAAGCCGAGCGCTTTATTAATGTGCTTAGCACTATTAAAGCCCCCATGGGCGTATACTCAGTATTGGGTAACCACGATTATGGCGACTATGTAGATATTGACGAGTGGGGTGGGGAAGAGGCCAAAAAGCCAACTTAGACCGTCTTAAAGAAATCCACGGCCTGGTGGGCTGGAAGCTATTGCTGAATGAAAATGTAATCTTAACCCGCAATGGCGAAAGTATTGCCGTTGTAGGGATAGAAAACTGGGGCAACAAACTGCACTTTCCGCGCTATGGCAAAATGGATATTGCCACCCAAGGCACAGAAGGTATTCCGGTTAAACTCCTTCTCTCTCACGACCCATCGCATTGGGAAGGAGAGGTGCTACCTAAATACCCCGATATTGATATTACCTTCTCGGGCCACACCCACGGCTTTCAGTTTGGTATAGAAATTCCCGGCCTTAAATGGAGCCCAAGCCAATATGTTTATAAGCAATGGGCCGGATTATACAACCAAGGCAAACAGTATATATATGTAAACCGCGGTTTTGGGTTTTTAGGCTATTTAGGCCGCGTTGGCATCCCGCCAGAAATTACTGTTATTACATTAAATAAAGCCTAGGCTCTTAATTTTTAAAAACACGGCTTTGTTTTTTACTTTCCCTTACATACCTATCATTACTTTTTAGGCTTGCTTAATTTTTATAATTTTTTAATGTGTTGATAATTAGCTTATTATCTAATTGTCTGATTATCTCATTATCAAAAACCTTACATCGGTAACATCATTGCTTTAATTGGTTTTTGCCCCTTAACGGTGGCCTTACATTTGTAGTGTAATAATTAAATAACAAAAGCAATGATATCTAAAGGCGCAATTTTTACTGGCAATGTTAAAGCGGCTAATGTAATTAACCATACCGTAAAGGCTAAAAAACACAGGGTAGAACTTCCTGAAGATTACTTTATAGATATGGGCACCTTTAACCATGGTAACAACATTAGCGATGTTGATTTGAATACCATCAACAACATCAGCCGTTTGTTAGCCGACCTTAAAATCATTCTTTCAGATAACGATTAAATCTGCTCATAGCATTGTTTATAACTTAACCCCAACTACCCGTGTGCAAAACACGGGTTTTTTTATTTTTATTTCCATAAAACCAATCTAATTATATGAAACGTTTAGGGCTATTATTTGTAGCTTTTATTGCAATCTCTTTTACAGCCAGCTCACAGTCTGTTTTTCAAATGGGCGCAAAGGTAGGCGGCTTAAGCACTTGGCTTATAAACTCCCGCATACTATCGGGCGAGGGTGATACCACTTATAATGCCGCTATTGGCTACACCATTGGTGTTAATGGCAGTTTTTACTTCAATGGCCGTTCCTACTACTCGCACACCCTTAAAGGTTTTAGTATAGAGTTAAGCTACAGCAGCATACGCCAGGCTTACAAAACCAAAGGCAACTCATTAATAGAGCCTGCAAAACACAATGTAAATTTAAGTTATATAGATTTGGCCCCTATGCTGTCTATACAACCCATTGCCGATGATGGCGCTTATTTCCTTTTTGGCCCGCAGGTTTCCTTTTGGTAAGTGCCAAAACCACCGGCTCTGCTATTAAAACTATAGCCGGCAACACTATTCTACCATCATACACCCGTAAAGATATTAAGAGCAACATAACAGGCACCAACGTTGGCCTTGTTATGGAGTTTGGTAAGTTCTTCAACTCACGCGCCAATACACGTATGAGCTACCAGATTGGCGCCCGTTTTAACTATGGGTTTATAGATGTTAGCAAACCATCAAGGGTAGATAATTTACCCTACTTTAAAAACCATAGCGCGTATGTAGGCCTTGTTTTTGGTGTTCAGTTTAAAGGGCGCAACTATTACAACTAATAGCACTTTAGTTGTATATTTGTAACTTGATATTTAGATTTTATAGTAATGAATAAGCTACACAATAAATTTTTGTTTGCCCTTTTACTGGTTGTTTTAGCAAGCTCTATACGCATGCTAACTATATACAATTTTTCGCCTATTGCAGCTACCGCCTTATTTGCAGGCGCGTTATTTGGCCGCAGGTACATTGCATTTATATTCCCTTTAGTAGTGCAGTTTGTTAGCGATGTTTTGGTAAACACCTACGTTTACAACATGCCAAACCCGTTTGAGTATTTCTTTAAATGGGAAGCCTTGTTTGTATACCCATGCTACATAGCCATTACATTGTTAGGTATGTGGGTAGGTACAAACGGTAAATACAGCCGGCTTCCTGTTGGTGCCCTAGCTTCTACAGCGTTGTTCTTTATTGTAACTAACTTTGGCGCATGGTTGTCAGAGCCTATGTACACCAAAGACTTTGCAGGCCTGGTAAGCAGCTATACTTTAGCATTGCCTTTTGTTAAAAACAGCCTTATTGGCGATGTTATTTTCTCTTCCTTTTTCTTTGGCTCTTTTTATGTAGCCCAGCGTTTTACTGCAACTGCCAAAGTAAAAGCATAACCCTTTTAATGGACTATAAAAAAACACTTTCGGGGCTGATAGTTTTATTGGCTCTGTCGTTTTATGCCCATGCGCAGGATTCTACATCTGTAGCCCGAGCAGCAGCAGCTAAAAGCGACCGTTTTTGTATAGACTTTCTCCGGGTATTAGACGAGGCTGTTACTAATTTTGATAACATAAAGGGCGACACCATCCGCGCTAAAAAATCAATAATTTTAGAGTCTAAAGTGGTGCTAACTGATATGAGCGTTAGCCGTATTAGTATAGACCGTAGCGTAAAGCAAAGTTTTTACCGCTCTTTTTACGATGGTACTGGCAACATAAATGTGCTAAAGGGAAAGTTTGAGGGCTTGAAAAAACGCATGTGCGATTGTATTGCTGATAAGGGCTGGATAGAACGCGACGATATTAGCGAAAGCGATACCGATTACTCTCGCTACGTAATGATACTGGAAAATCCGCAAGACGATATTACAAAAGAGTTTAAAGGCAGGTTAATAGAGTTGGAGGTAGAGTTTGACAAAGGCTCTGACACGGAATTTACCATAATGCTAACCATAGTAAATTACTAGGCTTTGCTAAGCTTTTGGGAACGCAATACATTCTTTTCTAAAATCGATGTAGCTATTGTCGGTAGTGGCATTGTGGGCCTCACGGCAGCTATCAATCTTAAAAAATACAATTCTAAGTTAAACGTTGTAATACTCGAGCGTGGCTTTTTGCCTTGGGGCGGAAGCACTAAAAACGCGGGCTTTTCTTGCTTTGGCAGCCCATCTGAATTGTTAGACGATTTACAATCGCATACCGAAGAGGAGGTTCAGCAACTTATAGAACGCCGTTGGAAAGGCCTGTTAGAACTCCGTTCTTTATTGGGCGATGATAACATTGGCTACGAACCTTTAGGCAACTACGAGGTATTTGGCAATGCTGATATTGATTTATATAACCAATGCGCTGATAAGCTTCCATACCTTAATAGCTTAGTAAAAGACATTATTGGCAAGCCAGATGTGTATATTCCCGCCGATGGTGACATTGCCAAAAACGGCTTAGGCAACACATCGCACCTTATACTCAATACCGCCGAGGGGCAGATTGATACAGGCCTTATGATGAAAAACCTGCTAAGCTTGGCACAGTCGCTAGGTGTGGTTTGCTTTAATGGGTTTACTGTTGATAGGGTAGAAGAAACAGGTAATGGCTATACTATAATTGGCGATAATAAGCAGGTAAGCTTTACAGCATCAAAAGTAATAATAGCCAACAATGCCTTTGCTGCTAAGCTATTTCCCGGTATTGATATTAAACCCGCCCGTGCGCAGGTACTAATAACCAAGCCTGTAGATGGGTTAAAACTTAAAGGTGCTTTCCATGCCGATATGGGGTATTACTATTTTCGCAACGTAGGCAGCCGCATACTCTTTGGGGGCGGCCGCAACCTCAATTTTAAAGCCGAAGAAACCTTTGCCGATGGCTTAACCGATTTGGTGCAACAGCGCTTAGATGAGATGCTTTCTACCATTATTGCCCCTTACACAACAGTAGAGGTAGACCAACGGTGGTCAGGCTTTATGGCCATGGGTACTAAAAAAAGCTACATAACAGAGCGAAAAGCCCAAGGCTTAGTGCTGGCAGTGCGCTGCGGCGGCATGGGCGTAGCCATTGGCAGCCTAACCGGCAAACAAGCAGCCGCTCTAATTATTGAAGAGTTTTAGTCTTAAAAATTACACCGGAGGCCTAAATAACCTATCAACCGTAATTAAGTATTCTTGGATTAAAAGTGCGGGGATGTCTCCCGCCTCAGGCGGGAAGAACCTGAAATTTCGGCTGATTGTGCGGGTGGCGCACGTAGTGCATGGCGAAATGAAGGTTGGTGTGCGTGGTGTATTTTTTGATTACTTTTTGTACAAGCAAAAAGTAAAAAAGCCATTATCAAGAAGATAGCACCAGAGGTGCTATATGTCAATAGTAATAATAAACGGCGAATAATCCCCCTCTCCTTTGGAGAGGGGTTAGGAGTGAGGCCACAAAGAAAAAGGGCTGCCTGTCCGGCAACCCTCATCCTCTATTTCAATCAACTAATATTATTTAGTAAGCACCAGCTTTTTAACCAACTGCTTGCCGTTAGCATTAATCTCTACCATATAAATACCCGCAGGTAAACCGTTTACAGGTAATGCAAAACGTCCGCCAAGGCTTTCAACACTTTGCAAGCCACCAAGGTTTTGGCCTACAGAATTAAACAAGCGAATGCTTATAGCCGATGGTTTATTCATGGTAATGTCAATAAAGGCTTCGTTAACCGCAGGGTTAGGGTAAATAGTAACCTTGCCACCAAAAGCAGCCTCATTAACCGCAGTAGTGTATGGGAATGGGTTAGACATTGAAGTACAACCGTTAGCATCGGTAATCTCTACAGCATAGTTTCCATCTTGTGTTGGGGTATATGCCTTATTGGTAGCACCTACAATTACCTGCCCGTTTAAATACCATTGGTAGTAAGTGGCTGGCGATGAAATAAGCATGCTATTATTAATAGAGATAGATGGCGTTGCCGGTGGTGTATTAACAACAACAGTAACCTGTGCAGTAGAGTTGCAACCACCATCGTTACTAGCTACAACAAACGTAGTAGTTTGTGTTGGGCTGGCAGTAACTTCATCGCCGCTTTGGCTGTTTAATCCATCACCCGTCCAAGCGTAGGTTGTAGCACCTGCTGCGTTAAGAGTAATAGTAGTTCCCGCACAAATAGTGTCTTTGTTAGACTCTGCGCTTAGCGAAGGGGCTGTTCCACTTACGTTAACGGTAATTGTTTCAGTATCGGTGCATCCGTTACCATCAGTACCCGTAACAGTATAAACCGTTGTTTGGGTAGGGTTAATGGTTATAGGGTTAGTAGTTTGGCCGCTGGTAGTGCCACCATTCCAAACATAGCTAACACCGCCGGTGGCAGTTAACGTAGCAGGCGAGCCTGAGCAAAGGTTGTTTGCCGAAGAGCTAACACCTACAGTAGGTAACTGGTTAACACTAACCTGCACTGTAGCAGTGCCTGTACAACCGCTAACGCTAGACGATACGTTGTATGTAGTAGTTTGGGTAGGGGTAGCGCCAACACTAGCACCAGACGATTGGTTTAAGCCATTGCCTGTCCAAGTGTAAGTACCGCCGCCGGTTACGTTAAGTGTAGTGCTTTCGCCTGCACACAAAGAGTTGTCGGTAGCAGTTGCCGTAAGCGCTGGTAAAGGTGTAACGGTAACCGTTTTAGTAGTAGTACCGCTGCAACCGCTCGTTGTGCCGGTAATAGTATACGTTTGCGTGCTTGTTGGGCTGGCTGTTACGGTAGCACCTGTAGTGCTGCTTAGGCCCGTAGCCGGAGACCATGTGTAGGTTGTGCCGCCTGTAGCAGTTAATGCTACACTACCACCTGCACATATTGCAGTGTTGGCAGGCGTAACAGCAACTACCGGTATTGGGGTAACGGTTACTACTTTGGTAGTAGTACCGGTGCAACCATTTGCAGTGCCAGTAATAGTATAAGTACGTGTTTGGGTTGGGTTAGCGGTTACCGTTGCGCCTGTAGTGCCGCTTAGGCCTGTACCGGGCGACCATGTGTAGGTTGATGCACCCGCTGCTGTTAATACTACGCTGCTGCCTGCGCAAATAGCCGCGGTAGCAGGGGTAACAGTTATGCTAGGTATGGCGTTAACCGTAATGGTTTGTGTTGATGTGTTAGTACCACCCTGGTTAGTAGCGGCAAGGGTAATTGTGTATGTGCCGGGGTTAGCAAAGGTAACCGCTTGGCTTGCTTGGGTTGATGTTCCTGAGCTGCCGCCGGGGAAAGTCCATTGAATAGATGTTGGGTTGCCTGTAGTAGTGCTGTTAAAGGTGATGCTTTGGCCCGCACATATAGTAGTTGTACTAGCGGTGAACGATGGGGTAGGGGGCTGTATAGCCGATACTCCGGTAATATTTACATCATCAATAAACAGGTTATTGCCGTAGTTATTCCAGCTTTCAAACTTAATGCGTATTGATTGGCCTAAGAACTGGGCTAAAGAAATGCTTGGACAAACAGAAACACCCGGGGCGGCGCCAAAGCACCAATCGTCTGTTACTGCAGGGGTAAATGCTGTACCTGATGAGGCCGCTGTAGCAAAATTACCTTGGCCGTTTTCTCCACCTACAAAAATGCGGAAAGGGTAAGTAGCGCCACAGTTTGTAGACACTAATACAACTAACGAGTCTGTTGGGCGCGGTGTGCCGTTGCTGTTAAAGCGCTTATAAGCATATTCAAAAGATAGTGTTGCTGATGATAAGCCCTGAAGGTTTAATGTTGGGGTAACTATACCATCGCGCTCTCCGGTAGTGGCATAGTTAAAGAAATCCATTGTTGCTGATTTGGTGCCTGCCTGCTGGCCTGCCGTTGTAACAATACTCCAGGTGGTAGATGCATCGGGGTTTACAAGAGACCAGCCTTTGGTTGCAAATGTTCCCGATTCAAAATCATCAAAAAATGGCAATACCTGCCCGGTAGAACTTAGGGCGCTAAATGCACTTGTTGCGCTATTATTGGTTGCATTACCATCGTTTTGGTTACCATTTACGGTAGCAGCACTAGTGGCTGTGTAGGTATGGTTGCCTTAGCGCTACGGTAATGTTAGGTAGGGTAACGTTTACTTGTGCTTGTGCTGCAAGGCTGCCTGTCCAGTTAAAGTTAGTTACGGTGCCACCATCTACCTGCCAACCTATGGTTACTGCGGTAAGGGTATTTAAACCGGTATTTCTAAGGGTTACCTGTGGGGTAAATGTAGTTACACAGGCAGCGCCGGTAGGTGAGTTAACGCTTAAAATAGATGCATCGTAAGGGTTTACTGTGGCTAATGCACATTCTACCGCTAATCTGGCATCAATACGGCCTGCACCCAATTTTCCAATATAGTTGGCATTAGAGCTGTTAATATTTGTAGCTGTGCTTTCTATACAGTTTTCTATTTGGGCAGGGGTCATGTTAGGGTTAATAGAGTGTATTAGTCCTGCCAAGCCTGCAACCAATGGGCAAGCCATAGATGTACCGCTTAGTACAGCATACGCATTGGTTGGCACCGTACTGCGTATGTTAGCACCTGGGGCCGATATATCTATCCATGTTCCGTAGTTTGAGAAGCTCGATTTTTGGTCGTTAGAGCCACCATTACCGGTAGATGCTACACTCATAACATTGGTGTAGCCTGCAGGATAAAAAACTTGTTCTGTATCATCATTACCGGCTGCGGCAATACACAAAATGCCTTGAGTATTGGCAAAGTTAAAAAGGTTTTGGGCTGTTTGGCTGCTTCCGCCGCCGCCCCACGACATGCTAATAACATCGGCTCCGGCTGATATTGCGTAATCTACACCTTCGTAACCCGCGCTTACAGAGTTGGCTCCATCAGCATTACCTGTAGCTTTAACAGGTATTATTTTTATGCTATAGCCTATAGATGCTATGCCTGTTCCATTATTGCTTACAGCACCCGTAATACCGGCGCAATGTGTGCCATGGTCGTACGATGTGTTTGGCGGCATTGGGTTATTATCGTTATCGCCGGTATCCCAACCATTAACATCGTCAATATAACCGTTACCATCATCATCAATATTGTTGTTGGCAATCTCACCGGGGTTTATGTAAATATTAGCTTGCAAATCGGTGTGGGTTATTTGCACCGCGTTATCTACTATAGCCACTTGGGTATTAGTAGTGCTGCCTGTGGTAATGTCCCATGCAGTTTGCGCATTTACACGGAATAATGCCCAGTTACCGTTGCTCCAACTGTTAGTACCTAAATCGTTTGGCGTAAGGGTAGTTTTTAAAATTGGCACCCTTTCGGCATACTCAACCGTAGCATCCGATTTGGCCTCGCGCATAAGGTCATTAATCAATGCATGGTTGGCAAAGTAAACATGGTAAACCTGGCGCATTTCTAGCGAGCGCGACCTGTAAAATGGCCTTCTTACTTTAGTAATGCCATACTTGGCAGCCATTTTTGCTAAAAAAGGCACATTGCTTACCAACACTTCATCAGACGATACTTTGTCTAAAGGGTAATGGTTGTAAATTTTAATGTACGCCTGCCCATCGTGGTAAGATTTGTACACTGTTTGGGCTGAAATAGAATAGGAAATAGCTGTAAATAAAAATACAGCAAACAGTTTGGTAAAATGCTTCATTTTAACTGCTTAAGAGTTGTTAGGTGTGTTATTTTCTGTTAAATAGGTAGAGGTGTCCTCAATAGGCTGCGCTATTATTTGTTTAAAGTTGTAACAGAAATACTCATATAGTCAGAAACGTAATTGTACAAATATGTTAAATAGTTCTGACTTTTCAAAACCAATTTTACCTTCTTTCTAACATCCTAATAAGGTTGTTTAAGATATACGGCTCCATACCCCCGAACTTCTTCCACAAAAGGCTGCATATTCATTCAGCATTCTGTAATTTGGGTGGGTGTCAATCTGCTCTTTTTCAAGTAATTGAATAATTATATTCCGAACGTAGCTAAGTATTTTCTGGTCTTCCACCAAATTTACCAACTTAAAGTCTTCGGCTCCGCTTTGGCGGGTGCCAGACATGTCTCCCGGGCCACGCAATTTCAGGTCTACTTCGGCTATTTCAAAGCCATCGGTTGTCCTCACCATGGTGTCTATCCTTACCCTTGCATCGGCCGATAGTTTATAATCGGTCATTAGTATACAGTACGATTGGTCGGCCCCGCGACCCACCCTGCCACGTAGCTGGTGTAATTGCGAAAGGCCAAAACGCTCCGAGTTTTCAATTACCATTACCGAAGCGTTGGGCACATTTACTCCCACCTCTATAACCGTAGTAGCCACCATTATTTGGGTTTCTCCTCTTACAAAGCGTTGCATCTCAGCATCTTTCTCTGCCGGCTTTTGTTTTCCATGCACAATACTTACATGGTAGTTGGGCCGAGGAAATTCGCGACAGATAACATCGTACCCCTCATACAGGTTTTTAAGGTCGCTTTTTTCCGATTCTTCAATCAATGGGTATACAATATATACCTGCCGCCCCAAGCGCTATTTGTTCCCTTATAAAACCAAACACTGATATGCGCGAACTCTCAAACCTATGGGCTGTGCTAATGGCTTTTCGCCCCGGCGGCAACTCGTCTATAATTGATACGTCCAAATCGCCATACAGTGTCATAGCCAAGGTGCGCGGTATAGGCGTAGCCGACATGATGAGTATATGCGGAGGCCGGTTGTTTTTCTTCCACAGGCGGGCCCGTTGCTGCACCCCAAAACGGTGCTGCTCATCTATAACCACCATGCCCAGGTTTTTAAACTGAACCTTGTCTTCTATTAACGCATGCGTACCGATAAGGATGTGTAAGCTACCGTCTTCCAGCGCATTATGTATAGCATCGCGGTTTGCCTTTTTGGTAGACCCTGTTAGCAATGCCACGTTCAGGCCCATGTCTTTCAACATACCTTGCAGGGTTTGGTAATGCTGGTTGGCCAAAATCTCGGTAGGAGCCATCAGGCAGGTTTGATAGCCATTGTCAATAGCTATAAGCATGGTTAGCAAAGCCACCAGGGTTTTCCCGCTGCCTACATCGCCTTGCAGTAGGCGGTTCATTTGCCGGCGACTGCCTACATCAGCCCTAATCTCTTTCATCACCCGCTTTTGGGCACCGGTAAGTTCAAAGGGCAGGTATTCTTTAAAAAAGGTGTTAAAGTGTTCACCAACCTTTTCAAACACAAAGCCCTCGTAATGCTTCTTATTATAGCTCTTTGCTTTTAACAGTTTAAGCTGATTAAAAAACAGCTCTTCAAACTTTAGCCTATGCTTAGCCTTTTCCAACATATCAACACTGGGCGGAAAGTGGATAGCCTCTAATGCCGTATCGTGCGATAGTAACCGTGCATCTTTAATAACATCTGCAGGCAGATTTTCGGGTATGCTGCCCCTTAACTCTTCTAATGCCGTTTGCTGTAGTTTTAATATGCCTTTGGTATCAAGCCCGCGGCTCTTTAGCACCTCAGAACTATTGTAGACCGGTTGCAAAGCCGTGTTAAGTGTCCGGTTGGCGGGTATGTTAAGTTCAACCTCGGGGTGGGCAATATTCACCCGCTGGTTATATTCTGTTGGCCTGCCATATACAATATACTCAGGCCCTATGGCAAGGCTTTTCTTTACCCATGTAACACCTTTAAACCAAACAAGGTCTATGGTTTCGTCACCATCGGTAAACTTAGCCACCAGCCGTTGGGTCTTTTTTTGCCCAACCACCTCAATACTAGTTAAGCGCCCTATCATTTGCACAAAGGGCATATCGGGCACAATCTCCCGTATCTTATAAAATTTAGACCGGTCTACATACCTAAAAGGGTAGTAGGTAAGCAAATCATGGTAGCAAAAAATATCCAAATGCTTTTTCAGGGCATCACCCCGCTGTGGGCCAACACCTTTTAAATACTCTATGGGCTTTTTAGCTTGTCGTAGCTCACGGCGCAAATATACTAGGTATGGCAAATGGTAAGCAAGGCATTAGCTAATATTACCTACCTTTGATGCTGTTGCAGGTAAATGCAAATAAATTTGACTAAACTGTTTGATATTACAAATAACTTTGTACTTTTGCAGTCCGTTTTAAAAAACACCCACAATGGAACTTTTAGATTTCGTAAATAACCAAGCAAAAACAGGCCGTAACTTCCCTAAGTTTAAAGCCGGTGATACTATTACTGTCCACTTTAAAATTAAAGAGGGCGATAAAGAGCGTATCCAGTTATTCCAAGGCGTAGTATTACAACGCAGCGGTTCAGCCAATACATCTACTTTCACCGTTCGTAAAATGTCTGGCAGTGTTGGTGTTGAGCGTATTTTCCCAACAGAATCTCCGTTTATTGATAAAATTGACCTTAACAAACGTGGTGTTGTACGTCGTGCACGTATATTCTACCTACGCGAGCTTAAAGGTAAAAAAGCACGTATTAAAGAAAAATTGGGTAACATGTCTGGTGTTGCTACAGTTACAGCATAGTACTACGCTTTATAATATTAAAGAATCCCTTTCTGGAAACAGGAGGGGATTTTTGTTTTTTTACTACGGTTGGTCGGGATAGCCGTCTAATGAGTTAGCCATGTAAATACCCATTGGCTTGTACTTGGCTTCTTTCTTTTTATCGTACTTAAATAAATAATGTATAGCTATTTTGGACCTTGGGACTTGGCCAGATAAGAACTTATATACATAACCATATCTTTTATCTTCTGCGGCTATAGCTGTAGAAAATCCGAAGCTATTACGTCCTTTACTTTCATGCTGTACACTTAACTTTCCAATTTTCGGTATCCTAGATTCCCTTATCATTCCTGCGGTTAACGTATCAATTTTGTCCACAGCATTTATAATATAACTGTCAGAGGTATCATCTTTTCCGCAATCAGAAAAATCTAAAATCTCCAACCAAATAATAAAACTTGCTGCTTTATCATTACTGATACTAAAACTAATAGTATCTATTTCTTCCTCACTATTTACTTCTTGTTGTGTAAAAATACTGTTCTCAGGATAAGCAAAATAATAGCCGAAAGCTGCTGAATGAGATTTAGTAAAGGAGCCTGTATTTACTTGCGTAGTGTCAAGTGGTAGTATGCAATTGCTGTGTCGTTTTTTTATTAAATCAACTTCATCAATTACTGGGATAGATATATTAGAGCTTATTCTTATTTTCAGGCGTATTACAAGAAAACACTAGTAATATTAAAATGGATAGAATATGCTGACCCCTGACCCCTGACATCTAATCCCTACTTCGCTACAATAACAAACTCCGTACGGCGGTTTTTAGCGCGGTTAGGCTCTGTAGTGTTGGGCGCAAGTGGCTTGGTCTCGCCAAACCCTTTAAACGACAGCCTGCTGCTGTCTATGCCTTTGCTTACCAAATAATCATACACTGCTTTTGCCCTGTTGTCTGATAAGGTCATATTTGCAGCATCGTTACCAACATCGTCCGTATGCCCATGTATAGCCACCTTCATGGTTGGGTTTTCTGATAGGAATATGGCAAACTCATCTACCACCAGTTTAGACTGTTTGGGCAACTCAAACGAGTTGGTAGCAAAGTTTATGTTATTCAAGGTATAAGCCTTTCCGGCTTTAATTGGTGCTACTTCTAAATCAACCTTACGTGGTTTGGCCGTTGCTGTATCGGCTTTAGAAAAATATTGCGATGTAAAGGCCGTGCCGGGTTGTTTCACCGTTAATATATAATCGCTTTTTAAAGCCACAGCCGTAACATAGCGGCCGGTGGTAGTATCTACCTGCACCTTGGTTATTTGCTTGTTATCTATATTCTTAATCTCTACCGTTGCGTTTTTTACCGGCTTGCCGGCATCGTCTTTCAGCGTTCCCTTTACAAACAATACCTTCTCGGGGCGTGCAGCGGCATACAGGTCAAAGCCCATAATATCGTACCCTCCAACACCTTTTTGGCGGTCTGTGGCAAAGTAGCCTGTCTTACCATCGGTGCTGCAGAAAAAGCCTAAGTCATCTTTATCGGTATTAATAGGGTAGCCAATATTTTTAGGTTTTAAAAACTTGCCTGTGCTATCTGTTTTAGAAAAGAAAATATCAAAACCACCTAAGTTTTGGTGCCCTTCTGATGAAAAGTATAGTGTTTGCCCATCGGTATGGAAAAACGGCGATTTATCGTCCAAATCGGTATTAATGGTTGGGCCCAGGTTAATAGGCTTACCCCATTTGCCATCGGCTGCTTTTACAGTCTTATAAATATCCATACCGCCCTGCCCACCGGGCCTGTCACTGGCAAAATAAATGGTATTTCCGTCTGATGATACTGATGGTTGGCTCTCCCAATAATCGGGTAGGTTTACACCGTCCAGTTTGGTTATATCGCCCCACTCGTTATTACTGAATACCGAGTAGTATATATCACAGTTGCGATAGCCTGCCTCGTCTCGGCAAATGGTAAAATACAAGGTGTTATTATCAATGGTTGACGATGGCCCCCTTCGTTATTACCGGGTTGGTTAAAGGGGTGTAGCATAGGCTTGCCCTTATCAAAGCTACCATCAGCCTGCGCTACCGATTTGCAAAAACGTTCTTTTTCTACCGGACCGGTTAAGCTGTTAAGGGTGGCCTCCATGGTGCGGCGGGTAAAGTACATTATCTCGTTATCGGGTGTTAAAGAGCCTAAATACTCGTCAACCGATGTGCTAACATTTGCCAGTGGGGTAGGGTTAAACGGTACCGGCTTTTTATATACGTTATCGTAAAAGTCGCAATCTTTTAAAAATATCTCGGCCGAGTCTAAATCGTTATCATTCAACTTAAACTCTTTATCCTTGCGCTTTTCGTACGACAGGAATTTGCGGAAGTTAGCGGCGGCATTGCCAAACTGACTGTTGTACATATCCATGCGGCCTATAACGTAGTAGGCAAAGGGGTCAACATCAGGACAAACCTCTACAGCCTGCCTAAAGTATTTCTCGGCGCGCTTGTAGCTATCGCCACTAAAGTTTAGGGTTTTGTTTATATAATACCAGGAGCGGCCCAGCGAGTCGTAGGCCACGGCAAAGTCGGGCTCTACGTTTACAGCCTCCTCCAATAAATCGCGGTACGTAGCCTTCGACTTATATTTTTCAATAGCCTGGTCGTAAAGCTTCAGGGCTTTTTTATTGGTAATCTCCGGGCAGTCTTGTGCAACGGCCTGTAAGCTTATCAGCAGGGTAAAGAGCAGGTATATGCGCTTCATAAAGTTAGATAGTCTGCGTTGATACGTATCAAACGCTAAAGTGTTTCTGTATGGGGCTGTTAAATTTTTCCGGCTACTACTTCGTAAAAAGTACCGGCCTGTAAGTAACGCTTGGCAACATCGTTCAACTCCTCCGGTTTAATGGTCAAAATCTTTTTAATGTACCCATCGTAATAGCTGGTGTCTAAGCCGTAATTAAGCAGGCCGCGTAACTTGTCGGCGCGGGAGAAGGGTCCATCAAAACCCTTTAGCAGGCTGCCCATTTTATAGTTGCGTACTACTTCCAATTCGTCTTCTTCTATAAGTTCAGTAGTAAGCAAATCAATCTCGTAGTATATCTCGCTCAAAGCGTCTTGGTAAACATCGGCGCCTACTTCGGTAGATATGGCAAAATAGCCAAGGTCTTTGCGCGATATTATCCACGAGCCAATGCCATACGTATAGCCTTTATCTTCGCGTATGTTGCTCATTAGGCGAGAGCCAAAATAGCCTCCCAATAAGGTGTTTAATATTTTAAGTGCTTGTAGTAATCGGCATGGGGCTTGTTAACCGCCATTTTGCCTACACGTATGGCGCATTGTACTGTGCCTTCCATGTGTACCCTGTGTACTAGTTCCGGGCTTAGGGTAGGGGTTAGGCTGTTTACCAATTGCACAGGTTCTGCTTTAAAAGACAGCCCGCCAATATAATCATCAATAGCAGCTAACTGCTCAGGGCCAACCTTGCCGGCTACTATAATACTAACCGAGCCCGATTTTATATAGTTGACATAAAATGCCTGTAGCAGTTTGGGGGTAATGGCTTGTAAATCGGCTTCCGTTTCGGCGTAGCCAAAAGGGTTATTCTCGCCAAACATTACCTGCCCAAATTTCTTTGCAGAGCGGTTGCTTACCTTTTGGTTGTTTACATTCAGTTTTTGAATGGCGTTAGCCTTGTAGGTATCAATCTCTTTACCGGGGTAAATGGCTCCTGATAAAACATCAGCAAAAACAGGCAATACATTATTAAGGTATTTGTTAAGGCTGTACAGGGTTATGTAAGAGTTTTCCTTTTCGGGCGATAACTCCAGGTACGACCCATAATAGTCTAAGTCTTCGGCAATTTGCATAGAGGTGCGTGTAGCCGTGCCCGAGTTTAGCAGGTTGAACGATGCGTTGGCCTGCATGCGTTGGCTCTCGTGCCCATAACCGGCATTAAAGCAAAGCTCTATACGTATAACTTCCTGCGTACCATCGTTTATATAATATAGCGGCAACCCGTTTTTAAGGGTATAAACCTTAGGTTCGGGTATTTCTATTTTCTCAATTGTTTTATATACCGGCGCTTCGGTGCGGTTAAGTATTTCCATTTTTATATTGTCTTTAGCCTCACCCCCAACCCCTCTCCAAAAGAGAGGGAGTAAAGTCCCTCTCTCCTTCGGGGAGAGGGATTTAGGGAGTGGGGCTGTTAATTTTTGCGTAATAATAAAGTGTTGAACTATTCTCTTGGGTAAATACAGTATTAGCTACCCGCTGAATATCGGCCGGGCTAACCTTATGGTATTGTTCCATTTCGGTGTTTACACGGTTAGCATCGCCAAGTAGTTCAGCATAAGCTAAGTTCATGGCTTTATTTAATGCACTCATTTCACCAAAAACATTGTTGCTTTCCAGCTTGTTTTTAAGCTTATCCAGTTCGCGTTCTTCAACGGTTTCGTTCTTCAATAAATCCAGTTGCTCTTCAATGGCCCTCTCAGCTTCTTCCATGGTAACATCTTTATTCAACCGGCCCGATACTACAAACAAACCTGCATCAATATCGCCGGTTTGGTAGGCGTTAATATCGCTAAACAGTTTTTGCTCCTTAACCAAACGTTGGTAAAGGCGAGATGATTTTCCGTTTGATAAAATATCAGATGCTAAATCAATAGCATAATAATCAGGGTGAAGCCTATCTTCAATATGCCATGTTTTATAAATGGCACTGGCAGGCACTGCCCGTTCTACGGTTAGCGTGCGGGCCTCTGTTTGCTTAGGCTCTTTGGGCAGGTTGCGTGTATCAATATTGCCTGCGGGTATAGGCAAAAACCATTTGTTGCACAGTTCTTTAACCTGTTCCAAAGTAACGTTACCTGCAACTACTAATATGGCATTGTTTGGGCGGTAATGTTTGTAAAAAAGCCCTTTACATCGTCCATAGTGGCGTCTTCCACATGCTTAATTTCTTTGCCTATGGTAGCCCAGTTGTAGGGATGTGTTTTATACGCTAAGGGGCGTAGCAACAACCATACATCGCCATAAGGCTGGTTAAGGTAGCGTTGCTTAAACTCTTCTATAACCACGTTGCGTTGCACATCAAGGCTCTTTTCAGAAAAAGCCAGTTCCAGCATACGGTCGCTCTCCAGCCAAAAGCCTGTTTCCAGGTTTTCTGCGGGCAGGGTAAGGTAGTAGTTGGTAATGTCGTTAGATGTAAAAGCGTTATTCTCTCCACCTACTAATTGCAGAGGTTCGTCATAATCGGGTATGTTAGCGCTGCCACCAAACATTAAATGCTCAAACAAGTGGGCAAAGCCGGTTTTATCCGGATTCTCATCGCGGGCACCTACGTCATATAGTATATTCATTACAGCCATAGGGGTAGAATTGTCGGTATGCACCAACACCCTTAAGCCGTTTTCGAGGGTAAAACGTTCAAAATTTATCATGTACTTTTTATAGTGCTATTAATAACCCTTACAGGTTGATATTGTTTGTTGTTCTTTTTAAATGGTTTAATAACCGATATTTTCTACTCATAACTATTACTCGTCCCTCACCCCTCACCTCTAAAAACTACTCCTCCCCTCTATCAATCCGCCCTATCATTTCCTCAATCATTTTATCCTCTTGGTTCTTGTCCGGGGCGTACTCTTCTTTCAGGTTAGCCCCAAACATTTTTGCAAAGCCTTAGTAAAAAACCGCCCTAAAATTACCGCGCAGGTCTTTTACCACCTATGGTAAGAGTTTTGGCCGGTTTCCCTGTCTATCAGTTTAAGCAGTACCTTACCCGTTTGCAGCGACATTTTTTTTATAATAGGCTCGTACTCTTTATATAGTTCATCTTCCAGGGTTTTCATCCGCGCCTTTTTCTCCGGTTCAGATAAGCCCACAATCTCCTTTTGCACTTTTTGGTATTTGTCGCCTGCCTTTTTGGCAATAGGGTAGGCCTTTTTCACCCTAAAAGAAGTTTCTCGTAGGCCGCTTCTTTCTTTTTGCTGGAGAACTCCCGCTTGCCTTTTACCACAAAAGGGTCGTAGCCAATGGCGGGTATAGTATCACCGTTAACTATCACATATTCAGTAAGTACCTTGCCGGTTTGGGCCAATACTGTGCTGCCCGGCCAAAAGGCTGGTAACAGTAAAAACCATGTCAGGTAACGCTTCATTTACGGGTGCAATAGTAACTCAACTAATAGTACAAACAAATAAAAGGCCAATTGCGTTATAAACACCCCATCTTTTGAAAAATATATTTCTCATAGCCCCCACATCGTTAAAATACAATATTTTTGCCCATATTGCGTTAACTACAGGCAATAGAACCGGAGATACAATTGAAAAATAATATAGCATATAATAACAGCGTGTTGCGCACCATTCTGGTGGTTTTTGCTCTAGCAGGTCTTTTCTATGCCTGTTCGGTAAAAAAGAATAAGTTTATGAACCGTGCTTACCACGGTACAACATCGCGCTTCAACGGTTACTTTAATGGCACCGAGGCTTGGAAAGAGGGTGTTGCCAACCTTGAGAAGAACCACGTAGATAAATTCGACCGCATAATACCCGTTTTTAAATTCGGCACCGTAGAGCAGTCAAAATCTATTTACCCCCAAATGGATAAGGCCATTAAAAAGGCCGAAACGGTTGTTACCAAACACTCTATGCTTATTAAAGGCAAGCAATATAACCCTTGGGTTGATGCTTGTTACCTGTTACGCGGCAAAGCCCGCTTTTACAAAAGGGATTATTACGCTGCTTTAGAGGATTTAGAGTACGTTGCCAATACCAAAAGCAAAAAGAAACGCCGCCACTGGAGGCACGAGGGTATGCTTTACCTAGCCCGCACCTATAGCGAGCTCGCCATGTTTGGCGAAGCCCAATCGGTTATAGACAGGATTAAAAACGAGGCCGACTTCCCCAATAAAATGAAGGACCAGTTTTATGCTGTGCAGGCCGATTTTTATCTGAAGCAAGGCGATGATTCATCGGCCATTGCACCGTTAAACAGGGCTATAGACCTTACAAAATCTAAAAAAATACGTGCCCGCTATACATACATACTGGCGCAAATACACCAAAAAAATAAAAACTACAAAGAGGCGTCTAAAATGTATGGCGAGGTGTTAAAACTACAGCCAAGCTATGACATGGCCTTTAACGCCCAGCTTAACCTGGCTCGTAGTTTTGATAGCAGCAGCGGTAGCAGCAAGGGCATACGCCAGCGACTGCTAAAAATGGCGAAGGAAGATAAAAACGTTGACTACTTAGACCAGATTTATTACGCCCTTGGCGAACTTGCTCAACGCGATAATGACGAAACCCAGGCCTTAAAAGATTACACTAAATCGGTTAGGTTGAGCAAGGGTAACAATACCCAAAGGGGCACATCGTACTCTAGCCATTGGCGACATTTACCTTTCTCACCCTGAATACCGCCCGGCCAAAGCGTATTACGATAGTTCAGCATCTTTTATAGACCGCGAAAGCCCGCTATACAAAGGCGTACAAGACAGGAAGAAAAGTCTTTCTGAACTTATAAGGAACCTGGATATAATTGAAGTACAGGATAGCCTGCAAACCTTAGCCAAGCTGCCTGAAGCCGAGCGTTTGAAAAAGCTTAATACTTTTTAGATGAGCAAGACCGTTTAGAGAGAGAGGCCAAAGCAAACAATACCCAGGGTGGCGGCAACGACCCCTTTAATAACAACAATACTTTTTTAAATAATAACAACAACAACAATACTGTTGGTGGTGGCACACAAAGCTAGGGCTTTTACTTTACTAACCAAATATTGCGCAGCCAGGGCTTTGGCGAGTTTAAGCGTATTTGGGGCGAAAGGACTTTGGCCGATAACTGGCGCCGTAGTAATAAAGAAAGTCTTGCGCCGCAAGTTAATAATGACGAACCCGACCCATTGGATAGCTTACTGAAAGCTGTTGGTGGAGACACTGTAGCTTTGCAAAAGCTAAAGCGCGAAAACGATATTAAAAAGATTTTAGACGGGTTGCCTAAAACCGCCGCCGACTTTGATAGCTCTGATGCTAAAATATTAGATGCTTATTACGATGCAGCAAATATTTACCGCGAGCAGCTAGCCGACAACATACGCGCTATAGAAATGTTTGAGAAAATGCTGTTGCGCTTTAATAAAGACAATAAGTATGAGTTACCCGCCTACTATCAGCTATACCGTATGTATGGCACCATAGGCAACTCTGCCAAGGCTAAATATTACGAGGATATTATACTAAGCCGCTTTGGCGATAGCGACTATGCCAAGCTTATTAAAAACCCGGGCTCGCCACTACGTAATGATATTGCTAAAAAGGAGATGGATAAGTTTTATTCAGAAACCTTTGATATGTACAAAAAGCAATACTATAAAGAGGTTGTTACCCGTTGCGATGAGGCTTTGAGCAAATACAACGATAAAGACTTCCGCCCTAAGTTTGCTTACCTGCGTGCTTTAGCTGTTGGCCGTACGCAAGATGTTGGTGCCTTTGAGGCATCGCTGCGCGATGTGGTAAATAACTACCCGCTGGCCCCTGTTAAAACCGAGGCCCAATACCTGCTGGATTATATTAAAAAACAGCGTGGCGACTCTACCGGCTTTATTGATAACTCTAAAACCAATACCGATGCGCTAACCATGTTTAACATGGCATCAGATTCGGCCCATGTATACATGCTGGTTTTAACTAATAAAAAGGTAAAAGTAAACGAGGTTAAAACGTTGGTGTCTGACTTTAATACGGAGTTCTTCAGCCTTATGGATTTGAAAATAGAAAGCCGTTTCTTAAACGATTCTATACAAATGATATTGGTGCGCAAGTTTAACAACCAAACCTATGCTACCACCTATTTTAACGCCATAAAAAGCGATAAAAAGGCCTTGGCATTGCTTGGCGCCGGCGATTTTGCCCAGTTTATTATTACTAATGAAAACCTGGCTATAGTGCAAAAGCAAAAAACAATAGCCAACTACCGTGTGTTCTTTAACGATAAGTATAAACTAAAGTAGCATTGCAGCAGGTTAGGTTTTCTATAGTATCGTATTTAAATACACTGCCATTTCTTTACGGAATCCAAAACTCCCCTTACCTAAAAGATAATATGGTAATGGATTTGGATATACCATCTGTCTGCGCCCAAAAGCTGAATGATGGTACTGTTGATGCAGGCTTAGTTCCTGTGGCTTTACTTCCTCATTTAAAAGAATACCACATTATAGCCGACTATTGCATTGGTGCAGTTGGCAACGTAAAATCTGTACTGCTGTTAAGCGAGGTTCCGTTAGAAGAAATAGAAACCATAATGCTCGATTACCAGTCGCGCACATCGGTAAACCTGGTGCAGGTGTTGGCCAAAGAGTATTGGAATATAAGCCCCAACTTCGTACAAGCTACCGAGGGGTATGAGGAGACAATACAAGGCAAAACCGCAGCCGTAGTTATTGGCGACCGCACCTTTGCCTTGCTTGATAAATATAAGTACACCTACGATCTTGCGGGCGAATGGCAAAAGTTTAAAAACCTGCCTTTTGTGTTTGCCGTATGGGCTGCCAACAAACCTATAAGCACTGAGTTTATAGCAGAGTTTAACAAGACACTTAAATTTGGGCTTGAACACAAAGCCGAGGCCGCTAAGCTGGGCACAGGCAGGGGAGTAGACGAATCTGTGATACTTGATTACTTTGAAAACTCAATAAGTTATGAGTTTGATGCTGCCAAAAAAGTAGGCCTGCACAAGTTTTTAAAGTACCTTAAAAGGGGGTAGCTCATTATCTTTAAACATATCCAGCAAATCTTGCTTAGTTATTGGCTTTTGTAACACAGCTTTTACTAGCGGGTATTTCCGGGCACGTTCTGCATCGTCTGTGCTAGATGTTGAACTAAGGATGTAGATTATAAAGTGCTGGTAAACCTCGCGGGTATAACTTTCAAATCCTTCCAACACCTTCCAGCCACTGTAGGGCATGTTAATGTCTAATAAAATAGTGGTGTGTTTTTCATAGTCGGCATAGTGGTGTTCAATAGAGTCTATAGCTTCTTTAGGGTCAGAAAAACTTACTGTTTTAGCTTCAGGAAAGACACGCCTTATTTGTATAGCGCTCAGTTCATTGCTCACAGGTTCATCATCAATTAAAATAAATGAGTAAGGTTTCTTCATAATGTGGGGTTTAGGTGTCCTTAAATTACTCAATTTGCAAGGCTATTGCCTTAGCACACTTTTGCAGAAGTTACCTGTGTATGAAAATTGTGTTTTTTTCATCTCTCCGCACCCCTCACTTATCGCTACTCTTTTACTACCTTTGCCACGCTAAAAAATTTCTATTCTCATGAAATACGATGTAACTATCATAGGTTCAGGTCCCGGCGGATATGTAGCTGCCATACGCGCAGCCCAGTTGGGGTTTAAAACCGCTATTATAGAAAAATACCCCACCCTGGGTGGAACCTGCCTAAACGTAGGCTGCATACCATCTAAGGCTTTGTTAGATTCTTCAGAACATTTTCATAATGCCCTGCATAATTTTAAAGAGCACGGCGTAGATATTAATGAGCCTAAGGTTAACATGGCGCAAATGATAAAGCGCAAGGCCGATGTTGTTAAGCAAAATACCGACGGCATTAACTTTTTAATGAAGAAAAACAAGATTGATGTTTTTACCGGTGTGGGTTCTTTTGTAAACAAAAACACCATTAAAGTTACCAAGGCCGATGGTACCGAAGAAACTATTGAAACTGCTAAAACCATTATAGCAACGGGTTCAAAACCATCAACACTACCGGGTATTGATATTGATAAAAAACGCGTTATTACTTCTACCGAGGCCTTAGAGCTTAAAGAAGTACCCAAGCACCTTATACTTATTGGTGGCGGTGTTATTGGTTTAGAGTTGGGTTCTGTTTACAGCCGTTTGGGTGCTAAAGTTAGCTGCGTAGAGTATGCCGATTCTATTATCCCCACTATGGACCGTGCATTGGGCAAAGAACTGCAACGTGTGCTTAAAAAGCAGGGCATGGAGTTTTTTACCGGCCATAAAGTATCTAGCGCTAAAGCTAAGGGCAAAGAAGTTACTGTTGTAGCTACCGATGCTAAAGGCAAAGAAGTAACCTTTACCGGCGATTATTGCCTTGGTAGCTGTTGGCCGCCGCCCTTATACCGATGGTTTAGGCTTAGAGAACATTGGCCTTAAAGCCGATGAGCGCGGACGTATAGCAGTTAACGACCATTTAGAAACTACCGTAGAAGGTGTTTTTGCTATTGGCGATGTGGTGCGTGGCGCTATGCTTGCCCATAAAGCCGAAGAAGAAGGCGTATTGGTTGCAGAATACATTGCAGGCCAAAAACCGCATATTGACTATAAGCTTATCCCCGGTGTAGTATATACCTGGCCCGAGGTTGCTTCTGTAGGTTCTACAGAAGAAGAATTGAAAGCCGAAGGTCGCAAATACAAGTCGGGTTCATTTCTTGTACGTGCATTGGGCCGCGCCCGCGCTGCAGGCGACATTGATGGCTTTTTTAAAGTATTAGCCGATGCTGATACAGATGAGATATTAGGGGTACATATTATAGGACCCCGTGCCGCCGATATCATAGCTGAAGGTGTTATAGCAATGGAGTTCCGTGCATCAGCAGAAGATATTGCCCGCGCCAGCCATGCTCACCCAACATTTACAGAGGGCATGAAAGAAGCTTGTTTGGCTGCAACAGACAACCGCGCTTTACACAGCTAACCGTCATCATGATTGCCTGCCCCGTATTTATTACGGGGTTTCAGGATCTGACAATAAAAAAATAATCGAGCCCTGTCTAATAGATGGGGCTTTGGGTTTTAAAACCCCTCCATTTTTAAGTTGGTTTTGGTTTGTAAAAAATTTATAAACTCTTTCAATTGTTCATCTGTAAACCAACGCTTGAATAATATATTATACGTATCTGTACTCATATATAAGAATATGGCATCAGAGGTATTTAGCACTTTGTGGTACATATCAAAACTTGATAATCCTTCAACACCATCACCTTTTACATATACCCCTTCGTCACTCAATTTGTAAGCAATAAGGCTTTGTATGGCTTTATTACTATTAAACTGCTTATAGAAAATATATCGGTAGCGCAATGGGAAATAAATAAGTATAAAAACTGCGCAGGCAAATAAATAGATTAAAGCCAACGAAATTTTAAGTGAAAGCACAAAATAGATAACAGTCAGAATAAGAATACTTGTGCCAATCGTTATCATCAACACAGAGCTGGTTCTTTTCATCTGCTGACCTGCCATAATTTTTACAAAGTCTGCTTTTTGTATTTGTGCAGTAAATTCTATCCTCATACCCCAAATATATAAAAACAAAAATCCCCCGACAGGAGTGGCGGGGAGTTTGCATTTGGGTTAAGCTATATGTATAATAGCAATTTGCTATCGTTGAAATTCTTTCAACTGGCCCATTAAGTCTTTACGGGCTAAGAAAATGCGGCTTTTAATAGTACCAATAGGCAGTTGTAAATGCTCGGCAATTTCTTTGTATTTATAACCATCAACATACATTTCAAATGGTACCTGGTACTCATTGTCCAGATTAGCAATGGCTTTGCGTATTTCTAGCTCATTCATGTGAGACTCTGCAATACGTGGGCTAGAACCCGGTGCAACATTTACATGGTTTAAATCTTTACCAGAATCAACCACACCACGTATTTTAACAGCCTTACGGTAATCGTTAATAAACAGGTTTTTCATTATAGTATACAGCCATGCCTTAAGGTTAGTTTCTTCGGCAAATTTATGGCTGTATTTTATGGCTTTTAACATAGTTTCCTGTAACAGGTCTTGCGCCTCCTCATAATCTGCAGTTAGTTTTAATGCAAAGTATTTTAATTGTTTAGAGTGGCTTATTATCTGGGTGTTGAAATCTACAGTTGACATAATGTGTATTTTTAGGTTATTTAATAACTTCTTTAAATGCACAATGCATTTTTCAATTATTGTTTGGTGAAGATACGTGTGCCCTGATTTTCGTTTGCCTTTATTCTATGGCTAGCACCTTTTGCCCGATGGTTGGTAGTATTTAGGCATTATTTATTTCAAACAATTTATAGAAATCAAAATATCAAGTTATATATCAATCATATATATGATATAGTAAAAGCAGGATAGGGTAGTTAGTGGTAAAACAAAAGCCCGGCACAAATCCGGGGCCCTGTGTTTTCTTGGGTTAAGGTGTTTTACGACTTAGTAATTTTTTGATAGGCTATAGAAAGCGTCCAACTAATAACGCTGTTTATATTCTCAATATTCAGGTTAAACATAAAGGCATATACAAAAGCGTACGCCATAAAAGCCTTTCTTGCTATGTTAGGATTAGATGATATATTCTTTAGTGCTTTCATTGTAATTGGGTTTTACTGTTAGCTTTTTGACAAATGTATACGGCCCCAAAAAAGAATTCTTCGGCTTTTCTATTATTGGTAATTTTCTTTCGATGGATGGTAAATATTCTAATTGAAGTGGTTTTTACTATTTTTTAGTAGGTTTGCCGCAAAATATATTATGCCAAGTACTCTAATAAAGGCCGTGGGGCATTATGTGCCTGAAAATGTTGTAACTAATAACGATTTGGTGCAACACATGGATACCACCGATGAGTGGATAACCCAACGTACCGGTATTAAAGAACGCCGCTTTTTTACCGAAGGAAAAGATACAGTATCGTCTATGGGGGCAAACGCAGCCCGCATGGCGCTGGAGCGTGCAGGTGTTAATGCATCAGAAATTGAAATGATAGTATTTGCTACCCTAAGCCCCGATTATAACTTTCCGGGGTCGGGCGTGTTGTTGCAGCGCGAACTGGGCTTGCCCGGCATACCTTGTATAGATGTTAGGGCGCAATGCAGCGGCTTTATATACGGCCTGTCTATTGCCGACCAATACATTAAAACAGGTGCTTATAAAACCATATTACTTGTTGGTTCTGAGATACAATCTAATGTAATGGAAATTAGCGACCGTGGCCGTGGCATGGCCGTTATTTTTGGCGATGGCGCAGGCGCCGCTGTTCTACAGGCAACTACCGAAGAGGGCAGGGGCGTACTTTCTACCCACATACATGCCGATGGGGTGTATGCCGAAAAGCTAACGGTGCAGCACCCGGGCAGCAACCGCAAAGCCCGCGTTACAAAAGAAATGATTGAAGACGGAAGCATGCTACCTTATATGGATGGCCCTTTTGTTTTTAAAAACGCTGTGGTTCGCTTTCCCGAGGTTATTAACGAGGCCTTAACCCATAATAACCTTACTAAAGATGATATTGACCTGTTGATACCACACCAGGCAAACCTGCGCATATCGCAAGCCGTGCAAGAAAAATTTGGCCTTAGCGATGATAAAGTGTTTAACAACATACAAAAGTATGGCAACACTACAGCCGCATCTATTCCATTGGCTTTAAGCGAGGCTTGGCAAGAGGGCAGGGTAAAGCCCGGTAACCTGATATGCTCTGGCAGCTTTTGGAGCCGGATTTACGTGGGGTTCGGCACTGGTGCGTTGGTAGTTGGGGCTACATTAGCGGTGTTTGATACTAATTATACATTGGAATCCTTTTCCGTTACTTCGTGACATACCGTGGCAGGTGTTAAAGCGCAGCGTCACCTGCCACTAAAATCCGTAGCTGTCCTCCTTTGGAGGAGGTGGCACGAAGTGCCGGAGGAGGTTTTACCTTTAACTCACCCCTCACCCCTCAAAACTCAAGACTATCGAATATCCATCGGATTCCCATCAGTATCTACCAAAAAGTATCGGTAGGCAATGTGTACAATGGCCCAGCCGTTGCGGAATATCCCTGCCTCGTCAAACGACTCCGGAATAACCTCATTACCCGTTGCATCAATATACCCATACTTAGGGCCTTTAATAGCACGCGCAAGCCCCTCAGTAAACTGGTATAGCGACAGGTATTTGGGTTTGATAACCTCGTTGCCGCGCGCATCTATGGCGCCCCATTTCTTTTTAAGCTTTACAAGGGCAATAATGCCTTTTTGCGGTTCTTCTAAAATATCAATCTCATCGTAAATAACATCGGCCACTTTTTTGCCCAGGCTATCTACCAACCCCCAACGACGGCCATTAAATACCGTTGCATAGCCTTTGTAAAATTTAGGATAGTAGCTGGCCTTTAGCTGTGGTGCGGCGGTTTTAAGTTCCAAGCGGTAATCGGTAGTAAAGGTGGGTTCAATAAGCTCACGTCCACTGCGGTCTATAACACCCCATTTACCATCAACCTTAACAAAGGCCACATTGCCCTGAAAGGCCGTTATTTTATCGTACCGTGGCTCTACAACCACCCTGCCGGTGCTGTCTATAAGGCCTTGTTTTTTATTCAGGCTGATGGGGGCGTAGCCTTTAACAAACGCCTCAAAATCATCATAATTAGGGGTAATAACCATTTTGCCCGTACTATCGGCAAAGCCCCAGTGGCAAACCGTGTAACGGGTGGGTATACCATCGGGGCGTGTACCTACAAGGTATTCGCCCTCGCACACCGCGCAGTAGCCATTGCCAATAGTACTTATAAGGTAATAATTTACCGGTAGCACCAGCTTACCGGTGCTATTTACCAAGCCATTTTTTTTACCCGCCACAACGCACGCCAGGTTAGGGGCAATGTAGCGCACGGTATCGTAAGCAAAAGGCGTAATTTCTTTGCCTGCGGCGTTAACCAAACCGGCCTTGCCATCTTTATAGGCTATAGACATGCTTGATGAGTACCAGCGCATTTTATCGTAGTTGTATTTGGTGGCAGAGCCGCTTAGTTTCCACTCTGTGCCGATGCGCTCCCAAGTGTTGCCGCTGTTTAGTTTTACCTGCTGTGTGCCAATATCGCCAAGCAGTTCGCGACCATTTAAATCAACCAAAAGCAACTGGCGTTTTTCGCGCACGGGCAGCATGCCTTTGCTAAAAGCGGTATGGTCTACACGGTCGTACTTAGGCTCTACAATTACTTTGCCTGTGGTATCAACAAGGCCCCATTTTTTGTTTTGCTTTACCAGAATACGGTCGCCATAGATGGTGGCAATGGTTTCGTATTCGTTAGGCAGTTTCTGGTTTCCGTTAATATCAATAACACCCCATTTTTCATTTTGCTTTATGGCGAACAAATCCCCATCTAAAGAAAAAACCGATTCGTATTCGGGGGTAATAATCTCGTGGCCCGTGGTATCAATAATACCCATTTTATCGCCCAGCTTAACCTGCATGTAGCCCGATGCTGTAGCCGATTGGTTTATCCAGTTATATTTAGGCGTCAGCACTTCTTCGCCCAAACTATTTATCAAGCCCGACTTACCATTAAGCATTACCTGCACATAACCGCCCTTGGTTCCTGCATCGGCATAATCATCAAAAATAGGTTTTACAATTTCTTTTCCTGTAGAATCTACAAAGCCAATGCGGCAACCTACCCTGCTTGGTATTTTAGCGCCCGCACCCTGGCGGCCGGTAGAATCTACATAAATAGTTTGGCAGCCTTGCTGCACAGCTATCATAGCGCCATTGGCAACAAAGCCAATACCATCATATTTAGGCACAAGTATCAGCGTACCATCCGGGCCAATTAGCCCTACTTTATTGTTTTGGCCCAGGCGGATGTAACCCTTGCCCACCATTTTATATTCGCTGCAAATGGCATCAATAATAATGCTTCCATCGCGGCGGGCAAAGCCCATTAGCTTATCGTTATAAATAACCACCGGCCCATTGGCTATAAGGCTAACATCGGTGTATTTGTTTTTAGAAAGGCGCTTGCCTGTGGTATCGGCAAAGGTCCACTTGCCGCCTTCTTTTATGGCAATGGTACCCGGGCCTAGGTAATAGATACCCTCAAATGTTTTTATGGGGCGGCCATTGTGTAATACCTTTTTACCATCTAACTGGTAGGGCGAGTTTGATGGCGTAGGCTGCGCCGACAGTGCCAGCGCGGTAAAAAATACCAATGCCGTTAATAGTGCTGATTTTAACATAGTGCTAATTGTGTACGAAAATAGTCAAGTAAACGTTCTGTAGCTAGTCTTTGCTTGTGAAGTTATTTACTACCTTAGCTGTTAAAATAGATTTTTATGCGCTTTATAGCAGTGTTATTAGTGGTTTGGGCGGCTAACCTTAATGCCCAAACACCCACAGGTATTTTTAACGATAAAGAGTTTTCTTTGATATTCCCCCTTAGCTGGGACACCGGGCATTTTGCCACCCTGCCGGTTTTGTATGCCCCCGAAGAGTCTGCCAAAGACGGCTTTAGAGACAACATGAACATAACATCAGAAAAAGGGGCAGGGGTAGAAGATTTATCTCTTGATGAATATATAGAACTATCTATAAACAACCTTGAACCTGTTTTGGGCGAGGATATAAAATCAGTAAAAGTTATACCCTACGCTGTTGGTAAATACAAAGCCGAAGGGCGTGTGTTAACTTACAACACAACCAAATTTGCTGATGATGGTACGGAACTTAAACTATGGCAGGCCATAATTAAAGAGGGCCGCAAGTTCTACGTTATCACCTACACATCAACCCCCGATTATTTTAACAAGTATTTTAGTGATGTGGAATCTATAGTAAGCACCCTACGCTTTAAGATGTAGCGTTTTTTGCTGCCGCCATTCAAATATCCCAATATTCATTAGCAGTAGCAGCATAGAATATATGCTGTCTTCAATTGGTACGGTGCCTATGCGTATGCCCAGGTTTTCGGCATCGTTATAAATAACCACCGGTAGGGCTGTTAGCACCCCGTTTACCATAAAAAAAGGTATAAGGTGTACCAGGTAAGCCAACCAAAAACGGCCACCCAAGCGGTTTTTAAATACTTTTATATAGATGAATAATGCAGCGGCAGTAAATGTAAACGTAACAAATGTATACAAGCGGCTGTAGTTAATTATACCCAACACCGGCAGTACAACAATTAGTATGGGCGCTATATACTTTGATGGTTTCTCTAAATAATCGGGCAGGTAAGCGTTTAAGCATTCGTATATAAACACACAGGCATAAGGCACGGTAACAAAAAACAGCCATTCTTCAATAGGCAGGTTGCCAATATATATTCCTAAAAGATATTCAGGGTTGAAAGACCAAACACCATAGTAGGTTTTTAGCATATCCCATACTATAAAAAATGCCCCGGTTATGCCAATGCTCCATGCCAATTGAGGCCATTTTTTGTAGTATGCCACCTTTTATCAAACGATAAAACAAGTGGAAAAAACAACGTTGCAATGTTCAACAGCAAGTATGTATAGTGCTTATCAAACATAGCCTATAACATATTTAGCCTGTAGCGGGCATCCGATTTTAACAGGATAACCAGCTTAATGAAATTATTAATACGAACCCGTTCGGTCTTAATTACTTTGGGCTCTTTTTTCTTTATTTTTTTAAATAGTTTGGTATAGTACCTATAGGCAAGGTACACCCCTTTACGGCAGGCTATGGGCAGTTGTTTAATGCCAATTAAAGCATCGGCAAAATCCTTTTCAATCTCGGCTTCTATCAGTGCTTTATCAGCAGTAGTAAAATTAGCAAAGTTTATTCCCGGAAAGTAAATGCGGCCACGTTCATCAAAATCATCTTTCATATCGCGCAAAAAATTTACTTTCTGAAAAGCGGCACCCAGGCTGCGTGCAGCGGCTTTTAGGCGTTCATATTCTGTTTTATCGCCGCTACAAAAAACCAGCAGGCACATTAAACCCACTACTTCTGCCGAGCCATAAATATATTCGTTGTACGATGTATCGTTGTAAGTATTGCCCGTTAAATCCATTTCCATAGAGTTTAAAAAGGCATCTATCAAAGCAACATCAATACCGTATTGCCTTACTACTTTTTGAAAACTGCTTATAATGGGGTTCATACTAATGCCCCGCTCTATAGCCTTATAGGTTTCTAGCCTAAACTCGTTTAGCAACGTGGCTTTATCCTGGTCGTAAAAGGTATCTACAATCTCATCAGCATAGCGCACATAGCCGTATATGGCATAAATAGCATCTCGGTGTTGCTTATCTATAAGCGATATGCCCAGAGAGAATGATGTGCTGTACTTTTTAGTTACAATGCGGCTGCATTGTATAGCGGTGCTTTCAAACAGCTTCTTCTGGTCTATTAAGAGTTTACTGGGCTGCATGGCTTTAGTTTTAGGCGTCTTTTAAAATACGTTCGGTAACTAAGCGCGAGCTGATAACAACAATAGGCAAACCTGTGCCCGGGGTGGTAGATGCACCTACGTAATACAGGTTTTTAAACTCTTCGTCTTTATTGGCTGGCCTAAACGCCCCTACCTGCTTTAAGCCGTGGGCAAGGTCCAGGCCGCTGCCTTTATAAAGGTTTAGGTTTTGCTCCCATTGGGTAGGGTTAAGCACCACCTTGGTCATAATATTGTTCTTAATATCATACCCAATGCGTTTGCCTAAATCGTCAATAATATATTCGGTAAGGGCTTCGGTATCTTCCCAGCTTTTCTTAAAGCGCAGGTCGGGCACGGGGCACAGTATAAATACGTTTTCGCAACCTTCGGGTGCGCAATCCGGGTCAGATTTTGAACTTACGTTTACATAGTAATAGGCTTTCTCAGGGCTTACACTCGACTTGAAAATCTTATCGGCATACTCTTTAAAGTTATCACCTAAAAAGTAATTATGGTGGCTTAGGCCATCTATTTTGCCTTTAACACCAAGGTATACGGTAAATGGCGCAAGAGTCCATTCCATTTTGGCTAAGGCGCTCTTCGTTGTATTTTTTGCGGTTTAAAATCCTGCCGCGGAACGATGCCGCATCGGCGTTAACTACAAATACATCGGCATCGTATTTATTACCCTTAGTATCAGTAAATGCAACAACTTTTTTGCCTTCTTCTACACAGCCGTTTATCTCTGTATTAAACTGAAATTTAACACCACGTTTTATTAGTTCTTCATATATCACTTCAACTATGCGGTACATACCGCCTTTTACGCTCCAGTAGCCATCGTGCTGAAGCTCTGTGTAGGTGAGCAGCTTATATACCGCTGGCGTATCAAACGGGGTAGCACCTAAAAAGAATGCTACTAAAGAGAAGATAACCTTAACCTCGTTACTCTCAAAAGAGTTTTCTAACTCTGTCCACATAGATTTAAATACGTGTGGCAGGTGCTTAATGGGTACACGCGTTAATTGCAGTAAATAGTGGGCTTTGCTGCTAAAATTCTGTTTTACAATAATGCCTTCCGTATCGTGAAAAACGTTTTTAGCATCCAGTAAATATTTTTCAACCTTAGCTTTAAAATTAGGCTCTATGGCCTCAAACTCTGCGGCCAGCTTATCTAAATCGGTATAAATATTAAATGTTTTTCCGTTGGCAAAGTTTACGCGGTATAGTGGTTCCAGCTTTTGGTATACCAGCGGGTTTTCCATTTTGCAGCTATCAAAAAGTTCTTTAAACTCATAGCTCATGCTAAAGAAAGATGGACCCATATCAAACGTAAAACCATCACTCTCTATGCGGTTTAAGCGCCCACCGGGTTGGTGGTATTTTTCTACCATTGTAATATCGGTATACCCTTGTGTTGTTAACCTAAGGGCGGTAGATAAGGCACCTAGCCCTGTGCCAATTATTAATACTTTTTTAGCCACGTTGTTGTTGTTCTGTTTTTTTGAAATATTTAGGGTGGGGTAGTAAAAAGCCGAAAGACTCTCCATGCTCTTTACCCATTTTTTTATGGTGAATTTTATGTGCTATGCGCAAAGCGCGCAGGTAGCGGTTATCTACCTTGCTAAACCATTTTACCCGGCGGTGTACATAAATATCGTGTACAAAAAAGTAGGCAGCGCCGTAGGCTGCTATGCCTATACCTATAAAAAATTTCCAGTCAAAACCATGGGCTACGCCGGTCATGGTAAAAGCCATAGATATAAGGGCAAAGAACACCCCAAACCAATCGTTTTTTTCAAACAGGTGGTAACCGGGTTCGTGGTGGTCTTTATGTAGGTTCCATAAAAAGCCATGCATAATGTATTTATGCGTAAACCATGCTACAAACTCCATAAAGGCAAAGGCGCCTATAAAGCAAAATGTGTATACTATCCAGTTCATGAAATTTTCAATGCCAATTAAAACACAATAATACGTTTTTTGTTTAACATTTAAAGTAAAAGTTTAAACAAAGTTTGGTAAGTATTGGGTATAGAGTAAATTAAGATTTTAATATTACTGGTTAATGACTACATAAATTGCCTGATAACAATTAGCAGGCTAAAGAATATTACTTGTATGGTAAAAAGAAAAACAGCCATCATGTTATGCACCCTTGTGCTGCGGTATATGTAAAATAGACTAAGCACGCTGCCCGCTACAAACCACGCAACGTAATTTTGTATAGGTATTGTACCGCCGTGCCAGTGCCAATAGCCCATAGCTACGGCATTAGGTTCCAGTATAAGGTCGTAAACGGTCATTATAAGGCCCGATAGCAAAGCCGTAGGTAGCAAAGGCAACTTTACCAAACCGGCAATTTGCGTAGCGCAATAAATCATAAAAAACCAGTTAAGGCCCAGTATCAGCGGCACCTCCATAAACTTTGGCCCCAGTACATCGCCATAGTTATATTCGCCAAAAATTAAGCCTGTTTTTACCCCGTCTACCTCTAAAAAAAGCCCGCTACACCTACTAAAAACGATTTAAATACAAATGTCATCCCCTCGCGTACAATATAGTCGGCAGGGTTTTCGCCATGCAAGCGCCTTTCTTCTGCGTTTTGCATCAGCGTGTGCGATGTTGTGTGGTAAAATATAACCAACACCACCGCCATTAATATATTTAGCGATGATAGGTTAATAAACACCTTATGGCATATAGGCATAGATAAGCCTACAATACCTACAATGTAAATTATTATAACTATAAGATAAATTAAGTGGCTCCTTTTCACAATGTTGGCAAAAGTAATATTAAGTGCGTAGGCAGTATAATGCAAAACTGCCTAAAATGTTTTAAACCGTACACAGTTTACATTTATTAGCCTGTTGGTAACAAACCACCCCATGTTTTTAGTATAATTGCAAACTAATAGTTTTTACACAATGGTAAGGTTTAAGGGTAAGGTATTATTGGCTGTATTTTGCATGCTTTGTTTTGCAAGCATGGCGCAGCTACCTAACGATACCATCTTTGGGCGAGACACTTCTATTGTAGATATCTACCAGCCCAAAGCCACCTTCGATAATTTTAAGCTGCTTAAACAAGAGTCGGGCAGCTTTGGTATAGGCAGCAATTTTGCCTGCCAAAGCTATTATGGTCTTATGCACATGTGCGAGTTGCCCCCTTACGTAGTAGGCGGTGCCAACTACAACAACAGGTGGAGCAATGTACAGTACAAAATATCTGGCGGCGACAGTAGCCGTGCAAACCTTATACTTATTACCGCAGAGCTGCACAACCCCGACTATTCAATGAAAACCTTAGATGTTTTTGTTGATGTAATACGCAAAACACTAAACATGCTGGGCGAGACTATGCCCGATGGCCTAAAATCAGCTATTGTAAGCATGAACGAGTATAAAATACGCACCCCCGCGGCTTTTTAGTCCGCCTAAAAGTATACCGCACCCAGTTTGATGCCCTGGAGGTTAAAATTGATGCTACTGGGATAGAGTAGTTATTCTTCAATAAAATTCTTTAGCTCTGATTTAGATAAAGTTAACGCCGGAGTTCCTTGGACATAAGAACCAACTTCATAGGCAGAAAACAAAAAATCGATACTGTCTTTACGGATAATAAAGTTCAACCCCTCTTCTTCTAAACCCGTTAACTGGCAATCAATAAGCCTAAGCTTTCGGTTGAAAGTAGTTAGGAAATTAGTTGTGTCTTTTGTTGTGGTTACTTTAAAATAATTATTAAAGTTTATTGGAGTGTTTGTAGTAAGATTAACATTTATTGTCCGATAAAAACCACAACCATGCACTGCTCCTGAAGTATATTGATGAAAGTAATACCCAACACCAATACGAGAATCCGAATAATAGAGTATTACTGGCTCTCCTGAAAGATGGCTACTATTACCATTACTGATATAATCTGAATCTACATTATCAAGAACAAATTTTTTATACCTAACATATTCTTCGTTTATTAATGAAATACAATATGGAGTAATAATAGCAGATTGCTTTTTATCATCTACAATTGGTAAGTAAAATATCGCATCAATATTTGCTTTTTTATCGTGCTTTATAATTGAGTCAGCAAAATCAGAAGAATAGCTTAAAGGATAAAACTCTTTACCTAAATGAAAAGTGAATTGTGGGTTTCTTCCTGCAATTTTATCTTCTAAAGGCAATATTTCTTTTGGCTGTATTTCAAAGCATAAATTTACACACTCGACAGGATTTACCTGCTTACAGCAAGTTAAAACGACTATAATAATCAATATCAATATAGTCTTCAAGTAAGGTTTCATAGTAAGCACTTATAGCGCAGAATAGCGACTAAAGGTTCCCGTCCTCACTACTTTTCTCAGCCTATCCCAAATGTGATTTTTCATTTATCGTTTTTAATTTTTCATTGTTTCAAAGAAACCTCTTTCTGCCTAAAACACTCCGCCGTATGGTCGTTTACCATGCCCGCTGCTTGCATATAGGCGTAGCAAATTGTAGAACCCACAAACTTAAAGCCTCGCTTTATCAGGGCTTTGCTCATGGCATCGCTTTCGGGGCTTTTAGATAGGTAGTTGCCAATACTGGGCTTGTTTACAATGGTTTTGTTGTTTACAAACTGCCAAATGTATTTATCAAAACTGCCAAACTCTTTTTGCACCTCCATAAAGGCTTTGGCGTTGCCAATGGTAGCTTTTATCTTTAGGCGGTTGCGTATAATGCCATCGTTAAGCATCAGTTCTTCCACATCGCTATCGTCCATAGCGGCAATCTTTTTCAGGTTGTAGTTTAAAAAGCCTTGCGGTAGTTATCGCGCTTGCGCAAAACAGTAAGCCAGCTAAGCCCGGCTTGGAAACCATCTAACACTATAAACTCAAAATGCTTTTGGTCGTCGTGTACTGGCACACCCCATTCGGTATCGTGGTACTCCATCATTATATCATTACCCATGCACCAGGTGCAGCGGGTTAATTCTTTTTAGCAGCCATTTATGGAATATTGTAGTTAATTTAATCTCTTATACGGAGTTTCAAATTTAACGCAATATATATGTATTGCACAATGCTTTAAACATGAAAAAGTATACACCCATAATCTGTGCCCTGTTGCTTGCACTAACTATGCAAGGAAATAACGTGTGCGCCCAACGCAGCAAGGCATTAGACTCGATGCTAAACCTACAGTACAACTCGTCTGCCTATTACCAGGTAAATTCAGCAATTTGGCAATACAGCCAATTAGAGTCGCAGCAAATAGGCACCGCTGTTGCATATGTACAAAATTCACCTGTAGATTGGCCCATGTCGCCGGTGTATAAGTACCGCATGGATATGATGTACTACAAGCAACTATTTGGCTATTACAAACTGGTTGCACAAGAGTATGGTGTGTTTGAGAGGATTGAAAGGGAATTTAAACCGGCTAAAAATACGGTATACCAGGCCACTCCCGCAGAAAGCATTCCCAAGCTCGACTCCCTGCTAAACCTTATTTTCAACCCTGGTACTTTTAAAAGCACAGTAAAACAAATAGCTAAGTACGATAAGCCTCAATCGCAGAAGATAGACAGTGCTATAACCTACCTGTATACTATAGACTACAACTGGGCTATGACAGGCCCCTACCAACAGCGCATGAAAACCCTGCAATACCGTCAACTACACAGCTATGCATTGCTGGTAGAGCAGGAGTATATGATATGGGAAAAAATACAAAAGGAATATCCCTACCGTTTTATACCTAATGAAAAAAAGATGACCATAGGATGATGGTGCAGCCCCTAAAGCCTGTTATATACCTCTATCCTGAAAAGCAGATGGATATTAACGTAAACCTTAAATTTGATAGCGAAGAACTATACACCTGGCCAAAGGTTGATGCTAACCTGGGCTGGACTGTAACCGCGCAACCCGATGGTATGCTTACCGATGCAGCGGGCAACGAATACCCTTACCTGTTTTGGGAGAGCAAAACTACCGACTATAAATGGGTTGATTTTAGCCAAGGCTTTGTTGTTGCTGCCGATGATACCGAATACTTCCTTCGCGATAAGCTAAAACTACTAGGACTAAACAGCCGCGAGTACACCGATTTTATTACCTTTTGGGCGCCACGCCTAAGGCAAAATAAATATAACCTTATCCGTTTAGAAACAGCGGCGTATGATAAGGCAATGCCAATAAGTGTGGTACCTACGCCAGAAAATATGCAACGCATATTTATGGTGTATAAAAAGCTGGACACACCCATAGAATTACCTGCCCAAATTTTACAACCTTTTACACGCAAAGGCTATACGGTAATAGAGTGGGGTGGTATGGTAATGCCCGATATTATTAACTAAAAGCATATTTAATAATGAAAAATATATTCTTAATAACAATAGGTATGGTAATGCTAGGCATAGCTTGTGGAAATAAACCTGCGGCAGAGCAATCGGTAAAACCTGCACCCATAGACAGTACCGCCAAAGCCGACTCTATTTTAAAGCTGAAATACAATAAAACCAACTGGAGTATTAGCATTAAAGAACTGGCCCGTTGGGATAGCTGTAAAGCCCGCCAAATAGACAGTGTTGTTATGTTTATTCTAAAACTTCCAAGCAACTGGGGTGGCACCCGCAATGCTATTTTTGGATTAGATAGCTTATCCTATGCACAGGTTTATAGCTATGGCCGAAGGATAGGCGATGATTATTACAACTTCTTGCATACGCCCCCACCTCCAGTGCAGGTTGTTGAACCGCCTATTTACCCTATGACCGAAAAACCGGTTATTTATCTATACCCCACCAAGCAACAGGATATAACCGTTAAGCTTGATTTAAAAGGTAAACTGGCTTTTACCTGGCCCCAGATTAGTACCGGCAATACATGGAATGTTAAGGCAGCGCCAGATGGTATGTTAAACAGCAATGGTCAAGACTATCCCTACCTGTTTTGGGATGGCGTGCAAGATGATATGAGCTACATAAAACAAAACGAAGGCTTTGTAATAAAAGGCACTGAAGCAGGTAGCTTTTTAACCGACAAGCTAACTTTGCTGGGCCTAAATGCCCGCGAGCGTGCCGATTTTATTACCTACTGGGCTCCCCGCATGGCAAGCAGCGATTATTTCTTTATCCGCTTTGAAACTACGGCGTATTCTAAGGCTGTACCCCTAACCATAACCCCCGCACCCGAAAGCATGCAACGTATAATGATGGTATTTAAAGCTGTAGATAAAGACTACAAACATACCCCTCAAACCCTTACCCCCTTCACCCGCAAAGGCTACACCGTAATAGAGTGGGGCGGCGCAGAGTTGCCCTCAATAGCATTTTAAATTAACATATTTTAATGAGTTTACCATACGATGTATTTATAGCATCGTGTATACTTGTTATTACTAATTCGTAGGTAAAAGTGCGTGGTGTCTTTTTTGGTTACTTTTTGGACAAGCAAAAAGTAATGAAAGAAAAAGGTAATAACCAGAAAACATCCACCATCCTGTAATTTTCCTACCCCAAATTATACTAACCGTGGGTTGGCATTTATCAACGATTTTGATATTCGTCACGTTTTAATTACAATATTTGCATCCCTAATTTTATAAACAGCATGAAACGCTTTTTCTTAGCAGCTACAGCCACAGCAATACTACTGGGCCAGGCTTGTAAAACCCCTGAAAAAACAACGCGCAACCCAGAGCCTGCGGTAGATACCGCCGCGGTTGATAACGCACAACTCGACTCGTTACTTAAATCCCTGTTTAGCAACATGGGTAAAGAAGACGATGCTGACGAGAAAGCTGCCGACCCTGTTCCGGCACTTTACCAGGCTGCTGCCAAGCGTGTAAACGACCTTATCCATACCAAGCTAGAGGTTAAGTTCGATTTTAATACATCGCAGCTGATGGGCAAGGCAACCCTAACTTTTAAGCCCTATTTCTATCCGGTTACAGAGTTGGTGCTTGATGCTAAATCAATGGATATTAATGAGGTTTCGTTAATTGATAGCAAAACAAAAGCCAAGACCAAACTTCCTTTTGAATACAAAAACAATAAGCTTACAGTAAAACTAGGCCGCACCTTTACCCGCGATGAGCAATACATGGTTTATGTTGATTATACAGCTAATCCTGATAAGGTAGAGCAATCGGGTTCTGAAGCTATTACCGATGCTAAGGGCCTTTATTTTATCGACCCTAAAGGAACAGACCCTAACAAGCCTACCCAAATTTGGACACAGGGCGAAACCGAATCATCATCGTGCTGGTTCCCAACTATCGATTCTCCAAACGAGAAAACCACACAGGAAATTTACATTACGGTAGACAAGAAATACATAACCCTGTCTAACGGTAAAATGGTATCACAAAAAGACAATGGCGATGGTACCCGTACTGATTATTGGAAACAAGACCTGCCACACTCTCCATACCTGTTTATGATGGCCGTTGGCGATTTTGCCATAGTAAAAGATAAATGGCGCGGTAAAGAGGTTAACTACTATGTAGAGAAAGATTACGAGCCGTATGCACGCCAAATTTTTGGCAACACCCCGCAAATGTTAGATTTCTTTTCTAACAAGCTGGGCGTAGAATACCCTTGGGATAAATACTCGCAAATAGTAGTGCGCGACTATGTGTCGGGTGCTATGGAAAATACTACATCTACCATCCACGGTGAGTTTTTACAACGTAACGACCGCGAGTTGCTAGACGAAACCAACGAAGGCATTATTGCCCACGAACTTTTTCACCACTGGTTTGGCGACCTTGTTACCGCCGAAAGCTGGAGCAACCTGCCTCTTAACGAGAGCTTTGCCAACTACAGTGAATACCTTTGGTTAGAGCATAAATACGGCCGCGATGATGCTGACGATCACCAACTGGACGACCTGAACAACTACCTGAGCGAAGCTGATGGTGGTAAAAATGTAGATCTTATCCGTTTTGACTACACAGCCCGCGAAGATATGTTCGACCGCCACAGCTACGATAAAGGGGGCCGTGTGCTACACATGCTGCGCAAATACGTTGGTGACGATGCATTCTTTTCATCGTTGAAAGACTACTTAACTACAAACAAATTCCAGTCGGCAGAAATACACAACCTGCGCCTTTCTTTTGAAAAGGTAACCGGCGAAGACCTTAACTGGTTTTTTAACCAGTGGTTTATGGATAAAGGCCACCCTGAATTAGAAGTAAACTACGACTATGCCGGCGGAGATGCCATTGTTAGCGTTACCCAAAAGCAAAACTTTAAAATAGCCCCGCTATATAAACTGCCTGTTGATGTTGATGTGTATGTAGGTGGTAAAGCTACCCGCCACCGTGTTTGGGTAGATAGTGTGCAAAACACCTTTAGGTTTGCCGTACCTACCAAGCCCGACCTTATTGTGTTTGATGCCGAGCATCAAATTTTAGGCAAGATTCAAGACAATAAATCTAACGACGATTTAGTGTACCAGTTTGAGCATGCTCCCCTTTACTACGACCGTTGGGAAGCTATTGACCGTTTAGCTAAAAAAGCCAAAACTCCCCAAGCAGTTAAAGTATTAAAAGCCGGGTTAGACGATAAATTCCACGTGCTGCGCAACATAGCGTTGATACACATTAAAAAGATACCATCAAGCGAGTTTGCCGGCTTAAAAGACAAGATTATTGGCATGGCTAAAAACGACCCTAAATCGCAGGTGCGTTCTGCCGCTATTAGTGCGTTAACTAAAATGTTTGAGGGCGATGCATCGTTACTTCCTGTTTATCAAGACAGGTTGACCAACGACAAATCGTACATGGTTATAGGTTCAGCTTTAAAAGCGGTTGCCGAGGTTGACAAAAAGGCAGCCCTGACCGAAGCGAAGAAACTGGAGAACGAAAAATCGGGCGATATATTAGGCACCATTGCTGAGTTGTATGCAGATGATGCCAAACCTGAACACTACGATTTCTTTATTAAATCATACCCTAAGGTATCATCGGCTATGGGTAAATACAGCTTTATTACCCAGTTTGGTAACTACATTGCTAAGCAGGATGATGATGCCGTTATTGATAAAGGCATAGCTTTTGCTGAGAATATTATTAAGACAGAAAATGCCTGGTGGTTAAAGCTGGCCGGTTACTCTATGATTAACGGTGCGGGTGGCCACTATATTGAAAAAATTGATAAATTGAAAAACGAAGGCGCTCCTGAAAATAAAATTAAAGAGGCCGAAGATAGGAAAGACAAAATAATAGGCATTTTCCGCGAAAACTTTAAAAACGAAAAAGACCCGCAGGTGCTTAAATACCTGGGTGGTGGAGAATAGTGATATATGAAGAAAGACATTAAAATACCGCCTGTTAAAGATGTGGCAATAGCCATAGTAAAAGATAGCAATGAGGCCGACCAGGTAGATTGGTATGTGTACTTGATTAACATGAAAGACAAGGCAATTACCGATGTTATTATAAACTCTAAAGGCTATGGTACTATAGACGAGGAGCAAATTAAAACATCTACCCTGCGCCATTACTTTGCCGAGGTTAAAGAACAATCGTTTGTTAAGATAGAGGTTATTATGGACTCTCTTTTTGGCCTTAACAACGAGTTTTGGGTAAGCTTTTACATTGGCAAACAGATATACGACCAAAAGTTTGTATTTCTGCCCGAAACCATTAAAGAAGAGAACTTTACTCTTATCCCCCTAATGGATAAACGCGGGGTAATGATTGGACATTAATAGTTCCCGGTTCCCGGTTGACAGTTCGCAGTATTGATAGAAACAAAAAAATGCCCCAAAGGGGCATTTTTTATTGAATATAATGTGGCGCAGATACTAGGTAAGGATAGATAGTATGCGGTGTAAAGAATCTAATTCTTTTGCTGCGATAAGGTTTAAGAAAGTGTCTTTGTCGTTTTCTACCTGTGCTTTTTCCAATGCATTATAATACTCCAAACGGCTGTCGGCATCTCCTTTCAACATTACAATAGGGTAGCCATTTTGCAGTAACAAAAGGTTCATTACCAAACGTGCTGTGCGGCCGTTACCATCTATAAAGGGGTGAATGGTAACCAGCCGCTCGTGCATTTCGGCAGCAAGTTCTACCGGGTGTAAATTATCTTTATTTTCATCGTACCAAATGAAATAATCTTCCATTTGTTTAGCAACTAAATAAGGCTGTGGTGGCAGGTGTTTTGCGCCGCTAATCATAACCGGAACTGTGCGGTATTTTCCCGCATTATCATTATCTATTCCCTGTAAAATAAGCCGATGTATATCTAGTAAAATGCTTTGCGAAAAATTATCCTGACCGGTAACCAATCCTTTAACATAATCCAAAGCATGTACATGGTTAATGGCCTCTAAATGGTCTTTTAAAGGTTTGCCCGATATGGTAAGTCCCTTCTCTACCACCAGAGCAGTTTCTTGCAAAGTAAGGGTGTTGCCTTCTATACGGTTACTCTCGTAGGTGTATTCAATATCAAAAGCTTTCAATACCTTCTCTCCGGCCAGCGGCCTAAGTCCGTCTAGTTTAGCTTTTAGCTGGTCTATTTCAGAGAAGATATTTTTCACTTTTAGTTATTAGCTTTTAACTTCCTCAGCTACTTTTTTAACCGCTGCCTCATACACCCTTCGCATTCCTTCTTCTACACTAATTTTTGGTTGCCAGTTATATTTCTCTGATACAAAATCCATATTGGCATAGCGAGAGTGTACACCTACCGGTTTATCAAGCAATGGCTTAATCTCCGGTTTGTAGCCTGCAAAGCTGCTCATTAACTCTATAATCTCTAAGAACGATGTTAACCTGCCCGAACCTATGTTTATAGCAGTGCCATCGTGTATATTATCAAGGGCCATAAGTATGGCATCAATACAATCGTCAATGTGTACAAAGTCGCGGCCTTGCTTGCCGCTGCCCCATACTTCAAACGGGTCTTCTTTGCGGGCTGCACGGGCAGCAATAGCCGGCACAGGGTAGGTAAGGTCCTGGTCTTCGCCGTAGCCCGAGAATGGGCGCACACAAGCTACCGATATGTTGTAGTGCTGTGCGGTAATCTGCGCTAAGGTATTCACCGGTAAGTTTGCTCCAGCCGTAGGTCATATCAGGCTGGCCAAGCACGCTGTCAAAACGTATTTCTTTTTCTTCTAAGGCAATAGCACCATCAACCCCTTGCAGGTTGGTTGGGTACGCCGCGCTCGATGATGGGAACATAACCCTGGCAGGTTTATAGCGTGTTACCCAGTAAAAGAATTCAGCATCAATAGAAAGGTCTAAAGCCACCATCATAGGGTCGCCATCAATCTTGGCACGTCCGCCAACAATAGCCGCAAAGTGGAACACATCGCTAATACGTAAATCAAGGCCGGTAAGGTCTTTAACGTATGTTTCACTCTCGGTTATATTGCGCAAAAAGTTGCGGAAGTCTTCGTGTAAAAAGAACACGCGCTTGTTATCGCCAAATATCTCCAGGTTGCCCTCTTTACTAACCGATGGTAAAGGCATCCATTTAGATGGTACCGGTGTTCCGGCCGAAAAATCGTCAATAACAATCAGGTAATCGTTGGTAGTGCTAAGTAGGCGTTTTACAAGGTTGCGGCCTACAAAGCCCGCCCCGCCCGATACAAGGTGTAATTTCATGTTTGCAAAGATAATTTAATAGCCTTTTGTTTTGTAAACCTTAGCATACTATTAGCTTAAAATATTAATAATATATAAAACCATGTTGGTTATCAGTATCAACCACTTATGCCAATGTTAAATTTTTAAGGTAAACCATAACGCAATGTGGGGTTAACCCTTGAGCAATACTAAAACTGCAACTTTGTATCTCTAAACAATGCTTGTTTTATGAAAAACAAAGGTTTCTTTAAGCTGTACGTTATTTTAACCGTACTGGGCTTTCTAAGTTATACAACAACAGTTGCCCAAATAAATGAAAACTTCCAAAGCTGGACATCGCGTGGTAGTTATGGTACATATACCCAGGCAGGTAGCGGCGGCACATGGAATATGGTACAGTGTATTGTATCGCCTACAGGTGCATCTAGCGGTGTAGGCAGCACAGGCTTTGTTCAGCTACAATCTGCTAACGGAATATTAACCCTGCCTAATATTGTTAGTGGCGGTGTGGGCACTATATCTGTTGATGCAAGGGTATCTGGAGCTAACGGTGGTTTTTCCATTCAAAAAAGTATAAATAATGGTGCGTGGACAAATGTTCAAACCTATACATCATCATCTACTACCGGGGTTAATTTTACAGCAACCGTAAACGATGCCAGCGCCAACCTGCGCCTGCGTATAAATAATACCGGAGGCAGCGGCAATAGGGCATTATACGTGTACGATGTGGTAACAACAGTGGCTGTAGTCCCTTGCACATCGCCAGATAGGATTGAATTTGCAACCCAACCTACCAGTGGGCAAAACATACAGCAGGGCGTTACTATTCCGCTTGTGGTAAAGGCAGTATGCGGCGCAGGCGGGGCAACTGATACGGGCTTAAATACAGGCTCTGTTACCATTGCGTTAAACACTGGTAAATGTGGGCTACGCAATAGCGGTACAAGCGTAACTACTATAACAGCAAATTTTGTTAATGGGGTGGCTACATTCAGCAATGTAACCATAGGGCGCTCAACACAAAGCGGGCTAACCTTTACAACAACCAATACCCAAAGCCTGACTAATGCAACAACCAACAGCTTTAACATAACAGCACCCGGCAGCGGCACACCTACCAACACTACCATTGCTTCTGAAGATTTTGAAGGTGGCACAACCTGGGCCTATTCAATTGGAACACCTAGCTACAGCGGTAGCGGTGGGGGCACTGATGCAACAGGTGTTAAAACAATAAGCTCTAACAATGTAATGGCTAAAAGCTATTCTACAAATAATGCTTCCGACGAAAAAAATCAACTAATACAGTAACGTTTACTAATCAAACTATCTCGGGTACTTACAACTATGCAACCTTTGGCTTTCAGTTAGCATCGTTAGGCTCAGGTACAGGCGCAGGCAACGATAATGGCGATGACATGTCAATACAAATAAGCCTTAATAATGGCAGTACCTGGAATACCCTGTTAACCTACTTTGGTAACAGTGATTACCTGATTCCATTTTCAGGCTCGTCAGTATCTTTAGCATACAACGCAAACGCCCAATATACAAGGCCGGCCACACAAAGCACCTTTAGTGTACAACTGCCTACAGGCACTACCCAGTTTATGTTCCGTATGACGGGCACTAACAACCGCACAAACGAAAATTGGTGTATTGACAATATAACCCTTATTGGCACAGCTATTCCGGTTAATAACCCTTCTCCGCTACCTACGGCTAATGGAGGCACAATTTCTACCTGCCCCAATACCAACAACACGCTTACTGTAACAACAGCAAATACTGTGGGTACAATAACTTATGCGTGGTCTCCTACTACCAACATGAACCCGCCGGCAGGTAATATATCTAACCCTGTAGTAAACCCACCGGGTAATACTGTTTACAGCGTAACCGTTACCGATGCTGACAATTGTAAGGCTACAGCAACTCGAACCATTTCTGTTCCCGGCGGTGCAGCAGGTACTTGGACAGGTGTTGTAGATAACGATTGGTTTCAGTGCCGCAACTGGGGTAATGGCGTAGTGCCAACAACTACAACTAATGTTACTATACCCAATGGCATTATCAATATTGCTACTATAGACCCTCAATCATCATTCGCTACCCCATTTTCCGGCATTGCGTATTCTAACAATTTAACCATTAACAGCGGCGGCAAATTAATTGGCATATACGGTAGCAACCTGCGTGTTTCTGGCAACTGGAACAATAACGGTATTTTTAACCCCGGCGATGGTACGGTTAACTTTACCGGCGGCTCTGGCACTGCAACCATTAACGGTAGCGCAGCCCAGGCTTTTAACAGCATCGCTATTAATAAAAGCGTTCAGTTACTTACAGATGCTTCTGTATCAAGCATTGGTACTCTGGCTGTAAATAACACTTTAGATTTAAATGCTAAAACCCTTACTGTATTAAACGCAACTAACACGGCTATTACCCGCACTGCGCCCGGTTATGTGTTAAGCGAGGAACAAGACGGTAGCGCGCGTTTGTTATGGAGCATAAACAGTTTTTCTTATATTGATGATTATATATTCCCCATGGGCAATGCAGCCGGTAATTATATCCCTGTTACGTTTAAATTGAATTCGGGCGATATTGGTTTTGCCGGGGTTGCCACCTATAAATCTACAGGGGCATTAGCAAGTAATTGGCCTACAGGCACCGAAACTGTTACAAACGTAACTAACCCTGCACAAGCGGTACAACGCTTTTGGCATTTAGAGAGCGACCAACCGGCAAATAACTACAATGCCGATGTTACTTTTACGTACCCCACTGCCGAAGATCCAACCCTGGGGGCGGGAGTTAACGTACAATTTCAGCGCTATAACAAACCTACCAATACTTGGGATTTTCCACTGGTAACACAAACATATTCGCCTAATGCAACCCGCAGTGTATTGGTAGAGGGTATTACTAAATTCTCGTGGTGGGGCGGCGGTAACGATAATACCAATCCGCTACCGGTTGAGTTGGTTAGCTTTAAAGGCAATTGCAATGCTAATACTGTAACCATTACCTGGGAAACAGCTACAGAAACAAACAACGATTACTTTACCATTCAACGCTCACGCAATTTAATAGAGTACGAAGATGTTGCAATAGTGCAGGGTTCAGGCAACAGTAACACACTTAAAGCATACTCGGTAACAGATGAAAACCCATTAACTGGCACATCATATTATCGCCTGTTACAAACCGATTTTAATGGTGAATATGAAGTATTTAATTCTATTGCAGTTGGCTGTGCTGATAATGGTATTGCAACTATTACTGTGTACCCTAATCCTGCTACTAGCGTACTAAACATACAGGTAAATAACGGTGCTACAGGTAAAGGTTTCATAACCCTATACAACCAACTGGGCCAACGTGTTATTACAGAAGGCATATCAACTTCGGTAGGCATAAACACCTACACTATTAATACTGATAACCTGCCTGCGGGCCAATACTTTGTACAGTTTGTAATGGATAACACCGCGCTGCCGGTACAAAAAATTGTTATTACTGATTAAGTAGCCTCTATTTCATCAACTTGTCCAAACTTGGCCCGCTAATAGCCACTACCGATGGTTTGGGAATATTATCTCCACCCAAAGGCCAGTTGCTGCTTAGCTTCTCGTTGGTAGAGTATTCGCCGGGGTGCTGTACGCACAAGAACAGCGTTTTGTAATCAGGGCTGAATTTTGGGCCTGTCAACTCACTATCTACAGGGCCCGATACTACACGCATAACCTTGCCTGCATCGGGGCCGCTAAAGGGTACATAAAACAGGCTATTGTTGCCAAAGCCTTTGTAGTTTTCATCGCCAGTAATGGCTTTGCCACTCATGTCTGATGTAAACCAAAGGTTGCCTTTTTTATCAAACTCCATATTATCAGGGCAGGCAAAGCCCATTTCTTTACCACCGGCCAAAAACACCTCGTGTTTAAAGGTTAGCGAGTCGCGGGTAGGTTCTACTATTTTTAATATAGATCCATGGTAATTACCCTTAGGTGTATTGTTGGTTAATGCTACAAATACATTGCCTGTTAGCGGGTCTATCTCAATATCTTCGGGCCTGTCTAGCTTAGTGCCACCAACAAGTTCTGCCGCCTTGCGGGTGTGGATTAATACCTCCGTTTGATTTTTAAAATTCTTTTGCAATACCTCCTGCTTGCTGTAGTCTAAGGCTATCCATTCGCCCTTTTCCATATTGGCTACATACAACGTACCTGTCTCTAGCGAGTTTGGCTTATCAGATATGAATTTATATAAGCATTCGTCGTTATGGTCGTCGCCGGTATATACCACGCAACGACCGTCGGGCAAGGCTTTGGTAGTTGCTGCTTCATGCGCAATACGCCCTAAAGAGATTAGCTTTTTGGCCTTGCCTGTAAATGGCTCAACCTCTACTACCCAACCGTAGTGCCAAGGGCTACAGCTATAATAGGCTTCCCATCCCCATACGGTTTTTTTGTCGGTCATTTTACCGTCTTGGCCCATCTCACCCCAACAGTCGTCGTAGTTCTCTTCGCAGGTAAGCAGCGTTCCCCAGGGGGTAATGCCGCCCGCGCAATTAGAGTTTGTGCCTACGGCTTTGGTAAAACCTGCTATAGGCTCGGGCCATGCAAAAGGTATATCAGTAAGGCCGGTTAAACGGCGGTTTAATGGGTCGTTAGGCACGTAATTCCATTTGCCTTTCTTCTTATCGTACTTAACGCGTACCAAAGATCCGCCTACCGATAGCATCTCGGTATTTACCTGCTCTAAGGTTTTGGCTATGCCTGCTTTTTTATCAAAATTGCTTACAAAGCGTTCGCTTGTATATTCGTGGTTTACCCACATAACACAATCGTGCTTGTTGCCCTGTATAGGGAACATGGCTATATAATCGTTGTTAAAGCCAAAGGTGTCTTTATCGTTCAGCTTATCTCCCCACGATAGTACTATATCATAGTTCATGCCTTCGGCCAACAACAGTTCATCGGCATACGATGCAGCAAGGGGTTTAAAAGGTATCTGCCCTTCTTCTGCATTCAGCAAAATATCCATTGCAGAGTTACCGGTAACACTAATAAAAGGCGCCATGGTGGCTGCCAAAAGGCCGGTGCGGCCCATAAATTTTACAAAATCGCGGCGAGATGCCATAAACTAAAATGTATTAGAAAATCAATATACAAAGTTAGCTACATAAAGTTTGCCAATGTTACCCTAATAATTACTAATTCATAATTAATAATTATGAGATGTGTTCTGCAACAAAAAATCGGGCATACTCCCTTATCTCATCCCTTACCTGTCTGAATACTTCTTTCACTTCCTCTGGTGTGCCTGTGGCTTTGGCAGGGTCGGTAAAATTATGGTGTCGCCGTTGTGTTTTTCCGGGAAAGTAGGGGCAACGCTCGTTAGCATTATCGCATACCGTTATCACATAATCAAATGGTATGTCAATGTATTCATCCACCAGGTTAGATGTGTGGTAACTAATATCAATACCATCTTCGGCCATAATTTCTATGGCCTTTGGGTTTACCCCGTGGGCTTCTATGCCGGCGCTGTAAATTACAGCTTTAGTACCGGCAAAGTGCTGCAAATAACCGTGGGCTATCTGGCTTCGGCAACTGTTGCCGGTACATAAAACTAAAATGTTCATCATACTAATTATGCATACTTTAGAATAATACCTATTTGACCTGCGTGGTATGCAGTGTGCGATATAATGCGCGCCACGGCTTCCTGCTTTGTTTTTTTACCAAACTCTTTGGTTTCAATTATGGTTTCCCAATCGGCATCGGTTTGGGCCTTTATAATTGCAGAGAGTTCTGTTGCCGATTGTGTTATATAATCCATCAATTCAGCATGGTTAGTCCACTCGCCGGTATCTTTTTGCGCTATTACTGTTTTAGCATGCACCTGCAGGGCATCAGCTTTAAATACGTTTTTAGCAAAAAGAAGTTCAACATCGCCTATATGCCTAAGCAAAAAGCCAATAGAGTTACTGTTTGGGTGAAGCTTTTTAACAAGGTCAGCCTCTGTTATACCGGGCAACTGCTTGGTAAGCCGTGTGCGGGCTTCTGCCCACATAGATAGGATTGATTCTGTTTTTGTCATCATTACTATTAGTTACAACAATCGGTACCGCAACATTCTTTGGCTTTTTCGGCATATACCGTAATGCTAAATATGCCTACATTGCTGGCTTTATAGTCTGCAATTTCATCGGCTGTTAAGTAGTTTGTCAAAATATTATCGGGTATAATAATAGCCTTTTCTTTTTGCAGGGTGATGTTGCTAAAGCCGGCCTCTTTAATCATACCTAAGTACTCGTCTTTTTGCACAGCGCCAGATATACAACCGGCATACATTTCGGCGGCGTGTTGTAGCTTATCGGGTAAAATACCGGCCAATACTACATCAGAAATACTAAAGTGGCCGCCCGTTTTCAGCACCCTGAACATGTCTTTAAAAACCGCTTTTTTATTAGGCACCAGGTTAAGTACGCAGTTGCTTACAATAACATCGGCAACGTTGGCTGTAACGGGCATTTTCTCAATATCGCCCATGCGGAACTCCACATTGTTAAAGCCATATTTCTCGGCGTTTAACCGTGCACGGTCAATCATAGCCTCGGTAAAATCAATACCTATTACCTTGCCCTCAGGGCCGGTTTCGTGGCGGGCAACAAAGCAATCGTTACCTGCGCCGCTTCCTAAGTCTATAACCGTATCGCCTTTTTTAATTTTGGCAAATTGTGTAGGCAACCCGCAACCAAGGCCCAAATCGGCATCAGCCGTGTAGCCGTCCAGTTTGGTGTAGTCATCAGCCATAATATTATACACCTCGGTTGAGCAGCCTGTGGCCCCGCAGCACGATGCAGCGTTACTTTCCTTATCCTGCAATGCTATTTCGGCATATTTATCTTTTACTATCTGTTTTAATTTTTCTTCAGTTTCCATTTTAAATTTGATTTAAGGGGTTAACAGCAAGATGTGGTTGTCTTCAACTCATTCATCCTGTCTACATATTTCTGCATGGCATTGGTAAAGCGTTCAAAACCTTCCCAGTTTATACAATAGCACGATTTTACGCCCGAAATGCGCCCTTGAACGAGGCCCATTTTTTTAAGTTCTTTTAAGTGCTGCGATACTGTTGCCTGTGCCAGCGGTAGTACGTCTACTATCTCGCCGCATACGCATTCGTTTCGTTCTGCCAGGGTTTTAAGTATTGCAATGCGTCCTGGGTGACCCATTACCCTTGCAAATTCAGCCAACTCAACATCGGTAGCGTCAAATTCCTGTTTATTAATGTTTGCCATAGCTCTATAATATATTCATCGCAAATATACGATTAATATTTAATCGTACAAATACGATAGAATATTTTTTTATTAACCTCACCCCGCACTAACATTTGTCTTTCCCCCTCTTCACGTGTGGAGAGGGGAAAGACAATTCAATTTATTGTATTGTCAGGGGAGAGGTAATTGCCTACAGCGTGTAGCCAATGCACTCGTTTTCGCACCTGTTTCTACCTCCCCTTCCCCCTCCTAAATTTAGGAGGGGGTGTCGCGACTCAAGTCTTGACGGGGGTGGTAAACTCTTACAGCACGTAGTCCGACAACTCATTTTCGCGCCGCATTTTCAAATCCTCCTCTAACAGGGGTGCCCAAAGGGCGGGGGAGTCTTTTTCTTTAACCCCTTACAGTGCGTAGCCCGATAACCTGTTTTTGTAAATTTATTTTTACCATTTTTTCGATTAATCCTTTAATCATATAAATCTTTTAAATCTGCGGTTTAGATAATTTAATGGAAACACCTTAACCCCAACCTCATATTACCGGGGCCGGGGTTAAAGCAATAATATAGTTTGGGTATCTTACTTACAGAGCTTAATTCAAAGATGATTTCAGTTTACTTAACTACTTATTTTAGTTGTACTATAACTCTTTTAAGTCCCTCGCCTTTTAAGGGGAGAGGGATTTAGGGTGAGGGGTGCAGTACTGCTACTCTTTTTCGTTTTTACCTGAATAACCCATCAGAAATCGGGTGTCACATTGTTATTGCGCAATAACAGTACAAAGGTACAAAATTGAATACCCGTTTGTCAAGTAAAAAATAAATATTGTTAATAATTGTTTTGTGTAACCTTAACAAAGCTCTAATATCATAAGAAACACTATTTTTACCCTGATGAAAATTTTTGCCACGCTACTATTATTATTGGTACTGTTTGCTGCCAACGCCCAACCTGCCGACAAGCCTTTTATTGCCGGCCGTGTTGATGAGTTTGAATCTAAAGAACTGGGCGAAAAGCGCACACTTAACGTATACCTGCCCGAAGGTTACGACACCGCTAAAACCCGTTTCCCGGCCATATATCTGCTGGATGGTTCGGCCAACGAAGATTTTTGCACACCGCAGGGCTAGTACAGTTTTTGGTTATGATGGGCATGATGCAGCCCCATGTGGTTATAGGCATTGCCAACGTAGACCGCAAGCGCGATTTTACCTTCCCCACATCTATTGAAAAGGATAAAAAAGATTTCCCAACTACGGGTGGCTCAGCTAAATTTATATCGTTTATAGAAAAAGAGCTGCAGCCTTATATAAACCGTAAATACAAGGTAAACAGCCAAAAAACAATTATTGGCCAATCGTTGGGCGGCCTGTTGGCTACAGAGGTACTGGCAAAGCACACCCACCTGTTTAACAACTATATAATTGTAAGCCCCAGCCTTTGGTGGAATAATGAGTCGTTGTTAAAAGACATAAATGCTAAGCCACCTGCAGGGGTTAATGTATTTATAGCCGTGGGTAAAGAGGGCAAAGTTATGGTGCGCGATGCTAAGGCGCTGGCTAAGGCCGTTAAGGTGTTAAAGCCGCATTTTGAATATATGCCTAAAGAAGACCATGCTACCATATTGCACAACGCTTTATACAAGGCACTGCAATGGCTTAAATAATATTTTTAGTTTTTAACTTTTAGTTTATTAATGTTTCAAAGTTTAAAAGACATACTTAGTTTTTTAGGCCAGCGCAAAAAGTGGTGGCTAATTCCCATTGTGGTGGTGTTGCTGCTGTCTGCTATATTAATAGCCGCGGGCAGTGGCTCGGCCTTGTCGCCTTTTATTTATAGCTTATTTTAGCATGTATATACTGGGCATATCTGCGTATTACCATAACTCGGCGGCCGCCCTAATACATAACGGTGTAGTAATTGCTGCTGCTGAAGAAGAACGCTTTACCCGTATAAAATTCGATTCCGGTTTTCCACACAATGCAGTAGCGTTTTGCCTAAAAAAAGCGGGTATTAAATTAGCTGATGTAGCTGCGGTTGTGTACTACGAAAAGCCCCTGCTTAAATTCGACCGTATAGCTGAAAACTTTAGTCGCACTGGCATTGCTGGCTATTGGGCCTTTGTAAAATACATGCCGTTGTGGAGTGGGCAAAAACTGCTTATGCGCAGTGTGCTTAATAAGGAACTTAGGCGCTATTTAATCAAAGGCGAAAAGCTACCCAAGCTGGCATTTAGTAATCATCACCTGTCGCATGCTGCAAGCGCTTATTATTGTTCGCCCTATAGCAAGGCAGCCATATTAACTATTGATGGGGTAGGCGAGTGGGCAACAGCTTCTATTTCTATTGGCGAGGGAAACAAAATTACCACCCTTAAAGAGTTGCATTATCCACACTCGGTTGGTATGCTCTATTCTGCCTTTACACAGTTTTTGGGTTTTGAGGTAAACAGTGGCGAGTATAAGCTAATGGGTCTTGCTCCTTACGGCGATAAAAACAGCGAAGAATGCCAGACCTTTATTACCTTAATTTATGAGCATTTAATAACCCTTAACTCTGATGGTTCTATTAAATTAAACCTTGAATACTTCGACTTTCCTAAAGGATTTTCTACGGCAAATATCAAGCAGTTTGAAAAACTGTTTGGCATACAGCAAAGGGTAGGGAGATTACTCCCTCGCATTGCAATCTTGCAATGGCTATACAACGGGTATTAGAAGATATTGTGCTGGTAATGGCAGCAACGGCAAGGTATATAACGGGTGCCGAATATTTATGCATGGCAGGCGGCGTAGCACTAAACTGCGTAGCAAACAGCAAGGTATTACTCAGCGGATTATTCAAAGGCATCTTTATTCAACCTGCCGCGGGCGATGCCGGCGGGGCGTTGGGGGCTGCTCTTGCGTACAGAGGAGTGATGAGTGAGGAGAGAGGAGTGGAATTTAATCCATATTTAGGTCCGGCATATACTAATTCAGAAGCGCTAAAAGCATTGCAACAATCGGGATTGCAATATACCGAGAAAGCCGATGATGAATTATATGCAGAGGTTTCTAAAGCCTTAGCCGATGGCAAAATAATCGGATGGTTTAATGGGGCAATGGAGTGGGGGCCTCGTGCCTTGGGCAACCGCAGTATACTGGCCGATGCCCGTAATCCCAACGCATGGAGTCGCCTAAACCAACTCATAAAGCAGCGCGAGAACTTCCGTCCCTTTGCGCCGGTGGTGTTAGAAGAAGATGCCGCTTTGTATTTTAATGATGTTATTCCATCGCCCTACATGCTGTTTACCTTTCAGTTGAAAGAAGAGTGGAGGCTGCCTGTTACCAATACATCAACCCATATAAACGAGCAATTAAACCAGCAACGCTCGCAGTTCCCCGCCATTACCCATGTCGATTATTCAGCACGAGTACAAACGGTTAATAAACAACAAAACGAACCGCTCTATAACCTACTAACAGAGTTTAAAAAGCAAACCGGCCACGGCATGCTGGTAAATACCAGCTTTAACCGCAATAACGAGCCTATTGTTTGCACCCCTCAAGATGCTATTAACTGCTTTAAAACCGCAGGATTGGATGTTTTGGTGATGGAAAATTATATTGTTACTTTAAGCTGATGCTACACAGAATATATTACATACAGCTCATTATTTTTACGCTATTAAATGGCTATGTACTCCGCAAAGTTATGTTAGTTCATCCTGTTTATGCTCCGGTCGACAAACTGCTGGTATATTTTAAGCTTGAACAGGCTTTTGTTTTAATTACTTTATTTAGCTCACTTATATTAGTAGTTATAGGTATAAAGTCTTATCTGAAATATATCGAAAGAAAGTATTTTTTTATTGCCTTGGCTTATACAATATTATTCAGCGTTTGTGTTGCAGGCTTAGAGCTCAGTGCTAATAATACAGATCATTATGTTAATATTCATGATATAGGAGGGGGTATTGATTGGAGAAAATTAGTCTACTTTCAAGCCCCGGTTTATTTGTTCATCTTCGGTTTCTTCAACCAAAAATTAAAGTCTAGAAACTAACTTTCAGATTTCAGTTTTACCCCTAAGGGGTAAGTTATACCTTCCATTTTTTTCTATAGATATGTATATCCTACGGATATATTTGCTGACTTAATAATTGCATTATTCATATGTATTTCAAGTATATCTATGCTAAACAATTCAGATTAGCAAACCCCGTAAGGGGTTAAATATCTATAGAAATGGTGTGACATAGAACAAACAACCCTGTAGGGGTTGAACTACTCCGACAAAAACCTTAACGCCAACTCATAACTCCTCAACCCAAACCCTGTTATAACCCCCTTGCATTTAGGCGCAAGCAACAACGTATGGCGGTATTCCTCGCGGGCATAAACATTAGAAATATGCACTTCTACCGTAGGTATATCCACCCCGCCAATAGCATCGGCAATAGCTACCGATGTATGCGAGTAGCCACCGGCATTAATTACAATAGCATCAAAATTGCCCCTGGCACCATGTATCGCATTAATAATTTCGCCCTCTACGTTAGATTGAAAGTACTGCAAAGCCAAGTCGGGAAACTGCTGGTTTAAAGTAAGCAGGTAGCTTTCAAAGGTTTCGCTGCCGTATATGCCGGGCTCGCGGGTGCCTAATAAATTCAGGTTGGGGCCGTTAATTAGTAATATCTTTTTCATGTGCTTGCAAATTCAAATTTATGGGTAGTTTTGTTTTAAAATACATTTAGTAATGAAAAAACTAGTTTACCTTCTTTTAATTGCAGGCGTGGCCATATCAGCAGGGTGTGGCAAAAAAAGGATCCTGTAGAATACAACAACACCATTATTAACGAGCAAGCCAAAGTGGTAGACCTTGTGGTCGATTTTAACGCTAAGGTTGATGCCGAGAATTACCCCGAGGCACGCGTGCTGTTAGGCAAGTCAAGCATTCAGTGCGATTCGTCTATAAAAGCTTTGGAAGCCCTTGGCGATTATGATGGCGATGCTGCCTTTAAAGATGCGGCTGTTAACCTGTTTAAGTTCTACAAGCGTGCATCAGAGCAAGATTATAAGCAGGTAGTTGATATTGCTGAAAAAGGCGAGGATATTACCGAAGAAGATTACGATAACCTTACCAACATACTGCAAAAGCTTAAAACCGACGAAGATGCTTTACACGATGTAATGCAAAAGGCCCAAACAGATTTTGCCGGTAAGCATAACGTTAAAATAATGGAGAATGCCGATGATAAAAGCGGCGCTATTCAATAGGTTTTACCACTATAGGTATTAATAAAAAGAGCCCGCAGGTACTTACCTGCGGGCTCTTTTTATTTTCAGGCGAGGCCTGTTTATTTCTTAGCTTTTTTAACTTTTACTTTTTTAGCAAGTTTCACCGCTTCGTAAAGGTTAACAATGCCTGCAGTGTTGCACAAAGCGCTAAAGGTAACAGATTCTGGCGCAGCACCCGGGCCGCCGCCTGTACCTGTACTTAACAACTTTGCGTTTGCCTTGTTTTTTAACACTTTTAAGCATGATGGTTTTAATTTGGTCAGGCGTTAAGTGTGGGAAGTATGATTTTAAAACCGCAGCAACACCCGCAGCCGCCGGAGATGCCATAGAAGTACCGCTGTTAGATTTGTATTGACCATCTGGTGTGGTAGAGTAAATATCTACACCCGGAGAGAAAATATCTACCGATTTTTTACCGTAGTTAGAGAAACCGGCAACGCCGTTCTCGTCGTTTTTCCATGATGATGCTCCAACTACAATCCAGTTTTCAGCCTTACCGCCACCAACGTAGTTACGGTCTGGAAAGTGTGGGCCAAACGTATCAAGGTTGTAAGAGTCGTTGCCTGCGGCTTGTATCAACAATACACCTTTGCTTTGAGCGTATTTAACAGCCTCGTCAACCGCTTTTTTATCGCTGGCAAAGTATTTACCAAAACTCATGTTTATAATCTGTGCACCATTATCAGCAGCATAACGTATGCCGTTAGCTACGTCTTTATCGCGCTCATCGCCGTTAGGCACAACGCGTACAGCCATAATGCTAACATTATCGGCCACGCCTTTAATACCTACAGTGTTTTTGCGGTTAGCACCAATAATACCGGCAACGTGTGTGCCGTGGCCTGCGTCTGCGCCTTTTACATCGTTATTACCGTAGTAGCGCTCGCTGCTGTCGTCGTAGTTATCGCCAATTATAGTACGTGGGTTAAAATCTTTGTTTAAAGAGTATTCCACAAGGTCAGAAAAATACTTGTTGTATTCTTTAATATCGGCTACAAACTGGGCATCGTCTTTAGCACCAAATACAGCCATAAAACGTAGGTTGCTAAGGGCCGCTTTAACATCTTTTTTGTCTGTTTTAAAAGTAGCAAGCTTGTCTGGTGTAATTACGTCTACACCAAACTCTTTTTTAACCAAAGCCACATCTGCATCAATGCTCTCGGCAATAGGCTTAATAAAGTTGTACTGGCCACCCATGGTGTTTTTCTTATCATCGTACTCCTTTACCGCACGGGTATACACTTCAAAGTCGGCTTTGTCGGCAGGGGCAATATCAGCCGCTGCTTTGCCTTTAAACTTAGCATCAAACTTGTTTATAACGCGTACAAACTCGTAAGTGTCCTGATCAACGTTTTTGCCGTCTTTGCCGCCAATAAAGTTCCAGCCGTGCACATCGTCAATGTAACCGTTTTTATCATCATCAATACCATTACCGGCAATCTCGCCAGGGTTGGTCCACATAACGTCTTTCAGGTCTTCGTGCTCTGGGTCTACACCAGAGTCTATAACCGCTACCACAACTTTAACAGATGTTTTGTCGGCTAATAGTTCTTTGTACGCACGTTCCACACTCATACCCGGAACCTTATCCTGCTCAGGGTCTAAGTTAAACCAGTTGTCGGGGGCTTTATCTTCTACCACCGTAGCCACTGGCGTTTTAACAGCGTTTTGGGCGTTTGCCACAAAACCGGCCGTTGCTAAAAACATAGCGGCCGTAATTACATATTTACGCATAGTTTAAATGTTATTCTTTAGTTTGAGTGCCAAATATAAAAAAATCTTTGGTTGCTTACAGAATATGGTTTTTTAACCATACTAAGATGTCCGCACTGTCCGCTATCGAACAGGTGTGGTTAGCTAACAAGCAATTCATTATGCATTTTGAATTCTGAATTTTGCATTCAGCAATTATCCCTCATAGATACCGTGTTTAAGGGCATATACCACCAGGCCTACCGTATTGCGAACGCCTATTTTCTCTAAAAGAGAAGAGCGTATGCCCTCTACCGTGCGCGGACTTAAAAATACCTTTTCGGCAATTTCAGCAGCCGTAAATTCCTGACAAATAAGTTGCAGCACCTCTTTCTCCTTATCGTTAAGCTCTATGCTGTTTTTAAAGTTAGCTTTAAGGTTATTTTTATTGATAAGGGTTTTAAGCATGGCGCTGCTTACGTGGTCGTTAAAGTAATAGCCGCTTTCCATTACAGAGTATATGGCTGTTTTAACTTCAGATGGGTCTGTATTTTTTACCAAATAGCCATTGGCTCCCGTCTCCATAAGGCGCACAATAAACTGGGCATCATCGTGCATGGTAAGTATAATAATTTTGCTGTCTATATTTTGGGCGCGTATGCGCTTAGCTACCTCAAAGCCATCCATTTCGGGCATTTTAAGGTCTAGCAGTATTACGTCAATATGGGTGTTTTTTAATAGCTCAAGCAGTTCATGCCCATTCTCGGCCTCGCCTACAAATTCCAGTTTCTTATCATCATCTAAAATAAGCTTCAACCCCTTGCGGAATATCTTATGGTCATCAGTAATTGCGTAAGTTATAGTGTTCATAGTGTCTAGTCATTAACAGTATAGGGCACGGCAACAGTAATGCTGTAAGTTGCATTAGCGTTTGCCGCAAAATTAATAGAACCGTTTACACTATTAAGCCTGCTTACTATGTTTTTTAGCCCCAGCGATCCTTTTTTATACGTTTTCTCATTAAACTCATTGTTATCCATGCCTTTGCCGTTATGCTCTACGGTAAGTTCTACCATATTATTATTAGTAACAGCGTGTATGGTAACGTTTGCCGCGTTGGCATGTTTTATAATATTATTTATTAGTTCCTGCACTATACGGTACAGCGCTAAGCCTGTATTATCACTAAGGCGGGGCAGGTTATCATTCTCTATAAATGCAATATGTATAGCGCCCGTTTTGGTAAAACTTTCGCAAAAAGATTGCAGTGCCGATTGCAACCCCAAATGGTATAATATACCCGGTTGCAACTTGTGCGATATTCCCCTTACCTTATGTATACTCTCATCTAACATGCTTTTAGCCTCTTGTACCAAATTGCTTTCAGAGTCTATTTTGTGCAGGTACAGCCTTACTGATGATAAGGTTGCCCCTACATCATCGTGCAGTTCAGATGCTATTCGGGTACGCTCTTCTTCTTCGCTTTGTATAGATGCCTGTAGCAGTTCCAGTTGCTTTTTCTCGTTTATGTCTTTAATCTCAAGCTTGTGGTTAATGGCTTTGGCTTGGTACATAAGCACAAACAGCACAATACCACCCGTCAAGGCATAACATGGCAAGGGTTCCTATTATTATTAAAGCAACTACACTCAAATTATGGTTTTTTTCGGGTTAAGGCTATAGCCAGTATAATACGGTCTATAATGTTCATACTAAATAGTATATACGCCCATAGCAGTATAAGTATCTCTTTTTTCTCAGCCAAAAGGTAATCATGAAAAAGGAATAATAGAAAATTGCCAGAGTTGTAAATAATAAAACTTACGTTGGCCCAAAAATATTCTGATTGTTGAAGCTTTTCAACCCTAAGTTCTTCAAGCATGCAATACAAAGCGTACATACCAAAAAGCATGCAGGTAAAGTTTAACAGGCTTAGCCCCATGCCGTTAAATAAAAATACAGAATGTTGTATGCAGTACACACTAAATACTATGGCTACCGCCCCCGCTACAATATATAGCTTTAGCTTTTTTTGCTTGTTTAATGGCTGGCCTACGTATAAAGTGAGCAATGCAAAGTTTACCAGCATATACAGGTTAGATAGCCACTCTATTGTAAAGCCCATGGGTTTTAATACATGGCCGGCAATCATATCTGTTGCAAAGCCCGCCATTACATACCACCATAACAGTGTGTTCCATTTTTTATACCCAAGTACCAGGGGCAATATGGGCGTATACATTGATAGGAGGTAGAGTATATACTTTAGGCTCACCGTTGTTTTTTTATTAATAAATAACCCCACGTATTGTACGTGGGGTTAAAGGTAAATAATAAGTTATAGTATAATATTAAGGATAGATATTAGAGTGGTCGCTCCAAAAAACAGCACCGGATCTTTTTATAGCCCGCATGCACACAGTGTAATTGTTGGTAGCGTTTTTAGCTTTGTAAAACTCAAGCACATCATTATTGGTTAAAGAGTAAAGCCTTTTTACCCCATTTATAAATGCTATAGATATTTTACCCTCTATAGTAGCTGTAGAGCCTGTTATCCAGGGCGATATTACTAACGCAGTAGAGGTTGTTAAGCCGGTGTAAGACAGGCAATCGCCTTGTGTGCAGTTTAAGCCGGTTAACATGTTGTTAATTTGTGCCACAGTGTAGCTGGTATAGGTGGGGGTGTGCTGTAGCTGTTTGTCATAGAGTCAAACTGTACCCTGGTAATACTGTGTAGCGATACAATAGAGTCTTGGCAACCCTGGTTATTACAGCTGGCGTTAGACAAGCAGTTACCGCTTCTTAGGGTATCCATGGGTATTGTGTCTTGCGGTATACTATCTAGCTGTGCGTTTTTGGTTTGGTTGCCATTGCCCCCGCAAGAGGCTAGTAGCAACATTGTACAGCTTGCAATTGCAAAAAAGCTGCTTTTAGGTTGATGTGTTTCATTTTTTATGATTGTTTAGTTTAACAACCTAAAAATAGACCTAATCAAAACCTGTTATCCTCTTCTTATAAATACTTCTTAACGGTCAACTTTTTATAAACCCTTACAAAATATGCCTTTGCGTAGATATACGCACAGTGTTTACGTATATCTACGCAAGTAAAAATACGTAGATATACGCATGGTTTTGGGTGTATATCCTATTGTGTATTAAGTTGTTGGGTTTTATGTTTGCTCTGTTAATCAAGTAAACGGCCTTTCCCGCCTAAAAACTATGAGTAAACGCCTATGATAAAGCCATGTTTATTTTCTCTCATTAATAAACGTGGCTTTTGCTTAAACTGAGTGTATTGCCAAATTGGGTTTAAATATGCCAACATTGGTTTAACAGTGGCATGGCAATATGCTAATTAAAAGAAACCCTGCAAGTATGCGTCTTGCAGGGTTTCTTGTTTTATAAATTTTATTTTAATTTTTAGTTAACAGGCTGTCCGGTAAGCATTGCAATTTCTTGCGCTACTCTTTCCATAAGCCACATAGGGGTAGATGTAGCACCGCATATACCTACAGACTTTGCACCATCAAACCACTCTGGCAATAGCTCTTCGGGCCCTTGGGCAAAATAGGTATGTGGGTTGGTTTCTTTACACACTTCAAATAACACCTTGCCGTTAGCGCTTTTTTTACCTGCTACAAATACTATAACATCGTGTTTTTCAGAAAAACGTATTAGCTGTGGTTCGCGGTTAGATACCTGCCTGCATAATGTATCATTAGCCTCTAGCTGTACAGAAAAATTATCGGTATTGCCTTGTAGGCGTTTGCGTATTTCTGCAACAATTTCTTCAAAGCCGCGGGTGCTTTGGGTTGTTTGAGAGAAAAAGTGTATTGGCTTGGTATAATCAATCTTATCCAGGTCTTCTATACCCGTTACCAAAATGGCTTTACCTTCTGCCTGGCCTATCAAGCCTTTAACTTCGGCATGGTTTTCTTTTCCATAAATTACCAATTGGCCCCCACATCTTCACTATCTAAAAAGCCTTCGCGCACACGGTGCTGTAGTTTTAATACAACCGGGCACGATGCATCAATAAGATCAATATTATTTTCTATTGCAGTTTTATAAGTTTCGGGTGGCTCGCCATGCGCACGTATTAATACACGGGTATTGCGCAGGTTTTTAAGGTCTTCGTTATCTATTATTTTTAGGCCCTTAGCCTGCAAACGTTCCACTTCCATATTGTTGTGCACAATATCGCCTAGGCAGTATAGTTCTCCGTGTGCGGCTAACTGCTCTTCAGCCATTTGTATGGCATATACTACGCCAAAACAAAAGCCCGATTGTGGGTCTATTTCAATTTGCATGTTCTTAATAACGAATAAAAGGTAAAAGTGTTTTAATTACTTCTTATAAAGCTCAAGGTAAACGGGCAGGTGGTCGCTGTAGCCACCCAAATACTTGGTGCCGGCATAAGTGCGTTTAGTCCACATACCACTGCCGCGGGTATCGGGTTCAAGCAAAAAGTCAAACTCGGCTATATGGGCAGCATCAGCTTTAGTGTAAATACCTTTGGCAGCTAAAAAACCAGACGATACTATTATTTGATCCAATGTGCCCCACTCGCCTTTGTATTTGTGTGTGCCTTTGCCGGCTTTTGCAAAGCGGTCGGCTAGGTTGTAAATATTGTTAGGCGTAATGGCTTGGTCGCTTGGTAAAGCTACTAATGCTTTGGTAACACTTTCGTCGGTAGGGTGGTCGTTCAAATCGCCCATAATAACAATTTGCGGGTCTTTAGTGGCTTTAAAAAGGCTGTCTACAGCATGCCTAACAACACTGCCGGCTGCGGCCCTGCGGTGGCGGGTCTTTTCTTCACCCTCGCTGCGCGATGGCCAGTGGTTAACAAAAATATGTACCGTTTCTCCACCCAGTGTCCCCGACACATAAAGTACATCGCGTGTTTTGTCTGTAGGCTCTGTTGGAAATATTACCGGCAAAGCTTTAGAGGTATTTACCTTAAACAAATCGGTACGGTAAATCAGGGCTACATCAATACCCCGCTCATCGGGCGACTCAAAATGAACAAACCCGTATTTTTTAGGAGCCAGTATAGGGCTTTTTACCAGGTCGGCCAGCACTGCATCGTTCTCTACCTCGCTAAAACCTACCAAAACGGGGAAGTTTGCTTTTTCAATTACCTGCCCAATATGGCCAATTTTGGTATTGTATTTAGCTGTGTTCCAGTCGCTTTTTGTGCCTTGGCAAAAACTCAGCATCGTCTTTCAAAGGGTCGTCTATAGTGTCAAACAGGTTTTCCACATTATAAAACATAATGTTATTCCATGCTTGGGTTGATACTGGTTTTTGGGCACAGGCGTTAATAAACAGGGTTAAAACTATTAATAACGGTAAAAACTTAAATTTATATGATACACGCATTTTAGTATATTTGCTTAACACAAATATAGAGGCTTTTTCAAAGCATAGCAGTATGTATCAGTTTTCATTTCTTGATATTATTTTAACGCCTGTATATATTTTTTTACTTATATCCCTAGGTAAACGGATTGAAAGCAAGAATATTGATAATGATGTATCATACCAATATTTTACAAAAGGGCTTTATTTTAAGTTTATAGGCGCTATAGCACTATGCTGCGTTTACCTGTTTTATTATGGCGGTGGCGATACTATTAACTATATGGGGGGCACCAAAGTACTTATGCGTTTAGGTACCCAAAATATGAGTGCTTTATTTGATATATTATTTAATGGAATGAGTAGGGAAGCTTATTCTCAATTTAATGCAAGTACCGGTTATCCTGAATATAGTTATGCAAAACCTGAAGAGTGGAGGGTAATTCGTTTTACTTTTCCGGCCAGCGTATTAGGTTTGGGTTTGTATATTCCTGCATCGCTTATAATTGCATATTTTTCTTATTTAGGTAATTTTAAACTTTATCAGGTATTCTGCTACAATTTTCCCGGTATTTATAAAAAATTAGCTATTCCTTTGCTATTTATCCCATCGGCTGTTTTTTGGGGGTCGGGTATATTAAAAGACACATTTACATTCTCTGCCATTGGCTGGTATACCTACGGGTTTTATATGGCCTTTATTCGTAGAGAAAATATGCGTAAAAATATAATTACAATTATAATTGCCTCGTGGCTAATCCTTAGTATTAAGTCGTATATATTTATAGCCCTGCTTCCCGGTTCTTTAATATGGTTGAATTTTGAAAGGCTAAGGTCCATAAAAAGTACTTTTATTAGAACATTAGCTATGCCTATTGTTTTTGGTATTGTTGGAGGTGGTGGGGTGTTTATTATGAGCCAGTTGGGTAGTAGTTTAGGAGACAGGTATTCATCAGTAGATAAAGCCTTGCAAACGGCTGTTGTAACCCAGCAAGACTTAAAACGATCTGAATACCAAGGAGCAAGTTTTGATATTGGTAACTTTGATCCTACTATTGGTGGGGTAGTTTCTAAAATGCCTGTGGCAATAGTTGCAGGTCTATTCAGGCCATTTATTTGGGAAGCCCGTAACCCGGTTATGCTAATATCCGGGCTAGAAAACCTTATCTTTTTAGGGTTAACTATACGGCTTTTACTAGCAACGGGCTTCGGCTTTTTTACCCGGATTGGTAAAAGTCCATTGCTTATTTTTTCGCTTATATTTTCTTTGTTTTTTGCTTTTGCAGTGGGTTTAACAACATCTAATTTTGGGTCGTTGGTACGCTATAAAATACCTTGCGAACCTTTTTACCTCGGGCTTTTATATGTTCTTTTCTATCTTAAAAAAGAAGACTTTGATACCAATAAAACGGAAGAAGATGTAGCATTAATTAATGAGGAAGAAGAAGAAAAAGACAGTTATAAACGCCTGCGTTCTAAAACAGGCTTTATTGTTAAATAAAAAAATAAAGAAAATAAAAAAAATGAAAGCAATAACAACAATACTGGCAATACTAACATTAACCATAACTTACGCACAAAAACCTATGAAGAGCTTACACGATTTTACAATGAAAACCATTGATGGTAAGGATTTAAGCCTTACCACATTCAAGGGTAAAAAAGTAATGGTAGTTAATACCGCATCAGAGTGTGGGCTAACACCACAATACAAATTACTAGAAGAATTATACTTGGAGTTTAAAGATAAAAACCTGGTTATACTCGGTTTTCCCGCAAATAACTTTGGTGGCCAAGAGCCTGGCAGCGATGCCGAAATACAAACCTTTTGCACTAAAAACTATGGTGTTACCTTCCCTATGTTTTCTAAAATATCGGTAAAGGGCAATGATATGCACCCGCTATATAAATTCTTAACATCGTTTAGCGAAAATGGTGCTGTTGATGCCCCCGTTACCTGGAATTTTCAAAAATTTTTAATTGATGAAAATGGTCATGTGGTTGATTTTGTTACCCCTACCGAGTCGCCTGCCAGCGATAAGGTGCTTGATTGGTTAAAGAAATAGTATTTTTACCCCATGCAACTAGATATTTTAGCCTTTGGCGCGCACCCTGATGATGTTGAACTATCGTGCGCAGGCACACTAATGGCGCATATTGCCATGGGCAAAACCGTGGGTATAATAGACCTTACCCAAGGCGAGCTGGGTACACGCGGCACAGCCGAAATACGTTTACATGAAGCCGAAGCCGCCGCTAAGCTTATTGGCGCCATAGTGCGAGAAAACCTAAACATGGCCGATGGCTTTTTTACTAACGATAAAGAGCATCAGCTGCAAATAGTTAAAATAATACGGAAGTACCGCCCACAGGTTGTGTTTGCCAATGCGGTAACAGATAGGCACCCTGACCATGGCAAAGGTGCAAGGCTGGTTGCCGATGCCTGCTTTCTGGCAGGGTTAACTAAAATAGAAACCGAACTTGATGGTGAGCCGCAGCAGGCCCACAGGCCCAATGCCATTTACAACTACATACAGTTTAGGCAAATAAATCCTGATTTTATTGTAGATATTTCAGGCTTTATGGATAAAAAGATGGAGAGTATTTTGGCTTATGGTTCACAGTTTTACAACCCGGCTTCGGGCGAGCCTGAAACAGTTATATCATCAGCGCACTTTATTAAAAATGTTGAAGAGCGCGCCTCAGAATATGGCCGCTTAATTGGCACCCGGTATGGCGAGGGCTTTACTTGCGAAAGTAAGTTGGGCATTAGCAATGTGTTCAACCTTATGCATGTAAAGTAATAGCAATTTTTCTATTTTTGATTTAAAACCTAAAAAAGCAGCATTATGAAAATACTTAAACGCGTAGGCCTGGTTTTGCTGGGCATTATATTGTTAATAGTTGTTGTTGGCCTGTTTATGCCGGGCAAAACGGTTATAGAAAAGAGCATTGTGGTAAATGCGCCCGTAGAAAATGTTTTCGATCAGGTAAACACCCTTACAAATTGGAAAAAATGGTCGCCGTGGTATAAAATGGATACTACAGCCAACATAACCTATTCAGGCCCTGCATCGGGCAATGGCGCTTCCTATTCATGGGAAAGCAAAAGCAGCGATGTTGGCTCGGGTACACTAACCCTGTCTGATGTAAAACCTAATGAGCATATTACCGAAAACATGGTGTTTAAAGACCGTGGCGAAGGCCAGGCCACTATGGATTTTGCCAAAGATGGGAATGGTGTAAAAGTTATCTGGAAAATGGAAATGGACCATGGATTTAACCCGTTAATGCGTATTATGGGTGCCCTATTTATTAAAGGTGCTTTAGGCAAACAATTTGAAGATGGCTTGCGCGATATGAAGAAATTTGCCGAAAGCGCCCCTGTTAAAACAGAAGGCCGGTCATTTAAAATTCAGCAAATAGAGTTGCAACCGGGCTATGCTGTGGTAATGTCTGGCAAAATTAAAGGAGACGAGTTTGGCTCTTTCTTTGGCAAGGCTTTTCCTGCTTCCGATGCTTTTATCAAAAGCAACAATTTAAACCCCACAGGTGCCCCATTTGCTATTATTTACAAGTATGTTCCTGATGGCCTTAGCGAGGTTGATGCGGGTATACCCATTGCTACCAATGCTAAAGCTACCGGCAATTTAAAAGTTATAGAGCTTAAAGGCGGGCAAGCTGTTAAAGCCGATTATTACGGCCCTTACGAAGGTACCGGCGCCGCGCACGAGGCCATTGATAAATGGATGAAAGCCAATGGCAAAATAGAGGCCGGCGCACCATGGGAGGTATACGTTACCGATCCTAAAGCCGAGAAAGACACCATGAAATGGCTAACAGAAGTTATTTACCCGGTTAAGTAACAGTAAGCACATAAATTATACTAATCCCTTACCGCCTTTGGCTGTAGGGGATTTTTGCTTTATATACCCACCTAAGGCCAAGGCTTTTAACAATATTATTGCCAATAATTGTCCTGTTTTGGGTAACTTAGCAGCTTTGTAGCAAACTATATATATGAAGAAGTTTTTAAGTGTAGCCATTCTTTTGTGCTTATACATGGTAGCCTTTGGCCAAGCCGATAAACCTATTTTAACTGCCGTACCCTACCGCAGTGCCGATAATCCCTACTACTGGAAAAACCGTAAACCGTTTGATGGTTACTGGCAGCAAGATGTAGAGTATAAAATAAAGGCCAATATTGATGAAACTACTGATATTATTGATGCTACCCAAACATTAACCTACTACAACAACTCTCCGCACGATTTGCCTTTTGTATACTTCCACCTGTACCAAAACATGACGCTTAAAGGGGGTATTTAGAGCAGCTTACCCTAAACAATAACGTGCCGGTAAAACCCGGTAAATATGAAGAGCAGGGCTTAGGTACTGTTATAGAAGACTTTTTGGTTGATGGACAAAAGCCGGTACAAATCATCATAGACCAAACGGTTATGAAGGTGGTATTGGCCAAGCCTTTAAAAAGCGGCCAATCGTTAAAGTTTGATATCAAGTTTAAAACCTATTTTGATAGCGGTAGCCAACGCCGCCGCATGAAAAAATTCCCGGCCTACGGCTCTACCCATTACGATGGGGTGCATTGGTACCCGCGTATTTGCGCTTACGACCGTAAAATGGGCTGGGATGTGCAACAGCATTTGGGCAAAGAGTTTTATGGCGATTATGGTTCTTTCGATGTGGAGCTTACTTTTTCTGATAACTACGTAGTAGAAGCCACCGGTTTACTTCAAAATAAAAATGAGGTACTGCCTGCTGATTTGCGTAAGAAACTAGACATTAGCAATTTCCTACGCAAGCCTTGGGAATCAGCCCCATCGGTTATCACTCCGTATGATAAAAGCAAGCGCAAAACCTGGAAATACTATGGCGTAAATGTGCACGATTTTGCCTTTACTGCAGACCCTACGTACCGCATTGGCGAAACATTTTGGAATGGTATTCAAATAGTATCGCTGGTGCAAGAGCCACACGCTGCCGGTTGGTGGGATGCTGCCGATTTTACAGCTAAAGTAATTAAAACATATTCTGAAGATTTTGGCATGTATGCTTACCCTAAAATGGTGGTTGCCGATGCCCGTGATGGTATGGAATACCCTATGCTTACCCTTGATGGCGGCTTTACACCCGATTATCATGGCTTGTTGGCGCACGAGGTTGGCCATAACTGGTTTTTTGGTATGGTGGGTAGTAACGAGACCTATCGCGCATCGTTAGACGAAGGCTTTACCCAATTTTTAACTGCATGGTCGTTGGTTAAACTAGATGGCGATACACTTAAAAAGACCCGCCCTCAGAAAAAATATGTTAACAAATACACCCGCGATGATTTGGCTATCGACAGCCGTGTGTATTACCCATACATAGCCGATGCTGCCAGAATGGATGAAACTACACTTAACACCCATTCTGATGATTTTAATGGGGCTTTAGCCCACGGCGGCGGCTACCGCAACGTGTATTTTAAAACTGCTACCATGTTGTATAATTTACAATATGTACTGGGCGATACATTGTTTCAGGGCGCTATGAAACACTACTTTAACAAGTGGAAAATAGCCCACCCGTATATGGAAGATTTCCGCGATGCCATTACAGAATACACCCAAACAGACCTTACCTGGTTTTTCGATCAATGGATAGAAACTGCAAAGGTTATAGACTATAAAGTGGAGTGCGTTAAAAAGGTTAAGGGCGAAGACAATGCCTTTGAAATTACCCTAAAGCGCGATGGTAAAATGCAAATGCCTATAGACCTGCGTGTAGTTGGTAAAGATGGTAAGCAATACGATTATTATATACCCAACACATGGTTTGAGAAAACTACTACGGCTACCAAACTACCAAAGTGGTACGGTTGGGATAAAATAAACCCTACCTACACCTTTAAGGTAAATATACCGGGCGGCATACAATCGGTACAAATAGACCCAACATACCGCTTGGCTGATAACTATGTATTAGATAATGCTAAAGGCATTAAAAAACAGAGCATTACTTTGATGCGCAAATACCTAATTTACCTAACTGGCATAAGCGCCAGCAATACTGGAGGCCCGAGGTTTGGGGCAACGCCTACGACTTTTTAAAGGTAGGATTCCACACCAACGGAAGCTACATGAACTACCGCAAGGTGTTCGATTTTACCTTTTGGGTAAGTACATGGACTAGAGAAGGCAACGATATAATAACACATAACAATGGCTACAACTACGCAAGCCGTTCAAACCTAGATCGTTTTAACTTCCGTTTTAACTATCGCGATGCCTTAGACCGTGTAAACAAAGGCATGGGCTACAATGTAAACGTTCGCCTGCTCGATGGTGTTTTTATAGCACAACTAGGCTTAGACCAATGGAACCGTAAGTTAACTACCCGTTACTACGCATACTTTAAGTCTATGGCTAGGTACGATGATAATTACCTTTTCAACCCCCAGTTATGGTCGGGCTACGGCCCTAACAACACAGTAAACATTGGCTTCGACTATAAGTACAACTACCTGAAAGGCAAGGGCGATATCAATGTAAACCTGCGTTCATCAGCCTTGTCAGAGTTTAACTACTCGCAGCTATCTGTAACCGGTATCAATGCTAATACACTAGGTAAGTTTGAGGTTAAAACCCGCTTTTTTGCCCAATTAGGCATAGGCCAAAACACCCCGCTAGAAAGTGCCCTGTACATTGCAGGTGCCAACCCCGAGCAAATGATGGATAATAAATTTACCCGTGCCCGTGGTTTCTTCCCTGCACAATGGTCTGCTTATGAGCTCAGGTACAAATAACTTCCACCACGGTGGTGGTATGAACCTGCGTGGCTATGCGGGCTACAACTTGCCTAACCAAATGACTAGCGACCTTAACAACGTTACCTACAACAATTTCTATACCCGTTCGGGCGTTTCAGGTAACGTAGAGGTTGAGTTTGACCGTTTAGTAAAATGGAAGCCTAAAAAATTATCAGACTACTTCAAAATAAACACTTACCTGTTTGTTGATGCGGGCTATGTGGTTAACCACTTAGGTATATATGAGTCGTTTAACGGCAACTTCCCTAAACTTAAAAACAAACTGTTGGCCGATGCCGGTTTGGGCGTAGCCCTTACCATAAAACGTTGGGGCAACTTATACCAGGCTAAGCCGCTTACCGTGCGTTTTGATATGCCTTTCTGGTTAAGCGAAAAGCCACAGTTTGATAACAGCAACTTCAAGTTCCGCTGGACACTGGGCGTTAGCAGGGCTTTTTAATGAAAAAATTAAAATGAAAAAATAAAAATTAAAGGGATGCCATCGGTGTCCCTTTTTTATTGACACTAAAGCAATAAATCCCGGCAAAATCCGTAATTTTACTAGTGTATAATTTAGCATGCAAAAAGCGTTACTCACCATTAGTATTTTATTAGCCGTTTTTGGTTTTTCCTGTAAAAAAGAAAATGCCGGCGACTGCTTTAAAAGCGTTGGCAACCAAGCCGAAGAAATGCGCATGCTTGCTCCTTTTGATAACATACATATTGATAAGGACGTAGATGTGGTGCTGGTACCCGACACCCAGGAGTTTGCCATAGTGCGCTGTGGCGAAAACCTGATAGACCTTATTAAAACCGATATAAGCGGCACCAAGCTAACCATTACCAATAAAAACAAATGCAACTGGGTACGCAGCTTTAAAACACCTATTGCGGTAGAGGTTCACGTAAAAGCTATTTATAAACTCCTGTTTACCGGTTCGGGCCAAATTACCTGCACTGATACGCTGCGTAGCGAGAACTTTTTGTTGGAAGCCAATAAAGCATCAGGCAATGTAGATTTGATAGTGCGCAACGGTTGGAACGAGGTGGTGCAACATACCGGCAATGCCGATTTAAAAGTAGGAGGGTGGGCGCCATATAATACTATGTACAGCGGCGGCAATGGCTTTTTAGACTGCCGTGGCATGCAATGCAAAGAAGCTTACATACTGCACAAAGGCACCGGCAACATGTATTCTGCCAGCACCGATTATTTAGGCGTGAAAATTGCATTTACGGGTGATGTGTACTATACCGGAACACCCGCAACCATAGTAGATACCATAACCGGTTCTGGCCGGTTGATAAGCCAATAGATGAAGAAAGCCCTTTTAGTCCTTAAGCAACATTGCTTGCCTTTACATGTTCAGCTGCCGTAAACGATACCGTTATTACCGAAAAGGTGTATGTGGATAATATTAAAACCGTATTGCTACACCCCGTGGGTTTCGAGCCTGCTTTGCCGGTTATAGAACTGGGTGGTACCGATAAGCTGATGCTTAGCTTTGACGATATGGATAATGATAATAAGTACTATGGTTTTACTTTTATCCACTGCAATGCCGATTGGACACCATCGCAACTGCTGTTTACCCAACATAGCGATGGGTTAATGACAGACCAGATTACCGACTGGCGCTTCTCTATAAACACCTTTAAATCGTATACCAACTATCGCGTTACTTTTCCTACTGATAATATGGCACCCAAGGTTAGCGGTAACTATATATTAAAGGTTTTTGTTGATGATGACCCCAACAACATCATACTTACCAAGCGCTTTATGGTAGTAGAAAAGGTTGTGGGTTTAGCACCTACTATTCAGCGGGCCCGCACGCCTGATGATCGTAACACCAAGCAGGAGCTTAATTTTAATATCGACTTAGGTTCGCAAAACGTTACCAACCCGTTCGACTATGTAAAGCCTGTTATATTGCAGAACGAGCGTTGGGATAATGCCATTTACGGCTTAAAACCCTTATACGTAAACAATGGCAAGCTTACGTACGATTATACTGTTGGCAATGTATTTAATGGCGGTAATGAGTTTAGGCGTTTCGACCTACGTAATGCCCGCTTGGTTAATGATAGGGTGCAGAAGATTGTTTATGGCGATGATAAGCAATGGCACTTTTACCTGTATGAAGATAAGAACCGCCTTATAAACCGCTACTATGTAATGGACGATATTAATGGCCGCTACTTTGTAAGGCTTATTAATGGCACCGACCATTATTCGGAAGCCGATTATGTTTGGGTAGATTTTGAATTGGATGCGGCCTATCCTATAGAGGGCGATGTGTATGTTTTTGGTATGCTAAGCGGCTGGCAACTAAAGCCTGAATTTAAAATGACCTATAATGCCGATAGGCATAAATACACCGGCAAGGCCATGGTTAAGCAGGGCGTGTACGACTATGAGTATGTGGTATTTAAGAACGGAAATATAGACGATACCTATATTGAGGGCAACCACTACGAAACCGAAAATACCTACCATGTTTTGGTTTACATCCGCACTTTTGGCGACAGGGCCGACCGCCTTGTGTCTGTAGAAAGATTGAACTCAGTAGTAGGTAGATAGCAAACTTTATACAACAAGTGTTTGTTTTATAAAAAAGGAATTAATAACATTGCTTCATAAGTACCATAATTGATGCAAACAACCAGAGTTACAGACGGCATAAAAATATCGGTAGATACTGAGTATCAACCGTTACACTCAAATCCGGCGCAAGAGTACTACCTGTTCTCTTACCGCGTTAAGATTGAGAACCATAGCGCCCAAACTATACAGTTGGTTACGCGCAAGTGGTACATTACCGACTCTAGTGGCGAAAGCCGCGTAGTAGAAGGCGAAGGCGTAGTAGGTGTACAACCTGTTATTGGTCCCGGCGAATTTTACGAATACGATAGCGCCTGCAACTTCCGCACAGAGATGGGCAAGATGCACGGATACTATAATATGGAGCGCGCCGATGGTAAACGTTTCTTAGTCAACATCCCCGAATTCAGGATGATAGTACCGTATAAACTTAACTAATAAGATTTTTAGATAGATAAAAGCCTCGCAATGCGGGGCTTTTTTATTTCAAAGAACTTTCAAGTCCCCTCCTTTTTAAGGAGGGGTGTCAGCCTAAGGCTGACGGGGTGGTTACAACGTATTAAATGTTTGCCTTATTGCCTCCATTACACTATCAAAATTTTCAAACAACTCTTTGTTTTCAAACCTGATAACCCTTATTCCATTAGCCTTCATATACTCAGTCCTATTATCATCATATTCTGCTGAAATAATATTATCATGAACAGAGCCATCCAGCTCTATGCCCAGTTTTTCCTCAGGATAATAGAAATCAACTATAAATGGCCCAATACTATGCTGCCGTCTGAATTTTTTATCTTGAAATTGTGAGTTTTTAAGTTGTTTCCAAAGAAATGCTTCTGCCTTAGTTAAATCTTTTCTTAGCCTTTTTCTATAGCCTTTTAAGTAGGTTTTATTATGTAATTCATTATTCATTTTGCAAGTAACTTCTGTAGCCACCCCATCACGCCGTTGGCGTGCTTGCCCCTCCTTAAAAAGGAGGGGACTTTAATATCTACGAACCATCAACTACCAACTAAAGAGCATCCACAATATCCTCCAGCTTATTTTTGCGAGAGCCTTTTATAAGGATAGTCCTACCACTTAGGTGGCGACTGGTAAGGTCGGCTTTAAGTTCTTCAACCGTATTAAACGTAGGGAAACTCTTGGTTACTTTCTTAAACTCGGCACCCACAAGGTAAAGCTCAGTCATACCCAGCGATGTGGCAATTTGGATAATATACTCATGTTCCGCTTCGCTAAGCTCACCAACCTCAAGCATTTCGCCCAATACAAGGGCTTTCTTATCGGCCTCCACACGGGCAAAACTGCGTATAGCCGCCTCCATGCTGGTAGGGTTAGCGTTGTAGGCATCTAAAAGCAAGGTATTACGCTCTGTTTTAACCACCTGAGAGCGGTTATTAGTAGGCGCATAATCCTCAATAGCCTCGTTTATAAGCACATGGGGCACTTTAAAATGCACCCCTGCTGCAATGGCAGCCATTATATTTTGGAAGTTGTAGCTCCCCATCATAGGCGATGTAACTACAGGCCCCAAACGGTTTTCAATTTTCAATTTCCAGGTAAACTTAATGCTGGGCATATCCTCAGTAAGTTTACCCACAACATCGGCCCCATCTTTACAACCGTAGGTAACCCTTTTCAGTTCGGGGGCTTTACTCATCAGCACCTCATCTTCAAAACGGATAAAAGTAGCGCCACCCTCTTCTTCAAGATATTTATATAGCTCGGTTTTGGTTTTTACCACACCTTCCAAGCCACCCATAGTTTCTAGGTGGGCTTTGCCCACGTTGGTAATAATGCCGTGCGTAGGTTCTGCTATCTCTACCAACTCTTTAATATCGCCCTGCATGCGGGCACCCATTTCAATAATGGCAATATCGTGGTCTTTGTTAAGGCCTAGCAAAGTAAGCGGAACACCAATTTCGTTGTTTAGATTGCCTTTGGTAGCCAGTACTTTGTACTTTTTGCTAAGTACAGCATTAAACAACTCTTTGGTAGTAGTTTTACCGTTAGACCCCGTAATGGCAATAACCGATATATTATGTGCCCTGCGGTGCTCGCGCGCCAACAGTTGCAGGGTTTTCAGCACATCATCAACCAATATAAATTTATCGCCGGCCTTGTATTTTTCTTCATCAATAACAGTATAAGCGCAGCCCCCGTCAATAGCTTTTTGAGCAAACTCGTTGCCGTTAAAGCTTTCGCCCTTTAGGGCAAAAAACATAGCCCCAGGTATAATGTTACGGGTATCTGTACAAACAACAGGGTTCTTTGTAAATAAAGAATAAATATGCTGAATACTGTTTGCCATAATCTAAAATCGCTTTTTAAAACTTAGCCCGTAAGACCGTTAAAAGCATCTGTAACGTGTTCAAGGCTATGATTGTTGCTGCCTTTAATAATTGATATTATATCAAAGCGGCTTTCGTATAGCAAATTACGTTCAATAATATAGGTGTCGGCAGCCGCTATCATCATTTTACGCTTCTTGTTATTAACAGCCTCAATAGGATTTTCGTGCACATCGGTAGCGCGGGTTTTTACCTCTATAAACACAATAAAATTGCCATCAATAGCAATAATATCAAGCTCAGCCTTACCTATTACATGGTTGGTAGACCGTATCTCATACCCCAACTTACGTAGGTGCGCCAACGCAATTTCCTCGCCTTCTTTACCTAATTCGTTATGCTTTGCCATGGTTAATTTGAGAGCAAATTTAGGGTTTTACTATCAACCTTTGAATAGCCGATTAACTCCCCTTACTTCTCTTACATTTCTCCGAGCAGTACTTAACATCGTCCCAAACCTTTTCCCACTTTTTGCGCCATGTAAAAGGCCGCCCGCACACAGGGCATATTTTGCTGGGCAAATGTTCTTTTTACACCTTTCATATTGTTAAATCCCCCTCTCACTTTAGGCTAGGGGGCTAGGGGGTGAGGTAAACTACCACGGCCTCTCAAAATCTTCTGCCGTATACGTTTTATTAACTGTTTTAAAGGTATTGTCAGTTGATGGTTTAGCATTGCTAAACAACTTACGCAAATACCCCACCGGCAAAATAAATACCCAAAACAAAACACTCATTATTATAAATGAATTGATGCGCCCCAGCCCATGCCCCAAAGCATACCACCCTTTAGCAACCAATAACGCCAGCGGCGGAATAAGCAGGCATACGGCAATAACACCCAGCCCTACAAGAGGAGCCCATTCTATTTTCCACACTATAGAAAGTAATAAGAATAGTAAAGCAAAAGCTGCTACTGCTTGATATGTTTTTTTAGCATCCATTTTTTACACCCCTCTCTTTTGGAGAGGGGCCGGAGTGAGGCTCCCAGTGCAAAAGCACCAACTGCGAGATATATCTTCTTTGCTTCCATTTTCCACTATTTATACAGAGCTATTTTAACTCACCCCTCAAGCCTCAACACTCACAACTAAGATTCAAGAACAGCCCTCACACCCGGCAATACTTTCCCCTCAAGGTATTCAAGCATAGCGCCACCACCTGTAGATACATAGCTAACCTTATCGGCAAGGCCAAACTGGTTAACCGCTGCAACAGAGTCACCACCACCTACTAAAGAGTATGCTCCGTTAGCAGTAGCCTCAGCAACCGCCTTAGCCACTTCTACCGTACCGGTCTGGAATTTTTCCATCTCAAACACACCCATAGGGCCGTTCCATAGTAAGGTCCTCGATTGTTTAATCGTAGCCACATATTCAGAAATAGCTTCGGGGCCAATGTCTAAGCCCATCCAACCATCATCAATAGCCTTGCTTAGCGAAATATCGGTATTAGCATCGGCAGCAAATTTATCAGCCACAATAGAGTCTACAGGCAGATAAATGTTCACCCCTTTTTCCTGTGCTTTTTTAATCAGTTCGTGGGCAGTATCAATGCGCTCGGCTTCAAGCAGCGAGTTGCCAATGCTACCACCCATGGCTTTATAAAAAGTATAGGCCATGCCGCCGCCAATAATAATATTATCGGCAATGCCCAGCAGGCGTTCTAAAATCATAATCTTGTCTGATACCTTAGCGCCGCCAACAATAGCGGTAAAAGGTTTTTCAGAGTTATTTAGCACTTTCTCCAAGCTGGCTACTTCGGCAGCCATTAATAAGCCAAAGCAGGCTTTACCGTGAAAAAACTTAGCCACAATAGTAGTGCTGGCATGGGCACGGTGTGCGGTGCCAAAAGCATCGTTTACATAAAAATCGCCTAGCGATGCCAGTTGCTCGGCAAATGCTTCGTCGCCTTTCTCTTCTTCTTTATGAAAGCGCAGGTTCTCTAACAGCAGCACCCCGCCTGGTTGCAGGCTGGCAGCGGCTTGTGTGGCAACATCGCCCACACAATCGGTAGCAAATTGGGCTTCTATGCCCAACAGTTCGTTTAGCGTAGGCAGCACATGCTTAAGCGAGTATTTTTCTTCGGGACCCTCTTTTGGGCGGCCCAAGTGAGACATTAATATAACCGAGCCACCATCGGCCAATATTTTTTAATGGTTGGTAATGCGGCGCGTATGCGGGTATCATCAGTAACAGCAAAGGTTTGCTTATCTAGCGGTACGTTAAAGTCTACACGTATAAGGGCTTTTTTGCCAGAAAAATTAAACTGTTCTACGGTTTTCATAGTATGAGTTAAAGAGTGGCAAAGATACTATTAAAGCCCAAAAATCAGCCCCCAACCAAGCAATAATTTAGGTAGCTTTGCACCTGTTTATGAGCACTACAAAACCCCTTATACTTATTACCAACGACGATGGTATAACAGCGCCCGGCATACGCGCCCTTGTTACTGCCATGAAAGCCATTGGCGACGTTGTTGTTGTTGCCCCCGATAAGCCGCAAAGCGGCATGGGCCACGCCATTACCATTAATTCTACCCTGCGCCTTTACGAGGTTAAACAAGACGGACTAACCGAGCATGCTTGCAGCGGCACTCCCGTTGATTGTGTGAAAATTGCTATTGATAAGATACTACCCCGCAAGCCCGATTTATTAGTGTCGGGTATAAACCACGGCGCTAACTCGTCTATCAACGTAATATATTCAGGCACCATGTCTGCCGCCGTAGAGGGCGCTATAGAGGGCATCCCTTCTATTGGCTTCTCGTTGTGCAACTATTCTATAGAGGCCGATTTTACTGCCGCAGCTCATTTTGCGGGCATTATTGCTAAAAACGTGTTAGACCACGGCATGCCCGATGGGGTTTGCCTAAACGTAAACATACCCGATGTGCCTTTAGATATTATTAAAGGCGTTAAGGTTTGCCGCCAGGCAAAATCTATGTGGCACGAGGAGTTTGACGAGCGTAAGGACCCTTACGGACGTAAATACTACTGGCTTACCGGCAAGTTTGTAAACCTTGATAGTGGCGACGATACCGACCAATGGGCCTTGGAAAACAACTATGTATCGGTTGTTCCAACCCAGTTCGACCTTACGGCCCACACCGCCATTAAGGATATGAAGAAGTGGGAAATGTAGTTAGCATAAAGCTTTCAGCGTTTATGGTATAAAAAAGGAATGAATTACAGCAACTTGATTAGGAATAGTTTTTATTGCGGTATTGTGCTATATATTATCAATACATTGGCACAATTGATATTACCTTTTTTACTATTCCCTTTCTGCTTGTATTTACCGGGTTTTATTTATGCCTTTATTGTTGTAAGCCATATTAAAGATGCCCCTCATAAATATGCATTTATACTGTTGAGTGGCTTATTGTTTATTTCATCAGCCTATGCTGTAATGGTGTATTCAATTGCTAAAGAGTTTAGTTTCTTATTTGTTTCACCCGTTGCAATGGCAACTTATTTTATTTTTTATTATGCTATAATTAATAATAAAATCAATCTGTTAAAGGGGGTATTTGTGTCTTTGATACTGGGTTTATTAGCGGGTATCCCTCCTACAGTATCAAATTATATTAAAGAATTGAACCCTTTAGGGTTTTATTTAATCATTTCTATTTTCCCCCTTTGGCAAACCTTATTTGCTGTGGCCTTAAAATTATCGGCAAAGCCAACTACCCAAAACATTATTAACCCACCATCCGTTACAGCCGCATGAATTTTATAAAACAACTAATTAATAAAGACAATTTTTTTTGGGGAGCCTTAATAGGTTTTGTATTTCCGGCACTGGCGTTTGTGCTTATCCGCTTTATTGCTTCTACTGCCGGTAACGAGCAATTTATTATAAAACCCCTGGGGTACGATAGTATGCAGGTTTACTCCATAGTTGCTAACCTTATTCCTTTTAGGATATACATGGTTAATAAGCAATTAGACCGCACGGGCCGTGGCCTTATCTTCGCCACATTTGTTTTGGTTATTGCCTATTTTATTGTCTTCTTTCAAAACAAAGGTATTTAGGTTTTAGGTTTGGAATACTTTTTGTATTTATAGTTTTAATTACTAAAACTATGCAATATGAAAAGGTCATTATTTACACTATTAGCCATAGCGCTATGCACGGCGGGCTTTGCCCAAACCGACACCACACAAAAAACGCTGTTTAAGAATGCCAAAGTAGAATCGGCAGGTATGTACTTTACCGCAGGTACTTCTTTTGGTCAATTTTACAATAGCAACGCTATTTTAACCCAATTTGGTTTTGGTGGTATGATTAACTATCGCTACCGGGGTAGTTTTGAGTTTGAATCATTAGTATCTAACGAAAATTTAAAACCTGATGCCATTGTACAACCCTTTAGCCGCATGCGTTGGCGGTTTTCTACCGTTGCTATGCAATTTGACTACACCATATTTCCCAAAAAAGTATTATCGCTAAACCCCGGATTGGCAGTAGGTATGGGTATGGTAAGCAAACATTCTTTAGATGGTGCCCCTTTTGATACTGATGCCCAGTTGGATGATAGTAATATGTTTATGCTTAGACCATCACTTAGTGTAAATGTAAATGTGGTTAAATTTTTAGCTGTTAAAATTGGCGGTGGCTACCGTTATTTGGTAGGCTCTAGATCGCAAGGTATTAGCGATAACCAAATGTCAAGTCCGTATGGGTTTGTAGCCCTGCGCCTTGAAATTGGCGGACGTACCGACCAATAAGCCACAGCTTAATCCTCCCACTTAAAATCTTCTGCCTGGGGCATCTCGTTAAACGTGTCTACAGCTATTTGCGGTGGCACGGTTAGCTTGCGCGCCTGGGTATCTATCCAGAGCACCATCAATAGTAAGTATAGCGCACATGGTACCGTCTTTGCGAACAATCTCGTGGCGTATGCTAAAGCGGCTAAGGTCGCGGCGTAGCTTAATTACTTTTATGTTGATGGTTATTTCATCACCAAAACGTATCTCGCGGCGGAATATACATTCCTCCCTAAATAGGATAGGCCCAAAATGTTGGGCATGTAGCACATTGGTATCTAAACCCTTAGCGGTTAAAAAATTCATGCGGGCCTGCGCGCCCCAATCGTAGTAAACAGAGTGGCGCACATGGTTATTAGCATCTAAATCAGACCAGCGTACATCAACGGGTAAAATAAAATCAGTCATTGACCTTGATTAAAAAGGATTAAAGGATTTCTTGATTAAATCATGTTTAACGACCAAGCCTCTGCTTTGCTTTCAAACAGCGCCTTTGTCTTAGTCCATGTTTGCTTAAAAACTCCGAATTGCGGTAATTGTTCAGGGCTTCTTCGCTTTGCCATTGGCTTATGGTAAAATACACCTGCGGGTTGGCAACATCGGCAAAACCATTTACATCTATGCAGCCTGCAAAGGTTTTAATAACGGGTTGCGAATCGCGGAACACCTGTTGAAAATCGGCCTCTGTTCCCGGCCTGAATGTCATTTTAACTATGCGGGTTATCATTATTCAGCAAATTCTATGCGTATAGGGTCGCGCATGCGCAAGCCCAGCAGTTTGCTGGCGTTGCCCTGATTAATGGCAATCTCTAAATAACCTGATATGCCAAACAAGGCGGTAAGCTCGCCCGGCGGAACATCGCCGTAGGCATTGTTAAGGCGGGTAATAGTATATTCCGGCCCACGGAAGGTAATCTCAAACGGGCGGCCTTTGCCAATGCGTTCAAAAACATCGGGCTTAATATTAGTAATGGCATTGCCAAAATTATCAACGTAAATAATAGTACCGCGTATAAGCGCTGTTTCTGTAGTAGGCCTAAGCATGGTAGCCTCGTTAAGCCTTGCACGTTTAGTGCCTAGCATATCTACCTTACGTAACTCGTTTAACTTGGCAATGGCAGGTACAAACACATCGCGCGCTGCAAAAGGTGAGTTGCCTAAGTTGGGCAATTCAATAATAATATCGGGCTCTTTCTCAAATATCATAGAGAAGATGCCACTATCAGTCCCAATAAAAATATGGCCAAAGTATATGCAGGCCACATGGGGCGTTTCTTTAGAATACTCGTTACGCACAGCCACCACATGCACCGTACCTTCAGGAAAGTGTGGGTAGGCATTGCGCACCACAAAGGCGGCCTCCATAATGTTATAATGCTGTATGTCGTGCGTTATATCAACTATCTGCACACCCGGCACCTGGTTTAACAGCGCGCCTTTAACAGCACCTACGTAAAAATCGCGGGTGCCTAAATCACTGGTTAATGTTACTAAGGGAGCTGCCAAATGCCTATACTTTACAAGCTGCTAAATTAAGTACGATTAAGGCTTTTTAACAACAATAGTTAAGGTTTAATTAACAACCGTTGTTAATTAGCCCGATAGTTGCATAATGAACAAAAAGCAGCCATTTGGTTTTTACATTGAATACGATACATTTGTTTTAGAAACTTTTAAGAAAGAGAAACAACCTTGAACGAGAGAACAATTGAAATTGCAGCCGTAAACCCGGTACATATTTTTGGGGTTAATGATGCCAACATAGACCAGTTGCGTAAATACTTCCCTAAAATTAAGATTATAGCCCGTGGCAACAACATAAAGGTAATGGGCAAGGCCGAAGAGCTCAGACCTGTTTGAGCAAAAGATAGAGCGCATTGTTGAGCATTATAACACTTTTGGTACACTTACCCCCAATGCTATAGACCGTATTATGGATAACGGCCTGGTAGAGAAAATTAGCACCCCTGCTGCCGATAATGATATTATAGTGTATGGCAACAACGGCCTTGTTGTGCGCGCCCGCACCCCCAACCAGCTTAAAATTGTAGAAAGCTGCAACGATAATGATATGGTATTTGCCATTGGGCCTGCAGGCTCGGGCAAAACATATACTGCCGTGGCACTAGCTGTTAGGGCGTTAAAGAACAAAGAGGTTAAACGTATTATACTTACCCGACCTGCGGTAGAGGCAGGCGAAAATTTGGGCTTTTTACCGGGCGATATGCGCGAAAAACTAGACCCTTATTTACAACCATTGTATGATGCCCTGCACGATATGATTCCGCCTGAGAAGCTGGCATCGTATTTTGAAACACGGGTTATACAAATTGCCCCTTGGCTTTTATGCGTGGCCGTACATTAGATAACGCTTTTGCTATATTAGATGAGGCCCAAAACGCTACCGAAGGGCAAATGAAGATGTTCCTTACCCGCATGGGCCGCTCGGCTAAGTTTATTATAACGGGCGATATTACCCAAACCGACCTTCCTAAGCATCAACCATCGGGTTTAATACAGGCCAGTAAACTTTTAAAAGGTGTTCCCGGTATTGAATTTGTTACCATGGATAGCCGCGATATTGTTCGCCATAAGCTGGTAACCAGCATAGTAAATATTTACGATAAAGCCGACAAGGAAAAGAAGAAGTAAGTAATAATCAACAGCCTGCATTTTTTTATTAATAAGTGCTTTTTTTATAAAAAGGCATTGACTACCTTGTGCAAAATGCGGCTTGCTTATGACTAAACATTTACTAATTCTCCTAACATTTTTTATTTCACTTAAAGCCAGCGGACAGGCATTTGTATTTGCCCAACTGCAAGGTGCGCCCGTAAATACAACGGGGTGGAATATGACCGGCAATGCCTATGTGGGTAACACATCAGGCGGCGGCGGCGGCAATAGCGAAATAATATTAACCAATGCCGCCAACTCAGAGAGCGGGGCTATTTTTTATACTACACCCATTAATATTGTACAATGCGATAAATGGACTGTTGATTTTCAGTTTCGTATTTGGGAAGGTAGCGGTGCCGATGGTATTGCATTCTGTTTGCTAGATGTACCACCCAGTGGTTTTGTTGGTGGCGGTGGCTGTGGAATACCCGCAGCATCTAACGGCCTTAAAATTATTTTTGATACGTACGATAACTGTGGCGGGCCAAACCCATCGCTGCAAATACGCTGGGGAGCAGGCTACAGCGGAGAATGCGATTACTCAAAGCCCACGTTAGAAAATACAGGTGGGCAAATTAGTTTTATGCGTTCAAACAATTACAACACAGCACGTATAGAATATGATGCGGGTAATATACAGGTGTATATGAATAATACCCTTTATTTAACAGGGTTTTATGTAATAAACTTTACTACCTACGCTGGCTTTACCGCCTCTACCGGTGGTGCTAACGATAAGCATTCTATACGTAACGTAACCATACGTACAGAAATGGCGCAGCCCGATGCCTATGCTGGGGCAAACGCCTATACCTGTTCTAACCAGCCTATACAAATAGGTTCGCCTGCGCAGCCTACCTATCAGTACCAATGGCAGCCTACAACCGGCCTAAACAACCCCAATGCAGCTAACCCAACGCTTACACTGCCTAATCCCGGCCCCAACCCGCTTACGGTTATGTACAAAGTAGGTGCTAACATAGTAGGCAGCCCTATGTGTGTTAAATACGATAGTGTTTACGTAACCATTTATCCCACACCAATTTCTACATTTAATACCGACGCGCCCCAGTATTGCGTAAGTCAAACAGCTACAATTACCTATACAGGCCTATCTGCACCGGCGGCCACCTACAACTGGAATTTTGATGGAGGAAATATAATATCGGGCAGCGGGCAAGGGCCATACCAGGTAAAATGGAATACACCCGGCAATAAAAACGTAACCCTTGCGGTTACTGAAAATAATTGCCCGTCGCAAACATCTACCGTTGTGGTTCCTGTTTACGATTATCCAACATCAACCTTTACCCTAAACCCATTGGCACAATGCCAAAATGCACCGGTAGCCATTACTTACACCGGTACCGGAACACCAAGGCGCAACCTATAACTGGAATTTTGGCGGGGGTACAGTAAACTCCGGGGCAGGGCAGGGCCCGTATGCCGTGCAATGGCCTAATGCGGGCAACACTTCTGTTACGCTAACAGTAACACAAAATGGTTGCACATCTATCCAAACCCAAAACAACATTACTATTAACGCCATACCTACGGCCAACTTTACACTGCCAACACAGGTATGTATAAATGCCCTTGCGCAAGAATTGTATACCGGAACGGGTACTGTGGCAGCCACATATAACTGGAATTTTGATGGTGGAAATGCCGTGCCAGTTGCCGGCAATAATAACAACGATATTAGCTGGGCAACTTCGGGTATAAAAAATGTAAGCCTAACGGTTACAGAAAATGGCTGCACATCGCCACTGGTTACTAATGCAATTACGGTTTACGATTTACCAACATCAACCTTTACCCTTACGCCCGGTGTTTGTGCAGCGGCTAACGCTCAAATAGATTATACCGGTACTGGCACCGTTGCAGGTACATACAACTGGAGCTTTGCAGGTGGCACTACATCGCCATCAGGCGGTAATCAGGATTATAACATTAGCTGGGCTACCGATGGAACATATAGCGTAACGCTTACGGTTACAGAAAATGGCTGTACATCAACCCCAACCCAGCAAGCAGTTACCGTTTACCCTATACCAACATCAACCTTTACAGCCCAATCGCCGTTATGTGATGGTTCTTCATCGGCTATAGCTTATACAGGCACAGCAACCGGCGCGGGTGTATACAACTGGAATTTTGATGGAGGAAACCCTGTGCAGGGCGTTGGAGAAAACTATACCGTTACATGGCCAACAACAGGTAGCAAAAACGTAACGCTTACGGTAACAGAAAATGGTTGTTCATCAATACCAACATTACAACAAGTAATAATATTCCCCATACCATCATCAACCTTCGCGGCTACATCTACCGTTTGTTTGCTAGATGCTGCTGCTATTGGCATTACCGGCGCGCACAGTCCCGGTGCCACCTATACCTGGAATTTTGATGGCGGCAACGCGGTAGCAAATGGCAACCAAACGTATGATGTAACCTTACCAACACCGGGTACTTATACTGTTACCCTTACAGTTAGCGAGAATGGCTGCACATCAACACAAGCAACGCAAACAGTAACAGTAAATTACCAACCAACAGCCACTTTTACCAATGCTAATGTAGTATGTGTGGGCAGTAATTTAACTGCAACCTACACTGGTAATGGCCTGCCCAGCGCAACCTATACATGGGATGTTGATGGAACTAGTAATGTTACAGGAACTGGACAGGGGCCTATAATTGCCAACTGGGCTAACGATGGTATTTTTAGCATTACACTAACGGTTACAGAAAATGGATGCACTGCTGTTGAAAAGCATGATGTAGAGGTAGAACCGTTGCCTGTAAGCTCTTTATTGCCTGTATATAACATTTGTATAGGCGAGGATTTAGCTTTAGACCCCGGTAACTTTAACTCATACTTATGGAGTACAGGTTCTGTTGAAAGGAAACTGGAAGTTGGCCTTAGCAGGCACGTATAGCGTAACCATAACCGACCTTAATGGCTGTGTAAATACTGCCACTACCACAGTATTAGATACGGTGTGCTTAACCCTGTTTATACCTAACGCGTTTACCCCTAATGGCGATAACGATAATGAGGTGTTTAAACCGGTTATTTCTCACCCGCTAACTTATTCACTTACCATTTACGACCGTTGGGGAAACTTAATTTTTAAGTCTGCCGACCCTGATGCGGAATGGGATGGAACCCACAAAGGCGTGTTGTGTGTTGCCGATATTTACATCTACCAAGTAGAATATTCAGGCTATGCATACCAAAAGAAAGTGATAGGTAAACGCACCGGAACAATTGCCCTGATTAATTAATTTTAACAATTGGTAATCAATAGTTTTATTGATATATTTGCTATTCGTCTTACTTCATACATGAAAAAATCTTTACTATTGGGCTTAACAGCCTTGTTACTTTCTGCCTCTGCAAGCCAGGGCCAGCAATTTGGTTTTGCCCGTTTATACAGCATTATGCAGTCTAAATGTGTTAGCTGCCACAACAACGCCAGCCCCACTGCCGGGCTAGACCTTGAAGGTAGCGGCGGCGGCACTACCCAAAAGCGCCAGGCGGTTTACAACAATCTGGTAGATGTTACCCCGGCCAACGCAAGTGCTGCGGCCAAAGGGTATAAGTACATTCGCAAAGGCTATCCTGATAAAAGCTTCTTATTACGCAAAATTGCCCATGCAGGGTTTGAAAATGGCGATTATGCTATTGAACAACCGGCCGAAGGGGGACAAATGCCTAGCGGCCAAGGCACAGCTTAGCAGTGTAGAGGTAGAGATGTTCCGCCAGTGGATATACTTTGGCGCACCATTAACCTCAAACGTAGCCGATGAGGCTGTTTTAACACAATACTATAACGGATTGGCGGTACCATCCATTCCGGTACCAGCAGCCCCGGCCCCGGGCACAGGCTTCCAGCTAAAGCTGGGTAAAATATTCTTAGCCCCCGGCGAAGAGTTTGAATACTATATTAAACGCGAAGTGGTATTGCCCGACACGGTAGAGGTAACCCGTATGGACCTTAAAATGAATTCTTTTTCTCATCATTTTATCGTCTTTAAATACGACCCCGGACAGGAGAACGATTTTCCTGATGGGTTGCGTGTAGTAAATTTTTCAAATGTATTTCCAGATCAAACCCGCTACTTGTTAGCGTGGAGTAACCCGGGAGACATATCATTACCCCAAGGAACGGCTTATACTTTCCCGCAATCAACTTTTTTAGATTTAAACTATCACATTAATAACTATAGCCAGGATAGTATTTTAGGGGCCGAAATGTACCTGAATGTATACTATCAGCCTAAAGGGACAGCGCAAAAAGAGATGTTCTCTGATATTGTATTGTACCCTGTAACCGGGTTAATTATTCCCGGTACTAATAATGAAATGACCTTTACCCGTGCTGATTATGTTAGCGGCAGTAACCTGATTTACAACTTATGGTCGCTTAAATCGCATACACATAAATATGGTACTGATTATGATGTGTATTTACGTAATGCCGATGGTAGCAAAGGCCAGCAGGTGTACGAAGGTTTTCTTGATGAAGAAAGCGGCGTAAACCTTGGCTATTACAACTGGAGCCATCCACCTACGGCTTATTACGACCCATTATTGCCTTTCCCTGCCCAATATGGTTTAATACAAGAAGCTAAGTTTCGCAATTGCTGCACGCAACCGTTAGTAACCTTTGGATTAACCACAGAAGATGAAATGATGTTGTACTATGTGCAATACACTACCGATATTGCTACAGGTACTGATGAGGATACCAAAGACGTTAATATGTTTGATGCCTATCCAAATCCTTTTAACGATGCTACCAACCTGCGTTTCCATTTAGATAAGAGCAGTACAGTAAGTATTGAGGTGTTTGATAACCTGGGCCGCAAAGTATTTACCCAAAACATGGGCCACCGTCCGCAGGGTTTAAATACTCTTACATTAGATGCCGCTACAGCCAATATGGTAAACGGCAATTACCTAATACGCCTAACCGCCGGCGATAAGGTATCATCAAAACAGATAATGAAAGTAAACTAGTGGTTTGAGTGCCGAGTGGATAAGTTTATATCCATCGCATAAATAATATTTATTAAAGGCTGATACGTAGTATCAGCCTTTTTGCTGAGCCACTTAGCCACACACCACTTCGTGGCTATATAAACCAACTCAGCCAAATCATCCGCGACCAACGGAAGATTAACGGGAAGGTGGCTAAAATAACAGCTGTAATAATGCCAATAAGTGGCAATGTAGCAAGGTCAAAACCCCAGCCAAACACTGCGAAAAAACTATAACAATACCCGATGTAAGGCCGTAGCTAACATACATAGCGCCAAAATAAAAGCCGGGTTCTTTACTAAAGCTTTTTCCACACTTAGGGCAGTTTTGGTGCATATCGGCAAGGTGCCAAAGGTTATAGGGGTTTTGATTGGTAAAAACGTATGCATCGCCACAGTTTGGGCATTTGCATGAAATAATGTTTCCTAATGCGCTCATAATTAATACAATTTATCGTTCTTTCTTACACAGTATGCCAAGTTTACATCTAATTGCGCAACTTGTTTGTTATATTGGGGTATAAAGGTTGTTTTATACCAACCGTATTTTGAACCACTGATACGCTTTATAACATACGCGCTTACTCTAGCGCTGCTTTTAATTGCTGTAACGCTTAAGGCCCAGGATGAGGGACTTGAGGTGAGTGGTATCATTTCCCTAGACAAAGGTACTACAGAAGGGGTTACCATTACCATTCAAAAAAACGGAAAAGGCGGCAAAGAGGTAAAACCATCAGCCAATGGCAAGTTTGATGTTACTCTTGAATATCAGTCGGAATACACACTTATTATAACCAAAGCCGGTTTTATAACGCAGCGCGTTATGATTAACACTACCGTATCTAAAGACAGGATAAAAGAAGGCTTTGTACCCTACGAGTTAAACGTAAGCATATTTGAGGGGGCCGAAGGCTTCAATAAGAACCTTACACACCCGGTAGAGAAGATAAAATACTCTGACGAGGTTAATGGCTTCGACTTTGACGAGGGCATAAGGAAGGAATCTAAAACCGAGATAAAAGACTTTAAGGCTGAGATTGTAACCAAGCGTGCCGAGAATGGCGACAAGGTGAAAAGGGATGCTGAGGAAAAAGCTAAAAAAGAGCTGGAAGAAAAACTGAAGAAAGAAGCGGAGGAGAAGGCTAAGAAAGAACTGGAAGAAAAGCTGAAAAAAGAAGCCGAAGACAAAGCCAAGTTTGAGGCCGAGGAGAAACTGAAGAAAGAAGCGGAGGAAAAAGCTAAGAAAGAGTTGGAAGAGAAGCTGAAAAAAGAGGCCGAGGAGAAGGCTAAGAAAGAACTGGAAGAAAAGCTGAAGAAAGAAGCGGAGGAGAAGGCTAAGAAAGAACTGGAAGAAAAGCTGAAAAAAGAAGCCGAAGACAAAGCTAAGTTCGAAGCAGAGGAGAAGTTGAAAAAAGAAGCCGAGGAGAAATTGAAGAAGGAAGCCGAGGAAAAAGCCAAGAAAGAGTTAGAAGAGAAGCTGAAGAAGGAAGCCGAAGACAAAGCTAAGTTCGAAGCCGAGGAGAAATTGAAGAAAGAGGCCGAGGAAAAAGCTAAGAAAGAGTTAGAAGAGAAGCTGAAAAAAGAGGCCGAGGAAAAAGCTAAGAAAGAGTTAGAAGAGAAGCTGAAAAAAGAGGCCGAAGACAAAGCCAAGTTTGAGGCAGAGGAGAAGTTGAAAAAAGAGGCCGAAGAAAAAGCCAAGAAAGAACTGGAGGAGAAGCTTAAAAAAGAAGCCGAGGAAAAAGCTAAGAAAGAGTTAGAAGAAAAGCTGAAAAAAGAGGCCGAAGACAAAGCCAAGTTTGAGGCAGAGGAGAAGTTGAAAAAAGAGGCCGAAGAAAAAGCCAAGAAAGAACTGGAGGAGAAGCTTAAAAAAGAAGCCGAGGAAAAAGCTAAGAAAGAGTTAGAAGAGAAGCTGAAAAAAGAGGCCGAAGACAAAGCCAAGTTTGAGGCAGAGGAGAAATTGAAGAAAGAGGCCGAGGAAAAAGCTAAAAAAGAGCTGGAAGAAAAGCTGAAAAAAGAAGCGGAAGACAAAGCCAAGTTTGAGGCCGAGGAGAAATTGAAGAAAGAGGCTGAGGAAAAAGCTAAGAAAGAGTTAGAAGAGAAGCTGAAAAAAGAAGCCGAGGACAAAGCTAAGTTCGAGGCCGAAGAAAAATTGAAGAAAGAAGCCGAAGAGAAGGCTAAGAAAGAGCTAGAAGAGAAGCTTAAGAAAGAAGCTGAGGATAAAGCTAAGTTCGAAGCTGAAGAAAAATTGAAGAAAGAGGCAGAAGACAAAGCCAAATTTGAACTGGAAGAGAAGCTGAAAAAAGAAGCGGAAGACAAAGCCAAGTTTGAGGCAGAGGAGAAATTGAAGAAAGAGGCCGAGGAAAAAGCTAAAAAAGAGCTGGAAGAGAAGCTGAAGAAGGAAGCCGAAGACAAAGCTAAGTTTGAGGCAGAGGAGAAATTGAAGAAAGAAGCCGAAGAGAAGGCTAAGAAAGAGCTGGAAGAGAAGCTTAAGAAAGAAGCTGAGGATAAAGCTAAGCTCGAAGCTGAAGAAAAATTGAAGAAAGAGGCAGAAGATAAAGCCAAGTTTGAGGCCGAGGAGAAGTTGAAGAAAGAAGTCGAAGACAAAGCCAAGTTTGAGGCTGAGGAGAAATTGAAAAAAGAGGCCGAAGAGAAGGCTAAAAAGGAATTAGAAGAAAAGCTGAAAAAAGAGGCCGAAGACAAAGCCAAGTTCGAGGCAGAGGAGAAATTGAAGAAAGAGGCGGAGGAAAAAGCTAAGAAGGAACTGGAAGAGAAGCTTAAGAAAGAAGCTGAGGATAAAGCTAAGTTCGAAGCTGAAGAAAAATTGAAGAAAGAGGCGGAGGATAAAGCTAAGTTCGAAGCGGAGGAGAAATTGAAGAAAGAGGCTGAGGAAAAAGCTAAGAAAGAGTTAGAAGAGAAGCTGAAAAAAGAAGCCGAAGACAAAGCTAAGTTCGAAGCGGAGGAGAAATTGAAGAAAGAGGCTGAAGAGAAGGCCAAGAAAGAACTGGAAGAGAAGCTGAAAAAAGAGGCAGAAGACAAAGCCAAGTTTGAGGCAGAGGAGAAATTGAAGAAAGAGGCCGAAGAAAAAGCTAAGAAAGAACTGGAAGAGAAGCTGAAAAAAGAGGCAGAAGACAAAGCCAAGTTTGAGGCAGAGGAGAAATTGAAGAAAGAGGCCGAAGAAAAAGCCAAGAAAGAACTAGAAGAGAAGCTGAAGAAAGAAGCCATTGAAAAGGCACGCTTTGAAGCTATGGAGAAAATGAAGAAAGACTTTGAGAACAATACTACCGGAACACGGATAGTGTTGTATACTGCTGCTCTATACGGTTACGATGAAAACCTTAAATACTATGGCTATATTATCTATGGCGATGGAAGGCCAAACCATGAGTTGACTAAAGATGAATACTTCAACTTATTGAAAAAGTACGAGGGGAATTAAAAGGGGCTTGAAAAAGCCGGGTTGGTTATAACAGTAGAATCTGTCAGCGTAAGCAAAAAGGCCAGTAAGTCAGCTTTTTCCTGTGGGGTTAGTCCCAATTCGCGACGGTCGCCGGCTTGTAAATCAGGATAGTTCTTCGTCATAAAGAAATCCAGCGTAGGCGATACCTTAACACCATGGTCGTAATGCTCTATAACCTCTTGTAGTGTGTTAAAACGCCCATCGTGCATATAAGGTGCGGTCAGCGCAATATTAATCAGCGTAGGCGATTTAAACTTGCCGTTATCGTTAGGGTCTTGGGTAACTTCGGCCAGTCCTAAATACGTTGGGTAAATACTATCTAACCCATTGTTATGGAAACGTTGGGTAATATCTAAAAAGTGGTTATCGGTAAGCAGCTTGCTGCCTAGTTCGTGGCAATGCTGGCAGTCGCCTTTTAGTTCATTCCTAAATAGCAAATAACCGTTTATTTCCGCTTGGGTAAACTGCACCTCGTTGCGCAGGTATTTATGGAATTTGCTGTTGCCGCTAACTATGGTGCGCATAAACTGGCTAAGGGCTTTGGCTACTAAAATAGAGTCTATAGTCTCGGTACCAAATGCTTTTTTAAATAAACCAGGGTAGCTTCCATCAGCTTGCAGGCGTGCAACGGCATCGGGCCAGCTAAGGTGCATTTCTATTGGGTTAGGCACAGGCTCCAAGGCTTGTTTTTCTAATGTTTTAGCCCTTCCATTCCAAAATAAATCCCTGTTATAGCCTAGGTTTACAAGCGACATTGAGTTACGGTTGCCCGCAATATTATCTATACCGGTACTAAACCGTAATCCATCAGTAAAAGCTAATTCCTGCTTGTGGCACGATGCGCACGACTGTGTTTGGTTGCCCGATAGTATTTTATCGTAAAACAACCTACGCCCAAGTGCAATACCTTCTATGGTTAGTTTATTATCGGCAGGCTGGTCCATAGGGGCAGCCCTTCGGGTATATCCAATGTATAGGGCGTCGGCTCAAAATTGTCAGGTTCTTTGCCGCACCCGTTTAGCATGGCCCCGCCAATAATAAAGGCCATTGCACTAATTGTTATTATTTTAAACCGGTTAGTTGCCAACTTGCAATGCGTTTTTAAAGTTCCGGGTTATTTTGGCAGCTAATGGGTAATTATCGCTGGTATGGGTTATATGGTTGGTAAGCAGGTCTAATGTATCATTACCGCCATAAAATAACCTGTTAAAATCAAAATTGATGTTTATGGTTGTGTTTTCGCCCTCTTTCACCTCAAAAGGGTGCGCTGCAAATTCTTTAGTAATATAAAGAGAATCAAACCCTGTGTGCATAATTATAGGCAATTCATAATCGGTAAGGCCGTTTTCTGATGTGTCTATGGCACCTTCAATCATTACAAAACGATACATAAAAAACATACCCCAATGCGTACCTGCCGATGCGCTGTACGGCGATGTGCTGGGGAATGTGGTAGGGTCTAAACGGTTTTGAATAGAATCTAAGCCTACGCCAAAGCTGAAGCCTGAATACGTACCCGGCTGTACTTTAACAGAAAACGATGTATGCCTTATGGCTTGGTCGTTGCTAAAGTTAATAAGGTCAGCATCTAGTATCGTATCAGGTTCTGATGTGCCATATAACCGCAGGTTTGATATATAAAATTTAAACAATGAAAACTCGTATGGAAGCCCTTTGGCACTTGTGAAGCCATTGCCCAAAACAAAGGGCTGCCCATTGGCTGTAGGGTTAAAATTTACAGTTAACGTTCCACCTTCCGGCTCAGGAGGCGGCTCATTACCGCACGATTGAAAAAGAGCGGCCGCAATAAATGCTAGTACTAAACCCTTAACTACTTTCATTAAATTTTTATATCTGTATACAGACAAATTTAAACTAATTAGGTTTAAAAACGAAATGATAAAACGCATATTTACAGCTATTAAGTCTATTTTAGATTAATAAAACATCAATATGCACACGCTTACCAGTTGGCAACAAGCCGGAAAGTACTATAACCACAACGGTAACAAGGTTTTTTATATTGAAGAAGGTGCCGGAGAGGCTATTGTGTTTCTGCACGGCTACCCTACGGCAAGCTACGATTGGAAACACATTTGGGACGGTTTAAAAGCCAACTATAAACTTATTGCATTAGATTTTTTAGGCTTTGGCTTTTCTGATAAGCCGGTAAAATACCCTTATTCTATTATTGATCAAGCCAATATAGTTACTGATTTATTAATGGAAATAGGGGTACAAAAATTCCATTTGATAGCGCACGATTATGCCGTTTCTGTTGCACAAGAGTTTATGGCACGCCAAAAAGCTAACCGTGCTAAAAATTATACAATTCTTTCGGTTTGCTTGTTAAACGGTGGCTTATTTCCTGAATTGCACCGCCCGGTGCTTATGCAAAAGCTATTGCTAAGTCCGCTGGGGCCTTTAATAGGCAAGCTGTTTACTAAGAAGAGGTTTGCCAAATCATTCGGGCAGGTATTTGCTCCTGATAAAAGACCATCAGATGCTGAAATGGATGACTTTTGGCAACTTATCCAATACAACAATGGCAAGGTTATCATTCACAAGCTGCTGCATTACATTGCAGACCGTAAAGCTAACAGGGATAGTTGGGTAGGTGCTACAATAAACCCACCTATGCCGGTATTATTGATTAATGGTTCTTTAGACCCTGTATCAGGAAAGCACCTGGCTGATGGTTACCGCTCTATGGTTAAAAACCCCAATATTGTTGAACTACCAACTACAGGCCATTACCCGCAGGTAGAAAGCCCCGCTGAGGTGCTGAAAGCCATTAAAGGCTTTCTTCTAAAGTAATTTATCTGTTACAACATCAATAGGTTATTATTAGGGTAAAAACATTTTTGTGTTTTTGGGGATTATACCTACATACAAACATCCCCAAGACTATGAAAACAATCATCATTACGGCAATTGCGGCCCTGTTTGCACTTAATGCAAACGCGCAGCAGCCAACCAAACCCAACAAAACAGAGCCGGTAAAGAAAAACCAGGCTGATACAACGCGCATTAACAATATGCCAATGGATAAAAATCCCGCACGCACTGATACTTTGAAGAACCCATGGATTAGTGATTCAACCCGTAAAAACAAAGACGGTATGCCACCAAAAGAATAATTAAAGGCATAAATAAGTTTTATATAAAGAAAAGGGCTCTCGTATAAATACGAGAGCCCTTTTTCTTTAAACTCCATAAATACCAAACCTCTCATTTGGAGATAAGGAGACAATCTAATCCTGATTTTGTTCATTTAATAGTTGAATATTATCAATACTAAATGTTTGTAATTTACTATGACCTCTCTTTCAGCCTATTAAAGTTTTGGGTTTTATATCGCCACATTTTTTTCAAACAATAATAAATTTAGGTGGGTTGGATATACATGGCAGCATAGGCTGCAATTGATTATAAACTTTTAAAGGTATAAGTCCCGGCGTTTACTTTGTTTCTATAGACAATGTAACTACCCAACGTATTGTAAAACGTTAATACTATTTCTGCTTAATACGAGTACTATCAAAGGCCCCGGCATTATTGCCGGGGCCTTGGTATTTTATTGCTTTGCTGTGCCTACTGTTATAAGGTACTGCGCTATGCCATAAGTAGCCATTATTAACAGCGTAGGTTGGGGTATAGGCATAATAAAGTGGTTTAGCGCAATGCACGAATCTGAAATAATAAAGAATAACGCGCCAACAAATACCAGGTTAAATCCTTGGGTTGACACTCCCGCGCGGCGCATAAGGGCGCTAAAGCCCATAATGCCAATAACACACGCATAAACCGAAACCGGCACTACTAATGGTTGTGTAACTTCTTTAGCTTGCAGGCTGGGAATTAGCACAGATAAAAAGCCACCAACAAACACTACAAAGGGTAGTAGCGATAGTAAGTAAGTGCCAATGGCTATGTTGCGGCCTTTAATACGGCTCCAAAAACTGGCTATAAAAAATATATGGGCAACTAAAAATGAAGCCAAGCCAAATACAAACAGGTTGTCTTTATGGAACATAAGTAACACATCTCCCGCTAAAGAAAACAGCAAGGCTAGCGGAAATAGTATACGCTCAGCACGGTTGTTGCCCTTATTATTGGTAAAAAACAATACCATTAATACCGGCATTAAAAAAGGTTTACAAACCCAGCCTACTATATCGTAGCCAAGCGAGTCGCCTATTATTTCAACGGTTAGTAAAACAAAAAATAATACGGTTAGGGGTGTCAGGTAGCGCATAAGCAAATATATAATTTTTACAAAGTATTGATATCCTTATTATTCCATCATTTTCTGCTATCCCGTATATCCTTTGTATCTTTGCCTTATGTTAGTAGTGCAAGATACATTAGTATCAGAAGATATTTTAGAACGCCGTTTTGTTTGCGACCTTAACGCCTGCAAAGGTGCGTGCTGTATAGAGGGCGATGCAGGAGCCCCTTTGGAGGAGTATGAAACAGCTATACTGGATGATATTTACGAGGATGTAAAACCTTTTATGGAGTTTGATGGCATACAGGCTATAGAGAAGAAGGGCAAATACGAGATTGATGAGGATGGCGATTATGTTACCACGCTGGTAAGCAGTGGTGGCCGCTGTGCCTATGTGGTGTTTGATAATGGAATAGCATCCTGCGCTATAGAAAAGGCACACAAAGCGGGTGCTATAGATTTTTATAAGCCAATGTCGTGCCATCTATACCCCATACGTGTGCAAAAATTGCCTGAGTATGAAGCATTAAACTATCACAAGTGGCATATATGCATGCCCGCGTGCGAGTGTGGTGCTAACCTTGATGTACCGGTATACCGCTTTCTTAAAGCACCCCTTATTCGTAAATACGGAGAGGCTTGGTATGCAGAATTGGACGAAGCTGCTACCGCCTGTAATGAGGGTAGGGTAGAGCTATAAAGTAACTAAATACAAAAGTTGGTACGATTTATGATGGGATTTAGCATAACCTAAATGCTAAATAAATATTAATAAATAGTACTGTTTAATGATGGAGATGGAGTTAGAAAAGGAAAGGCTAATAGAAGGGATTAAAAATACCAATAACGAAGCCTTAGTGAAGAAGATAGCAAAACTGTTGGAGAAAGAATCGCAAAACTCGTTTTGGCTGGCAACAACAGCAGAGTTAAGGGCCGAATTGCAAAAGGACGAAACCGCCAACCGGGTAGAACTGGACGATTTGAATGGTATAGAACGCCTGAAAGCCTTTAAGAAAATGAAAAAGCAGCAGCAGGCTGTTTTATCTGCAGATAAATAAGTAGCACACATTGTACGGTTAAAAAGAAATTGCATCGCCGCTTTTTTGCGTGCCTGTATTTTCTATTTTTACCCCGATACAAAACACATACTTATGGCTTACAACTTGTTAAAAGGTAAACGCGGCATCATATTCGGTGCACTTGATAGTAATTCTATTGCATGGAAAGTAGCAGAGCATGCTCATGCCGAAGGCGCTACCTTTGTGCTTACCAACGCTCCCGTAGCTTTACGCATGGGCGAAATTAACAAGCTGGCCGAAAAAACCGGCTCTACCCTTATTGGGGCCGATGCTACTATTGATGCTGATTTGGAAAACCTTTTTAAACAGGCTGTAGAGGTATTGGGCGGTAAAATAGACTTTGTACTGCACTCTATAGGCATGTCGCCAAACGTGCGCAAGGGCAAACCGTATACCGATATTAACTACGATTTTTACCATAAAACGCTAGATATTTCGGCCATGTCGCTGCACCGCACATTGCAGGCTGCTTATAAGTTAGATGCTATTGCAGAGTGGGGTTCGGTAGTATCGTTAACCTATATTGCAGGTCAGCGCACCTTCCCCGATTATGGGGATATGGCAGAAGCTAAAGCCATGCTGGAAAGCATTGCCCGCAGTTTTGGCTACCACTACGGTATTAAAAATAAGGTTAGGGTAAATACAATTTCACAATCGCCAACCAAAACTACTGCCGGCACCGGTGTAGGCGGTTTCGATGCCTTTTTTGACTATGCCGACCAGATTTCTCCGCTTGGTAACGCCAGCGCCGAAGATTGTGCAAACTACTGTGTAATGCTGTTTTCAGACCTTACACGGATGGTTACTATGCAAAACCTTTACCACGATGGTGGCTTCTCTAGCACCGGCATAAGCAATGCCGTAATTGAAAAGTTTGGCGGTAAGTAAACCTTTTTGGCTTTTAGCTGTAAAAGGTATAAACACGTTAAGTTGAAGACAGGCATACGCTATATAGTACTTATATCAATTTTGCCCTTATTACTGGCTACGGCTGCGTGGGGGCAAAAGCCTATCCGTTCTAACTTCAGGGCCGATTTTTGCATACCCGTAATAACCGGCAACTACGCTTTGCGTACCAGCTTTTCAGAGATTGTAGACATTAATACATCATACCATTTTACTATAGCTAAAAAGCTAACGGTAGGGCCCGCATTCAGTTTTACCCATTTTACTATAGATAGTTTAAGCAATCCCGGGTTTAATACCCGCATGTTTATTCTTACGCCAGGGCTTGATATTGGCTACCAAACCTTTATGGGCGATAATTCTATATTTACAGGCTCGGTACAGGTGGGCTACTCACTAAACAGGTTTACCAATGTGTTTAGCGATACATCTAGAACACCCACAGGCTACAATACTAATGCACTTTCTATAGAGCCTATGCTACGCTTCTACTTTTTTACGGGCGATAGGGTAGCCTTAGGTTTCAAGGTATCATACAAAATGATATTTCAACCCTTTAACTACCGCGACATTTACTTAGAAAAGTATCAGGTATTTACTGATAAGCAAAGCCGTGGTAATATTGGCTACTTCAATGCAGGCTTGGTGTTCTTAATAGGCACCAGCAAAAGAGCCTTCGCAATACTGCTGACTAAGGCTTATTATAATTCAACCGCAATAGCGTAGGCTTTTTGTTCTGGGCCTCGTTGGTAATAAGCATATCGCCATTAGCAAAAAAGGCCAGCCCTTCGGCTTTGTTGTAGCGGTCTTTATCAAGCACTTCAATATTCTCCAACGTACCATCAAGGTTAAAAATAAACAGCAAATGGTCGGCTGCCGATAGCAGGTAAAGCTTCTTAGTTATAGGGTGTATATCTATGGCTGATGTTTTAAATTTAATATCTGCCCCGCCATTTTTACCCTTCTTTTTGCTTTGGGGTATGTCCACCTTATTGTCTTCGGCAAACTTCTTTATCTCTTTCAGGTCGAAGTTATATACCGGTGTGCTGCTAAGGGTTTTGGTAGTTAAATCAAACCCGTAAATGGCCCGTGAGTCTTTATCGCCCGCACTTTTATCCAGCTTGCTTTTGCAGGCAATTAGCAGGCGGTTGTTGGCTTTGTCGTAGCACAGGCCCTCGTTATCTACAGCGGGTATTCCGGTGTTAAATGTGTCTACATCAGATGCCGCGTTTTCATAATCTGCAATCTCAAATAAGGTACCATCGCTGCGAAGTATGTATACCGATTTACCTACGCGGGTAATCTCTTCGTAATCGCCATCAATAGCAAATTCCTGTTGCTTGGTAATGCGTTTTTCCCGCAGGCTATAGGTAAATAATATCCCGTTTTCATCTTGAATAAACGATACGGTGGTAGAGTCTAAAATAGCCACCCCAGACACCTCTCTTAGCGTATCGGGCAATATTATAGTTTCGGCAGGGTTAGCGTAATTGTAACTGCTTGTAATAGGGTTTGTGCTTACACTGCAACTAGCTATACTTAGCAACAAGCTAAAGATAGCAAGGTGTTTCAACAGGGAATTATAAATCATCAAATTGTAACGTATTGGGTAGTATTATTGTTTCTCAGCAGTAAAGTTGCACGACTCTTGCTGTATACCAGTGCTCAAGGTGTAGAAACCATTTAGTTGGGTGCCAACCAACGACCCCGCACCCGATACGCCCCATGCAGAGCCTTGTATTTCTACAGTTTGGCTGGGAATATTAAAGTTGTTGTTAAACGTTTGGGCTTGTAGTTGTATGCCGCTGTTTTTAAGGTTGTTAATGGCAATGTTTATGCCGCCATCGGTTATGGTTAAGGTATAGTTTAATGGCCCGCTGATGCTGCAATTGTCGTTAACATTGTAAGTGCCTACAAAAAAGGGATTGGTGTTTTCTGTAACATTTAGCAGACGGGTTTTTACGTTTTCCTTTTTGCCTGATTGGGCTGTAAGCGTAACGGTGTACATGCCCGGTTGGCTGTAGGTATGTGTTGGGCTTTCTTCTGTAGAGGTAGTACCATCGCCAAAGTCCCAAACATAACTTCTGGCATCTACAGAGTAGTTTATCATCTCTATAGGTACGCCTACTTTTAATGGGTTTGTGGTATCTATATTAAAAAACGCCAATGGCTCTTTAGCACAGCCTGCTAATAGCGCAATTGAAAATACAACCAATAAGAAACGTATAAATGCTTTCATAATAAGTTATTGTTTAGTACAATTAGCGGTGCAATTTGTAATGTTACCCCCGGCATCTGTTTTGGTATAAACCATGCTAAAATCATCACCGGTAATAGTTGCTGTGCCCGCGTATGTTACATTATTAAAAATTTGGGGTGGCATGCTTAACGAATCGCTTTCGTTAAAATTGCAGGCAATGTCACCTTCTAACATATCAAAGCCCGAAAGGTATAAAGTGCCATTATTAACATACGTTTCTATGGTATAGGCAACAGTACTACTTCCGGTACAATTTTGTTGAACCAAGTATGTGCCTACAAACGATTGTGCCATATCCGCAGTAATAATTTGGGTAGCTACATCTTTTTTAGAACCATTACTAGAGCGGACAGTAAGTGTTACAGTGTAAATACCGCTTTCTGTATAGGTATGGGTAGGATTTTCATCGGTAGATGTTTGGCCATCTCCAAACTCCCATAGATAAGATTTAGCGTCAACAGAAGTATTTAAAAATTGGACAGGTTGGTAAAGGCCTACAAGGCTGGGGGCTGTAAAAGATGCCACAGGCTCTTTAGTGCAGCTTGCCAGCATTAATATTGCTAATAAGGCAACCGTAATCCGTATATGTAGTTTTAACAGCATAGACAGCGTTTGTAGTAAAGTTAACTCAATTTTTTTAAATTAGTATTGCTATACCATATAACGCAAAAGCCCCCTGACATTCCTGTAAGGGGGCTTTTAGTATTTAGGGTTTAAAAACCTTATTCAGCTGCAGGAGCTTCGCCTTCTTCAGCAGCAGGTGCTTCCGGGGCTTCGTCGGCGGCAGGTGCTTCTTCTACTTTAGCCTTTGGGGCTTTAGCTTTGGTAGCGCCTTCGCTTTTCTCCATTTTAGATTTCAAATCAGCTAACACATCAAAATCACCAAGGGTAGATTTCTCAGAGTTGTCTGTTGTTTTCTTAACAGCTTTTTTAGCTTTTACTTCTTTGCCTTTAGCATCAGTAGTACCTTCATCGTCAGACTTAGCAATAGCTACGGCATCATCATGAAGTTTAGTATGAGAAACAACAATTTTCTTGTTTTCTTTAGAGAACTCAATCACTTTAAAGTCAAGTGTTTCTTCAACTTTAGCAGTGGTTTTGTCTTCTTTAACAAGGTGTTTCATTGGGGCAAAGCCTTCTACACCGTATGGTAACGATACGATAGCGCCTTTGTCAACAAAGCTGGTAACAGTGCCCTGGTGTACTGAACCTTCTGTAAAGATGGTTGAGAATACTTCCCATGGGTTTTCTTCCAGTTGTTTGTGGCCTAAGCTTAAACGACGGTTTTCTTTGTCTATTTCTAATACAACAACCTCTAGTTCTTCACCTACTTTGGTAAATTCTGATGGGTGCTTAATTTTCTTAGACCAAGAAAGGTCAGAAATGTGAACCAAACCGTCTACACCCTCTTCTAACTCAACAAAAATGCCGAAGTTAGTAAAGTTGCGAACTACACCTTTGTGGCGAGAGTTAACTGGGTAACGGGCTTCAATTTCGTCCCAAGGGTTAGGCAGCAATTGTTTCATACCTAACGACATTTTGCGTTCGTCGCGGTCTAAAGTCAATACTACAGCTTCTACCTCGTCGCCTACTTTTAAGAAGTCTTGGGCAGAACGTAAGTGCTGGCTCCACGACATTTCTGATACGTGAATCAAGCCTTCTACGCCGGCTGCAACTTCTACAAACGCACCGTAATCGGCTAAAACTACTACTTTGCCTTTTACTTTGTCGCCTACTTTTAAGTCTGCGCTTAAAGCATCCCAAGGGTGAGCTTGTAGTTGTTTTAAACCAAGGGCAATACGTTTTTTGCCTTCGTCAAAATCAAGGATAACCACCTGGATTTTCTCGTCAAGTTTAACGATTTCTTCAGGGTGGTTTATGCGGCCCCAAGATAGGTCGGTAATGTGGATAAGTCCGTCAACGCCACCAAGGTCGATGAATACACCGTACGAAGTGATGTTTTTAACGGTACCTTCCAATACCTTAGCCTTTCTCAAGCTTAGACATGATGTCAACTTTTTGTTGCTCAAGCTCAGCCTCGATAAGGGCTTTGTGCGATACAACCACGTTTTTAAATTCGTTGTTGATTTTAACAACTTTGAATTCCATGGTTTTACCAACGTAAACGTCGTAATCGCGGATAGGCTTAACATCAATTTGAGAACCTGGTAAGAAAGCCTCAACACCGAAGATTTCGGCAATAAGACCACCTTTAGTGCGGCTTTTGATGTAACCTTTAATGATTTCGTCGTTTTCAAGGGCTTGGTTAATACGCTCCCACGATTTAAGCGAACGGGCTTTTTTGTGAGATAATACTAACTGGCCGCTTTTATCTTCCTGACGCTCTACATAAACCTCAATTTCGTCGCCCACTGCAATATCAGGGTTGTAACGAACTTCAGATAACGAAATAACGCCGTCAGACTTGTAGCCAATGTTTACAATAAGCTCTTTAGTGGTTTTAGCCACTACTTTGCCCATAGTTACATCGTGCTCTATAACAGAACGTAAAGTGTCTTCATACTTTTTGTCGTACGATGCAACTTCAGCCTCAGTATAGTTTTGTTGTTTTTTGCCTATAGCGTTCCAGTCAAAATTTGGGTCTGGTACAGCTGGGGCGGTTGGAGCTGCTTTTGCAGGAGCCTCCGGAGTAACTTCAGCAACAGGTGCTTCAGCTACTTGGTTTTCAGTGCCTTCAGCACCGGTTGTGTTTTCAATCTCTTCTGACATCAGAATGAGTAAATTTAAAAATGGTTAAACAATCAGTGAACTGTATCCCTTCCGCATTTGCAAAAGGAGTGCAAAGGTACGTATTAATTATGAATTTTTAATTAGTAATTAGTAGATTTTTGCTATGATCTTCAACCCTTAGAGTATGTAGCTAATGCTATCGTTTTTGCGGTTACTACCTCCCCCTTCCCCCTCCTAAATTTAGGAGGGGGTGTCGCGACGATAGTCGTGACGGGGATGGTAACCTACAGCGTGTAGCTAATGCCATCGTTTTCGCGTATCCTTTCGTACCTCCTCCTAACCTCGCCTTAGCTCGGTTTTTCCTCCCCCTGCTTGTAGGGGAGGTGTCGATCACGCCGAAGGTGTGATTGACGGTGGGGGTACTAAATCCTTACAGTGTGTAGCTAATGCACTCGTTTTCGCGGGTGCTTTATCACTTATAAACTTAACCAGTAATCACTTCCCCACAAAGATACAACCCCATTATCCCCAATGTCAACCCTTATTTTTAAGCCCTAGCCTGTTTTGATGTATAGGTAGGCATTACACTCAGCCCCCATTTAGCAATATTTATAAGCACTGGTTGCAGCGATTTTCCCAAATCAGTAAGAGAATACTCTACCCTTGGCGGGACCTCGGCATATACGGTGCGGGTAAGCAGGTTGTCAGCCTCTAATTCCCTCAGTTGCTGGGTAAGCATCTTTTCTGTAACACCAGGTAAAGCCCTTTTTAGTTCGCTAAAGCGCAAGGGCTTATTTTGTAAATTGAATAATATCAGGGTTTTCCAGCGGCCGCCAATAAGTTCTAAAGTATAATTTACCGGACATTGGTTTATTAGGGCCTCACGATTTATGCTGTTGGTAGAATTTTCTTTTCTCATTGTAACGTTTGTTAAACATAAAACTTACTTTTTAGTAAGTACCATATAATTTAGTAAGTACAGTACAAATATACAGCATTGGAATAACTTTGACAAAAATTTAAAACAACAAGCACAATGAACTATGTAATAACTGGCTCTATAGGCCATATTTCTAAACCGGTAGTAGAAAAATTAACAACAGCCGGGCACACCGTAACCGTAATAACCAGCACAGCAGCCCGCGTGGCCGATATTGAAGCCCTTGGCGCTAAAGCCGCCGTTGGCTCGGTTGATGATGCTGCGTTTTTAACCCAGGCTTTTACCGGTGCCGATGCGGTATACCTTATGATACCCCCAACCTTTGCCGCGCCCGATTGGTTTACCCACCAAAAGCTGGTAGCAAATAACTATGTAGCTGCCTTAAAAGCTAACAGCATTAAAAACGTTGTGCTACTTAGCAGCATTGGTGCGCATTTGCGCAAAGGCGTTGGCCCTGTAGATGGTGTTGGCTATTTAGAAGAAGAACTTTTAAAACTGGAAGGCATCAACGCTAAGTTTATGCGCCCATCATTCTTTTATTATAACCTGTTTGCCCAAATAAACTTGATAAAAAATGCGGGCATTATGGGTAGCAATGGTGGCAGTGCCGATGATAAAATTGTATTGGTGGATACCAATGATATTGCCGATGTGGTTGCCGATGCGTTATTAAAACTTGATTTTACCGGCATCAGTATTCAATACATTGCCAGCGATGTTAGGACATACGGAGAAGTTGCTACCGTATTGGGCAATGCTATTGGCAAGCCCGGTACTCCTTGGGTATTGTTTACCGACGAACAATCAGAACAGGGCATGTTGCAGGCAGGCTTACCAAAAACTAATGTTGATGGTTATGTAGCTATGGGCAAAAGCCAACGCAGCGGACTTATGCAAGCCGACTTTTTTGCCAACCCGCCTGCGCAATTAGGCAAGGTTAAGCTGGAAGATTTTGCCAAAGGCTTTGCCGCAGCTTACAATGCACAGTAACTTTTTTAAGGTTTCCCTTTCTAAAGGGAGTGCCTGCCTGCCGCAGGCAGGATTCCGACAAAGTCGGAAGACGAGGGATTTTTACATGAAAAGGCTGCACCTAAATGGTGCAGCCTTTTTTTATAAAGCTATTGTTCCGCTTCTGGAAGAGAGAGGTGCATATAGATTTTTTGTTTTTCTCTTCTCTTCCTCGCTTCTCTCTCCTCTTTTAATTAATATTGCATTTATTCAGATGAAGAACTCTCACACTATCATTATTATAGGCACAGGCTTTGCCGGTATAGGCATGGCCATAAAGCTGCTAAAACAAGGCAATACCAACTTTATTATTGCAGAACGTGGCTCTACAATAGGCGGCACCTGGCGCGATAATATTTACCCCGGCGCGGCTTGCGATATATCATCGCACCTATATTCTTTCTCTTTTGAGCCTAATCCTAACTGGAGCCGCATGTTTGCCAACCAGCAGGAAATTCTAGATTACACCCGCCATTGTGTAGAGAAGTACGGCTTGGCAAAATATGTAAGGCTGAATACCGAAGTTACCGGCGGTAGCTTTGACGAAGCAACAGGTATGTGGACCCTTAATATTAAAGACGGAAGCACGCTTACGGCTAATGTGGTTATCAACGCCCTTGGGCCCTTAAATCGACCGCAAATACCAAATATTCCGGGTTTAGATGGTTTTCAAGGGCGTGTGTTCCATTCGTCAGAGTGGGATAGCACGTTCGATTATAAAGGCAAAAAAGTAGCAGTAGTAGGCACCGGCGCTAGTGCGGTACAAATTGTACCTGCCATTGCTAAAGATGTGGAGCAGCTAATGGTGTTTCAGCGCTCGGCCCCGTGGGTAATTCCCAAAGCCGACAGACCCATGAAAGAGTGGGAAAAGAAGATGTTTCGCATACTGCCCTTTACCCAACGCATGTTACGTTGGAAATGGTATTGGGAGAATGAGTTGATAGGTACCCTTATATTTACCCGCCCCCGCGCTAATAAAATGGTGCAGGGCATGGTGGTTAAATTCATTAATAAAAAAATAAAAGACCCCGCGTTAAAGGAGAAGCTGATACCCAACTACACCATGGGTTGCAAGCGCATTACCCCCAGTAAAGAGTATTATCCTGCATTGCTGCGTAAAAATGTAGACCTGATTACTACAGGAATAAGCAAGGTAGAGGGTAACAGTATTTTTACTGCTGATGGTAACCAATACCAGGCCGATGCTATTGTATTAGCCACCGGTTTTAAAGCCGCCGATGCCCCGGTTGATTTTGTAGTAAAGGGTAGGGGAGGACGCATATTGGCCGAAGACTGGAAAGAAGGCCCCGAAGCCTATTTTGGCACTACCGTTACTGGCTACCCTAACCTGTTTTTCCTAATAGGCCCTAACACAGGCTTGGGCCATAACTCTATGATTTTTGTAATAGAAAGCCAGGTTAACTATATACTGGATAGCCTTAAAAAGCTGGCACAACGCAAGGCTAAGTTTATGGATGTTAAGCCCGAGGTGCAGAAGAAATACAATGAAGAGCTACAACAAAAACTAACCCATACCGTTTGGGCAACAGGCTGCCGCAGCTGGTACATTGCCGCCAACGGACGCAATACAACAGTATGGCCGCAACTTACCTACACCATGTGGCTAAAAATGCGCCGCATAAAGCCAAGTGCTTACGAGTTTGTAAAGTAATCCGAAATTTGAAAGTACTATGAGTAATGTAACCAACCTTATTATAGTATTGGGGCCGGCTGAACCGGATGAGAGTATAGAAAAGATAAATTCTTTTAGTTATTATGATGGTAAGAGAAAACTTAATTTACTTGATGTAACTCAACAACCAAATAACTTTGATGGAGATAAATATTTTGTGGGTAGGGTTTTAATTGGGGCATATAACCACTTTCCTTTTGATGATTTTATGCGACATATCAAATCAATTGCTTTTAGTGATAAGGGATTGGTTCAGGTTTTACTTAAAGGAGAAAACCATGAGAGGTTTGAAGTTATTTACCCTTTTGGTTTGTATGAAGAATAAACGTTTTACGAGTTTGTGAAGTAATCTGAAAGATGAAGTGGGTAATTCAAAGAAATTTTTCACAATTAAAATATAATTGATTTACGCTCTCTTAATAAAGTGAGATATTTAATATACATTCTAATAGGTGCGAGGCATGTCCACGCCCGGTGTGAACACAAGATTTTGCATGGCAATTAGTGCGGTTTGGAAGTGCGAGAGCAAAATCGCCGTGTTTTTGGGCGTGGTGTCTTTTTTGGTTACTTTTTGGACAAGCAAAAAGTAATGAATAAAGAATGGTTGGCATTAACTATTTATACCCATTCAAAATAATTATGCATTCTGCATTTTGAATTATTAATTGGTATATTTAACAAAAACCATGGGCTTATGAAACAGCAACTTTATGAGTGCGATGTTCTTGATGTGGTTAGCGAAACCGACGTTGTACGCCGTTTCTACATCAAATACCCCGATGATGTTAAGCTTGATTTTAAAGCAGGCCAGTTTGCTATTGTAGATATGCCCATAGAAGGCAAATACACCCACAGGGAGTATTCTATAGCATCGCCACCGGCGTTTGATAATATTATAGAACTGTGTATTGTGCTTAACCCCGAAGGGGCCGGCACCCGATACTTGTTCGATTATATAAAGCCGAGCTCTAAGCTTAACTTAACACTGCCCATAGGCAAGTTTACCCTGCCCGATAGTATAGATGATGATATTTGCTTTATATGCACCGGAACAGGCATTGCGCCGTTGCGTTCCATGGCATTGTATATCATCAACCAAAACCTGCCCTATAAGAGCATGCACATGATTTTTGGTAACCGCTACAAAGGCGATATTCTGTACCATAAAGAAATGCAGGAACTGCACGAACAGCACGATAATTTTCATTTCTACCCCGTACTATCGCGCGAAACGCCCGACACCTGGCATGGCCCCACAGGGTATGTGCATACCATCTACGAAGAAATTTTTGCCGATAAACGCCCCGCAACGTTCTATATTTGCGGGTGGACAGCGATGCTTAAAGAAGCCCGCCAGCGATTAGAAGCTATGGGCTACGACCGTAAGCGCATCAAATTTGAATCGTACGACTAATAACGAAAAAACTAAAAATTAAAAACGAAAAATTCCCTTCTTAGATTTAAAAGATCTCCCTTTCCAAAGGGAGTGGCTGGCGCTATAGTGCCAGACGAGGGTTTTTTATTACAACACACAATGAAATATATCCTCATATCAATACCCGCATTACTACTTATAGCCTGCGGTGGCAAAACAGACACCAGTGCAGAAAGCAGCACCATAGATAGCATTAAACCTGCAAACGCCGCAGCAACCGGCGGCATATACAGCGGCACACTAAACGGCGATACGCTGGTTGTTAAGCTTGATATATCAAACAAAATAGTATCGGGCAACTACTTTAAAAAAGGCAGCGAAGATATGGTAACCCTTAGCGGTGCTATGCTTCAGGGCGACTCTGCAGAGGTGTATGAGTTTTCTAAATCGGGCGATAAAGGCGGAGTGTTTAAAGGGCTTTTTAAAGGCGGCGAAAGTTTTACCGGCAACTGGAAAACCTTGCCTAACGGTACCCCGCAACCCTTTGCTTTTAATAAAACTACTTTAGAGTTTAATGCTGTTAAATATGCAGGGCTTGATACCCTGGCGTATGAAATTGTTAAGAAAAACAAACGCAATAAAACAGCCCGCTGCAATGTTAAAATACAATATGCGCAATTAGCTAATGCAAATAAGAAGCCCGAAATTGACAAGATAAACGCATCCATTAAAAAATATGCAGAGGCCGCTTTAAGCGATTGTGATGGCCTGGAGCGCGATGAGTTTTCTAAAGACATGCCCGACTTTGAGAGCGAAGCCATTGGCGGCGTTATATACAACCATAAAAAAATATTGGGGGTAGATATTGGGTGGTACAACTACTTAGGTGGCGCGCACCCAAACCACGGCACTAACACCTATTATTACGACGTTACCACAGGCCGCGAATTAAAGCTGATAGACCTTGTACAAGGCCCTAACCTGGTTAAGCTGTCTAAACTGGCTACAGCAAGCTATAATAAGGCCCATAAGGTTAAAAAGGCTAGCGATGGTGGTTTGTTCCAAGATAACATCAACCTAAAAGGTACAGAGGCCTTTTACATAACCGCTAAAGGCATTACACTTACCTTCTCTCCATACGAAATAGCCCCTTATGTTGTAGGCGATATTGAAGTAGATATTGACCTAGCCGATTTAAAACCACTAATTACCGAGCGCAGCCCGTTTTTTAAAATTTTTAATTAATTGAACTTACTCTCCCTTACAAGGGAGTGGATTCTGACGGTAGTCAGAAGACGAGGGATTTTAAAGCAACATATAAAACAAAAAATCCCCCAGCATATGCCGGGGGATTTTTTTATAACTGAATTGACTAACCTTTATTAGTTATTTAGTTACGGCAATGCGTACGGTTTGGTTTATGTTGCCTGCGGCAATGCGTACAAAGTAAATACCTGCATCAAGGGTTGATGTGTTTACTTCAATATTTTGCTTACCGGCTGCTAGTTTACCAATTGTTTGGTTGCTTACCATTTTACCGGCAAGGTCGTAAACGTTTAATGTTACATTTTCAGCAGTTGGCAAGGTAAAGTTAATGTTGGCAAGGTCTTGGGCTGGGTTTGGGTAAACCACAACACCTAATACATTGGCATATTCGCTAACACCAATAACAATAATTTGTACAGTGTTGGTAACAGTATCTGTACCGCATGGTTGGTAAGCAATTAAAGTTACCTTGGTAAGTACCGTTTTGGTTAGGGTAAGTGTGCGATGGGAAAGCTTCTGTAGATGTTTGACCATCACCAAAATCCCAGGCATAGGCTGTAGCGTTTGTTGACGAGTTAGTAAAGTCAGCAACGTTTAACACTGCGTTGGTAGAAAAACCGGCAACAACATCTAGGTAGTTTATACCCGGAGTAGTGTAGTTTTCGTTTTGTGGGTTGTATTTAGCCCAGCACTCATCCCACTGGTACACAGTACCGTTAATAGTACCAAAAGCACCACGGAAAGTAGTTGGGGTAAAGAAGTTACCACTTACATAGCTATCAGTAAAAGAACCACCAGTTAAGGCAGGGCTGTTGGCAGCAGGTAAAAAGTTTGGGTTGCCATAGTTAAATGGGGCGGTTAAAATACCAGCCGTTGCATCAAGTGTATCGCAAGCATCTGGTCCTTCAAACTTAGTTTTAACCAATACATCGCTAGCACCTACAGTAGAACGTATGTCTGATACTGTTGCACCTGCAGATATATTGTTTTTCAACCTTAAGGTATCGCCAAGGTAAGCAGCGGTAGAACCAGCACCATCAACCAATATACCTGTAGGGAAACCCATAAATACAGAGTTAAATACAGATGTTAAGGTATTGCGGCGAAGACGTGCAGCATTTTGGAAAGAGTTTGATTGTTGAAGAGCAACTCCGTTTGCCAATGGGCCAACAAGGGTTACGTTAGAAAACACAGGGGCTGTACGTGGGTTGTTAAAAGTTGGGCCGCCATCGTTATCGCTTTCAAAACCGTTGGTAGTAGGGCCGCTACCTGTATCGTAGTTGTTAGAGTCGCGTTGGGCAACAGCAAATTGAATTTTACCTGTAAAACCAAAGTCGGTATCAAAGTCATCGTCAATAGCACCTAATGATATTAGGTTTTTAGCGCTAACAGTACCGCCAAACCACTCAAAAGAGTCATCGTTAGCGTAGCTAACCTGTATGTTGTTAATTGTAGTGCCGCTACCAACAGCACCAAGTGTAAAGCCATTAATTTCGTTACCTGTGTTAATTACAACACCCGCATATTCTATACGAACATAAGTCATGGTGCCAGAGTTGTCGGTATCGTCGTTGCCTCCGTAAAGACCATCACCATTTGCATTGTCAAGGTCGCCCTCTATGTTGGTTTGTATACCGGCTTCGTTAGCTGCAATAGCAGCACCCGGGCAGGTAGTACAGTCGGCAGAACGGTTAATGCGGGCTTTGCCTAATAGAACAATACCACCCCAATCGCCTGGGTTACGGTCGCCTGCTACTTTGTCTGATGTAAATACAATAGGTTGGTTTTTAGTACCGGCAGCATTAATTTTAGAGCCGCGGGTAATAATAAGCGTAGAACGCTCGCCCGATACACCTTTAATAATAGTGCCCGGTTCAATAGTAATTGTAGCACCGTTTTTAACATAAACAAAACCATCAAGAAAGTAGATAGTATCGTTGTTAAGGGTACGGTTAGCGGTAATCTCGCCGCTTAGGGTTGCTACGGCCTGACCAAAAGCTACATTAGCTGTAATGATTGCCGCAAGAAGGGTAAAAATTTTTTTCATGGGTTTCTTTTCAGATGTTTTGTTGGTACAAAAGTCCAACTACAGTATGTTGTTCAGGTTAAGCCCGCTTTACTAAAAAGTCATAAGAGTGTGTATTCAATGTTAAGAAGGTTGCGCTATAGTTAAGGCTGGATATAAACCAAAACGCCACCCGAGGGTGGCGTTTTGGTCTTATTGCTTTAAGGCGTTAGCCTTGTTGCTATAATTATGTTTATCGTAGGTAGCAGGTTAGCTTTTTGTACTGGTTGTGATTATGTAACACAGCCCAAAAGCATTTTGTTTGAATGGTAGAGCATTTTTTTTACTCACCCCTCAAATCTAAGCACTCATACCTAAAACTTCAGGCTTAACCCAAACGATGCGTTTAAACCGTACGAGTAGTCGAATATGATGTTATCGCCACCTTTGCGGTCAAACTTCTTGTTGTTGTTCATGTCTTGGTAAAAGGTCAGGTTTTGAGCAAGTACATCGCCTAAAGTAAACTTAACGTCCAGCATTTTGTAAAACTTCTTGCTTATCTGGAAGTCAAGGATAGAACGTGGGTTCTCGTAAATATTAGGCACCTGTACGTTACCAACATAAGCAATACGGCGGCCTACACGGTTAAACAATACGCTAAAGCCAATATTGGTTTTAGGCTCGTTAAACTGCAAGCCGGTGTTTATAATAAATGGCGATTGACCCTGTAACGGGCGGGTGCCTGTTCCGGCCTCGCCAAAGTTTGATAAATCTACCTGCGATGCTATGTAAGAGAAGTTACCAAAGAACAACAGGTTGCCCCAGAACGATGTGCTGGCAGCGCTATCAATAAAAGCAAAGTTTTTACGTATCTCAACCTCAAAACCATAGTTTTGGGCCGATGGGGCGTTAGAGTAGCCAAACTTACGGCTACCCGCACCTACGTTAGGCTCGTTTATAAGCTCAATAGGGTTTTTAAATGTTTTGTAGAATACCGATGCTGATATTAATTCGCCACCCGTTGGGTAGTATTCATAACGTACATCAAAGTTGCCTATAGAAGCGCGTTGCAAATCGGGGTTACCGGCCACAACAGCATCAAGGTTAAAGTCGTAAAAGGCAAATGGGGCAATCTCTCTAAACTCTGGACGAGAGATGGTTTTTGATGCTGAAAAACGCAGGTTGGTTTTCGCATTCAACTCATACGTGAAGTTTAACGATGGTAACCAATCGTTTTTGGTAGTATTAATTTTTAACGGGTCGCCATTAGAGTTGCTTGAATTAAGTACCTTGGTTAAAGTTCTCAAAACGTACACCCCAAACCGTGCGTATTTTTTTAGCAATGCGTTGGTCAAACATTACAAAGCCTGCATGCAAGGTAGAGTTTGCATCGTAGGCATCGGTAGGGTTGGTGGCATCGTCTATATAAAAACGGTTATAAACAAAATTATCAGGACTAAAAATAGTATCTAATGTGCCTTGCTTGTAAGAGTTATTTAAGCCGCCACCGGTTTTAAACACATAGCCGAAAGAACGGGCAGAGAATGTACGCGTGCGGAATTGGTTAAAGCCACCGGCCTTAAAGTTTGTCTCCAGGTTTTTACCATTCATAAATTTAAATGGCAGGCTAAACTCATACGTACCGCTATATTGGTCTTCAGATAGGGTAGAGAAGAAACGGCCTGCTTGCTCTAACTGAACCTGGTTACCAATTTGTGCGGTATACGTTCCGGTAGTGTTTTCAGGGTTTAGCAAATCATAAGCACGGGCGTAAGACACACGGCGGAAATCTGGCATAATACGGCCCGCATGGCTGTAGCCGCCGGTCCACTTTACACGCAACCCTATTTTAGATGCGTAATGCTCGCCTACCACCTGGTTGGCAACTAGTTGGTTTTGTTGGTACCAGTATGCGGTGTTGCGCACCTGTTGCACAGCAAACGTATCGTTTACGTTGGTTAAGCCCGAACGTAGAACAGCTTGGTCTTCGCTGTTTATAGAGTAAATATTTTTTATAGCTATTTTGTTATTGTCGCCAATTTTGTAGCCTATGTTTAATAGCACGCCACCCAAAATCTCGTGCTTGTGCATGCTGTCATTATAAGTGCGTAGCAACGTATTATTGTCCAGCACATCATATTGGTTGCGGGTAACATTACTAAAGCGGTAGCTGTTGTTGTACGATGCCGCAAACACAATACCTAACTGGTTGTTTTCTCCCTCTATTTTCTGACCTAAAGAAAACTGGAACGAGCCGTTTGGCGCTGCTGATTTTTGGCGCTTAGTAGCCCAGTTATTGGTAAAGTCTTTACTCCAAAATAATTTTGATGAGTCTCCGGCTGTGGTAGCGGTTTTATAGGTTTGAACATCAGGAATGCTGCCCGGTAAAGCGCGTGTACCATCGTCAAAGCCCAACCAATCGGTTTTTCCGCCCTGGTAATAAGCACGGTCTTTAAAAGTGGTAATAGCGTTGTAGCCAATGCTGCCGCCTATATTATAAAAGTTTTCTTCGGGTATATCGCGTGTAATAACATTGATAACGCCACCGGCAAAATCGGCAGGCAGGTCTGGGGTAGCAGTTTTGGTAATAACCAGCTTATCTACCATGTTTGATGGAAATATGTCGAAGGCAAAAGCCCTGCGGTCGCTCTCTGTACTAGGTAGCGGCGCACCATTTAAAAAGGCAATGTTGTAACGGTCGTTAAGGCCGCGGATAATAGCAAAGCGGTTGTCTTGTACCGATGCGCCACTAACGCGTTTCATTACCTCGCTGGTGTTATTGTCAGGGGTACGTTTTATAGCATCGGCAGATATACCGTCTGATATGGCAACGGCTTTCTTTTGGTCAATTAACAAAGATGCCACACTCTCTTGTTTGTAGCTGCCTACCACTTCAACAGGGCCAAGGTCGGTAGCTACATCTTCCAGCGTAATGTTAAGCGATATGGGTTCGTTACCAACCATGGCAACTTCTACCACCTTTTCTTTATACGATAATAGCTTAAATTTTATTTTGTTGGTTCCGGGGGCAAGGCCAACAAGGCTATAAGCGCCTTCAAAGTCGGTTGTTACACCGGTGCCGCTACCTTCAAGGGTAACAACTACGCCAAATAATGGCTCTCCGGTTTTGGCATCGGTAATTTTGCCGTAAACTTTTCCTTTAGTAGGTGCGCCTTGGTATGTCTCGGCTTTTAGGTTTAGCAGGCTTAAAAATAGTACAATTGCAATTGTGAGCGAATACTTTTGCATGTGTTGGGTTTTTATTTACTGCAAAGGTACCCTGCTGTTATTGCCTCCTATTTAAGCCTATGTTATAGCAATGTTAAGTAGGTTAAATCTGTGTTAATGTAATGCCAAGCCAATTTAAAGATATGTTTTATTAATGTTATCTACGATGATAAAACCCTTACCATTTCCAACAGTTCAGCATCTATCTCTGGCCTTAGTTTTACTGCTTTTGCCAACGGGGTAAACAGCACCCGGTTGTTTACTATGCCCACCATAATATTTTGTTGGCCTGCTATTAACGCGTTTACCGCGGCAAAGCCCATGCGGGTGGCATACAACCTGTCTATGGTAGTAGGTTTACCACCGCGTTGTATATGGCCTAAAATACTAACCCGGGTATCAATCTCGTTAAATTGCTCCTTTACCTTTTGGGCTATATCGTTAGCGCCACCTGCATCATCACCTTCGGCCACCACAACAATTTTGCTGCTTTTTTGCGGCCCCAACCGCTGCGCAGTGTGCTTATTAGTTGATTAATGTCAGTAGGGGTTTCGGGTATTACCAAAGCTTCGGCTCCACCGGCAAGGCCACTGTATAGGGCAATATATCCCGCATCGCGCCCCATCACTTCTATAAAAAAAGCCTGTCGTGCGAGTCGGCCGTATCGCGAATTTTATCAATAGCATCAAGGGCGGTGTTCACTGCCGTATCAAAGCCTATGGTATAATCGGTACCGGCAAGGTCGTTATCAATAGTACCCGGTATACCAATAAACGGTATGCCCGAAAATGCTGAAAATTCATTCGCACCCCTAAATGTACCATCGCCACCTATGGCAATAACAGCATCAATATTGTTTTTTTTAGGTTATCCCAGGCTGTTTGCATGCCTTGCGGCGTTGGAAACTCTTTGCTGCGCGATGTTTTTAAGATAGTGCCGCCGCGCTGTATAATGTTAGATACATCTTTAGCCTGTAGGTCTACAATGTTATCATCAATAATGCCTTGGTAGCCATACCGTATACCTTTTACTTTAAGGCCTTTGGTAATGGCAGTGCGCACAACAGCGCGTATGCAGGCGTTCATCCCCGGAGAGTCACCGCCCGATGTTAATAGTCCAATGGTTTGTATGCTCATAAAAAAATAATTAATAAGACTCTCCCCCTGCAAAGGGGAGTACCCCGACACGCAGTAGTCGGGGGAGGGGTGAGAACATGTGCCCACCACCCCTTTCTTCATGCCACCTATCGGTGTTGGAATTCATTCCCTTCCTTTGCAGGAGGGAGCAGTAAAATTATTCCGGTAACGCCAAAAACGGCATTTTGCTATGCAAGGCCATGCGGCGGGTAATACTGCGCCAAAACAGCCTTTCTATAAAATTATGCTTGCGCGATATTACAGATAGTACTTCGGCCTTGTGTTTGCGTACAAACTTATCTATGCCGCCGGTAACATCGTTAGTATCTTCTTCAAAAAAGCGGTGCTTAACAGTACCCAATGCTTTGGTAATGCGTGCTTTCTCTTTATCAAAACCCCAAATATTCAGCATATCGGTTTCGGCAATGTGGTATAGCAGCACTTCGGCATTAAATGTTTTTGCAAAGTCAATTAGTGGTTCCAGCGCGTTTTTATGCGCGTTAGGGTATAAATCTACAGACAGGGCAATTTTAGTAACCCCTTTAAAGCGGGAACCTTCTGGCACAGCCAATACAGGCAACTTGCTATGTGCAATTACACCCGATGTTACACTGCCAAAAATTTCATCAAGCACACCGTGTTTGCCACGGGTACCCATTATAATTAAATCAACTTTTTTAGCCTGCGCTTCGGCAATAATAGCATCGTGGGCAAAGCCTGCAACAATGCATGTTTCTATAACTACACCCGGGGCTTCTTTTGCAAAGTAGCGGCAAGTTTTTTAGCCAGCCCGGCAGAGTCGTTTTTTAGTTCAGTACTAAGGTCGGTAATTTGGGGCACCTCGGCCATGCTAATGGGTACGTGGTAGCTGTTTAATAAAATTACTTTACATTTAGCCTGTGCAGCAATTTGCATGGCATATTTTGCAGCGTTGTTTGAACACTTTGAAAAATCAACAGGTACTAATATAGTTTTCATGCTTTAGATTTTATATTACAAAGGTAAAGGTAGCATTTCGGCATAAAAAATGATGTACATCATTTATACTTTAAATTTAACCGGATAATGAGGTTATTGTTTGTTATAATATGTTTTATAGTTGGGGGAAGCACGACTTTTGTATCAGCGGGAAGTGGGCAACCCATTGCAACGGTATATACCAACAAGGTGATAGATGCTACCACAAAAAAGGCTATTCCCTTTGTAAACATTGGGGTTCTGCACAAAGGCATTGGCACCGTTAGCGATGAGCAGGGCAATTTTACCATAGACCTAACGGGCGCTATTATTACCGATACGGTTAAATTTTCGTGCATTGGGTACGATGATTTGATTTTTAGTGTGGAGCAGTTAAAAATGCGCACCCTGCCTGTGCCGCTTAGGCAAAAAGAAACCATACTGTCTACCGTTGTTATAAAGCCTAAGTTTTATAAAAGCCTAAAGCTGGGCGTAGTAACCGATACTGATATTGTTACAGGAGGCTTTTCCAGCAACGATTTGGGTAGCGAGCTTGCCACCGTTATCCCCTACAATAAAAAAGACCGCCTACCTTAAAAAGGTATACATAAGCATAGCCGAATCGGGCTACGACTCTGTTTTCTTCCGCTTAAACGTTTATGCGCTAAATAAGAAAGGCATGCCTGCCGAAAATATACTTAACCAGGCTATTTATGTGTCGTCAGGCATTAAACAGGGTATTGTTGATGTTGATATTTCTAAATACGATATCAGTTTTAACCAGCCGGTAGCTATTTCTATAGAATGGCTAAAAGATTTGGGCAAAGGCAATCTGTTTTTCTCGTGCAAACTGTTTAAAGGCCAAAGCTTTGCGCGCAAAACCAGCCAGGCCGTATGGGAAAAAGCCCCTGTGGGTGTGGGCCTGTGGGCCGATGTTGATTATGAATATAAATAGCCATATTTGTGTATGGAAAAACTGCTACACACGTTAATTATAATACATATTGCAGGCGGTGCATTATCACTTTTAAGTGGCATTTTGCCCATGGTAGTCACCAAAGGCAACAACACACACAGGCTGTTTGGCAAAATATTTTTTGCAGGCATGACGGTGGTCTTTCTTACCGGCTTTACTGTATCGCTAATAAAAAATCTACAGTTCTTATTCCTTATCAGCATATTCAGTTATTACCTGGTGGCTAGTGGTTACCGCTCTCTATACCTTAAAAAGCTGCACAGGGGGCAAAAGCCCGCCGTTGTAGACTGGTTGTTGAATATAGTAGCCGGCCTTTTTATGGCTGGCATGGTTGTATGGGGCATATACCTTATTGCTAACGGTGCCATATCTATGGGTATAGTAAGCCTGGTATTTGGTTTAGTAGGTGTGCGGGGTGTATATAAATCGGTAAACAGCTTTATAAAGCAACCCACCAGCAAGATCTTGTGGATTGAAGGCCACATTGCTGGTATGGTTGGTGGCTACATAGCGGCTGTTACAGCGTTTTTAGTGGTTAATAACGATAAATATATTGGCCTGCCTGGTTTAGTAGCCTGGTTACTACCTACGCTATTACTGGTTCCGTTAATTATTTTTTGGAGCCGTAAGTATAAAAAGGGGTAGTTTCCTGTTGTCAGTTACCGGTTCCCTGACCCCTGAACTTTTATTGTTAGTAATGGCCTTGATAAGAACTATAAATGGGCGTATTTGTTAGTTGACAGATATACTAAATTTACCCTATAATTAGTTTTTATGAGCAAAATACGAGTTGCAATTAATGGCTTTGGCCGTATTGGCCGCACCGTTTTTAAAGTGCTTGCCGACCGCGATAACACAGAGGTAGTGGCTATTAACGACCTTACCGACCCTAAAACACTGGCCCACCTGCTTAAGTACGACTCTGTACACCGCAAAAGTACCTTAACCATTTCATCAGACGATAAAAACATTATTGTAAACGGCGTAAGCATACCTGTATATGCCGAGAAAGATGCTGAGGCTTTGCCCTGGGCTGCCTTAAATGTTGATGTGGTAATAGAATCTACCGGTTTATACCTTGATACCGAGAAGTGCCAAAAGCATATAAAGGCAGGCGCTAAAAAAGTAATAATATCAGCCCCGCCAAAAGATGAAACCAAGTCTATAGTAATGGGGGTAAACCACCTTACGTTATCGGCGGCAGATACTATTGTTTCTAATGCATCGTGCACCACAAACTGCGCCGCGCCTATGATTAAGGTGCTGGACGATAAGTGGGGCATAGAGTGCGGAGAGGTATCTACCATACACTCCTATACCGGCGACCAACGCCTGCACGACTCGCCGCACAAAGACTTGCGCCGTGCCCGCGCTGCTGCGGTGTCAATCATCCCCACAACTACAGGGGCTGCCAAGGCATTAACCAAAATTTTTCCTCACCTTGATGGTAAACTGGGTGGCTGTGGCATTCGTGTGCCGGTGCCTGATGGTTCTTTAACCGATTGTACGGTGTTGTTAAAAACCGATGCTACCGAAGATGAGATTAAAGCAGCTTTTAAAGCCGCCGCCGATGGCCCGTTAAAAGGCATTGTTGAGTATACCGATGAGCCTTTGGTATCTATTGACATTGTTGGTAACCCACACTCTGTAATCTTCGATTCTGAGCTTACATCAGTAAAAGGTAAAATGGTTAAAATTATTGGTTGGTACGATAATGAGATGGGCTACTCTAACCGCCTGGCCGATTTAATTACCTATTGGCAATCGTTGTAATATCAATGTAAGAAATACACTGTATTTTGATAAAGGCAGTCTACTATATAGGGGCTGCCTTTTTTCTGCTATGCACTTTTACCCACTTTGTACCATGCCTATTGACAGTACTTATTTATCTAGTTAACTTATTGTGTAGTAAAAAATAAGGCTACAACGTTCTGCACTTTATCAGTTTGTTAACCCCTCCCTACAAAGGGATTGTTAAAAGTATTAAGGTCAGATATATAAATAGCTAAAATACCCCGCAAGGGGCAAAAACATAAAAAAGCACGCTATGGCGTTTGGTAAGATAAAATCAATACTTAAAAACTGTACCTGTGTAAGGTATGGGTTGATTTTGTTTGCCTTTTTAATGGTGCTGCTAAGCCCTGCTAGGCTAAACGCCCAGCAGGACATGGATTACACCTTTTACCCTAAATACATTTACCACTTTACCAAGTATATAGACTGGCCTACCAATAAAAAAGCAGGCGATTTTGTAATTGCCATTGTGGGTGAGAGCAATGCTACCAAAGCTATAAAGCAATTTTTTGTAGGTAAAAAAGTAGGTAACCAAAACATTGTAATTAAATACATGCACAGCGACGCTGATTTTGCCGGCGTACACCTGGTTTTTGTGTCATCAAAATCTAGCAGCCAATTGGGGGCTATATCAGCTAAAGTTGCCTTGGCTAAAGCGTTGTTGGTGTCTGAAAAAGAAGGCTTTGCCCGCAAAGGCGCTGATATAAGCTTTTTTATAAAAGACGAAAAGCTAAAGTTTGAAATTAACAAATCTATAATAGAAAATAAAGGATTAAAAATAGCTACCGACTTGCTAAAACTGGCGGTGGTTATATAAAAAACATAAGAGCTATTGTTTATGAAAAAAGTGCTTTTATTTATGGTCTTTTTACTGGTAATGTCTACAGGCGTTATAGCCCAGCCTATTCCGTCAGATACAACTGCACAGGCCGAAGACGATGTTTTGTCTCTTGAAGATTTAATGAAGGTAAAAATTACCGTTGCTTCTAGAAACGAGCAAACCATGCGCGAAACCCCCGCGGTGGTAACCATTGTTACCGGCGAGGAAATAAGAAACTCAGGCGCCAGAGATTTAATTGATATATTAAGGCTGGTACCGGGTTTTGATTTTGCCGAAGATGTAGAGGGAGTTGTAGGTATGGGTATACGCGGCATTTGGGCACAAGAGGCCAAGGTGCTTTTACAGATAGATGGTATTGATATGATGGAAACATCGTATGGGTCGTTACAATTTGTGGGGCACTATCCGGTAACTAATATAGAGCGTATTGAGATAATACGTGGCCCCGGCTCTGTTATATACGGCGGCAACGCATCGTTAGCGGTTATAAACATTATTACCCGCGATGGTAAAAAAATTAACGGCATTGGGGCCAACATTACCTACGGGCAAATGGATAAAGCACTTGCCCGCCGCACGGTTAATATAGGTGGCGGCAAAGAGTTTAGCAATGGCATCAACTTTAAAGTAAACGTAATGTTAGGCCAGCTAAACATGAGCGACCGTACAATTAACAACCCGACTTACGGCCTAGTAAACTATGCAGACAGTTCGGGAATTTCAACAGGCCATGTTAACGCAGCCTTTAAATACAAAGGCTTAGAGGCAAGCTATATTTATGATAGTTATAACCTGCAATCTACCCTTATTAGCAATAACTATTTATTTAGGGCACACATGGCAAATGTTAAGTATACTTATAAGGTAAGCGATAAGTTTAGCATTATACCCCGTTTAACTTATAAGCAGCAATTACCATGGTTTTTAACTGATAAAACAGATACAGCATCGTATAACACCAATATTTCTACCTACCGCTATACTGCTGCCGTCCAGCTAAATTACAAACCTATTGATAAGTTGGAACTAACCGCCGGTGGCGAGTTTTTTGCAGACCATGCCAAGGTATATTCAAATGAATCGCATTACCGTTTTACTAATGGCGACAATAAAATTGCATACACCAATTACACCGGCTACCTGCAAGGGCAGTACACATCTAAGTGGGCCAATTTTACCGCAGGCGTAAGGTTAGATAAGCATAACCGTTTTGGCTATGTGGTGCTTCCTAGGGCTGCGGTTACTAAGGTTTTTGGTAGGTTTCATGCAAAGCTTATGTATAGCTGGGCATACAGGGCGCCTGTTATTTCTAACCTTGATGTAAACCCTGATATTAAGCCCGAAATGGTTACCGTGTCTGAAGCTGAAGTTGGCATGCAGATAACAGATAAAATGTATGTTACCGTAAACGTTTTTGATAATAAGGTTACCAACCCCATTGTATATACCCTGTTAAACGATGTGGAGAATTATGTAAACGACGACCGTAGCGGTACCCGCGGAGGAGAGTTTGAGTTTAGGTTAAAAAGCAAAGGCGGGTATTTTAATTTAAACTACTCTTATTACCATAAGCACATAAACAAAGGGTAGATATATACCGGGTACAAGGCAACTCAAACCTTACGCTTGCTTTTCCGGCGCATAAACTAACGCTTAGCGGCAGCATCAACCTTACAAAAAAGCTAAGCGTAAACCCCGTATTTGTTTTTTATAGCGAGCGTTACGGCTATAACAGCTTGGAGCAGCTATATAGGGTTAAACCCACCTATCTGCTTTCTACCTACATCAATTATGAGAATGTAATTAGCGGCTTAAGCATTGGGGCAGGGGTATTTGATATACTGGGACAAAACTATCAGTTTATACAGGCACATAGGTCTTTTACAGATGCCCTGCCGGGCTCAACAAGAGAGTATATGATACGCCTGCGCTATAAATTTTCATTTAACGATTAATTCATAGGGTTATGAAAATGAAATTTAAAATAGGTATAACACAACGCATTTTCTTAAGCTTTTCAGCGCTTATAGTATTATGTACAATGCTATCTGTTTTTTGCTACAACATTTTAATGAATAGCAAAGAAAACAGCAACTACATAGCCGAGGTGGTAGACCCATCGCTAAAGGCTATGGACGATTTTGAACTGCTTATTGTAGAGTCTAAAATGCTAACTACCAACTGGGTGTTTTTACGCTCTAAGGTTGATGATAAGGAAGCCCTAAAGCAATTGCATGCCGATAAATTTCCTACGCTTAAAGGCAGGCTATTAGGCCTTTCTAAACACTGGACCAGCAAAGCCCTTGTAGATAGTTTAGATATTACCATTGATAACTTTGAATCGTTGGTTTTAGACCAAAAAGACGTTATTCAAAAGCTACAAACCTTTGAAGATTATGATGACCCTGCCCATAAACTGGATGCAGAAAGTGCGCTAGAAGAAGTTGTATTGCCCAAAACAGCTGTTATTATTGATAACCTTCACTTCATTATTAGCAACCAAAAGGTACAAAAAGCCAACCTGCAAAATGCCATTAACGACATGTCTGTATACATGCGTAACCTGGTAATAAGCGTATTGATTTTGTTTGTATTTGTAAGCTTGATATTGGGTTTTTATATGTCTAACAGCATTACCAAACCTATTATAGCTATAAAAGAGGGTATTAACGCCTTGGGCCTTGGTAAACTATCTGAAGTAAACATGCCTGCCCGCAAAGACGAGATTGGCGAGATGATAACATCTGTAAACAACCTTAGCAGCCAACCTGCGGCAAACTACAGAGTTTGCAAACAATATTGGTAAGGGTAACTTTACTGCAGAGCATACTCCACTTAGTAAGCATGATGAGCTTGGCGCGGCCCTTATAGATATGAAGGTGAACTTAACCAAGTTTACCGCAGAAGAGCGCGACCGTAACTGGGTAAACCAAGGCTTAAATGAGGTGGGTAACATACTACGCAATAACCCCGATAGTATTACTAAACTGGCCGATAATGTACTTAAATACATTGTAGCGTATACCGGTGGGCTAGATGGTGCTTTTTACAGGTTAGATATTGCAGACCCCATTAGTCCTAAGCTAAAGTTGCAATCATTTTCTAACCCTGTTTACGGACAAAAGATACCTGATGTACTTGAAATAAACCAAAGTATTATAGGCAAGGTTGCTGTTAGTAAACAACAGCAATCGCTGTCAGTTTCCGATGGTGTAACCCTACACTCAGGAGTTGCAGGCATACATCCTACCCATGTATTATATACCCCTTTGGTGTTTGATGGTGAAGTAATGGGCGTGTTAGAGTTAACATCGGCAACAGCCTTTACCAATTTGCAAACCCAGTGGATTTACCAGGTGGGCAATATGACAGGCTCTACCTGCGACACCATCTTACGTAAAAAAACTACAGAACATTTATTAAAAGAAGCCCGCAAGCTAAATACCGAGCTTATTGTTAAAGAGGACGCGCTACGCCAAGCCAACCAAAAAATGCAGGAAAAAGCCCTGGAGTTGGAACAGCAAAACGAGGCTATCCGCACTAAGAATGAATCGTTAGAAATAGCCCGCGAAGCTATACGCGTTAAGGCCGAAGAACTGGAAAAGGCCAATAAATACAAGTCGGAGTTTTTGGCTAATATGAGCCACGAGTTGCGCACCCCGTTAAACAGCATTATAATCCTGTCTAACCTGTTAAGCGAAAATAAAAGTAGCAACCTTAGCAACAAGCAGGTAGAATATGCTAATGTTATTCAAAAATCGGGCAACGATTTGCTGGAGCTTATTAATGATATACTTGATATATCTAAGATAGAGTCTAACCACATGGAGTTAGACCTACACCAGATTGATATTAAAGATTGGGCGCATGATATACAAATGCTGTTTGCCGAAGTAGCCAAAAACAAAGGCATACGCTTTACAGTAGCCATAGATAAGAGCATACCCGATTTAATAGAAACAGACCGTATGCGCCTCTCTCAGGTAATTAAAAACCTGCTGTCTAATGCCTTTAAGTTTACTGATGCTAAAGGCTTTGTTAGTCTGCGTATTACTAAAGATATGACAGGTAATCACAGCATAGAAAGCCTTAAAGGTAAAAACGCTTTGTGCTTTGAAGTAGCAGATAGTGGCATAGGCATACCCGAAGAAAAGCAACAACTTATTTTTGAGCCCTTCCGCCAGGCCGATGGGTCTACAAGCCGCCGTTTTGGTGGCACAGGTTTGGGGCTTTCTATAAGCAAAGAGTTATCAAACTTGTTAGGCGGCTTTATGACGTTAGATAGCACCGTAGGCAAAGGCAGCACATTCAGGTTGTTTATACCCTTACATGTAGAGCAATTGCCTTTATCGGTTAAACCTGTTCAAACAGCATTTAGCCCGGCACCTTTGGGTGGTCAAGATACCAAGGGGACTATGGTTCCGGCAGTGGTTAAAACCGAGGCCGACAGTGTTCTGGAGAATTCAACCTTAAACCTGGCTGCATACAAAATACTGGTGGTTGATGATGATATGCGTAATATCTTCTCCTTAACATCTATATTAGATGATTATAAGCCGCAGGTAGTAATAGCCAACAATGGGCAAGAAGCTTTAGACAGGCTACAGGAGCATACCGATATTGATATTGTGTTAATGGATATTATGATGCCTGTTATGGATGGATACGAAGCCATGAAGAGGATTCGTAAAGACCTTAAACTAACAGATTTGCCAATAATATCAGTAACTGCTAACGCAATGGTAGGCGATGATGAGATATGCAAACGCGCCGGCGCTTCTGACTATTTACCTAAGCCGGTAAGTAAAAAGGTATTGATAGAGTGCATAGCTAAATGGCTAAATTTAAACAGGGCAGTGGCAGTATAGGCCATTGTAGTATATATTTGTAACGGAACCGTTTCTAATTAATTGATTATTATGTTTAAACACAAAATTCTGGTTGTTGATGATAAACCGGAGAATACCTTTTCTCTGGAAAGTATGCTCAGCGCAGAAAATTGCGAGATTTTAACGGCTGCCAATGGTAATGAAGCCCTACGTATTGCTTATACTGAGTCTTTATCTTTAATATTGCTTGATGTGCAAATGCCCGGCATGGATGGCTTTGAGGTAGCCCAAATTTTAAAGGAAAACAGCAAAACAAAAGATGTACCCATCATTTTTGTTACGGCTATTAATAAAGATATTTCGTTTGTAGTAAAAGCCCTTAAAGGCGGTGCTGTAGACTATTTATACAAACCGCTTGATATTGAGTTTACCCGCGCCAAAGTATCGGCAGTGCTGCGTATGTATGAAACACAGGCCGAACTTAACCGCAAAAATGCCGAGCTGCAAAACACAAATTCTGAAAAGAACTACTACCTGGGTGTTGCCGCCCACGATTTGCGCGGCCCACTAGGCCATATTAAAATGTTTAGTGAGTATCTTATTGATGAGTTGGATGGTAAGATAGATGCTGAACAAAAGGAATACCTTGCTATCATCAACAAATCATCGGGCTTTTTATTAAGGCTGGTAGATAACCTGCTTGATATATCTAAGATAGAAGCAGGCGAGCTTAAACTTAACCACCAGGAGGTAGATTTTTCTGAGTTTCTACGAGAGCAGATAAGCCTTGCAAACCCTCACGCACAGCGCAAAAACATAGCCTTCCAGTTTAATCCTTACCAAGGCACTATGAGCTTGGAGTGCGACCCTATGCACATATCGCAGGTGGTAAACAACATACTTACCAATGCTGTTAAATTTTCTGCACAGGGTACTACAGTTACCGTAACTAATGAGCTTGAAGGCGAAAATGTAGTGGTGCATATTACCGACCAAGGACAGGGCATACCTGCCGATGAGTTGCCAACAATCTTCAATGCCTTCCAAAAACATCGGTTAAAAGCACCGAAGGCGAAAAAAGCACCGGCCTGGGTTTAGCCATTGTAAAAAAGATTGTAGAAGCCCACGGCGGCCGCATTTGGGCCGATAGCGAAGTTGGCAAAGGCACAACCTTTAGCTTCTCTTTACCACTAGAGCAAGCTTACCAGCCTGAAGAGGAAGAAGACTAGATATTAAAACTCTCCCTTTTAATGCTTACAGTGCTGACCATAGTGTCAGTAGGAGTACCCGAATGTAATGAGGGGAGGGATTATAGTTTTAAGTTGTGGTTAAATTTCTATCAACTACCAACTACTAACTACCAACTAATCCCTACTTTTGCCGCCCATGAAGTTGTATCACTCAAAGTCCATTCTGGCTAAAGAAGCAAAGTACCTATACCTGCAAGAGTCTCACTTTACAGGCAGGGGCCTTTTTACCAATAAAGCAATTAAAAAAGGTGAGCGGGTATGCACCTATATGGGCGAGTATATTGATAACGACGAGGCCCTGCGCCGCTGCGATGCAGGCATTGACCAATACCTGGTAGAAACCGTTAACGATGGCATACTCGATTCTATGCCCATTTTTTGCCATGCCATGTATGCTAACGATGCCGCAGGCTTAATACGTAAAGAGGGTATCCGCAACAACTGTAAAATTGAAATTGAAGATGGTGGCCCGCGCATGGTGGCAACCCGCAACATAAAGCCCGGCGACGAAATTTTGGTAGGCTACGGCCGCGTATATTGGGCCAACGTAAAACGCCGCCTAAAAGAGCAAGGTAAGTTGTAACTAGTAGTCGGTAGTCAGCAATAGTATTTAACTCCCCTACTTTTTAAGGAGGGGTAATTCTGACTGATAAAGTCAGAATGGGGTGGTTATTTAAACACACAGGAAGCCAATCTTGCGCTTACCCTTCCACTGTACCCTCATTCCTGGTCTCACCCAACGTCTTACGGCGTTTCTTTGGCGGAATAGCCTTGCAAATATCATCAGCAATTTTCAATGCTTCATGCATCTTATTGCAGTAAATCACTTCCACATTATAGGTCTTCGTATCCTCTAAAAATTCCTTAACATTTTCAGCCGTGTAATATCCCGGTTTCTTATCTAACTGGCCCGATTTTGTTTCAATCTTAACCCCGTTATGCACCGCGTTAGTAATAATCACCCCCGGCTTTTTATTCGTATTCTCTCGTTGCGATTGTATTGTAACAGATTGGTATACTTGCCCCGTCAGTCCTATAAATTCCATGCCGCAAAGGTACGTATTTTTAGTAGTCAGTAGTTAGTAATTAAGTAGTCAGTAATCGTTATTTAACTCCCCTTTTAAACCCCTACAGCATGTAGCCCAACAACTCGTTTTCGCACCCTGTTTTAAAATTCCCCTCTAAGAGGGGGGCGAAGGGCGAGGGAGTCTTTTTGTACCTCAAAGCCTACAGCATGTAGCCCGATAACCCATTTTCGCGCCTGTTTTTAAGCCCTCCCTTCAAGGGGAGGGTTGGGTGGGGGCTTTTCCTTACAGCATGTAGCCCGACAACCCGTTTTCGCGCCTCATTTTTATCCTTGTAACAAGCAGTGCGTGGGTTGTCCACGAAAAGTTCGAACCCGAAATTTCGCGGAAACCGAGTAGGGTAGAGCTGTGCGAAAGGCGAAATTTCAGGTTGGTTTTCGTGGTGTCTTTTTTGGTTACTTTTTGGACAAGCAAAAAGTAATAAAGCAAAATCTCCAACCCTTACAGCATCTAGTCCGAAAACCCGTTTTCGTAAGTTAATTTTAAAGGTCCCTCTCATTGAGAGCCTGTGCTGACATTAATCGTCAGTAGGTGGATGTCGCTAAGGGCGACAGACGGGAGAGGGTATTTTTTATTACTCACGGCGTTGTGGTTACAATTTTTCATTTTTAGTTTTTCACTTTTCGTTTAAAAGAAACACCTTAACCCCTCTCTGTTGTGCAGAAAGGGGTTAAAGCGAGTTAGTTTGGGTATAACCTACCGACAGAGCTTAATTCAAAGATGCTTTCGGTTTACTTAACTATGTTTTGTTTTAAGTCCCCTCCTTTTTAAGGAGGGGTGTTTTGGCAAAAGCCAAAACGGGGTGGTTACTTTTCGCAGTACTGCTACTGTCATCCCGTACTTGATACGGGATCTTTCCTAAATAACCCATCAGGAATCGGGTGCCAAGCCCGTCCGAATGGATGAAGTCATTCATCCGGGCGGAATGTTATTGCGCAATAACACGACAAAGATACAACATTTAAGTACCTTTTGTCAAGCAATAAATAAAAAATGTTAATAAATATTTTTAAAAAGTATAAGCTACCTGACATCAATTATAAACGTCTTACGGCATTTACCTCCCGGACCAGAAATAACAACATCATCAAAAAACACCGTTTCGCCACTGTGCAGTCCGTGCATAATTTTTAAAGAATAACTGTTGAATTCAGCTCCTATATTCCTTATACCTCCGCCACACATGCTGCTAATAGCTAAAGTAAAATGAGAGATGGTGTAGGAAGGGGTACTAACATATAACCTTTTTATTTGCTGTGCTAAGGTCTTTAGTTAGGCTAATTCGTGCCACCCCAAATTGGGTAGGTTTCATACCTGCTACTTTAATATACACACTATCGCATGGGGTTTGGGCTATGGCAATAGTAGAAATAATAAAAGCAAGCAATAACAATAATAGCTTAGTTGGCATGGGTTGACTTTGTGTATATTACACAGGTATAAGGTAAATGGTTGCCGTTGTAGGCTTAACAAAAAAAATGTACTTGCAGTCAATTCGATACTTAAAATTGTATTTTTAATTTTATGAAAACTATCATAGCTCTATTATTCTTAGCCTTGCTGGGTTGCACAAATGCACAACAACCAGAACTTCACTTTTATAAAAAGGATATACATGTTGGTCAGGATATTTCCTCTATTCTGCCGGGCATTTTCCCCGCAACTGGACAATACGCATAACAGAATTAGTTACCCGTAGGTTTGTGCAGCAATAGTTGTTAAATGAAAGGACAGCATACCGACCCAAACGAATTTTTCATTCATATAGTAATATGGCTGATAGCTGCATTAATATATTTTGTGTGGCGTTATGCATGGGAAAAGAGAAATGAAGAACATAACAAGACCGTGTTTTTATTTATTTTCCTGGTAGTGTACGCTTGCTATTTCTGCCTTTCATATCTGGCCGTTAGTTAAAACAACTGAAATTCTCCCTCTAAGTGGCCCGCCAGGATAAATGGTTTTATCCATTCGGACGGGGAGTACCTCTGACGCAGTCAGAGGGGAGGGATTTTCAGCTCCGTAGGAGTGTTATGTCAATAGAAAAGACTAGCCCACAAACAATCCCCCTCTCCCCACGGGAGAGGGGTAGGGGGCGAGGGTAAACAAAAAGCCCCGGTCTCCCGGGGCCTTTATTAGTCTATCATAAGTTTTCTGAACTCATCAATGGGTAATTCAAAATACTCAAATTTAAATTGAGTGTCTCCATCAAGGCATCTTGAGCCTGAGCACTGTAAACCTTACAACATCTTTTCCTTCAGTAGTTTGAGCATTTACCATAATACACAGCTTAGTTGTAAACTCGCGGTTTATAATACATCCCGACAAGCGTTTCATAAAGTACTCATTGGTATAATCAGCTAAGCCACCCGCTGCTTTGTCTGAAATATATCCAACCCTTGTAGCTGTTAAATTTAAGTTAACGCCTTTTTTGTCGTTTACAGTAGCTTTAAGGCTAACATATTGTGTAGAATCTATCGCAAACCAATACTTCCTGTTATCAGGTTGCCACTGTTCTTTAAGAGCAGGGTATTTATATTCTCCACCAGCTTTTTCAACAATTAAAACATACCACCGTTTATTGGCATGTTTGCAGGTGGCCATTTCTATTGTTTTGAAGTTTTGCTCAGTAAGACTTGTTGCAAAAGCTGTTGGGCTAGCTTCAAAATAACAAACGTTTTGATTTTCAACCCATGTCTTGGTTTGTGGATTCTGATACCATCCTTTGGCAGTAGTTATCTGGCCTGATTTTTTTTCGAAGGTTATTACTTGGCCAGCTTCTCTAACTTGAGCATTAACTGCCATTGAAAATAGTAATGTTAAAGCTAGTAATAGTGTAGTCTTTGATAATTTCATGTTGTATGTTTTATAAAAACAAATATATTTATTTAGATAGTATTACCAAAAAAGCCCCGGTCTCCCGAGGCTTTTATTTATCATTTTTCGTTATTCATTTTTCATTGGATTACGATCCGCACGCCTCGCAAGCATCCGGATTATCTAGCGAGCATGATATCTCGCTCAACGCGTTTTCGTCAGGTACAATGGCTTCCAATTGTTGCTCGGCCTGGTGCTCCACAGTAAACTTGATAGCATCGGAAGCGGCTTTAGTACGCAGGTAGTACATACCTGTTTTAAGGCCTTTTTCCATGCATAGAAGTGCATACTGGTAAGCTTGGCAAAGTTCGGGCTTTGGATGAATAGGTTAAGCGACTGGCTTTGGCAGATGTAGGCGCCACGGTCGGCGGCCATATCAATAACAGCACGTTGCTTAATTTCCCAAACGGTTTTGTAAATGTCTTTAATATCCTGTGGTATCTCGGCAATATCCTGTACCGAACCGTTAGCCTGAATAATTTTTGTTTTCAGAGATTCGTTCCACATGCCAAGGTCTACAAGGTCTTTCAGTAAGTGTTTGTTCACTACAATAAACTCACCGCTAAGTACACGGCGGGTGTATATGTTGCTTGTGTAAGGCTCAAAACACTCGTTATTACCAAGTATTTGAGATGTTGAAGCCGTAGGCATAGGTGCAACCAATAAAGAGTTGCGTACACCAAACTCAGCTACTTTAGCTTTTAAGCCGGTCCAGTTCCAACGGGTGCTGGGGGTAACATTCCACATATCGTACTGGAATATACCTTTAGATACCGGAGAGCCTGGATATGTTTCGTAGTGGCCATCAGCTTGTGCCTCTTCGCACGATGCTGTCATCGCAGCAAAGTAAATAGTTTCAAAAATCTCAGCGTTCAACTGGCGTGCCTCGTCAGAGTCGAAAGGCAAACGCAGCATAATAAACACGTCGGCTAAACCTTGTACACCAAGGCCAATAGGGCGGTGGCGCATGTTAGAGTTGCGGGCCTCTTCTACAGGGTAGTAGTTGTTATCAATAATCCTGTTAAGGTTTTTGGTAGCAACAACGGTTACATCGTACAAACGTTTGTGGTCAAACACACCATCAACAACAAAGCGTGGTAGTGCTAACGATGCAAGATTACAAACCGCAACTTCGTCTGGCGCGGTGTACTCAATAATCTCGGTACACAGGTTGCTCGATTTAATGGTACCTAAGTTTTGTTGGTTAGATTTGGCGTTAGCCGCATCTTTATACAACATATAAGGTGTACCGGTTTCTATTTGCGATTCTAAAATGGCTGTCCAAAGGTCGCGGGCTTTAATGGTTTTACGGCCACGGCCTTCGTTCTCATACTTGGTGTATAAGGCACGGAACTCATCGCCCCAGCAATCGCCAAGGCCCGGGGCCTCGTTAGGGCAGAACAATGTCCAGTCGCCTTCAGCCTCTACACGCTCCATAAACAAGTCAGATGTCCACAGGGCGAAGAAAAGGTCGCGGGCACGTACTTCTTCCTTACCGTGGTTTTTCTTCAGGTCAAGGAATTCAAAAATATCGGCATGCCATGGCTCAATGTAAATAGCAAAAGAGCCTTTACGTTTGCCACCGCCTTGGCCTACATAACGGGCGGTATCGTTAAACACACGTAGCATTGGCACAATACCGTTAGAGGTACCGTTTGTGCCGCGTATGTAAGAGCCTGTTGCACGTACGTTGTGTATGCTTAAACCAATACCACCGGCCGACTGTGATATTTTAGCACACATTTTTAATGTATCGTATATACCGTCAATGCTATCATCCTTCATGGTTAATAGGAAGCACGATGACATTTGTGGTTTAGGAGTACCGGCGTTAAATAGGGTAGGCGTGGCGTGGGTAAACCAACGCTCGCTCATAAGGTCATACGTTTCTATGGCCTTGGTAATATTTTCTTTGTGTATACCCACAGCTACACGCATAAGCATGTGTTGCGGACGCTCAGCTACTTTACCGTTTAGCTTTAACAGGTATGAACGCTCCAGGGTTTTAAAGCCGAAGTAATCGTAACCAAAGTCACGGTCGTATATTATAGCAGAGTCTAACTGCTCGGCGTTAGCCAAAATAATTTCGTAAACATCATCAGCAATAAGCGGGGCTTGCTTGCCTGTTTTAGGGTCAACATAATCGTACAAGTCTTTCATTGTACTAGCAAAAGATTTTTTGGTAATCTTATGCAGGTTAGATATGGCTATGCGCGATGCAAGCAAAGCATAATCTGGGTGCTTGGTGGTTAACGATGCGGCAGTTTCTGCGGCAAGGTTGTCCAACTCGGTGGTGGTAACACCATCGTAAAGCCCCTCAATAACGCGCATGGCTACGTTTACGGCGCTAACATGCTTAGGGTCTAAGCCATAGCACAGCTTTTGTATACGTGCGGTTATTTTATCAAACTTTACTGCCTCTTTGCGGCCATCTCTTTTATATACAAACATACGTTGGTTCTTTAAGGGTGGTTAATTTACTTGGGTTTACTAGGTAGTAGAACGCGTATTAAAAATCTTCATCAAGTTTAAAAACGTTATCTTCTTTTTTAGACATAACGCCCGATTTTTGGTATTCGGCCACTCGTTTTTCAAAGAAGTTGGTTTTGCCTTGTAACGATATCATCTCCATAAAATCAAATGGGTTGGTAGCGTTATACAGTTTGGCGTAGCCTAACGACATTAACAAACGGTCGGCAACAAACTCTATGTACTGGCACATCAGGTCAGAGTTCATACCAATAAGTTTAACCGGCAAAGCATCGCTAACAAATTCTTTCTCAATTTCTACAGCGTTGCCAATAATGCCGTGTACCTGCTCCTAGCTAAGTTTGTTTTCCAGCTGCTTGTAAAGTAAGCAGGCAAAATCGCAATGCAAACCTTCGTCGCGAGAGATAAGCTCGTTAGAGAAAGTTAAGCCCGGCATCAGGCCACGTTTCTTTAACCAGAATATAGAGCAGAAAGAGCCTGAGAAGAAGATACCCTCTACCGCTGCAAAAGCTACCAAGCGCTCTGCAAAGTTTCCGTTATCAATCCAACGCAAAGCCCACTCGCCTTTTTTGCTAACGCAAGGCATATTCTCCAGCGCGTTAAAAAGGTAATCCTTTTCTTTCGGGTCTTTTATGTAAGAGTCAATCAACAACGAGTACGTTTCGCTGTGGATGTTTTCTATCATAATTTGAAAACCGTAGAAGCAACGTGCTTCCGGGTACTGCACCTCGTTCATAAAGTTTACAGCCAGGTTTTCATTTACTATACCGTCTGATGCGGCAAAGAACGCTAATACGTGTTTTATAAAATGCTTCTCGTCTGCACTTAACTTATGTTCCCAGTCTACAGTGTCGGCAGACAGGTCTATCTCTTCCGCTGTCCAAAAACTTGCTTCGGCCTTTTTGTACATTTCCCAAATATCCTTGTGTTTAATAGGGAAGAGGACAAAACGGTCCTTATTTTCTTGTAAAATTGGTTCTACCATTACTCAATATCTTTTTTAAAATTATAACACAACTAGTTTACCCCCTGCCAAACAAAACTTTCCCGGCAGAGCGGTATGTTTTCCCGCATGTGATTCTGGATTTGCAAATTTTCTTTTTTTCATCACACCAAGCAATACATTGTTATTCACAAATGGCATTGTTTTTTAACACTCTCTTAACATCTCTTACAAAGCCCATGGTTGCTATTGTTTCGTGGTGTTGAGGGGTTGCATCTATAAAATTATTTCATTCAAATCTTAGTATGATACGGTGCAATTTTTTTAGTTAACAAATACCCTGTTAATAATGGCTACTGGTCTAATATCAGGCAGTTGCAACCCAAAAAAAATTTTACCTCGTGTTGGCGGGCATTGTAGCGCCCTTACATCGGGTATCGGGCTATACAGTATACGCTTAAAATATCGTTTCGTTACAGGGTTACCTGCGTATGGTATACCGCCAAAGTTTTACGCTGCAAGCCACTAAAACAGGGCATACTGCCGGGGCTGAAAAAACGCTAAAAATATACTTTTTGGGCTACTAACAGGTTATGAACGTAAAGTTGCCTGTTACCGGTTGCCAGTTGTCAGCAGAATTGTGGGGTGAAAAAGCAAAAGATTGGAAAGAACCGAAAAAAAGTCTTTCAAAATGGATTGTTACAGCCTAGGCGGCTAATTTTATTTTACTGGCAACCGGCAACCGAGAACTGACAACTACTCCCCAATCGCCACTACCTCTTTAACCTCCGGTATCATGCGGGTCAGTAGATTCTCTATGCCGTTTTTAAGGGTTATGGTTGATGATGGGCAACCCGAGCAAGAGCCTTGCAAAGCCACATTTACCACACCATTCTCAAAAGAGCGGAAGGTAATAGCGCCGCCATCTTGCTCCACCGCCGGGCGTACAAACTCATCCAACGCGCCCATAATTTTAGCTACCACTTCGGCATCGTTAGCGCTAAGGGCAGGGGCTGCTGTTTCTACCTTTTTAGGGGTAGGCAGCTTAATAATAGACTCGCCACCATTGGCTAAAAATTCTTTTATAAAAATGCGTAGCTCCTGGGTTATCTCAAACCACTCTACATCATCTGTTTTAATAACAGATACAAAGTTGGCGGTAATAAAAACACTCTTAACATAAGGAAAGCCAAAAAGCTCTTTTGCCAGTGGCGATGAGCCTTCGGTTTCTTCAATGCTGGTATATTCGGCAATACCCTCGGGCAACAGGTAAAAGCTGGCCACAAACTTCATGCTGTTTGGGTTGGGCGTTTCTTCTGCGTAAACGGTAACGGGTATGCGGGTTTTAACGGGTTCCATAACTATACTATATATAATGCAAAGGTAGTGAAACTGCACAGCAGTTTGTAATTATTAATTCATAATTATGAGAATTGGCGAGCATAAAAATAAACTGACCCCTGACCCCTGACCTCTGACAACTACCAACTATATTTGCCCCATGGAAACTAAAGGCTATAAACGCCCCGTGCTGGGTGTTGTTGGCGGCGGTCAGTTAGGCCGCATGCTTATTCAGGCTGCTGTAGATTTAGATGTTGAGGTACATATACTAGACCCCGACGAAAATGCGCCCTGTAAACACCTGTGTACTTCATTCTCTCACGGCAATTTCCGCGATTATAACACCGTGCTAGACTTTGGTAAAGGTAAGCACACTCTTACTATTGAATTTGAAGATATTAACGCCGATGCTTTGCAGGAGTTGGAAACAACCTGGGGTGTAAAAGTATACCCCCAACCCCGCGTTATTAAGCTGGTGCAAGATAAAGGTGAGCAGAAAATGTTCTACGCCGCAAATGGCATTCCTACCTCATCGTACCATTTAATTGCTAATAGAGAAGAGGCTCAGGCTTATGCAGATAAAGGTCCGTTTTTCAAAAACTACGCCGTGGCGGGTACGATGGTAAGGGTGTAAAAAAACTTGCCACTTCAGCCGATTTTGAAACCGCCTATAATGAACCATCGGTGTTAGAAGCACTGGTTAATTTTGAAAAAGAACTATCGGTAATAGTAGCCCGCAACCCACAAGGTGAGGTGAAGGCTTTCCCTGCTGTAGAGATGTATTTTAACCCCATTGCCAACTTGGTAGAGTTTTTATTTGCCCCGGCAAACATAAGCCCCGAGGTTGATGCCGAAGCCCAACGCCTAGCTGTTGAAGTTGCCACCAAACTGGAGATTGTAGGTGTGCTGGCAGTAGAAATGTTCCTTACTAAAGAGGGCGAGGTATTGGTAAACGAGATAGCCCCCGCCCGCACAACAGCGGCCACCAAAGTATAGAGGGTAACATCACATCGCAATACGAGCAGCACCTGCGTGCCATTTTAGGTTTGCCTCTTGGCGATACTTCTATAATAAAGCCCGCATCAATGCTTAACCTGTTGGGCGAACCCGGCCACGAAGGCGAGGCTGTTTACCAAGGCATGGAAGAACTCCTTAAAATAGAAGGCGTCTACCCTCACTTATACGGAAAGAAATTTACCAAGCCCTACCGTAAAATGGGCCACATAACCATCTTAGCTGATACCGTAGAAGAACTCCTGGCCAAAACCGAAAAGGTAAAAGGCATGGTTAAGGTAGTTAGCTAATATTTTCAGGTCCTCCTTTATAAAGGGGGAAAGCCATGCGTAGCGTGGACGGGGGGCTTGAAACACAAAACTTCATTCACAGGAAACAACTCTCCCTTTTAAAGGGAGTACCTCTGACGTAAGTCAGAGGGGAGGGATTTATAGCCGAGAGGGATTTTACTAAATTTACCCCAATGAAACCCACCACTGCAAGAACCCTCAACAAAGCCCTTACCATCTGCATAGCGCTTGTATGGCTGGGCAACGGGCTGTTATGCAAGGTGCTTAACCTGGTGCCGAGGCATCAGGAGATTGTGTCTACAATATTAGGTGCCGACTATGCATGGTTATTTACCAAAGCCATAGGTGTTTCAGAAATACTGGTAGCTATTTGGATTGTAAGCGGCATAAAGCCCCGTTGGTGTGCTGCCTTTCAAATTTTGATAGTCGCCAGCATGAACACCCTGGAGTTTATTTTGGTACCCCATTTGCTGCTATGGGGAAAATTGAACAGTGTGTTTGCCCTCTTGTTTATTGTAGTAGTATATATAAACGGTTTTATTTTGCCACCGGCAAAACCCATAAACGCCAAAGCATAATGCTTAACTTAAAGAACCACCCCTTTGCGGTAGAAACCCATTTCGAAAATTCACTGGTTCTTACCTATGCCATTCCTAAAGAGCAGTTGGAAAAGCTTATACCCGAGTGCCTGGAGCTTGATACATTTAACGATACCTGGGCCTTTGTGGCCGTAGCTATGGTTAAAACAAAAGACCTTCGCCCCAAGGGCTTTCCTGCATTTATGGGCAACGATTTTATACTGACAGGCTTCCGCGTGTTTGTGCGCTACACTACCGCTGCGGGCAAAAGGCTACGGGGCTTATATATATTAAAGTCGGAAACTAACAAAGCCCGCATGTCGTTCTTTGGCAACATTTTCACCCACTATAATTACGGCACTACCGATATTGATTTTGATAAAACTGCTGGACGCATTGCTGTTAAGTCGGTTAAGTCTGATATTGATATTATAGTAGACACAAGCAATGCCGATGCTAAGCTTCCGGCATCAACACCCTTTGCCGATTGGAAAGAAGCCCGACGCTTTGCCGGTCCGCTCCCTTTTACCTTTACCTATAATAATGAGAAGAAAGAGGTGCTGATTATAGAGGGCGTGCGCGAAAACTGGACACCCCGCCCCGTAGAGGTTATTAAAGACCAGGTAGGCTTTATAAATAGCAAATGTTTTAAAGGCATAGTGTTGGCCAACGCATTTTTAATAGAAGATGTACCGTACTTTTGGCGTAAAGGCAAAATAGATAAATGGGCAGGCCGGTAAGAAAACCCTTTCAGGGCGTAAGCAACATCATTCGTTTCAACTGGCATTACTATGTGTTGGCCTATGTGTTGATACTTGCTTTAATTCTTCTGTCTCTAAATTTAGATTATTGGCTTTTTATGGCCATAAGTATATTTACGGGTGCGGTAGTTCTCAGTGTCCTTATTTCCCTCAGTGTTTCGTATTATGTATACGATAAGTCTGATTTATATAGCTTGAGTTGGCTAGCTACATTACCTGTTGATAATAGCAGCGTATTGGCAAATATTAATGCGGGCTTTGACGAAACAAGCGCAATTATTGCCTATAAATATCCGCAGAATAAATTACTGGTATTTGATTTTTATAATCCACAAAAACATACCGAGGTTTCTATAGAAAGAGCACGGAAAGCCTACCCGCCTTATCCGGTTACACAAACAATAACTACAGATAAAATACCCGTTGCCAATGGTACTGTAGATTATATCTTTTTGATAATGGCAGCCCACGAGATTAGGGATAAGCAGGAACGTATAGCCTTCTTCAAGCAAATACATACTAAGCTAAATAACAACGGTAGGGTAGTGGTGGTTGAGCACCAGCGCGACTTACTAAATTTCCTTGCTTTTAACTTCGGGTTCTTCCATTTTTACTCGCCTTCCAATTGGTTAAATACATTCAATAAATCAGGCTTTAAAATAGAAGAAAAAATCAAACAAACGCCATTTGTATCAACCTATATACTAGTTAAAAATGGAACTTCATCTTAAGGTAATAGCAGCGCTGTTATGCCTATTGTCGCTAATCCACATAGGCTTTCCGCGTAGGTTTAATTGGGGCGAGGAATTAAAGCCCTTAAGCCTTATCAATAAACAAATGATGGAGGTACACACCTTTTTTGTAGCCTTAACAGTTATGTTGATTGGCCTGCTGTGCTGGTTTTATGCTAATGAGTTGGTCAATAACCCATTTGGTAGGGTAATAGCTACAGGCCTTAGCATATTTTGGGGCATAAGGCTATTGTTTCAATTCTTTGTCTACTCACCCAAACTATGGCGTGGCAAACGTTTCGAAACCATAATGCACATCATCTTCAGCCTACTTTGGATATACCTAACTATAGTTTTCTTTAGCGTTGGGTTAAGTGTTGGCTGATACAATACCTCCTTTAATTTAGGCGTGGTTACGGGGAAATGTTGATTTGTTGCTAAATGTATCACCCCTATGGGGTTTGAAAAATTATCCTCACTTTTTACTATTGACATTTCGCTCCTATGGAGCTATTTTATTAAGTCCCCGAGTGACGGCATATCAATAGAAAATAAAATGTATGTGTTATAAGCTCCAGAGGAGCGACACGGTTAGTGTTTATATCCAATTGTATGGCTAAATTATTATATTAAAGTGAGTACCCGCCATAGGCGGGGTTGGAGTACTTTTTTTATTTATGATGAAACACCAAACTTCATTCACCGGAAATAACTCTCCCTTGTAAAGCTTATAGTCCAGACCAAAGCGTCAGGAGGAGTACCTCTGACGTAAGTCAGAGGGGAGGGATTTTAATGTAGAACCTATTCCCGCTGTCTCTTCAGGAGAGGGGGTTAGGGGTGAGGTATAAAATTGAAGTAATTGCAGGCCGCATAGGCCAGAAGAGAAACATTCTTTGTCTAATAATCGAAAATCCTATCTTTACCACATGAATCCACAAGTAGGAATTATAATGGGCAGCAAAAGCGATTGGCCCGTAATGGAAGCCGCAGCTTTGGTGCTTGATAAGTTGGGTGTTAGCTACGAAGTAAACATCGTATCGGCCCACCGCACCCCAAAACGCATGTTTGAATATGCCGAAACTGCCGTTTACCGTGGCCTTAAAGTTATAATTGCCGGTGCCGGTGGCGCCGCGCATTTGCCCGGTATGGTTGCTTCATTGTCGCCGCTGCCTGTGGTGGGTGTTCCGGTAAAATCGTCTAACTCTATTGATGGGTGGGACTCGCTACTATCTATAGTTCAAATGCCAAACGGCATACCAGTAGCAACAGTTGCTGTTAATGCCGCGCAAAATGCCGGTATACTGGCCGCGCAAATATTAGCTACTTCTGATGCTGCTTTGCTGGAGCGTATGGTGGCCTTTAAAGCCGAACTGGGAGAGAAAGTAGTGGCTGACGATGCAGCACTAAATCCTAAACGTTCAAAATTAGGTTTCTAATATAAATAGCTACACATGTTTTATACGGCCGAACAGGTTGCCGATTTAAGCAACTATCGTTTTGAATTTCTTAAGGTTGATTTTAACGCGAATGTTCTTCGTCTTACCCTTAATCGCCCCGAAAAGAAAAATGCAATGAACCCCACATTGCTAAATGAACTGGCATTTGCCCTAACCCACGCTAAGCACAACAACAGTGTATGGGCCGTGGTTATAGGCGCCGAAGGCAATATTTTTTGCGCCGGTGCCGATTTACTTTCTTTTGCAGGCGCAGCCACAGAGCAATCGTCAAACATCCCCGACCCATCAGAGCCTATCCGTTTGGTAGAGGTATTTGCAGGTTTATACAAGCCTTGCATTGCTAGGGTTCACGGTTCGGTTTACGCCGGCGGGTTTATGATTATTAGTGGCTGTACACACGTAATATCTGTAGAGCAGGCTACTTTTAGTTTGCCCGAGGTTAAGCGTGGCTTGTGGCCTTTCCAGGTTATGGCCGGATTAATGAATGTTATGCCACACCGCACCATGCTTGATTTGTGCATGCGTGCAGGTTCTTTAACCGCCCAACAGGCTAAAGATGCCGGTTTGGTTTCTCAGGTTGTTGCTACTGTTGAAGAATTAGATTCTGCCGTTAATACTTTGGTTGACGATATTAAGCAATACTCACCCGCGGCCATACGCAAAGGCTTAGAGGCTTACCATAACATGGGTGCTAAACAAGGCAGCGATTTGCACCTGTATATGTTCGAAATGCTGGGCAAAACCATTGAAACAAAAGACGCGCAAGAGGGGTTAAAGGCATTTATGGAAAAGCGCCAACCGGTATGGACAGGCGAATAATTTCCTTTCTTCTGAAATGAAAAAAACAGCCCTGCTCATTGCCTTGCTTGCCATTGGCACAGCTATTCTTTTTGCTGAAAGTAAGCATACTACCATAGAAGTTTGCGGCGTTTGCGGCAACTACGATTCCCTTTTCAATACCAATAAAGAATACATAAGCGATGGGTTTGATTATCCTGTTGGTCCGCCCAATGCTGTGGGGTATTACGATGCTCAACCCTTTACCCGTAACACCCATTTAGGCGAAGACTGGAACGGCAACGGCGGTGGCAATACCGACCTGGGCGATCCTGTTTATGCCGCAGCCAATGGCTATGTTACTGAGGTGTACGATTATGGCGGCGGCTGGGGCAATGTTATCCGTATTGTGCATAAACTGCCCAACGGACGCTGTATAGAAACATTATATGCCCACGAAAAAGATGTGTATGTTATGCAAGGCTCATTTGTAAAACGAGGAACCAAGATTGGCATTATGGGCAATCTTGATGGTAAAATGTATGCACATGTACATTTTGAAATGCGTAATATTGTGGGTATGGATTTAGGCGGAGGCTACTCTAGCGATACTACAGGCTACATGAGCCCTAAGTTGTTTATTAAGGCCAACCGACCTAAGCGTTAACAGTGAAAAAGTGGAAAGGCTTAGTCATTACTCTGTTTGCTATACTTGCATTAGCGGCTGTAGTCTTTATTTTTAAAGACAAACTGTGGACGGTTTACAAAGGCGGGCTTACGCAAACAGAAGCGGTAAACAAATACCACACCTTATTCGCTAACCACCCGCAATACATAGCTAATGGGTTTGATTACCCTGTGGGAAAGCCAGATGGTAATGGTTATTATGATGCACAACCCTTTACTAAGAACAAACATTTAGGCAGCGATTGGAACGGCACCGGCGGCGGCAATACCGACCTTGGCGATGCTGTATATGCTGTAGCCAACGGGTATGTTACTTATGCTAAAGATGCAGGCCGCGGGTGGGGAAACATAGTGCGGGTTGTACATTGCCTGCTAAGGCAAACCAAATACCTATGTAGAGAGCTTTTATGCACACCTTGATAAGATGAATGTAAAAGAAGGTGTCTGGCTACAGCGTGGCGATAAACTGGGTACCATTGGTACCGCCCACGGCGCCTACATTGCACACCTTCACTTTGAAATTAGGGACAAGCCCGATATGCGCATTGGCCCCGGCTATTCTACCGATACTACAGGCTATATAAACCCCACAAAATTTATTAAAGGCCATAGACCAAATTTTTAAATTAAGACAAGCTTAAAATTCCTTATTTTTGTTTCTTACAATTAGAAATGGAGAAGGAGTTAAAGAGAATACTCATAATATCATATTTTTTCCCGCCGGCTAATATTGCCGGTATATTCAGGGTTTTTTCGTGGGCTAAATATTTAAATAAGTTTGGTTGGTATCCGGTTATTGTTACCCGTAAATTTAATAACAACCAAGTTGATATTACTGATGAGGTAATTGATAATGAACAATCGTACGAAAAAAACGAATCATACGAAGTTCACAGGTTGCCTTATGAAAGAAGCCTTAGAGACCGCCTTGCAGCAAACCCTGATAACCTAAAAAACTGGTTTGGCAAGGTATTAACCTTATGGGAAATTTTTAGCTCGGGCTTTTCTAATCGCTGGGTGCCCTATAAAAATTTATATACCTTTTCTGATGAGTTATTACAAAAAGATAAATCTATAAAAGCAATATTAGTTACTGGAAGGCCTTTCCTGTTATTTAAATTTGCGCACCTTTTGGGTAAAAAATATAATTTGCCTCAAGTGTTTGATTACCGCGATGAATGGAACTCTCACCAATGGGTAACGGATGAATCGTGGAGAAGGAAAATTATTACAACATTTGAAAAGCGTAGGGAGAAGAAATGGGTTCAAGGCGCATCATTAATTACCACATGTTCAGAAGAGTGGGCTGAGCGTATAGCGAAATTTACTAAAATAAGTAACACTAAAGTAATTTATAACGGGTATGATGAGGATGACTTTAAAAGTGTCATTCCTAAAGTTTATAAAGATTTTGTTTTAGTTCATAGTGGTACGTTGTATGCCACCCAAAATATTAAAATATTTAATGAAGGGTTAAAGCTGTTCTCTAAAAAATTCCCTGATATTAAAATTGTTGTACAGTTTCCGGGTTTAACATACAGTTTAGACCAAACAGAGAGGATAAGGGATAAATTTGCGTGGCTTGGCGATAACCTGATAATTTTAGAAAGGATACCTAAATCGGAGCTTCTTTCTATAATGATGGGGGCTAAATTATTAATTATGTTTGGTATAGAGCACGGTATTCACGGCCACCATTCAAGCAAAATTTTTGAATACTTACGCTGTAATGTGCCTATTTTACTTTCGCCTACAGATTGTGATGTTATGGATGATTTAGTGAAAGAAACTAATACAGGTATTATTGGTTTATCTGTAAAAAACGTGGCTGATAATCTTGAAAAAATTTATTTCAATAAATACGATTATAAACCCGATTATAAACGCATAGAAAACTATTCAAGAGAATCGCAGGCTAAAAGGCTTGCTGCCTACCTTGATGAATATGTTAAGTAATAATAGCTACAGCGACCTGTTTAGTAACTTATAAATACTGTATATAAAATCCAGTTTTTGCTCATCATTAGGGTAGTCCCTGTAAATTTTAGCAGGCAAATTCATAATAATATTAAAGTCATTGATATGAATGCCTAACTTTTTGCATATATAGGCTTTTTCTTCGGCTGCTTTTTCGTCAACATAAGATTTATGGCTTAACTCTTCCAAAGCCAATTGCCTTGTTGTTTCGCCTGCACAAATCTGGGTAGATAAGGTAGCTCTTCTATAATCTATATTAAACTTTTCAGGTAAAATATATGATTGTACAAAGCCGGTATATTTAGATTCGTAATGCTTGCCTCCGTAGTATTTCCAACCCAATTCTGTTTCTAAAGTGGCCATTGCCTCAGATTTACTAAATGGTACATAATTTAGTATATATACCATTCGTATACCTTTTATTGTTTTATAATAGGCTTCTTCTTTCCAACCAAAAAGTGGGAATGTTTTAATTTTTTTAGCACCGAAATTTTTAAGAATATATTTTAAATATTTTACATCCTTTGCATTGTAATGCCATGTTTTCGGCAAAATACCTTCGGTAACAAAATTACCACCGCTAATAATATATTTTATACCATGCTCTGCTGCTATTTTGTGCAGCGCGGCCGGTATTGCAATATCAGTTGGGGTTTCCATTTCGGGTATCGATGCCTTAAAAAACGCCAGCTGAATGTTTTTAAATTCATCCCAGTCTAGCACGTAGCTTTGGTAATCTAACCCCAGTTTATCGGCAATGTTTTTAATGTTTTTTACAGATATTTCAGAGTTCCATCCATTATCCATGTGCACCAACAGTGGGCGCAAGCCCAGTTGCTTAGATAAATAGGCTACGTAAGAACTGTCAATACCACCGCTTATGCCAATAACACAATCGTACTCTTTGTTTTGGCCCGATTTTTTTATTTGCTCTACAATAGATTCCAGTTGCCTGTCGCTTTCCTCACCTAGGTAAACACGTTGGGCTATTCTGGCAAAATAGTCTTTGCAGTGGTTGCAATACCCTTTATTGTCAAATGTTATATCTATATCAGAAGTGTCCATAACACAACGGGTGCATATCTGATATGTTCGGGTTGACATTGTCATAAGTTTCGTTAAATAAATTTAATTTCTGATTTCTCAGGGTAGCTAATTAATACTCCGTTGCGTGTTCCTTTATATACAAATATACTACCTCCTGCCAAACCATTGGCATAACCTTGTTGGTATCCCTCTTTTAAATGCTGTATATTTCCTGCCCCGCCTAATGCAACAACAGGTATAGTTACGGCTTCGGCTATAGCTTTAATCATATTTATATCATAGCCGTTCATTAGTCCATCGCGCTCTATAGATTGTATTATTATTTCACCGGCACCTTTTTGTTCCATCATTTTTGCAAAATCAACCGGGTTTACACCCGTTCCTTTTGTGCCACCATGCGTCCAGGTTTGCATTTTGCCCAAAAACTTGGTTTTAAAATCAATACATATTGCAATGGTTGATGAGCTCGAAGGCATCGGCAGCTTGTGCAATAAAATCCGGGTTCTCTGCCGCATAGCTGTTTATAATAACTTTCTCGGCACCTGCAGCAATAATATCCTGTATGTTATCCAGCGTTTTTATGCCGCCGCCAACTGCAAAAGGCATATTAGCTTCTTCTCCCACTTCCTGAACAAAGTCTAGTGATATAAGCCTGCTTTCTTTGGTGGCATCAATATCCAAAAACACCAGTTCGTCAGCGTTAGAGTCGTTAAAAATTTTTACCGCGTTTATTGGGTCTCCAATATACTTATGGTCCTTAAACTGCTTTGATTTATACAAACCACTGCCTTTAAGCAATAAAACCGGTATTATTCTGGGCCGCAACATTATAGTTCAATAAAATTATTTAATAATTTAACTCCTACTTCGTGGCTTTTTTCAGGGTGGTATTGCACACCAAAAATATTATCTTTTTCTACAGCAGACGGAAAATTGTATTCATATTCTGTAAGGTTCAAAACATCGTGCTGGTTATTGCACTTAAAATGGTACGAGTGGACAAAGTAAAACTCAGACGCATCGGGTATGTCTTTCATCAACATACTATCTTTTGCGTTTGTAATTTGGTTCCATCCTGTATGGGGTATTTTGTATCGCAATTTATCGCTAACATCAAAGTGTATAACCTCTGCATCAAACCAGCCTAAGCCTTCAGCATTGCCCTCTTCACTTCTTTTCGCCATTAGTTGCATACCCAAACAAATACCTAATATAGGTTTCTTTTTTATTAGCACATTCTCATTTAAAGTGTCTAATAAATTCAGGGTTCTCAGATTATCCATTGCTTTGCCAAAGTGCCCTACACCGGGCAATACAATCTTATCGGCACTATTAATTTCTGCCGGGTCTGATGTTACAGTAATATCGCCCCCAAGTTTCCTGAATTTCTTTTTTACAGAAAAAAGGTTGCCCATTCCACAATCTATTATTACTACTTTTCCGTGCATTCTATTCGCAATTTTAGTACACTAAGCAATTGTATTTATTATAGCTGCCAGTTTTTCCGTTTGTATTTTTCTGGAAAACCGGTCGGTATTTACAGAGTTGCATGGAATATTTCCATTCTCTTTAAAAACAACATACAAATCTGTTAATACTGTTTTTAAATGTTCTTTATCTTTAACTAATATGCCAGCGTTTGTTTCTTTTAGCAACTCGCTTTGCAGTTGCGGTGCGCCGGGCACGTCTTCTTTTAAATTGTATAGCTTATCTTTTAATTCATTAGCTTCAGCATCATCAGCAAAGCATAATAATACTTGGCGCTTAATGCCAATATAATCATATATTTTGGTTCCCATATATGAGTAGTAGTTGAATAACGCCATTACATTGTTTTTAGTAATCTCGGCAATTAATAAATCGTTATTCAGCTTAGGGTGTATTAAAACGACATTAGAAAGATTAGGAAATTCAGCTATAATATCCCGTATATTATCTTCAGTATTTATACCATAAAAGTTTACTTTAACAGGCTTATCTGGGTTTTGCGCAATAAATTCTGATATGGTTTTTAAAAACCGTGTATAGGATGCCACTCCAATATAGTGCCTACAAAGCCAATAGAAAACACATCGCTGTTTTGTTGCACACCTGCGGCTTTTTCTATGGCTTGCGGGTCGAACCCATTGGGCAATATGTAGTATTTGTTGTTGGGTAACAGGCTTTTAATTTTCCTTTCAAAAAAATCAGATACTGTTATTATTGCTGATGCCGAAGAAACTATTTTTTTCTACCCAATTGTAATAATTTTTAAGGATAATGTTTTTGTAAACATTAATGTTTTGCGACCATGGGTCACGGTAATCAGCTATCCAGGGGTGTTATGCTTTTTACCCAAAGCGCTGGCATATTTAAGTAAAACATAAGGCTCGGCAGTAGCAATAATACAATCAACCTTGTTATTCTTCAAATATTCATCAGCAGCATAAAACAAGCTTGCTTTAGGGCCTTTATGGGTTAGGTATTGTATAATCTCGTAATAGGCAGATACTCCTTTTCTTAACAATGAGTATTTACTATCGCCATACTTTAAAAGCAGCCTATTGGCAAAATTGGGCTTGTAAGGGGCACGTAATATTGTGCCGTGTTCGCCAACTTCTTCAATAACATTGGTAGAATCGCCAGCGGCTATATAGTCAAGGTTGCTTTTGTATTTATTGCCCCATTGGCGGGTAACAACAACAGGATATATGCCCGACTCGGGAAAATACTTATACCAACTATGGGGGCGCAGGGCACCCACAGATACGTACGGTGGAAAATCATAAGCCAGTATAAGTACTTTCTTCATCTAAAGACAACCAAATCCAAATAACCCGCAAATATACAGAAATTTTCTTATTAAATGGTGGCTTTTAGCATGTCTTTAACCCTACTGTTGTTGGGGTTTAGCTTTAGCGCACGCTGCAAATACGGCTTGGCTTTTTCGGGTTGATTCCTAAAGAAATATAGTCCTGCTTTGTTAAGCAAAGCCTGCTCATAATCCGGGTCTAGCGCAAGGGCTTGGTCATACAATATTTCGGCCTTGGTATCGTTACCCGCTTGTAGGTATATAAAGCCTAGGTTGCTGTAGGCCGGGGCAAAACCGGGGTTCTCAACTATAAGGTCTTCAAACAGCTTTTTGGCTTCGTCTTTTTTATCTAATACTAAAGCTGTTGTAGCTAACTTGTTTTTAAAATCGGGGTAATGTGGCGTTAGCTTAACAGCATGCTGAAAGAATACGTAGGCTTCGTTAAATACTCCTGTATTGTAGTATGCTTCGCCAATGCGGTAGGCTGTCCAACCATCGACATTTGTATACGATTTTTTAATGAGTTTTTGGGTCAATAGCTTATCCTTGCCTGCCTTACTTACCTCGTTTACTACTGCCGCATAATCACCTTTTATGTAGTAATACTGAATAAGGGGCACAAACATATCATCACCACCTTTTTGCAGGTAAAACCAGGCACTATCCAGTAAATAGGGCTTATTCTCAAACTTCTCGTACTGGTTTATGTAGGCCATAGCCTTAGATAGTGGGGTAGGGGTGGGGTTATTGATACAAGCTAAGGCCCACAAACTCTTTAATGCCCTTCAGTTCTTTTTTGTCTATGGGTTTGCGTATATAATGGTCGTGTATGGTAACGTGCGGAATATCTGAAGAACCCGACCGTGGCATGTGGCAGCTTACACAGTTGTTTTTAGCCGCATCAAGCTTGGCTTGCGGCGCTGTGCAGGTAGTTTGTTTTGGGGCTGTATGGCAGTTCTGGCATTTGGTATTAAAATACCCATCACCCAGGTTTTTAGAGGTTACGTGCGGGTTGTGGCAGGTAACGCAGGTCATGGCGTTTTTGTATGGGCGCAGGCTGTTTTTATTGGCATTTTTTTGCCGATACTACAAAGCATTGGCTTTGCTTTAACCTATCGGCATGCGATGCCATAATAAAATCGTGGTCGGCATTTTTGTAGCGGGGCAGATACACATCCATTACCTCGCTTAGCTGCATACCGGGCTTAAAATCAAAAAACGATTTACCGTTTTTAAGTATGGCATTGCCCTGCAAATGGCAGCGCTGGCATATCTGGAATTGCAAGTCGGCACTAAGCTTGCCGGGATTTACAATAGAGTAGTCTATGTATTTTGATGTATCAATATTTTCGCCCATTTGTTTGCGGCGCACATGCTCGCCGCCCGGCCCGTGGCAACGCTCGCAGTCTATGCCCTGGGGCACATCGGTATACTTGTTTTCCGACCCCATAACAAACTTAGGGTAGGCGTTGTGGCAGCTCATGCACTCCAAGCCAATAGCCCTGCCAAACCGCGTGTTGTGGCCGTTCTCAAAGCCCGGGGTAAATCAAGCCTGCCTTGTTGGGCGTAAAAAGTAAATGGGGCCTGGTATAAGTAGCCTTTTACATTAATGATGTGCGAATTGGTATGTTGCCCCGAACCTACAATGTAGCTAACAGCCTGCACCCGTTTGTAAACGGTATCGTTGCCCGATAAGCGGAACTCAGTTACTTTAAGTGTGTCGCCTTTCCAGTAGGGTTTGTAGTATAGGTCAGAGAATTTATCGTACAGCACTTTGGCATCTTCAAACTTCCCCTTGCTTTTGGCGTGTGTAGCGTTATCAAACGACTGCCCCATGCCGGTTTGCATGTAGGTATTGTAAATATCCTGGTGACATTGCTTGCAGGTGTTTATGCCCACATAGCTAACGGTATCGCTTAATCCTGCAAAGGTGGTAAGTTCTCCGCCCTGCTTGGTATCGCCCTTGCCCGGCCCGCAAAACATAGCGAACACGGCTACAAATACAATAACTACTATCAGGGCTACTTTTTTCATTTAGCTGCGCACCAGTTGCAGGGTGTGTTCATCAACCCAATTATTATTAATATGCAGCCATTGCTTTTTGGTACCTGTAATGGCAAAACCGTGTTTTTTAAACAGGGCAAGGCTTGCTGTATTATCAACAGCTATGTTGCAAAATAGTTGGTTAAGGTTTAGGGTAGAAAAAGCATAGCTAATTAATCGCTTTAACGCCTGCGATGCATGGCCGTTTTTGCGGTCAGCTTCATCGCCAATAAGTATGCCTACGCCAGCCCGTTGGTGGCGCGGTTCAAAGTCAAATAAGTCAACACAGCCAATAGTTTTTATAGTACCATTTTCCTCCAAATCAATCATCAAGCGCAGTTGTTTTGAAGTATAAATGTCTTGGCCCGCTTGTTCTATATAGATTTTTAATACATCTTTTGAAAATGGTGTATATGTATAGCTATAGCTCCAATTGGAAGGATCATTCTCCCAAGCATAAATATGCTCAAGGTCTGATGGTTCTATCGCACGAAGACTAATCATTACTTATCTTCATATCTGTTCATTAACTATATATCCGCTAATTTAAATGTTTCTCCCAACCTAATACCCTTATCAGTAGCCACCAAAGTGCCACACTCATTTACAGGGTCGTGTTCAAAAAATAGTATAGCCCCTTTTTGTTGCATTTCGGTAAGTATGGTTTCCTTTTCGCCAAGTGTTAATAGCGGTCGGGTATCATAGCCCATAACATACGGCACCGGTATATGCGCGGCCGATGGTATAAGGTCGGCCATGTAAACAATGGTTTTGTCTTTGTAGTTAAGCACGGGCAGCATCATACTTTCGGTATGGCCAAACACCTCGGTAAACTCAAACAAGTCAAACCCATCGTCAACAAATTTCAGTTGACCGCTATCGTACATCGGCATTATATTTTCGGTTAAGAATGATGCCTTTTCTCTTGCGTTAGGCTTGGTTGCCCAGTCCCAATGTTTGTTATTGCTCCAGTAGGTGGCGTTTTTAAATACGGTTTCGTAACCATCTTTGGCACTGTTCCATTTTACCGAGCCCCCGCAATGGTCAAAGTGTAGGTGGGTAAGAAACATATCAGTAACATCATCAACCCCAAAACCTAATGCGTTCAACGATTTTTCCAATGTATCATCGCCATGCAGGTAATAGTGCCCAAAAAATTTGTCGCTTTGCTTGTTACCAATGCCGTTATCAATCAGTATCAGTTTGTCGCCATCTTCAATAAGCAGGCAGCGCATGGCCCAGGTACACATGTTGTTTTCATCGGGCGGGTTTAGTTTGCTCCACATGGTTTTAGGCACTACGCCAAACATAGCGCCGCCATCTAGTTTAAACATGCCTGTATTTATAGTATGTAGTTTCATTTTGCTAAAGAGTATTTGTCAAAAATACCATTTTTTCTCTGTCTTTGTAGTGTCACGCTGAGCGTTGAAGAAGCGCGAACCATACATATTTTAAGATTATGGTAATGCCTATACCAAAAGTTTTTGTTTTCTTTGGGGTGTAATCATGAAAGAAATTATTACCACCAAGTTTGCCCCCGCGCCCATTGGGCCTTACAACCAGGCTGTAAAGTTTGGCAACGTGCTGTTTATATCGGGGCAAATAGCGCTGAACCCCGAGAGTGGCGACTTTGAGAATGAGAACATACAAGCCGAAACATTCAGGGTGATGGAGAACCTGCGCGCTATACTGGCCGAGGCGGGAATGGATTTTAGCAACATCCTTAAAACTACCATCTTCTTAAAAACAATGAACGATTTTGCAGCCGTTAATGAAATTTACGCAAGCTACTTTACTGCTGATTTTCCCGCCCGCGAAACGGTTGCTGTTGCCGGCCTGCCTAAAAACGCTAATGTTGAAATTAGCATGGTGGCTGCGCGTTAAATAAACTCGTTTATAGAGGCCCCAAACCTTTCTTCAAATACTGTATTAGCATTAGCACCGGGAAAATATTGGTAGCGTGTTTGCCACGAAACGCCCTGCCACGATGTTATAGGCTGCGGACCATTCTGTAATTTTTGCGCCTTTGATTTACTATAAATTGTATACAGGGTTTCCCATATTTTTTCTTCAGGGTTATCTGCCGGATTTGTATATTGACTGCGGGCTTCGGCCTTTTTAGCAGCCATGGCCCATAGCTCAGGGCCTTGCCCTATTATCCAGTTGTTAAGGCCCTCCATTACATCTTCAGTTAAGTAGGTGTTTGTTGATGTTACATAAATACCTTCGTAATTGGGTATTAGGCGTTGGGCAACACTTTCATACTTATTGTAGAAGATAGTTAGTTCTTCCTTAGTGGCTGTTTGGTACCACTCTTCCAACTTGGCAGGGTTTTTATGGTGATAGTCTACCCAGTCCCAAAACCAGTTTTCTTCTTTAGCCAACGTATCACTATAAAAATTAGAAATAATAAGACCCTTTCCATCCATTCGGCTCCTATATCTATATAATAAAAGCATTGGCGCTACAGATAAGGTAAACTCTGTCATGGTAGGACGGTAGTTTTCTACACCAAAAAATATGGGTGCTAAATAAGATGCTATAATAACTACAGTGTAAATTGTAAAACCTGCCTTTTTAAAATTCAGTAATTGAAGTGCGGCATACACAGCCACGCCGCTTAATGCAATAATAGATAACTGCAACCCGGTGCCGCCTTTAAGAATAATATCAAATCCGTCTGATGTGCCTAATTTTTGGGCTAGTTTACTATCTACTAAAAAAATAAATGCAGTTACTGTTTTAAGAACAGCCTTAAAAATAATGTAATAGCATACAACCAGCAGTAGCACAGGCCTTGCGGCTTTAACTCTATGTGTACTATTGGTTTCCATTTACTTTAAAAAGCGCAGCAACGCAATTTCAATCAACAAGAATAGCAGCGCGGCAAATATAAACCAACGCCACAGCTGTGTACCTTCGGCCACATCTGCCAACGATTTAGAAACACCTTTTGTCATTACATCCAGCACCGCAAAGTTGTCAAAGTGGTTTTTGTCAAACCCTTCGGTAATTTCTTCGGGCGTGCTGGTTTTAAGGTCGCTCTCTAGCCTGCTGTAGTTTACACCAATAGGCATAAGCGTATCATTACCCGCCATAAGCATATAATTGCCGGCCTCTTTGGCCTGGTTGCCCATATCTATAGCCGTGCCGTAGCCGGTGCTGCGGTGGCCGGGGATAAACTCTGTTTTGCCTGTTATCTCTTTTACCTTAAAAACATCGTCAGAGCCTATGTTTACATTGCCCGCCTGCACGGTATTATCGTTGCCTGCCATGTAGTATAGTGGGGCTGTTGTGCCGCTGTACAAGGCTATTTTGTATAAGGTAGGCACAAACAACGCATGTTTGGGGAAGTTGGTAGCAGCAGGGTCTAGTGGCGAAGCACATAAATACACCTGGCCTGTACCGGCTTTAAAGCGGCTTAAAAAGCTTTGTCCGTTGGCAAACTTCATCAACGGTTCTTCTGATGCTAACGCACGGCTAAAGTTGTAGTGCTTAAAGGCTACGGGTAGGTCTATGTTATTGGGTGTTTTCTCGAAAATATCTTTGTAAATGGCATCTTGCATGGTAAGGGAAGTAACCTTCGCCTTAGCGGTATCAAGCCCTTCGTACCATGCACACTTAAGCGATGATAGCAAAGTTTTGTAGCTATCCATATCGCCTGCCAATGGGGGAATATCATAATGTTGCCACCACCATCGGTATACTTTTTAAGCTCCTGTTGCAAGCCTGATGATATGCTCTTAACACCATTCAATACAATCAGTGGGTGGCTGTTAAACGCAGCATAATCAATCTGTCCCTCAGGCATGTTGGTTAGCTTGGTGTACACATCGTTACCGTAAAGTGAGTTTAGGTATGGGCTTTCACCACCACCGTTTATAGACAGTACATTCAGGTTGTTTGCAATGGCGTAAGAAAAGTAAAACTTATCGTCGTACGTTATGGGGTGGTCGGTAAGTTGCAACTCGGCAAACTGCAAGCCGGGCTGTTGTATGGTGTACGATATCTTAAACTCGGCCTTTTGGCCTGCCTTAATACTAATAGAGGTAGGCGATTTTTGTACCTTGTTGATGAATAGTTTCAATGGAACATTGTCAACATCGGTAACACCGGTATTGGTAACGCTAATGGTTAATTCTTCTGGTTGATTTAGCTTGCGGTAAGGCGTTGCAAACCAAACACTATCAACAAACACATTGTTGGCCTCGTTAGCTTTTAAAGGGATTGCAGCCAGGCTTATTGTGGTATCGTTCTTCAACACCTCGGGGTCAAACCCTGATTTTTGAAAATCGGAAATAACAAAGGCCTGCTTATTGGGCTGGGGCTCTGCATTTAAAAAATCGCGCTGGCGAGAGAATACCTCCGACAGCTTACGGAACGCCGGAGAGTAGTCAACATCTTTCAGCAGCTCCAAAAACTCATCGCGGGTAAGCAACCGTTGGTGGCGACCTTCAAAATCGTTGGTTAGTAACTGAAACTTATCTGATGGTTTGTATTGCTTAACCAACTCTTCGGCAGTGGCCTTGGCCTTGTCTAACAGGCTGCCCTCGGTACCAACCGCCTGCATGCTGTAGGAGTTATCTATATAGATACTTACTGCCTTATCGCCCTGCTTAACCCTGCTACCCGGTGCGGGTATAACAGGCCGTGCAAAAGCAAATACCAATGCCGATATAGCCAGTATACGCGCTGCTAATACCAACAGGTGTTTTAAACGGCGGCTTTGCTTGGTCTCTGTTTCTACCTGTTTTAAAAAGCGTAAACTAGAGAAATAGACCGTTTTATACCGCCTGAAATTGAACAGGTGTATGGCAATGGGTATTGAAATGGCTGCCAGCGCCCAAAGAAAAGAGGGGTATATAAATGTCATTAGCCTGCAAATATATCTTTAATAAGCGAATGTGGTAATAAGCTAATAAGATAATGGGCACTAAACGAAAAAAGGCAGAAAAAGTTTGCAGGCAGCCTAATTTAGGGTCAACTCGCCACCTTTAATTTTATAGCTATATAGTTTTGATGCATCTACAGGGTTGCCGTTAAGTGTGCCTATTGTCCACTCGGTAAGGGTTTTAAAAACATCTTCTATCTGCTTGTCAAGGTCGTCTTTGCCGGTTTTGTTATCTACCGCGCATTTTACAACATCGCCTTTGCAATTTATAATAAGCCCCATCATGCCCTCGCCTTTAAACTTAGGGTTTTCTTTCAAAAAGGGAATCTCATTAAGTTTATCTTGTATATCCTCTTTACTAAGAGAACATTTAGGTTCTACCTGGCCTTTAAACATGGGGAATAGAGCATACACCTCATCTTTATCACATATTCCGGGAATGTCTTCTTTAACTTCCATTTTTGCTACAAACTGGGCTTGTGCTGTAGTGTATGTTACCATGGCAAACAGGGCTACTAGTAGGTTTTTCATGTCTTTTTTGATTTAGGTTTAAAACGTATTACCCTGCAAATTATTACATAACCACTTACTAAACAAGAAATAATTTACCATCTGCACAAAAAGTGCACAGGGCTTGTTATGCAATAAATAAAGTGTTATGACGAAAGTTACAACCGATATTATTATTGAATTTCCTAACGGAGAGATAGTGTTGGCTAAGCGTGGCAACCCACCCCATAAAGGTAAATGGGGTTTACCCGGTGGAATGGTGGAAGAAGATGAAACGGTAGAACAGGCCGCTATCCGCGAAGCTAAAGAAGAAACAGGGCTAGATATTCAACTGGTACGCATGGTGGGCGTATTTTCTAAACCCAACCGCGACCCTAGGGGGCATTATGTATCGGTGGTTTTTCATGCCGTACCGGTGGGAGGAAAGCTTAAAGCCGATAGCGATGCCGCCGAGGTTAAAAAGACCAAAGACTACACCAAGCTAAAACTCGCTTTCGACCATAATGAGATACTAACCCTTTTCACGAACACAAAAATCTATGTTTAAAATAGTGCCGCTCCTACGGAGCTAGTAATAACCTGTATTAATTTTTCTATTGATATACCGTCCCTATGGGACTTAAAAAAATTGCGGCTGGTCTTTCTATTTATTGGCATCTCTCCAAGCTTTTATAGTTAGCTCCGTAGGAGCGAAATGTCAATAGAAACAAGTGATGAAATATATGAAACCCCGTAGGGGTGATACATACAGGTGCGAAGGGTAATTGAGAACTAAGGCGCAGTAATCAACGCCTTCAAATCCTCGAGCGTATTAGCATCTTCTACCTCTTTATCCTGCCGCCAGCGGAGTATGCGCGGAAAGCGAACCGCCACACCACTCTTATGCCGTGTTGATATATTGATGCCCTCAAAACCCAACTCAAACACAAGGGTAGGGGTAACGCTGCGCACGGGGCCAAACTTTTCTTTGGTAGTCTTTTTTATAATGGCATCTACCTGCTCAATCTCTTTATCAGTCAACCCTGAATAGGCTTTAGCAAAAGGTACCAGCAACTCGCCTTGCCATAGTGCAAAGGTATAATCGGTGTAGAGGTTGGCACGCCTACCATGGCCTGCCTGTGCGTATATTAATACAGCATCAATACTGTAGGGGTCAACTTTCCATTTCCACCAATGGCCTTTTTTACGGCCCACCTCGTAGGTGCTGCTTTTTTGTTTCAGCATAAGCCCCTCGCTTTGCAGGCTGCGCGATAGTTTTCGCTTTTCGGTCAGTTCGTCCCAACTGCTAAACTCCACCGTGGGTGATTGTATAAAGTTGGGGTGGTTTACCTCTTTTAGAAGTCCTTCTAATATGGCCCTGCGCTCGGCTAAGGGTTTCTCACGGATGTCCTGCCCTTCGTATTCAATAATATCATAAGCAAAGAAAGCAGCCGGTGCATCGGCCAGTATTTTCTTAGTCAGGTTTTTGCGGCCTATGCGGGTTTGCAGCACGTTAAAACTCATTATCTGCCCGTCTTTATAGGGCATTATCTCCCCATCTAAAACTACCCCATCAGGCAAAACGGCTTGCAGCTCCGCCAATTCCGGGAATTTATCGGTTACCAACTCCTCGCCACGGCTCCATACAAAAAACTGACCGCCGCGTTTTATTATCTGTCCGCGAATGCCATCCCATTTCCATTCGGCCTGCCATTCAGCAGGAGTGCCAAGGCTTTCTAATGGGACATCAATTTGGTATGCAAGGCAAAAGGGGTAGGGGTGCGATAGGTTATCGTCGCTGCGTTCCTGCAATACCAGTTCATCAAAGGTGGTAGTGTCGGGTGTCCATTTGCCCATAAGGCGGTGGGCAATAACGTTTTGGGTAATGCCGGTAAAATTTGATATGGCCCTGCCTACCAATGTTTGCGATATGCCAATACGGAACCCGCCTGTTATCAGTTTATTAAATGCAAAACGCTCGCTTTGGCTTAATACTGTCCATAAGCATCAATAATTTTATCTCGGGCTATTTCTTCGTCCTGTTTTTCTAAAGAACGTATGTAGTTTATCCAGTAACTTAAACTTTCGTTATGCCTTACTTCCGTAGGCGGGGGAATAATCAGGGTGATGGTTTCGGCAAGGTCGCCAACTATGTTATAGCTTTCTTCAAACAGCCAGTAATCAATTTTACCAAACTGGCAGGCCCACTCTTTTAGCTTATTGGTAGCTACGGTGCGCTTGGGCCTGCGGCCCGATAATATAGCCAGCGCCCATAGCCTGTCGTTATCGGTAGCGTTTTGCAGGTAAGCACCCAGCAAGGCCACTTTTTCGTTGGTCTTGTTGGTTTCATCCAAATCGGCATATAGCTGTGCAAAGTTCTTCAAAGCGTCAGTAATAGTATCAACAACTAAAAAACAGTTTTTACTTTTAAAAGTTTAGGCACTACAATTTTATAGGTTTTCTTGTTATTGCGGGGCTTTAAAACAACCATAACAGGCATTACATAATTCACCGCTTTGCCATAATCAACCGCTGGTTTCCAAGGGTATTTTACTATTTCGGTTAACAGTTGCGAGTAAAATAAATCGTCTTTTTTGCCGCTTACAAATTCTATGTTGGTTATGGTTCCTAATGTGTCAAGAGATAGCCTAAGTTTGTATTCCGAATCATCTTTGGGCCGTACATCATCCTTATCAGTAAACTTAATCTCCCGCCTAAGTCCGCGTTGCATATTATTTCTACCATGAGTTAGCTTTGGTGGCTCTTCTACATTGGTAAGTACTTTGTAAATTGTATCGCGACGAAACGAAATTTTACTGTACCAACGGGTTTTCCGGCCAACAACATCATTTATGTTTAAGGCTTTAGACTTATCTTTTTTCTTAGCATTTTTAAATTTTAAAACCTCAGGCGCATAGGTTTGGGCTACAATAGCAGCATCAAAGGCAATTAGCAATAGTATGACCAGCATCATTTTCTGCATACCCAAAAGTAAGTATGTTTACCTTATATTTAGGACTATATACCATCTCTATTGGAGCATATCACGTTTTATATATTATTATTTGTTGCCGAAGTGCTGGGCACCCTTGGTGGTTTTGGCTCTTCCATATTGCTTGTGCCCATTATTACCTACTATTTCGGCTTTCAGCAGGCGCTGTTATTTACAGCAGCTATACACGTAGTAAGCAATTTATGGAAGGTGGTTTTATTCCGCAAGGGCCTGTTAAAGCAATTGCTTATAAACTTTGGCATACCCAGTGTTATAGCGGTTATTATAGGTGCTTTGTTATCGGGCTTTTTGGCCGATTACATTGCCGAGGGTGTTTTGGGCGTGTTCTTAACCGGCCTGTCTTTATTCCTGTTGCTTAAACCCAATTTGGTGGTAAAGCCTACCCGCACCAATGCTGCTGTTGGCGGAGGTGTATCAGGCTTTGTAGCGGGTTTCTTAGGCACCGGCGGGGCAATCAGGGGTTTATTCCTTTCGGCCTACGATTTAAACGTAAGCGCTTTTATAGCCACATCGGCCTTTATAGATTTGGGGGTTGATGCGAGCCGCTTTGTGGTGTACCTTATTCAAAAACCAATGATAGAGGGCGCTTTGGGCTATGTTATTCCCGTAATAATACTCTCGTTAGCCGGTAACTTTATTGGCAAATGGCTGGTAGATAAAATCAACCAAAAGGCCTTCCGCTACATAGTATTATCATTGGTATTGATAATAGGTATAGTTAGCATTGTTAAGTTTTTTCTGGGCTTGCCTCAATAACTTCAAGCGCTTCATTCTCATCGCCGTACAAGGTATGTACCTCGTGCGCGTCGTAGCCCTGTTCGCGCAGCCATTTAGAGAATACTGAAGTATAGCCGTGGGTAACATACACACTCTCGCATCCTGTGCCTTTTATAGCGCCAATCAAACCTGTCCAGTCTGCGTGGTCCGATAGTACAAAGCCTCTATCGGCGGCCTGCCAACGCTTGGCGCCGCGCAGGTTCATCCACCCCGATGCTACCCCCGTTGATAGAGGTTTAAACTTATTGGCCCAAGGTGTATTAAAGGCCGAACCGGGCGCAACAACCAATGCACCCGCAAAATCTTTTTTATTATGCTCAGCCGTGGCCTTGGTTGTAGGGGGTAGCTTAACACCCTCGGCACGGTAAATCTCGTTTATAGGTTCTACAGCACCGTGGGTAAATATGGGGCCAATAGAAGAATCTACATTGGCAATAACGCGCTGCGCCTTGCCCAGCGAGTAGGCCGATATAAGGCTAACCTTTCCATCCTCCTTATTCTTATTCCACCAGCGGTTTATATCGTCAAAAATTTCATTCTGAGGTTTCCAATTAAACACCGGCATACCAAAAGTAGATTCGGTAATAAAAGCATGGCACTTAACAGGCTCAAACGCACCGCTAATACCATCGTTGGCTACTTTATAGTCGCCCGAGAAAACCCATACACGCCCCTTATGCTCTACCCGCACCTGCGATGAACCCAACACATGGCCCGCAGGGTGCAGCGAAAATTTAACCCCGTTTATAGTAAACACTTCGCCAAACTCAACCGACGATACATTAATATCGACACCTAACCTATGCTTAAGTATGGCCACGTTTTGTTTGTGGGTCATATACCACTTATGTCCATAGCGGGCATGGTCGCTGTGGCCGTGGGTAATAATGGCCTTGTCTACCGCGCGCCAAGGGTCTAGGTACACTTTGGCTTCGGGCACGTACAGGCCTATATCGGTAAATTCTATCAGGTTGGCGGGCATATAAGCTAAGTAACAAAAATTAGTGCAATGTGTTTGTCAAAATTTAAGTCCCCCTCATTCCTTTAGGGGAGGGGGATTTAGGGAGTGAGGTAAATTTATAAACAATATTGCCTTAATTTGGTCTATCTAATCAAATCAATAAAACAAGAAACATGATAAGGACAGCAACAGCCCATTGGGAAGGTTCGGGCAAAGAAGGCAAAGGCCACTTAAGCACACAAAGCACGGTATTAAACCAAACGCAATACTCTTTCGGCTCTCGTTTTGAGGAAGGTATTGGTACCAACCCCGAAGAACTGGTTGGTGCAGCCCACGCCGGTTGCTTTAGCATGAAGCTGACGTTTGTAATTGGCGAGGCGGGATTTACAGCATCTGCCATAGACACTAAAGCCAGTGTAACTTTTGAAGGCGGCGCGGTAACCAAAATACATTTAGAGGTTAAGGCCGATGTGCCTGAAATGAGTGCCGAGCAGTTTGCCGAAGCAGCTAAAAACGCAAAGGAAAACTGCCCCATATCTAAACTGCTAAACGCAGAGATAACAATGGATGCCCAACTTGTTGGTTAATTTTTTAGCCGATATTGAAAAAATTGCAAGATTTTTGCAGTCGTTTACCGATTGCAGAAATCTTGTTTTGTTTTAAAACTATTTGAATATGAAGATTATTACCCAGGTAGCCCGCGTATTAGTAGGCCTTTTATTTATTTTTTCGGGCGTTATAAAAGCTAACGACCCTATAGGATTTTCTTATAAGCTGGATGAATACTTCAGCGTATTTGGCGAACATATTTGGGGTCCCTTGGCCTGGTTTGAAAACATTAGCATATTACTGGCCATATTCATTACCGGCCTTGAGATTTTGCAAGGCTTAATGCTACTGTCGGGCTCGCGCATTAAGTGGAATAGCTGGGCGCTGCTGGCGTTAATCGTGTTCTTCACCTTCCTAACATTCTATTCTGCCTACACAGGCTATATTAAAGAGTGTGGCTGCTTTGGCGATGTTATCCCGCTTAAAGCATGGGGTTCTTTCTACAAAGACCTTATCTTGCTGGTGCTAATAGTTGTTATACTTATTGGCCGCAAGTACATAAACCCAATTATAAGAAAACCTAAAGGCGACAATGTGCTGGTAGCCTTGTTTACCATTGTATCATTCGCGTTCCCTCTATACACCTTTGCTTACCTGCCTATCCACATGGATTATAAAAGTGGCGAGTTTGCCGTTGGCCATAACATTATGGACCAGCGCAAGGCTTATATGGATGAGCAACAAAAGAAAATGGGCGAGATGAAGTTCGTTTACAAAAACAACACATCGGGCCAAAATGTAGAACTTACTATGGATGGCTTAACTAAGGCTGCGGCCTCTGATACTGCCTTCTATACCAACCACACCTTTGTAGAGCGTAAAGAGCCAAAGGCTGATACGACCGATAAAAAGCTGCTGCCTTTGTCTGTAGCTATTGATATGGTAGATAAAGACAACAACAACTTTACAGAGCAGATTATTGGCAACCCTAACTACCAGTTTGTGCTTTTCTATACACATATAGAAAAGGCATCTAACAAGGCTATTGTTGACATTAGGGACTTTGCAGGCTTAGCCGATAAGAGCAAAGTATCTTTTGTAGGTATTACCAATAGCGACTGGACCATGATAGAAGAATTCCGCCACGATAACCAACTGGCGTTTGATTTTTACCGTTGTACCGATGATACCCCGCTTAAAGGCGCTATCCGCTCAAACCCCGGTTTAATACTGTTTAAAGGCGGTAAGGTTATTGCAAAATGGCACTACAACGCGTTTCCATCGTTTAACGATGTGAAGGATAAATACATGAAATAAAGAAATACCCCTCACCCTATGTCCCTCTCCCTTAAAGGGAGAGGGATTTTTTAATAGAAGAGCAATGTCTAACAAGAATAAAAACAAATCGGGATTGGTATACTCTACCAATCCCGATTTTAGTGTAGATAACGAAGAAAACGACTAGGAAACCCTGCCGCCTGCGCAGCAAGACCTGCGTGTGTGGCGAGACAGTAAAAGTCGCAAGGGCAAAACAGTAACCCTTGTTAAAGGCTATGTGGGGACTGATGATGATTTGAAAGACCTGGAAAAACTGCTGAAAAGCAAATGTGGGGTAGGGGGGACGAGTAAAGATGGGGAGATTGTTATCCAAGGCGATATGCGCGATAAGGTGCATGATATACTAAAAGCAGCAGGCTACGGCGTTAAAAAAGCGGGTGGGTAATCAATTGTCAATGTTCAATTGACAATGCACAACTCTAAAAGCTGACCTCTGACTACTGACCCCTGATTTAAACCATTTACCTACCTGCTTGTTAGAAAGCCAAAACTGTTCGCAATGAATTATTTGATAGTAGGTGGAACAACAGGCATAGGCTTGGAACTAACCACATTGTTACTAGCCCAAGGGCATACAGTATACGTGGTAGCCCGCACCAACCGTAACTTACCAGATAGCGATAACCTTATTTTTATCCAAGGCGATGCATCAACAAAAGAGTTTACAATTACCGGCTTACCAAGTGAATTGCATGGTGTGGCTTATTGCCCCGGCAGCATCAACCTAAAGCCCTTTAACCGCTTTACCGATGATGATTTTCTGGCAGAATATAACTTAAATGTATTGGGGGCCATACGTACGTTGCGCCAGGCTGTTGCTCCGCTAAAGGCTGCACAGGGTGCATCGGTAGTGTTGTTTAGCACCGTAGCTGCGCAAACAGGTATGCCTTTCCATGCATCTATAGCATCGGCAAAGGCTGCTGTAGAGGGTCTGGCCCGCTCGTTAGCTGCAGAATATGCGGCGGCCAACATCCGCTTTAACTGCATTGCTCCATCGTTAACAGATACACCACTGGCCGAAAAATTATTGGCTACGCCTGAAAAGCGTGAAGCATCGGGCAAGCGCCACCCGTTAAACAGGGTAGGTACCCCGGCAGATATGGCACAGGCGGCCTTATATCTGCTTTCGCCACAATCGGGCTGGGTTACGGGCCAAACATTGGCTATTGATGGTGGTATGGCTAAATTGCGCCTACTATAATGGAAAAGAAAAGCGTTACCATATTTTGGTTTAGGAGGGATTTAAGGCTTAATGATAATGCAGGTCTGTATCGCGCATTAAGCAAGCACACCAACGTTTTGCCCATATTTATATTTGATAAAGACATACTGGATAAGCTTGAAGATAAGGACGATAGAAGGGTTGAATTTATACATCAAAATTTATCGATAATTAGTAAACAATTATCGATAAATGGTAGTTCTATTAGTATATTTTACTCCACTCCTGATGAGGTGTTTAAACAACTTTTAAAGGAGTATACAATAGATGCAGTATATACCAACGATGATTATGAACCCTATGGAATTCAACGTGATGCGAAAATTAAGAAGCTGGTGGAGGATGAGAATGCTACATTCTTATCTTTTAAAGATCAGGTAATTTTTGAGAAAGATGAGATACTAAAAAGTGATGGTAAGCCGTACACGGTTTACACACCTTTTAGCCGCAAATGGAAAGAAAAGCTGAATAGCTTTTATCTGAAACCATACCCCACCGAAAAATATTTTAATAACTTGTTTAAGGTTGAAAAGCCCTTTGCCATTCCAACCTTAGAGAGCATGGGCTTTGTAGCTTCGGGCTATAAATTTTCCGCGCCTATACCTGATGCGGATATTGTAAAGAACTACCATGCCACCCGCGATATTCCCGGTATTGTTGGTACAACCCACATGGGTCTGCACCTGCGCTTTGGCACTGTTAGTGTGCGCAGCTTAGCAGCCTTTGCAAAAGACAATAACCAAACATGGCTAAACGAGCTTATTTGGCGCGAGTTTTTCATGATGATTCTATGGCACTTCCCCAATGTGGTAGGCCATGCCTTTAAGCCCCAATACGACAATATAGAATGGGTTAACAACGAAGCCCATTTTGCCGCCTGGTGCGAAGGCCGCACCGGTTACCCTATTGTAGATGCAGGTATGCGCGAGCTTAACGAAACAGGCTTTATGCACAACCGCGTGCGCATGGTGGTGGCCAGCTTTTTAACTAAGCACCTGCTTATAGACTGGCGTTGGGGCGAAGCCTATTTTGCCCGTAAACTTCTCGATTTCGACCTATCGGCTAATAACGGTAACTGGCAGTGGGCAGCAGGTACAGGCTGTGATGCTGCACCATATTTCCGTGTGTTTAACCCCCAGTTACAAACCGAAAAGTTCGACCCTAAACTGGAGTATGTACGCCGGTGGGTACCTGAGTTTGACGAGCCTTTTGTTTACCCCAAACCCATTGTAGAACACGCCTGGGCACGCAACCGCGCCTTAGAAGTGTATAAACAAGGGTTGGCTGTCTAAAAAGGTGATGTCATTCCTGCGAAAGCAGGAATCTCACCAAACGGTGATTGTTAAATTGCAATACTTTTTAAACCTTTTTTTAATTACTGTGGTTTACACATACAGACACAGCAACAGAGCTACACAATACTGACAGCGGAGACAATAGAGTGCGCCCTTCATGAGGCCCAAAGCCAGACAAAAGGCGCATAGCGTTTCCAACGTCACAACATAAAGAGCCATCCTTCTGGGTGGCTCTTTTTGTTTTTCTCCAAACCCTTACAGCATGTAGCTAATACACCCGTTTTCGCAGGTCATATTTAAAGGTCTCCCTTTTAAAAGGGAGTGGATTCCGACGGTAGTCGGAAGACGAGGGATTTCTTCGGCGGCAATAAAATCCCCCACCTCGTTTCACTCGGCACCCCCTTTCTAAAGGGGGATCTTTCAAACCCCTATAGCGTGTAGCTAATACACCCGTTTTCGCGGTTATTTTAAGCCCTCCCTTTAAGGGGAGGGTTGGGAGGGGTATTTCCCTACAGCATGTAGCTAATACACTCGTTTTCGCAGGTTTGTACCCCCTCCTGCCTCGTACCTCGGCTTTCCTCCCCCTACTAGTAGGGGGAGGTGTCGACACGCTCTTGGCGGGGAGACGGTGGGGGTACGGAACCTCTACAGCATGTAGCCCGACAACTCATTTTCGCGCTTGTTTTAAAGGTCCCTCTCATTGAGAGCCCGTCCGAATGGATAAATCAATTTATCCGGGCGGAGGTGGATGTCGCCAACGGCGACAGACGGGAGAGGGTAATTAATCCATTAATCATATTAATCTCTTTAAATCTGCGGTTCAGACAATTTACACAAACACCCTAACCCCAATCTCGTTTTAAACGAGACTAGGGTTAAAGCATAAAATATAGTTGGGGTATAACCTACCGACAGAGCTTAATTCAAAGATGCTTTCGGTTTACTTAACTATTTTTTTTAATTGTACTATAACTCTTTTTTAGCCCCTCTCCCTTTGGGGGAGGGGTTTGGGGAGGGGTGCAGTACTGCTTTTTTGTTTTTTTACTGATAACCGACAGTAATAACGGTCCTGCCCTGACATTAATTATTTTTTGCTAGAAAATGATTAATCGTCATGGGGCCAAGAAGTGTGTTTCGAAACAACACTACAAAGATACAACACTATACCACCTTTTGTCAAGTAAAAAATAAAAAATGTTAATAGGTTGAAGTGTTAAAAAGATGGTCGTCATTCCCGCGCACCCGTCCCGACATTCATCGTCGGGAGGCGGGACTACAAGTTTTGCAAAGCAAAGCGCAGAGCTGATAATCTCACCAAGCAAGGCAAACAGGCAAATTATATGTAGTGTTTTTACATATCCTAGAGTTGTATAACTGATAATCCAATATATCCACCAATCATAAACCAACCATATTTATAATCAGAGCCTATCTTTTTTCTAAATGCTAAATATTGTAGATCTGGATCTCCCCAATTCCAATAATAGACATAATCACTATTAGGGGTATAATCAAGATCTGTTAAAAGAAAATGGTTTATGTAAGACCAATTTTGAGATTCACTTATTGTATCACCTAGCTGATAAGGGAAAGGAGAATATAGATTATTAGTCTTAGCAGAAAACGTTAAAGATGAATCTGGAGTCAAATCATTTAAAACAACATTTATGTTACCACTTCCATTACTCCCGATGTGTTCATGTGTGAGCCTAATATCATTAATATTATCATTGTCAATATCAAATTCTATGCTTGAATTAGGTGATGGAAAAACTCTTACATCCGTATTAATATAAAAATCAGCGCTGTTATACTCAGAAGTGTCTTTAATAGTGAAAAAGTATTGCTGCGGTGTACTATCAGGTAATGTAGTTATCTGCTCCTTTTCACAACCAACCAACCCTAAACCAATCAGCGCAAACAGGCAAATTATATATAGTGGTTTTAGCATGGTTATCGTTGCATTACTGATGGGCCTACTCCATTTACCCTGGCTATTACCCAACCATACCTATATTCTCCATTTATATTTTTTCTAAATATTAGATGTTTGAAAGTAGGATTTGCATCATTCCAATCAGGGTTGTTTGATGAATATAGACCTGTATTAGGTGTTGATGACCAATTCATATCTGAAGAAAAGGAATCTCCTATTGTATGTGGAATTATCTTATTTGTAGCAGGGTCTACATGAAATTCAAGGTCTGAGGTAATTGTAAAATATGCAGAACTACCAATATATACATTGTTGTTGGTTACAAAATTGGTATGATATACGATATCTTTATCAATATCAACATTGCTATTATTAAAACTATACCCTGTATAATCACTGGGATTCAAATAATACTCACTGGTATTGATATAAAAGTTAGCTGCATTATATTCAGAAATATCCTTTATTTCAATAGGATCTGATTTTTCCTTTTTACAAGAAACTAACCCCACACCAAGCAGGGCAAACAGGCAAATAATATATAGTGGCTTTATCATGGTTACCGTTGCATTACTGATGGGCCAAAACATCCTTTAGAAATAGTTTGGTCATAATAAAATTTTATAAATCCATATTTGTAAGTATTGCCATCAGGAATTTTAAAACCAATATATTTTACTCCGGTAAACCATATGTTTAAGTCTTCTGAGGGAATACTAAAGTAGCTTTTAGAATACCATATACAAGAAGGGCCAATATTATCTCCATCTAAATATGGCATTAATAGAGAATCAGAATTAATGGCAAACTCAATTAATACCCCTGGATTTACCTTGGCAATATAATAGGAACTATAAGCATTCCCTCCTTGAAAAGAATATTGATAGCCAACTTTTACATCTGAAACAGAATTATTGTCTACAGATAAATAATCAAAATCTGAAAAAGTGCCAGCTGAAAAACAGAAAGTACTATTGTTTACTATGTATTCAGAACTGTTATATTCAGAAATATCCATTATTTCAATTGAGTCTGATTTTTCCTTTTTACAAGAAACTAACCCCAAACCAAGCAGGGCAAACAGGCAAATAATATATAGTGGCTTTATCATGGTATTACAAATATAATAATAAAAGCCCCCAAACAATTCGGGAGATTTTCTATTACAGTATGGTGAGATTCCCGCCTGCGCGGGAATGACGTTCACCTTTTATGTTTTTACTGGCAACAGGCAACTGAGAACCGGCAACTACTTTCCAATCGGCAACGGTTTCTTTACCTTCTCCTTCATCAGCGCCAGTTCCAACACCTCACTCATGGTGCGTACGTAGTGGAATTTTAGGTCGGCTATATACGTAGTGGTTATCTCGGCAATATCCTTGCGGTTGTCTTCGCACAAAATAATCTCTTTAATACCCGCACGCTTGGCAGCCAGAATTTTCTCTTTAATACCACCCACAGGCAACACCTTGCCACGCAGGGTAATCTCACCCGTCATGGCCAGTTGTTTCTTCACCTTACGCTGCGTAAATGCCGATGCAAGGGCTGTAAGCATGGTAACACCCGCACTTGGGCCATCTTTAGGCGTAGCGCCTTCGGGTACGTGTACGTGTACATTCCAGTTATCAAAAGCATCTGCCGGAATGCCAAACTCTGTAGAGTGGCCTTTAAGGTATTCAAGCGCAATAACGGCGCTCTCTTTCATCACATCGCCCAGGTTACCCGTTAGCGTAAGCTTGCCACCTTTGCCTTGGCTTTGGCTAAGGGCCACCTCAATAAACAATATAGCGCCACCAACGGGTGTGTAGGCAAGGCCTGTAACCACACCGGCAACATCGTTATTTTGGTATACCTCTTTTTGTATCGGCGGGCCAAGCACCTTATCTAAAAAGGCTTCGTCAACTTTTACGTTGTAGGCCTCTTCCATAGCAATGTGGCGGGCCACAGCGCGGAACACCTTAGCCATTTTCTTTTCAAGGTTACGTACCCCGCTCTCGCTGGTGTAGCCCTCTACAATCTTCTCAATTATCTTTTTAGAGATATTAATTTTGCTCTTTGGTATGCCGTGGTCTTCTATAAGCTTAGGCAGCAAATGCGTATGGGCAATTTCTACTTTTTCTTCAATGGTGTAGCCCGATACGTTTATAATCTCCATACGGTCTAGCAAGGCCGGCTGAACGTTAGACAGGCTGTTGGCCGTAGCAATAAACATAACGTTGCTCAGGTCAAAATCAACCTCAATAAAGTTATCGTAAAAAGCACCGTTTTGTTCAGGGTCAAGCACTTCTAGCAGTGCCGACGATGGGTCGCCCTAGTAACTATTGCCCAGTTTATCAATCTCGTCTAGCACAAACACCGGGTTGGCACTTTGGGCCTTGCGCAGGTTTTGCATAATGCGGCCCGGCATAGCGCCAATATAGGTTTTGCGGTGTCCGCGTATCTCAGCTTCATCGTGCAAACCACCCAGCGACATGCGGATGTATTTTCTACCTAATGCTTCGGCTACGCTTTTGCCCAACGATGTTTTACCAACCCCGGAGGGCCGTATAAACACAGTATGGGCGATTTCATGCTGCCACCTTTCAGCTTTATAACAGCCAAGGTATTCTAGTATGCGCTCTTTTACTTTCTCCAACCCAAAATGGTCGCGGTCTAGTATTTTCTTGGCGCGTTTAAGGTCAAAGTTATCGTCAGTTTTAACACCCCATGGCAGGTCAAGCAGCAACTCGCAGTAGTTCATCTGCATGCTAAATTCGGCGGCCATTGGGTTCATGCGCTGCAGCTTATCAACCTCGCGTTTAAACACCGTGGCTACTTCCTCTTTCCATTTCATGCCGGCTGCCCGCTCCCGCAAGTCCGATATTTGTTTGTCGGTATTGTTCAACCCCAGCTCTTCGTGTATCTGCTTAAGCTGCTGGTTTAAAAAGTATTCTTTTTGCTGCTGGTCAATATCAGTCTTTACCTTGTTCTGTATCTGGTTTTTCAGTTCCAGCATCTGCAGCTCTTTGGTAAGCAGGCCCAGAATTTTCTCGGCACGGCGGCGCAAATCGCGTATCTCCAGTATCTCCTGCTTGTCGCCAACGGCGGCTTGCATGTTCGATGATATGAAGTTTATCAAAAACGATGGGCTTTCTATGTTCTTAATAGCGAAAGAAGCCTCGGTAGGTATTTGCGGCGACTGGCGGATAATATTTACCGACACATCCCTTATAGAACCTATCAATGCCAAAAACTCGTCGTTGTCTTTATCTACAATCCCTTCGTCGTTAAAAGCTTCAATCTTCGCTTTAAAATACGGCTCTATTTGTATAGACTCTTTTAAGGCAAAGCGCTTTTTACCTGGATAATAACGGTGGTGTTACCATCGGGCATGCGCAGCATTTTAATAATGTGCGCCAAGGTACCTACGCGGTTAAGGTCTTCAAACTGAGGGTCTTCAACATGCACATCTTTTTGCGATGTTACCCCAATTATACGGTCGCCTTTGTAAGCATCTTTAATCAGTTTTATAGATTTATCGCGGCCTACGGTAATGGGTATTACCACCCCGGGAAACAAAACCGTGTTGCGCAATGGCAGAATAGACACAATGTCAGGCATGTCCTCATTGTTCATCTGCTCCTCATCCTCGTTAGTCAGTAAGGGAATAAAATCTGGTTCTTCGTCGCCGTTGGCTAAATATTGTATATCAAATTGATTTGTCATGTCTGTCAAAAAGTCTTAATAGGCTGCTTATTGTTAGCTAAACAGCCGTAAATTAATAATGTTTCTCTATGGTTCAATAGCTGTGCCAAGTTAGTTTATACTTTACAGCATAGGTTATTCCTGCCACAATAATTACTGCACCCTGTATTTACAGTTAAAAACCATAAGGCATATTTGGCCTAAGTTGCTACTTTTGTTCCTTATAATGAATATGTTATTAACCCGAACAGTAAGCGTTGTAGTTTTAGTGGCTGCAATATCAGTTTCAATTTTTGCACAATCTGTACCCGATACATCTATGGTTTATATACACAATAAACCGGTTAGTTGCAAAGCGCGCTTTTTAAAATTTGGTATGGTAGTTATTGGCCTTAATAAAGGCGCGGAACGAAAATATAAACGCAATAAGTTTAACCAAACCCCGGCACGCATTCCATCATCGCTAAGGCGCAGGTACGCAATGGTTGTTAACGAGTATAACGGACGTAAAATATGGACGTTTACTCCCCGTAAAAATGCATCGGGCAAGGTTATACTTTATTTACATGGCGGTTCTTATGTGGCCAATATCCTTAGTTTTCATTGGGATTTGATAGCCCAATTGCTGGCTAAAACCAATGCCACCATTGTAGTACCCGATTACCCCTGGCACCTGCGGCTCAATGTCCCGATGTTTACGCTTTTATGATGCATGTATATTCGCAATTACTTACCACGGCAAATGCCAGTGATATAACCATTATGGGCGACTCTGCCGGCGGTGGACTATCACTTGGCACTGGCGCAGGAAATTAAGGCCCAAAACCTGCCGCAGCCGGGTAATATTGTGTTGCTTGCGCCATGGCTTGATGTTAGCATGACTAATCCCGGAATAGCCGCGGTAGAAAAGCAGGATAAAATGCTAAACCTTAAAGCATTGCAAATTACCGGTAAGGCGTATGCCGGCAACCTAAGCCTAACTAACCCAAGGGTTAGCCCTATTTACGGCAATTTTGACGGGCTTGGCAAAATCTCCTTTTTATAGGCACCCACGATGTGTTAATTGCCGACTGCCGCAAACTTAAAGCTATGCTTGATAAGCAAAATACAAGCTTTAATTACTTTGAATACCCCGGTATGTTCCATGTTTGGATGGCTGTTACGGGGCTTAAAGAATCTAAGGCTGCTATTAACCAGATAGCACAGGTGGTTAAGTAGATAATTGAATGTATGTAGGGTAAATAAGGGCGGCTCTATTGTAAACTCAATATTAAGATGTCAAGCTAATGTTATCTTTGCCCAATGTTTCGCTCAACCCTTATTGCAGCATTGCTGCTAATTGGCTTTGGTGCTTATGCCCAAACCACATCGCCCGGCCTTGGTAGCTGGACAGTGTTAAACCTACGTGGCAAAGTTAAAGGCAATTTCTACTTTACGTTTGAAACCCAGGCCCGTAGCGATAGGTTTTACAACCAGTTTTTTTACCACGAGTTTAAGGGTGGGTTTGGCTATAATATTAATAAACGCTTTTCTGTTTTTATTGGTAGCGGTAAGTACGATACCTACACCAAAGGCGGCAACTTTATGCGCCCCGTAACGGCTAACGAGGTGCGCGTGTGGCAAGAAGCTACTATAAAAGACAACATAGGCCGTCTGTTTTTGAGCACCGCTTTCGTATAGAGCAGCGCTATTTTACAACCGGCTACCGAAACCGTTTCCGCTACAGGTTGGGCATAGCCGTGCCGCTTAACCATAAAAAAATGGAGACAAAAACGGTTTATTTAAGTACGTTTAACGAGTTGTTCTTAACCAATACCGAACCCTATTTTGAGCGTAACCGCTTTTTCCTTGGGGCGGGCTACCGCCTTTCGCCCGTTACTATACAGGCCGGTTGGGTAAACCAGTTAGATTATAGGCTAACTACCGGCGGCGTTGCCAAAAACTTTGTGCAGCTAACCCTTTCTGTTGAAATTGGCGGCAAAAAAGAAGACCCCACCCGCTTACCTTTCGGCGAGGATTAGTTTTCTAATTATGAATTAGTAATTGTGAGATTGCATAATTAAAAGTTGATAGTCATTCCTGCGTAGGCAGGAATCTCACCCAAAGGTTAATATCTTTGCTTTTATGGAAACAATAACTACCCTATTTGCTGATATTATAGCCATACAAAAAGGCATGGGCTATAACATGGCTGATTATCTCTTGCCTTAGCTTATCCATAGAAGAATTAAAAAATCATGAAAAAGATTTAGGGCTAAAGTTTACCGACGAGATTTTTGAACTTTACAGCATAACCGGAGGGATTGATTCTAATATCCGTATTTCCATGGGGTATTTAGAATTATTATCTATGGATATCTTAGCAAATTTTGAGTACGTGTATCACTATTTAAATAAAATTGTTCCTGTAATAAATACAGACCATCCTGATTTTTATCCCAATGGTATCAAACTCTTTTTATTACTCTGTGAATCAGGTAATACATTTGTTGAATTAAATGAAGGGGATAATTATGGAAAACTACTGTATGACGGTGGACACGGCGGTTGGCCCTCTTACACCTTCAATTCTATTAAGTCTTACTTGTATTTTACAAAACAATGCTATTCAAATAAGTGGGTATACCTCGATAAGGATGGTTGCTTAGAGTGTGATTTTGAAAAATTTTATCAGTACAAACAAGACTACCTGGCAAATCAAATAATATAATAATTATTTATCTCCCTATCTCTTTATCTGTTCATTCTATTACTATCAACCGCCAACTGCCAACTTTCAACTAAAATCCCTATCTTCGCGTCCGGATTTTTTAATACAACTATGGACTTTAATTACAACGAAAACCAGAAGATGATTGCGGACACCATCCGCAGCTTTGGCGAAAAGCACATCAAACCTAAATTTATGGAGTGGGATGAAACCCAGGAGTTTCCGGTAGAATGCCTTAAGCAATTAGGCGAATTGGGAATGCTGGGTGTTTTAGTTCCTACCGAATATGGTGGTTCTGGTCTATCGTATACAGAATATGTTACCGTAGTTACCGAAGTAGGCCGCATTTGCGGCTCTGTAGGTTTATCGGTTGCGGCTCACAACTCATTGTGTACCGGCCATATACTACAGTTTGGTAACGATGAACAAAAGAAAAAATGGTTGCCTAAACTGGCTACAGGCCAATGGATTGGGGCCTGGGGCTTAACCGAAGCCAACACCGGTTCTGATGCTATGCGCATGAAATGTGTAGCTACCCAAGACGGCGACGATTGGGTTATAAACGGTGCCAAAAACTGGATTACCCACGGCAAAAGCTCTGATGTAATGGTAGTACTTGCCCGCACGGGTGAGTTATTAGACTCTCGCGGTATTACTGCTTTTGTAGTAGAGCGTGGCACACCCGGCTTTAGCGCAGGCAAAAAGAAAATAAACTAGGTATGCGTGCCTCAGAAACTGCCGAGGTTATATTTGATAACTGCCGCGTACCCAAAGAAAACGTATTAGGCAAAATTGGCGATGGCTTTATCCAGGCCATGAAGGTACTAGACGGTGGTCGTATTTCTATCGCGGCCCTATCGTTAGGTATTGCCAAAGGCGCTTTCGATGCTTCTGTTAAATATGCCAAAGAACGTGAGCAGTTTGGTAAACCTATTGCTGAATTCCAGGGCATTAGCTTTAAACTGGCTGATATGGCCGTTAAAATAGAAGCCGCTGAATTATTAACCTACTCAGGCGGCCGATTTAAAAAACCGCGGCTTAAAGGTTACCAAAGAGTCGGCGTATGCTAAATACTACGCTTCTGAAATATGTGTGCAGGTATCTACCGATGCTGTACAGATATTTGGTGGCTATGGTTATACCAAAGATTTTCCGGTAGAGAAGTTCTACCGCGACTCTAAACTATGTACCATAGGCGAAGGAACCTCTGAAATACAGAAAGTTGTAATAGCTAAACAAATTTTAGCATAATTTTTGGTTAGAATAAAATAAGTTGTATATTTGCAGCCCTTAAAAAAGAAAAGACAAGCATGTTACTAATAGCAGTTAAAGAAGGCGAATCAATAGAAAAAGCCCTAAAAAAGTACAAAAAGAAGTTTGAGAAAACAGGCGTTGTGCGTGCATTACGTGAGCGTTCTAAGTTTACCAAACCATCTATTAAACGCCGTCAGCAAGTTATACGTGCTGTATACCGCGAAAATATGTTCCGCAATATTGAGGACTAACAATTAGTTGTTAGCCAATAGTTATACAAAGGGTCTTGCCATACGGCAGGACCCTTTACTTTTATACCTACTTATGAAAAAAATCTCCCTTCGGTAGAACTTTGGCTCCCCTCCTGCAAAGGAGGGGAATGAATGTCCCGACAGTTTACAGTCGGGACAGAAAGGGGTGGTGGGCTCAATAACTCACCCGCCACACCCGAAATACTCTCCCTTGTAAAGGGAGTACCTCTAACCGAAAGGTTTGAGGGGAGGGATTTAAAGCGTAGAAACATTACACAAATAATTAGGTATAAGCACCATGCCCACAGTAGAACGCTTTTTGAATTACCTGGAGTTTGAAAAAAGGTTTTCAAAGCATACTGTGTTGTCATATAAAAAAGATTTAGAGCAGTTTACCTCTTTCCTTAAAAACCAGTTCGAGCTTTTAGAAATAGAACACGCCACCGCGCCCATGGTGCGCAGTTGGCAGGTGCATTTAAAAGAAGCTGGTGCTGAGGCCCGCACCATGAACCGCAAGCTGAGTGCGCTACGGTCGTTTTACAAGTTTTGCATGCGCAACGGCTTGGTTACCAAAAGCCCCCTGTACAATATAAAAGCCGTTAAAACCCCCAAGCGCCTGCCTACCTTTGTAGAGGGGGCAAAATGGATAAACTTTTAGATGGCGATTTCCAGCTAAAGGGCGAAGGCGAAAAAGGCTTTCCACCGGGTTTTGAAGGGGTAAGGGATAAGGTACTGTTAGATTTGTTTTACTTTACCGGTATGCGGGTATCAGAGCTGGTGGGCTTAAAACAAGGTTCTTTCGATGCCGGCGCCCAAACCATAAAGGTACTTGGTAAACGCAGCAAAGAGCGTATCATTCCCCTAGCGCCCGAAATGGTAGACTTGTTAAGTAAATACCTTACCGAGTTGGAGCAGCAGGAGTTTCAAAAGTCAGATGCGGTGCTGTTTTATACTGATAAAGGCGAGCCTGCCACCCGCCAGTATATTTATAAGCTGGTAAACAAATACCTGGGTGCAGTTACTACCCTTAAAAAGAAAAGTCCCCATGTGTTGCGCCATACCTTTGCCACCCACATGCTTAATAACGATGCACCTATTAACGATATTAAAGAGATTTTAGGCCATTCCAGCCTGGCAGCTACACAGGTGTATACCCACAACACCATAGAAAAGTTGAAAGAGGTTTACCGCAAAGCCAACCTAAGAGGTAATTAAAGAATTAAAGAGCGAAAAAATTAAAAAATGATAACAACGCATTCCTTAATTCCTTAATTTTTTAATTTCTTAATTGATTTGCATCCCAACAGCTACATAACAATACAATCTCCCGCCGAAGGGCTTTTTAAAGACCGCGGCAGCAAGTTCTTGGGCTTTGCTATACCCTGTGTTACAGAGGAACAGGCAAAAAAGATAGTAGCCGGCTATCGGGAAGAGCACCCATCGGCTGTGCACCATTGCTATGCCTACCGCTTGGGCGCCGATGCTAAAAACCAACGCTTTAGCGATGATGGTGAGCCCGGCGGCACCGCAGGGCGGCCCATAATGGGGACTATATTATCGGCCAACCTTACCAATATTATAATTGTGGTAGTGCGCTACTACGGCGGCACTCCGCTGGGTGTGCCCGGATTAATAAACGCCTACAAAAACGCCGCCGCCGAAGCCCTGGCTGTGGCTACTGTAATAGAAAAGCAGGTGGAAGAAGCCTATACCGTTACCTTTGGCTATGCCATGCAGGGCGATGTAATGAAGATTTTAAAAGCCAAGGATATTACATTACTCTCTCTTAAAATGGAAGAGGTATGCAAAGCATGCATATCTTTGCCCAAAGCCCAAGCCGAAAGTGTATTACAAAGATTAAATAATTTGAAAGACATAATTATAACGCCAATATAAACTCTTCCTCAGCCCCTCTCTTAGTATTAACTGGCAACTACGAACTACGAACAACCAACTATCAACTAAAAATATGATTGATACCGTACTATTAAAAACGCTTTGCGAATTAAGGGCGCCATCGGGCAACGAGGGGCCGCTTAAAGAATTTATAATTAACTATGTAAAGCAAAATCAACATACATGGGCTGTTCAGCCTGAGATTATAGAGGGTAACTTTATAGGCGATGCTCTTATATTAAAGTTTGGCACCCCCGTACCGCCATTTTTGCCCACATGGATAGTATTGGCTTTACCGTGCGCTACAACAATGGGCTGGTTAAAATTGGCGGCCCGCGCACTGAGAATGGCTTTGTACTGGTTGGGGCCGATAGCCTCGGAGAGATTGAAACCGTGCTTAACTACGACCATGATAACAATTTGCTTAGCTGCGAATACAACAGGGAAATAGAGCGCGGCACCGAACTTACCTTTAAACCCGATTTTAGGGAAACCGACGATTTTGTACAATGCTGCTATATGGATAACCGCCTGGGTTGCTACATAGCCCTTAAAACTGCTGAAACATTGACCGATGGCCTTATTTGCTTTACCTGCTATGAAGAGAGTGGGGGAGGCAACGCCGGAGTTGTAGGTAAATATATATACGAGGATTTTGGTGTTATGCAGGCCTTAATAGCTGATATAACCTGGAAAACCGAAGGCGTAGAGCATGGCAAGGGTGTTGCCCTTTCTATCCGCGATACGGGCATACCCCGCCGCGCTTTTTACGAAAAGATACTGGCTATGGCCAAAGAAAGTGGTATTGATTTTCAATTAGAAGTAGAAGGCTCCGGCGGCAGCGATGGTACCGAACTGCAAAAATCGCCCTACCCATTCGACTGGTTCTTTATTGGCGCCCCCGAAGATTATGTGCATACACCCAACGAAAAAGTACACAAAGCCGACATTTATTCAATGGAAGCCATGTATAAGTATCTGATGCAGAAGCTGTAAGCCTTTTAGCGTAGCGCAGTTGTTTAAAAGTGTATAAAACTTGTCAGTAAATTGTATTTCTATAGCGTAAAGTATCAAATAATACCATAAATTTGCGTTCCGAAATAAAAAGTAAGTATTATGTTTAAACGTTTTGGTTTAGTTGCACTGGTTGCTGTTATGCTTGTAGCATGTGGAAAATCGTACACCCCGAAAGAGGTTGCTGATAATTTCTTTAAGGCTGTACAGGCTAAAAACTTCGACGAGGCAAATAAATTTGCTACCCCTAAAGGTATTGAAGCTGTTGGCCAGTTAAAAGACTTTACCAAAGCCGACCCTGCCAGTGTTAAATTTAACTTTGTTGTTGCAGAGCCTGTAATTACCGGCGATAGCGCTACCGTTAAATATACCAACGAAGGTGTTGAAAAAACTGCTCGCCTTAAAAAAGTTGATGGCGATTGGTTAATTGATGTTACTATTGAAGACCTGTTGGGCGATGCCGGTGCTCCGGTAGAAACCCCGATGGAGCCTGTTGTTGAGCCTACTGCCGATGCGCAGAGCGACACAACTAAAAAATAAGTACAGCGGTGTTTAAAAAGTATTTAAGTATAAGTGCAGTAGTATTTGACGTTCTTTTTTAGCTGGAATTGTTTATCTGGCATCGGAATATTTTAATGATGCGGCTGTTAATGTTGACCCGGTAAATGCTTACACATCGTGGCAAAACCAACACATTAACCCAGACTCTTTAGAGAGTGGCGATTTGATTATGAGGGACAGCCGTGGCTTTTTTAGCTACAGGTATTCCGCAAAGCATCGCAAGAGCAAAAGCTGTATTCACATTCGGGTATTATCATGAAAGATACCGTTAACGGTAAGGTTAAGGTTTTTGTATACCACTGCGTTGGTGGCGAAGAAAACGTAACCAACAAAATGAAAAAAGACCCGATTGAGATATTCTGTACGCCCGAATCTAACTATGCTTTTGGTATTTATAAGTATGATTTACCCCCGCTACCAAAGCAAAGTTTGTTAAAGAGATAAAGAAATATTACAACATGGGGATGGAGTTTGATTTGGAACTAGACCTTTCTACAGATGATAAAATGTACTGTTCAGAGGTTATTTACAAATCGCTACAGGCTGTGTCTAAGTCAGATACTATAGAGGTAGACCGCACAAGCACATCCAAACCCTATATTCCGTTAGATAAACTATATTTAAATAAGTTTACACGGAAATTAACACACGTAGAATATAAATAATTTAAAATAAAAACAATTATAACAATAACTATGAAAAACACAATCAAATTATTAGGAGGCGCTCTTGTAGCTGCTGTTATTCTTTTCACTTCATGCGGTGGTGCTGAAACTCCAAAAGGCGTTGCAGAAAAATTTATGACTGCTATTGAAGACAAAAAATATGACGAAGCTGCACAGTACGCTACTGACGACACTAAAGCTGTTATCGAATTAATTAAAGGCGGTAAAGGCAATGAAACTAAACGTGAATTCGTTTGGGGCGAAGAGAAAGTTGACGGCGACAAAGCTACCGTTAAATACAAAGTTAAAGGTTCTGACAAAGACGAAGAAGTTAGCCTTATTAAAAAAGATGACAAATGGTTAGTATCTATGACTAAATCTCAAATGACTGGTAAAACAGGTCTTGAAGGTTTAGGTGGTGCTATGGACGGTGCTATGGGTACTGACACTACTGCTACTGAGGCTCCTGCTACTGAAGCTCCAGCTACTGAGACTAAGTAATTTGTATCTTACAATACTTTCAAAAAGGCCCCAAACGGGGCCTTTTTGTTTTTTAGTATATTTGGAATGATGAAAAAATTATTAGGACTACTATGCCTGCTGCTATGCACCAATGTTGTGTCTGCGCAAAGCAATACTACTGCTAAAGACGCTTTAGATGTTGTTATAAAAAGCTTTGGCACGTTTGATACAACGGTGGCTTTTGGAATGCTTTCGGGAGATATGGCTATAGCCTTACCCAATAAAATCCGTCGCGATGCTAAAGAAGAAACCCCGGCAAATTTTTATAAAAAAGTAGAAGACACAAGGGTAATGTTTCTTACAATTGAAGTTGTAAATACCTATTCTACTTATACTATTACAGCTTTTGAAATACTGCATAAAAAGCATGCTAATGATGAAAATCTAACCAAGGGATTTATGGTATTTAAAAAAATAAAAGGACTTTGGTACTTAGAGCGGGTAACAAAAAATGCAGAAAGTGTAATACTTGCATACCCTGTGTTGCAAGGTAAAATGCCTGTCCAGGCCAAGAAAGATGAAATAAAACAGGAATAATAGTATACTGTTTGCATATTTCAAAAAAAAGTAGTTTCTTTGCAGTCCTTAAAAAATAAGCATTTAAGCTCATGTCACAAGTTTGTCAATTAACAGGAAAGAAAGCCATTGTAGGCCATAAAGTATCGTTTTCTAACAAGAAAACCCTACGTCGTTTTAACCCGAATTTGATTAAGAAAACCTTTACTGTTCCTGAAACTGGCGAGGTTATCACCTTAAAATTATCTACTTCGGCACTACGCACAGTAAACAAGAAAGGCATTAACGCCTGCCTTAAAGAAGCCCGCGAAAAAGGCTTTATACGCTAGTAGCCGGTTTAAAAATATGTATACAACCCTGTCTGCTTTTGCAGGCGGGGTTTTTTGTTGGTCAAAAATTACTCTTCTCACGCCTCAGGTCTTACCCCCAACTCCTTATTTTTCCTCCTTTAATAAAAACTGACCTCTGACCCCTGACTTCTGATCGCTTATTTTTCCTCCTTTAATAAAAACTGACCCCTGACCCCTAACCTCTGACCCCTAATTACTACCTTTGGCGGCAAATAGTTTTGGATATGAAATATGATTTGATAGTAATAGGTAGCGGCCCGGGTGGATACGTGGCTGCTATACGCGCATCGCAACTGGGTTTAAAGGTTGCTATAATAGAAAAAGAAGAGCTGGGTGGTGTATGCCTTAACTGGGGCTGTATACCTACCAAGGCGTTGCTTAAAAGCGCCCAGGTGTTCGATTATATAAACCACGCTGCCGATTATGGTATAAACGTAGATAAAAGCAGTGCCGATTTTGGTGCTGTTATTAAACGCAGCCGCGGTGTTGCCGATGCTATGAGCAAAGGCGTACAGTTTTTATTGAAGAAGAATAAAATTGATGTTATACTAGGCTTTGGTAAAGTAAAAGGTGGCAAAAAAGTTAGTGTTACCGATGCTAACGGAATAGCTGTAGATTACGAAGCCGACCACATAATTATTGCTACAGGTGGCCGCAGCCGCGAGTTGCCAAATCTAAAGCAAGACGGCAAAAAAATTATTGGCTACCGCGAAGCTATGGTACTGCCGGAACAACCTAAAAGCATGGTTGTAGTAGGCTCTGGCGCTATTGGCGTTGAGTTTGCTTACTTCTATAAAGCTATGGGTACCGATGTTACCATAGTAGAGTATATGCCAAACGTTGTTCCGGTTGAAGATGAAGAAGTATCTAAACAACTGGAGCGTAGCTTTAAAAAAGCCGGTATTAAGATTTATACCGAAGCCGAAGTTACCGGTGTTGATACCCTTGGCAAAACCTGCAAAGTAGCGGTTAAAACCAAAAAAGGCGAGGAGATACTGGAGGCTGATATAGTACTATCTGCCGTTGGTGTAACATCTAACATAGAAGGTATAGGTCTGGAAGATGCCGGTGTAGTTACCGATAAAGGTAAAATCGTAGTTGACGAGTTCTACAAAACCAACATACCGGGCATTTATGCCATTGGCGATGTGGTAAAAGGTCAGGCCCTTGCACACGTAGCCAGCGCCGAAGGTATTATTTGTGTAGAAAAAATTACCGGGCACAACCCTGAGCCGCTTAACTACAACAACATACCGGGTTGTACATACTGCTCGCCAGAGATTGCCTCGGTTGGCTATACCGAGAAAGCCGCTAAAGAGGCAGGTTATGAGCTTAAAGTGGGTAAATTCCCATTCTCAGCATCGGGCAAAGCTAAGGCTGGTGGCAATGCCGATGGTTTTGTTAAACTGATATTTGATGCCAAATACGGCGAACTGTTAGGGGCCCACTTTATTGGCGCTAACGTAACCGAAATGATAGCCGAAATTGTAGTAGCCCGCAAGTTAGAAACTACAGGCCACGAGATGATAAAATCGGTACACCCGCACCCTACCATGAGCGAGGCCATTATGGAAGCAGCCGCCGCCGCGTATGGTGAAGTAATACATTTGTAATCCCATGCAACGTCATCCCTGCGAAAGCAGGGATTCCCGACTGAAACAATAGGGATAGGCCTCATCGTAGGAGATTCCTGCCTTCGCAGGAATGACATATCAACTTATAGCCCTGCATATGCAGGGCTATTTTTTATATACACATTGCAAGCATAGTGAAGCAATTTACTGGGAACAGGCAATTGTGAACTGACTAATCCTTCGTTACCCTCTCCGTAATACTCCTGGCTATGGGAATGATTATAAAAGCAGCTATATAAGCCACAGGAAACATAAAAATCCAGGCGTTGAAGAATTTTTCTATGGCACCTTCTTTTAGCCCGTAGTTGCGTATAAGCGCTACAAAGGCCATTATCAACGTCATAGGCAAAACCACAAAAAAGGTGTTTATATATTTAAAGTATTTCTTATTCATTTTTTATTTCACTAGGAACTAAGAACCATCAACTACCAACTAAATAGTCATTCCAATCTCTATACCCTTTATTTTCTTGTATAAATCAGCGGCATAGTTATCTGTCATACCCGATACATAATCTAACACCCCCAGTACACGGTAATAGGGTTCTTTATCATCATATATATATTGGCCGGGTAATAGTTTTAATGCTTTATTTTCTGATTTTGTGCGTATACTTTTATCTTGAATTACGGGTGGTATTAAATGCGAAAGCATTTCGTACATAACGTTATAGCCCGCATTTTCAATTTCAACTACCGCACGGTGGTTATAAATATTAGCTATAGAAAATGCCATTATTTCATCAATAACAGGCGTTTCTTCGCCTATAATATCAAGCAATGGCTTGGTTAATTTACCTTCGGCTATCAGCTCAAAATGTTCCTGGTACAGCGCTGTTGAACGGGTTATAAGGGCATTAATAACCATAGCACGTAAAAACGCTATTTTATCGTTTTTATCGGCCATAGTACCTAAAATTTCCTCGTTACGCGGTGCCCTGCCCGGTACAAGGCCGTTCCACAGGCTAAGCAAAACATCGGTACAGGTGCGGGTATCAATAATACCCAGGCGGTGAGAGTCTTCTAAATCTATAACATTATAGCAAATATCATCGGCAGCTTCTACCAGCCAAACAAAAGGGTGGCGCAGGTATATATCGGGGTTACTGCTGCTTTTAATCATGCCCGTGCCTTGGGCAATAGCGGCAAAGGTTTCTTTCTCTGCCTGAAAAAAGCCAAATTTTTTACGGTGCAGTTGCTTTTTATCAGTAGCAATAGATTCGCAAGGGTATTTGGCAATACTGGTCAGGGTAGTGTAGGTAAGCTTCATGCCCCCTTCGCTTTTGCCGGTTTGGTGTTGCGTAAGTGTGCGTATGGCATTTGCGTTGCCCTCAAAATGAATAAAATCGGCCCATTGGGCATCAGTAAACAAGGGTTTTAAAAGAGCCTCGTTTTTAGTAAAATAATTGGCAATGGCATCTTCGCCGCTATGGCCAAAGGCGGGGTTGCCAATATCGTGGCAAAGGCAAGCCGCTGCTATTACGTTGTATAAATTATGGCTGTAAAACTCTTTTGAATCGTCGGTTAACGTATGTCCATACTTTTTACAATAAAATCGCCGGCTAGGCGGCCAAGAGAGCGCCCAACAGACGATACCTCTAAAGAGTGGGTAAGCCTGTTGTGCACAAACACACTACCGGGCAAAGGAAATACCTGCGTTTTATTTTGTAAACGGCGAAACGAAGACGAGAATATGATCCGGTCATAGTCGCGTTGGTACTCTGTCCGCGGGTCGGCAAGCGCTGCTGATGAATGCGCTCCGGTTCGGGCAGCAGAATAGAGTTTATTTAAATCCATTACTGCAAATATAGTTTTTAGTTGCTAGTTCGCGGTTATTGGTTAATAATCATCATAATCCCTTAATAAGGCTAATCTTGGTTAAGACAATTTTTCATTATCTTTGTAGCTTACACTTACCTGAATGTGTGGAATTACGGGCGTTGTTGCTCTTAGTGAAAACGGCAAAAAATACTTAAACAGGGTTCCCCTTTCCATAGAATCAATGGAAAGCCGCGGCCCCGATGGTACAGGCATTTACACTCATAAAAATGCTGCGTTAGGCCATTTACGGTTATCTATTATAGATACCAGTTCGGCAGCCAACCAGCCGTTTACCGACCCTACAGGGCGCTATACGGTGGTTTTTAACGGCGAGTTTTTCAACTTTCAAAAATACCGCCAACAGCTTATTGATAAAGGCATAGAGCTACGTTCTACCGGCGATACCGAAGTGCTTTTACATCTGTATATTTTAGAGGGTGCAGACTTTGTACGCAAAATAAATGGCTTTTTTGCCTTTGCTATTTACGATAAGGTAAACGAAACCGTTTTTATTGCCCGAGACCGTTATGGCGTTAAGCCTTTCTATATTTATCATGATACGGAGAAGATTATCTTCTCATCAGAAATGAAGGGCCTTTTGGCTTACGGTATCAAAAAGGATATAGACTATGTATCGCTATACAGCTACCTGCAGCTAAACTACGTACCCGGCAATAACAGTATTTTTAAAAATGTTATTAAGCTAAAGCCCGGTAGCTACGGTGTTATAAACCCCAACGGGCAAATAGAGTTTACAGAGTATTACCATATAGATCCTACAGCATCTTTTAGCGGCAATGTGCCAAGCTATGATCAGGCCCAGAAAAAGCTGGTTGAATTGCTTGATGCATCGGTAGAGCGCCGCATGATTAGCGATGTGCCCCTGGGTTCTTTTTTAAGTGGGGGTATAGATAGTTCTGTAATAACAGCCCTTGCAGCCCAAAAAACACCGCACCTTAAAACCTTTTCTATTGGTTATAAAGATGAGCCCATGTTTGATGAAACCCAGTATGCCTTGTTGGTAGCCAAAAAGTACAATACAGACCATACCGTTTTTTCTTTAAGTAATGATGATTTGTACAACAACCTTTTTAAGGTGTTGGATTATATAGATGAACCCTTTGCCGACTCATCGGCCATTGCGGTGCATATACTAAGCATGCACACCCGCAAGCACGTTACCGTTGCCCTAAGTGGCGATGGTGCCGATGAAATGTTGGGCGGCTACAATAAGCACGAGGCTGAATACCGTATACGCAATGCCGGCACCAAAGAGCAAATGGTTGCGGCTATGGCACCGTTGTTTGATATGTTGCCTGCATCGCGTAACTCTAAGTTGGGCAACAAGGTTAGGCAGGCTCGTAAGTTTGCCGAAGGGTATAAAATGTCGGCAAAAGACCGCTACTGGCGTTGGGCTGGTTATTGCAACGAGGCCGAAGCTACAGACCTGCTTAAAAAGCCTATTGATTGGGAAGAATATAACTTTAGAAAAGGTGTAACCCTGCGCACTATAAACGGCGCTAAAGATATTCACGATGTGTTGTTTACAGATATGCATTTGGTACTGCCAAACGATATGCTGGTAAAAGTAGATTTAATGGCTATGGCAAACAGCATAGAGGTGCGCAACCCGTTTTTAGATGTTGATGTGGTAAACTATTGTTTTACCCTGCCGGCGCACTATAAAATAGATGCCCACGGGCGCAAAAAAGTGCTAAAAGACGCTTTTAGAAGCTACCTGCCCGATGAGTTATACAACCGAGGTAAGCAGGGTTTTGAAGTGCCACTGCTTAAATGGTTTCGCACAGGTCTAAACGATTTGATTTTTAACGACTTATTGGCCGAACAATTTATAGTATCGCAAGGTATATTTAACTATCCTGCCATAGATAAGCTTAAAAAGCAATTACTATCTAACAACCCTGGCGATGCTACAGCCCGTATTTGGGGCTTACTGGTTTTTCAATATTGGTATAAAAAACACATGAATTAATGCCCAAGGTACTGCGTATAATAAACCGGTTTAACATAGGTGGGCCAACATATAATGCGGCTTATTTATCGGCATATTTGCCACCTGAGTATGAAACTATGCTATTGGCGGGCTCTTTAGACGAGGGCGAAGAAAGCTCTTTACATGTGCTTGATGAGTTGGGCTTAAAGCCTGTTTTTATAAAAGAAATGAAACGGGAAATATCGCCAATAGAAGATATGGCGGCCTACCGTAAAATAAAAGAAATTATACGCGAGTTTAAGCCCGATATTGTACATACACATGCATCTAAAGCCGGCACACTGGGAAGGCTGGCTGCAGCATCGTGCGGGGTAAAGGTTATAGTGCATACCTTCCATGGGCATGTTTTCCATTCTTACTTTGGTAAAACAAAAACCGAGTTTTATAAAAATATAGAAAGGTATCTGGCAAAGAAAAGCTCACGGATTATAGCCATTTCCGAAAGACAAAAAGAAGAACTTACCATAGAGCATAAAATATGCGACCCTGCTAAAATAGCGGTTGTGCCGTTGGGTTTTGATTTAGACCGCTTTCAGCAAAATACCACCGAAAAAAGAACGGCTTTCCGTAGCTACTACAATGTGGCCGATGATGAAATAGCCATTGGAATAATAGGCCGATTAGTGCCTGTTAAGGGTCACGCGCTGTTTTTAGAAGCCTTAAAATACCTGCTTGATAATACTAATAAAAAGGTGCGTGCGTTTATTATTGGCGATGGTGAAGATCGTGCCGTTGTAGAAGCAAAAGCTACAGAACTGGGCATAACTTTTACTACAGAACATAAGCCAGCCCACAAAGCCACGCTTACCTTTACATCGTGGATTAAAGATATTGATGGCGCCCTTGCCGGGTTAGATATTGTTGCGCTTACATCGCTAAACGAGGGTACGCCCGTAAGCCTAATAGAGGCACAGGCCGCCAACAAGCCTATAGTTACCACCAACGTAGGCGGTATTGCCAATGTTGTGTTAAAAAATGAAACAGCTTTTTTAATTGAAAACCGCAGTGTTGTAGATTTTGGAACAAAGCTAAAAGCGTTGGTTGAAGATGATGATTTGCGCCACAAAATGGGCGAAAAAGGTTGGGCACATGTTAAAGATACTTTCCACTATACACGGTTAGTAACTGATATAAATGCCTTGTATACCCAGTTGTTAAATGCTTAAATTTGCGGTTAATGGATAAATTGTATGCATATAAAAAAGTAGCGGTATGGGCCTTGCCCGCGCTGGTAATTGTTGTTATGCTAAGCTCTTGCTATACAAACCAGAGCATAATGCTACAAACGCCCGAAGGTTATCCGTTTGCTACTTATAATGATAGTTTAAATAATAAAGATGCTTACCGCATTGCCGTTGCCGATTTAGTTTCAATAAGTGTGTTCACAAACGATGGCAGGCAACGGTTGGGTATATCTATAGACCCTCTGGTATCAGGTGTTGGTGCATCAGGAGGAGGTTTACTCGGAGGGCAGCAAAACTTGGCTTATATTGTAGAGCCTGATAGCACGCTTCACATTCCTATATTAGGCAGGATTAACGTTGTTGGCTTAACTATAAGGCAAACTGAAGATTTGTTTAAAGACCTTTTTTCTAAATATTATAACTTCCCTTATATTGATGTAAGGGTTACCAATAGGCGCTTTATAGTATTTATTGGTGGCAATATGGCCCGCGTTGTTAGTATGGTTAATGAAAAAACCACTTTGATAGAAGCGTTGGCTATTTCTGGGGGATACCTTCTTTAAGTAAGGCAAATAACATTAAACTCATCAGGGGAGTTTAGCAAATCCAACTGTTTATCAAATAGACTTGTCTACACTTGAAGGGGCTAAGCTGGGCGGCTCTATGATAATACAGGCTAACGATATAATTTATGTAGAGCCGGTTAGGCGAAACTTTGATCAGGCTTTACAACAATCTTTAGCATATATAACAACCGCATTAGGTATTGTTTCTTTAATTACAACTATTGTTTTATTATCAAAATAATGGCAGCCCCCAAAAAAATATCTAATATAAATGATGAGTTTGATCCTACGCTGTTATTAGTAATAGCTAGGAGAAACCAGCTTTGGGTTGCCCTTGTATTAATAGTATGTGCAGCCGCAGCAGTTATTTATAACAGATATACCCACCCTGTATTCCAATCAAACTCTGTATTGCAGCTTAGCACAGGCTCTACCACTGCAGAGTTAATGCAGTATGATTCTAAGATATTTGATAATAATTTAGCCCAGGAAATAGAACTAATGCGCTCTGGTACTTTTCTTTCCAGGGTTGTAAAAAAGTTAGATTTAAGAATTAGCTACTATAAGCAAGGTAATATACTTAGCTTTGAGCAATACAAAAACTCTCCTTATACAGTTGAGGCCAAAGGTATAAACCCTGCCATTTATGATATTCCATGCAATATCAATTTTATTAGCCAGACAGAGGCAAAACTAACGTACGAAAACTCTCAACAGCGTTATTCTAAAGTAATACCTATAGGCAAATGGGTGAAAATACCATTAATCGATTCTTTGAAAATTATTATTGTAAATCCTAAACTTCTTAAACAGGATAACGAAATATTAAAAGTAAATAACCAATATTTCCAAATTAATAATCCGGAAGGCATTGTTAACTATATAACCAGAAACTTAACCGTTAGTATTTTAAACGATGCTGCTAAAACTATAAAAGTTGTATTTAACGACAGGAACGCCCAAAAAGCTGCTGATATTGTTAATACTATTGCCGATGAATTTTTAGTGTTTGATGTAGAAACTAAATCGCAAAGCGCCAGCAAAACACTGGCCTTTTTAGATACTACAATAAACCGGATGTATGATAACCTTTCAACATCAGAAGATGAGCTTAACCAGTTTAAAATTAATAATAATATAGTAGAAGATAATAGTGCTGATAACTCTAGCAGTAAAGTAACGGTCAACGCAGGCCTAATCAACAAAATTGACGATTTAGAAGATAATAAATTAAAAGTAGATTTTGAGTTAAATGCCTTAGATGTTATTGAAAAAGAAATTGATAAAAAGTATAACGATGTATATGGTCTTATTTCATTATCGGCAGCCACCACAAACCCATCGGTAACAAAAAATCTTAACGATTTGCAAACCCTATTGCTGGCAAAACAAAACTTATTGTATGATGTAACCTTAAATAGTACCGAGATTAAGGCCAAAGACTTTCAAATAGAAAATCAAAAGCGCTTAATTGTTTCAAGCATAGCAAGCTTAAAGACATCGTTGGCGCTTAAAAGTAGTGAGTTTAGCGATAAGATTGTTGAATACAACCAATCTTTGCTAAATAAAAGCTTGGGGTATGATATTATTGAGTACTCAAGGTTAAGGCGTCAAAACCAAATCAACGAAAAATATTATAATCAACTGGTAATTCAAAAAGCTGAGTTAACAGTTTTAAAAGCGGGTTTTGTGCCGCAAAATATTATACTTGATTATGGTGCGGTAGCTAAAAGTCCTATCTATCCTGATAAAAAGGTAATTGTACTTTCAGCCATATTAACATGGTTGTTTATAAGCTTAGGCTTAATTATTTTCAGGTATTTAATGCACAGCCAAATATCTAACATTGGCGATATTATTAAACTTACCCAAGTACCGGTGCTGGGTTTTGTGCCAAAATTTTCAGAAGAAATTCCTGTATCTCAGCTAATAGTTGACAAAAAGCCCAAGTCGCTAATTTCAGAGGCTTTTAGGTCTATCAGGGCCAACCTAGAGTTTATTTCTAATACACCAGGGGCAAAACTAATCGCGGTTACATCAACCATATCGGGCGAGGGTAAAACATTTGTAAGCATTAACCTGGGCGGTATTATAGCTTTTTCAGAAAAAAGGTTATACTATTAGATTTGGATATGCGTAAGCCTAAAATTCACCAAGGGTTTGATGCGCCCAATGATAAGGGTATGAGTACCATACTTATTGGTAAAGATACTATTGATGAGTGTGTGCAACATAGTCATTTACCAAACCTTGATTTTATTACAGCAGGCCCTATACCACCTAACCCATCAGAGTTGATTATTAGTAAGAAGATGGATGAGGTTATAGATACATTAAAATCAATGTACGATGTTATTGTGTGCGATAACCCCCGGTGGGGCTTGTTACAGATGGTATAAAAATTATATCAATGGCCGATTATCCAATCTATATTTTAAAAGCTAACTACTCTAAAAAGAATTTTATATTAAACGTTGAAAAACTGGTAAATGAGAATAACGTAACCAAGCTGGCTGTTATATTAAACAATGTTGAAAATAATAAGAATAACTATGGCTATGGCTACAGCTATGGCTATAATTATGGTTACGGCTATGGTTATGGTTATGGCTACTTATATGGCTTTGGTTATTATGATGAGGATAAAGGCGAAAAAGTAAAAGAACCATTGTATAAACGTATTCTGAAAAAATTATACCTAACTAATGGAAGTTATTGCCACCCCTATGGAAGGGTTATTAATTATTAAACCCCGAATTTTTAATGATACACGCGGCTTTTTTTCGAGTCGTATAATGTTGAAGATTACAATAAGATAGGCATTACTTGTAATTTTGTGCAGGATAACCAATCATTATCACACAAAAATGCACTTAGGGGCTTACATTTTCAAAACCCACCACATGCGCAAGATAAACTAGTTAGGGTAATTAGCGGAAGTGTTCTTGATGTGGTTGTTGATATAAGAAAAGAATCGGCTACTTATGGGCAGCATTTTAAAATAGAATTATCAGGAGAAAATAACCTGGCCCTATTTGTGCCTAAAGGTTTTGCTCATGGGTTTATTTGCTTGGAAGACAATACGTTATTCTATTATAAATGCTCGGCTCTTTATAATAAACAGGCTGAATCTGGTTTGCTTTGGAACGACCCTGCACTGGGTATAGATTGGGGGGGCAAGTGCCTGTGTTATCAGATAAAGACTTGGAGTATAATAGTTTTGACAAGTTTACTAGCTTGTTTTAAATATCATTATTTATAAATTTGCTAATAGAGATACAGAAGATAGCTAATGCAAGGTAATGCCCTTTTATTTTTATACTTACTTTTTGCAGCTTTTATAGGCTTGTTTTCTGTAATTATAAATGCCCTTTTTCTCCGTTTTTCAGCTAACCTGGGCACACGTAATACAGACCCCGCTGCCGTGCGCTGGAGTAGCACTACAAAGCCTGCTTTAGGCGGTATTTCTTTCTACATAATATTCCTTTTATCAATAGCTTTTTATTCAGTTTTCCTTCATAAAGAGGCTAACTTTATAAATACCCAAATGATGGGGATTTTAGGCGCTGTTAGTTTAGGTTTTTTACTTGGCCTTGCCGATGATGCTTATAATACCAAGCCAATGATGAAGCTAGCCCTGCAAATATTATGTGGCTTGATACTGGTTTCTACCGGCACGTACATTAAAGTACTGCCAAACGATTGGGCTAACTATACCTTAACCATGGTTTGGGTTGTTGGCCTAATGAACTCTGTAAACATGCTCGACAATATGGATGGGGTAACCACCACAACATCTATAAGCGTAGTAGTAGGGGCTATTTTGTTACTGTTGTTGCAGGGTAATGTTACAGGTATACATTTAGCAATGCTGGTAGGCGTTTTGGCTGCATTGTGTGGTTTTTTGGTATTTAACTGGCACCCATCGCGCATGTACATGGGCGATACCGGCAGCATGTTTCTTGGTGTTTTTCTTGCCGCTATTGGAGTAATATATTTTTGGAATGCGCCAGATTATAATGGTCAGGTAATACAGTCTAAACAGTTTGTTATTGCTGCACTTATGTTTATTGTGCCTATTTGCGATACTGCCACCGTTACCATTAACCGCCTGCTTAAAGGCCAATCTCCCTTTGTTGGCGGTAAAGACCATACCACACACCACCTTTCTTACTTTGGTTTTAGCGATAGGGGGTAGCCCTAACCTTATTTGGTATATCGTTTGCAACAAATGTTATCTGTGTTTTTGTAGTTAATTTTATTGATGATTGGTCTATACTTCATTTTATAGGTTTCGCCTCATACTTCCTTATTATTTTTGGCTTTCTATATGGCAATACACGCATAGACTGGAAAACCAAACGTAAAAAGTGAAACCCACATACGGTATAATTAAACTGGCAGCCGTTGCAGGCCGTGCTGATGCTGCCCACCGCAGCGAGATGGTTACGCAACTTATATTTGGCGAGGCTATAAAAATTCTAAAGCAAAAAAACGAGTGGTTTTTTGTTGAAAACGTAGCCGATGGCTACCAATGCTGGATACTCCGTTTTAGCTTTGAAACCTTAGATGAAGTTGCTTATACAGCATATGCCAGCCACAAAACATACTTGACTTTTGACCCTGTAAGCAAGCTTAAAGTTAAAGGTCACGAAACGCTGTATGTGCCCTGTTCATCAATACTTCCGTTTTTCGACCCTGAAACAAATCAAGGCCATATTGGTAACAAAATCTATACGTTTGAGGGTAATATAGTACCCGCCAAACAAAAGCCCAATGCCGAGAAGATATTGGTTAAAGCCAACAAAATGATAAATGCCCCCTACCTATGGGGAGGCAAAACAGCAATGGGTATAGACTGTTCCGGTTTTACCCAATCTATTTATAAAGTATGTGGCATGCAGTTACCCAGAGATGCTTACCAGCAGGCTGAGATGGGACTAGAGGTAGCACTAAAAGATGCCCGTGGCGGCGATTTAGCCTTTTTTGCTAATGATGAAGGTAAAATAACCCACGTAGGCATACTTATGGGTAATGGTAAAATAATACATGCATCGGGCAAGGTAAAGGTTTGTAAAATAGACGATACCGGCATTTTTGATGGCGAACTAAACGATTACAGTCACAAGCTATCGGTTATTAAAAGGGTTATTTAATCTTTCTCAAACTTTAGGTTTTTCAGGGTTAATATCAATAGCACAATAGATATAACACTAAGTATAATCATTACAGTAATTAGGGCATTGCTGGTTTCAATCCCTTTGCTGTGCATGTATAGCATAAGCCCGGCAATATTTAAATCCATAAGCACGCTAAAGGTTAGCATAACAGGGGCAAGGGCAAAGCCAAGTTCGTTACGTTTAATAAGCAGTATACCAACAATGAAAAACGCCGGCAAGCATACCGATAAATCTATTACATGCACTGGGTTTGTTAGCAGGCCCGCGTTAACCAAGTCGGGGTTTAGTTGTGCGGTAGTTATAGAGGGTACAATTTGCGATAGCCATATCAAATAAAATACCGTAGCTATAGTAATAAAGTAATACCCTGTAGCCCTGGCTTCCCTCATATCGGCAAAACCGTTAATAATATGGTGCTTTATATGCTCGTACAAAAAGTACATAAACAGGTAAAAAGATAAGCCCAGTACCATGCAGTATATTACAAACAGGCTGCTAAAGTGTATATCAAAACAATAAATAGTAAACGTATACAGCAAAAAGCTTAGCGAGCCACCCCATAAGTATATAGCCCTTTTGCGGCCTATATAAAGCAGTATGGTTGAAATAAGTAAAAACGGCACAACCAATAGCAAATCAACATAGTCTTGACCTATGCTTTGGGCTTGCCAGTTGGGTGTTTCCTGCGCATAGGTGGCCGGGTTGGTAATGCCTACTATACTAACAAAAGCAACCAGTATGGCTACCAGTATAGATAATGCTAAAACAGTTTTATTTGCTTTCATAGCTTAGGGTATAATACCGCATTACGCGCGGCAACAGGGTTAGTATAAGTATTAGCAGGCCAACGCCCGCAATAACGGGTTGTAATAGCGAGAATTGTATCATGGTTATTTGCACCAAAATCCACGCAATAACAATAACACCTGCGTATAGCGAGTACGCCCAGGCCCAGTGTTTATCTTTATATAGGTTGATGCTGTTGGCCCAGCCCCATTTGGGCTTTGCTATTAAGCCAATTAGTGTAAACAACGTAAAAATACCATTGAACAAGAACAGTACTAACCCCGGTAAAAAGAAGCTCTTAAACGGTGTGCGGGCCAATACATCCTTAGTCATTTCCAATGCAGAGCCATCGGGCATTGCCATCATAGCCAAACCGGCCCATATAGCATTGCCAAGCAATAGTACATATAGTAGATAGAGTATATAAAGCTCAAATGGCCTTTTCATACCCCTAAGTTGCTAAAACCACAGCAGGTAAAAAATGATTTGGGTCACGTGTTTCTACGCCATTCCGTCACGCAACTGGCGCATTTACTGCTATTTTGGCTTACAAACAATGCGTATATCAGGTTGGTTTCTTATTTGATAAGAGTTAGGTACATCAATTTGATGGTCAGCCTGAGCGAAGTCGAAGGCTGCATAAAAACAGAACACTTATGAACTTAAATAATTTTACATTAAAAAGCCAAGAGGCCGTGCAAAGTGCGCAGCAACTGGCAATGGCCAACAGCAACCAGGCCATAGAAACCGGCCACTTACTTAAAGGCATTTTTGAGGTAGACGAAAACGTTACGCCTTTCTTATTAAAACGCCTTAACGTAAACACCGGTATGGTAGAACAGGCGCTGGATAAGATTATTGGCGGCTACCCAAAATCTACCGGGGCCGAGAGTTATTTGTCGCAAGGGGCCAACCAAGCGGTGCAAAAAGCCATTGCCATAGCATCGAAAATGAAGGACGAATTTATTACCGTTGAGCATTTGTTGCTGGGCATTTTGGCGGGCAAAGATTCTGTTGCCCAATTGCTGAAAGATGCAGGCGCGAGTGAGAAAGACCTTACCGCCGCCATTGCCGATTTACGCAAAGGCTCAACCGCTACAGGGCACTCGGCAGAGGAGACTTATAATGCGCTAAATAAATACGCCAAAAACCTGAATGAGCTGGCCCGCCAAGGCAAGCTCGACCCTGTTATTGGCCGCGACGAAGAGATACGCCGCGTGTTGCAAATATTAACGCGCCGTACCAAAAACAACCCCATTTTAATTGGTGAACCGGGTGTGGGTAAAACCGCCATTGCTGAGGGTATTGCCCACCGTATTATTAGCGGCGATGTGCCTGAGAATTTGAAAAACAAACAGGTATACTCGCTTGATATGGGTGCGCTTATTGCGGGCGCTAAATACAAAGGCGAGTTTGAGGAACGGTTGAAATCGGTGGTGAAAGAAGTAACCGGCTCTGACGGCGATATTGTGCTGTTTATTGACGAGATACATACCCTTGTGGGCGCCGGTGGCGGCGAGGGGGCTATGGATGCAGCAAACATCCTTAAACCCGCCCTGGCCCGCGGCGATTTACGCGCCATTGGTGCCACAACCCTTAACGAGTATCAAAAATATTTTGAGAAGGATAAAGCGTTGGAACGCCGCTTTCAAAAGGTGTTGGTAGATGAGCCCGATACGCAGGATGCTATTTCTATCCTTCGCGGGTTGAAAGATAAATACGAGGCCCATCACAAAGTACGTATTAAAGACGAGGCTATTATTGCTGCGGTAGAGTTATCGCAACGCTACATAAACGACCGCTTTTTGCCTGATAAAGCCATCGACTTAATAGACGAAGCAGCATCTAAACTCCGCATGGAAATAAACTCTGTGCCTGAGGAATTGGATGAGATTGAACGCAAAATACGCCAGTTAGAAATTGAGCGCGAAGCCATAAAACGAGAGAACGATACCAAAAAGCTGGAAGGATTAGGTGAAGAAATTGCCAACTTGGAAGACCAACGCAACAGCTTTAAAGCCAAGTGGCAGGCCGAAAAGGATATAGTGGACAGCATATCTAAAACCAAAGAGAAAATTGAAGGCTATAAGTTTGAGGCCGAACAGGCTGAACGTAACGGCGACTATGGCCGCGTAGCTGAAATACGCTATGGCCTAACCAAACAAGCCGAAGAAGAATTGGAAGCTTTTAAAGCGAAGTTAGCTGAAACCCAACATGGTTCTGCCATGATAAAAGAGGAGGTAGGCAGCGAAGATATTGCTGATGTGGTAAGCCGCTGGACAGGTATACCTGTAAACCGTATGCTGCAAAGCGAGCGCGAAAAACTGCTGCACTTAGAAGAAGAATTGCACAAGCGTGTAGTAGGGCAGGAGGAAGCCATAGAGGCAATTTCCGACTCGGTGCGCCGCAGCCGCTCGGGCCTTTCAGATAAAAAACGCCCCATTGGTTCGTTTATATTTTTAGGCTCTACCGGGGTGGGTAAAACCGAGTTAGCCAAAGCGTTGGCTGAGTTTTTATTCAACAACGAAAACTCTATGACGCGCATAGATATGAGCGAGTATCAGGAACGCCACGCAGTATCGCGCTTGGTTGGTGCACCTCCTGGCTATGTGGGTTATGAAGAAGGTGGCCAGTTAACCGAAGCCGTGCGCCGCAAACCCTACTCAGTAGTGCTGTTGGATGAGATTGAAAAAGCACATCCTGATGTGTTTAACATCTTGCTGCAAGTGTTGGATGATGGTCGCCTAACCGACAATAAAGGCCGTGTGGTGAACTTTAAAAACACCATCATTATTATGACTTCTAACATAGGTTCGCATATAATACAAGAAGAGTTTGAAAAACTGAATGAACTGAACCGCGAAGAGGTGGTAGCCAAGCGCTAAAAACGAGGTGTTTGAGTTGTTGAAGAAAACCATCCGCCCTGAGTTTTTGAACCGTATAGATGATGTAATAATGTTTGCCCCGCTTAACCGCGACGAGGTGAAACAGATTGTAGCCATACAGTTTAAACAAATACAGGCTATGCTTAGGGAAAATGACATCACCTTAGATGTATCGCCGGAGGCAATAGAATGGCTGGCAGAGTTGGGCTACGACCCTATGTTTGGCGCACGCCCCGTAAAACGCGTTATGCAAAAACAGGTGCTGAACGAATTGTCGAAACAAATACTTGGTGGCAAGGTTACCAAAGACAGCCATATAATACTGGATGAGTTTGACCACCAATTGGTATTCCGCAACGCTAAGTAACCCTGTAAAATAAGGGCAATAGCCCACTCTATATACATCCCTCTCCCCTTAAAAAGGGAGAGGTTTTTTGTTTGTACTCATAGCTACTCCCGGCTCTCTACCCCCGAAACCTAAAAATTTCTATTTTTGCGCCGTAAATCAATAAAAATGAAAAAGATATTTACCCTTATAGCCATACTGGCAACATCATTAGTTATAGCTCAAACCCCTACCGATACTACAAAAAAGGTAAGCCCTGTTGATAGTGCGAAGAAGGCGGTTTTAAAGCGTTGGAAAACAGGTTTTGACTTTGGGTTGAATTTTGGCGCGGCCAATTTTAGCAATAACTGGCAAGGTGGCGGGGTAAGCAACTACTCGCTTGGCTCTTTGTTAAATGCCCGGGCTTGCTATAAAAACCGCGATAGTGCTTTGGTGTGGGATAACGTGCTTAACCTGCAATACGGCATTATGCGCAACAAAGGCCAAAGCATGCGTAAAGCCAACGACCTTATTTTCTTCGACTCTAAGCTAGGCTACAAATTTCAAAAGGCATGGAGCATATTTGCGGGTGTCAACTTTCTATCTCAGTTTGCTTTTGGCTATGAGTATGGTACAGACCCTGCGGGTTTAGAAACACGTAAAAAAATATCAGCGGTAATGTCGCCGGGCTATTTAACAGAGTCTATAGGTATAGAGTATAAACCTGTTAAATACTTTTCTGCACGCCTTGGTATTGGTGCCATGCGCCAAACGTTTGTGCTAAACCAATCGTTATACAACACTGTGGATACGGTAAGGTATGGGGTGCCTGTTGGCGATAATATCCGCAACGAAATTGGTTTTCAGCTACTGGTAAACTTTGATAAAGACCTGCACAAAAACATCAACCTAAAAGCCCGCTACTTGGGTTTCTACAACTACAGCGACCTTTCTTTTGATAAGATAGACCACCGTTTTGATATTATCTTTACAGCAAAAATTACCAGGTTTATCAACGTAAACTTCAACACCATCTTCCTGTACGACTTTGACCAGATAGACACATGGCAACACAGCCAGGCCTTTGCGCTAGGCATTTTGTATAAGATGAAGTAGAATGGAGTTTACTTTTACGCCTGCCTTACCACGCGAATTATTTAATGATTTGGTGCTACTATCAGGTCCTGATAGCCAATTGGAGCATGGGCAGGATTTTTGCTGGTAGCAGAAAACGGTGAATATACACATGCTTTTGAAATAAGGTTTGAATATCATTGCAGCCCATTCAAAGAAGCTGCAATTATTGACAATGTTATTGGGGTAGGGCACGAAGCGCGTTTTTATATGCTTAACCTGGCAGACAACAAACTGCTTTGTAAGCTTGAAGTAGATGGTTATTTCGGACATATATACACTAATAATGGTTTGTTTTATGTTGCCGATGCAAGCTATTTACATTGTATAAACACAAAGGGAGAGGCTGTCTGGAAAAGCAACCCATTGGGTATAGATGGTGTTATAGTGGAAGATTTTGATGAAACTTTTATTTCAGGCGCAGGAGAGTGGGACCCACCGGATGGCTGGCGCGATTTTAAGCTTGATTTAGTTACTGGAAAAATTATAAGCTAACTACATAGTAAATTTTCTACAACATCAATGATAAGCCAAAGCCAGGATACTGCCCTCGTAATTGTTGCCAAAGGCGCTTTGTTGCATGGCTGGAAAGATTACGCCGAATATTGCCTTGCAAGGGAAAAAGGGCTCAGGCAAGAAGCATTTACCTGTCTTGATAAGTTTATGGCACAAGTTGGAACTTGGACCTTTGATGAATGCATTACATTTATCAAGTTTTTATTTCCACACTTTGAAAATATTCCAGATGCTGATTACGGGCCCTTTCCTCAACCTGTTAAAGAATTTGTAAAACCTTTTTTAATAAAATGGTGTGATGTGGAAACCCATGACTCGACTCCATTTAGATGGTATGGCAGGTATTATTGGGACAAAGATTATTATAGAAAGGCTATAGAAATCAATCCTCAAGATCATCTTGCCCGCAAGTGGTTAATTGAATGGCTTGATGGTTGGTTATATGAACGATTAGATTTTTTACCTACCAATTGCTACGATGAGCCTGAAATTGAATTGCCTGTGGTTGCAGAAGCCAAAGCTCATATTATGTGTATTAGCAATGAGCTGGAAAGGGAAAAATATCTTAAAGAGATAGAACAGTCAGAACAATTGATAATAAATTTTAGAGATTGGAAAGCTTCTGGTCATTCTAATTTTGAGCAATGGGGAATAGATAATAATAAGCCTACAAGCTATAGCAATTTTAAGGATTAATAATACAACTGTAGCCTCCCTCCGCCTTTACAATCAACAACTAACCCAAGATACCTGCCCTTTAGAACTTACCTACATATACTTTACCTTAATAGTTACATAGGCTGTTTGGCCGTGCGTAACCGTAAAAGTGAAGTTTTTAAGCTTGGGTTTAGAAAAGCCGGTGTGGTAGTAGTTAGAAAAGCCAAAACCTTCGTCGGGCAATAAAAAGCCATAATCCATTTCGCCATCGTTATTTTCATCATCAAGCAGGGCAATGCCGTAGTTGCCGGGTTCTAAAAACATATCGCACGATACTACACCGCCGCTTATGCCGGTTTTGTTTACTGTTTTCTTTAGCAACGGTGTTTCATCTTCAAAAGCGGTTTGTTCTTTATACAAGCCCAGTTTTAGGTTGCCAGAGCTGCTTCTTATATCGGTTATTTTTACCACAACCCTTGCCGGTGCTGGTTTGGCAGGCTCGGCAATGTTAAAAGATAGGTAAAGCGATAGTAAAAGTGCAGCTATTGTATTCATAAATTAGGGTGTTAAATGTTTACAGCAGAGTAATATAGTCTACAGGTTGGGTTTAAACTACAAAGTAGTAAAAATGTTTCAAGGCTTTGGGTTTGATACTATGTGTTAAGTTGAATTACATATTACCCAGATATCGGGGGGCTAAAAATATTTTTTATAAAAAGTGCAAAACATAAACTGAAATTTATATCTTTGCACCCCTTAGAGTTCGGGGCGTAGCGCAGCCCGGTTAACGCGCCTGCTTTGGGAGCAGGAGATCGCAGGTTCGAATCCTGCCGCCCCGACATTTAGCCCTTGATTTTTTCAAGGGCTATTTTATTATAACCACTCTGTATTTTTTTGGTTATTAATTAAAAGTAAATAGGTGATAAAATATTATGTTACATCTAGAAAAAAACAAGTTCATTAATACCGTTAAAAATTATTTTCCGGTAGACAATGCATTGATGTTTATATTTATTTCCTTCTTAGTCAATATAATATGGGCATATTTTTCTATACCTAGTGTTAATCCTTACTTTTCTTTTTCCCATTTGTATTATTTGCATGGAGATTCTTTAGATTATGTCTCACTTGCGGAAAATGCTTATTCTCAGGGCTGTTGGTGTAGTGCAGAAGGGCCATCAGATTATAGAATGCCTGGGTACTTAGTTTTTTACTCTATTTTTCGTTTTTTTTTTAATGCAAATAGCACACTTAATTTAATAATTATTCTGCAACTTTTGCTTTCCGCTATAAGTAAATATTATCTGGCTAAATTAGCCTACAAAATATATAATAATTACATTATTTTTATACTTACATTTTTACTTTTTAATTTAACAAATACTGTTACTTTTTTCAACCTTATTCTATATACAGAAGGAATAGCTACAGCCTTAATTATTTTTTTTATATACACTTTGTACAACTATTACAATACAAAACAAACAAAGTGGTTAGTAGTATCAAGTTTATTGTTTTTAGAGATATTCTTGTTGCGTCCATTTATGGGAATTTTATTGCCATGCACTATTTTTTTATTATATCTTATTTATAAGACTGATATAAGAAGATTACTTATCCATACAATTATATTTTGTTCACCCTTTTTAATATTTGAGATGTACTGGGTGGGCAGGAATTATGTTTTATTAGATAAATTTCAACCCTTTGAAACCTCTATAACTCAAGGAAGAAATACTTCAATTAATTCTTATTCTCTTTACAGTCAAATTGTTAAGGATTTTGGTGGTAATGAATTATCGTGGAGCCGAATTCCGAAGCAAGTTGGTTTAGAGATAATGAATTCTTAGATAAAAACAATATTACAAGGCCACCTGATGATGTTTTACCGAAGTCGTTGTTTACCTCTGAACTAACTTTAGATACATTAAAATTGGCTCGTGAATACAATTGGAGGAGTATTGATACCAAAGTTAGCGCTGATTCTGCTAGGTGGTATGAAAATGAATCTGTAAGGATATATAAAAAATTTATTGTAGCATATAAGCATAATAATCCATTAAATTATCACATTGTTTCGCGGCTAAAGCATTTTTATTATTTGCTTACTCAACCGGAGTCTCCATTTAAAAGTGCTAGATACCCTATAAATGTTTTTTTAACATTTATACATTCTGTTATTAATATAATAATTTTTTATATCGGAATTTTTAGTGTTATTCTGCTTCTTTTTAAATGGAAGAATATTTTTAAGATATTTATTTGCGGGATACCTGTTTTTCTTTTTGTTTTTTTCGCTTTTATTTTAAAGGGTTCAGAAGCTAGAAATGTTGTATTTGCTGTACCTTTTTTATGTATATCTATTGCCTGGGCTATAAATTATTTATCAATAGCATTGAAAGCAAATTTTAAGTTTTTATGTTTTTTTGTTATGCTTCCAATTGTTGCCATATCCATTTACTACACATCAGGCGCTATTAAGTTTTAATGCCCGTTGTAATTAATATATGTTTCCCTTTTTTAATATCTTTGACGAGTTTATATCGTATGATAAAAGTTGGTATTATTGGCTACGGGTATTGGGGTCCAAACCTGGTTAGAAATTTTTCAAATGTAGATGACTGCAAGGTTAAATGGGTAAGCGATATGCGTACCGAACGTTTAGCTGTAGCAACAAAGCAATTTCCCTACATTTCTGCAACAACAAGCTATAAAGATATTTTTAATGATGCTGAAATTGATGCAGTGGTAATTGCCACGCCTGTTTTTTCTCATTTTACTTTAGCTAAAGAAGCTTTGCTGGCAGGTAAGCATGTATTGGTAGAAAAACCCCTTACAGCATCTGTTGCTGAGGCCGAAGAGCTTAAAGAGCTTGCGGCTAAACATGGTAAGCTAATAATGGTAGACCATACCTTTTTGTATACCGGCGCTGTAGACAAGATAAAAAGCTTGTTGATAGCCCTGAAATTGGTAACCTGCAATACTTAGATTCATCGCGCATTAACCTAGGCCTGTTTCAACCCGATATTAATGTTTTGTGGGATTTAGCCCCACACGATATTTCAATCCTATCATATATTCATAGCGAACTGCCCGTTAGCGTTAATGCTACTGGAATTTCGCATACACATAACGGCATAGAAAATGTGGCGTATTTAACGTTAAACTTTCAATCTAATTTTGTAGCCCACTTTAGCTGCTCATGGTCATCGCCGGTAAAATTGCGTACCATGCTAATTGGTGGAGATGAAAAGATGATTGTTTTTAACGACTTGGAACCAACAGAAAAGATAAGGGTATACGATACAGGTTATCAATTAAAAACCCGCGAAGAGCAACAAAGCATATTGGTAGACTACCGCGTAGGCGATATATATATACCTAAGCTGGATACAAAAGAAGCACTACTTGGCATGGCTACCGATTTTGTTAATTGTATAAAAACAGGCGGTATTCCAATTTCTAATATAGATTTAGGTATTTATGTAGTAAAAGTGCTAGAGGCTGCCCAAAAATCAATTAAAGAAAACGGACGCGAAGTAAAAATATAATTATGGAAATTTTAAATGTGCAAAGCGATAGACAAAGCCTTGTTAACGTAAAGGTTGGCGAGGGGTGCGTATTTTTAACTTTGTAAACGCATATGGCTGCGAAATTGGCGATAACTCTAAAATAGGTGCCTTTGTAGAAATTCAGAAAGGTGCGTTTATTGGCAAAAACTGCAAAATATCTAGCCACACCTTTATTTGCGAAGGGGTACATATTGAAGATAATGTATTTGTAGGACATAACGTAACCTTTATCAACGACATGTTTCCACGCGCGGCAAACCCAGATGGAAGCCTGCAAACCGAAGCTGATTGGGTATGTGTAGAAACCTTTATTAAAAAAGGTGCATCATTAGGCTCTAGCGTTACTATATTAGGCGGTGTAACAGTTGGAGAAAACGCTATAGTAGGCGCAGGCTCTGTAGTTACCAAAGACGTACCTGCCAATACAATTGTTGCAGGCAATCCAGCTAAAATAATAAGAAAAACAGACAATTAATACGCTAACAAAATGAGCGAAGCAGTTGCTACAAAAAAATACCCTGTCTTGATTTAAAAGGACAGCACCAACAAGTAAAGGCAGAAATATTTGCCGCTTTTGAAAAAGTGTATGAAAATACAGCCTTTTCAGGCGGGCCGTTTGTTGAAGAGTTTGAAAAAGCTTTTGCAGCATACTGCGGCACTAAGTATGCTGTAGGTGTTAGTAATGGCACTGTAGCCCTGCAACTAGCCATGCAGGTATTAGGTATAGGTTCTGGCGATGAGGTAATTATTCCGGCCAACACGTTTATCGCATCGGCTTGGGGCCCATCGCACGTTGGTGCTACCCCTGTGTTTATAGATTGTGATAACGATACATGGGAGATTGACCCTGACAAAATTGAAGCAGCCATTACCCCAAAAACCAAAGCTGTTATTGGAGTGCATTTATACGGCCAGCCATTTAATATAGAGGCGGTGCAGGCTATTTGCAAAAAGCACAACCTATTTTTAGTAGAAGATGCCGCACAGGCGCAAGGCGCAAAATATAAAGGCCAAAATATTAGGGGCTTTGGCGATATTGCCTGCTTTAGCTTTTACCCCGGTAAAAACCTAGGTGCATGTGGCGAGGCCGGTGGTATTACCACTAATAACGAGAAGCATTATAAGCACTTGCAAAGCCTGCGTAGCCATGGTAGTGTAGTGCGTTACTACCACGACGAGATAGGTTACAACTTCCGCATGGGTGGCTTAGAGGGAGCATCACTATCGGTAAAACTAAAATACCTTGATAGCTGGAACAACCGCCGCCGCGAAATTGCTAAAATGTACCAAAGCGGTATTACCAACCCAAAGGTTAAGCTACAGGCACAACCAGAGTGGGCCAATTCTATATACCACATTTTTGTGGTTACTACCGTAGAGAAAGATGCCTTTGTAAAGCACCTGGCCGATAATAATATTATAGCAGCTTTTCATTACCCGGTGCCCTGCCATTTACAAAAAGCATACGCACATTTAAATTATAAAGAGGGCGATATGCCAAACTCAGAATACCTATAGCATCGCATTGCGTATCGTTACCAATGTATGCAGAGTTGAGTGATGAGGATGTTAACACTGTAATTACCGCTGTAAATAGCTTTTAATTAATGGTTGACAATAAAATAGCAGAAGCAGTAGAAAGACTAAAACTAGACCTTAAAGGCAAGGTTGTTTTAACTGAAGCCGCAACAGGCGCTTATGCTGTAACACCAATATTGGCTGCACTAGCCGGTGCTAAGGTTTATGCTTTTACAAAAGCTACCCGCTATGGCAGTGTTGATGAGGTTAAAAAACAAGTTTACGACTTAGCAGCTAATTTTAAAGACAAAAACCTTGCTATAGATATTATAGAAGAGTTAACGCCCGATATTATTGCCCAAGCAGATATTATTACCAATGCAGGCCATCTTAGGCCATTAACTGCCGATAAGCTTAAACATGCCAAAAAAGGTGCTGTTTTACCTCTAATGTTTGAAGCTTGGGAGTGGCGTGAAGCTGACCTTGACCTTAACTATTGTAAGCAAAATGGCATTATAGTTGGCGCAACTAATGAAAGGCACCCCGATATTGACGTGTTTAGCTATTTGGGCGACATGGCCCTAAAGCAGATATTTGATGCAGGGTTGTGTCCGTATAAAAACAATTTTGTACTTGTTTGCAATAATGATTTTGGCCCCTTCATTGCCAAAGTTTTATCTAAGGTATGTTCATCGTTAGCGGTTTGTGATAAGGAAGAGAATAGAATAGCGTACCGGGAAATTGATGTTGAATGGGCTGGCAATTTTCCTGAATTAAATATTACTGAAAAATATAAAAATGCCGAAGCTGTAATTTTTACCGCATACCCCTTTGACCAGAGTTGGATTGGAGAGGGCAAAGGTACAGAAGTTATATCTGTTGAAAAACTAAAAGCAGTATTTAATAATCCATTCATACTTAGATATGCCGGAGATATTGATGAAAAATATTGTGAAGGAAAAATAGACTTTTTCCCCAAACATGTATCTTCCGGCCACATGGGTGTATTGCCATCGGCTATAGGGTTTGACCCTATAATCCGTTTACAAGCCGGAGGGTTGAAAGTAGGAGAGATGCTGCTAAACGGAGAAAGTAAATTCAAAGGATTGCACTTACTTGAAATTATATAAATTTAATGCCATGAATACAATATCAGATAAAGCACAAATAGGCAGCAACGTTAAGTTGGGCTGCAATGTTGTTATTGGCGATAATGTTATAATTGGTGATAATGTATCTATAGGTAACAACACAGTTGTAAACAATTGCAAGTTAGCAAACAACGTTTCTATAGAAGACCATTGTACTATAGGGTATGGAAATGCCACAGGATGGTTTTCAAGAGAAACGCCAACAGACAAGTTGGTATTTGACCCTTTACTTGTAGGCGGGGGCAGCTTAATAAGAGAAGGCGCCACTATTTATGTTGGTGGGGTTATAGGAGAAAATGTTAGAATTAACCATAAGGTTGTTATTAGGGAAAATTCAAAAATTGGCGATTCTACTTCTATCGGAACCATGTGCGATTTGGAGGGTAATTTAACAGTAGGCACCTATTGTTCTATAAACTCTAACGTTCATTTATGTAGCGATACGTTTATTGGTGACTATGTTTTTATGGCTCCCTTTACAGTTACTACAAATGGTAACCCTATGATGTATAGGCGACCATTATTGTACGAAAAATTTGGGTATGAAAAAGGGCCTAGAATTGAAAGCGGCTGCCAAATAGCAGTGCATGTTATAATTTTGCCCAAGTTAATTATAGGGCACGAGAGTATAATTGGTGCAAATACTTTGGTAACAAAAGATGTTGAACCATTATCAATAATAATAGGTTCTCCCGGCATTAAAAAAGGTAATGTTGAAGAATTGCACAGGCTACCTATTGAAATTAGAACCAAGCTTGGCTTAGTATAAACATGCAAAATAACGTTGAAATATCAGTTATAATACCATTCTATAACGAGAGCGATAATGTTGCTTTTCTACTTACTGCATTAACAGATTATTTTAAAGAAAACAATATTGGTAATTGCGAGGTACTATTTGTTGATGATGGATCAACAGACGACTCTATAAAGCAATTTAATAATCATATTGATAAGATAATTTTTCCGGCAAGTATAATTAAACTATCAAAAAATTATGGCGCCCACGCTGCTGTAAAAGCTGGTGTTTTAGAGGCAAAAGGCAAATATACCATGTTTTTGCCCGCAGATTTACAAGACCCTCTTTACCTTATTAAAGAATTGCATACCACCATTCAACAAGGGCATGAAATTGTTTGGGCGCAACGCAAACAAACAGAAAATGGTTTTTTTGAAAAACTTTTTTCTACCTCTTATGCCCGTTTAATGCAAAAATTTGTCAATAAAGATTATCCTGATAAAGGATTTGATATTGTAATGTTTGATTCTAAAATTAAAGAAGTATTAAATAAGAATGTAGAAGCCAACTCTTCTATATTTCTACAAATACTATCGTTAGGATTTAAACAAAAATTTATAGAGTACAATAAACTGGCACGCAAAGCAGGCAGTTCTAAGTGGACCGTGTCTAAAAAAGTTAAACTGTTAATAGATTCGTTTATTGCATTTTCTTATGCCCCTATACGCTTTGTTACACTTATAGGTATTTTGTTTTTTGTTTTAGGCATAGCGTGGACATGCTATATAATTGGCCGCGCCCTAATATTTGATGATTTAGATAAAGGTTGGCCCGCACTAATTTCTATTTTAATGTTGGGCTTTGGCATTACCAATATTTCTTTGGGCATTATAGCAGAATACCTATGGCGCACATTAGACTCTAGCCGCAAAAGACCCATATTTATTATTGATGATATTATTACACTTACCAATAAGTAAAACAAATGGCAGATAAGTTAATGTCAGTTTTTTACTGCTTGTTATATAACGTTTTTAATGTTAGCCCATCTGCCATTATTAAGTACCAGTTAAATGGGCCTAGACCAAGCAATGCTAAAGAGTGGTTTGGCTTTTTATTAAACTTTAATGTAGTTATTGCTTTTTGGGTAATTTTTTTATTGACCCTGATTATGTTTAAGGCACTATATACAGGGCAATTTTTGTTTATTATAACAGTTGCAACAGTGATAAATTTATTTTTACTGTTGGGGTGGGTATTATAAATTTTAAGATTCGTTAAATATTGCCACCTTTGTAGGATTCACATTTATCTTAATTAGTATATTAATTTTAGCTCTTTACTCACAAAAAATGCTTAATACAACTAAAATACTAGTTACCGGCGGAGCCGGGTTTATTGGTTCTCATTTGGTTGATAAACTCCTGGCCGATGGGCATACCGTTGTAGCCCTTGATAACCTTGAAAACGGCAAAGAAGAGAACCTTGAAAACGCCAAAACATACAGCACTTTTACCTTTCTAAAAGGCGATATTTTAAACTCTAACGAAGTTGATAATGCACTTGAAGGTGTTAGCGTTGTTTACCACCTGGCTTGTATGGGTGTCAGGCATTCTTTGCATAGCCCGGTATATAACCACAAGGTTAACGCAGAGGGTACTTTAACATTGCTTGAGGGTTCAAGAAAACATAAAATTTCAAAATTTTTCTATATCTCAACTTCAGAAATTTATGGAGACATAGAAACATTTCCTATTACAGAGGCTGGAATTCCAAAACCCAAAACAGTTTATGGTGCCAGCAAATTAGTGGGCGAGCATTATGCGTACTCATATTATATATGTTTTGGTTTGGATACTACTGTGCTGCGTATATTTAATAATTATGGCCCCAGGGCACATTACGAGGGCGATGCCGGAGAAATTATTCCCCGTAGTATTGTACGCATGTTTTATGGCGAAAAGCCCGTTGTGTTTGGTGATGGCCTTGTAACGCGTGATTTTTATTTTGTAAAAGATACCGCCCGTGCACTTGCTTCACTATTAAATAAAACAGACATAACCGGACAAACATTTAATATAGGAACCGGGGTTGAAATTACAATGAAAAACCTGCTGGAAAAGCTGATAAAGCTAACAGGAAAAGATAACGAATTAACTATAGAGTATATGCCCGACCGCCCTGCCGATGTGCCAAGGCTTTGGGTGGATGCATCTAAATTTAATGCCATGTCGGGCATGGATAATTTAAAAAACTTTGACGAGGGTTTATTAGAAACCATTGAGTACTATAAAACACTTATTGAAAAGCGTAATATACTTGACGAAATTAAATTACAAAACTGGCAATGATACACATAGCAAAACCGTATTTAACAGAAGACGAAGCAAAAGCTGCCCACGATACCATTCTCACCAACTGGATAACCCAAGGGCCACGAGTTGCTGAATTTGAAGAAAAATTTGCTGCTTATACCGGATCTAAATATGCTGTAGCAGTTTCAAACTGCACAACAGGTTTACATTTAGCCATGATAGTTGCAGGTGTAAAAGCCGGAGATGAGGTTATTTGCCCGTCTATGAGCTATATAGCCACCGCCAACAGCATTATGTATGTTGGTGCTACCCCTGTGTTTGCAGAGGTTAACCCTAAAACATACTGCATAGACCCTGCTGACGCAGAACAACGAATTACTCCTAAAACCAAAGCTATACTTATTGTGCATCAAATTGGTATGCCGGCAGATATTGATGCATTTAGGGCTATTTGCGATAAGCATAACCTAGTATTGATAGAAGATGCAGCCTGCGCTGCAGGTTCATCATACAAAGGCAAAAAAATAGGCGCGCATTCTGATTTGGTTTGCTTCTCATTTCACCCGCGTAAGGTTATTACCACTGGCGATGGTGGCATGGTTACTACTAACAACGAGGCGTATTATAACCGAATGAAGTTGTTGCGCCAGCATGGTATGAGCATTAACGACAGGGTTAGGCACGCATCTACAACTATTATATTTGAAGACCATATTGAGGTTGGCTATAACTACCGTATGACAGATATACAGGCAGCTGTTGGTATTAAGCAACTAGAAAAACTTGATTGGTTGGTTACCGAACGTCGTAAAATTGCCGATAAATACTATGCCGCACTTGCTGGTATTGATTGTATAGATATGATGTATGAGCCAGATGGTTGTTTTACAAACCAACAATCGTTCCCGCTTTATATCAAAAAGAGCAGCCCTATAAATCGTAACGACTTTATGCAAAAAATGTTGGACAAAGGAATTGCGACCCGCCGTGGAATTATGACATCGCATAGGGAAACTGCCTACAGCACAAACCCTGATTTTGCAAACTTAAGCTTGCCCATATCAGAAGACGCCGCTGATAATAGCGTAGTAATACCCTTATATGTTCCTATGGATGATGCAGATATACAAACAGTAATAACCGCTGTTAAAGAGTTGCTAAGCAAATAACATCAGTAGTAATACAATTTTAAAAGCCCCTGAATTATCAGGGGCTTTCTTATTTTAATATTTTCCTTTGCGGATGATGGTTATAATAAGCCCTATACCCAGTATACCGGCAAAAATATAGCCGCCAATACCTATTACAGGTATATTGTGCCACTTAGGTGGAATATCAGAACGAATGATTAACGATGATGCTATAATCATAGAAGATAATACAATAGCCAACGATAAACGGTTGGTTACCGTATCCATCTCGTTTAAAAATGGCTCTATCTCTTTCAGCTCAAGGTTAAATTTAAGTTTACCATTAATAAGCTTGTTGCTAATTTTAGAAAAGTCGCCGGGTATTTCTTTGCCAATCTTTATAAGGTCGTAAACGGCAATCATCAGGTTACGCTGGCTAAATAGAACCTTAGGGTCTATTTTACCGGCAACCAATCGGCCACCATAAACTTTAACGCGACTAAAAACATCCAGGTTTGGGTCTAGCGATGTGCCTAAGCCCTCAATAATAGCCAGCGTACGCATCATCATATATAAATCAGGGTGAATGCGCAGGCGGTATTTCAATACAATCTCGCGCACCTGGTCTACCATAGTAGTAAGGTCAACATCGCCAATGCCACCACCGGCATATTGCTCTATAATAGCACCAATATCTTTTTCGTATGTCTCACGCTCCGGTATATCCCCGCCGTATGTTAGGCGTTCAATATTATCAACTACGCGGGTCATATCGCTCTTACCCACGGCAATAATCAAGTCGGCAAGGGTATCTTTATCTCCCTCGCTCAAGTGGCCCATCATACCAAAGTCTATAAAGCAAATGCGGCCATCGGGCATAACAAATAAGTTGCCCGGGTGTGGGTCTGCGTGGAAGAAACCGTGTATAAATATCTGCTCAAAAAACAGGTCAATACCATTGGCAGCAACCGTTACAGGGTCTAAACCAGCCTCTTTAATCTTTTGTACGTTGTTAGATTTTATACCGCGTATAAACTCCATTACCACAATCTTGCTAGTGCAATAATCATCGTAAGTATGTGGAACGTGTATACGGGTTTCACCCTCAAACTGTGTGCGGAAACGGCGAAGGTTAGATAATTCAGCCTTAAAACTTAACTCCTTAACTATACTTGCCTCAAACGTTTTTACAAGGTCCATTGGCTGAAAAGCCGCCAAGTCTGGCAGGTATTTTTCTGCCAACCGGGCCAGCTCTTTCATTATCTCCAGGTCGGCAAGTATAATCTTGCGTATGCCGGGGCGCTGCACCTTTACAGCCACTTCCTCGCCGGTTTTTAGGCGGGCACGGTGTACTTGCGCCATAGATGCTGATGCTATGGGCTTTTTATCAAACTCAGTAAAAATCTCTTCGGGGTTCTTGCCAAACTCGCGGCGGAATACCTTTTGCACCTGCTCGTAAGGGAAGGGCGGCACAGCATCCTGCAACAGCGTTAACTCGGCAATAAGCTCATCAGGAAACAAACCCGGACGACTACTTAGCACCTGCCCAAATTTAATGTACGTAGGGCCTAACTCTTCTAGTGCTAAACGTATACGTTGGTAGCGGGTAAGGCGCGCACGGCGTGGTAAAGTACCCTCGGGAACCTCGCCTTTTTTGGCCTGCTTTTAGGGAAAATGCTGCGTATGGGAATAGACGATAACACATCGCCAAAGCCATGCTTAATCATAATTCCCGTTACTTTTCTAAAACGGCCTAAATTGCCTACCAACGACATTCTACTTTCCTGCTTTCTAATTTATTAAAGATTGTGCCAAGATAGCCCAATCAATTTACATAATAAAAAAACGAGCGGTGTTTTATGCTACACCCCTCGTTAATATCTGTTATACAAGGGTAACTATGCCTTGGTATTATCGGTGTTTTTAGCCGCAGCTTTTGGCGCTGCTGCTTTTTTGGCCGCAGGTTTTTTAGTTGCTGCTTTCTTAGCGGCAGGCTTAGTTGCAGGTTTTGCAGTAGCCGTTTTAACCACTTTTTTAGCGCCTGCTTTTACAGCTGCTACGGCTTTGGCCGGCGTTTTGGCGGCAGCCACTTTTTTAGCGGTGCTTTTTACCGTTTTGGCAGCTTCCGTGGCTTTCTTTTTAACAGAAGAACCATTTTTGCCCTGTGCGCGGTTAACTAAATCTTTAACCATACCCATTCCTTTGCCCTCAATTTCAAGCAAACGCTTTTTAAGCATATCCAGTTCTTTTTGGCTGGCTAACGATGCCTTTTGGGTAACCTCCTGCACAGCGTTTTTAACGTCAGCTTCAAATTTATCGCGTGCGTTTTTAGTATCGGTAATAAAGTCTTTAACTATTTTCTCACCCTCGGGTTTAGAAAGTTTGCCTTGTTTCTTAAGTTCTTCAACAAGTTCGGCAACCCTTTCTTTAGCATGGGCGGCAAAGCCTACGCCTGCATAAAACAGGTCGCGTGCTTTTTCACCTCTTTCTACTAGGTTACCTTTTTTAGCATTTTTTTTAGCAGAAGCCATAGTAATGGGTTTTTTTAAGGTTAATTGTTGTAAAAGTACAAATAATAACATCGGTTTGTTGTATAGTGTTCTAAAACAGGGGCATTAATTTTTTTTGATGGTAATTTAGCACTCGGAGGCACGAAGTGATGTAGGAGGTTTTTACTGTTTTTTGATGTTTAAGAATAGCCCTGTTATTTAGTCCCGATGCTTCGGGAGGGGAAAAGGCTTAGATTAAACAGGGCTTTAGCTTAACTTCTTTAAAAAATTGTATCTCCTTTTACCTTATCATAAGCCCTTTTTAGGGAAAGTGTTCGGTAATACAGCGCTTTAATACCTGCAATAGAGGAATAATTTATAGTCCTATTTTTAGAGCAATAAAATACGTTATAATTGATACAGATGCCGCCAGTACTGCACCCCATGCCAAATCTACAATGGTTACTAATACAGGCCAGTCTTTGGCTACAGCCAAATTGGTAAGGTCGTAGGTGGCATAGCAAACAAACCCGAAAAATGCGCCCAATAGTAAAGCATGTTTCCAAGAGTTTTTTCCATAGCCGGCTCAATTACAAACACCACTAGACCGGCTATAAATATCAAATAAAAAATAATTGCCGCTACCCAATTAACATCAGGCTTCATTATACTACCTATCTGATTGCGGTAAAATTTTTTAGCTACTACCCCAAGCCACAGCATATCTATAGCAAAAAATACAGGTAGCGCAATGGCGTATAGTTTTATAAACATAGCATTTAATTGTTATGAATTATTCTTACGAAATATAATGAGTATTTTATCTTAATAGAGTAACGCTACCCCTGTATTTTTGTTCGGCCTGTTGCGGGAACTTACAATGCACACTATACACATACACGCCAGGTTGGCAGGGTTTACCTTTGTATTTTCCATCCCATTTATCAAGCAAATTATTACTCTGGTAAATTGCGCTTCCCCAGCGGTTATAAATTGTTAGGCTGTAGGTTTCGGGTGTGCAAAATGTTGAAGGTGTAAAAGCATCGTTTTGCCCATCGTCATTCGGCCTACAAGCATTTGGGATATATAATGGGCAATCGGGTTGGGTAGGTGTAAAACAGTTGCCAATAGTTATAATTTGGGTAATGGTGTTGGGCCCACACTCAAACATTACCATAGCCTGTATGGTATAGCTACCGGTATCGCTAAAAGTATGGGTTGGGTTAGGTAAATTAGATGTATTGTTAACTCCACTGGCAACATCGCCAAAATCCCAGGTTATTGCTGCTATTGGCGATGTGCTATTGATTTGAAATGCCGTTCCATTGGCAAGGCAGGTATCTGCAAAGGTTATAGTGCCTGTGCAGGGTGGTGGTGGTAAACAATTAATAATACTAATAGGAAATGTAGACGAAAATGTGCCACAAGTAGCTGTTACGGTTGCTGTTACAGTATAGTTGCCCGTAGCGCTAAATGTATGCGCCGGGTTGGTTGCGGTTGATGTGTTGTTAGCCCCGCTGGCAGGGTCGCCAAAGCTCCAATTGATAGTGTTTATTGTAGCGCCTGTTATTAGGCTAAATTCAGTACCATTTTCTAAACAGCTATCAATGGCAGCTATAATGCCATTACAACACAAGCCTATAGTTTGGGTGCGGCAAATAGTTTGGGGCGTAAAGCCGGGCTCTTGAAATGTTACGCAAATAACATAAACGCCGGGACCTGAAAACGTATGGGTTGGGAAAGGCGAAGGGCTGTTTCCTGTAATAGTAACGGTATCGTTAGTGCCACTGGCAGGGTCGCCAAAATTCCAAAAAAAGTAGGGGAGCTGCTTGTGCCCAGTACTTGTATAGCAAGGGTAAAATTATTGCATGTATCGCCATTAATTTTAATGCCTGTTACCTGCGCCTGCCCCTTACTAATAAACAAGGCAAGAACCAGCAGTAAAATTATTTTAAAAGGCGTTTTCATTAAGTGCAAGATACAACAGCACTATTAATAAATTGTTAAGTGTGGTGGTTTTGAATACCTCTTTTAAAGCACACCAAACCTTGAGGTTAGGGAAACAACTCTCCCTTGAAGGGGAGCGTAGCGGTTCAATACGGCGGAGTACAATTACTTTTTTGGCTACCTGCGGTGCCTGTCTGCCGACGACTTTATTACCTTTTACTTGTCTAAGAAACAAAACAAGAGCTTAAATATTCGGTTTGGCTTTACATTAGCGGTGTTGGGGCGTTTTATCCGATAACACTCAAAAAATGTTTTTGTGATGATGATTTAATACACGATATTTGCTTCTTGTTAAAACTATATATTGGTTGAAATGAAAAAATTTACGTTTACACTAGCAGCTGTTGCAATGGCTTTTATGGCTCAAGCACAGGTTCCTGCACAACACAAATGCGGTGCTACAGAGGTGCTACACAAAGAGTTGGCCACAAACCCAACGTTAGTAGGCCAACACGCGCAGTTCATGGACGATTTGCGTACTTACATTGCTGCGCACCCTGAGCCTCAAAGCCCTAAGGCCGTACGTATTATTCCCGTGGTATTTCACATCCTTTACGAAGGTTCTACTGAAAATATATCCCGCGCCCAGGTTTTAGACCAGGTAAGGATTATGAACGAAGACTTCCGCAGGCAAAATGCTGATGCTGTTAATACCCCTGAGGCTTTTGACAGCGTTGCTGCCGACTGTAATATAGAGTTTGTACTGGCTAACCTTGACCCTCAAGGCAACTGTACAGATGGTATTACCCGTACCTTTACCCCGCGCACTAACGCGGCATCCAACCAAAACGGTGCAAAATCGGTTATTTACTGGAACCGCGATATGTACCTTAACGTGTGGGTTGTAAAAAGTATTGGTGCTATATCAAACTTAGGTATGGTACTGGGCTATGCACAATTTCCTTTAGGTGGTTTAACTCCTACCGATGGTATTGTTATACGTTCTGATTATATCGGAAGTATTGGCTCATCTGCCGGCAATGTTGGCCGCACAGCTACTCACGAAATTGGTCATTGGTTAGGTCTTCGCCACATCTGGGGCGATGAAGAGTGTGGTACCGACCTAATATTTGACACCCCTGTTCACAAAGATGCTAACTTTGGTTGCTTTACCTTCCCTAAATTTAACGATTGCTCTGATGGAGATACTTTAAGGGGCGAGATGTTTATGAACTACATGGATTACTCTAATGATGAGTGTATGAACATGTTTAGTAAAGGCCAAAAAGCCGTTATGGATTTCGTTCTTGAAGGTCCGGAAAGTGGTTCTATATTAGGTTTCCGCGAAAACCTTTGGAGCCCTGCCAACCTTGCTGCTACAGGTGTTACTAACGACCCTCCGGTAGCTTGTGCACCTAAAGCCGACTTTTTTGCTAACCGCCAAATGGTTTGTCAGGGTACTACAGTAACTTATACCGATAACTCTTATAACGGCACAGTAAGCAGCCGCACCTGGACTTTTGAAGGTGCTAACAACCCTAACTCTACAGCAGCCAACCCAACGGTTACCTATACTACTCCGGGTAAATACGATGTTACTCTAGATGTTACTAATGGCCAGGGTTCTTCTAGCAAAACCGTTAACGACTATGTTATTGTTAGCTCTAATACTGCTGATGATAACAACTGGGGTTACATTGAAAGCTTTGAAAACGAGCAGTGGTTTAACGACAAATGGTATGTTTTTAATGATGATGGCACAGCTAACAAATGGCAGCGTATTATTGGTGCAGCTTCAGATATGTACCACTCTGCTTACATAAACAACTTTGGTAACCTTAGCGGCAGTGTAGAAGATCTTATTACTCCTTCATACAACATTAGTGCACTTCAAACTCCGGTTAACCTTAAATTTAAATACTCTGGTGCTGCCAGCGATACCGGTAACAATGATATATTAAAAGTTTACTACTCTACCAACTGTGGTCAAACCTGGACTGTACGTGCTACTTACTCTGGTGCTGACTTGGCTAACGCTGGTTTATGGACAGGTCCTTACCTTCCACCTAACGTAACTTCTTGGACAGAAAAAACAATTACTCTTCCTGCCGCTGTTACCAGTCAGGATAATGTTCGCTTTAAATTTGAGTTTACAAGCGGTGGTTACGGTAGCAACAACTTCTACCTAGACCAAATTAACATTACCAACGTTACATCTGTTGATGAAAGTTTAGACAACCAAATTGGCTTAAACATATTCCCAAACCCACTAGGTAGCGATATTGCTACAATGTCTTTCAACCTTTCTAAAAACGAGATGGTAAGTGTAGATGTGGTTGATGTATTAGGCCGCACTGTTGCCAATGTATTTAATGGTCAAATGATGGCCGGCAAACAAAGCATTACTGTTCCGCGCGAAACATTTGGCGCTAACGGTGTATACTTTGTACGTTTTAACGTAGATGGCAAACAAGCAATGAAAAAAATTATTGTTGCAAAACAGTAATTTAAACAATACTAGTAAAAGAAAAACCCCGCTTATGGCGGGGTTTTTTATTGCGTTATATTTTGACTTTTTACTAATTTCAAACAATAACTACTAATTGATTACTCATTACTCCCCTTCTGTTCCTTCGGTAAAATAGTGTCCTAAATCATTAGTGCCAGTACTCTTAAATAAATGCGGGTAATGCTTTTTCAATTCCTCCACCATAAGCTCGCGGGGAACTTCGGTAAACACACCATAATCGTGCAGATACTCCATGTGCTTATTGCCTTTAGTATCATATTCCTGAAAAACAGAATCAGTTTCGCCATCAAACTCCAGCGGCGCCACATTAAACCTGTCGCATAGTTCTTTATTAAAAGCCGGAGTTGCTTTTACCCATTGTCCGTTAATAAACATCTCAGTATACCCATGAAAAACAAACAGGTCGCTCTTTAATATCTGCTGAAGCTTTTCTGTGCCTATATGGTTACGCACTATAGCAAAACCCAAGCGGGCAGGAATGTTACAAGCCCTTGCTACGGTTGCCAAAAAATTAGCCTTTTCAACACAATAGCCACTGCCACGCTCTATCATGCTGCTGGCTTTTAATGCCTCGTGGCTCATGTTTACATGGTAAGGGTCGTACCAAAAATTATCCCTTACGGCATAATACAGGCTTATGGCAACTTCTTTATCGTTAGAGCCCTTGCCGTATTTTGCAGCAAACTCTGATACAGTAGGGCTATCAAAATCCATATATAAACTGGGTGCCAAATAGGCAGTGTCAACCAAAAGATTAGGGGTATCCATTTAAGGGGTAGGGTATACTATATTATTTATTCGTGCTTTTAGCTTTCAATTCTTTAATCAGGTTCTCGGCCCTGCTTTTTAACGGACCGTTTAACCTAACCACTTCTTGCAAGGCTAAAATAGCTTGGTCGGCTTTCTTTTGAGATTTTAATATCTGTGCCTTTTCCCACTGTGCATTTTCGTAATATGTAGTGCCTGCGGGTACTTTGTTATAAAAGTCTAAAGCCTTGCTCTCTCTGCCCAGGTATTTGTTTGCCATGCCTGAGTAGTAAATGGCTTTCATGTTGCCTTAGCTCTTTCTTCAATAGTATTTCCAACTCGCCCAGTGCGCCTTTATAATCGCCATTTTTGTAGTAGTTAAGGGCCTTGTCAGTAATTTCTGATGGGGTAGACTCTTTTTTGCCGGTAACAGTAGCACGGGTTGGGTTAGAAGCCTGTGTTGTAACAGACTTGTCGTCGTTGTCTTTTTTAATTAAAATACCATCCATGTAAACCCCCGGGGCATCATCGCCGCTACTCACATCTTCATTACGCGATTTCAACTTAGATTCTTTCTTACTTTTCTCAAGCCTATCGTTACTGGTAGTTTTGGTACTTAATTTAACAGGCGCTTGGTTAAAGTTGTTATTAGATGCCGGTCCGTACATAGATATATCAATATCTTCCTGCGCTAGTTTCTTAGCCGGTTCTGCAACAAACATATCTTTAGTACCGTTGCCCACAGGTATGTTTTCGGCAGGGGCTGCTTCATCAGCATCATATACATCATTAGTTACTACGGGTGTATATTTATAGTAGTTTGCATTTGGGGCAAATACTTTATTGTTTTCAGTAGCTGTAGTAGCGGTAGATAGTGAGTCTGCCGCGGGGCTCTCTTCTATTGTAGGATTACTGCCATCGTTTAACGGGGCAAATTGGGGTTGCTGCGGTGCTACCTTATTATCTACAACAGTTGTTTCTTTTGCAGAGTTTGTGGCTGAATATTGAGAAATAAAATAGGCAGCACCTACTAAAAGGGCAATGGTTGCTGCAATAGCAGCCGTGTTACCTATTACAGATAGAAACGATTTTGCCGGTGCGGCAGTAGTACTGCTTTTTAATGATGATGATACGCCGGCGTTTATTGCAGCTATATTAGCTGCAAGGGCTGCCTTGTTTTTAACCATACCCAACCCTTCGGCGGCATCGGCCAAAAACTCGTCCTCAAGCATCTGCTCTTCCAGCTTATGCTTGTCGGCCTTGTTTAGCTCATTATTAAGGTACGACAGTAAACTGTCGCCCTCAACCGGCGGTTTATTTATATTGTTGTTAGCCATTTGTATTAGTCAAACTAATGCGCAAATTCCTTTTTCCGTTTTGTATATAGCTTTTTACCTGCTTATAGCTGTAGCCTGTTAGTTCAGCAATTTCATCGTAGCATTTCTTCTGGTAATAAAACAGTTCAATGCACTTTCGTTGCTCCTCTGTCAGCTCTTCTACAGCTTGTTCTAGCTTTACATACTTTTCTTCTTTTTCATGCGCTTCAGATATATGATGCGCACCTGTACCGTTTTCCACAAAGTCGTCACTCTCCAGCACAAAATCATCGGTACTAATATTTACAACCTGTGCTTCTTTCCTTAATTTCATAAGGCAATGGTTGCGGGTAACCATGTGCAGCCAAGGCCTGAAAGTGCGTACAGTATGTTTGGGTAAATCGCTAATCAGTTTTTCAAAAATTTGCATGGTAGCATCTTTGCTCTCGTCCTCATCTTTCAAATACTTTATGCAAACACCATATACCATTACAGTGTATCGGTTAAAAAGCTCGGCAACATACTCGCTGGTCCGGGTATTAGCATAGCGTTCTACCAACTCCTCGTCGGTAAACTTCTTTATGCTTTTAGACCGTATAAACAACATTCTGGTGGGTATGTTAAAACTTTAAGGTACAAATTTAATAAACCAAACTGTTAAAAAAACTGTTTGGTATTAATTGCTGCTAAACAATAATTGTGCTAAAACGTTCTTACGTTTGCTTTAGCATAAAATATTATGGCGCAATACTCTATAAAAGACTTAGAAAGGTTATCGGGCATCAAGGCTCATACCATACGTATATGGGAGCAGCGCTATGGTGTGCTAAAGCCAGAACGTACCGAAACCAACATACGCAGGTATGATGATATGGAGCTTAAACTACTCCTTAATATATCTCAACTGATAAGGCATGGCGGTAAAATTTCTAAGCTAAGCCGTCTAACAGAAGATCAACTGTCTAAAGAATTAGAGGTGGTTTCTGAAAATACTTCAAGCCCCGACGATTTTTATTCAATACATATTGATAAGCTTATTATTGCCATGGTAGACTTTTGCGAACGTAAGTTTGAAAAAGTAATATCCGTTACTACTATTAAGTTTGGTTTTGATGCTACTATGCGCTATGTAATACTACCATTTTTGCGTAAAGTGGGTATTATGTGGCAGGTTGGCGAGATTAACGTTGCTCAAGAACATTTTGTTACCAACCTTATACGCCGTAAAATTATTGTAGCTATTGATGGTCTTTTGATACCGGAAAGGGATGTACGCTATGTATTATACCTTCCGGAAGGCGAGTTTCATGAAATGGGATTGCTCTTTGCTAAGTATTACTTCAAATCTCGTGGCGTGCAGGTACTGTACTTAGGTCAATCTGTACCATTAAAAGATTTAAAAGAAGCTATAAAAGTATATGACCCTAAAGGTTGGTTTACATTTATTACAACACCAACATCAAGCAAGGTTATAAGCCATTATTTCGAGTCGTTAAAAAACGACTTTCCACAAGTTAAAATGATGGTTGCCGGCCCTCAGGTTTTAAACCAATTAACAAACCCGGTAAAAGAGGTAAACTATTTTTATCAGATAGATGAATTTGTATCTTTCTTAGACAAGAATAATCACCTGAATTAGGACAAAAAGTCTCTTATTCTTTCGTGCTGAAATTTTTTCCATTTCCGATTTTTCTCTAGAACCCTTATCATTACTGTATATACATCTTTTTGTTTAATAAATTTTACTTATTGTTAAACAATTGTTCTGCCACTTTGATGTTTTGGCAAGATTGTTGTTGTAACATTAATAGTTTAAATTACTATTAATAATAACTACAATTTTCTTTTGCAAGTAAATTTTTTGTTTATCTTTGTAGAGGAATTTGTTAAACAAAAATCTGCCTTATGTCAACAGTAGAATTCAACAAACAGGTTTTAGCTTTCTCTAATCAGTTAAGATATTTCGCTTTAAGCTTAACATCTAACGATGAACAAGCTAAAGATTTATTGCAGGAAACCATGCTTAAAGCAATGGTTTACCGCGATAAGTTTGCAGACTCAACCAACCTTAAAGCCTGATTATATACTATAATGAAGAATATCTTCATCAACAACTACCGTAGGGCTGCTAAAACTCGCACTATAGTTGATGGTACAAAAGACCTTTATTATATGAACCTGCCACAAGTGGCAAGTGCAAGGGTTGCAGAGTCTAAAATTAATGAGAAGGAAATTTACAAGGCTATTGAGGCACTTGAAGAAGAATACAAAATACCTTTTGAAATGTATTTTGATGGGTATAAGTATAAAGAAATTGCAGAGCATTTAGACCTGCCCATTGGTACTGTAAAAAGCCGCATTTTTCTTGCCCGCAAACAGTTAATGCACGTACTTGAAGATTTGAAATAACGCGTAAGTTATTAACAGAATTTAAATTAAAGCCTCGGGTTGCCGGGGCTTTTTTGTTTGTTTTCAGTACTTCTAGCGTGTTTGTTATTAGGGTTTTACATGTAAGGAATTGTTGAAAATTTGCAAATCTCGATTAAATTTCGTATATTCGTTTAAGTTTTGTGATTTAACCCAAATTACTTTATGAAAAAACTCTACCAAATTTTATTACCCTCTGCATTCACAATTTTAACCCTTGGCCTTAATGCACAGGGTATTGTAAATAATGGGGCCAACATAGTCGTAGTAAGCGGCTCCAATATTATAGTAAGCAGTGGCGGATATACAAATGGTACCAATGGCGTTATAAATAACGAGGGGACTATTAAAGTAGAAGGCGATTGGACTAACAATGCTTCTAATACTGTTTTTACCTCTTACAACAGCACCGGTATAGTTGAACTAAATGGTAATACTGCCCAGGCAATTGGCGGTACAAACCCAACAACTTTTGAAAGTCTGACTGTATCGGGCACGGGCGTTAAAACATTGGCAAATAACAACAATACTGTAAACAACATACTTACCCTTGATGGTATTGTAAGTTTAAACAGCAATACTTTAATAGTAAACAACAACTCTGTTGCCGCTATTCAACAAAACACACCATTTTCTTCTAAACACATACGCGGCGAAACTACCGATGGTAACTCTAAACTGCAATGGAATATTGGCAATGCCCCTAACGGCAACAGCTATAGGTTTCCATTTGCTAACGCCGCAGGCGATGATGTTGCCTTTACATTTGCTGTAACGACTTCGGGCAGCCAGTCGGGTACCGGTAATGTAACCGTTACTACTTACCCATCGGGCAACGATAACACTCCTTATGTAAGCGGGGTAGGCCACATGAATTTTGAAAATGGCCCCGGTAACGGTACCGATGCTACATTAGACCGTTGGTGGGTTATAGATGCTAACAACTATACTACCAAGCCTGTATCGTCTATGACATTTACCTATGCCGATGGCGACTTAACCGGAAATAGCTTAATTACCGAAGGCAACCTTAAAGCACAACGTTGGGATGCAGCAGCACTGCCCGCTGCAAAATGGAACGCCCCCGATTATTTTGGTGGAACAAACACCAACAATGGCGCTAACAATACAGTAACTGTGACCAGCGTTAGCAACTATTCGCCATGGGTATTGCACGATGGTACATCGGGCAGCAACAGTCCGCTGCCTATTACCCTAGTAGAATTTAAAGGCAATTGTAATACTGATAACGTAACCATTAACTGGACTACAGCTTCTGAAGCCAATAACGATTACTTTGAAGTAGAGCGCAGTGTTGATGGAACTAATTACTCTACCATAGCTATTGTTGACGGTGCGGGCAACAACAACACAACTGTAAACTACAGCTATACCGATTTTAGCCCTAATGCTACCGGTGCATACTACCGTTTACGTCAAACCGATTTTAATGGGCAGTTTGAAACCTTTGATGCCAAATACATCCGTTGTGCCAATAGCCCTGTAAACACCGTTGGTTTATATCCTAACCCAACCGACAACCTGGTTAATGTAACCATTAACCTACACAGCGCCGATTATGGCTCAATACTGGTATATAACTCTGTTGGTCAGCTTATTTCTAACGATTACCATGTGTTTGATGCTGGTACTACCATATTGCCAATCAACACATCGGCCCTTGCACAAGGCCATTATTTTGTAGATATTAAATTACATGATATTACCTTACCGGTACAAAAGCTTGTAATTACACGATAGTTTTTTCTTGGGTTAAGTTTTCATAGTTTTGAAAAGGCCGGCTTCGTAACCCGGCTTTTTCATTTTTATAGAAGGCATAACATGCATAAACCTAAAGATAATTTCTCGGCTCAAGGCACACCTGTATGCACAATACAGGCCCGTTTACCCACAGGCACTTTACGATTACTTGTTTACCCGCGTTACCGATTATGAAAACGCGTGGGACTGTGCCACAGGAAATGGCCAAGGTAGCTGTAGAGCTGGCTAAACGCTTTACCAACGTATATGCTACCGATATTAGCCAAAAGCAACTGGACAATGCCGCCCTTGTTGATAATATCCACTACTCTTTGCAACGTGCTGAAGAATCCGGTTTTGCTGATAACACATTCTCTCTTATTACCGTGGCACAGGCTTTGCATTGGTTCAATTTTGAAGCCTTTAATGCAGAAGTAAAGCGGGTGTTAAAACCCAGAGGGATAATTGCTGTTTGGTTGTACGATGTGTTGAGCGTTAATCCCGCTATAGATAAGCATTTTATGCATTTTTATAAGGTAACTACAAACCCTTATTGGGACGCTGAAAGGATACATATTGATGAACATTATAAGTCAATACCATTTCCTTTTATTGATGTTGAAAAAGCATCATTTGTAATAGAGGTGGAGTGGGATATAAAACAGTTTGAAGGCTATTTAAATACATGGTCGGGTGTACAAAAGTTTATAACGGCAAATAATTACAACCCTGTTGATGGGTTAATTGATGAATTAAAGCCCTTTTGGCCTGATGGTGAAATACATACAGTAAAATTTCCGGTGTATTTACAACTTGGAATTAATAAGTAATTACTATTTTGCAACCTAAATTAAAACCATATATGAAGAAGTGTTTTTTCCTCTTTTTGTTACTTGTACCGGCATTGCTTAATGCACAAGACCGTGGAGACCGCGCCTATATTACCAAGCCGGGCAGCATGTACACTACCTACAAGTTTGGCCCCGATGAGGAGAGTGATATTACAAGCGTTGTAGGCGGCGATGAGTTTAGCCGTATAGACGCTACGTGCAGGGAATCATCGTGGCCCGATGGTATTAGCAACCTTACCGCTTTTTTTGATAATGAAGAGGATATAAAAAGGTACACAACTTACTTTGTCTGCCGTTTTGGCGATAATAAGGTATTGTTGCGTGTTCCCGAGGGCGAGAACAGGTCTATGCCATCGCACATGCGCCCTTCAGAAACAATTTACTTTATTATAGGGGGTGATGCTGTTAGCTACAGCGGTGGCAGCAGTAGTGGAACTACTTCGTATACAAGAAGCGCTAAGCAGGTAACTGTAACCAACTTTGGCGATTTATACTCTACCTATACCTTCTCTAGTACTGATGAAGCAGATATTAAAGATGCCGTTGGCAGTTCTGTTTTTCAGGATATTGAAACCTATGCTAACGAGCGTAACTGGCCATCGGCCATTAGTGGTTTTGACGACCGTCAAACAAATCGCCCTAAAATGTACAACTACTATGTAGAACTTGTTTGCGAGTTTGGCGATAGGGTAGTGCTAAGGGCACCTGTAAGCAAGAACAGCCACATGAGTGGTGGCATGCGTTTAACCCACGATATTTACTTTATTATTGGTAAAGCCGGCGTTGATTTATCAGGTGGGGGAGTTCTTCTTCATCTTCTGGTGGGTTTTACAAAGGCAGGGCTGTTACCGTAACCAACTTTGGCGATTTATTTTCTACCTATAGTTTTTCAGGTGCTGATGAAGATGATATTAGAGATGCTGTAGGTGGTTCTATGCTTAGCGAGATTAAAAGATATGCCCACGAAGATAACTGGCCATCAGCTATCAGTGCTTTTGACGACCGCCAGACTAACCGTCCGCGCATGTATAACTATAACGTAGAGTATGTGTGCAGCATAGCCGATGATGTGGTAATAATCAAAGCCCCTGTATCATCAAATAGCCACATGCAGGGCGGCATGCGCCTTTCGCATGATATTTATTTTGTAATAAAAGCCAGCGCAATAGAAGCTAAGTAATTGCAGCCAACGCTTCGGCAACTGTTTTAACAGGTGCTTGGCAAGTGTTGTTTATGCAAACATATACCAGGGTTTCGCCCTGTTTTAAGCGCCCCTTGAACACATCAAGGGGTTCGCTGTTTATAGCGGCAGCCAGTAATGTATTAGGTAGGTATTGTCTATTTACTTCTGTTGCATATTCCGTGGCTTTATCTCCGGTTATAACCACCTCGTAAAAAGGTTTAGCCTGTTGCAATGCCAGTAAGCCCCAGTTAGAATATCCACCACCATAGCCGGGCATATCTTCGGCTATATTACTAAGCATTTGCATAGCAGTATCGCGGTATTTTATAGTGCCGGTAAGTTGGTATATAGTATATAAACTACGCGCCAGTGCCGAGTTTGATGCAGGAATTACATTGTCGTGTACCTCCATTTTACGGGCAATCAAATCGGTTTGGGTAGCGGGCGTAAAAAAGAACATTCCCGTTTGCTCATCGGCAAATTGGGTGTAGCAGCTTTCAATTAACGCGGTTGCTTTGGTTATATATTCAGCATTAAAAGTGTTTTCGTATAAGGCTATATAGGCATCAATAGCAAAACAGTAATCCTCTAAAAAGCCTGTAATTGTGCTGCGGCCTTGTTTATAGTTATGGTACAGCAGTACACTACCGTTGTTGTATTTTTCTTCAAACACCTTCATAGCTGCTATGGCTTTATCCAGGTAGGCTTTAACCCCAAGGTATTTATAAGCATCAGCATAGGCGTGTATCATCAGGGCGTTCCACGATGCCAGGCATTTGTCATCCAATCCCGGACGTATTTTTTAGCGCGCTCTGCCAGCAGCAGGTTTTTCCAACTTGCTACTTTATCTTTTAAGTCTGATACAGATAAACCATGCTGGGCTGCAAGTGTTTGCTCGTCTTTTTTACGCAGCAATATGTAATTGCCATGCTCCCAAAGTCCTTCTAAGTTTATGTTGAAATAATCAGCAAATACAGCAAAATCATTGCCCAGTAATGCCGTTAATTCCTCTTTCTTCCAAACGTAAAATTTGCCTTCTTCGCCTTCGCTGTCAGCATCAAGCGCCGAGTAAAACAAGCCCTCTGGCGATGTTAACTCCCGCTCAATAAATCCAAGGGTATCATCAACCACTTCTTTATATAATACTATACCTGTAGCCTTATATGCCTCGGCGTATAACGATACTAATTGGGCATTATCATACAGCATCTTTTCAAAATGCGGCACTTTCCAAAAGCCATCTACCGAGTAGCGGGCAAAGCCTCCGCCTAGTTGGTCGTAAATGCCGCCATAAGCCATTTTAGTAAGCGTAAGGTTTACGTGCTTAAGCAGGTTTTCATTTTTATATAGTGTAGCATACCGCAACAAGAATAAATAGTTGTTGGGTAGCGGGAACTTTGGCGCACGCGCCGGACCACCTTCCACATTATCCAGGTTGTTCATCCAAGTGGCAACTGTTTCATTTAAAACACCATCCCAGTTAATATCTGTAGCAGTACTTTTAATGGCGAGTCCACTCAGGGCAACACCTTCTGTAAGCTTAGCGGCGTAGTCTTCGGCACGTTCCCGTTCGTAGGTAAATATCTCGGCCATTTGCTGTAAAATAGCCATCCAGTTATCTTTAGGAAAATATGTGCCTCCGTATATAGGCCGCCCATCGGGTAGGGTAATGCAGTTTAAAGGCCAGCCCCCGCGCCCTGTCATAAGCTGTACCGCACTCATATAAACCTGGTCAATATCGGGGCGTTCTTCGCGGTCTACTTTTATGTTGATGAAGTACTCATTCATTAAAGCCGCCACTTCTTCATTTTCAAAACACTCGCGCTCCATAACGTGGCACCAGTGGCAGGCAGAGTAGCCCACACTAACCAGCAGCATTTTGTTCTCAGCCTTGGCTTTGGCTAAAGCCTCCTCGCCCCAAGGGTACCAGTTTACCGGGTTGTGCGCATGCTGCAACAGGTACGGACTGGTTTCATTTATCAGTTGGTTGGTGTATTTTTTATCTGATACCATTTTTAAATCTATCTAAACCAAATCAAAGCTTTCTCCCTTTTCAGGTATCTCAATATTTTTATAGTCTAAAACAATAAGTTTTTCTTTAAATGCCTGCTGTGCTTCATATTCTCCATGAACTAAGAATAGACGCTTTACTTTTTTAGGGTTTTGCACACTTATCCATTCCAACAACTCAGTATAATCGGCATGGGCGCTAAAGGCTTGTAGCTCTTCTATCTGGGCTTCTACAGGGTATTCTTCGCCAAATATGCGTACTGTTTTTTCGCCTTTCAGTAACCGGTCGCCAAGGGTATTGGCGGGTACAAAGCCAACAATAAGTATGGTGTTTCGCTTATCGCGGATGTTGTTTTTTATATGGTGCTTTATACGGCCGGCCTCCATCATGCCCGATGATGATATAATTATACAAGGCTCATCAAGGCTGTTTAAGGCAATAGACTCTTTTACATCTTGTATATAATGCAGGTTATTAAACCCAAATGGGTCGGGGTCACGCTTCATATAATCCAAAATATCTTGGTTAAAGCACTCGGGGTGGTTGCGCATAACTCCTGTAGCATTTATAGATAGGGGACTATCAACAAACACTTTAATATTGGGTAGCATACCTTCGGTACGCATACGGTCCAGGGTATAAACCAACTCTTGTGTACGACCTAAACTAAAAGCGGGTATTATAATTTTACCTTTCCGTTTAAGGCAAGTTTCGGTTACAATTTCCAACAACTTGTTGCGTGTGTTTTCGCGCGGTTCGTGCAGGCGGTTGCCGTAGGTGCTCTCGCAAATAATATAATCGGCCTGCGGGGTTTTGTCCGGGTCCCGTAAAATCAAATCGCCGGGCCTGCCAACATCTCCACTAAACAACAAGTGGATAACCTTATCAATGCTCTCCCTTACTTTAAGGCTTACACATGCGCTGCCCAGTATATGCCCTGCATCGCTAAATAGCACTTCTACTTCTTCATCAATTGTATACCACTCGCCATACTTTTCTTTATAGCGGAATAGCTTCATGCAATCGTCTACATTATCCTGGTCGTATAAGGGCTCAATGGGGTCTTCCCTTTACGCTCCCGCTTTTTATTAATATAGGCAATATCGCTTTCCTGAATTTTGGCGCTATCGGCAAGCATAATACGGCATAGGTCGTACGTGGCACGGGTGCAATATATGGCACCTGTAAAGCCCTGTTTAACCAATATAGGCAAGGCGCCGCTATGGTCTATGTGCGCATGCGAAAGGATGACATAATCCAGTTCAGATGGATTAAACCCTAAATGCCGGTTAGAGTCGGCAGCGCCCTTGTTTTGAAATAGGCCGCAATCAAGTAAAACCTTTTTGCCGCTAATTGTAGTAAGCATGTGCTTACTGCCTGTAACCGTGCGGGCTGCCCCGTAAAATGTAACTTTCATCTATAGCAAAGCTACAATATTAAATAGGCTTTTCCATTTCAAACTAATTAATAAAATTTTCAAAAATTGGTGGCTGCATATAAAAATGAGGACGTTTTTGAGCAGTCAAAATTAATTATGCTGATAACTAAGAATATGCTTGAAGCGTACAGCTAAAATCCGTATATTTGCATTATAATATCAGTAAAGCGGGCTATATTAGTAATAGTTTTCCTTTTTAGTCTTTACTAATGCAATTAACAAGATTATGGCTCCTAAAGTAAATTACCTGGAAAAAACGTGGATTAACATTAACGATGCAGATGAAGTTGCATTTTGGGCAAAGCGTTTCCATGTTACCCCAAAAGAAATTGTTGCAGCCGTAGCCCATGTTGGTAAACCGGTACGTTACGTAGAGCAGCACTTAGAGCATAAATTGCTTAAGAAAAGCTAATACAGTATTAAAGGATTAGTAGTCAGCAATCAGAGTTATGTTAGTACTTGGTAGGCTTATATCTACTAATTAGATGTTCCTTTGCCGGCATTAATTAAGTTTAAAGCTGCTTTGGCCATTTCATTATCTGGATATTCACTCAACGTGCGCAAGTAATATTCTTCAGCTAATTGTCCTTCGCCTATTTGTCCGTAACAGAAAGCTATATTGTTTAAGGCCATTTCCCTATAACACATTAAGGATGAACTTAACAGAGTGATATATCGATACTTGTCAACCCAAGAATAATAATTAAAAAAATCATAACTTTTTACAAAGTATGAAATTGCATCTTTATAATCTTTCTGTTTGACTAATTTCATTCCAGTACGATGGTAACGGGGGATAATATAGCGCAATAAAAAAGATATGATTAGATATGTTGCGGCTCCATAAACAATAAATTCTTACTAGCCTGCCAAATAATACCCCGCAAACAGTAAACCCATAAAAACAAACTGGGGTATCATAGATACCCATGCAACTTGTCTTACTACCGGAACATTGGATGCCATAAGATGAATCAATTTTACTCCCACTCAATAGTAGCGGGTGGTTTGCTGCTAATATCGTACACCACGCGGTTAACCCCTTTACGCGGTTTATTATTTCGTTGGATGTTTTAGCAAGGAACTCATAAGGCAAATGGCACCAGTCGGCGGTCATACCATCAACAGAACTTACTGCACGTAAGGCCACTGCACTTTCATAGGTACGTTCATCGCCCATAACACCTACCGATTTTACAGGTAGAAGAATAGCACCTGCCTGCCATACGCTATCGTACAGGCCATCGCTCTTTAAGCCTTCTATAAATATATGGTCAACCTCTTGCAACAGTTGTACTTTTTCGGCAGTAATATCGCCCAAAATACGGATAGCCAAGCCCGGACCCGGGAAAGGGTGACGGCCCAAACGCTCTTCGGTTAACCCCATGCTGCGGCCCACACGGCGCACTTCGTCTTTAAACAACATACGTAGGGGTTCTACCACTTGCAGTTTCATAAAATCGGGCAATCCACCTACATTATGGTGGCTTTTAATGGTTGCCGAAGGTCCTTTAACCGACATACTCTCAATAACGTCAGGATAAATAGTGCCCTGCCCCAGCCATTTTACGTTTTCAATTTTATGGGCTTCTTCATCAAACACCTCTATAAATGCTTTGCCAATAGCTTTGCGCTTTTCTTCCGGGTCACTTAGTCCTGCAAGAGCACTATAAAAACGCTGACTGGCATCAACACCAATAACATTAAGCCCCATCTCTTTATAGGCTTCCAAAACGGTTTCAAACTCATTTTTACGGAGTAAACCGTTATCTACAAAAATACAGAACAGGTTATCGCCAATGGCGCGCTTTAGCAAAGCAGCTGCTACCGAACTGTCTACACCGCCAGAAAGGCCAAGCACTACACGATCGTTGCCTAGTTTCTCTTTCAGCTCGGCAACCGTAGTATCTACAAACGATGCAGGGGTAAACGATTGGCTGCAACCGCAAACATCAACTACAAAATTCTTTAACAGGGTTAACCCGTCAGAACTATGCGTTACCTCGGGGTGAAATTGTATAGCGTAAACCTCTTTGTTATTCAGCTTATATGCAGCAACCGGTATAGTTTCTGTAGTAGCTATAAGGGTAGCATTTTCGGGCAGTTTGGTAATGCTGTCGCCGTGGCTCATCCACACCTGGCTTCCGTTAAAAACATTGTGAGTTAATTTATTCTCGTTGTTTACCGTTGCCAGGTTAGCACGGCCATATTCACGCACGTTAGATGCAGTAACCTCGCCACCCAGTTTTTGGGCTATAAGTTGCGCACCATAGCACACACCTAAAACAGGTGCTTTAGCAAAAATGGCTTCCAAATCAACATCGGGGGCGTTTTCTTCGCGCACAGAGTGGGGGCTACCCGATAGGATAATGCCTTTGGTAACTTCGGTTATTTCAGGAGGGTTATTGTAAGGGTATATTTCGCAGTAAACATTCAGTTCGCGCAGGCGGCGGGCTATAAGTTGGGTATACTGCGAGCCGAAATCGAGGATTAGAATCTGTTCTGAAATTTGCATGGGCAAAGATAACAGTTGTCAGTAGTCAGTAGTCGGTTGTCAGTAAAAAAATGAAAACTGGGACTGACAACCCGGAACAGGCAACTAATACTGCCCAGTACTCAACATAACCAATGTGCAAGCCTCAATAGGCTCAATGCCGTTTTGGCGGGCCAGGTTTTCCAGCTTGGGGTTTTCTGTGCCGGGGTTAAAGATTATCCGCCTTGGCTTTAGGCCGATGATATAATCAATATACTCTTCCTGGTTTTTGGGGTTGAGGTAGAGGGTAACGGTATCAATATCGTCAAATGGGGGCATACCTACATGGATGGGTGTACCTTCTACATTACCATCTTTTATACCAATTGCTTTTACAGGCTGGCTGTGGCTTAATAAGCGTTTAAGTGCTATGTTACCGTAACGGTCTGTTTTTTCTGTGGCTCCTAATACCAAGGTGGTCTTCATCATAACTAAAAGTGTAAAACTAAAAATATAACAACACAACTATCAATATTGATTAAAAATTATGAGGTTCTGATAATTGATAACCCATAACTCATAGCGGGTGATTATCTTTGTGCTAATTAACTGGCAACGGTTAACCGGGAATTATGTTAAAGCAAACAATCAGCCTGATACAAAAAGAGTTCATTCTCGAATTTCGCCAAAAATATGCGTTGGGTGCTATTGTATTGTATGCTGTAAGCACTGTTTTTATTTGCTACCTATCATTCCACACTATAGACGACAGAAGCACCTGGAATGCCCTTTTTTGGGTTATAGAACTTTTTGCGGCTACCAATGCGGTATCTAAAAGCTTTGGCGGAGAGAGTAAAGAAGTGCAACTTTACACCTTTACCTTGGCATCGCCGGGTGCGGTTATCCTGTCAAAAATAATTTATAATATACTGTTAACCATTGTATTGACACTGGTTACCATTTTGGTTTATTCAACCCTGGTGGGTAACCCTGTGGTAGAAAAACCTTTGTTTTTTGGCACGGCTGTTTTAGGGGCTTCGGGCTTTGCGGCGGTGCTAACTATGGTGTCGGCAATAGCATCTCGCACCAACGGAAACCTTGCCCTGATGGCTATTTTGAGTATACCGTTATTGATGCCTGTGCTTATAATCGTTATCAAATTATCATCCATGGCAGTATCGGGCATGTTGCTGGAAGATCCTACCATGTATTTAATAGCCTTGGGCGGACTTAATATTGTTACGGCAGCATTAGGCTATCTGTTATTTCCGTATCTTTGGCACGACTAAAATCACATTAAAATTATGAAAGCACATTGGTGGAAAGCATTAGGTATTACGCTGGTGTTGTATTCCATTGTTATGGGCTTCATAGGGCAGGTTCCGGCCCTTTGGATATTGCACGAAACAATACGTAACCTGTATTTCCACGTTACCATGTGGTTTGCTATGATGACATTGCTTAGCATTTCTATTGGCTACAGCATTGCCTACCTAAGCACCTTTAAACAGAAATATGATATTATAGCCACCGAGGCTGCTAACGTAGCCATGATGTTTGGCGCTATTGGTATTGTTACAGGCATGGCCTGGGCCAATTTTACCTGAGGAGAACCGTGGCCTAACGACCCTAAACTAAATGGGGTGGCTGTGGGTATGATTGCCTATTTGGCATATTTTATTTTACGCGCTTCTATTGACGAGATGAGCAAACGCGGCCGCATAGCTGCTGTTTACAACATATTTGCCTATGTCATGTTTATGGTGTTTGTTAATGTACTGCCCCGCATGGCCGATGATAGCATGCACCCCGGGCAGGCAGGTAACCCGGGCTTTGGCGGTTATGACTTAGACAGTAACATGCGCGCTGTTTTTTACCCAGCCGTTTTAGGTTGGATACTAATGGGCGTATGGTTGCTAAACGTAAGGGCCCGCATGCGCGAAGTAGAGTTTAAACTATTGCAAAATGAAATGGATTAGTATGTTATCAGTAAAAAAATATATAGCGCTTTTCTTATCGTTAATGGTATCGGCTGTGGCAATGGCGCAAGATGTTGCCCAAACACCAGAAATGGCCGATGCTTTTAGAAGAGATGGTAAAATTTATGTTGTTATTGCTGTTGTTGGCCTTGTATTTGTAGGCCTTGCGGTATACCTTGTTTTGATAGACCGCAAAGTAAGCAGGTTAGAAAAACAAGCAGGAATTAAGAAATAGTTCAGTTATGAAACGCATTCATATAATTTTAATTATTGTTATTGCTGTAGGCATTGGCGTGGTGGTTACTTCTATAACCAGTGCATCTACCACGGTTACTTTTGATAAGGCCTTTGCCAACGCCGGCAAAGAATACCAGATTAAAGGTGTGCTTGATAAAAACAAGGCCATAGAGTACGACCCTATTAAAAACCCTAACCTGTTTGCTTTTTACATTTTTGATAAAAAGAATGAGGAGCGTAAGGTAGTTTTTAACGGTACAAAGCCCGAAAATTTTGAACATACAGACACTATTGTTGTTACTGGCAAGGCCGTTGGTGCTGAATTTGTAGCATCTAAAATATTAACCAAGTGCCCTTCTAAGTATACTAATAAACAAGGGCCACAAACTGCTGCTGAACAAGGTGTTGAGCCGACAGAAAAAGAGTTTAAGGCTGTAAATTAACTAAAATATACCCCAAGTTTTAGCCCCTCTGCCTTAACAGAAGGGCTGGGGTGATGTACAATGGAATATATTGGCGAGCAACTTATTTGGGGTAAACTGGGCAATGCTGCAATTTTTTTAGCATTTGCCGGAGCATTATTATCAGCCTTCAGCTACTTCATTTCTAACTTTAGTAAAACCGACGAAGATAAACGCAACTGGATAGTTACCGGGCGCATTGGTTTTTGGCTAAACAGTATATCGGTAATAAGCATATTTGCCATTTTGTTGCACCTGTTGTTTAACCACAGGTATGAGTACCATTATGTGTGGGAACACTCTAACAACGAAATGCGCATGAAGTATATTCTTAGCTGCCTGTGGGAAGGGCAGGAGGGTAGCTTTTTGCTGTGGACTTTTTGGAACATGGTGCTGGGCAATATATTAATACGCCTTACTAAGGAGTGGGAACCTACCGTAATGGCTGTCTTTGCTCTGGTACAGGTTTTTCTAGCATCTATGGTATTAGGTATAGAAGTTAGCGATACTGTTGTTATTGGCAGTAACCCATTTACCCTTACTCGCCTGCACCCTGATTTTGTAAATATGCCGTTTACCCAAATGGCCGATTATCTTTCTAAAATACAAGGCCGTGGCTTAAACCCGCTGCTGCAAAACTATTGGATGGTTATCCACCCGCCAACCTTGTTCCTTGGTTTTGCAAGTACCTTAGTGCCTTTTGCTTATGCTATTGCTGGCCTTTGGAGAAAGAAATATACTGAATGGTTAAAGCCAGCCCTGCCATGGACCTTCTTCGGTATAATGGTGCTGGGCACCGGTATTTTAATGGGCGGTGCATGGGCGTACGAAGCACTTAGCTTTGGCGGTTTCTGGGCATGGGACCCTGTAGAAAATTCATCACTTGTACCTTGGATTACCCTAGTTGGCGCAGCCCACGTTATGGTTATCCATAAAAACAAAGGGCAGTCGTTATCTGCGGCATTCTTCCTAGCTATAGCATCTTTCCTATTGGTATTATACTCAACCTTCCTTACCCGCAGCGGTATATTGGGCGATGCATCTGTACATGCCTTTACCGATTTAGGTATGCAGGGGCAGTTGCTTTTATATTTGGCATTTTTTATTATTCTGGCTATTGTTTTATGGGTTAGGGCAATGGGCGGTTTCCCTAAGCACGAAACCGAAGAACACTTATGGTCGCGCGAGTTTTGGATGTTTATAGGGGCCTTGGTACTTACCCTGTCGGCTTTCCACATAACTATATTTACATCGCGCCCGGTTATCAATAAAATATTCAATACCGATTGGGCCGCAGCTTCTAACGAGGTGCAAGTGTACAATATGTGGCAGTTACCGTTTGCCTTTATTATTACCTGTATAATGGCTTTCGGCTTGTTTTTAAAATACAAAAAGACCGATGGTAAAGAACTAGTACGCAAACTAACTCCCGCACTTTTTATATCTCTTATAGTAACTATAGCTGCAGAATTGGTATTGAAATACCAGGTAAAAGAGCTGCCTTACTTAATACTGTTCTTTAGCACAACCTTTGCCATAGTTGCTAATATGGATTATATAATTCGTATACTAAAAGGCAATATACCCAAGGCAGGCGCTTCTATTGCACACATTGGTTTTGCATTAATACTGTTAGGTGCGTTGGTATCAACATCGCGTAGCAAGGTTATCTCTCAAAATAATTCGGGGGTAGATTTAGGTAAAGATTTCCCTAATAACGAGAATATCCTGCTGCCTAAAAATGATACCCTTGAAATGGGCGAATACTTTATTAGCTACCGCGGCGACTCTGTAGCAGGTGTAAATATTTACCACAAGGTTGATTACTTTAAGCACGATGCAGGCAAGTTTGCTAAGGCTTTTACCCTGTATCCGCTAATACAAACCAACCCGCGTATGGGCAATGTTAGCGAGCCCGATACCCGCCACTTTTTACACCGCGATATTTATACCCACGTAACGTACGATAGCAAATTACAGGAACGCGAGCGTGAGCGAATGGAAGGTAAAAAGATGGTTGATGATGAAGGCTACAGTGTACCAACAGAAAGCAAGTTGGGTGTTGGCGACTCTTTATTCACCAGCCGACACATGATAATGCTGGATAGTATTGTACCTATTCAAAAAGCAGGTGAGCGTGCGCAACTAAAGTTAGCGCCTGCTGATATTGCTGTTAAAGCAAGACTGCGTGTATTAGGCATGGATGGCAAGGATTATATTGCCGAGCCTAAGTTTGTTGTTCGTGGTAGTTTTGTAGAGCCTGTAGATGTTAAGCTTGATAAGTTGGGCTTAAAATTCAGCTTTTATAATATTGATACACAAAACAACAAGGCCATGCTAAAAATTGCCGAGCGTAAAGACGACTCGCAGTTTATCATCATGAAAGCCATTATATTCCCCGGTATTAATATACTGTGGATAGGTTGTTTGATTATGGTTTTAGGTACTATCTTAGCCATTGTACACCGCGTATCGCGTAAAACTGCCAATGCATCATATTAGTCAGAAACAACTTTTTTACACCATGTAGCCCAAACATCGCCAGCTCCTTTAGCTCTGGAAATTGATAGGGCAGAGGGGCTGTATTTATACGATGTGGATGGCAAGCGCTATGCCGATTTAATATCGGGCATTGGCGTAAGCAGTTTAGGCCATTGCCACCCGGCTGTTGTTAAAGCCGTGCAAGAGCAGGCTGCAAAGTTTATGCACCTTATGGTATATGGGGAGTATGTTTATTCGCCACAAGTGCAGTTATCTAAAGCACTAGCTGAAATTTTACCCGAAAACCTTAATAGCGTTTACATAACAAATTCGGGTACCGAGGCTGCCGAAGGTGCTTTGAAATTAGCTAAGCGCTATACCGGCCGTACCCGCATAGTATCGTTTAAAAATGCTTACCATGGCAGTACACACGGCGCGTTAAGTGTTATGGGGTCTGAGTATTTTAAAAATGCCTACCGACCCCTGTTGCCCGATGTGCAGTTCTTAGAGTATAACAATGTGACCGATTTGGAAAACATATCGTGTCGCACAGCTGCCGTTATTGTAGAAACCATACAAGGCGAAGCAGGTGCTGTTGTGCCCGATGCAGGCTTTTTACAAACGTTGCGTAAAAAATGTACTGACATGGGTGCGTTGCTTATTCTTGATGAAATACAATGCGGTTTTGGGCGTACAGGTAAATTTTTTGCTTTTGAACATTTTGGTATTGTTCCTGATATATTATTAACGGCTAAGGCCATGGGCGGTGGCATGCCGATAGGTGCTTTTATATCATCAAAAGAGATAATGGACAGCCTTACCCACAACCCTGTGTTGGGGCATATTACCACCTTTGGCGGGCACCCCGTTAGCTGCGCCGCGGCGTTGGCTACTTTAATAGTGTTAAGGGATAGCGATATTATTGATAGGGTAGAAGAGAAGGGGCAATTGTTCCGTAAGCATTTACAGCATCCGGCTATAAAAGCTATACACGGCAAAGGCTTGCTTCTATCTGTTGAGTTTGAAAACCACGAACTGCTTTTAAAAATAATAGGGCGCTGCATAGCCAATGGCATTATCACCGATTGGTTTTTGTTTTCAGACAACCGCATGCGTTTGGCTCCGCCACTAATAATAACCGCCGAACAAATTGAAGAATGTTCAGCGGTTATTGTAAAATCTATAAAAGAAGTTTTATAAAGTCCCTCCACCTTGGGGAGGGATTTAGGGAGGGGTGTATTACTGTGGCCCACGCGATGGGTTAATACCGTTTACTTTTTTACTACCTGTTGCACCTGTAGCAGGTTTAGTTGGGTTGCTTGTTCCACTGCTTGATGGTTTGGTGGTAGATGGAGTAGTAGTACTACCGCTGCCCTTGGTGCTGGTTGGTTTGGTTGTAACAGGCTTAGTAGTGCCGGGTTTGGTAGTAGCCGGTTTGTCTTTTATTCCGCTACCAGAACTACCTATAGGGGTAGTATCGGGTTTTGAGCTAGAGCCTATTCCGGTGCTGCTGCCTGGTTTAGTAGTACCTGAATTTGAACCATTACCCGAGCCATTGGCCGGAGGAGGCTTAATTGGAGAACCGGTATTGCCTTGTCCATCTCTTATTTGGCCGGGAGTATCTTTCATGCTACCCGAGTTACTGTTAGAGCCTCCGGTGTTAGAGCCTATTCCGCTGCTGTTACCGGGTTTGGTAGTACCTGAGTTTGAGCCATTGTCCGAGCCATTTGCTGGAGGAGGCTTAATTGGAGAACCGGTACTGCCTTGTCCATCCCTTATTTGGCCGGGAGTGTCTTTTATGCTGCCGGGATTGCTAGTGTTAGAACCACCGTTGTTACCAATTGGGCTGGTATCTGGTTTGGTGCTAGAGCCTATTCCGGTGCTGGTACCAGGTTTAGTAGGGTTAGAGTCGGTACCCGAACCTGAACCTGAACCATTTGCAGGTGGAGGTTTAATTGGAGAACCGGTACTGCCTTGTCCGTCTCTTATTTGGCCGGGAGTGTCTTTTATATTTCCCGGGGTACCGGTAGAACCACCATTATTTCCGGCAGGGTTGCTACCCGGTTTATTCATACCGCTACCATCATTTGGGGTGCGGGGCGGGTTGGCGTTTGATCCACCGCTTGGTGGAGTCCTTACAGTACCGTTGCTGCCACCATTGTTAACCTGGCCTTTGCCCGGCATATTGTTGTAGTAAGATGCAGGGCGGTAGTAAACCGGGCGGTCTGCAGATGATGCTGAACCCGAAGTAGCCGGAGGGGTAGTGTTACGCACCGGTTGCAGGTTAGAACGGTCGGGGCTAAAATCAGCATTAGCTTCTAAAGCCTGTGGTTCGCCACAGTAGCGTAATACTACAGTTTGGTAACCGGGGTTCTGCCTTTTATAAGTAACCACATACGACTGGTTCATCTTGTTTACCACATCATCAAACACATTACCAAACTGGCTAGAGTTGGTAAAATAAGTATAAGTGCCGCTGGTATTATTAGCCAGCTCTTGCATAAAGTTGTTGTAGTTAGAGTGGTTAAAGTCTATAGTACACAGGTTAATATTGTTTTGCTGTGCATACCAGGTAGCATACTCTTTGGTAACGGTAGATGCATTATCGGCACCATCAGTAAAAGATATAACCACTTTGCGTCGGTAAGGCTGCATTTGAATGGTTTCCATACCTTTCATTATACCATTAATAATAGCGGTAGTGCCACCGTAGCCGCTTAGGCCGCCAGACTGAAACTGTGCTTGCAAAACACCTATATTAGTGCTAACGGGTACTTCTAAATTGGCTTTAGAGTCGTACTTAACAATACATATAGCGTCTTGCGGGTTTTTCTTATTGATGAAGTTACGTACCGCATCCTGCATTTTTTGGCGTTGCTGCCCATAGAGCCGCTATGGTCTAGCACCAGTGCATATACGGTAGGTGTGTTTTGGTTTTCTTGCACCTCGCGCACGGTGTACTGGGTAACAGGGTCGCCGTTAACGGTTAAATAACACCAGTTATTGCGGAAACTGCCACGGGCAGCGCCCGATGGAAACATACCATCGCCATCAATAATATGGGTATACAACCTCACACTATCTCCGGCAGGTTCTACACGGCTAATGCGCATAGAAGCGTCGGTTGTAAAGGTGTTATTTACAGGCATGGTTTTTACGCCGCGCATGTAAACATCGTTATTAGCCAAAGGGGTACCATTGTTGTTCCAGTTGTTTTTGTTAAAACAGGAACTTAGCAAAATCACTAATGAGGATACAGCTAAAAGAGAGAAGAACTTTTTCATACGCACTCGTTTTTTTATAAGCAAATCAAGTTGCGTGCCAAAGTTACAAAACCTATTTTTTAATCAGCCCAACCCCTAGTGTAATAAGCCCCGTAACAAATACAACAATACCTGCATATAGTATGGCTATCAGGCTGTTGGGTTGTGTTAATCCCGGTCCGCTGGCTGCTGCAAAAAGCCCCCGCTAATTAATACAGCTGCCAATGGCATGGTAATTCTTACAATCCATTTCCATGTATTGGATAGTGATGTTTGGTCTACCAATAGTTGTGCTACTAACGATAAAATAACCAATACCCCGGCATGTGCGTGCCCTGCACGGAACATTGATTTTTGAAAGTCGGTTAAGCCTAATTCACCATGCTGGCCACTAAGTAAAGTAAGTAAGAAATAACCGCCATAAACAATAGTTGGCACACTTAAAATAATAAATCCGGTGGTCTTTTTTGTTTCTGTTGTCATGTTGCTTTTTTTGATGAAGCAAAATTCAACAGTTACAATGGCTTATAAATTGACCTATGTTACATAATGATTTTAGCCCTTAAGAATTTTTTTCTAAGGCGGCTCAATGACTCTCTTTCAATACCCAAATGCGATGCTATATGGTATAAGGGCACACGCTCAAAAATTTTGGGCCGGTGCTTTAATAGGTTTAAGTAGCGCTGCTCTCCGGTTAAAAATAAGAAAGACTCTGTACGTTCTGTGGCATCAATAAATAGTTTTTCAGCTATAATGCGCCCAAACCGCTCCCAGTTTTGCGATGCGTTGTAGTTGCTATGCAATTGGGTGCTGGTAAAGGTTATTACCTCGCTATCTTCCATAGCCTGTATATAATACTTAGATGGGCGTTGTAGTAAAAAGCTTTGGTACTCTACAACAAACTCATTTTCAAAAAGAAATTCCCATTAACCTCTTTACCATCCACCAGATAATAAATTCTAAAAGCCCCTTTGCTTATAAAGCCTATTTCGTTACTTATTTGCCCTTCAGCCACAAAGTTGCTGCCCTTAGTATATTGCTTTATTTTAAGGTGCGGAATAAACATATCACAGTCTAAATCAGTAAGTGGGGCAATACGCCTTACAGTTTCTTTATAGGTATTGAAGTTATAATCCGATTGTGACATATGTTAATTTTTATTTCACCTTTACAATGCAATTTTGTTGCGTGGCAAAATAGGCCAACTAATATCTGAATAATCTTTTTAAAAACCTGATGGAAAAAGTAGGACATAACTATAAGCGCGAAAAGCCAAATTTTAAACCCGATGTAATAATTATAGGCTCGGGTATAGGCGCATTAACTGCGGCGGCAATACTGGCAAAAGAAGCCAACAAGCGTGTGCTTATTTTAGAGCAACATTACACCGCCGGTGGTTTCACCCATGTGTTTAAACGCAAAGATTATGAATGGGATGTGGGTATACATTACATTGGCGAGGTACACAACCCTAAAAGTGCTTTGGCCCGTATTTGCAGCTACGTTTCTGACGGGGGAATGAAATGGGCCGAGATGCCCCATGTTTACGACCGTATTGTTATTGCTGATAAGGTGTATGATTTTCCTGCAGGTAAAGACAACCTTATAGCTGCACTAAAAGGCTATTTCCCCAACGACCACGAGGCTATAGATAAGTACTTTAAAATAGTCATAGAGTTTTCTAAAACCGTTACCCCTTATTTTATGGAGAAAGTGTTGCCGCCAGTAGCACGTTTTTTTGTGGGTAATAAATTGAAGAAACCATTCTTGGCATACTCTGATAAAACTACAAAAGAGGTATTAGACGGGATTACTGATAATGCCGAATTAAAAGCGGTACTATCAGCCCAATTTGGCGATTATGGGCTGGCACCGGCCGAAAGCAGCTTTGCTATACATGCAACGGTAGCCAAGCATTATTTTCGTGGAGGTGCTTACCCGTTGGGTGGCTCTAGCATAATTGCCGCTACTATAGAAAAGGTAATAGAAAAAGCAGGTGGGGCTATTTATACAGGCGCATCGGTAAACGAGATTCTGATAAAAAACAACCGCGCCTACGGTGTTAAAATGGATGATGGTAATGTATACGAAGCTCCTATCATTATCAGTAACGCTGGGGCATTAATTACATATAACGATTTAATACCCGATAGCTACCCTAAAAAGCAAAGCATTGCAAAACAGGTTAACCAAACAGAGGCCTCGCTCTCCCATGTGTCGCTGTATATTGGTTTAAAGCATACAGCTAAAGAGCTTGGAATACATGGCGCCAACTATTGGGTATACCCTAACAACGATTACGATACCACTATTAAAGAATACGCCAAGAACCCCGATGCGGAACTGCCTGTAGCGTATATTTCTTTTCCATCGGCTAAAAACCCGTTGTTTGAAGAAGAATACCCCGGTAAAGCAACTATAGAAATTGTGAGTTTTGCCCCGTGGGATTGGTTTGCTCAATGGGATGGTACCCGCTGGCACCACCGCGGCGAAGACTACGAAGCGTTGAAAGAAAAGATTACACAACGCCTTCTGGAACCGCTATACAAGCATGTACCGCAGGTGGAGGGAAAGATTGATTTTATGGAACTTTCAACCCCATTATCAACCAAGCACTTCTCGCGCTATAAGCAAGGCGAGATATATGGCTTAACCCATACCCCGGCACGTTTCCGTCAGGATATTCTAAAACCACAATCGCCCGTAAAAGGCCTGTACCTATCGGGTCAAGATGTAGTAACGGTTGGCTTTGGTGGCGCTATGATGGGCGGTGTTTTAGCCGCTGCCGCTATTCTTAAAAAGAACGTGATGAAGAACATACTTAAGTAGTTAAAAACTAAAAGTGAAAAGATAAAAAGAGCAGGGTTTAGGCCCTGCTTTTTTGTTTGTAAACCTTGTGGCACGATATTCGTTAAAAAAGCCTTATATTTGTATACTATGAAGCGTAACATACTTTTACTTTTTACGGTGTTTATTGCCATTGCTGTTAATGCGCAAAGCATTAAATGGTACACTTTTGAAGAAGCTGTAAAGCTTAACAAAACAGCCCCTAAAAAAATATTTATAGACCTGTATACCGACTGGTGTGGTTGGTGTAAGGTTATGGACCGTACTACCTTTGCTGATACGGTTGTAGCCAAGTACATGACCGATAATTTTTATGCCGTTAAGTTTGACGCTGAGGGTAAAGCCCCTGTTAAATTTTATGGGCCTATGATGAAATATGATAGCCTTAAAAAAGAGCGTGTAGTAGTTAATGATACAATAGTATTTAAGCACGACCCCACCGCGGGCCGTAACGGTACCCATGGTTTGGCCATGGCGTTGACCGATGGTAAACTATCATACCCTACGTTTATTATACTGGATAGCAACTTCCAGCGTTTGGATATTATAGCCGGCTACCAACAGGCACCGGTATTTGAAACACAACTAAACTACTATGGTAGTGGGTCTAACGTAACCATACCATACGACCAGTTTGTAAAAGACTTTAAGCCTAAAGCGCAACCTCCTGCCCAAGGCGCACCCGGAGGGGCACACTAAAAAAATATGTCGGCTGATTTAATAAGGATTCATCCAAAGAACCCACCTGAAAGGGATTTACTTAAAGTTGTAGAAGTACTTCGCGAAGGTGGTATTGTTATATACCCTACCGATTCTGTATACGGCATTGGCTGCGATGTTACCAAGGCACGCGCCGTTGAAAAAATAGCGCAATACAAAGGGGTTAAGGTAGAAAAGGCTAACTTCTCTTTTATATTTAATGATATGAGCGAGTTGGCAGACTATACAGCCCCACTTAATAAAGAGATTTTTAAGCTGCTTAAACATACGTTGCCCGGTCCTTTTACATTCATTTTAAATGCCAGCAATACAGTACCTAAGCTTTTCAAAAACAACAAAAAAACATTGGGTATTCGTATACCTGATAATAATATACCAAGGGAGTTGGTAAGGCTATTGGGTGGGCCTATTCTTACCACATCGTTACACGATGAGGATGAGCTTATAGACTACACCAGCGACCCTGAATTGATATACGAGCGCTTTGCCAACTGGGCAGATATTATTATTGATGGTGGCTATGGCAACAACGTTCCATCAACCGTGGTAGATTGTACCAGTGGAGAACCTGTAGTTATCCGCCAAGGTATTGGCGAAATTTAATCCCTTTACGTTTTACGTTTTTTAGGCTTAGCAGCAGGGAATAGTATGTTATTCAATATAAGCCTATAACCGGGCGAGTTTGGGTGCAGGGCTAAATCTGTTGGAGGGTCGCCCACCATGTGTTGGTAATCTTCGGGGTCGTGGCCACCATAAAAAGTCCAGGTGCCTTTGCCATACTCACCGTGTATATAACGTGCTTCTCCTAACGATTTATTTTCGCCCATCACCAATACTTCGGGCTTAATATGCTTTTTTACAAACGATGTAGTTTGGCCCATAAAGCCTTTAATAATCTGCTCGTGGTTTTGGCAAAGCATGGTTGGTACAGGGTCCCACTTGGCCGAGAATTCAAACAAGGCAAACAAGTCAGCATCTTTACTAACCCTGCGGCTGTTGGTAGCATCTATGGTAGAGTATTCATACTCATAAGGATTCATACTCAACTCAAAATTTGTAAAGGCAAAGCAATTGTCGTAGTTAAGTTTAGATTGTGCCGCACGGTCTGCCGGGTCGCCATCAAACATCTTCTCGCAAATGTCTGTGCCCTCAGCAGCCAGGGCTACATCGTAGCTGTCGGTAGCAGAACACATGGCAAAAAGAAAGCCACCGCCCGAGCAAAAGTCGCGTATGCTTTTGGCAACAGCCAACTTCATTTGCGATACCTTGGTAAACCCATATTTATGGGCCATATCTTCATTTACTTTAACCTCGTTCTTATACCAATCAAAAGTGCTGTAGCTGGCATAAAACTTACCATACTGGCCGGTAAAATCTTCGTGGTGCAGGTGCAGCCAGTCGTACAAAGGCAGTTTGCCATCCAGTATCTCGCCATCGTAAACAACATCGTAAGGAATCTCTGCATATTTAAGAACCATTGTAACGGCATCGTCCCAAGGCAATTTTGTTTTGGGCGAATACACAGCAATTTTTGGCGCTTTTTCCAGTTTTACATCATCCATGTTGGCCTGCGGGTCTCCAATTTCAGTAAGTATAAGGCCCGATTTTGTATCGCTTATTACCTCAAACGTTACACCGCGTATAACACACTCGCTTTCTACAGCCTTAGAGTATGGAACCATAAAGCTACCGCCACGGTAGTTTAGCAGCCAGTTTAACATTAAATCCTGCTTTAAAACCCAGTATGCAATGCCATAAGCTTTTAAATGGTTTTTTTGCACACCATCCATTGGTATTAGCAACTGGTTAGCATTTGCCGCCTGTGCAAACCACAGGGTAATAAATATGCCGAGTAATAAACGTTTCATTCTTTTATAATAACAATGCTTTTATACTGCAAAAAGCGTGCATTTGTTCCTTAAAACCATGTAAATATACATTATTGCTATCTATAGATAGTAAATGCTGTTTTTGTAGGTTATTTAATTTAAATTTACACCCCTTAGTTTTTAGCCTTTTGACAATAATAGACAACATACGTACTTTTTTTGCTAACCAAAGCCTTAAAAAGCTTGTTAAGCAGGCCGATAAGGTTAACCGCTTTAACTACAACAGTTGCAAAAATGTTGGTATAGTTTATAATGCCGATAATAATGCTGAAACACGGGCGGCAATTGAGTTGTATGATAAACTAAAGAGCGAGGGCAAGCAGGTTTCTACCCTGGGGTATTTAAATATAGACCGTAAAAAAACAACCATACACCCTAAACTGGGTTTTGATTATTTTTATAAGTCGGATCTGGATTGGAAGCTGTTTCCTAAAAACGGTATAGTTGATACCTTTATGAATACTCCCTTTGGCCTGGTGATAGATTTAACAACCATGCCACTAGCCTCAATAGATTATGTTATAGGCCATTCTAATGCTACTACAAAAGCCGGCAGGCTCCGCAACAATGGAATAGTATTTTACGACTTTATGATTGGCGGGTTACCTAATGAAAATATTGATACTTTTGCCGCCCAATTAATACATTACCTTAAACTGTTAAACAATTAAGTTATGCCCCACAACAGCTTTTTAACCGGTACAGGCGTTGCCTTGGTAACCCCTTTTCACAAAGACGGAAGCATCGATTTTAAATCGTTGCAAGCATTGGTTAACCACCAAATAAAGGGCAAAACAGAATACCTTGTGGTGTTGGGCACAACGGGAGAGAGTGTTACACTTAGCAAAGACGAGAAGAAAGCCGTTGCAGGTTATGTTGTAGAAGCCGCCGATGGTAAAATACCTGTTGTATTAGGGGTAGGCGGTAACAATACCCGCGAGTGTGCCGCTGCTATAAATGAGTTTGATTTAGATGGAGTAAGCGCCATACTATCAGTATCGCCATACTACAATAAGCCTACCCAAAAAGGCATAATAGAACATTATAAACACATTGCTAATGCCAGCCCGCTGCCTATTATATTATATAATGTTCCGGGGCGCACAGGCAGCAATATAGCTGCAGATACTACTCTTAAGCTAGCCGAAGATTTTGAAAATATAGTGGCTATAAAAGAAGCATCGGCCAACTTTGAGCAGATAATGAAAATCATCAAATACAAGCCAAAGGGCTTTTCTGTTATATCGGGCGATGATATGATAACCCTGCCCCTTATAGCATCGGGAGCTGTTGGTGTAATATCTGTTGTTGCCAATGCTTACCCTAAAGATTTTTCAGAAATGGTGCGCCAAGCCCTTGCCGGTAACTACGATAAAGCCCGTACCATTCATTACAAGCTTACAGACATTATTGAAAACCTGTTTGTTGAAGGCAACCCGGGTGGTGTTAAGGCCGTGCTTAAGCACATGAAGATAATGAACGATTATATGCGCTTGCCATTAGTACCCGTTAGCAAACGTACGTACGATAAGTTGGGCGAACTGGTAGAGAGCTATAAATAAGCTTTTTCCCTACTAATTAATAATTAATAATTCATAATTACTAATTAGTAATTTCTTCTTCTTTTTTGTGGAAGAACAGGTAGTAAGCAGCTATTGTTAGCAATCCTATTATAAAGAATACAATTGCGTATGGGCGTAGGGTGTCTTTAAAAAAGAACTCCCCAATCATCCAAATACCATTGGCGGTAATCCAACAGCCTACGGCTATATTATGGAATAAATCGGTTCGGTTAGCACGGCTTAGCCATATAATATGCAAGGCGGCTAAAAAGGTAGGCACTAGCATTATTATGCCGCCTACATGAAAATCCATACACCAAAAAGTATCTTTAATAAGCCATAGCACTATATGAAAGTTTTCGTACTTGCGGATGTTTTGGAGGAGTTGCATGTGGAGAAATTGTAGGGCTAAGATAGGAATTGGAAATAAATAAAGCAAAAGCCCCAACGTCTGTCGGGGCTTTAAAATGTAGCGAGGACGAGAGTTGAACTCGTGTCCGCCTTAGGCGGATATGAATCCTGTGCTCATAATTTTTCAATAAATTCTTTTCTAATCCATTCGCGGCCTTTTCCTTCTTTCAATTCTTTTTCACGTTTTAATGCAGATGTTTTATCAGGGTATTCTTCTTTATGGATTAGAATCCAAGGACGATATCTAATTGTATACCCTTTGGTTGCAAGCTCATTATGAGAAAGCAGCCGTTGCTCTATATTTGTTGTTAGACCAATATAAAGCCTATCATAAGATTTAGAATATAGAATATAAACGGTTACCATAAAAATAAAAACCCCCGGAGCCATACCGAGGGTTATATTGTAGCGAGGACGAGAGTTGAACTCGTGACCTCAGGGTTATGAATCCTGTGCTCTAACCAACTGAGCTACCTCGCCAAAAAGGGCTGCAAATATAGAAAGTATTTTTTATATCCAGCAATATCATGTAAAACTATTGGCTGAAAATTTTGTAACCCTTGCAGTTGTTGTCTTTGAGGCTACAGTTGTGAAAATATTTACATGTTATGTTGTTTTATTCAAAAATATCCAATACTATTGACTTGTTGAGTATAACCAAATGGTTGAAATATGGCAAAAGCAGTAAAACATACCAAGGAACAAATAACCCTTGAGTACCCTATAAAATCGTCGCCTAAGATTATTTATAACATGCTAATAAGCCCCAGCGGTTTGGCTGAGTGGTTTTGCGATGATGCTAACATACGCAACAAAGAGTATAGCTTTAAATGGGATGGCAGCGTAGAAACCGCGCAGCTATTAAGCCAAAAAGAAAATGTGTTGCTTCGCCTTAAGTGGGATGCCGACGAGGAAGACGGTGTGTTTTTTGAATACCGCATAGAGGTTGATGAACTAACAAACGATGTAGCCCTTATTGTTACTGATTTTGTTGAAGCGGACGAAAAGCAAAGCCGAATACTATACTGGAACAACCAGATACATAAGCTTATGCACGCCATTGGCTCTTAATGCATAATTCATAATGCAAAGTGCATAATGAGTTTGTATGCAATATCCTGAAATTTTATTCTTTCTTCTGCGTTAGGTTCATTATACATTCAGCTTTTGAATTAGATAGCATTACCTTTGCGTGCGGATGGCTTTAATCAAGACATATCAGAAACTCATTATCAAATCGTACATAGGGCCCTTTGTACTTACCTTTTTTATAGCCCTATTTGTACTATTAATGCAGTTTTTGTGGAAGTATATTGATGATTTGGTAGGTAAGGGCCTTGATGGGGGCATTATTGCCGAGTTATTGCTGTATGCCTCTTTTAGCTTGGTGCCACTGGCGTTACCGCTAGCCATACTTCTTTCATCGTTAATGACATTTGGTAACCTGGGCGAGCATTACGAACTGGTGGCTTTTAAAGCAGCCGGAGTGTCGCTGCAACGAGTTATGCAGCCGCTTATAGTAGTATCGGCCATGATATGTGTAGGCGCCTTCTTTTTCTCTAACTACGCGCTGCCATACGCTAACCTTAAAATGAAATCGTTGCTGTATGATGTAAGCAAAAGCAAGCCCACACTTAATATTAAAGAGGGGGTTTATAATAGCGAGATTACCGGCTATAGCATACGTGTAAATAAAAAGACAAACGATGGGAAAACCCTTAACGACCTTGTAGTTTACGACCATACCGCTGAAAATGGCAATACCTCTGTTACCGTTGCTAAAACCGGCACTATGGAGCTTAGTCCTGATAAAACTAAATTGGTGCTTACGCTGTACGATGGAAACTCCTACAACGAGGCCAGGGCCAAGACTAAAAAAGATGGCAGCAACGAGTTTTATAAGGTGAACCGGGCCGATGACCCTTATATACGCGAAAGCTTTAAAAAGCTTGTGTTTATTATGAGTATGGAAGATTTTGGGTTGAAGCGTACCGATGAAAGCCTGTTTAAAGACAATGCCCAAATGATGAACCTTGACCAGTTGGAGAAAACCAAAGATACGCTGGTGTCGGAGTTGAAAAGGGGCATAGAACATACAGCACGCAACGTGCAAAGGGGCTACCGCTATTTCCAAATATACATAGAGCGTCAGGGGCCGGAGATTACCCCCGTAAAAATTACTACCAAAAAGAATTTGTTAGATAGCATACCACCAAACGAAAGCAGGCGTATTTTAGAAACCGCCGCTAACATTGCCCGCAGCTCTAAAGCCATTGTAGAAAATAGCCTGAACGATACTCAAATGGTGCAAAAAAACATTGCAAGGCATGAGGTTGAATGGCACCGTAAGTTTACCTTATCATTTGCTTGTTTGGTACTGTTTTTTGTGGCTGCCCCCTTAGGTGCAATTATCCGCAAAGGTGGCTTGGGCCTGCCAATGGTAGTGTCGGTATGCTTGTTTATCACCTTCCATATTATAAGTATTACCGGAGAGAAATTTGCCAAAGGTGGGGTTCTTTCAGCATTTCAGGGTATGTGGCTGGCACCGGCTGTGTTGTTGCCTTTGGGCATTTACCTTACCTACAAAGCTACTACCGATTCGGCCCTGTTCGATTCTGAAAGGTATATGCGTATTTTCAGGAAAGTACTTCCTACCAAAACCTGGAATAAGCTAATGGCCCAGGAAGATAACACCAATAAACCGGCTTAAATGAAGGTTCTGCAACTGTGTAATAAACCCCCTTTCCCCACGGTAGATGGTGGCACCATTGCTATGCATGCCTTAACGCGGGGCTTGTTAGATGCCGGCCATACCGTTAAAGTGGTGAGTATTGAAACCAGCAAACACCCTTTTAAACAAGATAAATTAAGCGAAACCTACAAGCACGAAACGCAGGCCGAATCTGTATTTGTTGATACCGGAATTAAGCCCGTAGCACTTATAACAGCCTTTATAAAAGACGATTTATATATTCTAAAGCGCTTTGTATCTGATAAGCTGAAACAGCGTCTAATTCAAATATTACAGGCCGATGAGTTTGATGTTATCCTGCTGGAAAGTATTTATGTAGCGCCTTATATTGATACTATCAGAAAGCATAGCAGCGCCAAAATTATACTGCGTGCCCACAACGTTGAATACCTTATTTGGAAACGGTTGTACGATAATGAAAAAACATACTCCGCCGTGTATACCTTAAAGCAATGGTGCGGCAAATGGCTAAGTACGAGCAGTGGGTATTTGCCCGTGTTAACGGGGTTGCCGCTATAAGTAGTGTAGACAGGCAAACCATTAGTATTATAGCACCTTCAGCAAAGGTTAAAACCATTAACCTGAGTACTGAATATTTACCATTAGACAATACCCGGGCCAATGCTGATACCGTTTTCCACTTAGGCTCTATGGATTGGATGCCCAATGTAGAAGGTATTATCTGGCTTATAGATAAGGTATGGCCTTTGGTTACTGCTGAGTACCCTGCAGCAAAGCTATACCTGGCCGGGCGTAATATGCCAAAGAGCATTTATGATAAGGCAACCGCTTCTGTTTTTGTTGATGGGGCTATTGATAGCCCTACAGAATACATTGCCAATAAACAAATAATGGTAGTCCCCTTATTTGCGGGTAGCGGGGTAAGGGTTAAAATTATAGAGGGTATGGCCCTTGGCAAAGCCATTGTAGCAACTACTGTTGCTGTAGAAGGGGTTAATATTTCCAACGGTAATAACATAGTGGTTGCAGACTCTGCTACAGACTTTGCCAACGCTATAATACACCTGCTTAAGCACCCCGAAACCGTTACTGCAATAGGCACCCAGGCTGCCGAATTTATAGCCCAAAACTACCGCACCAATGTGGTTATTAAAAAGCTGGAGGATTTTATACAAAGTGTTTAATCTTGCGATGGTACTTTCTTCTTGGCGATATTCAATAGCCAGCGCTTAATAACAGGACCTTTACGGCCTTTTTTACTGCCTTTTAAAAAGCTATCAAAATACATTTTGGTATGTATAGCGGCAAACATGGCGCAGGTAACATGGCCTTGCTTTTTACCCACCCTAAAGGCACGTACATTTTTAGCACCCAACTTTTTCATGTTAGCTTCGGCAACAAGGGCATTACGGTAAGTAACCTGTTGGTCGCCCTCGCAGTAGCACATTTGCACTGGCGCGTTAGGTTTCCAGTTGGCTACACTATTCTCAGCAAGGTATTTACGGAACGGGAAATCAGCGCTGCTTTTATACAAGTCTACAATACTGTCTTTTATAACATCTTTAGGTATAGGAGGCATAATGCGGTTAGCATCGCCCATATTGTGGCTGCCATCAAACAAAGGCATCAACAAGGTATCAAACGGGGCTTTAAAAATCGTGTTAACATTAGGGTACATATTATACACCCTGTTGTAAGAAAATAGCAGGTAGGGCAGGTAGCCTTGGTATGCGTAGGGCTTAAACATAACCTCGCTTTGCACACCGGCCATATCATAAGCGCCCGACATGGGCGATGATGCTTTTACCTTAAACTCCGTAGGGTATTTCTCTTCTATAAACTTGTGCAGCGACATAGCCGCATGGCCACCCTGCGAGTAGCCGGTAATAAACAACTCATCGCGCAGGCTTACGTTAATGTCTTTGTTTAGTTCACGTACAGCACGTATCATATCTACAGATGCTTGTGCCTCGCTCTCGTAATGCTGATAAATATGCAGGCCTTCACCCTTGCCTAAGCCAATATAATCAGGCATAATAACGGCGTAGCCAGAGCAGGCATAGCCTGTGCTTATAGCTTGCTCACCATGTAAAACACCGTCTCCGCGCGATTTTTCTACCTGCGTGCCATGGTGGTAAACTATGGTAGGTATTTTACCCTTACGGCCTTTGGGCACAAAGTACAAGCCCGATGCTGTAACAGGCGTACCATCGGGTAATTGGGTTTTATACAATATCTCATACACATCAACCGTATATTTAACTTTAATAATAAAGCTGGGCACGCGGTTTTCTTTAAACTTCTTTTTAAGTTCTTCTTTGGTATGGGTTTTAACCAGGTTTGATGATGTTAGCTTAAGCCCATCAACAGCCATAAGCGGTAAACAAAAAAGGAGTGCAATGGCAGCAAGGCTTGCTTTAAAATAGAGTTTTGTAAGCATGGTGTAAACAGAGATTTTTTTAACCTCCTCAAATTTGGCAAAAGTTTTTGGTATTTAAAAGAGAAATAAATTATTTAATTCCCGCTGTATTCTACTATGTTACGTTCGGTTTCGTAAAGTACCACGGTAAGTTTTAAATGCGACTCTAATTTATTGCGCAGGCGTTGCCAAATAACAACCGCAATATTTTCTGCCGTAGGGTTTATGCCGCCTTTATCCATGTTAAACTCATCGGTATCAAGGTTAAGGTTTTGGTGGTCGTAGCGGTCCAGTATCTCTTTCTTAATAATGTCACTTAACGTCTTTAGGTTAATCACATAGCCGGTTTCAGGGTCTACCGGACCGGTAACTTTAACCATAAGGTCGTAGTTGTGGCCATGAAAGTGCGGGTTGTTGCACAACCCAAATACCTCGTTGTTTTTATTATTGTCCCACGCCGGGTTATACAAGCGGTGGGCGGCATTAAAATGCTCTTTGCGATATACTGTAACTTCTGGAATCATGTTTTGCAAATATACAATGTCTTACCTACTAGTAATAGGGTTAACAAGGTTATGTTTTTTTACTTTTTTAATTTCTGTGGCTACATAACATAGATTGAAGCATATAGTTTATTTTGATTTTTATAATGCAAAGCCTTTACTTTAATTAGCAATAGCAATTCGTCACAAACACATTTTTTTGAGTTTAGCTTTCCCTACAGCGTGTAGCCAATACTATCGTTTTCGCGGTTCAAATTAATCCTCGTCTTGAACAGTGCGGTGGGTAGTCCACGCGCAGTGCGAACCTGAATGTAGTTGAGCAGGAGGTTGTGTGCAAGGTTGCGGGGCGAAACGAAATGAGGGTTGGTGCGCGTGGTGTCTTTTTTGATTACTTTTTGGACAAGCAAAAAGTAATGAAGAAACTCTACAGCGTGTAGCTAATACTCAATTTTCGCACCTGTTTTAAAGGTCCCTCTCATTGAGAGGGTGGATGTCGCCAAACGGCGACAGACGGGAGAGGGTATTTTTTAGAGTGTCGTACGGCGTGTTGGTTATATTTTTCATTTTTAGTTTATCATTTTACATTTAATTATACCCCTACAGCATGTAACCAATACGCTCGTTTTCGCGCCTGTTTCCACCTCCCCCTTCCCCCTCCTAAATTTAGGAGGGGGTGTCGCGACGATAGTCGTGACGGGGGTGGTAAACTCTTACAGCACGTAGCCCGATAGCTCGTTTTCGCGGGTCGTAGCTTAACCCTCTCTTAGCATTAAGAGAGGGTGGCGATTCTCCTATCGTAAATCAAAGAACTAGACTACCAATCGCCGGAGAGTTAAACACCTACGCGAAAACCAATTAATCCTTAAATCATATAAATCCGTTTAAATCTGCGGTTCAGACAATTAATACAAACACTTCAACCCCTCTCTGTTGGGCAGAAAGGGGTTAAAGCATAAAATATAGTTTGAGTATAACTTACCGACAGAGCTTAATTCAAAGATGCTTTCGGTTTACTTAACTATTTAATAATCAAAAGGCGCTTTCTTTACAACGCTTAACTCTTTTTAAGCCCCTCTCCCTTGGGGGAGGGGTTGGGGAGGGGTGCAGTACTGCTACTCTTTTTGTTTTTACCTAAATAACCCATCAGGAATTGGGTGTCACATTGTTATTGCGCAATAACTGGTACAAAGATACAACATTAACTATCTTTTGTCAAGCATAAAATATAAATTGTTAATAAATAGTATTTGTATGCTTAGCCGAATCTGTTCATCCAAAAGTTTATATATTTGGTTTTATAACAACCCACCGCATTGGCCAAGCAAATAGCACTTCTTTTTATTTACCTGGGAGTATTTTTAGGCATATACACAGCCTTTACCAATGCCACGGTATACCATGCAACTTTAAGCCATGTTATAAAACCCTACAAAGGTGGGGTAGATAAATCAGAAGGCCGCAGGGTAGATGAACCCTATACACCCATAACAAAGGAAAACTTACAGCATTGGGATGCGCGCTCGTATTACCAAATTGGTAAGTATGGTTACATCTACCCTCACACTACAGCCTTTTTTCCATTGTTCCCTTTAGTGTTTAAGCTAACAGGCTTTAGCTGGTTAATTATAGTGGTTAACTTTTTGTTGTTTGGCCTTTCGTTGCTTTACCTCTATAGGCACATAGGCCATGTACAGCTAAAAGAGAGCACCCCGATACTACTTTTGCTGCTCTCTCTACCTTCAGCCTTCGTTTTTTTAATACCCTATTCAGAGTCGCTGTTCTTTTTCTGTTTTACCCTGTGCATAGCCGGTTTTTACAAGGGCAACAAATACCTGCTGTTTGCTGGCTTGTTACTAGCCGCTGCCACACGCCCCATAGTAACCATTGTGCTGCTTTCTATTGTATCGGCCGAGGTTATTCGTTTACTGTATACCCGCAGTAGTAAAGCCGTGGTAAACAGCCTGGCTGCTATTTCTACCTCCCATACTGGCAGGTACATTTATAGCGGCCTATGTTCAATATCTAGATACCGGCAGCTTCTTCAATTTTATCACCGTTCAAAAAGAGGTGTGGGACCACTACTTCCGCTTACCCACCCAAATAAGCGATTGGTCAGAAGAAGGCCACACCCTCAACGTTTTTACCATATTGTTTATAGCGCTGCCTGCCATTTGGTATTGTTATACGGTTTTTATCAGGGCATACAAAAAGCAAGGGCAACTATTTTCTGCGGATAAAATCCTGTCGGCTACAGTGGCTGAAAAAACACAATACCTTACTATACTTTCCTCGGCCTACATTGTGGGGTCTTTTCTCTTCATCCTGTTTTTTCAGGGCGGAAGCCTAAACGGTTTATTCAGGTACATACTCTGTACCCCGTTTTTCTATATTGTAGCTATAGTGCTGTTAAACAAACTGCAAACCATAACCACTACCCAACGCAAAAACCTATTAAAAACAGGCGGCATTTTTAGCGCACTATTCCTTATATGGATAGGTGTGTATAACCAAAGGCTTATTAATATGGTAGAGTTTGCCTTTATATTTTTTATAGCCGTTTTATTGTTCTTTATTTATTACAGCAAGCTAAGCCAAAGGGCTGTTTACATACTAGCCGGGTTACTCATATTTTTGGGCTTAGTATACCAAACCTACCTCTTCAACTCCTTTCTAACTAATAGTTGGATAGTTACGTAGGGCTGATTTTGAAACACTATTAATAGAAGTGGATGTCATTCCCGCGAAGGCGGGAATCTCACCAAGCAATAGAAACATATAGTTAATATTGTGGATATAAAAGACCTAGAAAATGATAGAGTTTTTGCATAGTAATTTGTGGAAGAGAATTAATTCGTTAGCACAAACAAAAGAAAGAAAAAAATTGCTGTAGCATATTTGGGAAAGGGTGCTAATGAATTACTGCCATTAAGTAAAGGTGATGTATTGGTTGTAAACATGTGTTTTCAAAGTATTGAAAGTGGAATTGTAAATCCATTTGAGATAGAAAAATACAGTATAAAAGGCGTTAATATTTACAACTGTGAAAATTTGCATGCTAAAATTTATTTATTCCATGATAAAGCCATTATTTGTTCGGCGAATATTTCAGAAAATTCTCAAAGTAATTTAATTGAGGCGGGTGTATTTGTCGATGAGAAAAGCACAATCAATGACATTTCAAAGTATATTGATAGTATATGTATAGAAGAAATAACACAAGGATACATTGATCTTTGTAAAGAAAAGTACAATGAACCAAAAAATAAGGGCAAAATTAGAGGTAAACAATTAATTGAAAAGCCAGCAATTATATTGTCAAGGCTTTGGCTAATAAACGTTAGGCCGGCTTTATTTAAAGAGGAAGAAGATATTATACTAAGTAGAAATAAAACCCTATATAAAAGAAAATTACAAAGTCCACAAAATTCAATAGCTGATATAAGATTTGGGGCAAGTTCATCCTTTATTAAAAATGTTAGAGAGGGTGACTTAGTAATAAGAATATTTAATCAAAATAAAAAAACTACAGTAAGCGAGCCTATGAGAGTTTTAGGTATTGATAATGGGAGAAAAGTAAACCTAAAAGGGCATAGGAATATGTTTCTTAGACTAGAAGAGCTCAGAAACATTAAGGGAAAAAAGTTGGACAAATTTTAATGCTTTCTTAAAAGCAAATGCAATCACTTCTATCTCGAAGAAAAGTACAAAGCAAATTATTAATAATGAGATTAAGATAAAACTCATTAATTTTCTAATAGCTGATAGCTACTAGAAAAACCAAGTATTTCTTTAAAATAGATTTAGCTAACATTCGCTATTGGTGAGATTCCCGCCTTCGCGGGAATGACGTTTTACCTTTAGTGTTTAAGTGCAACAATAGAAAATATTTAAACAAGTGCGGGAAGAACAATCAACAATTATAATCCCACCCATCCTTAAATCCTTTAATCCTGTTCATACAGTTACCAACATTATCTAATTATCTCATTCGCATATTATCTAATTTGATGTACCTTTGCACCCATGTCTACAGCTACCTTACCAACCCTTGAAACAGCCCAAAAATTGGGCCTTACCCCTGATGAGTTTGAAAAAATAAAAGAGATTTTGGGCCGCACCCCAAACTTTACAGAGTTGAGTATCTTCTCTGTAATGTGGAGCGAGCATTGCTCTTACAAAAACTCTATCAAGTGGTTAAAAACCCTTCCCCGCGATGGCGAGATGATGCTTGCTAAAGCCGGCGAAGAAAATGCAGGGCTTGTAGATATTGGCAACGGCTTAGGCTGTGCCTTTAAAATTGAAAGCCATAACCACCCATCGGCATTAGAGCCTTACCAAGGCGCCGCTACAGGTGTGGGCGGCATAAACCGCGATATTTTTACCATGGGCGCCCGCCCTATAGCCCAACTAAACTCGTTACGTTTTGGCGACATAAAATCGGAGCGTACCAAGTGGTTGCTAAAAGGTGTTGTTAAAGGCATCGGCGATTATGGTAATGCTTTTGGCGTTCCCGTAGTCGGCGGCGAGGTGTTTTTCGATGATTGCTACAACCAAAACCCTTTGGTTAATGCCATGTCGGTTGGTATTGTTAAAAAGGGCGAAACAGCTTCGGCTACCTCTTACGGTGTAGGCAACCCTGTTTACATTGTAGGTTCTTCTACAGGTAAAGACGGTATCCACGGCGCAACCTTTGCTTCTGAAGATATTACAGAAGCATCGTCAGATAAAATTCCTGCCGTGCAGGTGGGCGACCCATTCCAAGAAAAACTATTGTTAGAAGCTTCATTAGAAGTTATAAAAACCGGTGCCGTTATTGGCATGCAAGATATGGGCGCGGCGGGTATTACCTGCTCAACCTCAGAAATGTCGGCCAAAGGCGAGCATGGCATGGTTATCTGGTTAGATAAAGTGCCTATGCGCCAAGAGGGCATGGTTCCGTTTGAAATCCTTTTGTCAGAAAGCCAAGAGCGTATGTTGGTAGTGGTAGAAAAAGGCCGCGAAGACGAGGTACAGGCTGTGTTTGATAAATGGGATTTAAACTGTGTGCAGATAGGTGAAGTAACCGAAGGCGACCGTTTGGTATACTACTTTAAAGGCGAAATGGTAGCCGATGTTCCTGCCGGCGATTTAGTGCTTGGCGGTGGCGCTCCCGTTTACGACCGTGAATATACAGAGCCTGCCTACTATGCCGAAACGAAGAAATTCAATTTTGATTCTATAGCCGTGCCTGCCGATTTAAAAGAGGTAGCACAGTTTTTAATTACCCGCCCCAATATAGCTTCTAAACGCTGGGTTATAGAGCAGTACGACACTATGGTGGGTACCCGCAACCAAAGCACCAATGCACCTTCTGATGCCGGTATTGTAAACGTAAAAGGCACCGATAAGGCCCTGGCTATGACAGTAGATTGCAACAGCCGCTACGTGCACGCCGACCCTGAACAAGGCACCGCTATTGCCGTTGCCGAGGCTGCACGTAACATTACCTGTAGCGGTGGTTTGCCAATGGGCGTTACCAACTGCTTAAACTTTGGCAACCCTTATAAGCCCGAAGTATATTGGCAATTTGTGGGTGCTATTAAAGGTATGGGGGCTGCCTGCCGAGAGTTTAATACTCCTGTAACCGGCGGAAATGTTAGCTTCTACAACCAGTCTAATTTTGATGGCGAGATAATTCCGGTGTTCCCAACCCCTACCATTGGTATGCTGGGTGTTATTGATAATAAAGAGCACCGCATGAGCCTTAACTTTAAAGCAGAAGGCCATTCAATTTACTTAGTAGGAAAATCGCGCAACGATATTAATTCATCTGAATACGTATACTCTTACCACGGCGTTAAATTATCGCCTGCACCGTATATGGATTTAGAAGAAGAGCATGCAGTGCAAGATGCTGTCCGCGCCCTTATCCACGAAGGTATTATAGCTTCTGCCCACGACTGTGCCGATGGCGGTTTGTTTGTAACCTTGCTGGAAAGCGCCATGGTAAACGGTATTGGTTTTAATATTGAATCAGACGTTGAAGTACGTACCGATGCCTTCTTGTTTGGCGAAGCACAAAGCCGCGTAGTAGTTTCTGTTTCTCCCGAGAAAGAAGAAGCGTTGGCTGAATTACTTGCCGCTGCCGGTGTTGAGTTCTCCCTACTAGGCGAAACAGTAGGCACAGATGTAGTTATCGACGACAAAAACTTTGGCTCTGTAGCCGAACTTAAAAACATGTACGATACAGCTATTGAGAAATACCTTAGCTAATTCAAAATGCATAATTCAAAATGCATAATGAAAAAGATCATTGTCATTCCCGTCTCGCTTTAAGCGAGAGAAATCTCCTAAGGTGATGATTGATACAAAATTTTAAGCCCTCTTTGGAGGGCTTTTGTTTTTAGCAGTTTTATTATTAATTTTATAGTATGGATATTCAACTAAGGAAAATACACTTTGTGCAAGAGTTTCTTCGCTTAGATAATGAGCAACTCATAGCTAAGCTGGAGGATATACTAACATCTGAAAAAAGAAACTTTATGAGTCAGGCTTAAAGCCTTATACCGTGGAGGAACTTTATCAAAGTGTTCAGGAAGCTAAAGCTGATGCTGATGCAGGAAGGGTTACCAGAGCAGAAGATTTACAGCGAGAGATAGACTCATGGACTTAATTGTAAGTTGGTCTGATAAAGCCAATAATGATTTAGAAAATGTATTTGATTATTATAAAATCGAAGCTAATTTAAGGGTTGCCCGTAAGTTGGTAAAAGCCTTAGTCAGTTCTACAATTCAATTAAAATACACTCCACACATTGGTGCAGTAGAAACTTTATTTACTATTGATGGAATTGAACTTAGGTATTTGGTAAAAGGTAACTATAAAATTCTTTATTATATTCAGGGGAGCACTGTCATTATTGCTAGGGTTTTCGATTGCAGACAGAACCCTAACAAAATGAAATAGCACTTAGGTCAATAACATGTATTCATATTGACCCAATCTTATTATCTAATTCGCTTATTACAGTACCTTTGCTGCCTGTGAAGAAAAATCAAATTATACAGCAGGTAGAAATTACCGATATATCGTCTGAGGGCTTAGCCATTGGCCGTGCTAACGACATGGTAGTGTTTGTTAAAGGCGCAGTACCCGGCGATGTGGTTGATGTGGAAATTACCCGCAAAAAATCGAACTACCGCGAAGGCAAAGCCATTGTTTTTCATACCCTGTCTGATAAACGTACCGAGCCCGTTTGCCAGCACTTTGGCCTATGTGGCGGCTGCAAGTGGCAGAACATGAAGTATGCCGAACAGCTGTACTTTAAACACAAACAGGTAGACCAAACCCTGCGCCGTTTAGCCAAGGTTGATTTACCTGAGACAGAACCCATCTTAGGCTCGCCCAACGATTATTTTTACCGCAACAAAATGGATTATGCCTTTGCTAACAAGCAATGGCTTACCACCGAAGAAATGCAGGAAAATATCCCCTTTGCTCCGGCATTAGGTTTCCATGTTCCTAAGTATTTCGATAGGATTTTAGACATTAAAAAGTGCTGGCTGCAACCTGAGCCTTCTAACGAAATCCGCCTAGCAATAAAAGATTTTACTACTGCTAATGGCTACACCTATTTTGATGCCCGCCATAAAGAAGGCTTTATGCGCAATCTGCTAATACGTACAACCATTAGCGGAGAGGTTATGGTTATTGTGGTTTTCTATTACCGCGATGAGGAGAAGATTGAAGCCCTGATGAGCCATCTGAAAGAATTATTCCCACAAATAACATCGCTCAACTATATAGTAAACGAAAAAGCAAACGATACCATCTACGACCAGGACGTAATTGTATACAACGGCCTGCCTTATATAACCGAGCAAATGGAAGGCCTGCGTTTTAAAGTAGGCCCAAAATCGTTTTACCAGACTAACCCCATACAGGCACAAAACCTGTACAATGTAACGCTTGAATTTGCCGGACTTAAAGGCGGAGAAACCGTTTACGATTTATACACCGGTACCGGTACTATTGCTTGCTTCTTAGCTAAGACCGCTGCTAAAGTAGTTGGGGTAGAGTATGTGCCCGAAGCCATAGAAGATGCCCACATCAATGCCGACATGAACAACCTGACAAACACCGCTTTTTATGCAGGCGATATGAAGGATGTTTTGAACGACGAATTTATAGCGGCCAATGGCAAACCCGATGTTATTGTTACCGACCCACCCCGCGCAGGCATGCATGAAGATGTGGTAAAGAAGATTGTAGAGATAGGAGCCAAGCGCGTGGTATACGTTAGCTGCAACCCCGCTACCCAAGCCCGCGACCTAGCCCTTATGGACGAGAAATACAAGGTAATCCGTGTTAAGCCGGTAGATATGTTCCCCCACACCCAGCATGTGGAAAATGTTGTTCTTTTAGAGATCAGGGGTCAGTAGTCAGAGGTCAGAAATAAAAAATTAAGCCTTTGATAGTTAAGAGTTACAAGGATTTAATTGCATGGCAAAAGGCAATGGATTTGGCTCTGCTAATATATTCTAACACAGAAAATTTTCCTTCTAAAGAGATGTATGGTTTAATTTCCCAAATAAGAAGGTCAGCGGTTTCAGTAGCTTCAAATATTGCTGAAGGACATTCTAGAAATAACACAGGTGAATTCAGGCAATTTCTTGGAATAGCTTATGGTTCACTGGCTGAATTAGAAACACAAATCATGTTATCTAATAAATTAGGATATATAGATGATGGTAAGACAAATGATGTATTAACTTTAGCCTCAGAAATAGGAAAGATTATTAATGGGATTAAGAGTAAACTTTAACTGACCTCTGAACCCTGACCTCTGAACCCTTAAATATGACTGCAACTTCAGTACTAACTACGGAACAAATCCAACAAAAGATTAATAGAATCGCTGTACAAGTGTATGAAAGAAACCATACCGCTACAGAAATTGTACTTGCCGGTGTAGTAGGGCAGGGGCTTAAGTTTGCTCAGCGCCTTAGCAACAGCTATAGAAGCGCTTAGCCCTATTAAAGTAAAGCTGGTTTCTGTTCAGGTGGATAAGCAAAGCCCTGTTGGTAAGCGTGCCGAGCTTAGCGATGAGTCGGTGTTACAAGACGGTGCATTAATATTAGTGGTTGACGATGTGCTGAACAGCGGACGTACCCTTATCCACGCGCTTGAGCCATTTTTAGGCACACAACTTAAAGCCTTGCAAACAGTAGTGCTGGTAGACAGGAACCACCCATCGTACCCCGTAAAAGCAGATTATGTGGGCCTTTCTATGGCAACCACTTTATCAGAGCATATAGATGTGGTGCTAGACGAAGCTAACGAAGGGGTTTATCTAAATTAATATTTTTTGCCACCAAGTTTTGCGGTAACTATAGCAGAGAAATCGGCTTTTAGTTCTTTGTCTGAATACTCTTTATTAGTGGGGTCGCAATTATAAAGGATAGAATTAATCGCAATGTTTGATTTTGTGCTATTACCCCATATAGTGCACGTAACCATATATCCATGGGCACACGATTTGAAATTATCTACTTTTAAATAAGTACTTTTAGGGGCTACCTGTATTTCTGAAGTATCCTGATGAAACTCCTTGCTTAAACTGCTGCGTAAGCTATCAATAGAATAGTTAAAACTATAGGCGTCATTTATCACAAAGCCTTTGGTTTGGCTGGTGGCAACAAAAGCAAACGCCGCTATCGGTATAATGTATGCGGGATTGATACTTAGTGTGTAAACTTCTTTCCTGTTCAGATAATAATAAGATATTGGGAGGATAAATAACGCAATACAATCGCCCATATCTACGGTACGTTCTAGGGCAAAGGGCATTACATCATTAAACCCGTCAATAAACCATTGGCTGTAGATTGATTTCCAAACTACAAATGTTATTGCAGTGATTATATAAATAGCCTTTGATTGTTTGGGGAATAAAATTGCCCAAAACATAGGAAAGATAAACAACCCTGCAAAGTCAGACAGTTTGCCCGTAAACCAATTGCCAAACGTAGCTTTTAGGTAAAAATCGTTAAGCAATAACAATGCTAATGCACTTATAAATGCTGCTGATGTTAGTTGCTTATAACGTACCATATTAGTTTACTATCAGTTTTGTTGTATTGGTATAGCCCTTGGTATTACTAATACGTACAAAATACAAACCGGGGCTGTAACCTGTTAATGCTAGTTCTGCCAGTTTATTTTTATTACCGTTAAAGCTGTTTATCAAAGCCCCGTTAATGTTATAAACATCAACTACGTTAATTTCAGTATCGGCACTAATTACTACCCTGTCGCTTGCCGGGTTAGGGTATAAGTTAATATTGGGGGCATTTGCCAGTAGCTCATCAACCCCAACAAATGGTACAGTAACAACACTGCTAATGGTATCGCTGCCACAGCCGTTGGTAACAACAAGGGTTACCGTATAACTCCCCGCCGTGGTGAATGTGTGACTAATAACATTGCCCGTTCCGGTATCGCCATCGCCAAAATCCCAGTATTCATCTTGCCCTTCAACTGATGTTGAAGTAAACTCAACCGGCAGTCCCGAACCTATCGTGCTAAAATCGGCCTGTGGTGGGTTAATGGCATATAACGTATCGTAAGCCGTAACATTGCATTGCATAGTCCATCCAATAATGCTATCGGTAAAGCTTATTGGTATATTACCTGTGGCACCTACATATATAAAGGTGTCCAATGTATGCGGTAAAATGTTGCCTTGGGCAGTAAAATTAAAGCACTGCAACACTTGGTTGTTAAAGGCACGTTGGTTATACATACGGTCGTAAGTAACGCCGGGCGCTGCGGCAGCAAGGGTATAGTTACGGTCGGCACAGGCGCTGTCAAACTCAAAGCTAATTTGCGCGCTTAAATCGTACGTAACAATTGGCTCTATATGAAAGTCAACATCAGCTGCAAAGCTTAACATATTTACCCAGGGCCAACCGTATTTTGTTACCGATAGTTTTTCAAAACCTCCATCGCCATTGTTGTTGCCATATATTTTAATAGGCATTGTGCTGTCTGTTTCCAACGCAACTATATAGCCGTTAAACATGGTTACAGGCTCGCTAAAGATTATGCAATAGCGCATTTGGCTCATGTTTCCGTTGTGGAATGATGTGTCTACTTCTACCGTTCCACTAACCAGGGGCGCACCAAATGGTAGGGTGTCTTGTGGACTAAAATCGTACAAGTGCCCGGTTATGGTTGCTGTGGCAGATGTGTTTCCTATAGCCCTGCCATAAAAACACAGCCCGCTTACGGTTATGCCCTGCGGGGCGGTATAGTATTGCCCGTAAGACAGGAAGTTGCTTTGGGTAGAAAGCGTATATTCGCTGTTTCCACTAGCTTTGGCTTGTGTATAGCGTAAGGTATCGGGTCCGCAACCGTTGCTAAATGGTTGTGCTGTCAGCCTCAAAACAAATAAAAATGTAATACAACAAAGGGTATAAAAGCGCATGGACGTATTTTTGCTCAATTTTACAAAATAACACAATGGCACAGGCCGAATGGGCAGCTTTTTTATTATCACTGGTGTATGTAGTTTTAAACGCCCGCCAAAATATATGGTGCTGGCCAGTGGGGGCAGCATCGGTTATTGTGTATGCATGGGTGTTTTACACTGCTAAACTATATGCCGATAGCGGTCTGCAGATTATATACTTTATGTTTAGTATGTATGGGTGGCTTAGTTGGAAGAGCATCCACAACGCTGCTCAAAAGCCCATAAAGCGCATTAACCTGCAAACGGTTTTATTCAGCTTGGCTATAACTGCGGTATTGTTTGGGGCTACATATTATATACTGATTACCTATACTGATGGTAATTTACCTGTTTGGGACTCGCTTGCTGCATCGCTAAGCCTTACAGCCACTTATTTAAGCGCCCGCAAATACATTATCAATTGGCCCTTGTGGATTTTTACCAATTTGCTATACGTTGCCATCTATATATATAAAGACTTACAGCTTACCGCTACCTTATCTGCACTAATGGCTATCCTTGCAATCTGGGGTTGGATAGAATGGCGCAAAGAATCAAAAGCCACTCAAAATTAAAGCCCCCACTCCCTGCCTGCCGGAAAATTAAGAACCGAACCCAATAGTTTAATCGAATAAAAAGTGCGGTGGGTAGTCCACGCCCTGTGTGAACTCAAAATTTCGCATGGCAACTAGAATGCGGGATGTGCGAAAGCGAAATTTTAGAGTTTTTGGGCGTGGTGTCTTTTTTGGTTACTTTTTGGACAAGCAAAAAGTAATGAAAAGAAAGGTTGAACTCGATACGTTTTCCTTGAATGGGTATTTCTCTTTTAGTGAAGAGGGGCTTTACTCCACAACCACCTTACCCGTTACAACCCCATCATTAGTTTGTACCTTATATATATACATACCTGCAGGCTGGTTGCCAATGTTTAAGTTATAGGTGGTGCTACCTTCAACCAAAACTTCGCCATAAACCAACTGACCGCTATTATTGTATAACTCTACTACCGCGCTTTTATTTATTGGCTTAGCAAATTGTATATTAATAATATTGTTGCTGGGGTTAGGATACACCTTTATTCCCATAGGTTTAGTTTCTATTATGGCTGTCTCGTCGCACTCCAAATCCATTATGCGTTGCCATAAATTATCATCAAAGTCGCTTAGTGCAAAATTACTGCCATCAGCAGCATTACCAAAACGCACTACCACCATATTCATAGACGGTACTACATATATCTTTTGATCGTTCTTACCCAGAGCTGCATACATATCTGCCGGGGCTGTTGGTATTATCTCACCCGGTATAGTAATATTAATACCCGGTAACCTATGGCTGCTTTTGCCATTTAGCCACCATAAATATCCATAAGATTGGTTTAGGCTTTGTGATGTGTTTATCATTGCATTATAATAAGCAGTATCATGCAAAAGCGTATCTCCATCCCAAATTGCCTTGTTCAGCATCATTAAACCAAACCGTGCAGCATCGCGGGTGCGGCTGTAGTAAACCCCATCAAGCCAAATGCCGCTGCTCATACCTGTTTTAGCTTTTACCCTGCTGTTAGTGTATACATTATAATTAGTACCGGTAGCATTAGCAACAACATCGCTGATTAATTGGTATGGCGCATTATGATAGTACCAAAACTCACCCGCATCGTTTAAATAGGTTAAGCAATTAGGGTCTGTACAATTAAGGTCGTTTACATTATAGTCCAATCCTGTTGTCATGGTTAGCTGGTGCCATACTTTTATAAGGGCTTCTTTTTCAGGTGGTGCACTTGTCCAGCCTTGCCCAAGGTAGGTTGCTGTTGGTTGTTGTATATCCAAGGCGCCTTCATCCTGTGCAACACCGGTTAAAAATGCCGTAAGCGATTTTCCTGCCGATGCCCAGTACCATAAACTGTCTTTTGTAAACGTTCCATAGTATTTTTCAAGGGCAATTTTACCATCCTTTAAAATGATAAAACTTTTGGTGTTTTTTAACTGTAAATAATTCAAAAGAGTGTCAATTCGCTCTTGGCACCACCCCAATGAATTTGGAGAAATTGTGTCCCAAACGGTATTTCCGGCAGGCGGGTAGTATAAATTGGTTTGTGCCTTATCTGATAAGGAAATAAGCATTAAGAAAATTATAATAATTAATCGTTTCATTTCTAATTAAGGATTAATGTGGTTCTAATTTTACGTTAATTTTATTGTTTGGTTTTTATATATTTTTTGATAAGATAGCATAAAACCAAGACATCATTTTACCTAAAAGGTTTAAAATCACAATATCAAACACATAGTGTTGAAAACTAGCGCAGCTACTAACATAATAGTTGCGTATTACTTGCTTTATTTGCTAAAACGTATCAGAATGCAAGATTTGTACAAAATCCTTTTGTCTGAATTGCCACGAATAGCCAAGGTGGTAGAGGCTTTTCCTGAAGGACAGCGCGATAAAGCTTTTGATATGTTGGTGGATGCTTTGAAAACCACCGGCGGCATACAAACTGAGGTTCCTGAAAAAGTAGCCGATGTAAAAAATGTACTGAAAAACAAAATTCAGGCAATTCAGGTTGAAGAGAAAACAACTTCAGTAGAAACCGAGGCTTCTAAAAAACTTAGCAAACTAAGAGCTAAAATTTTTGAAAAAACAACGGCTGCATCCATTGAAGACACTGACGATGACCCTGTTAAAGCCGAATTAGATGAGCTTAGCACGCAAGATTTAAGTAACATAGTGTTTTATCAAAAAGGCAAAACAACACCGCTAAGCGACATGCTTTAAGGAGCATGTGAGAAAAAAAGTATTTTGTATTGTGTAGTATAAAAATTAATTATATATATTTACAGACAGAAAAAGAAATTGCTTATGAAAAGAATTGTACTTGGAATTTTAGCTGTTGCAGCCATTGGTGTTACTACTTCTGCTGCTCAAAACATTGCCCCACCTTTTGAACGTCAGGTTGTTGCAAGCGCAGGTGAGTATCTAGAATCGCCTACCTTAAAACTATCCTGCACCATTGGTGAGCCTATTGTTGCTACTTTAATAGACGTTAAACTTATTTTAACGCAGGGCTTTCAACAACCACAAGAAAACGAGGTTTCTGTAAACCTAGACCTTGCTGATTGGAGTATTAAGGCCTTTCCTAACCCGTTTAACGAAAACGTTAACATTGAAATTACCAGCGACAAGTCTAGCGAGTTTGTAATAAACATTACAAACCTTATAGGCCAAAACCTTGGTATGGAATACCTTGCAAACAACTACCCTGGTAAAAATGTGTACACGCTAAACACTGCACACCTTTCTACCGGTATGTACATTGTAACTGTAAACTCTAAAGATGGCAAACTGATAAAGTCATTTAAGTTGAGTAAAATTATGTAATTAGCTCACAAGCTTTATTAACATTGGATTTCTGATAAGTCGGCCTACACGGGCCGACTTATTTTTTGTATGCATTGTTTATTTGTACAAAATAATAATTCCAGCTTATGAAGAGAAAAGCATTACACAACATTATTGCAGTAGCCTTATTAGTATTTGGCTTTACGACATCAGTAATTGCACAACCAGCTCCGCCTAAAGGCATCAACTATCAGGCGGTAGTGCGTAACAACACCGGTCAAATTTTAGGTAATTCGCCTGTAACCATGCGTATATCTATATTATCGGGTGTTAACCAAACCAACCAATACGAAGAAACCCATACAGGGTTAGTTACTAACCAGTTTGGCTTAGTATCTTTTGTTATTGGTCAGGGCACTCAAACAGGTGGCCTACAACCCAACTTTGCTTCTATACCCTGGGGAGCAAGCTCTACATTTGTTAAAGTAGAAGTTGCTGATGGCAGCAACTGGATTAACATGGGTACTATGCAATTTTGGTCGGTGCCTTACGCATTTTATGCGGGCAACGTACTTAATGGCAGCGCAGGCCCAACAGGTCCAACAGGTCCTGCCGGTGGCAACGGTTCTAATGGTGCAACAGGCCCAACAGGTCCACAGGGTATTCAAGGCCCACAGGGTACCAATGGGGTAACCGGCCCAACAGGTGTTGGTGTTCAAGGCCCAACAGGTCCACAAGGTCCAACAGGTCCTTTTGGTGGCCCAACAGGTCCTACAGGTGCAGATGGTATTCAAGGCCCTGCCGGTCCGCAAGGTCCAACAGGTGCTGATGGTACACAAGGCCCTGCCGGCCCACAAGGTGCACAGGGTGCCCAAGGCCCTCAAGGCCCACAAGGTGCCGATGGTCCTCAAGGTCCTCAAGGCCCTGCGGGTGCTACCGGTAATACCGGAGCCCAAGGCCCACAAGGTATTCAGGGTGTAACCGGTGCCGATGGTATTCAAGGTCCTATTGGTCCGCAAGGTGCTACAGGTGCCGATGGTATCCAAGGCCCTCAAGGCATACAAGGTATACAGGGTATACAGGGTGTAACAGGCCCTGTTGGCCCAACAGGCGCGCAAGGCGACCAAGGTTTACAAGGCCCTGTAGGTGCGCAAGGCCCAACAGGTGCTGATGGCGCTCAAGGCCCTGCCGGTGCTAATGGTGCTCAAGGCCCACAAGGTAATACCGGCCCTGCCGGTGCGCAAGGCCCAACAGGTGTTGGTACTACCGGCCCAACGGGTCCAACAGGTCCTACAGGCCCATCGGGTACTACCATTACAGGTACATTATCGCCAAACGGTACTGTTGTTTTGGGTAACTTAATTATGCAATGGGGTGTTGTAACCAACACACTATGCGGCCCAAACACTACTACTACAGTAGCTTACAATGCACCATTTGGTACATCTGTATATAATGTACAGGTAACCCCACGCGGTTCATCATCAAGCCAAAAAGCTTGGACACAGGTACAGTCTGCCGGCAACAGCAGCTTTGTTGTTCGTGTACAATCTGTAAACTCTGATTGTATTGATGGGTTCTACTGGGTAGCCTTAGGCCAATAATTTTATTAGAATATAATTTTTTAGAATCCCCATGGTAGCAATACTGTGGGGATTTTTATTTTAGAAGTGTAGCCAGCGGAATTTGAACTGGTCTACCCTGTTGTATTCCAGGGCCGGGAAGGGCACTTTAAGTGTATTCAGCAGCCTTAAAACAGTGTTTAAGCCCTTGTATTTAGTTTTAATAGCTGCTAAGGTTTACGTCTAAAGAAAAATAGTATTGCCTGTAACGGTCGAAGTGGGGGATAGGCTGCCCATCTACCATAGCAGGGTTAGTTCGGGCCCCTATCATTCCATTGGCCCCATAACCAAAAGAAAAACACAACCATTTAGGGAATTTTGTAGGCCTGTTGTAAAAAGCCGCGGGGCTTGCCGATACCCAATAGGTTTGCCCGTTATAGTCTTTCAGCCAGCGCTCTGTCCAGCTTTTGCCTAGCAGGTTGGGGCGGTATTGGGCAAGGCCGCTTTTTTGGTACGAAAATTTTATATTTATACGTTGCTCTTTCCAAAGCAGTTCTTGTGTTGCGGCCACAGCAGTACCCGCCACATTGGCAACCATATCGCCGGGAGAAAAGCCCCATTCTTTAGAAAAACCATCAAACACTTCAACCGATGTTAAAAAGAGTAAAGAGGTAGCCCCGCCCCATATAACTGCCTTTTTATTGGACAAACCGGCCCAGCGCAATATGCGGGTGGAGTATTGGGTAATAAAGTAGCTTGATGTAAAATGACCTATTTTATCCATTTGCATCCACTCATCATTATCATTAAACAAATGAAATTTTGAGCGGGGATAACCTGCATACCAGGCATAGTTGGCGGCTAGCATACCCCCGGTATAGGCCACAGCTGTTCCCGTACCAATATATATTACCCTTTTGCGGACAATATTTTTTGGCAGGGTATCTTGTGCCGCTATGCTTAGTGCCGTAAGCAAAATAAGCGCTAATAATACCGATAACTTTTTATGCTCAAACTTGTTCATCTAATAAGGAAAAGGATAAGGCTGCTATATTCTGCCAAATTAAATATATTTGCGCCCCCTATTATAAATACATTTACAAAATGTTTATTCACCGCGAAGGATACCGAATAATATTGACAACGCTGCTAATACTAGCGGCCATCAATACAACATTGTTTTTGTTGTTACCAGAAAAACACTGGCTTCCGCCGGTTATACTGGGCCTATCTATAATAGTACTGGGCTTGGTATTGCAGTTTTTCCGCAACCCAAAACGTACAACCAAGGCAAACAGTAACCAAATTATTTGTCCTGCCGATGGTAAGGTGGTTGTAATTGAAGAAGTTGATGACGAAGAATTCTTTAAAGAAAGATGTCTTCAGATATCAGTCTTCATGTCGCCTATAAACGTGCACGTAAACCGCTACCCTGTAAGTGGTATGGTTAAGCGTGTGCGATACTACGAAGGGCTTTACCTGGTGGCCTGGCACCCAAAATCGTCTACCGCCAATGAGCGTAGCGTAATTTTAATGGAAACCTTTAAAGGTCAAAAGGTAGTTGTTAAGCAAATTGCAGGTGCTGTTGCCCGCCGTATAGTTTATTACTGCGAAGAAGGCGATAACGCAATACAAGGCAATGAGTTTGGTTTTATCAAGTTTGGCTCAAGGGTAGACTTATTGTTGCCTTTAGGCACTAAAGTAAAAGTTGATCTAAACCAGGTTGTGCGTGGCGGTGAAACTATTTTGGCAGAATTTGAGTAGAAGAATAATATTTAGTATATTTGTAACAACCGTAAAATTATTCAAGATATGAAAAAGGCATTATTAGTAATAGCATTAGCATCATTCGTAGGAACATCTGCATTTGCAATAGACCACGATAAAGGTAAAGGCAAGAAAAAAGAGAAATGTGCTAAAGAAGCATGTTGCAAAAAATCAGCTACAACATCTACAACAGGTGCTGCACCTGCTGCTGAACCAACCAAATGCGCTAAAGGCGATAAGGGTAAATGCTGCTCTAAAGCTGCGGTAGCTCCTGAAACGAAGTAGTTTTAAACTATAAAATTTTTCTGAAGCCCTCCGCAATAGCGGGGGCTTTGTATTTTAGCCCCTTCTTAAACCCTATAAGTAAACAAACCATTAATGAAAATTTTAAAATTTGGCGGAACATCTGTTGGCGCTCCCGCCCGAATGAAAGCCGTTTATGAGTTGATTAAAAGCGATGAGCCCGAGATAGTTGTACTATCGGCCGTGGCAGGTACCACCAATACTTTGGTAGAAATTTCGCAAGCCTTGCATGCTAAAGATACTGCCAAGGCAAATGCTATAATTGATGGCTTAGAAGAGAAGTATGGCATTTTTGTAGATGAGCTCTATAAAGCAGACGACTACAAGACTAAGGGGAAGCAACTGGTTAAATCTCATTTTGATTTTATTAGGGCATTTACTATTGATTTGTTTACCGCCAATGAAGAGAAGGCTGTGCTGGCCCAGGGTGAGTTAATTTCTACCGCTTTGTTTTACTATATGCTGGAAGAAGATGGCTACCCCGCGGTGCTATTGCCTGCGCTTGATTTTATGCGTATAGATGAGAACAGCGAGCCTGATATGCCCTATATAGCGCAGAACCTGGCGGCTGAACTGGCTAAGCACCCAAACAATAAGCTATTTATTACCCAGGGCTTTATTTGCCGCAACACCTTTGGCGAGATTGATAACCTGAAACGTGGCGGCAGCGATTATACCGCATCATTAGTAGGTGCGGCTATTAACGCTGAAGAAATACAGATTTGGACAGATATTGACGGTATGCACAACAACGACCCCCGTATTGTTGGCAAAACCTATCCTATAGCAGAACTGTCTTTTGACGAGGCTGCGGAGTTAGCCTACTTTGGTGCTAAAATCCTTCACCCTTCAAGCGTATTGCCTGCGCAACTTAAAAATATACCGGTGCGCCTGCTAAATACCATGCAGCCCGATGCGCACGGTACTGTTATTAAAGCCCATACCGATGGGCACAGCATTAAAGCGGTAGCAGCTAAAGATGGTATTACCACCATCAAAATAAAATCTACCCGCATGCTTTTGGCGTATGGCTTTTTGCGCAGAGTATTCGAGATTTTTGAGCGTTATCGTACGTCTATTGATATGATTACCACATCGGAAGTGGCGGTGGCTGTTACCATAGATAACGACCAGTATTTAGAGCCTATACTAACCGAACTGAAAGAATTTTGTAGCGTAGAAACCGAAACCAATCAAAGCATTATTTGTGTAGTGGGCGATTTTGTTGGAGAAAAAACCGGCTATGCCGCCCGTGTGTTTGATGCGTTGAAGGATGTACCTATCCACATGATATCGTACGGTGCAAGCCAGCATAACATTACTCTGCTTATTGATTCAGGAAACAAGAAGAATGCTTTGTTAGCATTGAATGAAGGAATATTTGGCTTAGTACCAGAGATGGCCTAATAGCGCAAACATATAAAAACAATAAATCCCCGTAAGTAAGGACCTTGCGGGGATTTTTATTGCTCCAGGTTTTTGCCTGATAATCTATGATTCGGTCGTAAGATATGCTTTGATAAGGCGAACCATCAGGTTGTTCAAATACTCAACATCGTATTTGCCAATGGTTGGTTCTATATGCGAGTTGCCAATGCCGCTATGGTCTGTTAAAAACACATAGGTACCACCGGTAGCAATGCTTAAAAAGCGCATTAAAAACTCAGTGTTTTTGTCAATTCCGCTAGATGTAACAGGTATAATGCGTATACCTTTTTTAGCAGCGTTTATTACTGCTTTTTGAATTTTGGCATTGTTATCATAGGTATTGTGTGGTGGTGCGTCCAATACTAAAAACATAATACGGGCTGTTGCATCATCGCTCCAATCGTGTTTGTTAATACCATCGTCAAGGCCTTCTTCTACAGCTTCTTCAAAATCGCCACCACCACCTGCGTGTTGCGCGTTAAGGTTGGTTAGTACCTTGCTCATATCATTAGTAAAGGGAAAAGAGCGTACAACATACTCATCACCTTTATCGCGGTATACATTGGCACTCACACGTATATCTACCATTTGTTCACTCTCTGCTTTAACACGGCGTATAACATCGCTAAGCTCTTCTTTCAGGTAATTTATCTCATCGCCCATAGAGCCTGTAGCATCTATCATAAACATAATATCCAGTTTGTTAGATATTTTAGTAGAGCGGCTAATGTCTACAGAAATAGGTCGGGTATTGCCTGCCGAACCTGCACTAACACTTTTGGTACCGCCTGAGGTAGCTACTTCTACAGTACCACCATCGGCAGAACTTTTATCAAATAATCCTGCAAACAAGTAGCAGTTGCCATTGTTATCGGTACGGGCTTCGTAAACTATTTTATCTTTTTTATCTTTCAAAACCACTTTAACATCGTTTTGTGGCTTGCCGCCCGATGTTACTTTAACATAGTAGCGGTGGCTAAGGTCAAAGCCCCACATAGGCTCCATACCTTTCCAGTCGCTTTTTTTGCGCACCCCATCAAAATAGTCCCAGTTGCGGTTGTCGCTCCACTCGCCGGCAGTTAACTGGCCTGCACGGGTATCTGGTTCCCTTACAGGGGCTTTAGTATCTGTCTTTTTATCTGCATCAAAGCGTGTGCTTTTGCCCTTAACCACCGATACATCTTTTGCAGATGATTCTTTAGTAAGGCCATCACTTAGAGTGCGTGTTGTGCTTTTACTCTCGGTTTTATAAGCCACCGGTGCCTTAGCTGTTTTAGATGAACTACCGGTTGCTTTAACTCCTGTTGTAGTGCTTAGCGTAGTTGTTGTGGCTGTTGAGTAGGTTACGCTTGTAGGTGATATATGTTCTGCAGGAGCATGAGAGTATGTTATAACATCACTGGAACGTACTGCATCTTCGGTTATTGCTTTAGGGCTGCTGCTATCGTCTGCTTTGTCTGTTACAACTTTGGCTCCATCAATAACTATAGCTGAAAGCTCTTTTTTAGTTTCAGATAGTAAAATGTTATTGGTAAAAACCTTTCCATCTTCAACTTTCACATTTTCAATAATTTTCTTATCGTAACCTAAAGCGGTTATTTCAAACCTGTAGGTAGCCTGGGGTAGGGTTAAAGAGTAGTTTCCATCTAAATCGGTAGCAATCCCGCCTTTATTTTCTTTACCTATAAAGGCTTGTACAGTAGCGCCGGGTATTGGTTCCCGTGTAGTAGATTTCATCACATTGCCTTTAACGCTGCCGTTGGCAAGGGTGGTAAGTAAAAACATTGCATACGTTATGCCTGTGGCAACCAGCAATGCTAAGGTTAGTAGTGCAGCTCTTTTCATAACAACGGTGTAAAATTGGTTTTATACTAAGTGGATTACAAAAACTTAATTCTTTATCTATCGGATGTTGAAATGCACACACTTTCCATATAAATTCTAAACATTAATTTTTAAGTTGTTGATTTACAGATATATAAAATAGATTTTACGGGCTACTGATTAAAGAGAAAATCGCCGGTTGCTTTCGTTTTATATTAATACTTTTGCACCCTCTATTTATTTGTTTTGACAGAAAAACCCACCAAAATATCTCAGGAAATGCTGGAAGAAGGCATGGTACTGTTGTTTAACAAGCCATTAGACTGGACATCATTCGACGTTGTAAATAAAGTGGGCTGGATAATGAAGAGCCAGTACAAAAAGCGGATAAAAGTGGGCCATGCGGGTACTTTAGACCCCCGCGCTACCGGCTTACTGATATTGTGTACCGGAAAAGCCACCAAGCGCATTATTGAGTTTCAGGACATGGAAAAGGTATATACCGGCGAGTTTGTGATTGGAAAAACAACTCCATCTTTTGACACCGAAACCGAGCCTGATGCTGAATTTTCGACAGAGGGTGTAACTGAACAGGTGATTTTTGATGCCGCCCAAACCTTTATAGGCATAACCATGCAGTACCCACCCGCGTATTCTGCTGTTAAAATAAAGGGAGAGCGGGCGTATGACATAGCACGCAGGGGCGAAGTGCCTGCTATACAGGCGAAGGAAGTGCATGTAAGAAAATTTGAAATAAATAAAATTGATAATACTACTTATAGTTTTAAAATAAGCTGCGCTAAGGGAACCTATATCCGTTCTTTGGTTAATGATTTAGGAAAAAAGTAGGTTGCGGCGCTTTTTTAAAAACGCTGCACCGTTCATCAATAGGGCTTTTTAGCTCTGACAATGCGCTGGAAATAGATTATTTTAAAAATATTTTATATTGATTTAAATAATCAGTATATTCAGGTGAGGTGAAGTTTTATTAACAAATACTTGTAAGTTTCGCTATTTTTTCGTAATTTAGTAGTTGAAATTCAACCCGCCCCCGAATGAAAAAACTATTACTCACCCTTAATCGTGCTATTGGACGACGGTCCGGATTTGCACTGATTAGTTTACTTACGCTCACAACAACGTACAATTTAGATGGACAAACAACAGCTATCAATGCCGGGCCCGACCAATCAATTACATGTGGAAGCACAACAACGCTTACAGCCTCATTCACGACGACCCAATCAAGCTCCGCGTATTCAATCTCCCAAATCCCCTACACACCCGACTCATACACACAAGGTACGTTAATATCATTAGGCGATGATCAAATACATCCGGCGCCTATTCCTATTACTTTTCCATTTTGCTTTTTGGCAATACATACAATAACTTCTATATCAGTTCTAACAACTGGATAGGTTTTTCGCCGGGTCAAACCAGCACATGGGTAACAGTTCCTATACCTACAAACTCTGGCGCTGCTCCCCGCAATTGTATTATGGCCCCATGGCAAGATATTAATCCGGGCCTTGGTGGGCAAATTCGTTATGCGGTTTATGGTACAGCTCCTTTCCGCAGGTTGGTTATATCCTACTACAACGTACCCATGTTTTCTTGTACAGGGTTGTTGTATACCAGCCAAATTAAAATTTACGAAACTACCAATGTTGTAGAAACCCACATTTCTAATAAACCGTTATGTACAGGGTGGAACAGCGGTAACGCCGTGCATGGCTTGCATAATGCCAATGGCTCTCAGGCAGTTTTAGTGCCGGGCCGTAACAATAGCCAATGGACTACCTCTAACGAAGGGTACCGCTTTTCGCCTAACGGCGCTCCTGCGTATACTATAGACTGGTTAGATGCAAATAATACCGTAGTAGGTTCTGGTCCTTCTATTAACGTAACACCGGCTGTAACAAGTTCTTACACCGCACGCTTAACCTACACTTGTGGTAACACACAGTATACAGACCAAGTGCAGGTAGCCATACCCAACATGCCTAATGCCATGTTTGGCCTATCGAGCAACGTTACCTGCCAAAACCAGCCTATTACAGTAACGTATAATGGTAATGCCACACCCGCGGCTACCTACAATTGGAATTTTAATGGCGGCACGGTTATATCCGGTTCGGGCCAGGGGCCATACCAGGTGCAATGGAGTACACCGGGCAATTATTTTGTATCGCTGTATGTAACAGAAAATGGCTGTACATCGGCAACGGGGGCGTTGCCTGTAACAGTTAACGCTGTTCCTACCGCTACGTTTACTGCTCCGGCATCGGTATGTAATCCTGATACTGTAACCATTACCTACACCGGCACCAGCCTGCCATCTGCAGTATATAACTGGAACTTTGCCGGCGGTACTATTATATCGGGCACCAACCAAGGGCCATACCAAATTTACTGGCCTACTACGGGTGCTAAAAACGTAACACTAGATATTACACAAAACGGCTGCCCTGCTACACAGGTTGTAAATACTGTTAACGTTTACAATACACCAACCGCAACCTTTACCGCGGTATCGGGTGTGTGCGAAAATACTGCAACGTCTGTAACATATACAGGTAACGCAACACCTGCGGCTACCTACAATTGGAATTTAAGCGGCGGTACTATTGTTTCAGGTTCGGGCCAGGGGCCATACCAACTATCGTGGCCTAATGCGGGTACTTACAATGTAAGTTTAACCGTTAGCGAAAATGGTTGTAACTCAACCGTTGTTACCAACCCTGTGGTTGTAAACGATGTGCCTGTGGCTTCTTTTACTATACCGGCCACTATGTGCCAACCCGATATTGCTAATATTGTATTTAACGGCAACGGACTGGTATCAGCAGCTTATAACTGGAACTTTGCCGGAGGCACTGTAATATCAGGTACAGGCCAGGGGCCCTACCAGGTGCAATGGAATACCCCGGGTGTTAAGGCGGTAACCTTATCAGTAACCCAAAACGGTTGTGTTTCTAATACCGACACCAACAATGTTACTGTTTACGTAGTACCCACATCAACCTTTACCCTGGCTACAAGCTCTTGCGAAGATGTTGATTTGCCCGTTACTTATACCGGTAACGCAACTACCGCGGCAACCTATAACTGGAATTTTAATGGTGGTTCTGTAACATCGGGTAGCGGCCAAGGCCCTTACCAAGTGCAGTGGAACCCCGGAACATATAACGTTACACTATCAGTATCAGAAAACGGTTGTAACTCTACAACCCAAACAATGCCTATTAGTGTATACCAAATACCTACATCGTTCTTTACTGTAATATCTCCGGTTTGTCAAAACCAGCCTACTACTATACAGTACACAGGTAACGCTACCAACAATGGTACTTTTAACTGGGATTTTGATAATGGCACTGTACAATCGGGTAATGGCGTTGGCCCTTACTACGTGGTATGGTCTGCACCCGGCACTAAAAATATTACCCTTGATGTAACTGAGAATGGTTGCTCATCTGTTCAAACAATAGAATCTGTTCTGGTTGATACAGTGCCTAACGTTGATGCAGGTGTTGATGTGGAATTCTGCTCTGGCTTTAACGCCACAATAGGTTCAGCAGGTACGGTTGGTTTTTCATACACATGGGCTCCAACAACCGGCATTAGCGATCCGTATTCATCAAACCCAACTATTACCCTAACAAACAATACTACAGCACCGGTTGTATACCAATATGTTTTAATAGCAAACAACAATGGCCTGTGCAACTCTTACGATACCGTTTATGTTACCGTTAAGCCGTTGCCTACAGTTAGCTTTCCGGCGCAGACCGACCAATGCTTAGGTGGTAACCTGTTTACTTTTGACCCTGAAGGCAACTTTTCTAACGCCGCAACATTCGACTGGAATATAAACAACGTGCAGTCTTTGGCATATAATGCCAATGCCGTTACCGAAACCTTTGCTTATGCCGGAACTTATGATGTTAGTGTAACTGTTACCGATAATGGTTGCATAAGCACAACCTATACCAGTCAGGTTACTGTGCACGATTCGCCTGTTGTTGATTTTACAGGCAGTAACCTATCGGGTTGTGTACCGCTTAAAGCACAGTTTACTAATTTAACTACCAGTGCATCATCTCCTATAGTTTCTTATAACTGGGATTTAGGCCCCGGTTTATCTACCGATACAGACCCTGCATACATTTATACCAGTGCCGGTGTTTATGATATTGTACTAACCGCTACCAACGCGGCAGGTTGCACCAGTGTATATGCAGCTTTTGCCTATGTTAATGCTTACGCAGTACCGGTAGCTAACTTTGTGGCAAGCCCGGAAGAGGTTGACTTACTGTTTAACCCGTTTGTAGATATTACAAACATGTGCACAGAGGCTACCACTTTTTGGTACAACTTTGGCGATGGCTTTATTTCTAACACCGCTAACGGCCAGCACCAGTATGCTGATACCGGTAAATACGTTATTACGCAGGTGGTTGCTAACCAGTTTGGTTGTGCCGATACTACTACCCGTAATATAATAGTTAAGCCATCGCATACTTTTTATATACCTACTGCGTTTACACCTAACGAAGATGGTTTGAATGAGACATTTAAGCCACAAGGCTACGAAATTGAAAACTTTACAATGACAATTTTTAACCGTTGGGGAGAATTGATTTTCTCTACCACCGACATAACCAAAGGCTGGGATGGCACTTACAATAAAGTAATGTGCGACCCGGGAGTATATACCTGGAGGATTCAATATGAAAGTAGGGCTATGAAGTCTGAAGGCCGACAGGTAAAAGAGGGCATGGTTACCCTCCTTCGCTAAGCATATCTTTTAGAGGGTTAAGTTTCAATAAGCTTCAGGCCGTGTGGGTAACTACGCGGCTTGTTGCTGTTATAGCGTTTGGTATAAACAAAAAATCCCGCCATCAGCGGGATTTTTTATGAATTATGAATTATGAATTATGAATTATGAATTATGAATTATGAATTATGAATTATGAATTATGAATTATGAATTATGAATTAGAATGCATAGCCCATATTAAAGCCTAACCAAAACTTAGGGCCAACCCAGTTTAGACGGTCAAACTCAAAGTTAGAGCCCTCTACCGGTATGTTAACGCCATAGTGGTTATACTTTACACCAATGCCGGTAAACACATCAACAGCAAAGTGTTTGCCTATTACAAACTGATAACCCGCCAAAGCACTTAGGCTGCTGTAAGTAGCTTTAAAATAATCATCGCTATTGGTTTTGTTGGTTATTTTGGCATGTGCTACCGATAGGTTTGGGGCTACATAAAACCCTTTTAGCGATGGCTTTTTGTTAAGGAAGTAAAACTTAAAAGCCAACTGCCCCCTAAAGCCGCCTACGCCCAACTTCAAATCCTCGTCTATAGCATTAATAGCATACCGCTCAAACAAGCCAACAAACGGACTTTTGCCCAAATAAGCGCCGGTTAATTGTACAGAGGTACGCTGCCCTGTGCGTTGCTCGTATACCAGGCGGTACTCATTAGTAAAAGGTATTTGCCCGGTAAGCATGGGGAAAACGTTTGTTTTAATAACATGGTCGGGTCCGCTGTCTTCTACATTCCTGCTTTGGGCATTGGCTATGTTTATAGCACTAATAGCGCCCAGTAAAATCAATCCTATCTTTTTCATAGTTCGTTTTTTATAGGGCATAAAAAAGCCCCTTGTTACAGGGGCTTTTCAAATAGTGTACCAAATTATTATTTGGCGCTGGCGTACAGTTTGTTAACGGCATCCCAGTTTATAACGTTGTAAAACGCTGTAATATAATCGGGGCGGCGGTTTTGGTAGTTTAAGTAGTATGCGTGTTCCCACACATCAAGGCCTAAAATTGGGGTGCCTTTTACATCGGCAATATCCATTAAAGGGTTGTCTTGGTTAGGGCTAGAGGTAACTACTAATTTACCATCGTGTACCAAAAGCCATGCCCAGCCCGAACCAAAACGGGTAGTAGCGGCTTTGGTAAACTCTTCTTTAAACTTATCGTAGCTGCCAAATGCGGTGTTAATAGCCGCAGCAACATCGCCTGTTGGGGCTCCGCCGCCGTTAGGGCCCATAATGTTCCAAAAGAAACTATGGTTCCAGTGGCCGCCGCCATTGTTACGTACCGCAGGCGATAGTTTAGATATGTTCTTTAAAAGTTCTTCAAGGCTTTTACCTTCCCACTCTGTGCCATTTACAGCATTGTTAAGGTTGGTTACGTATGCCTGGTGGTGTTTGCTATGGTGTATTTCCATTGTGCGCGCGTCAATGTGTGGCTCTAGCGCGGTGTACTCGTAAGGTAATGCTGGTAATTCAAATGCCATGGTTGTTATGTTTTAATGGTTGGTAATTTGTGAGTGCTAAAATAACACTTATTATAACCAAGATTAAGCCTTATTGTTGAATTATTACTATGTGCAGAAATAACAGCATTAAATAAAATGCACATAATACCAATAGTAACCCCGATGCAAAAAAAACTGCATATAAATTAATATATGCAGTTGGCTCGGAAAGGCTTAATTTTCCGAATAGTTGGAAAAGCAGTGGGACAAAAGTGATGTAAATAAACCTGCTGTGCAATACACTAAAATATATTTTTTTGCTTATTTTTTGTATTATTTTACACTTTTAGGTAATAGTATAGTTAAGCTTGTTTCCCGCATACCTAAAAGTGTAATAAATTGTGCGTTTGTGTAAAATTATTACACTAAAGTGTAATTAAAACACAAAAACATTAAAATAATTACACTTTTAGTTAAAAGTTGAGTATTAAAAACTTACAATAAAAAAGTGGTTTTAATGTTTTATTTAGTTGTGTAAGTGTAATAAATTAGGACACGATTTATACAGGGCATGAACGAACCGATAAGCATTGCATTAGCAGACGATAATTACATATACCGCGTTGGGTTTAAGCGAGAACTAAAGAAGATAGAGGCCAACATTAAATTGCTTTTTGAAGCAGAGAATGGAGAAGAGCTAATTGAAAAATTAAAATCTCAGCGCCCTGATGTGGTATTGACAGATATGCTAATGCCCGTAATAGATGGCGTAGACGCTACACGCGTTATTAAAAGGGATTACCCATCGCTTATAGTAGTGGGCTTATCTGAAATAAATGATAACCCGTATATGAATGATTTTATTGAAGCGGGAGGCAATTCTTATCTTTCAAAAGAATCTTTACATGTTGATTTTGTTAAGGCGTTGGAAGATTTAATTTTAACGGGCTACCATTTTAATAATGTATTTACCAAAGAAAAAGTAGAGGGTATTTTGCAAAAAAACGGCAGAAAATTAATTCTACGCGATGGTAAACGGTTTAGCGAAAAAGAGGTGCTGGTTATGCGCCTTATCTCTCAACATAAAACAATAAACCGCATGGCCGAAGAGTTAAACATGTCGGTAGAGAGTATAAAAAAGTACAAGGCAAGCCTGCACAATAAGCTACAGGTAAAAAAAGACTCTGAAATAATGGCGTATGCTATTAAAATGGGTTATATAGATATGGATTAAAAAAACACAGGGCTTTTCCACTAACTACATACTAAACCTACCAGCCATTTATTTTACCTGCAAAGCAATTGCATTAAGCTCTACCTTATTGTATTCGCCAATGCGGCTTAAATCTAAAATGGTTACCCCATTCTGCACATCGTTAAGAAGGCTTACATATTTAGCACCCCAAACAATTTCGTGGTATTTGTAAGAAGAGCGTTTGTGTACATCTTGAGAAAAAGTATCATCAAACCCTTTAAGCAGTAGCATTATTTCGGCATTGCCGGCTGCTAGTGCATTTTCATCTACTCCATACAGCGGACTGTTTTCATCAATAGGGTGTACAATTGTCCACGTTAGTGATAAGAAATTAATTGTGCTAAGTTCTAGTTTTAAAGGAAAAAAGCGGCGTATACTGCCTTGGCCTTCATCAACATTCATAGACAGGATTACCTGCGCATCAACATTATTAAGTACGTGCTTTTTAGAGTGGGCAACCCTAAACATAAGCGCGTTTATATTCTTGTAAGGGGCTATAACGGCATTGTCGCTAAAAACCAAATCGGCTTTAGCACTGGAAAAACGACCGTATAGCAAGCCTGTTGCAATAGCAAATGCCATAAGCCCCGACAGCGACTCTACTGCCGCCACAATATTAGTTGCAAAGCCTGTAGGGTTAACCCGCCCATAGCCTACAGTTGTAAATGTTTGGCACGAAAAAAGAATGCTTCCCAATATGGTCCTATGCTACTTTCTGGCCCAACGCCGCCCAAATGCTCAACACCAATTGCATAGTATATACCGGCATAAGCAAAATTCATAAGGGTGTAAAACACCAGGATTAATACTATAAAGTGCGAGCCTTTAAGGGTTATAAGGTCGTGGTATATGCTGGCGTGTTTAAAAAAGGGCAAACCGCGTTTAACAACATTAAATGTTCCGTCGCGGTTTATATACCGCTCGTTACCATCAATAATACGGGTTCCAAAGCCATATTCTTTAGAGTCGCTCCGGTTGCGCAGGTTAGGAAATTGCATAACTACTTAGGTGTTACAAGAGTAGACAAAGGTACAATGTTAATGCCTTTAAAATAAAAAGCTATAATTTGTTTATAATCGTACCCTTTGCGTGCCATTACAGATGCTCCTTCATAGCACAGGCCAACGCCATGGCCATAGCCTTTTCCGCATAAAATAATATCGTTGCCTGATTTGGTAACAGAGAAAAAAGTAGAGCGTAACTTTAAATCGGTACGCATTTGGCGCAAAGGTATTTTCTTGTTTTTTGATATAAAATATAAGGTGCGCGATGGTTGGTCGAATTGGAAGATAAGCGTGTCTTTGCCCGGTTTTATATCGGCAACACCCATAAAATATTTAGTCCACTCATCGGCTTTAATGCATTTTTCCCAATAAGCCCCCGGGCTGCGCAGGCAAAACGAATCGGTAACAGAACGTAGGTAGGGCACAGCGTGGTTCCACACATCTTCGCTGTTTACGGTTTGCCCCCGCAGTTGGCGTGGAAAGCGGCATCTATAACCTTGTTGTTATATACAATAACCTCTCCGCGGGTAATAGCAACGGCACTATCTATAGCATTGTTGGGTTTGCCATGGCCGTTGTAAACCTGGCAATGCACCTTATCGCATAAGTTAAAAAACTCAGACTTGTGTTTATTAATGTTAGTTAAGGCATAAGAGCGCGATATAGTGGCTTGTACCTTATACAGTTCAAGCGTGTGGTTTTTGCCCACTTCGGCATGTAGCACATCATCTACATATTGCTCTATGGGTACATAATTTACCAGCTTTAGTTTGCCTGCATTGGCAGCAAGCCTCAGGCTTCCATCGTATACAGGGGTGAGTTTTACTGTTGGTGTTTCTATGCTAAATGCTGCCGTAGTATCAACGGCTTGTAGCGTGTAGTAGCTTGCTGTGCCATCATCGTCGCCACTTTTAAAAGATACCTTCCAGTCTTTTACCGTAAACGTTATTTTGTCTCCAACTGTTAAAAGCTTTAGTGTGTCATTTTTATCATTCAATAAAAAGTAACGCCCGCTAAAAGTGCCTATATCAAGGGTTTTAATGGTTTTATCGCCCAGCAGGCCAATAGCCAGTTGCGGGTTGGCACTGGTAATTTGCCCATGTACAATAGTGGGCAATAGGGTGCAGATTATAAATATAATGCGAATCATTACTTAGTTAGATAATCAATAATAATACCAGCCGCGCGGGCTGATGCGCCTATGCCACCCAGTTTTTCTTTTAACTTATCATAATCGCCCAGCATACGGTCGCGGTTTTCTTCGTTTAATATTATAGCGTCCAGCTCTTTTTGCAGGTTGTGGGTGGTAAGTTCATTTTGTATTAGCTCTTTTACCGCAGGCCTATCCAGTATAAGGTTTACAAGCGCTATGTACTTTACTTTTATAAGTTGCTTTGCTACCTGGTATGATACCCAACTGCCTTTGTAGCAAACCACCTGTGGCGTACCCAGCAAAGCTGTTTCTAGTGTAGCTGTGCCCGATGTTACCATGGCGGCTGTGGCATTGGTAATAACATCGTATGTTTTGCCGCTAACCAACCGCGCGCCGGTGTTTTTTAATAGGGGAGTGTAAAATGCTTCTGTTTGGCCCGGAGCGCCAGCTACCACAAAATCAAATTGCGGAAAGTAGGGCATGGTGCTTAGCATAATGGGCAGCATTTTTTCAATTTCCTGTTTGCGACTGCCGGGTAATAGCGCTATATAAGGCTTTTCGGGCCGGTTGGGCAAGGGGCGTTCAGCAATAGCATCAAGCAATGGGTGACCAACAAAATGCACCTTGTAATTAAAGCGTTGGTAAAACTCTTCTTCAAACGGAAGTATAACCAACATTAAGTCAACATCGCGCTTTATTTGGTGCACGCGCGATTGTTTCAGGCCCATATTTGGGGCGATATGTAATAGATAACCTTTATGCCTTGTTGCTTAGCCCAAGCCGCTATACGCAGGTTAAAACCGGGATAGTCTACCAGTATTATGGCATCGGGTTTATAAGCCAGTATATCTTGTTTGCAAAAGCTAATGTTGTTAAGAATGGTGCGCAGATTCATGGTAACTTCTATAAAGCCCATAAAAGCAAGTTCGCGGTAGTGCTTTACAATTTCTGCCCCTTGTTGCTGCATTAAATCGCCGCCCCAGGCGCGGAATTGCGCTGTGGTATCGCCTTCTTTTAACCTCTTTATCAGGTTTGCCGCGTGCAAATCGCCCGATGCCTCCCCGGCTACAACATAGTACTTCATAATTATTAAAGTTAATGAACCTGTAGATAGGTTATTTGTTCATGTTTTAAATGTATAAACAGACAAAAAGTCGTGTTTATTGATAAGTAAACGACAGAAAGGCGCATTTTATTGCTTGGTATTGAATTTGAAATAGCCATTGTATAAAATTTAAAACTTAAAAAATTTAAATACCATGACACTAGTAAAATTTAAAAAGAATGCTCCAGCCGACTTTATGAGTTCGTTTTTAAACGATGTATGGAGCAATGAGTTTGTACCTGCTAACCGTGCTTACGGTCGTTCTGTACCCGCAGTAAACATTGCCGAAACCGATGCTAACTTTACGTTACACTTTGCTGCCCCGGGCTTTACAAAAGAAGACATTAAAGTAAAGGTTGATGGCGATACCTTAACTGTTAGTGGCGAAGTAAAAGCTGAAGCTACTGAAACAAAAGAAAACTTTAAGCGCCGCGAGTTTTACACCGCTTCATTTAACCGCTCTTTTACATTACCTGATATTATAGAAGGCGAAAAGATTGAAGGCAAATACGAAAACGGAATAATTACCGTTGTATTACCTAAGAAAGCGGCCGAAAGCAAAAATACAGTGCGCGAAATAAGCTTAAATTAAGACCTTATCATACAGTTTGTGAACAGAAAAAATGCCCTGACTTACAGTCGGGGCATTTTTCATTTTGGGCTAACCGGTACTAGTTAACCAGCATTATTTTGGTAACGTTGGTTTGGGTACCATCATCGTTAGTGCTAAATACTAAGTATACTCCTGTTTTAGCACGCTCGCCGTTAAAGTTGTTGCCATTCCAAACGGCAGTTCCCCCATTGGCTTTGGTTTGGTAAACCACACGCCCGGCTATATCAGTAATCTTAACATCAGCATCGCGCACTAAACCTCTTATAGCAATATCGCCGGTATAGTTTGGCCTTACCGGATTAGGAAAAGCGTAAACCTTACCATACACATCGGCACCTTCGGTAGCATCGCCACGGTACGATACCAAGCCTTGGTCGGTAGCAATAAAGACCTCGCCGGTTTCAGAGTTTATGGCAATACTAAATATTGTATTAGACAGTAGCGGACTGTTATCAATATTAAAGTTATATATCTGTTGGCTACCATCAGCCGAAACAAGGAATACTCCCCTTTTTCAGTACCTATCCATTTACGGTTAGCACCATCTACTACCATGCAGGTAATTTTTTCGTTTTCTAATAATGGATAAAAGAAACCACCCTCTACAATACCGGGCTTTTGCGCATCAAAATTGCTGCCGCTAAACACCGCCTCGGGCGAGTAGAAAACGCAAACACCTTTGGCAGTACCTACCCACATTTGGTTTTCTAAATCTTCAACTACTACCCGCACATCGGCATCAGACAATGCGCCGTTGCCGGCAGAGGTAGAAAGTACTTTGCGCCTGTTTAAAGGTATAGTCCCGTTGCTGTCTTTAAAAACAAGTATGCCGCTGCCTTTGGCTAGTACAACCCATTTTTGCCCATAGCTGTCTATAGTTATAGGGCCGGTAACCTTGTTGTTGCTAAGTATGGTGCCAAAATCGAAGGCTGTAAAAGTGCCGTTTGTAGCGCGCTGAATAATGCCACTTTGGTTAAAAGCATTGGTAAACCATAAACGTCCATCGTCTTCAAAAGCAACGCCTGCTGTAAAAGTACGTGTTGGGTCAACCGGCCATGGTAAAATAGTGCCATTGCTATTTGCAGCCATGTAGCGGGTAAACACATTGTCTTTTAACTCTACCAATCCCTTGCCCCACGATGTAAAATAGGCATGGTTAGGGTCGTTAGGGTCTACTGCCACATTCATATAATCCCAAGAGTTAAAGAGAACAGTATCGGTATCTTTGGTGCGGTTCATCCATTGGCTTCCATCGTATTTAGAAACCTGCCCAAAGTTGAAAGAGTTGGTGTAGTTACTATTACCACCCGGCACGGCCCAAAGGTTGCCTTTGTTGTATACCATATTAAGGGTGGTTTTTTGCTGCGGCCCGGTAGGCGTAACGCGCTGCTCACTAATGTTACCCCCGCTAACATAGGCCCCGTGGTTTTTATCGGCCAGCCAAAAGTTGCCCAAGTCGTCAAAAGTAGCCTCGTTGGGGTTTAAGGTGGGGTCGTTAAGTACTGTGCATTGGGTTGTAAGTGTGCCACTGGCGTTGTATACATACGCTCCCAAAAAGCATGTTACTATTAGCCTGTCGTTGTGCGCTGTTAAAGTATAGGTGCGGTAATGAAAATCGGGAGAACGGTCTACCCAATTGGTGCCGTTAAACACAAAACAGGTATCGGTACTAAGGTTTAGGTTAGAGTAATTTGCATATAACTTATTGTGTACGTATAAAACGGCATTAATACGTTTATCAGTACCGTTGGGCAGGCCGGTATCTAACGTCCAGTTATTAAAGTCGTTTAAAAAAGCATTGTTAAGGTTGGCTTTAAACAAGCCAATATCGGTAGCTGCATAAATAAACGTACCATCTGTAGTAGTTTGGTTTACGTTTATGTTAGAGCCGTTGGGGCCTATAATGTAGGTTTCTTCAAACTCTTTATTAGTCAGGTTAAATATGCATATACCAAAGTTGGTAGCTATATACGCCTTATCGCCAATAAACATTATGTTGTTTATGGTTTTTTTGCCCAAAACGGTGGTGCTGCGCTTAATGTCTGAATAGTTTTCAATGGTTTTGCCATCAATAATCAAATCCATATTGCCATTGTTGTAGCCAATAACAACCGTTTTAAGGCCATTGTGGTAGCGTACCACATTAGCGCCAATATCAGACAGGCCCGATACTTTAGATAAACGGGTTACTGAGTTGTCTGCCAAATCGTAATAAAAAACCCCGGTTTCTGCAACTACATAAACGCGGTTGTTTGCAGCGGCAACAGAAAGGCCTTTGTTATAAGGCAAATGGTCTCTCCATTGGCCAACCCCAACCTGTTGGGCATTAGCGCAAAGAGCAATAAACAGTACGACCGGTAATAAAAATAGCTTCTTCATTTGTATAGTATGCCTGCTAAACGCAGTAAATATGATTTTATTTTCTGTAAAAGTTCATTTCCGAAATATACTTATAAACGGCTTCGGGTAGCATAAAACGTACACTTTTGCCCGTCTTTACCGCTTCGCGTATATACGTGGCCGATATTTCCATTTGCGGCGCGTCAACCCATTTAACACGTGGGTGGTCTTTAAGGTTGCCTCCTGTATAGCCGGGGCGCGGGTATACATACAACTCGCACAATTCAAGCAATTGCTCGTAGTTTTTCCACTTGTTAAATGTTTCAGGTTATCAGCACCTAATATTAATGCAAAGGTATGCTTAGGGTATTTTTCAATAAGGCGCACTACTGTATTAATAGTATAAGAAGGTACAGGCATTTTAAACTCAATGTCTGATACCTTTAGCTTTTTACTCTCCTCAACCGCCAGTTTAGCCATGGCCAGCCTGTGGGTATTGCCCAACAGGGTGCTTTTATTTTTTAATGGGTTGTGGGGCGATACTATCAGCCATACCTGGTCAAGGTCGCTATTTTCGGCAAGGTATTCAGCAATAACCAAATGCCCGGTGTGTATGGGGTTAAAAGAGCCGAAAAACAAACCTACTTTCATTTTACAAAAGTATGAAATGCTTTGCTGCCCATTTTAATAATTATTTGATAATAGGTTTGCCAATTGTTTTTTCTTATGTTTGAATAAACCAAACAATGTGTACTATGAAGAAGACTTTACTATTAATTGCAGTTTTAGCAGGGTTTGCAGTAGCAGCCCAAACGCCCCCACAGGGCATACAATACCAGGCGGTAGCTAGGGATAATTCAGGCAACATACTTTCTAACTCTACCTTATCAATAAGGTTTAGTATTATTAACGATTTGGTAAACAACGTGGTGCTATACCAAGAAGCCCATACCAATGTTACCACCAACCAGTTTGGCCTTTTTTCTATTGTAATAGGGCAGGGAACCCAATCGGGCGGAACGTTACCCAACTTTACAGCTATACCTTGGGGCACAATAACCCCGTTTCTTAAAGTAGAAGCCAACCCCGGCACAGGCTACATAGATATGGGCACCATGAAGTTTTGGAGCGTACCGTATGCTATGTATGCAGGTAATGGCGGCGGTGGTGGTGGTGCCACCGGCCCAACAGGTCCAACAGGCTCAGCCGGGCAGGCAGGCCAAAATGGGGCTACAGGTCCGCAAGGCCCTGCCGGTCCATCAGGCCCAACAGGTCAACAAGGGCAACAAGGTTTAATAGGCCCGGGTGGTGCAGTAGGTCCAACAGGCCCACAAGGCCAGCAAGGTGCTCAAGGCCCTGCGGGTGCTCCGGGTGCAGCCGGTGCGCAAGGCCCACAAGGTAACCAAGGCCCAACAGGCCCGGGTGGTTTAAATGGTGTTACAGGTGCAGCAGGCCCACAAGGCCCAACAGGCCCATCTGGTGCTAATGGTGCAACAGGCCCGCAAGGCCCAACCGGTGCATCATTAAGCATGGATATGTTTACCCCTGTTGATATTGTTAACGGCTCAGGCTCTACCGGTTGGACAACCTACAACGCATCGGGCTCTGTACCTGCGGGTACACGTTTTGTTATTTTAGAGGCAGAGGTTGCACAATCGGGTCCTGATGGTGGCGATGTTGATTCGCATATTCGTATTAGGTCGGCCAACGGCCAGCCATCTTTTATACTACTAAGGGCAAGGAATGCCGGCGATGGTGATAATTCTGCATGGGGCGGACAAGGTATTTTCCCTGTATCGGCAACCGGTAGTTTCGATTATATAATAGAAGCCCCCGGTTTTAATGGTGGTTATACCGTTAGGTTAGTAGGATATATACAGTAATACCCCTATTACTGGCTTGTTTTTTGCAGGGCTAACCATATAGGTTAGCCCTTTGCTTTTAGGCAAACCCGCAAAATAAAGTACCTTTGCAGCCGTTATAACCCCGTGACTAAGTCTATAGTAAAATATAAAATACGCCTGATGCGCTTTGTTTTTGTAGCAGGCGTTATATTGGCTATAGGTAAATTTGTAGCGTATTTTTTAACCCACTCCAATGCTATTTTAAGCGATGCAATGGAGTCTATTATTAACGTAGTAGCGGGTGCTATAGCCACTTTTGGAGTGAGCTTTGCCGCCCAGCCTAAAGACGAAGACCACCCTTATGGGCATGGTAAAATTGAATTTTTATCGGCAGGGGCAGAAGGTGGGTTAATTTTTTTAGCAGGTCTATACATTATTTATAAAGGCATTCTCAGCTTTTTTGAACCCCAGGAATTTCACAACCTTGATATTGGTATTATTCTGACTGCAGCAGCAGGCTCTATAAATTTTTTATTGGGCGGATTATTATTGCGCGAGGGTAGGAAACACCATTCGGCTATTCTTATTGCTGATGGTAAACACCTGCTTACCGATACCGTTACCAGCATAGGCGTTGTAGCGGGTGTACTGGTTGTTTATATAACCAAACTGGCCTGGCTTGATGGGGTTACGGCAATAATATTTGCTTTATATATTTTATATACCGGTTACCAATTGGTACGCGAAGCTACTACTACCTTGCTTGATAAAGCCGATTATGATAAGCTGAAAGAATTGGTTAAACTGTTTAAAGAAAACAGGCGAGAAAAGTGGATTGACATACACAACCTGCGTACCCAAAAATACGGTACCGATTTGCATGTAGATTGCCATATAACATTGCCTTGGTACGATACCTTAGAAGAATCGCATAAGGAAGTAGACCAACTGCGCGATATTGTACAGGCTAATATGATGTACGATGTGGAATTTTTTATCCATGCCGACCCATGTGTACCGCCCAAGAGCTGCGAGGTGTGTACCTTGAAAGACTGCCCCGTACGCCGCGCGCCCTTTATACGCACCATAGACTGGACGTTGGAAACCTTGTTGCCCAACCAAAAGCACAGTATTAAAAAAGAAGAGTAGGCTATAGTATTTTCTCTATACGTTCGCCGTAGATAAAGTAGGCTACAAATACAGCACCTATTGCCAATACCATCACAGCGGCAGATGCTATGTCTTTTATTAAGCCCGCTTTGGGGTGCTGTTCGGGGTGCAGCAGGTCTATCATTTCTTCAATGGCGGTATTAAAAAACTCGGCAGATATTACTGCTGCAATAACCAATGTTTGCACCATCCATTCTGTCCGGGTAATATCAAAATAATAGCCTGCAAAGGTGGTTACTATTAGGGCTAAGAGGTGTATTTGCACGTTGGTTTCGTTAATAATAACATGCAGCATGCCTTTAAACGAATAGCCAAGGCTTTTTACAAGGCGTGTTATGGAGAAAAAGTTTTTCATAGTGGTTTATATTTAACCATTCTAATGCCATCAATGTTTTCAACGGTGTGTTCTACACCATCAATAGTATAGCTTGTTTTATCTCCATCGGGCACACGTATCCACAAAGTTTCTTTAATCAACGTTTGCGGGTTTAGCTTAATGGTAATGGTTTGTTGCGCACCTGCTACCTGTTCAACCTCGGCACCCGGGAAAATATGTCCGCCGCCACCTGCAACACAAAAGCCTGTGTTTACCTGCTCTAAATATATTTTAGTTTGGTAGTGCTTTAGTTTTATGGTGGTAGGTTTTTCTATCTTTTTACTTTCCGTTGAATAAAACTTAGCCCCGTCTGCAACATCAAAGGCAGCATCTTTTTTGCCCAGGTTAATATATACACGGTAGTATAAGCTTTGTATACGTATGCGCACTTCAAAGGCAAGGCCCTTGCGGTTTACAAAGGCTGTTTGCTTTTGCACATGGGGGAAGGTTGACTTATACAACCGAAGTGTTTCCTCATCGTATTCATCAATATTGTCTGATGTAAAAACCAGTCCGCCAAACAGTAAATTGGTTACCAGCAGGGTATATTGTTGGGCTTTGGTAAGCCTGTTCTTTTTTTCACGCAGTATAAACACATCGGGGTCGTTAACAAAAACGCGCCCGTTCATGGCACGCCTGTTTATAGTGTCAAGCAACGCGTTTTTGGTAGAAATACGCTCGCGTAAGCCAACCGCCTTGCCCGATTTTAGTTCCCAACCCAGGCTAATGTCTGAGCCTATGCGGCAATAATCTACCAAGCCATAGGCAGGTGCTAAGGGAACACCACAGCCTAATATTATTTTATCGCCACAAAGGCGGCGCAGCAGTTGCATAGCGTCGCGCATAATTTCGCCCCGGGTTTTTCCCTGCCTTGGGGTAAGCCCAGCCGCAAATAAAAAGTCGAGCTTAACCATATCAAACCCCCAATTGGTAAATACGGTTTTAAACACCTCTTCCAGGTATTTTACTACGGCATCGTTATAAATATCCAGTGCATAATACCAGGCATTTTTGCCCTTGCCCCAACCGGGGTTGTATCCTGCGTGTACCAAGTGGTGGTCGTCTATCTGCACCAACCAGTCGGGGTGTTTTGCAAACAACTCTGAGTTGCCCGATGCTATAAATGGGGCCAACCACAAACCGGCCTTATAACCTTTAGCATGTATAGTATCGGTAAGTGTTTTTAACCCTGCGGGGAACTTTTTGTTCACCTCTAGCCAGTCGCCGGTTTTCTCCTGCCAGCCATCATCAATCTGAAAATAATCAATGGGTATTTTATGCCTTTCAAAAGCATTAATATTATCATTAATTACCTTCTCGTCTATATTGGTATAGTGGTAGTACCAGCTAGTCCACCCGGTGGCCGGTTTTGCTTTTTTATCCAACGGCGGCATGGCGGCATAGTATACCTGCCACGCGCTGTCTTCAAAATCTTCGCACTCAAATAATTCAAAAGCGGTATAGTCGCGTCCAATGGTTATGCCTTTGCAATCGGCATTTATGTAAAGCTTATTCTCCGGTACTACGTGTTGGAATATAGTATACTTTTTATCCTCGTTTAACGAACCCAAAAGCAACACGCGGTTATCAACCTTGCTGCGTATGTACGTATGGGTAAACGAGTGCAGGTAGCCCTTTTTATGCGGGTTGTGGAATATGGTGCTATCGCCCGCGGGGCTGGCCATATTATATAGCAAGGGGCTAAGCTTATCAATCTTTTCGTTCAGGTAATATTCGCGCGTTTCTGTCCACGATTGAAAACCGTTAACCAACACGCTTATCTTATCATCGTAATTAATATTGGCAACCAGTTGCAGTTTTTCTACAGTAATGGCTTCTTTTAACTTTAGTACAACACTATGCTTAAAGGTGCTTTTGCTACGTAGTGCTTCAGCTTTATATTCAACCGTAAAATGTTCGCCCGCTAAGCCATCTGCCAGCTCTTTTTCAAAGGTGTAGAGCTTATTATTAAGGTAATACGAAAGGACAAAATTAAATGTCATTATACTATAGGTTTTAAAACTATGTTCAGGTTAAAGGTAATTGATTGTCCGGGTTTTAATGGTGCTAACGTTCCGTTTTTTGCTGCCATTTCTGCGGTATCGTAAAAGCCATTACAGGGCTCAAGTGCCACGTTGTATTCGTTTTTAAAGCCACCCTCGTTTATCCACACGCCTAAATAGGGTAGCTTTTTGGGGTTAAAGAGCAGTTGGTATTCCAGTTGCTTTTTGTTGAGCAACAAGCTGCAATTTCCTTCTTGCACCGAGTCATTTACATAATACTTCTCGCTTTTATTTGTTGATGGTGGAGCTATTTTGCTTAAATCAATTCCATCTGAATTTATAGGGTAGGGGTGAAGCGCATCAACAGCACCCAACAAGCCGCTATTGTGTACGTTAATTACGGTATCAACTCCGGGTAATAGAATCTCGGTTTGCTCATCAACAGCTACCAAACCATGGAAAGCCCAAAGGCCATGCAGCAGTCGGTTATCTTTATTTGTAATACGGTAAGCTAAATTTACCTCGTTGCCGTTTAGGGTTATATGGCGCTCAAAAATGTAATTATGCATTACACCTTGCACCCGGCTGTAAAGGCCCTTACTATCAAATACGCATTGCCATGGCAAAGCCCATATCTCGCCATGATCGGGCCATTTAATAGTTGGGTCGGCAATATCATTACAAACATCAATAGTAGGGAACATCTCATCGCTGCCCGATGTATCGTAAGCCGCAAACTCATCGCCATAAGCAGGAATATCGTACCGCCCTTTAGCAGGCTGAAAGAATACCTCAAAGCCTTGTGGCTTGTATACCAACGATGCTATTTTAGCCCCAAGCCCCGGCAACACGGCCAGTTTAACCACATCATTCTCCAGGTATAGGGCATCTTGATTTAAATGTTCACCTTTGTATTGCCGCATGGCACGTTTTATGTTTATTTGAAACAAAAATTGCATTTTTTGCATTGCATTACCACATGTACAAGCTTATTTATTTATACACCGTTTTAGCCGCCCTGTTTATAACAAGGGCCAGCGCGCAAATTACGTTTACCCCAGAGCGCACGCAAACCGTTAGTGGCACTAAGTTGTATGTAGATAAACTGGACAATGTGTATGTGATTAATGATAATGAGATATTTAAGTATAAGCCCGATGGCAAGCTGTTTAACAGGTACTCAAATAAATCGTTGGGCAAGGTTACAATGATTGATGTTAGCAACCCATTAAAAATACTGCTGTTCTATAAAGACTTTTCGCGCATTGTGTACCTTGGATAATACCCTTACCGAGAATGGCAGCGCGGTGTTTTTAGATGAGAATGATTTAGAACTTACGACACTTGCTTGTAGCAGTTACGATAACGGCCTGTGGGTATACACTACACAGAACTTCAGGTTGGTGCGCTTTAAGCAGGATTTAACCACATCGGTAGATGTGCAGAATATTAACAGTTTTGTAAATACCGGCATACAACCTAACTACCTTATAGAGCGCGAAGGGCAGGTGTACATGAACGACTCTACCCTGGGTGTTATGGTGTTTGATATATTCGGCGCTTACTATAAAACGGTGCCAATTAAAGGGCTGTCTAAAGTTGAAGTATCTAACAACAAAATCTTTTACCTTAAAGAGGATAAGCTAGGGGTTTACGATATGAAAACCTTTGAGGAGTTTGAAATACCACTACCTACCGGTAAGGTAAAAGATTTTTATATAAACGAAAACAAGCTGTACCTGCTTAAAGAGGGTAAGCTGGAAGTGTATAAATTGGAATAGACTGCATTAAAAAGCTCATGAAAACCAAAGCAATTCTAACCCTAAGTTTATTATTTATTTTTTCGACTGCGTTTGGCTGCCTAAATGATTTTGATTTGCCAACTAAAAACATGATTCGTTTTAAAAACGGGCATGTGTATTTTGAGAAAGAATTTTTAGGTCCTGATTTTAAGCGCACATTTCCTTTAATAGAGAATATGAACCCGCCTTCATATAATGATTTTGGTGTATATCTTATCTATACGAAAGACTATAAGCAAGCCAAAAGTATATTCTTGGATTTAATTAAAAAGAACTATGCTGATAAGGCTCTACTATATTCAACCAGAGCTAACCTTGGGACTTTATATGAACTAACAGGGAAAAACGACTCTGCATTATACTGGATTAAAGAAGCAGTAGCAATAGATTCCACATCGCACAACGGGTCGGAGTGGGTGCATATTAAGTTACTAGAGGCAAAGATTAAAGCACAGAATAATAAAAACAGAGATTTTTTAAAAGGGTATAATATTCTGGGGCTTGATTGGGGCACTGGTGATTTGCCTGTTAATGTTGGGAATATAAATATAAGCGAGGTTAAAGGCGATATTTTCTATCAGCTGAATGAGAGGTTAAAATTTATCAAACCCAAAGACCCTATTATGGCCCGCCTGTTATTTGATATGGGAACGGCCGCGGCCTTTGTAGATAACATACAATCGGCCTTGGAGATATACGATAAGGCTGAAGAGTTTGGCTACGATAGTAAGCAAATGAAAAAATGGAAATCGTATTTTAATACATTGGAGCCAACAAGTAAATTAGCTTATTCAGCCCCTAAAGAGGTAAAAGATAGTACGGTTACTAAATATCCAGATGAGATATTTTCTAATCCTGAAAAAAGTCCAAGGCCGTTTCTTAGTTATGTTTATTGGGGAGCTGTTATTGGTGCGGTGATTGGCGCTATAATTTATAAAATAGCTAAAAGAAAATCCTAGCTAAATATATTCCACACAGCCCAAGAGCCAAGGTAGGCTAGGGCACCCATGTAAATAAACTGTAGCAGCGGTATATACCAACTGCGTGTTTCGCGGAACATAACCGCCAGTGTACTCATGCACTGCAAGGCAAAAACATAAAACACCATAATAGATAAGCCCAGCGCTATGGTATAGCGGCTGCGGCCTGTGGCAGGGTCAATATCGTTTTGCATACGTTCCTTAATGGTTTCGTAGCTGCCTTTTTTCTCTACACTATAAATGGTGCTCATCGTACCTACATATACTTCGCGGGCGGCGAAGGATGTTACTAAGGCAATGCCTATTTTCCAGTCGAAGCCAAGGGGCTTAACTATAGGCTCAATTTTTTTGCCCATAATGCCGGCATACGATGCTACCAGCTTATCAGAGTTTTTTTGCGCGGTAAGTTTATCTACTGTAGCTGAGTCTAAACCGGGTGTTTGCAGGGCGGTGTATTTCTTATCAATAGCATCAAAACTACTGGCAGGCCCATGACTTGATGCTACCCATAATATAATAGATATGGCCACTATAATTAAGCCTGCATCGGTAACAAAAACGCGGGCTTTGTTATACATGGTAAGCAAAACCGTTTTAACCTTTGGGGTTCGGTAAATGGGCATTTCCATTATAAACACGCTGCGCTCTTTGCTGCGGATAATGTACTTAAGTATAAATGCTGTGGCAATTGCGGCTAAAAAGCCCAGCATATATAGGGCAAAGAATGTAAGCCCCTGTAGGTTTAAAAAGCCGAATATTTTGGTTGAGGGGATAACCAGCGCTATCATTAAGGTATATACCGGCAGGCGTGCAGAGCAACTCATTAACGGGGTAACCAGTATGGTTATTAAACGCTCTTTACGGTTGCTTATGGTACGCGCCGACATGATAGCCGGAACGGCGCAGGCCATGCCACTAATTAGCGGGATAACAGAGCGGCCGTTTAGCCCAAAGCGGCTTAGTAGCCTATCCATTATAAACGATACACGGGCCATGTAGCCGGTATCTTCCAGTATGGCAATAAAACCAAACAGTATAGCTATTTGGGGAATAAACATAAGCACCCCGCTAAGGCCGGGTATTAAACCGCCTATAACCAAATCTGTAAATATGCCCGGTGGCATGGTGGTGCTTAACCAATCGGCTAGTTGCCCAAATGAACTGTCTATTAAATCCATTGGGTAGGCCGACCATGCAAAAATGGATTGGAACACTACCAACATAACAACCGCGAAGATTATAAAGCCCCATATTTTATGGGTAAGTACTTTATCGATACGTTCAGATACGCTTACCTCGGGCCTTTCAACTTCGGTAACGGTTTGCAGTGTGTTTACCAGCTTATCAATCTTATCGTACCGCTCAAGCGTTTCGCTGAGTATAATGTCTTTAATATCGGGCTTGTGCAGGTCTATCAGCTTTTTCACCCGGCCTTGCAAATCGGGGCGCTCTTGAAAGTAAGGGATTAAATCAATATGCTTAACTACCTGAAATGCAGAGTATGGCGAGTTGCAAGTAACCTGCTTTTGCACATCAACCAATAAATCGGGGCAGTATTTACTAAATTGAAGAAAGTCGGTTTTAGGGTAAAGGGCGGTACGGGTAAGCTGCTTTTTTAGTTGTGCAACACCTTTGTCTTCGCGCGCGTTTACTTCAAAAACATCAATTCCTAATTGGTTTGCCAGCTTTTCTTTATCTATAACAATGCCCTGCTTTTCGGCAACATCAATCATGTTAAGGGCCAAAATAACCGGCATGCGCAGGTCTATTACCTGTGTGCAAAGCAACAAGCTGCGGCGCAGGTTAGATGCATCGGCAACAACAATAATTAAATCAGGATGGTCTGGGTTTTCAGGGTCGCACAGTACTTTAAATGCTTCATTTTCATCAAGCGATTTTGGGTACAGGCTGTAAATGCCCGGCAGGTCTGTAATTTCAACCGTAAGGGTGCGTTGTTTTTCGTGGCTAAACACACGGGTAGAGCCTACTTTTTCTCAACTGTAACACCGGGAAAGTTGCCCGTTTTTTGAAACAGGCCGGTAAGTGCGTTAAACAAGGTAGACTTGCCACTGTTGGGGTTGCCCGCCAATGCTACTTTTACCTTATTTGTTTCGCCCAACGCCATTGCAGTTATTAATTTATGGTAGTTACTAAAACACAGGCCGCATCGTTTTTGCGCATGCTGATGATGGTGCCTGCAATAACTACAGATATAGGATCGCCCAGGGCGCTATGTTGTTAATGTAAATTTCGTTGCCCGGCAGGCAGCCCATTTCCAGTAAATGCTGCGATACTAAATCGTCGGTATACTCTACTATACGGGCTTTTTGGTTTAATGGTAATGTATCCAGGGTCTGCGCTGTATCGGCCATTATTTAGACTAAATATAAAGAGCAAATGTACAAATAAAACCGAAAGAAGCTAATTAGTAGATAATGCGGCAGTTAGGCAACAGCCCTTTTAAGACTGCGAGTTGATAGGGAGAAAAGCTATTGCCGGTAAGGTCTAGTATTTCTAATGATTTTAGGCGGCATATATCATCGGGTAAGGCCGTAAGCTTGTTACTGCTAAGGTCTAGCAAACGTAAATTGCGGCAATACCATAGGGTAGGGGGCAGGCTTATTAAGTTGTTGCCCGATACTGATAGTCTTTCCAGTTTTTCAAAACCCACTACTTTACCTTTATATTCGCCCCAAAAGTGTGGTAGCACATTAAGTCCGCAGCTATCCAGTTTAAGTTCGTTCAATTCGCTTAGCAAGGTAATTGTGTTGGGCAATGTATCTAGTATTACCTTTTGTATAGCAAAGCTTTTTAGCGCGCGCCAGTATTTAACTTCTATCGGAAGTTTAACGGTATCGCCTTTGTTGCCCAGCCATTCAAATTCTTTTAAACGGCCCCAACCGCCAATGTCTTTAGGCAGGGTATCAATTTCAGTATTATATAGCTTTAGGTAAAGAAGGTTGTTCCAACCCGATACCGTAGCAGGCAGGGTTTTAAGCGGATTATCCTCGCTCTTAAAATAAACCAAACTGCTTAGGTTGCCAATGTTGGCAGGCAGGTTGCTTATGTAGTTGTTGCTAATGCTAAGTATTTGCAGGCTGCTTATTTCGGCCAGCTTATCCAGCTTTTTAGGAGCGGGCTGGTCGGTTTTTAGCTTGTATACAACACCCTTTTTAGCGTCTTTAAAAGCATCGGTAAAACTGGTATAGGTGCTGCTGCCCGGCGGACCGTAATACTTAAAAAAATCATCTTCGGTTGCGGGTGGTTGGGCCACCGCGGCAACAGATAATAAAGTAAGTATAGCGGTAAGCAGCTTAGGCATTAGCGTTTTTTAAGAACCGGAAATTTCATTCGGTAATCAACATCTACATTGCCTTTAGAAATATCGTTCAGCTTGCCCGATAATAAACGCTTACGCAAGGGGCTTAAATGGTCTACAAACAAAATACCTTCTATATGGTCGTACTCGTGCTGTATAACACGCGCTGCCATGCCGCTATAGGTTTCGGTATGCTTTTTAAAGGCTTCGTCGTAGTACTCTATAACAATTTCTTCGTGGCGGTTAATGTCTTCGCGAATTTTGGGTATGCTAAGGCAACCCTCGTTAAAAGCCCATTTATCGCCATCTTCTTCTAAAATTCGGGCATTGATAAATACCTTTTTAAAGTCGGCCAGCTCGGGTTCATCCTCTTCAAAAGGTGTTGCATCAACAATAAACAGGCGGATAGATTTGCCTATTTGTGGGGCTGCTAAGCCAACACCATTGGCATCGTACATGGTTTCCCACATATTCTCAATCAGTTCGGCCAGGCCGGGATAATCTTTGGTAATATCTTCGGCTTTTTCTTTAGCACAGGGTCGCCGTATGCTACAATCGGGTATATCATCGTATTAAATAAGCTGCAAATTTACAATTAAAGCCTGCCTTTGGCAAACTCCATGTACGATTGAAGAATAATTGTTGCGCTAACCTTGTCTATCAGGGCTTTATCGCGGCGTTGTTTTTTGCCGAGGCCACCGTCTATCATGGTTTGGAAAGCCATTTTAGAGGTAAAGCGCTCATCGTGCCGTACAATATTTACGTTGGGGAATTTTTTGTGTAGTTGCGTTGCAAACGCGTTTACTTCTTTAGCTATTTGCGATGGGGTGCCGTCCATTTGCTTGGGTTCGCCCACCACAATAGTCTCTACAATTTCGCCAGCCATATATTTTTCCATCCACGCGGCAATATCTTTAGTGGCAACAGTATCAAGCCCTGTGGCTATAATTTGCATGGGGTCGGTAACGGCTATGCCGCAACGTTTCAACCCATAATCTATCGCCATTACTCTTTTCATCGTGCAACAAATATAACCTGCAATTGCGGTATTAGGATTACTTTTGGGTTTTATTAATAAACAGGCTTGGTAAAAAAGTATTTTAAAAGCGATTTCTTCCGTAACGTTGCTACCCTATCGGTAGGTACAGCGTTTGCGCAGGCTATACCGCTGCTTATATCGCCTATACTAACCCGCCTTTTTACGCCCGACGATTTTGGCGAGCTTACCCTTTTTACATCGTTAACCGCTTTGGTATGTGTAGTAGCATCGCTACGGTATGAGATTGCCATACTGTTACCTGATAAAGACAGCGATGCCCTATTGCTTACCCGCCTTAGTGCAAAAATTGCTGTGTGGGTTACTTTGGCCCTAGCTATTTCGTTGCCATTTTGGTACATGGCCGGCAGGTATGTAGGCTCGGGTTCTTTCCATAGTTTATATTGGTTGGCCCCTTTATCGGTATTGCTATTAGCGGCCAACCAAATACAGGTAAACTGGCTATCGCGCAAAAAGAATTATAAGAACATGGCATCATCGCGGTTTGCACAGGCAGCGGGCAGTGGGGCTTTTATGTTGTTGTTTGGTGTAGCTGGTTTGGGAGCCTGGGGTTTGGGTGTGGCTACTGTTATTGGGCAGCTATCAACCGTTTTGTATAGTTATCGTGCGGCAGGTAATGCCATTTACAATAAAGTGCTAACCACACCATTTAAGGTGTTTAAGCCCATAGCCCAGCGGTTTCAAAACTTTCCGCGGTACAATGCCCCCCATGCGTTTATAGATAGTGTTACTAATAATGGCATTAACTTTTTTATAGACTTTTTGCTGGGTAGCGTAATGACAGGCTTTTATGGCTTTTCGTTTCGTATGCTTAAAGCGCCATCGGCATTGGTATCAGGCGCGGTATACCAGGTGTTTTACCAACGTGCGGTAGAGCTTAATAACAAACAACAAAGCATCCGCCCACAGCTTACGCGTTTATATATCCAGTTGTTTCTATTGGCAGTTATACCCTTTGGGTTGCTGTTTTTTATAGGACCCGATGTGTTTGCCTTTGTGTTTGGAGAGAAATGGAGGGCGGCGGGTACCATCAGCGCTATTATAGCCCCTTGGCTGTTGTTCAACTTTGTATCATCGCCGGCGGCATGCCTTACATCTGTAAAAGAAAAACAGGCCCAAGGCACTTTTTCTTGTATTGATAGATGTTACCCTAAAGTTTTTGGCCTTTTATATTGGCTACAGATATATAAATCATCCGCAAGGGGCGTTTATAGCCTTTTCTGCTGTGGCTACCGCTATGCAATTGTATTGGATGGGTTGGTATTATAGGTTGGCGGGTTGACCTCACCCACGGCCCCACTCCTAAAGGGAGAGGGGAGCAAAAAAAGTAATACTTTTGGGGTGATGAAAAAGCTATTGGTGGTTAGTGGAAACTCTGTACACACGGTTAACTATATAAAGTTGATTGATGGGTATTTTGATGAGGTGCTGGTTATTACCAATAAAGCTATGGAGGGGTTAGATTGCACACAGGTAGAAATGGATTTTTCGCTACGGAACCCCTTGAAATTAGTCCCCGGTATTAAAAAGATACGGCAGGTTATCCATGATTTTAACCCCACGGTAATACACCTGCAACAGGCTGCTACCCATGCCTACATGGCAGTAAAGGCGGCTAAGGGTTCAAATATTCCAATAGTGCTTACGCCTTGGGGGAGCGATATTTTACTCAACCCCAAACGGGGCATTATCTTTAGACAAATGGTGAAAACCATTTTGAACGAGTCAGATTATATAACATCATTCGGTCAGCATTTTGGTAAGGCTATGATTGAGTTGATGCCCCATAAAAAATTGGATATTAGTTATGTGCGGTGGGGTATTGATACGGAAAAAGCTATCATCGGTCCTAAAGAAAATATTATTTACAGCAACAGACTGCACAACCCGCTATACAGGGTTGATAAGATTATAGAAGCTTATGCGGCGTTGCCCAAAGAGGAAATTAGCAAATGGAAATTGTTGGTGGCTGGCACAGGTACAGAAACCGAATACCTGAAAGAACTTTGCAACAAGCTAGGCATTGCCGATAAGGTAGAGTTTTGCGGATGGATATCCAGGGAGCAAAATTTTGAGAACTATAGAAAATCGAAAATATATGTTTCTATACCCATAAGCGATAGTATGCCCATAAGCCTGCAAGAGGCCATGTTGCATGGGTGCTTGCCTGTACTATCTGACCTGCCGGCTAATAGGGAAATTACCCAAGCGCCGGGCTATGGGGTAATTGTAGAAGATGTAAACAAGCCTTTTTTATCAGACGTAATTAATTGGGATATTGATGTGTTGGTGAAAGACAATACCCAGCAAATAAAGAATGTTGCTGCGTTGGCCGTTAGCCGTGCGGGCTTTTTAAGGGTTTATGATAAAGCACTAAACACAGCCCAATGATAATTTGCCACCTGACGAGTGTACACAAACCGTACGACGTGCGCATCTTTTTAAAAGAATGCCGCAGTTTGGCATCGGCGGGCCATCAGGTGCATTTGGTGGTACCATCAGAAAAAACAGGTACAGAGGTAAAAGATGGGGTAACTATTCATTTTGTAAAGAAACCCACCGGGCGTAAAGAGCGTTTTTTGCAAACCGGTAAGCTGGTTGTAGAGGTGGGCTTGAAAACTGAGGCGACTGTTTTTCACCTGCACGACCCTGAACTGCTGGTTTGGGTTGGCAAGCTTAAAAATCTGAATAAGAAAGTAATATATGATGCTCATGAGGATTTGCCAAGGCAGATTGCCGGCAAGCCTTGGATTGCAAAACCTATAAGGAAGTTTGTGGGTACAGTTAGTGAAATGGGGGAGAACCGCTACGCTAAAAAAGTTGATGCTATAGTTACCGCTACACCACATATTGCCGAGCGGTTTATCAAAATAAACCCCAATACCATCAATATAAATAACTACCCGTTGCTAGAGGAATTCCCCGTAGGACAGGAGAAAAAGCCTGCTGCCAAGCCGTATGTAATTTATGTTGGCGGTATTATGCGCAGTCGCGGGGCTGTAGAAATGATTAAGGCATTGGAATGGGTAGATGTAAAGCTGCTTTTAGCCGGAACCTTTGAAAGCGATGCCTTGCTGGAAGAATGCAAGCAACTACCGGGGTGGAAGAATGTGGAATACGTGGGCTTTGTGGGTAGGGGAGAGGTTAGCCGGTTAATTTTGGGGGCTTTAGCTGGGTTGGTGGTTTTGCACCCCTTAGATAGCTACAAACAAGCGTTACCCATAAAAATGTTTGAATATGCGGCGGCGGGTGTGCCGGTAATAGCTTCTAACTTCCCCTTTTGGGAAAAACTTATCAATGCCCACCAGTTTGGGTTAACTGTTAGCCCCACAAACCCCCAAGAGATAGCTAAAGCTATAGCAGAACTACTAGGCAACCCGACGTTGGCAGCCCGTTTAGGTGCTAATGGCAAGGTGGCTGTTGAAAACCACTTTAACTGGAAAACGGAAGAGCATAAACTGCTTGATTTGTATAATAAGCTGGCTTAATTGCTATTTTTACCCATAATGTTTATAAAAAGTGCCGAATAGGTTTTTTTATTGGCGCACACCTATATATTTGTGAAAATTTTTGCCTGTGCTTATGAAAAACTCTACACGCTTTTATTGTGTGCAAGTTTTGCAGCTTTAAATGCTCAAACTACAACGTCAACGCAACCCGAAGCGCCTGATACGTTTAACTATTACAAGTTTCCGGCCTTAACCTTTGGCGCTGGTGTTACCGGCTTCTTTGGCGATTATAACAACCCCGATGTTTGGAGTTTTGGCCAGCACCGTTTAAGCCTAAACGCAGGTATTGAGCAACGCCTTGGCAAAACCTTTGGTTTGTCGGCTAACTTTATGTGGGGCCAAATATCGGTTAACGAGCGTGCCATAAACATGCCGCGTAACTTTGGTTCTACCATTATGAATGGCGACATCCGCGTAAATATTTACTGGGATAACGATTGGTTGCTACGTAAAAAATCAAAATTTGCTCCGTACATGTTCGGTGGTATTGGTTTTTCTACCTACGACCCTAAAACCGACATTAAAGATAAGGACGGCAAAGATTACTACTACTGGACCGATGGAAGCGTTCGCGACCAACAGCAAACCCAGTTGAATCTTGGTACAGCGCAACAAATTCGCCGCGACTATAAATACGAAACGGCTATAGACAGCCCGGGCTATAAAAGGAATGCAATTACTATTCCGGTTGGTTTAGGCTTACGCTACAAACTATCAGGCTTTGTTGATGCTTACGTGCAAGGAACTTACTTCTTTACCCTTACTGATGATATGGACGCTGTGCGCAGCGGTGGTAACGATGCCTTTGCAAACCTTATTTGTGGTTTTCAAATACGTTTAGGCAAGAAACCTGAAGACCCACGCGAAGCCCGTTACAAAGACGTTGACTTTAAAGAGATGGAGAAAATTGATAGCGATGGCGACGGCGTGCGCGATGCTAACGATGATTGCCCAAGCACCCCAACAGGTGTTAAAGTTAACTCTCGCGGTTGCCCTGATGCTACTGATACTGATAAAGACGGTGTGCCTGATTATGCTGATAAAGAGCCTGCAACACCAGCCGGTTCTGTTGTAGATTCTCAAGGCAAGAAAGTAGAAGACAGCAAACTGCAAAAAATGGCTGATGATACAATAGCTGTTCCTCGTGATGCGTTGAAAAACTTCCCACAATCGTTGCCAGAGCCTGTTAAGGTTACCCCAGGCAAAGAGAAGAGCAGCATTGACATGAACCCTGTTGAAGCTCCGGCCTTGGTTACATTGCCTGCAAAATACAAAGCCGCCGATTACAACAACGATGGTAAAATTGAAAACAAAGAAGTGGCCCGTGTTATTGACGACTTTTTTGAAGGAAAAACATCGTTTGATGTAGACTCTATATACGAACTGATTGACTTTTACTTTGACAACTACTAAGAACTACCGTATGAAAAAATTACTTGCAATTATAGGTCTATCAGCATTTTTTGCCGTTGGTACCGCTTTTATGCCAAGCCCGCTTATTGATATGGGCAAGGTTAAAATTGCGGTTAACGCGCCCGATAAGGCTAAAGTAAATGGCGAATTTGATGTGGAGCTTACTCTTAATAAAGACGGCGAAAGCGGCTTTTGCAAGCTGGAGCATACACTACCCGAAGGTTTTATAGCTTCAGAAGTAGAGACCCAAGCGCTCTGTATTTATTTTTGAAAAGCAAACTGTTAAGTTTATATGGCTTAAAGTGCCTGCCAACAACCAGGTGAAGGTTAAATATAAAGTTAAGGTTGACCCTGCTGTTGTTCCGGGTAAGTTTGCTTTAGAAGGCAAGTTTTCATACACCGAGAATAAGAAGATTAAACGTGTAGAAGCACCTAAGTGGAATATTACTGTAGAGAAATAGAGAGATTAAAACTCCTTATATTTAAAAGCCCTGTCGGAAGATGGGGCTTTTTTGTTTTAATTCCCCTTTAAATAAAAGGGGCGGAGGGAATTTTTAATACTGATAAATGTTGCGTTACTAAAATCCCTCCCCTTACGACTGCGTGTCAGGGTACTCCCTTTAAAAGGGAGAGTTGTTTCCATACCATTACCGTTGGGGTTCCCTGTTTTCGCAGGGATGAATTCGATATTGTGATAATAAAAAGCCCCCTGCATTTCTGCGGAGGGCTTTTTATCTCAATCAAACAGCAATTATTAATATCCGGTGGTAATATACACTTCGTATTCGTAAGTGATGGTTTTCTTTTCGCCGGCTTTAAGGTCTATCTCCCATTTAACGGTAGAGAATGGGTTTAACGAGTTATAGCGGCCCGATTTGCTGGTAGTGCCACCATCGGCCTTAGTAACCTCGCCATTTACCGATTTTTTAACGCTAAGGGTAATGGGTTTATCTAAGTAGTTAGAAACCTCTACGGTGCCTTTAAGGGTAATTTTATCGTAGTACAGTTTATTGTACTTCTTGACCTTTTCAGAGCGGCTAAGTTCTTCGTCTTTGCTTTTTACTGATACATCTATAGCCTTAGATAAACGCACCAACACATCTGCATTTACAGGTGTGTATTTTATCTGGTCTTGTGCTAAAGGTTTTTCGTCTTGGTCTACCACAAATACAGGAGCGGTGGTTATAGGTGCACCCGCTTTGTTGGTGAATTTTAGCGAGTGGTAAGCATCGGTACGTTGCATCTCGTCGTACGTAACGGTCCGGTTTACATAGTAGTTGGTAATATCAGTAATATCAGCCTCATACACATCTTTATAAGGTATGGTAGTTAGTGATAAGGGAATAAGCGTTTTGGTATTCTTTTTAAGCGATATTTTACCCGCTTTGTAGTAGTAAAGGTCTGATACCTTTTCGCCATCGGCAGTATACTCATCTTCGCCGGCAATAGGAACTGAACCTGTGGCAACGTTGCCATAATCCCAGTTGGCAGACTGCGCATTGCTTAAAAAGCGGTTGTCCATTGCATAAGTGCCGTTGTAAGATGTTGTAATCAGAGAGGTTAGGTAGCCTACTGAAATAGGGTCGAACTGGGTACCGAAGAACATTTGCGGAGCACCAACTACAAGGTCAAGGTCTACATCGTCCAGGTCTTCAGAGAAATTCTCAACCGTGCCTTTCATTACCAAACGGGCATCTTTATCGTTTACCAAACGTATGTAATACGATGGTTGCCACTGCACCCCTGTTTGCATAGACACCACAGTAAAATCGTTACTACCAATGTTTTTCTCCAGTTGAATTTTAGCACGGCGCACAATGGTATCGGCTTGGAATTTGTCTGATACCGATGAGTCAAACTCTACATCATTTAAATTTGATGTTGAGATGATAAGCATTTTGTTACCATCGGTTTTAAGTTTGATAATACCCGTTTGTGGGAAATACTTAACCAACGTACCCGATACGCTGCGCATTGATGGTTTTGAAGCATCTAATACCTTGGTTATAGCGCAGGGTTATTTGCTTACCCTCGTTGCCTTGCAGGTAATCGGTAATAGAGAGGGCATTCTTTGTTTTCTTAATGGTATCCTGCCTTACGTCTATTTGCTGCACTTTAGAGTCTTTGCCTGCGGCTATCCAGTAGGTACCAAGTAATGCTGTAGATGGTACATCTATATATGTTACCCTATCGGTAATTTTCATATTGCCCTCTTTCTTTTGAAAGAAAGTACCGTTTTTAAACACCGATACCTTGGTGGTTTTCATTTGGGCGTTGGCTGCCAGGGTGGCAACTAGTAAGCCTGATATTATTACTATGCGTTTCATGCTATTGTATTTCTCTTTAAGGTAATGATGCGTTGTTTGTTGTTTTTGCATAAAAAAATCCCCCGCCTTTCGGCCCCCCCTTTATAAGGGGGAATATCAGTGGGGCTTAATTAACTAAGGTGCTATGTACACTTCGTATTCGTAGGTGATGGTTTTCTTTTCTCCGGGCTTTAGGTCAACCTCCCATTTAATAAGCGATACAGGGTTAATATCTAAAAAGCGGCCGGGTTTGGTAATAGTTCCGCCATCTGTTTTAGTTACATCGCCACGCAATGCTTTTTTAAGGGTTAATGTTATTGCTTTATCTAACGAGTTTACAACATCAACCATGCCTTTAAGCGTAACCTTGTCGTAGCTGCGTTTATTAAACTTTCGGGCTTTCTCGTCTTTGCCAATCTCTTCTTCCTTACTTTTTACTGATACATCTATAGCCTTAGAAAGTTTGATAGTAGCTTCTTCGTTAACGGGAGTGTAGTTTAACTTATCCTGCGCAATGGGGTCTTCGTTCTCATTAACAATAAACACAGGTGCTTCTGTTAACGGCGCTGCGGTTTTGTTGGTTATTTTAAGTGAGTGAAAAACATCAGAAGGTTTGGCCTCGTCTACCAAAACGGCCCTGTTGTAGGCATAGTTGGTAATGTCGCCAATGTTGGCTTCGTAAACGTGCTTGTAGCTTATGGTGCTTTGCGATATAGGTAACAGTGTTTTTGCATTGCGTGGTAGCGATACCTTGCCTGCGTTGTAGTAATACAAGTCGGCCGATTTTTTACCTGCCGATGAATAGTCTTTATCGCCTGTAATATCTATAGCTACATTGTAAGCACCTGATATATCTATAACACCTCCGGTTACATCACCATCATACATAGCAGGCATACCGCCAGATATTGTTTCGAGTAATTTACCACGGGTCTTTATTTGTGGAACAGTGCTAGTGCCATTCATATCGGTAACTGATATTATGCCTTGCATCGTAATATCATCATTACGGGTAAACGAGCGGCGGAAACGGCCAGCACCGCGGTAATTTAAGTCTTCACTGCCATCATAATCCCATGTGTAGCTAGCTGTTGGTGGAGGTGGGGCAAAAAAATCGCAAATAGGGTCGGCAGCCGTGCCAAAAAACAGTTGTGGCGCACCTACCACCAGGTCTAAATCTATTTTATCATAATCAACCTCGGTGCCATTTTCAACAGTAGCTTTCATTATCAAACGGGCATCTTTATCATTCTCCAGTTTAATGTAATACGATGGTTGCCATTGCAGGCCTGTTTGCATGGTTACCTGGTTAAAAGGCGCTTCGGTAGCGGGCTTGTCTAGGTAAATGCTGGCGCGGCGAATAAGGGTATCATCTTTAAATGTTTCGTTGGCATTGGCATCAAGGTCAATATCATTCAGGTTATCGGCATTAATAAGAATGATTTTGCCCTCTGTATTTTTCAGCTTTATTAAACCCGATTGTTTGTTGAATGAAACCAATGTGCCTGTTAGGCTGCGTAAGGTTGGGTTAGCCAATGTGGTTAGTGCAGGGGTAAAACGCAGGGTAACATTTTTACCCTCGTTAGCAGCTAAAAAATCATCGAGGTATTGGGCGCTTTTTACTTTCTTAACGGTATCAACAGCAATATCAATCTGCTTTATTTTAATATCGTTACTGCCCGCCAGCCAAAAGGTGCCTTGCAATATAGTGCCCGGTAAATCTACCTTGCCAATGCTATTGTTGAATTTTAGCTTACCTTCTTTTTGCTCAAAAAAAGTACCGTTGCTAAATACCGACAGTTTGGTGGGCTGCAACTGTGCATGCGCAACCATTGCCGCTAGTATGGCTAATGCTGATAGCGTAGTTTTTTTCATAATAGTTTTTAGGCAGATGATAGGCTGCCGCAAATTCCATAACGAATGTACTACAGTTATTCGTATATATCGTTGGCAGAATTTTCCTGTGGGGGAAAACCGGATGGTAAAGGCTTTCGCCACCATCAACACGCAGGGTTACGCCCGTTATAAAAGCAGCGCCGGGGGTTAGCAGGTATACTATAGACGATGCTACTTCGGCCTCAGTACCCAAGCGGTAGGTTTGGTTGTTTTTAGAGTAGCCCATAATAAACTCTTTATACATGGGGTCGTAACTATCTAACCCGCTAGATTTGATTGTACCCGGTGCAACAGCATTTACACGTACACCGTAACGACCCCACTCGTTTGCCAGGCTGCGGGTAATATTTTCAACCCCTGCGCGGGCAGCGCCGGTATGGCTCATTAGCGGAAAGCCATTGAACATGTTGGCAATAACGTTTACTATAGCGCCGCCATGTTTAACCATGTGTCGGTTAAATACTTCATGGCTCATAAAAAACGTGCCGGTAAGGTTGGTTTCAATAACAGCGGTCCACCCTTTTTTGCTAATCATTTCTGCTGGCGATGGAAACTGCCCACCACCGTTGTTTATAAGGAAATCTATTTTGCCGTAGGCTTTTAATACCGTATCAATACAGGCTTTTATGCTCTCTTCATCGCGTATATTGCATTCTACAGCCAATGCCTTGCCACCTTCGCCTTCTATTAAAGCTACGGCCTTATCCAGGTTTTCTTTTTTACGACTGGATAGCACAACAGTACAACCCAGTTGGGCCATTTCTCTTGCAGTGCGCAGGCCAATGCCTGTGCCGCCACCGGTAATTATGGCTACTTTATCTTGAAGAAGATTGTCTTTGAATACGGTGTTTAATGGCATTAATTATGAATTAGTAATTATGAATTATGAGAAGAAGAAACGGATTTTTCGTTTTTCACTTTTCGTTTTTAGTTTGCCCTTACTCTTCTTTGCCGCCTTTGGCACCAACAAATTGGTGTTCGGGGTCTCTAAAGAGTACGTTAAAGGTAGTTAAAGAGCCGTAACAACGGGTAATGTATTGTTGCATGGCTACCTTGTCTTCATCGGTAAGTTTTGCGTTAGCGTTTATGTTTTGCTCCAGTACCCGCAGGCGGTCGCGCAGCATTACAATTTTGTGGAAGAAGGTATCAATGGGTATTTCTTTTGGCTTTAGGCTGTCGCTGGCGGGTTTTAGTATCATAGTGCCACCTACCCATTTATCGCCCAGGGGAACGGTTTGCTGTAAGTCGCTGTACTTTTCAATAACCTTAATAAAAGCCTTTTCTATTTCTGATACGGTGTAGGTTTCTTTTTCTTCAATAGCCTCGTCTTCATCATCTAAAACAAGCAATACATCGGCAGCGGTACGGCGCGATAAATCTAGCGGCCCGCGGCTTTTAAAGTTTATTTTGATAATAGCTGCTTCTACACCTGTGATGGTGCCTTCGCCGTACAAATCGTGCTTTACGCGGGTTCCTTTAATAAAGTCCATAAGTAGTAATAGTATTAAGTGGCTAAAATAGGAAATTCTACTATTTAGAAATCATTCGGTTTTAGCTCCCTGATTTATATAAGATAAATACAGTTTTTGGCGCCGTGTTGGAGGGTGGGGGAGGACACTGGTAACACTACACCCCCGTATAAAATTGCGTTGCATACCGGGTAAACTCATCAATTATTTCTGGGGCAATGGTAAAGCCATCACAATCGTTAAGCAGTTTAGGCTCTGTGCCGCTAAACTCAATGTTTTCGCCCACCAACTTGGTGTAGTGCAAACACTGTATACAGTTGGGCGAAACGATAATAAAATAGGTGTTTTTATACGGGTAGTTTATATCAACATCTTTGCGGGTATACCTGCCATTGGCGCGGTACTTAACCTCCAGGTAATTAAAGTTGTGGCCGTTGTTTTTTTCCTGCACAATAAAATCGGGCATAAAGCGCACCTCTTTTATTGTTTTGCCGCGCTTATCTTTAATAACCTGCGCCACCTCATCGGTGCGGGCCACGCCCAAGTCAATTACAGTATACTCAGCGCGCCTAAGCATTAGTTTAACCAAATTCTCGGCCAGGCGGCCCTTTAAAAAATCTAAATCAGCGTTGGTGCGGGGCATTATATTGAAACTTTTTTTGCTGCCCTTTTCGGCTTTTCTTTAGTAAATAAATCAGCGGTATACTTTTCGTACAACTCAAACAAAAACTCCATTCGCTTAGCCTCCGTTGTAAAAGGTTGGGCTCTATACGCTTGGTCTACAGCTTTGTCTAATTCAGCGTGTGCTTTGACTAATGCTGGTGGCATAGAAGATATGTCGTATAAATCGGCCAAAGAATTATTTGAAAATTCATCTCTAGTATCAAGAATTTTTTGTGCTGCTTTTTCTATCACCTTTATTTGTTTGTCAGATGGATTTGCAGGCCAAGGGAAGTTGTTATATACAATAGATCCAGAATATCTATAATCACTTTTCAGACGCCCCCTATAGTTCTTATCCAGGCCATATGCATTGTGGAACACATTATGCCAAATGTAAAGAGTGTTGCTGAAGGTATTAAATATACAGCGTTACTTGCAATTGTATTACCGGAAACATATCCAATAGGAATAAACTTTCTTTTTATTGAAGACGTCTCTGGTATTACTAAATAGTCAGATTGAGGATGCGATATGTAGAAAAATAAAGTTGGAAATAAGGCTGATTTTTGTGTTGGTAAAGCGGTACTTTTTTCTCTGAATTTTTTAACTCTCTCAACTCTATCTAACACATATGGAAGTTGTTTAAGTTCTTTGGGGTCAATGTCCTTCAACCATAAACACCAACGTGAAATATTATTTATAAATTCGACAGAGCCTATAAATTTTTTAAAATAGTTTTTGGATTTAGGTTCTTTAGATAAAAAAATGGCTTTTTCTTCATCATTAAAAATGTAATTTCCATCATCTGTTGGTTTATTACCATATTTAATTGGAGGTGCATTGCAAATAGATTTAGACTTTTTATTTACAATTACAACAGGGCCAGCATATAAATATGGATTGATATTTTGTACTGTTAATTCATGTGGTTCAGAAGAAACAGACTCATATTCGTATAATTTTTTTACTTTATTTTCTACTGTCGAAAACCCAATAATTATGCAGTGTACAGCTGCAATGCCTTTTGCTTCATTCTTCCATTTAAAAGTTTGATGAGCAAAATTGATTTTTATATCTAATGAATTAATTAAAGTATCCCATAATATAGGTACTTGTTCTCCTTGGGTTATTGAATTTGTTGATACAAAAGCTACTTTAGTTGTAGTATTTTGAATATACAGTGCCGCTTTATAAAACCATGCAGCAATATAATCTAAATCTGAAGCGGACCTAATATCTTTCATTAATATTATAAGGTCGCTTTTTTGTTCTTTTGACTGCAAATGCTTTCCTCCAAACGGTGGATTTCCAATTATGTAATCAAACTTCACCTCTTTACTTTGTTCGGGCTTTGTTCCCTTATGTATTTCAAAAGACTCTACTTGAACGTTTACAGATTTATATTCAGGCTTAGGTTCTTCTGCTAAATAGATATTGGCGTGTTGTGCATAAACGTCAATACTATTAACAGGGTTCAAAAGGCTTTGCCAGTCAATGCGTAAGGCATTCCCATGAGTTATTTTAGCAGCTTTTTTTAGTGGGAGACGTACAAAATACTGCCCAAACTCGCTGCTAATTAGCATGTTCATTTGGTGGTCTATCAGCCACATGGCAACCTCTGCAATACGTGCGGGGAATTCTTCATATTCTATCCCATACATCATGTCAACATCAAGCCAAATAATATCTCTAACATCTAAATAGCCTTGACCAGATTTATTTAACGCGCGTAAAATTTCAATTTCTAATAAGCGGAGTTCGCGATAGGTAATAACCAAAAAGTTTCCGCAACCACAGGCTGGGTCTAAAAATTTAAGATTACTTATACGTTTATGAAATTCTTGTAGCTTGTTTTTGTTTCCTTTAACTAATTCAAACTCTTTCCAAAGTTCGTCAAGAAACAAGGGTTTTATTAGTTTTAAAATGTTTTTTTCGCTGGTGTAATGTGCCCCAAGATTTCTACGTTCTTTAGGGTTCATTACGCTTTGAAACATAGAACCGAATATTGCGGGCGATATTCTACTCCAATCTAAATAACAGCAATCTAATAATGCTTGGCGCATTTTACTGTCAAAACTTGCTGTTGGCAAATTCTCTTCAAATAATTTACCATTCACATACGGAAAGTCTGCAAGTTGCTCATCAAGGTTTTTAAAACGATTTTGTTTATCTGTATTTAACACCTGGAAGAGTTCTTGCAATTTAGACGCTAAGTCTGAACCGTCTACATTAGTGCGTTGCTCAATAAAATCTTGAAACTGTTGTTTTTGAAATATGGTAGTATCTTCTGCAAACAAACAAAACAGAATGCGCATACAGGTAAACTTCTAACGGATGCCCTGTATATCCAATTTCTTCAAGCCTGTCGTGCAGCTTACCCATTAACTCGGCTGCCTTAATATTGGCCGGGTCTTGTTCTTTGTACGTTTTCTTGGGGTAACCTAATATAAAATCAAGGTGTTGTACATTCTTAACAAGGTCTTTTAGTTTAAACTCTACCGTTGTATCTTCTTCAAGGTCGTATAGCCTGAAGTTTTCAAAATCGGAAACTAAAATATACTTAGGCAGTTCGTACTCTTTAAGTCCGTGTAAATAGTCTTTTGCTTGTTTATGTGCTTTATCAAGGTTTTTACCCTTGCTTTTCATCTCTATTAAGAGCGTGCCTTTCCAAAGCAAATCAATATAACCGTCCTTATCGCCCAGTTTCTTTACCCGATATTCAAACGAGGCAAATTTCTTTCTCGAAATGCCAAATACATTAAATAAATCAACAAGAAAAGGTTTAGCATCAGCATCTTCATTAAAAGTGCCTTCCCATTCTTTAGAAAAGCTAATTGCGCGTTCCTTTATCTCGTTCCAGTTTAGTGCCATAATTCAATTTGCAAGGTTGCTAATTTAGCTAAATATTTGGCCTTTTTGTAGGTTCTAATTTAACCTTTATGAACTGCTTATTATTGACAACCTATATCTAAGACAGTGTTGTGTGGTTAAAATATTTATTAACTTTTTTATTAAATACTTGACAATAGGTTGTTGGTGTTGTATCTTTGTACTGTTATTCGAATAACGCTACTTGGCACCCGTGACGATTAATCATTTTCTGGCCAAAAATAATTACTGTCAGGGCAAGCCCGTTATTACTGTCGGTTATCAGTAAAAAAACTAAACGCTGTACAGCAAAGTGACCACCTTTAATTAAACAGATCCTGAAACAAGTTCAGGATGACGTTAGTAATTTGAAGAAATAGTTAAGTACATACCGAAATCATCTTTGAATTAAGCTCTGTAAGTAGGAACCAACGCGACTGTTTTATGCACCGTAACCCCGGCCTCGTTTAAAAGCGAGGTTGGGGTTGAGGTGTTTGTATTAAATTGTCTGAACCGCAGATTTTTAAACTGATTTATATGATTAAAGGATTAATTGGTATTACATTAGGGGTTTAACCTCTCCCCTGACAATACAATTTTTTGTATTGTCTTTCCCCTCTCCACGCGTGGAGAGGGGTGGTTGCAGACCGGGGCGAGGTACCCGCGAAAACGTGTTATCGGGCTACATGCTGTAGGCGTTTGGTGAGGGGGATTATTTGCCGATGCAAAAGCGGCTGAAGATAGAACCGAGTATATCCTCGGGGCTAATGGCACCTGTAATCTCACCCAGGTGGTAAAGGGCCTGGCGCAGGTCTATGGCAAGGAAATCGCCGCTGGTGCGGTTGGCTATGCCGGTGTTAACCTTATCTAAGGCCGCTGAGGCGTTTTTAAGCGCTTCGTAGTGGCGTAGGTTGGTAACTACAAGCTCGCTGCCGGTGTTTTCGGCTATGCCGCTAAGTTGTATAAGGCGTTCTTTCAATACCTTAATGCCGTAGTTGTTTTTGGCAGATATGGGTATGGTATTGTTATGTTGCTCTATATGTTGAAGCACCTCGGGGGCTACCACATCGCTTTTGTTGGCAAGCAACACGTAGGGTATGCCAAAGCCCTGTGCTATGGCTTGTTCTTCGGCAAGGGTGGTGGCATCACTCCCTGCATCAAACATATAAAGCAATATGGCCGCGTTCTTTATTTTTTGGTAGCTACGTTCTACGCCAATCATTTCTATGGTGTCGGTGGTGTGGCGCAGGCCGGCGGTATCAACAAACCTAAAGCTAATGCCATCTATCACCATTACTTCTTCAATGGTATCGCGGGTGGTGCCGGCAATGTCAGATACTATGGCGCGCTCCTCGTTTAGCAGGGCGTTAAGCAAGGTGCTTTTGCCCGCGTTGGGCTTACCTGCTATAACCACAGGTACGCCGTTTTTAATGGCATTACCATACGCAAACGATTGGGCCAGGCTGTCAACAGCCTGTTTAATATCGGTAACCAGGTTGGTAAGGCGGGTACGGTCGGCAAACTCCACGTCTTCCTCGCCAAAGTCGAGCTCCAGCTCTATAAGGGCGGCAAAGTCTATCAGTTCCTGCCTAAGGCGGGCAATTTCTTTAGAAAAGCCTCCTTTAAGCTGCTGTATCGCCAGGCGGTGCTGGGCAGCACTTGTAGAAGCTATAACATCGGCAACGGCTTCGGCCTGGCTTAGGTCCATACGGCCATTCATAAAGGCGCGCATGGTAAACTCGCCGGGCTGGGCAAGGCGGGCGCCGTGGTTCATAAGCAACCGCAGCACCTCGTTTTGAATAAACAACGAGCCGTGGCAGCTAATCTCGGCGGTATCTTCGCCCGTAAATGAGTTTGGGCCTTTAAAAAAGGTAACCAGCACCTCGTCTATGGGCTTATCGCTATCGTTAATATTGCCAAAGTAGGCCTTGTGGCTTTCAATGGTATGGGTAGTTAACCCCTTTTTTAAGGGTTTAAATATGTTGAAAACACTGCTTATGGCGGCAGGGCCCGATACCCTTATAAGCGCTATGGCTGCTATAGATTGTGCGGTTGCCGGGGCCGCTATGGTATCGGTATGGGTGGTTTGCATAATATTAGGGCAAATATACAATTAACAAAGGGCAGCGCATAAGGCAAATTTTCTATCTTTGCGCACCTCAATATAAAAACACGATATGTCAGTACTAGTAAATAAAAATTCAAAGGTTATTGTTCAGGGCTTTACAGGCAAGGAAGGTACCTTCCACGCAACCCAAATGATTGAATACGGTACCAACGTTGTTGGTGGCGTTACACCGGGCAAAGGCGGCCAAACCCATTTAGACCGTCCGGTATTTAACACCGTTGCCGATGCCGTTAAGGCCACAGGCGCTAACGTATCGCTAATATTTGTACCCCCTGCTTTTGCAGCCGATGGTATTATGGAAGCTGCCGATGCGGGCATTGAAGTTATTGTATGTATTACAGAGGGCATTCCTACTAAAGATATGATTGCCGCTAAAGAATATTTAAGTGGACGTAACAGTCGCCTTATAGGCCCTAACTGCCCGGGTGTTATTACGGCAGACGAGGCTAAGGTGGGTATTATGCCGGGCTTTGTATTTAAAAAAGGTACTATAGGTATTGTATCTAAATCGGGTACGTTGACTTACGAAGCAGCAGACCAGATTGTGAAAGCCGGTATGGGCATTACTACCGCTATTGGTATTGGTGGCGACCCTATTATTGGCACTACTACTAAAGAGGCCGTTGAATTACTTATGAACGACCCTGAGACCGAAGCTATTGTTATGATAGGTGAGATTGGCGGTGGTATGGAAGCTGAAGCTGCCCGTTGGATTAAAGAAAACGGCAATAAAAAACCGGTAGTTGGCTTTATTGCAGGCCAAACAGCCCCTCCGGGACGCCGTATGGGCCACGCCGGTGCCATTGTTGGCGGTGCCGATGATACTGCCGAAGCTAAAATGCGCATTATGCGTGAGTGTGGTATTACAGTGGTTGATTCGCCTGCTGTTATTGGTAAAACCATGGCCGAAGTACTAGGCAAAGTGGTGGCGTAACTACTAATTTAGACATTTTCAAAATACGATAGAGAAGGGGCTGATATTCAGCCCCTTCTCTTGTTATAAACAGGTATTTGGTTAATAGACTGTATACAAGTATCAAAAAGGGGCAAAGCCTGCCTATACCTTTGTAACGAACAGTAAAAACTAAATATGATATGAAAAAGACAGCATTAATTTTGATGACAGCCGCTTTAGCCTTTAGTGCTAAAGCGCAGACAACTACAACTCCAGAAAGGTTAAAGCCCGTAGCCGGCACTTGGGGCTTAGGCTTTTCATTAAATGGCTTAGCCAACATTGGCTCGGGCAACTGGCAAACTACCGGGCTAGAGTCGGTTGTAATTAATGATCCATTAGGTATCATTCCACAAAACACAACTATTGGCAGCTTATTACCACAAGAAATGCTTTTTGGCCGTTATTACTTTACTGATAAACTGGCACTACGCGTTGCGTTTGGCTTAAACTCACTGGGCACAAAAACAACTCAAGGGGACACAGTACAAGGTGGTATTTACCAAACAGAAGAAACTAAATTATCTGCTTTTTCTTTCGGCATTGGTGGCGGTGTTGAATACCATTGTGCCGATAACTCGCGCCGTATTGACCCCTACTTTGGCGGCCAGCTAAACTTTGGTATGATTGGGCCTATAAAACATACTTACAACTACACCTACCAAGACAACCCTGTATTAACACAAGATATTGAAACCAAATGGAGAGGTGGCACATCATTCTCTTTAGATGCTGTTGTGGGTGCTAACGTTTTTATTGCCAAAAATTTTGCTTTGGGCGTAGAGTCTAACTTAGGCTGGGGCACTGTAGGCTTTGGTGGCGAGTATACACGGAATGCTGTTATTAAACAGGGCAATACATCAAATGAAACAAACATACGCGGGGAGTATAAAAACCGCACATCAGGCTTTAGGGTTGGCTCTGCCAGCACTATCCGCTTGGCATTTTATTTTTAAAAAGTAGCTTTTAAATTATAAAAAGCCCTGTCTGTTTAGATAGGGCTTTTTTATGCTTATATATTACTGTAAATTATGAATTCTATATAAAATAAAGTGCCAGAATCCTTCGTTTATGGAGTAATGAAATACTGCTTCATATTAATTGCCTTTGCTGTATTTATTACAAGTTGTAGTAAAAAAAGAATGATGATTGGGAGGTTACAATTAATGGCATTTCTAATAAAGGCGATCATTTAATAATTCAACTGCAGAATTATTTTATAGGCTCACACGATCCTGAACCATACATATTAGGGATTGGGAGCATGAATAAAATATGGGAAGAAGATCAGCATTTACCTCCCAATTTTTTTAGAGATGGGGCTGATAAAATTATTCAGATAGAAATACCTGACAGTACAGGTATTGCTCAGTTTCATTTTGAAAATGAGGATATACAAAACAACCTACATTGTTATGTATTTCAACGGTATTTTAAATATGACGACGGCTTCTATCGTGTCGATAAAGGCTTTGTTAGTGGTGAGAAAATAAATGGTGTTTGGGATATTGATTTTAATGTAGAATATGGTGGTAAGCACCACGACAAGTACCACATGATAAAAGGTGCCAATTATTAACTACACCAACTCCGGCTTGCGGGTTTCCTGCTTCTTAGGAGCGCCTTTAACTAGGCCTTGTTCAGCAAGTTTATCCTCCGTATCGGGTGTACGTGCTTTTACCTCATCAAAGGTTTTATCGTAGTCTTTGTGGTTGGTGCCTAGCAAGCGGTCCCAGATATTAAAATACAAGCCATAGTTGCAGTTTACCTTGCTATGGTGCATGTTGTGGTGGGTAGATGTGTTGGCCCATTTAGTAAGCCTGCCGGTAGTAAAGCCTTTTGGAAACATTTCGAAACCTAAGTGACCAATTACGTTTAGCGTTATTTGAAAGATGCCCATAGTAAGTAAAGCTATAGGGTGCAAAGGCACTAAGAACACCGCCATAGGTACAAATAAAAACTGTACAACAGCTTCTATTGGGTGGAAAGAGAAGGCTGCCCAAGGCGTAGGGTCGGTGCTTTTGTGGTGTATTTTATGCACAATGGGGAATATTGCCTTGTGGTGCATAGCACGGTGCGTAACGTAAAAGTAAAAGTCGTGCCACAAGATAAGGCCAACTGTGCTTAGGCCAAGGTATAACCAGCCCCTTTCAGCAATATCAGTATATAATGGCGAATAGCCTTGCTTAACAAAGTAGAACGATATTGTACCACACACACTAATTATAAGAAGACTTATTACCGACCAAAATATTTCGTGCTTAATCTTGGCTATCTGCGGGGTACGTAGTTGAATTTTTTGTAGAACCAAGGTACGGCGTTTCCATAAATAGAAGATAGAAAACATAATACCGGCAGCTACTATATAACGGATAAAATGCGACGTTAGCGATTTTATCAGTATTTCGCGCACTAACTCAAAATTAATGGAAAGAATCATGATTATCCGTATAATTAATTAAAACCACGGCATAAGCGGCTACCCCTTCTTCGCGGCCCACAAAACCCATAGTTTCGTTGGTGGTAGCTTTAATAGCAATATCATCAACCGATACACCTAAAATAGGGGCAAGGGCATGTTTCATATCATCAATATGTGGGTTAATCTTTGGTTCTTCAATAACCAATGTAGAGTCTACATTACCCACTACAAAGCCACGTTCGCCAATAAGTTTAACGGTTTCTGCTAATAGCAGTTTGCTGTCTATCCCCTGAAACGTTCGTCAGTATTAGGAAAGTGAAATCCTATATCGCGCATTCCGGCAGCACCCAATAAGGCATCGCAAATAGCGTGTATAAGGGCATCTGCATCGGAGTGGCCGGTAAGGCCTTTGTTGTGTTCAAGCTTAATGCCACCAAGCCAAAGTTCTTTTCCTTCAACCAGTTGGTGCACATCGTAACCCATGCCCACCCGTATCTTCATTAGTCGTTGTCTTTGTTTTGTGCTTTGAAAGAGTCAAAGTCAAAATGCAGGGTAAAACGTAATGTGTTTTCAAGCGGGTTGCGTTGTTGGGTAGCAATAAGGTAGGCAAAGTCTAAGCCAAATACGCTGTAGCGTAAGCCTGCACCCAAGGTAAAGTACTGGCGGTTGCCTTTGGTACGTGGCTCGTGAAAATAACCTGCACGTACAGCAAACTGGTTATCATACCAATATTCAATACCAATAGAATAGTTTATCTCTTTTAGCTCTTCTCTAAAACCACCCGGCGCATCGGCAAAAGATGTAAACATGCCGTTTACTAAACCGCGGTTAGGGTCTTGGCCCTTGGCAATAACAAAGTTATCATTTTGGTCTTTAATAGGCTGGCCTGTTGAGTCGTCAACCGCGTAAATAGGAGGGGTTGGTACCATTAGCTTATTAAAATCAACCAAAAATGCAAGGCTGTTATAATCGTCTAAGTTTATTTTGAATTGGTTACCCCAACGCAGGTTGATAGGTATAAAGTCTCTACGGCCCGATTCGGTATACGATATTTTAGCACCTATGTTAGAAAAGGTAATACCGGTAGAGTATTCAGCATCTTTACCGCCAACTTCCAACTCATCGTTACGGTAGTAAACGCTAATATCAGCAGCTACAGACTGGCCTGCTTTAGTGCCTTGGCCATCGTACAGGCTAATACCGCCTGTAAGGTTAGAGTATATGTAGCGTAAAGCTAAACCACCGCTCCAGCGGTCAGAGAATTTACGGGCGTATCCAAGGTCAAGGGCAAACTCATTAGGTTTAAACTGGCCTATAGTGTTACCAACAATATCAGTAAACGTAATATCGCCTAAAGAGAAATAACGTAAAGATGCTGATATGGCTTGGTCGCCTTTTAATTTATTGTAAAAGCTTAAATAAGCAAGGTTAATATCGGGTACTAAAGCACGCAGCCATGGGGTGTAAGAAACAGAAAAGCCTGCTTTCTTTTTAACAAAGGCTAGTTTAGCCATGTTCCAGTGGATAGAATTTGCGTCGGGCGATAGTGCCGCACCTGCATCTCCTAATGCACCTGAACGTGCATCGGGCGATATCATTAAAAACGGAACCGCTGTGGTTACCGTGTTTATAGAAGTTGCCGGGTCGTAACCTGATAACTGGTCAGTACCAATTGATTGCGCTTGTGTGGTTCCCGCAGCCAGTAATACTGATAATGTTAAAAAGATTGGTTTGATTTTAATCATGTTACAAATATATGATAAATGTATTAATTGCCTTTTGATTTGATTACGCCTTTGAACGTTTTATAATCCGGTATTGTTTCCGATTAACGCCTAAAGTTTACTAATATTGTAAGAAAATAGATAAAAATGTATAAAATAGTAAGTGCCCTGGTAGTGGGTATACTAGCGGGCTTTGGCTTTATTACTAAGCTAGATGCGCAAAGCATACAATGCCCCGATTGTTTACGTAGCGGTGTAGAGCTTGTAAGCAATGGCAATTTTTCTCAGGGAAACACAGGATTTTCAAGCAGTTATGGTTATTTTAACCAAACGCCCCCACCCAACATGGGAGAAGGGTTATATGCAGTAGTAGCAAACCCCGCCGCTATACACACCGGTTTTACCAGTTGCCCAGATCATACTACCGGCACGGGCAACCAAATGGTTATAAATGGCGCAACCCAAACCAATGTAACACTTTGGTGCCAAACCATAAACGTAAATCCTAATACAGATTATCTGTTTTCTACCTGGGTACAATCTGTAGTAAGTGGTAACCCAGCATTGCTTCAGTTTTCTATCAACGGGGTTACGTTGGGCAGCCCTTTTTCTCCGCCTTTAGCTACCTGCCAGTGGGCTGAGTTTTTTACTACATGGAATTCGGGCTCTAATACAACGGCAAGCATTTGTATTGTAAACCAGAATACCTCTTTTGGGGGTAATGATTTTTCGTTAGACGATATATCGTTTATGGAATGTGTGCCCATTGTACCACTTAATGCAAGTGTATTGTATAGCGATGCAGGCTGCTTTGGCGCTAACGATGGTTTGGCAACACCCAACAGCGGGCAGGCCTGGAATGGTGTGCCGCCATATACTTATGTTTGGTTTGATGGCACCAACGACCCTGTAAAAGACAGCCTTGCGCCCGGAAATTACTTTTTAGTAGTTAGCGATTCTGTAGGCTGTGTTGATACGGTTAACTTTACCATTACATCGGCCCCTGATTTTACTATTGATTTAGGACCTGATACACTTAACTGTTTTGGGGCGCCGGTTGTAATTAAAAACCTGGCTTTGAACCAACCCGGCAGTGTTGTATACCAGTGGAACAACGGGGGAACAGATTATTTAACAACCGCAGATACCAGCGGTACGTATGTGTTGTGCGGAACCATTGGGTTGTGTACTAAATGCGATTCTATAAACGTTACCATATCGCCCGATTTTACTGTTGATATTGGCCCGCCAGACACTACATTTTGTCTGGGTGGCAACGGCGTTGTTTTAAATGCGGGCAACCCCGGCGCTAATTACTTGTGGAGCACCGGCGATACTACCTACACCATTAATGCAGACTCATCGGGCTTGTACTGGGTAGGTGTATGGTTTGATTCTACTTGTGTTAAATACGATACTATTCAGGTATCGCAAAGTGTGTGTACCAGCGTTGTTTTTGTGCCCAATGTTTTTACCCCTAATGGCGATGGGGTTAACGACAATTTTATTGCTATGGTTAGCGGTATAGTTACCGATGTAAACATTGTAATATTTAACCGCTGGGGCTTACAGGTATATGAATCTGACGATGTGAATTTTGCCTGGGATGGGACTATAGGCGGCCAGGATGCCAACGATAGTGTATACTACTGGATACTTACGTATGTAGATAATAATGGTAACGCCAAGCAACTAACGGGTACTGTAACATTGCTTAAGGGATAAAATATTCAATAACCTGAAATAAAAAAGGCAGCCACTAGCTGCCTTTCTTATTTCTATATTTTTTAACTTGATATCGAATGCTATTTTACTTTAATGTAGGTGTCTTCGTCTTTTTCAAAGAAGAACGTATGGGTTTGGTTTTTGGCTATAAAGTTTTTCAACTCGGTTGATGTGGTAAACTTCTCGTCTATATTCTCAGTAATAGGTACAAACTTAACCATAGCATCATTCACGGCCTCAAACTTATAAAAGTAGTAGGTCTTTTTATCTGATGAAGATTCTTCCCAAAGGTTAAGGTATTGTGTACCGTTTACGTTGCTCATGTAGGCAAAGTATTTGGTAACATCTTTGTTGTTTTTAGAGTGCTTTTCAAACTTGTAGGTAAAGTTATCGCTGCGGCTTACCACGTAGTTAGACTCTGAGTTGCTGCGCAACTCCCAAGTGCCAATAAGCTTATCGTTAACCCGTACCGCAGGGGTATCAATAGGTATATCAGAGCTATAGGGGCAGCCTGTAAAGAACAATAGCGAGCTGAATAGCGTAAACGATAGAAGTAACTTCTTCATGAGTATAGATTTTTCAACTACAAAAGTATAAATTAAAAAGGGGCACTATTGTGCCCCTTTTGTAAAATTATCAGGTTAAAAATTAACAGTACTTATTTAACACCCCTTACAAGAACCGCAAGCACCTTGTTGCTGTTGTCTTTAAGCTGCAATTTGCCATCAACTACAGAAAAGTTGGTAGCATTGCGCAATACTGTCATGTACTCGTTTTCAGGTACCCCTTCACAAAACATTTTGGTAGAAATTACCTTTTCTATCTTTATTTTTTTACCATCAAATATAGTTAGCGAACCATTAAAACGGTTGCAGCCACCAAAGCCGGTGCCTGTATTGTCAACCGTATTAATATCAAGTGTTGCAAGTCCATTAGTAAACTCTTTATCGCCCACTTTTTTACCGTTAAGTACGGTTAATGTCCACTTGCCGTTAATGGTAATACGCTCATTTTTATCCACAGGTTTTGCAGGTTCTTTGCTTATGCCTGAGGTTACCGGTTTGGTAGAAGCATTGCCGGGTGTAGACAGTTCTGCACCACCAACACCTTTGTATTTTTTGCCTTGAAAGCTAACAGTAACATCTTTTTGGTATGTAGCGCCCGATGCTGCATCAATAGTAGGTTTATTCTCTACCGTAATGCCAAAGTCTTTACCGCCTATATATACTTCTTTGTCGGCAGAGCTGTTATCGGCCATTTTATAGTCGCTGGCGGTAACGGTATCTTTATCGGCCATCTTAAATTTGATAAGGCTTTTGGTTATGCTAAGGCTCCAAAAAGGCTCGCTTCCACGGGCGGTTAGTATTACATCTTCAGCAACGGCTTTAGGTGCGGTTGTGTCTGTAGCAGTGCTAAGGCTGTCGGTTTTAACCTTATCGCCGGTGTTTTGTTTTGGTCCGCAGGCCGCAAACAATGCAACGGCCGATGTTAGTATTATGTATTTTTTCATTTCGGTGTTTTTTATGATAATAGCAAATTAGAAGCCAACATTTGTCCTAAACAGTTTTATGGCTATAGCCAGTAGTATAAAACTGAATACTTTACGCAGTATGCTTAGGCCGCCTTCGCCCAATAGTTTTTCTATAAACTTTAGGTTGCGCAGGCATAAATAGACTAGCACTATGTTTATCACAATGCCTGCAATAATGTTTTCAATGCTATACTCGGACCGTAAGGATAGGAGGGTAGTCATAGTGCCGGCCCCGGCTATTAAGGGAAACGCAATGGGTACAATAGATGCCGTAGCAGGCATCTCATCGTGATACAGCTTTATGCCCAGCAACATTTCTATGGCCAGTAAAAACAATACAATAGAACCGGCTATAGCAAACGATTTTAAGTCGATACCCAAAAACGCCAAGATTGTTTCGCCTAAGAAAAGAAAGACCAACATGATAATAAATGCCCAGATAGATGCCTTCTCAGCATTTATACTTCCTACCCGTAGCTTTATAGATAGTATAGCAGGCAAAGAGCCTACAATATCAATAACAGCAAATAATATAAGGCTTACTGTTAATATGTCTCTTGGTATAAAATGCATGGGGCAAAGGTAGCTATTTATAAAAAGAAAGGGCCTCCAAAAATGGAAGCCCTTTCTTTTGAACCAAAAACTAAACCTATTTACCTATCGTTTGGCTTAGCCAATGTTATTTACTAGAAATTGTATTTGTTGTCTTCAATAAGCTTAGCAGCAATACGGCGACGTGCATCCCTTGTGTTTAAAGGTTGTGTCTTGGTAAAGCGTTTTAAGCCCATAAGCATTACGCGTTGCTCATCACCTTCGGCAAAGCTGTTAATTGCTTCTTTACCGGCTTTGTTAATGCGGTCAGCCGCATCGTTAATAAAGGTTTGTGCAATATCAACATATACCTGGGCAGCTTCTGCACCTTTGGTTTCAAGCAAACGCTCAGCACGCAATAATACTGATTCTGCAATGTAGGTTTCAATAACCATATCGGCAGCATTCATTAGTATTTCTTGCTCTTTAGCCAGGTTAGCCATGAATTTTTGCGCGGCAGCACCGGCAACCATCAATACAGCTTTTTTGAAGTTTTTAACGTAGCCTTTTTCAACTGCAAACGGTACATCTTCAGCAGCTTCAAAAGAAGGAACAGAAAGAAGTTCGCCGGCAACTGCCATAGCAGGGCCCATTAGGTCTAACTGGCCTTTCATGGCTTTTTTAAACATCATGTCTACAATCAACATGCGGTTAATCTCGTTAGTGCCTTCAAAAATGCGGTTAATACGGGCATCGCGGTAAGCTCGGTCCATAGGGGCCTCTGCAGAGTAACCCATGCCGCCGTAAATTTGAACACCTTCGTCAACTACATAATCAAGCACTTCAGAACCGTACACTTTCATAATTGCACACTCAATAGCGTATTGTTCTACACCTTTAAGTTCTGCAGTTTGTTGGTCCATGCCACCGGCTACTAAAGCTTCAACGGCATCGTCGATGTTTTGGCCTGCACGGTAAGTAGCAGACTCACATGCAAATGTGCGGATAACCTGCTCGGCAAGTTTGTAACGTATAGCACCGTATTTAGAAATAGGACGGCCAAATTGTTCACGCTCGTTAGCATAGTTAACAGATTGTGAAATGCAAGCCTTGCTACCGCCAACGGCTGCAGCACCTAATTTAATACGGCCAATGTTAAGGATGTTTACGGCAATTTTGAAACCGTTTTCGCGGTCAGAAAGTAGGTTTTCTACAGGCACCTCGCAGTTGTTAAAGAATACCTGGCGGGTTGAAGAACCTTTAATACCCATTTTCTTTTCTTCCTCGTTAAGAGTGATACCGCCAAAGCTTTTTTCTACGATAAATGCAGAAAGGTTTTTGTCGTCGTCTATTTTAGCGAAAACAATGAATACCTCGGCAAAGCCAGAGTTGGTAATCCACATTTTTTGGCCGTTGATAATGTATTTAGTACCATCGGCATTTAATGTAGCTTTTGTTTTGCCAGAGTTAGCATCTGAACCAGAGCTAGGCTCGGTTAAGCAGTAGCATGCTTTCCACTCGCCGGTAGCAAGTTTAGGAAGGTATTTAGCTTTTTGCTCGGCATTGCCATAATATACAATAGGTAGGGTGCCAATACCTGTGTGGGCAGAAAAGCCTACAGCAAAAGCATGGCCTGCGCCGGTTACTTCGGTAAGTAAAAGGCCGGTGTTAAAGTCTTTGCCATAGCCACCGTACTCTTCTGGAATAGAAACAGCCAGTAAGCCAAGCTCACCTGCTTTGTCTAGCAACTGTGGCATTAACTCAGGCTCTTTCATAGAGTCTATACGGTCTAAAATAGGCCATATTTCAGACTTTAAAAAGTCGGTGCACGATTGTGCAATCATCAATTGCTCTTCATTCCATTGTTCCGGAGTAAAGATGTCGGCGGCTTCAGTTTCACGAATCAGAAACTCTCCTCCTTTAATAGCGTTTTTTGCAGCTGTTTCCATTTTGAATTAAATAGTTTACAATGCAATATTAACTAAAAAAACGTATGCATGCATAACATTATTGCAAAATATCATACACCAATTGAATTTTTTTAGATTGAAAATCAGTTAGTTATAAAAATAAAGGTATGCAAGCCTACATTTTTACTTGCCGGGGCTGGCCAAAGCGGGGACTTTTTTAGGCGGAGGGTCTGGATAGGTGGTTTTTATAGCCTGCCCGTTGATGTATTCTACCGTACGCAGCAGTTTACCATTAGACTGGTAATACTTCCATTGCCCGCTTTGCCTGCCGTTTATATACAGCCCTGTAGCGCGGGTTTCGCCGGTGGTGCTATAGTAATAGGTCCAGGTGCCAGAGCGTTTACCGTAGTTATACTCGCCTGATGCCTGTGTTTGTCCGTTAAAGAAGAAGGTTTCAAACTCGCCATCGCGCTTGCCATCAAAATAATTACAGCTAACACGTATACGTCCTGTTGTTGCGTGGTACCAAGTGCAACTGCCATGCATTTTATTGTCCTTATAATTAAGGTCGTTTAATAGAAGGCCGCTGTAAGAATAAAACTTCCATAAGCCCTGACGGCGCATAGATGCATCTTTGCAGTTTAAATGCCTGTCGCCTTTGGGCCTGTATTGGGGCTTTGCGCAATATAAATCGCCCGAGTCTTGCGCTTGAACGGTAAAAGAAATAAGGGATACTGCTGATATTATAACAGCCTTTAAAGAGGTAATAGTTACTATGTTTTTTTTAGCGTATTGCTTACTAAACATATATTGTACAGTGTTGTACGACTAGTAAAATTATGTAAAAACAGCGTAATTACCAAATGTGCCTTATACGTTGCTGATAATAAAACAGTTGCGCAATGCTATTTAGTGTATGTTTTTACGTATAGACCATTAAAAAAGCCCAAGGTTTAAACCTTGGGCTAAAAATTCCTACTCTCGCTGCGCGAGTTACTCCCATTATAAGGGAGCATTTTTATAATATATACGCTTAGTTAAGCAATTCGAAAATGCCGGTAGCACCCTGGCCTGTGCCTACGCACATAGTAACAATACCGTATTTGCTTTTGCGGGCACGCATCTCATTAAACAACTGTACCGATAGCTTAGCACCTGTGCAACCCAGAGGGTGGCCAAGGGCAATAGCGCCACCGTTTACGTTAACCTTATCGGGATTAATGCCAAGGGTGCGTACAATAGCTAAAGATTGAGAAGCGAAGGCCTCGTTAAGCTCAAACAAATCAATATCGTCTAATTTAAGGTCGGCAGATTTTAATGCTTTAGGTATAGACTCAATTGGCCCAATACCCATAATGCGTGGAGGTACACCTGCAACGGCATAAGATACTAAACGGGCAATTGGCTCAAGGTTTAATTCTTTAACCATAGCCTCAGACATTAACAGTACAAATGCAGCACCGTCTGATGTTTGCGATGAGTTACCGGCAGTAACCGAACCACCTTGGGCAAATACCGCTGGTAGCTTAGCTAAACGCTCGGTTGTAGTATCCGGGCGAGGGCCCTCGTCAGTATCAACAATATAATCGCGGGTTTTCTTTTTCTCTTTCTCGTCAAGGTAGGTTTCTGTAACTTTTACAGGGGCAATACCCGATTTAAAAGCACCACTTTTAATAGCGTTAATAGCTTTTTGGTGAGAGTTGTAGGCAAACTGGTCCTGGTCTTCGCGGCTAATGTTGTATTCTTTAGCAACGGCCTCGGCAGTTAAACCCATGCCCCAGTAATAATCAGCATTGCCCTTAGCTACATCGTAGTTAGGAACAACTCGCCAACCACCAAATGGCATTGTAGACATTGTTTCTACACCACCGGCAATAATGCAATGGGCCTGGCCTGCTTTAATTTTAGCCACGCCAATAGAAATGGTTTCTAAGCCCGAAGCGCAGTAACGGTTTACCGTCATGCCCGGAACTTTATCAGTATTTAAACCCATAAGCGATACCATGCGGCCAATATTAAGGCCCTGCTCAGCTTCGGGGGTGGCGTTACCAACAATTACATCGTCAATACGCTCTTTATCAAGGGTTGGGAATTGTGCAACCAGTTGTTGAATAACATCGGCTGCTAAGTCGTCGGGGCGGGTAAAGCGGAACAATCCACGGGGGCTTTGCCAACTGCGGATCTAAGGCCGCCAACTACGTATACTTCCATTTTTAATTTTTAATTATTAGTTAGATGATTTTATTATGATTTGATGAATTGTTTATTTAGGTGGTACAGGGTCTTTAGGCGGAATGGTTGTAGAAATGGTTTCGCCATTTTTAAACCGCACAGTTTTTAGTAAAACGCCTTTAGAGTTATAATATTTCCAATCGCCATCGCGCTTGCCCATAACATAGCTGCCCGTCATCCTTGTCTCGCCCGATGTGTTGTAGTAATATGTCCAGGTACCTACTTTTTTGCCATAGTCATATTCGCCCTCGGCATTGGTTTGGCCCGAAAAAAGTATGAGGTGTATTCACCATCGCGCTTACCATCAAAGTAGTTGCTTTTTTCGCGCGTTTTGCCCGTTGTAGCATAGTAGATAACAACCGGACCGTTAAATTTGTTGTCTTTGTAAGCTATCTCAGAAATAACATAGCCATAGTAATTATATGATTTCCACACACCTTGCCTGCGGCCCAAAGCATCAGAACAATTCATGTGTCTTTCTTTGCGCGGCGCGTAGGCCGGCTTTTCACAATACTGGTCTTGCGCAAACACCACTGAGGTTGCTGTAAGTAATAATAGCTGCATTACGTTTGTTAGTAAGCCTATGCGCATTTAATGCCTTGTATCTGCGTAAATATATAGCAATTTTAATATTCTACGTAATACAAGACTAGTTAGTTATCAAATTAATTTGACACATTGTCGGCAAGCGTTGTTTTACTTGGTACTGTAGTATTTATAGCCTCGCCCATTTTGTAAGTAACCACTTTAGAAAGGGTTCCTTTGGATGAGTAATACTTCCAGTCGCCATTGCGCTTACCGGCTGTGTAACTCCCCGACATGCGTGTTTCGCCTGTCGAGTTATAATAATAAGACCAAATGCCTATTTTTTTACCGTAGTCAAACTCACCCTCTGCCATTACCTTACCAGAGAAGAAGTATGACGAATAGTCTCCGTCTTTTTTACCGTCAAAATAATTGCTTCTCTCTCTTATTTTGCCGGTTACCCCGTAGTATACACTAACAGGGCCGTTTATTTTATTGTCTTTATAAGTTATTTCGCTAAGTAGGTAACCATAGTAAGTGTATGATTTCCAAACGCCCTGACGACGCCCTATAAAGTCTTTACAATTCAAATGTCTCTCTTTGCGTGGGGCGTATTGTGGCCTTTCACACATAAGGTCTGCTGCTGTTTGTGCCGCTACCGATGTGACAGATAATACTGCCATGGCGAACACTACAATTGCTTTGGTTTGTAATAGCTTTTTCATTTGGGTTGTATTTAATGTTAATTGGTATCCCAAAATTACTGTAGCTATTAATATTGTGTAAGCATTGCTAAGCTGCTTCTAACCAATGTAAGTTTGGGGCTGTTTTTATAGCAGCCCCAAACAAAACTAGGCTATTAATTTCTTAGCGGTTTGCCATATTTAATAATACTTTCTAGGCGTTTTAACGTTTTCTCGGTACCACATAGGCTTAAGAAAGCTTCACGCTCAAGGTCTAGTAAGTATTGTTCTGATACTTCTGTTGGGGCAGATAAATCGCCACCGCACATTACATAACCTAATTTTTCTGAAATTAATTTATCGTGCTCAGAAATGTATTTACCAGAGTACATTGTATTGGCCCCGGCATATACCATACCCAAGCCCGATTTGCCCATTACTTTAATGTCTTTACGTTGTACAGGTTGGGTATAGCCCTCATCGGCCATTAGTATAGCCTGGCGCTTAGCTTCGGCAATAACGCGGTTGCTGTTTACCACTACAAGGTCTTTGCCTTTTTGTAATATGCCAAGGTCGTAAGCCTCGTGAGCAGAAGTGCCCACTTTAGCCATGCCTATAGTTAAGAAGTTGTTGCGCAGGTTGTTGGTTTGAATGTCGCCTTCTTTTATAGCATCAGAAGCACGTACAACAAACTCTTTAGTACCGCCACCGGCAGGTATAACCCCAACGCCAAGTTCTACCAAGCCCATGTAGGTTTCGGCAGCCGCTACTACACGGTCGGCATGCATGTTAAGCTCGCAACCACCACCCAGTGCCAAGCCTTTAGGGCCTGTAATAACAGGGATAGAAGAGTAGCGTAAACGCATTACTGTATTTTGGAAGTAACGTATAGCAAAATCTAACTCATCATACTCCTGGTCTATTGCCAACATAAAAATCATGGCAATGTTAGCACCGGCTGAGAAGTTAGGACCATCGTTAGAAATAACCACACCACGGTAGTCTTTCTCGGCCATATCAATGCCTTTGTTAATGGCAGTTAATACCTCTTGGCCCAAAGAGTTCATCTTAGAGTGGAACTCAATGTTGATAATACCATCGCCAATGTCGTGTATGGTAGCACCGGCATTTTGGTATAATGGTTTTTTAGTGTGGCGAACGGTATCAAGAATAATAAAGTTCTCGCGTCCCGGAACGGCTTTGTACGATTTAGATGGAATATCGTAAAACTTCTGTACGCCATTTTCTATTTTGTAGAAAGTAGTAGCGCCAGAGGCCAGCATATCGTAAACCCATTGTGCTGGTTTACGGTCGGCAGCTTCCATGTCTTTAACAACATTTTCAACACCTAATATATCCCAGTTGTCAAACGGGCCAATTTCCCAGCCAAAGCCGGCGCACATAGCATCGTCAATTTTGTAAAGTTCGTCGGTAATCTCCGGTATGCGGTTAGCAACATATTGGAATAAAGCGTACCATGTTTTGCGGTAAAACTCACCTGCTTTATCAGTACCTGCATACAGCACTTTCATACGCTCGCGCAGGTTATCAATATTTTTTGTAGCCTCAAGGGTTGGGAATTTAGCCTTAACCTGTGGGCGGTATTCTAGTGTTTTAAGGTCTAGAACCAAAATTTCGGTTTTGCCCTCAGCATTTTTAGTCTTTTTAAAGAAACCTTGTTTGGTTTTATCGCCAAGCCATTTGTTCTCTACCATTTTAACTAAGTAGCCCGGCAACTCAAAGGTGTGCTTAGCTTCGTCGTTTGGCAGGTTATCGCGTAAACCGTTGGCAACATTAACAAGCGTATCTAAACCAACTACATCACCGGTACGGAATGTAGCTGATTTAGGACGACCCAATACTGGGCCGGTTAGCTTGTCAACCTCTTCAATGGTCATACCCATTTCGTCAATAATATGGAACATGCCCATAATACCTGCAACACCTACACGGTTAGCAATAAATGCAGGGGTGTCTTTACACAATACGGTAGTTTTACCAAGGTATAAGTCGCCATATTCCATTAGGAAATCAACCACAGTTTGGTCGGTTTCAGGCGTTGGTATAATCTCTAATAATTTTAAGTAACGCGGCGGGTTAAAGAAGTGGGTTCCGCAGAAGTGTTTGCGGAAGTCTTCGCTGCGGCCTTCGTTCATCAGGTGGATAGGTATACCTGATGTGTTAGAGGTAATAAGAGTACCCGGCTTGCGGAATTTCTCTACCTGGTCGAAAACCAGTTTTTTAATATCTAAACGTTCTACTACTACCTCTATTACCCAATCGCAGGTAGCAATGTCTTTCATATTATCTTCGAAGTTGCCGGTGGTAACACGGCTGGCAAACTCCTTTTTGTATATAGGCGATGGGTTGCTTTTAAGGGCAAAGGCAAGGGCATCATTAACAATGCGGTTGCGCACGGCCTTATCTGTAACCTTTAAGCCTTTTGCGGCTTCTGCTTCATTCGGTTCTTTCGGAACAATATCAAGCAATAATACATTAACACCAATGTTGGCAAAATGGCAGGCAATACGCGAGCCCATAACACCTGAGCCTAGTACGGCTACTTTTTTAATAGTGCGGTTCATTTTATATATTATTATTTCTCTTTAAAAATTTCTTTTTGATTTTCTGTTACCTGGTTTATCTGGTCTACAACCTCAAAAAATACCTTTAGCTTATCGGCAGGTATGTTTTTGCGTATGTTGTTGTTAAACTCTAATACGGTTACACGCGATACTTCCCGTTTCTTTTTACCCTCCGGGGTTAAGAATATGCGTACCAGGCGGCGGTCGGTACTATCGCCTTTGCGCACAATAAGGCCCTTTTCTTCAAGGGTTTTAAGCATGCGGGTAAGGCTGCGACTTTCCATGCCTAATATAGGGCCAATTTTGGTGGCGGGGGTACCTAATTTCTCGTCTATGTTTAACAGGATAAAGCCAATAGAGGTAGATATATCGTGCTGTACAGCCTTTAAGTTGTACATGCGCGATATGGCGTGCCATGCAAATTTAATGTGGTAATCAACAGTTTCCTGTGCCTTCACTTTTTGGGAATAAGAAAGGCAAATGTAAAATAAATTTGTTATGCAAGCATACCTTTTTCAAAATATTCTTACAACGCCTAAAAAAGAGGTTTTAATCCTCAATAACCATCTTCTGGAATTCAATTAAACGCTTGGTATACAAGTCGGTGGTGTCGCCAATAAGAATATTGGTTGTTTCGCCGGGGTGGGCTTTATCAAGCCAGTTATTAAACCTTTGTTGCACAAAATCTAACGTTTGCTTGTATACGCTATACCCTGCAACAGTATCAATCTGCACCACATTAACCAGGCTGTTTTTATTGGTGTGTACCGATAGTTGCCATTTTGGTTTGTCGGCTAACAAATAGGTAAAAACATCGCTACTGTTTTCTACTAAAAACACCTCGGGGTTGCCATTGCTTGTTTTAGATACTACATCGTACCGCCCATGCACGCGCGATGAATTGCGCAGGTAGGTTGTTAAAAACGTTTGTTTGTTATTTGTAAACGTAGTAAAATTCCGCTTTAATATAAAATCATCAGCCAGCATTTTGTCCAGGCTATCGGCATTGTAGGTATTAACATGGTATAGGTAGCGTTCGCCAATGGTTTTGGGTTTTACCAATACGATAGAGCAAAGTAGGAGGTTAGCGGCTATAGTAAAAGCTGTTTTCATGTTATCTAATTTCAAAGTTAATAGTATTAGATAATTGAAAGTTATAATCAAGCTGAACAGAATACCTGCCTTTGGCTAAAGGCTTATAATCGTAATATTTAGCAATATTTCCTAAAAGAAATTTATTGGTAACGCTTTTACCACGGCCTAAGGTTTTGCCCAAGGGTAGTTCTTGATAAGTCCGTGAGTTTAAAACGGCAATAGTTTCGTATTCCACTGCTGATTTTTTAGTACCAAGATTGGTAACCTTAGCCGATAAAAACCAATAACCCGCACCTTTATCTTCACCAAGCAAATACATTTGGGCAGTATCGGCTTTATTTGTAAATGTTATGTATAATGTTAAGTCTTCGCCTTGTTTTAGTATGGTGGTATCTGCTTTTATAGATATATCAAACTTAGGGTTTATTGTTGGTCGTTCTATAGTTTCTTTAATGGTTGGGTATGGTTTATTAGCATTTGCAGAATCATTGTTTATTGTAAATACAGAATCTGTTGGTTGATTACATGATGTTACAAACAATAATATTAAGACAAATATGGTTACCATTCTTTTCATACACCACAATATTAGCAAATAACTACATTTGTTTTATGACTGTTTTAGAGCAATCCATAAACCTGCATTTTGGTATACCTAAAGATGATATAAGCAAAATTGCAGACTTTTTTACGACTGAAACTATTGCCAAAGGCGATTTTTTTGCAAAACAGGCGGAGCGTGCAACAAGCTCAGTTTTATAGAAAGCGGCCTGATGCGTATTTATGTGGTTGATGATAAGCGGGAGGTTACACAATGGATTTCTACCCCCGGCTATTTTATTACCGACCTTTCGGCCCTTATTTTTCAAAGCCCGGCGCGGTGGAATATACAGGCACTTACCGATTGTAATGTATATACCATAAACCGCGAAAACTATAATAACATAGGCAAGGTTTTGCCCCAGTGGCACGAGTTGGAAAAACTCTTTATAGCCAAGTGCTTTACTATACTGGAGGATAGGGTTTACACTTTCCTGTCTATGACTGCCGAAGAACGTTATAACATGCTATACGAGCATAACAAGGAATTATTCCAATTAGTACCGCAGCAGTACATAGCCTCTATGCTGGGAATGACACCCGAAACCATGAGTAGGATAAGGGCGAAACGACCCCTATCCTAAATCCTTCCCCCTGCAAGGGGAAGGACTTTTATTCCCCTTCTCCTTTCGGAAGAAGGGGCTAGGGGATGAGGGTAACGTTCTTGATATTTGTCAAGAGCAAACCTATGGTAGTTGCCAGACCTTTGTAGTGTTAAAAACATATACAAAATGGCAACAGAACTTAAAACCCAAATTGCAATTAATGCATCCCTGAAAAAGTATGGTCAGTATTAACCAACTTTAGCGATTACCCTAATTGGAACCCCTTTATTAAGGAGCTTACCGGCACAGTTAATTTAGGTAGCAAAATAAAAGCCCGTCTACAGCCCGAAGGCCAAAAAGGCATGGTGTTTACCCCAACCGTATTGGCTTTTAATCAGTACAAAGAATTCCGCTGGTTGGGGCATTTTATAATACCCGGCCTGTTTGACGGGGAGCATATTTTTGAATTGATTGATAATGGCAATGGCACTACCACTTTTATTCAGCGAGAGAAGTTTAAAGGCATATTAATACCAATGCTTAAGAAGATGATTGATGGTCCTACTAAGCAGGGTTTTGAGGCTATGAATTTAGCATTGAAAAATAGAGTTGAACACCAATAAGTCATATCTATTTCCGTTCTTTGCCTTTATGCTAAAAGGCTACATAGCTGAACTTTATCAATTTACCTTACGTAATGCACTAGCGTGCATGTTTCCGGTATTTGTTTTTGGTATGTTGGCAGTATCTAAACTGTTGCCCAGCTATGTAATGCCCCGCTACGACTTTCTATTGCTGGCCTGCCTTGCAATGCAAGTATGGATGTACCGTAAGGGCTATGAAACGCGCGATGAGGTGTTGGTAATATGTCTGTTTCACTACCTGGGGCTTATGATGGAGATTTATAAAGTACGCATGGGCAGTTGGAGCTATCCTGAGTTTGGTTATACAAAATTTTATGGAGTGCCTTTGTATAGCGGTTTTATGTATGCATCGGTAGCCAGTTTTATGTGCTAGAGCATGGCGCAGGTTTAATCTTGAAATTACCGGCTGGCCCAACCGCACAGTGGCTATGTTATTGGGCATGGCTATTTACTTTAACTTTTTTACCCACCACTACCTGTACGATTTTAGGTACCTGCTAACGGGCCTTGTGCTGATATGCTTTAACAATGCCCGCGTGTGGTATAGCACTGGCGAAACAACACGGCGGTGGATGCCGGTATCGCTTAGCTTTATATTAATAGGCCTGTTTATTTGGTTGGGAGAGAATATTGCCACCTTTTTTGGGGCGTGGAAGTATGCCCACCAGCACAGCGGCTGGCAGGCGGTTAAAATGCAAAAGCTAGGCTCGTGGACGCTGATGTGTATTGTAAGCTATATTATTGTAGCTGAGTTGAAGTTTTTTAAAGTTAGTTCCCGGTTGCCGGTTGCCAGTTCTCTGCTGAATGCAGAAACTGATAAATTATAATTTATAACCGATAACTCCCTCTAGCGGTATCGCCCTCCTTAAAACGGTATTAATGGTATTGCTTAATGGTTACCTTTGCGGCCATGAAAAATACAATAGCAGTCATTCCTGCGAAAGCAGGAATCTCCATAGTAGCCTTACTACTTATATCGGTTGTTAGCATAGCCCAAACCGTTACCGAAAAACACCTTAAAAACGTAAAGCAATTAACATTTGGCGGAAACAATGCCGAGGCTTATTTCAGCTTTGATGGCAAGAAGTTCAGCTTTCAAAGCGATTATGCCGTTTGGGGCAACAAGTGCGACCAAATTTTTATGTACGATCTTAAGAAGCCTATAAAAGATAGCATACAAGCCCCTAAACTTATTAGCACAGGCAAAGGCCGCACCACCTGCTCTTTCTTTATGCCGGGCAATAAACAAATACTATACGCATCAACCCACCTAAATGGTGAGGAATGCCCAGCACCTCCGGCCCCGCGTGCTGATCATAAATATGTTTGGGCTATATACGAGAGCTTTGACATTTTTGTGGCCGACCTTGATGGCAAAATTGTAAAGCAACTAACCAACACCCCCGGCTACGATGCGGAAGCAACGGTATCGCCCAAAGGAGATAAAATTGTATTTACCTCTATGCGCACCGGCGACCCTGAGTTGTATACAATGAACATTGACGGAAGTGATGTGAAGCAAATAACCAGCGGCTTAGGCTACGATGGTGGTGCTTTCTTTTCGCCCGATGGAAAAAAGTTGGTATTCCGTTCATCACGTCCCAGGACAGGAGTTGATATTAAAGAATACCAAGACCTTTTAGCACAGGGCTTGGTTATGCCAACAGAAATGGAAATATATACCTGCAATGTAGATGGGTCTGACCTGAAACAAATTACCCACCTTGGCAAAGCAAACTGGGCACCATTTTTTACCCACGATGCTAAGAAGATTATATTCTCATCAAACCATAAGTCTACCAAAGGGTATGATTTTCAGTTATATATGGTAAATGCCGATGGTACGGGCGAGCCGGAGCAAATTACAACTGAGAGTATCTTCAACGCATTCCCCATGTTCTCTCCTGATGGTAAAAAGCTTATCTTCTCGTCTAACCGCACAAACAAACCGGGCAGCCGCGATACCAACCTTTTTATAGCTGATTGGGTAGATTAGTTAAATGAAAAACGAAAAGTTAAAAATGAAAAATATTTTTAATCCCCTCTCGAGAGGGGTGGCACGATTTATCGTGACGGGGTGTGTTATATTGGCATTTAGTTTTCAAGCTACTGCCCAATCATCAGTAGAAAACCTTAAAAAGCACGTTTACTTTTTAGCGGGTAAAAAGCTACAAGGTCGCGGTACGGGTAGCAAAGGAGAGAAGTTGGCCTCTGAGTACATAGCCAAGCAGTTTAAAAGCTATGGCCTTTTGCCTAAGGGCGACAACGGCTATTTTCAAACCTTTACTTTTAAAGATAAAAGCAATCCGCACGATACTGTTGGTAATGGTGCCGAGCGTAAGCTAACCAACGTGATGGGTTATTTAGATAATGGTGCTACTAATACTATTATTATTGGCGCGCACTACGACCATCTTGGCCTGGGCCACGACCATAACTCGCTAGATGCAAACCCTGATAACAAAGCGCATTATGGTGCTGATGATAATGCATCGGGCACAGCAGGTATGCTAGAGATGGCCCGCCACTACGCTACTAATAATATTAAAGAAGAATACAACTTTCTGTTCATGGCCTTTTCGGGCGAGGAATTGGGTTTGTTAGGTTCTAAAAAGTTTACCGGCAAACCTACCATAGATATGGCAAAGGTTAACTTTATGTTGAACTTTGATATGATTGGTCGCCTTAGTAAAGAAACCAATAAGCTTATTGTGTATGGTGTGGGTACATCGCCCAACTTTGTGCCTGCTATTGGTACTGTTAAAACAGACTTAACTATTAAGCAAGACAGCTCTGGTGTTGGCCCGTCAGACCAAACATCGTTTTACCTGCAAAATATTCCGGTATTGCATTTCTTTACCGGACAGCACAGCGATTACCACAAACCAACTGATACTCCTGATAAAGTTAATTACGAGGGCGAAAAAGTAGTGGTAGATTATGCTATTGCTTTGGTTGATGAGTTGCAATTGCAGCCTAAACAGCCGTTTTTGGCTACTAAAGTAAAATCTGAAGATACCCCAAAGTTTAAAGTAACCATGGGCATTATGCCCGACTATGCTTTTGATGGCAAAGGGGTGCATGTTGATGGTGTTACCGATGGTAAGCCTGCGGCAATAGCGGGCATTAAAAAGGGCGATATAATTGTTAAGCTTGGCGATGTGGAGGTTACTGATATGACTACCTACATGAAAGCCCTTGCTGCACAAAAGAAAGGCAGTGTTGCCGAGGTGGTTGTTATGCGCGGCACAGAGCGTGTGGTTAGCAAAGTAGAGTTTAAGTAAGCCTGTTTATACTATCGTTTAGATAGATAACGATAATTATTTATTTTAGCGGCGCATGGCAAAAGACAAACTGTACTTTTTTAGGCGCAAGTGGGTGTTTTTTATACCCATACACATTGTTGGCTGGTTGTTTTTATTAGCTGTATTGGCAATAGGTGTGTATGTATTTATAGATTTGTATAACCGTACTTATTCTATTGGCGAAACGCTTAGCAACTTCTCTATTTTTTTAATTATACTGTTTTTGGGGTATACCTTTTTTGGTTTTTATACCTGCAAGCCTGAGAAGGAAATGTTTGAGTAGGGAGCCTCCCCACCACCCCTCTCCAAAAGAGAAGGAGCTTATTTTTAGCTAATTGCTAATCAGGAAAATTAATAGAAAGTACTTGTCTGCCGACGCCTTTATTACTTTTTGCTTGTCCAAAAAGTAACCAAAAAGACCCACCCCGCATCAAGTGCGGGGCAGGCTACAAGCAAAAACTCTAAAATTTACTACGCGCCGCGCTCCCGCGCTTAACCGGCGCTTGAAATTTTGAGTTCACACAGGGCGTGGACTGCCCTACGCACAATTAAATGTAGTCGACACGTAAACTAGATTAGAGGCTTAAAATTATTCTCCTACTTTTGTTCTGATGGATTTCTTAAAGAGAAAGAGTACGCCCCGGTGGCTGGTATATAGTGTAGATGTGCTGATAGTTTTACTGTCGGTGCAGATAGCGTACCAGTTGCGGTTTAATTTCTCCATACCCGCCAGCGAGGTTTATTGGTTACCCAAGGTTACATTGTTTGTAGTGGTGTTGCGTGCCATCAGCTTTATCATAGCCAAAACATACGCAGGTATTGTTTTCTATACATCAACCCAAGATGCAAGGCGCATTGTGCGTACGGTGTCTGTTGTGTCGGCACTGTTTATTATTACCAACCTAATTACCTATCAAACCCATAAAATATACTTTATACCTTTTTCTATTATAATAATAGAATACCTAGGTACTGTGTTTGGGTTGATAGTATTGCGCACGCTGGTTAAGATTGTGTTTAACGAAGTTAGCAACCCATCTAAATACAAGAGTAATGTTATTGTGTTTGGGGCAGGCAGCGCGGGTGTTATTGCCAAACGGGCAATAGACAGGGATGGCGCATCGCGCTACAAGGTATTTGCTTTTGTTGATGATGATGCTAAGCTAGCCGACCGAAAAATAGAGGATATTTCTATTTATCATTCCGATGAATTGCCCCGCTTATTATCAGAAAATACCATTGCCAGTGTTATTATATCTACACAACATTTGCCTAAAGAGCGCAAGGCCGATTTGATAGATACCTGTTTAAGCCACGATGTTAGTGTACAAACCGTACCGCCGGTAAACCTATGGATTAACGGGCAACTTAGCATTGGGCAGATTAAAAATACCAATATTGAAGACCTGCTGGAGCGTGATGAGATTACTATTGACAGTAATGCAGTATCGGCCCAATTAAGCAATAAGGTAATTCTGGTAACAGGGGCGGCGGGCTCTATAGGTAGTGAGTTGGTTAGGCAGATAGCAAGCTTTAAACCCCAGAAGTTAATACTGTTTGATCAAGGCTGAAAGTCCGTTGTACGATTTGGAAATAGAGCTGCGCGATACTTATTCAAACCTTGTTTTTGAGCCTGTTATTGGAGATGTGTGCGATAAGGTAAGGGTGGAGAAGCTCTTTGCTACCTACAATCCAACGGTGGTTTTTCATGCGGCGGCGTATAAGCATGTACCACTTATGGAACTTAATCCTACCCAAGCAATAGATGTAAACGTGCAGGGTACACGCATAGTAGCTGATAGCGCTGTGGCGCATGGGGTAGAGCGTTTTGTTTTAGTGTCTACAGATAAGGCTGTAAACCCAACCAATGTAATGGGCGCATCTAAACGTATAGCCGAGATTTATGTGCAGTCGTTAGGTAAAAGAAGAGCTACCAAATTTGTTACTACCCGCTTTGGAAATGTTTTGGGCTCTAACGGTTCTGTAATCCCCCTGTTTAAAAAGCAGATAGAAAAGGGCGGGCCTGTAACTGTTACCGACCCTGAGGTTACCCGTTTTTTATGACTATACCCGAAGCTGCACGGCTGGTATTAGAGGCTGGTTCTAAGGGAAATGGAGGAGAGATATTTATTTTTGATATGGGGCAACCCGTTAAAATTTACGATCTGGCCCGTAAAATGATACGCTTGTCGGGCCTTACGCCGGGAGTAGATATAGCCATTGCATTTACCGGTTTACGCCCCGGCGAAAAGCTGTATGAAGAATTGCTAAATACCGAAGAAAACACCCTGCCAACACCGCACCCTAAAATATTAGTAGCACAGGTTAGGGAGTATGAATACAATACTGTAAAGGCTGATATAGATGAGTTGATAAGCCTTGCTAAAACAGCAGATAATGTTGCGGTGGTTACTAAAATGAAACAGATAGTGCCTGAGTTTATCAGCAACAATTCTGAGTTTGGGAAGATTGATAAGGGTTAGTTGTTATCTACAAAATCATGTATAGCATCCGTGAGCTTAGCTTTAGCCGTGTGCCATGTTAGCCCATTTAGCATTAATGGGTCGGGCTGCTTTTCAACATCGCTGTAGCTGCTTAAAAAGCGTATAACTACAGCAGCATCGCTACCTTTGTGCCTTTCTTGATAAAAGCCAATTATTTGCTTTAATGAATATTGAGAAAGTAAAGCAGCAATATCCATATAGTCTTTTTTCTCGCCCCTTTGCAGTATGGCGAAAATTTTCATAGCGGCAATTTCTTCAACGTTTAGAAACCTAATGTTATTCTCTTCTACAGCAGGCCTTATAAATGGAATATTCCAGCTTAAAAAGTCAACTTTAACACCATCAACCTTTAAAAAAATGCCAAAGGCTCCTGTATTTAAATCGGTAGCGTGTGGAAATACCTCAAGGATATTTTTCAGTAATAAATCTTTATCGGGAATAGATTCGGTAATAAAATCAGCATCAACAGAAATACGGTGCCCTATTTGTAAAGATAAAGCAGTGCCGCCGCATAGCCTGAAATCAGAAAAAATATCATTAGTTGATACTTTATTAATTATTTCTAGCAGTTGGGGAGATACCGTGTTTGTGTGCATAGGTTTTATAAATATCCAAGTGCTTTTGCTATGGTTAATGGCTTTTATATCAACGCCCCGTGTATGCTCAAAGGCATGTTTAATTTGGTTTGCGTTATATAACTTTAAAACAGTTTTAAGGTCGGCCATAAGGCCAAACTGAAATACCCGGGTAATAATAAAATCGGCATGGTCGTTTTCATCGAGGGTGTTAATGTCAACATCCCAAAACGCGGTTTTGCCTATTTGTATTTGCGGGTTCATCAATACAAATTTAAACAATTATACAGATTAAACAGCCTTACCAAGTATCAGGCGGAAGGTGGTGCCTTTGCCAACCTCAGAACGTTTTACAAATATTTTGCCCTTGTGGTATTCTTCCATTATCCGTTTAGATAATGATAAGCCAAGGCCCCAGCCGCGGCGTTTGCTTGTATAGCCGGGTTCAAATATTTGTTTGTACATGCTCTTAGGCATGCCTTTGCCGGTATCGGTAATGTCTATGGTAATTTGGTTAAGGGTATCGTGTACTTCAACAGTTATACTGCCTGTGCCGTCCATAGCATCTATGGCGTTGCGGGTAAGGTTTTCTATTACCCACTCAAATAAGGGTTTGTTAATTAGCGCCTGTGTACCTACCGGCGTATTAAAGTGCATGTTGAATTGTACTTTAGACGATACACGCACCTTCATATAATCAATAGCATCGGTAAGTATATGGGCAATATCTTCAGGGTCTAGTTTAGGCGTGGAGCCAATTTTAGAAAAACGGTCGGTAATGGTTTCCAGTCTTTTAACGTCCTTCTCCATTTCATCAACGGTTTCAGCATCTAAACCTTTCAGCCTGAAGTATTCAATCCACGCTATTAAAGAAGATAGGGGAGTACCCAACTGGTGGGCGGTTTCTTTAGCCATACCTACCCAAACCATGTTTTGCTCGGCACGGCGAGAGAAGCTGAACATCATATACCCAACAATAACAAACAGGCCAATTACGCCAAACTGTATATATGGGTAGTACCGCAGTTGCTGGAGTATATAGCTGTCTTTATAAAATATTTTAGCAGAGCCGCGTTCAGCAATGTAAACATCAATAGGCGTGTTTTGCGAACCCATTTCGCTTACCAGAGATTTGATGTACGACTTATCGTTAATCTTAGCCGTATCAATATTGCCCGATGCAATAACGGTTTGCTCAAGGCTGTCGGTAACCAATACGGGGACTGATGCAGAGTTTATAACCTCGCTAAGGAACGATTCTACCAACAGGTTAAGATTGTATTTTAACTCCTCGGTAAGGCGGGAATCCATGTATCGGATAGAGTACTGGTTGCCAAAATTATCGTCAAAAACTATGGGCGGGCGTTTAGAAAAATCATCGCGAAGAGAACCCTCAAATTTGGTATACTGGGCGTAGCGGCTAGAGTCGATATTAATGGAAGCATTTATAGCCCCGCTTTTATCCACAATAATTACCGGTATGTTGTTGTTTGATGTAATAACCTTTAAGCAGAAGTTGATGGTTTTTTCATCTTCGGTGCTGGCAAGCAACTGGGTAGCATCGGCCCAAATTTCAACACGGCTGCGCTCTTCTTCGGCAAGGTTTTTAAATAACGACTCTGTATAGGTTAAAAGCTTGGCCCGGTTTTGTATGGCATCGGCCCACAGCTCTACCTTTTCACGCTCTTCGCGGGCAATGGTCCTAACCAGCTTATCGGTATACAGCAGCGAGAAAAATACGATGAGCATAGCTCCCGTTGCCAGAAAAATTTTCCACCGTTGCTTATTTGAATACAGGTTAAAGTCCAAGCGTGTTATTTGTAAAAATCAGGTAAAGTTACGTAATAACTAAATAATAGTATTCTTAGTTTAAAATCCTTGTAAACAAACTATATTTGCGGCCTTAATTTCTAACGCAAATGACCCCTGATTTCAAGTACACTTACAACTTTCCTACGCCTTACCGTTTTGGCCCCGGCGTTATAGCAGAATTGCCTGCACACCTTAAACAAAACAACCTAAAGCGCCCGCTTATAGCTACCGACCCGGTAGTTGCCAAGCTGCCCTTTTTTACTAAAATAGTAGACAGCCTTAAAGCCGAGGGTTTAGAGCCGACCGTGTTTTTTGATATACACAAAAACCCTGTTAAAAGTGATGTGCTTAAAGGCGGCGATGTATATGCCGAGAACAATTGCGACAGCGTAGTGGGTATTGGCGGCGGCGCGGCTATGGATGTTGCCCGTGCAATAGTGCTCCGCATTAACCACCGCAGGGATTTGTTTGACTACGATGATTTGATTGGTGGCGATGTATACGTTACCGAAGAGGTGCCTTACTTTATTACCGTGCCAACCACTTGTGGCACCGGTAGCGAGGTTGGCCGCTCGGCAATTATATCTGAAGACGATACCCACCGCAAGCGCATATTATTCGCGCCAAAGTTGTTAGCTAAAATAGTTTTTGCCGACCCAGAATTGACAATGGACCTACCAGCCTTTGTTACGGCAGCTACCGGTATGGATGCCCTTACCCACAACATGGAGGCCTACATTGCTAAAATGTACCACCCTATTTGCGAAGGCATTGCCCTTGAAGGTATGAGCGTTATTGCCCAATATCTGGAGCGTGCTACCAACAGCCCTGATTTAGAAAGCCGCACCGGTATGATGATAGGCTCATCTATGGGTGCTATTGCATTTCAAAAAGGGTTAGGGGTTGTACACTCTCTGGCGCACCCGTTATCTACCTTGCTTGATATGCACCACGGCCTTGCCAATGCTATTATGATACCTTACGGTATGAAGTTTAACATAGCAGGCTTTGAAGATAAATTTGAACGTATGGCCCGTAACCTGGGTTTAGAAAACGCCACAGGACAAGGTGTTGTTGACTGGTTGTTTGAAATGAACCAGAAACTGGGTTTGCCTACAAAACTGAGCGATGCAGGTGTTAAAGCTGAAGACCTTGATAAACTGGCCGACCTTGCTATTCTTGACTTCTGCCACCCTAACAACCCTAAACCGGTTACCAGGAAGACTTTAGGAAGATTTACGAGGAGGCTTTGTAAACTAAAAACTAAAAGTGAAAAACGAAAAAATAGTAATAGGTATTTCTGATTGTGGGGCTAAGCATCCTAACTATGCTAACTGGATAGGTGGTGGTGATTTGAGGTTTGAGATTGTTAAGTTGGGCTATACTAACGATAACATGGACGACCTTGACCGTTGCGATGCTTTGGTGCTTACCGGTGGCCACGATGTACACCCCGACCTGTATGGCAAACCTGAATATATAGACGATTGCCAGGTTGATAATATGGACGAGGAGCGTGATGATTTTGAAGTTGGCCTGTTGCTTACCGCCCTTGCTATGGATATGCCCGTACTGGGCATTTGCCGTGGGTTACAAATAACCAATGCTTATTTAAAGGGAACATTGATTCCTGATTTGCCTAAATACAAGCGTGTGCACCACTCGGCTGTAGATGGGGTAGACCGTGAACACCCTGTAAAGGTTGAGGAAGGTACTTTGCTTGCTGAAATTGCCGGAATACTGGAAGGCGAAATTAACAGCGCACACCACCAAAGTACCGATATACCGGCCAAAGGGCTGCGTGTAAATTGCTACAGTGGCGATGGGGTAGTGGAAGGGTTGGAGTATGAAAACCCAAAAGGCAAAGCATTTTTACTATTGGTGCAGTGGCACCCCGAAAGGTTGAAAGACAAGGAAACCAGTCCTTTTTCAAACAATATACGTACCCGTTTTTTACAAGAAGCAGAAAAATACCACAATGAAAATAATTAATCCCGCTACCGAAGAATTGGTAGGAGAAGTAGCCGTAGATTCTACAGAAGCGATAAAATTTAAATACGAAAATATACGTGCAGGCCAAGCCGCATGGGCCGCTAAGCCATTGCAGGAACGTCTGGACATTATTGTAAAGTTTGGCGAGATTGTAGACCAGCATGTAGACAGGCTGGCAGCCTTGCTTACAGCTGAAATGGGTAAGCCGGTTTGGCAGGCCGCAGGCGAGATAAAAGGCGCCAAAAACCGTGTTAAGTTTTTGGTTGATTTAGCTGAAAAAACCTTAGCCGAAGACTTTGTAACACCCGAAGGTGCTACAAAAGAAAAGATTGTATACGAACCGCTGGGTGTTATTGGTAACATATCAGCCTGGAACTACCCGTATAATGTGGGTTATAACGTTTATTTGCCTGCTCTTGTAGCGGGTAACGCGGTGTTATATAAACCATCAGAATACACAGCATTAACAGGCATAGAAATGGCTAAGATGTTGTGGGAAGCCGGTGTGCCCGAAGATGTTTTTCAGGTAGTTATTGGCGGTAAAGAGGCTGGCCAAACCATGCTTGATTTACCGTTAGATGGTTATTTCTTTACAGGATCGTACCGCACGGGCAAACATATAGCTCAAACCGTTGCGCATAAGTTGGTGCCGGTAGGTTTAGAGCTTGGTGGCAAAGACCCATTATATGTTGCAGAAGATGTTGCCGATGTGGCTAACGTTGCCGCCGCTGCTGCCGAGGGTGTGTTTTATAACACAGGCCAAAGCTGCTGTGCGGTTGAACGTATTTATGTAAACGAAAAAGTATACGACCAGTTTATTACCAGCTTTGTTGAAGAAACGAAGAAACTAAAATCGGGTAGCCCGATGGAAGAAGGTGTTTGGATTGGCCCACTTACGCGCCCCGAGCAAATAGATGTTATTCAGCAACAGGTTGATGATGCCGTTAGCAAAGGCGGCAAGCTATTGTTGGGCGGCAAAAAAATGGAAGGCAAGGGGTATTACTATGAGCCTACCGTTGTGGTTGATGTAACCAACGATATGCCTATTATGCAGGAAGAAAGCTTCGGTCCGGTTATCGGCATAATGAAAGTTAGCGGAGATGAGGAAGCTGTAAAGCTGATGAACGATACTGAATATGGCTTAACGGCGGCTGTTTACACACAATCGAAAGAGCGTGCAGAGAAAATGATGGCTAAGCTTAACGCAGGTACAGTATACTGGAACTGCTGCGACCGTGTAAGTCCATACACCCCGTGGAGCGGACGTAAAAACTCAGGCATGGGTTCTACGCTATCGCACATAGGTATACGCGCCTTTGTTCAACCTAAGGCATACCACCTGCGTGGCTAATACCCGCTTTAATGGGTTGAGCTTTGCACGCCAGGGCTTGCAGGTAGCAACGCTTGTTATTGTGCCTGTAGTATTGGTTAGTTTATTGATAGGAGTATTGTTGCTTTTGCCAACAATTACACATATAGAATGGCTGTTTTGGGTAATTACCATGGCAGCCATTTTTGCTATAGCGGGCCTAACGTTGCTTGCTTATTTTAGGTGGGCTGTTGTACCCTGTGTGGTAGAAGTTGGCGATAATAAAATTATCATCAACCTAAAAAAGAGGACACTTTTTTATCCGTACAAAATTAAAGAAATACTATTGGGCAATGTGCGCAATGCAGCATGTAACACCGATAACCAAGCCGGTAAAGATTATATAAGCATAACCACCCGCAGCCCCTACAAAACCTATACATTGCAGTATGTTGATGGTAGCGGCAACGATACAACCCATAATGTATGGCAAGAGATAGAAGCCATGCTTATTGAATATAACGGCGACAGCAGGCATCAGCAGATAACATCTATAAACCTTTTGCAACGTGGGTTTATAAAGGTGTTGCTATTTATTACCGGCGGCTTTTTTATAGCCTTTACCATAGCGCTGATTATAGACCCCAGCTACCGCACCTGGGACAGGGTACCCACGTATATAATTTTCGGCCTACTGTTTTTTGGTTTGCTGGGCGCTATGTATAAAGCTAAAAATCGCAACAATACGTAAATTTTGTATGTTGCATTAAAAAGCAATAATTATGAAAACCTATACCTTAGAATATACCAAACCCATAACCCAGGTAATATTTTTAGTATTGTACCCTATACTGGCAATGGTTTTATTTTTTGGTGCCCTAATTCTCTTTGGCGATTTTTTTACCGATGGTGAGTTGATTATGCCCACCATTATAGCTTTTATGCTAATGTTGCTTGCCAGCAGCATATTTATAGTTAAGCGTTACATTTCCCTGCCTGCCACCCTTGTGTTTGATGAGAATGGTATGAGCCTGAAACTAAACAGGCGTAATATGTTTTACAGCTTTAACGCTGTAGAGTGTGGCTGGGATAATGTAAAGAATGTAACCGGTAATTTTGATAAACGCACCAACAGGCATTTTCTATCGGTTACGTTTAAAGAGCCAACCGGCAGTAATATTTTTTATGGTTGATAAGGACGATGATGCCCAGATTGATATTATTTGGAAAGAGATGTACGACCATGTTGCCAACTATAAAAATGTAACCACACCCCATGTTACAACCCGCGGTTTTTACGCCGGGCCGTGGATGCGGCTGTTGGCTTACGTCGGTATTTGTATAGTAGTGGCATTATCTGTTATATTCATCTATGCCCCAACATTCCGCACTACAGAAAATGTGTTGAAGCTTGTTGCCTTAATGGCTTTTATGGTTCCGTTTTTGGTTAACTACTTTAAATCGCGCAAGCAAGAAACCCTTCAAAAGAAATAGCTATGGCCCGGAATAAAGGCCACTCTATGTATTTTGTATGCTTACTTATGCCCGACGATGTGGGCATGATGATTACCGCATTGAAACACGAAATAGTAGAACTATGTGGCAGTACCTATGCGTTGCGCTTGCCGCCGCATATTACTTTAATTCCTCCGTTTGAGTTTCCTGATGATGAGATACAAACCGTAACCCAAACGCAAGACGAAGCCTTGTGGGGATTAAACGCTTTTGACTTGGAGCTTAAAAACTTCGGTACGTTTGGCACCCGCGTTATTTATGTTGATGTGGTAAAAAACGAAATGTTGCAGGCTGTATATACCCAACTGGTAAAAGCCTATAAAGGTTTGGGCAAAAATATAGATGCATCAAAATCATTAACCCCACACGCTACTATTGCTAACCGCGATTTAACGGCAGTACGTTTTGAAAAAGCCTGGCCTGCCTTTGCCAACCGCACCTTTAGTGCAACCTACACAGTGGCCGAGGTGCATTTATTAAAACATATTGATGGGCGTTGGCAATTGTTTCATCAAAGCCCTTTACCTTAGCTGCATGGGAAAACTGTATAACCGTTTTGAAAAGATGGCCAACACCTGGCTTACTGCTTTAGATACTTACTCTATGGAGGAGTTGCTTCGTAAACCATCGGAAGAACAATGGTCTATGGGGCAGGTATACATACATATTACTACCGCCAACAAGTACTTTTTGGGAAAGAACGCTAATTCGCTGGCTAATAACGAAGCCTTTGAAGTTGGTAAAAGCAAGACCAAATGGGGCCGCTTGGTATTCTTTTTTAATATGTTCCCCCGTTTAGTGTAAAAATGCCTAAGAAAGAAACCGGCGGAACAGACCCAATACAGCCCGAAAGCAAAGAACAGATAGAACGTAAGATAAGGGAGAACCTGGAGTTTTTTAAGGAGATGGAAGAAAGGGTGCTGAACGCTCCAAAACATCAAACTAAGAAATACCCCTTTTTAGGTTACCTGAATGCGGCTGAATGGTATACTATTGGCACCTTGCACATGAAGCACCACCTAAGGCAAAAGCGTAAGCTGGATAGGTTTTTGGGGAGATAGAGAAGTGAGGAGTGAGGAGTGAGGAGAATTTAATTAGTGCGATAGGGTAAAGCGGTACTTCTCGGCAAAGGCAGATTGTACGGCTATAATATCTTCGTAGGCGTTGTTAAGCTTTTCGGCAATGTCCATATAAAGCTTCTTGGCGCGCTCTTCGTCTTCTAATGTATACTCCTCGTCGCTTTTCTTTAGCAGGCCTACCAGCTCTTTGTATTCCACCTCAAGGGTTAACTTGTATATATCAAATACCTGCAGGGCGGCATCTTTAAACTCGCTCTTACCATCAAAATCTTCTAAACTTTTTACTGTAGATATAGATGCAATAACCTGCTTGTAGGCATTGTTATAGGCCACATCCATTTCGGTGGGCTTATAAGTTGATAGGGTAAAATCGAGCTCGTTTATCTTTTCTACAATGGCTTTTTGCTCGCGTATAATTTTCTCGTTATAGGCTACAGCCTCGTCTGGCGAAGGCTTACACCCCGACGCGCCGATAATAAATACTGAAATAAGGGAAACGGTTGTGGCCTTAACCAGTTGTTTACCTTTATTTAGTGTTGAGTTTTTCAATGCTGCCTTTTGCGGGCGCAAAATTAGTAAAATAATTGAATGAAATTGGGTACTGCGTTAAAATACAAGGGGATTGAACAGGTGTCTTGGTTGAATGATTATATGTAACGTATGGTGAGATTCCCGCCTGCGCGGGAATGACGTAAGTGCTTTTACTTTTCTAAGATGGCCCAAAGGTCGAGGCACACATCGTTGGCGGGGGCAATGTGGTAATCGCCCGTGGTAACATCAGATACTAAGGCTGTATCGTTATCCATTAGCTTTTTGCGCTGCCAACGGTTTAAAAACTCGTAGGGTAGGCGGTAAGCCCATAGGGGCAGGTTATTCTCCAGGTTAAAAATGTCTATACGCTTAAAACGGGCCACACTGGCTTTGTTCTTTTCGTAATAGTCCATAACCTTTTGGCTACCATAAACGCCCTGCATATCAACCTTGGTAAAGTATTTAGATAGCAGCTTTTTCAACCCGTCAACAGTATACTCACGCTCGTGCCATGGGTTGCGGCTCAGCGTCATTTTAATATTAGGGGTAGTAATAAAGCATTTGCCGCCGGGCTTAAGCACACGGTAAATCTCTTTTACAAAAAGGTCGTCGTCTTTAATATGTTCAATAACCTGAAAAAGCACTACATAATCATACGTATTATCGGGCAGGCCTGCCAGGGCGGCATGTGCATGGCAATAAGGTCCCAGGTGGGGTTTTCCTTTTTCAGCCCGGCAATAAGTTCCTCGTTTTTATCGGTAGCAGTAATTTTATCGGCTTTAGGGGCCATAATCTTCATACCGCGGCCAATGCCTACGCCAAGTTCAAGCAAGTGCCCGCCATTAATCATTTTAGCGGCCTGCTCGTAGGCAAAGCTTTGGCGCTGGCGTATTACGTTGTCTGTATCAAACAGAACCGATGTTTCGGTAGTATATATTCCCATTTAAAACTAAAAACTAAAAATGAAAAACGAAAAATCGGGGATAATGCCCATTTTGCATTTTGCATTATGAATTATGCATTACAATTTTACGCCTACTTTTTTAAGCACGCGCTTAATGTTGTTTTTCAAGCTCTCTTTAACATCGGTTTTTAATTTTTTGGTAAGGCCTTCTTCGGGGCGGGCTTTAAAAACAGTGTCGTGGTATTTATTTTCGCCACCCTCGTGGGTTTGGGTGTAGTAATAGTTAAAGAACGATTTGCGGCTTTCGCCCGGAGGGATGTTGATTTTGGCGTAGCCGTGGTAAGATATCTGGCTAGACTCAAACACCACACACCTGTTCCAAGATGGAAGGTAAGCAGCACCCAGTTCGCTAACATCGGCATTCCACATTTCGCTATGTCCACCGTATTCTTCTTTCCAGTTTTTGTTAAGAAAGATTAGCAGGTTTAGCCTGCGGTAAATATTAAGGTTGGGGTGTATGTTAAAGTCGATGTGGATATCAAGGTAGCTGCCGTTCTCACCCTGGTGCACACCGGCGCCCAGTGGATCGTCAATACTAAACACATCTTTAATACCGGTAATTTTGGTAAGCCACTCATTAATTTCGGGCTTGGCTAACTGATCTTTAAGCTGTTGAAAGGCCGGGTTAAATTTAGAAAAATCGGTACCCTCGGCTTTCTTTTCGTTAAGGCCGTTGTATTTGCGCGTCATATCATCGGGCGCGGGGAAGTTTTCGTACAACTGGTTGGCAAACTCCTCCTTTAAAAAGCCATCAATATAAAAATGGCGGTAGGGGGAGTTTCGTTAAAGTATTTCTTTAAACGCTCAACGGTAGCATCGTTTAAAACTTCAGGATTAAATACACTTTCCATTTCTTTTAATTTTTCGGGCTAAGGTAACCCCGGCCCGGGCAATTAGTAAATGATATTAATCAGCTTACGCCGTTTGTTTATTAGCCTTGGCATGGTCTGCTAAAAACTTCTCCAGGCCGCTATCAGTAAGCGGGTGCTTTACCAAAGCTAAAATAGCATCTAGCGGGCAGGTAGCCACATCGGCGCCAACCTCGGCACACTTAATAATATGCAATGGGCCACGTATAGAGGCAGCAAGTATTTGGGTTTCAAAAGCGTAGTTATCAAATATCAGGCGAATTTGGTCTATCAGTTCAAGGCCATCAAAGCTGATATCGTCTAAACGACCAAGGAAAGGAGAAACGTAGGTTGCTCCGGCCTTAGCAGCTAAAAGCGCCTGCCCTGCCGAGAATATAAGGGTACAGTTGGTGCGTATGCCTTTGCTTGAGAAGTATTTAATGGCCTTGATACCATCTTTTACCATAGGCACTTTAACTACAATTTGCGGGTGCAAAGAGGCCAGCATTTCGCCCTCTTTAACGATACCATCAAAATCGGTAGCAATAACCTCGGCAGAAACATCGCCATCAACCAATTCGCAAATATCTACGTAGTGCTTGTAAACGGCATCGGTACCGCTAATGCCTTCTTTAGCCATAAGCGATGGGTTAGTTGTAACTCCATCAAGAACACCTAAATCCTGGGCTTCTTTTATTTGGGCTAAGTTGGCTGTATCTATAAAAAATTTCATGTGTATGTTTGATATAAGCTGCAAATATACTTCAAAATGAAGAGCCTTCAAAATGCAATAGAGGGGTAAACTTATGCCTGCCAGCCCGTCTGTTTATTTTATTCTGATTAAGAAACCCGATGTTTATTATAATTATTATATTGCGGGACTAATTTTTGCCAATGAAAAAAACTTTTACGCACTTATTAATACTCCTGTCAATACCGGTTTTTCTTTTATCTGCTTGCAAAAAGAAACCTGCCGCTTGTATTAGTACAGACACTATACAGGCATCGGTTAACGAACCGATAACCTTTTCGAGCTGCTCTGACAACGCCGACAGGCTGGAGTGGAACATGGGCGATGGCAATACGTTTACCTACTATACTGTTGCGTATGCATACACTACACCCGGTACATACATAGTTACGCTAACTGTTTTTAACGATAATGATGAGAATAGTGATGAGGTAACAAAAGAGATAATTATTGTTCCTTAAGCTTTTACTTTAACAAAATAAAAATCCCCGACATTGTAATAAATGTCGGGGATTTCTTTTTACCGCGGGGGCTTATTCCTCGGTTTTCTTTTTCTTTTTAGACGGGGCACCGCCGCCGGCTTTTATAATTTCAATCTTAACGTCTTCTTTATCCTTATCGTAATCTACAGATATAGTGTCGCCTTCGGCTAGCTTAGAGCTTAGGATTTGCTCGGCCAATGGGTCTTCAATATACTTCTGTATAGCACGTTTTAGCGGACGGGCACCAAAGTTGGCATCATACCCTTTATCAACCAAAAAGTCTTTAGCACCGGTTTCTAACGATATTTTGTAGCCAAGCTCTTCTATACGTTTGTAAAGGTGAGATAACTCAATATCGATAATCTTGTGGATGTCTTCTTTGCTCAACGAGTTGAACATGATAACATCATCAATACGGTTTAAAAACTCAGGGGCAAAAGCACGCTTAAGAGCGGTTTCTACAACACCTTTGCTATGGTCTGCCGCGCCGGTAGATTTAGCCTGGGTAGTAAAACCTACGCCCTGACCAAAGTCTTTCAACTGACGAGAACCAATGTTAGAGGTCATAATAATGATGGTATTCTTAAAGTCAACCTTACGGCCTAAGCTGTCGGTCATTTGGCCATCATCAAGCGCCTGTAGCAACAAGTTGAACACATCAGGGTGGGCTTTCTCAATCTCGTCTAACAATATTACAGAGTATGGCTTGCGGCGTACTTTCTCAGTAAGCTGGCCACCTTCTTCGTAACCAACGTATCCCGGAGGGGCACCAATAAGGCGAGAGATGGCAAATTTTTCCATATACTCACTCATATCAATACGTATTAACGAGTCGTCGTTATCAAATAAGTATTTAGACAATTCTTTAGCCAACTGGGTTTTACCAACACCTGTAGGGCCTAAGAACACAAACGAGCCAATAGGGCGGTTAGGGTCTTTTAAGCCCGCACGGTTACGTTGTATGGCTTTAACTACTTTCTTAATAGCATCGTCTTGGCCAATAACTTTGCCTTGCAGGTTATCAAGCATTTTAACCAAGCGGTTGCCTTCGTTTTGGGCCACACGTTGCACCGGTATACCTGTCATCATGGCTACAACTTCGGCCACATTGTCTTCAGATACGGTTTGGCGGTGGTTCTTGGTTTCCTCTTCCCATGCTTTTTTAGCGGCTTCCAGTTGTTCTAATAACTGGCGCTCGGTATCGCGCAGGCGGGCAGCCTCTTCATAACGCTGGCTTTTTACAACCTTGTTTTTCTCGTCTTTAATGTCCTCAATCTTTTTCTCAATCTCTATAATGTTTTCAGGAACATTAATGTTGGTAATGTGTACACGAGAACCGGCTTCGTCTAAAGCATCAATAGCTTTATCAGGAAGGAAACGATCTGTAATATACCTTGAAGTTAAGCTTACGCAGGCTTTAATGGCCTCTTCGGTATATATTACATTATGGTGGTCTTCGTACTTACCTTTAATGTTGTTTAGAATCTGAATTGTTTCATCAACCGAAGCAGGTTCTACCATTACTTTTTGGAAACGACGGTCCAGAGCGCCGTCTTTTTCAATGTATTGGCGGTACTCATCTAAAGTAGTAGCTCCAATGCATTGCAGTTCTCCGCGGGCCAAGGCAGGTTTAAAGATGTTTGAAGCATCTAAGCTGCCCGATGCGCCACCGGCACCTACAATGGTATGAATCTCGTCAATAAAAAGTATTACATCAGGTGATTTCTCTAACTCATTCATTACCGCTTTCATACGCTCTTCAAACTGGCCACGGTATTTTGTGCCGGCTACTAAAGATGCAAGGTCTAAAGTGATAATGCGTTTGTTGAATAATACCCTTGATACTTTGCGTTGTACAATGCGCAGGGCTAACCCCTCAGCAATGGCAGATTTACCAACGCCGGGTTCACCAATAAGTATTGGGTTGTTCTTTTTGCGGCGGCTAAGAATTTGCGATACACGCTCAATTTCTTTCTCGCGACCTACAATAGGGTCTAGTTTACCTTCTTCGGCGGCCTTGGTAAGGTCGCGGCCAAAGTTATCAAGCACCGGGGTTTTAGATTTGCTGTCGGTTACCTTTTTAGCACCAGAACCACCGCCGCCAAAAGCGCCTTGTTCGGCATCATCGTCATCATCTAACGGGTTGGCGCGGTTCTCAATGTTTAGGTTCTTTTTCTCTCCTGATATCAGGAAGTCTAGTTCGTCTTTCACAGATTTATAGTCTACGTTAAATTTTTTCAAAGTTTGGGTAGCTACCGAGTCATCGTCTTTCAAAATAGAAAGCAGAAGGTGTTCAGTACCAATTTCTTCGGCCTTGTAAACTTTAGCTTCTAAATAAGTAAGCTTAAGTGCTTTTTCGGCCTGACGAATTAAAGGAATGTTACCTAACCCTGTTGTTTTTTTGGTTGTTGGTTTTATTGAATTCTCAATGTTGTGGCGTAGCTCTTGCAAGTTTATGCCTAATGAAACTAATACTCTGATAGCCATTCCTTCGCCATCGCGCACAAGGCCCAGCAACAAATGCTCTGTACCTATATAGTCGTGGCCAAGGCGCAGGGCTTCTTCCCTGCTGTAGGTTATCACATCTTTTACCCTTGGTGAAAATCTCGCTTCCATAATGTTAAAGTTACTAATTAATTGGGTTCACTCCTTTAATAGATAATGTATACAAGCAAATGTATAGATGGTTTTAGAAAAATCAATTAACAGTCTCTGTATTTATCAACACCCGTTAGTTAACCCACCGTAGTGTTGTAACTTAGCAGGCTGAAAATTGATTACCTTTGCATCGTTTTTACTATTATAATAATGTTGTACCAATAATTGTGCAAAATAAAATTTTAGAAGAAAATAAGAAATTATGGCAGAACAAGAAGGTGGAGAAAAGATAATCCTTATTAACATTGAAGATGAAATGAAGACAGCCTACATCGATTATTCGATGTCGGTTATTGTTTCTCGTGCTTTACCTGATGTGCGCGACGGTATGAAACCCGTTCACCGCCGTGTTTTATTCGGTATGTACGAAATGGGCGTTATGTCTAACCGCCCGTACAAGAAAAGCGCCCGTATTGTGGGAGACGTGATGGGTAAGTACCACCCGCATGGCGACGCATCTGTATACGACACCATGGTACGTATGGCCCAGGATTGGAGCTTGCGCTACCCATTGGTAGACGGACAAGGTAACTATGGCTCTATAGACGGTGACCCACCGGCTGCCATGCGTTATACCGAAGCCCGTTTACGCAAAATAGCAGAAGACACTTTGGCTGATATTGACAAAGATACTGTTGACTTCCGCCCCAACTTTGACGACTCTTTAGAAGAGCCAACCGTATTGCCAACCCGTATACCTAACCTGTTAATTAACGGCGCATCAGGTATTGCCGTAGGTATGGCTACCAACATGGCCCCGCATAACCTTACCGAGGTTATTGATGGTATTGCCGCATATATTGATAACCGCGATATTACTATTGAAGAGTTGATGCAGTATGTTAAGGCCCCTGACTTCCCGACAGGTGGTACAATATATGGCTACGAAGGTGTGAAACAAGCTTTTGAAACAGGCCGCGGACGTGTTGTATTACGCGCCAAAACCAAGATTGAGCAGTTTGAGAACGGCCGCGAAAAAATTATTGTTTACGAGGTACCTTACCAGGTAAACAAGGCCGAAATGATTAAGAAAACGGCTGCCTTAATCAACGATAAGAAAATTGAAGGTATTACTGATATTCGTGACGAATCTGACCGTGAAGGTTACCGCGTGGTTTATGAACTGCGCCGAGATGCCATTACCAAAGTTGTTTTAAACAACTTATATAAGCATACCGAATTACAAACATCATTCAGCGTAAATAACATTGCCCTGGTAGATGGCCGCCCGGTTGTGCTTAACCTTAAAGACCTGATAGAGAACTTTGTTAAGCACCGCCACGAGGTGGTTGTGCGCCGCACCAAGTATGAACTAGACCAGTACCGAAAAACGCGCCCACGTATTAGAAGGCTACCTGATAGCCCTTGACCACCTGGATGAGGTTATTAAACTTATACGTAACTCTAACACCCCTGAGATTGCTAAGGATGGCTTAATGGCCAGCTTCCAGTTGAGCGAGATACAGGCTAAGGCAGTTCTTGCCCTGCGTTTATCTACGCTTACCGGCATGGAGCGCGATAAGATTAAAGAAGAGTACGATGAGTTGATGAAACTTATTGCGCACTTAAAGAACATACTTTCTGACGAAACTATGCGCTTTGATATTATTAAAGGCGAACTGCAAGAGGTTAAAGAAAAATATGGCGATGAACGCCGCACCGATATTATATACGAAGGCAGCAACTTCCGTATGGAAGATATGATTGCCGATGAGGATGTGGTAATTACCATATCGCACATGGGGTATATAAAACGCACGGCAGCATCAGAATACCGCCAGCAAGCCCGTGGTGGCCGTGGCAGTAAAGGTGCCCGCACCCGCGATGAGGATTTTGTAGAGCAAATATTTATAGCATCTACCCACAACTATATGCTGTTTTTTACAGAGCAGGGTAAATGTTTCTGGATGAAGGTGTATGAAATACCCGAAGGCTCTAAAGACTCTAAAGGCCGCGCCATACAAAACTTAATACAAATAGCGCCGGATGATAAGATACGTGCCTTTATAAATGTAACCGACCTAAACGAGGAAGGTAAATACATTGTAATGTGTACTAACAAAGGTACAATTAAGAAAACCAAACTAGAGGCATACTCTCGTCCACGCCAAAATGGCATAAACGCCATTACCGTGCGCGATGGTGAGACGCTTCTTGAGGCCCGTTTAACAGATGGCAAAGCCGATATTTTAATGGCCTTACGTTCCGGTAAATGTATCCGCTTTCCCGAAGCTAAAGCCCGCCCAATGGGCCGTAACGCATCGGGTGTGCGTGGTGTAAGCCTTGCCACACCAACCGATGAGGTTGTGGGTATGATTTGTATATCTGACAAAACACATAGCGTATTGGTAGTGTCTGAAAACGGATACGGCAAACGCTCTGACCTAGAAGATTACCGTATTACTAACCGTGGAGGTAAAGGTGTTAAAACCATTAGCGTAACCGATAAAACAGGCGCCCTTATTGCCCTGAAAGAGGTAACTAACGAAGACGACTTGATGATTATTACCAAAAACGGTATTATCATTCGCCTTGCTGTTGCCGATATGCGCGTAATGGGCCGTGCTACGCAAGGTGTACGCCTTATTAAACTAGGCGGTAAAGATGCCATTGCTGCCGTTACACAGGTTGAAAGCGACCCTGAAGAAGAACACGTAGCAATAGACGGCGAAGTGTTAGAAGGGCCGGTAATTGACGATGTGGAAATTGACGAGCCTGAATTGGAAGATGATGCTGATGATGTGGAAGGCGAAGAGCTCGGAAGCTGATGAGGCGGAGACTGAAGAATAGTTTATCAATTAACAGATAAAGAGATAAAGAATGAAAAATCCCCTGACGAAAGTTGGGGGATTTTTTTACCAGTTGTACGAGTAAGTATACTGCTTTGAGTTATTATAGTTAGAAATGTTTTGAACGAAAGTTATTTTGTCAGGATGCAGATTGGGGCAATTGTCGCGTATCATAGACTTATATATAACATCTATACGATGTTTTTCGGATAAGCTGTTATTTGACATTAACCATTGAGTGCGGTTTTTAACATAAGAAACTGTATTGCTTGCATAGCCTCCAACTTGTTTAAAGTCATAATTGCTAAATTTTCCATTGATAGGTATGTTAACTGAAAATTCAGGCATTGTTTTAGTGTTTTTAATACCACAATAGGTTATTTGGTAATTTTTAAATACGCCATGTTCCCGGCGTTCGATTGAAATACCTAAGTTTAATTTAGGGCTTTGCTTATAAGTAAAGTTGCCGCTAATGATGTCAATTTTAGTTTTAAAGATTGTGTCTTTATCTGCCAAAATAATTTCTTCTACATACTCGTTTTTATAATCCAATGGGTTCTCTGAATAAGAATCCATATTGTAGTTAGTGCATGATGCAAGTATTGATAGACTAATAAATAGCCAAGTGAGATGTTTCATTTCGCTAAAATATACATATTTCAAAATCTGCACAATTCTTTATTATTAACATTATTTATATAATACTTGACTTTTGGTGTTGAGATGTTGTATCTTTGCAGTGTTGTTTCGAAACACAATCTTGGCACCGCCTTTATCTCGGTTATGATAAAAAAAGGATAAGTAGCAGTACTGCACCCCTCCCCAAACCCCTCCCCAAACCCCTCCCCCAAAGGGAGAGGGGCTTAAAAGAGTTAAGCGTTGTAAAGAAAGCGCTTTTGATTATTAAAATAGTTAAGTAAACCGAAAGCATCTTTGAATTAAGCTCTGTCGGTAGGTTATACCCATACTATATTTTTACTTTAACCCCGGCCCCGGTAAAATGAGGTTGGGGGTAAGGTGTTTGATGTAAATTGTCTGAACCGCAGATTTAAAGAGATTAATATGATTAATGGATTAATTACCCTCTCCCGTCTGTCGCCGTTGGCGACATCCACCCTCTCATTGAGAGGGACCTTAAAATTAAACCGCGAAAACGATGTTATTAGCTACATACTGTAGGGAACAAGGCATTGTCTAGTAACGAAAAACGAAAAGTGAAAAATAATCCCCGTTGGAGAGTTAATTAAGGTTGAAATGTTAGATTTTTTACTACAACAGAAGCCTGTTTGACGGTTTTATGGAAAAGAAAAGTTTGGCGCATCAGTTATGCAATAACTGGCATCTGAACCCTGATACCTGACCCCTAAATGGCACGTATTTTGAAATAATGCGATAAACAGTTTAAAATGTAGTGCGGATAATTGATACAAAGCATTAATTTTGGGCGTTGATTAACAGATAACAAATGAAACTAAAAATCACTCTGGCAGCCGTAGCCTTATCAGCGGCAGTAAGTTTTGGTCAAAACGCAAAAGTAGTTTCGGCCTATAACTATTTAGAAAATTATAAGCGCGATAGGCAAGGTGAGCCGGAAGCTTTAACTAAAGCTAAAGAAAGTATAGAGCCTGCCACCACCGACGAAAGCACTATGGGTAAACCAAAAACTTGGTATTACCGTGGCAATATTTACTTTGAAATTGGTCAGAGTAAAAACCCAACCCACGCCGGTTTATCGCCCGACCCATATTATGATGCGGCCTTTTCTTACCAAAAGTGCTTATTGCTAGACCCTAAATATGAGTTTGCCAACGTTGCCAAAATGCAATTGCGTTTTTGCTCTGCGCAGGTATTAAATAAAGGTGTAACCGATTTTTCTGCAAAAGACTATGCAGGCGCTTTAGTTCAGTTTGAAAAATGCATTAAGCTGGCTGAAGAAGGTAAAACTTTTGATACCCTTGCGGTACGTAATGCTTTGTTAGCATCTAAAAACGGCAAAAATTACGATAAGGCCATTTTCTACATTAACATGTTAAGCAAAGCAGGCATAGGTGGTGCGCAAAACTACTTAGACCTATCTCGTATCTACGCTGAGAAAGGAGATACCGCAACCTCTTTAAAAACATTGCAAGAGGGCCGTGCTAAATTTCCATCGGATGTAAACCTTATTATAGACGAGCTTAACTACTACCTTATTAAAAATGATAATATAGGTGCTGAAAAGAGCTTGAAAGACGCTATTGTTGCCGATCCTAAAAACCCTACGCTTTACTTTGCGGCAGGTACTGTTTACAGCAACCTAAAGAACTACGACAAAGCCGAAGAGAACTTTAAAAAAGCCATTGAGTTAAAAGCTGATTATGGCGATGCTTTGTTTAACCTAGGTGTTGTGTATGTAAACCGTGGTAACGAGTTCTTAGACAAATCGAACAATTTTGTTGATAAGCGCATGTTTAAAGAGGCCGATGTTGAAAAAGACAAAGGCATGGCCCAATACAAACTGGCTATTGAAATGATTGAGAAAGCCCGTTTAACAAACCCTAAAGAGGCTATTTACTTAAAAGCGTTGAAAGACCTTTACGGCAAGGTAGACAATACCGATAAGTACAACGAGATGAAAAAATTACTTGACGATATGAAGAACTAACGTGTTCTTATAGCTTTGTAAAGAGCCATTCCTTGTCGGGATGGCTCTTTTGTTGATACTTTGTTAATTCCGATTGAGAAAAAATGTGCATTTTGCACCTTGATATAGAAATTAAATATGGCAAACAAATTATTTACAAGAAAACCAATTGGTCAATTAATGTCTGAGGCCTCAGATGAAGAAAAGGGCCTAAAAAGGACACTAACCGCCAAAAGTCTTATTGCATTAGGTATTGGTGCTATTATTGGCGCTGGCTTGTTCTCATTAACAGGTATTGCCGCCGCTGAAAATGCGGGCCCGGCTGTAACCATATCATTTTTAATAGCAGCTGTTGGTTGCGCTTTTGCCGGCCTTTGTTATGCGGAATTTGCATCTATGATACCGGTAGCAGGCAGTGCCTATACCTACTCTTATGCAACTTTAGGCGAGTTTTTAGCGTGGATAATTGGTTGGGATCTTGTATTGGAATATGCATTAGGTGCAGCTACAGTAGCTGTTAGTTGGTCGCGCTATTTAGCAGAGTTTTTACTAAAGCATGGAATTAACCCACCGTTACAGTTCTTTTGTTCACCTTGGGAAAAACTATCGCTACTTAATGGCTCTGTAGTTATTGATGGGGGTGTAATAAATCTACCAGCTATATTTATTGTATTCCTACTGTCATTTATACTTATACGCGGTACCAAAGGTTCTGCTTTAATGAATGGTATATTGGTTGCCCTTAAAATAGCAGTTGTTTTAATATTTATAGCCGTAGGTTTTGGTTACATTGATAATGCAAACTACACACCCTATATACCGGATAATACCGGAGAGTTTGGCCACTTCGGCTGGAGCGGCATTCTACGTGGCGCAGCTGTAGTGTTTTTTGCCTTTATTGGTTTTGATGCTGTATCTACAGCGGCACAAGAGGCAAAAGACCCTCAAAGGGCTATGCCTATTGGGATACTAGGTTCTTTGGCAATTTGTACTGTTTTGTATATACTATTTGCTCATGTTATGACAGGTCTTGCAAACTACAAAGAGTTTATGGGTGATGCTAAACCTGTGGCTACAGCCATTGGTAAAACACCATATTTGTGGTTACAAGATGGTATTATTATAGCAATTTTGGCAGGTTACACATCTGTAATATTGGTAATGCTTATGGGCCAGTCGCGCGTGTTTTATTCAATGAGCCGCGATGGCTTATTGCCTAAAGTATTTGGCGAGGTACATTCAAAATTCCGTACCCCTTGGAAAACCAATATCTTCTTCGCATTTTTTGTAAGCATTTTTGCAGGTTTTGTACCTGTTAGCGATTTAGGACACATGGTGAGTATTGGTACACTGTTGGCTTTTGTGCTAGTTTGTATTGGCATTATGGTATTGAGAAAAACTATGCCTGATGTTGCCCGCCCGTTTAAAACACCATTAGTGCCGTTAGTTCCAATTTTAGGTATACTTATTTGCGTTTTTATGATGGCATCTTTGCCACTTGAAACATGGATACGTTTAGCAGTGTGGATGGCAATAGGTATTGTACTTTACTATATTTATGGTAGAAGAAACAGTAAATTAACTGGTGATAAGAAATAGAATATTTTTGCTTTATATTTAGTAAACAGGCCCTTTATTAAGGGCCTGTTTTATTTTATAGAATATGTTAACTTGCTGAAAAAGTAACCTATGAAAAAACTTTACATGGTATTGCCGGTTATGGCATTTGTATTTTTATCAGCTTGTAAAAAGGATAGTAATGATGATGAGCAGCGCACTGTAGAATATTCTATTGAATGCCCTAACTGCTATGTGATATACTACGATGCCAATGGCGAGCAGGTAATACTGCAAGACCAAAATAGCAGTTGGAAACAGACTATAGATGCCAAGCCGGGTGCTATTGTTTTATTGGCAGCCCAAAACTCATCAAGCAGCCCTGCGGCAGTTACAGGAACAATAAAACTAAATGGTACTGTATTAGCAGAACAGACAACTTACTGCCCCATTAGTGGAACGGTGCTGGTAACAGATACTTTGCCGTAGCTGTTATTTACCTTTAGTCAACTGGCGGAACACATCTTCTATGCTGGCCTCTTCTTTATTAAGGGTTAGCACGGTTAGTTGTTTATCAACCGCATATCTAAACAGTTCAGACCGAACATCAGCATTGCCTTTAGATGCTATGCGGTATTTGTTGGCGCCCAGTTCTTCTACCTTAGTTACGCCGTTTAGCTTTTTAAGGTCTGCCAGATTAGGGGCTTTATCAAACTCAACAACAATAGCTGCATTGCCTGTGCGGTAGTGGCTAAGGGCATCAACCTTATCGTCGGCTACTATTTTGCCTTTGTTTATGATGATTACCTTATCGCACATGGCTTCTACCTCCTGCATAATGTGGGTAGATAGCATTACGGTTTTTTCTTTGCCCAGTTCTTTAATCAATAGGCGAATATCTACCAACTGGTTAGGGTCTAAACCGCTGGTAGGCTCATCAAGAATAAGCACTTCAGGATCGTGTATCATGGCCTGAGCCAAACCAACACGTTGGCGATAGCCCTTGCTTAGTGCGCCTATCTTTTTTGCTGTTCAATGCCTAAGCCGGTGCGCTCAATCATTTCAGCAACACGGGCTTTCTTATTCTTTATTTTGTAGATGCCACAAACAAAGTCCAAGTACTCTTTTACATACATTTCAAGGTACAGTGGGTTGTTCTCGGGCAGGTAGCCAATTTTGCGGCGTACGTCAATAGAGTTTTCAAAGGTATCAAACCCACATACTTTAACAGACCCTTGGTCGGGGCTAATGTAGCAGGTTATAATCTTCATCATGGTGCTTTTGCCGGCACCGTTAGGTCCTAAAAAGCCTACAATCTGGCTCTTTTCAGCCGAGAACGATACATTGTCCAGCGCCTTTTGAGTGCCGTATAGTTTGGTGATATTGCTAACCTGTATTGACATTGCCACAAATATAGTCTGAACCGCAGATTAAATATGATTTTAATGATTAAAAGATTTCTACACATATAAGTGAATATATTTGCATAGTATGACAGAATATAAGCATCAAGAGCTTACGGGAAAGATTATTGGTTGTGCAATGAAGGTACATTCAACTCTTGGGTGTGGTTTTCAAGAACTGATACATCAACGTGCACTAGAGATAGAATTAACCAAGAATCAGATATCATTTAAACGGGAATATTCAATGCCTGTATATTATGATGGACAAGAGATTGGTAGCAGACGCGTTGATTTCTTTATAGATGGTAAAGTGATGCTTGAACTAAAAGCGATTAAAGAAATAGAAGATCTTCATATTGCTCAAACAATGAATTATTTGGAAGCATTTAAGATAGAGATAGGTTTACTGATAAATTTTGGAAGTAGAAGTTTACAGTTTAAGCGCTACACAATTCAGCAAAAGCTTAATCCTGTAATCAATATTAATCAGAAATAATCTGCGGTCAAGTGGAAGAAGGACTCGTAATAAAATCGACCGGAAGTTTTAGTACGGTGCTCTTAGACAGTGGCGACATTGTTGAGTGCAAAGTGCGGGGAAAGTTCCGTATGAAGGATATTAAAACCACCAATCCCGTTGCGGTTGGCGATAGGGTAGAAGTGTTGGTTGATGCCGATGAAAACACATCGTGGATAGTGGGTTTGCACGAAAGGAAGAACTATATCATCCGTAAGTCAATCAACCTGTCTAAGCAATTCCACATCTTAGCATCTAACATGGACCAGGCTTTGGTTGTAGCTACTGTAGCTTCGCCGCGCACATCAACAGGCTTTATTGACCGTTTTTTGGTTACTGCCGAGGCCTATTCTATTCCGCCGTTTATTGTGTTTAACAAGGTTGATATATTAACAGAAGAAACGCGGGGCCTACAAGACTGGTTTATTGACCTGTATACCAAAGCCGGTTATGAGTGCTACGAAGTTTCGGCAGCCACAGGCGTAGGGCTTGATGTATTGCTTAATAAGTTAAAAGGGAAAATAACCCTGTTTACCGGCCATTCGGGTACAGGAAAATCAACCCTTATAAATACCATAGACCCTGAACTACATTTGCGCACGGGTATAATATCGGTTGCTCATGATAAGGGGAAACATACTACTACTTTTGCGGAAATGTTTCAGCTAAAAAACGGCGGTGCTATTATTGATACCCCCGGTATTAAAGAATTGGGTTTGGTAGAGATGGCACCCGAAGAATTATCATCCTACTTCCCCGATATTTATAAGTACCAGGGCGATTGCAAATATACCAACTGCATGCACGATGGGGAGCCGGGTTGCGCGGTATTACAGGCTGCCGAAGATGGTAATATTGAAGCAGAACGATATAGCAACTACCTTGCTATATTAGCAGACTTAAAAGAACAAAAACAGAATTTATATTAATATGCGTGCGGTTATTCAGCGGGTTACAGAGGCATCGGTTACAATAGATGGGACTGTAAAATCTAAAATAAAAAATGGCTTGGTTGTATTGTTAGGCGTAGAGCCCGAAGATACCCTGGCCGATGCTATATGGCTATCTAAAAAAATAGGCCACATGCGCATATTTGCTGATACTAAAGGGTTGATGAACCTGTCTGTTCAGGATGTTGATGGCGAGGTAATGGTAATTAGCCAGTTTACATTGTTCGCATCAACGGTAAAAGGTAGCCGACCATCTTTTATAAAGGCCGCCAAGCCAGAAATGGCAAGGCTTATGTATGAGATGTTTTGTAAAGAATTACGCGATATAATCAGCCGACCAATACGTACAGGTGAGTTTGGTGCAGACATGAAAGTAGCCCTTGTAAATAACGGGCCGGTTACTATTATTATGGATAGTAAGAATAAAGAATAGATTAATTCAGAATGCAAAATTCATAATTCAAAACTTGTGTCATTCTGCATTTTGAACTATGCATTATGCATTAAACTTTCACTATTTTTTCTTTATTGCTTTCTTTAAAGTGTTACTATCGCTACCGTAGTTAGACCATACTGTGATAAAATACACCCCGTTGCGGTAAGGCGCCATATCAATAGTAAAAGAACCAAAGCTGGCATTGTCTACATCTTTACTTTCTAATAGTTTTCCTGTCATATCATACAACTCGTAACGCACTGCGGTGTATAATGGGCTATCAAACTTAACCTCGGCGGTGTTTTTAACCGGGTTGGGGTAAACTATAATCCCATCATCAGAATCTATTTCGGTTTTAATAACAGTATTCTCTTGTATTACCAATATCTCTGGGTCTACAATTACAGAGTCTACGGGAAAGCCCGGTTGCAGGTCAAATATCTGGCCATTATAGCTATGCTCTAGTATAATTATGGTATCGCGCATGGCGCTTTTAAGCCTTACAGGTAATGGGCCTTCAAAAAAATCTACCGATGGGTGAGTTGGCTGCTGGTTAAGTTCTACAATCAACCTGCTTGATGGAAATTGCCCCCATTTAAGGGTGTATTGCGGGTGGCCTTCGCCATAATACCAATCATCAAAAAACTCGGTAAGGTCTATGCCGCTCTGTTCTTCAAAATGCAGTTTCAGGTTTTCTGTTAAGGCGTATTTAAAAGCCACTAAAGGGTCGTTAAGGTAATTTCTAATGGCGGTAAAGAAGTTAGTATCACCCACACGCAGCCTTATCATGTGGAGTAAGAAAGAGGCTTTGCGGTAAGATAGCCGTGCATTGAAAATTCTGTCGCTGGTGGTGGTGTCGGTACAAAATACAGAACCATCGGGGGCAGAAGTAATAATATTGTGGGTAAGCCTTTTCCATGGCATCCAATACTGTGGCTCTATGTATTGATAGCATAAGCCGGTACAGTAGGTGGCAAAACCTTCGTTAAGCCATATATCGGCCCACGACCCGCAGGTAATTTTATCGCCAAACCATTGGTGGCCCAGTTCGTGCGATATTAATTCAAACCCAAAACCACCCATAAAACTCATTGTTTGGTGCTCCATACCGCCGCCCCAGCTCCATTGAGCATGCCCATATTTTTCATCAGCAAAAGGGTAGGGGGTAAACAGCGTATCAAACAACTGCATAAAATCGGCCGTGCGGGGTGTTTGTTGTTGCGCAGCCGAAAGGTTTTGAGGGTATACGTAGTTTAAAATCTCTATGGTATCGGTAGGCAGGTATGCATAGTCAGAATATATGGCATAATCGCTAACGGCAATGGCTATAAGGTAAGCTGTAATAGGGTAGCGGTGTTTCCAACGATATGTTTTGGTAAGCCCGTTATCAATGCTGCTTATCAGTAAACCGTTAGATGCTGCCTCATATTGTTCAGGGCAGGTAATATATACATCTATAGAATCAATCTTATCGTTCAATACCTGCTTGCACGGCCACCAGTCGCGAGCGCCGTAGGGTTCCGATAAGGTTGACAAAACCGGAATACTATCGTTTTGCCAATCGGCAGTAAATGAGCCAAACCCCGAGTTGCCCGGCACACCATGAAAGTAAACGGTAACACTATCCAATTGCCCTGCGGTTAAATCATCGGTAAGGGTTAGGGTAATAATATCATCCATGTGGCTAAACGATTGCAATAAGCCGTGTTGCTTGATAGAGTCAACCACCATATCATCAACAAAGTCAAACGTAATAACATCGCCTGCCGCGTTTGCAGTAAAGTAGGAGGTAGCTACACCTTTTTGTACAGCCCTAACTGCGGGGTCTACAGTAAACTCCAGGCGGTGATATTTTAAGTCGTACGTGCTGCCTGCGGTAGAGGTAATATGGGCCTGTTTAGCGCTTTTTAGCGAAAGGCCTTCGGTAGCAACCAGTTTATTAAACTCCGGTAATTGCGCAGCGGGAGAATTATCCGGAAGCTGGGCTTGGGTAATTGTAGAAACTACTAATGCTATGGATAGTAAAAATAACCTCATGGTACTGTAAATATAAGGCTTTTAGCCTTTCAACTAACGCCTGCCACCGTAGGTGCCGCGTTTTATAATATCAGGGTCGGCTTTAATGTTACGCTCGCCAAACTTCCAATTTATGCCAATAGTAACGTAATTCATTCCATACCCACCCTCTACAAAAAAGCCAAGCTTTTCGCCGGGGTACCAGCGCATACCAACAAAACCGGCAAATAGTGTCCTAAAGCCGCCAAAGCGTTTATAAGGGTCGCCCTCAAATTGCGATGGAGATTGGTCGTAATAAGTATCCTTAAAAAACTCGTAACGCCCACCGGCAAGCATACCTATGTAGCAGTTAAAATTATCGCCCAATAAAAAAGTAGGGTGCAATGCTACGCGCAAGGCACCAACCACATTGTCCCATTTGGCATAGTTGCTGGATGCTGAATAATCGTAGTAAGCATGATGGTACCCTCCTGTTAAACCCAGGCTAAGTAGGCCTACCCTTTTAAAGCCTAACAGGCCTTTTTCGTAAGAAACAGATACTGTAGGATATTGGCTGCTGCTGGGATAGAAACTGGAAACCCAACCAAAACCGGCACCAAAACTTAATAAAGAGTTTTTAAGCTCGTACGACCGGTCTTGCGCCTTAACAGTGCCACATAGCAGCACACTAATAGCGCAAACAGATGATATGAGTAGCTTTTTGTAAAACATTGCAGTTGGTTGCTTACAAATTTAGGGCATTTAACGGTTTACTCTTTTAAAATGTTATAACGCTTGCAAAGTCTAATTGTTTGATGGATATCAGATTGATTGTTTTGGTATCAAATTTGAATGTTACAGGGTATAAATAGATAAATTATGGAACCCGGAAATAACAAATCTCTAATACTTATGCTGGTTGCGGTATGTTTTAGCGCACAGGTATTTGGGCAAGGGGCTAAAGTGATGAATACTTCCGCTTTTAAGCGGGAGAGAAAACCGTTTACCGAGTGCATTATGGATTGATTGATGCAGGCGAAGCGACATTGGAGGTAAAGCCCGATAATAAGCAAATAGGTGGTTATAATACATTCCACATTGTAGGTGGTGGATATACTACCGGCGCTTTTAATATGTTTTACGAGGTTAAAGACCGTTACGAATCGTATATAGACGACCAAAGCCTTAACCCGCTGTTGTTTATCCGCCGTATAAAAGAGGGCGGCTGGGTAACCAACCAGGATTATATTTTCAACCATAAAAAAAGCATGGTAAAGGTTACCCGTAGTGGTACTGATAAATCTAAAAACTACGATACTGTTTTTGCTGCTAAGCCCGGCTTGCAAGATATTCTATCGGCAGGCTATTATGCCCGTAACATTGATTATACCCAATATAAAGTGGGCGATATTATAACCATTGAAACTTTTTTTGACGAAGAGGTATGGCCCTTTATGTTTAAATACATGGGTAAAGATGTTATTAATACCAAGTTTGGCAAGGTGCGTTGTATTAAGCTAAAGCCTGTATTGCAAAAGGGCCGTGTGTTTAACGACAAAAGTAAAATGACCATATGGCTTAGCGATGATGCCAACCATTTACCCCTGCGCTTACAGGCCGATGTGTTGGTGGGTGCTATTAAACTGGATATAAAAGAGTATTCTGGCTTGGTTGGCCCGTTAGCTATTGTAAAATAGCCCTTATCTTTGTGGCTTATGCCACGCTACTTTATTCGTTTAGCATACAAGGGTACAAACTACAACGGTTGGCAGGTTCAGCCGAATGCTCCCACAGTGCAGGCCGAACTTGAAAAGGCTTTGTCTTTAATACTAAGGCAACAGATTGAGGTGGTTGGCTGTGGCCGTACCGATACTGGTGTGCATGCATCTGATTACTATGCCCATTTTGATGTTGAGGTGGGTATTGCAGATACCGCAGAGTTGGTTTACAAGCTGAATAAATTCATATCCCCCGATATAGCCATAAGAGATATTGCAGAGGTTAATGCCAGTGCACATGCCCGCTTTGATGCCACCCAACGGGTTTATGAGTATAAGATTGTAAAGCATAAAAACCCTTTTACCCAAGGGCTTGCCTACTACTATTTTGGTAGTTTGGATATTGATGCCATGAATAAAGCTGCGGCTTTGCTGCTTGATGTGAAAGATTTTAAAGCCTTTAGTAAAGCCCATACCGATGTTAAAACTACGCTATGCAATGTAATCCTTGCTAAATGGGAGGATAAAGACGATGTGTTGGTTTTTACCATAGCAGCCAACCGTTTTTTACGCAACATGGTTAGGGCTGTAGTGGGTACGTTGTTAGAGGTAGGCCGAGGTAAAATGACTATTGATGAATTTATGCAGGTGGTAAATAGTTTAGAGCGTTCATCCGCCGGAGATTCTGCACCTGCCGAGGGGTTGTATCTATCAAAAATAATATATCCGCAAACTGTATTTAAAGTATAAGGCAAGGCAAAGTTGTATCTTGCATAATATTCAGTAATTATGATTCTCAGGTTTCTTCCCATTTTGATTATTACCTCGCTTACCGCTTGCGTAAAAGACAGTTCAAAGCTTACCATGATACGTAGGCCGTACATTCAAAACGTGTGGGCCGACAGCGCATCAATACTATGGAAAACCAATATACAAACCGATAAATGCCATGTAATGTATGGCATAAACCAAGTAAATACTGATAAGGTAGGTAAAACCTTTAAAAACCCCGATGGTACATTTACCCACACTGTCACATTAAATGGCCTGCAACAAGGCCAGCGCTATAAGTACACTGTGTATAACGATAATATTATGCTTGATAACAGCGAGCTTAATTTTATTGATGCACAACGTACCGATACCAGCGTAGGCTTTAACTTTCTTGCCTTTGGCGATGTTGGACGTAACCCTTACGAAGATGGTTTTCCGCAGGTAACATCTAGCCAAATCCTAGCATTGCCTAAGCACCCCGATTTTATTACCGCCCTTGGCGATATAGTTTACCCTCTAGGCGAAAGCAGCAAGTACGACGATTATCTTTTTGGCCCTTTTGCCTATACTTTTTCTAACATACCTTTTTACCCCGCGCTGGGTAACCACGATTGGGGCGTAAACCCTGAGCTTAACTTTTGTATGGAGTGGAAACTGCCGGGTAACGAGCATTACTATAGCTACGATTATCAAAATGCACACTTTATAACCCTTGATTCTAAAGACGGCGATTTTTTTGACTATGCTGCGCAAAAGACTTGGTTGATTAACGATTTGCAGCAGGCCCAAGGCCATTACGATTGGATTATTGTTAGCCTTCACCACCCGGGGCGTAGTTGCACTTATAAAAGCAATGAGGCTAATGTTGTTGCCCTATACCCCATATTTGCCCAGTACAACGTAGATTTTGTATTGAATGGACATGCCCATACCTATGAGCGTTTACAACCTTACGATGGAAATGGCAATGTGCTGGAGCAATACCGTACTGATATTCATCACTACCCGGATATACCTAACGGCTTTATATCTATAACTGCAGGCGGCGGCGGGGTTTTACAACCTAACTGGACACCGGGCGACTGTGCAGGCGATTTAACGGCTGTACGTTACCACAAAGGGCATTTTATGCAGTTTGAAATAAAAGGCAAAAAGCTAACTGCCAAAGCCTACGATGTACAAAGCGGCTTACCGTTTGATGAATTTGAAATGCAGAAGTAGGGGTAGAAAAGAGTAGGGGAGGAGGTTAAACAAACCTGCGCATTTTTATAACGCCCCAAAAGGCTTCTTTAAAAATCTTCACGCTCATTTTAGAGTGGCCAAGTTCCCTGTCTTTAAAAGTAATGGGCACTTCTATAATTGGCACCAGCTTTTTAATGGCACGGTATTTCATTTCTATTTGAAAGGCGTAGCCTAAAAACTGAACCTTATCCAGTTCAATCTTCTCCAGGACACTGCGGTGGTAGCAAACAAAACCGGCTGTAGTATCGCGTATGCTTATGCCCAACACTATGCGCACATATACTGATGCGAAGTACGACATTAAGCGGCGTTCCAATGGCCAGTTCTCTACGTTGCCATCTTTTACATAGCGTGAGCCTATAGATAGTTGCGCGCCATATTGGGTACAGGCTAAAAGCAAACGTTCTAAATCGGCGGGGTTATGAGAGAAGTCGGCATCCATTTCAAACACATACTCATAGCGCTTGGGCTATAGCCCATTTAAAACCATGTATATAGGCTGTTCCTAAGCCTTGTTTGCCCTGCCTTACTTCTAAATGTAAACGTCCGGGGTAAGAGCTTTGTAGTTTTCTTACAATATCTGCTGTACCGTCTGGCGATGAATCGTCAACAATCAAAATATCAAATGCAACCTTCTGAGAAAATACAGCCTTTATGATAAGCTCTATATTTTCCTTCTCGTTGTAGGTTGGTATAATAACAATGTTTGTGCTCACAATTGGAATTGGCGGCAAATATAGCGTATAAGCCCGATGCCACAAAATGGGTTTTATTATTTATATCAGCCCTATAACGCTTGCTGTGCTAAATTGTTATAGGGTAGAAATAAAAAAAGCCCCGTCTGGTTTAAAACAAGACAGGGCTTTCTTTTTCTAATATTATTACCTACTAATAAAAGCGGTAGCGTTTGTCAACAATATCAGCATGGAATTCTAAAGCGCTTACAGCGTCAGAGAATGCACGTGATGAGTAATCGCTGGCAAATTGTTTTTTAAGCAATTTTAAATCGGCATTAGCTACAGGTTGTAGTGTAGATACGTTTTCTACAAACACAACGTAAACACCGCCCTGGCCAACGTATGGCTTAGAAATGGTACCTGCTTTTTGTGTAGATATAGCACCTATTAAACCAAGTTCGCGGCCGGCACCCTGAACAAATACAGCATTGTAAGGTACGGTTGCGCTTTCTAAAACACCTTTCGCTTTAGTGGCAATAGCATCAATAGTAGCACCACCGGCAGCGGCAGCATTTAAGTCGGCTACAAATTTGTCGGCTTTCTTAGCTTGTTTAGCTAGTAGTTCGCAGTCTTTCTTAACGTCTTCAAAATCAGAAATACCTTTTTTACGTATTTCTTTTAAACAGGCAACAACGTATTTATCGTCTAGCTGGTAAGCTTTAGATACGCCGCCTTTTTCGGCATCATCGTTAGCCCACTGTACAATTTCGCGAGAACCTTTAAGGCCTGAAACCTCTTTGTCACCATCGCGGATGTAGAAAGGACGAACCTGTAGGTTTTGTTTTTTAGCAGCAGCATCAAAGGCATCAGCTGTAGTATTGTTACCGGCAAAGTCGGTTGCTTTAATGTAAGCACCGTCTATAGTTTCTTTACCAGGAAGAATGTCTTTAATAACAGATACTATAATAACAGGGTATTCTTTTTGCTGAACCTCAATTAAGTGTACACCAAACTGTGTTTCAACAATTGGCATATCGCCTACGTTGCTTGTAAATGCAGCATCGGCAAATGGTTTAACCATGGTACGGCGCTCAAAAAAGCCTAAGTCGCCACCTTGTTGGCCGCTGCCACCATCGTCAGACATGGTGCGTGCAAGGGTTGCAAAATCGGCACCGGCTTTAATAGCTTTCTTAACGCTGTCAGCTTTAACTTTGGCAGCCTCTATAGAGTATTTATCTTTAGAGAATAAGATGTGACGGGCTTTAACTTGCAGAGAGTCGCCTTTGCGGGCAACTTTAATAAGCTTGTAAGAGCTGTTTTCTACAAATGGTCCAAGTACTGTACCGGCAGGCGATGCGTAAACGGCAGAGTCGTATGGCGATGTAGACTGGCCTTTGATAAGGCTGGTAAACGGATTGTCTTTTTTGTCAGAGTTGCTAACAGCAAAAGCAGTATCGTTAGTAGCATCTTTAAACCTTGGTATAAGGGCTTCTACGCTGGCTTTAGTACCGTCAATATCTTTTTGAGATGGTACAAGGTCTATAGTAACAATATCAACTTTGCGTACGTTTTGTTTTAAACGGAAACGGAACTTGTTGTCTTCGTAGGCTTTTTTAATATCATCTTCGGTAACGGTAATGGTGCTGTCGGCAACGGTATCAAAACGTTTAACTACGTATTTAACAATAGCGTTGTTGTTTTGGGCTTCGAATTTACGTTTAGCCTCGGCAGTAGTTACATAAAAGCCTTTGCTAACTACAGTTAGGTATTTAGTGCGTTTACGGTCGGTAATTAAATTATCCTCAAAAGTTACCCATTGGTCGTAGGCAAGGGCGCTTTTTTCGTCGTCCTCGTTTAGGTTATCTACATATTGGTGCACCAATGCAGGGTTAAACTGGCGGGTAAGAGAATCCTGAAAAATAGGGGCTTGCAAAATTTGGGCGTTAATGTTACGGCCCCAAAGCATATCGGCAAGCTCATTTTTAGTTACTTTAATACCTACTTTATCGTATTGCGGGGCGTACACGTTTTCTGCCATGTAACGGTTCCACACTTCGGTAATAATATTGTCGCGTACCTGTTGCTCAACAGTAGATTGGCCTGTTTGCAACATAACCGCGTTTTCAATTTTCTCTACCTCGGCTTGAAAATCAGTGTATTTTACCTTGTGGCCATTAATCTCGGCCAATAGGTTACGGTTGTTACCAAAAAACATAGATCCGTTTTCAAGCGCACCCTGTAAAATAAATGCTAACAGTGCAAAGCCTACAAACAGTACTATAAAAATGCCTGCCCTGTTGCGAATACTTTCTAGTATTGACATAATTTTGTTAAGTTTTTTAAAATCAGGCGGCGAATATACAACTACCTAGCGAATTATGAAAATGGTATTTTCAATAAGACTATCAACATACGGGTGTTGATTTTACTGTTGATATAGCTATGTTGCTTATTTATTAGGCTTATGGCCTTATATTTGCTGTTAAAACCCCCAAAAAAAATATTTTGATTGCAAGGTTAAGAGCAAACGCAGGATTTTTAGTTTTAGCCGTATTTTTCTTTCTATCGGCGTGGGTTATTGATGGTTGGGACTTCTTTACCGAGAACAAATCATCAGTAAGCTATAAATTTAAAAAGGCCCTGGAATATAGGGATGCGCAGCTAAACGATATTTTAAAAGAAGCCGATGTGCATTTTGATACATACGCCTATGGCGCGTTTGTAGACACCTATGCCAAGCAGTTTGATGAATTGTATGATAATAAACAGTGTGGGCTATTTATTTTCAGGAACGACTCATTAATATACTGGACCGATAATTCTATACCGGTTGAAGACAACCTCTATTATTCAGACTACAAAAACAGGATAGTTAAGCTTAAAAGTGGCTGGTACCAAAGTGTTTTTAGGCAGCGAGATAATATTACGTTTGTTGCCCTAGGGCTTATTAAGCATAGTTTTCCTTACCAAAATACCTACCTAAGCAACAGCTTTCAAAAAAGCTTTGATATACCCAATACGGTAGAAATTAACCTGCTACCGCCCGATGCCAGGGTGACTGCTGTAGAACAGCAAAAAACCTATAACTATGAGTTAATTTACCCTGAACAGTTTGAGCCTGCCCAAACGCTTCGCCATATTTCTATTGCATTCTATTGCGTATTTATACTGTTGTTTTTATTCTTTTTTGAACGCCTTTGCAGGCAAACAAAAAGCAAGCGGCACACGGCTATTTACGCATTGGGCCTTATTGCACTTGTAGTGTTAGTAAGGTACATAGGCTTTACGCTTAGTTTTCCCGGTAACTTGTATAGCCTGGAACTGTTTAGCCCTTTGCTGTATGCAGAGTCTGACATACTGCCATCGTTAGGCGATTTGTTGCTTACTGCCTTAACTGCCTTTTATTGTGTGTATATATTCTCTCGCTATATAACCTTAACGCGGTTTAAAGAAAAAATACCTACCTTAGCTGCGTTTTGCAATTTCAGTAGCCATATTTGAGCTCATATTCTTGTTGGCTCCATTTGTTTTTGGTGTACTTAAAGGTTTGGTAATCAATTCTAATATATCATTCAATATAAATAATTTATTTAGCTTAACGGTATATAGCTATATTGCATTTTTTGTATTTGGTATTATACTGTTGGGGCTGTTTATTATTACCGATAAGCTTATATCGCTAATAGCCTATTATGGCAATAATGTTAAGTTTATGGCGGGGGCGTTTGCCTTGGCTGTGGCCATAAATCTATTGCTTTTTGCCGGGTACAACTTTGACAATATAGTATACGGAGCATTTATATTTCTTGTAACGGGTATTATAATCGGTAATAAGCTACAAGACCGTATGCGCTATGCCTTTACCTCGGCACTGTTGCTGGTATTACTTTTTGGGTTGTTTTCAACCTATATTATATCGTCCAATACAATAGAAAAAGAGCGCCTTAACCGCGAGCTTATGGCATCTCGCCTTGCTGCAGAAAACGACCCTATACTGGAGTTTTTGTTTACCGATGTTAATAGCAAAATACAGAAAGACAGTGTATTGCACAGCTATTTGTTGCCCAATAGCGAGGCTGCAGATAAAAAGCAATTTAAAGACCTTAACCAGTTGTATTTTAATGGCTATTGGGAGAAGTATGAGATTAAGGTTACCGTATTTGGGGCCGATAACTGCCCGTTAAGGGTGTTAAACACATCTACCCACCACGACCCCATGTACTTTGAAACCCTGATAAGGGAGCATGGTACGCCAACGGTGGCCGATAATTTTTTCTTTTTAGATAACGCCAATGGCCGCATCAGTTATCTGGCTAAGGTTAAACTTACTAAACGAGATGCTGGTGTAGACTATACGGGTACATTATACATTGAGTTTGACTCTAAATATAACCTGGAAGAAGTTGGTTACCCTGAACTATTACTGGACAGGAAGGTAAAGGCCGAAGTTGACCTGACAGACTACTCTTACAGCCGCTATAAAAACGGTAAGTTGGTGGGGCAGTTTGGTAAATACCCTTATAGTTTAACATCGGCTGTATTTGGCCCGCTAAACGAGGAATATAACTGGGTTGACAGCGAAGGATTTACCCACTTGGTTGATAAAACAGGTAGCGATACCATGGTGGTGCTTAGTCGCAAAAAACCGGGCTTTTTAGATGTTATTACCCCGTTCTCTTATTTCTTCTTCTTTTACGGGCTGTTGGCGCTTATATACTATATAGGTGCTGCCGTAAGCATACGCAGGCAGCGGGCTAAATTCTGGCTGTTTGGCGCTATAGATTTTAAAGGCCGTATTCAGCTTACGGTAATTGTTATGTTAATGGTATCGCTAATTATAATTGGCGTGGGTACCATCTATTATGTAATAAACCAAAGCACTTATAAAAACGAGGAACTTATAAGTGAAAAGATACATTCCGTATCAACTGAGCTACAAAATAAAATTGGGGGTACGATGTAATTTACCCTTATATGTACGACGAGTTGAGCTTCTCATTCAGCCGCATGTCTAACGTGTTTTTCTCAGATATTAACATGTACGATTTAAACGGCAGGCTTATAGCATCATCTCGCCCGGTGATATTTGAAGAAGGCCTTGCCGGTAAAAACATAGACCCGTATGCGCTGCGTAAACTACGTATGAAGCAGAAAACGGAGTTTATACACGATGAGAATATTGGCGACCTTAATTATATATCGGCTTACGTACCATTCCGCAACCGCGACAACAAGCTGCTGGGCTACATAAACCTGCCTTATTTTGCCAAGCAAAGTGAGTTGAGGAAAGAGATTACCACGGTATTGGTAGCCATTGTAAACATTTATGTATTGCTGATAGGCATATCGCTTATTGTGGCCATCTTAATTTCTGACCGTATAACCCGCCCGCTGCGCCTGATACAGGAAAAAATGGGTAAGCTAAGGTTGGGCAAGTCGTACGAGTTGATTGACTACAAAGCCAACGACGAGATTGGCCGCCTGGTTGCTGAATACAACCGTATGATTAAGGAACTGGATGTTAGTGCTGAGTTATTGGCACGGTCGGAACGGGAGAGCGCCTGAAAGAAATGGCCAAGCAGGTAGCGCACGAAATTAAGAACCCGCTTACCCCAATGAAGCTTAGTGTGCAGCAATTGCAGCGCACCTACAAACCTAACGACCCACAGTGGGAAGCCCAGTTGAAACGTTTTACCATATCGCTAATAGAGCAAATAGATACACTTAGCCGTATTGCCGGCGAGTTTGCAACCTTTGCCCGCATGCCTAAAACACAGGCCGAAAAGGTAAACCTGTATGAAATGCTGGTAAACATGCAGCAACTGCATGCTAACGATACCGGGGCTATTATAACCTTTAAGCCCGACACGGTGCCGCCCTGTATGATTATTGCTGATAAGGAGCAGATATTGCGTGTATTTAATAACCTGATAAAAAATGCCATACAGGCTATTCCTGATGATATAGAGGGGGTAATTGTATTAGGTATACAACGCACACAAACCAGCTTTATAGCCACCGTTAGCGATAATGGAAATGGCATACCTGAAGAGCTTCATGATAAGATATTTACCCCCAACTTTACTACCAAAACCAGTGGTATGGGCCTTGGCTTAGCTATTGTAAAAAGTATTGTAGACAGTAGCGGCGGCACTATCAGGTTTGAAACTACTGAAGGAGAAGGTTCTATATTTTATGTGGAGTTGCCTATTGCTATGTAACTATTGATTGGACTTTGAGGTACAAGTTTTAGTCTATGAGGAAGATAACTACGCTACTGCTTTTTTTATTCTGGCTTTGCTTTTGTGCTCACGGGCAAAAAATGAGTAGTAATAGGTGGATTTACCTCTCTACTAAAGATTCGGTAGAAATGGCTTCTACAGGCTTTAAACCGCAAGAAGTTCAAAATATTTTTGTGAAAGAAAATACAGCTTACTTGGTTTACAATCAAGCTATTGTTTCTGTAGGTAGCGATAAAAAGTTAAATGTTTTCCATTTGGATTCTTTACCTTTTATTACAGCAAGCTATTGGGATTCTACCCATAATTGCCTTAGCGATAGCTGTAACTCAAACCCTTTATTTATTTGGATTTACAAATAATACTATAAATTTTAAAGCTAAAAGAACACACAGTAACGATACATTAACCTGTATAGATTACAATGCTAAAACAGGCGATTTGTATGTTGGAAATACTTCTGGAGAATTACTTGTTTATACCAATCCGGCTAAATATTTATTGGATAGTCTGCGTATTGATACAATTGATTTTAGTTCGTTAGTATCTGTTTCTAACAACAATAAGGATATGTTATTGATTGCTACACGACATAAAGTATATAGTTACAATATAAATAAAAAAGAAATAGGCTATTTAAGGTTATATACACATAGCCCCGTTTTAGGAACATACTTTATTTCGGGCGATGATTTTTCAGTATTTGCTAATACAAATAGCTTTTTAGCTTGCTATGAATGGCTAAATATTAAAAATGAGAAGAAAACATCTTTTGTTGAAGGGGGCAATTATCAATTTTTACACGCAATGTCCGTTGGTATAAATGATGTAGGTTTTGTATTAGATAATCGGAATAGCTTTTGGCAATGCAAATGGTCTAAAGTTTCAGGAAAATGGGTATACATGCTTTTTAATAATATTCTTTACGACACCAGAAAAAATTCCTATATCAATACAGCCAAGTACGATAAAATTTTTCGCTTTTATGCTTGGAAAAATAAAATGATATTTATAGATAGTAGCAATAGGTTATTTTCGTTTGAGATACTTTGCCGCGATACGGCCTTAGAGTGGAAATAAAGAATTTCTCTACATCCCCAATAAATATAAGCTAAACACTATGGAAACAGCCGAATCAAACACCACAGCAGGTAGTAGTTTTTTGGTGTACGGCTTTTTAATATCTTTCAATACCCAAAATACAAGCAGGGCTTTTTCCATAAGGGTAACGGAAATAACGGGTGTGCGTAGGGCTACATTATCTGCCGCTAAAACCATTAGTATGGCAAGTGCTGCAACTAATATACCCCAATGGGCAAAGTAGAATTTTGCGGCATCATCCTTTAGTTCAATATTTAAAATTTTATTGGCGTAGAACGATGGGAAGAAGAATTGTAGCGATACAATCCCGGTTACAGGGCCAACAATGTAAAGGATGGTTGAGATATTCTCGTTTATCATAATTAAGAGATAAAAAAATAAAGAGATAAAGAATGTATTTTTTAATTCTTTAATTCTTTATTTGTTAATTGTTTGTGTTCCTTCTTCAACTTGTTAAACGCTTTGTCAGTGCCGAATAGTTGGTCCATAAGGCCAATGGCGCTAAAGCTGCCGTTTACGTGGTAGTGGTGCCAGTCGTGGTGAACAGAGTAGGCCATAAAGGGCAATGCATAGCCCGAATGGGTGTGCAGGGCGTTTATAACAACCATCATAACCCAAAATAAAACCACAAAAGGGTGGGGCTGGAGTAGCAATACGCCTGTAAACACCGGTATAAGGTTGCCCACTATATGCTCTACAAAATGCACGTAGTGTGTTGCAATGGCTATAGATTCGCGATACTCATGGTGCACCCTGTGGAACTTTTTAAAGAAGTATTTACGGTGCATAGTATGGTGTGCGGCAAAAAACAAAATATCTTCAATAAGTATAAGGGCAGCTAATTGCAGCAGGGCCATCCACCAGGTGGGTATTGCTACTGTGGGGGCAAAGCCCATTTTAGCCATTATGTAAAACAAGCCAAACAAAAACGGCCATGTGCCTAAAAACTGATTGGCTAAGACGCGCAGTACTGCTTTTGATAAGGGGATTTTAGGTGATTTCCGGCGGCGTTCTTCAGGAATATCCTGTATTTTGTATTTGTAGAGCTCACAGTGGCTTTTTAACTTTATCAAGCACCAAGTAGGGAATGCCTACACCCCAAAATATTAACAGGTAAAAGGCAAACCCAATTACCACCACAAAAAACTGCATACTCATGTGTTGCATGCACCAGGCCCATGCGGTAGCCGCGCCGGTTTCTAAAAAAGCAGAAAAAGCCCAGTAAGCGAAATAAAAATAAGGTTGTTTATAAATAGTGGAGGGTAGTACTTAAAGCGTTCCATGCCAAATAATTGATATTAGAACAAATGTAATAGAAATGCACAGTTGCATCACTTTAGTAGCAGGTATAATACTGAAAAATTAATATTGCTTACCTTTGTGGTTTGGATATAGATTTATGAAAAAGATATACTTAGTATTAGCTACGCTTATTGGTATTAGTTTGCAGGTAAATGCACAGTGTGGTTTGGCTACGCCAGACCAAAGCTGCACGGTAAGCCCGGCTTACCCCAAAACCTGCCCCGACGATAATTTGCCCGATGGTATTGCGGGCCAGCCATACACTGCCGATATTACCATGTGGTTTCCAAATGTGTTTTTTGAGCCTAGTGCAGGATTGGATGTAACCATGAATACGGTTACTATCAATGCCGTATCGGGTATGCCATTTGGTTTTACCTACACAGCCAACCCATCAACCGTTACCCCATCGCAAAACGAGTTTGCTGCTATACGTATTTGCGGTACGCCATTCAATGCCGGCGATTATACCGTTACAATAAGCATAACAGTGCAGGCATCGGCCTTTGGTATATCGCAAACTGTTAACCAAAATATACCTATTGCATTGCGTATAAACCCATCTACCGCAGGCAACGTAGCATTTACTATAAACAACCCATCGGGTTGCACCCCGCTGCCGTCAGCTTTTACAACTAATTTTCCATCAAACGGAAACCCCGGTTATAGTTATTTTTGGGATTTAGGCAACGGTTTTTCTACCTTACAAGAAACTATACCCCCGGTAGACTATACAGCGCCAAACGGTAATGATACTTTTTATGTTATAGAGCACTCTGTTTCTATTGATACTATTGGATTTTACTTAGAGGCTGTGCAGGTAACCAATGTTAGCTGTACCGATAACCCCGGAAACAACCCTGATGCCTACCTGCGCATTTTTGATGGTTTAGGGCAAGAGGTTTTTAACACCAGCAGCAGCACTATACAAGGCAACCCACCATTTAACTGGACAATGAACTTGCAACTTACCCAGCCACCTTACAAAATACAGGTGTGGGACCAAGATGGCGGTTTGCTTGGCGCTGATGATAACTGTGCCGATAATGCTGAAGGCAGCAATGCGGGTATTACACTAGTATTGCCAACTACCAATGGCGTTAGCACCCAAATTGGCACCGTAGGTGGTTTAATATTAAACTATACCATAAACCACCCGGTAATAGAAATTAGCGGTAGCGATACTATTTTTGTGTATCCTAACCCAGTTGCCCCTGTTATGACAGGCGATGTTAGCTTTTGCCCGGGCACTAATGGAGCGCAACTAATTTCAACACCAGAATACCAATACCAGTGGTACCGTGCCGATACAATACAACCCAACGCCACACAGCAGGTGTTTTATGCAACGTTACCGGGCAACTATGTAGTGCAGGTAACCAACCAGTTTGGTTGCAGCACATCTAGCGATACTACCTATGTTACCCAATACCCAGCCCCACAACAACCGGCAATTTTTTACGCCGGAGGGTTGGTGCAAACAGACCTTACTACACCGGCTTTTCAACTGCAATGGTTTTACGAAGGGTTTGCATTTGCAGGCCAAACAGGGCAAACCTGCGTGCCGATATTTGATGGTTCATACTTTGTAAGGGCTGAAAATAGCTTTGGCTGCTACTCTTATAGCGATACTATAGAAGTTACCAAAGTAGGCGTAAACGAATTGGCTACTAACGCACTGGATTTTACTATAATGCCTAACCCGGCTACAGGCAATGCTACCGTTTTTGTAGATGGTACTGCCACAGGCCCTGTTAACCTTACTATTTATAACGTAATGGGTTCTGTTGTATCTCAAAAACAATTGAACGTTACTAAAGGTGTTGTAAGCAAGCATGCTGAAACTATTGATATTAGCAATTTAGCACAGGGTATTTACAACGCTACATTCAGGTTTGGCAATCAACAAAAAGTATTGAAATTGTTTGTTTATTAATATTTTTCAATATCTTTAAAGAACTAAGCCTATGAAATTACTGAATGAAAATAAATACTCAATATAAGCAGATAAACTATGGCACTATCATAGATAGCAGTCAGGAAGTTTACTGTGTATTTGATATTGAGAAAAATATAATTTCATTTAATAATGAGTGGAAAAAGTTAACCGGAGCGGAGTTAACGGTTAAAGACAATACCAGTTTCATTAGCATTCTGTTTTCTGAAAAAGATGTAAAAAACTTTACGCGGCATTTTGATAAAGCCGTAGAGCATAATGTTATTACCAAAAGCGAGTTTAGGATTCGTAATGGTAAAATGACATTTCATACCATATCCTATAGCTTAGTATACGATGGTAAAACCAGCGTTTTTCTATCAGGCCGGGTAGCTACGTCAGATAAACGCCTTAGCCGCTTGCGCGCGCTTATTGCCGAGCATACAACGTTGGGGGCATGGAAATATGATTTAACAGACAGCTCCCTTACCTGGACTATTGGTACTTATGCTATACTAGAGGCCGATGCCACTACTAAAATTACCCCCGAAACCTTATTGGATATTTGCCACCCCGATTATAGCGAAGTATTATCTGAAAAGTACTACAGGCTTATAGAGCAGGGAGAGGAGTTTGATATAGAAGTTATTGTGCTGAAAATGCGCAGCGGCACAGAGATGTGGGCCAAAATATCGGGCTATGCGTATTTTGATGAGAATGGTAAGATTGAACGCGTGTATGGTATTGTACAGGATATTGATAAGTATAAGAAGGCCGAAATAAGCATTACTAAAGAGAAGCAAAAGGCCCAGATATACCTTGATATTGCCCGTGTTATAATTGTAGCGCTTAAACCCGACCAAACAGTTGAATTAATTAATAAAGCAGGCTGCGAAATTTTAGGCTATACTGAAGAAGAAATAGTAGGCAAAAATTGGTTTGATACTGTTGTGCCTCCATCTATTATAGATTTTGTAAAAGAATCATACGATAACTTTATTTCGGGCGATAGAAATAACGACCACTCTGTTGATGAAAACCCTGTAAAAACCAAAATGGGCGAGATACGCTATATATCTTGGAAAAACTCGGTGTTAAGGGATAATGCTGGCAATATAATAGCCTCTATTAGTTCGGGCGAAGATATTACGGAGAGAAAAAAGCCGAAGACAACCTTAAACTGGAACGCGAGCGTTTTCAGTTTGCCATACAGGGTGTTGCAGCCGGTGTTTGGGATTATTTTGATTTTGAAAACCAAAAGCTATATGTATCGCCCAAATACCTTGAACTTATTGGCAGGGAGTATGAAGAGAGGGAATACAGCTTGCAAGAGCTGGAGTCTTGGGTAGACCCTGCTTACCTTAAAACGGTGCAAGATGCCTTTTATCTTTACCTTAAAGAAAAAACAGACTATTACCATGTAGAAGGTAAGTTTATTATGGGCGATGGCACATCGCGCTGGTTCTTGTTTAGTGGCAAGGCAGTTTTTGATAATCAAGGCAACCCCACAAGGGCTGTTGGTTCTATCATAGATATCAACGACCGTAAAGTTGCCGAAGAGCAATTAATAGCGCACGAAGCTATGCTTAGGGCTGTTATTAATAATGGGCTAATGCATTCTATACTGGTTGATAAGGATGGCAATATTGTAATGTACGACGAACCAATAAATAAAATTGCAGAGGAGTTTTATGAGAGTACAATGCGCCCCGGTATGCACCTTAGCAAATTTGTTAAGCAGGGCGATTATCCATTGTTTCAATCAAAAATTGAAGAGGCCCTAGCCAATGGGCCCCATAAAATGGAATATTGCTTTACTGTAGATGGCGAGCAGTATTGGTACCTGTTAAATTTTGCCCCGGTGGGTAAAACAGAAACAACCCCTGCCGATAAGGTATTGGTTAACACGCTGGAGATTACCCAAAATAAAAAAGCAGAGCAGGAGGTTATAAAAGCAAAGCAACTAGCCGAAGAGGTTAGCCGCTTAAAATCGAATTTTTTGGCCAATATGAGCCACGAAATACGTACCCCGTTAAATGGTATGATTGGCTTATCTAACTTGTTAGAGAAAGAAACAGAGCTTACAAAAATAAGGGAACTGGTAGCCTTGCAAAAGCAAAGCAACAACCGCCTGTTAGAAACCCTAACCAGCATATTGAATTTTGCCCGTTTAGAGTCTGAGTTTGAGGGAATGCCACTAAACAGGGTAAATGTGGCAGAAATAGTAAAGAGGGCATATAGCTCTTTAAAAGAATCGGCAGAGGTAAAACATTTAACTATTAGTTTAGAGGTTAAAGAAGATGTATATTGCTTCTAGCCGATGAGGGCCTTTTTTACCAGGTGTTTCATAACCTTATACACAATGCCATTAAATTTACCAACCATGGCAAAATAGAGGTTACAATAGGCAAAAAGGAAAAGTACGTTTATGTAAACGTATCAGATACCGGCATAGGAATATCTGATGGTTTTGCAGATAAAATATTTTCACCATTTTTGCAGGAAAGCCAGGAGAGAACCGCCACTACCAAGGAAACGGTTTAGGACTTTCAATAGCAAAAAGGTATGTAGAGCTTTTACGCGGGAGAATAAAAGTGTCTAGTTTAAAAGGGAAAGGCAGTTCATTTGAGGTATTGCTACCGGCGGTAGCGTAATTTTAAAACTAAAATGAACTTATAAGTATGGCAGAAAAGATACTCTATGTAGAGGATGATGAAATTAACGCTTTTTTAATGCGCAGGTATTTAAACAAGTGGGATGTTGATTTAGCAAGCGATGCCGAAACGGGCTTAGCGCTGGCAGAGCAGGAGGTTTATAAAGTAATATTATTGGATATAAACCTTGGCGAAAGTAAAATGACCGGGGTAGAGGCAATGAAAATTCTTAAAGAGAACCCACGTTTTAGCAATAGTATTTTTGTAGCCGTTACAGCGTATGCAATGCCTGAAGACCGCGATAGGTTTATACAAGATGGGTTTGATGAATACTTTTCTAAACCGGTTGATTACGAAAATCTTATAGCCTTTATTGAAAAGGCGCTGGTTGATTAAGTTTTAACTACCGCTTAATAGCTCTTAATCACTATCTTTGCGCCCTTAAAAAAATACAATGGGTTTACAGTGTGGTATTGTAGGTTTGCCTAATGTTGGTAAATCTACCCTTTTTAATTGCTTGTCAAACGCAAAAGCGCAGGCAGCTAACTTTCCGTTTTGCACTATAGAGCCAAACGTGGGTACTATTACCGTACCCGACGAAAGGCTTAACAAACTGGAGCAAATGGTTAACCCACAACGTGTGGTGCCTACTACTATAGAAATAGTTGATATTGCAGGCCTTGTAAAGGGTGCCAGCAAGGGCGAGGGCTTAGGCAATAAATTCTTAGCCAACATTCGCGATACCGATGCTATTATCCACGTTTTGCGTTGCTTTGACGACCCTAACGTAGTGCACGTAGATGGTTCGGTAAACCCTATCCGCGATAAAGAGATTATTGATATCGAGCTTCAGTTTAAAGATCTTGAATCTGTAGATAAAAAGATACAGAAGGCTGATAAGCTGGGCCGCGCAGGCGATAAAGATTCTAAAAAGGCTACTGAGGTATTGATGGTTTATAAAGAGCACCTTGAGAAAGGCCTTAATGCCCGCACCGCCCCTGTTAGCGAAGAAGACAAACGCCACATTGCCGATTTGTTTCTGCTAACGGCCAAGCCTGTTCTATATGTTTGTAATGTTGATGAAGCTTCGGCAAAATCAGGCAACGCGTATGTTGAGCAGGTTAAGCAAGCTGTTGCCGATGAAAATGCAGAGGTGTTAATTATTACTGCTGCTATTGAGGCTGACATTGCATTGCTTGAGACGTTTGAAGAACGAGAAATGTTTTTGTCTGATATTGGCTTGGAAGAGCCGGGCGTTAACAAGCTTATAAAATCGGCTTACAGGTTATTATCATTACAAACCTACTTTACCGCAGGCGAAAAAGAAGTACGTGCCTGGACTATACACAAAGGCGATACTGCCCCGCAGGCTGCCGGTGTTATCCACACCGATTTTGAGAAAGGTTTTATCCGTGCAGAGGTTATCCATTATAATGATTTTGTTCAGTATGGCTCAGAGTCGGCCTGCCGCGATGCCGGTAAACTGGCTGTTGAGGGTAAAGAATATGTGGTACAGGATGGAGATTTAATGCACTTCCGTTTTAACGTTTAATAGCTATGATAAAAGTCGCCTCGTTTATATTCAACCCTTTTCAAGAGAATACGTATGTTGTTTATGATGAAACAGGCGAGTGCGCTATTATAGACCCCGGTTGTTATACCCAGCAAGAGGAACAGGAACTGGTAGATTTTATTAATGCCGAAAATTTAAAGCCGGTATTACTACTAAATACCCATTGCCATGTAGACCATGTAATGGGCAATAATTTTGTTTTTGAAAAATACGGTCTGCTGCCGCAATATAACCAGATAGAACAACGGGTATTAGAGTTGGCACCGGCCCATGCGCGCATGTTTGGGGTAGATATGGTTCCATCACCATCAGCCGAAAAGTATATTGATGAAGGCGATGTTATTGAGTTTGGAACCAGCCGTTTTGATATACTATTTCTCCCGGGCCATTCGCCGGGTAGCATTGCCTTTTATAATGAAAAGCAAAAAATTATAATAGGTGGCGATGTATTGTTTTACCTAAGCATTGGCCGTACAGATTTGCCCGGTGGTAACCACCAACAGCTAATTACCAGTATTAAAAAGAGCCTTTTTAGGTTAGATGATGAGTATATTGTATACTCAGGCCACGGGCAAACTACAACCTTAGGCAACGAAAAGCGTTTTAATCCTTTTCTACAGTAATAGTATGATAGTAAAGTTTATTGGAGAAGTTGTTCCAGACCAGTTACAGTCGGCATCGGCTGTAGAGGTTTTTAATAAACAAATTTATATTGCGGGCGATAATATCAACTATATCTACCTGTATAGCGAAAAGTATTCTCTTTTAGACAAGATAAAGCTGTTTGCCGATGCTGATTTTAACACGCAACCCAAGCCGGTTAAAAAAGATTGGGAGGCTATGTCTATACTCAATATTCCGGGGCGTGTTCCCAAGTTGTTGCTAGCAGGTTCAGGCTCTAAAAAAGTTAAGCGCGATTTTGCCATAGTAATGAGCCTTAAATCAAGAAAGATAAATAACATAGAGCATTGGCCTAGGTACTATAATGTTGTGCGCAAAAAACTGGTGGATAATGAAGAGTTGAATATTGAAGGCATAGCGCAGGTAAAAGACAGCCTGGTGTTGCTAAACCGCGGCAATTTAACGGGAGGCAATGTAATATTTGTTTCGCCTGCCAAAGCCGCCGTTGCTTTTTCTGATGTTGTTCACCGTATAGAATCTGCTCCATTAGATATTGCCGGCACCAAGGCTGGGTTTACCGGGGCTTTTTACATGGAAGAAACCGATACTCTTTTTTATACCGCAGCCGCAGAGTTAACAACCAACGCATATTTAGATGGAAAAGTAGTGGGCAGCGCCATTGGCTATTTTTCAAATGTAAGCAACCGATTAACAGAGGCTAATTGGGTACCCGATAAACAAGTGGCATTTCATGATATATTAGAGGGTAAAGTAGAATCGCTTACCTTGCTTCGTAAATTAGACAACAAATACGTGTTTTTAGTCGTTACAGATAACGATGGCGCGCCGGGCAGTATGTACGAGTTGCTTATTGAATTATAACTATCCTGGGTTTGATAATTATATCACCTTCCATACTTATTATAGTTTCTATTATTGCAATAGTTTTATTGCACATTTCTCTTTTTCTGCTATTTAAAAAAGCAGGCTTAAAGCCCTAGCTGGCACTTATTCCTGTTGTTAATATAATCAATGTATTAAAGCTTACCGGCCGTCGTTGGTATTGGCTTATACTAATGCTATTGCCTGTTATAGGCTTTTTGTTTGTAATGATTACCTTTTTTGATTTGCTGCACTCTTTCGGCAAAAAAAATTTTTATCACTTTCTACTGGGCTTGGTATTTGGGGTTTTCTATTTGTTTTTTATCGCCATAAATAAAAGGGTACACTATGTTGGCCCTAGGAATAAACACGCTACCAATGTGCCCATGCTGCGGGAGTGGGCCGAGGCTATCATATTGGCAATAGTGCTGGTCACTGCCTATATAAAACCCTTTTGGTTCGAGACGTATAACATCCCCAGCCAGTCTATGGAGGGTACATTGCTAATAGGCGATTATATTTTGGTTAGTAAGGTAAATTATGGGCCGCGTATGCCTATTACACCGTTAGCTATACCCTTTGTGCAAAATGCAATGGGGCAAAACAATTCATCATTAGATAATATTCAACTACCTTATTTTAGGCTGCCGGGAACAGAAAAGGTGGATAGGGGAGATGTTGTAGTTTTTAATTACCCTGCCGATGATACAAGGCCTATAGACCGAAGGATAAACTATATAAAACGTTGCATTGCATTGCCGGGCGATACCTTGCTTATTGAAAACAAAGCCGTGCAAATAAACCGCAAGCTACAAGTACCGCCATCATTAGCCCAGTATAATTATATGGCCGAGATGGAGTGCAATGTGCAGCCTGAACATTTTCAGGGCAAGGGCTTTGGCGAGGCAACACCTATTACCAGCCTCAACTTTTATCAGTTTAGTATTCCCACATCTCTGGTTGATAGCCTGCTCCGTGTTAAAAATGTTGATACCGTAAGGTTAGTATGTTATGCACCTGACCGCCGGATACAGGAAATATTCCCGCAAAGCGCCGCTTACCCTTGGAACCTCGATTTTTTTGGTCCACTGTATGTACCTAAAAAAGGGCAAACGGTTATTTTAAATCAAGATAATATAAAGCTATACGAACGCATTATCAGGGTATACGAGCAGAATGATTTAAGGGTAAATGGCCCCTACATAAAGCTAAATGGACAAAATGTAAATAGCTATACCTTTAAGCAGGATTATTACTTTATGATGGGCGATAACAGGGATAACTCTTCCGATTCGCGCTTTTGGGGTTTTGTTCCCGAAGACCATATTGTTGGCAAGGCCTGGTTTATTTGGATGTCGGTTGATGAAAACCGTAGCATTAGGTATAATCGTTTATTGCGCTCTATAGAATAATTTTATGGAAATTCCATTACTCAGCACCGCATATTTACCACCTGTAGAATACATTAGTATTTTAGCAAAACATACCGTTGTAGAAGTTGAAACGCAAGAGCATTTTGTTAAGCAAACGTATAGAAACAGGGCTGTTATATTAAGTGCCAATGGCCCGTTGGCGTTAATCATCCCCCTGAAAAAAGGCAAGAATAATAATCAACTGATTACGGAGGTAGAAATTGACTACTCATCAAACTGGCAAACGGCCCATTGGCGGTCTATAGCATCGGCTTACGGTGGCTCTGCTTATTACGAACATTATGCCGATTATTTTAGCCCGTTTTACACTAAGCGTTATCAATTTTTATTTGAGTTTAATGCACACTTATTGAATCAGTTGTTGGTGTTATTTAAACTTAAGTGCGATGTTAAATACACGGATAGTTTTATTCCGCTTTCTAAAGTAGATAATGACTACAGATACACCATCAGTCCTAAAGTAAAGAGTAATTTTCAACCTAAGCCATACCGACAGGTGTTTTCTGAAAAATTTGGTTTTGTACCCGAAATGAGTTCGCTCGATTTGCTTTTTAATGTTGGAAACAGGTCTGTAGAATTTTTACAACAATCTTAGTTAAATCGGTTAAAAAACGATGTTTCACCATGTAATATTAACAAGGTATTTGTATTAAAACAGCAAGTGTCTGTTTTTAAATATTTGATAATCATATAATTGATTTAATATCTTATTTTCATGCTCTAATTAAGGGATGTAATATTTAATTCTAATTTGATAAATTAAATCAAAACGTTACTTTTGAACATAACAATGTTGAAAATGTAGCACATGAAACAAAAATTACTCCTACAATTATCATTATCAACCCTTTTTGTGTTTTGCATGATACAAATGGGTTTAGCCCAGCCCGCTCCCCCGCAAGGAGTAAATTACCAGGCTGTTGCTAGGGATAACTCCGGTACTATTTTGGTAAACTCGCCAATTAGCATAAGGGTAGCAATTCTTTCAGATACCCTTACCCCGGTAATACAATACGAAGAAGAACATTTGGGTTTGCAAACCAACCAGTTTGGTTTGTTTAATTTGGTTATTGGTACAGGTACGCAAATAGGCGGACTTCAAACTTCTTTTGCCAATATTCCATGGGGTGGTTCTGAAACTTTTGCCAGAATACGGGCTAATACGGGTTCAGGTTATATAGATATGGGTACAATGAAGCTATGGTCTGTACCATATGCTTTATTTGCAGGCTCTGTAAATGGTGCTCAGGGCCCAACAGGTGCTACAGGGCCGCAAGGTATTGGTGGTGTTACCGGTCCGCAAGGACAAGTTGGCCCGTTAGGTCCACAAGGTACCCCGGGTGCACAAGGTGCTACGGGGGCCCAAGGCCCTGTTGGCCCAACAGGTGCTAACGGAGCAACAGGCTTACAAGGTCCTGCCGGTCCTACTGGTGCAGCTGGCCCAACTGGCTCACAAGGTTTAATAGGTCCCGTTGGTCCACAAGGTTCAACGGGCTTGCAAGGTGCTATCGGACCTGTCGGCCCGCAAGGGGCTACAGGTTCTGTAGGTCCTATTGGTCCACAGGGGCCATCGGGAGCTAATGGCGCTCAAGGGCAGCAAGGCATTCAGGGTCCGGCTGGTCCTGCGGGCGCTAATGGCACAAATGGTGTAGATGGTGTTCAGGGTCCTATTGGTCCTGCCGGTCCACAAGGCCCTGCCGGTGCTAATGGAGTAGATGGAATAAATGGTACAAATGGCACAAATGGCATTGATGGTGCTCAGGGACCTATAGGTCCACAAGGCCCAGCAGGTCCGGATGGTGCTGTAGGTCCCACAGGCCCTACTGGCACAGGTGTTGGTATTCCTGGTCCTCAAGGACCTGCTGGTGCTGACGGTGCACAGGGTATTCAAGGTCCTCAAGGTGATGTAGGTCCGCAAGGCCCTGCGGGAGCAAACGGTACAAACGGTGTTGATGGAGCTCAAGGCCCTCAAGGTGATGTTGGTCCTGTAGGTCCGCAAGGTCCAGCAGGAGCTGATGGTATAAATGGTACAAACGGTGTTGATGGCGCACAAGGCCCACAAGGTGATGTTGGTCCGGTAGGTCCGCAAGGTCCGGCGGGAGCTGATGGTATAGATGGTACAAACGGTGTTGATGGAGCTCAAGGCCCTCAAGGCGATGTTGGTCCTGCCGGCCCACAAGGCCCCGCAGGTACCGATGGTGCAGTAGGTCCCACAGGCCCTACCGGTACAGGTGTTGGTATTCCTGGTCCTCAAGGACCTGCTGGTGCTGACGGTGCACAGGGTATTCAAGGTCCTCAAGGCGATGTTGGTCCGGTAGGTCCACAAGGTCCGGCTGGAGCTGATGGTATAAATGGTACAAACGGTGTTGATGGAGCTCAAGGTCCTCAAGGTGATGTAGGTCCTCAAGGCCCTGCGGGAGCAAATGGCACAAACGGTGTTGATGGCGCACAAGGCCCACAAGGTGATGTTGGTCCGGTAGGTCCGCAAGGTCCGGCGGGAGCTGATGGTATAAATGGTACAAACGGTGTTGATGGAGCTCAAGGTCCTCAAGGTGATGTAGGTCCTCAAGGCCCTGCGGGAGCAAATGGCACAAATGGCATTGATGGTGCTCAGGGACCTATAGGTCCGCAAGGCCCAGCCGGTGCGGATGGTGCTGTGGGTCCCACAGGCCCTACTGGCACAGGTGTTGGTATTCCTGGTCCTCAAGGCCCTGCGGGAGCAAATGGCACAAATGGTGTTGATGGCGCCCCCGGTGCTCAAGGCCCTCAAGGTGATGTTGGTCCTGTTGGTCCAGCAGGTGCTCAAGGCACTCCCGGCGTAACTGGCCCTACAGGTAATAATGGTACAAATGGTGTTGATGGCGCCCCCGGTGCTCAAGGCCCTCAAGGCGATGTTGGTCCTATAGGTCCACAAGGCCCAGCAGGAGCAAATGGTACAAATGGTGTTGATGGAGCGCAAGGCCCTCAAGGTGATGTTGGTCCGGTTGGTCCACAAGGTCCAGCAGGAGCTGATGGTACAAACGGTGTTGATGGTGCTCAAGGTCCTCAAGGTGATGTAGGTCCTCAAGGCCCAGCAGGAGCAAATGGTACAAATGGTGTTGATGGCGCCCCCGGTGCTCAAGGCCCTCAAGGTGATGTTGGTCCTGTTGGTCCAGCAGGTGCAGCAGGTCCGCAAGGCGCTCAAGGTACTCCAGGTGTAACTGGCCCTACAGGTAATAATGGAACAAACGGTGTTGATGGTGCCCCCGGTGCTCAAGGCCCACAAGGAGATGTAGGTCCGATAGGTCCACAAGGCCCAGCAGGAGCAAATGGTATAAATGGAACAAACGGTGTTGATGGCGCCCCTGGTGCTCAAGGTCCACAAGGAGATGTTGGTCCTGTTGGTCCAGCAGGTGCAGTAGGTCCACAAGGCGCTCAAGGTATTCCCGGCGTAACTGGCCCTACAGGTAATAATGGAACAAACGGTGTTGATGGTGCCCCCGGTGCTCAAGGCCCACAAGGAGATGTTGGTCCGGTAGGTCCGCAAGGCGCTCAAGGTACTCCAGGTGTAACTGGCCCTACAGGTAATAATGGAACAAACGGTGTTGATGGTGCTCAAGGCCCACAAGGCGATGTTGGTCCTGTAGGTCCACAAGGAGCTCAAGGCCCTCAAGGTGATGTTGGTCCGGTAGGTCCACAAGGTCCGGCGGGGGCTGATGGTATAGATGGAACAAACGGTGTTGATGGAGCCCAAGGTCCTCAAGGCGATGTTGGTCCTGTAGGTCCGCAAGGCCCAGCAGGAGCTGATGGTATAAATGGTGTTGATGGCGCTCCAGGCGCTCAAGGCCCACAAGGCGATGTTGGTCCGGTAGGTCCGCAAGGTCCGGCGGGAGCTAATGGAACAAACGGTGTTGATGGCGCTCAAGGCCCTCAAGGTGTAGCTGGTCCGGTAGGCCCACAAGGTGCTCAAGGTCCTCAAGGTGATGTTGGTCCGGTAGGTCCACAAGGTCCTGCGGGAGCAAATGGTACAAACGGTGTTGATGGCGCTCAAGGCCCACAAGGTGTAGCTGGCCCAGTAGGTCCACAAGGAGCTCAAGGTATTCAAGGTGTAGCCGGTCCTACAGGTAATAATGGTACAAATGGTGTTGATGGCGCCCCCGGTGCTCAAGGCCCTCAAGGTGTAGCCGGTGCTCAAGGCCCTCAAGGTGTAGCCGGTCCATCAGGAGCAACTGGTTCTGTAGGTCCTCAAGGCCCTGCGGGAGCCAATGGCACAAATGGTGTTGATGGCGCCCCCGGTGCTCAAGGCCCACAAGGCGTAGCCGGTCCCTCAGGAGCAACGGGTTCTGTAGGTCCACAAGGCCCTACGGGAGCAAATGGCACAAATGGTGTTGATGGCGCTCAAGGCCCACAAGGTGTAGCCGGTCCTGTAGGTCCAATAGGTCCACAAGGAGCGCAAGGCACTCCCGGCGTAACTGGCCCTACAGGTAATAATGGAACAAATGGTGTTGATGGGGCCCCCGGTGCTCAGGGTCCACAAGGAGATGTTGGCCCTGTAGGTCCACAAGGAGCTCAAGGTATTCAAGGTGTAGCCGGTCCTACAGGTAATAATGGTACAAATGGTGTTGATGGCGCCCCCGGTGCTCAAGGCCCTCAAGGTGTAGCCGGTCCGGTAGGTCCGCTAGGTCCACAAGGAGCGCAAGGCACTCCCGGCGTAACTGGCCCTACAGGTAATAATGGTACAAATGGTGTTGATGGGGCCCCCGGTGCTCAAGGCCCACAAGGTGATGTTGGTCCGGTAGGTCCACAAGGTGCTCAAGGAATACAAGGCGTAGCCGGTCCATCAGGTGCAACAGGTTCAGTAGGTCCGCAAGGCCCTGCGGGAGCAAATGGAACAAACGGTGTTGATGGCGCTCAAGGCCCACAAGGTGTAGCCGGTCCGGTAGGTCCAATAGGTCCACAAGGAGCCCAAGGTATACAAGGCGTAGCCGGTCCAACAGGAGCAACGGGTTCTGTAGGTCCACAAGGCCCTGCGGGAGCAAATGGTACAAACGGTGTTGATGGCGCCCCCGGTGCTCAAGGCCCACAAGGCGTGGCTGGTCCTGTAGGTCCAATAGGTCCACAAGGAGCCCAAGGTATACAAGGCGTAGCCGGTCCATCGGGTGCAACAGGTTCTGTAGGTCCACAAGGCCCTGCGGGAACAAATGGTACTAATGGCACAAATGGTGTTGATGGCGCTCCGGGCGCTCAAGGTCCACAAGGTGTAGCCGGTCCGGTAGGTCCGGTAGGTCCACAAGGTGCTCAAGGTATTCAGGGCGTAGCCGGTCCATCGGGTGCAACAGGTTCTGTAGGTCCACAAGGCCCTGCGGGAGCAAATGGTACAAACGGTGTTGATGGAGCCCCCGGTGCTCAAGGCCCACAAGGCGTAGCCGGTCCGGTAGGTCCACAAGGTGCCCAAGGTATTCAGGGCGTAGCCGGTCCATCGGGAGCAACCGGTTCAGTTGGTCCTCAAGGCGCTCAAGGTATTCAAGGTGTAGCCGGTCCATCTGGTGCGACAGGTTCAGTAGGTCCACAAGGCCCTGCGGGAGCAAATGGTACAAATGGTGTTGATGGCGCTCAAGGCCCACAAGGTGTAGCCGGTCCTGTAGGTCCAATAGGCCCACAAGGAGCTCAAGGTATACAAGGTGTAGCAGGTCCATCGGGTGCAACAGGTTCTGTAGGTCCGCAAGGCCCTACGGGAGCAAATGGCACAAATGGTGTTGATGGCGCTCAAGGCCCACAAGGTGTAGCCGGTCCTGTAGGTCCAATAGGTCCACAAGGAGCCCAAGGTATACAAGGCGTAGCCGGTCCATCGGGTGCAACAGGTTCTGTAGGTCCACAAGGCCCTGCGGGAACAAATGGTACTAATGGCACAAATGGTGTTGATGGCGCTCCAGGCGCTCAAGGTCCACAAGGTGTAGCCGGTCCGGTAGGTCCGGTAGGTCCACAAGGTGCTCAAGGTATTCAGGGCGTAGCCGGTCCATCGGGTGCAACAGGTTCTGTAGGTCCACAAGGCCCTGCGGGAGCAAATGGTACAAACGGTGTTGATGGAGCCCCCGGTGCTCAAGGCCCACAAGGCGTAGCTGGTCCGGTAGGTCCACAAGGTGCCCAAGGTATTCAGGGCGTAGCCGGTCCATCGGGAGCAACCGGTTCAGTTGGTCCTCAAGGCGCTCAAGGTATAGCCGGTCCATCTGGTGCGACAGGTTCAGTAGGTCCACAAGGCCCTGCGGGAGCAAATGGTACAAATGGTGTTGATGGCGCTCAAGGCCCACAAGGCGTGGCTGGTCCGGTAGGTCCTGTAGGCCCACAAGGAGCTCAAGGTATTCAAGGTGTAGCCGGTCCATCGGGTGCAACAGGTTCAGTAGGTCCGCAAGGTCCATCGGGAGCAACTGGTTCAGTTGGTCCTCAAGGAGCTCAAGGCCCACAAGGTGTAGCCGGTCCTCAAGGTAACGTTGGTCCAACGGGATCTAACGGTGTAACAGGTTCTCAAGGGCCTGTTGGACCACAAGGTCCGCAAGGCGCAACCGGTTTATTGCCTAATGGCTCTGCAGCAGGTAATACAACTTATTGGGATGGTACACAATGGGTATTAAATAGCAGTAATATTTATAATAATGGTGCAAATGTTGGTATTGGCGATGATACACCGTTAGCTCAATTTACTGTTGGTAGTGGCGATTTATTCAGGGTGTTAAATACCGGCCATATGCAAAATATAGATGGTACAGCTACTGCACCATCATGGTCTTGGACAGGAGGAGCAAACACCGGTATTTATCGTAACACAACTAATGATTTTAGACTTGTTACCGGGGGTACAGACAGGATGAGGATTGGCCAACAAACAAATGGTTCATCTGAAATTTGGATTAACCAGGTATCTCCTTATATAGGTGATGTTTTCTCATCTACCTCTAATTTAGATGGTGACTATGGAGTTAATGGCTATAACATATTAACCACAGCAGCTTCTGGTGGTGGTGTTTATGGCGAGGGACGATCTGCCAATACATTTGGTGTTTGGGGTGTAAATGGTAATGCATCAGGTACAGGAGTGGTAGGTTCTGGTAATGGCCTAATATCTACAGCATTAATAGGTGGTAGTGGTGGAGCATTCCGCGGGGTAACTTGGGGTGCCTATATACAAAACACATCTTTAGGAGTTAGTGGTGCTATCTATACCGACAATGGAGGTGTAATAGGCCGTGTAAACTATTGGAGTGGCACTACACAGTATAAAATTTTAGGTACCGGTGCCGTATCAACCACAGTTAATGATTTAGATGGTAACCCTGTAATTATGCATTGCCCAGAAAGCCCTGAGATTTTATTTACAGATTATGGCCAAGGCGCTTTAGTTAACGGTTTTACCCACATAGAGCTTGACCCTATTTTTACTAAGAATGTAACTATTAATGATAAGCACCCATTAAGGGTTATTGTTCAGCTTGAAGACAATGAAAACTGCAAAGGAGTTGTTATTAAAAACAAAACTGCAACAGGATTTGATGTTGTTGAAATGGGTGGTGGAAATTCTAATACGCCATTTACTTATCAGGTTGTTTGTAATACTGCCGACCAGACTTTACCTAATGGCAAAATTTCGAAAAATGCCGATGTAAGGTTTGAGCCTGCACCAATCCCTGAAAAAGTTAACTATGCCAAACCAAGAAACAACAGTAACAAATAGTACAAGTAGAATATTATATTTTAAAGGGGGCTAATTGCCCCCTTTGTTATTTTTGTAGTTATGGATGCACATTTTTCTTTTTTAGCCCTGGGAGATTCTTATACCATTGGCGAAGCTGTTGACGAAAATAAACGTTGGCCTATACAGCTTAAAGCATTGCTAAATGCTAAAGGCATTGTATTAAACGAGGTTGATATTATTGCTAAAACAGGTTGGACAACAGATGAGCTATTGGCTGCTATTAATGATAAAAGCATAAGCCGTACCTATAATTTTGTAAGCCTGCTTATAGGGGTGAATAACCAATACCGTGGCTACCCTATAGATAACTATGAGAAAGAGTTTGCAGCTTTGTTGGACATGGCAATTGGCTTTGCAGCCGGAGACGCGAAGAATGTAATTGTACTATCTATTCCTGATTGGGGAGCAATGCCTTTTGCTGATGGTAAAGACAGGAATGAAATAACTAAGCATATTGATGACTTTAATGCTGTAAATAAAAGGATTAGCCTGGCTGCGGGGGTAATTATATTGATATTACCCCTATATCAAGATTAGCTATGGCTGATAAAGAATTGGTAGCAACTGATGGGTTGCACCCTTCGGGTAAAATGTATGGTATGTGGGCAAAAGAAGTTGCCAAGCTATTTTAAACCCCACTTATGCGCATAAAAAAAGCCCCGACTTTCGTCAGGGCTTTTTTGTAAGTATTCTATACCAAATTACTTGGTGATAACCATGCGTTTAGTAATGCTGGTTTCGTTAGTTTTGATGGTGAAGAAGTATACACCGCTGTTGAATTGGTCAACATCAATAGTGTATTTGTGTTTACCGGCTTCAACGCGGCCTTCGTTAACTTCTTTAACTAAGCGACCGTTCATATCGTAAATTTCGAAAGTTACGTTAGTTGGTTTTTGTAGTTCGTAAGAGAAGTTAGTAACCTTGTTAGCAGGGTTAGGGAAGTTTTGACCGATTTTAACACCTTTAATGAAAGCGTTTTCAGAAACTGAAGTTACGTTGTAAGTAACGTAAGCCCAGAAAGCCCAGTTTTGAGCTTCGAACCAACCTTGAGAACCTACAGGGCTACCGTAGCCAATGTTAGCGTTTTTAGTTAAGCTAGGAATAAATGGTGGGATACGGGTCCAAGAGTTTTGGTATTGGCTTTGAGCATCAGTACCTTGACCAGTGCCATCATCAACAGAACCTGCAATGATAGAGAAGGTATCGGCTTTGTTACCAACATAACGGAAATTTAAACCAATTGCCTGACCTTGAGTAGATGTGAAGTTTGGAGTGTAGCTTAATAATACAGAAGCATCTGTTCCAACCCAGTTACCACCAGGAGATAATGTAGTGTTTGAAGAGTCAGTTTGTGACCATAATACAGTAGAAGTTGGCTGACCTGTACCGTTTAAAGTAACAATCTCCATAATAATTTTGTCGTACGTACCGCTGTTATTTTCGTGTGTAACAACACCAAAAATAGAGTCGATAGTGATAGGGTTGTTAAAGTAAGCCCACTCGTTTACAGAGTTAGTAATATCTGCAGGATCAGTGTAACCGGCCAAAGGACCTGTTATAGCAACAGCAGCGTAGTTAATAGGGTTAATAGCTCCGCCAGCTGTATCAGCAGCTACGTAGCCAGAGTTAAATGACCATACAAAGAACAAATCGTCAAAGTTGGCAGCGCTATAGTCTAGCCAAAAATTTTGAATTGCACTTGTGCTTTTTACCGGACCGGTAACTGTACCTGATACATTTTTAACGTTAGAAATGTCAACACGGTGATTAGGGTTAGCTAATCGGGGGATCTGAGCCATAGCGCCCAAAGAAATGGCAGCGGCTGCAAGAGTAAGATAAATCTTTCTCATCTTTTTTTATTTTACGTTTAAAGGTTAGACTTATTGCAAATGTAGGAAACATAACATTTACAAGAAAAGAAAAGTTTAAATAATTTTCAAATAATAATAAAAACAGGGTGTTGGGGCTACTGTACAATCAGTTTTTGAGCATAGCCGTGCCTTTTGCCATTGTCTACAACTACATAATATACACCTTTTGCCAGCCCGTTTATAGATATAAGGCCGTTAGTGTTATTATATAATGCCACAACCTTCCCATTGCTATCAATAATACCAAGGTTTACACGCGTATTGCCACTTACAGCAATATTTACCACGTCTACAGCCGGGTTAGGGTATATAGTTGTATTGTATACCGGTTGGTTATTTATGGCTGTTTGGGTACCATCTATTATTGGGAATATGGCAAAATCAACATTCAAGCCCCAGTTTCTCAACATGGTAGACCAAGAACTATCTGCCACCTGTTCCTAGGCTGTTTTCTGTACTGTCGGCATCGCCATTGGTGGTAGAGTAGCAGGCAATGGTATCTCCTTCTTTAAGTCCAGAAAAGTCAAAGCCTATTGAAAATAGCGTATCAAAATAAGCGGGGCTATCAAAAAGAACCACATTGGCGCCGTTTTCAAAGGTTGATGATGTATCAATATCAGACAATAACACAATTTCTGACCTTAAAATACTATCGGGCGAAAGTTTTAATGCGGTAGCCCCTTGTCCTGTAGCAGTGCTTTTTAAATCGTACAGGTTTACTTTTATATGAGAGCTAATATTGCCCGATGTGTAATTTTTATACCCCATCCATATAATAGCACCCTCTACAGCGGCTATATTATCTAAGCTAAAAACCTGCGCCTTAGCCAAATCGCCAAAGGCATTATTGCCTGATGCATAGCCGGGATTTAGTGCCTGAGATTGGTATATAGCCGGTGTGCCACTAAAAAAGTTACCAAATAAGGTATCGGTAGCCTGAAAAGTAGTATTACTTACTATGCCGTTTTTAGGAATTGGGTTAAATGTTTTTTGTGCAAATACCTGTGTAGTTACAATAAGTAGGGCCGCTAGGGCAAAAAATGTTCTGTTCATCTATAAATCTTACAAGTGCAAATATATTTTAAAAAGTGGACTTCGTGCCTTAATAAGGCTATATAACATTGCAGGCAGAAACCACCAAATACAATATTATATGTTCTCAACATCATCATTCTTTAAAGGAAACAGCGATAAAAACGAATCGAAACCTGCTCCAATAGAGAACCAAAACCAAGAACCTTCCGTACCTTCAACTCCATTAATTAACGCAGGAGGTATGATAAAAGTATTTGTAGTAGAAGACGATGCCTTTTTTGGTAAAGCTATACAGTTTACCTTAGAAAAAGAGCAGGATTATGATGTTACGCTGTTTACCAACGGTGCCGACCTTATTAAAAACCTGCCCGGCAACCCCGATATTGTTGTTATAGACTATAACCTGCCCGATATGACAGGGTTGGAAATTTTGCAAAGGGTAAAAACCTATAACGAAGAGATAGTGCCCATCATACTTTCGGGCCAAAACGAGGTTGAAGTAGTTGTTAAAGCCTATAAAATTGGTGCTAAAGACTACATTTTGAAAAACGCTAACGCGCATGTTGAACTGGTAAACTCTGTAAAAACACTGGGTGCAACCGTTAAGTTAAAACGCCAGGTTGAAGTGCTTCAGGAACAGATAATTGACCGTCAAAAATATTCTAAGATAATAGGGGAGAGCAAGGCGCTTTTGAGCGTTTTAAAAATGATTCAAAAAGTAGAAAAAAGCAATATGCTTGTTATGATTAACGGCCAAAACGGTACCGGTAAAGAAGGTATTGCTAGCGCCATACATTATAACTCGCCCCGTGCCCGCGGTACGTATGTTACTGTTAACATGGCATCGGTACCTATTGATTTGGCTGAAAGCGAATTGTTTGGACATGAAAAAGGTGCTTTTACCGGCGCAGATAACCGCCGCATTGGTAAGTTTGAAGAGGCTAATGGTGGCTCAATATTTTTAGATGAGATTGGCGAGATGGACCTTGGCCTGCAAGCCAAATTGCTGCGCGTATTGCAAGAAAATGTAATTACCCGCGTAGGGAGCAACCGCGAAATTCCTATTGATGTGCGGGTAATAGCCGCTACCAACCGTAATCTGGGCCAAATGGCTAAGGAGGGCAAATTTCGCGAAGATTTATTTTACCGCCTGCAGGGCTTCTTAATTAAGTTGCCACCACTAAACGAACGCGGGAACGATATTTTGCTTTTGGCACACTCTTTTTTAACACAATTTGCCAGCCAGAACAAGCTGGGTAACAAATCAATAAGTAAAGAAGCTAAAGAATTACTTTTAAAGCACGAGTGGCTATGAAACGTAAGGGAACTTAAAGCAACCATAGAACGCGCCGCCTTAATGAGCGATGGCGATGTTATTACTGATGAGGATATTTTATTTGCTTAATAAGTTGCTAGGGGCTGTTAGTATTTATTGGTAAGGTTTTTTATATAAAAAACCTTATATTTGCTTAGTTACATTGGAACTAGGCATGAAAAAGTTTACCTGATTGGATTAGTTTTTTACATTTTAAGTTTACCTAACTATTTGTTAGGGCAAAGAGGTATGGAGGTTAAATCATTCAACCTTAATACTATAAGCCCAATAAGTAAAGTTATTACTGATGAACTTGAACAGCTAACCCCAGCTGCATATAAAACACACCCTGAATATGGCGTAAAGCCGTTTAATGCACCGTGTACCGACTGTATTGAGTTGGTAGACAGGCGCACGGAATACTCTCGGTACTATGTTACCAATGGTACCAATGGTAGTGAATTCTATCAGGAACAAGGATACTCTCCGCTAAATTATAAAGATGCGCAAGGCTACTGGCGGGCAATAGACCCACGGTTAAAACCTGCCAACCAGCCCCACCTGTATACTGCCGCAGCACAAGATTTACCTGTAACACTAGATGCAGGCCTTGGATATACTACCATTAACAGGGGCGGCGCTACTATTAAGTTTAACAATAAGCTTGAACTTATTGTGGTTGATAACGGCGTTGAATTGTCTTACGGCTATGCCAATTGGGAAAACTATGTGGTAGGCGATGAGGGGACTAAGGTTACCAATGCGTGGCCGGGCATAGATATTGAATTGAGGATATTTGAAGGAAAGGTTAAGTCATCATTCATAATTAAAAACCAACTTAACTTAGGCAACGGCAGGTTAATTATTCGCGATCATTTAGAACTGCCCGAGAATTACAGTTTTGGAAATATTACTGTTGGCGAACCATTGTCTGATGCTTTTGCTATTAGAACAGAAGATGGGGTAGATGCCTTTTATTTTGGTAAGGCTTATGGTTGGGATGCAGCACAATCAGCCAATGTGCAAAACTTTGATTATCGCCTTAGCGGACAAAACTATTTAGATATAGAAGTGCCTTTTACATGGTTGAATGAGCCCGGCAGGCAATACCCTGTTACTATAGACCCACTGGTTTCTGGCACGGGTACATTGCCACAGGCATCTATACTAGGGTCTGGATATAATGCTACCTGTTGGGCCGGAGGCTGCTCATATAACTTAACCGTTCCGGTGCCTGCAAATGCTGCTGTTACTGATGTGTTGTGGAATTTTAACTACATAACGGCGGGAGGCTGTGTAATGAGTGCCGGCGCTTTAGACCTGCGTGTAGGCGCATGCCGCAGCCCAAGTAACCCAACATTATTCTGGACGTGTAATGCTAATAACCCCGGCACTTGTAATGGAAACAATATTTCGGTTGTAAGCGATTTTGCATCGTGTTTGCCCAACCCGCAGTGCGCATCGTACAACCTGCCTTTTACAATGAATTTTTACCGTTGTGCCGGTCCGGAAATTAATCCGTGTGGTAACCTGTGTATAGGTTCGGCTACTGCGTGGAGTATGACTGTGCAGGGCCGTACGGTACAAACGGTAAATGTTTCAGGGAATCAAATAATATGTTTAGGCCAGTCGGTAAACCTTACCGGCCAGGGTCAATATGGTGTGCCGCCCTACAGCATTGTTTGGAACCCCGGTGGTATAAGTGGTTCGCCCATATCAGTATCGCCTACTTTAACAACAGTTTATACTATTACTGTTACTGATGCCTGCGGACAAACCGCTACCCAAAACGTTACAGTAAACGTTACCAATGTGGTAAACCCCGGTTTTACCGTTACCCCTGCGGTTGTATGCCCAGGAACTACCGTAACGCTGACAGGCTTGGGCAACGGCGGTACACCCAGTTACGACTGGCTAACACCCGGAGCAACGCCTACTACGGTAAATAATTTAAAAATTGCTACGGTTACGTATGCCAATTTCGGTACATATAACGTAACACTCAATTATAATGTTAACGGCTGTTTTGCGCCTGTGGTGCAGCAGGTAGTGGTAAACCCGGTTGTGGTGCCTACGGCTACCATATCTGTAAACCCCACAATGCCTGTGTGTGCCAATACACCACTTACATTTTCGGCTGTTCTTACCAATGGGGGAACAAACCCCATATACAGTTGGAAGCTAAATGGCGCGCCCGTTGGTGCCGGGGCAACCTACAGCACATCAACCTACAACAATGGCGATGTTGTTACTTTAGATATAGTATCAAATGCAAATTGCGCGCAACCGGCTTCGGTATCATCCAATGCCATAACCATACAGGTTTCGCCTGTTGTGGTGCCTTCTGTAACTATTACCGCAAACCCCGCAGGGCAAATATGTGCCGGAACACCTGTAACATTTACAGCTACGCCTGTTAATGGCGGTGGCCTGCCCGGCCTGCAATGGCGGGTTAACGGTGGCAATGTTGCAACAGGTACAACCTATACAACATCGGCCTTAACTAATGGCGACCAAGTGAGTGTGGTGCTAACATCAAGCTTAACCTGTGTTAGCCCGGCAACGGCTACATCTAATACAATTACCATGACGGTGGTGCAGCCCGTTACGCCATCGGTATCTATAACCCAAAGCCCAACAGGAATTATTTGTGCGGGAACTAACGTAACATTTACAGCAACGCCAACTAATGGCGGCACAACGCCTGCATACCAATGGAATTTGAATGGCGCCCCTGTGGGTACCAATGCAGCTACATACAGCTCTACCGGTTTGCAAAATGGCGATATTGTTACGGTTACTTTAACGTCTAACGCTACATGCGCACAGCCTGTAACAGCTACATCAAACCAACTATCAGTTAGTGTAAACCCGGTTATTAACCCATCGGTTACTATAGCTGTTAGTCCCACTATGCCGGTTTGTTCAGGTACTAACCTAACATTTACCGCTACACCTGTTACGGCAGGGGCAAACCCCAACTACCAATGGAAACTTAACGGCGCTAACGTGGGGGTAATAGTACTACGTACTCATCGGCGGGGCTTGCAAATGGCGACCAGGTAAGTGTGGTGTTAACATCAACCTATACATGTGCCACCCCAACAACGGCAACGTCAAATATTATTACAGTTCAAATTAACTCTGTACTGGTTCCGTCGGTTGGTATTGTGGCAAACCCATCGGGCGCTATATGCGCGGGTACTAACGTTACCTTTACAGCAAGTCCTACCAATGGCGGTACCACACCGGCTTACCAATGGACAGTGAATGGTGGCAACGTAGGTGGCAATTCAGCTACCTATAGCAGTACAACACTAGCCAATGGCGATGTTGTTGCTGTTACCTTAACATCGAGCGAGGGCTGCGCTAACCCAACTACAGCAACATCTAATACTATTACAACTACGGTTAATCCGGTTTTAGTACCATCGGTTACTATTGCAGATAACCCAACAGGGCAGTTATGCGGTGGAATACCCATTACATTTACTGCTACACCTGTTAACCCCGGCAACAACCCAACCTACCAATGGCAGGTTAATGGTACAAACGTGGGGGCAAGTGCGCCAACTTATACCTATAATAGTCCGGCAGATAATGATGTGGTTACCGTTATACTAACATCTAACGCTACCTGTGTTAACCCTGCTACGGCAACATCTAACAGTATTACGCTGGATATATTACCGGCTGTAGTACCAACTATAAGCTTTACTGCAAACCAGGCCATGCCGGTATGTGATAATGCCGCTATAACTTATACAGCTACAATTACCGGTGGCGGGGCAAACCCTGCTTACCAGTGGTATGTTAATGGCGTAGCGGCACCGGGTGCAACAACGCCAACATTTAACAATCCGGCAACTAATAATGATGTTATAACGGTAGAGCTTACATCGGATGCGCAATGCGCCAACCCAACTACAGCAACATCGGTACCGTTTACGGTACAAGCGCAGCCATTCTTAACCCCTGCGGTTTCTATCGTATCTAATACTACAGGTACAATATGTGCAGGCCAAAGCGTTACGTTTACGGCAACACCAACCAATGGCGGCGCAAACCCAAGCTACCAATGGTATGTAGATGGTACTGCTGTGGGGACCAATAGTGATACCTATATTACAACAAGCATTTTACCGGGAGAAGTAGTAGAGTGTGTTATGACATCGAACTACCCATGTTTAATTACGCCAACAGCCAACTCTAACCTTATAACATTGCAGATAAACCCGCCAATTACGGTTAGTATAACAGCGGTACCCGATGTTATTTGCGCTTACGAAACAGCCGTGCTAACAGCTACCGCACAAGGTGGAGATGGTGGCCCGTATAACTATAGCTGGGATAATGGTGACTCTGGTTCTACTATTTTGGTATCGCCAGACTTTACCCAGGGCTATACTGTAACAGCTACCGACCAATGTGGCTCAACACCTGCAACGGCAACATCTACCATTACGGTTAAAATTACCCCTGTTGCTGATTTTAGCTTTGCGCCTGATAGCGGGTTAACAACGCTTGATGATATTTACTTTAACAACAACTCGTTTAACGCAGCATGGTGGACATGGTACTTTGGTGATGGTGATGTATTGGACACCACCGATATGCCAAGCCACAACTACACTTTCCCCAATGTGTATGAGGTTAAGCTTGTTGTTACCAGTGCCGATGGTTGTGAGGATAGCACTACGGTTAAGATTAACATACGTGACGAGTCTTTATTTTATATTCCAAACGCGTTTACACCCGATGCCAATGGGTTGAACGAATTATTCAGGGTATATACCTGGAATATAGATGTGCCTATTGAGCTGGTTATTTACGACCGCTTAGGTGTTGAGGTTTATAACTCTACTACAGATAACCCTAACGGCGGTGTATACTGGACCGGACAAAAACATAACCAGGGCGATTTGTTGCCCGATGGTGTTTATGTTTATTACCTGTATATAAACGCGCCCTACCTTGATAAAATGCAAAGGCTTACCCGCGGCACGGTTACCCTGATAAGGTAATAACGGTTGATAATTTACCGTTTACATACCCGCCCAATAGTATTACCTTTGCACATTATTACTTTCTCACGGTGTATTTAAAATCTTTGCATTTAGTAAATTTTAAGAATTATGAGCTGGCAGACCTTGCGTTTTTGCCGGCCGTAAACTGTTTTACCGGCCTTAACGGTTCTGGTAAGACTAATTTATTAGATGCTGTGCATTACCTAAGCGTTTGCAAAAGTTTTTTAAACCCGGCAGATAACCAAAACATTAAGCAGGGCGAAGACCTTTTTGTAGTACAAGGTAAGTTTGATAACAACGGTACCGAAGACGAGATTTTTGTGGCTTAAAGCGAAATAGTAAAAAGCAATTTAAGCGCAACCAAAAAGAGTATGAACGCCTTAGCCGACCATGTTGGCTTGTTGCCTGTAGTATTAATATCACCGGAAGATAGCGTGCTTATAAGCGGCGGCAGCGATGAGCGCAGGCGGTTTATAGATAACACCCTGTCTCAAACAGATAAAGGCTATTTAGAAAACCTTATCAGCTATAATAAAGTATTGGTGCAGCGCAATGTGGCCTTAAAGCAGTTTGCTGCCGACAGGCGTTTTGATAACGATTTGCTGGCTATATATGACGACCAGCTTATAGCTTTTGGTATGCCGGTTTACAATACCCGTAAAGCATTTTTAGAAGAGTTTGCCGGGGTGTTTAATGCCAACTATAACTTTATATGCGGCGGCGGAGCCGAGTTTGCCAACATAGAATATAAAAGTCAGTTAGACGAGGGCGAATTTGCCGCGCTATTGCTTGGCAGCAGGGATAAAGACCGCATAAACCAATATACTACCGTTGGTATACATAAAGATGATATACAGTTTGATTTGAGTGGCAACGCGGTTAAAAAGTTTGGGTCGCAGGGGCAGCAAAAATCGTTTATAATGTCGCTAAAGCTGGCGCAGTTTGAGTACCTTTATAAAGTAAAGAAAGTAAAACCCTTATTGTTGTTAGATGATTTGTTTGATAAACTGGACGATATACGCGTTAAGAAGATTTTACAGATGGTTAGCCTAGGTAACTTTGGGCAGATATTTATTACCCATACCGACCACACCAAACTGGCGGCAATATTGGATACAACAGGTACAGAATATAAAATTTTTGATGTGCAGCAAGGCACAGTAACGGCATGAGGAAGACCAACGAGCAAACAGTAAAAGATGCCTTAGCGTCTCTTTTTAAATTGTATGGGCTGGACACGCGCATGGCCGAAAAGAAGCTGATAAACTCGTGGCCTGCATTGTGTGGCCCTATGATTGCCAAATACACCCGCAACATTTACATCAATAATAAAAAGTTGTTTTTAGAAATTGATAATGCTGTAATAAGGGAAGAGATTGTATTTGCCCGCGAGAGCCTAATAAAGAAGCTGAACGACGAAGCAGGCTCGGAGATAATTACCGAGATTGTTGTAAGGTAAATTTGCTTTTTATTCCCCTACAAAATAGAAATATGCCTACCTTAGCCAATTGATAGCTTTTAAAGCTTTTTATCTTGGCTAATAAATTAATATTTTCGGTTTATAACGACCCGCTTACGGGTACTGTAATCGAGCCTTACATCATTAAGCTGCTCGACGACGGGAAATTCTCATATACCTATAAGAAGGTAGCCACCGAAAATTTAGCCAACCACGAGTATAATTTTTCTGATGCTGAAAAAACGCTTGTAAGGTATTGTACAGAAGCTGGGCACCACAATCTGGCTAAAATCTTCAATAAGAAAAAGCTAAAAGACGACGATTTTTTACGCGACTTTGTAACCGACCCTAAGCATAAAGAACTGCTGGACGATTACATAAGCAGGCGTAACCATAAGGTGCTGTCGGCGCTAAAGGGGCAGATAATATATATAAAAGAAAAATCATCGGACCACCCGGCAATGATAGAGAAGCAGATACTGCCAGAAGCTGCCGAAGTGGTATATAACTTTAGCCGTACGGTAAAAGGCACTTACTACTACCTTACCATTAAGCAAGGCAATGTTTATCTCAACCTAAAGAATAAAAGCTCGAGGATAATATGCCAGTCGCCGTGCTGGATATTAATAGCTGATAAGATTTACCATTTTGACGATGAAACCGATGCCGGCAAACTGTTGCCGTTTTTAACCAAGCCCTACATAACTATTGAGCCCCGTATGGAGGATAGTTATTACGAGAAGTTTATATTGAAAGCCGTTAAGCATTTTGAGGTACACTCTATGGGTTTTGATATTGACGATGTAGGGGCCGAGAAAGGCGCTGTACTAAAGCTTGTAAGGGATATTGACAATAACTACGCGCTTAACCTTATATATACTTACGACAACATATCTATTGCCGCTAACGAGCCCGAGCATATACTGGCAGAACTGGAGAAGCGCAATGGCACCTACCGTTTTAAACGCCTTAAACGTGATGGTGTATTTGAGAGTGAGATAGAAATGGCATTGCTTAGCAATGGCCTAAAACCTAAATATGGTGCTTTATATTCGCCGATGGAAAAGGCGGGAGATATAGGCCACATGCTTGATTGGGCCAGGGATAATAAAGAGGTGCTGGATAAAGCAGGCATAACACTGCGTACCGATATTGAAGGCCAAACCTATTACTCAGGTGCTATAAACCTTAGTTTTAGCATAAGCAGGGAAGAGAACGATTGGTTCGACTTGCACGGTATTGTAGAGTTTGAGGGATATAAAATTCCGTTTATACGTTTTAAGAGTAATATACTGCGTGGCATACGCGAGTATAGTTTGCCCAATGGGCATATAGCTATTTTACCTGAGGAATGGTTTGAACGTTACCGCCCTATACTGGCCTTTGCCCAAGCCGAAGGCGATGCCCTGCGCATGAAGAAATACCATGCCCCTATAGCCGAAGAAGCTATGAATGGCGGGCATGCTATCAACCTGAAATTTCAAGAATTTTACAAGGCCGATAAAGCGCAGGAGTTTGATTTGCCTGCCAACCTTAATGCCACGTTAAGGCCATACCAGCAAGATGGTTATAACTGGATGCGCGGTTTAAGTTCTTTTAGTGTAGGCGGCTGTTTGGCCGATGATATGGGCCTTGGTAAAACCGTGCAGGTTATAGCGTTGCTGCTTAGCCTGTATGAGCCTTATCTGAAAAAAGCCACTAAAGCGATAGTCCCCAAACCTGAAACAGAACCTGTTGATTTTGTTGAGGCCGATTTAACCGGTGGGCAGCTTAGTATGTTTAATACGAAGACTGATGTGGGTAATTTAAAACCTAAAGCATCGGCAATGGCAGAGGCTGTTGTAGAAGAAACCATAGCAAGCAAAAGGCCTACGTTGGTGGTTATGCCACCATCGCTTATATATAATTGGGAGAAAGAACTGGCCCGCTTTGCACCACAGTTAAAAGTGTTTAAGTACGTATCATCAGTACGCAGTAAAATGCTGAAGCCGTTATACACCAGCCATATTATACTTACCACGTATGGCGTTGTGCGTAACGACCTTGAGATACTTGGCAAGATAGATTTTGAGTACATAGTGCTTGATGAAAGCCAGTTGATAAAGAACCCCGACTCGCAGAGCTATAAGGCGGTTAAGCAATTAACATCTCGCCACAAGCTAACCCTTACCGGCACGCCGATAGAAAACTCGCTTACCGATTTGTGGGCGCAGCTATCGTTTACCAATCCGGGCTTATTGGGTGGGTTTGATATGTTCCGTAAGGAGTTTGTGTTGCCAATAGAGAAGAAGAACGACGAGATGGCCCGTAAGCGGTTAAAAGCGCTTATAACCCCGTTTATACTGCGCCGTACTAAAGACCAGGTAGCGAAAGATTTGCCGCCACTTACCGAGAAGCTTTTCTACTGCGATATGACAGAGAAGCAGCACGAGTTGTACGAGCGGGAGAAATCGCATTACCGTAACATCATCCTACAAAATATAGAGCAGGCCGGTATTGAAAAGTCGAAGATGGTGATATTTCAGGGCCTGATGAAGTTGCGCCTTATTGCCAACCACCCGGCTATGACTACCGTAACCGCCGCCGAAGAAACCCATTTAGATGGTATGCACCACTTTGGGTCGGGTAAATTTATAGAGGTTACCCGCATGCTTGAAGGGCTACGGAGCGAGAACCATAAGGTGCTTATATTCTCGCAATTTGTTAAGCATTTAAACCTGTTTAAAGCATGGTTTGAAGAACATAAAATACCGTATAGCTACCTGATTGGTAACACCACCAACCGCAAAGAGGTGATAGAAGAGTTTGAAGGTTCGCCCGATACCAAGTTCTTTTTGATAAGCTTAAAAGCAGGTGGGGTAGGGCTTAACCTAACATCGGCAGACTATGTGTTTATGCTAGACCCCTGGTGGAACCCGGCTGTAGAGGCACAAGCCATAAACCGCGCGCACCGTATAGGGCAAACCAAAAATGTTATTGCCTATAAGTTTATTTGTAAGGGTACTATTGAAGAAAAGATTGTACAGTTGCAGCAGCGTAAATCTGCCCTGGCCGATGATTTCATCAACCATAACAACCCGCTTAGCTCGTTAAGTACGCAAGAGGTGGCCGACCTGTTTAAATAGTTTTTTAAGTCCACTCTTTTTAATAACCGCAGAGAACGCAGAGTTATTTCGCGGAGTGCGCTGAGTTGTATATGACTTTTGTTGTTTGCTGTAACCGCATAGAACGCAGAGTTGTTACGCAGAGAGCGCTGAGTTATCTGTGTTTTCAGGCTCTTGGGGTATGTCTTTGTTTATCTTCTTAAACACTATAAATAAGCCTACGGTAATAACTATAGAAACCACAATAATTAACCAATCGGAAGCGCTAGTGCCCAATGTATCGGTATTGAGTGTTTCGCTTTCATTCAGCTGAAAATAAGAAGCTAAAACCGATAGCGTATTGTTTACCGCGTGCCCCAACATGGGTACCCACAGCGTGCGGCTATACATAAACAAGTAGCCTAAAACAGCGCCTAATACAAGGCGTGGTAAAAAGCCATAAAATTGAAAATGGATAGCGCTGAATATAAAGGCGGCAGCCCATACGCCTGCATGGCCATTTTTAAAGCTGGCGGTAAGTATGCGTTGAAACACGCCGCGGAAGACTAACTCCTCGCATATAGCAGGTGTAATACCTAATACTACTATTACTAATAGCAGTGTTTTAACATCGCCGGGTTCAGGTAACAACATTTTACCAAGGCCGGTATTCATGTCTTCCATTTCTTTAATGGCAGTGCCAAATTCGCCAAGCAGGGCGGGGAAATCTACCTGCATATTTAACCACAGCATAAGGTTTATTAAGGGCAAGGCTGCCACAATTAGCAGGCCCGCTATAAGGTAGCTTTTATAACTGGTTTTGTTAGCTAATTCCAGCTCTTCAGATACATCAACATTAACCAAACGGGCAAAAAGAAAGCGGGTAGGGCAAAGCCAATAAACTGCGAGAAGATTACACTTATCCTGATACCTGATAAAAATGCCGGGTTTTCTTGTGCGGTGGATATAAAGGCTGACGTATCGGGCATTTCGCAGCCGCAAATAGATTTTATAATCATTTGCCCAATAATAGCCCCAAACGAAGAGCATAAAAGGAATAACGACATAAATAGGAAGAACCGTGTAACCGGGCGTGCATTCTGTAAGGGGGCAAACTGTTCCATTTGGGCTATTTTACTTATCTTTGCGGTATATTATCTAAAAAGTTGAGTGTAAAAATAGGAAATATTGACTTGGGGAGTTCCCTTTATTGCTTGCACCTATGGAAGATGTGAGCGACCCTCCATTTCGCTACGTTTGTAAGCAAAACGGGGCCGATTTGATGTATACCGAGTTTATATCATCGGAAGGCCTGATACGCGATGCTGCCAAAAGTGTGCAAAAGCTTGATATATTTGAGTATGAGCGCCCTATTGGTATCCAGCTTTTTGGATCGGACATTAACTCCATGCGCGAAGCCGGTATTATAGCCGACCGTGCCAACCCTGACCTTATAGACATTAACTACGGCTGCCCGGTAAAGCAGGTGGCTTGTAAAGGTGCAGGTGCCGCCCTGTTGCAAGATATACCTAAGATGGTTAGCATGACCAAGGAGATTGTGAACATTGCTAACCGCCCCGTTACCGTAAAAACCCGCCTGGGGTGGGACGATAACACCAAGAACATTGCCGAAGTAGCCGAGAGGTTGCAGGATATTGGTATTGCCGCCTTGTCTATCCACGGGCGCACCCGTGCGCAGCTTTACAAAGGCCCCGCAGATTGGACCCTTATTGGCGAAGTACGCAACAACCCCCGCATTAAGATACCCATATTTGGCAATGGCGATGTTGACACCCCCGAAAAGGCTTTGGAAATGAAGAACCGCTATGGTGTAGATGGCGTTATGATAGGCCGCGCCAGCATTGGTTACCCATGGATATTTAACGAGATTAAGCATTTTATGAAAACGGGCGAGCATTTGGCTAAGCCTACCATGGCCGACAGGCTTTCTATTTGCAAAATGCACCTGCTAAAATCTATAGAGTGGAAAGGTGAAAAGCTGGGTATTATAGAGATGCGCCGCCACTACACTAACTATTTCCGCGGGTTGCCCAATTTTAAAGACTACCGCATGAAGTTGGTTACCAACTATTCGTACACCGAGATACTCGACATTCTGGCCGAGGTAGAAGAGGTATATTCTGATCCTAATTTGGTAATGGCGTAACGTACTTTAATTGTAATCCCTCACTTGAAGCTGGATTTAAACCACAAAGAACACAAAGTTATTTCACTGAGTACACAAAGGTATACCTGCAAGATTTTATTTTTCTCTGCATCAGCATATTAGATGCGAATTAATTTAATTTATATTAATTTACTTGACTTATCTTTATTGCTGTTGTATCTTTGTGTTGTTATTGCAATAACCGAAAATTACAACCTTTCCTAATGGTTAATTAGGAGATCCCGAAACAAGTTCGGGATGACGAACAGCCGCGCGGCGCACCCTCCCCAACCCCTCCCCCAAAGTGAGAGGGGCTAAAGGAAACCCTACAATGCTTATTAAGATTTCATATTAATGGTTTAGATAGATATTTAAGATAAACGGTTTAACAAGAGGACAAGCTTAAACAACAGACCATTCTGTTGGTCAGTAGTTAAATTGTTATGATAAGATTTGTGCACTTTACAGGTGGTTTGCTTCGGCGGGCTGCCTTGAGGTGTTTTTTAATGGTCAATTGACAATGCACAATGGTCAATTAATGAGCGCGAAAATGAGTGGTAGGGCTACGTGCTGTAGGGAAGTTTAAAGTGAAAAACTAAAAGTTAGAAATGGAAAATAACTGTTTGTATAGTGAATCTCGAGATCCTGAATCAAGTTCAGGATGACAGTTCAACATGGGTAGTAGCAACCCGCTAAAACGATGTTATTAGCTACACGCTGTAGGGGTTTGGTGAAATGATAAATGAGAAACTAAAAATGAAAAATAAACTTTGTGTGCTTTGTGATGGCTTTGTGTACTTTGTAGTTTAGTAAACCGATAACCACCCCGTCCGCCCGAGGCGGACACCCCTCCTTAAAAAGTAGGGGAGTTTAAGGCGCGAAAACGAGTTGTTTATTTACATACTGTAGGGGTTTAGCAAGTGGTGGGTTTGTCTTTTACAAGGTTGAGCTGGGCTACAAAAAAGGCGGTGAAAAATGCAATGAAGAGTACTCCGGGCTGCCTTTCCAACATGGCTTCGGTAAGGTAATTTAGGGCAACAAGTACACCAAACACTGCTATAAGGCACTCGTGCCTGCGGTGGCCTAAAAACATTAGTAGCATAACGGATAATACCAATAGTATAATTCCTGCTAGTCCTAACCCTATGCCTGTTTGCAGGTACTGGTTGTGAGCGTTGTAATTGCGGTATATGGCTATGGCATTGTTGCTGGCGGTGTATTGGGCTATAAGCGCATCGTTACTATCGCCTGTGCCAACACCGGTAATGGTATTAGCTTTTGCAAGTTGTATAGCATCTTTCCAAACAGCAATGCGCGATGCGGTAGACTCACCCGGCTGGTCGGTGGCTTTGTTTTGTAGGGTGTTAGATGCCGCGTTTATGCGTTTGTTAAGTGTTGGTAACCCGTAGGTGCTAAACCCAACAATGGCTAAGCCGGCAATAAATATTATAGCCCCCTTTTTATAGTGCTTATACTCCAGGCAACTGTGCATAGTCATGTAAAAAATAACAAACAGCAAACCGATGATGCCCATTTTGGTAGAAAGCATCAATACAAAAAATGCCAGTATGGTTGTAAGTATTATAAATAGGGATGTTTTAAGAATGTGCTTTATCCAAAAGTTATATAAAATAGCAATGGCAAAATTGAGCATCATGGCATAGTAACCTACGTGTAAAAAGTAAGACAGTTTGGTATAGAAAAACACAGAGCCATCGCCCGATTGGGTATAGTTATAGGTAGCAATAACAAGGCAAAAGGCTATGGCGGCAAAGCACGATGCTACAAACCAATGCAGGGCCAGTTTTAAATACTCTTCTTTATAGCCAAGCTGCGCTACTATTAAGGGAAAAGCCAATAATGATGCTTTTAGGCCCATTGTAGCGCCGCCCTCTTGCATGTTGGTTGTCCATAGTAAGCCTATGGCGTATAGCAAATAGAGTAGGGGCAGGGGTTGCAGCAGATTTTGCTTATAGCTTTGCAGGTTGGGTTTTTAAACCCGAATGAAACCAAAAACACCAGCAGCCACAGCGATACCGATACTACGGCAAGGTATTGCGGCCACACAAAGGTTGCTGCTACCAGGCAAATGGCGGCCTTGTTTACCTGTTGCAGTATGTTAGCGGCTTTGCTCAATGGTTAGCAGTTGGTTGTAAAAAGCATCGGCAATAGTTTGGCGGTTAAAGTTTTGTAGAGCATACTCCCGTCCGCTTTTGCCCATCTGTTGTACCTTATCGGGGTTATCAAACATATATTTAACCTGTGTAGCTAATTGTTCTGCATTTTCAGGTTCAAAATACGTGCCTGCTTTTCCTTCGTCAATAAAAAGTTTGCGGGCCTCGCCATCAACCCCTAATAATAAAGGTTTTTCAAAGGCAAGGTTCTCAAAAATTTTAGATGGAATGGCCCCCTTAAAGAGTTCTAAGTTTTTTAGCGGTATAACCGCGGCATTACATGCTTTAACTATAGCGGGCATCAGGGCCTTTTCTACCGAAGGGTAAAAGAAAACGCTGGTAAGGTCTAATTGTTTTGCCTGTGCCATTAGCTTTTCTTTCTCAGGCCCATCACCCACAAGTAAAAATTTTATTTGGGGTTGATTTGCTAATAACTGCGCGGCTTTAATGATAACCTCAAGTCCCTGGGCATGGCCTATAATGCCTGCATACAAGGCTAAAAAGTCGGTACCGGCAAAACCATTGTCTGTCCTCCATTGCTGGGTGTAGTTTTCTGGTTTCCAAAAGCCGGTGTCAACCCCGTTAGGAAGCCAGTACACATTTTTATTGGGGAAGCGGGCTTTTATGTTATCGCGTATGCCTTGGGTTTGCACGGGTATTAGTACCGACTTACGGTATAAAAACTCTTCCAGCTTAGTGGCAGTATTCAATAAGGTTTTATTGGTAATGATGCCCAGTTTTTCGGCACTCTCGGGCCAAAGGTCAGACACATTAAATACCAGTTTAGCACCTTTAAATTTAGAAAGTATATAGGCTGATATACCTGTAAATAGGGGAGGTGATTCAACCAATATATAATCGTACTTGCCTAATACAAACGTGCCAAAGAACAGTGATGAAAAGGTGAACGAGAAGTAGTTTAGCAGGCGCGAAACTACGCCACGGCCTTTGCTAACATATATCCAACTGCGGAATATGCGCAGGCCCTGCCAATCATCCTTCATATACAGTTTGCCCTTGTAGCCTTTAAATACCTCCATCTTTGGGTAGTTTGGCATAGCGGCAAATACATCAACATCCACACCTTTAGCCTTTAGGCGCAGGGCTAAATCGGCCAGGCGGTTTTGTGGGGCACCTGTTTCGGGTGGAAAGTATTGGGTGAGTATGAGCAAGCGCATTGGGCGCAAAGGTATAACTAAGCCCACAAATAAAAACCGGCCACCAAGGCTTTATATTCTTCGGTAGGCTGGCCTTGTTCGTTATGCAACACAAGGGTGTTAATATCAAGCCCCTCTTGGTATCGACTAAAGTTAAGCAGGCTTACCGATACGGGTTTCTTTTGGTTGTATTGTATGTTGGTTATTTTATTGATGATTAGCCCGTTGCTTTCGGCCTTTAGAATAAACGCTTTTATGTTAGCTTCGGGCAGTACGCAGCAAAAATTACCATCGGCACTAAGCAAACGGTTAACCTGCCAAAGCAGGTCGGCGTAGTTTAGGGTAAGGCCATGGCGTGCAATGGCCCTTGCCTGTGCCGGCGATACTACACTCTCCGTAAAATAAGGTGGGTTAGAAACAATAAGGTCGTAGCGCTTAGGGCGTTTTAGTTCTTTAATGTCTGTATGTTCAGCAAGTAACCTATCGGTAAAGGGGAGTTGTTGAAGTTTTCGGTAGCTTCGTGTATAGATGGTGCATCAATATCAACAGCTTCAACAGCGGCGGTTGTGTAGCGCTGGGCCAGCATAAGGGCTATAACCCCGCAGCCGGTGCCAATGTCTAAAATACTAGCGGGTGCTTCATTATAAGCCCAGGCACCAAGCAATATGGCATCTGTGCCAATTGGCATAGATGATTGTTCATGAACCACCTCATAATGTTTAAAACTGAATTTCTTTACAGCCACAATTTTTTGCTAATTTGGCGTTTAATTCAACTAAGGCAATGAAATATATAGTAGCAATAATAACCATTTTGTTAACTGCTTTTGCTGTGCAGGCACAAACTACGGCAGAGAATAAGTTTACCGAAGGGCTAAGGCATTACCTAAACAGCGATTATGATTTGGCTATAAACTCGTATACCGAGGCTATAAAAATTGACAGCACATACGCGCGCGCCTACTTTGAGCGTGGCCGCATACAACATAAACTAAAGCAACCCGATAAGGCCATTACCGATTTTACCCTTTGCATACTGTACGATAAAAAGAATGTAGATGCCTACATGCAACGCGGCAATGTTTTGGTTGAAAAGGAACTATATGGTAATGCTATGGGCGATTTTACCAGCGCTATAAAGATAGATACCAACAATGCCAACGCTTACCTAATGCGTGCATCGGTAAAAATGGCAATGGGCACACCTGCCGATGCTATACCTGATTATACCATGTGCATTAAAAAGGGTAAAAAAACGCAGACTATTTACTATCAGCGTGGTAAGGCTAAAGAAAATCTGGGCATGGCTCCTGAGGCTATAGAAGATTATAATTTGGCTCTGGGTATTATGCCTAATTACGATTTAGCCTTAATGTCTCGCGGGTTGTTGTACTACAGTGCTATGGATTATGATAAAGCCCTAAAAGATTTTAACGCCTATATAAAAAAGCGCCCCGGCGATGGGAAGGGTTATTTTTACCGTGCCCGCATATACTAAGGCGCAAAACAACAATACTGCAGCTTGCTAGGATTATGATAAGTCTATAAACTATAAGTTTCTTAATCCGAAGGAAAAGCCGGCAGGCCTTTGCCAATAATAGAGTTTGTATGATGAAGAGAATTATTGCGACAGTAGTTTTAGGTTGCTTATTTATACCTGCTATAGCACAGCCGCCCGTAAAAACAAAAGCCAAGCCCGACCCTGTGGTGGCGGTGGGTACCGGCTGCGATAATATTATTGCCGACTTATATACCGGCCGTGTTAATGGATTAAAGCCCACAACAAGCATGTCGGCAGTAAAAAAGAAGCTGCCCTGTTTTACGGGCGAGTCTACCGAAGGGGGCAATGTAAACTGTGGGGGTGGCGTTTTTTACCTTAATAACGATATTTACTTTTACACCGGCCGTAATTATATTGAGCTACGCGATAAATTCTCGGGTCGCACAGAGCCTGCCTTATTAGGAACACAGCGCAGGGATGCGGTAACTAAACTTGGCGTTGCTGATATTGAGATTGATGGTGGTAGGGTACTCATCTACAAAAAGCCCTACGGATCTTTACGGTTGCTGTTTAATATGGAGGGCCGCTGTATAGAAATCGGCATACACGACTCGTCGCCCGATAAAGTGGAGTTGTGTGAATAACCTTTAGTGTGGATTGTTAATTAAAATGCATCTTTCAGGAAACTAAAAGGCTAATCATTCGTAAAACGGGGCAATATGGAAAGGACAAATTCAAATTATAACCTTTTAATAGCGAAGATTGACGAGTTTACGCGTAAGTATTACAAAAACCAGCTTATACGCGGGGGCTTGTATTTTACCGGCGTATTTGTACTTTTCTTTTTAACCGTTAACCTGCTCGAATATTTTGGCCGTTTTAATACAACCGGCCGTACCATATTGTTTTACTCTTTCTTGGCTATCAGTTTAGGCATTACTGTTAAGTGGATTATTATACCGCTGCTTAAGTTGTATAACATGGGTAAGGTTATCAGCCATACCGATGCCGCAATAATTATAGGTCGCCACTTTACCGATGTTAAAGATAAACTGCTGAATGTTTTGCAGTTAAATACCCTTACTGCTGATAGTGGTTTTGGTAGTTCATCGCTTATTAGCGCGGGCATAGACCAGAAAATAGCCGAGTTAAAACCTATACCTTTTACCAATGCTATTGATTTAGGCGCTAACCGCAAGTACCTTAAATACGCGTTGCCTCCAATCATCGCGCTGGTTATTATTATGTTGTTTTACCCCGGTATTATTGCTGAGAGTAGTGGCAGGCTGGTAAACTATAATACGTATTTCGCACCTAAAGCCCCTTTCCAGTTCAACTTAGTAAATAAAGACTTAAAGGTTATTCAAAACCAGGATTTTAAACTGGATTTGAAACTAACAGGTAGCGAGGTTCCGCAAGAGGTATTTATAGAGGTGGGCGATGTTCGCTACAAAATGGAACGCGAAAACACCATTGAGTTCAACTACCTATTCCGCAATGTTCAAAAGGATATAACCTTTCATTTAGTTGCCGATGGTTTCGACTCGCAGGAATATACCCTGCGTGCTTTGCCAAACCCTATTATATTAAACTTTGAGGTTAAGTTGGCTTACCCTGCCTACACCGGCAAGCAGCCCGAAACCATTAAAAACACCGGCGACTTTATTGTGCCGGAAGGTACGGTGGCTACCTGGGTATTCTCAACCCAAAACACCCAAAACCTTAAAATGGCATTTAACGATACCGCGCAGGCTGTTAATGCCGCCGGTGCCGATAAATACTCACTGTCTGCCCGCCTGCTGAAAAGCAAAACGTATAGCATTGCTACCTCTAACCAGTATTTAAGCAACCGCGACTCTGTACGATACAGCATTAGTGTAGTGCCCGACCAATACCCTACCATAGAAGCGCAGGAGTATAAAGACTCTACCAACATCAAGCGTTTATACTTTAATGGTATTACTAAAGATGATTATGGTTTCCGCCGTTTAACATTTAATTATGTATCTGTTGATGAAGGCGGCAACCCTAAAGGCGCTATAGTGTCAAAAGATGTACCCTTTACCTAGGGCCAGTCGGCTGCGGAGTTTTATTATTTATGGGATTTAAACACCATGACATTAGCCCCCGGCGACGCGTTTGAATATTATTTTGAGGTGTGGGATAACGATGGGGTGCATGGTTCAAAATCATCGCGCAGTACTAAAATGGCGTTCCGCGTACCTACGCTTGGCGATATTGCCCAAAGCACTGATAAGTCTAACAAAGAAATAAAAGACGATTTAGGCCAAAGCATTAAAGATGCTAAAAGCCTGCAGAAAGACTTGGACGAGTTGAATAAGAAGTTGCTGAATAAAAAGGCAATGACTTACGAAGACAAGAAAAAGCTGCAAGACATACTTAAAAAGCAAAAAGACCTGGAGAAAAAGTTGGATGATATTAAAAAGGAAAACAGCCAGAAAAACCAGAACAGCAACTCGTTTAGCGAGGAAGACCAACGCATATTAGATAAGCAGAAGCAACTGGAAAAACTGCTGGACGATATTATGACGCCCGACTTGCAGAAGATGTTGGACGACTTGCAAAAGATGATGGACAACCTTGATAAAGACAAGGTTCAGAAAATGCTGGACGAGCTTAAAATGACCAATAAAGACATTGAGAAAGAGCTTGACCGGTCGTTAGAAACATTTAAGCGCATGGAGTTTGACGACAAGCTGCAAAAGACTATTGACCGCTTAAAAGACCTTGCTAAAGAACAAGACAAATTAGCCGAAGACACCAAGAATGCCGATACCCCGCAAGAGCAAAAAGACATTGCCGATAAGCAGGATAAGATAAACGAGGAGTTTGATAAGTTGAAAAAGGAAATGGAAGACCTTGATAAAAAGAACAAGGAACTTGAAACCCCTAACGATTTTGAAAACCCTAAGACCGACCAGCAGGATATTGAAAAAACCTGAAAGACTCTAAAGAGAACTTAGAGAATAAAAAGAATAGCAAAGCATCTCAATCGCAAAAAGGAGCATCAGACAAGATGCAAAAGATGAGCGATAAGTTGGAGAAGATGCAGGACGATATGGAAGCGGAACAAAGCGAAGAGGATTTAAAATCGCTGCGCCAGTTGTTGGAGAACCTCATTAAACTATCATTCGACCAGGAAGAGTTGATTAGCCGTACCGGTAAAACCAACATCAACAACCCGCTGTACAACAAAATTATGCAAGACCAGAAAAAGTTGAAAGACGATGGCCGCATGATTGAAGACAGCCTGTTGGCATTGAGCAAACGCGTACCCCAAATAAGCGCTATCATAAACCGTGAGATTGCTGATATAAATAGTAATATGGGCAAAGCCATTAATGCGTTGGAAGACCGTATTCCCCCGCAAGCTACCAACCGCCAGCAATTTGTTATGACAGCTGTAAACAACCTTGCACTTATGCTTAGCGATGTAGCCGACCAGATGCAGCAAAGTATGCCATCGTCAATGTCGGGCAAGGGTAGCTGCAAAAAGCCCGGCAAAACAGGCCAAAAGCCAAGTGCGGGTGATATGCGCAAAATGCAGGAGAAGCTAAACAAGGATATTAAAGACATGAAAGATGGCATGCAGAATGGCAAAAAGCCGGGCGGCCAAAAAGGCATGAGCCAGGGTTTAGCTAAAATGGCAGCGCAGCAAGAGTCTATCCGCCGCCAGTTGCAGGGCCTTGCCGACCAGATAGATAAAGACGGTAAGAATGGCAGCAAGGGCAACCTTAGCAAGATTATGGAGGATATGGAGAAGACCGAAAAAGATATTGTAGACAAGAATATTACCGAAGAAACCCTTAAACGTCAACAAGACATTTTAACCCGCCTGTTGGTGGCCGAAAAATCGGAACGTGAACGTGATGAAGACGATACCCGAGAATCAAAAGAACCAAAAGATTCACCTTTAAGTAACCCTTCTTTATTTTTTGAGTATAACAGAAAAAAATGAAAGAAACAGAGTTACTAAAAACAGTTCCACCGGCGTTAAACTTGTTTTACCGCACCAAGGTAACCGACTATTTTAACAACTTTGAAAACAAACAACCCGCAGCGCCCCAACCCGCAGGAACTCCTAAAGTTGAAGCACCGCTACCGGGCCAAAGTGAAAAACGCAGTATTAAAAAATAACGATGTTGCCTATGATGCAAACAATTACACACGCCCAACCCGCCAACCATCAAGAAGTGCGCATTACATCGTCACAAGAGAGTGTTCTTTTAGTAGAGAAATTGCTTCAGGAACTTAGCGCACCGTATTACGTTAATGAAGATGTGTACGGCAACATGCTTGTAGCCCTTACCGAAGCGATTACAAACGCTATACAACACGGCAACAAGTTTGATATGGCAAAGCACGTATCTATTAAGTGCGATGCTATTAACGACGGTATCCGTTTTACGGTAGCCGATGAAGGAATTGGTTTTGATTATGACCATGTTCCCGACCCTACATCACCAGAAAATATAGAAAAGCCCAATGGCCGCGGTGTGTTTTTAATGCGCCACCTGGCCGATGGTGTAGAGTTTGAAGAGAAAGGACGTATTGTTATGTTAGACTTTAAACTGCACCAGGCTGCAGCCGAGTAATATGTCGCGTAACATTTCTTTCAGGCTACAAGACGTAAAATTTACTTTAAAAGATAAACAGGTGCTGCGCAATTGGGTGGCACTTGTTGCTTCTAACGATGGGTATTCTATAGCCCCAATAAATTATGTCTTTTGTTCAGATACCCATTTGCTGGAAATGAACAAGCAGTTTCTTAACCACAATTACTTTACTGATATAATTACGTTTGATTATACAGAGGGTAAGCGTATATCCGGTGATATATTTATATCGATAGACCGTGTGGCTGACAATGCTAAAACCTATAAAAGCACTTTTGAGCAAGAACTGCATAGGGTGATGATACATGGGGTTTTACACCTTATGGGTTATAAAGACAAATCGCCCGCGGATGAAAAGAAGATGCGCGCCAAAGAAAATGCAGCGCTAAAACTGCTCCCGCTTTAATTATTCTCCCTTAATTCAATTGTTTACCCTACTTTTGAGGTATGACGCTAACCGGCATTATACTATTACTATTATTAGGCCTTTTGCTGCTTATGGTAGAGATATTGGTGCTCCCCGGTACAACAGTATTAGGTGTTATTGGTGGCATATTAATGCTGGTAGGCCTCTGGTTTGCTTTTGCAGGCTATGGAACTACCACAGGGCTGTATGTACTAGGTATAACATCAGCCATTACACTGGGTGCGGTAATTTTAGCATTCAGGGCAGGTACATGGAACCGTTTTACTTTGCATAAAAAACTTAAAGGTCAGGTAAATACGTTTGATGAAAGCCTTTTGCAGGTGGGCACTACCGGTGTTGCCGTATCGCGTTTAGCGCCAATGGGTAAGGCAGAGTTTGGAGGGGAGTATTACGAGGTAACAACCACCGGTCAGTATGTAGACCCTTTAACAAAAATCACTATTGTTGCAGTTACAAAAAGTCAAATAACAGTTAAACCAATAATATAATAATTATGCCAGCCAGTGCCGGAGTTTTAATCGCTATTATAGTAGGGGGCCTTATAGGTCTTTGGATACTTTTTTACTTCATTCCCGTAGGTCTTTGGTTCTCGGCCATCCTTTCAGGCGTTCGAGTATCGCTACTACAGTTAATATTTATGCGCTGGCGTAAAGTTCCACCGGGCATAATTGTAACTGCCATGATTAACTCTACCAAAGCCGGTTTAACCATAACCCGCGATGAGTTAGAAGCCCACTACCTAGCAGGTGGTAAAGTACAAGGCGTTGTAAACGCCCTTATATCTGCCGATAAAGCCAACATACCTTTAGATTTTAAAACCGCAACGGCTATTGACCTTGCTGGTCGCGATGTGTTTGAGGCTGTTCAAATGTCGGTAAACCCGCGTGTAATTAATATACCACCTGTTGCGGCTGTGGCTAAAGATGGTATTCAGCTTATAGCCAAAGCTAAGGTTACGGTACGTGCCAATATTAACCGTTTGGTGGGTGGCGCAGGCGAAGAAACCATTATTGCCCGTGTTGGTGAAGGTATTGTAACTTCTATTGGTTCGGCCGACTCGCACAAGCAGGTGTTGGAAAACCCCGATTCTATTTCAAAAGTAGTATTGGCAAAGGGCTTAGATAGCGGAACGGCTTTCGAAATTCTATCTATTGATATTGCTGATATTGATGTAGGTATAAACATTGGCGCCAAATTACAAATGGACTAAGGCCAATGCCGATAAAAACATTGCTCAGGCCAAAGCTGAAGAGCGCCGCGCCATGGCAATTGCCCTGGAGCAGGAAATGAAAGCAAAGGCACAAGAAGCCCGTGCTAAGGTAATAGAGGCCGAAGCCGAAGTGCCTAAAGCAATGGCCGAAGCCTTTAGAAACGGTAACCTTGGCGTTTTAGATTACTACAAAATGCAGAATATACAAGCTGATACAGACATGCGAAACACCATATCTAAAGGCACCCCAAAAGATAAAGACCAGAAATAGTTAAAATTTCTGCTAAATAATTTCGCTGTTTAAAGATTAATTTCTACTTTTGCAGCCCTTAAAAGGAAATTGTTGGTTCCGTAGCTCAATTGGATAGAGCATCTGACTACGGATCAGAAGGTTTGGGGTTCGACTCCCTACGGGACCACAAAAAATCCGGTTTTTCAAATGAGAAACCGGTTTTTTAATTAAAAAAACAGACTGTTGTCAACGCTTATAAATCAGCCATTAATACCCTACCGTGTAAAGATATTTACCGGAAGGGCAACCCGATACCTGGGCGAGCAAATCGCGTCTCATTACGATGGGGGTGTAGAGCTTGGAAAGGCTTCTATTTTAAGCTTTAGCGATGGTGAGTTTCAGCCATCATTTGAAGAGTCGGTGCGTGGTTGCGATGTGTTTATTGTCCAATCAACATTTCCTCCAACAGATAACCTGTTTGAGCTTTTGTTGATGATAGATTCGGCCCGTCGTGCATCGGCCCGCCAAATTGTAGCGGTAATACCATACTTTGGTTTTGCCCGTCAGGACCGTAAAGACAAGCCCCGCGTTTCTATAGGCGCTAAAATGGTAGCCAACCTGCTAACTGCAGCCGGTGTAACCCGTGTAATGACCATGGATTTACATGCTGACCAGATACAGGGCTTTTTTGACGTTCCGGTTGACCACCTTTATGGTTCGGCGATATTTATCCCGTACCTAAAAGAGCTTAACCTTGACAATATGATTATTGCCGCCCCCGATATGGGTGGTAGCCGCCGTGCAAACGCTTACTCTAAGTTTTTAGGTGTTGATATGGCTATTTGCTACAAGCAACGCAAGGCTGCCAACGTTATCGAGAGCATGACCTTTATTGGTGATGTGGAAGGCAAAAACGTAGTGCTTATAGACGACCTTATTGACACCGGCGGCACGCTTTGCAAAGCTGCCGACATGTTAATGGAAAAGGGCGCCTTAAGCGTTAGGGCTATTTGTTCTCACCCTGTACTGTCGGGTAACGCGTATGAAAATATAGCAAACTCGCAGCTTACAGAACTGGTGGTAACAGATACTATACCTTTGAAGGAAGGAAAAGATACTTCAAAGATTAAAGTACTTACGGTAGCCAAGCTTTTTGCCGATGTTATTGAGAGGGTGCACAATTACGAGTCAATTAGTTCTACATTTGTAGTTTAATTATAAATTGAATATTATCATTTAGATATAATTTAAAAATGAAAACAGCAACAATTAGCGGCTCTCCCCGCACAGGTTTAGGTAAAAAAGATACCAAAGCGATTCGCAACCAAGGCTTGGTTCCTTGTGTACTTTACGGAGCAGCCGACCAAGTTCATTTTGCTGCCGATTCTCGTGAATTCAAAAAAGTGTTATTTACACCTGAGGTTTTCACTATTGATTTGGCTATTGATGGCAAAAACTACAAAGCAACTTTACAGGATACCCAATTCCACCCGATAAGCGACGAGTTAATCCACGCTGACTTTTTAGCGATTAACGATGCTACCCCTATTTCTATTGCTATTCCTGTAAAAGTTACAGGTAACTCAGTAGGTGTACGTGCCGGTGGTAAACTGGTTATTAAAACCCGTAAAGTAAGGGTTAAGGCTTTGCCTGCTAACCTTCCAGATTCAATTAACGTTGATATTTCAGATTTAAGCATTGGACAGTCTGTTAAAATCCAAGACCTTAAGATTGAAAACGTTACAATTTTAGCTGCGCCTAACGTTGTGTTGGTAAGTGTTAACACTACCCGTGCTGCACAAGCTGCTGCTACTGAAGCTGCTAAAGCCGGTAAAAAATAATAAAACCTGATTTTTTAAATATAGCTAAGCCCCTGGTGTTTCATCAGGGGCTTTAGTTTTTAAGCCAATTTACACATACCTGCCATCCGCCAATAGTAAATACCCGGGCCGAGTCTCGTTGAGCTTTTAAATCAACCCCACGGCGCATAAAGATTGCTTCAGCATCGCGTTCATCAACCTCAGTAATAATAGCTAACGGGTGTTTTTCCATAAACCCATGGTCGTTAAAATAGTTTTCCCATACAGGCATGGTAATGTTCTTACTCTCCCAACAAGCTGTAGCTGCCCAACTGCCTAAAATAACCCTATCGGGCTTACCCATAGTGGCTACATAGTTGTTCATATTGTTTATAACAAAACTACGTCTGCTATATGCTTGCGAATAATGATAACTACTTATACCTATTATAGTTACAGCTATTATTGTTCCTAAGAGTTTAAAGCGTGAAAAGCCAATTTGCTCAAGTAAGGCTATTATAATAATAGGTATAACTAAAAAGGCAGGAACCAAGTAGCGCGATGGCAAGTAAAGCACCGTTAGCTTGTGCAGTTCAATCAGCAGCCAAATGCTACTAAACAGCAAGAGGTGCAAGCTTTTTAATGGCTTAGTATCAGAGAAATACTTTACCCTGACTATCAAAAATAATATAGCTGTTACAGCCAGTGTTGCAAGTGGTACAGTAAGTTCAGGCGCTGTAGCTATAGCATCCCAATTATGGCCGGCACGCTCAATCAATTGACCAAATGTAGGCTCAAACTTGCCGCTTACTTCTTGGTTAAATATTTTAATGTACAGGGCTTCGTTGGGCAAAAATATAAATAGATAGGCACCCAGTGCCGATACTACATTAACCAGTACTGACAACCCAACGGCTAGGGCAGTTTGTTTGATAAGGGCACTCTTCTTTATTAAGTGATATAATAGGGTAATACCTAAAACCGAGGGTAGGATAGCCACCACATATAAGTGGTTGGATTTTATAAGTACCGCAGCAACTCCGGCTAACGTAGCCCAAACAATAGTAGCTAGCTTTCCTGTTACTGTGTAGGAAAGATAGAAGTGCAATACCCATACAATGCAACATGCAGCCAGTATCTCTGCCATGGCAAAGTGGCTATAGTTAAACACCATGTATTGCAACCCAATAATACCTACAGCAAAGCCTTGGTAGCGTTGGCTTATATTCTTTCGTATAAAACAATAGAGTGTAAAGGCAAAGAACAGAAGTATGCCTAACCGGGCCACCCAAAGGTGTGTGCCAAATAGTGCTAAAAAGGGTAGGAGGTAGGCTGAAAATAAAGGCGCCTTAGCAAAACCATCGGTTTCGTTAATATCAAAGCTGCCGTGGTTAACATAGTTACGTACTCTGGCTGGTGTAAAGGCCTTCATCAGTATAAGCACCGCGGCTGCCCCATGCTAAAAGGCCATCGGGGTCGGCTTGTAAAAAAGGCATGTGCAGGGCTATTAGCAGCCCTATACAAATTGGTAATGCAAGCCTTTTTATCATTGCTGAAAGATACATACCTTTCATCCATATTTTAAAATACTGAGCAATGGATTTTGGACGAGTTACTCCTGAAGAATTAGAAAAGGTAGATTTTACCCTGCCGCCCGACCCTAAAGAGACTACAAAGGTGCTTAAGGCAGCCAAAAGCAAAAAGCAACCTGTGTTTTATTTTGGTTGTGCCAAATGGGGCCGCAAAGACTGGGTGGGCAAGCTATATCCGCCTAAAACCAAAGAAGCTGATTTTTTAAACTGGTACGCTAAATACTTTAATTGCATAGAGTTAAACGCAACATTTTACAAACTGCCCGATGAAAAGACCATGAATGTGTGGAAAGAGAAGGCAGGCGAAAATTTTATGTTCAGCCCTAAGTTTACGGCCATGATATCGCAAACCCGCAGGCTGGTTAATGCAGAGCGTGAAACCGATGTGTTTTTAAAAGGTGTTTATGCACTTGGCGAGAGCCTTGGGCCCTGTTTTTTACAAATGCACCCCAGCTTTGGGCCTAAGAATTTAGATGATGTAAAAAACTACCTGGATTACCTGCCTACCGATTTGGAAATGTTTTTTGAGGTGCGCCACCCCGATTGGTTTAAGGATGGCAATTTAGAAGCATTGGGCAATGTATTGCAAAATGCCGGTAAAGGCTTTGTTATAACAGATACGGCAGGCAGACGCGATGTATGCCACATGCGCTTAACCACCCCAACAGCCTTTATACGTTTTGTAGGTAACTCCCTGCACAAAAGCGATTACCAGCGTATTGATGATTGGGTGGAACGTATTGATAAATGGGTAAAAGATGGGCTAACCCACCTTTACTTTTTTATGCACCAGCACGATGAATTGCACTCGCCTGAGTTGATTAAGTATACCATACAACGCATAAACGAGCGTTGCGGCTTAGATATTCCAGTGCCTGTTTATCTATACGAACAAGAAAGTAAAGGGTTGTTTGATTAAAGCCAGAAAGGTATTATTTACGTGGTGTCGGGCCTTTTGGTAAAGCATCGTAAATAGCCTGTTGTATACCAGAGCGTACCCCAAGTGAGTTTATTTTTTTGTTCTCCGCATCAGGAAACACTCGGTTTGAAAGGAATACATAGATAAGCCCGTTTTCAGGGTCGGCCCACACCTGTGTGCCGGTAAAGCCCTGGTGGCCGTAACTTGCCATAGAAACACAGTCGCAAGTAGGGCCCGGGTCGCCTGCCGGAGATGGTTTATCAAACCCTATACCACGGCGGTTGTCTTTACAAAACTGACACTTGGTATATTCTTTTACTACATCTTCATTTAAGTATCGCTTACCACCATATACGCCATTGTTTAACAGCATTTGCAATACAATTGCCAGGTCGTTAGCATCAGAAAATATACCGGCGTGTCCACAAACACCGCCCATCATGGCAGCGCCTTGGTCGTGCACATAGCCTTGTATTTGCTGGCGGCGAAATACTTTATCATTTTCCGTTGGTACAATCCTGTCTTTATCAAAACGCTCTAGCGGGTTAAAGCCCATGGTTTCTAAACCTAGCGGCTTGTAAAAGTTAGCGTTAAGGTAGTCGGGCAATGACATGCCACTTTCCTTTTCTATAATTTTTTTATACAGGTAATAGCCCATATCGCTGTACTTATAGCCCGACTCGCTAATAAGTGGCGACTCTATTATGGCTTTATATATAGTATCTACATAACTTTTACGCATATACATATCGTCAGCTACTTTTAGGGTAAATTCACCTGTTTTAGTGGTGCTGTAAATACCATCAACATATCCTGTTCCCTGCAATGTCTTTTTAAAGAAGGGAATCCATGCCTGTAAGCGTGCCTGATGGGTAAGTATATCTATGTTTTTAAGAGAACCTTTATTTGTGCCTTTCAATTCGGGCAGGTAATCTTCCAGTTTCTTGTTTACATCAAACTTGCCTTCGCTATTAAGTTTCATTAGCGATAGGGTAGAAGCCATAATTTTGGTAACCGATGCTATGTCGAAAATATCATCAGTTTCCTCTTTCCTGTCACCACTATAAGTATGCTTGCCAAAGGCTTTGTTGTAAAACACCTTTTGGTCTTTAGCTACCAATACAACACAACCCGGGAAAGCCCCTTGCTTTATAAAATTTTTGGCCATAGAGTCAATTTTACCAATGTCTTGAGACTTGATATTTAACTCTTCGGGGATAGTGTATTTAAAGCGAATAGCTTTGCCGGTGGCATCGCCTTGGCCAGCTTTAAACCACGATGATGCTGTAACCGGAAGCTTGCCATTTACACTTATGCCACCAAACAATGCCTGTGCAGCCATGCTTTGGGTGTACTTACTATCCTCATACGCCATTACAACCGCGGCAGTGTTTTTAGATGGGGTAAGCTTTGCCAAGCTATACGGATTAGCAAACACAACGGTAGTTACCTTGGTTTTCTTTTCCAGTTGCTTAATAAACGCGGTTACATTATCAGTAACAATAGTATTTTTAGAGAAAGAACGCTTGGGGTTATGCAGGCTTACAATAACCATATTATAGCCGGCTAAGTCTGCCAATAGGGGCGAGGTAGCCGATGCTGCATCTTCATTCAGCGTATAGCACTTAACCGGGGCGTAGTTTTTTAGGTTTTGTTGGAAAACATTACCTGTGCTGCCATCAATAGCTACCGATGCTATCTTCAAAGTATCTAACCTGCGGAAAGGAATGATGCTGTCTTTATTAATAGCTAGGGTAATAGCCCCCTCGGCCAATTTGTAGTTTAATACCTCGCTGCCGGTGGTGTTAAGGTCTTTGTTTAGGTTTTTAAGGTCGATAGGCTTGCGCTTATCAAGGCCAAACCATTTCTTGGCCAGCAATATTTTTTTGCAACGGTCGTCAATTTCCTGTTGGGTAATTTTTTCTCGGCAATGGCCTTTTTAATCTGCTCAATAGCAGTTGGCACATCTTCAGCATACAGCAATATGTCGTTACCCGCTAATAAGGCTTTTACATCAACATAGCCGGGGGTGTTATTAGCTGCAAGGCCCCTCATGTTTAAAGCATCGGTAAATACCAACCCTTTAAAGCCCATTTCATTTTTAAGCAAATCAGTAATAATAGGTTTTGAAATAGACGATGCTGTTTTGGTAGAATCTAAAGCTGGAACAGATAAGTGGGCAACCATTATACTACCAACACCGGCATCAACCAACTGGCGGAAGGCGTATAGTTCTAGACTATCTAAATGTTTGCGGTCGTGGTTAACGGTAGGTAAAGTTTTGTGCGAGTCGCTGTCGGTATCGCCATGTCCGGGAAAATGCTTGGCCGTAGCTAAAATGCGGTTATCCTGCAGGCCTTTCATATAAGCTATACACTTACGCACCACATTCATTTTATCCTCGCCAAAAGAACGGGTGTTAATTACCGGGTTGTTGGGGTTATTGTTAACATCAGCAACGGGCGAGAAGTTGGCATGTATACCAATACGTTTGCACTGTTTTGCAATATCAACACCCATTTGATAAATAAGGCTATCGTTTTGTATAGCACCCAACATCATTTGGCGCGGGTAGCGCACGGTGCTGTCTAAACGCATAGATAAGCCCCATTCCCCATCAATAGAAATAAACAATGGCACCTTAGCCTGCGATTGGTAAAGGTTTGTAAGCCTGGCCTGCCTTGCCGGGCCACCCTGGAAAAAGCATAGGCCGCCAATTTTATAGTTTTTAACCAGGTTTGATATATAGTTTGTATGCGCCTTGGTCTTTATTACTAAAAGCAGCTACCATAAACAACTGTCCAATGCGCTCTTCGGGCGTCATTACTTTTATTAGCGAGTCGGCCCACTTAGCATTTTCGTATAAAAACGCAGGGTCAACCTTCTCTGCCACCACAGCTTTTTCAGCCTTGCGTGGCGATGGGCCGTTTTGCCAGTTAATGGTTGATTTTATTAATATAACGGTAAGTATAAAGGATACTAAAAGCGCTGCTCTTTTCAATGGTATACGTTGCTAAATGAATGTTAATGGGAATAGTGCAAATTTTGTGCAAATCCGCTTTAAATAAACCAATATATTATGGAATTATTAACAGAGAAGTGAGCAGAAGCCCCAAAATAGTAAGATGTAAATTAGAAGTGGTTATACAAATCCCTCTCCTTTTTCAATCTTTACCTGGTTTACAATCTCTTTTATTTCTTGCTCTGCCTCTTTTTTACAAATTAACAAAGCACTTTCTGTATCAATAACTATATAGTCATCTAGCCCCTGAATAACAACAAGCTTATCGTTATCCATGCGAACCATACAGTTATTAGCATTGTAGAACATGGCATGCTTGCCTATTACGGCGTTGCCGGTTTTGTCTTTCTTGGTTTGCTCATATACAGAGCCCCAAGTACCTAAATCGCTCCAACCAAAGCCTGCCTCTATTACCAGTACATTCTTGGCTTTTTCCAGTATACCGTTATCTATAGATATACCGGGGCATACCAAATAAGTTTGGCGGATGAAATCCCACTCTTTATTGGTATTGTAAGCTTTCAGGTTTTCTTTAAATAAGTCGTTTACCTCGGGCAAATACTCATTAAAAGCCGCCAGTATATTCTTTAGCGACCAAATAAAAATACCTGCATTCCAAATAAATTCGCCGCTATCAACAAACGTTTGGGCAAGTTCAAGCTCAGGCTTCTCAGTAAATGTTTTTACTTTCTTTATAGAGCTATCTAAACCTGCAACGGCTTTGTTGCTAAACTGTATGTAGCCATAGCCGGTATCGGGCCGTGTAGGTTTTATACCAATGGTTAAAAGGCTGTCTGTTTTAGCAGCGCTTTCTAGCCCTAACTTAATATTATCAAGAAAAATATCCTCGTTAAGTATCAGGTGGTCTGATGGGGTTACTACCGTAACAGCATCAGGGTCTATAGAGCTTATTTTGTAGCTGGCGTATGCTATACAAGGCGCAGTATTGCGGCGGGCAGGTTCACAAATAATGTTAGATACCGCCATTTCCGGCAGTTCTTCTTTAACCAACTCTAAGTAGTCGTTATTGGTAACTATGTATATGCGTTCTATGGGCATTATTTTGGCAAAGCGTTCAAACGTCATACGTAATAACGATTTACCGGTGCCTAAAATATCCAGAAACTGTTTGGGTTTTTCGGTACGGCTAAGGGGCCAAAAACGGCTGCCTACGCCGCCAGCCATAATAATACAATAATTGTGTGCCATTGCCCTGCTTATGATAATTTAGATAAAGCGTTGCGCAGGTTCTCGAAAATAGTGTCTATTTCTTCTTTTTGCTTACCCCAACCGAAATACGGTACCAGGAGAGTTATCGCTAGAGCCAAATGCGTTAAAAGGTACAATGGCCAGTTTAGCTTCGTTTAACAAATAAGAAGTAATTTCTTTAGTAGTTTCCAATACCTTCCCATCGGCCTTTTTCATTCCGTGCAGGTCAAACTTAACAGTTAGGTATATGGCTGCTTGCGGTGCTATAGCATCTACTTTAAAGCCTTCAGCTTTAAGGTTAGAAAAGCCATTGATCTTTAAAGGTTTCAAGGTAAGTGTCAACCTCGCCATCGTTCTTTAAAAATTTAGCAGTTGCAATTTGCTCAGCCTTTGGCGCCCAAGCACCCACGTGGGTTAAAATAGACTTCATTTTGTCTATTATGTACTTGCTGCCAAACGCCCAACCTACGCGTACGCCGGTTGCTGCAAAGGTTTTAGACAGGCCATCAATAAATATGGTATAGTCACGCAGTTCAGGGCGCAGACTAATAGGGTCGTAATGCTTTGTTTCGCCGTATGTAAGCGCCCAGTAAATTTGGTCGTACATCAGGTACAAAGGCTTTTGGTCTGGGCCGCGGCGGTTATTCTCTTCCACAACTAAATCGCAAATAGCTTCCAAACCTTCTTTAGTAAAGGTAGTGCCGGTTGGGTTTAGCGGAGAGCATAAAGCCAGTAATGTAGCCTCTTGTATATGCGGACGAATTTCATCGGCCGTAGGCATAAAGTTATTCTCGGCGCGGGTTTCAATCATTATTGGCCTAGCACCCGATAGGTGGCAGTAATGGTTGTTGTTCCATGATGGGGTAGGGAATATAACCGCATCGCCCGGATCTATAACAGCCATATACAGCGAGTATATAAGGGGCCTTGCTCCGGCAGATATTAAAATCTCTTCGTTATCAAAAGTAACACCTTGCACACGTTGTAAAAAGTGTGCTACAGCAGCGCGCAGTTCTAACATACCATTAGCAACGGGGTAGTTAGTTTGGTTATTATCAAGCGCTACTTTAATTTCTTCTTTAAGAAAACCGGGTATGGGGAAGATGTTAGAGTCAAAATCGCCAATGGTAAGGTTATATACCTTTTGGCCCTGTTTCATCAGCTCGTTAATTTCTGCGGCTATACGAATGATTTCGGAGCCGATTAAATTTTCTGCCATTTGCGAAACTCGAAGCTTCGTTGCTGAGTTGGTACTGGTTAGGGTCATAAGGCTATTCAATTTCGCGCAAATGTAGCCATTTTTAGCCATTTTGCCAAGGCTGTTAATAAGTATGCTTTTGAAGCTAAGTTGTTGGTAGTTAAGCTTTAAACGGATTGCGTTTTTTCCAGTCGGTGCCGCGCTCTGTTACAAATACTTTAAGCATGTATTTAAAGCCCAGTTGCATGGGTTTACTTTTTAGCTTGATGTAATTGTCTAAATAGAGCGGCTTACAACCAATAATGGCCTTTGCTTCTAAGGCGGTGCGGCCCAGTTTTAGGGTTTTCTTTTGCAGGTATATACTGCGTTCTACCCCGTGCAGCAATATGTTTGGGTATATGCAGTATGATTTATTATCGGCATCAGAATAGCCAATATAGTACACTTCGTAATCGCCATTTTCTATTACCGCGGTGGTAAAGGCCAGCATTTGCCCATCTTTAAACCAACCCCAAACCTCAAATTTCTCGCCCATGCTTTTCTTCATGTTTAAGAAATAAGCACCGTTTAGCACGCCCATTTTAACTGATGAGTGGCTGCAAACATCAAGGTATAACCGTTCAATATCGGGTAGGTAGGCTTCAATCTCAGCCAGGTTAAGCTCTTTAACTGTTAACTGCAGGCGGGCTTCCAGCATCTTTTTTACCCGGGCAGCATACTTCTTACTAAGGCTTTGGGTATAGTCGGCAAAGGTTTTCCATTCGGCCCTTAGGGGCATTTGCATAAATATATCTTCGCCCATGTGGGCATACCCCCAGTTTTTTGTTTCCAACTGCTCTTTAAGGCTGGCATCAACATCTTTTAGCATTACCGCTGATGACTTTGTAGCAGACAATAACTTGTTTATAGCCTGTTTAAATGCTTTGTAAAAAACATCTACACTAATAGCCTGGTTGTTAAACCAATATGATGGAAAGCCGGTGTAGAATAAATTGCCGGCAACTAATAAACCGTAACTGCGCTTAGCTATAGTATTGTATACCTGGCGGGCTATAGCGCCGTTAGATGAAAAATTGGGGTAGTGGTTATTATTAACATCCAACCTTTGCAGGTACATAGCCCCAACCATGGCCCCATTTAGGGTTAGCACACCGTAATAATAGTTAACATGCTCAATATTGCTATCTTCTATACTAGCCAGCGATGTGGTTTTGAGTTTGTGCCCGGCCGGCAGCATTACATCCCAAGCGGGGGGCAGTTGTTTATACGACTGAAAAACATCTACCGAAACATTTAAGGTAGCCGCAGGCGAGCACATCATGCTAAAAAACAGCTCTGGGCTTCTATTTTTATGGGATTTAAGGACTCTATACTCACGCTGCTACAGTAGACGCAAAGCTAAATCAAATATTGTAAAGCAGGGTTAAAAAGTAAAATGAACAGGTTTAGTTGTTAATATGTCTAAATAATTACTATATTTGCAGCCCTTAAAAATAAACTAAAGTTTAAAAATGAGCAAACAGTACGAAACCGTTTTCATTATGACTCCCGTCTTGTCTGATGATCAGATGAGGGAAACGGTTGGGAAGTTTGAAAACTTCCTTAAAGAAAATGGTGGCACCATGGTGCACCAAGAAAACTGGGGCTTACGCAAGTTAGCCTATCCTATCAACAAGAAAACAACTGGTTTTTACCATTTGTTTGAGTACACTGCCGACAACGGCGATCTGGTCCAAAAGCTTGAAGTGGAATTTATCCGCGATGAGCGTGTTTTACGTTTTCTAACCGTGTCTCTTGACAAATACGCTATTGCTTACGCAGAAAAGCGTCGTAAAGAAGGCTTTGGTAAAAAGAAAAAGAAGAAAGAAGAAACCGTTAACGAACAATAATCATGGCAGCAGATCCACAAATTCGCTATTTAACCCCTCAGGCTTCAGAGGTACGCAAAAAGAAATACTGCCGTTTTAAGAAAAGCGGTATTAAGTATATCGATTACAAAGACCCTGATTTCCTTTTAAAGTTTGTAAATGAGCAAGGTAAAATACTACCTCGCCGTTTAACAGGTACATCGTTAAAATACCAACGTAAAGTTTCTCAGGCAATTAAGCGTTCTCGCCACTTGTCTTTAATGCCTTACGTAGCCGATTTAATGAAATAACGTTTAACCCCTAAGCAATACTTAAAATGGAAATTATTTTAAAACAAGACGTAAAAAACCTTGGCTACACAGATGATGTAGTTAAAGTTAGAGACGGCTACGGGGCTAACTTTTTAATTCCCCAAGGCCACGCTATTTTAGCAACTGAAAGTGCTAAAAAAGTACACGCCGAAACTTTACGCCAACGTGCAGGTAAAGAAACCAAAACCCGTGAACAAGCTACTAAAACAGCCGATGCACTTAAAGAGGTTTCATTGCAAATTGGTACTAAAGCCGGCGATAGCGGTAAAATATTTGGTTCGGTTAACACCATCCAAATTGCCGAAGCGCTTAAAAAAGCAGGTTACGATATAGACCGCAAAAACATCACTATTGATGAGGAACATATTAAAGCCCTAGGTACTTACACTGCCAAAGTTAAAGTTTACAAAGACATTCAAACATCAGTATCGTTTGAGGTTGTAGCTGAGTAATCTTAATAACAACATAATTAATATTTTAAAGGCGCTTAGATATCTAAGCGCCTTTTTCTATTTTTACACCCATGGGAGATGTTTCGGTTATTGCAGTATCTGCTGTATTGCTATTAGCTATAGTTGCCATATTGGTAGGGCTAACATACAGGGCCTTAAGGCTTGGCATGCGCCGCATGCGCTATTCAAGCTCATCGGTACGTTATAGCGGTTATGCTGCCGTAATAGTAATGGTGGGTTGGTTGCTGTTAACCGGCTTTTTATCTTTTGTAGATGTTTTTCCAAGGAAATACCTTCCCTTTACCAGCAGTACCTTGGGAGTTATAATTCCGCTGGTAATGGTTTACTACCTATATAACTCTGGCAAGCTTACCAAGGTTATTATGAAAATGACCAAGCAATGGTTTGTAAACATTCACTTTGTAAGGGTAGCCATAGAACTTATGCTTTGGTTTATGGTTATAGATGGTATTGTACCCGAGCAAATGTCTTTTGAAGGATTGAACTTTGATATTTTGATTGGCCTTTCGGCACCATTTGTGGCTTACCGTTGTTTTAAAAGTAAAGAGTGGCCTATACGCTTGGCTCTAATATGGAATATTATGGGGGCGCTATCGCTACTGTCTTTTGTAATTATTTCTCTACTATCTACAGAAGGGCCCTTGTTTTTGTTTGATGATAATATACCCAACAGGTTAGCTATACAATTTCCCTTTATTTGGTTGCAAACGTTTGTGGTGCCTTACTTTTTGTTTATCCACTTTTTGTCTATAAAACAAATACTTTACCGCACCGGCGACTCATCAGAGTTTAATTTTGTAACCCCACAAAAGCGTAAACGCCGTTCTCGTCCTAAAGAGTCGTAAGGCTATATTCCCAACTCAAGAGTTGTTTTTTACGTTCTATACCCCACCTAAAGTTGCTTAGCTTGCCATTTTTAGCAACCACCCTGTGGCAGGGTACCAGGTAAGCAATTTTATTTTGCCCCACAGCGGTACCCACCGCCCGCGATGCATTTTTATCCCCTAGGGTAACAGCAATATCATCGTACGATATGGTTTGACCAAATGGTATCTTCAATAACTCATTCCAAACCTTAATTTGAAACTCAGTGCCGTATAGGTTTATATTAATTTGTGGTATGGTATCGTACTTTGCTGGCACAAATAGTTTTTTAGCCAGGTCCCAGTTTTTGGCTTGTGTTATTTTAGCCTCGGGGTAGCGTTTATCTATACCATCTATATATGCACTTGTGTCGTGAGTAAGTTCTAATTCAAGTATACTGTTCTTGTTTAATAGCACCACATAATCGCCAAACTCGGAAGTACCTACGTAGTATTTAAGTTCTTTAAGGGTAGCTGCATCTTCTACAACTTCAACAACATACTCTAAAGGGTATAGCGGTTCGGTAGGGGTAAATAAATTGCCTTGCATACGTATGTGTAAGATAAATAAAAACCTCCCCAAACAGGGGAGGTTTACTGTGATCCTGAAGGGACTCGAACCCCTGACCGTCTGCTTAGAAGGCAGATGCTCTATCCAGCTGAGCTACAGGACCAATTGAATGGGGTGCAAAAATAGGGAAATGGTAGTTACTGTACAGGATTATTTTTTAATTCTGCCAACCATTCTCTTCCTGCAATATTTTCGATGAAGTGCGAGAGCTATAAATAAAGCAAAATCCCCGCCTGAATGAGCGGGGATTTTTGTTTTTAAATTCCTTTGTTATTTACCTGACTACCACCTTATAATTTGCGGTTTGGTTAATGCGCAAAAAGTAAATGCCTTTAGCCAGGTTTGTTAATGGTGCTTCTATAATAGTATTGCCATTGGCAGCAACACCGTTGTGCGACCATACAAGCTGCCCCACGGTATTAAGCATATCAACTGAAAGAACTTTTTCTCGGTAGAGGTAATGGCTATAAACAGATTGTCGGTAGCAGGGTTAGGGTAAATGTTTATACCCATAATACCCGGTATCTCATTAATACCAACTAAAAACGATTGAGATGTTGACTTGCAGCCGCTAGCATCAGTAATGGTAATCGTGTAAGCACCACCTTGGGTTGGGGTGTAGCTTTGCTGGGTTGCGCCATTTATTGGGCCGTTGATATCGTTCCATTGGTAAGCCACAGCAGCAGATGATGTTAATGTACCTGCATTATCGGTAATGGTAGGTGCTGTAGGCAACTGGTTAACGGTAATGTAGTTAGCTAATACCAGGGTGTCTTCGCTCTGGCTGTTCTCTGTAATCAGGGTAACATCATAAGTCCCTGCATTATTATAAATAACCACCGGGTTTTGTTGGGTAGATGTTGCCGGGCTTCCGCCTTCAAATATCCAAGTCCATTGCGTTGGTACGTTTAGGCTTAAATCGGTAAACTGTACAGTATCTTTTAAACACACACCGGTAGATGCTGAGAATTGAGAAACAGGTGCTAAAGCAAGAGGAGCCGCGCAGGTAGCCCTAAACTCTAAATTATCAAGGTATATGTTATTGCCGCCACTGTTAAACACTTCAAACATAAGTTTAACATTTGGCTGACCATCAAACTGGCTAAGGTCTACAGATAGGCAAGATGTGCCTACGTTACCTGTTAAGCACCAATCGTCGCTGTTACCCGGAACAAAATTGCTTGTTAATGTGCCTGCCGTAGCAAAGCTGCCCTGACCATTTTCGGCCCTTGCAAATACGCGTGTAGGCCAGGTGTTGCCACCATCGGTAGAAACGTAAATTATCATGGAGTCGCGCACGGTGGTTACGCGGCGGCGATGAGCATGCTCAAAATAAAGCATAAAGTCGGTATTGTTGCTAAAGTCGTACGATGGTGAAACTAACCCATCGCGCTGGCCGGTATTGCTTTGGTTTTGAAATATGTTTACACGGGGGGCTTTAGTACCGGGCGTGTTACCGGCTACAGTAGCCAGTTCCCAGGTGTTTTCACCATCGGGGTTAACAACAGTCCAACCCATAGTTCCTAGGTCTGTGCCCTCAAAATCTTCGGTATAAACAGTTACTATACCATTAGTATTTACATCAACATAGTTAATAAGCTCAATAGTATCAGAGCCAAACTGGTTGGAAGCAATAAGCTTAACACTGTATTGGCCTAAAGCATTGTAGGTTACTACAGGGTCTTCTAATGTAGATTGAGAAGGCGAACCGCCCGGAAAAAACCATTGGTAACTTTCAGCATTGAATGATGAGTTATTATTGAATGATACAACCAAAGGTGCACAACCCGTAGCGCTACCAGCAGCAAAAGCCGCCGTTGGGGGACTGTTTGGGTCGCAAGGGTAAGCCTGCACGTTTACCAATGCATTGTAAGCATTTAAACGGCCACCGGTAACAGTAATGTTTGCCATAGATGCAATGGGGTCTGTACCATCCAGTAAATATTGTTTCATTAAGGTAGCAACTACACCGGGTGTTGTTTTGCTAGCAGCAATAAGTTCTGGGCAGGCGGCTGCATACATCAACCCAATTACACCTGCTACGTGCGGTGTGGCCATAGAGGTGCCGGTAAGGTTTTGGTAACCGCTGTTGGTAACGGTAGAGTAGGTGTTAGTACCCGGCGAGCCTAAGTCTATAGTTGTTAAGCCATAACCGCAGCTACTGTTTTTAGCATCGGTATTGGTGGTATTGGTAACGGTAACAAGGAAGTTACTTACGCAGGCAGTCGGAATATCGCCCTGGGTATCAACATTGTAGTTAGCGTTGGCAGTAGCACCGGCACTAAGAATACCAATAGCGCCAAGGGTATCGTAAAAAGCACACCATACTGGGTAATCGGCTGGGTCTCCAAGGTCAACACCAAATGATGCGTTGGTAGAAACCACATAAGCACCTTTTACGCCACCGGTTTGGTTGTATAGCTTACGCATTTTAGCAGCATAGCCATAAGCAGAAACAACAGTAGCCTCGTTGCCCGATGAGCCTGCAATGGTCATAACCTTAGCAGCCCAGTTTACACCCGAAACGCCAATGCTATTATTGCCGCGGGCGCCAATAATACCTGCAACATGGGTACCGTGTTGGTCAGATGGTATGCCACCATCATTACCATAAGCATCCCAACCGTTAATATCATCAACATAACCATTACCATCATCGTCAATATTATTGCCGGCAATCTCGCCCCAGTTGCGGTAAATATTTTGTGTAAGGTCGGGGTGGTTAAGCTGGAAGCCACCATCTATAACGGCAACAACAATAGTGTCGCCGGCGGTGGTCAGGCCACCCGTAGTTATGTCCCATGCAAGGGTAGCATCAATATCGGCCCCGGCAGTACCGCCATTTTGGCCGGTGTTGCGTAAGGAATATTGATTGGTGAATGATGCATCGTTAGGAACGGTAGCACGCAGTTCTACTTTATGGTTATACTGAGCCAAAGCTACACTCGCATCTCTTTTTAATAAAGACAAAGCGGTTGAGTTTAGACTAGGGTTTTCAAATAAATACAAATCGTATTCAACAGTAAGCTTTTGCTTAACGATAAGTCCGTATTTAGAGGCTATGGCGTTAGCATCTGCGCCTTTTTTAGCCAGACAATAAATTCATTGGCAATGCGGTTGCTTTCCGGTTTTTTTATCTTTACGCCATCAACATAATAAACGTCCGTTTCTGTGCGTGTATTAAACAATGGGTTAGATACTTGTGCCAGTTGGGCAATAGAAATGGTTGAAATTAAGGCAATTGCTGATGTTGCCAGTACTTTTTCAGAATCATAGATGCGAGTTAGAATTCCAAAGCTAATAAATAACAGGCTAAATTGTTTACACAAGTTTAGCTTTTGTTTTTTTGCCTTTTTTTCGCCCATATGTTTCAACAACCTTTGCTGGCTTGTTGAAAATAAGTTGTTCTATGTTTTTAGCATACCCGTTGCCATCAACTCTATATGTTGTGTCATTATCTACAACAAGGGTAATTACCAGACTGGTATTAAATACACCGCCAACCAGCGTATTAAAATTGCTTGCTGTAGCCCATTCTGTATGTTTAAATGATTCGCCCGCCTTTAGGTAATGATATGTTATAGTATTAGCGTAGCATCCACCTTGGGGATTTACATCAAATGTGGTTTCGCCTACCGTTAAAGTACAGTGATTGTAGTAAAAGCAAGAATTGGTGACATATGCCAGCGCATTGCCCGATATATTTTTAACAGTGTAATGGATATAATATGTAGTATCAGTATCCCTGCGTGTTTGGTTAATTCTGCGTTCAATAGAATCAACAGCTAACTCAAATGTTGCATTCTTTGTATAGTTTACTTGCGCCAAAGCTTTTATTGAAATTATTAAAGCAGATAACATTACAAGATTATACTTCATTTATGTAGCGTTGTTAGTTAAAACGAAATTATCAAAGATTTATTATTCTTGCCCCTTATCCCTAAATCATATATTTGCACCCGATGAATAATGTACAGCAAATTATAGAGCAAGCTTGGGAAAACCGCGAGTTGCTAAAAGACACCGATACCGTTAAAACTATAGAGTTTGTTATTGAAGAACTGGATAAAGGACGCTTGCGTGTTGCAGAGCCAATAGCCGATGGTTGGCAAGTAAACGATTGGGTTAAGAAAGCAGTAATTATGTATTTCCCAATCCGCCAAATGGAAACTATTGAGGTAGGCATTTTTGAATACCACGATAAAATGCGCCTGAAAACAGGTTATAAAGAACTGGGTGTACGTGTTGTTCCGCATGCTGTGGCCCGTTACGGTGCGTTTTTAGCCACAGGCGTTATTATGATGCCTAGCTACGTAAACATTGGCGCGTTTGTAGATAGTGGCACTATGGTTGATACTCTGGGCTACGGTTGGCTCTTGCGCCCAAATTGGCAAAGACGTTCACTTAAGCGGAGGCGTTGGCATTGGCGGGGTTTTAGAGCCCGTACAGGCTGCCCCGGTTATTATAGAAGATGGCTGCTTTATAGGTTCGCGCTGTATAGTGGTAGAAGGTGTTAGGGTAGGCAAGGAGGCCGTTTTAGGAGCCAATGTGGTGCTAACCCAATCTACAAAGATTATAGATGTAACAGGCCCAGAGCCGGTTGAGCATAAAATGTATGTGCCAGAGCGTTCGGTAGTGATACCGGGTTCGTATACCAAGAAATTCCCAGCTGGTGAGTTCCAAGTGCCTTGTGCCCTTATTATTGGCCAGCGTAAAGAAAGCACCAACCTGAAAACATCGTTAAACGATGCGTTGAGGGAGTATAATGTAGCGGTATAATTATCTGAAAATTGAAAGTTGAAAACTGAAATTTAATAAACTAACTTTCACATTTAAGATTTCACATTTCAGATAAGTATGTACGAACATAAGAAACAACCCTTAGCACCCGTAAATGTATACCGTAAGCGATTGTTTCGTAGCGGTATGTATATGCTGGGTTTATTAGGCTTTTCTTTGCTTATAGGCATACTGGGTTACCGTTATACTTGTGGCTACTCGTGGGTTGATTCTCTGCTTAATGCATCTATGATACTGGGCGGTATGGGACCTATGAACCCTATTACGAGCGATATAGGTAAAATCTTCGCATCGTTCTACGCAATATTTTGCGGAGTTACCTTGTTAACATCCATAGGTGTGTTGTTTACCCCGGTGCTGCACCGCATATACCATAGCTTACATATAGATGATATTGATGAGTAACCTCCTAACCCTGTTTTAGGGATAATGAAAAAATTCCTGATAATACAAACAGCCTTTACCGGCGATGTTATTTTGGCTACTTCGGTAGCTGAGAAGCTACATGCGTATTATCCTGATGCTGTTATTCATTTTGTGTTGAGGAAAGGCAACGAGGGGTTGTTGGCTAACCACCCATTTATAAGCAAGGTATTTGTGTGGGATAAAAAGCAGGGCAAGTATAGCCAGTTGCTTAAAATTGCCAAACAGCTTAGGGCTGAAAATTACGACAGGGTAATTAATCTGCAACGTTTTGCCTCTTCGGGCTTACTTACGGTTTTATCTGGCGGAAAAGAAAAGGTAGGCTTCGACAAGAATCCTCTATCATTTCTATTTACCAAAAAGGTAAAGCATGAACTTGATGGAGGGCATGAAGTTGAACGGAATATAGCAACAGTTAGTGATATAACAGACAATACGTTACAGCGACCGGTGCTATATCCCAGCAAGGCTGATTTTGATAAGATAGCCACATTGCTTACGAAGCCTTACGTGGTATTTGCCCCTGCATCGGTATGGTTTACCAAGCAATTGCCAAAAGAACAATGGGTTAAGCTGGGTAAGCTGCTGGTTTCTAAATATACTATTGCTTTTATTGGAGGACCTGGAGATGCAGACTTATGCAACGAAATACAGGCTGAAATTGGCAGTGGGGTGGTCCTTGCTGGCAAACTAAGTTATTTAGAATCAGCAGCATTGATAAAGGGTGCGGTAATGAATTATGTAAACGATTCGGCACCTTTGCACATGGCATCGGCAGTTAATGCCCCTGTTACCGCTTTCTTTTGCTCTACCGTACCCAAGTTTGGTTTTGGCCCATTGTCTGATATTTCTAAAATTGTGCAAATACGGGAAGAACTGTATTGCCGCCCCTGCGGTTTGCATGGGTATAAAGCCTGTCCCCAAGGCCATTTTAGATGCGCGTATGATATTGATATAACTGAAGCGTTGGTTTAATGAAGAATAGTTATATAGTTGTTGGTCAGGGGTTAGCAGGAAGTATTTTAGCTTACGAATTACTAAAACAAGGCCATGCTGTTACTATAATTGATAGGGATAGCGGGGCTGGTTCTTCTAGGGTAGCTGCCGGTATATTTCACCCCTTAGTATTTAAGCGCACCACTCTTATCTGAAGTATGAGGTGTTATTCGACTTTTTAGAAGAGTACTATCCGGAGTTGGAAAAAGAGCTTGGAGGTAAGTTTTATTACCCCATGCCATACCTGCGCTACTTTGCATCGCAAGGTGAGCGAGATAACTGGCTCAAGTTTATGGCTGACGAGGAATACAAAAGCTTTCTGGGTGATGTTATTGACGAGTCGCCTATTGAGGGAGTAACCTCCACTTTTTGGGTTGGGTTAGTTAAGCGCTCAGGGTGGGTAGACACTAATGCATTGTTAGATTTATTTAAATCATATTTTATTGAAAAAGAAATACTTATTGAAGATAAGTTCGATTATAGCTTAATGCATTTTGTTGATGGTAAAGTATCGTATAAAAATCGAGTAGCCGATAAGGTAATCTTTGCTGAAGGGTATGGAATTGTTAATAACCCATACTTCAATTACCTGCCGTTAAAAGCTACTAAGGGCCAGATGCTAAGTGTTGAGGTAGATGCCTTGGTGGAAGATTCAATCATTAACCGAAAAGTATTTGCACTGCCATTAGGTAATAAACAGTTTAAGGTAGGCTCTACCTATGAGTGGGACTGGGAGCATGAAGAACCTACACCCGAACTGAGAATTGATTTAGAAAACAAGCTTGCCGGTTTAATTGATTTACCCTTTAAAGTAATCGGTCACCAAGCAGGTATCAGGCCCAGTGTGTCAGACCGTAGGCCATTGATAGGGCTTCATCCCAAACACCCACAATTAGCTGTTTTTAACGGCATGGGTAGCAAAGGTGTTATGATAGCACCATACTTTGCAAGGCAATTTGCAAACTGGTTAAATGGTTTAGATGAATTAGATAAAGAGGTTGATATTGTTAGAGTTAAAGTGTAAAATATTTATTATATCATGCTTTCAAACTCATAAAGGATTGGAAGTTGTCCGTTTACTATCTTGTTCTTAGCCTCATCAATAGTAAACCAACCGGCACGGTCGGCTTCAGGAAAGGTACCAGTCTGTCCCGATTTTGGAGGCCATTCCAGTTCAAAGGTGTTACTTTTAAAATCTGCAAGGTCAGCATCGCCCTCTACAGCCCAAGTGTTTATTTCTTTGCCGCCCTTTAGCTTTATGCGTGTTAGCTGTCTGGAGGGGCCGCTGGCTAAAAAGCCTGTTTCTTCAGTAAATTCGCGATGTGCGGCAGCCAATAACTCTTCTCCGGGATTAACGAGCCCTTTAGGGATAGTCCATGCGCCCTCGTCTTTCTTGGCAAAGAAAGGGCCGCCAAGGTGTACCAAAAGCACCTCGGGGTATCCATTGGTTTTGCGATATAGTAGTATTCCGGCAGCTACGGGCATAGGGTATCTCTGTTTGATGAGATAACAACCAAAAGGGGTAAAAAGGTTTAGATACCCATTTTGCAAATAAACATAGCCAGTATACTCAAAATGAAATATGGCACTAAAGCCGCTGCGCCTGCATAATCTTTAGCAAAACGCTGGCCGGTAAACAGGCATATAAGGTTTATGGCAGAAACAGCCGCACCCCAAAAAGCCAAGTGAGTTGATTGATAAACAATGATTTGAACCATGCCTGCAATGCTAAGTACGGCGCTGGCCAGTTCTAAAAGGGTTACGGTGTAGAACATAACCGGCACTACATTTTTAAAAATAGATTTGCCAAAATGCTGGCGTAACCAACCCAGGTTGCCTTCGCGGTCCATTACTTTATCGGCACCCGACTGGATGTATAAAACCGCGATAAAAGCGGCGCATAAAAATGCAAATAGCTGAAAGGGTTTATCAATCGGTAAATCGGCCAATCTTTCCATAAGGGTGAGGTTTTAAATAAGCCCCAAATTTAACGTATTGGTAATGGTTGGCAAAGGTTTACCTATCAACAGTAACCCTAAAAAGATTAACATTATGGCTATAGTTTACGTTTGTAAAATGTTGAAAAGTAATATTGTTAATAACCCCGCAAAAGCCTTATTTTTGTGGTTTAAGATTATATTATCCAGATGAAAATTACTTACTACGGACATTCGTGTTTTAGCGCGGAGATAAACGGCAAGCAGGTTCTGTTTGACCCTTTTGTTACCGGCAACCCCTTAGCTAAAGATATTGTGGATGTTAACACCATACAGGCAGATTATATTTTAGTAAGCCATGGACATTCTGACCATATTTTAGATGCGGAAGCCATTGCCCGCCGTACCAGCGCTAAAATAGTATGCAGTTGGGAGGTTTATGAGTGGTTTGGTAAAAGGGATTGGAGAACTGCCACCCTATGAATACCGGAGGAGAATGGAGTTTTGACGACTTAGCTGTTAAATGCACTGTAGCGCAGCACAGTAGCGGTTTGCCCGATGGCAGCTACGGTGGCAACCCTATGGGTTTTGTTGTTACCGGCCCGGAGGGTAAGTTTTACTATTCTGGCGATACAGCCCTTACCTACGACATGAAGTTGATAGGTGAGTTTGAAAAGCCCGGATTTGCCTTGTTGCCTATTGGTAGCAACTTTACTATGGGTATAGACGATGCAATACGTGCAGCACAATGGGCGGGCGTTACCAAGGTTGTTGGCCTTCATTACGATACATTTGGCTACATTGTAATAGACCATGCCGATGCGGTAAGCCGATTTGCCGCCGCCGGATTGGAACTAATATTGATTGAAATAGGTAAAACGGTAGAAGTATAATTAGCTGATTTTTAAATAAGTTAATGAGCGAATCAGATAATAAGCGAATGATAAACAGAAATAATTAGTTGGTAGTAATTGATATACATTGAGTATTATCTAATTATCTAATTCGCTGATTATCTAATTATAAAGAAGATGGCAAAAATTATAGCAATAGCAAACCAAAAAGGAGGAGTAGGAAAAACTACTACAGCCATTAACCTGGCTGCCAGTTTAGCCGTGTTAGAAAAGAAAACTCTTTTGATAGACGCTGACCCACAGGCTAATGCTACATCGGGTATTGGTTTTGACCCGCGCAACATTAAGGCAAGCATATATGAGTGTATTATAAACGAGGTAGAGCCGCGCGATGCTACATTGCAAACCGAAACGCCCAACCTTAGCCTTATTCCGGCACATATAGACCTTGTTGGGGCTGAGATTGAGATGATTAACCTACAAAACCGCGAGAAGATGATGAAAGCGGCTTTGGATAAAATACGCGACCAGTACGACTTTATCATTATCGACTGCTCACCATCGCTAGGTCTTATTACGGTAAATGCTTTATGTGCTTCTGACTCTGTAATTGTACCCGTACAATGCGAGTACTTTGCTTTGGAAGGTTTAGGCAAGTTGTTGAATACCATTAAAATAGTTCAAACCCGTTTGAATACTGATTTGGAAATTGAAGGTATATTGCTAACTATGTTCGACAGCCGTTTACGCCTTTCTAACCAAGTGGTAGAAGAGGTTAAAACCCACTTCCAAACAATGGTGTTTGATACCATTATACAACGCAACACCCGTTTGGGCGAAGCACCAAGCCACGGCCAGTCTATCATAATGCATGATATTAATTCAACAGGGGCAATTAACTACCTGAACCTGGCCCGCGAAATTTTACAAAAGAACAACCTTACTCAAATCCCTACAGAGGATAAGATAATTAACGTAGAAGAAAACTAATGAGCACGCCAAAGAAACAGGCATTGGGAAGAGGATTAAGCGCGCTGCTTCAAAACTCTGAAACAGATATTACTACCAAATCGGCTACCGGTGTGGTAGCTGGTTCTATAGCATTATTGCCTATTGACCAAATAGAAGCTAACCCTTTTAACCCCCGCAACCGTTTTGAGCAGGATGCTTTAGAAGAGTTATCTCAATCTATAAAAGAATTGGGCATTATACAGCCCGTTACCGTTCGTAAACTGGGGTATGATAAATACCAGCTTATATCGGGCGAACGCCGTTTCCGTGCTTCGCAAATAGCCGGACTTACCGAAATACCGGCTTATGTGCGCATAGCCGATGATAAGACGGTACTGGAGATGGCTATAGTGGAGAACATCCAACGCGAAGACCTTAACCCGGTAGAGGTAGCATTAAGCTTTCAGCGCCTGATAGAAGAGTGTAACCTTACGCAAGAGCAATTGAGCGAAAGGGTAGGTAAGGGCCGAGCAACGGTTACCAACTTTTTACGCCTGCTGAAATTGCCTGCTGAAATTCAATCGGCTCTGGTAAATAAACGCATAACAATGGGCCATGCCCGCCCGCTTATTGCGTTAGACGATGTTGCCCAGCAGCTAGACCTGTTTAAAAAGATTATAAACGAAGACCTTTCGGTACGCTCGGTTGAGGATTTAGCTAAGAATACCCCTAAGGCTAAAGGCGCTAAGGCCGAACCAAAATCGGAAGACTTGCAAGAGACACAAAAAAGCCTTGCAACATACTTTAACGCTAAAGTTGACGTTAAGAAACAAAACGGTAAAGGAAGCATTGTTATTAAATTTGGCTCTGATAAAGAATACCAACGCATACTTGAGCTTATTAAGCCAAACTAAGATAAACGCATTTAAAGGGCAATGGGCTTTTATGCTTGTTGTCCTTACATTGCTATTGCCTGCAACCATGCAGGCCCAAACTCCTGCCGACTCATCTAAGGCTGATAGTACCAAAAAAGCATCAGACAAAAACATATCAAATGTTAAAGGGGCAAAAGGAGGTAAAAAGGATACTACTATTGTTGTTCCTGCTGAAACTAAAGTAACCGGCGCAGATACATCTGCAATAAATAAAATTCCAGCCGCTCCAGATTCTGTTAAGAAGCATTCCCCTAAAAAGGCCACTATTTATTCGGCTATACTGCCCGGCTTAGGTCAGGTATACAACCGCAAGTGGTGGAAGGTGCCTATAATCTATGCTGGCTTTGCCGGCGTAGGCTATGCCATTGGCTTTAACCAGGCGTATTACATAGACTTTAGACAGGCCCTGAAAGACCGTATAGATGACGACCCTAACACTATAGACCCCTACGTAAATAAATATTCGGCGGCTAACTTAGACGAGTTGCAACAGTTCTACCGCAAAAACAGGGACTTGTCGTACATAATACTAGGGGCTGTATATGTGCTTAATATTATTGATGCTAACGTTGATGCCCATTTGTTTGATTTTGACGTGAGTAACGATTTAAGCCTTGATATAAAGCCCGCTGCCATACCAACCTTTGCCGGCTATGGTGGTGGTTTGGCACTTACACTAAAATTCAAAAAATAAGCCTGTAATAATCATAATGAATATAGCACTAATAGGTTACGGTAAAATGGGGCGCGAGATTGAGCAAATTGCTTTAGAGCGCGGCCATACTATCCTTTTTAAAATTGATGTTGACAACAAGGATGTACTTACTGCTGAAGAGTTTAAGCAGGTAGATGTTGCCATTGAGTTTACATCGCCCCACTCAGCAGTAGATAACGTAAAAGTGTGCCTTGCAGCAGGCGTTCCTGTAGTAATTGGCAGCACCGGTTGGTATAATCAACTACCGGAGGTTAAAAAGTATTGCGAAGAGCATACCGGGGGTATGTTTTATGCATCGAACTTTAGCTTGGGAGTTAACCTATTTTTTGAGTTGAATAAAAAACTGGCACAATTGATGGCAAATGCCGAAGGCTATGAGGTTGGGATGCTTGAAGTGCACCATACCCAAAAGGTAGATGCGCCAAGCGGAACTGCTATTACATTGGCCGAAGGCTTATTTGAAAACTACCCGCGCAAAACAAAATGGGTTAGCCAAGTGGCAGATCAGCCTACCGAGGAGTTACTTGGCGAAGAGGTTTTGCCAATACTATCATTACGTAAAGACCCTGCACCGGGTACGCACATGGTAGAATACCGCAGCGCTAGCGATAGGATTGTAATAACACACGAGGCTTTTAACCGCCGCGGGTTTGCTACAGGCGCTGTATTGGCGGCTGAATATTTACAAGGCAAAAAAGGTATTTATACCATGGCCGATTTATTAAAACTATAGATATACTTAACTATGATTATAAAACTCGCTATCATTCTGTTATTTTATGCAGGCCTGCATATTGGCTTATGGAAATTGTTTGAAAAGGCAAAGTACAAAGGCTGGTACAGCATAGTACCTATTTACGACCTTATCATTTGGCTTAAGATTATTAAAAAGCCCTGATGGTGGATATTGATATTGATGATACCGGGGGTTAACATAATCCTGTTTTTTGTAATGCTGTATAACCTTGCCGAGGCTTTTGGTAAGGAAACAGCGGGTGAGCGTGCCTTAGCCATGTTTGCTTTCCCTATAGTATTACCCATGTGGGGTTTTGATAACCATGTTAAGTTTTTGGGCATGGATACTAACCGCAAGCGCAGCAGTGGCGAGCAGTGGATTGATGCTATAATCTTCGCCGTTATTGCGGCTACTATTATACGTACCTTCTTTATTGAGGCTTTTCAAATCCCCACATCATCAATGGAAAAATCGCTAATGGTGGGCGATTACCTGTTTGTTAGTAAGGTTAGTTACGGTGCGCGTTCTCCAATGACTCCATTAACAGTGCCTTTTACCCATAGCACACTTCCCGGTGGTTCTATTCAATCGTATCTGGAGTGGGTAACCCTGCCATACTTCCGCCTGCCCGGTTTGGGCAGTGTAGAGCGTGGCGATGTAGTAGTATTCAATTTTCCAGAGGGTGATACGGTTGCCACCCAACTATCTAACGGAACCTACTACCAATATGTTAGGTACATGGGGCAGGAAAAGTTAAGGGTAGACCCAACCATGGCCGGTAAAGACCTTAATACCCTTGATGCAGCAGGCCGCCAAATTGTTTGGAACGAACCCGAGACCTTTGGTAATATAGTATATCGCCCTATAGATAAGCGCGACCATTACGTTAAGCGTTGTGTTGGTTTACCTGACGATAAACTTCAGATAATAAACGATACGTTAGTTATTAACGATAAGCGAGAAGCTTTTCCTGCTAATGCAGAGCTGCATTATACTATTACTAACAACCGTTCGGGCAACAATGTGCTGCGCGAAATGGGTACCACTAACGAGGACTTTAAATACTACCGTCAGGGGCAGGGCTTACCAATACCTTTTAGGCAGTTAGGCGATTATACCAAGCTGTTGTCTACATCAGGCCCTGTAAAAATGAACCCCGATTTTGACCGCTCTATTTTACCACACGATACCTCGCTAGCTAAGTGGACTATACAAAACTTTGGCCCAATACACATTCCTAAAGAGGGCGAAACAGTTACCTTAGATAAGATGAACCTTGCCATGTATAAGCGTTGTATTACCGCTTACGAAGGCAATACATTGGAAGAGAAAGATGGCAAGATATTAATCAATGGCCAGCCGGCTACAACCTATACCTTTAAACAAGATTACTATTGGATGATGGGTGATAACCGCCACGGCTCTTTAGACTCTCGCTTTTGGGGCTTTGTACCTAACGATCATATTGTGGGCAAGCCTGTAATGGTGTGGATGTCTATGGACCCTGATAAAAAGTTCCCGGTAAACATACGTTGGAACCGTTTGGTATCTTTTGTAGGTATGGATGGTGTTTCGCGCTCTTATGGAATACACTTTTTAGTACTGCTAGGTTTAGTATTAGGCCTTAATGCCCTTTACAAACGCGGCACCTTCAACTTTATAAAAAGAAAGTAAGTAAGATTGAAATAAGTGAAACTCCCCGGTAGCCATTACCGGGGAGTTTTTTGTTTCTATAAAACACACAAAAGCCCTGACTTATCCTCAGGGCTTTTGTGCCTAACTATTCCTAAAAAAGAAACACATTTATGTGCTAACTAACTATTTTTTGCCAAATACCTTTTGCAGCAGGCCGGTAATTTGTGCTGCAGGGTCTTTGCGTATTTTGCCTTCTTCTATTGCTATCAGCTTAAACAATCCTTCAATAGCTTTGCCTGTAACATAATCGTCAAGGTTTGGGTTTTGCTTAATAACACCGGGTATTTTATTGTACCTCGTAACAATCGGGTTCCAGTATTTAGTAAGCTGTACCTTATTCATTGCGGCCTTAACAACAGGCTTAAATTTAACAGATAAGTCGTTCTCGGTTTTGCCACGCAGGTATGTTGTGGCTGCATCATCGCCGCCGTTTAAAATAGATAAACCATCATTAATAGTAAGGGCCTTTACCGCGTTTATAAAAATAGGGGCTGCATCTTTAGCTGCAGTCTCGGCAGCACGGTTCATAGTCATTACAAACTTGTTTACTTGGGTAGTCATGCCAAGCTGCTTAACCATAGTTTCTACCTTTTTAGCCTCTGGTGGAAAAGGTATCTTAATAAGCGGGTTCTTAAAAAAGCCATCTACTGCCGATGCTTTAGACGATGAGTTTTTTGCCCCAATTTCTAACGCTTCTTTCAAACCACCAATAATATCGGTATTAGAAAGATTATTTGGATTTTGGTTGTTGCCACCATTTACAACACCGTTTATAATGTCGCCAATTTTTTGTGCGTTAACACTTATGGGAGCTATGGCTATGGCCGCTATTATTATTAACCTTTTCATGGTTGTGTTTAAGTTGTATAGTATGTAGTAATTCAAATGCTGTGCCAAAAATAGGACAAAGAAATTTCTTCAGGGTTTAACTGCCCTAAAATAAAACAATTATAACTATTGATAGGTACTAACGGAAACGGCAACTAAGCAGTGCCACATCATCAGAAAAACCTTTTTTAGAGTTTTTATAATGCTCCAACTTCATTTGAAACTCGGCATTCAACTCTTTCATATTCAGGTTGCGGTTGTCTATCAAAATCTCGCTCAGGTTTTGGGTGCCAAACTGCCTGCCATCATTGTCTTCGGCCTCAACCACACCATCTGTATAACACACCAAAATACTTTCGGGGTCAACAATAACTTCAGCCTCGCGCACCCATGGCAGTTCTTCAAACATACCAAGGCCAATAGAGCCTTCCTGAAGCATTTCTATGTTGTTGCCATTAAGCAACACCGGTGGATTATGGCCCGCGTTTATGTAGGTTAGTTTACGGCTTTCGTGGTTGTACTTACCTAAAAACAGGGTGATAAATTTTTCGCCCTTGGCATTGGCCATTACACGCTTATTTAAGTCTACCACAATCTCTTTTAGCGATGTGCGGAAACCAGACAATACACGTATAGTAGCCTGGAAGTTAGACATTAGTAGCGCTGCCGGTATGCCTTTGCCCGATACATCGGCAATGCAAAAGGCAATCTCCCCATCTGGCAGAATAAAGAAGTCGTAGTAGTCACCCCCAATATCGTGGTGAGAGTTGTACATGGCGTCTATCTCTATCTTCTCGTTATTAGGGAAACGGGTAGGGAAGAGCATGCCCTGCAATTCGGCAGCCAACTGCATTTCGCGGCGCATGGCTTCCTGCTTTATGTTCTCTTTGTATAGCTTCTTATTCTCGTTAGCAAAGCTTATCAGGTTGGTAAGCGTTTGCAAAAAGTTAATATGCTTATCAAAGTACTTCTGTATCTTATCTTTATCTAAACCACCTATTATAAGGTAGGCCAGTGGTTGGGTTTTGTGGAATACCGGCACGGCAATATCAAAACCCTGTAATGGGGTAGGGTGGGTGTCGTTAATTATGGTGTTCTCAGTAAAACCCGCTAAGTCTTCGTCCTGGCAATATATGGTCGCTAAGGCCATCATCACCATGTATTATGGTAGCTTCCCAGCGCTCTTTATAAATGTATAATACAAATTTGTTAAGGCCCAGTTGCTGGCTCAATACGTTTTCAAAAAGAGCGAAAAGCTCTTCGGCCGAAAGGTTTTTATTTATGTTTCGCGTTACCTCAAGCAGCGAATCGAGCTTTTGGTGCGTTAGCTTCCTCTTTTTCAGTTCCGTATTATTCATAGTACACCCTTAGTTGTGCTAAAATGCTGTTCTCTCAATTAAAAATTTACAAGAGGTAAAATTATACCATGCACATAAGGGGTGTTAATAGCTACATATACAATACTACAAATGTAAGATTTTATATGATTTATGCAAATCCTTTTGTAACCCTGGTCATTTCGCGCTTAGGTGGTGGCCCGGGCAACCGTTCTGCGCTAAAGCCCACAGCCTTTAGGTTTCGCCTAAATTGCCCTTGCGCACAGTAGGTAACCATTATGCCGTTTTGGGCTAGTATGCCATATAGCTTTTCAAACAACGGTAGCAGCCACATTTCGGGTTGCTTTTCGGGCGCAAAGGCATCAAAATAAATAATGTCAAACTTTGTGTCAGTATTATACCCCTTTATGTCAGAAACAACCTTTTTATACATAAAGTTGGGTAGCAACCGCACATCGGCACCTTCTGCACTTTTATGCAATTCCTCAAAAAGGTCCCTATTGCCCGCCAATACTTCGGGGTAGTTAATCCCGGCAACAAGTTCATCTGGCATTGGGTAGGTATCAATAGCATGGTATACTATGGATAGGCTTGGGTTTTGCATGGCATACAATGCCGTTAAGTATGCGTTCAACCCTGTTCCTAAGCCCACTTCAAAAATCTTTACTTCTTTAGGCTGATGGTGGTCTATGTAGTACTCCAACCCATGTTTTATAAACACATGCCTGCTCTCGGCAACAGCCCCGTGCTTAGAGTGGTACGTCTCGTTTAACGTGGCATTGAATAGGGAAGAGGAACCATCAGTCGTAGTTATAATTTCGATATCAGATGCCATTAATTAAGTTTTTCACTGCCCCATGCCACAACCTGAACACCGGATGAGTAATGCTGCTTATTAGGAACAGTATTTAAATCGAGGTTTCCAATAATGTAATTGCTTTGCAGCTTATCCAACGTTACATTTTGTAAAGGCCATTCGCTATGGTGTATCTGGTAACGGAATAGTTTGTCTTCTTTGTTAAGGTATAAACAATACCGTTCAGTAAGCCATTTATCTAGTTCCGATTTAACATTTAGCTGCTCCTCCTCAATAGTAAAAGAAGCATCAAGGTTAAATTTTTTCTTTTGTTTGATGAGTGGTAAAAATTCTTTTCCCTTTTCATCAGGGCCTTTTCATAGGGCAAACCCGACAATGCCTTAGCTATAAAAACAGACAGCGATTTCTCGCCCTCAATATTTAAAAAATACACTCCGGGTTTGTCTTTGTAATTTATGTATGTCCTTAGGTTAATCTCATGAAAGTTGGAAACATATTTTACATGGGGCAAAATCCGTGGACGAATCTTCTCCATTGTAAAAGCAACAAGAGATACCCATGCCTTGCCTTCAAAAGTATCTATAGGCAGGTCTTTGGGCACTAAATTGCTAATCATTTCTACAGGTACTGCCCAATGTAAAAACAACGCGTTGTTCCATTCCTAGTAATACTCCCACTGCCCTCCGGGCATAGGCCATGGGCGGTGTTTATGGGTGTCTAATATTTTATTAATCAGGCTCAACTTTACAAATGTACAACAGTATCTATTTACAAAGCCTTAGCGCATATTATTAACGAGTGCTTTTCAATCGTCTCATCTTCAATAACAATATCCGGCTCATCAACTTTTACAATATCACTAACCGTAAATCCATTATTGGTAAGCAATTGACTAACTTCATCAGCTGTATACATAGTAAACCCATACTGTGTAAAGGGGTAGCTAAGCATAACTTCTTTTGGGCGGATGGTAATAAACAATTCGCCGCCCGGTTTTAGCACCCTGCGCAACTCGGCCAATACCTGTGCGGGGTCTTCCCAAAAATAAAGGGTATTAACCGTAAAAGCCTTGGTAAACAAATGATCTTCAAAAGGCATAGTACCAACACTGCTTAATACAAACTGCGCCTGCCCGTCGGCAATATGTTGTTTGTTATACATACAGGCTTCCTCTACCATGGTTTCAGAATAGTCTAAACCTGTGTACTTAACCGTAGCGTTAACGCCCACTATTTGCGGAACAAAATAGCCGTTGCCCATGCCAATCTCCAACAAGTTATCGTCTGCGGTAATATGCAGTTGTGCAATGGTAGCAAGGTTCATAACCTGGTTGCCTTGGTTCATCCGCTCGCCGGTTTGTTTGCCGGCCTCGCCATCGGGTTTGCGCAGCTGGGCTGCTATGTGTTTAAGGGTTTCTTCGTCTAATTGCATTGTCTTTAGTTTCTATATAAAACACAGGCTAATAGTAAATTGATTATTACCTGCTGATAATAAGTTTTGTTCTTTTGATAGTATCACCAAGGTCATACTCTACTATATACATGCCGTTAGCTAAATGGCTTATATCTAATGATGTTTGCAAAGCGTTAAGGTTTGTATAAAATACCTTGCTGCCATTTATTGTATGTATAGTTATAGCTTGCAAAGGTGTTTTACTGTTTATGGTAATTATATCTTTTGCCGGTTGCGGATAAATTACAACTCCATCATCATTTACTTGCTCAGTAATGCTTAGCGGACTGTCATTCCTAAGAATGTAAAAGCCCCACAGCAGGTCTATGTCGCCATCGTTATCAATATCAGCCGCTTCTACATTGGGGTTCATAATACTCCCATCGTTAAAAGCATTTAGTTCAAACGTAGCCGTACCGTTACCTAACGCTATGGCCGATAGGTTTAAAAACTGTTCGTTACCGCCCATAAGCAGTATATCGCTATGCCCATCGTTATTAATGTCGGCAATATCTACTTTACTAGGTTCGCCAAACTCGGGTAGGTTAGTGGTAGCCAGTGTAAATGTACCGTCTTGGTTGTTGGTATATATAACCGTTATATTGGCAACAAAGGTACTGTCGGTGCCGGTAAGTAACATATCCAACCAGCCGTCTTCGTTATAGTCAAACCAGTCTGCTGTACCTGCCGCCCCTGCAAACCCCTGCGGTACCTGCGTAAACACATCGTTACCCATGTTCTTATATAGCTTGGTAGATGCATCAATATCCCGTCCGCTAATTACCAAATCGGCAAGGTTATCGTTATTAAAATCGCCCCATTGCAACTCTCCAAAATGTATTCCGGTTATTGTTGCATTAATATTGGTAAAACTAAAGTTGCCGTTATTCTTGTATATATACGCATGGTTTTGACCAACAGAATCGTTGCCCGTTATGGCAATATCCAACAGGTTATCGTTGTTATAGTCGGCAACATCAACACTCCCTGCACTAAGCCCCGGAATGGCATTCGACATTTCTGTGAACGTGCCATTGCCATTGCTTTTATATATAAAGGTGCGGCCCGTTAACGTAGAATCTGCACCATTCATAACTACATCATCAAAACCATCACCATTCAAATCTCCCCACACCACAGCCGGGTTATACAATAGTGGAAAACCCTGTTGGGTGCGGGTAAACACATTATTGTTGTTTATGTATATTTCAACAGCCGCATCGGGTAGTATTTGCGATATGTAGCATAAATCCATAAACCCATCGTTATTGCAATCGCCCCAGGCCGCCGCGCCATAAGCACCTTCTTCCAAGGTATCAATAACCGTAAAGCTGGGCACTTGCGCCTGCATTTGCAACCCACAAAAAACACTAAAAAGGCAAAGTATCTGTTTCTTCATAATATCAAAATTACATAAAAAGCATTTAACCTAAACCGCTACAGTACGTAGTTAATAATATCATTTTCGCGTGCCGTTTTTTCGGCATCCCGACACGTAGTCGTAAGGGGTAGCTTTTTAAGGTCCCTCTCACAGAGAGCTTGTGCTGACATTAATCGTCAGTAGGTTTATTCCCGCAAAAGCGGGAAGACGGGAGAGGGTATTTTTATATGTCTCACGGATGTAGTTATTTTTCATCTTTCGTTTATCATTTTTCAGTTATTAAACCCTTACAGCATGTAGTTAATACACTCGTTTTCGCACCTGTTTCTACCTCCCCCTTCCCCCTCCTAAATTTAGGAGGGGGTGTCGCGACGTAAGTCGTGACGGGGGGGTAAACTCCTACAGCATGTAGCTAATACACTCGTTTTCGCGCCTTCGTACCCCCTCCTGCCTCGTACCTCGGCTTTCCTCCCCTACTAGTAGGGGAGGTGTCGACACGCCTTGGCGGGGAGACGGTGGGGTCGGACCCTTACAGCGTGTCGCAAAGGAATGCCTTTGGCATAGTTCGACAACTCATTTTCACGGTTACTTATATATACTCTAACGTGCGTAGGGCAGTCCACGCCCTGTGTGAACTCAAAATTTCAAGCGCCGTATTAGCGCGGGAGCGCGGCGCGTAGTAAATTTTAGAGTTTTTGGGCGTGGGGTCTTTTTTGGTTACTTTTTGGACAAGCAAAAAGTAATGAAAGAAACACCTAAAGGCAGCCCGCCGAAGCAAACCACCTGTTGGTGACAAATCCTTATCATAACAATTTACCTACTGACCGATGATGTCAAGCTGAAGCTTAACTGGTTTCAATCATCGTTTAAGCCTGTCCTCTTGTTAAACCGTTTCTCTTAAATTTCAATCTAAACCATTAATCCAAAATCGTAATAAGCATTGTAGGTATTATCCTCTTTTTAAAGCCCCTCTCCCTTTGGGGGAGGGGTTGGGGAGGGGTGCCGCGCGGCTGTTCGTCATCCCGAACTTGTTTCGGGATCTCCTAATTAACCATTAGGAAAGGGTGTGGTTTTCTGTCATTGCAATAACACCACAAAGATACAACAATAGAATACCTTTTGTCAAGTAAAAAATAAAAATTGTTAATAAAAATTTGAGCGATGGCGTTTACAAAAACAAAAAATCCCGCCCTTAAACAGGGCGGGATTTTTCTATAAGCTATAAGCTACTAGTAACGGTAAGCGTCGTTTTTAAACGGACCGGCAACTTGTACGCCAATGTATTTGGCTTGGTCATCAGTTAGTTCTTCTAACTCAACACCAACTTTAGCAAGGTGTAAGCGGGCAACCTTCTCGTCTAACGATTTTGGAAGAACGTACACTTTGTTATCGTAGTTTTTGCTGTTTTGCCATAACTCTAACTGGGCCAACGTTTGGTTGGTGAAAGAGGCAGACATAACAAACGATGGGTGACCGGTAGCGCAACCAAGGTTTACCAAACGGCCTTCAGCTAAAAGGATGATGTCTTTACCCTCAATAGTGTAAAGGTCAACCTGTGGCTTAATGGTGTTTTTAGTATTACCGTAGTTTTCGTTTAACCAAGGCAACATCAATTTCGTTATCAAAGTGGCCAATGTTACAAACAATAGCCTTGTCTTTCATAGCTTTAAAGTGCTTGCCAAGAATAATGTTTTTGTTACCGGTAGCAGTAACAACAATATCAGCTTCGGCAATGGCAGTGTCCATTTTCTTAACCTCGTAACCTTCCATAGCGGCTTGTAGGGCACAAATAGGGTCAATCTCGGTAACAATAACACGTACACCTGCGTTGCGTAAAGAGTCGGCAGAACCTTTGCCAACGTCGCCGTAACCGGCAACAACAGCAACTTTACCGGCCATCATAACGTCGGTAGCGCGGCGTATAGCGTCTACTAAGCTCTCGCGGCAACCGTATTTGTTATCAAATTTAGATTTGGTAACAGAGTCGTTAATGTTAATAGCTGGAATTGGTAATGTACCGGCCTTAACACGGTCGTGCAGGCGTAGCACACCTGTAGTTGTTTCTTCAGAAATACCACGTATTTCAGAAACAAGCTCAGGGAATTTGTCAAGAACCATGTTGGTTAAATCACCACCATCGTCAAGAATCATGTTTAATGGCTTGCGGTCTTCACCAAAGAAAAGTGTTTGCTCAATACACCAGTCAAATTCTTCTTCGTTAAGGCCTTTCCAGGCGTAAACAGAGATACCTGCAGCAGCAATAGCAGCGGCAGCGTGGTCTTGGGTAGAAAATATATTGCAAGATGACCAAGGTAACTTCTGCACCTAGCTCAACAAGGGTTTCAATTAAAACCGCTGTTTGAATTGTCATGTGTAAGCAGCCTGCTATACGTGCACCGGCTAAAGGTTTAGACGGGCCAAACTCGGCACGTAACGACATTAGGCCAGGCATTTCTGCCTCTGCTAACATAATTTCTTTACGGCCCCACTCTGCAAGGCTCATGTCTTTTACTTTAAACTTCACGTAAGTGTCTACTGTTGATGTGTTTGTCATTGTTTTTATATAAAGTATACAAATTTACAAAAAAGTAGTCAAATAACCATCATAAATACACTTTGTTGTGCTGTTTACCGATAAATAGTTAAAAATGTTTACACTCGGTATTATACCATTTTATATGTTTGCGCTAAAACTAAACATAAAACAATGAAAAAACTCTTGCTTTTGCCTTTTCTTCTGGTTTATTTGCTGCCTGCTATCGCACAACAGCCGCTGGTAAATATTAGTATAACTAAGGCAAGATAACAACCTGCCTATTGCAGATAGGGTTATTGGGGTATACAATGCTGCCGATACCTCGCTTATTCAAAACATGGTAACCAATTCTCTGGGTATTGCCCCTTTTTATTTGTGGGATGGCGATTATCTTTTTAGCGTTATAGATTGTGACAGTGTTACACAATATGCACCGTTTACTGTTTTAGATACAGATACTCTTGTAACACCTGCTATGGCTATTTGCACACCTCCCGGCACTGCCGATTGCCCTTATACATTTAACAAAACCTACTATGCTGTTTCAGATACTATGGTAGATGTGTATTTTAGTATAGGTGGGCAAAATATTACTCAATTGTATTTTGACTATGGTGATGGAGAACAAAACCCATTTTTGTTTGGCAACAATGCGTACCGCAGCTATAGGGTACCGGGCCAATATATTGTTGAAGCATACGCCCACACCAGCGATACCCAAATTATTGGCTGCACTATACATATTGTTGATACATTAAACCTTGTACCTATTTATTGCAACGCTAACTTTACATATACTATAGATACGCTTACTTCTTTGGTAAGTTTTACGCCAACAAGTAGCCTGGGCGATCATTACTGGGAGTTTACCGGCCTTAACCAAAATAATAGTTACGATGCCAATGCTACCTTCCAAGCCATATCTGGCGATACAATTGTAGTAATGCATGTTAACACTATTATAAATTTAAGCTGTGCCGTTACATTGTACGATACTATTATAATACCTGTTAGTTCTATAGCCCATCAGTTACAAGGCTGTGCTACGTTACCCAATGCTGAGCCTGCCGGCGATTCGTATATATACCTGCTGAAACTTGATTATGAAAATAACGAAATACTTATTGCCGACTCTGTATTTACTGCCGATGGCTGCTATTATTTTGATGATGTAGCCAATGGCGATTATATAATTAAAGCCGTTTTAGATGAAAATAATCCGCTGGTGTCAACCACTCTGCCAACCTATCATTCATCATTCGATTTTTGGTTCGATGCCGATAAAATTACAATCACATCGTCTGCATCGTTAGCAAATAAAAATATAGGGCTTATAACAGGCACCAACCCCGGCGGACCGGGCTTTATCTCGGGCACGGTAGACTGGGCCGATACACTAAGGGCATCTGTTAATTTCTCTCATTCAACCATTGTGGTTAAAGATTTAAATGGTACCATTATAGCCTACACCATAGCTCAAAGCGATGGGGGATATGTAATTACCAACCTTCCACTGGGTTCATACACTATTTTTGCTGATTTTGCCGGTTTTTCAGGCACTCCGGGCCAGGTTACGTTAACAACGCAAAACCAGGGCGCAGAAAATGTTATGCTGCTTTTAGGCCCGCAAACATTAGGTGTTAAAAATGATAATGCTGTTACTGCAATTACCGCTTTTCCTAACCCTTTTGCCGATGTTGTAAACCTGCAAATAGATGCTAAATCAAATACAGGGTTAATGGTTAGCATTGTAAATGCAATGGGCCAACTAGTAAGCCAAACCGCTATGCAGGTAGTACAGGGTAAAAACACCCAACAACTACAACTGGGCAATTTACCGGCCGGTATATACAGCATTGTTTTGGTTGATGATAAAAATAACACATCGCACATTAAAGCCGTTAAGTACTAACTAGCTTAAAGCATAATTTAAAGGCCTGTTCAAACAAGTGTTGAGCAGGCTTTTTTGTTAATATAATAATGTGCAAAACTATTGCCTGTAACAAGTTGCTATACGCTGTTATGCAGCGCTATATTTGCATATCACCATGCAAAATTCAAACGATACATTTTTACACAAAGGCATGCGCAAAGAGTTAATAGCACTTTTGCGCACCAAAGGTATTACCGATGAAAATGTTTTAGCGGCCATAGACCGTATTCCGCGCCACCTGTTTATGGATGGTGCTTTTCTTGAATTTGCATATCAGGACAAAGCTTTTCCTATTGCCGCAGGTCAAACCATTTCGCAGCCCTTTACCGTAGCTTTTCAAACCCAGTTGCTACATATTAAAAAAGGCGACAAGGTGTTAGAAATTGGTACCGGCAGCGGCTACCAAACGGCTGTACTGTGCGAACTTGGCGCCAAGGTTTTTACCATAGAACGCCAAAGGCCCTTATACCTTAAATCGCAACAAATACTAAAACAGTTGGGCTATATGCCCAAGCAGTTTTATGGCGATGGGTATATAGGCCAGGCATCATTCGCCCCGTTTGATAAGGTTATTGTTACCGCCGGTGCACCCTTTATTCCGCCCAAACTTATAGAACAGTTAAAGCCCGGTGGTATACTTATTATCCCTGTGGGAGAAAATGTGCAAACCATGATTGAAATCCGAAAAAACGCCGATGGTACCACCACACAAACAGAGTACGGCGAATTCCGCTTCGTCCCTTTGTTGGAGGATAAGCAGTAGTTTATTCTATAGTTTTCTAATTATTTAAAAGCTAGAGCATAGTGCGAGGGGCAGTCCACGCCCTGTGTGAACTCCAAATTTCGCATGGCAACTAGAACGTGGCACCGTGCGAAAGCGAAATTTGAGAGTTTTTGGGCGTGGTGTCTTTTTTGGTTACTTTTTGGACAAGCAAAAAGTAATGAAGAAAACAAAGAAAGAAAGAAAGAATCAGTGCATAATGGTTCTGACTTCTTAGCTTTATAAACGTAAGTAGAGTGTTTAAACAATCCTTACTTTTGCCCGTTTATTACCCCAATGAGGCTTTTTGATAAAAATACCCTTTCTGTTTTTGAGTTTGAGAAGATACGCTGGTATGTAGAACAAAACTGCCGCAACGCATCGTCTAAACGCTTAGCCAATGCTTTGGGTCCTATTGAAGACCGCGACGATTGTAAGCTGCAACTGGCCCAGCTAAGTGAATTTACCAGCCTGCTACGCAACAAAGCCGCCCTGCCCGATACTTTATTTCAGGATTTTGAGGCCGAGTGTAACGCCTTGGCTGTAGAGGGTTCTGTGCTTACCGAGAAACAACTTATCAATATAAAAGTAGTATCATCAACCGTAAACGATGTTATTAAGTTTTTCTCTTCTAAGGCCGATTTATTTCCGGCCCTGCAAGAGCTTATTGGCAACGTTTATAAAACCGATGATATTATAAAAGCCATTGATACCATTGTTGACGAAACAGCCTATGTGCGCTCTTCGGCATCAAAAGAATTATCCTCTATCCGCGCCGATTTAAGTAAGAAAACACGCGAGTCTGACCGTAAGTTCCGCCAGTTTGTAAACGAACTAAACAAGCTGGGTTGGATACGAGAAAACGAAGCCAGCTTTTACAATAACCGCAAGGTGTTGGCAGTGCTTTCAGAGTTTAAGCGCGATGTAAAAGGCCTTATACATGGCAGCAGCGAAACCGGCAAAACCACCTTTATAGAGCCGCAGGAAACTGTTGCCCTTAACAATGAAATTGCCGACCTGCAAAACAGCGAAAAGCGCGAAGTATATAAACTATTACGCAAGCTTACTTACGAGCTTAGGCCGTATGAGGTTCTGATAAAGAACTACCATATACTACTTACTACCATAGATTTTATTAGGGCCAAAGCCTATTTTGCTGTAGAGCTTAATGCCCACCTGCCTGTAATAGAAAAAGACCCGTGTATTGATTTGCAAAACGCCGTTCACCCCTTGCTATTTCTGCAAAACAAGGCATCAGCTAAAAAACAATACCCATGTCTGTCCAAATGGACCGCAAGCAGCGTATTGTTATCATCAGCGGCCCCAATGCAGGCGGTAAGTCTATCACCCTAAAAACGGTTGGCCTATTGCAAATAATGCTGCAAAGCGGGCTGCTTATATCGTGTAGCGAAAAGAGCAAGCTTAGCTTTTTTAATAATTTATTGGTTGATATTGGCGATAGCCAAAGCATAGAAAACGCGTTGAGTACATACAGTTCAAGGCTGCTTTCTATGAAACAGTTTTTGAATGTAGCCAATGGCCGCACCTTGTTTTTGATTGACGAGTTTGGTACCGGTACCGACCCTGAACTGGGCGGCGCCATTGCCGAAGTTATATTAGAAGAACTGGCTAAAAAGCAGGCCATCGGCATCATCACTACACACTATACTAACATAAAACTGCTGGCCGATAATCTTAAAGGCGTTATCAATGCCAGCATGCTTTTCAATCCCGAAACCTTAGAACCTAAATACGAATTGGTATTAGGTCAACCGGGCAGTTCATATACCTTTGAGGTAGCCGAGAAAATTGGTTTACCTAAAGAAATTATTGCCCGTGCAAAGGATAAGGTTAAAAGTGATAAGCTAAAGCTGAACCACCTGTTAGCCGACGTGCAGCGGGAGAAAAATAAGGTAACCGAGCAGGTACAAAAGTTGGAGGAAGAAACCCTTGCAGCCCAAAAGGCAGAAGCTAAATTCCGCCAGCAAGAGGTTAAGCTAAACGAGAAACTGGAGAGAAACAGGGAAAAGCAGGAAGAGATAAACAAGCTGGTAGAACTGGGCCGGAAGATGAACGCCTTGGCGGAAGAATGGCTTAAGAACAGCGATAAAAAAGCGGTGATTAAGAAGTTTGTTGATAGCCTTACGGCTGAAAAGCACAAGAAGCAATTTCAACTGGCACTGGAAAAGAAGGAGCAAACCAAAGAAAAAATTATTGCCCGTGTTAAAAAGAAAATTCAGGTTGGGGGCAAGGTGCGCCTGCTAAAAAGCCACCAAACAGGCATAGTGCAAGAGATTATAAAAGACAAAGCACGCGTAACATTCGGCAACATCAACAGCACCGTAAGCCTCGAAAACCTTGAACCGATAGATTAATTAGTTTTTAATCCCCCTCTAAGAGGGGGTGCCCGTAGGGCGGGGGAGTCTTTTTTTAGATTTGCGACTCTCTACTTTCACCTTTCAGTTGTCAGATTTCAGATGTCAACTCACCCCTCAGCCCTCAAACCTCACAACTAAACCCTCCGGTCTATCTCCCTCTGCACATCCTTCTTCTTAATATCCTCGCGTTTATCGAATGATTTTTTACCCTTGGCTAAAGCAATCTCCAGCTTGGCAAAACCATTCTCACTCAAAAACACCATTAGTGGAATCAATGTAAGCCCTTTGTCTTTTAGCTTGTTTGTTAGGCGTTTAAGCTCGGTCTTTTTAACAAGGAGTTTACGGTCGGCGCGGGTAGGGTGGTTCACAAAGCCTCCTTTTTCGTATTCGTCAATGTGCATATTGCGCACATACAATTCTTCGTTTTGTATCACACAATAAGCATCGCCAATATTAATCTTCCCTAAGCGGATAGATTTAATTTCGGTACCGGTAAGCACCATACCGCACTTGTATGTTTCCAGTATACTATATTCAAAACCGGCCCTGCGGTTTTTAGATACAACTTCTATTTCGGGTTTCTTCTCAGCCATTATTTAGCATTACGCACAATAAGCAGTGGCGCGTTTACACGGTGGCGCACGGTGTTTAATGTGGTGCCAAATATAAGGTCTTTAAATGTATTATGGCCGTGCGCACCCATAACTAACAAATCGGGCGCATATTCGTTTACCAGTTGGGGTATAACTTTTTTAGGGTTTCCATAGCCCAGTTTTATCTCTGCCTTAAAGCCTTTTGCAGTAAGAGTTTCGCGGTATTGCTTCAGGTGTTCCTTGTCCGACTGACTTTCGTGGTCGGCTACATCTTTACCAAAAATAAACGCCCCTGCCGATTCTACAATATGTATCAGCAAGTACTCAGCATTGCTACCGCCTTGCGCCACAGCCGCGTTAATAGTGGCATTGTCGCTGGTACTAAAATCTATGGTAATGGCTATTTTTTTGTACGATGGCTTAGCCGGGCTATCAGCTAAAACAAGCTCTGCCTTGTGCGATGTAAACTGGTTAAAACGCCTGCGGTTTATAATAGGGCGCACGGTTATGTATATAAGCAGGCCTATAAAAAACAGTATAAGCGGACCTACTAATAATATAATAATCACCTTGTGTTCTGATGTTGTAACCCAATCGGCAAACATGCTTAGTACTAAATTCAGGTTAAGTCCTACAATAACGGCTGCGCTAACCCAACCCGCAACAACGGTTATACCTTTAACAGCAAAATCGCCCATTTGCTTTTTATCGCTAACAAAGTGTATAAGCGGTATAATAGCAAAGCCCAATTGTAAACTCAGTATTACCTGACTAAAAACAAGCAGGTTGTCGGTATGGTCTTCACCAAAATATACAATGGTAATTACAGCAGGAACTATAGCCACCATACGGGTAATCAACCTGCGTATCCAGGGTTGTATACGTAGGTCTAGGTAGCCTTCCATAATAATTTGTCCGGCCAATGTGCCGGTAATGGTAGAGCTTTGCCCGGCGGCAATCAAAGCCACACCAAACAGGGTAGGGGCCAGGTTGCTGCCCAATAGCGGCGATAACATTTTGTGGGCTTCTTCAATACTGGCAATCTCAAAAAGGCCATTATTATAGAAAGTGCTGGCAGCCAAAATTAATATGGCCGCATTAACAAAAAATGCTGCGTTTAGGGCAATGGCAGAGTCTATAATATTGTATTTAATGGCCTTGGCAATGGCTGTGGGTGTCCTGTCAAACCGCCGTGTTTGCACCAGCGATGAGTGCAGGTAAAGGTTGTGTGGCATTACCGTTGCGCCAATAATACCAATGGCAAGGTACAATGCCTTGACTGTTTAGTTCAGTAGGAATAAAACCCGTAAAAACCTCGCTGGCGTTGGGTTGGGCAATCATTAACTGGATAAAGAATGCAACGCCAATAAGCGCTACAAGCCCTATAATAAAGGCCTCCATTTTGCGCACCCCGTAGTTGAGCAAAAATATCAATAGGAAAGAGTCTAATGCCGTTAAGCATACACCCCATAATATCGGCAGGCCGAATATCAGTTTTAAACCTATGGCCATACCTAACACTTCTGCAAGGTCGCAGGCGGCAATGGCTATCTCAGCCAAAAACCACAGCACGCGGTTTACCGCTTTAGGGTACGTCTCTCGCGATGCCTGTGCTAAGTCTAACCGCCTTACAATACCCAAACGGGCAGAGAAGCTTTGCAGCAATAGGGCAATAAGGTTCGACATTAATAATATCCACAGCAATTTGTAGCCAAAGGCCGAGCCACCCGCAATATCGGTAGCCCAGTTGCCGGGGTCCATATAGCCTACAGATATTAAATAAGCAGGCCCTAAAAAAGCAAGTAGCCTGCGGAAACGGCTGGTGCGCCCTCCTGTTTCTACTGACTCGTTAACTTCAGACAGTGATTTCCTTCCTGATTCTGCCATGGTGTTGTTAATTCAAAGTGCAAATATATAAATTTAGTTTTGTTTAACAAAAAAATTAGACATGTCTAATAATTATAATTTATTCTGAATAATTGCAGACCTTTACATCCAATTATGGGGCATAACCACCATCATCACAATCACGGGCACAGTCATGGACATTCGCATGGCGAAGCTAATATAAGTTTTGCTTTTTGGCTTAATACCGCGTTTGCTATCATAGAGTTAGTGGGTGGTTATTTAACCAACAGCGTTGCTATTATGAGCGACGCGCTGCACGATTTTGGCGACAGTTTTTCATTAGGCATATCGTGGTATTTTCAACGTGTATCTAAAAAGAAACGCGATGAGAATTATTCCTACGGATATAAACGCTTTTCGTTACTCGGCGCTTTTGTAAACTCCATAGTGCTTACTGTTGGCTCTGTTATTATTATAGAAGAATCAATCCGCCGCGTACTAAGCCCCGAGCAGCCCAATGCCGATGGTATGATAGGACTGGCCATACTGGGTGTTGCAGCCAATGGCCTTGCTATGCTACGCTTAAAAAGGGGCAAGAGTATTAACGAGAAAGTAGTCTACCTTCATTTTATAGAAGATGTGTTGGGCTGGGTAGCGGTGTTAATTGGCGCCATTGTAATGAAGTTTTATAATGTTCCGGTACTTGACCCAATCCTGTCTATTGCCATTGCAGCTTACATATTGCTAAACGTGTACCGCAATATAAAAGAGTCGTTAAAAATTGTGTTAATGGCTAAGCCAGAGAATGTATCGGAAGAAAAGATAAAAGAAACCATACTTAAATACCCCGAAGTTAAATCCGTGCACGACATCCACATCTGGACCATGGACGGCGAGTATAATGTATTATCAATGCACGTAGTGGTAAGTGCTGAAAAGGCCATTGGCGACTTAGAAGACCTAAAGCACAAGATTAAACACGCCATGGAGCACCTGGACATTAGCCACACCACCATAGAAATGGAAACCGACCAGGCCCAATGCGAGCAGGTGGATTGTTAACGCCATTGTCTGAACCGCAGATTAATTAAGATTAAAGAGATTTAAGGATTTTAACCCCGTAGGGGTGACATGTTTGTAGCCCGGGGTATAAACCCCGGGTATGATAAAAGCGGAAACAATTCCCCTCTCCCCACGGGAGAGGGGAAGGGGGTGAGGGTTACGCTTTATCAACATCTGCCTAATCATATTTAATCCTATTCAATCTGCGGTTCACTCATTTAATTCTGCATTTTGCATTATGCATTTTGCATTAGTTATGGTAAGCTACATCCTAAATAAAATACTTTACAGTCTGCTGGTGCTATGGGGCGTAGCCACGGTTGTGTTCTTTTTATTCAACCTGCAGCCCGGCGACCCGGCCCGTATGGTAGCAGGCCAGCGTGCCGATGAAAAATCGTTAGCAGCCATCCGTAAAGACTTAGGATTAAATCAACCCTTATTAAATCGCTACCTTTTTTATCTTAACGATTTATCACCCATCTCTATAAACGAGATGAAGGATAAAGACAGCGGGGCTTTTATACAGTCTGATAATTACAATACGTTGTTTTATTTGGGCACCAAGGCATTGGTAATAAAGCAACCCTACCTGCGGCGCTCCTTTCAGTCGCGCCGGCCCGTGGGCGATGTTATTGGCGATGCAATGCCGGCCACTGCTGCCCTTGCAGTAGCTGCTATTGTTTTTGCTACTATAGTAGGCATATTTTTAGGCATTGTCTGCGCGTTGTTTAAAGATAAATGGATTGATAGGCTTATACTCTTTATGGCATCGTTGGGCACAGCCGGGCCATCGTTCTTTGTAGGCATAATAGTAGCATGGCTGTTTGGTTTTGTGTTGAGCAACTACACAGGTCTTAACACTACAGGCAACTTGTACAGCATAGACCCATTCGCAGGTAAGTACTTAGACTTAAAAAACATTATCCTTCCCGCACTTACCCTAGGTATCCGTCCGTTGGCTATTATAACCCAACTGGCACGTAATGCCATGTTAGAAACTCTGAGCATGGACTACATACGCACTGCTAGGGCAAAGGGCTTAAAGTTTAGTAATATACTGTGGACACACGCCTTGCAAAACTCACTTAACCCATTGGTAACAGCCATATCGGGTTGGTTCGCCGGTATGATGGCCGGGGCAGTGTTTATAGAATACATCTTCGGTTGGCGCGGCATTGGTAACGAGTTGGTAGAAGCCCTCTCTAAATACGACCTACCTGTAGTTATGGGTGCAGTATTGGTTATAGCCTCCGTCTTCGTAATAGTAAACCTGTTGGTTGATATTATCTACGGCTTGATAGACCCACGAATAAGGGTTAAATAAAAAGTCTGAACCGCAGATTAATTAAGATTGTTTGGATTAAAGGATTACGTAGTAATACAGACTTAACAATCCAAGTTAAGTAACCCAATAATTTCGTTAGAAATTATAACTCCGGCCTTAAATTAAATGTCGTAATAAAACAAACGCAGTGAAGCGAAGAAGCCTGCTCTGTTTGAGTCACGCTTGCGTGACGAGTTTGCAGGGTTCAGCGTAACGGAGTGTAGTTTTTAGACAGTTAATTTTCAGCCGTTGATTTTTTGATTACTTTTTCATCAAGGAAAAAGTAATTGCCTGCCGCATAGGCAAGCGAACTAAAAAATAATTTAGTTAACCCTTTTAAAAAAAGCCCCGCATTTCTGCAGGGCTCTATAATCTTTATTAATCTTATCTAATCGCTATTAATCTGCGGTTCAGACTTATTAATGGTGGTGACCACCCGGACCATGAACGTGTCCGTGGGCCAATTCTTCTTCACTCGCTTCGCGTACTTCAACTACAGTACCGGTAAAGTGTAGGTTTTTACCTGCAAGCTCGTGGTTAAAATCCATAGTAATTTCTTCTCCTTCTATAGAAACAACTTTAGCCATGTAGCGGTAACCTTCGTTATCGGTCATAGGTATGCGGTTGCCTTCAAAAACAACTTCGCTGTCAAGCTCTTCGCCTTCCGGTGCAAAAACCGATTTAGGTAGCTTAACAATGTTCTCGTCGCTGGCTACGCCATAGCCATTTTCTGGCGATATCATAAAGTCAAAAGAATCTCCAACTGTTTTGCCTGATAAGTTATCTTCAAATTCAGGAAGAAGGTTGCCTGCTCCAAAAAGAAAAACAAGCGGGCTTTCTTTGGTTGTCTTTTCAACAAAAGATTTGTTTGCAGGGTCGTTTTCAAACGTACTTAAAGAGTAGTCTACACCAACCACTGTGTTTGGTCCTATTTGCATAAGGTAATGGGTGTTTTATTTTATTTTTATATTGAACAAAGGTAGCATATTTTTACCGCTTGCGCCGTGTATTTAATTTTCAGCACAAGATTTGTAACACAACAAGTATGAAAAAGGTTGGACTGTCTATACTATTCGTATCATTTTTAACCCTGGTAAATGCCCAGGCTTTGTTTGAGGGGGCACCGGCTTTACCCGGGCTGACTCGCTTAGGGGTACTTTAACACCCCTGCGTACTTGTTACGATGTGGTGTTTTACGACCTCTATGTTGATGTTAACCATAAGGATAAATCGCTGTACGGAAACAATACAATTGTATTTAAAACCGTGGCCGATTTTGAACAGTTGCAGGTAGATTTAAGCAGCAAGCTGGATGTTGACAGTATTGTATATAATAAACAAATACTAAAATATACCCGAGAGCATAATGCCGTATTTGTAAAATTCCCTGCAACGATTAAAAAGGGTGGGGTAGAGCGCATCAAAATTTATTACCACGGTTTGCCTACCGTTGCTAAAATGGCCCCTTGGGATGGTGGCTTGGTGTTTAGTGTAGATAAAGAGGGCAAGCCCTGGCTGGGCGTAGCCTGCGAGGGTATTGGCGCCAGCGTATGGTGGCCCTGTAAAGACCATCTTAGCGACGAGCCCGACAGTATGGCCATTAGCGGCCCTGCAGCTAAAGGTTTGCAGTTTATTTCTAATGGGCGGTTGCGCAAATCGTACAAGCTAAAAGATGGGCGAGAGGTTAACTCGTGGTTTGTATCGTACCCTATGAACTCTTACAACGCTACCTACTATATTGGCAACTACGAAAACTTTACCGATACCTACACCGGCCCAACAGGCAAAAAACTAGACCTTGATTATTATGTTATGCCTTATAATATAGATAAGGCCAAAAAGCAGTTTCAAGAGGTTAAACCTATGATGAAATGCTTTGAACAATACTTTGGCCCGTACCCTTTTTGGAACGATGGCTATAAGCTGGTAGAGTCGCCGTACCTGGGTATGGAGCACCAAAGTGCTATTGCCTATGGCAACGATTATAAAAATGGCTATGCGGGAGTTGATTTTTCGGGCTACGGTTTACAGTACGATTTTATTATTATCCACGAGTCGGGCCACGAGTGGTGGGGCAACAACATAACCATGGCCGATATGGCCGATATGTGGATTAGCGAGGGCTTTTGCACCTATTCAGAAGTGGTGTATGTAGAGTGCCGCTATGGCCACTTTGATGCTTTAAAATACATCAACAATAAAAAGAAACACGTAGAAAACGACAGGCCTGTTATTGGGGCTTACGGCGTTAATAACGAAGGCTCTGGCGATATGTACAACAAAGGCGCGCTGCTTATACATACCCTGCGTGCGGTTATAAATAACGATAAGCTGTTTTTTGATATACTACTGGGCCTACAAAAAGACTTTGCCCTTAAACAGGTAACGACAGATGATGTGGTAAACTACTACAATACCAAAACAGGATTAAACCTAACGCCAATCTTTAACCAGTATTTAAAATACACAGCTATACCTACATTTGAGTATACCCTTAAAACCAGCGGCGACAAAACACAATTTATGTACCGATGGAAAGCTGATGTAAAAGACTTTGCCATGCCGTTGGATCTGTTTGTTGGCAATGGTGACAAAGCATCACCCCGCCGCATAACCCCAACTACAGAGTGGCAAACCATGGTGTTGATGGGCGGCGGCGTGGCCCCAAGCATAATGGTAGACACCGACCATTACTACATTAAAGTATCTAAACCGGAATAAAATATTACTATTTAATTCTGGCGCAAGCCATAATCCGGCCTTGCGTTTTGAAACGGGGCACCCGCAAGGAAAATGAGCGGCCTCGCCATGGCAAGGTAAAGTGCGCACTGTTTGAGTCCGTAGGACGAGTTTGCGCGGTTTAGCGAATAACCCTTAGCGGGTCGTTGAAAAATGCAGCCGGGAGCTTTCTTTGCGTACTTTCTTTTGCGGAAAAAGAAAGTATGTCCCCGAAGGGAATATAATTTTTAAGCCACAGTTATTAAATTATTGTTAAGCCTAAAATTATTTTCAACTTTTTGCGTTTTTGGTTTATAATTTGCTGATATTTAGGCAATCCATTTATATTCACTCTCCAGTCCATGCAAAAGTACTTTTACCTGATAGCTTTATCTATCGTGGCTGCCGCAGGCGTTTCGGCACAACAAACATTTAACCCCGACAGCATTACCATTGTGCGCGATAAATGGGGCGTTCCACACATTTACGGAAAAACAGACGCTGACGTAGCCTACGGATTAGCCTGGGCCAATGCCGAAGACAATTTTTACGAAATGCAGTGCAACCTATTGCAGGGCTTGGGCCGCTTAGGCATGGCAAAAGGCAAAGAAGGCGCCATCCGCGATTACCTTGCTTACTCTGTCCGTGTTAAAGATATTGTTGATGAGTTATATGAAAAAGATATAACTCCGCAGTTTAAAAACTACCTGCAGGGCTTTGCAGCAGGCATTAATGCCTATGCTAAAAAACACCCTAAAGAGGTTATTTATAAAAGGGTATTCCCCATAGGGCCAAAAGATATCCTTACAAACTTCACCTTTACCAACTCGCTTATATCGTTTGTACATCACCCCATACAAAAAATTATAGCCGGTAAATACGATAAAGAAAAAGAGCCATGGGGTTCTAATGCCATTGCGTTAAAGTCTACCAAAACTTCCGATGGTGCAACCTATTTGGCTTGCAACCCTCACCAACCGTTTGAGGGGCAAATGTCGTTTTACGAAGCCCACTTGTGTAGCGAAGATGGGTTGAATGTGTTGGGCGCTTTATTTCCCGGTGGCAGCAGTGTGTTTATAGGCTCTAACGAAAACCTGGGTTGGACACATACGTTTAATGGCCTTGACCTTGCCGATACTTACAGACTTAAAATGCACCCTAAGAAAAAGCTGTATTATGAGTTTGATGGCAAGTGGGAAAAGCTTGATGTGCGCACCGCTTGGCTTAAGGTTAAAATAAAAGGCTTTGTTGTAAGTGTACCTAAAAAAACATACTGGAGCAAATACGGTGCAACCTTTCAATCGGGTAAAGACAAAACAGAGTTTTACAGCGTACGCTTTACCGCCAACCAAAATATAAAGGCGGCCCAGCAATGGTATTATATGAACAAGGCGCAAAACTATACCCAGTTTCGCACGGCGTTAGAGCAAATGGGCATTATACGCTTTAATATTGTATATGCTGATAGGGACGATAATATATTTTACATATCTAACGGCCGCATACCCAAAAGGGCGGCCGGCTACAAATGGGATGGCGTGCTGCCGGGCAACACATCAAAAACATTGTGGACAGATATATATCCGCTAGACAGTCTTCCGCAGTTATTAAACCCCGATTGTGGTTATGTATACAACACCAACAACTCTGAGTTTTATGCAACGGGTGGCGAGTGTAACGACGACTCTACCAAGTTTTGCCGCGATATGGGCTTTTGGTATGGTAATAACAATAGGGCCTTCCGCGCTTACGAGTTGTTAGAGAAACAAGAAAAATTCTCTTTTGATGAGTTTAAGATTTTGAAATTTGACCAAACATTCCCTAAAGAAAGTAAATTCTTTAAGTCTTTACAGCCATTGTTTAACCTTGATACGCTTAAGTATGCAGATTTGGGTGCAGCAGTTAGGAAAATTAACAAGTGGGATTACTCTTGCGCAGCTACTAATAGCGATGCAACCCTGCCTTTAATAGCTATTAAGTATATATTTAAAAGCAACCACTATGGGCAAGAAGAGTTAGAAAGGGGTATTTACCTTCCCGATTCGGTTTATGCACATGCACTACGCTATAGCAGGGATTTGCTGTTGACTAATTTTAAAACTATTGATGTTCCCCTAGGTTCTGTACAACGCCTGCAACGCGGCAATGTAGATATGCCGGTAGGTGGCGCGCCCGATGTGTTAGCGGCTTTGCATACCGAACCATTGCCTAATGGAAGGGAAAAAGCTGTTGGTGGAGATACCTATGTGCAGTTGGTACGTTTTACCAAAGACAGCCTGCCACATATAGAAAGCCTGTTGCCATGTGGTAACAGTAACAGGCCCGAAAGCCCGCACTATACAGACCAAATGGAAATGTATACCAAGCAGCAAACTAAAACAATGACATTAGATAAAGCCACCATCTTTCGCGATGCGGCCCGTATTTATAGCCCGAAATAAATCAACCAAATAATATATAACCAAAATGAAACGGCTATTAGTCATTTCCCTTCTTGTTGCTGTTACCACAGCGTTGCAGGCCCAGAAAAACTGGCCTAAATATTCTGCCGTAAACCCTAAAAACGTGCAAATAGCGCGCGATAAATGGGGTGTGCCTCACATTTTTGCCAAAACAGATGAGGAAGTGGCCTACGGTTTGGCATGGGCCAGTGCCGAGGATAACTTCTCTGACATGCAATTTATGCTGATGGCAGCCAAAAACTGTATGGGCCGCCACATGGGTAAAGACGGTGCCGCTATAGATTTTGTAGCGCAGTTGCTTAGGGTGCAGGAAACCGTAGACCGTGATTTTGACAGCACGTTTTCTCCTGAATTTAAAAAGGTTATTTATGGCTATGTTGATGGCATAAACACCTATGCCCGCTTACATCCTAAAGAAGTGTTGGTTAAGGGCGAGTTCCCGCTAACGCCGCAGCAAATGATTGCCGCCTACACATTGGGTATGGTAGCTATGAGTGGGGTTGACGGTACTATTAAAGACATGCTTAGTGGCAACGTTGCCCCGCCCGATTCTATGCTTATTGATGAGTTAGGGCAAAAGGGTTCTAACGGTATTGCCTTTAGTGGCCGCGTTACAACCGATGGTAAAACCTACCTTGATATAAACTCTCACCAACCGCTGGATGGTCCCCTGTCTTGGTACGAAGCACACGTGTGTAGCGATGAGGGTTGGAACATGCTGGGCGGGACATTTCCCGGTGGCATGGCTATTTTTCATGGTGTTAACGAGAATTTAGGCTGGGCGCATACCGTAAATGGTTTTGATAAGGTTGATGTTTATCAACTGGAAATGCACCCTAAAAAGAAACACTTATATAAGTATGATGGTAAGTGGGAGAAGCTGGATGTAGATAAGGCCAAACTAAAGGTTAAGCTTAACAAGTGGCTTACCCTGGGTGTGGGCAAAAAAATATACTGGAGCAAATACGGTGCAACGGTAGAGGCTAAAACAGGTAAATTCTACGCTATACGTTTCCCGGCATATTTGCAGGTAGGTGCTATAGAGCAATGGTATAGAATGAACAAGGCTAAAGATTTTAAAGACTTTAAATCTGTTTTAAACCGCCAGCAGCTTAACATGATGAATATTGTGTATGCTGATAGGGACGACAATATCTATTATCTGTTTAACGGCCTTATACCTAAACGCGACAGCTCTTTCAACTGGCAGGGCACATTGCCGGGTAACACCTCTAAAACACTATGGACAGAGTACCGCCCTATTAGCGAACTGCCCCAGGTAGAAAACCCCGATTGCGGCTATATCTATAACTGCAACAATACGCCTTTCAATAGTTCTTGCGAAGCGGCCGACCCCAAGCCGGGAGATTTTCCAAAATCAGACGGTATACAAATGGACGAGACAAACCGCAGCAACCGTTTCCGCAGTTTAGTGGCTAAGCAAAGTACCTTTAGCTGGGAAGATTTTAAGCGTATTAAATACGATGTGGAGTTGCCCGATAGTATTGTTTTTAAAATTAACCTATCGCCACTATTTAAAGAGATAGACCCTGTTTTGTACCCTGATTTAACCGAGGCATTTGACAAAATACGCAAATGGAACCACCGTGGTGATGTTGATAATATGGATGCAGCCCTTGTGTTGTTAACTGTTGTAAATATGAATGAAAGGGCCGGTACACAAAAGCTACTTAAAAAGGGTTCTCGTGCTTCAGAGTCATTTTATATAGAATGCCTGCGCGATGCTAAAGAGCACCTTGTTAAGTTTTTTGGCAGTATTAATGTGCAACTAGGCGATTTGTTAAGGCATGCCAAAGGCGATATTGATTTGCCGGTATCGGGCTTTCCTGATGCTTTAGCAGCTGCATACCCTCAAAACTACAAAGATGGTAAGTACAAGGTTTGGGTTGGCGACTCTTACATTATGCTGGTTAAGTTTTCTAAAGACGGGTTGCCTGAAATTCAAACCGTTAACAGCTACGGGGCAAGTAACCGCCCAAACAGCCCACATTATACCGACCAAATGCAAATGTATGTGGATAAAAAGACCAAAACCATGACTTTAGACAAGGGCGCTGTATTAAAGGATGCTGTAAGGGTTTATAGCCCCGAATAGACTTATAAACAATTGGCTCTTAATAATATCAGGCCAAAAATTTGGTTGTGTTAATTATTCTTTATAACGTTGCATTTAACATCTAATCAATATTTATATAATGTCTCTTTCAGCTGAAGACCTAAAAGGTCTAACAAAAATTAATGCGTTGTTTGCCCAATTAGAAAGCAATGCCGACGAACTTGGTCAAACACCGGATGAATATGTTGTAAGCTTTAAGAAGTACAACTTAGGTGGTGTAGGTAACTTAGAAAAAGATTTACCGGCGGTAGGTATAGACCGTGCCAACATATTTGCTAAAAGCACAACTACCGTTAAAAAAGACGAAAAAGTAGGCAAGTAACTTACTTCTTTATAAAACTGATATTTCTTTTTAGTCCATCAAAACCGGCCCTTTTCAGGGCCGATTTTGTAAATACCCGTCCGAATACTTCCTCCGTCATTTCTTCCCAATCTTCAATACTTAAATCCAGTCCTTCTTTATTTGGGGCAAATTCTGCTACAGTGGTGGGTTTAGAAAAACGGTTCCAAGGGCAAACATCCTGGCAAATATCGCAGCCAAAAGCCCAGTCTTCAAACTTACCTTTCTCACTTTGGGGTATAGCATCGCGCAGCTCTATGGTGTAGTATGATATGCAGCGGCTGCCATCTACCAAATACGGCTCTACTATAGCACCGGTAGGGCAGGCATCTAAACACCGTGTGCAGCTACCACAATAGTCTTTTACAGGGCCATCGTAGTCCAGTTCAAGGTCTATTATAAGTTCAGCCAAAAAAAGAAAGAGCCAGAGCCTTTATTAATAAGGTTAGAGTTTTTGCCCACCCAGCCAAGGCCGCTATTCTTGGCCCAGGTACGGTCTAGTACCGGGGCAGAGTCTACAAAGGCGCGTCCGTATACATCGCCAATTTGTTCCTTTAGGGTATTAATGAATTCTTTTAGCTTACGCTTTATAACCTTGTGGTAATCTTCGCCATAAGCATATTTAGAAACCTTGGGCACGCCCTCTTTTTGTAACTCTTCGGGGTAATAATTCAGCATTAGCGATACAACAGATTTTGCACCCGGAACAAGCAGGGTAGGGTCTAGCCGCATATCAAAATGGTTAGCCATATACCCCATATTTCCGTTCATACCCTGATTTAGCCAGTTTTCTAAACGGGGGCTTCTTCTTCTAAAAACCGGGCTTTAGATATACCGCAAAAACTAAACCCTAAGCGGGCAGCTTCTTGCTTAACAAGTAGCGTATGCCGCTGCTTATCCATACTACCTACACAAATATTTTAGCAGGTTATTAGCAGGGTCAACGCCCATTTCGGCACTCTTTTTAAGGTCTTTACAGCCCGACATGGTATCGTTTTTCAATATACGGGCCAAGCCACGATAAAATATATAATCGCTTACCTGTGGGCTAAGAGCCAATGCCTTATTATAATCTATTACGGCAGGGGTATATTCCCCCATCAAAAAATGGAAGTTGCCGGCGTTACCATGCGCATCTGCATCTGCGGGGTTCTTGGCTACTACATCGCTAAACTCTTTAGCCAAGGTTATCATAATCAGTAAGTACTTTTTTAGACACCAGCGATTGGTAAAAACGGTTTCCAAAAACACCATTGTTTTCTATGGCTTTCTCCATATCATATTTCAAGCCGTCTTCGCCGTTGCGGGCTTCGTGGTAGCCCCGGTTGTAAAAAGAATTGGCTAAACCGGCATCAACCTCCATAGCCTTATCAAAATCGTCAAAATACCCACGGTCGTTGCCCATGCGTTTTTTGCATAATCCCCTGTTAAAGTAAGCAATGCTCATGGCAGGGTCTAGCTGCACTGCCTTGTTAAAATTATCTATTGCATCAATATAATACCCTTTTTTGTAGTTATACAAGCCCGAAATAGCGTAGGGTAGGGCCGATTTTTTGTCCATTATGGCAAGCCTGCGCAGGTATACCATGGCAGAGTCGTAGTTGTTGTTACCGGTATAGGCAATTGCGGTAAAAGCAATCGCTAAGGTATCTGTCGGGAATTTCTTTAAGTAGTTGCGCAGGTAGTTAACAGCGCCAATGTAATTTCCATCATCTAAATACCTTTTGCCGGCATTAAAAAAGGTAGATGTATCAGCAGGTTGGTTTATCAGGTCTAAATTTTGGTAGGGGTTACTAAGGGTAGAAAGGCTGTCGCGCCTCATTTTTTTTGTAGTCAGGGTGTCAAACATTATCCTGAATTCTGGCCCTAAACGCAGGGCTTTATCCAAATCATCCCTGCCCTCTATAGTACGGCCAACAAGTTTTAATGCAATAGAGCGTTTTACCAATGCTTCGCCATAGCCAATATTACTATTTACCGCATTTGTGTAAGCTAAAATGGCGTTGTTAAAATCGCCAATCTTCATAAAATTATCACCCTCTACCACATACTGTTGTGCCAAATTACCGGTAAACCCCTGGCTGTATGCAGGTACAGATAGTAAAATTGTAAAAGCCAGAAATAGGGTGTAAAAGTATAATCGAACCATAGTTTACTAGTTAGCGGGTTTTACAATGTAACAACACAGGTAAATTTAAGTTCTTTTTCAACGGGAAAAACTATTGCTGCAACAACTTTTGATATACGGTCGCGTACTTTTCAACGCCCTTTTGCAGCGAGTAGTACTTAAGCGCCCCATTGCGTATAGTGCTTTTAGGTATGGTTAGCAATGCGCTTAGGTTATCGGCCGCGCGCTGTAACTCAGTATCGCTAAAATCATCAATACAAATACCCGCGCCTGTGTCTTCGGTAATTTCTTTAACATCGCCAACACCGGCGTTGCATATAATTGGCACGCCAAGGCCCATAATTTCGCCCATTTTGGTAGGCGATGATGCCAACTTAGAATACGCCTGCTTTACAAAAAACATAGACACTTTGCCAATGGCAATGTAGTAGGGCACATCGTTACGTGCAGCCTTATTTACCTTAATATCGCTATTGTTTAAGCCGTATTGAGCAGTTTTGGCAAACACCATTTGTGGCTCATCAGCCGTTACAAAATGCATTTTAGCATTGGGGTGCTTTGTTTTTATCTTAGCAAACAGCGCCAGCATTTCATCCAGCATATACCACGTTCCAAGCGACCCTAAATAGGTAATAACCAAATCATCTTCGGTATAGCCAAATTGGGTATTAAGCGCAGCCAGCTTGTGAGGATCTATGGCATTGTAATCAAACAAACCCAAATCGGCACAGCAGGGAATAACCTGTATAGGTACCGGGTTGTTTAGCTCTTTCCATGTATGTATTTCGCGCTTACCGGCCTCGGTTAAGCTTATGCTATGGTCGGCTTCGGTAAAATATTCTTTTTCCTTCTTTTTAAAGTAATTGTAAATGCGCTTAAATAAAGGGTTACCAAGGTTCCAAATACCCCCGTCAATACGCTCGTCGGCCCAAAAGCCGCGCATATCAAACAAAAACTTAACACCGTATTTGCGCTTAAGCGTTTGCCCTGCCATGGCGGCAATGTAGCTGCGGCAATGCACTATGCTGTAGTTATTCTTTTTATGAAGCTTTTTAGCGGTAGATATTAAGTTCCACACATCGTAAACTGTAGATAATACCTTTGGCTGCGATGTATACGGTACAGGTACCCATTCAATACCCGAATCTTTCAGCAGCTTGCCTATCTTCTCTTTGCCTTCAGCAAAACGATCAGGCTTTTCAGCACTAAGTAATGTAATGCCATAGCCTAGCTTGCTCAACCCCTGCAAATAGGGTATCACCTGCGACTGTCCCAGTGGGTCAGTCATACCATCGTAACTTATGTAGAGTACTTTTTTCAATTAAGAAATTAAGGAATTAAAAAATTAAGAAATCTTTTTGCTTTTTGATGTCTTTAATATTGCTACTAAAATTCTATTTATTTGATTAATCTCAGGTTGAATGGATTCAAATTCTTTAACAGTAATTAATCCAGATTTATATAATAACAATATCCAATATTCTGTTTCGGAAGCTTCTTTAGTTGCAATATGTATTTTATGAATAAAGTCCGCTTTAGATTCTGCATAATCAGCTTCCCTGATTAATGCTCCAATTGCTGTTCCGCTTCTCAATAGTTGTTTTGAAAGAACATATTCTTTCTTTTCATCATTTAAATAGCGACAAAGCTTTACAATTCGTATTGCGAACTCAATACTTTTGTCTCTAATAGCACTTTCTTTTTGCCGCATTTCTTAATTCCTTAATTTCTTAATTCTTTAATTAATGAGGAACTATGTTTGTATCACCCCTACATTATATGGCCTTGTGATAGGCGCATGATTAGCGGCTTCAATTCCCATAGATAACCACTTGCGCGTATCCAGTGGGTTTATAATAGCATCAACCCATAACCGCGATGCTGCATAGTATGGCGATGTTGATTTCTCGTAGCTATCGGTAATCTTTTTAAGCAATGCTGCTTCGTCTTCCTTAGTAATTTCTTCTTTGCCTTTGGCTTTAAGGCTGGCTACTTCTATCTGAAGCAACACCTTAGCAGCCTGTGCGCCACCCATAACGGCAATTTGTGCTGTTGGCCAAGCCAGCATAAAACGTGGGTCGTATGCTTTGCCACACATGGCGTAGTTACCTGCGCCGTAGCTGTTGCCCATAACCACTGTAAACTTAGGCACCACAGAGTTAGCCATGGCATTTACCATTTTAGCACCATCTTTAATAATGCCACCGTGTTCAGAACGCGAGCCTACCATAAAGCCCGTTACGTCTTGTAAAAATACCAAGGGTATTTTCTTTTGGTTGCAATTCATAATAAAGCGGGCGGCTTTGTCGGCGCTGTCAGAGTATATAACCCCTCCAAACTGCATCTCACCTTTTTTGCTTTTAACCACCTTGCGCTGGTTAGCCACAATTCCCACAGCCCAACCTTCTATACGCGCTAAACCGCATACTATAGACTGGCCATACTTTTCTTTGTATTCCTCAAACTCCGAGTCATCAACCATACGTTTAATAATTTCCATTACATCGTATTGCTTGTCGCGGGTTTCGGGTAGTATGCCCATAATCTCTTTCTCGTCAAGCTTAGGGGCTTTGGGTTTTGCACGGTCAAAGCCGGCGGTAGGGTTGTGGCCTACCTTATCCATAATATTACGTATGCGGGTAAGGCAGTCTTTATCGTCTTTGCATTTATAATCGGTAACGCCCGAAATCTCGCTGTGAGTAGTGGCACCGCCCAGGGTTTCGTTGTCAATATCCTCTCCAATAGCGGCCTTAACCAAGTAAGAACCAGCCAGTAATATAGAGCCTGTTTTTTCTACTATCATGGCTTCATCGCTCATAATAGGCAGATAGGCGCCACCGGCCACACAGCTACCCATAATGGCTGATATTTGAAGGATGCCCATGCTGCTCATTTGCGCGTTGTTGCGGAATATGCGGCCAAAATGTTCTTTGTCGGCAAATATCTCTTCCTGCAACGGAAGGTATACACCCGCGCTATCTACCAAATAGATAATTGGTAGGCGGTTTTCCATGGCAATTTCTTGCGCACGAAGGTTTTTCTTTGCGGTAATGGGGAACCATGCTCCGGCTTTTACGGTAGCATCGTTAGCCACAATAATGCATTGGCGGCCACTTACGTAACCTATAACTACAACCACGCCGCCCGATGGGCAGCCTCCATGCTCGGCATACATTTCATCTCCGGCCAACGCGCCAATTTCTATGGTTTTGCTGCCTTTGTCAATTAAAAACTCAATACGCTCGCGGGCCGATAGCTTGCCTTTTTCGTGTTGCTTGGCAATGGCTTTTTTGCCACCACCTTCATACACCTTAGTTAACTTACCTTCCAGCTTACTTACCTGCAACTTATTAGTATCCTCGTTGCGATTAAATTCTAAATTTTGTACGCTCATAAGGCGCAAATATAGCGTTTTGGGGGCATTTTTCAGGAGTGTTAGATTAGTTTGTTTTGATGAATAATATCACGTTAATCAAGTTAATCCTTTAATCATGGTTTAGACAATGTACCTTTGCACCATGGCAGGCATATACATACACATACCTTTTTGCAGACAGGCCTGCCATTACTGCGATTTCCACTTTTCTACCACCCTTAAATTGCAGGGCGAACTGGTAGCCGCTATTAATAGAGAGGCTGTTCTCCGCAAAGATTACCTAAAGGGAGAGAGCGTTTCTACCATTTATTTTGGTGGTGGCACCCCATCTTTACTTATCAAAGATGAACTGGCTTCTATTCTCGATACAATAAAAAGCCTGCATACTATTGATGATGGTGCTGAAATTACTTTAGAGGCTAACCCCGACGACCTTACCGTGGAAAAGCTGCTAGAACTAAAAGCTTTAGGGATTAACCGGTTAAGTATTGGTATACAATCGTTTATAGAGCAAGATTTGCGCTTTATGAACCGCGCCCACAATGCAGAGCAGGCCGCAGAGTGTGTTAAACTGGCGCAACAAGCGGGTTTTAATAATATTAGTATAGACCTTATTTACGGCACCCAAACCCTTGACGATTTGGACTGGATGGAGAATGTAGAAAAGGCCATTGCACTGGGTGTTCAACATATATCAGCGTATGCGCTAACTGTAGAACCCCGAACAGCACTCAGCAAAATGATAGCCACAGGCAAGGTTGCCCCGGCAAATGAAGAGAAGGCTGCTGTGCATTTTCATAAGCTGGTTACTATGCTTAATGCAGCCGGTTTTGAGCATTACGAGATTTCAAATTTTGCCCTGCCCGGCTACCGTTCTCAACACAACAGCTCTTATTGGCGCGGGGTGCAGTACCTTGGTTTAGGCCCTGCGGCGCACTCATTTAATGGTAAACAAAGACATTCAGCTATACATAATAACGCACTCTATATTAAAGAGATAGCCAACGGGGTATTGCCGCTGGAAGAGGAAGGTTTATCCCTTGCCGATCGCTACAATGAGTATGTCATGACTACCCTGCGTACCATTGAAGGGATAGATGTTGATTTGCTGGGCGAAAAATTTGGCTTACAATTACAAGCCTATTGTATGCAAGAGGCTTTGCCTTTTGTAAAAGAGGGCCGCTTAACCTTTGTAGGCAACAACATAACCCTAACCCGAGATGGTAAGTTCTTTGCCGATGGAATAGCTTCGGCACTATTTAAAATAGACGAGTAATATTATTTATATTACATCGTTTTGTATATTAGTATTCCTAAATAGCCTGCAATGCAAGTTACCGTTCCTCAACCATGTAGCGAAAAGTGGGATAATATGACTCCACTGGAGCAGGCCAATTTTTGCGGCACCTGCCAAACCTGTGTGGTAGATTTTACCTTGTTTAGCGATATAGAACTGGTTAGCTATCTTAAAAATGCAAAAGGCAAAATATGCGGCCGGTTTGATGATTCTCAAATGAACCGTGAATTGGAATTTGAGCAGCCTTATCGCAACCATACCGGAATATATAAGTTGGCTGCCGGCGTTGCGTTGTTTGCTGGATTAAGTTATCAGGCAAATGCCCACACAGTTGTAAAGCCTGCTATTGAATGGGTTGAGAAGGATAAATTTTTTTCGGTTGTAAACCTTACTACTATAGCTGACGAACCTGTACCTAAAGATAACCGCATAAAATATGTAAATATATTAGCTTATTCTGATGCTAAATTTAAACGGTTGTACAATGGTAAGCTAAAAGTAATTGTGAGTCCAAGCCGCTTTATCGTTGGTGAAAGTACAGAGTTTAAACATTCAGATGATAACAAAGGGTATCGTGTTAAGGTGCCCGACTCTCTAGTGGGTCAAAATATATACATACGTATGTCTGATGGTAAACACAATTGGGATATTAGTATTGACGGTGAAGATTACACTACAGACGACCGATTAACCCCTTTTATTATTAATGGCGATGTTGGTGTAATAACATCCATAGCCCTGTACGACCGCCATGCTAAAAAAGGCATTGAAAAACTTTGGTTTTGGCAGAAAAAGAAAAACCTCAATACAGAATAATAGGTTGCCCATCTTTTTAATATGAAGATAAACGTTCCACAACCATGCCACGAGGATTGGAGTAAAATGACACCCCAGGACCAAGGCCGTTTTTGCGATGTCTGCCAAAAGTGCGTGGTTGATTTTAGCTTGTTTACCGATAGGGAGATTATTGATTATCTGCAACGAAACAAAGATGCCTGCGGAAGCTTTGATACCCATCAGCTAAACCGCGTATTGGTTTATGAAAAGCCTTATAAATCAACTATAGCGTTTTACAAATGGGCAGCAGGTTTGGCTTTATTTGTTGGTGTTTCAAAGAACGTATCAGCACAAACAGCGGCAACCAAACCCAGACTTGAGTGGGTTGCTAATACTGATAAAGCTACACCCATTTTTACTGTTCAACCTGTAACGGATGAGCCTGTAGGAACAAATTCAACCATACAATACATCCGCTTTAAGGTGATAAAATGGCATAGCAGCAAGCCTTATACAGGTAACCTAACCGTAAAAATATGGGGCAATACTACCAAACAGGCTTACACTGTAAGTTGTGATGCCAATGGCTATGCCTTATTTAAAATTATACGCCCCTTTAACCACGAAAACCTATACTTTACCTTGATTGATAATAAAGGGAATGAGGCTGAACCTATTATTAATCTTACCAGTTACCAAAGTGATAAAAGCATAAGCCTGTTTATGGCTGATGATAACGCCTTGGGCCTTAGCATTATTACCAAGCTTGAAACTGCCCAAGATATTAAAATTAAGCGCCGCCGCTTTTGGCGCAAGCTTAAGTTTTGGAAACGCAGGCAACGTTCAGGCGGTGTACCTCGTTTTACACCCAGCTTTTAAGCTAAGTTAGCCCTGCAACGCCCCAATCTGTTCTTCCAGTAGCTTAATTTTAGCGTTAGCGTCGGCTTCTTTTTACGTTCAGATTCTACAGCCTCGGGCTTAGCATTAGCTACAAAGCGCTCGTTAGCCAACTTAGCCTGAACGCTTTTTAAAAAGCCTTTGGTATAATCTAAATCTGCTGTTAGCTTTTTTAGTTCCTCTAACGGGTCTACTGCAATGGTAATAGGCACAAAGCATTCCAGGTTGCCTGCAATAAACGATGGCATACCTTGTAAATTCTCAGTAATGCTATTTATTGCTGAGAGGTTACACAGCTTGGTAATCAAATCAAACCAAGCTTGTGATAGTACATATATATTGCCTTTTATAGCAAGTTCTAAAGTCTCTTTCGGAGAGATATTTTTCTCCTTGCGGATGTTGCGTACGTTGGTAACAATGCCCTCAAAAACACCAAAGTCTGCTGCAAGTGCCGCATTAGTTGATGCTGCCTTAGGGTATTCAGCTACAATAATATAGTCGTTCTCTGCACGGTCTTTTATGGTATGCCAAATCTCCTCAGTTATAAATGGCATAAAGGGGTGAAGCACCTTTAACAAACCTTCAAACAACGTAATGGTTTTATCGTACGTTGCCTTAGTCAATCTTCTCGCCAAATGGTGGTTTAACCATCTCTAAATACCAAGAGCAGAAATCGTCCCACGCCAGTTTATATACCGACATTAACACTTCAGACATGCGGTACTGGTTGTATAAGCCTGATAGGTTAGCAACCTCTTCGTTAAAGCGGTTTTCAAACCAATCGCATGCAGTTTTATTCGCTTCGCTTTGGGTTTTAGTAGTATCAACTTCCCAACCTTTAACCAAGCGGAAGGCATTCCATAGTTTATGGCTAAACTGGCTGCCTTGCTTGCATAGTGCTTCATCAAACATTAAGTCGTTACCGGCAGGCGAAGATAATAGCATACCCACACGAACACCATCGGCACCGTATTGCTCAATAAGTTGCAATGGTTCGGGCGAGTTACCCAGCGACTTGCTCATTTTACGACCCTGCTTATCGCGAACGATACCGGTTAGGTATACATTAGTAAATGGCTTTTTATCTTGGTACTCAAAGCCAGCTATAATCATACGCGCTACCCAAAAGAATAAAATCTCAGGGGCGGTTACTAAATCGTTAGTAGGGTAGTAGTATTGCAAATCGGCATTGCCGGTTTTATCTTCCTTGCCAAAAATGGTAGGGTCGAAAACTGCCATAGGCCACAACCAAGAGCTGAACCAAGTATCCAGTACATCATCGTCCTGTCGAATATCAGCTTCGGTAACGGTAATGCCTTGGGCGGCAAATAAAGCAACGGCTTCGGCGGCGGTTTTACACACTACGTGTTTATTATTAGGGCCGTACCATGCTGGTATGCGGTGGCCCCACCATAGCTGGCGCGATATACACCAATCGTGTACATTCTCCATCCAGTGTTTATAGGTGTTGATGAACTTTTCCGGAATTAGTTTAACCTCTCCGTTTAATACATTTTCTAATGCAGGTTTTGATACGGTATCCATTTTCAAAAACCACTGCATAGATAGCTTAGGCTCAATAACCGCATCGGTACGTTCAGAGTAACCAACCTTGTTTTTAATGTCTTCCACCTTAACAACAAGGCCCATTTCTTCAAGGTCAACCACAATTTGCTTACGCACCGCAAAACGGTCCATGCCCACATAAAAACCGGCAGCCTCGCTTAGCTTACCATCGTTTGTAAGGGTATCAATGGTTTCTAAGTTATGCTTTACACCCAGGTTGTAGTCGTTAATATCGTGCGCTGGAGTAACTTTTAATGCGCCAGTACCAAATTCCTTATCAATGTATGTATCAAAAATAATAGGCACTTTGCGGTTAACCATAGGGATAACAGCATGCTTGCCTGCAAGGTGCTTGTAGCGTTCATCGTCCGGGTGAACACAAACAGCGGTATCGCCTAATATAGTCTCGGGGCGGGTAGTGGCAATGGTAATGTATTCGCCTTCAATTTCGGCAATAGGGTATTTTACGTAGTAAAGTTTAGAGTTTACCTCTTTGTGTATTACCTCCTCATCACTAACGGCAGTAAGGCCTTTAGGGTCCCAGTTAACCATGCGTACGCCACGGTATATCTGGCCTTTGTTATAAAGGTCAACAAACACATCAATAACGGCCTGGTAGTACCCTTCGTCCATAGTAAAGCTGGTACGGTCCCAGTCGCACGATGCGCCTAAGGTTTTAAGCTGTTCTAATATTATGCCACCGTATTTATCTTTCCACTCCATGGCATAGCGCAAAAACTCCTCACGACCAATATCGGTTTTATTAATGCCCTGCTCTTTAAGCATAGCCACAACCTTAGCTTCGGTAGCAATAGAGGCATGGTCGGTGCCCGGAACCCAACAGGCGTTTTTGCCCTCCATACGGGCTTTACGCACCAACACATCCTGAATGGTATTGTTAAGCATGTGGCCCATGTGCAACACACCCGTTACGTTTGGCGGGGGTATTACAATGGTATACGGCTCGCGCTCGTCAGGGGTAGATTTAAAGAATCCCTTCTCAATCCACTGTTTATATAATTCTTTCTCGCGTGCTGCGTGGTCAAATGTCTTTGCTATCTCCATGGCTGTTTTTCAACGAAATGCAAAGATAAGGTTTTAGGTTTTAGGTGCTAGGTGTTAGGGAGTAGAAATGCACAATGTGTTGTTGAATTCAAAATGCATAATGCATCTCTAATCTTCAGTCACATTTCCATCGGCAGAAACCCAATAATGCTTAACACCAATTGTTTTAAGATATGGAGTAAGTTGACCAATTGATCTTTTAATATCATCATCATTAGGATGAGCTATTGCAATTTTTGATTTTGGATTGAGGTGCTTTTGCTCTAACGCTTTTACAATAGCTTTGCCAAAATGAGTTTTTATTTGACCGCTATCAAAATATTCTCTCTTTTTGGTTGGAGATTTGTCCCCTGCTTTAGCACCTTTTACTTCTATAATTAGTTGCGTTTTATCATTAGATGCAATAATATCACAACCATGGGTTTGACCTAAACAATGGCTATCAATATTCCAACCATTTGTTTTTAGATGACGCATTAAAATATCAATTGTTTCGTCTTCGGTTAATTTCATAGCTAAGTAGTTTTTTACCAAATATAAATATATTCTAACAACATGTGCGTGGGACGTCCACGAAAAGTGCGAACCTGAGTGTAGTTGAGCATGTGATTGTGCGTTAGGTTGCGCGGCGAAACGAAATGAGGGTTGGTTTTCGTGGGGTCTTTTTGGTTACTTTTTGGACAAGCAAAAAGTAATAAAGCCGTCGGCAGACAAGGCTGCGTATAGTCTAACATTAGATCCCGCATCAAGTGCGGGATGACAACTGCGAAAAGAGTGTACCGCTTGGTGAGATTCCCGCCTACGCGGGAATGACGATTAATCTTTAGGTGATGATAGTTACTATAGTAACTTAATGCAAATCTTCTTATACCTCCCCATATCCGGCAACGCTTGCCCTTCCAATTTAGCCTGTTCATCCCAGGCGCGCATTTTCAGGTGCCAGTCGAATAAAGGGTCAGCTTCAAAAGAAGCGGCTTCTTCTGAAGTCATTCGCCCGCCTTGGTATTCCAAGGTTTGCTTACTGGCTTCGGAAAGTTTTTCGTAGTACGTGGGATGCTTATAAGTAAGGTAGCGCTTGGCCTGCACATGGCCGCGCACAAGGTTGCAAACGGTGTCGCTAAAGCCAAGACTTTTCATGTATTCGGCGCCAAGCGCCTTCGTGGTCGGCATTGCCATAGCCACCCATGGTTTCGGCACTTTCTATCATGTGGCCAATATCGTGGAACAGGGCTGCGATAACTACTTCATCGGGGGCATTTACACGCTCTGCCAGTTGGGCGGCCTGTACCGCGTGTTCAAGCTGACTAACAGGCTCACCAATATAATCGGCCTGGCCTTGGGTAAGGAGGATAGAAAATAACTCTTCGGTTTTTTGGTGCGCATCCATGTAGCTAAAATAGCAATTAGCGCATAACTCAAATGTTATTTTTTCAGGAATTTAACAGCACCCAGCAAATCTTCGGGGATAAGCTTAAACACATAGGTAGCGCCTAAGTACGCAATAGAAACAAAGCTGCCGCGATATAATAAATCAAGCACCGCGTTATCTAAATGGGGCAGGTATATGGCTGCGGCAAGCAGAGTAACTATTAGTACTGTTAGCTTTAGAGAGTCGGCGTTAAAAGGCAGCATGTTGTAGTATATTTTTATAAAAATCATTTTGCCCAGGTTGTAGGCAAAAGAACCAAGGGCCACAGCTGCAGCTGCCCCAACAGTGCCGTAGGGCGGAATAAGCAAAAACAGCATGCCCACCAAAAACATAAACACCGCGGCTAACAGCACCGTGCCTTTAAGGCTGTGCTCAGAGCTATATATAATAGAGGTATTTGAGCCTGATGCCATATTGAATAAAGAACCTAAGCTGATAATCAGCACTACCATTTCGTTGCCACGGTATTCTTCCGGAAGAAATGTAAATAGGGGCGTTACACAGGCATTAACCCCTAAAAATAACAAACCACCGATAAGGAATAGGTTAGCACTTGATTTGTGATAAATATCGTACACCTCCTTAGTATTGTTGTTAGCCAAAGCGGCAGCCATTTTGGTATTGGCAATACGCTCTAGCGAGTTTAAAGGCGTTTCTATAAACAATCCAATAAACAAGGCAATGGAATAAATACCCGCCATTTTTAACGATGCGTATTTGGCAAATATTACCACATCTATGCTCTTTAATCCTAACGATGCTACCGCAGCCACCGCCATAACAATGCCGTATTGGAGCATGGCGGTACGGTGTTCTTTTTCAAAATGGGTAAACTTAAACCGCAGTTTAGGCTTGCTCACATAAATTACATAGGTGGCTAACAATGCCAGGTTTATACCATACAACACTACAAAACTAATTACAAACTGCTCAAAGGTTAGTATGCCATAGTAGTAAAGTAATATGATTACAATATTTAAAGCCCTTATTACAACCTCTGAAAATATGGCTGGAATAACAGATTTGAATAGCGAAAAGGCGTATACATTCAGCAACTGGATAAATGTTAAAAAGAACGAGAACGGAAACACCAGCCAGAAATAGTTTACAAACAACCGCGACTGCCTAACATACTGGGCCGTAATAAAGTCTTTGCTTAGGTAGAGTAGGGTGCTTAAAAACAAAAAGCTAATAAAGCCATAGAGTAAGGTAAGCCCAATAAAACCATTGTGCCCCTTCTCATCATCTCGGTACTGGGGGAAGAAACGGACAATAATACTGGAAGCGCCCAAGGGCATTAGAACCGATATGATGCTGGAAAAAGAAAGCAATACGCGGGTTAACCCAATTTCTTCCGCCCGTAAAAAGTTTGGCTGTATATATAGCAGGTTTATAAAACCGATAATTATACCGGTGTAAATAACAATGGTATTGAGTATACTTTGCCTTTTTATTACACCCATGCCTTACACGGCCCTTTTTAAAACAGTTAAACCTTTGGCAAACATACGATATTAAAGCAAAATTATTTTAACCCGGCTAACGCTTGTCTTTTAAATACTCATTAACCCGCTGCACAGCATTTTTGCGTACATCGTAATAAAACAGGTTAATATCGCCCACATGGTAATTTTTCATATAAACTAAAAAGCTACCGGAAAAATGCGGGTGCCTTATCCACAGTATGCCTTTATTGCTTTGCGCATCTGAGCAGTTTTTGGCAATGCGCTTATAATCGTAAAACAGGCCACCGCTATTTTGCATGCGGGGTATGGCGGTATCGTCCAGCTTCCAGCTAATGGGGTTTACACAGGCAGCATCGGCATAGCCACGGCAGTAATAGGTTTTGGGGTAGTGGTTGCGTTTAAAGGTTGTCCAAGAGCAAAAGCAGCCGGTTTCGGTAGGGCTTTCGCAGGGCGTAATGTTGGCGTAGCGGGTTTTATTTATAGGCATGCCCACTAAATAAGCGGCAACCAATTGCTTTTGCAAAGGCTTACCATCAAAAAAATCAGACAGTAACCGCTCGGCGTGGTTGGTACCCTGGCTGTGCGATGCTATAATTATAGGTCTGCCATTATTATAATGCTCCATATAATATATAAAGGCACGCTTAATATCGCTATAGGCGGTGTCAAAAGCGGCAATGCCATCTTCGGGGTGCTTGGTGTAGTAGGCGGTAAGCTGCGCCTGGCGGTATTTAGGTATATACATACGGCCTGCCGCGTTAAAAGCCGTTGCCTGAGTATTTTATGGTGGTGTTGGTTATGCGGTTGTTCAGGGTTTCATTACCGGTGTTGGCATTCCATAGGTAATCATCATTAGCCTTACCGGTAAAAATGGTAGGATAGATAAAAAACACATCAGCGTTTAAAGAATCTTCTTTGGTGTATGCAATGTCTTTTTGCCCCATAACCTTATCAGCCATATCATCCCTACCGGGCAATGCAAACCAGTTTTCTTTGTTAGAATAGTCGGGGGCGGTGGGTGTAGGTACGGTATTATAGCGGTCTTTAACCGTATACATGCGGCTACGGCAGGCCGGTAAAAAGCCTGTTAAAAGTATCAATAAATAAAAAAGTACTATCTTTCTCATACATTAGGTATTATGGATTGCAAAAATGTTTTGCATCCAAGCTAATATGCAAACTATTTTTTACTTTGCGAATTTATAAAAGGATTGTACGATGAGAAGAACAACTACGCACTTATTTTTTACCATTCTATTAATTTGTTTCGCAACGGCTTCTTATGCCCAGGTTATAAGCGGCTCCGTTAAAGATAAAGCCAGTGGCGAAGCACTTATTGGCGCTACCATTGTGGTAAAAGGCACCGGTACAGGTACAGCAGCCGATATTGACGGTAACTTTAAGTTTGATGCTAAAGCTACACCGCCGTTTACTGTTAGTATTAGCTTTTTAGGCTACAAAGCACAGGATATTACTATTAATGATGTTACCCTGAAGCTGAATATTAAAATGGAAGCCGCAGGTGTAGAAATAAAAGGCGCCGAGGTTATTGACGACCGTATTGGCGAAAAGGCCCGCGAAAACCCTTTAACGGTAGAGGCCCTAGACCTGGTAGCTATTAAAGAAACCCCATCGGCCAATTTTTACGATGGCCTTGGCCAGCTAAAAGGAGTAGACGTAAACTCTGCCAGTATTGGTTTTAAGGTAATTAATACCCGTGGCTTTAACAGCACATCGCCCGTGCGCTCCCTGCAAATTATTGATGGGGTAGATAACCAGGCCCCCGGCCTAAACTTCTCGTTGGGTAACTTCCTTGGAGCATCAGAGCTTGATGTGTTAAAGGTAGACCTTGTTCAGGGCGCGGCAGGTGCTTACTACGGCCCTAATGCTTTTAATGGCGTTATAGCTATGACTACCAAAAGCCCATTTGCGTTCCCCGGCCTGTCTGTTATGGCACGTGGTGCCGAACGTTTTTTGTTTGAAGGTTCTGTGCGCTATGCCCAGGTATTTAAAAACAAAAAGGGCGACGATAAATTCGCTTATAAATTTAACTTTTACTACCTGCGTGCTGATGATTGGCGCGCCACCAATTACGATGCTACCCCACAATCTACAGTTGGGCGCGATAACCCCGGTGGGTATGATGCTGTTAACCGCTATGGCGATGAAATAGCGTCAGAAACATCGCCAGGGCAAAGTGTAACGCTACCCGGTTTGGGTACTTTTTACCGCCGTGGGTATAACGAGGAAGATGTGGTTGATTACAACACCCGTAACATTAAAGCCAACGCGTCTGTACATTATAAGCTTAACCCCGATGTTGAACTGTCGTATACCAGCAGCTTTGGTACAGGTACAACCGTTTACCAAGGGAGAACCGCTACAGCCTGAAAAATATCCTATACTTCCAAAACAAGATAGAGATTAAAAAAGAAGACAAATGGTTTGTGCGTGCGTATGCAACTAACGAAGACGCCGGCGACTCTTACGATGCTGTATTAACCGCTTTCCGTTTGCAAAACCTTTCAAAATCAGACAATAGCTATTTTAACAGCTATACCCAATATTGGAATAACGTAATAAAACCACAGGCCGAAAATTTACCTGGCTACCCGGCGTTTACCTTCCCGGTGCCGCCAAACTATGCAGCGCAAATAGATTCTGTTGTTAGCGCATATCCAGATTCGCTGGTAAAATGGCACGGCCTTGCGGCCAATTTTGCTGCACAGCCTGCCCAGTTTTCTAACGAACAACCTTTTTATGAGCCGGGTACTGCCCGTTTTGATTCTGCATTTAAAGCCATTACATCAACCCCTGTAAACCAAGGCGGGTCAAGGTTGGTAGATAAATCTGCCCTGTACCATTTACATGGCCAGTACAAGTTTACCCCTAAGTTTATGGATATTACCGTAGGTGGCAACTTCCGTTTATATACACCTAATTCAGAGGGTACAATTTTTAGTGATACAGCCGGACGAAAAATTACCAATTACGAATTTGGCGTATATGCCGGCTTAGAAAAGAAATTGATAAAAGATAAGCTAAAGGTTAACCTTACGGCCCGGTTAGATAAGAACCAGAATTTTGATTTCCTTGTATCGCCTGCGGCATCTATTGTTTACTCACCCGACGATAAAAACACTTTCCGTGTATCGTTCTCCTCAGCCATACGTAACCCAACCCTTGCCGACCAATACCTATATTATAACGTAGGGCGCGCTATACTTTTGGGTAATATTACCGGCTACGATTCTTTAGTAACGATAGAATCTGTACGCAGCTATTTAACAGGAAGCGGCAGCGGTTTGCCCGACCCAACACTGTTGGTATATCAAAAAATAGACCCTATCCGTCCGGAGAAGGCACGCACTATAGAGTTTGGCTACCGTGGCACGTTGTTTAACCACCTGTATGTTGATGCAGGCTATTACTACACTATTTACAAAGATTTTATTGGCTTTAAATTAGGTGCTGATATTAAGGTAGGCCCTACCGGTTTCCCGGATTATTTGCAGGCATACCGTGTATCTGCCAATACCAAAGACCTTGTAAACACGCAAGGGGTAAATATAGGTTTAACCTATTATTTCTTAGAGAAATACTCATTTAACGGTAATTACTCTTGGAACAAGTTAGACCGTCGCGGCTCTTCCGACCCAATTATTCCTGCCTTTAACACACCAGAGCATAAGTTTAACATAGGCTTTAATGTGCGCGATTTTGCCTTAGGTGGTTTTGAGCATAATGGCTTTAATGTTAACTACAAATGGATACAAGGCTTTACGTTTGAAGGAGCCCCGCAGTTTACCGGCGCCATACCTACTTACGATATGTTAGATGCACAGTTTAACCACAAGGTAACCAAGATAAACACCGTGTTTAAGTTGGGGGCGCAAAACGTGCTTAACAACAAACGCGCGCAGGTATTTGGTGGCCCGGCTATAGGCCGTTTAATATACTTTTCTGTAGTTTACGAAGTAGCCCCTAAACGTTCATAATAACACATTTAATAAATATTTAAGGGGCAATGCACAAATGGCATTGCCCTTTTGTTTTTTAGCCCCTATAAATTACTATGCCTGTTAGCTAAAAGCTATATATTTGCTGCGGATATAATTGGATTTGGAACGAATGAAAGAAGTTGTATTTGTAGCAGGCTCGTCCGGCCAAATTGGTACGGAGCTGGTAATGAAATTGCGCGAAATGTATGGGGTTGATAATGTTATCGCTTCAGACATTAAAAAGTCGTCAGACGAGGTTAAACAAGGTGGCCCTTTTGAGTTGTTGGATGTACTAGACCGCGATGCACTTTTTAGCATAGTAAAAAAATATAACGTTACACAAATATACCTGCTGGCAGCTTTGCTTTCGGCTACAGCAGAGCAAAAGGTAAAAGGCGCATGGAACCTGAATATGAATGGGTTATTTAATGTGTTAGACCTGGCAAAGGAGCAACATATATCTAAAGTTTACTGGCCTAGTTCTATTGCTGTTTTTGGTCCCACAACCCCTAAACACAACACCCCACAACGTACCATAATGGAGCCTAATACTGTTTACGGCATTAGCAAACAAACAGGAGAGCGCTGGTGCGAATATTACAATGCAAAATATGGTGTAGATGTGCGCAGCCTGCGCTACCCCGGCCTTATAGGTTACAAAAGCGAACCTGGCGGCGGTACAACAGATTACGCGGTGCATATTTTTCACGAAGCGTTGGAAAAAGGAACCTACGAGTGCTTTTTAAAAGAAGACACCGAGCTGCCTATGATGTACATGCCCGATGGTATTAAATCTACCATAAGCCTTATGGAAGCTCCGGCAGAGCAGATTAAAATACGTTCGGCATACAACCTGGCCGCCATGAGTTTTACACCCAAAATATTGGCAGAAGAGATTAAAAAACACATACCCGGTTTTACCATTACTTACAAGCCCGACAGCCGCCAGCAAATAGCCGATACATGGCCCGGCAGTATTGATGATAGCGAAGCCCGAAAAGATTGGGGATGGCTGCCTGATTATGATTTGGAAAAAATGACGGCCGATATGATTAAAAATATATCGCACCCATAAGGTTTTGCACTATATTTGCTAGGTAACATAAAGTACATACAACAAGCAATGAAAAACATATTTTTACTTATAGCCATTTGTTGCACTTTAGGCCTGGCAGCGCAGCCTGCTACCGGTTTTCAAGGTACCACAACCGATACCAAAAGCAAAGTGAAAGACCCTAACCGTAGCTATAACCAAAACTACATGGTTAAAAACAACGAGGCTTTTTATAAGTTTGGCGAAGATTCTTTATACAAGCACATATATACCCAGTTGTATACTACACCTGAGTTTTTAGCTAATAGTAAAGATGGCCACGTGCTTATTTCTTTCGAGGTTAATTTTGATACCAAAATAATTAACTCTGCCATAATAGAAGGCATGGGTAACGATGTTGATGTTGCCGTTAAACGCATTATTACAGGTATTAAAGACTTTGTTCCGGCGCAGCAAAATGGTATAGATTACCGTTCTGAGATTATTATGGATATACCCATAAAAGCCAGATAGTAGCTTACCTCTATTACTGTTTTTTCAAATTACTAACCCTTATATTTTATTGCGGGATATGAATCATCCGCTACACGTCCACAATACTATTACCCGTAAAAAGGAGCAGTTTATTCCAATAAACCCACCATTTGTAGGTATGTATGTTTGTGGCCCTACGCTTTATGGCGATGCCCACTTAGGCCATGCACGCCCTTATATTACTTTCGATTTATTGCAACGCTACCTTAAACACCTTGGCTACAAGGTGCGTTATGTGCGCAATATTACCGATGTTGGCCACCTTGTAAACGATGCCGACGAAGGCGAAGATAAAATTGCAAAACAGGCCCGTATAGAGCAGTTAGAGCCAATGGAAGTGGTGCAGCATTATACTGTACGCTTTCATAAAAACATGGCGCAGCTTAATAACGAACCGCCAAGTATTGAGCCCCGTGCCGCAGGCCATATCCTTGAACAAATAGAAGCTGTAACCAAAATTATTGAAGCAGGTTATGCTTACGAGGTTAATGGTTCTGTTTACTTTGATGTGATTAAATACAACGGCGATTATAAATACGGTAAGCTATCGGGCCGGGTGTTGGATGAGTTGGTAGAAGGTACCCGCGAACTAGACGGGCAGGACGAGAAACGCAACAGCGCAGATTTTGCCCTCTGGAAAAAAGCAAATCCCGAACACATTATGCGTTGGAACTCGCCATGGGGCGAAGGTTTCCCCGGCTGGCATATAGAGTGTACAGTTATGAGCACCAAATACCTTGGCGAGCATTTTGATATTCACGGTGGCGGTATGGACTTGCTATTTCCTCACCACGAGGCGGAGATAGCTCAAAACAATGCGTGCTACCATAAAGAGCCTGCCAAGTATTGGATGCATAATAACATGGTTACCATCAACGGCCAAAAAATGGGCAAATCGTTGGGTAACTTTATTACGCTAGACCAGTTTTTTAGTGGCAGCCACCCGGTGTTAACAGCGGCATATTCGCCAATGGCCATACGCTTTTTTATATTGCAGGCACACTACCGCAGTACGTTAGATTTTTCTAACGCTGCTCTAGAGGCGGCAGGCAAAGGCTTGCAACGCCTTTTAGCGGCCTATAAAACTATAGATGAGATTAAGCCTTCAGCAACATCAACTTATGATGTGAAGAAACTGGAAGCTGCCAGCTTTGAGGCGTTGAACGATGACATGAATAGCCCAATTGTTATAGCCGAATGGTTTGATGCCGTGCGTGCTATTAACAGTGCCAAAGCAGGTACAGAAACCTTAACTGCCGATGATATTACCCACCTTAAAAAACTATACGAAACAATTATTTTCGATATTTTAGGTTTAAAGGATGAAGGCGTAAGCAGCGAAGATGGTAACGATGTAATGGACGGTTTAATGCAGTTGATTATTGAGCAGCGTAAAACTGCGCGTGCCAATAAAGACTATGCAGCATCTGATTTTATACGCGACCAGTTGGCTAAATTGAATATTGAAATTAAAGACGGCAAAGAAAACACTTCGTGGTCTTTTACTAACCAATAATGTTGATGAAGAATAGTATAAAGGGTTTAGTATTTGCAACGGCAGTTGCGGCTTTAACAAGCTGCGGCCCCGGCGAAAAACCACCCACAGGCGGTGGCGAAAGTAAACCATCTGTTGTAATTGCTCCCGAGTTTAATGCCGATAGCGCCTTTGCTTATATTGACAAGCAGGTTAGTTTTGGACCGCGTGTGCCGGGTACTAAAACCCATGCCGATTGTGCACAGTACCTTATCAATAAACTTAAATCGGTTACCGATACGGTTATTGTGCAGCGTGGCACTGTTACCGCACCGGGCAACCGCAACCTGCCTATTTACAATATTTTTGGGCGTATAAATCCACAAAGCGCCGACAGGATTATGCTGTTTGCCCACTGGGATAGCCGCCACATTGCCGACCAAGATGATGAACGTAAAAACGAACCTATTCTTGGTGCAAACGATGGTGCCAGCGGGGTAGGGGTATTGCTTGAAATTGCGCGTATAGCTAAAAGTAAAAACCCGGGTATTGGCATTGATATTTTCTTTACCGATGCTGAAGACCAAGGCATGCCCGAGGTTAACGACAGCTACTGTTTAGGCACACAATACTGGATTACCAACCCGCCAATACCATTCTATAAACCACGCTACGCTATACTGTTAGACATGGTAGGCGGTAAAGATGCTAAGTTTTGGAAAGAAGAAGGCTCTGTAGTAAACGCCAGTTTTGCGGTAGATAAAGTATGGGCCAAAGCTAATGAACTGGGTTATGGCAACATATTTGTAAACAGTACCCGGGCGGCAATTATAGACGACCACTACTATGTAAACGGAATGACAGATATACCGGCTATTGATATAATACAATACAACGATGGGGCAACAGGTCAATTCCCTTCATACTGGCACACGCACGATGATAATATGGGTGCTGTAGATAAGGCTACTTTAAAAGCCGTAGGGCAAACCCTGTTAGGTGTTATTTACAACGAAAACGTTCAATAATAAATAATTGAAAATGAATAAATTAAATTGGTTTAGTAAAGTAGCTGCTTTAAGTGCAGCTTTGTTAATTTTCGCATCGGTAAATGTATCGGCACAAAAAGATGATGATGATGAGCCTACCGTAAGCGGCGGCCAGGGCTATGTGGTAACCAACAAAGGCGATACCCTAAAAGGCGAAGTTTGGGAGCGCGATAAAAAGACAGGCCTGCGTTTTGAAGGCGATAAAATAAAACTGATTATCAGCCCAACAGAAAAGAAAACATACGCCCCCGGTAAAATAAAACTGTACTACAATGGCGAGAATACCTTTGAGTCGGTTGAGTTTAAATCGGAAGAATTTACCTTTATGCAGGTGGTAGACAAGGGCGAACTAACCCTTTACCAACTAGACCTGGAGCGCGACAAAAAAGGAGAGATTGAGGTGTACGAAACACAGTATTACGTAAAGAAAACCGTTGAGAAAGGCTCTACAGCCGTGCGTATTAAAGAGAATAACTTTAAGAAAGACATTGGCCTTTTAGTTAAAGAAAACGAGGATATGTATGACGAGATTAATAACAAAGACCTTGTATTTGAAGACTTAGAGAAGGTTATTAAAGACTACAATGCCTGGGCTGTTAAAGAAGGCAACAAGAACAAAAAGAAGTAAAAGAGATTATCAAATTATACGGAAAGTTCAATAGCTGATAAAGTTGTTGAACTTTCTGCATTTAATGGGTATAATTTAAGTTTGTATAATGTGTAAATTTGCAAACACACATAATAAATAATGGCTGAAAATATTTACGATAATGGTAATGGCGGGCAGAAAACCGTTTTAACACTTTCTGAATTTATTATAAAACGCCAAACCGATTTTCCTTACGCTAAAGGGGAATTGTCGCGCTTGTTAAACTCTATTGGTTTAGCTGCTAAAATTGTAAACCGAGAGGTTAACAAGGCTGGGTTGGTTGATATTTTGGGCGAACATGGCACCACCAACGTGCAGGGCGAAACGCAAAAGAAACTGGACGTGTATGCCAACGAGCAATTTATTGATGCCATACGTTATAGGGGTGAGTGCTGCGCCATAGCATCGGAAGAAAACGACGAGCTTATTATATTTGATGAGCAACTGGCTAAAAGTGCCCAGTATGTAATTTGCATGGACCCGCTTGATGGGTCTTCTAATATAGATGTAAACGTTTCGATAGGTACTATATTTTCTATTTACCGCCGCAAGTCGGTAGATTGTATGCCAACTATTGATGATTTGCTGCAACCCGGCACCGAACAAGTAGCCGCGGGTTATGTGGTATATGGCTCATCTACCATGATGGTGTTTACCACAGGCAACGGGGTTAACGGTTTTACGCTAGACCCAACCATAGGTGAGTTTTGTCTTTCTCACCCCGATATGAAAATTCCGCGTACCGGCCCTATATACTCTATTAACCAAGGCTATTTCCACGATTTTGCCGATGGTGTAAAATCGTATGTAAACTATTGCCAAATGCACGATAAGGCTACCCGCCGTCCTTACGCTTTGCGTTATATAGGTTCGTTAGTGGCAGACTTTCACCGTAACATGATTAAAGGTGGTATTTACATTTACCCAACAACGTCAGATTCGCCTAAGGGTAAACTGCGTTTATTATATGAGTGCAACCCCTTGGCTTTTATAGTAGAGCAAGCCGGCGGTAAAGCATCAGACGGGTACCAACGTATATTAGAGCTTAAACCCGAAAGCCTGCATCAGCGTGTGCCATTGTTCTTAGGCTCTTACGATATGGTAGCCAAAGCCGAAGAGTTTTTGCAGGTATACAAAGACATGGAAGCTGGGATAGTTATTCCGTAGCTGATAAAAGAAATCTCCCTTATAAAGGCCCGCCCGGACAAATGGCTTTATCCATTCGGACAGGGAGTACCCGAACAGAGTGAGGGGGAGGGATTTTTAAAAGGTCAGGTTATTAGCCTGACCTTTTCTTTTATGCTGTTTCTACAATTTCTAATTTCTCCTGCACCAATTCCCTTGGTATTAAGGTAGGCCATAGGCTTAGCATAGCCCTGCCCGGTTTGCCCCATCCCGGAACGCTTATTAAGCCCGGAGGGCCGTTCAACCCTAAACATACGATAGATTGCAGGGCCAGTTTGCCTGCACGTTCTTCGGTGTGTTTTATACAAATGCGTACGCCAATTTCATTTAGTTGGTTTAAAACTTCAGGTGCTACAGCGGGCGCAGCGCCGGGGTGCATACCATCAACGCCAATAATAGAAAACTCCTGACGGTCTATGCTTATAGGCAGGTTGGCCCATATCTTTTTAACGGCATCTATAAACATAACCGCTTTATCGTAAGCGTAAGGTGCGGATAGGTAAAAGAACTGGTCTGATATATACCCTTCCATTTGCCCAATAGTCAGCTTTAGTTTTTCAGGCCTTGGTTTGCCTTTTACACCTTTAAAACTAACCTTATTGGGTTCTAAATCTTCTATCTGCACCTGTGTTAAATCAACCGTAACATCGGGTGTAAGGTAGTTTGCAGGGTCGTGGATTTCATACACCAACTGTTCACGTATGGTATTACGAGACACTTTACCTCCTTGGCTTTCCAACTTAGTCATAACCGCAGAGCCATCAGCATATACATGTGCAATAGGGTAGCCCAAGTTGTATATGGGGTAATCCATAGGCCACTCGGCATACGAGTTTCCGCCCGATGCCTGCCCGCCGCATTCTATTAAGTGCCCAATGGCAATACCCGATGCTAGTAAATCTAAATCGCCCTGAGATAAGTCTCCATCCAGTTTCCAACCATAATGGTGAACTAAAATACCTAACGTTAAACAAGGGTCGGCAACGCGGCCGGCCAAAATCAAATCAGCCCCTTGGTCTAAAGCTTCGGCAACACTTTTAGCGCCCATGTATACGTTGGCGTGCGTAGGCTGGTATTTACTTTCGGCGTAGGGCTGGTCAGTATCCATATTGCGCAACTCGTGGCCCTGTTCTTTAAGTGTGCCCAGTTGGTCGTATAGGTTATCGCCGGTAATAACAGCTATTTTCAACCCTTTAATGCCCTGCTTTTCCAGTATAGATTTTACACGGGCGGCAGCACCCTCGGGGTTTAACCCGCCAGAGTTGGTAACTATTTTTATTCCGTTTTTATAAGCGGTGGGGATGAGCATGGTTGCCAACAGCTCAATATCGCGGGCATAGCCATGCCGTGGGTCGGCCATGCGGTCTTTTTGTAATATTGATAAAGTTAGCTCGGCTAAGGGCATCGTGTACTAAATAGTCGGCCCCTTTTTCGGCTACAATATTCATGGCAGCCATGGGGCTATCGCCATAAAAGCCTTGTGCGCCGGCTATGCGTATGGGTTGTTGTTTATCGCTCACTGTGTATATTTGATTATGCTAAATAAACTATTTTTCACAACATAGTAAATTAAAACTATAAGTATTCTCCTTTGTTTAGCTAACACAGTAAATTGTAAATTTGGCGCATGATACATATTACAGAGTGCCCGCGCGATGCAATGCAGGGTATTAAAGAGTTTATTCCTACCGATGTTAAGGCTGATTATATAAATAAGCTGCTAAAGGTTGGCTTTGATGTGTTGGATTTTGGCAGCTTTGTTTCGCCTTATGCTATTCCTCAAATGAAGGATACCCCTTGGTTATTTCGAAGCTGGAGTTAAGCAATACCCAAACCAAGCTACTATCTATAGTAGCTAATATGCGCGGCGCAATGGATGCCTGCTTTTTTGATGAAGTAAGCATTTTAGGCTTTCCGTTTTCTGTATCAGAGACCTTTCAGCAGCGCAATACCAATAGCAGCATAGAAAAATCGTTGGCTACGGTAGAGCAAATGAAAAACCTGTGCGACCAACGAGGCAAAACCCTGTTGGTGTACCTTTCTATGGGTTTTGGCAACCCCTATGGCGATGAGTGGAGCCCCGAGATTGTTACCAATTGGGCCAATAAAATAGCATCAATGGGGATTAAAAATATAGCCCTTGCTGATACCGTTGGCACTGCCAACCCCGATGATATTAAAAGTGTATTTAGCTACCTGATACCAGCCTTGCCCGAAGTTGAGTTTGGTGCGCACTTACATACCAAGCCCGACGATTGGCACAGTAAGGTTGATGCCGCCTACACCGCAGGCTGCCGCCGTTTTGATGCTGCTATGAAAGGCTTTGGCGGTTGCCCTATGGCCGATGATAAGCTTACCGGCAACTTTGCTACTGAAAACCTGGTTGCTTACTGCGAGCAAAACAACATTGAAACCGGCTTAAACATGGCCGCGTTTACAGATTCTATGCTTGAAGCCCAATCAGTATTTGTAGGGCATTAAGGTGTTGCTAAAGTAACCGCGGCGGGTGTGGGTGTTTCTCCAAAAGCTGTGCTTAGCTTTTGTTTTAACTCGGCGGGGGTTACTGCAATAAATGGGGCGGGCTTATAACCTGCAGCAGAAATATCAGTAGTGCCAATGCTTACTGAGAAGTTTTTATTTTCATCGGTTTTAACACCTACAATGGTAACGTTTGCGCCTACCGGGACATATGGGAAAGCATACTTTCCGTTAGCTACATATCCCGGTAAAATGCTGTTTAGCTTGTTAAATACGCAATAAAACAGGGTTTTATCATTATGTGGTTCATCAACATTTAAGGCTATTAAGGGTTCGGTTTGCTTTAAAAAACGGTCAATATTTATCCAGTTAAGGTTACCTACCGGAAAGCTTTCTTTAAACTTATCGTACCCAACGGGTGTGTTCTTTATCATGAATAAAGTGTACTCGTCCTGTTTTTTGTGCAGGGTATTCATTTTAAATATTTTCTTTACCGTAAAAGCATCTTTAACCTTTTGTAACCCTTCTTTATCCATAGTTTCAGACTCGGCAACTGTTTTTACCAATTTGCCTCTATCGTCAATTTCTACGGTTAGCCGCAGGGTGTCTAAATCTTCCATGCCGGTTATGGCATCTTGCAGTTTCTTTTTATGGAACATGCTCCTAAAGTAATTGTCGTATCTATGGCGCTCATCAAAATACCTAAGCAGGTTTTTCTCTGCTTTTTTCATGGCGTTAGGTTCCATTACGGCAACATAGGCCTTGCCAGGCTCGTTACTTTTATAGTACTGGCTTATCTTGTATTGGGGCGCAATGTAAAAAGATATGCGGCTTTTAAGCTTACCCCATTCTTTAGGCTGGGCTTTTTTGGTTGTTTGTAAAGCAAACCCTGCTACCTGCCAGTTAGCGGGTGCATTGGAATTACTATGGGCTTTTTCGCCATAAAATGTTTGAGAACCTTTTAACGCCTTTTTATTTTTGGGTAGCGAAAGGCGAAGGGTTTTGCCTTTTTTCAGGCGCACTTCTTTACCATCGGCAGTGGTAACTTTAACATTGAACATGCCAGAGCTTTCAATCATTTTATCGCCGCTGGTGCTGCTAAGTCCTGCCAGTATAAAATCAGCCTTGCTAAAATATTCCTGAAAGGTGATAGTAACAGGGCCGTCAACATCAACGCTATCCAGTGTTTCAAAAGCCTCGCGCGGAATGTATAAGGTAGTACCCTGCTTGCCGGTAACTACCCCGCCAAACAGGCCATTAATTTGATTGCTGGTGGTGTTTTGCTGCGCTATGTAATCAAAGAGGCTAGCTACGGTGTTGTCTTCAACCGGAGTAACTTCGGTGTTTTTTTCAGGCTCGATAATATTGTCTGTTCTACTAAAAGTAGCAACAGGTTCAGGCAATTCTAATGGGGTATCTGCATAGGTTGGAAAATATAGGGAGGGATGTTCCTTTTCCTCGGTATAACTATAGGCATAGTCAACGGGTGGGGCAACGGGTTGGGGTTCGGGTTGCTTAGTTTCAGCCGCCGCAACAGGTGCGGTATTGGAGGTAGTAGTCCCAACTTCTTTTTCGGGCGATGTGCAGGCAACAAGGCTTGCAGCTAAGGCAATAGCAGAAATAATAACCCCGGTTTTCATGGCTCAATGGTTTTAGGTTATTTAGTTAACGTAATTTACCTATTGGTTATTTTATATCCAAATTTATTTTTTGCTTACTTCCTCTGTTTGCTTGGCCGATAGCCTGTTGTCTAACTCATTTTTCATAGCTTCGGGAGTGTAAGGAATAAATTCTCCAACCTTAACTGTGCCGCAAATTTTGGTATTAGCTGTAAACAGCCCCGGCAAATCTTTTCCATTTTTAACCCCTACAATTACCACTTCTTCGTTTTTAGGAACATTAGGAAAACCCCAGTAGCCTTGCACATAGTATGCTGGCATTACAGAGTTTATGTTTTTAAATACACAATAATATTGGTAGCCGGTATCTGTTTTTTGGTCCAGGGTCATTGTAATAAGCTCTTTGCCTGAGTTTAAAAAGCGGTCGCAGTTTATCCACGAAAGGGCGCTTACCTCAAATTGGTTTTTTGGTGCGGCAGCCTGGAGGGCAGCGTTGCTTACTTTTACCGCAGTTACAACATAATCGGTAGTTTCGGTATGCCTTTGCTTAATCATTTTAAAGCCTTTGTTGGGCATTAATATTTTATTTAGCTTTTGGGCATTATCGCCGGTAAGGCTTTTGGCTTCGCAATTAATATCAACCATCCGTCCTTTATCATCAATAGTAGTTACAATTTTCAGCGTGTCCCAATCGGCCATGGTAAGTATTGGCTCGTAGGCTTTTTCTTTAATAAAGGGTTGCTTTATAAAACTGAAGTAAGCTGTTTTCTTATACCTGACATCGAAAAAGAACCGAGTGTTGGCACTATCATTATCCATATTAATAACATATAACGTAACCCCCGGCAGGTATTCCCTATCGGTTGGTTTAAATTTCTTTCCTGTTGTAGTGGGTGCAATTATTTTGTGCGCTTCCATGTCTAAAAAACGGGTTGTAATAGCCTGTTGCTGCATAGTGTTTTTGCTGAACAGGTTGGTAGGTGTCCAGTTTGTAGGTGGAACATTAGCAATGGCAGAGTTACTGGTAAATATTCGGGTATCGCTATATACGCCTGCGGTATCGGCCAGTTCTATGGTAATGCGTTTATCAGGTTTAAGCTGTACCTGCTTGCCTTTAGCTTCGGCACTAATAAAAAACATGCCCGAGCTTTCTATCATTTCCTCGCCAGACATGCTGGTAAGGCCTGCCATAATAAAATCAGCCTTAGACAAAAACTCCCCAACAGAAAGCAATACAGGGTCTTTTACTTCGGCACCATTTGCATAAACAAACGCATTGGCAGGTACTGTTATCTTAGTGCCTTTAGCACATACTAATTGGTTACCCGTAGCAATATCAACCGTAAAAACATTGGTATTTTCCTTAACTATATAGTCTACCATTTTTTGAATTGCCGATGGTTTATTGGCCAATAAACCCAATGGTGGGGGTAAGTCACTGTCTTTTATAGGTTCGTCGCTAATAATCTCATCGCAGAAATTTTCCATTTCAATTTTTGGAGATGTATTAACGGGCAATGCTGTTTCTGCGGCTACCGTATCAACATAGCTGTAGGCATAATCGTTAACCGGGTTTGCTTTGCTGATGTAGGTTTTTGGGGCATCATCTGTTGTGGTGCAGGCGGCAAAAATGCATAGTAGCAGGCATGCCACAATTATAGCTTTGGCTTTCATATACAGGATGGTTTGTTATAATGATTGGTTTTACATTACCATTCCATAAACGGGCGGTGTATTTTTTTAGTTTGGGACAGTTTTAGGCTTTTGTCGGAAATATGTAATGCACATTGCACTATTAGCTAAGTTTGCAAAGTATACGTACTATGCGGTTATCATTAAAACATATTTTATTTTTTTTACCTCTTTGGTTTGCGGCCTGTACCAACAGCAATCCTAAGGTTGATGAGTTACCTGCCAACCCCACCTTTGCCGACCATATAGCGCCTATTATCCACAGCAATTGCACGCCCTGCCACCGCGACGATAATATTGCCCCGTTCAAGCTAATCACCTATAAAGAGGTGCGCAACAGGGCATCGCTAATTAAAGCCGTAACGCAAACACGCTATATGCCGCCGTGGCCTGCCGACCCAACATACTCGCATTTTATTGGGGAGAAGGTGCTTACTGATAACGAGATTAAAACCATTGGCTTTTGGGTTGACCAAGGCATGCAACCGGGCGATACTACTAAGGTGAAACCACCCACTAACTTTGCGAACCCTTTTACCAACCGCAAGCCCGATTTGGTTATAGCGATGGATAAGCCCTACGTTATAAAAGGCAACAACACTGATAATTTTATGGTGATGAAGCTGCCCTATAAAATGGCTAAGGACACCTTTGTGCAGTACATAGAGTATGTGCCGGGCAACCGCAAGGTTATTCACCATGTTAATACGCACCTGCTTAGTTATGAGCCGGGCAAGAAAAATACTGCGCATGATAAAACCATGCTGGCCGATCAGCAAACGGGTATGGCAGCCGAAATACATAAGCGTATAGGTTTGCTTAACGATGATGGCAGCTACCCGCTAATGACCCCATCGGTTAGTAATTACCTGCCGGGCACCGAGCCGTATATGTACCCAAACGGAATTGGGGGCTACCGCTTTAAAGCTACGGGCGCATTGTATCTTAATGATATGCACTATGGCCCTACGCCAATAGATGCCAGCGATAGCTCGTACTTTAACATATACTTTAGTAAAACCCCGCCGGAGCGGCCTACGGGCGAGTTTATTATAGGCACGCTTAGCACCGGCAAAAGGGCCGAAGTTACGCCGCAGCTTATTGTGCCACCCAACACGGTAAAGGAGTTTAAGGCTGAATTGGTTATTGAAAAAGATATATCGTTGCTTACGGTAATACCCCACATGCACCTTATAGGCAAAAGCTTTAAGGCGTATGCACTAACACCTAACGGCGATACCATTAAGCTGGTACGCATAAACAATTGGGACTTTAGGTGGCAGTATTTTTATACCTTTAAAAAGATGGTTAAGATACCGGCAGGCTCACGCATTGTGGCCGAAGGTGTTTACGATAATACCATACAAAATCCCAATAACCCCAACAATCCGCCAAAGGAGATAAGGGAACGCGATGGCAGCATGCGCACTACAGATGAAATGTTTCAGTTGATATGTGTGTATGTAAACTATAAGCCGGGAGATGAGGATATACCGTTAGAATGATGAACTATGAAAGCTAAAGCAACACTTCTTTTTGTCCTTGTATTATTGTTTAGTGCCACAGCCTTTGCGCAAAGCGGGGTAGAGAAGAAGCGTGTTTTTACGTTTACCATAGCCGATGAAATAGCGCCGCCTACCTGGCGATTAACCAAGAAAGCCTTTGCCGAAGCTAAAGAAGCCAAGGCCGATATTATATTGCTACAACTGAACACCTATGGCGGTATGCTTGATGCTGCCGATTCTATTCGCACCAAGATATTAAACTCGCCTATACCTGTTTATGTGTTTATCAATAACAATGCAGCATCAGCCGGGGCATTGATTGCTATTGCGTGCGATAGTATTTATATGCGCCAGGGTGCCAATATTGGAGCAGCCAGTGTGGTGAACGGCGAAGGGCAGATTATGCCCGATAAGTATCAATCGTATATGCGGTCTATTATGCGCTCTACGGCTGAAAAGAACGGTCGCAACCCTTTAATTGCCGAGGCTATGGTTGATCCACGTACTTATATTGAAGGTATAAATGACTCGGGTAAAGTGTTGACCTTCACTGCATCAGAAGCATTAAAAAACAACTATTGTGAGGGCATTACCGAGAATTTAGAAGGTGTATTGCAACACGCGGGTATTACCAATTACGAGGTGATAGAATACAAGCCTACCACCTTGGATAAGCTGATTAACTTCCTGATAAGCCCTGCTGTTAGTGGTATCCTTATACTGATGATTATTGGTGGCCTATATTTTGAATTACAACAGCCTGGTATTGGTTTGCCATTGGTAATTGCTGTTACAGGCGCTGTGCTATACTTTGCCCCGCTGTACTTAGAGGGCCTTGCCGCTAATTGGGAGATTGTGGTTTTTATTGTAGGGGTTATACTACTTATGGTCGAACTGTTCGCCATACCCGGTTTTGGTGTGTTAGGCATTAGCGGCATAGCATTAATGGTATGTGGTTTAACACTTAGCTTAATTGGTAATGTTGGGTTTGATTTTTCTCATGTTGATGGTGATACAGTAGTAGCATCGTTAACGCTGGTAACCATATCTACCTTTGTAGGGCTTGGTGGTAGCATTTGGGCAGCTTATAAGCTGTTTAATACCCGCATGTTTAGCAGGGTGGCTTTACTATCGGAACAACGCAGCAGCAAGGGTTATGTAAGCTCAACCCAATACAACTCTTTGATAGGAGCAGAAGGTATTGCTTATACCGATTTACGCCCTGCGGGTAAGATAGAGATTGCCGGCACGGTATACGATGCTACCGCGCTTACCGGTTACATTACCAAAGGCAAAGCAGTGGTTGTGGTGCAGCAGACTATTGCGCAGCTAACGGTGAAGGAAATTTAGCTTATAGCTGGTAGCGTATAGCTTATAGTGTATAAAAAGCACAACTAACAGAATGTTGTAGGTTAATTTACAGTAAGTTATACAAATAAAAAACGCACAAGTTGCCTTGTGCGTTTGAAATCTTATAATCTTAAGAATCTGTTTAAATCTGCGGTTCAGACTACAGTTTCTTTTTAACTTCTACTTCTTCGTAGCCTTCAATAATATCGCCAACTTTCATATCGTTAAAGTTTTCAATATTCAAGCCACACTCAAAGCCTGCAGCAACTTCTTTCACATCGTCTTTAAAACGTTTTAGTGAGCCTAGCATACCGTTGTAGATTACAATACCATCGCGGATAAGGCGTATTTTGGTGTTACGGTGTACTTTACCATCAAGAACCATACAGCCCGCAACAGTACCTACTTTCGTAATCTTAAATACATCGCGTATCTCAATGTTGCAAACTACTTTCTCCTCAATCTCAGGCGATAACATACCCTCCATAGCGGCTTTTACTTCCTCTATAGCGTTGTATATAATTGAGTACTGACGTATCTCAATCTCTTCCTGCTCGGCTAAGCGGCGTGCAGCCGGCGAAGGACGAACCTGGAAGGCTACCACAATTGCGTTAGATGCAGAAGCTAACAATACGTCGCTTTCTGTAACCGCACCAACTGATTTGTGGATGATGTTTACCTGTATTTGCGGGGTAGATAGTTTCAATAACGAGTCAGAAAGTGCCTCGATAGAACCATCCACGTCGCCTTTAACAATAACGTTAAGCTCTTTAAAGTCGCCAATTGCAATACGGCGTCCAATCTCGTCAAGGGTAATGTGTTTATGGGTACGTAAGCCCTGCTCGCGTTGTAGCTGCGTACGCTTGGTAGCAATATCGCGGGCTTCACGCTCGTCATTCATTACGTTAAACAAATCGCCTGCTTGTGGGGCTCCGCTTAAACCTAAAATAACTACCGGGGTAGCCGGGCCTGCTTCTTTTAAAGCACCGCCACGTTCATTAAACATAGCTTTTACGCGGCCTGTGTGGGCACCTGCCAACAATACATCGCCAACACGCAGTGTGCCATTGTGTACTAATATGGTTGATACATAACCACGGCCTTTATCAAGCGTAGACTCTATAATAGTACCTGAAGCGTTACGTTTTGGGTTAGCTTTTAACTCAAGCAATTCCGCTTCAAGCAATACTTTTTCTAACAGCAGGTTGATGTTTAAACCCTGCTTGGCCGAAATTTCCTGGCACTGGAATTTACCACCCCAGTCTTCAACCAAAATATTCATACCGGCAAGCTGCTCCTTAATCTTCTCAGGGTTAGCGCCCGGCTTATCAACTTTATTAATTGCAAATACCATTGGTACGTTTGCGGCCTGTGCGTGGTTAATAGCCTCAATGGTTTGGGGCATCACGCTATCGTCAGCGGCAATTACTATAATGGCAATGTCGGTTACTTTAGCACCGCGGGCACGCATGGCGGTAAACGCCTCGTGACCGGGAGTATCTAAGAAGGTAATATGTCGCCCGTCTTCTATCTCTACGCTGTAAGCGCCAATATGCTGGGTAATACCACCGGCCTCGCCTGCAATTACGTTTGCTTTACGCACGTAGTCAAGTAGCGATGTTTTACCGTGGTCAACGTGGCCCATAACGGTAACAATAGGCGAACGAGAAACTAAATCTTCTTCGTTATCAGGAACTTCTTTTATAGCTTCTGATACTTCTGCACTAATAAATTCTACTTTAAAGCCAAACTCTTCGGCAACAATAGCAAGGGCTTCAGCATCTAAACGCTGGTTGATAGAAACAAACATACCCAAACTCATACAGGTAGAGATTACATCGGTAACCCCAACACCCATCATTTTAGAAAGTTCGTTAGCGGTTACAAACTCAGTAACCTTTAGTATTTGTTTCTCCAGTTCGTCTTGCTCCATCTGCACCTGCTTACGCTCACTAACAAGGTCACGTTTCTCGCGGCGGTATTTGGCGCCTTTAGATTTGTTACCACGGTCGGCTAAGCGGGCCAGTGTTTCTTTAATCTGCTTTTGAACTTCTTCTTCAGTAAGTGGTGCTTTAGGCACAACAGGTCCACGGTTTTGTCCCGGGCCACGGTTTTGCCCACCCGGACCACGGTTTTGGCCGCCCGGACCACGGTTTTGGTTATTACCACCGCCACCCGCAGGTCCACGGTTTTGGTTGTTACCACCGCCACCGCCGGTATTGCCACCACCACCTGTGTTGGTTTGGGTGCCCGGGGTAGGTAAACGCTTACGTTTTTCTTTTCGCCTGCCTTAGCCATCGCGCGATGAAGCAACCGGTTGTGGTTTCTTCTTCTCTATAGGCTTAGGCAGTTCTATTTTACCTAAAATTGTAGGGCCCGATAGCACAGAGAACTTAGTCTCGTGGTGTTCCGGCTCTTGGCTTTTAGGCTCTTCAACAGGAGGGGCTACTTCTGCAGGTTTAACAACTTCGGCTACAGGTTCGGCAACAACTTCTTTTGCTTTTTCTTTAGCTTTTGGTTTTACCTCTTCTACAACCTCTTCAACCTTTTCTACTTTTTTAGCACCCTTGCCCTTGGCAGCCGGTTTTTCTTCGGCTTTCTTTTTATCAGGGCGGGTTTTGCTGTTTATTTCAGATAAATCTATCTTACCCAATACTTTAGGGCCTGTTGTTTCAGCTTCCGCTTCAACTTTTTCAGGCTCTGGTTGGGGTTTTTCTTCAACAACAGGAGCCGGTATTTCTGCTACCGGTTCTGGTTCTACTTTAACTTCCGCTTTTACCTCAGGTTTCACTTCGGCCTTAACCTCTGTTTTTTCTTTGGCAACGGTTTTAGGTGTAGTGTTGATGTTTTTAATCAGAACTTCATCTTCCTCCGCATCGCGGCGTTTATCCTTTTGCGTAACCGTTTCTTCGTCAAGAACCACCGCCTGGCGTTGGGTACGAAGGGTTGTTTCCTGGAATTTTTGGGCTTGCTCTTTAACCGCTTTGTCGCCCCCAAACTCTTTTAAAGCAAGGCTATAGACTTCCTCCGGCAACTTCTCGTTAGGGTTGCTGTAGTTGTGTCCTTTGCCTGATAAAAATTCAACAAGATGCGGTAAGCTGATGTTGAATTCGGCTGCTACTTTACTTAATCGTTTAGGCGCTGATGTTTCGGCCATTCTTTTCTACTTTTTGTTCTAAAATTATATCTGCCCTGGTTTTAAAAAACTGCCTTTACAAACACAATATTTGCAAAGAAACGGCTTTTTATTCAAACTCAGATTTCAAAATACTCAATACTTCTTCAATAGTTTCCATCTCAAGGTCGGTGGCGTTGGCTAAGGTACTCAGCATTGTGACGTAGAACGCTACGGGCGGTATCGCAGCCAATTGCTTTAAACTGCGCAATTACCCATGCTTCTATTTCGTCTGAGAATTCTTCTAATGCAACGTCATCATCATCAATCTCACCTTCGCTATCGCGGAATACATCAATCTCATAACCGGTAAGCTTGCTGGCAAGTTTAATGTTTAAACCACCTTTGCCAATGGCTAACGATACCTATGGTCTGGTTTCAAGTAAACTTCGGCACGTTTAGTTACCTCGTCAATTTTAATAGAGGTAATTTTGGCCGGGTTTAATGCACGAGAAATGTATAGGGGAACGTTGTTGGTATAGTTAATAACGTCAATATTCTCGTTATGCAATTCGCGAACAATGCCGTGAATACGAGAACCTTTCATACCTACACAGGCACCTACAGGATCAATACGGTCATCGTAAGACTCAACAGCAACCTTAGCACGTTCGCCCGGAACGCGTACAATGTTTTTAATGGTAATAAGGCCATCAAAAACCTCGGGTACTTCCATCTCAAACATACGCTCTAAAAATATAGGCGATGTACGAGAAAGGGTAATAACAGGGCTGTTGTTTTTCATTTCTACTTTAAGGGCTACAGCACGTACGGCATCGCCTTTCTTAAAGAAGTCGGTAGGTATTTGCTGGTCTTTAGGCAAAATAAGCTCGTTGCCTTCATCATCCAACAAAAGGATTTCTTTTTTCCAAATCTGGTAAACCTCAGAGGTGATGATTTCGCCAACACGCTCAGTGTATTTTTTAAATATACCGTCTTTCTCAAGGTCTAACAGGCGGCTTTGCAGGTTTTGGCGCAGTGCCAATACCGAGCGGCGGCCAAAGTCTTCAATATACAACTGCTCAGAAACCTCTTCGCCAATTTCAAAATCGGGCTCAATTTTCTGGGCTTGTGTAAGGCCTATATGTTTAACTTCATCAAAGTCGAAGCTATCTTCTGCCCACTCATCATCAACAATTTGGCGGTTATGCCAAATCTCAAGGTCGCCCTTATCAGTATTGATAATGATGTTAAAGTTTTCGTCAGAACCATATTTCTTTTGGATGGTGTTACGAATAACATCTTCCAAAATACTCATCATAGTTACGCGGTCAATATTCTTAACCTCTTTAAACTCTGCAAACGACTCTATAAGTGTTTTGCTATCCATGGTTTAAAAAATTAATGGGGTTGCTTATTTAAATTTAAATGTTACAATGGTTTGTTTAACCTCGCTAAAAGGGTAGCTAAATGTTTTAAGCTCTTTCTTTTTAGTAGCGGGGTCTTTTACTTCAGCCTCAATGCTAATGGCGGTATCATCAGCCCCAAGTAAAGTGCCTTCTACCTTTTTACCATCGGTAAGGGTAAGCACTACCAAACGGCCGGTGTTCTTTTTATACTGGCGCATTAGTTTTAAAGGCTGGCCTATACCGTGCGATGCTACTTCTAACTCAAAATCGTCTTTTTCGCGGTCCAGATTACTCTCTATAAACTTACTAAGGGCAACACAATCTACAATGTTTATGCCGCCATGGTCGTTATCAATTATAACGATTATTTTGTTTGCACGCGATACGTTTACATGCACCAAATAATTTGGAGTGCCCTGTAAATGCTCGTTTGCAAGCTTTTCTATTTGTTCTGTACTAATCATTTGGGTAACAAAAAAGGGCCTTAAAGAGCCCTTTTATTTCGTTGTGTACGTAAAAGTTGATGCAAATATACGAAGAAATTTTGATTTGTCAAGTGTTTATTTACCTCCCGTTTCCATCAGCCCCTAAATGCCATCTCCATTGCAAATAAAAACTAAGACCTTTTATAAAGTCATTAATCGTAGACCTCTTTATTCTTCATTACTTTTTGCTTGTCCAAAAAGTAATCAAAAAAGACACCACGAAACCCAACCCTCATTCCGTTTCGCCCCGCAACCTTGCGCACAACCACCTGCTCAACTCCAATCAGGTTCGTCCCGCCCTAGGCGGGAGACATCCACCGCACTTTATCTACGCTAAAAATTGGGCTACGTCAAAAAATCATTATTTACCACCCCGCTCATTCATGCTAATGCGGGGAAACTTTTCTTCCATTAGTTTCTCAAGTGAGAATAGCTCGTCGCGCAGGCGGGCAGCTTCCATAAAGTCCATTTCTTTGGCTGCTTTTTCCATACCCTTTTTGGTTTTTTGTATGGATTTTTGCAACTGGTCTTTGCTCATGTATGCTACTACCGGGTCGGCGGCGGCGTTAATTTCTTCGCGCTCTACATAGGCCCCGCTAATATTTTCTCGGCCCGCTGCAAACACCGATTTTTGGTTAAGCTTATCCCTCGTTTTGGTAATTTGGGTAGGGGTAATGTTATGCATTACGTTATAGGCTACCTGCTTTTCGCGGCGGCGGTTGGTCTCGTCTATGGTGTGCTGCATGCTGTCGGTAATCTTATCAGCATACATAATAACCAAGCCGTTTATGTTACGGGCCGCACGGCCTACGGTTTGCACCAGCGATGTTTGCGAGCGCAGGAAACCCTCTTTATCTGCATCTAAAATAGCTACTAATGATACCTCTGGTAAGTCTAAACCTTCACGCAATAAGTTAATGCCTATCAACACATCAAACATACCCATGCGCAGCTCTCGGAGAATTTCTACCCGCTCCAGCGTAGGCACATCAGAGTGAATATAGCGACAACGTATTTCTACACGGGTAAGGTATTTAGCCAGTTCCTCGGCCATGCGTTTGGTAAGGGTGGTAACCAGTACGCGCTCATCGGCCTGCACGCGTTTTTCAATCTCGTCTAACAGGTCGTCAATTTGGTTTTGGCAGGGGCGTATTTCTATGGTAGGGTCTAATAAGCCTGTAGGGCGTATAACCTGTTCTACCACCACACCGTCCGATTGCTGCAACTCATAGTCGGCAGGGGTGGCGCTTACATATATAATTTGGGTTACCAGTGTTTCAAACTCTTCAAACTTAAGCGGCCGGTTATCCATAGCTGCCGGTAGTCGAAATCCAAAGTCTACCAGGTTGGTTTTGCGGGAGCGGTCGCCGCCATACATTGCCCTTATTTGGGGTATGGTTACGTGGCTCTCGTCTACCACCATCAAGAAGTTATCAGGAAAATAATCTAACAAACAGAAGGGCCTTGTGCCCGGCAGGCGGCCATCAAAGTAGCGCGAGTAGTTTTCTATACCTGAGCAGTAGCCGAGTTCGCGCATCATTTCCAAATCGTATGTTACACGATCTTCCAGGCGTTTGGCTTCCAGCGGGCGACCAATCTCTTTAAAGTACTCTACCTGGCGCACCATATCGTCTTGTATCTTGTATATGGCATCCATCATGGTTTGCTTGGCGGTAACAAACAGGTTGGCGGGGTATATATTTATCTTCTCATGCGTTTCTATAACCTGATTGGTATGCGGGTCAAAGCTTTCTATTTCTTCAATCTCATCGCCAAAAAAGTATACACGGTAGCAATGGTCGGCATAAGCAGGGAAAATATCAACAGCATCGCCACGCACGCGGAAGTTGCCGTTTTTAAACTCAGCTTCTGTACGGGCATATAATGCAGATACCAATGAGTGCAGGAATTTATTACGGCTAATAACTTCGCCCTTTTTAACCTTCACCATGCCGTCTTTAAACTCGGTAGGGTTACCCATACCATATATGCACGATACTGACGACACCACAATAACATCTTCGCGACCTGAGAGTAGGGCTGAAGTGGCAGAAAGGCGAAGCTTCTCAATCTCCTCATTAATAGAAAGGTCTTTTTCTATATAGGTATTGCTTGATGGGATAAAAGCTTCGGGCTGGTAATAATCGTAGTACGATACAAAAAACTCTACCGCATTATCGGGGAAGAATTGTTTAAACTCGCCATACAACTGTGCGGCCAGCGTTTTGTTGTGGCTAAGCACTAGCGTGGGCCTGTTTACCAGGTGCACTACGTTGGCTACAGTAAATGTTTTGCCGCTGCCGGTAACGCCTAATAGCGTTTGGGCGCGGTCTCCCCGTTTAAGACCTGCAACCAGTTGGCGTATAGCCTCTGGCTGGTCGCCGGTGGGTTTATATTCTGATGTGAGTTGGAAATTCAAAGTGATATAATAACAAACAACAAAGGTAAGGGTTTAAATCTGTATTAAATATTTGTATTAGGGTATTATATTTACCCACAGAATATATGCAACTTTCGGCCATAAGCTTTTTAGAAAGCGATTTTCCCTACTATAACCAGCTAAGCCCCAAAGGCAAGCGCAAGTTTTTACGCAGGTTGAAACGCATACTTAACACCAAAGATTTTATTGGTCGGGATGGATTGGTAATAACCCATTACATACGTTATTATATTGCATCGGCATGGGTGGCGCTAACCTATGGCCTTAAAGAATACATTACCCAAGAGTATACGCAGGTGCATGTTTTTCCTGATACGTTTTACTCTGAACAGGTGCAGGCGTATGTTAAAGGTTTAACCACGGGCAAGGGCATTATATTTTTATCGTGGCACGACTTTGTTGAGGATTATAAAGTAGCCAACAACCTGAATGTGGGCCTGCACGAGCTTACCCACGCCATATTAATATCAGCAGCCTTTAAAAGCAACTTCGACGACCATTTTAGCGACTATTACCGTAAGTTTTTTGCCAACACTAAAGATGATTTTATAGACCTGCAACTGGGTAACCCATCGTACCTGCGTAAATATGGCGGCGCTAATATGGTAGAATTCCTTTCGGTATGTGTGGAGTGCTTTTTTGAACGCCCCGCCGAATTGAAAGAGAAAATGCCGGTGCTGTATTATAACCTGTGTATACTGTTTATTCAAAACCCTGTAAATACCTTAAATGATTATAAGGTTGATGATGTTATTGTTTATGAAATACGTTCGTCATACCTGGACCACGGTATACCCGATGAAGTGCTTGATACTTTTGCCAACCCAACCACTACCAAAATCATCCAAAAAATATTACCTGTTGTAATTTTTGTTTCCCTGATTATATTTTTTGCTACCATGAACCCCATTTTTTTAATGCCGGTTTTTGCCGGGTTGTTTTTTATGTTTTTCCATGCTAAGCAATACGAAGATTGGGGGTAACAGGCCCATTGTCAACAAAATTGTAAATATCCTATTGCAATAAAAGCCAATACCAAGCGTTAAGGGCTTATATTTGTGGTTTGATGAAAGGTCTGCGCTCGCTATACACACTGGTTTTTATACTACTGAATGCCTTGGCATTTGGGCAAACGGCTACTATAAAGGGCCGTGTTACCGACGAAACAGGCAAAGCCGTTATAGGCGCCTTTGTTTACGTTGATAACAAACCTTTAGCTTCTACTAATACTGATGGCACATATACCCTTCAAACATTGCCCGGCGAACTTACAATCACTTTTAGGTTTATTGGGTTTAAAGATGTTTCTATTGTACGCAACGTTGCCGCTGGCGATGTTGCCGTAGTAGACATGCGCCTTACAAGTAAAGCTATTGAAACAGGTACGGCAAATGTTTACGGCGTTAGGGGTGGAGATAAAGGCATTGTATCTATAGACCCCAGGGTGGTATCGCGTATAGCAACCCCCGGTGGAACAGTAGAAGATATTATCAAAACCATGCAAGGCGTGGTGGCTAATAACGAGTTATCATCGCAATACTCAGTACGCGGCGGCAGCTACGATGAAAACCTTGTTTATATAAATGATATTGAGGTTTACCGTCCATTCTTAGTACGCTCGGGCCAGCAAGAGGGCCTAAGCTTTATTAACCCCGATATGGTATCGGGCATTAACTTTTCTGCCGGTGGTTTTGAGGCCCGTTATGGCGACAAAATGTCGTCTGTTCTGGATATACAATACCGCAGGCCTACCCGTTTTGGAGGTTCGGCATCGGCCAGTATATTGGGCTTTACCGGCCAGTTAGAGGGCACAGCTTTTAAAAACCGTTTTACCTTTTTGGTAGGTGGTCGCCAGCGTACTACCCAATACCTGCTAAACAGTTTAGACACCAAAGGCAACTACCGCCCATCGGCAGCCGATATACAAGGGCAGTTTACCTTTGACTTTACCGAGAACCTTCAACTGCAATACTTAGGTAGCTACGCTCAAAATAAATACCGTGTAGTACCTACCAACAGAGAGACAACCTTTGGAACGCTTAACGAAGCCCTGCGTTTGCAGATATACTTTGACGGGCAGGAGACCAACAGCTTTGACACTTACATGTCGGCATTTAGCCTGGTGTGGCGTGCCAACAAAAACTGGCTGATGAAGTTTATTACCTCAGGCTTTAAATCTACCGAGGTTGAAAACTCTGATGTTTTAGGCCAGTACTACCTTAACGATGTAGAAACCGATTTTGGTTCTGATGATTTTGGCCAATCATCGGCCTTGGTGGGAGTTGGCTCATTCTTAACCCATAACCGCAACACACTTCAATCATACATTTATAATGTTGAGCATAAATCGTACTTAACAATAAACAAGCACTACCTGGTGTATGGCATAAAATGGCAGCACGAGGAGTTTAATGATAAACTTAGCGAGTGGCGTTATATTGACAGTGCCGATTTCTCTGTACCATCGGGCAACGATGATATAATTAAACTGCAAGATGTTTTAAAAACCAACATCACGTTATCATCTAACCGCTTTATGGGCTATGTGCAGGATAGCTATAGCGACACTACCACTAAAGGCCACATATGGTCGGCTACGGCAGGGGTAAGGGCCAACTACTGGAGTGTAAACCAACAGTTGGTTATTAGTCCGCGCGTCCAGTTAGCATTAACCCCAAAGTGGAAGCCCGACACCATTATCCGCGCTAACAAAAAAACGGGCTTAATGGATACTATTGTACACCCTAAAACATGGCAGTTTAGGTTAGCCGGTGGCTTTTACTACCAGCCGCCTTTTTACCGCGAGCTGCGTAACCTGCAAGGGGTACTTAATACTGATATTAGGGCCCAACGCTCTATACATATTATAGCCGGTACCGATCATTACTTTACTGTTTGGAAACGCGACTTTAAACTATCGGTAGAAGCCTACTACAAGTTTTTGCACGACCTTATACCTTACGAGATTGACAACGTGCGCATACGCTACTACGCCGATAACCTTGCCAGCGGCTACGCTACCGGTATTGATGCACGAGTAAATGGCGAGTTTGTTAAGGGGTAGAGTCGTGGATGAGTTTATCTATTATGAAGACCGGCGAGAACTTAAAGAACGATGTTTACTACGACAGGTTTGATATAAACGGCAACAAGATTATACCGGGCTTTTCTGCCGACCAAACAGCGGTTGATAGTACAGCTTATTATCCGGGGATGACACCCCGCCCACAAGACCAGCGCGTTACGTTTAGCATGTTTTTTCAAGACCACCTGCCTAAATGGCCTACGTTTAAAATGAGCCTTACGCTTACCTTTGGTACGGGTTTCCCGTTTGGTCCACCAGACTTTCAACGCTATAAAGACACCCTACGTATGCCATTCTACCGCCGGGTTGATATTGGTTTCCAAAAGCAACTTATATCTGATAAGACCAAATTCCGCGAGAAGAGCATTTTCCGACACTTTAAAAATATGTTCTTAAGCTTAGAGGTGTTCAACCTGTTGGGGGTAAATAACACGGTATCGTACCTGTGGATTAAAGACTTTAGCGGCCGCCAGTATGCCATACCTAACTATCTGACTAACCGTTTGATTAATATCAGGTTATATGCTCAGTTCTAAACCTTGATTAAAGGATTAACCTGATTGCCTGATTTAAAACAATTTACATCGTTTTGTGTCTGTAACCTATGCAAACCATCTATTGTATACCCGGTTTAGGTATTGACGAAAGGCTATTCAAAAGAACTGAAATACCCGGTTATACATTAAAGTACATAACTTGGATTATGCCCGATAAAGGCGATACCATGAAAAGCTACGCCCAAAAGCTGTTAACTCAAATACCAGAGCAGAACCCCATTATAATAGGTGTATCATTAGGTGGTATGCTGGCAACAGAAATAGCCGACCTTATCCCCACCCAAAAATTAATACTTATATCCAGCGCCAAATGTACCAAAGAGGTGCCTTTGGTGTACCGTATTGCAGGTTTGTTAGGCCTGCTATACCTTGTACCTATAACACTCGTTAAGCAGATGTACTTTATGTTTTACCTGTTGTTTGGTGTTAAAATTAAATATGACAAAGAACTGTTAAAGACTGTAATTAGCGATACTGACAATACCTTTTTATTCAGGGCAAGCAGAATGGTTGCTACCTGAAACGTAAAACCTACAACCCTGCTATTATTCATATACATGGCACAGCCGATAAAATTTTATACCCTTATTGTGTAAAACCTAACTACTGGGTAAAAGGCGGCGGGCACATGATGGTAATGCTTAATAATACCGAGGTTAATACCATTATAGCCGGTGTGTTGAAAAAAGCTAATACATCCGTTCCATTTCCAGTTTAGTTTTTTCTTTCTTATCATCAATATACAATACAACCTTACCATTTACCCTGGCAGCAGGCATTTGCTCTGTAACCTTGCCATTACGCATTACTTTTACGCGTTGCTTTTTCTCATCAAAAGCCCAATGCTCTGTATAGACAAAGCGGGTAATCATATCATCGCCATAATAACCACCTGAGTATGATGTATAGGTAGTGCTATCCTTCTTAAATATAACCGTTGTAGACAACGCCTTTTTTATATCCTTATAAAACAATGCAAGCGCCAGTGTGGTGTCTTCTACGTTTGTATACATAGCTATTTGCTTGCCCACATCAATCAATATGTTTTTATCGGCTTTAGCAGGGTTGTGTAGGTCGTAAACCAATGTATCGCTAAGGTATAGCTTAGATACATGGTAGGTGCCTACAATATCTGTAAACGTTAGCTTTTGGGCATTGCCGCATAAGCAAAGCAGCAATAGTGCAATAGTGTATAGTTTTTTCATTTTAATTGATTCTTTTCATTTCAATTTTAGTGCGCTCTTTCTTGTCTTCAATAACAATGACAGGCTTCTCATCTATACGTACTACAGGGTATTTTTCTTTACCATTATTAATAATCAGTAGCTGTTTTTTCTCGTCAAACTTCCATGTTTCAGCTGTATCGCCAAAGCGGTTAGGAAACACCAAACGGGTATGCCTGTCTGTTTTGCTTCTGCAATCAGAGCGCATACTGCCATTATCTAACAAGACAACATTGGTATTAAGGGCTTTGTATATGTCTTTATAAAATAGGTATATGGCTACGGTGCTGTCTTCTTGAAACGCTATGGGGTTTGCCTTGCCAATCTCTACAAGTATATTTTTATTCGATTTTGCCGGGTTGCCGGCATCATAAAACAAGGTATCGTTTATATACATTTTTGATATTTGGTAAGCGCCCGGTATTTCTGCAGTGGTAACGGGAGTTTGGGCAATAGCCACAAAGCCGGCAAACAAGGCAAGTACAAAGGGGAAAAGGTGTTTCATATTGTTAGCGTTAGCATCGTTTAAGTAAACGATGCTGCGCTAAATCATATTCCATAAATTATTGTAAAATATTTTTTTCAAGTCCTTCCCTTTCAGGGGAAGGATTTAGGATGGGGTCATTACACAAACCCCAAACTACTGTATTGCTTACCTAATATGGCTTTGGCGTCGGCATGCATCCAGTCGTTAAGTAGGGTAGAGTACACCTGCCTAAAGTCTACCTTGTATTTAATATCGCCATCATCGTCCAGGTCGGTTAAATCGGCCGCCCCATTTAAAAAGCCTTTTTGCGCAGCTTGCCTCCCATAATGTATACGTTGCTGGCGGTACCATGGTCGGTGCCTTTGCTACCATTTTCTTTAGCGCGGCGACCAAATTCAGAAAAGGTCATAACCATTACATCATCAAAACGGCCTGCTTTTTTAAGGTCGTCGGTAAAGGCTTTTACGGCTTCTGAATATTGCTTAAGCAGGTTGTTGTGGAAGAATTTTTGGCCTGCGTGGGTATCAAAACCAGTCATACTTACATAATACACCATGGTTGGGGTTTCGGCCTTAATAAGGTCTGATACTACCTTTAGTTTTTTGCCTAAGGCGCTTTGCGGGTAAACAGCCAGCGGGGTGTATTTCTTAGTCTTATCGTGTATAATATCAGCCGATTGCACCGCATCAACAAACGTTTTCTGCAAGTACTCTACGGGCGTATCGTCGTGGTCTATATGGCTATTGGCGGTAGCCAATTTTTTAATGTACGGGGTTGATGCAATGTTGTAAAAGCGCTTATAATCGTTAAAGGCCAGGCCTTTTACTTTATCGCCTTTAAGGGCAAGGCTAAGGGCCTCGTCAATCTCAACAGCATCGTAGGCGTGGCAGGCGGCGTTGTTGCACTGCGAATCTAACCAACGGCCCATCCAGCCGGTTTGCAGGTATTGGTTTTCATCGCTGGCCGATTGCCAAATATCCATAGACCGGAAGTGCGAACGGTTAGGGTTGGGGTAGCCTACACTATTTATAATACACAGTTCGCCACTGTCCCAAATATCAGCCAGGCCCTCCATGGCGGGGTGCAGGCCCATTTCGCTGTTTAGCTCTATCAGCTCGTCTTTGGCATAAGACAGTGTTGGACGAAGTTTATAGTACTCATCATTCCGGTAGGGTATTACAGTGTTTAGCCCATCGTTACCGCCCGATAGCTGAATAACTACCAATATTTTGCCCTGTCCAGCGGCCAAAAACTCTGCTGAGCCTTTTAAGAACTGCGGTATCACCAACGATGCCGATGCCAGCGAACTTATCCTTATAAAATCACGTCTGTTTGCCATTTCTTTTAGTTGTTAGTCTTGAGGCCTGAGTCTTGAGTTCATTAACCCGGCCTTCAATTATTCAACATTAACTTCATCGTATTATATTAACTCACCACTCAGCCCTCAACATTCAACACTATATAAGCTGATATTCCGGCATTGCCATTATATGTATAGCCTGTGTTTGTACCTGTTTTTGCTTGCTGCCTTTGTCAGTAAACTCCATTAAAACTTTTTGCTGTGCAGGACTAATATCGGTTTGTAAAAAGCTATTTAGCAGAGCGGTGCTTAGCTTATCGGTATCGTTTTCAGTAAAGGCCCCGGCCAGTTTGGTAAAATCGGCAGAACATATAAACTTATTCTTGTTGTTTTTCTTGTTGCGCTTTTCTTCTTTGCCCATCGTTGCCATATCCTCGTACTCATCTTTGCCATTTTCATCACTATCCATATAACCGAACATAGCCAGCGGCATACGCATGCGGAGTAGGAGGGAAGAGCTGTCTATCCATGCCTTACCACCTTTCCAGCCCGCTACGTTAGGCGGATTAAACAACTGCTGACCCAGCAGGTTTTGGGTTATCATTAGCATCTTATCATCAGCGGGCTGTATGTTTATGGTGCGGTAGTAGCGCACCAGCAACTCTACCGGCGATGCTATTTTAGTACCTACGTTTTTATCATCATAAAACCAATCAGCAGTAAGAATGGTACGCATCAGCTTGCTTATATCGTAGCCCGATGCATAAAACTCATCAGCCAATATAGCTACGCGTTTTTCGTCAACATCGTAGTTTACAAACTCGCGGTATATTTTGCGGGTAACAAATAGTGCGGTTTGCTTTTGCGCCAGCAGGTGGTTTATTACATCTTCACCGGTAAGCTTACCTGTTTTACCTAATACCGTTTTAGTACCAAAGTCGTGGTCTATCTCGTTAAAGGTATACTCTCCTAACTTATTTATTTGCCAGCCGGTAAAGCAGCGTGCAGCCTCTTTTACATCCTGCTCGGTGTAGTTACCAACCCCAAGGGTAAACAGCTCCATTACCTCGCGTGCAAAGTTTTCGTTAGGGGCATTTTTCTTGTTCTGCTGATTATTCAGGTACACAATCATAGCCGGGTCTTTGGCCACAGCCATAAGCAAATCGCTAAACTTACCCAAGGCATGGGTGCGCAGGCTGTTGTTTTGGTCTTGCATTAGGTAAGAAAAGGGCACATGGGTAGAAAAGTGGTTGTGCCAAAAAAGGTCATCTTCTCTCGTAACTGCGCCTTTTCAACCGCCATCTTTTTAATCCAGCTAACACTCATAGACTTTAACTCCTTTTGCGAGCGTAAAATCATCAGCAGTATTTTAACGCTAGATGCTTCTTTCTTTTTACCCTCTTCACCCAAGGGGTGCTCCATGTGTTCCAGGTTGGTAATTGTGGCGCTTTCTTTAAACAACTCATCAACGACCTTGTCAATACCAAGCCCTAGCTTTTTATTTATATCGAAAGCATGCAGGCCAAAGCCCGCGCGTAAATATAAATGCTGCAGTTTGCGTTGTTGCGATACCATACCTTAAAGGGTTTATTGTTGTAATTACAAATGCCGTTCCAAATTAATAGACTATGTAAATTGTAAAAGGTTGAAAGACGAGGATAAATATTAAATAAAGACCTTTTATTCTGACTTTTTTATTTATCATTTTTCGTTTAACATTTTTCATTGAATATTAACCTTAGGTTGATATTCACTTTATAGTGCTGTTAGATATTTGCTTGCCGGATATACTAACCTGATAACAGGCTATGAAAACAGAAAAAGAGAGGTAGAGATAGTGGTACTGTCTGATGTACACTTAGGTACATACGGTTGCCACGCAAAGGAACTGCACCGCTATTTAAAAAGCATTAAGCCAAATATTTTGGTGTTAAATGGCGATATTATAGATGTGTGGCAGTTTAGCAAGAGCTATTTCCCAAGGCACACATGAAAGTTGTTAAGGATATTGTCAACATCATTTCATCCGGAACCCCAGTATATTACATTACCGGCAACCACGATGATATGTTGCGCCGTTTTACCGATTTTGAAATGGGATCGTTTAAGCTGGTTAACAAGCTGGTGCTTGAGGTGGATGGTAAAAAGCAATGGATTTTTCATGGTGATGTGTTTGATTTATCAATGAAATACTCTCGCCGCTTAGCTAAGCTGGGCGGTAAAAGCTACGATTTGTTAATCTTACTAAACCGTGGCATAAACCGCATTTTAAATGCCTTTGGTAAAGAAAAGATATCATTATCTAAAACCATAAAAGACAGTGTAAAAAAGGCTGTTAAGTTTGTTGATGACTTTGAGCAAACCGCTGCCGACCATGCCATTGCCCAACGGTACGACTATGTTATATGTGGGCATATACATCGCCCGCAAATGCGCGAAATGAGTAATGAGCATGGCAGGGTTATGTACCTAAACTCGGGCGACTGGATTGAGAACCTTACGGCGCTTGAGTATAATAAAGGTGCGTGGGGTTTGTATGAATATAATAAAGACACCTTGGTTAATACGCCGGAAACAGAGGAAGAGCATGAGGTTATAGTGGATGAGAAAGAACTGCTTACTAACCTGGCGGCAGAGTTTAATTTTATGCTGGCGGGTAATAAGTTATTGGCAGGGCCTAAGACATTTCAATGAACAGATAAAGAGATATAGAATGAAAAATGAAAAGGACTTTTAATTCTTTATCTTTTTATCTCTTTATCTATTAATTATTAAGCTGCGAATGAGGGAAAGCGGGTGGGGAAGAATTTTTCTACTAGGGCGTTTATGCGGGCTACAACCACTGCCGGGTCTGATGGTTTGTAGATGTAATCGTCGCCGCCGGCGCTAAAGCCCTCTCGGTGGGCAAGGCTCTCGTTACGGGCCGAGAAAAATGCTATAATGGTATTACGCAATTGTGTGTTTTCGCGCATTACTTTGCAGGTTTGTATGCCATCCATCTCGGGCATGGTTACATCCATTATTATAACATGCGGATTAAACTGCATGGCCTTTTTTAACGCCTGCTTGCCGTTGTGGCAGGTGCTTACGCTAAAGCCATGTTTTTTAGGTTATAGCCAATAAACTCACATACATCCGGTTCGTCATCTACTACTAACACGCGCACTTTATTTTCTTGCATCATATTGCAATGTATGCAACAGGTGCAACTACAATATTAACAGGCTTTTAAATCTGTTTTAATTATTAACACTAAAATTTTAATACAGAGCCGCTTGTTTCATGCTTTAGCTTAACATCGCCTTTATCATCGCGCAATTCAAAAGTAACCTGTGGACCGTTTTTAGCATCCCAGTTTATGCGCACCATGCCAAAGTTGGGTTGCATATAGCAGCCGCCAACCCTAAGTACATTGGGGCCTGCGCAAGAGTGGCCGTGTGTCATTCCGCTGGCGGTAACATCTATAACAGGGTACATATCATCGCTTTTTAGCATAGATATTTCGCCATAATGCACATCGCCGCTAATAAAGCATACGCCATTGGCTTTGGTCTTTTTTATAAGGTTAAGCATGCGGGTACGTTCATGTGGCATATTAATCCAACCCTCCCAACCATTAAAATCTTCTAAAAACTGGGTGCTGGTGCCTATTATTCGCAGGTCGGCTTCTACTTTTAGCTGGTCTTCCAGCCATTTCCATTGCGCATCGCCCAGCATGGTTTTGGTAGTATCGTCGCACTTTTTATACTCGCCCAGGCAATCTTCGTCTTTACCGGCTACGCAAAGTTTATCCCTAAAGGTGCGAGTGTCAAGCATTATAATTTGCAGCTTTTTACCTGCCGGGCCATAAAGGTATGATATGTAAATACCCTCGTGGTTGCGGCGGTCGCTAACGGCAGGCTCATCAAACACCTTTAAAAATATCTCTTTTGATTTTTCTTTCTTTGGATATTCCTTACCACCATCGTTTACGCCATAGTCGTGGTCGTCCCACGTAGCCAGTACCTGTGTTTTCTTTTTTAGCTGCATATAGCCCGGCTTAGCCAGCAGCATGTCGTACTTTTTCTTTAGCACGTCCATGTCTTCTGTATCGCCATAAATATTATCACCCAAAAAGATAAACAACTGCGGCTTTTGGTCTATTACCTTGTACCATATATCCTGCGGCTTATCCTGGCTTATGCACGAGCCGAACGCTATGCGCTCTATAACCGTGGGGCTAACCTGTTGCGCTATGGCAATGTTGCAGGCCAATATAAGTGCTATTGTAAAAAGCTTATTCATGGTATTGATTTTGATGCAATTATAAGTTTTTAAAGCTCGCTAAAAAGCATATTGGTATGTTTTAAAGTTAATATAATATAGGTGCTTTTTGCATATACTAATCCTTTGTATGTTGACGGCAGTGGCAGATGACGCTGTGCTTTAACACCTGCCGCTGTGAAAAAATTAAAATTGTGTAACTAGTTGTATTTTATATTTTTGCGGCCTAACCATAACACTGTTTACATGAAAAAGAATCTATTTTTATTTGCAACACTAATTATCTCTGTTTCTGTTTTTGCGCAACCACCTGCAGCCAAAGAAAAACCGCTTAGTAATGCCGAGCAATTTTCTTTAAAATCGGGTACGTTAATTGAAAAGCAATATATTGAAATAGGTAAAGTTAAAGGTATTGAAGTTAAAGTTTTGAAATTAAAAGACCTTAATGATAATACAGCTAAAACAGCTTTGCGCTTTGAATATGAATATAAAAGCAGTTATTCTACCGATACAAAAATTGCTGTATTAGATAGCGACGAAATAGATGGATTGATAAAATCTATTAAGAACTTGCAAGCCAACGTTTTTCCTACTGTAAAAGATGTATACACAGAGGTTATATATAAAAGCAGGACCGGATTTGAAGCAGGCGCTTTTTATGATAAAGACCGTGCAAAATGGGTTACTTATGTGCAGCTTGAGAAATACGGAAGTGGTTCGTCTGTTTTTCTAACAGTAGAAGATTTTACTACTTTACTTGACCTTGTTGAGCAGGCAAAACTTAAAATGTAAAAGAAACAATACCTTAACAAAAAAGGGCTTTGCTATTGCAAAGCCCTTTTTTGTTTTCAGATTTAACCATTGCTTTTTTACTTGCCGGTAACACTTGTTAATAATACTATTTGTATAAATTATTATATTATTGTATCTTTGCGAGAATATTAAACCAAATTAAATAATCTTGCAATGAGTACCCATTCTATTATGCAGCCTGTGGGCTGCGCAACAACCAGTTTTGTATTAGAGCCTATTGTGGGCTTAACAGCACCCGGACCTGTAACGCCCGAAAAGCCTTTGTGGCGTGGGTATTGGAGCAAGGGCGAGCTTTGCGTATTAACCGGCGACACCGGCGCGGGGAAAACGCTTTTAGCACTTCAATTGGGTAAAGAAATGACCCAGGTATGGGATACTAAAGTGCTGTATATTGGGCACGAGTATGACAAGCAGGGCTTTGCTGCACGGTTTGGTCCGACTGATGATGAAGTGGCGGAAAAATTCTTCTTCGCCATGTTTAACCGCAAAGAAAGTGGGGTGCATAAAACGTATGCTGCCTTTAAAGAGTGGTTGGTAGAGGGTTTGCAAAACCTGCTGAAAGCCACGGGTGCAGAGGTGCTGATTTTTGACCAGCCCGACAGGCTGAACCTAAGTAACCTGCAATGGATTGAGTTTATGAATGTGATTGAAGAGCTCAAGGCTGAACATAACCTGTCGATATTGCTAGTGGTAAGCACCCGCAACAGAAACACGGGGAAGTCGGTTGAGTTGTACCATGCCTATAAACACCAATTTACCACCCCGTTTGCTGACAATGTTGTAGCAGTAGCACGCTGCCATACCAATCACGATACGCGCTACCTGAAACTGCTAAAGTGTAAGAATAGGCGCATGCCCGGGTATAATAAGGTGGAGGTGTTTCAAATCCTGCCTACGGAAGATAACTACTTAACATTATTAAGTAGGGAAGATGCGGAGGATGAATACAAAATGCTGCCCAAAACGGCAGCTATGATTCGCATGGATAAGCAGTTTATGGCGGAGAGTTTCCGCAAAGAAGGTCTGGGCTTTGAACGTATATCGGCCTTGTTGGATGTCCCCGAAAGTACGGTGCGGGGGTGGTTGAGCAAGATAAAGATTTTTGACAGGTTTGCGCCACCCAAGCCGGGCGAGCATGGTTTGTTGCCTGAACATTTGAGGAATGGGTATAAAAGAAAGGGAGAAGAAATGGAGATAAAAGGGGAAGAAGAAATGGAATATGAAACGGAGGAAAATGGAGATGAAATTGAGTTACGAAATCAGCCTGATGAGCTACATACTGTAAACGAGGAGCTGTTTACTAAAACACCAATGCAGGTGGGGGATTTTACGGTGAATGTTATTAGTAGGAAGGTGGGGTAAGGAGATAAAGAATGAATAGATAAAGAGATAAAATTAGTTCTTTGATGTGTTGAGTAAGGGGAGGAGCCACAGATAGTATATAGTAGCCCCGCCCTAAAGGGCGGGGAACATGGGCGCGCACTACAAAGGGCTTTAGCCCAAATTATTCATTGCCCTACGATAAATGTTGGGATTGTAAACCTACCGGTGGTTGCCTATGCGGCAGGCACTCCTTTGCGGAGGGCAATTACTTTTTGCTTGATCAAAAAGTAATCAAAAAATCAACGGCTGCATTTTTCAACGACCCGCAACGAGGGCGTTCGCTAAACCGCGCAAACTCGTCCTGCGGACTCAAACAGTGCGCGCTTTGTCCCGCTAGTGCGGGACCGCTCACTTTCTCTGCGGGGTCCCCGTTTCAAAACGCTAAGCCGCAAGTTTTCGCCTTTGGCGAAATTGGGTTTTTATAATAAGTATAGAACCGCGAAACAACCTAACGAGTTACATACTGTAGGCGATGAGATAAAGAATGAATAGATATAGAATTAGATGAAGAAATTAAGAATTAACCGATAAAGAAATACAGAATAGCATTATTCATTCCTTATCTCTATATCTTTTAATTAGAATACAACCCATTAAACAGTACAACCCTCCACCCGTCAGGGTCTTCGTAGGTAAGCCCTTTATCAAGCCAATACTCATTTTCAGGGGCAACAGGTTTATGTCCGTAGCTTTCTATAAGGGTAACAGCGGAATCAAATTCAGCTTGGGTGGCGTAGTATAAAACCAGCAAGTTATCCAGCGATGGAGCAGGGCAGGGGCTGCCGTCAGCGTGTTGGGTAAACTCCAGGTGAATGTTAGCACCTTTTATGCCCAGCATAATACCATCATAGCCATCATGCTCGTTAAAGCTGCCAATAATTGGCATACCAAGGGCAAGGTGGTAAAAATCAGTAACAGCTGTAAGGTTATCGGTAGGGCGGGCAATACGTACCTGCGCTGCAGAAATGCCGTCCATTATTCAAACGCTTTTAGGGTGTTGGCAATAATGTCTATGCAATCGTCTATCTGCGCAGCGGTAATAACCAGCGGTGGTGCAAAGCGTATTTTATCGCCGTGGGTTGGTTTGGCCAGCAAACCGTTATCGCGCAGGGCAAGGCAAACATCCCAAGCATCTTTACCATTGTGCGGGGCAATGTCTATGGCGTTTAACAGGCCTTTGCCGCGCACGGCTTTAAGCAGTGGCGACTGTATGGCACGCAGGCCTTTGCGCAAACGCTCGCCCATTAAGGCTGCATTTTCGGTAAGGTTTTCGTCTTTTACAACCTCTAAAGCGGCTATGGCTACTTTACAAGCCAAGGGGTTGCCACCATACGTGCTGCCATGCTGGCCGGGTTTGATGGTGAGCATAATTTCGTGCGACGATAGTACGGCGCTTACAGGGTATACACCGCCTGCTAATGCTTTGCCCAGTATTAATATATCGGGCTTAACATCTTCATGGTCGCAGGCAAGGAGCTTACCTGTGCGGGCTATGCCGGTTTGTATTTCGTCAGCAATAAACAGCACATTGTGTTTTTTGCATAGTGCTGCTGCTTTGGCTAAGAAACCTTCTTCGGGAACAATTACTCCGGCCTCGCCTTGCATAGGTTCTATTAAAAAGCCTGCAACGTTTTTACTTTCCAGCGCTTTTTCAAGGGCAGCTAAATCGTTGTAAGGTATATTAATAAAGCCGGGGGTAAAAGGGCCGTAATTTTGTTTGGCATCAGCGTCGGTAGACATGGAAACGATACTTATAGTGCGCCCGTGGAAATTCTCGTTGCAAACAATAATCTCTGCCTTGTTGGCTTCAATACCTTTAACCTCGTAACCCCATTTGCGGCAAAGCTTAAGGGCTGTTTCAACGCCTTCGGCACCGGTGTTCATAGGCAACACACGCTCAAAGCCAAAGTAGTTGCACAGGTAGCGCTCATACTCTCCTAGCAAATCGTTATAAAAAGCACGCGATGTTAGGGTAAGCTTTTGGGCCTGCTCAATTAAAGCACCTATAATTTTAGGGTGACAATGGCCTTGGTTTACGGCAGAGTATGCAGAAAGGAAATCGTAGTAGCGTTTGCCCTCAACATCCCATACATAAACGCCTTCGCCTTTAGATAAAACAACGGGTAAGGGGTGGTAGTTATGCGCCCCGTAATTGTCTTCCAGCTCTATCAGCTCTTGCGTACGTGTTATGGTAGTTGTTGTTGACTGTTGCATACTTCAAAGGTAGTGAATTAGCTGAAAGCATATTGCTTTCAGCTAATAATGAAAAACGAAAAGTTAAAAACTAAAAATGAAATAAAATAAAGTAGCCGGCTAAATACTTTTATTGTGATTGATTTTAAAGTCCCCCTCACTCCTTTAGGAGAGAGGGATTTAGGGGTGAGGGAACTATTTAGCAAACTTCCGCTTGCGAAGGAAGAACTGGATAAGACCAAACAGGAGTACTAATATGGTAGGGAAAGCCACATTAAGCAACTGTATGTTCAGCTTGTTCTTAACCAATTTCTTTTTATCCATAGGGCGCACCATAACCTCGCGGGCTCGGGCCGATATTAAGCCGCTATCATCGCACAAAAAGTTGAGCGCGTTAAGCATAAAGTTTTTGTTGCCATAGGTAGCCCCGGTAAAACGGTCAAGGTCTAGGGGGAATATTTTGCCCTGGGTTTTAGATACATCGTTGCGCAGCACATCGCCATCGCCAACAACAATTTGGCGAGAGAATACGGAACGGTCTTTAAAGGCCATAACCTTGCTGGTATCAAGTTCGGGGGCCAAACGGTTTTTAAAGTTAGAATCAAAAAAGCCCTCTAGCAATATGGCCATAGGCAAAAAGCGTTTATCGTACTGGCGCTCATCGGGCTCGTCGCGTAAAATACTAAGACTAATGTTGGCCGGTGAGTTTATATAGCGTGAGTATTTAGAGGTATGCAGTAGCACAAACTTTTTACCTGTGGATTGCTGCCAACGGTATCAACAGTATTGGCAAACTGCATGCGTATGCCATTTAGGTTTTTAACAATAGGGTGCTTGCTGGTGGGCAGGGCAATAGGGTAGAAGTACCATGGGAACAGGTTTTGTATCGGCTTGCCGTCTACCATCTCTGTAACCACAGGTATAGGCGCGGCATTAAGGTCCATTACCATGTTGGTATTTATGCGCACCCCGTAGCGGAAGAGCATATCCTCTAAGTTAAGCTGCATGGGGAATGCAATGGTAGATGGGTTGGCTTGCAGGCTATCCATGTTGGCGTATACATTATCTATACACCACATTATTTTGCCGCCATACATAAGGTATTGGTCTATTATAAACTTATCGTTCTCGGTAAATGCAGAGTCAGGCTTGGCAATAACAATGGCAGTGTACTTAGGTTTAACAACTACCTTGTTAGTGTCTTCGGCATCTTTGCCACGCTCTACCAGGCTGTTTAGTTTGCCGCCAATGTTTACACGTTCTACGGTATAGTACTCGCCTAGCGATGTGCGGATATCGTCGGTTTCCATTTCGCCAAGCTCGCCATGGCCTTTAATAAAGCCAATTTTTGGCTTGTCTTTAATATCGAACTTACGGAAGGTGTTAGAAAACTGGTACTCTAAGTTATTTATAGAGTTATAGCACATAGCCTCTTTGCTAAGGCCGTTTTGCACCTGCAACAACTCAACAGGAATGTCAACCCCTTTGTAAGTAATTAACGCACCGGGAAAGATGTAGTATTCCTTTTTAGTATCGTGTACGGTGTATTTAACACCCTTTTTGGCTAATTGGGTGTATATCTTTTCGCGTTCTTTCTTTATTGGATTTTCCGATGGGTCTATGAATTCATACTCAATATTGCCATTAAAAGCGCGCATCTCGTCCAGCATATCGCGGGTGGCGTTGCGCAGCTTAATAAAGTGGGCGGGCAGGTCGCCATCAAGGTAAACCTTAATGGTAACGGCATCGTCAATATCGTTAAGCAGGTCTATGGTAGGCTGGGTCAGGGTAAAGCGCCCCTCGGCAGTTAAATCTAGCCGGCGAAAGGTTAACCCACTAACAAAGTTTAGTAGCACTATTATTATTATGCCTGCAAATAAAGCTGTTAAGTCACGTTTTTTAAACTTGCTCTTCATAACTCAATTACCATTTACGGCTTTTAATGCGGGTAGCGGTTAGTAAAAAGAAGAACGCGTCAAGGCTTAAAAAGTAAACCAAATCTCGCGAGTCTACCACGCCACGGCTTACAGAAATATAATGCTCGTTAATACCCAAGTTGCGAATAAAATTCTCGGCATAGCCCCAGTTGGTTAGCGATGCCAGCGAATCGAACCCGGTATATACTATAAAGCATAAAAAGGCTGCCAGTATAAACGATACTATTTGGTTCTCTGTTACAGCGGATGCAAACAGGCCAATGGCCGTAAAGGCCGAGCCTAAAAACAACAGGCCAATAAAAGAGCCCCAGGTAGCGCCGGTATCTATATTACCCTTTGGGTTACCGTATTGGTAAACAGTATAGAAATAAATAAGCGTTGGCAGTAGTGATATGATAACCAAGGCAAAAGCGCCCAGGTATTTGGCCCATATAATTTGGTAGTCTGTTAGCGGGCGGGTAAACAGCAACTCTATGGTGCCGGTACGTTTTTCTTCGGCAAAAGAGCGCATGGTAATGGCGGGTATTAAAAAGGTAAACACCCACGGCGCAATAACAAACAATGGCTCTATGGTAGAGTAGCCACCTGTTAAAACGTTAGACTCGCCCGGAAAAACCCACAGGAACAAGCCCGTGAGCAATAGGAACATAGAGATAACAATGTAGCCCGTTAGCGAACTTAAAAACGAGCGTATTTCTTTACTGATTAACGCAGTCATATACCCACAAATGTACGCTAAACCAATTTATTGTAGCCTAACATTTTAGGTTGATTATCGGTAAAAGTTAACAGGGGTTGGTTGATAGTCTTGAGGGGTGAGGGCTGAGTTTAAATTGTAATAAATTAAATGTAATGGCATACCAATGATAGAGTGGGATATATTTGCACGCCTATGTTAAAGAGAGCTTTACTCTATATATTACTGTTTTCCAATGTTATTGCCGATGCACAGTTAGCTGCGCCGCCAAAGGTGTATACTATAAACTCACGTAAAACGGCACTTCCTGTTACTATTGATGGTAATATGGACGAGGATATTTGGAAAGCCGTAGAGCCCGCCAAAGACTTTTGGATGGTTTTCCCTACGATTCTACCGCTGCTAAAACCAAAACAGAGGTTTTTACCTGTTACGATGAAAACAACCTGTACTTTGCCGCCGTATGTTACGATGAGTTCCCGGATAAGCCCTACGTAGTTACATCGCTAAAGCGCGACTATAGTGGGGTAAGCGATTTTCTGGGTATATACATAGACCCCTTTGGCGATGGTACGAACGGCTTTGAATTTGGGGTTAACCCTCTAGGTGTGCAACGCGAAGGGCTTATTTCGTATGGGTCTGACTGGTCTTTTGATTGGGACAACAAATGGTACAGCCAGGTAAAACGCTATGCCGACCGTTGGGTGGTAGAAGTAGCCATCCCCTTTAAAATACTCCGCTTTAACCAGGGCACCGCCGCATGGAAAGTAAACTTTGGCCGGGTAGATTTAAAACGGAACGAGAAATCGAGCTGGGTACCTGTACCCAGAATATTTGCCTTACGGTCGTTAGCATTTACCGGCAGTTTGGTTTTTAGCGAGCCGCTGGATGTATCGGGCAACAAGCTGGCCGTTATTCCTTATGTAACGGGTGGCGTTAGCAAAGACAAGGTTGAGAACACACCCATAAAATATACGGGCAATGTGGGGGTAGATGCTAAGGTGGCTATTACCAGCTCCCTTAATTTAGACCTTACCGTAAACCCCGATTTTAGCCAGGTAGAAGTAGATGAGCAGGTAACCAACCTAAGCAGGTTTGAACTCTTCTTCCCCGAAAAAAGGCAGTTTTTTATAGAGAACTCCGACCTGTTTTCGCGCTTTGGGTTTACGCAGATAAGGCCTTTCTTCTCTCGCCGCATAGGTGCCGGTCGAGACCCATACACCGGCCAGTTTAAGCAAAACACCATTTATGGCGGGGCACGCCTTAGCGGGCGTATTAACAAAAACTGGCGTATTGGGGCCATGAGCATGCAAACCGCCCGCGATAACAGTATAAACCTGCCGGGGGCAAACTATAGTGTGGCAGCCATTCAACGCCAGGTGTTTAGTCGCTCTAATATTGCCGCCATTTTTGTTAACCAGCAGCAAATGGACGATAGTACGGGCGCTTTCCGGTTCGACCCTAATAACTACAACCGCATAGTGGGGTTAGATTATAACCTGGCATCTAAAGACAATAAGTGGGATGGCAAGTTTTTTTACCACCAAAGCCTGCAGCCCAACCAACCTAAAGATGCATACACCCATGCATCGTACCTGAGCCTATAACACCCCACGGTTTAACTTTATGTGGAACCACGAATTTGTGGGCGAAAACTACCGTGCGCAGGTGGGCTATGTGCCCCGCCGAAACTATTGGCGCATAGAGCCGGGCATTGGCTACAACATCTACCCAAAACGGAATAAGCATGTTAACTACTTCGAGTTTTACCTGTATGCTTCGTTATATACAAACCGTAAGTTTGACCAAACGCTTGATTTGTTTAACAGACTTACTTTCAATACGTTCTTTCAAAACACCTCATATATTAGTGTAACTGCCGATAGGTCGTATCTATACCTTTTTGCCCCGTTTGACCCTACTAATACCGGCGGGCTGGAACTGCCCCAGGGTACTGAATATACCTATTATAATGGCGGGGTAGAATACAACTCAGACACCCGTAAAAAGTTTACCTATAGGGGTGGCTTTACCTACGGGCAATATTTTAACGGGATGATTTATTCTGTGGGTGGAAATGTAGGCTACCGCTTTCAGCCTTACGGCACCATTAGCGTTAGCACCGATTATTACCGCATAGCACTACCCAAGCCGTATTCAACCACAGACATACTATTAGTAGGCCCACGGTTCGATTTATCGTTTAGCAAGAGTATGTTCTTAACGGCCTTCTTTCAGTACAATAACCAAATTAAGAACATCAACTCTAACATCCGTTTCCAATGGCGCTTCAGGCCCGTGTCCGACTTGTTTATTGTTTACGGCGATAACTACTTCTCAGACAACCTACGCGTTAAAAACCGCGCCCTGGTGGTTAAGTTGACATATTGGTTTAATGTATAACTACTAATTATTAATTAATAATTATGAATTATTAGGGTCTTTATACTTAATATTCTCAAAGTTAAAGCCCAGCATACTTAACTGGCGTATGAAAGCGTAGCCTGTAATTAAAAAGGCTGCAATAACACCTGTTATAAACCATGTCATACTATTGGCATAAGGGTGTACAAAATAGGTAGCTATGCCTTTAATAAGCGGTATAGGCTCTTGCAAAATGTCCCAGGAGTTCCAACGGTCGAAACGGCCCAAGTAAATACCAAAAGCCCCCATAGATAATGCAGACAGCGAGAAGAACCAGGCTTTTACCTTGCCATAAAACAGTTCTATTTTATTGTGGATAAACAGCAGCGACAGGTAACCTAGCATAACCCCGTTCCATGCAAAGGTGAAGATAAGTACCAAATCGTACCAAAAAGGCACACCGCGGCGGGGGTACAGGTGCAGCAAATCGGTTAATATATACGGCGTGTTGGGGAAGAACAACAACCACATGCCCAGCACTGTTACCATGACCAGCTTGTTACTGTCTTTGTTAAATGCGCAGAACAGTGCGGCAAAGCCCATAGGTATAGCGGCCAAAAACAAGTTCCACAGCAGGAAACTGAATATCAACGTATCTGTAACATAAAACCTGAAGAAGGCTAAGCCAATGCTAAGCATACACGATAGGGAAACAAAGAACAGGAGCAGCCTATGGCGGTGGGCAAATTGTATAAAGCGGTTTATCATGGTTTGATAAACGTAGCTAATAGATGTTTAGTATTTAGGGACTGACTTTTTGGTAGAATTTAAACCCGCCTTCCTGGCCCACCAATTTAACAGAGGGGTGCTTATCCAAATCGCTAACCGGGCCTTTAGCAATAAAATATACAGGCTTATCCATGGTGTTATTTAGCAGGTAATCAGCATCGTCGGTTTGCTTATTGGCTTGGTTAGGGTATTTAAAGTAGAAGTAGTTGGCGTAGCTTTTATAGCCGTAGGTGTTAACATATGCATTCTGTCCGGCTTTGCTTTCAAAATAATCAATGGCAGGCCCCTGGGTATAACGTTCTATACGGGGCAATACAAGCCAAAAGGTAGAAATTAGCACTAGGCCTGTAGCGGCGGCATTAATAGCCAATGCAGGATAAAACTTACCAGTTTGTCGCCATATAAAGCCTATTATGGAGGCTATAATAAACAATAACCCGGCTATGCAAATCCACCATGGCCATTCTACCGGCAGGCTGAATGATGCCTGTGCAAACAGGTCTTTATCAAGCAGGTGTATCCATTTATCTTTCTTTTTAAACACAAACGGCAAGGCGGTTAGTAATACCCCAAACAATAGAGACAGCCCTAATACAAACCCATTTAGCACCCTGTGTATGGGTCTGCGCTTTTCTTCGTACCTAAATAGCACGGTTGCAGCTAAAAACGACAGTGGCAGATAGGCCATAGACGAGTAGTGTACTATTTTGGTGGTGGAAATGCTAAATAGTATCATAACTACCCAAAACAGGCACAGCATCCAAATACGGAAGTTATAAGGGGTGCGTGTGCCGTAAATTTTACTCCTAAATGCCGGTATTGCATACAGCGACATGGGTAAACAACCCAATAGCACCACCACAAAGTGGTAGTAAAACGGCTGCTGATGCCCCGCAACGGGTTGGGTAAACAGCTCTATTTGGTAATTAATGAACTGCCAAAACAGGTCCCAGCCGTTTACTATTATATTCATAGCAAACCACGAACCCACTACAATGCTAAACGACAGGGCAAACCATAAAAAGTACCCAAACTTGGGGAACCGCTTAAAGCGGGTAACTGCCTATAGTAAGCACTAAATGTTAATATAAGTAGCAACAGCCCCACAGGGCCTTTTGTTAATACTGCCAAACCACTAAACAGGCCCGCCAATAAGGCGTTTTTTTTGTTAAATTTACGTTCTTCAACACTTAATATAGTTTGATATATTGATAAGAATATGAATAAGTTAAACACAGGGTCTATTATCCCAAACTTAAAATAAAAGTGCGGCAGGAATGACGCTACATATACCAACGCCCACAGCAAGCCAAAGCGGTGATCTTTAAGCTTAGTGCCGATAAAAAAGATGGTTAATAACGTGGCGGTGCCGCATAAGGCATTGGGCAAGCGTGCAGCAAATTCGTTAACACCGAAAAGTGCCATGCTTAGGGCTTGTAACCAAAAGAACAACGGGGGTTTCTCTCTAAACGGTTCATAACCAATTTGTACGTTGGCAAAATCGCCGGTGGTTAGCATCTCGCGGGCGCATTCGGCAAAGTTAATCTCGTCCCAATCAAACAAATGCGCAGCACCTAAGCCAAAGTAAAAGGGGATAGAAAAGAGTATTACTAATCCGAGGGCTTGTATGGGGGCTAATTGTTTCAGCGCTTAAAGGGCTTTAGTTGCCAAGTGTATAGAAACAAAAATACTACAACAACCTCTATAAGCAATACGCACAGCCTGTAAAACCATGTTTTGGTAACATTCAACTCAGGCACAAGGCGTTCTACACCGCCGGTTTTCCCATTAACAGAGCGGACGATGGGGTTTAGGTAAAGTGCGCATTCTCTTGACTTGCCCACAATTCGGGCGTAGCCTATATTCTTGGGTAAGATATATTTACCATATTTAAAAACAGTAATGCTATCATCCTCTAAACCTGCCATTGTCAACCTTTGTTTTATTAAAAGGGTATGGTTTGGGCCCCAAACTTCAACACTATCAATTTTCTCAGAAAACATGTATTCAATAGTATCTCCTAAGGTTTTAATGTCTGATAATACCCCATCGCCCTTGCCTTCAAATGCATGTACAGCATAGCTTTTACCCATAACCATAGCATTCAAAATCCCATCTTTAGTCGGCGTGTCAGCGTAAACCTCTGTCCACATACGGAAGGTTGGCTCATTGTTAATATCGTGGGTATCATCGTTCCCAATGCCATATACCAAGCGACCCGAAGTCAAAGCGGCGTCCCAGTACTCGTCCGATATTCGGTAATGGTTCAGCACCTCTACAAACTGGTAGTTGGTTAGTTGGGCCATATCTTGCAGGCTGTGGCCGTTAACAAACTTGGGGTGGGCAATGGTTACCAAGCCGTTGTTGTTACGCACATCATTTATTATCTGTTGCTTTTGCGATGTGTTTTGCCAAAGGGGAAAGTCGAAGTACGAGGGTTTATCGGCATCAATTCCCAATAAGTGCGATTTTTTAATATTTATACCATGCTCATATACAGGTATATATATAGGTGAATTTGAATTATCGCTACTCTCTATTTTGTGATAGTTAGATATCCCGGCAACGGTATAGTTCTTATCTTTATAGGCTGTAGTAATTTCTTGCGGTGAATTATGCCCGTTGGTTACGCCTCCCCAAGCTTTAGAATGTGCATGAAAATTACATTTATATGTCTTATTATCAATATTTTGATACGGGTTAATTAAACTGTCACCTGAAAATGGGGTAGGGGGCGGAAAATTGTAAATCCGGGTTTGTTCATATACTAAACCCATTAAAAAGGTAACTATAAGTATTAGACTGATTAATAGCTTACTAAATAGTATTACAGCCTTTTTCATAGGTTACTTATTTCGTAAGTAAGGGGTTTTCAACAAACCTGCTTTGTTAAGCATGTATTGCATCGAAACCTTTAATACCCCCAAGCCATAAATAGAGCTGCGGCGGAAGTTTATAGAAGAGGCTTCGTCAAAGTATTTGGTGGGGCAGGTTATCTCTGCCACCTGAAAACCCTTGTAGAATATCTGCGCAAGCATTTGGTTATCAAACACAAAGTCGTCAGAGTTGGCGTTATAATCAATAGCCCTTAGCACATCGGCAGAGAAAGCCCGATAACCTGTATGGTATTCCGATAGCTTTTGGTTCATCAGGATGTTCTGTGTTAGGGTTAACATCCTGTTAAATATGTACTTATACATAGGCATGCCGCCTAACAAAGCGCCTTTGCCTAATATGCGGGAACCTACAACAGCCGGGTACACTCCGTTGGCTATCAGGTATGTCATAGACGGGATAAGCGCCGGAGTATACTGGTAATCGGGGTGGAGCATGATTACAATGTCGGCGCCAATAGCCAGGGCTTTATCGTAACAGCTTTTCTGGTTGCCGCCGTAGCCACGGTTGCGCTGATGCTCAATAATATGGTTAACACCAAGGCGGCGGGCTTCTTCAACTGTATTGTCAGAGCTTTTATCGTCAGTAAGGATAACCTCATCAACAATATCAAAAGGAATTTCCTTATAGGTTTGCTCTAATGTTTTGCCTGCATTGTAAGCAGGCAGTACAACTACGACTTTCTTTCCGTGTAACACAAAAGGTAGGGTTATAATCCTGTCTTTCTCAAAATGCTATTTAACATAATATAAATTATGAACAAATTGATATAGTCTGGAAGTATTGTTATTATTAGGGTTTATATCGTCTAGCGGATTATACATCCTCCTCAATAAGGTCTTTCTCAACCCGCAGGTTGTCTATAATAAACAGCTGGCGCTCGGGAGTGTTTTTACCCATATAGTATTCCAACAAACTTTGGATAACCGTATCGCGGGTTAAATGCACAGGCTCTAAACGCATGTCTTTTCCTATAAACATTTTAAACTCGTCTGGCGAAATCTCTCCCAAACCTTTAAAACGGGTAATCTCAGGGTTTGTACCCAGCTTAGCTATGGCGTTTTGGCGTTCCTCGTCGCTGTAGCAATAAATGGTTTCGCGCTTGTTACGTACCCTAAACAGCGGTGTTTGCAGTATATACAAGTGGCCATTCTTTACCAAATCAGGAAAAAACTGCAGGAAAAACGTCAGCATCAGCAACCTGATGTGCATACCGTCAACGTCGGCATCCGTTGCTATTACTATGTTATTGTATCGTAAATCATCCAAACCGTCCTCAATATCAAGGGCGTTTTGCAAAAGGTTAAACTCCTCGTTCTCGTATACAATCTTCTTGGTAAGCCCAAAACAGTTTAGCGGCTTGCCTTTTAAGCTGAATACAGCCTGTGTTTGTACACTACGTGCCTTAGTTATAGAACCCGATGCCGAATCACCTTCTGTTATAAACAAGGTAGTCTCCAGGCGGTCGTCGTGGTTGCTGTTGTAATGTATACGGCAATCGCGCAGCTTTCGGTTATGCACTGCGGCACGTTTGGCACGCTCGCGGGCTATTTTACGTATGCCCGATAGTTCTTTACGTTCCCTTTCGCTGGCTATAATCTTGGTTAGCAGCGCCGTAGATGTTTCTTCGTTCTTATGCAGATAGTTATCCAGGTTCTCTTTAATAAAGTCTACCACAAAGTTCCGTAGCGATACTTTACCATCGGGTGCCATACTCACCGACCCCAATTTTGTCTTCGTTTGGCTTTCAAAAACCGGCTCTTGCACCTTAATACTTATGGCTGCTATAATGGATGTACGTATATCCGAAGCCTCAAAATCTTTCTTATAAAACTCACGTAGTGTTTTTACAACCCCCTCGCGCAGTGCATTTTGGTGTGTGCCGCCCTGGGTAGTATGCTGGCCGTTTACAAAGCTGTAGTACTCCTCGCCATATTGCTGGCCGTGGGTAAAAGCAATCTCAATATCATACCCGCGCAGGTGGATAATCGGGTACAAAACCTCGCCACTAACGTTGTTACGTAGCAGGTCTAAAAGGCCGTTTTCACTCTTATATTCCTGTCCGTTGTAATGCAATGCCAAGCCCGGATTCAGGTAGGCATAGTTCCATATCATGGCCTCCACATACTCGTGGCGGTAATGGTAATTGCCAAAAATCTGTTCGTCGGGTATAAATGTTATGGCTGTGCCGTTGCGCTTTTCTAAAGGTGCGGGTGGATTATCAAGGGTAACATAGCCACGTTCAAATTCAGCAAGTTTTACCTGCCCTTCGCGGTGCGATTCAACTTTAAAATAGCTGGATAAGGCGTTTACCGCCTTGGTACCTACCCCGTTTAAGCCTACCGATTTTTTAAAGGCTACAGAGTCGTACTTGGCGCCGGTGTTAATTTTAGAAACGGCGTCAACCACTTTACCCAAGGGTATACCACGACCATAGTCGCGTATTTTTACGGTACGGTCTTTAATAGAAATATCTACTTTTTTACCGTGGCCCATTACAAATTCGTCAATACAATTATCTACTACCTCTTTAAGTAGCAGGTAAATACCATCATCAGGACTGCTACCATCGCCCAGTTTGCCAATGTACATACCGGGGCGCAGGCGCATGTGCTCTCTCCAGTCTAGCGACCGGATACTATTATCATCGTATACAGGTTCTTTTTCTGCCATAGCCTCTCTCCTACTCTTTGTTAGTTGCCGGTTCGCAGTTGCCTGTTGCCAGCTTATATTATATGCAAAGATACGGCAATTTGGGGGTGATTGGGCAGGTTTTAGCGGTCAGTAATTAACAATATCAAGTAAATAATTAAGACTAATGAATAGCTAAATCTTCCCAAAGAAATAAACCCTAATTATTTGCTATAGTATTGCAATCAAAGTTATCGTCAAAGCGTGTTTGGCCAATTTCGTTAGCATTGGCTTTGTCTAAAACTATATAGCTGCTGTTAGCATTGTTGGGTTTATGAACATATATCCCCACGTTAATACTGCCATTATTAAAATATGGCATAGTGCCTGATAATGTATCGGTTGTGCTAATTAACTTAAAGCCAAGGTCAAAGTCGGGCATAAACCATAATTCTGCCGTAAGGTTAGATGCAGAACCCACCCATGCCTTACGGAAATTCTGTGGCAACTCGTTTTGGTAGCCGGGTATTACTGATACTATACTATCATTCCTAAATATAATAGAACCGGCATTGGCAGTATTGCTGCGGAAGTTAATTTCTACATATCCTGCGGCATCGGCCACGGTAACCGTGTTTATTATTATTGACCATTTAGACCGGTACGGAATAACATTGTGGGCTATAGATACCAAGGTTGGCATCGTTATTTTCTATACCTATCCCCTGCTGGGCATCGCTTAGGGTATTGCCCTGAAAGTTGCGTATGGTAAGGTAGCCGTTAAACACCTTTAGCACATCATCGTTACCCGATGCACCGCTTACGTTAGTCTTCCAAACGGTTGGGCAATTGTTTACCGGCTCCTTTTTACAGGCGGCAAAAAACAGCAGACTAGCTACTAAAATGGGTAATAACAGATTTTTCAAATAGTATGGAGTTTTGCTGTAATAATGTGTAAAAGTACAACACCAATGTACTAACGGCACTTTGTAAACGTTTAGTATGTTAATCAATTTATAAAACCTTTTGTAAGCAATGGTTGTTAAAAAGCCAAAACGGCTATGGTTATTAACAATTTAGCTTGTTTTAATTAAAATTTACAAACATGCGTAATAGCTGTATATAAATTTTTACTTTTGCGCACATTTTTGGAACGAATTATAACCCAAGATAAATAGTATTAAACTATGTACTGGACACTAGAATTAGCATCATACCTGGAAGACGCTCCTTGGCCCGCCACTAAAGACGAGCTTATTGACTTTGCAATGCGCACCGGGGCGCCTATGGAAGTGATTGAAAACCTTCAGGAAATTGAAGACGAAGGCGAAGCCTACGAAACAATTGAAGAGATTTGGCCGGACTACCCTACCAAAGACGATTTCTTTTTTAACGAAGACGAATACTGACAAATTAACGCAAAGACTGACAGAGTGCTACACAAGCCTAATAAGTCTTTGTAAGCTTAAACCGCAAGGGATATAAGGCCTTTGCGGTTTTTTGCATTTAAAAAGTTAACTTTGGCTGCCCTTTTGATAACATACCACCGACTACACATATAAAGAACAGACATGTCGAATTTTATAACCCGTATTTTTAGTAAATTTTTAGGTAATAAGAATGAGAGCGACCTTAAACTGATAACTCCGGTTGTTGGCCAGGTTGCTACAGCTTACGAAGTAATATCTAAACTTAGCAATGATGAGTTGCGTGGCAAAACCGCCGAATTTAAGCAACGTATTGCCAAACATATAGAGGCCGAAACTACAGAGATTGCCGCCATGCGCAGCCAGATAGAAGAAAGGCCCGATATGGATATTGAAGAAAAAGAAAGGCTGTTTGTAGAGATAGACCGTTTAGAGAAAGACAAGTACAAAAAATTCAGGAAGTGCTGGGCGATATTCTGCCCGAAGCCTTTTCGGTAGTTAAAGAAACCGCCAAGCGCTACAAAGAAAACCCTGTTATAGAAGTTACCGCTACCGATTTTGACCGCGACATAGCCGCTGTTAAAGCCAACGTAGAAATTAAAGGCGATAAAGCCCTTTGGCACAACAACTGGATTGCCGCCGGCAACCGCGTTACATGGGATATGGTACATTACGATGTGCAGCTTATTGGTGGCTTTGTATTGCACCAGGGCAAAATATCGGAAATGGCAACCGGCGAGGGTAAAACCCTTGTGGCTACCCTGCCTATGTACCTTAACGCCCTTCCGGGCTTAGGTGTACACGTTGTAACCGTGAACGATTACCTTACCAAACGCGATAGCGAATGGATGGCGCCGTTATTTGAATTCCACGGCCTGCGTGTAGATTGTATTGATAAGCACGAGCCTAACAGCGACGAACGCCGCACTGCATATAATGCCGATATTACTTACGGTACCAACAATGAGTTTGGCTTTGATTACCTGCGCGATAACATGGCCCGTGGTATTGACGAGCTTGTGCAACGTAAGCACAACTATGCCATTGTTGATGAGGTTGACTCGGTATTGATTGATGATGCCCGTACGCCCCTTATTATCTCTGGCCCTACCCCAAAAGGCGACCGCCACGAGTTTAACGAGCTTAAGCCAAAAATTGAGCGTTTGGTAAACGCCCAAAAAACGTTTATTAACGGTGTACTATCTGAAGCCCGTAAGCACATTGCCGATGGTAACGAAAAGGAAGCCGGTCTTGCCCTTTTACGTGCCCACCGTGGTTTACCAAAAAACAAAGCCCTTATAAAACTGTTGAGCGAGCCCGGTGTTAAGGTGCTGATGCAAAAAACAGAAAACTACTACATGCAAGACCAAAACAAAGAAATGCCTTTGGTAGACCAAGAGCTTTACTTTGTTATTGAAGAGCGTAACAACTCGGTAGATTTAACCGAAAAAGGCCTGGAGCTTATTACGGAGACAGCCGCCGAAGAACACTTTTTTGTAATGCCTGATGTAGGTGCTTCTATTGCCGAAATTGAAAAGGCTGCCCTTACCCCCGAAGAAAAACTGCAACGTAAAGACGATTTGATGAGGGATTTCTCAATCAAATCAGAACGTATACACACCGTAAACCAGTTATTAAAAGCATACGCATTGTTTGAGATTGATGTGGAGTATGTTATTATGGACGGTAAAATTAAAATTGTAGATGAGCAAACAGGCCGTATACTAGATGGCCGCCGCTACTCTGATGGTTTACACCTAAGGCTATTGAGGCTAAAGAAAACGTTAAGATTGAAGCCGTAACCCAAACCTACGCTACCGTTACCCTGCAAAACTACTTCCGTATGTACTCTAAGTTATCGGGTATGACAGGTACTGCAGAAACAGAAGCCGGCGAGTTTTGGGATATTTACAAGCTTGATGTGGTAGTAATACCTACCAACCGTGCCATTAGCCGTAAAGACGAGCAGGATAAAGTATTTAAAACCAAGCGCGAAAAATACAACGCGGTTATTGATGAGGTTGACTTATTGGTTAAAGCCGGAAGGCCTGTACTGGTTGGTACCACATCGGTAGAAAACTCTGAATTACTAAGCCGAATGCTTAAGCTGCGCGGCATTAAACATAACGTACTTAACGCCAAGCAACACCAGCGTGAGGCTGATATTGTTGCCGAAGCAGGTCAGGCAGGCACCGTTACCATTGCTACCAACATGGCAGGCCGTGGTACCGACATTAAGCTTGGGCCGGGGGTTAAAGATTCGGGCGGTTTGGCCATTATTGGTACAGAGCGCCACGAGAGCCGCCGTGTAGACCGCCAGTTGCGTGGCCGTGCCGGTCGTCAGGGCGACCCCGGTTCATCACAGTTCTTTGTGTCTTTTGAAGATGATTTGATGCGTTTGTTTGGCTCTGAGCGTATTGCCAAGCTAATGGACCGTATGGGCTTTAAAGAGGGCGAGGTTATACAGGCCCCTATGCTTACCAACACCATTGAAAAAGCGCAGAAAAAAGTAGAAGAAAACAACTTTGGCACCCGTAAGCGTTTGTTAGAGTATGATGATGTAATGAACTCGCAACGCGAGGTTATTTATACCAAACGCCGCAATGCCTTGCAAGGCGACCGCCTGTCGCTAGACTTAAACAACATGATTTATGATGTGTGCGAGAGTTTAGTTAAGGAGTATTTAGAGGCTAGGGATTACGAAAGCTTTACTCTTGAGGTTATCCGCAACTTCTCTGTTGATGTGCCAATGAGTTCCGATGAGTTTTTGAAAAACCGCCAGGTAGATACCGTTGAGCAACTGTTTGCCCACGTTATACAATCGTACCGCCGTAAAACAGCACACACTGCCGAAACCGCTTACCCTGTAATTAAAGATGTGTACCTGCAAAATGGCCAGCAGTTTGAAAATATTGCCGTGCCGTTAACCGATGGTATTAAAACCATGCAGGTGGTGGCCAACCTTAAAAAATCGTACGATACGGAAGGCCGTGAGTTGGTGCGCATATTTGAGCGCTCTATTACCCTTGCCATGATTGATGAAGACTGGAAAGAACATTTACGCGAAATGGACGACCTTAAACAATCGGTACAAAATGCTGTATACGAGCAAAAAGACCCATTGTTAATTTACAAGTTCGAATCGTTTGAGTTGTTCCAGAAAATGATAGACCGTGTAAATAAGGAGATTGTATCGTTCTTATTTAAGGCATCATTACCAAGTAACAATAACGGACCGCAAAACCAGGTGCGTGAGGCTAAGCAGCAACAAGCCCCTCAACCCAAATTAAAAACCAGCCGCGAAGATGATTTGGGCAACACCAACCAAAATGTTCAAAACCAAGACACCCGCGAAGTGCAAAAGGTAGCGCCTGTACGTGTTGAACAAAAGATTGGCCGTAACGACCCATGCCCTTGCGGTAGTGGTAAAAAATTCAAAGCCTGCCATGGTAAGGATGAAGCGTAATTAATTCAAAATGCAAAATTCATAATGCATAATGAGTTTTAATAAGAAATTAGTGCAAGGGGCTTCCACCCTTCGCAATGATGCAATTGGCCTCACCTCGGTGGGGCCTTTTTGTTTACTATATTTGGGTATGGAACTTCACAAAGGCATACAGGCTATCCAAGCAAAAACAAGAAAGGAATGGCGCAAGTGGCTGGATAAAAATGGTCAGGTTGAAAAATCGGTATGGCTTATAATATACCGTAAAGAAACAAATGCCACCAGCGTATATTACGATGAAGCTGTTGAAGAAGCCTTATGCTTTGGCTGGATTGATAGTGTGGCCAACAAGCGCGATGCCGATAGTTTTTACCTGTATTTTGCCCAGCGCAAACCCACCAGCAAATGGAGCAAATTAAACCGAGACAGGGTGGCTAAACTGGAAAGCGAAGGGCTGATAATGCCGCCGGGCAAAGCTGCTATAGATTTAGCTAAGAAAAATGGCACCTGGGAAGCCCTAAAGGAAGTAGAAGCCCTAACCATTCCGGCAGATATGCAAAAGTTGTTTGATAAAAATAAAACGGCCTATGCCAATTTTATGGCTTTTCCACCCTCAACAATAAGGGGTATTTTAGAATGGATATTAAACGCTAAACGCCCTGAAACACGCCTTAATCGGATAACTGAAACAGTGGAAAAAGCAGAATTAAACATTAGGGCAAAGTAACTTTAATTGGACTTATTAACTGCCATACTGTTAATTTTTTTAACCCGAGCTGTAACTATTTCTTATCATTTTCCATCCTATATTAGAATTCCTAAAACCATCAAACCATGAAAAGATTTATACCCTTTTTAGTATTGCTTTATTGTATATCGGCAAAGGCGCAAATAAATATAGACTCTGTAATACAGTCGCAAATGACACAAAAGCGCATAGCGGCAGTATCTGCATTAATAGTTAAAAAAGGAGAACCTGTTTGGTTTAAAGCCTATGGCAAGGCCAATGTTGCACAAGATATAAATGCCACAACAAATATGTCGTTTATGCTGGCATCTATATCTAAAACTATTACGGCAACAGCGCTAATGCAGGTTTGGGAGAATGGTGGTTTTGATTTAGACGATAACATTAACGATTACCTTTCTTTCGATGTTATCAATCCTAATTTCAGTAGCAATGCCATAACCTTTAGGCACCTGCTTACCCACACATCGGGCATTACTGATGATTGGAATACTTTGGGTAGCTTATATGTATACGGCGACTCCCCTATTTCTCTTAATGATTTTTGCTCAGGATATTTAGCCACAGGTGGCGCGTACTATGCCCCTACCAATTACAGTAACAACGCCCCAGGAACAAATTATGAATATTCAAATGTAGGTGCTACCCTTTGCGGCTACCTTGTAGAATCTATTACCGGCATCAACTTTAACCAGTATTGTAAAGACAGTATTTTTACCCCTTTATGTATGGATAATACAGCATGGTTTATTAGCGAGCTTGATGTAAATAATGTTGTTTTGCCGCATTATTATGAAGATGGCCAATATTTTAGCGAAGATCACTATGGCTATCCTGATTATCCTGATGGACAGTTGCGTACCAACGCAACATCACTTGGCCGCTTTTTAAATATGTATATGAATTATGGTGTGCACAATGGCACACGTATTTTAGATAGTGCCACCGTTGCTACTATGTTAACAGAACAAGTGCCTACACTGGAAGATGGGCAGGGTTTAATGTGGTATTCAGGTACCCAATCGGGTAAAACATGGTGGGGGCACAATGGTGGAGATTTAGGCGTTACTACCGATATGCGCTTCTTTCCTGCCGATTCTATAGGCATTGTTTTGCTTACCAATTGCGACGAGGCAAACTATATACCTATGCTTAACCAGATAGTAAACTTTGCACAAGGCCTAACACCTAATACCAACAACTACCCTTGCGGAGAATTATTAGATAACGAAGAATATGTTTATGTACCTAGCGCTTTATTAAACGCTTACCCCAACCCCGCTAACAGCTTTTTAAATTTAGAAACAGATAAAAGCTTTGCTAACACTGTGGTTGATGTATATGATGTAACAGGCAAAAACGTAAAGCAATATACCAACATAAACGGTAGCCAGGTACAACTTAGCATAGCCGATTTAGCGCCGGGTTTATATACTATACGATGGAATAACAGCCACTTACGTTTTATTAAAGACTAAAATAAACAAAACACTTTTAGCCGCGGTTATATAAGTAACAAAGCAATTACAAACCGCCAATGATAATTTGCCGCGGGGCCTCCGCCCCAAAGCATATAACAAAAACAGCCCTTTTAGGGCTGTTTTTGTTTTTACTTGGTATGTCTTTTCTTTAACAACTCTTCAACATCGTGCAAAGAAAACCCTTTTGCCTCTAGTAACACCATGTAATGGAATAGCAGGTCGGCAGCCTCTCCTAAAAACAATTCATCATTATTATCCTTGGCTTCAATAACAATTTCAACCGCCTCCTCCCCTACTTTTTGGGCTATTTTATTTATGCCTTTGGCAAATAGTTGCGCAGTATAGGATGTATCAACCAGGGCATTTTTACGCTCTTTAATTATAGTGCTTAGTTGCTGAATAAATGGATAACCAACAGGCTGGTTTTGCTCGTCCCAACAAGTATCAGCGCCGGTATGGCAAACAGGACCCACAGGGTTTACCTTTATCAAAAGCGTATCATTGTCGCAATCGTTAGTAATAGAAACAATATGTAAAAAATTACCACTTTCTTCGCCTTTTGTCCACAAGCGGTTTTTAGTACGGCTGAAGAATGTAACAGTATTATCAGCTACGGTTTTATCGTAAGCTTCCTGGTTCATATAGCCAAGCATAAGTACTTTACCGGTGTTGTTGTCTTGTATAATGGCAGGGATTAATCCATTGCCTTTTTCAAAATCTATATTCATAATCGGATAGGAATATTATGTTGGTGTAGATACTGTTTTAAGTCGGGGATTGAAATTTCTTTAAAGTGAAATATGCTGGCAGCCAAGGCGGCATCAGCATTTCCGGTGGTAAAGGTATCAACAAAATGAGGCATTGCCCCTGCCCCACCCGATGCTATAATTGGGATATTTATTAGCTGCGATAGTTGGTTTAGCGCCTCGTTAGCAAAGCCATTTTTAGTGCCATCGTGGTTCATAGATGTAAAGAGGATTTCTCCCGCGCCCATTTGCTCGGCCTGTTTGGCCCAATCAAATAGCTTGATATCGGTTTGCAAACGGCCACCGTTTAAGTATACCTTCCATTCGCCGTTATCTTGCTTGGCATCAATAGCCAATACCAAACACTGGCTGCCAAATTTATCTGCAATGTCTTGTATCAACTGCGGATTGCGAACTGCTGCCGAGTTAACAGATACCTTATCAGCCCCACTTTGCAGCAGCACATAGACATCGTCAACCGATGCTATGCCACCACCAACAGTAAAGGGGATGTTAATCTCGCGGGCAATTTCTTCAACTAATGCTGCAAGTGTTTTACGACGTTCATGCGTAGCAGTAATGTCTAAAAACACCAACTCATCGGCGCCTTCGTTGGCATATAGTTTAGCCAACTCTACGGGGTTACCGCTATCGCGCAGGTTCTCAAAGTTGACACCTTTCACTACGCGACCGTCCTTTATATCAAGGCATGGAATAATACGTTTGGCTAGCATCAGGCAAAGTGTTTTAATTCATCTAACGATATCTTTCCTTCATAAAAAGCCTTACCCACAATGGCCCCATACAGGCCCATATCTTCCAGTTTTAGTAAATCGTCAAACTCAGCTACACCACCACTGGCAATTAATTTCAGCTTGGGGTAGCGTTTTAGTATATCGCTATAAAGCAGCAAAGATGGACCTTGCAACATACCATCTTTAGCAATATCGGTACATATAACATACTGTATACCTAAATCGATATACTCATCTAAAAAATCATTCAGGTTGATATTTCCACTCTCTTGCCAGCCACTAATGGCAATGGTTTCGTTCTTTACATCAGCCCCCAGAATGATTTTCTCCGCACCATATTTTTTAATCCACTCTGTAACTTTGGCTTTGTCTTTTACCGCTATACTGCCCGCCGTTATTTGGTTTGCTCCGTTGGCAAAAGCCAATTCTATATCAGCATCCGATTTTATTCCACCACCAAAATCAACCTTTAGTTTTGTGTTTGATGTAATCTCTTGTAATACTTTATGGTTGATTATTTTGCCGCCTTTAGCGCCATCTAAATCTACCACATGCAAATATTGCATGCCTGCATTTTCAAATTGCCTTAGCTATCTCTAACGGATTGTCATTGTATACGGTTTTTTGCGCATAGTCACCTTGCGATAATCGCACGCATTTACCATCTATAATATCTATTGCAGGAATTATCTTCATTATAATGCTATAAATTTTTGTAGTAATTCTTCTCCTCCTTTACCACTTTTCTCAGGGTGATACTGCACGGCATAAAAGTTTCCTTTCTTCATAGCTGCTGAAAAATTAGTGATATAGTTGCATTGTTCAGTAGTAAATTCATTTACCGGAACGTAGTAACTGTGTACAAAATAATACCAGTTATTATTCACTGTATTCCAGCCAATGTGGGGTACTTTTAGCGTAGGCTCAAAGCGTTTTACTTGTTCATCAAATATGCCTAAACATGGAGTGTTGCCTTCTTCGCTAAACTTGCACATAAGCTGCATACCAAGACAAATGCCTAGTACAGGCTGTTTGAGCATAGGAATTAACGTATGCAAATTTTTCTGTTCCAGTATTTCCATAGCGGGTTTTGCATGGCCTACACCGGGAAATATTACTTTGTCAGCCGACAGTATCTCTGCTGCATCGTCTGACAACACAGGTGTTATGCCCAATCGCTCAAACGCATACCGCACCGATTGTGTATTGCCTGCCCCGTAATTTATGATTACTACTTTCATAATTTTTTATTTACCACATAGGCACATAGATTTTTTTCTATGTGTCTATGATTCTATGTGGTTAAATTTTCATTGCTATTATTTATTATTACCACATAGGCACATAGAAACATAGTTATTCGCGCTACTTTCTTCTATTTTCATTTCTATGTGCCTATGATTCTATGTGGTTAAAATTTTACTGTTTTATTCTAATCTAGTTATTCATTTGGCAAAGACGCATAAATGGTATTAACCAAAGTCTTTTGGCCTTCTTTAAATATGTTGGTACAATTAAAATTTATCAAAACACCTTTTGGCTTCTCTAGTAACTTCATATATGTTAAAAGTTGTGCATCGTAAATAGGTATCATATAATCAACGGCTTTTAATTCCACAACTATAAATCCTTCAACCAAAACATCAAGCCTTAAACTACAATCCAACTCAATTTCTTTATAATTAATCGGAATTATTATTTGCGATTGATAACCTAAGCCGTGTGATTTTAATTCTTGCAGGAAACATTTTTGGTAAACGCTCTCTAATAAACCTGGCCCAAGCTCTTTATGAACCTCAATAGCACAGCCAATAATTTTATAGGTTAGATTATCTAAATATTTCTTTGTGATATTCATTTCTATGTATCTATGTTTCTATGTGGTTAATAATTTTCATTGTTTATTTTTTTACCACAAAGGCACAGTAGAAACATAGTTATTTGCGCTATTTTCTTCTATTTTCATCTCTATGTGCCTATGTTTCTATGTGGTTAACTTACAAAGTACCTTTAGTGCTGGGCAATACGTTGCTGTTATAATCCTTTTTAATGGCCATTTTAATAGCCTTGGCAAATGCCTTGAAGATGCCTTCTATTTTGTGGTGTTCGTTATCGCCTTCAGCCTTAATATTCAGGTTGCACTTAGCCGCATCACTAAACGATTTAAAGAAATGGAAGAACATTTCCGTTGGCACATCGCCAACTTTTTCGCGCTTAAATTCAGCCTGCCACTCAATCCAGTTGCGGCCCCCAAAGTCAATGGCTACCTGAGCGAGCGCATCATCCATAGGCAGGCAAAAGCCATAGCGCTCTATGCCCGTTTTACTACCCAACGCTTTGGCAAAAGCTTCGCCTAGGGTAATAGCAGTATCTTCTATGGTATGATGCTCGTCTATATGTAAATCGCCTTTGGCAACAATGGTTAAATCTATACCCGAGTGGCGGGCAATCTGCTCTAGCATGTGGTTAAAGAAGTTCAAGCCTGTTTCAATACTGGCTTTTCCGTTGCCGTCTAAATCAATAGTAACAGTAATATCCGTTTCATTGGTTTTTCGTGTTACTGTTGCTGTGCGGTTTTCCTTACGCAAAAAAGCATATATCTCATCCCAGTTATTGGTGGTAAGCGCAATGTATTGTTGTAATTCTTCCACTTTATCAGCCACTTCTGCCATGCCCATATTATGTCCATGGTCGATAAATATAGCTTTGCAGCCCAGGTTTTTAGCCAGTTCTACATCGGTCAGCCTATCACCAATTACAAACGAATTAGCTAAGTCGTATTCACCATTCAGGTACTGCATTAACATACCCGTGCGTGGTTTACGTGTTGGGGCATTATCATGAGGAAAAGTCCGGTCTATATGCTCTGTAGCAAATTCAACGCCTTCGTTTTTAAATACCTGCTGAATAAAATTATGAACCGGCCAAAACGTATCTTCAGGAAAACGCTCTGTTCCCAAGCCATCCTGGTTGGTAACCATCGTCAAAACATAGTCAGTATTCTTAGCAATCAGGCCCATGTTTTTAAACACACCGGGCAAAAATTGCAGCTTGTTGAAGGCATCAATTTGCTCATCGGGTGTTTCGTAAATTAACGTTCCGTCACGGTCTATAAATAGTACTTTTTTCATGCTTAGTATTTGGCTAATGTTTGTATTACAATATCGTTTTCTTCAGGCGTACCAATGGTTATACGCAGGCAGCCTTCGCATAATTCAACTCGGCTACGGTCGCGCACTACAATACCGCGCTGCGCTAAATAGTCATAAATGGCTTTAGCATCTACCACCTTTACCAAAATAAAATTGGCATCGCTGGGGTATATTTTATTTACAATGGTCAGCTCACGCAACGCATCTACCAAACGCTGGCGTTCACTTACCGTTTCTTTAATCTGTGTATTTACCCACTCAATATTATCCAACGCCTCTATAGCCTGTTGCTGGCTACTTAGGTTAACATTATACGGCGGTTTAACTTTGTTAAAGTACTTGATTATAATATCGCCTGCAAAGGCCATACCCACTCGCAATGCGGCCATTCCCCATGCTTTTGAGAAAGTTTGCAAGATAACTACGTTAGGGTATTTAGTTAGCAAATTGATAAATGAAGGCTGCTTTGAATAGTTTATATACGCCTCGTCAATTACCACAATACCATCAAAATGTTGCACCAGCGCTTCAACTTCGGCAGCGTTAATAGCATTGCCTGTGGGGTTGTTGGGCGAGCAGATAAACAACATTTTTGTATTGCTGTCTGCAGCTTGCAAAATAGCTTCGCCGTTTAATTGATAGTTAGCCGTAAGGTTTATTTTACGCACTTCCACATCATTGATATTGGCGCTTACCTCGTACATGCCATAGGTTGGCGGACAAATAATAACGTTATCTACACGCGGTTCGCAGAAGATGCGGAAGAGTATATCAATAGCCTCATCGCTGCCGTTACCAATAAACATATTGCCTGCGGGAACACCTTTAATGCGGCTTAATTTCTCTTTCAAATCAATTTGCAAAGGGTCGGGGTAGCGGTTGTATGCCGTTGATAGTGGCGAGCCATAGCTGTTTTCATTCGCATCTAAAAACACGGTTGCGGTGCCTTTAAACTCATCGCGGGCTGATGAATAGGGCTTTAGCGCTTTTATATTGGGGCGGACTAATTCTTCTATCTCTCTCATTTTTTCAATTGGTTTAAGCGGATAGTTACTGCATTTTTGTGGGCATCTAAGCCTTCAGCAGCAGCCATAATTTCTATTGTTGAACCTAAGTTTTTAATGCCTTGGGCTGATATTTTTTGTACGGTTATTTTCTTTACAAACGAGTCTAACGATACGCCACCATAAACCTTAGCATAGCCATTGGTGGGCAGGGTGTGGTTTGTACCACTGGCATAATCGCCGGCACTTTCGGGTGTGTAGTTACCTATAAATATAGAACCCGCATTGATGGTGTTTTGCACAAAATAATTCTCATTCTTAACAGCCAAAATCAAGTGCTCAGGTGCATATTCATTGATTATCTGAATTGCATCCTGTTCTGTTTTTACCAGTATTATTTTAGAGTTTTCTAATGCCTGGATAGCTATATCCTGCCTTGGCAATGCGGCCAATTGAACTATAACTTCCTGCTGAACAGCCTCAATAAATAATTCATTAAATGCAACCAACACCACCTGCGAATCAGGACCATGTTCCGCTTGCGATAATAAATCGGCTGCAACAAAAGCAGGTATAGCAGTATTATCGGCTACCACCATCACTTCTGATGGACCTGCAGGCATATCGATAGCTACTCCATCGTTCTGCACTAGTTGCTTGGCAGTGGTTACATAGCGGTTACCGGGCCCAAATATCTTGTTTACGGGTTTTATAGTTTCAGTTCCATAAGCCATGGCAGCAATGGCTTGCGCACCGCCTACTTTATATATTTCCGTAACGCCGCATAGCTGTGCGCTGAATAAAATAGCGGGATTTACTTTGCCTTCCTTATCAGCCGGGGTGCATAATACCACACGCTTACAACCTGCAATAGCGGCGGGTGTAGCCAACATCAACACGGTTGAAAATAAGGGCGCGCTACCACCGGGAATGTACAAACCCACCTTTTCTATCGGCCTGCTTTCGCGCCAGCAAACAACACCTTTGGTGGTTTCTATTTTAACAGGCTTTTGCTGCTGCGCCTTGTGGAATTTTTTAATGTTTGCCTGAGCCGTTTTGATGGCTTTCTTCAAGTTGGCGGGCAATTGCTTTTCAGCATCGGCAAGCTCTTTGGCGCTTACCTTAAGGCTTGTCAACTTTACGTTATCAAACTGATAGGTATAATCAATCAAGGCTTTATCTCCCTTTTGCTTTACGCTTGTAAGAATGGTTTTAATTGCATTCTCCACCTTATCGGTGTCTGGTTGTGGGCGGGTTAACAATGCCTTTAACTGGGCCTGTTTGGGGTATTTTATAACCTTCATTACAACACCATTTTTTCTATTGGTACAATTAAAATGCCTTGCGCACCGGCAGCCTTTAGCGCATCAATATTCTCCCAAAACTCGTGATCGCTCATTACAGAATGTACGCTGCTCCAACCGCTATCGGTAAGGGCATAACCGTGGGGCTTTTCATGCCGGGCAACAGGCGCACAATATCGTTTAGCTTATCGTTAGGGGCATTAAGCAATACATACTTGTTGTTACGTGCCGCTAATACACTGTTTATGCGGAACAAGAACTTATCCAAAATAGCCTGCGTTTCATCATCCAGATTAGTGCCCGCAATAATAACGGCTTCTGACTGGTGCATTACTTCCACCTCCTTTAGCCCATTTTTAAACAAGGTAGAACCGGTACTTACAATATCGCATATACCATCAGAAAGTCCAATGTTTGGGGCAATTTCTACAGAGCCTGAAATCTCGTGTATCTCGGCACTTACTCCTTTTTCTGTTAGGTATTTTTGCAAGGTGTTTGGGTACGATGTTGCCAGCTTTTTGCCATTAAAATACTCTACACCGTTATAGTCTACATTTTTAGGTACCGCTAACGATACCTTGCAGCGGCTAAAGCCCAGCTTACGGATAACCTTTACGTTGTGCTGCTTTTCAATCAGTAGGTTCTCTCCAATAATGGCAATATCAGCTACGCCGTCTTCTATATACTGCGGAATATCGCTATTGCGGAGAAAGAATATCTCTATAGGAAAGTTACGCGCAGTAACCTTTAGCTGGTCGTTGCCGCTGTCTATAGAAATGTCGCACTCCTTAATCAGCTTGAGAGAATCCTCGTTAAGCCGCCCCGATTTTTGAATTGATATACGTAGTTTCTTCATTTTTTTACAATAAAAAAGCCCTGACGTTGCGGTCAGGGCTTTGTATTATTTTTATAGTTGTTTATATACAATACACCGTTACCCGCCGCTATGCGCAGAAGTAATGGTGGTGATGCATATTGATTGCTAAAGTGTTCATGTTAAGGCTGCAAATATAGCGCAAAAGTTATTCGTCAGACTAAAAATTTCTATATATACGCTTTTTTATTCTGCTTTTAAAAATTTAAGCGTTTTACTTTGTCCGTTTGGCAGTGTTAAATTTATTAAGTAAGTACCCTGTGCCAGGTTTCCGGTATCTAAACAATAATAGCCATTACCATTTGCAAAGGTTATACCAGTGTAAAGTTTTCGACCGGTAATATCTGTTAAGCAATATGCTAATTTACCCTGTGGTACATTTTCTAATATTATATGCAAGTTACTTTTAACCGGGTTTGGGTAAATGCGGATACTATACAAATCTTCTTTTACAGAAGTAATAATAGAAAGGTATGCAATATCCGAAGTATCGGCACAGGTATTATTACTTATTATACACCTGTATGCATAGTTGTTCATTTGGGTTGTGGTGATATTTATTTCCAACACATTTTCATCAGCCCCGGAATATGTTGCGTTGTTTGTTATATTTTGAAAACCACCGCCGGTATTTACCTGCCATTGGTAGTCAACCCCGCTTGGCGCATCAATACTAAAACCTGTTTGCTCTCCCGGAGATACTGCAATGTTATCAGGTTGATCCCAAACGCCAACAGAGCAAATAACTAAAGTGCCATCATTAGAAGTGTCAGCACAAAATCCATTGGTTATGTAGCACCTGTATCTATACCCATCAAACAATCCGTTTATATTTGAAACAAGTAGCGTTGGTGTATTTACACCTGAATAATTTGAAGAGTTGCTTAAGTTAACATACCCACCACCATTTATCTGTCCCTGCCATTGGTATGTAACACTTGGGGTTATAGTTGTGATTTCGAATGTGGCGCTACCTCCTATATTAACAATATGATTAGTAGGACCAGAAGAAATAACCGCAGGTGGATTAATATTTACAGTAGCTGAACTTGAAGTTGTTGGTGTGCATGTACCATTTGTAACAATGCAACGGTATTGATAACCTTCGTAAGCCGGTATAAAGTCGTTAATAGACAGGTTTGCAGTTGTAACGCCAAAATACGGAAACCCATTTGTTAAATTAGTAAAACCACTACCCGCATTTTCTTGCCATTGGTATGTTAGAGCAGTACCGCTGGCCACTATAGAAAATGAGCCATTGTCATCATCGCAAAAAGCAGTGGTTACTGGTTGTTGTGTAATGGCCGTGGATGTTTGAATGGTTATTGTAACATTATTTGAGATTACTTGCGGGCAAACACCATTGTTTACAATACAGCGATATTGATACGCCTCATAACCTATTGTAGGATTTATTACAGTAAGTGTAGCTGTAGTAGCCCCGGTATATTGCCCAGAATTAACAATATTTACAAACCCCGAACCTGTATTTACCTGCCATTGCTGTGCACCGTTTGACACGATGGTAAATGAGGCGTCTGATCCCGGACACGAACTTGCATTAATAGGTTGGGTTGTGATTTGTGAGGGTGTAAGTACATCTAAAGTAGCCTCTGTAGAGAATACAGTTCCGCATGTACCTGTTACCAAGCAACTATATTTATAACCGTCCATTGTTGTATTTACGTTATGCAGAATAAGATTGGCTGTATTTTGGCCACTATAATCAGAAGAACCTGATAGTAAATAGTTATTCGAATTAAATAATACATACCATTGATATGTTAATCCCGGACCTGTTGCACCAACAGAAAAAACAGCATCCTGACCCGGGCACACACTAGTATTTTCAGGTTGCGTTAGTAATGCAGTATTGGTAGTGATAGCATAGCTTGCAACATCTGACACTATGCCAGTGCAAGCAGAGCTGGTTATTATACACCTATACAAATACCCGGGTGTACCGTTAATAATTGTAAGGTTAGCTGTAGCCACCCCTGAATAAGTTGAAGAGTTTGTTATATTAGTAAAAGTTCCACTGCCAGAGTTAACCTGCCATTGGTACGCAAGCCCTGGGCCGGTTGCGGTAACAGCAATTGTGCCAGCAGTATTAGGGCAAACAACAAGGTTTGCAGGTTGTGATGTAATAACTACAGGTGTTGAAGCATCATAAGATACATAGGCTGTTACAGCCCAATTTTGAGCTTCGAACCAACCGTTTGCCCCAATTGGAGAACCATACCCAACGCTTGTGTTTTTAGTTATGCCGGTTATGTATGGCGGTATTCTTACCCAAGAAGTAGAGAATTGGCTTTGCAAATTAGCACCACCACTGCCATTGTTTATACAGCCTCCAACAACAGCAAACGTATCTGCTTTGCTGCCAATATATTTTATGTTTATGCCTACTTTTTGGCCGGAAGAAGTAGTGTAACCTACCGGCCATTTTAATTTTACAACAGCATTTGGCCCAGACCAATTACCTCCTGGAGATATAGTAGTATTTACAGAATCTGTTTTGGACCATAATACTGTCGAGGTAGGTTTTAAATTATTATCAAGTGTTACAATTTCAACCCTTATTTTATTATATGTGCCCGTGTTATTTTCGTGGGCACATTTCAAGTATATAGTGTCAATAGTTAACGGGCAATAGGTAAAGTATGGGTTGCTAACCTGAGTACCCGAAATATTTGAAGGATTTGTATAGCCCGGCAGGGGATTTACCAAAGTTACAGCTACTGTGTTTACAGGAGCAAGCCCCCTGCTGTATCTGCAGTAACATAAGCGGAGTTAAATCGGTGTCTTGTAAACAAATCATCGCTATTGGCAACGCTATAATCTACATAGAAAGATTGAACTGCTTGAGGTGATTGTGCAAAAATGGATATTGCAAAAAAATTGAATAGAGCAAAAAGTGTAATCCTTTGCATAGGTTTATTTTCTTTAATCAAAGATATAGAAACCTACAAAACAATGCTCTACTTCTATTCAATCATTTTATTTACCAGAGCCAATGCCTGCTGCACATTTTTAATGTTGGCAATAGACAGGCTTAGCTTATCGTTAGTCTGTTTCATAGTGCCAACCGTAGGGTGTGTTTGTATGTATTGCAGTATCTTCATAAACACAGGGCTTTGGTAGTAGGGCGAGTTTGGCTTGCTTATAAAGTAAGCTATCATTTTACCACTCTTCATTACCAAACGCTCAAAACCTGCACCAACAGCCAAGCGGCGTAAGCGGATAGTATCTAACAACTCTTTTACCGGCTGCGGGTAAGGCCCAAAACGGTCTATCAGTCCTTTTTCAAACAACAATAATTCCTCTTCGTTCTTGGTATTATCAAGGTCTTTGTATAGCGATAAACGCTCGGCGGTGCTGTTTACATACTCATCGGGAATAAGTATCTCCAAATCAGTATCAATGGCACAATCGTTTATGTAGGTAATAAGCCTGTTGTTATCTCCCTCGGTAGGTTTATCATCCTGGTGGAATACCTCGTAAAACTCGCCTTCTTTCAGTTCCTGTATAGCTTCGTCAAGAATACGGGTGTAGGTTTCAAAACCAATATCAGATATAAAACCACTTTGCTCCCCGCCCAATAAGTTACCTGCACCGCGTATATCCAAATCCCTCATGGCAATGTTAAAGCCGCTGCCCAAGTCAGAGAATTCTTCCAGGGCACGCAAGCGCTTGCGGGCTTCATCGGTTAGCTGCATAATAGGCATGGTAAGCAGGTAGCAGAACGCTTTTTTGTTGCTTCGTCCTACCCTACCCCGCATTTGGTGCAAATCGCTAAGGCCAAACATGTGGGCATTATTTATAATGATGGTGTTTGCGTTGGGTATATCCAACCCGCTCTCTATAATAGTAGTAGCTACCAACACATCAAAAGCCCCATCCATAAAGCCCAGCATAATATCTTCCAGCTTGTCGCCATCCATCTGTCCGTGGCCTATGGCTACTTTAGCCTCGGGCACTAAGCGGGTAATTTTATTGGCTATTTCGTGGATGTTTTCTATACGGTTATTGATGAAAAACACCTGCCCGCCGCGCGATAGTTCGTAGCTAACGGCATCGCGAATAAGTTCTTCGTTAAACGAATGTATTTCTGTTTGTACCGGGTAGCGGTTGGGTGGCGGGGTGCGGATAACCGATAAATCCCTGGCACCCATCATAGAGAATTGCAGGGTGCGCGGTATAGGCGTTGCCGTAAGGGTAAGCGTATCTACGTTCACCTTCATGGCTTTTAGCTTTTCTTTAGCCGCTACGCCAAACTTTTGTTCCTCGTCTACAATCATCAACCCTAAGTCTTTAAACTTAATGTCTTTGCTTAGCAGGCGGTGCGTACCAATGATAATATCAACCTTACCATCAGCAAGCTTTTGCAGGGTTTCTTTTTGTTGTGCCGTTGTTTTAAAACGGTTTATATAATCAACCGTGCAGGGGAATTCTTTTAACCTGGCCGCAAATGTTTTAGCATGTTGGTAAGCCAGAATGGTTGTTGGAACCAATACGGCTACCTGTTTGCCATCTACCACAGCTTTAAAAGCTGCACGTATGGCAACTTCGGTTTTACCAAAGCCCACATCGCCACACACCAACCTATCCATAGGACTGGAACTTTCCATATCCTTTTTAATATCGGCGGTAGATTTTACCTGGTCGGGGGTATCTTCGTATATAAACGATGCCTCCAATTCTGTTTGCATATAGGTATCGGCAGAGAATTGGAAACCCTTTTCTGTTTTACGTTTTGCGTACAGCTTAATAAGGTCTTTGGCAATATCCTTAACCTTGGCTTTGGTTTTATGCTTTAAGGCAGCCCATGCCGGCGAGCCCAGTTTATTAAGCTTAGGCTCGTGGCCTTCTTTACCGGTGTATTTGGCAATTTTATGAAGGGAGTGTACGCTGGCATAGAGGATATCATTATCCTTGTAAACCAAGCGGATAGCCTCTTGCATTTTACCGTTTACTTCAATCTTTTCAAGGCCCGAAAAGCGGCCTACACCATAATCTATATGGGTTACAAAGTCGCCATTTTTAAGGTCGTAAAGGTCTTTAAGGGTAATAGACTCTGCCTTTTGAAAACCTTTTTAAGTTTAAAGCGCTGGTAACGGTCAAATATCTGATGCTCTGCAAAGCAGGCAATGCGTTGGTCGTGGTCGGTAAAGCCCGCGTGTATGCCGGTATATATGGGCGAAAACGGAATTTGCACTTCTACCCTATCCAGTTGCTTGGCTAAGCGCAGGCGCAGGTTGCCATCTTCAAAAATGGCATAGATACGTTCTATCTGTTTAGGTGTATCGGCCAGTATGTAGTTCTTATAACCCAGGTCGGCATTCTCCAGCATTTGCTTGGCCAGCAAATCGAAGTTCTTGTTAAAATGCGGCTGTGGCGATGAGTTGAAGTTTACCTTTTGTGCCGCCGGGAAATGGTTGTTAATACCAAACTCTACTATGTTACGGCCCTGGGTTTGGGTTTCAAACTCCTTAGCGGTAAGGTACATTTCGTCAGGCTTAGCGTGGTTTATGGTTTTACTAAGCTCTGCGTATATTTTCTCGGCCTTTACAAATTCCTGTTTTATAACGTTCAGCGCATTGGTGTAGCCATCTGTCCAAATGGTAGTATCTGCAGGTATATAATTCAGAAAGCTTTCGCGCGTTTGCATTAACTGGCTATTCTGAATATTGGGTATGATATTGATAGAAACCAATGGCTCTACCGATAGCTGCGTTTCGGGATTAAAGGTGCGGATGCTCTCTACATCATCGCCAAAAAACTCAACACGGTATGGCAGGTTGTTAGAGAATGAGAAAATATCTACAATGCCGCCACGTACAGAAAACTGGCCGGGTTCATACACAAAATCTACCCGTTCAAAGCTGTATTCAAAAAGCAGGTCGGTAATAAAGTCAATAGAAAGCTTGGTGTTTATTGTAACCTTTAACGTATTGGTAGTAAGCTGGCTGCGGGTTACTACTTTCTCTAACAGTGCTTCTGGATATGTTACAATTATCAGCGGGTTGGGTGCGTTGTTAATCTTGTTTAATGCTTCGGCACGCAACAGTACGTTTGCGTTATCTATATCCTCCACATCGTACGCTTTTTTGTACGATGCCGGATAGTATAGCGCACTGTTATCGCCTAGCAGGTTTTCAATATCATTAAGAAAAAAAGCGGCTTCTTCCCTATCGCTAACAATAACCAAATGGCTGCCCTGTGTTTTTTCTACTACAGCCGCCATAACAAAGGCTTTTAACGAGCCATTAATGTTGTTTAGCTTGATGCGTGATTGTAAATTTTGAGATATGGGCGCAATGAGACCCGCCACCGCGGGCTGCCGGGCGTAAATTTTAAGAATGTCGGTTAACTGCATAAACTACCGTAAAGGTAAGCAGTTGGTAGTTGATAGTTGGTAGTTGGCAGAAAATATTTTAAAGGATGAGGTAGCTTCCTGAATATAGTGTAAACTTATTGCCATTAAACAATGAAACAGGTAATATTGTCTTACCTATTAAAACCTAATACATTATGGCTACCCGAAAAAGAAACAAGAAAAGAAAACCGGTATATCGCAAATGTTTAATAAGTTTTCTGCTGTGGTAATTCGGTTTACGGGTTCGCCAGCAGCTTTTTTATAGCCTTAGGCATAATAATAACATGGGCTTTGCTGGGGCCTATTTTTGATTATTCAGATACCTGAGCAACTGGTTATAAACACCGGCACAACCATCATTACCTTTTTAATGGTATTTGTTATTCAACAATCGCAAAACAAAGACACCATGGCTATGCAGCTAAAGCTGAACGAACTAATATCGAGCAGTAAAACAGCAAGCAACCGCCTTGTTGATATTGAAGACCTTACTGAAGATGAATTGATAGTATTGAAGCGATATTACGTAAAACTGGCTAAGCTGGCCGAGGCTGATGCTGAATTGCATACCACCCACTCTATAGACGAAGCTAAAAACGTGCACCAATCTAAAAAGAAAGGTGTAGAATAGGTTATAGCTGATAGTTAATATGTGGTAGCCGCAGCAACCAACAATATGCTAACCATTGCCAATATTAATAAGTAAACCTTTTTCTCAGACATGTACATAGGCGTTAAACGGTAAATAATCTGGTTTATTTTATTGTGTAACGAATGACCTGTACTTTTTGTTTGCTTCAGTTTTACTTGCGGCTTTCTATAACGGCTTGTATGGGTTTGGGCACGGCAGAAAGAAAATCGAGGTTTGTTTTTTCTTCAATAGCATCAACAGTGGTTTTGTAATGATACCATGGCTGGCTGGTTACGCTTTGCACATTGGGCATATCTACGGCTATAACACGGGTGCTTGTATTTATCCGTTTAATATCGTTTGGGCCGTTGGGCAACACCACTATTATCTTCCACACATTAGAGGGCACAGTAATTTTACCCTTGGCAATAGTTGATTTTTTATCGCCATTTTTGTTAATGCCGCCTTTGCCATAAGCCCCGGCCATTATATACAACTCATTACCGCCTGCGGCCAATTGGCGCGAGTAATCTTCAAGGGCTTTCCATGTTACCTGGTTGTTTTTGGGCGCTTGTGGAATGATATTATCCATAAGAAAAGTAGCCTCGTTATCGGTAACGTTACCATCGCGGTCGTCTGACGGGCATAGGTGCCCACGGTCGAAACCGGAGTTAGTATAGTCGTTAGATGTAGCACGGTAAAAATTTTGAGGCAAGGTTTTATCGGGGTAAAACTCTTTGCTGCGGGCGGCATTGCCTTTCCAAGCATTGCTTAAATGCCAGCTTACCCAGTTGGCGCCGCCCCTGCTATTGTTATACGATAAGGTGTATTGCTCGCGCTCTACCAGGTAATTGTCTTTGTCGGTTTTATTGGCGGCAGATGGGTTGCCCAACGCTAGGTTAGCATCGCGTGTGGGCGGGTACGTTATTTTAGACGCTGCCTGTTGCACCGGTGCTGTTGCAGGTGCAAAAAGTACTATAAGCAACACAATGCAAATAGCAATGGCAAAAAACAGTAAGAGGTTGCGTGTGGAGGGTTTCAAATACAATTCTAATTTAATTTTACTCCGCCTTTTTCAGCTTTGGCAATAAGATAATTAATAAATGTTGAACACGAGATTAACCAATAACGTGCATCTTCTTGAGATATGGTTGATTCTTCCAACATAGAGTGTCTTATGCCATCTCCATCGCTCGTATAACCATATAACTTGCTAAACCCGTCTTTTAATGCTCCATGAATTTCAAACCCTTGTTTTTCTAGTATATTCAAAGCTGTACCTAATGTTGCCTTTGGGGAATTTGCTATGATTTTACAAAGTGATTCAACGGCACTAATTGATTCTTTTATTGAATTTCTATAATCAGGATTTGTTCTATCTGCCATTAAGGACAATGCAGAATTTAAATGTGCTTTTACTCCACTTAATTTAGAGGTGTTTTCTAATGCGCTTTCAACTTCTTTTATTTCACCTTCACTAGTAATCTCAATAAATTCACCTCCAACAATTCGATAAGATGAGAATTCAGATATTAATACAGAATTTACTTCGTCAATAAATAAATTCTCTTTTTTATCTAAAATGCTATTATGGTTTTTCAATGAAAACTCAATAAATTCATACCATTTAAACTTAAAGAAAATTCTTTTTAGAACTGTGGTACAATCTGAAGGGTAAATAGGAATGCTATCAATTGGTAATTTTAAATGTTTTTGAAATAAGATTTTTAGATAATTATATTGTATGTAGTTTTTTAGAGGAAAATGTAAATCTTCATTATTCAGGCTGTGTAAAAAAAATAAAAAAGACATTCCACAATGAATTCTTTAACTCTAGATCAATTTCGTCTTTTTGAAACACTTTCCGTGGTTCTATTATTCCGAGTCTTTCTGAAAATTTGACAGCCATAGGTTTATTATATATTACAAATGTATATAGTTATAGTGAGATTCCCGTCTCCCGACGATAAATGTCGGGACAAGTAAGCGGGAATGACTATTGAATTTATGTATTTCAAAATCAATCCCTCCCCTCACTTCGTTCGGGTACTCCCTTTAAAAGGGAGAGTTTTTATCTCAAATTCATTATCTAATTCGCTTATTATCTTATTCGCTAATTAGCACTCATTTTGTTCAAAAAATCTCTCCTCTCTCCTCTCTCCTCGCTCCTCTAAATCGTATCTTTGTTCTATGCCCGTTTTCTCGCATTTACACGTACACACACAATACTCATTACTTGATGGCGCTGCCGATATAAAGAAGCTTTACAAAAAGGCTATGGCCGATAATATGCCTGCTTTGGCTATTACCGGCCATGGTAATATGTTTGGCGCTTTTGAGTTTGTAGCAGAGGCTTATAAGCACAAGGTTAACCCCGATGATAAGAACAGTCCGCTAAAGGTAAAACCTATTGTGGGTTGCGAATTTTATGTGGTAGACCACAGGGATAAAAAGCAATTTACCAAAGAGGCTAAAGACAAACGCTACCACCAGCTGATGCTGGCTAAAAATGCCGAGGGCTACAAAAACCTGGCTAAGCTTTGTTCGCTGGGATATATTGAGGGCCTTTACAGCAAGTGGCCAAGGATTGATAAGGAGTTGATTCTGAAATACCATAAAGGCCTTATTGCAACTACCTGTTGTTTGGGTGCATCGGTACCGCAGGCTATTCTTAGCAAGAGCGAAGACGAGGCCGAGAAAGAATTTAAATGGTGGTTGGATTTGTTTGGCGATGATTATTATGTTGAACTTCAACGCCACGATATACCGGAGCAGGACACTGTAAACAAAGTACTTTTGCGTTTTGCAGAGAAGTATAACGTTAAGGTTATTTGCAGTAACGACAGTCACTACGTAGACCAGGAAGACTCTAATGCACATGACATTCTTTTGTGTGTAAATACCGGCGATTTAAAATCTACTCCTATTGCAACGGATGAAGAAGGTGGCCGCGGCTACCGTTTTGGTTTCCCTAACGACCAGTTTTTCTTCCGTACCACAGAGCAAATGGGCAAGGTGTTTGCCGACCTTCCACAGGCGCTGGATAATACCAACGAGATTGTTGACAAGGTTGAACTGCTAAAGCTTACCAAAGATATATTAGTACCGGAGTTTCCCATACCGCCGGGCTATTTAGATGCTGATGAGTACCTGCGCCACTTAACCTACGAGGGTGCGCATAAGCGGTACGAAGAAATTACGCCCGAGATTAAAGAGCGTTTAGACTTTGAGCTGCACACCATTAAAACGATGGGCTTCCCCGGTTACTTTCTTATTGTAGCCGACTTTATAAAATCGGGCAGAGATATGGGCGTGTACATTGGTCCCGGCCGTGGTTCGGCGGCGGGCTCTGCGGTTGCATATTGCATCGGCATCACTAACATCGACCCTATAAAGTATGAGTTGCTGTTCGAAAGGTTTCTTAACCCGGAACGTAAGAGCATGCCCGATATTGATACGGACTTTGACGATGAGGGCCGTGGCAAAGTATTGAATTACGTAATTAATAAATACGGCAAAAACCAGGTAGCACAAATCATCAACTACGGAACTATGGCTGCAAAGTCAGCCATTAAAGACGTATCGCGGGTAATGGAGCTGCCATTGGCCGAGGCTAACATGCTCGCTAAATTGGTTGGCGACAGGCCCGGCATAAAACTAAAAGAAGCGATTGATGGCGTTGCCGAGTTAAAAGAGATATATAACAAACCTAACGACCCGCGTGCCCACGTATTAAAAGAAGCCTTAAAGCTAGAGGGTTCTGTAAGGGGTACGGGCATCCATGCTTCGGCGGTAATTATTGCCCCCAGCGATTTAATGGAGCATATTCCGTTGGCAGTAGCTAAAGACTCTGACCTATGGGTTACCCAGTTTGAGGGTTCTGTTATTGAAGATGCAGGCCTGCTGAAGATGGACTTTTTAGGTTTGCGTACGCTGTCTATTATGAAATCGGCAGTGGAGCTGATAAGGCAAAACCATGGCATTGAAATTATACCGGATGAAATTCCGCTGGATGATGCAAAGACATTTGAGTTATTTCAAAAAGGCGATACGATAAGCATATTCCAGTTTGAGAGCCCCGGTATGCAAAAGTACCTAAAGGAGTTGAAGCCCGATAAGTTTGACGACCTTATTGCTATGAACGCCTTGTACCGCCCAGGCCCTATGGACTATATTGGCAACTTTGTGGCCCGTAAGCATGGCCGCGAGCGCATTACCTACGACCTGGAGGACATGAAGGAATACCTGGAGCCTACCTACGGTATTACCGTATACCAGGAACAGGTAATGCTTCTGTCGCAAAAGCTGGCCGGTTTTAGTAAAGGCGAAGCCGATACCCTGCGTAAAGCCATGGGTAAAAAGCAAAAGGCCGTACTGGATAAAATGAAACCCCAGTTTATTGAAGGCTGCGCCGCCAAAGGCCACGACCCTAAAATTTGCGAGAAAATCTGGACCGACTGGGAAGCCTTTGCATCGTACGCATTCAACAAATCGCACTCTACCTGCTACGCTTTTGTAGCATTCCAAACCGCATACCTAAAGGCCCACTACCCTGCTGAATATATGGCGGCGGTACTAAGCAACAACTTAAGCAATATAGAGCAGCTTACCTTTTTTATGGAGGAGTGTAACCGCATGGGCTTAAAAGTATTAGGGCCCGATGTTAACGAGAGTTACATGAAATTCTCGGTTAACAGTGCAGGGCAAATACGTATTGGCTTGGGTGCTTTAAAAGGTGTTGGCGAAGCTGCAGTAGATTCTATTGTTGAAGAACGTGCTAACGGCCCCTACAAATCGGTATTTGATATGGCCCGCAGGGCTAATATGCGGGCGGTTAACAAGCGTTGTGTAGAGGCTTTGGCTTACGCCGGGGCGTTTGACTCGCTAAACCCTGATGTGCACCGTGCGCAGTTTTTTGCCCAGGCTAATGATGGCAACCCGTTTATTGAAAAAATTACCCGCTACGGTACTCTATACCAAGACAGTAAAAACTCAACAGCTAATACCCTTTTTGGGGGCGATAATGAGGTGGAGATAGAAGAACCGGCTTTCCCCAAATGTGAGGAATGGAGCGAGTTGGAGCGCCTGAAACTGGAGAAGGATGTTATCGGCATTTACATATCGGGCCACCCATTGGATGCTTATAAAATTGAGGTAGAACATATCTGTCGCCACCGTGTAGCCGACCTTAATGAGAACCTTGGAAAATTCCGCAATGCGGGCGAGGTGAGTATAGGCGGTATCATGTCTGCCGTGCAGCATAAGACTACAAAAACCGGTAAGCCGTTTGGCAATTTTACCATAAGCGATTTTACCGGCAGCATGCAGATAGCTTTGTTTGGCGAGGATTATGTCAACTTTAAGAACTTCTTATCTGACGGATATTTCATCTATATAAAAGCCCAGGTGCGCGAGCGTTGGAACCAGCCCGACAGCCTTGAACTAAAGGTTAGCCGCATGATGTTGCTGGATGATGTGCGGGAGAAGATGGTAAAATCATTGACTATAAACTTAAAGCTTGATGATATTAGCGATATTGTAGTGGATGATTTAGAATCGCTGATAAAGGCCCACCCAGGCAATTGTGCGGTTAAAATCTCAGTATTCGACCTGGAGAGCCAGATACAGGTAGATATGCCATCTAAGAACAGTAAAATATCGGTTAACGCTGCATTTATAAAGCAGCTAGAGGTATTGGCCGGCGAAGGGGCTTATAAGTTGAATTAGCGCTTTATTCTGAAAAAAGTAACCACATAGAATCATAGGCACATAGGAATCGTTTGAAAAATATCTTTTCCTCCAAACCAAATTGCTTGAAAAACTATGTTTCTATGTGGCTATGTGGTATAAGAAAATTGCAGAAGAATTATAAACCACATAGAATTATAGGCACATAGGAATCGCTTGAAAAATATCTTTTCCTCCAAACCAAATTGCTTGAAAAACTATGTTTCTATGTGCCTATGTGGTGTAGAAAATAGTAGGAGCTAATAAAACCACATAGAATTATAATGGTATATTAACAGAAAAGGCCGCCATAGGCAGCCTTTTTCTTTATAATGCTTCGCCTACGCTAAGCATAAAAAGTTACTTATAATGTTCCACGAAGTTCTTGCTCGCGCTCGATAGATTCAAACAAAGCCTTAAAGTTACCTTTGCCAAATGATTGAGCACCTTTACGTTGTATAATTTCGAAGAACAATGTTGGGCGGTCTTCTACCGGTTTAGTAAATATTTGCAGCAGATACCCTTCGTCATCCCTGTCTACCAAAATACCTAAGCGTTTTAGCGGCTCAACATCCTCGTCAATTTTACCTACACGGGCTTCTAACTCATCGTAGTACGATGTTGGAACGGTAAGAAACTCAACACCACGGCTCTTAAGGTCGGTAACGGTTTCTACAATATTATTGGTAGCTACAGCAATGTGCTGCACACCCGGTCCTCCGTAAAAATCAAGGTATTCCTCAATCTGCGATTTCTTTTTACCCTCGGCAGGCTCGTTAATAGGAAATTTAACACGGCCATTACCATTGCTCATTACCTTGCTCATAAGCGCTGAGTATTCGGTAGAGATGTCAGCATCATCAAATGATATAAGGTTAACAAAGCCCATTACTTTGGCGTAGTAGTCAACCCAGGTATTCATCTCGTTCCAACCAACGTTACCTACCATGTGGTCTATGTATTGCAAGCCCACATCTTTAGGTTGGTATTCAGGGTTCCATGCTTTGTAGCCGGGAAGGAAAACACCATTGTAGTTTTTACGCTCAACAAACAAATGTACAGTTTCACCATAGGTATAGATACCCGATGTAACAACTTCACCATTAGCATCTTTATCAGTTTTAGGCTCTTGGTATGGTTTTGCACCGCGCTTGGTAGTCTCTTCAAACGCTTTGGTAGCATCATCAACCCAAAGTGCAACAACCTTAACGGCATCGCCATGGGCAACAATGTGCTTGTTTATTTCAGAATCGGCATTAAGCGGCGTAGTTAATACCAAACGTATTTTACCTTGCCCCAATACATACGATGCACGGTCTTTAACGCCGGTTTCTAATCCGCAATAAGCAATTGACTGAAAGCCGAATGCTGTTTTATAAAAATGCGCAGCCTGCTTGGCATTACCTACATAAAACTCTACGTAATCTGTGCCTAATAACGGTAGAAAGTCTTGGGCATCCTTAAATATTTTCTCCAACTCCGGAGTTTCTGTTGTTGTTGACATACTTTTTTAAATTAGAGAATTGGCGTATTAGCGAATTAGCCAATACCTTTCAATCCTGTGTTAATTTTTACTTGTTGTTATAATATACAAATTTACGTTTTTTTACCTCATCCTAAATCCTTCTCCTAAAGGAGAAGGACTTGCTCCCCTCTCTCTTTAGGAGAGGGGGTTGGGGGTGAGGTCTACTCAACCCAACTCTTATAATACTTACCATCATCAATGCCGGCAGCTTCTTCGGTAATTTGCAGCGGGCGGAAGGTATCAATCATAACTGCCAGTTCTTGCGTTACGGTTTGGCCTATGCTGCGCTCCATTGCGCCGGGTGCCGGGCCGTGGGGAATGCCTTTAGGGTGAAGTGTGATATGGCCCTGCTCTATGTTGTTACGGCTCATAAAGTCGCCATCTACATAATACAACACTTCGTCGCTATCAATATTGCTGTGGTTGTATGGTGCGGGTACTGCCTGTGGATGATAATCGTACAACCGTGGGCAGAATGAGCATACTACAAATGAATTAGTCTCGAATGTTTGGTGCACCGGAGGTGGCTGGTGCACACGGCCTGTAATAGGCTCAAAATTATGTATTGAGAAACCGTAGGGGAAGTTGTACCCATCCCACCCTACTACGTCAAATGGGTGTGTGGCATATACCACATCGTGCAACATGCCTTCTTTCTTAATCTTAATAATAAAGTCGCCTTTTTCATCGTACGTTTCTAAATCTTGCGGCAGTTTTAAATCGCGCTCGCAGAAGGGAGAATGCTCCAACAACTGCCCAAAGTGGTTACGGTAACGTTTAGGCGTATACAATGGCGAGTACGACTCTAGAAACAACAAACGGTTATCTTCGTTATCAAACTCTATCTGGTATATCATACCACGTGGAATGATAAGATAATCGCCATACTCAAAAGGGATAGTACCTAAAAATGTACGTAAACGCCCGGTGCCGCGGTGAATGAATATCATCTCGTCAGCATCGGCATTTTTATAAAAGTATTCTGTTTGCGATTTACGGGGGCGGCCAGGCCAATAAGCACATCGCTGTTAACCATAAGCAGCTTTCGGCTATCTAAAAAGTCGTCTTCGGGCTTTACTTCAAAGCCTTTAAGCAACATGGCTTTTATGTTTTTCTCTACCGCTATTATAGGCGAAACATCTTTAGAAGAAAGTATCTCTTTTACCTGCGTAGGGCGATGAACGTGGTATGATAGGGATGACATACCGCTGAAACCTTCGGTACCGAACAGTTGCTCGTAATAATACTTACCGGCGGGGCTTTGGAACACCGTATGGCGCTTTTGCGGAATGGTACCCAGTTTATGATAAATAGGCATAAATGCTCTTTTTAATTAGTTAGCCCTTCTCCTTTAGGAGAGGGGTTGGGGTGAGGTTACTTATTGGCTAAATTAAGGTTTTCGTTCAACTTTGGACGCAAACGTCCTTTTTGTAAATATTACGCTGGTCGCCCTCTTTAGCCTTGCCTTTGCGCAGCTTGCGCTGCTCTTCTATTGGCATATTTACAATGTCTTTACACGCAACACTGCAGCAGCCATCAAAGGCCTTAGCACAATCCTCACACTGTATAAACAATAAATGGCAATCAAAGTTGGCGCAATTAGTATGGTTGTCGCAAAGCTCGCCACACTGGTGACATTTGCTTATAATCTCGTCGCTAATCCTCTCCCCTAACCTTTCGTCAAACACAAAGTTTTTGCCTTTAAACTTATTCTCTAACCCATCGGCCTTAACCTGGCGGGCATATTCTATAATACCACCATGCAACTGGCTAACATTTTGAAAACCATGGTGCTTTAGGTATGCGCTGGCTTTTTCGCAACGTATGCCACCGGTGCAATACATAAGCACAGGTTTATCTTTTTTATCTTTAAGCATGTCTACCACCATGGGCAGTTCATCTTTAAAAGTATCGGCATCGGGCAAAATAGCACCTTCAAAATGGCCAACCTCGCTTTCGTAATGGTTGCGCATATCTACCACAATAGCATCGGGGTTTTCCAGTGCCTTGTTAAACTCAACCGCATCAAGGTGCTTGCCCACGTTTGTTACATCAAACGCATCATCGGGCAGCCCGTCGGCTACAATATGCTTTTTAACGCGTACAATTAGCTTGTAGAACGATTTTCCATCATCTTCAACCGCAATTTTAAATGGCACATCGGTAAACCTATGGTCGGCATACAGGTGGGTTTTAAAAGCCTCAAAATTTTCTTCAGGAACCGATAGCTGTGCGTTAATACCCTCTCGAGCTATGTATATACGGCCAAAAACACCCAACTCGTCCCACATTTTATACAGTGCGTCGCGTGTGTCTTCAACATCGTTTATAATAACGTAACGGTAAAACGAGAGCGTGATACGATGAAATGGCTCGGCCATTAAACGCTCTTTTAAAACTCTTTTATCAATCTTATTATATAATGCCATAATTTCAACATCGTACGCTTACATGGCGCAGGTTAAATACTAAGCAAAGATACAATTTGTAATTATGAATTAGTATGATTGATGTCAGGTTTTGCCCTTGGTACCATTTACTACAATCTCAATATAAACCACATAGAAACATAGGCACATAAAATAGTTGAGGACTAAAAGCCATATCATAAAGAAATGAGAATTGACATAAAAGCTTTAGTTGACCCATATCATACTTTAATAACCCGTTGCAGCTTACCTTTACGGTATGAAAAAAGATATTGAAAGCAGGGCTGATATTGAGTTGATGGTTGATACTTTTTATATACAGGTAAAGCAGGACGATGTAATAGGCCACTATTTTAATGATGTGGTAAAGCTTAGCTGGGAAACCCATATACCTGTTATGTATAACTTTTGGGAGACTGTGCTGCTAAATACCGCAGGCTACAAAGGCAATGTTATGCAGGCTCACATTAACCTTGATAAGCGTGCGCCTATGCAGGCAGAGCATTACGACCGCTGGCTGCTGCTTTGGATTAGTACCATTAACCAATTGTTTGATGGCAACAAGGCTGCCGAGGCTATTGCCCGTGCGCAGACTATGGCATTTTTAATTAATGCTAAAGTGCTTAAAAGTCGTGAAGAAGGGTTTATTCAGTAGTCGCTATTTGTCTGAAGTTAGATTAAAGGATTAACTTGATTACAGGATAAAAACCGATAATTAAGAACTATTTACAGGAAAATTCTATTATTGTTTGAGACTTATATTTACCCCATGAAAGTTTTAATTACCTCCCTCCTACTTATTATAACTATTGCATTGCAGGCGCAGCCTATAGAAATTAGCGGCTATAAACAGTTTGAAGACCTTACGTTAGAGTCGGCTAACCTGGGGTATAAAAAATTTATGCGGGTATATGTGCCCGAAGGGTATGATGCAAACAGCAGTAAAAAATATCCGCTGATAATAATCTTCGACAGGCAAAACACCATTAACTGCACCTATCAATTGCAAACCATTGGCTATTTAACAACATTTGACCAAATGCCCCAGTCGGTAATAATTACCATTGCCAGCCACCCTAACAAACGCGGTGCTGAAACTACTCTAAAAGCTAGTAACGATAATGGCCTGGGCGAAAAGAACGAGCGTTTTATAATGGATGAACTGATACCATACGCTAATAAAAACTACCATACCAATAGCTTTGAGTTGCTCATAGGCCACTCGCGCTACGGGTATTTTACCACCTACATGCTGACAAAGCACATGGATGTTTTAAACGGGGTTATTTCTATAAGTCCGTTTTTTAAGCAGACCAATGTAAACCTGGTAGATAGCATGGTTAACAGGTTGCAAAAGCCAATAAACTTTAAGAATAATGTTTACTATACGCTGGCAACGGGAGACTCTGTTACCGACACACAAGATTATACCTTGATGAAAGATGCGCTGAGGGCCAAAATGCTTCCCAATTATTTTAAGTGCACAGGGTATGAGTTTTATAATTGCGGGCACATGGCAACACCAGGTTTAACAGTAAACAATGCCTTGTACGATACATTCAGTCAGTGGGCCTTAGGCGCAGACAAGTATTATAAAGACACCATGGCTACCCCTACCGAGAAAGTAAAGTATGATAAATACCTAATGGGTATTATTGATTATGGCGATACACTGGCTTTTAGTTTGGGTACACTAAACGGAAAAGGCTGGCAGTATTACAATAACAAACGCCCCGCCAAAGCTATAGAGGCATGGCAAGTCGCGCTAGATAACTACCCCGGCTATACAGAGCTGTATTTGTACATGGCGCAGGCTGCACTAGACCTAGGCAAAGCAGATGACAGTAAAAAGTATATACAGCTATACAAAGACAATATTAAAAAATCGACCTACTACACCAAGAAAGACCGTAAAGAATTAAATAAGGAGTTGAAAGGCTTGCAGAAGAAATAAGCTATAGGTTGTAAACACCCCAAAACACTAGCTTAAAGTTTACAATGGTTGAAGTCCAACCTTTTACAGTTTAATGGTGTTACCATACAGTAACCAAACATAAACTGTATGACAATTGCTGAAGTAGAAGCACGGTTAGAGAACGCTGAAAGGCCCGTTGCATTGGCCCTTCATAAAGACGAACACTATAAGGTTTTAGTTATAGGCTTTAAAAAAGGCATGACACTAGAACCCCACACCTCTAAATTTCCGGCAAAATTGGTGGTGTTGTATGGTAAAGTTGTTTTTAAAACCAACCAAATAACCCATACGTTGGAAAAATATGACGAAATGAGTATTCCGGTTATGGAGCTGCATTGGTTTGAAGCCCAGGAAGATACCCTTTGCCTGTTAATGCAGGCCTGGGATGAAAGTATTGTACACACGCCCGCCCATAATATTTTGGGTTGGGATTATTAAACTATATCAAAAACCTAATTATTCTCCCAATTATGCAAATTCCAAATGTTGTGCCCTTTTATATTAAAGCCTCGCAGGTATTGATAGGTGTTGTTGCCTTTTTCTTTATTATGTATATAGGCTCAGGTATTATAATTCCCCTGATTTTTGCCACCATTATAGCTATACTATTAAACCCTTTAGTAAACTGGTTGCATAAGCGTAAAATACACCGTGTTATTGCTATAGTAATTTCGTTGTTAGTGGCTATTATCTTACTAGGCGGATTGGTTTATTTTATTGTATGGCAAACATCGCGCTTTGGCGAGAGCCTGCCCCAGCTTAAACAGAAATTTAACCTGCTGCTAGCCCAGTCTATGACATGGGGAGCTGATACACTAAACATTGAAGAGGCCCGCATAAGTGGATGGATAGACAAATTAAAGTCGCAAAGCGGAGAAAACTCATCGCAAATGGTGGGGCAAACGCTAAATACCGTAGGCAGCTTATTTATGGTGGTTTTTATTATGCCTATTTATGTATTTACCATATTGTATTATAAGCCCCTTTTGCTGCAAGGCATAGCCAAAATGTTTAAGAAAGAGAGCCACGAAATGGTAGCCGATGTATTGGGCCAAACTAAAGGTTTGATACAAAGTTACCTTATAGGTTTACTAATAGAATCGGCTATTGTAGCCACATTAAACTCTGTTGGTTTATTGATTATTGGGGTGAAATACGCCCTGCTATTAGGCTTACTTAGCGCTTTGCTAAACCTAATACCCTATATAGGCATTATAATCGCCACCATATTGCCAGTAGTTATGGCATTGGCCTTACAATCGCCGGTAGCTGCGTTGTGGGTGTTTGCATTGTTTATGGTAGTACAGTTTATTGATAATCAATACATAGTACCTTACATAGTAGCATCTAAGGTTAAGGTAAACGCGCTGGTATCTATTATAGTAGTGCTGGTAGGCGGTGCCCTTTGGGGCGTAGCGGGCATGTTCCTGGCTATACCATTAGCTGCTATTGCCAAGGTTGTGTTTGACCGTATACCTCAATTAGAACCATTAGGCTTTTTACTGGGCGATGATATGCCCGACGAGCATAAGCTGATTTTTAACCTGCCCGGCCAAAAAAAGGAGGTTAAAAAAGTGGCTGTCAAAGCAGCTACTAAAGTTGCTGCAAAAAAATAATTTGTTGTTACAATATAGGTTGGGTATAACCGTCTTACCATTAAACCATCGTTCACAAACACATGGAAGTACTGGTATTTAAAACGTCGGTTGATACCGAGCAGCATATAGAACAACTTGCCCCTGTATTAAACTCATTAATTCAGCCCCCTAGTTGGAATTTTGATTTGGAAGATGTAGACCGGATATTGCGGGTTGAATCTGACCAGGATATAGCTAACAACCTTGTATTGGCTCTTACAGAGAAAGGCTTTTTGTGTGTTGAGTTAGCGTAGATTTAATTATTAATAGTAGAAGGTAAGTTATAACCTACACGCTGTATACCCGTTTTCCTTTAAATATTCTAAGTATTTGGGCAGGGTTTGTTTCAGATTATGTTCGGCTTTAAGGCTATCGTGAAAAACTATTATAGCACCCGGTTTGGTGTTGGTTGCCACATTGTTGTAACACTCTTTGGGCGATACTGATTTATCCCAATCGGCAGCCAGTGCCGACCACATTACGGGTTTATAGTTCTTTTTACCCAACTTGCCTGCCCCAATGTGAGCCTACCATATGGCGGACGAAATAATTCACTATCAATAACTTCAGCAGCCTTATTTATATTATTAATATACTCATCTTTGCCCGACTTCAACCCATTTAGGTGGTTGTAGGTATGGTTGCCTATGGCGTGGCCATCGGCAATAATGCGTTGGTATAGTGCAGGGTGGTTAACTACATTTTGTCCTATGCAAAAGAAGGTAGCTTTGGCGTTGTATTCTTTCAGAATATCCAACACCCAATCAGTTACTCCGGGCTGTGGGCCATCATCAAACGTAAGGTATATTTCCTTATCAGTAGAATTTACAGCCCATAAAAAACCCCTCCCGTATAGCAGTTTAAGCCACGTTGGAGGGGTTATGGTATACAATTTCATTTACTGCCTAGTTGGCCGGTGCACTTGGCTGCGCGCCCATTTGCTTAGGGCTATCAACCGGGGCTTTTTGGGTGTCTTGTTTAGCCAGTTGCTGGTTAGGTCCGGCTACGCCGCCTTGGCCTGCTTCTTTTTGCTTAAACATAGTTTCCAGATAGCCTACGCGTTTCAAAATTTCTTTAGTGCGGCCTATGGTAGTGTTAATAGACTTACGTAGCGATGGGCTTAGGCTGTTGTAGTAAGCCAACTCATCGGTAGTAATGGTTTTTAACCTGCTAAGAATATCGTTGGCCTTTTGTTTCTCGCCAAGCTCAAAATACAGGTTGGCAATAGGCAATACAAAGTAGTTGTATGGCACTGTTTTATCAGGCATAACTTCTAAGCAACGGTCTAGCACTTTCTTGGCCTGGTCGCGTTTGCCTTCTTGTAACAAGGCGGCAGCTAAACGAGAGAAGTTGTTGCGGAAGTTCATTGTCATGCGCAGGTTAGTCTCATCAAGGTATACACTTGGGTCGTTCATATTACCCCAACGGAAGTTCTCTACCAGGTTTTTGTACATAACATCGGTATTTACCGCGCCTATCTGGCCGTCCATAGACTGGCGCTCAACAGGAACAATGCGGTAAGCAAGTCCTTCTAACTGGAAGTAAGGCTCAAGACCAAGATAGCTTTCATCGCCTACGGTAATAGCAAAATACACAGGGCGTTTCCAGTTGTTGGTAGCCAACAAATCCAGAATCATCATGTCTTTTTTGTACAACACGCCTTTGTCTGATAAGTCCCATTTAACAGGAGCTACCTTATCGGCAAGGTTTGCAGGCACGGTACCGTTAGCAACAACGGCTTGCTTATCAACCGGAATGTAAAGGTGAGAGTTACGGAAGTTATTGTAACCCTGACCATCAGGCACCTTGTATAGGTCTTTGCTCATTATCTGTTTCAAGGCAACATTAATATCAACGTAGCTAGAGTCGTTAGACCTGTTATCATCTAATATTAAAACCGCATCGCGGGTACCCTGGCGGTAGTAATCCTCTGTCATGGTAAACGGAACCGCATCAGATAAATATGCTTTACGTTTTAGCTGGTTTATGTACCAATCGGTATTCAAAAGGCTTAAGTTAACTACGCGCACATCGGTACGATAGCCTTCAACCTCTTGCACATACCATAACGGGAAAGTATCATTATCGCCATTGGTAAATAATATAGCATTAGGTGCGCAAGAGTCTAAGTAGTTCTTGGCAAAATCGGCAGAAGTAAAACGGTTAGAACGGTCGTGGTCGTCCCAGTTTTGGTTGGCCATAACCACAGGCACCGCAATAAGGCTTAACACGGTAGCACCACCGGCTGCAAGGTTGTGTGCGCTGTAGCGGCGTATCAAATCGTAAATAGCCAACACGCCAAAACCTACCCAAATAGCAAAGGCATAGAAAGAACCTACGTAGGCATAGTCCCTTTCGCGGGGCTGCACAGGCGTTGGGTTAAGGAAAACGTTGATTAATACACCCAAGAATAGTAACAGTAATAGTACCACCCAGGCGGTGTTTTTATCTTTCCTGAAATGGAATATCAAACCAAGAACACCTAACAAGAATGGCAGTAAGTAGTACTTGTTTTTGCCTTTGTTGTTAGCCAGTGTTTCGGGCAAATCGCTTTGGTTGCTAAGCGCGCATATTGTCTAGCGGGGCAATGCCCGATATCCAGTTGCCCTCTAGCGGGCCGCTTAGGCCTTGAATGTCGTTTTGGCGACCAGCAAAGTTCCACATAAAGTAGCGCCACCACATCCAGCCCATCTGGTAGTTAACCATAAAGCCAATGTTTTGACCGAAGGATGGTTTTTTGTTTTTAGCACCCGGCGGCATATCAATCCAGTTCATGTAAGAGCTGGCATGCTCCGCGCTCCACATACGTGGCAATACGGTGCAATAAGCTTTGTCAAAGTTTGGGATAGATTTTTTAGCATCATCGGCAATGCTGTATTTCTTATTCTTCTCGTCTTTAAAGTATACAGGCGTGCCATCTTTATAACGTTCCCTTTTATCTAGCGGGGCATTGTAATATTGGCCGTAGAACAATGGGCGTTGGCCGTATTGGTCGCGGTTGATGTACGATAGCATAGAGAAGACGTTAGATGGGTCGTTCTCATTCATAGGGGTTTTAGCGTTAGAACGGATAAGGATTACCGCGTACGACGAGTAACCAATCATAATAACGGTTAGCGATAAGATAATGGTATTCCAGTTAACTAAGCCTTTGCGTTTGGTATAAATCAACCCAAACACCAATAAGCCTGTTAAGAATAGCAGGTAGAATATTAAACCTGAGTTAAATGGCATGCTTAGGCCGTTTACAAAGCCTTTCTCAAACTTACTAGCCAATGATATAAAGCCCGGAATAATGCCGTACTGAACAAACATAAGGCCTAAAAAGCCAACAATGCCGGCTACAATAAAGCCTTTGCGGGTAGTTTCTTTATACTTACGGAAGTAGTATATATAAGCAATAGCGGGGATACATAGTAAGTTAAGTAAATGGACACCGATGGCAATACCCACTACGTAGGCAATAAGCACCAGGTAACGGTCGGCACGGGCATCGCCTTCGGCCACACGCTCGTCCCACTTCATAATTAACCACACGGTAAGGGCGGTAAACATAGACGATGTAGCGTACACCTCGCCCTCTACGGCCGAAAACCAAAAAGTATCAGAAAAAGTATAGCACAATGCGCCAACAAGGCCTGCGCCCATAATGGCTAATGTATTGCCTTGGGTAAGTTGCTCTTTATTGCCTTCGGTAAACAGCTTTTTGGCCATTGCCGTAATAGTCCAAAACAGGAATAAAATGGTAAAACCGCTGCAAATACCCGATAGGGCATTAACCATGCGTGCGTAGCTGGCAGGGTCGGCACTGTTGCCAAACAAGGTGGCAATGCGGCCCATAAGCATAAACATAGGCGCGCCAGGGGTGGCCTACTTCCAGCTTAAGCGCTGCCGATATAAACTCCCCACAGTCCCAAAAGCTGCCTGTAGGCTCCATTGTAACAAGATACACGGTGGTGGCAATAGCAAAAGCCAGCCAGCCGAAAATGTTGTTTAAAAGTTTGTAGTTGTTCATTCTACTTGGTTTATCCAATTAAGTTAAGCTGCGAATTTAGAAAAATAACGTTTTGCCACCGCTTTTATTTTATCAGCAGGGGTTTTGTTGGTATTTCAACCTTTCATTACAACTATTTACTTAAGTTTTAGTAAATTTGATATATGGATAATTCAGCGCTAAAAGAAAGCATTATAAAGAAAGTGGAAGACATCAATGACCCACGATTATTAGCCTATCTGGATAAACTGATAGACATAGAAAACAGCACTAAGGTTTATTATATGTCTGACGAGGAGAAGAAGATGGTAAATGAGGGATGGGAAGCATATAAAAAAGGAGATTATATTAATGGCGATGACGCTGACAGGGAAATTGACGAATGGCTAAAAAATAATCTGGTCTAAACCTGCTCAAAAATCAAGAAAAGCGATACTCGATTTCTGGACTCAGCACAACAAATCTAATACATACAGCCTTAAACTTCACCGTATGTTTATTGAACATACTAAACTATTACTCACATATCCTCTTATAGGTATTAGGTCTGATTTTGAAAACTACAGAGTATTGTTGGTTAGGGATTATAATATTTATTATAGAATAGAAGAAGACTCTATAATTATTGTTGGTATTAGAGACGCCCGGCAAAACCCGCAGGATTTTAAACTGTAATTATCACTAATGGCAAACTACTTTAAAACACCTATTTTACTTGTATTGGTATTTCTTGCCAATGCTACTGATGTTTTTGGGCAGAATATCTTCCAAAAAAGGAGTGATTTGAATTATTGGTATGATGAGTTCACAAGTGTATTTTCATCAGACACAGGCTTTTTAGCAATTGGTGCTGGAATACCTCTGGTTCAAATAGATTCAAACACAACGATAGAGGGAGGAGGAAAAAGCACTTTTACTTGGTATGATTGGAATGGTAATATTGTAAAGCAAAAAGGTTATCTAAAGATAGTACTACATACTACTCCATGTGGTACGGAGCAAATACTTTCTCTGCAGATTGCTTTTATCACTTTGGAGGATTAGATGATTCAGCCACTACTGCATTTCCAAATTCAGGCGATATACTTGCAGCAAAGTTTAACTATCAGGGCGATACTGTTTGGGCTAGAAGATATGATACTGGGCAGTTTGATACAGGTACTTCGGGTGTTGTTGCTAATAATGGAGATTTTATTGGAGTTGGAGTTAGCAGGCTCCCAGTTAATGGGCAAATACATACAAGGGCTATTCGGTACGATAGTTTAGGAAATATTATTTGGGATAAAGCTTATAATAATACCTATAGCAATAGAGCTGAATTTGCTACAAAAGACAATAATGGGAATTATTATTTGGCTGGTTATGCAGAGATTAATAATAATGGAGGACCCAATCCCAAAAATGTTAGAGGCATGCTACTAAAAGTAGATAGCTTAGGCAACCAAGTTTGGATGCAAAAAATACCTGGTATTTGTGATGAATATTCCGGTGGAATTGGTTTAGCTCCTGATGGAAATATATTACTTGGGGTAGCTAAATGTTTAGATCAGCCTGAGGGAAATGCTATTTATAGCACGATCGCTTTATATAAAATCAATAGAATTTCAGGCGATACAATTTGGCATAAAGAATATCCGAATCAATATTACGGAGCAACAGATGTTCCATATTTTATACAAACCTTAAGTGATGGAGATATATTAATTGGCGGGAAGGGATTAAAATTATTTTATGAAAATGGAAATGTATCGTTTGGAAGATATACTGGTGTTTTAATCAGAACTGATTCTCTTGGTAATATGAAATGGCAACGTTATTATTTTTATAACGAAGCTGACGCGGAAAATATGGCTATAAGTTATCTGTCAGATTGCAAAAAGCCCCTGATGATGGTTTTGTCTTAGTTGGCCGCACTACCCATTTTTCAGATTTTGATGATGGCTGGATAATTAAAACGGATGCTAACGGTTGTATAGATTTGAGTTGTATTAACGGTGTTGAGGAGTTAGATGATGAGGATTTTAGGTTATCTATATATCCTAATCCGGCAGAGGAGTATGTAAGTATAGATTTACCTGTACTATATAATTCAGGTGTTTTTCAAGTTTACAACTTGCAGGGGCAATTGGTTAAGTCTGCTGCCATAACTACCGGTGGTACACAAACGTTTAGCATTTCTGATATGCCTAATGGCATTTATCAATTGGTGGTTTATTCTAATAATAATAATAAGCTATTAGGTAGGGAGAAGTTGGTAGTGGCTAGGTAAATTTAACGGCTCTCCCCTGCAAAGGGGAGTACTCACGCCATAGGCGTGAGGGAGGGGTGGCCACATGTTCCGTTTTCAGTAACCCGAAACCACCACCCCTTTCTTGCGCAACTTTACAATTGCTCAATTCATTCCCCTCCTTTGCAGGAGGGGAGCTTTGTTTGCGGCAAAACCTCCCTCCCACCTTCGGGATACTCCCTCCAAGAGGGAGACATTTTAAATACGACACTGTTCATTCTCTGCCCCATACATTTTACTAACAATATTTATACAATACTTGACTAATGCATTTTGATGTTGTATCTTTGTAGTGTTATTGCAATGACAGAAAACCACACCCTTTCCTAATGGTTAATTAGGAGATCCCGAAACAAGTTCGGGATGACGAAACAGCCGCGCGGCACCCCTCCCCAGCCCCTCCCCCAAGGGAGAGGGGCTAAAAAGAGAATAATACCTACAATGCTTATTACGATTTTGGATTAATGGTTTAGATTGAAATTTAAGAGAAACGGTTTAACAAGAGGACAGGCTTAAACGATGATTGAAACCAGTTAAGCTTCAGCTTGACATCATCGGTCAGTAGGTAAATTGTTATGATAAGGATTTGTCACCACAGGTGGTTTGCGAAAGCGGGCCGCCTTGAGGTGTTTAGGAGCCTCACCCCTAACCCCCTCTCCAATAGAGAGGGGTGCAAGTCCTTCTCCTTTAGGAGAAGGATTTAGGATGAGGTAAAAGAGGACATGAGTAACCCGCGAAAACGTATTATCGGGCTACATGCTGTAAGGAATTAAAATAATCCCTCCCCTCTGACACAAGGTCAGAGGTACTCCCTTTAAAAGGGAGAGTTGTTGGTGTATTAAAACATAACAGTGCTACGATTGAAAAAACAAGGCGCGAAAATGAGTGATTAGCTATGCCAAAGGCATCCCTTTGGGACATGCTGTAGCAGTTGGTGAACTTTATTTTATGAGTACCTGGATGCCGATGCGGAGCTGGTCTTCGTTCCAGGGTTCTCCGGTTAGGGCTTGGTTAAAACGTTTCCAATACTGTATGCGGAAACAGGTTTTAAAGTCGTTGAGCATGTAAACGTAGGCTATGGATAGCTGTCGGCGGTCGTCGCCGGTAACAATGTCGTTAAAGTTAACATCGTCGTAGCGCAGGCCCACCAAGCTATTGGCTTTTTTAAAGAAGTAGTTGGCCGATACTGTCCATCCGCCCGAGCGGAAATAGCGGGTATTTTGACCATTTAGCCATACATCGTTAGTATCGTTGGGTGTACCACGCATTTGGTTAATCTCGGCTTGTAGCGAGAAGCCTTTGTACATAAACTGGAAATCGGCACCATAGAGTGCACGCTGGCCGTTTATAGACACAGGATACTCAGGGTTTGACGCCAGTTGCTTGTTAGAGTACATACCATTAACCCCCACTGCAAAGTTAGGCTTGGGTAGGTGTTCTAAATCGGCCTCGTCGGTATCTACCTTGTTGGGGTAAGAAAAATCGGCACGGGCAGAGTATAGCAGGTTACCAGAGCGGTCGTTATCGGGCAAGGGAGTGCCCATGCCATTAAACACACCTGCATTAAGGCGCACACGCTTCTCCCAAAAGTTGCGACTAAGGGTAATGCCCATATCGCGGCGGTTGTAGTAGTCGCCTTTGGTAAACTGGGGGCGCTCCATAAACGGCGATGTAAAGATGGAAGCCATGCTGCTGCGGCCATAGTCTATGCCCATATAACCCACACAAAGTTCTAGCTTAGCCGGGGCTTTCCAGGTAATATTGGCATCATTTAAAAAGGGATTGTAGGTAGCAGACTCATCGTTATTAAGTACCTCCAGCCCAGCGAAGTTAATATCAAGGTTAAAAGATATTTTCTTCTTTAAGTCGCCAATAAACTTAACGCGTGCATCGCGCAAGCGGAATAGGGATTTGTCTTTGTTATCCTCGCCAGCCTTGTAAAAGCGGTGGTTATAAAAGGTATAAACCACACCCGATATTTCCAGCGACTTTTTACCATCGGTGATAACAAACTGGGCATGGGCAAGCATTGGGAATAGAAGTGCCAACAACACAAGCCTCACCCCCACCCCCTCTCCCAAAGAGAGGGGAGTAAAAATCGTTTTTACTGTGGGGAGAGCTTTATATATTAATATTTTAGTCATTATAGTTCTTTGAAATTATTGGTTGGAAGCCCCGGGGGTTGGGTTGCTGTATAATGTCCAGTTGTTGCCGCCATTTGGGGTGCGGCCTTCGCTTTGTCCGCTAGGTTGCGGGCCATAAGTGCGGTTATCTACCGCTACGGCTTGGTTTTGGCTGTTTAGCGCAAAAATGCTAATGTATTCGCCCGCGGCACTAAGGCTAAAGTTGGTATGTATTTGAGTGGCGGTGGTATCTAAACCATCGGCAAATACTAATAGAAAACCGTTGGGAGAAATAAAGGTATCTTTATCAAGGGTGTACTTGTATGGGTCGGTTTCATCGTCGCTTATATAAAAGCGACTTTGGTTAAGGAAAACCGTATCCGCAGTGGTGTTGTAAAGCTCTACCCAATCGTCGGAATTACCAAACTCGTTTACAAGGGTTGGGCCGTTTACAGCATATTCGTTTATAAGGATGTCGCCCTCTTCAATATCATTTACAACGGGCTTTTGCGGAAAGTCCCTGTCTTTTGTACAGGCTGCTAAAAGGGCACAGGCGGCCATGCCCGTAAGTATGTATTTCTTCAACTCTAAAGGTTTTATTGACGCAATATAGCAATGTTAACGCAATGTTAAGCCTTGTAGACCGTAGAAATGGGGAAAGGTTTAAGTCTTGAGGACTGAGGGGTGAGTAATAAATATGAATCAATCCTTTTTAGGTAATATAGCTTCCCGATAGGTTGATATACTTATTTTGTAATCGATTCCCTTAGTATCGCATGGGCTGGAAATTGTATCAAAGCTAACTTGGAGTAATATATTAGGATATTGGCTACTGCTATCTGTAAGCGAGGTGTAACGCCAGCCAACCATAACAGGCTTATCGCCAACATTACCTAGGGCAAATTTTAAAAAGCCTAATGCATAAAATTGCTTTGCTAATAAATTATAACGGGCGCTATCAGCTGTTCTAAACTCAATAGTTGTATCCTCCCTTTTAAGAGTTGTATAAAAGCACTTATTAGTAAGAGGTTCCCAATAAACTATTGGCTTGGTATATTTTATAGGCCGGTCCTAGCATTGCAGTATAATGCTTGCCTTTTGTGTCAGACAATGGGTCAATAGCATAACCGCGGCTAACAAGGTGTTTTTTGAGTTTTTTATCGTTTAGCTTATTAAGATCTATTAACTCTTTAGAAGATAATACCTGCGCTATAGATGCCAGTGAAATAAACAGAATAAATAATACCATCCATTTTTTCATGGCAATCAATTTTATTTTGGACTAATATTAAGAAGATAGCTCCCTTAGGTCGATAGTAACAGAGTCGTAATCTTGTTTTGCCAACGCCTTTACAATCATCGGGGCAAGGTTTACAGGTGTTACCAGTTTGCCTTCCTCTTTAAAGGCTACAAAATCGGCATGGCGGCTAAAATCAGCGGGATTGGTAGCCCGTATAGCATCTTGCATTTGGGTGTCAATAATACCCGGCGCTAGTGATAGGCAACGCAGGTTTTTACGGCCTACAATTTCCTGCTCTAACGATAGTACTTTGCTGAACATATCTACTCCTGCTTTGCTGGTACAGTATGCGCCCCAAGCATCAACCGGGTTGCGCGCCGCACCCGAGCTAATATTGAGTATGGTTAACGGTATTGTTAAGCCCTGATAAGCCTTTACAAAGTTGTTACTTAGTATAAACGGGGCTATAAGGTTTACGTGCATAGCCTCTACAATTTTATCGTTGTTTATGCTACCAAAACGGGCAATATCGCCTATTACACCAGAGTTGTTTACCAACACAATTTCGGTAGCTTCGGCATGTTGCTCAAAGTAAAAGTTGGCGGTGAATGATGTATTAGACAAGTCAATATCTACATGCTTATAATTGGCATGCTGTATGGTTTGGTGGCGTGCAAGGCCTATAACTTTTGTATCGGGTAACGATAGTATATGCTCGGCTAGGGCTTTGCCTATGCCGCGGGATGTGCCTGTTATGTAATAAATTTTCATGGCTGCAAGATAGTTATAGTTAACTTATATCAGATAAGACAATAATTGCGCCATATCGTAAAGTGGTGTAATTTTTTACCTTTGATTAAAACCTATTGGATATGATTTACAATCAGAATGAAATAAATATTGCGCTGCAACAGCAGGCTAAGGCTTTTGCCGCCTTTATAGAGCCTATGGAAGCTACAGCTTTTGAAACCATGCCGGGCGGCAAATGGAGTGCAGGCCAGCACCTAGACCATTTAATACGCAGCATTAAGCCGGTAAACCTTGCGGTAACCCTGCCGGGCTTTATTTTAAAGTATAAGTTTGGTACCAATAACAGGAAAGGCCGCACCTACGATGAACTACTGCAACGCTACCACGAAAAGTTAGCGGGCGGTGGTAAGGCATCGGGTGAATTTGTGCCACCATCTATTGGCTACCACCAAAAAACGGAGAGTTAAAAACCTTTGCAAAGCAGTACGAAAAGCTGGGCAAAAAGGCCTTAACAATGAGTGATAGTAAACTGGATACTTATCTTGTACCCCACCCGTTGCTGGGCAAAGTAACGCTTAGAGAGATATTGTTCTTTACCATTTTACACACCGAAGTGCATTTGGAGATTTTGAAGAACAGGGAAATGCCTATATGTTAACTTTATTAAACTTTGGTTTTAGCGTAAATAATATTGTAAAGAGCCAACCTATAAAACGGGGAGACATTTACTATACTGACAAGACTTTTTATACTAAGGGATTCTTACTTAAGCGTATATTTAAATTAGATGATTTAACTATTATTAAAGGTTACTATTATGTACCTCCAAGCCTTGAAGAAGTTTGTTGTATAGATTTTATATTTAATAATGGTAAGAAAATTTTATTTGTTGGAACTAGGACCGATCATTTAGAATTCATAAACATGATTCTAGTTAGGGAGTTAAATTGCACACCTATATATTTCTATAAAACCATTATTTTTGATAATGATGAGGGAAAGGATTATCAAACTTTTTATTTGAGAGAATTGGATTAGATTATTAATTATTTTTACTATTATTTGGCCAGTCATTCCTGATAACTCTAAAGTTTACATACCTATTCATAGCATGTTCTTCTTTAGTGCACCTTACCCCATCTTTGCATTTATTAATTAGTTCAGTTTCTCCGTAGGCTTTTATTTCTATCCTACCCGATTCTATTCCGTTTAACACCAAATAATCTTTTACTAAATTACCATAGCATTGAGATAATCTCATATTCCTATGTGCATTCCCTTTGCTATCAGAACTTGCTATTAATTCAATAACAATGTTGGGGTTATCTTTCATTGTCTTTACTAACAGAGATATAGTATCCTTTGAAGCATTACTAAGCACACATTCTTTTGTTTCAAAGTAAACACCAAAAAAGAAACGGCAATGAATCTCCATAGGTCGAAGTTCAAGAGTACATCCCACAATTGAATCAACTCCAATTTCAATGGTTTTTCTTGGTGAATAAAATCGGTCTTTAAAAGCGGTTATTTCATATTTACCTGAGGGAAGGCAAATCTCATAATCTTCAGCCTTTTGAATCAACACCTCTTTAAAAAAGCCGGTAGGACTAACAATAGAAATCTTGTAGTTTTCAGCCTGTATTTTTGATGTTGAATAAACTGTATTAATTATAAGATTAACGCACATAGTATCTCTTACCTGCGCATTAGTCGCAAAGCAGTAGAATAAAACTATAAGCAGGCTCCATTTCATACTTTAAAGATAAGGATTTCCTCTCCTCACTCTTCTCTACTTAATTACAAACTCAACCCTACGGTTTAGGGCTTTGTTATCAGGGGTATCGTTAGCTACCAAAGGTTTGGTTTCGCCGTAGCCTTTGGCTGTAAGCCTTGATGCTGCAATGCCTTTGCTTATCAGGTAGTTCATAACCGATTTAGCGCGGTTATCAGACAAGGCCATGTTGCGGGCATCATCTCCATCGCTATCGGTGTGGCCTTCAATCTCAATAACCAGCTTGGCATCTTTGGTTAGGAAATCTACCAGCTTATCTAACTCTACGGTTGATTGTGATTTCAGGTCGAACTTATCCGAATCGAAAAACACGTTGCGTAGCACCACACGCTCGCCTTTAACCTTGGCCGATAGTGCTGCATTTAGCTTATAGGGCTTACATTCTGAACTGGCGGGTAAAGAGAAGTTAGCCGAGTAAAACAGGTAGCCATCTTTAGCTATCTCCAAGGCATAATCGCCACCCGAAGGAAGGCAAACCAAATAGGTTCCATCTTTAGGATCGGCCTGCGCCGAAGCTACCATTTGCTTGGTTTTTAAATCAACCAGATTAGCAACAGCGCCAAGTCCGGCTTTGGTAGATTTATCGGTAATAACGCCCTGTATATAGGTAACCCTTGCCGGAGCAACATCAGCATACAAATCAAAGCTATAAATATCCATACGGCCCAAGCCGCCGGGTTTTTCAGAGCTTATATATGCCTTGCCGCTGCATGATGCTACAAAAAGGCTAATTTCATCGGCAAAGGTGTTTATAGGGTAGCCCAGGTTTTTGGGTTTGCCCCATTTACCATCATCGCCCTTACGTGCTACCTGCAAATCGAACCCGCCCATGCCGGGGTGGCCTTTAGAAGCAAAGTACAGCGACTTACCATCGGGGTGGATGTAAGGGGAGAATTCATCTTCCGGGGTATTAATCTCTGGGCCTAAATTCTCGGGGTTAGAGAATTGACCGTTCTCTCCTAGTACAGCTTTCCATATATCGGCCCTGCCCTGCCCACCGGAACGGGTGCTGACAAAATAAAGGGTGTGCCCATCGGCAGAAAATGATGGTTGAGTATCCCACTTATCGCTGTTTACGCCTTCACCAAGGTTAAAAGGCTCGCCCCATACGCCGCCGGTTTTCATGGCTACATAAAGGTCGCAGCTACCAAACCCATCGGGGCGCTGGCAACCGGTAAAAAACAGGTACTGCCCATTGGGCGATATACACTCCGAACCCTCATTATCGTGCGAGTTTACGGGAAAAGGCAGCGGCTTGGCCTGTGTCCACGCACCGTCTTTTAAAAAGCTGATGTATAGGTCTTCTTCCGTTGAGTTTGGACCCACAGTTTGGGCATCGCGCGGGCGGTTAACGGTAACAATGGTGGTCAGTTCATCGGCTGTCATATAAGCCGAGTATTCTGAATTTTCAGAGTTAATACCCTTGCCCATATTTACAGGTGTGTAAGGTACGGGCTTCGCCATTAGGTCTATAGCAAACTCTGCATTGGTAATACCTGTTTGGGCTACTTTTTTCAGCTTTTCGTCCAGCTTAACATCTGGCTCAAGGGCAAGGTATTGCTTGTAGTGGGTTACCGCATCGGCATAAATACCACGGCTATGCTCCAGCTTGCCTAATGCCACAATAGACTTTGGCGATATTTTAGGGTCTATAGCTATGCCTGTTTTATAAGCTTTAATGGCATCGTCCCACTTTTTTTGGTAGTAGTAAATATCAGCCAACACAAGGTGGGCTTCTATAAACAAGCCATCGGCCTCTATGGCTTTTTTCAGGTCTTCTTCGGCTTTATCAAACTGTTTACGGTCGGCATACTGGGTACCGTTATCGTAAAACATCAACGCCTTTTTGTTGGTTGAATGCAGCGTTGGTTGGGCTTTGCACGAGAATGTAAGTAGTACTAAACCTATATAAAGTATGATGGTGTTTTTCATTGGTATGGTATACGGCAATATTGGTGCCATGGTTTTACGGGCAAATTAAATGAATTTGCCCTACAATTAAGAAAATAAAGAGATAAAGAATGGTTAATGCTTCCTTTTAATTAATATATTATTCTGCCTGATAAAAGAATACGATGCAACCTCCCTGTTATCTACATATTCTTTTTTGCCTGATAAACGGCCTCTTAAATAGCTATACTCCGTACGGTTTTTCTGCTGGTTGGGATTTATTTTATTGCCTTTCCGAGTAGCAAATACACGTATATTATCATAATAAGAATATGCCTCCCGTTTCAATTCAGGTATCATAGAACGGTGGTATTCATGCACATCATAAAAAATAATTGTGTTACCATTCGCTGGCATTTCATCGTATTCTTTCAATAAAGAAATTATCTCTTTTGCTTTAGGTGAATAACTATTTGAGGGAATATCAACCTTGTATAACTTTCTTATAACCAACTCCATAGAATCAGGCGATTGGATTATATCCATTGATAGGAAAGCCTCATCTTCAGTCGGGTTATTACCTTTATTAATCTGCTTTAGTGTATCGTTTACCCAAGCCCTAAAATCTTTGTAATAGCTACTATTTTCAATAGCCTTCTTTTCACTCAAAGAGTCTTTGGTTTGAGTAATGTCAGACTGCCTCTCATTAGTACAGGCAACAAGTACAATTAATAGTGTTGGTATTAGTAAATATCTATTCACACTACAAATAAAACAAAAAGGGCTGCAAATGCAGCCCTTTAACATATAGAAATATTCTTAAAATTTATTTAGCGTAATTAACCGCCCGTGTTTCGCGGATAACGGTGATTTTAACCTGGCCGGGGTAGGTCATTTCGTTTTGAATCTTTTGAGAGATTTCGTACGACAAGGTATGTGCCTGCTCATCGGTCACTTTTTCGCTTTCTACAATTACACGCAGCTCGCGACCGGCTTGTATAGCGTACGTATTGCTAACACCGGGGTACGATAGGGCCAGTGTTTCAAGGTCACGAAGACGCTTCGTATAACTCTCTAAAATCTCGCGGCGGGCACCCGGGCGCGCACCAGATATAGCATCGCACACCTGAATGATAGGCGATATCATAGAGGTCATCTCAATCTCGTCGTGGTGGGCACCAATGGCGTTGCAAACGTCTGGTTTCTCCTTGTATTTCTCGGCTATCTTCATACCTAAGATAGCATGTGGCAATTCCGGCTCATCATCAGGCACCTTGCCAATATCGTGCAAAAGGCCGGCGCGTTTGGCGGTTTTGGCATTAAGGCCCAGTTCAGATGCCATAATACCACAAAGGTTAGCTACCTCGCGGCTGTGTTGCAATAGGTTTTGCCCGTAAGACGAACGGTATTTCATACGGCCCACCATGCGGATAAGCTCGGGGTGAAGGCCATGGATACCAAGGTCTATACAGGTACGTTTACCTGTTTCTACAATCTCTTCTTCCAGTTGCTTTTTCACTTTGGTAACAACCTCCTCAATACGGGCAGGGTGTATACGGCCATCGCTTACCAGTTGGTGTAACGATAGGCGGGCAATCTCGCGGCGAACAGGGTCGAAGCAAGAAAGTACAATAGCATCAGGGGTATCGTCAATGTTAATATCAACGCCGGTAGCGGCTTCCAAGGCGCGGATGTTACGTCCCTCGCGACCAATAATACGGCCTTTAACCTCATCGCTATCAATATTAAATACTGATACTGAATTTTCTATAGCATGCTCTGTAGCCACACGTTGTATGGTTTGGATAACCACCTTCTTTGCCTCTTTATTGGCGTTCATTTTGGCTTCCTCTACTATGTCTTTTATAAGTACCATGGCCTCGCTTTTAGCTTCGGCTTTAAGGCTTTCAATAAGTTGAGCTTTAGCATCATCGGCTTTTAAACCGGCAACAACTTCCAGCTGCTCTACTTGGCGCTTGTGCATTTTATCAAGCTCGGCCTGCTTAATTGCCAACAATTCGGCTTGCTTGGTTACATTGTCTTTTAGAGAGTTTAGTTCGTTTTGCTTACGGTTGCTCTCTTCAATTTTTTGGTTAAGCGTTTGTTCCTTTTGTTTTAAGCGGTTTTCGGCTATAGCCTATGCCCTGGGTCCTTTCGTTAACCTCTTTTTCGGTAGTGGCTTTAAGCTCAAGGAATTTCTCTTTGGCCTGCAGTATCTTGTTTTGCTTAATAACTTCGCCTTCTTTTTCTGCCTCGGCTAAAACACGCGCGGCGCGGCCTTTAAGTACATTCTGAAAAATGATGTAAGCAATAACACCCCCAATAACCAAGGCTGCCGCTGACGCTACAATCACTAATAAGTTATCTTCCATAATAAATTAAAACGTTATATATATGTTAATTATTGCGTTAAGCACAACGGCTAACACCAACGTTTGGTACAGGACGTAGAGAAAAAATGTATTACCCGGCTAAGGTATTCGGCAATGCGGCGCTCTATAGCACCCAGTTCGCCTATAATTTCGGCTTGCATAGCTGTGTTATCGCCTTGCGGGGCTACAGCTTGTTCGCCGGGTATAGTTGGGGCTGCTTGGGCGGCTTTCGTTTTGTAAACGGCAAGCTCCAGGCAGCACATGGCCAAAAGGTCCTGCAGGTCGCGCACGGCATAGTTGTTCTTCAACTGGTCAAGCATTTGGTTAACCGTAGAAGCTGCCTTGCGCAAGTTATCATCTTCACCCTCCGCAGCGGTAATAGGGTACGCGCGGTTGGCTATTTTAATATTTATTGTATTCTCCTGCATTGTTTATACATTCTTTCCCAGCAAGGTTATGCACTTGTCAATTTCCTTTACCAGGTCGGTGATAATTAGCTTCAGATCTTCGTTTTGCTCAGAACCTGTGTTGCCACTTATCGATTGCGCTAAATTATGCAAATTATTCGTTTCTCCTAACTCTTTAAGCAATAGCCCGCTTTCTTTAAGCTGATTTTCCTTTTCGGCCAGCAGGGCTTCTTTCTCTTCCAGTTGCTTAAGCAGGGCTGCGTTTTCTTCGTTATTACCTGCTGTATCAGCAACAGGAGCCTGGCTATCCTTTAGTTTACCTGCCAGTTCAGCATTCTCGGCCCGTGCCGCTTTAAGGTCTGCTTCAGCTTCTAATAGTTCGGTTATACGGGCATCTTTATCGGCTAACTGTTTAGTCAGCAAAGCATTTTCTTCGGCCAGTGCCGGTGTGCCGCTTTCTGTACTTTGGCTTTCTTTCAGCTTAGCAACCAATTCGGCATTTTCTGCCTGGGCACTTTTCAGGTCGGCCTCAACAAGCAATAACAATTTTATGCGGGCATCCTGCTCCTCTAGCATTATTTCTTTCTCAAGCAGTTGGTTGGCAAGGGTATTGTTACGTTCTACCAAATCCATGCCGGCAGCCCCTCGGCTTCTTTCTCTTTAAGCAGGTGCGCAAGGTTAACGTTCTCGTCCTCTGTAATTTTAAGACGCTCAGTTAGCTTGGCATGCGATGTAATAAGCTGCTCAATCTTCTCTTTTAATGTATCTATTGGGGCCTTCAAATCGTTCATATAGTAAATGTGTATTGCCTGTAAAAAGGATTGCAAAGTTATTTGTTGAAAAGTTACTTACAACTTTAACTCTAAAATAAGTTTAAAGGCATGCAAATTGAAACACTTTGCAAATAATTTAGAAAAGAAGACCCAATTGAAGAATATATTAGTATTCGCCGCTTTATTTGTTTGTGCATCAGTAGGTTTACAAGCACAAGTTAATCCATACCCGCAAAATTATCTGGCTAACCCGCTGGAGTTTCCCGTTAACCTTTCGGGCGGATATGGCGAAATACGCCCCAACCATTTCCATGCAGGTATAGACTTACGTACCCAACAAACTATTAATAAACGGGTACTTTCTGCTGCCGATGGATATATATGGCGCATTGTAATAAACATGCGCGGCTACGGCAAGGCCATATATGTAAAACACCCTGCAGGCTATATTACGCTGCATGCACATTGTACATCATTCGCCCCCAAATAGAAGACTGGGTGCGCATGTACCAGTATGAGAATAAGCAAGCTGAGTTTGACCTGTACCCCGACTCTACCCTGTTCCCCGTTAAACAAGGCGACCTTATTGCTTACAGCGGCAACACCGGCAGCAGCGGTGGGCCACACGTTCACTTTGAGGTGCGCGACTCTAAAGGTGAGATAGCCATAAACCCCCTACTATTTGGTTTTATAAAAGAAGACCGCCAAAAGCCCTACTTTGCTTCGGTTACCTTATATCCGTTGTCTAAATCAACTTATATAAATAAGAAGATTACAGACCAATCATTCCCATCTGATTACCGAGACAGCACCTATACGGCTGTTTTTGAGCATAGAAAGAAAATAAGGCGCCGCAAATACAAAGTAACACCCGATACTATTAGGGTATATGGAACCTTTGGTATTGGGGTTGAAGTGTTTGACCGCCTGCAAAACATACGCACCAACATTAATAAACTAGAGGTTTTTGTTGATGGTAAACAAACTTTTGGCTATAAGCTTGATGATTTTAAATTTAAAGAAACCCGCAATATTAACGCGCTGGTTGATTATGAAGACCGCTTATCATCAAACGAAAAAACACAAAAGCTATACCTGCAACCAAACCAAAGGCTAAGTTTTATACGTAACGACTTAGGCAGCGGCGAAATTACCATTACCGATGACCAAGGTACATGTTATTAAGGTTATTGCTACCGATGTGTTTGGCAACCAAAACACCCTGCGCTTTGTGGTTAAGGGCGAACCTGATTACGCCAATTTAAAGCCACATCCTGAAAAGGAGTTTGTGCAGTTAATTAACTACAACAAGGATGAAACCTTTAAAACCAGCGATGTAGAAGTTTTCTTCCCAAAAGATGTGTTGTACGATACCCTGTTTTTTAAATACGGCAAAACCCGTGGTAAGGGCTACTACAGCCCCGTGCACCGCATACATACCCCCTACACCGCACTGGCCGATAATTTTGAAATAAAGATTAAAACCGATTATGTTGAACCGGCCATGCGTAGCAAGTTGGTAATGGTAAACACCGGCACGGGAGCTATTGGCGGCACTTACGATAATGGTTGGATGAAGGCAAAATCGGTATACTTTGGTTCTTTTGCTGTAGCGGCTGATACCAAGGCACCATCTATATCTTTACGTGGCAAAGAGCCTGAATTTGTGGTAAAGAAGAAAGGCCGCAAGGGTAAGGTAAAATACATCAAAACCAAGAAGAAAAAGCGCCGTGGCAAAAAGGGTAAAAACCAGGAGCCTGAAGCTAAAAAGCCACGACAACTGAGCGAATATAACTTTACCATTAGCGATAACCTTAGCGGTATTGCCCGTTGGGATGCCTATATTGATGATGTTTGGGTGCTCTGCGAGTTTGACCCTAAAACAGCTACCCTAACCTACCATTTTGATAATAACATGACCCCACAATCTGCTTGCTTTAGGTTAGAAGTTACTGATAAGGTAGGCAACGTAGGTAAGTACGAGTTTGATATTGGCAATATCATTATTAAGGTAAATCCTCCGGGAGTGTATCAGTAGGTTATAGGTGCTGGGTTTTAGCTTATAGATAGATTTATAATAAACCCCGGCCTTTAGGTCGGGGTTTATTTTGCAATTTAAAAGCCCTCTCTCTTCGGGAGAGGGGTTGGAGTGAGGGAACTTTTCTATATTTGACTTATGAAACTGGACGTTTATAAAGTTGATGCCTTTGCCTCTGAACTATTTACCGGCAACCCTGCGGCGGTAATGCCTTTAACCGAATGGCTACCTGATGCGTTGATGCAGCAGATAGCCATGGAGAATAACCTCTCGGAGACAGCATTCTTTGTTAAAGAAGGTGACCAATATACTATCCGTTGGTTTACCCCCACGGTAGAAGTCGCCTTGTGCGGGCATGCTACTTTGGCATCTGCCCATGTGCTGTATAACCACTTGGGCTATACCGAAGATGCAATTCCTTTTGTATCGCCCAAAAGCGGGCCGCTGCCTGTAACAAGGAATGGCGATAAAATAACGCTGGACTTTCCCTGCGCACCATTAACAGCCGTACCCAGTATGGAGCCGGTATTATCATCATTAAATACAAACATATTGGAAGTATACCGTGGCACGACGGATTTTCTCGCGGTACTGGAAAGCGAAGAAGCCGTGCGCAACTTTGTACCGGATTTTGAACGCATAAAACAAAGCGAATGCCGTGGTATTATCATCACCGCTAAAGGCAAGGATGTAGATTTTGTATCGCGCTTTTTTGCCCCGCTAGCCGGAGTCAACGAAGACCCTGTAACTGGCTCGGCCCATACCATGCTTACCCCTTACTGGGCTAAAGCGTTAAACAAAGAAAACTTAACGGCCTTGCAGGTATCGCCACGGGGCGGACAGCTATGGCTAACTTTACAAGGCTACCGTGTATTGATAGCGGGCACAGCTAAAACGTTTTTAACCGGTACAATCCAGTTAACTTAAAGGACTCCCCCGCCCTTTGGGCACCCCCGCTTAAAGGGGGATTTTTAAATGCAAAACATTAACCTCCTGTATCTGTTTGGTGTGCTTATGATAATATTTCTACTTTTACGCTAAATGAAAGTTACTACCCTTTCGTATAAGCAAACAGGCTTTTTTCGCAGCTTATTGCCGATTACCTAGACGAGCACGCAAACGTTGCCCCTTTATATAGTTTCCCCTTTACCCAGCAGGGTTTTGAAAAAGCCATTGCCTACCGCTAGGCCAAACCTGTAAACAGGGCTGCATTGGTCAACGCAATAGAAAAGCAATATAAGCAGGGCAATACAATTCCTACAGATGCTACAGCAGCTAACATTCAACTATTAAAAGACGATAGTACCTTTACCATAGTTACCGGACACCAGCTATGCCTGTTTACCGGGCCGTTATACCTCATTTACAAACTGGCCGATTGTATTAGTCTTGCACGCCAACTAAAGGAATGGTACCCCCAGCACAATTTTGTTCCTGTTTATTGGATGCATACCGAAGATGGCGACATTGAAGAAATAAACCATGCATACCTCTTCAACAAAAAGCTAACATGGGATGCAGGCCAGGGGCCGCGGGGATGCTAACTACCGAAACTCTTCAACCGGTCATTGATGAACTTACAACAGTTTTAGGCGATAGCGATAATGCCAAAGAAATACTGGCTTTGGTTAAAGAAAGCTACCTTAACCACACCAACCTGGCCGATGCTACCCGCCATTTTGTTAATGCCCTTATGGGCGAATATGGCTTGGTTATATTAGACCCTAACGAGCGCGAACTAAAAGCTGAATTTGCCTCTATCATTAAGGAAGATTTAAGTGGATTACAATCGTACCATAAAGTAAATGAGAGTAATGCCATATTTGCAAAAGCAGGCTACACAGCGCAGGTAAATCCACGCGAGGTAAACCTATTCTACATAAACAGCGGTCAACGCTACCGTTTGGTTAAAACCGATACAGGTTTTGCTACGGTGGGTAACGAGTTTACTTTCTCGCAAGCTGATATTGACTCAATGCTTGCCCAGACACCTGAGGTATTCAGTCCTAACGTGGTGTTACGCCCCTTGTATCAAGAAACTATATTACCCAACATTTGCTATGTTGGTGGTGGTGGCGAATTGGCATATTGGCTTCAATACAAAGCCTTTTTCAATCATTATGGCTATGAGTTACCAGTGTTGGCCCTTCGCAGCTCATATATGTTAGTTGATGAAGGTCAGGCAAGCCGCATAGAAAAGTTTGTCTTTGCCGATGCCGACTTATTTGAAAATACCGATGCGCTGATAAAACGGTACCTGCAAAACGCAGCAGGGGCCGGAATCAGCTTCGACGCCGAGCGCAGCGAGGCGGCGGCATTCTTCAACAACCTATCTGCCAAAACAGCCCAAAGCGATGCAACATTGGTGGGCAGCATAGAAGCAGAACATAAGAAATTGCAAAACTACCTTGCAGGGTTGGAAGCCAAGCTATTAAAGGCACACAAAACAAAGGAAGAAGCAAGCGTTAACCAAATACGTAAACTAAAAGAAAGCCTTTTTCCTAACGATAGCCTGCAAGAGCGCACCGCAAACTTTATTCCCTAGTACTTAAAATATGGCAAAGAGTTCTTTAGGGGCTTTGCCGAAAAAGGCGGCCCTTTAGCCAAACAATTCTCTATTCTCCGCTTTTAAGGGTTAATACCTAGCGGTTTAAACATTCCTTATTTATTATAGGTTATAGTTGTAAATTTGAGATGATGGGTGATATGCTAAAAAACCTTTTGGCCATGGGAATTACTTTTGGCCTTAGCGACCGTGAGGCCTTTGTAGACAAGGTGTCTGGTGTGATACAAAACTACAAAGACAATCCCGAAGAAGCTGATAAAATGGCGGTGGGAATTGTAAATTACCTGGAAGAACTGAAAGATAATATCCGATTGCAAACATCCATAAAGCAATCGGTAAACACCTCTAATGTTGCCCAAAAACAAGACATTGATAATTTGATAAAAGCTATCAAAGACTTAACTATTAAAATAGACACTACTAAATAAGCTTGCATGTTTAAGATTTTCCGCATACGACAATACATTGCGCGCTTTTTTAGGGCTATAGATATTGTATTTATACTGCTTGGCTTTGTAATTATTAACTGGATGAGCCAAAAGCGTTACTTGTTTGGGCTGATACCCAAAAAATATAAACGCAACGGCACACTTAAAACACAGCCAGAAAGGCTACGTACTGTTATAGAAGAACTAGGCCCCACCTTTATTAAGTTTGGGCAGATACTTGCCGACAGGCCCGATATTATATCGGATAAGCTACGCGAAGAGCTTAAAAAGCTGCAAAGCACCGTGCAGCCATTTGACCACGACAGGGCTGAGCTTATGATAGAAGAGGAATTGGGTGGCGACATTAAACAGTTCTTTAGCAAGTTTGATAAAGAGTGCATTGGCTCTGCCTCTATTGGTCAGGTATATAAGGCTACGCTGCTTAATGGCGAAGATGTTGTTGTAAAAATTCAACGGCCCGATATTGAGCCTAAAATTCAGCTAGACTTACAGATACTTAAATACCTTGCTGGCGAACTGATTAAAGAATACCCCGGGTTTGCTGCTGTAGATATAATTGGTTTGATTGAAGAATTTGGCGATACCCTTTTAAAGGAACTAAACTACCTTAACGAAGCTGCAAATGCCGCCCGATTTGCCGATATTTTTAAGGATGCCGACTATGTAAAAATACCCAGGGTTTACCTTGATTTGAGTACCGACAGGCTTCTTATTATGGAGTTTGTTGGCGGTATACCACCCAACAACCGCTAGGAACTTATTGATGCAGGTTTAGACCCTACACAAATAGCGGTAAACGGCACTACTATTTTACTGGAGATGATTTTTAAAAACGGTTTCTTCCACGCCGATCCGCATCCCGGTAATATGTTTATACAAGACAATAACCGTATAGCCCTTATAGACTTTGGTATGGCAGGTAGCTTAAAGGCAGCCCACATGCAGTTTTTAGCCAGCTTTATTTTGGGCCTTGCCACCAAAAACGCTACTACAATATCAGAATCGTTGTTGACGTTGTGTGATAAGAAATTCTTCTCAGAAAAAGCCGATTTGGAGTTTATGGTAGAGGATATGATATCGCGCCACATGACTTTTAGTTACGAGAATATCAACTTCTCTCAGATATTAAACGAGAGTATAAAAATCATTCAAAAGCATAACTTAAAACTACCGGGCAGCATATTTTTATTAATGAAAGCCCTTGCTACTGTTGAGAAGTTTGGCTATAACCTGGAGGCTAATGTATCGCTACCGGTGCTAATACGACCCTATGCTGAAACGCTAATAAAAGAGAAATTCTCGGCCAGGCAAATTGCTGGCGAGGTATACGATACGCTTAAAGATTATATGTCGCTAATACGCGATTTTCCCGGTGAAATAAATGAGATACTTTACAATATTAAGCAGGGCAAAATTACCGTTGATATTAACCTAAAGGAAAAAGAAATTTTTGCCTCGGGGTTAAAACAGGTAGGCGGTATTATAGGCATAGTATTTTTGGTAGGCATTTTAATGGCAGGTTCTTTAGTGCTTATTACCCGCGAAAAAGAAATACAAGGAGCTAACTTTATGTTGGGGGCTTCAGTGTTCTTCACCCTATGGCTACTATTCCGCCTTTTTACGCGAACTAAATAGCTTTACGGCAGCAAATGCAAAAGACCATCTACAAGCAATGCATTGTTATTATCTAACAAGGATATTTTGTAGTTACCCGGCATGGTAAACTTCAGGTTATAATAAAACCACTGCCAGTCCGGTTTTACATCTAGTTGGTATGAATCTGTATCAATAAAAGGCTGCCCGTCGGCTTGTTGGTATTGTACTTTAAACGTTACATACGTTAAATCAGGTATTACAGCAGGCAGGTAAACAACGCATTTCAAAGGCTTATCTTTATCAAGCGTTATGGTGTTAAATAACCAATCGGCCGCTCCATTATCGCCTGTAACATTAAAACAAAAGCCCATTTTCACCTGAGAAAAAGCAGGGGCCGATACCATCATTAATACTATGCCTAACAATAGGCTTTTACTCTTCAAAACAGAGAATATTTTTTTCATGTGTGTAGTTTAAAATATACAAAACCCACACATTTGGCAGATTTGATAAATTTCTATTCTTGTGTAATAATACAAAATTAAAACCACTCTTACAGCATGCCCTCATCGGCAAAGCTAAAGTAGCCGTGGTCTGTTACTATTAGGTGGTCTACCAAATTAACCTCTAGCAACTGCGCCGCCTGCTTTATTTGGCGGGTTAGGTTAATATCGGCCTGGCTGGGTTTAAGATTGCCCGATGGGTGGTTATGTGCCAACAACATGCCCGATGCCAGCGTTTCTATGGCTAGTTTAAGTATAATCTTATTGTCTACTATAGTGCCTGCCACCCCACCAGTGCTAATCCTCTCTTTGCGCACTACTTTGTTGGCTCGGTTTAGTAATAATACCCAAAACTCTTCGTGCTTAAGGTCTTCAAACAAGGGGAGTAGAATATCGTAACCATCTTTACTACAGGTAATGGCCTCGCGCTTGGTGGCTTCGGCAAGGCGTCGGCGTTTGCCCAATTCAAGGGCAGCAACTATAGTTATGGCTTTAGCATCGCCAATGCCTTTAAACTTCATTAAGTCGTTAACAGATAGTTTAGCCAGTTCGCCCAAGTTATTACCTACAGATGCTAGTATGCGCTTGCATAAATCAACGGCACTCTCATTACGGCTGCCCGAGGCTATAAGTATAGCCAACAGTTCAGCATCAGTAAGGTTTGAGGGGCCTTTAGCTACAAGCTTTTCGCGCGGCCTGTCATCTTCGGCCCACGATTTTATAGTGGCAAGTGGTTTATCGTATTCTATCATATCAACCTATCTGTGTTTTATATATTTCTTAACCTTTCAAATTCATCTACATCGTGCGAGCAGAACATTTCCAGCCCTTGTATATTCTGGTGGTACAAGTTATAAAGCTTTTGCTCATTTTCTTTCAAAGCCTGCTTATTTTTACCCGTGAACCATTGGGTTAATTTAAACATAAAAGGCGTTTTGCCAAAGCCTACAACTAACGATTGCCTGCTGTAATATGAATCAGCACAATGAAAGTATTGCTTATTATTATAATCCATCAACACGCCGCATTGCCCAAATGTATGGCCTTCTAAATCTACCAGCCAAATACCATCAAGCACCTTTTGCATAGTAAAACCATTCCAGTTTTCAGTGCCAACAGCTGCCTTTTTCCATTTTATATTTTGAAGCTGGGCCTTACTGAAACCCGCACCGGCATTGGGCGTTGCTATTACGGCATTATATTCTCTTTCAGATAGTATTACCTCCGCATCAGGAAAATCATTAATTCCCCCGGCATGGTCTTCGTGCAAATGGGTAGATATAATATATTTAACATCGGCGTTAGTAAAGCCTAACTGCTCTATTTGCTTTAAGGCTGTTTCGTTACTATCTAATACAGCATTCATTATAAGCCTGAATGTTGTACTAAGGCGTTTGCCGGGGTTTTGTACATCTTGCATACCCAAGCCGGTATCAACCAGTATTAAACCCGTATCTGTTTCTAAAAGCAGGCAATGGCAAATTACCTTTTTGCCCAAAGGCCTTAGTGTTGCACAGTTTAAATGGTGTATCTTATTAATCATGGTTTAGTCTATTACCGCATCAACTTCTATTTCTACAACAAGGTCTTTATTAATCAGCCCTTTAACCTCTACCATAGTAGCAGCAGGGCGAATAGTACCAAACACCTCACCATGGGCACGGCCTACTTCTTCCCAATCTGCTATGTTAGTTAGATACATTCTGGTGCGCACCACATGCTGAAAATCAGCGCCGGCTTCAATCAGAGCCTTGCCAATTTTAGCTAGTATGTATTGGGTTTGCTCATACGCATTTCCGGGGGCTACAATGGTATCACCATCAACGGCTGTTGTACCGGCAACAAATACCATGTTGCCCACCCGCACGGCACGGCTGTAGCCTACAGTAGCTTCCCATGGGGCGCCCGATGATATTAGGGTTCTTTTCATTTAAAGGCAAGTATAGTAAAAACAAAATCCCGTCTTGTTTTAAACGAGACGGGATTTGAAAACTTAGTTCTTATCAGTAATCATTCACGCCTTTTCGGCTAATACAGTTACTTTGTTGTTAAGCACCTCTACAACACCACCGGTAAGCTCAAAAAAGGTAGTTTCTTTAGCTACATCAACAACCTTTACCTTGCCTTGTGCCAACGTGGCAATAAGGGGGCGTGGTTTTTAAGTATCTGAAACTTACCTTCTACGCCCGGCAGTTGTACCGAAGTAACTTCGCCGCTGTAAACGGTTTTATCAGGGGTTATTATATCCAGGTGCATAATCTTTTGTATCTAAAAATTAGTTGGCTTCAGCCATTAATTTCTTACCTTTTTCAATAGCGTCTTCTATAGTACCTACAAGGTTAAAGGCAGCTTCAGGATACTCATCCACTTCGCCGTCCATAATCATGTTAAAGCCTTTAATGGTATCTTCAATAGAAACAAACACACCTTTTAAGCCGGTAAACTGCTCTGCCACGTGGAATGGCTGAGATAAGAAACGCTGCACACGACGTGCGCGGTGTACGGTAAGTTTATCTTCTTCAGAAAGCTCATCCATACCAAGAATGGCGATAATGTCCTGAAGCTCTTTGTAACGTTGAAGAATGTTCTTAACGCGTTGTGTACAAGTATAGTGAGGAGTACCAACAATGCTCTCAGTAAGGATACGTGATGTTGAATCCAGAGGGTCAACCGCAGGGTAAATACCAAGCTCAGAAATTTTACGGTTTAGTACCGTAGTAGCATCTAAGTGGGCAAAGGTAGTAGCCGGTGCAGGGTCAGTTAAGTCATCGGCAGGTACGTATACCGCTTGTACCGATGTAATAGAACCACGCTTGGTTGATGTAATACGCTCCTGCATTAAACCCATCTCAGTTGCAAGTGTAGGTTGGTAACCTACCGCCGATGGCATACGGCCTAAAAGGGCCGATACCTCAGAACCTGCCTGGGTAAAACGGAAAATGTTATCAATAAAGAAAAGGATATCGCGGCCACCAGACTGCTCATCACCATCGCGGAAATATTCAGCCATGGTAAGACCTGATAAGGCAACACGGGCACGGGCTCCTGGAGGCTCGTTCATTTGACCGAAAACAAAGGTTGCTTGCGATTGCTCAAGTTCTTTCATATCAACCTTGCTCAAATCCCAGCCACCTTCTTCCATAGAATGTTTAAAGGCTTCGCCGTAACGTACAATGCCAGACTCAATCATCTCACGAAGTAAGTCGTTACCTTCACGGGTACGCTCGCCTACACCGGCAAATACCGAGTAGCCAGAGTGACCTTTGGCGATGTTATTGATAAGCTCCTGGATAAGTACGGTTTTACCCACACCTGCACCACCAAACAAACCAATTTTACCACCTTTAGCGTATGGCTCAATCAAGTCGATTACTTTGATACCTGTAAAAAGTACCTCAGTAGCGGTTGATAAATCTTCAAATTTAGGGGCATCGCGGTGGATAGAAGCGCCACCGGCGTTGCTAACCTCGTTAATACCATCAATAGCGGCGCCTACTACATTAAATAGACGGCCTTTAATTTTATCGCCAACCGGCATGCGGATAGGAGAACCCGTTGCTACAACAGCCATACCGCGGCTTAAGCCATCGGTAGAGTCCATCGCAATAGCGCGGATAGTATCTTCACCTACGTGTTGCTGACACTCAATAACAACTTTGCCACCGTCTGCACGGGTAATTTCCAAAGCGTCAAGAATGTTAGGTAATTTAGAATTTTCGGTATCGAACGAAACGTCGATTACCGGACCGATAATTTGGGTTATTTTGCCTGTGTTAGCTGACATATAAGTAATTATATGGATTGTATCATTATTTCAGGCCGCAAAAGTAGTCAATAATTTAACAGGTTGTACCCCTTGTTGATAGATTTTTAATTCAGGGGTCAGAGGTTAGGTATCAGGGGTCAGGAAAGGCTTACTGTTGTAGTAAAATTTTACATTTTTGCAATTTCGATACACTACCTCAATATTATGCTCATAACCCAAATTGTTTGAGTTATAAATACGAGGTAGCTTTAAGAGTGAAGGGCTTAAAGTTTTTCAGAATACACCAAGGCATCAAGTCTTTGTATTTTCATTTTTAGTTTATTATTAATCATCAACCAAACACTAACAGCGTGTAGCTAATACTCTCGTTTTCGTGCTTAGTTTTAAAGGTCCCTCTCATTGAGAGGGTGGATGTCGCCAACGGCGACAGACGGGAGAGGGTGTTTTTTAGGTACTACAAACTGGGGTGAGTATTTTTCATTTCTAATTTATCATTTCTCATTTACCAAACCCCTACAGCGTGTAGCTAATTAACACATTTTCGCGGGTCTTTTTTTCGCTTCACCTTTCCCCGCCATTGCCTCTATTTTCATTTCGGCAATGCCACCCTCTCCCTTGGGAGAGGGGAAATATCATGAGTATAACGAATGATATGGGGAGAGGTGGAAATGCACGATTAAAAAACAATATTTTGCAGGCTCATTTTTAGTTTTTAGTTCAACACAAAGGTACAACATGGGGTAGGCGTTTGTCAACTATTTCTTCTCCCTATAACATTTATAATACCGCAATGGGTTTACATCCAATGTTTTATACAAAACAGCCTCAAAGGATTGTTCTATTGGTACAAACGGAATTTTATATTTCTTAAATAATTCAACTGCTGTGTTATAGTTATAAAAAATCTGATTCCCATTTTCATACTCAATACCAACAGAATAGGGTTTTCGTGATAATATCAGTCCTGGTGTAATTTCATATTTGTCGGTATACGGTTGAGAAAAATGCCAGCTGTAGGTTACAGAAATACATTTAGGATTAAGCATACCCTTATAAATTTGTTCAACTTTAGGGGCGTATTTATATACACTATCCCAAAAGGCCTGTATGTTAATAGAATCCCTTCGGGTTGGAATTACATTCATTAAAACATCCATAGAAATTCCCTCAACAGTATCGCTTTGTGTTTTTAAATCTTCCGCTTCACTTTTTAGTAAAATAGGTTTTAACAATGCCTTATCATAGTAAGCCCAATGTCCCTCACTAACTGCTTTATTCAATATATCACTATAGAATAAAAATGAAACTTGGGGCAAAATTACCGTATCAATAGGAAAATGATAAGTTGACAATAACAGTGTATCATTTACCTTTTCAATCTTTAATTTTTGATAGATTTTTCTTTTTACATAATTCAAAACAGGGGTTAAAGCTTTTTGGCTGACAATACTTGTATCGCCCAACGATGGGGTTATGCCAGCCCAATGGCTACTATCTAGCAGCTCTGAGCAGTTAGATTTAGGATAATAATACCCGTAAGGTATTTCCTCCCAGAGTATCAGGCAGTTCAAATTTATACAGGTTGAAAAAACTGAGGACTTTGAGAGTATCAAAAGCATGATTCCACAATCCAAAAATTTCGTGGTTAGAAGTCAGTCTTGACTTCCATAGAGACTTATACTCTTCGATGGTTTTTGCTACCTCAAAATATTCTGTTGAAGAATATAGATGTAAATATGGTTTTCCTTTTTGATAAAAATAATTATCTAAGTACCTTATTACAGTTGTATCATGCTTAGCAAATAGCTTTTGCTCATCTTTAGTTTCAGGTTTTACCATTTGGCTATAAGACATTACGTGTTGTGCAGATAAATGCAAACAGAACAACAAGCACACTACAGTTAGCTTACTATGCATTGGTTAGCTTTTTTTGATTTAGTTACCATTCCCAATCATCGTGAAAATTTTTAATCTTATACTTTTTATAGAACAACGCATTAAGGCTTTGCTCAAAAGGATCAAAAGCATGGGGGTTTAAATAATTCATATGGCGCTTAAAATCGCTCAATTCTGTATAAACCGAATTCCTTTCTCCTAAAGTTGGTACTATGCCTACCGAAATAGTTTTTCTAACTGAAATAAATCCGTACGGGTAGTTTATTTGCGGTAGCCCTTTTATATTGGGCGATGTAAAAAAGACCACTCATCGTATGCTACAATCTTATCAGGCTCAAATGTTTGCACAGATTGCATGGCAACACCATTAATATCAGCAGGCATAGTATCAAGCTTTGAGCCTATAGTATGGCCATCATCCCTATATAATCTATTAGTTAAATAATAATCTTGATATGCATCAGTCGATTGCTCCATCCAGCTATCCATTAATATTTTAGCAAATACTTTTACACTGGCTTGTGGTAATACAACGGAATCCTTTTTCATTACAACCCTTGCAACATCTAAGTCATTTATAGTATCTGTAACAATGCCAAATTCACTTTTAACCTTACCTATAAGTATATCCAAAAGCTTTGTATAATCTGCCGGTGCCATACATTCTGCATACTTAAAAACGGGAAGCGTGAAAGGCCTGTATATTCCCCTTAGTGTATCAAAACGCTCCCAATACCCACCACTAATGCCCCATACATATAACGTATCAAGGCTCTTATTCCATGTACCCGATAGTGTAATATCATCCACCGGAATCATATCCAGGTATTTTTCAATGGCACTAAATCTTACCCCGCCGCCTTCAATATAATATGTTGATAACCAAGCATCTTTATAATCTGTATGGGTAGCCTTATAATTTTTCAAATAAGCAACCATGCCACTATCTGCTTTCTGAAAAATCTGTTTCTCGTATGCATTGCCAGGTGAGACCTGCGCTATAAAACAATGTTCAGACTTCAGTTTCGAATCAATGCCCTTTCCTGTTAAATCAAAGTTTTGGTTTGCGTATGGATTTAGTTGGGCATAACATATATGCAAAATCAGCAAGCTTGATACAGTCAGTTTAAAACGCATTGGTTAGATGATTTTTAATTATATACCAACTTTAGCTTTTTTAGTTTCAATATTTTACAGAAATACAATTAGGCTAAAGCACTTTCAATACCTTATACTTATTACCCAAAAACTCAAGTCATTATTCTGCGAATAGCAAGAAAGCCTGTAACCGGCGTAAGGCTTACTTTTGAAAAAAATATTCGCATGAAAAAATTGTTTGTTTTAGTAACATTAGCATTAACCTATACAAGTATTTATGCCCAAGCGCCCGATACTGTTTTTACGCGTTGCTATGGTGGTAGTTTAATAGAGTGTAATGGTCTTACAGGGCTAAACAACTTAGGTTTTGCAACCTTATCGGCAGACATCGGGTCCGACAGTTCGGTGTTTATAGTTACCTCATCATTATCATCAGATGGGTATGTAAATAAAAACAATGGAGATGAAGATATTTGGGTGCTAAAGCTAAACCCGCAAGGCGATACGCTGTGGACAAAGGTTTTTGGTGGTAGCCAAACCGAGCGCAGCGGCAAAATACTGGCCCTGCCCGATGGGGGATGTATTATAACCGGACGTACTTTTTCTAACGATGGCGATTTTACTAATGCCCAATTTGGAGTGTTAAACGATGCGGTAGTTATACGCTTAGATGCAAATGGATCTCTGGTTTGGAAAAAGCGTTTGGGTGGTAGTCAAGATGATTTATTGCACGCTATCGCCCTAAACGGCAATGGCTTTATTGCTGTTGGCGAAACCGGCTCTGTTGATGGCGATTTAGATGCATCGCTGGCAGGCTACACCTGTGGCTGGATAGTATCTTTAAACGCAAATGGAGATTTACTTTGGAGCATAAAAACCAACGGTGTAATTCAAAATGAAGATTACATCCAATCGTTTTGGAATGTTGCTAAGGCAACCGATGGCAGCGGCTGGTATGCCATTGGAATTACCGGCGATTTTGCCGACCCTGATAGCGACGATATTTTATTTACCAAGTTTGACAACAACGGCTCTGTTGTAAACAAAACCGCTTTTGGCTCTAATAAAGGTGATGGTATTGGTGGTATTGCCGTATTACCATCGGGCAACCTTATAATGGCAGGGCGCGCCAGCAACGCTACCGGCGGGCAAACTTATATAGGTGGTGCTGCCGATGCTTGGCTGGTTACTGTAGATGTAACCACGGGGCTGCCTATTACCCAAAAGTTGATTGGTGGTACTGAATGGGAATCTTTTTACGATGTTAAAACTAATACCTTAGGCGAGGTTTTTGCTTTGGGCTTTACACGCAGTACCAACAACTTTGCATCAACCACAGCATTTGGGCTTATGGATAGCTGGTTGGTTAAACTTACACCGGGGTTAGATACAGTATATACATCTCGCCTGGGCGGAAACGATAACGATGTAGGCATGGCACTATGCAAAAACGCAAGCGCGCTGTATGCTGTTGGTAGAACCAACTCTAATAATGGCGCCGTAAGCGGAAACAATGGCACCCGCGATGTTTGGGTAATAAAATATGCGCATACCGAAACCGGGGTTTCTGTTACGGAGGGTGTTACTGAAAAAGTTAATGTGTACCCCAACCCAACAAACGGAATTGTAAATATTGTATTGTCTAATACTACACAGCGTATTAGTTTATATAGCCAAACCGGCCAGTTGGTAGCCACTGTAAATGGAAACCAAACAGGCCCTACACAGATAGATGCTACTAACCTTGCTCAAGGGGTATATATGCTATGGGTACAAACAGCAGAATGTACATACCGCCAAAAGCTGATTGTACACTAAGCACTGTAAAGAAATTACATTTGGGTGCTTCCTTATTTAAAGGAAGTACAAATACATTTCAAGCAACATTAGCTTTTTTAGTTTCAATATTTTACATTTGAAACTGATGAAGAAATTTTTCACACTCATTATAATTCTATCAGGCTTGGCCGCAACAGCCCAATGCCCAACCGACCGTTACTTAGCACCTCAGTTTGCTGTTACAAAACAAAGCAATGTGGTGTTTGCCAATGCTCCTGCCATACCTGCTGTTTACGTTAGCGAGGCCGTTACCATTAACGAGGATATTACCATGGATATTTTCCAGCCCGTGGGCGATACAGCCAGTAAACGCCCGCTGATAATATTTGCTTTTGGCGGTGGGTACATCTTCGGCACAAAAGACGATAGCGATATTCAGGGCCTGTGCGATTATTTTGCCCGCCGTGGCTACGTTACAGCCAGCATTAACTACCGCAAGGGTTTAAACGCTACCAGCAACACCAGCGCGGTCCGTGCCATTTACCGCGGCGCGCAAGACTGGAGCAGCGCCGTGCGTTGGTTTAAAGAGTTTAGTGGCACTTATAAGGTTGATACCAACTACATATTTGCAGGTGGCAGCAGTGCGGGCTCTTTCGGGGCTTTGCACATGGCCTATGCCGACGATAGCAACAAGCCCCCGGAAGCCAACGGAACGGGCTTCCCCACCTTTAACCCCGATTTAGGATGCCTATCATGCAGCGGAAACAACTACCAACACAGTAACAACGTAAAGGCTGTGCTAAACTGTTGGGGTGCTATGCTCGATAAAAATTTTATTGATGCAGGCGATAAGCCCATACTCTTCTCTACCCACGGCACTGCCGACCCTATAGTACCTTTCAACTCAGGCTCGCCTTTTTCGGCCAGTCTTTTGGTACAATCGGTAGATGGTTCTAACCCCTTAAACCAGCGGGCACAATCTGTGGGTATACCAACCAAGTTTATCCCCTACCCTAACCAGGGGCATTGTGTATGGGGCATCTGCATATTAAACGCATGGTCGCCGGGCAGCCCTACCGAGTTTTACAACCCTATTTTAGATAGCATGCGGGTGTTTATGTACCCATTGTTACAACCTACCAACGCCACAATTACAGGCCCTACAGAGCTTTGCAAAGGCGACACTGCGGTTTATTGGGCAGGCGCTACCAACGGCATACGCAAGTGCTGGCAGGTAACCGGTGGAGAAATTATAGACCAAACGCCCAACGGCGGCGCTATTAAAGTAGTATGGGCTACCGATGGGGTGTTTGATGTGTCTGTTATCCCCTACTCTACTGTGGGCGCGGCAGGCAATGCAACGCACCAGGCGGTAACGGTTTCTACCTATCCTGATATTAATGCGGCTATATCGCAAAATGGCGATACGTTGTTTGTTGAAAACAGTCCTTATACCTACCAATGGTACTTAGAAGGGCAGGCCATTAATGGTGCTAATACCAATACCTATGTTATATCGCAAACCGGAACCTACACGGTAGAAATAACTAATAGCGGTGGTTGCTCTATACAATCTGCCCCAACGTATGCAGAGCATATTATAATTGAAGAACCTAACGGTATTAATGAAAATGCGGTAGACCTTCATATTTATCCTAATCCTAACTACGGTACAATTTTAATAGAAGGCAACAGAAAAGTAGATGTAGCAATTTATAATAGCCTAGGCGAAGCTTGCAACATTACTTCTATAGATTACCAAACAGATATGACTCTAATTAGGCATAACCTACCACCGGGAATTTACTATGCAAAAGTAGTTATAGAAGGTGATTATACTGCTTAGCCTTTTATAGTTAAATAAACTCTTGGTGAGATTCCTGCCTACGCAGGAATGACATTTGCCTTTTATTTTTCGTTTTTCACTTTTAGTTTTTAGTTTACTAAAAGTTCGGCCTTAATAAGTACTTGCTGTAGAAGTCGTCTATTATCTTAACTGCTTCATCGGCTGTATCTACTACAGAAAATAAATCGTGGTCGGTAACAGATATGTACTTCTCTTCTGTCATAGTGGTTTTAACCCAGTTTAGCAGGCCGCTCCAGTATTCAGTGCCCACCCACACAATGGGGAACTTACCAATTTTGTTGGTTTGTATCAGGGTGATAGCTTCAAAAAGTTCGTCTAACGTGCCAAAGCCGCCGGGCAATACAATAAAGCCTTGGGCGTATTTCATAAACATAACCTTGCGGATGAAAAAGTAATCGAATGATATAAGTTTATCCGCATCAACATAGGGGTTGGCATACTGCTCGTGCGGCAGTTCAATATTCAACCCCACCGATTTTCCACCGGCTTCTTTAGCGCCTTTGTTGGCTGCCTCCATAATACCGGGACCGCCACCGGTAATAACGCCGTAGCCCTCTTTAGTTAGCTTAGAGGCAATCTCCTCGGCCAGTAAGTAATACTTATGGCCCGGCTTAGTCCGTGCCGACCCGAATATAGAAACGCAAGGGCCAATTTTGCCCAGCTTTTCAAACCCGTCAACAAACTCAGCCATTATTTTAAATATCTGCCAGCTGTTTGATGTTTTAATCTCGTTCCAGTCTTTCTCAGCAAACGCTTTTAATATCCTATCGTCAGTGTTATCTTCTGCCATATTTATTCTTTTACGGCCTGCGCAATGCGCTCACGGCCAAACATATCTTTTACAATTTTACAACTTTTATACCCTAATGCAAGCAAAAGGTTTGCCACTTCGGTTGCATGGTCGGTGTGGCACTCAAAATATAGTGTACCGCCGCTACGCAGTAAGCCCAAAGCAGCCGTGCCAATGTGCCGGTAAAACAACAAGGCATCATCATCAGGTACAAATAACGCTGTATGCGGTTCAAAGTTTAAAACATGAGGTTCTAACCCTTCTTTTTCATTCTCTTTTACATATGGCGGGTTGCTCACAATTACATCGCAATCAACAGACAGCGTAGAGTAATCTCCACTCAACGCATCGTGCTTAATAATGGTAACATCGGCCTGTAAAACCCTGGCATTTTCTTTGGCAACACCTAAAGCTCCATCAATAAAATCGGTAGCCCACACGGTAGCATTGGGCAGGTTTTTCTTTAGGCTGATGGCTATGCAACCACTGCCGGTACAGATGTCTATTATCCGCTCGGCCTTGGGGTTTTCTTTAATGATAAGGTCCACCAGTTCCTCCGTCTCCGGCCTTGGAATAAGCACGTTAGTATTTACCTTAAACGCTAAGTCGTAAAACCAAGCTATGCCTAGTATATATTGAATGGGTTCGCGCTTAATAAGCCTGTCTAAAACATTGGTATAAACATCATTCTTTATCTCTTTATCTATATAGCTCTTATAGTCTGAATAGGGTATAGCATCGTACTGCTCCAACGCAAGGCGGGCAAAGGTTTCTACCTCGTTACTGCCATACACCTCATCTAGCTGTAAATGAAATTGATTGATTATATTTGCTACTGTAACCTGCACTATCAAATATTTTCCGCATTTTTGCGCCTGCTAAGGTAGCGCAATGAACGATATTTTCTCAATAGCATTTATTACCAAGTTTATCAAGTTTGGCGTGGTGGGCGTTAGCGGCACCATTATAGATTTTGGTATGACATGGCTATTGAAAGAAAAAGCCAAAATTAACAAGTACGGCGCCAATGGCATTGCCTACATGTGTGGGGCTACCTCTAACTTCCTGTTAAACCGTTGGTGGACATTCAACAGCCAAGCCCCAGAAGTTTGGGAGCAATACGGTAAATTTCTAGGTGTATCGTTAGTAGGCCTTGGGCTAAACACCCTGATTATTTACCTATTGGTTACCCGCCTGAAAATGAACTTCTACGTATCTAAAATAGGTGCCACCCTAATGGTACTAGTGTGGAATTTCTTCGGGAATTTGATGTTTACGTTTTAAGGTTATTTCACGATACTTCCTCCGCAGCCCGCTAATAACCTGTTAGTAGAGATAAAGCAATCATTTTAGCAATAATACTCTGTTGATTACTTGCCTAACTACCAACAGTTTAATCATTAATGGAGCAGGGTTTCCCTATTCCTATTGAATCACAACATGGTTTAATTATATTATCCACAACTAAATACTATTACGGAGGGATTACTTTCTACAATGCCTACCAATACTGACTAAAAAAATAATTATCCTTCAAAGACCCTTATAATAAAGCATTACCCATTATTAACAGGGTATTTGTTAACTAAAAAAATTGCACCGTATCATACTAAGATTTGAATGAAATCATTTTATAGATGCAACACTACAATACCCTTCAAACGTAGCATTTATAGGCTTTGTAAGAGATGTTGAGAGAGTGTTAAAAAACAAACCCATTTGTGAATAACAATGTATTGCTTGGTGTGATAAAAAAAGAAAATTTGCAAAAGCTTAAGTGCAGAAAGATACATATGCACACGACTAAGGCGCGACCTGATCGTAGCAAACGAGTCCCCTCCAAAAGGATGAGTTATGTATCAATAGATTACTCTGGTCCAAACAGAGCTTTTATAAAGAGCGTCATAGTTGCAGCTATGGCGCTTTTTGTTTTTTGTATCTATGTTTACAAATATAGAATTCACATCTATTGTCTACTAATATAATCGTCCGAAATTCGGACAACTTTTTAACATATACCAATAGGCTAAACAACTGTAAATAAAACACTTATCAATTTTTACACAAATAATAATTTGATTTGAACCAAAATTGAACGCTAAAAAGTAACACAAATGTGTTGCAAATGTGTTACAAATGTGAAGTATAAATATCACAAAAGGAGGAACAGAATTTTACATTTCTTTAGAAAGAAATAGTTAATTAGATTTTAATAAAAAAGTGGAAATACTACTCTGCCTTCTTACCCATTCTATTTCTTTGCATAAGAGTATAAAATAGCAGCGGCAATTACTTCTAACAGTATAAATTTCCAGTAGCCGGTTACAAATCCAAAACAGATAAAAACCTACCCTATCAATATCCCCGCTATGGTAGCCGATAGGTACGATGCCAAAGTGCCGCAAATAAGGGCCTTAAAGCCCAGTTTAGAAAGGTCGGCACGGCGGCTTGGGGCAAGCTCTCCAATACCACCAATTTGTATAGCTATAGAGCTAAAGTTAGCAAAGCCGCACAAGGCAAAGCTGGCAATGGTTACAGCTTTGGCAGATAGCATCCCTTTAGCCATCATGCCGGTCATATCGCCATAGGCAACAAACTCATTAACAACAAGCTTTTCGCCCATTAAAGAGCCAACGTTGTAAATATCTTGTTGCGGCACACCCATAGCCCAGGCAAAGCCCGAGAACACAGTACCCAAAATGGTTTTAAGGTCTAAGGTATTAAGGTCGTACCCAATGCGGTCTACAGTAAGCCCGCACCAAACAAGGCCTTCTCCAATGTTATGCAGCACTACATCGGCCAGATAAATAAGGGCCAAAAAGCCCAAGAGCATGGCCGCTACGTTTATAGATATCTTCATACCATCAGATGCACCGTGCGATATAGCATCTAATAGGTTGGCATGCGTTTTTTTAACATCAAGGGTAACCTTACCTTTGGTTTCAGATACCTCTGTTTCAGGGTATACAATTTTAGATATTACCAGCGATGCAGGTGCCGCCATAATACTGGCCGCCAGTAGGTATTCTGCAGGGACGCCCATACCAATATACACCGCCATTACACCACCGGCAATACAAGCCATAGAGCCCGACATGGATGCCAATAGCTCCGACCTTGTCATGGTGGGTACATAAGGCTTAATAAGAATTTGGGCTTCTACCTGGCCTACAAAGGCGCTGGCTACGTTGCTTAGCGATTCGCTACCGCTAACACCCATTAAATAGTATACGCCTTTGGCTATTACAGATACTATGCGCTGCATAATGCCAATATGGTAGGCCATGCTTACCAGTACCGACACAAATATGATGGTAGGCATTACCTTAAATATAAAGATAAACGCCTTAGAAGGGCCAAATACCTCGCTAAGGGTTTTACCATCTACCAATACTCCAAATACAAAGCTGCCTGCTTTGTCAGATAGTTCAAGCAACTTACGAATCCACTCGCCCAGGGTGGCAAAAACCTCTTGGCCTACACCTGTTTTTAAAATAAAAAGGCTAGGGCTAATTGCAAAGCAAAGCCCGATAGTATTACACGGTAGCTAATGTTTTTACGGCTGTTCGACATTAAAAATGCAATGCCGATAATTAATGCAACCCCTATTAATCCGGTGTACCTTTCCAATAGAATATTATTTGCGGTTATTTAACTCGTCGCGTATGCGCGATGCCTTTTCGTACGCCTCCTCTTCAATAGCTGATTTAAGCATAGCTTTCAGCTCATCGTTGGTGTATTTGGTAAATTCGCTTTCTCCGGTCTTTAGCACGGTTTCAGTCTCCTCATCATCGTTGCTGCTGCTGCCCATACCGGTGGTAAAGCTCTTGCTTATGCTTTGGTCATCACCTTCGGTATCTAACACAATACCAGCCGACGATAGTATAAACTCAAACGTATGGATGGGTGCATTAAAACGGATAGCCAGGGCTATAGCGTCTGATGTGCGGGCATCAATCTCCTTTTCTTCTATGCCGTTAGAGCATATAAGCTTGGCAAAGAAAATGCCTTCTACCAGATTGTATATTATCACTTCGGTTACCGTTACACTAAACGCATCGGCAAAGTTCTTAAACAAATCATGGGTAAGCGGGCGACTGGGAGTCATTTTTTCCAGCTCAATAGCAATAGCCTGAGCCTCAAAACCTCCTATAATGATAGGTAAACGGCGGTTGCCTTTTCCCTTCTCTTCGCCTAATATCAGCGCGTATGCTCCCGATTGTGTTTGACTATATGATAGACCAACAATTTCGAGCTTTATCTTTTTCATTTATCTCCCAATTCAAAGCGTTAAGATACAGTAAATGTTAAAACTGAGGGCATAAACGGGTAAAAAAGTTAAACAAGATTTTACACATAGGCTTTTTAGCAGCCCCAATGTGAGTTAATAAAAACAAAAAAGCCGCTCCATTAAAAAACGGAACGGCTTTTCTATTATTAATCGGTACAATTAATTCTGGTTTGCTTTAAGCTTTTTAACAGCTTCGGTTAAGCGGGGGATGATTTCAAAAGCATCGCCAACAATACCATAATCTGCCGCTTTAAAGAAAGGCGCTTCAGGGTCTTTGTTAATTACCACCATAACCTTGCTACCATTAACACCGGCCAAATGCTGTATAGCACCAGATATGCCAATGGCAATGTATAGGTTAGGGCGCACAGTAACACCTGTTTGGCCAACGTGCTCGTGGTGTGGCCTCCAGCCAATATCTGCAACCGGGCGAGAGCAGGCAGTAGCCGCGCCAAGAGCGTGGGCTAAGTCTTCTATCATACCCCAGTTTTCAGGGCCTTTCATACCACGGCCTGCCGATACTACCAATTCCGCTTCCGGTAATGGTATCTCGTCTGCCGAAACGGCTTTAACTACATTTTCAATGTTTAGCTTAGAAGCATCAACAGCAGGGGCAAAAGCTTCAACAGCAGCCGAGCCAACTTCACCGGTTAGGCCAACCGAGTTTGGTGTTAAAGTAATTACTTTAACATCGGTATTAATAGTAACGTTAGCAAATGCTTTGCCGCTAAATACAGCCTTCTTAATGGTGAATTTACCATCGGTACTTGGGTAATCTATAGCACCGGCAACCAAACCTGCTTTTAAGCGGGCGGCTACGCGTGGGGCTACACCTTTACCTGTAGTATCGTGAGAGAAAATGATAACTTTAGAACCGTTAGCGTTAGCAGCCTCAACTACGGCCTTAGCCAATAATTGCGGATCGTAACCTTCCAGTTTGCTATCGATAACATGTAATACTTTGCTTACACCTACCTGTGCCAGTTCGGCAGCATCAATTTGGCCAACGGCCAAACCTACAGCCTGCGTACCTAGTTGCGATGCAACTTTAGTAGCGTATGACGCAGCTTCTAACGAAGCTTTTTTCACTTTTCCTTTTGCTATTTCTATAAAAACTAATACTGACATGGTTATATAACTTTTGCTTCGGTGTGTAACAATGTGATTAATTCTTCGGCATTTTCAGCGGCAATCATTTTTACAGCGCCTTTTTCTGGTGGTAAAGAGTATGATTCTACTGATGTTAATGCCGCGCTGGTTGATGCAACAACCGTTACCGGTTTGCTACGGGCAGCCATAATACCGCGCATGTTTGGTATGCGGGCATCGGCCATTCCTTTAGCAGCACTAACTACTAATGGGAAAGAAGCCTTAATAATCTGGTCGCCATACTCGCTTTCGCGCTCTACTTTAACGCCATTGCCTTCAATTTCAAGTTTGTTGGCAAGGGTAATGTATGGCAGGTCTAATAACTCAGCAACCATAGCGCCTGTTACAGAGCTGTTGCCATCAATAGTTTCTTTACCGGTAAGTATAAGGTCAAAACCTTGGTCTTTAGCGTACGATGCAATAGCATCGGCCACCTGGAAAGAGTCGGTAGGTTCTACGTCAACACGAACAGCGCTGTCGCCGCCAATAGCTAAAGCTTTGCGGATAACGGGCTCGGCATCGGCACCACCAACGGTTATAAGTGTAACTGTGCTGCCGGCGTTAGCCTCTTGCAGCTCAAGAGCGCGAACTAAAGCGTACCATTCGTCAGATGGGTTTACAATCCACTGAACGTTAGGGGTGTTTAGTTTGGTTTTGCTCTCGTCGAACGAAATTTTAGTAGTAGTATCAGGTACTTTACTAATGCAAACTAATATTTTCATTGTGTTTATTTGGATTATTTTTAAAAAGGTGAGCAAAGATAATCAAACAACCAACAGCTCAAAGACTTGTTTAAAAAAAGTATGCATGCAGAGTATTTTTTATCTTCCATTTGCCGATAAAGCTCCTAAAATGTTATTAGAGAAGACAATAGCAGATGGTAAATTTAGGATACTAATTTAATACATACGCTTATGAAACTACTTGCATTAACTGTTTTAGCCATATTAAGTAATATGGCTTTTGCACAAGAACCGGTTATGGTAAAAAACATCAATCCTAATGGTCATTCTAATCCCAAGGCATTAACATGCTTAAATAACAAGGTGTACTTTTCGGCCAATACATTACAAAACGGGCGCGAACTTTGGGTAAGCGATGGGACTGAAAACGGCACCTACTTACAAAGCGATGTTAATACAGGCGCAGGGGTTAGCGACCCGCACGATTTAGTTGCCTTTAATAATAAGCTATACTTTACCGCTTATACAAACGAAACTGCCATTAAACGCTATGTAACTGATGGTAACACCCCTGCCGTTATATTTGATATGCCTACCGTTAACACTACCCGCCAGTTTGGCAATTTTACAGTAATGGGCAGCAAACTCTTTTTCTATGCTGAAGATGCGGGTTTTGCCCATGGCTGCGAACTTTGGGCCACCGATGGTACTACTGCAGGCACTGCTATGGTAAAAGATATCCTTCCCGGCGATGGCAGCAGCACACCCAGGGGTATGGCAGTATATAATAACAGGCTATACTTTTCGGCGCAAGATGCCACCCACGGCATAGAACTTTGGGTGAGTGATGGTACCGAAAATGGTACTGAACTGTTTGTTGATATCAATCTTGCAGGCTCCAGCAAACCGGCAAACTTTACCCTGTATGACAACAAACTATACTTTACCGCTACCGATACCGCCGCAGGCACTGAACTATGGGTTACTGATGGTACCGTAACCGGCACTACCATGGTAAAAGACATTAACTACCGCTATGGAAATGCTAACCCGCAAAGCCTTGTTGCTTACAAGCAGTATTTATTATTTGCAGCTACTGATACGCTAGGCAGCCACTTATGGCGCACCGATGGTACTGACAGTGGCACTGTAGTTTTAGATAGTATTGTTGCTTTTCCAAAGGTTGGTTTTAACGATAGACTGTATTTTTTGTCGCAGGATACTTTTAAGTTTACAAATTATATCGGCGCTAAAACCCAAATTGTATCGGTACCCGATGCCGATCTTAATGCTATACCCCAATCTAACTTATGCGTTTGCAATGGGTCGTTATACTTTGGGGCGCAGTACTTTGCAAGCACCGGAATTGAGTTGTATAAGCTTAACACCGCTCAACTTACCCTGCTTGATGAAAACCCCGCGGTACCATACGAAACATTGGTATACCCCAACCCTGCAACCAACAGCATTACTATATATACCGAACTGGATAAGCCTGTGCTAACTGTTTATAGCGCAAGCGGAAGCCTGCTACATTCTGCAACTATAAGCAGGGGTAATAACCTTTTAACTACTGATAATTTTGATAATGGCCTCTACTTTATCCACTTACAAGCGGGCACTAAAACAGTTACCCAAAAACTAATTATTAGCAGATAGAATGCTGTTACTTATTTATAACAAAGGCCGCTTATCGCGGCCTTTATTGTTTTAATGTGATATAAATCTACTTCCTCCCCTTCAATCCCACAGGTATGTATAACTCGCCAAAGTCGTACATGTTTATATAAATATCCAGGGTGTCTTTGCATCCATCCCAATATACTTTGTAATGGTCTAGTAGGCCGGTTTCGTTTATAAACCCATTAGGGGTTTTAAAGCTACAGCAGCTCCCCGAGCGCCTAAACTCTAAAATTTCACCCTTAGGCCCTCGCAGCCCATTAATAAAACGGCGCTCGTTCAACGGACCTTCTGAATCTACCACTCCTCCTACCTTAACCGGGTTTTTAGGAGTGTAGGCATACGTTTTATCATCGGTAGTTTTGGTAATTAAAAAAGAATTCTCGTTTAGCAAGGGGGCACGCTCGCCAGAACTACCTTTAGTAGCTATAGACGCGTTTTTTGTTTTGCAGGCAAATAGCAGAACAACAGCTGCCGACAGGATATACGCTGTGGTTTTCATAGTGTTGGTTGATTGGTTATAAACTAATACGCTAATATAAAACGATAGGTTTTAATTTTCTCATTGTCTGATTATCTAATTTAGCAACATTAAGATTACCAAATGAAAATCATACGTTACATATATTATTGTTTTGAGTATGTAAAACCAAGTAATGGTGCCGGGGCTATTGGCCTATTTATTGGTGGATTAATAGGAAATTTGTATTTGCTAATTTTTAGAATAGTAAACGGTCCTTATTTGAAATTTACAGGTTTTATTATCTGGCTAACGTTATTATTAATAGGATTTTCGGTAAGTATGTTTTTGTTTAGGTTTAAGAATATTGAAAAAGAATTTGCAGGGCTATCTAAATGGAAATTGATCAGCTCATTTTTTTTAATACTGATATTACTGCTCTTTTGGTTTTTGGGCGGGCTTTTTATGATAATGAAAATAAATTAAACAAGAGCCTATCTTTGCCCTATGAACCGCATAGACCGCCTGTTTGGCATCCTTATATTATTACAATCGCGCAAGTATGTTACGGCAGAGAAGATTGCCGAGAAGTTTGAGATAAGCGTACGCACCGTATACCGTGATATTCGTGCCCTTAGCGACCTTGGCGTACCCGTTAGCTTTGAGCCGCCCTTTGGGTATTTTATTGTAAACGGCCATTTTATGCCACCGGTATCGTTTACAACTGAAGAAGCCAACGCCCTGCTGTTAATGGAGCCTATGGTGGGTTATTTTGCTGATAAGTCTATAGACACCCACTACCGCAATGCCCTTAATAAGGTAAAAAACGTTTTAAAGAACTCGCAGAAGGAAAAGGCGGAAGAACTATCGGCCAACATAAAAATACAAACCCCGCAACGCTTTGTAAGCGATATGGCCCACCTTGCCGATATTCAAAACGCTATTGCCGGCAAAACCATACTGAACATTGACTATAAAGATTTCAAAAACGAAATAAGCAAGCGCCAGGTAGAACCCATAGGGCTTATATTCTATGCCTTTGCATGGCACTTAATAGGCTGGTGCCACCTACGCCGCGCCTACCGCGATTTTAAAGTAATCCGCATAGCTAAACTCCAAAGCACTACAGAGGCTTTCACCTTTACACAGCACATGCCGCTTACAGATTATATGAAAGAACTGCCTGTTGATTGGTAGTGGTTCGACTACGCTCACCATGACAGGTCTTTCAAAGGATGGTCAGGCTGAGCGCAGACGAAGCCTGCAAATAAATTATACTATCTAAAAACAGACTGCCATAGGGTTGTCAGTAGCCAGTATTTTCTTTGCAGTGTAAAACTTAAAAACACATTGTAATGAACATTATTGAACTACTAAAGAAAGAACTGGAAGACGAATCGGCTATTACCCGTAAAATGCTGTCTATTGTACCCGAAGACAAATGGGACTGGAAACCGCACACTAAGAACATGAACCTGATGCAACTATCTACCCACGTTGCTGAAATGCCTGAGTGGATTGCGTTTTCTATTAATAGCGATGGTATTGATTTTGCAACAACACCCTATGTACCGCATAACATACAAACCAATGTTGAGTTAATGGATATTTTCAGCAAGTCTTTGGCGGCAGGCCGTATGGCGCTTGATGAAATTACCGACGAAAACATATTGAACAACCGTTGGGTGCTGCGCGCCGGCGATACTATTTTGGCTGATAACTCTAAGTTTGAAGCTGTGCGACATGCCTTTGCCCAAACTATACACCACAGGGCACAACTGGGTGTTTACTTACGTTTGTTAAATATCCCTATTCCGGGTAGCTATGGCCCAAGTGCCGATGAGCAGGGCTTTTAACCCAATTAAAGAATTAGGAAATTAAGGAATTAAGAAATGACCCCATAATATATATGCTGGCATACATTTCTTAATTCCTTCGCTCCTTAATTTCTTAATTTAAAAGTAGAGCATAGCAATTGTACCACAAATACCCTTCAGTAACATAAGGCCGTCTACTATTATAAGGTAATAGAATATGCTTTTACGGCGAAGTAATGATAAGGCAACCATTACCAACGCCACAAACGGAATGGTATTAAGCAATATTTTACCAAAGCTAAAATCCTGACTAAGGGCGTAGATAATAAATGTTGTTAAGCCCAGCAATATCAGCGGAAAGAGGATAGTAAAAACAGTTTTTCTCAAACCCAGCCTTACTATAAAGGTGTTTAGTTTTTGCTGATAGTCTATGCGGTAGTCTTTAAAATCGAACATAATGCACAGCAGGCCAACATACATGGTGTTTTTTAGGGTTAGCAGCACAAGGCGTTGCGTTGGTTCAAAGTGGTGGCCATCTTCTAACCCCTTTACCAATATTGGGTATACCGTTGCCAAACCGGCCCATATTAACCCAATTACAAAGGGCTTCAACCAACCTACATTCCGAAGGCTATAGCGGCTCAGGGCCTTACTCTCAAAAATATAATAAGCAAGCGCTACAACAGGAAATATCAAATACAAAAACCATTCAATAGGTGTACTATTTAGCAACCCCTGCCCTACTATTTGCAAATAGACTATTCCGCAGATAATGAATGCTTTAACCAGCACCACCTGTGTAGTAATAACCATTGTTTTATTTTGGCTATACCATTTGGCTCGTACGTTTGATGTAATATCGGTTGTACTGTCGCTAATGTAAGCGCGAGTATAATACAGCACCGTTGCTATAAAAAGCAGCACATAAAACAACGGATGATTTAGCTTATAGTTTTGTTGCAGAGTAGCTTCTATAGCAAGGGCTACAGCGCATAAACCGTAAAAATAATTCCCAAAGAAAATAAACTTTACCCAACGGCTATTGAACAGCATTTTCTCCAGCTTAGCACCGGGGGCAAATATTGATTTATTGGGAGGATGCACAGGGCTAAATTAGTGCATAAAGAAATAGTAAAGCAAGTACTATATCCTACCTTATTTCTTAATATTGTCAGTAATAAGAATAATGACAATGTACTCATTAGACGATATAATTGATTTTGCTTCTGTAAACACTGATGCTGTAGCTACTAATAGAGGGTTTTATTACCAATATTTGTGTATATTAAAAAAGTGGATTACAAATTACATTAACGAAGAAGATATAACCTTATTAACTGAAGTAGATGATGATATTAAAGAACTAGGCAAAAGAATAGTCTTCACTCAAGTTAAATGCTACTCAACCCCTTTTAGCCTTAATTCAAAAGAAATAAAGAAAACACTTTATAATTTTTTTACCTTATCTCTAAAAGAGCGTAATAACCCATTAAGTGTAAATTTTTCATTTGAAACTAACTCAAAAATTTCAATTACAGAAAATTTATTAAAAAACTGGGTAGAAAATCAAACTAACTTAAGCGCAGAACTTAAATTAAAATGCTGTGGTAGAGTAAAAATCATTTTAAATGATGAGATTAAAAAAATCTCTAAAAAGTCAAAATCAAAGAATAGGCCATCAACTGATAACGATTTATCTTCTAATGCGATAGTAACATTACAGAACCAACTCAATGATAGCTTTCTACAAAAATTTGTAGAATCCATTAGCTGGAATTTTACTGAAAGATCTCCCGATATAGCTATACAAGAACTTTTAAAGGAAATTGCTAATTTAATAAAGGACAAAAAATTTAAACACCGTCCTTACAATCTCTTAATAGATGTGTTTCTGTCAGAAATATACAGATGTTCTCAATTAAACGACCCAAATAAAAGAAAATTAACAAATTCTACAATAGACAATTTATTACAGCAAACTGACGATAATCTCACTAAATATATTGATAATAATATCATTAAAGCCCTTAACACTCGATTGAGTTTAATTGAATTAGCTATAGGGGACTTGCAAAAAACACAAACTTTTGAATCTTCTCGTATAGATTTACTGGCTGATAAATTAAATAATCATCATCAAATACAACTTCCCAAAAACTTAACTAGCTTACCTTATACTAATCCAGAATATATATTAGGAAGAAATAATATCTCCGATGAGATTCATAATTTAATACAAAACAAAAAATATATTAATATTTATGGAGTAGGTGGAGTTGGAAAATCTACACTAGCAAAATTATATGTTCACAATTTCAAAGATGCTTATGATCATATAATATGGCTAAATACAGATATTGGCGTACTGCACAGTGTAGCATTCAATGAAGAGTTAATTCGTAATTTCAGCTTACTGTTCCAAAACAATGATGATTACAATGGTAGATTCTTAAAGATAATTAACGAATTAGAAAAATTAAAAGGAAAAAATATTATTATAATTAACAATTTAAATGAGAGTTTTAACATCATTAAACCAATTTTATCTTTAACAAATTGGAAATGTATTATAACTACTCGACATCTACTTAAGGAGGTTGAACATTATAAATTAGACCAACTCAATTTTGAACATGCAAAACAACTATATTTATTATATAACAATGAATCCTCTAACGATTTACTTTCAAAATTTTTCAATTTAATAAATTTCAATACTTTAATGATTGAATTGACTGCTAAAACAATTAGCAATAATTATGATTTAACTCTGAGTAAATTTTTAGATTATTTTGAAAACCAAAAACTAGATGATGCTGAATTAGAGATTGACATTGAAATATCCGACAAAGACCAATTTATACAACTATTTCCTTTTTTACAGACTGCATTTGATTTAGTTAGTTTAACAAAAGAAGAAAAATTTTACCTTGGTTACTTCGCTCTTCTGCCATCAGAGGGTACAACAGTTAAAGATCTCGTAGCAATTTGTGGCCAAGATTATGAAAAAGTAAACAAACCAGTTTTTATTAATATTTGTAATAGTTTAAACCAAAAAGGGTGGATAGAATATAATAATGGAGATATTACAATTCATAAAATTATTCAGGAAACTATTATATATAAGCTAAGAAAAGAATTCAACCCATTTGCAGGTTATATGCTTTATATATCATGGTTAACAAGGAGATTAGCAGAGGGATTTAGCAGCAATTCTTCTATTTCATTAAGATTTTTAAAATATGGCGAATCTATTCTTAATTCAATTAAGGAACCATATAGAAAGTCTGTACACCAGCCTTTATTATTGCTAGAAAACGAGGTGTTAAATGCTTACACTTGGCTAATATACGATGATGAAATATGCAATAGATGGGAGAATCTAGCTAACAGAGCAAAATTACATTTAAGTAATAGCGATATGCTTCTTGGGACAATCCTTAATAATTATGGAAAAATGTTAGCTGACTTGGGAAAGTATGATTCCGCATGTGTTTATTTAAATGATTCTATTAGTATTTTAACTTTAGAAGAAAACAAATATATCTTGCAGCTATTCACGGCCTATACAAATTTATCTATGCTCCATTTAGCTGAAGACAATTTCACATTACTAGGCAAAACATTATCAAAATCTTATGACCTATTAACAAAATATACATTTTCCGATAAATTGGCATCAGTACATTCAAATACATTAGGTATAGCAAACCAAAAAGCAGGAAATCACATTAAGGCTATTGAATTGTTTGAATTAGCAATTAGCTTACATTTAGACATAGATAAAAATGATAGAAATGATATTTATCTAGCATTATATCATAATAATCTTGCATTCAACCAATCAATTGTTAATGAAAAAGAAATTGCTATAATTAACTATAATAAAGCTCTGAATATCCTTCTAGAAATTGACCTTCCAAATAATGTTGTACTTAATCATACTTTAAAAATATTATCCTACTTATATGAAGAAATGGGAGACATTGAGAACTTAGAGAAAGTTAAAGAATTAACTCAAGCCAATTCTCACTCCCCTATCATACTCTAATATTAGGCCGATTGCTTTGCTGCGCTTTAAATCGCATTATTCAACGGCTAATTTAATCATCTCCTCATACACCTCCACCCACTCTGTATTTTCCAGAGTAAAGCTATCGTTATGCCAAATGGAGATGAATTCCCCGCCTACGGCTTTTACCTCTTGCATTAGTTGGGCAATGGTAGCAGTGGCCTGTTGGGGCGACAGCTTCATATAATCGCGCAGGGTGCCCTCCATTACAGTTGATGGGTGAAGGTTTAAGCCTGTTTCGGTATCACGTTCAATATCAAACCACTTGAAAGGGGTACACATTCCTGCCCTAAAGCCCGGCAGCGGCGAGTGCGCCATGGTATAATCGTCGTAAATATTAAAGTACAATTGGGTGCGGTACGTAGTAGGGAACTTTAACCGCAGAAAGTGACAACGGGCAGTATCAACATGCCTGCCAATAATCTGGGCTACACGGTCGCGCTCCTCGCCTACCTTATCAATATGCAAGTACGATGCATACGATGGGTGCACACCTATGGCGTACTTATCAGCTAACCTTTTTATCAGTTGCTGAAAGCCCCGGTTTTCCCAATCGGGGTTTTTATCGTTATGCCCATAATCGGCCACCAATACAAAAAACTTAAGCCTGTGTTTGTATTTAGCGGCAAGGTCTTCAATTATATGGAAAGTATTATAAGGGTCGTTAGCATCGTGCATCCAGCTTAAAAAACGCTTGGGTATGCGTTTAAATTTAAGATCTAACACATCGCCTGCCAAGCCTGCAACCCCACGCAACAAACCCTTGTGGGCAAAAGCAAAGGCATTATCAATATCTATGGTTGATGTAAATGTAAACTTAGGTTTCTCCCAAGTAAAATCGGCATACAGAGCCTGTAAAAGAGTAGCCAGTTCAGCGCTCCAGATATTAACCACTGGCTTATTTAAAAAGCCGTATTTATGGTGGATAGATTCTGTTGGAATGTAGCGGTCGTGGTTATCGCGCTCATGTGGCAAATACTCTTCGTACCGGCTGGCTATGTAAAACGCCGCGGCAAAAACATCAAAGGGTAAAATGCTATTCGTATCAGTAGAAAATATTGTGCTGATGCCTTTGTAATCCGCTCCTTTAGCGGGTTGCTCCGTACGGAAACCTGTCTCGCTTAACATGCCTTCCGCATACACAAAAGGCTCGTTACCTACAGCTTGTTTGCCGTATGATAGTTTAGGGCCATTATGGCTGTTAAATTCCTCAATAGAATCAACCAGCTTATATTCTGCCTGCACACAATTGGTAAACACCAGCTTTACAGCATAGCGCAAACGGTTGGTAATTTGGGGCGAATAGATGAGCAGCATACTAAAAATAATCGGCTAAAATTTCTTTATTAACCTCGTGCTTGCCCACAAAGGTTTTGCTTTGGTAGCGCACGCCCCAAGCGGTTAGCATTTCCATCAGTTTATCAGTATAGCCTTGGGGAATAAGTGGGTCTTCGGTACCGTAAACTACGTGTATATCTGTTTGCTGAGAAATAGCGGCAATTTTCTCCGGCGCTAAATCGTTAGGAATATCGCCCGAGCAAAGCACCATTTTATTAAATGTTGGCAGGCCCATAGTAGCCCAGCGGCACAACGTGGCACAGCCCTGCGAAAAGCCAAGTCCGTTCAACTTTACATTACCTAAGGGTTGTATTACTTCGCTGTAGATGGTATCTAAATAGGTAACGTTATCGGCAATATCAGCATTGCGGTCTTCGCGGGTCATCCAACTGGCAACCACATCGCCACCCAGGCCTTTAGCATAAAACCGCGATAAGCCCTCGGGTGCAATAATCAACGTATCGTCTTTAACTAAGTCTGCAAATTCGTTTATAAATACTGAACCCAAAAAGCCATAGCCATGCAGCACTACCCATACTTTAGTGGGGTTTACGGTGTTGCCTAAGGTAAAATACCTTGCTGTGCGGCGGGTGGTAATATTATGTGCCAATGGTTGTACCATGCACAAATCTACTCAATTAGGCCCCTGCCTGCTTTTTTAATCTCGCCTTTTTCTTTCATTTCGCCCACTATTTTATCTAACAGGCCATTAACAAAGGCTTTGCTCTGTGGGGTGCTGTATATTTTAGAAAGCTCTATGTATTCGTTTAGCGATACTTTTACGGGAATGCTGGAGAAGTTTAAAATCTCGGCAATGGCCATTTTAATCAACAGCACATCCATAGCGGCAAGGCGTTCTATTTCCCAGTTTTTAACCTTAGATACAATCAGCTCTTCGTATGCTTTTGATGATAGTATGGTTTTGCGGAAAAGTTCTTTGGTAAACTTGGCATCGTCTTCGGCATCTTTATAGGTTGCCAAAAGGCGTTGGCCTTCGTCAGAATTCTCGTTAAACAACTCTACCGTGCGGGCCAAGGCGCCGATGGTAACTACCCAATCATCGGCAAAATAAATGCTGTCCTCTTCCATTTTCTCCCTCAAATCTTCATCAGGGGCAATGTACTCTTCAATAAGGGCCAGTACAATGTTCTTATCATCGGCAAACGATTTGCCGGGCGTAGCCATATACTTTTGGTATTCTTCGCCCTGAGTAAATTTACCAAGCAAGCGGCGGATAAGTTCAAAACGCGGCTGCCAGTTTACCTTGTATTTAACAACCTTATCGTGCAGCTCGGCATTGTTTTGCAAAACCTCTATAAACTTGTTATTTATAAACTTGGTGTTGGGGTTTAAATCGTCGGCAGTAGGCAGGCGTTTGTGCTTGCGCTCCTCTGTAACCTGCCATGCACATTCTTTAAGCTCTACAACAAGTTGCAGCATCCAAATGTACAGTTCGTACGTTTTATCAATACTATAAAATAGTTCCTTCTCTCCGCGTACAATATCATCGTTTTCTGATTGAAAGAAACCGTATAATGCATGCATTACTTTTACCCGTATGTGTCGTCTGTTAAGCATAATATCTATCTGCCTCTCCCCCAACAAACAGTATAGTTTCTATAAAGGTTGTAACGCCCCCTCTCCTTAGGAGAGGGGGTTGGGGGTGAGGCTCTTTTGTTTTACATTCTAGTTTTAATAGCCGCTATAGAATTAATGCGCTCTTCGGCAATATGGTTAGCAGCCAATTGCGGTGTAATTTTTTGGGCTTCGGCACGTTCTAAAATAGCCAGTGTTTGGCTGTAAATAGTCTCGGCATGGCGCATTACCCTGTCGCGGTTGTATTTACCCAACACCTCGTTATACACGTTGATTAAACCACCTGCATTAATTAAAAAATCGGGGGCGTAAATAATGCCACGCTCAATCAAAGCCTCGCCATCGCGGTCTTCAACAGCTAGTTGGTTGTTGGCAGAACCTGCTACAATTTCACATTTAAGGCGTGGAATGGTATCGTCATTTAGCGTAGCACCCAATGCGCAGGGGGCATAAATATCAGCCTGCACATCGTAAATATCGTTAGGACCAACAACGGTAGCGCCGGTTTCGGCAACCGCTTTTTTCAGGTTATCCTCATTAATATCAGCAACAACCAGTTTAGCGCCTTCTTTATTAAGCAGTTGCAACAGGTAAAAACCTACGTTGCCTGTGCCTTGTACAGTAATGGTTTTGCCCGCAAGGCTATCGCTGCCCCATTTGTGTTTGGCCGATGCCTTCATGCCCATATACACGCCGTAAGCGGTAACCGGACTAGGGTCGCCGCCGCCGCCCATACTCTCGGGCAGGCCCGATACATGCTTGGTTTCCTGGCTTATGTATTCCATGTCGCGGGTGTTTATGCCCACGTCTTCGGCAGTAATATATTTACCACCCAAGCTTTCTACAAACCTGCCAAAGCGGCGTATTAATGCTTCTGATTTATCTGTTTTAGAATTGCCTATGATAACGGCCTTGCCGCCGCCCAGGTTTAAGCCTGTAATGGCTGCCTTGTAGGTCATACCGCGCGAAAGGCGAAGAACATCGTTCAATGCCTCGGTTTCGTTAGCATAGTTCCACATGCGCAAACCGCCCAGCGATGGGCCCAATACGGTGTTATGAATTGCAATAATGGCTCTTAACCCTGTTGCTTCGTCGTAGCAGAAAGTTACCTGCTCGTGTCCACCCAACGTCATCCCCTCAAACGGTTTCTCAATGGTGGCCTTATTCTCTTGCTTTACTAATGTCATTTTAAAGAGCTTTATTCAAAGAACGGGGCAAAGGTAATATTAATTGGCGAATGAGCGAATATGCAATTAGATAATTAACGCTCAGCCTGTATCAAACTAAATTGATTTAATACTTAGTTGCTTGGTATATAACCAATTTACTACATTGCATTATCAAATAACCAAAAACATTACTTGTATGAAAAAACTTCTACTCTTTATTCCGGTTTTAACTTTAGCAATTTTCTATTCTGCCTGTAAAAAGGATTCCCCTGGTCCGCAGCAAATCCCACTTCAGCCTGGCAATTATGAAATTTACAGCTATTTCTTAAATCAGGCTGTCCCCACCCAAACCTTTAGTGTAAAAGCTGACGAACAAACAACCATTACAACTACAGCAGGTGCAGAAGTTACCTTTTGGCCCAATTCATTCAAAATGGCTAACAATACTATTGTTTCAGGCTATGTAGATATTTCTTTAAAAGAAATTTACACTAAAAAAGACATGATATTAAATAACGCCACAACTACCAGCGGTGGTAATATATTAGTTTCAAAAGGCGAAATGTATCTCTTAGTTACTCAAAATGGTCAAGAACTATTTCCAACCCAGCAATACAAGGTTAAACTCCCAAGTTCAGGTATACAAAACTATATACCGGTATTCACTGGTACTGTGACAAATCCTAATCCAAATAACACGGCTATTAATTATTTAAATTGGATACAAGACACTACCAATTTTTACAAATATGTTGTAAACGGCGATACCAGTTATATTGGTTATCCTGATGATTTTAATTGGATTAACTGCGACTATTTCTATAATAATACCGATCCTAAAGATTCTATCAGCGCTGTATTACCTTCGTCATTCGATGAAACAAATACCAAGGTATTTATTTCTATTGATAGTGAAGAAGCCGTAGGCAATGTATTCAACATTCATCCCGGTTCAAATAAATACAGGTTTAATAGTATTCCTATTGGAACCAATGTACATATGACATCTTTTTCTGTCTCTAATGGCAAACTCTATTTCGGCTTAGGGGCAGGAACAGTAGGTACGGGCGGAACAACACTAAATTTAGTTCCACAAGAAGTTGATCCAGCTACAATTGAAAACTTGCTCAACAACCTCCCATAACAATATAACCACCCTATATCACAAGCCCACCTAACCGTGGGCTTATTTATATCCGACAAACCATCGAATTTGTCCTGCCCAACCTCTCTAAAATTCGTAACTTTACACTGTATTTTAGAATTTGGTTAATATGAAACGCTATATATATTTATTAGGCCTATTGGTTGCTACGCTTGGTGTGCAGGCGCAAAACCTGCAATCGGCGCTTAACTACTGCACCTTTAACAGGCCCGGTAGCAAACCATTTGTTGAAACATACTTAATGGTAAATGGCGAAACCGCAAAATTTGCCAAAAACGCCAACGGTAAATACCAGGGTAATGTAGAAGTGGTGCTAACTGCCACCCGCAACGATACTGTTTTTTATGCAGACAAATACACATTGCTAAGTCCGGAAATTGCTGATACTCTTACTGCTAAACCTAATTTTATTGATAAGCACAACCTGCCCCTGCCTAATGGCAAATACACTTTAGAAATTAGCATTGCCGACCTTAACCGCGTTGCCCCCGCCTTTGCCGGTAACATACCCATTATGGTTAACTACCCTGATACGGGTGTTACAATGTCTGACATTATGCCTGTAGATACCTTTGTAAAAAGCAGCACCCCTACCCCACTTACCAAAAGCGGCTACGAGATGGTTCCCTATGTATCGGGCTACTACCCTGAAAGTGTTAAGGACCTTAACTTTTATACCGAGATATATGGCACCGAGAAAAAATTTGGCGCTAACGAAAAATTTGTGGTGTATAGCTTCATAGAATCGGCCGATACGAAGAAACCGCTAGATACCCACTTTAAAACCAAAGTATATACCAGCCAAGAGGTTGTGCCTGTTTTATCTAGTTTTGATATTACCAAGCTTCCATCGGGCAACTACTATGTGGTGGTTGACATCCGCGATAAAAACAACTTTGTACTGGGAGGCAAAAAGCTATACTTTCAACGCAGTTCGGGCATTGCCCCTATTGCCGATTTAAGTGCCATAAACACCTTTGCCAATAATTTTGATGCCTACATTGCCCAACTTAAAACTGATACGTTACGCGATTTTGTCCGCTCGCTGCGCCCCATTGCAACCCCTAAAGAACGCATATTTATAGACCAACTAAAAAAGTCGGACTCTACAGCCATGCGCACCTACTTTAAAACGTTTTGGACAAACCACAACACCGCAGACCCTTTTAAGGGCTGGGCAGAATACCTTGCCATGGTTAAAGTAGTTAATCGCGAGTTTGGCACTTCTATACGCCGCGGCTACCAGACCGACCGTGGTCGTGTATTTTTACAATACGGTCCGCCAAACAACCGCACCGCCAGTCTGCACGAGCCCAGCGCTTACCCCTACGAGATTTGGCATTACTACCGATTAGACAATCAAAATAACCGCCGTTTTGTGTTTTACCTTCCCGATTTGGTTACCAACGATTATACCCTGCTGCACTCTGATGCCAATGGCGAAATTAACGACCCTCAATGGCAGCTTAAACTACATAAGCGCGATACGCAGAGCAACAGCTTTGATATAAACAGCGTTAACCCAACATACGGTGGCCGCGCTAACGATTTGTTTAATACGCCGAGGTAGGGCCCTCACCCCCTAAATCCTCCTCTCCTAAAGGAGTGAGGGGGACTTTAATTTCTACACTATTATTTTCTGCTTCTTGTGTCAAGCTTGCAACCGGCAACTGAGAACTGGGAACTAATTGCTATTTTTGCACCGCAATGGCAAAACGCATACTGTTTCTTTTTCCTTATCCGCAAGGCACGGCTGCAAGCCAACGCTTTAGGTTTGAACAGTATTATCAGGCACTGGAAGCTAATGGGTTTACCATAGACAAGCAGGCTTTTATTGATGATAAAACTTGGGCTATTCTTTACAAGCCAGGCCACACACTACCTAAAATTATGGGTACGCTGCGCGGATATTTACGCCGTTGGGCGGCAATGTTCACCTTAGGAAAATACGATTATGTATTCGTTCACCGCGAAGCCGAGTTTTTGGTCCGCCGGTGTTTGAGTGGATAATAGCCAAAGTAGCAGGCAAAAAACTGATATATGATTTTGATGATGCTATTTGGATTCCCAACACATCAGAACACAACGGTTTCTTTTCTAAATTTAAGTTTTACAACAACGTAGCCAAGGTTTGTAAAATGGCCTACAAGGTGTCGTGCGGAAACGATTACCTGCGCAACTACGCGGCACAGTTTAATGCCAATGCGGTTTATAATCCTACTACTATTGATACTGAACATCATCATAATAAAGTAAAAAATCAAAGTAGCAACGGCTTTGTAATTGGATGGACGGGTACACACAGTACCATGCAATACCTAAATGCGCTGGTGCCTGTGTTTAAAAAGCTAGAAGAGAAATACGATTTTACTTTTAACGTAATATCAGATACAGCGCCCGATTTCAACCTAAAATCGTTACAATTTACTAAGTGGAAAAAGGAAACCGAGATTGAAGATTTGCTTCAATTTAACGTAGGCCTTATGCCATTGGTAGATGATAAATGGGCCAACGGAAAGTGTGGCTTTAAAGCTTTGCAGTATATGTCGCTGGGTATACCTGCGCTGGTATCGCCCGTAGGGGTAAATACTAAAATTGTTGACGATGGCGTTAATGGTTTTATATGCACCACGCCCGACGATTGGTACAATGCCCTGAGTAAACTGATGGAAAACCGTCAACTGTTGATTGATTTGGGAGCCAATACCCGTAAAAAGATAGAAGCCGAATATTCTGTGCACTCAAATGCCGCCAATTTCATAACTTTGTTCTCTTAATATTTTCAATGGAAGCAACTCTTACCAAACGCACCCCGCTTTACAACAAACACGTTGAAGCAGGTGCTAAAATAGTCCCTTTTGCGGGCTACGATATGCCTGTAAGCTATACCGGCATTAATGCAGAACACGAAGCGGTACGTACCGCTGTGGGTATGTTTGACGTATCGCACATGGGCGAGTTTATTGTTAAAGGCACTAGCGCGTTAGACCTTATACAACGCGTTACCAGCAACGATGCTTCTAAACTAATTGATGGTAAAGTACAATACAGCTGCCTGCCAAACAGCAATGGCGGCATTATTGACGATTTGCTGGTTTACCGCATGTCTGAAGAAGAATATATGTTGGTGGTAAACGCATCAAACATTGATAAAGACTGGGATTGGATTGGATCGCAAAACACCGGTGGTGTTGAGCTGAAAAACATATCAGACAAAACCGCTTTGCTTGCTGTGCAAGGCCCTAAGGCTACTGCTGCGTTGCAAAAACTTACCGATGTTGATTTAGCCGGCTTGGAGTACTACTCTTTTGTACGTGGTACTATGGCGGGTTTTGATAATGTAATTATATCGGCAACCGGATATACCGGCGCAGGTGGTTTTGAGTTATACATTAAGAACGAAAATGCCGAAGCCCTTTGGGACGCCGTTATGGAAGCGGGCAAAGAGTTTGGTATTGCATTAGCCGGCCTTGGCTGCCGCGATACCTTGCGCTTAGAAATGGGCTTTTGCTTATACGGTAACGATATTGACGATACAACATCACCCATAGAAGCAGGCTTAGGTTGGATTACCAAATTCACTAAAGAATTTACCGCAAGCGATATTATACAAGGCCACAAAACCAATGGCACAGGTCGTAAATTGGTTGGCTTTACAGTAGAAGAACGCGCCATTCCACGCCACGATTATGAGGTGTGCGATGCCGATGGCCGCGTTATTGGCAAAGTAACATCAGGCACACAATCGCCCAGCCTTAAACTGCCTATTGGCATGGCTTACGTTGAAACGGCATTTAGCAAGGTTGACAGCGAAATTTACATTAAAGTGCGCGACAAACTGAGCAAAGCTAAAGTGGTTAAAGCACCTTTTTACAAGGCTAATTAAGCATGCGCAACGTACAGGTTTGTTTTTCGCCCGCTTTATTCCAATACTACGACTCTACCGACCGTATTATTGTAGTAACTGATATTTTACGTGCCACATCGGCCATTTGCACCGCTTTTCAGCATGGTGTAAAATCTATAATACCCGTGGCAACTATTGAAGATGCCATGATGTACCGCCAAAACGGCTACATGGCCGCGGCAGAGCGTAACGGCATTGTGCAAGATGGTTTTGAGTTTGGCAACTCGCCTTTTAGCTACATGACAGACCATGTAAAAGGCCAAACCATAGCCCTTACCACCACCAACGGCACACAGGCTGTAGAAATTGCCAAAGAAGCCTCTAAGGTTATTATAGGCGCTTTTATCAACCTATCAGCAGTAGCCAACTGGATATTGGAACAAAACGAAAACGTTACCATTCTATGCTCGGGCTGGAAAAACCGTTTTAACATGGAAGACACTTTGTTTGCCGGGGCTTTGGTGGAGAAACTGCAAGGCGAAATAGAATCTACCGACTTTGATGATGCCGCTTTGGCTGCCCTGCGTTTGTACCAGGAAGCTAAAGGCGATTTATATGGCTACCTTGAAAACAGCAGCCACCGCCACCGCATGAAGCGTTTAGAACTTGAAAAAGACGTGCGCTACTGCCTGCAACTGGATACTACTACTGTTGTGCCTATATTGCAAGGCAAACACATTGTAAACGCCTTATAAGCATGGAACCCATTATAGAAGCAACAAATATGGTTAAAGCCTATGGCGCGCTAAAAGTGCTAAAGGGCGTTGACCTTTCTGTAGCCCGTGGCGAGGTTGTTTCTATTGTAGGCGCATCGGGGGCGGGTAAAACCACCCTGCTGCAAATTATTGGCACGCTTGATAAGCCTGATAGTGGCAAGCTCGTAATCAACAATAACGATGTATTTTCTTTGGGCGATAAAAAATTATCGGCCTTCCGTAATAAAAATATTGGGTTTGTATTCCAGTTTCACCACCTGCTACCTGAGTTTACAGCATTGGAGAATGTTTGCATACCGGCCTTTATAGCCAAAACAAGCAAAGCCGAAGCCGAGAAAAGAGCTAAGGAATTGCTGGGCTTTTTAGGTTTATCATCACGCTTAGAACATAAACCATCTGAACTATCGGGTGGCGAGCAGCAGCGTGTTGCCGTAGCCCGTGCCCTAGTAAATAACCCCGCGGTTATCCTTGCCGATGAGCCATCGGGCAACCTGGACTCTAACACCGCCAAAGACCTGCACAACCTGTTTTTTACCCTACGCAAAGAGTTTAACCAAACCTTTGTTATAGTAACCCACAACGAGGAACTTGCCAACATGGCCGACCGTAAGCTTGTTATGCGCGATGGGTTGATGGTTTTATAGCTTCTAGGTTTTAGGTGCTAGGTTATAGTCTTTCTCAAACGTTTCATACACAGGAAACAACTCTCCCTTTTAAAGGGAGTACCCGAATGTAATAAAAGCTTGCAGTTGCGTGAAGAACGAGAGGAGGGATTGTTAGATGTTGACCCCTCTCCCCCAGTCTCCTATTTTTATCTTTTTATTTGAAGTAAAATAAGGTTTCTATCCAATGCTACTACATTTTGGCCATTGCTAGCACCCATTAAATTTTGAAAAACCAAACGGTAATAGTACGTTCCGGGCGAAAGGTTGGTATCTGCAAAAAACAAAGAGGTTGTTGTAATACCACTTCCTAAATTACTGCCGCTAATGCCACTTGTTATAGCATCTTCAACCTTATAAACATTTGTAACCCCGGCAGAAAAATCAGCAGTTGTTGAGCGCTGCAACCATACCATATAACGGTTGGCTAATGTTAGTGTGTTTGTGCCATTGGTGGTTGATTTAATTACAACATTACCTAAAACCAATAAACCGCTATTATTTACACCTGAACCATCTGTTATTGTTATAGATTGGTTAGTACCATCAATAACTTCAGCTTGTCCAATAAAATTGGGCAAAACCTGCTGGTAACTCTCTGTACAAACCGCACAATAGCCATTATTATCAAGCCATAACGTGGCAGCACTTGGTGTTGTAGTTAATGCTACGGGGCTTGGGTCTACAATGGCACCAGCACCCCGTGTAGTTGTGTTGGCAGTTAGTTCCTAGTTTTCAATATCACCTGTAAAATCAATAGTACCAGTACTTTTAATCCTAATACGCTCAGTACTATTTGTTGCCAGAATCAAATCTACAGCATCTACCGTACCTACAAAATTGGTTAATGGGTTGGTGTTAGAATTGCCTGTTAAATTCCAAGCATTGCTTGCAGTACCAGCGGGGCCTGTAGGACCTTGTAGTCCATTAGCACCGGTAGGACCCGCAGGGCCAGTAATACCAACTCCTGATGGTCCTGTTGGACCGGTTACGCCTTGTGAGCCGTTTGCACCTGTTGCACCTTGTAACCCGGCTGGGCCAGCAGGCCCTTGCGCTCCTATGCTTCCTGTAGGGCCTGTAGGGCCTTGTGCACCAGTTACCCCCACTGCTCCGTTTATACCCGTTGGACCGGTTGGACCGGTAGCTCCACCACCTGGTCCTGTAGGACCTTGTGTACCGGTTGGACCTGTTATACCAATACCCGATGGGCCTGTAGGGCCTGTAACACCATTTACAACATTGCCTGCATATAAGGCATAAGGTACAGACCATAGTTGCATGGTACCCATATCTATATAACCCGTACCAGTATTAGCCTCTACTTTAACATAATGCTCACCACTTCCCCAAGCTATATTATTAAATGTAACAGGGCCTCCTACTTGGTTTCCTTGCCCAATTACAAGGGTAAACAAACCAAATTGATTAGTTACCAAGGTTGTATGCTCCTCACTGTATTCTACTGTATTATTAACAATATCATTTATAACAGATAATTTAACTGATATTGGCGTATTTGCCAGTATAGATCCATTATTATCTCTTGCTACAGCTTGGTAACTTATGCCTTGCGGTGGTGCTTGCGCAACACTTTGTAGGCTAACAAACATTATAACCAATAACTGTAAAAACCTAGATACTACTTTCATGTTTCTTGAAATTTTATAAAATTTTTCGCTGTCCAAATTAGTATCTATCAAGTTGCCATTATAGGTTTGTTTCAGGCATATAATAAGTTATCATCAACAGCATATGCCTCTATGTTATCATCGTTCTCGCAGATTATTTTTGGCTCTCGCAATGCAAAGGGGAGAGGTCGTGCCGGTAGGCAAGACCGAGGGAGTATATTTCTATTTTTTGATTTTTAACCTATCATTTTTCATTTCCACAAACCCATACAGTATGTAGCTAATAACATCATTTTCGCGGGTGTATTTTATCCGAAGCACTGCAATATCTTTACACACCAACAACTCTCCCTTTTAAAGGGAGTACCTCTGACCTTGTGTCAGAGGGGAGGGATTCTTAATCAAACTAAAACCCTACAGCATGTAGTTAATAACAGCGTTTTCGCGGGTGTATTTTATCCGAAGCACTGCAATATCTTTACACACCAACAACTCTCCCTTTTAAAGGGAGTACCTCTGACCTTGTGTCAGAAGGGAGGGATTCTTAATCAAACTAAACCCCAACAGCGTGTAGCTAATAACATCATTTTCGAGGGTCGCTTTTTTGGCTCTCCCCTGCAAAGGGGAGTGGTCGTGCCGGTAGGCAAGACCGAGGGGTATATTTCTACTTTTCATTTTTGACCTATCATTTTTCATTTCACCAAAACCCTACAGCATGTAGCCCGACAACTCGTTTTCGCGGGTGTATTTTATCCGAAGCACTGCAATATCTTTACACACCAACAACTCTCCCTTTTAAAGGGAGTACCTCTGACCTTGTGTCAGAGGGGAGGGATTCTTAATCAAACTAAAACCCTACAGCGTGTAGCCGTATAACTCATTTTCGCGCTTGCCCTGACATTCATCGTCAGGGTACTTTAGCGGTATCCCACATTTATCGTCGGGAGGTTTTCCTCCCCTCCTAAATTTAGGAGGGGGTGTCAGGACGAAGTCGTGACGGGGGTGGTAAACACCACAAATAAAAACCCGGGCCTCAACAAGGGGAGTTTGTCAAAGCGCCGGGTTAATATTTAAATAAGGGCAATAGAATTTACTGCCTGTTTTGGAGGGAGGTTTAACAGGCGTAGGTAAATACTATTTAAAATAATTTCTAATTCTCGAGCGACTTCTTTACGCCGCTTCTTATTGTAAACACTAACCAGACTGTCACTCCAGGCAATGGTTTTAAATCTAAAATCGTCATCCTGAACTTGTTTCAGGATCTGTTTAATATTGGTTACTGTTTTAGCAGTACCGATAGCTATCGGTTTTTTTATTAGGTAATAAATGCACTCTTCCTCTTTGCGCAAAAAGAACACTACAAAGATACAACAACCCAACAGCAAAAGTCAAGCATTTTATAAAATATGTTAATAAAAAAATAACAACCCCTCTCCCCACGGGAGAGGGGCAAGACAATACAATTCATTGGATTGTCGCGGGGAGAGGTGAAAGCAAGCAATAGCACAAACCCCCTCTCCCCACGGGAGAGGAGCAATACAATTTATTGGATTGTCAGGGGAGAGGTGAAAGCGATTTAAGAAATAAAATATATTTGTTGCATGCTAAGAGACTTTCATCTTGATTCTCCACATAAACAGCTTGAGTTTGCCCGCACAATGAGGCGCAAACCAACCTTTGCTGAAAGTTTGCTATGGGATAAATTGAGGAGAAAGCAATTAGATAACTATTACTTCAGAAGGCAACATTCATTGCTAAACTACATTGCCGACTTCTATTGCCATTCTAAAAAGTTAATCATTGAAGTTGATGGGGATATCCACAATTCAAAAAAAGCAATAGAAAAAGACCATGATCGCGATTATGTTTTAAAAGACCTTGGCTATACCATTATACGATTTACCAATTCAGAAATTCTGGAGGATATCAATTCTGTAACCCGAAAGATATCGGAAGTGCTAAAATCTATTTAACTCTGCTTTTTTATTTTGCACCTCTCCCCTAACCCCTCTCCCGTAGTGAGAGGGGGACAATAAATTTATTCTTACTGCCCTCAACACTTTAACCCCCTCTCCCCACGGGAGAGGGGCAAGACAATACAATTTATTGGATTGTCGCGGGGAGAGGTGCATACGATTTAAGAAATAAAATATATTTGTTGGATGCTAAGGGACTTCCATCTTGATTCTCCTCATAAACAGCTTGAGTTTGCCCGCACAATGAGGCGCAAACCAACCTTTGCCGAAAGTTTACTATGGGACAAATTGAGGAGAAAGCAATTAGATAACTATTACTTCAGAAGGCAACATTCATTGCTAAACTACATTGCCGACTTCTATTGCCATTCTAAAAAGTTAATAATTGAAGTTGATGGGGATATCCATAATTCAAAAGAAGCAATAGAAAAAGACCAAGACCGCGATTATGTTTTAAAAGACCTTGGCTATACCATTTTACGATTTACCAATTCAGAAATTCTGGAGGATGTTAATTCTGTAACCCAAAAGATATCGGAAGTGCTAAAATCTATTTAAATCTGCTTTTTTATTTTGCACCTCTCCCCTAACCACTCTCCCGTAGTGAGCGGGGGACAATAAATTAATTCTTACCGCCCTCAAGACTTTAACACCCCCTCTCCCCCGGGAGAGGGGAAAGACAATACAATTCATTGGATTGTCGGGGAGAGGTGAAAGCGTACTAAACAATTTTAGAATTCACTATCCCCATTACCTCATCTTCCAATGCCAGAGCTCGCGCTTCCAGCGCTTCGCCTCTAGCCAGTACATCATCAACAAAAGCCTTATCAGCAAACCCCGCTGCATTTATCTTAACATTTAAAAAAGCACCGCGCACGCCGGTACGCGCACTCAGTGCGCCCACACCTGCATCGGTAACGCTATTGGGGTTGCCACTCTCGGCCATAGCGCTTGGCTACTTCCATAGCTTCCAAGCAAAGACCCATCACTTTAAAAGGCACTTCTATAGCATATTTAGTAGCATCTTGTATAGCCTGCTTGCGGGCGGCCTTTTCGGCATCGGTACCCTTAGGCAGTTCAAAGGCTTTCATAATTTTATTAAAGGCCGCGGTGTCTTCATCAACCGCTTTTAGCAAGGCATCTTTAATGCGTTGACCTTTTTCTGCATAGTCAGAAAAATATTCCCATTTATCGTCCCAACCCCGCTTGTGCGATGATAGGTTAGCCACCATAGAAGCTAATGATGCGCCCATAGCACCGCAATAGGCCGCAATAGAGCCACCACCCGGGGCCGGACTCTCCGATGCTGTTTCGTCGGCAAAAGCACGCAGGCTCATGCTTACTAATTTATCAGAACCTTCGGCAATTAAATATTCTATAACACGTTTTTGCGGGTCAAACGGGCCAAGCTCGTCAAGCCCCATGCTTTTTACCGCTATGCGTATTAGTTCAGCATCACTCACTCCCGCCGAGCGTTGTTGTTTTTTTAGGAAATAACGGCCTGCATCTAACAAAGAGTTTAGCGGCACAAGGCCCACCAATTCAGAACCTGTAACACGCAACCCACGGGCCTGCGCTTTGGTGCAGGTCTCGTCAAACGCAATATGCAAAGGCGTTTCAATAATATTAGTCAGGTTCATAGATATTTGGGCAACGCCATATTCCTCTATAAACCAGCCAATGGCCTTAACATGCTTTAAGCTGCCGGGAATAGAAACAGGGTTGCCGTTTTCGTCTTTTACCACCTCGCCCGTAACAGGGTCGCCAATGCGTTTAACACGGCCTTTCTCGCGTATATCAAACGCTACAGAGTTGGCACGGCGTACCGATGTGGTGTTAAGGTTAACGTTGTAAGCAATTAAAAAATCGCGCGCACCTATAACTGTCGCCCCGGCTTTTATATTCAGTTCGGCAGGGCCAAAATCTGGCTTCCACTCTGCTTTTTTAATCTTCTCTGCAAAGCCTTCATATTCCCCTTCGCGGATAACCGAAAGGTTGCTGCGTTTTTTATCAGTCTGGGCAGCTTCGTATAAGTATACAGGTATGTGTAACTCCTCTCCTACCCTTTTGGCAAGCTGTTTTGCAAACGCTGCCGTTTCTTCCATTGTTATGCCGCTAATAGGCACCAAGGGCACACATCGGTAGCGCCCATGCGCGGGTGCTCGCCTTTGTGCTTGCTCATATCTATAAGCTCTGCCGCTTTTTTAATACAACGGAATGCCGCTTCTATAACAGCCTCAGGGCTGCCGGCAATGGTAACCACCGTTCGGTTGGTTGCTTTTCCGGGGTCTACGTTCAACAATTTAACACCTTCAACCGTTTCTGCCTCGGCAGCTATTGCGTTGTATACTTCGGGGTTTTGCCCATTGCTAAAATTGGGCACACATTCTATAATACGGTTCATAACTTTTATGCCTATTAAACCCCAAATATCCGACAATTAGCCGTTCAACCAATTATTTTTGCATTTGGTATGTACGACAGGCTTTTAACAATGCTTAAAAAATATGTTCCCGAAGCGGCTTGCCCGCTATTGGTTAACTGGCTTATAGGCTACCAAACCAAACTGATAATTACCGCCGAGCGCAATACAAAACTGGGCGATTACCGTGCCCCTTTTGATGGTATGGGCCATTGCATCACCATCAACCACAACCTTAACCAATACTCTTTTCTTATAACCCTGGTGCATGAGTTTGCCCACCTTTCAAACTTCATACTATATAAAAATACCGTTGCCCCGCATGGCAAAGAGTGGAAGCTGGAGTTTAAACGCCACATGTGGTTCTTTTTACAAAGCGGTATGTTTCCGCCCGATGTAGATAAGGCCCTGCGAAAGTACATGGCTAACCCGGCGGCATCTAGTTGCGGCGACGTAAACTTAATGCGTGTTTTAAAAATTACGACCCCGATGGGCACCTAAAAAAGCATTTAGACGAGATTCCATTCAACGCTACCTTCAGCATACCCGATGGCAGGGTGTTTATTAAGGGAGAGCGTGTGCGTAAGCGCTTTAAGTGTATTGAACAAGACACAAAACGCCTGTATATGATTAGTCCAATAATGGAAGTTGAAATTATTGATCAATAAAAATCTCGCTGCATCCAAACAGTAATTACCCTATAAATTTTAATTAATCAACTACATAAGAGTTGAAAATAACCTAATATCAATTACTTTCTGAAATTAGGGGCTACAACAAGGTCTTTGCTGCCGGGGGTGTAGGTGTAAAAGCCTTGTCCGGTTTTAGCGCCCAGGTTACCGGCCATTACCATGTTTACCAATAAAGGACATGGGGCATATTTAGGGTTGCCAAAGCCATCGTGCAACACGCGCATAATAGACAGGCAAACATCCAAGCCAATAAAGTCGGCTAGTTGAAGCGGACCCATTGGGTGGGCCATACCCAGTTTCATAACTGTATCAATCTCCTCTACACCGGCAACACCTTCGTAAAGGCTTGATATAGCCTCGTTAATCATAGGCATAAGTATGCGGTTGGCAACAAAGCCGGGGTAATCGTTAACCTCAACAGGTACTTTGCCCAATACCCTTGAAAGCTGGAAAACCACATTGGTAACCTCGGCATGGGTAGAGTAGCCATTAATAACCTCAACCAGTTTCATAACCGGTACGGGGTTCATAAAGTGCATGCCAATTACCTGTTGGGGGCGTTTGGTGGCCGCCGCTATTTTGGTAATAGATATAGACGATGTATTAGAAGCCAGTATGGCACGCTCAGGGGCAGCCTCGTCTATCTGGCGGAAAATATTCAGCTTTAGCTCTACATTTTCGGTAGCGGCTTCTATAACCAAATCGGCATTAGATACGCCCGCTTTTAAATCGGCAGTAGCAGTAATATTAGCCAGTGTAGCCGCCTTTTGTTCTTCGGTAAGGTTACCTTTAGCCACAATACGGTCAAGGTTTTTAGCTATGGTAGCAAGGCCCTTATCTAAAGCTGCCTGCGATATATCTATAAACGAAACATTAAAGCCTGCTTGGGCAAATACGTGGGCTATTCCGTTGCCCATGGTTCCGGCGCCTATTACTGATACATTTTTCATGGCACAAATATAGTAGCTTTTAGCTGATAGCTGGTAGCTTACAGGGCTCGTGCATATTTTTCTATCAGCTATAACCTACAAGCTATAAGCTATTAGTATATTGCCAACAAATTACTACACATGTTTAAACGGTTACTATCTGAATTTATAGGCACATTTATATTGATTGTTTGTGGTACCGGGGCTATTGTTATTTATAAGCAAACCGGCGCGCCTACCCATGCGGGCATCTGCGCTGTATGGGGCGCGGTGGTATTGGCTTTAATCTATTCTTTAGGAGAGATATCTGGAGCACACATGAACCCCGCCGTAACCACAGCCTTTTGGGTAGCAGGCCGTTTTCCGGCAAAAGAAATCCCCCTTATGTTGCTGCTCAGGCCGCAGGCGCTATTGGAGCCAGTGCATTGCTCAGGTATTTATTTCCTGCTGATATATTGTTGGGCGCTACCATGCCCGCAGGCAGCGAGATGCAATCGTTTATACTGGAAGTGTTTCTTATGTTCTTCCTTATGCTTGTAGTACTAAACGTATCAACCGGCGCTAAAGAAAAAGGCATAACCGCCGCCATAGCTATTGGCTGCGTAGTAGGATTAGAAGCCATGTTTGCCGGGCCTATAACCGGTGCATCTATGAACCCCATCCGCTCTTTTGCCCCTGCATTGGTATCGGGCCACTTAGAGCATATCTGGATATACCTTACCGCGCCGTTTGTTGGGGCATTTTTAGCTGTGCCTGCGCATCATTTAATGTATAAAGAACAATAGTAGCCGCTACTTGTTAATATACAGCCTAAGGAAACTTATTACCTTTGCACCCTAATAATTCATAATTACTAATTAATAATTAGAAAATGGCAACCGGATTTTTCAAAATACCTACTCCAATAAACGAACCAATATACAGCTATGCCCCCGGCACACCCGAGCGCGATGCCTTGCTTAACCAGCTTAAGAAAATGCGTAGCGAGGAGCTTGATGTACCCATGTTTATTGGAGGTAAAGAAGTCCGTAGCGGAAATATGGTGCGCCTTGCCCCGCCACACGATCATAAGCATACCTTAGGACATTTCCACCGCAGCGATGCAAGCCATGTTACCGATGCTATTAACGCGGCCCTTGCAGCTAAAGATAAATGGGCTGCCATGCAGTGGCAAGACCGTGCCGCTATCTTCTTAAAAGCCGCCGATTTACTTGCCGGCCCCTACCGCTATGTATTGAACGGCGCTACCATGTTGGGCCAAAGCAAAAGCGCCCACCAGGCCGAGATTGATTCTGCCTGCGAACTGATAGACTTTTGGCGTTTTAACGTTAGCTACATGGCTGATGTATACTCGCAGCAACCTATATCAGCGCCCGGGGTTTGGAACAGAGTTGAGCAACGTCCGTTAGAAGGGTTTGTATTTGCCTTAACACCTTTCAATTTTACCGCTATAGCAGGTAACCTGCCTACATCGGCAGCTATGATGGGCAACGTAGCCGTATGGAAACCAGCAGATACTCAAGTGTATGCCGCTTACTATATAATGAAGATTTTACAGGAAGCAGGTTTGCCTGATGGTGTTATCAACCTGATATACCCTAGCGGCCCGGTAGCGGGAGAGATAATATTTAACCATCCTGATTTTGCAGGCATCCACTTTACAGGCTCAACGGGTGTGTTCCAAAACATTTGGGGGCAAATTGGCAACAACATATCAAAATACAAAAGCTACCCGCGCATAGTTGGCGAAACAGGTGGTAAAGACTTTATTGTTGCTCACCCGTCGGCTAAGCTTGATGTTTTGGCTACGGCTATTATCCGTGGTGCGTTTGAATTCCAAGGGCAAAAATGCTCGGCAGCATCGAGGGTGTATATCCCCGAAAGTTTATGGCCTGCATTGAAAGACCGTTTACAAGCCGATGTTAAGTCTATCAAAATGGGCCCTACGGAAGATTTATCAAACTTCTTTAATGCGGTTATTGATGAAAAATCATTCGACAAACTGGCTAAGTATATTGACGAAGCTAAGGCCGATTCATCAGTAGAATTAATTACCGGAGGTAATTACGATAAATCGCAAGGCTGGTTTATAGAGCCTACCATTATTAAGGTACAAGACCCATTCTACGTTACCATGTGCGAGGAGTTATTCGGCCCTGTATTAACGGTGTATGTATACCCCGATGCGGAGTTTGAAAAGACCTTAGACATTATTGACAAAACATCTATCTACGCCCTAACAGGCGCGGTAATATCGCAAGACCGTTACGCTGTAGATTTAGCCCTTACCAAGCTACGTAACGCAGCAGGTAACTTCTACATAAACGATAAATGTACAGGTGCCGTAGTTGGCCAGCAACCCTTTGGTGGTGCGCGCGGTTCGGGTACAAACGACAAAGCAGGTAGCATGATTAACCTGTTGCGTTGGGTATCTCCACGTACTATTAAAGAGGTGTTTAATCCGCCAACAGATTACCGTTACCCGTTTTTAGGATAGGTTTCAAAACCCCTCCAAACCCTCATAAAACCTAATTTTTTAGTAGTAAAACCTAACCAATGAAAAGAGTATTATTTATAGACCGCGATGGTACCATTATTAAAGAAGCACCAGACGAGGTAATCAATAGTTTTGAGAAGATAGAATTTCTGCCTAACGTATTTAAATACCTGCGCCTTATTGCCGAGGAGTTGGATTTTGAGCTGGCTTTGGTAACTAACCAGGATGGTTTAGGTACTGAGTTTTTACCCGAACATGTGTTCAACCCCATACATAATTTGGTAATGACATCGCTAAAAAATGAGAATATCCATTTTAAGGCAGAGCATATAGATAAAACGTTCTTTTTGAGAATGCCCCTACACGTAAGCCCCAAACAGGCATGCTAACCGGCTACATGAATAACCCGGAGTATGATTTGGCAAATTCTTTTGTTATTGGCGACAGGCTTACTGATGTAGAGCTGGCTTTTAACTTAGGTGCAAAAGGCATTTGGATAAACCAGGGTACAACTTTTGGCAATAACGAACTTAGCCAGAAGTTTGAAAAACTGAAAGAGTACATTGCCCTTGAAACCAACGATTGGAAAGAGATTTACGAATTTCTGAAAGCCCAATAATGAAGCTGTTGCTGTTAGATAATTACGACAGCTTTACCTACAACTTGTACCACTACACGGCTCAATTTGCAACTACCGATGTGTTTCGTAACGATGAAATAGCATTGGAAGATGTTGAGCAATATGATGCCGTAATACTATCGCCGGGGCCGGGTTTACCTAAGGATTCGGGCATACTTATTGATTTAATTAAGCAGTACTATACAAACAAGCCTATACTGGGTGTTTGCTTGAGCCACCAGGCTATCGCCGAGGCTTTAGGGGCTACGCTAATAAACCTGCCCGAAGTATTTCATGGACTTAGTCGCAAGGCCACAGTTATTAAACCCGATGCTTTGTTTGATGGTATGGGTACTGAACTACAGGTTGGCCTATACCACTCTTGGGCTATAGAAGCCTCTACCCTACCCGATGAGTTGGAAATTACCGCCACAGGCGAGAATGAAATTTGCATGGCGATAAGCCATAAAGCACTTCCGGTAAAAGGGGTTCAGTTTCACCCCGAAAGTGTACTGACCAAGGACGGTATAAAGATTATAGAGAACTTTATCAGGCTTGCTTCTCAGCGTTAGGGTCTTTACTAAGGTCTAACGTGCGGATGCTCTTAAACTGCGCCCCTACTATAAACACAGAGGTTAGCGATGTTAACCCGCCAAAAATAACCGAGGGTACTAGTCCTAAAAGCTTAGCTGCCGTGCCGCTTTCAAAAGCCCCAATCTCGTTACTTGAGCCTATAAACATGGTACTTACCGCAGATACCCTGCCCCGCATATTTTCGGGGGTAAAAAGCTGTAATATGGTATGGCGTATTACCACACTAACATTATCTAACGCCCCGGCCATAGCCAGTATAAACAACGATAAATAGAAGTTTACCGACAGTGCAAAACCTATCATACATACAGAATATAAGCCAACGCAAGCCAGCAGTGTTTTACCTGCATTTTTAGTGGGTGGCCTGTAGGTTAAAACCAGCGCTATAAGAAAAGCCCCAACACCCGGCGCGGCGCGTAAAAGCCTAACCCCTGCGGGCCTACAGCCAATATTTTATCGGCAAACATGGGCAGCAATGCCGTAGCCCCGCCAAACAATACAGCCAGCATATCAAGTAATAAGGCCCCCAATATCATCTTTTGGTTGTAGACAAAACGCCAGCCTTTGGTTATGCTCTCCCACATACCTTCTTCCCTGTCTACGGCTGCAATATCGTGGGTGCCTATTTGGGTAAATAATAATAAGGCCGTAACCAATAAACTGGCAATAGTTATATATGTAACCTCGTAGCCTGCAAAACCTACAATTAGCCCACCAATAGCGGGGCCTGTTACAGCAGCCAATTGCCAAAGGGTGCTGTTCCACGCCGCGGCGTTGGTATAATGCTTACGGTCAGTAAGCTGAGACATTAATGCAAACTGTGCGGGGCCATAAAAACCGCGGGCTACACCAATAGTAAATATCACAACATAAAAAGCAGCAATAGGAATATCATTACCCAAATGGCTAAATACTATTAACGTTGCCGATGCAAGAGCCAAAACCAGCGTAGCACATTGGAGTATAAACTTGCGCTTTACCCTATCGGCAATATAGCCGCCATACAGCGCCACCGATATAGCAGGTATAGCCTCGGCAAGGCCTGTTAACCCTAATGCTAGTGGGTCGCCGGTTATATCATATATCTGCCAGCCAATAGCCACTGCCTGCATTTGCACAGCAGCCGTTACCAACACTTTTGCAAAAATAAAAAAGTTAAAATCCCTATACCGGAACGAGGCAAACGCCTCTTTTTTAAGAAAATCCATGCGCTGAGCAAAGGTAAATTACAATTCGGGGCTAATCACATTTTAGTATACATTTACCAAAACGTAGCACAATAACCAATGCACAACAAAATTGTTTTAATAACCGGCGGCACAGCGGGTATAGGTAAAGCAACCGCCGTAGGGCTTGCCAAACAAGGCTATAAAGTAGTTATTGTAGGCCGGGATGCAGCTAAGGCTCAACAGGCTGTTGATGATATCAAAGCCCTATCAGGCACTAGCGAGGTTGAATACCTAACTGCCGACTTATCATCGCAAAAAAGTGTAAGGCAACTGGCTGCTGATTTTAAAGCTAAATACCCCAGGCTTGATGTGCTGATTAATAACGCCGGTGCGGTTTACAATAAGTTAGAATATTCTGTTGATGGGATAGAAATGCAAATTGCCATTAACCACATGGCCTATTATTTATTGACTATGGAGCTGCTTGAATTTATGAAGCAGACCAGTGCAAGCGGACGAATTATCAATGTAGCATCGCATTCTCACTACGGTGGCAAACTTAATTTTGATGATTTGTTTATGACCAAAGGCTACAGCGGATATAGCATGTACGAACGTACCAAGCTTTGTAACGTACTGTTTACTATGGAACTGGCCGAGCGTTTAAAAAGTTCCAACATAACTGTTAATGCTTTACACCCCGGCGTTGTAAAAACCGATATTGGTAAAAAACACGGTGGCTTTTTATATGCGCTGTTTTGGGGAATTTTTGCCCAGTTTGGTATGAATGTAGACAAAGGCGCTGCAACGTCTATTTACCTGGCATCATCGCCGGAGGTGGAAGGTGTAAGCGGAAAATATTGGGCTAAGAGCAAGCATAAGTGGCACTCTAAATACTCGCAAACCGATGGCCTTAAAGAAAGGCTTTGGGAAGAAACCGAAAAGCTAATTAAGTAGCTTATTTATCCATTGCTTTTGGGGGAAGGAATTATCCTTAACCACAAGCAGCAAAGCAATAACCAGAAAAGGCATTGCGGGAACCTTGTAGCGCACCAAGGCTCCTACAACAGGTGTTGCTATACCGCTTAGCACATATAGCACCAAAACAAACGTAATGCAGAATGGCACTAAGGGTTGGGTTAGCTTCTTCCTGTCAATCTTAATAAGGCAATACATAATAAAGGCCATAAGGACCAGGTTTTCTATTGCCGCAGCCCACTCAAAGGCTGTTTTAGCTTCCCAAATAAAGGGCCTGCATAGTGTATTTAAAAAAGCCTCGGGGGCATTCATAGCAAAGCTTTTAAAGGTAGGCTCCAGCTTATTTATGTGGATAATACTGCCCGATTTCATAGACTCTGCAAGCCCCATAAAGTCGCGTTGCTTTTCCGATAGTGTTTCCAAAAAATCGTCCTTAGGCAATACCACCTTAATGTTTACAGCTGCTACAGTACAAACCAGAATAACTACCAGATATTTAAGATATACCCGCTTAGGGGCCGAAAGCCTTACCCAACTATAAGCTACAATACCGGGGAATAGCGATATAAGTACATACATTTTGCAGATAAACATCAGCGCCAAAGCGAAGAATAAACCCGGCCAATGCCACCAACTGCCTTTGTGGCTAAGCAGTTGTTCCAGGCAAAAAACAGCTGTGCCAATAGCAAAAAACAACAGGCCTTCTTTCAATACCCCCGAGCCCCAAAAAAGCACCGATGGCAAAAGGAATATACCTATAGCCAAGGCTTGCCTGTTGTGTAGTATATAGGTTGAGAAAACCTTATACAAGGCGGTTAATCCCATTAATGCTATAAAGCACATAAACACGGTATGCACACCTATATGCCCGCCCGAGAAAAGCATTACAACTGCATTAAAACGGATAATGGTGTGGCTATCGTTATACAGGTTACTCTCATATACCCTGTACCAGTTGTTCATAGTATCGTAGTATTGGTCAAAGTAGGGCGAGTCGTTATTAATACCAAAGAGCATTTGAAAGTAGTCGGACGGCTTCTCCTGCAGGGCATCAAACATCACCTTGCTATCGTCAAAGTACTTGAATACATCGGCTGTACTCCTATCGGTATAATAGTAGGTATAAATAGCTACAAGAGCTGTACCTGCTAATATCTTTAATAGAAATACCCACGATAAAAAACGCCTGTTTAGCCCCGCTGCCTCAAAAAAGCGGAGCTTGTGAATTAAAAAACACCTAAAGCCGCATAGGCAGCCGGAAGAAGTATAAACATAAGAGGTATGGGGCGAAGATAGGCAAATACACACAAACAAAAAGCCCCGCCAAAGCGGGGCTTTTTAAAATATATCTTTATAGGTATTAGCTATTGAATAGAGCTACAACATCGTTAACAGAGTTAATGTTACGGCGGGTTAGCTTAGCCAAAAGCTTGTAGCCTTCGGTAGATTTAACCACCATCTCATCGAATGATTTAGTATCTAATACAGCCACTTGGTTATTACCTGTTACAGTAAATAAGATGTTTGTGTTGCTGTTGTTATAGCCTACTTTAATTAAATCGGTTGGGGTAACAACCTGGTAAGTGTTAAGAGCCCTGTCATATTGATAGAAAACACCTGCGTTAACTACTGCGTTATTCTCATCAGTAAAAACAACTGATAAAGAAGCTGTTTGATTATAGGTAAGTGTTTGATTTAAACCATACAAGCCTAACTCATCTATAGTAAAGCTACTTAATGATGTAAAACCTTTTGGTAACGTTGCAGGGTCAAAAGTCTCAACAACTTCCTCATCCATTTTAGTAGCAACCGGTTTAGCTTTTTTAGAAGCCATCATTGCGTAGTCATCATACATAGCATCAGCATTAATAGCTGTACCATAAATATGTTCAGGTTTTACGGTAATGTCAACCACTTCCGTTCCATTAGTAAATACCATATGCAACTGGCCGGCATTGTCTTTGTGTAATTTAACATCAGTCCAGTAGTTAAATAATAGGCCTTTACCCTTGCGGCGAGAACCGAATGGGTTGGTGCGGTCTTTCATTAACTCTTCCGATATTTTCTTAGCATTTTTACCGGTGTATACCCACTCTACATTATTGTAGGTTTCCATTTCAGGGTAAGCACGGTAGTTAAGGTATGTTTTAAAACGTAGCTCCGATTTAAATATATGTATGCCTTTTTTTACCGGGGCTAATGATATATTGGTATCAAAGTCTTGCGCTTTTTTCTTTTTACCTACTTGTGGGGTAAGGTGTTTAAGGCCTGAGTTTTTCAACCTCCAGCTTTTAGTTGACTCATCTAATGTATATACAGAGTAGTTTCCACCGGTAATGGTAGAAGCCATTAATACATCAACAGGCTTTTCGCTGTTAAGTTGTAAAGCATTGCCATCGGTATCAAACGCTTTTAGCTCTAGCATTCCTGCGCTTTCAAAGCCATTCATAGGTACGCCGCGCATAAAGTATTCTGGCGCAGAGTGCATCTCGCGCATAAACAGCTTAACGCTGCCCTCGGCCAGTTCACCAAACTCATTAATAAATGAATTAGGTTTTATAGTAAGGGTTGTGCCCGTTTGTGGGTTCGTAATAGTTTGTCCGGCGTTGGCAGATAGGGTATACTCGTTAAAACCAACCTTGGCAAGTTCAAACGGCTCCGACATTGCATTGTATGCTAATACAGGCGCAGCCACTTCTGTTGAAGGGTTTAGCTGGGTATTATCTAATACAACATGGGTATTGTCTACAACTGCCTCTTCGGGGTTGTTTTTAAAAAGCTTGCTAAAAACCGCATACTGGTTGCTTTTGGCTGTGGGCACAAAGCTTTTAAATTCTTTCTTGCTTTGGTGCTTAACAGCAACTCCACCGTTTATACCTTTATTATAAAAGGCGGTGTAAAATAACAAACCGGCACTGGCCGCAACAAAAAATCCTGTTAGTAAATGTTTCTTCATCCGCAAATCAAAGGGTTGTGATTTGTATATAATCTTAGCAAATTAGGAAGAATTTTCCATTTATGCAAGTTCTAACATTGAGTTATTAGCACTTTAACTAACAATTATCATAACTAACTGATAATCAATTGTATTTAAAAATACTTGGTACTCAGGTTAAAATATAACATGCTACAGTTAAGCACGGTATAGCTACATTTGTACTATAAATGCCCCTACAACAACCCATATATTTAGATTATAACGCTACAACACCTGTAGATGCTAGGGTATTAGAAACCATGCTGCCTTATTTTACCCATAAATTTGGTAATGCGGCCAGCAACTCTCACAATTTTGGATGGCAAGCTGCCGATGCGGTTAAACATGCACGCCAACAGGTTGCAACCCTTATTAATGCTACAGAGCAGGAGGTTTACTTCACCTCTGGCAGTACCGAAGGGCTCAACCTGGCCTTAAAAGGCCTTGCCGAAGCATACAGCAAAAAAGGCAATCACCTAATTACCTGTAAAACAGAGCATAAGGCTGTTTTAGATGTTTGCCACAGGCTGGAAAAGCAAGGGACAGAAATTACCTATCTGAGTGTTGACCCATTTGGAGGTATAAATTTAAACGAGCTAAAAGCCGCTATTAAAGCCACAACCATAGGCATTTGCCTTATGTATGCCAATAACGAAACGGGCGTTTTGCACCCCGTAGCCGAAATTGGGCAAATTGCCACCGACCATAACCTGGTATTTATTTGCGACTCTACCCAGGCCATTGGCAAAGTTCCGGTTGATGTTATTAAAGACAACATACACATGCTGGTACTATCGGCCCATAAGTTTTACGGACCTAAGGGAGTAGGCGCTATTTACGTACGCCGTAAAAACCCAAGGGTAGCTCTAATACCCCAGATTGATGGTGGCGGGCACGAAAACGGCTTACGCTCAGGTACGCTTAATGTCCCTGGTATTGTAGGACTTGGTGCTGCGGCAGAATTAGCCACCAGACTGGACGGGACTGGAACTTACGACCTACTTAACAAACTTGAGAAAGAACTATTAGCCATTGGTGGCATCTCAATTAATGGCGATATCCACAACCGTTTACCCAATACCCTTAATATACAAATAGAGGGCATAAAGTCGGAGAAGCTGATAACCCGTGTGCCGCAACTGGCAATGGCTACCGGCTCTGCCTGCACTTCTGCCCTACCCCAACCCAGCCATGTGCTCATGGCTATGGGCCTAACAGAAGAACAAGCCTATTCTTCCCTCCGGCTAAGTATTGGTAGGTTTACAACTGAGGAGGAAATTGAACAAACTGCTTTATTATTATCAGAAGCAATTATAAAATTAAGGGGTTAAAATCATACTAATCCCTTAATCACAATTAATCTGCGGTTCAGACAATTTACACCCCCGGTATCGCATCAATCAACTTCTGTGTGTACTGGCTTTCGGGCTTGGCAAATACATCAGCTGTAAAACCCAGCTCTTCTATTTTGCCTTTGTTCATTACCATAATACGGTCGGCCATAAAGCGGACAACACTCATATCGTGTGTAATAAATATGTAGGTAAATCCAAAGTCTTTCTTCAGGTCGTTTAGCAGGTTTAGCACCTGTGCCTGTACCGATACATCCAATGCAGATACCGACTCATCGCACACAATAAACTTAGGGTTGAGGGCCAAGGCACGCGCTATGCACACCCGCTGCCTTTGCCCACCGCTAAACTGATGCGGGTAACGGTTATAATGCTCGGCTTTTAAGCCCACTTTCTCCAGCAAATCTAACGTTCTTGCCTTCGCTGTTTTAGCGTCGCATAGCTTATGCACCAGCATCGGCTCACTAATGGCGTGGCCAATGGTTAACCGCGGGTTTAGCGACGAATAAGGGTCCTGGAATATAATCTGCATCTCCCTGCGCAGGCGGCGCATATCGCCGGTTGAAAGAGCCAGTATATCCTTCCCATCAAAATGCACACTGCCACTGGTGGCTTCTAACAACCGCAAAACGGTACGCCCCAGGGTTGTTTTTCCACAGCCCGATTCCCCCACCAAGCCAAGGGTTTCCCCTTTATATACATTAAAGCTAACATCGTCTACCGCCTTTACATGGTCGGTAACGCGACCAAACACTCCCTTTTAATGGGGTAATACACCTTCAGGTTTTCCACTTTCAGCAGCACATCGCCTTGGGCAATAGCTTCGCTTTGCGCACGCACAGCACTATCGTCAACCGCAAGGGTAGCGCGTATTCCATCAACAGTCAACCCTGTTTCGGTAAAGCGGCCTTCGGTGTCGGTCAACATAAAATCGCCTACAACAGGCAGCCTTGTCAGGCGCTTATCCATTGGGGGCGGCAAGCCAACAACCCTTTGGTATAGGGGTGTTGGGGGTTCTTAAATATATCGGCAGCGGTGGCATTTTCCACCATTTTGCCTTTGTACATAACCGCAACACGACTGGCAATATCAGATACCACACCAAGGTCGTGACTGATAAATATAATGCCCATACCATACTCCTGTTGCAGGCGGCCCAGCAGTTCTATTATAGACTTCTGCACCGTAACATCAAGCGCCGTAGTAGGCTCATCGGCAATAAGCAATTGCGGCTTGCACGATATTGCCATGGCAATCATCACCCTCTGCTTTTGCCCGCCCGACAGTTGGTGCGGATAGGCATCGTATATGGCTTGTGGCCGGGGTAGCTTCACATGGTCAAACAACTCAATGCAACGCTCGCGGGCCTGCTTTTTATTCAGCCCCTCGTGCAGCATCAACGCCTCTGCCACCTGGTAGCCGCAGGTCAACACCGGGTTTAGCGATGTCATAGGCTCCTGAAAAATCATAGCCATGTGCTTGCCACGGTAGCGGCGCACTTCTTCCTCTTTCAGCTTTACCAAATCGGTTTGAGTGCCGTTTATATTAAGAAGGATTTCTCCCTCAGCAATACGCCCCGAAGGCTTTTGCAAAAGCTGCATAACCGCTAAGGAAGTTACCGACTTACCCGAACCACTCTCGCCCACCAAACCAACCGTTTCACCGGGGTTAACAGTAAGGCTGATGTTATTTACCACCCGCAACACCTCGCCCTGCCCGGCAAAATCTACCGACAGGTTACGAATATCCAATACGGGTGTAATGTTCATGTTGCTAATATAGTGGTTTCAGTGGGCGGTTGCCCCTTCCCTGTTATCAGTTATGAGAGTGTTAATGTTAGTTTTTGTTTATGCGGATTATATTACCATCATCATCCCAAGTGTACTTATCATTGAGTATGGCTCGGCGCGTTTTAAAATATATCCTAACCCTTATACTGCAAGGCTCGCCTTTTCTTTGTTTTAGTTTTTTGTGGTAGTATATAGGTTCTGTTGTAAAAGTTATGCTGCCATTAATATCAAACCTCTCGGGGTAAGATGGTATTGTATCTATGTACCCGGGGAAAGTATCAAACTTCAACTCCCAATCTTTTATTTTAATATCAACTTCCCTGCTAAACCTATCTTTTCTATTTAATGAAAACCACTCCTCTTTACTATCAAAATTATATAATTGGGCGCTGCTAATGGTTAGTTTATTTACAGGAATAGGGCTTGTCATTAACATATTTATAAAACGCATATTAGGAAATGAAACACTAACAAAAACCTCTAACGAATCGTTCCTGATGTTTACTGTTGCCCCTCCATATTCTACATTATCAAACATTTTAATGGGCATTACTTTATTGTTATTAAAAGCAAATATCTTCACTCTTGAACTTTCGCCCGGCAAACCTTTCACCTTCAAATGCAGCGAATCTAATATTGGCACAAACGTAGTATCTAGCCAAAGCCTTATTTGGTTTTTAAATTGACGATCAGCAAACTCAGGCGACGGCCCCACTTTAAACGCACTATCAGAATGCTCAACCATTCTTTGACCATATACATTACCTACAAACACATACAGCAAGCACAGCAACACTAGTTTTTTCATACCCATTCTACGGCATTTAAGCCAACATAGTTTAACCTTTCTAAACGCCTACAGCGTGTCCCAAAGGGATGCCTTTGGCATAGCTAATGATGTCGGTTTCGCGGATTTGAACTCCCCTACTTTTTAAGGAGGGGTGGCACGCAGTGCCGGGGTGGTTATCATAATTAATAACCGCAGAGAACGCAAAGCAATACGCAGAGGACACAGAGTCGTTTTCCATTTTTAATTTCTCGTTTTTCATTTTTCATTCTCTAAGAGTATGTAGCTAATAACATCGTTTTCATAAATTCTATTTTGCGCTCGACTTAAACCAATACTTTAAGTAAAAATGATTTCGAGTTGAATCAATGGGATGGTCATACTGAGCGTAGACGAAGTGCAGCATAGCAAATAGTTGTGTGTTGGTTTAATTTATGACTAGTAGTTTGAGGATAAACAGAACTTTGCCACAGGCCACTTAACCACTTCGCCACTAATTATACAAAGATACAACCACCCCTACCCTATTGTCAAGATTATTAGATTGTGTTTAAAACTAAAATTGATTTTGGAAAAGCATACATGTAATTTTGAATTATTAAAAACAACTAGATGAATAAAATACAGAGTAAAATAACAACCAAACTTGTAGTACAAATTTTTGTCGGATTAATAGGACTTATAAGTGCGTTAATCTCTATATATGTATTTATCATTCCGGAAAAAGTCACAAAACTAGATTATGAGATACTCGCTAATACTAATGTTTTAGATATTAATGCTGATGTTTCAAAATTAGATATAACTTATGATAGTACTAGTCTAAAAACAACCAATCAAAGCTTAAGAATAATAAATATTCGAGTTGTAAATTCAGGCAACGAAAGTATTTTAAAAAACTATTATGATGATAATGATCCACTAGGAATAATAGTAAAAGATGGAAAAATAGTTGAAAAACCAGAAATAATTTTAACTGGCAGTGATTATATCAAGAAGAATCTAATTGTCAAATTAGATTCTTCAGGCACAATATTTTTCAATGAAATAATTATCGAACCTGGAGACTTCTTCAATGTAAAACTGCTTGTATTATATAATAAAAATCAAACCCCAAAAATTCAATCAACAGGTAAAATTGCTGGTATTAAAGAAATACCAGTAACATCGATTGAAGAATCTAAGGAACAATATTCATTTTGGAAAACAACCTTTGGCGGAAATATTATTACTCAAATAATACGTTTACTTGCATACACATTGGTTGGTTTTATAATATTAGGCCTAGCAATATCTATAACTATTGGAATAACAGAATACAATGAAAAAAGAAAAAGAAAAAAGCTGTTTTTCAATTTAAGGATTCCGAGAAATACGACTATAATAAAATGGATGATGTAATATTCCAAAGTTTTATTGATAATGGTGTTGAATATTTATTAAGTTATGGTGATTTATTAGAAAATGAAGATATACTCAACGAAATATATACTCACATGGAAGAGGAAGAAAAAGAGAACCGAAAGAAAAATATTTTTAATTCGGGAGCAATCAACTTTACTGATATAACTGATAACAGATATGCTATTCGTAAAATGATAAAAGAAGGTTACATTTCTAAAGAAGATGACAAATTATTCATTAATAAAAGAATGCAGTCCTCATTATTTCTATTTCTAAGTTACTTGAGAGAAATTAAATATTATAGTTCAAAAGAAGTGATAACTGAACCTTTAAGTAGCTAATATTTATTTGATATTGCTAGATCTAGTTGGCGTTTCAAAGCGCCAACTTCCATTCATATTCACACCATGGTCGGTGTTAAAGCAAAGCGTCACCGACCATTAAATACATTTCCGTTCGCTGAGATTTTTAGCTCTGCACTTTGCATAGCAAAGCTTGTAGTCCCGCCTGCGCGGGAATGACGATTGACTTCCTCTGCGCTCAGCCTTAGCAACGCGAAGGCCTTTGTGTACTTTGCGTTTAAATTCCTCCCCCTACTGACGCTGCGGTCAGCACTATAGGCTTTATAAAGGGAGAGTGGTTTCCGGATTAGCAACGTAGGAGATCCCTGCTTTCGCAGGGATGACTTCGCAACATCTTATTTTTTCTAACTACTAACTACTGGGAACTGGGAACCGGCAACTAACACCTAATAAGCCCCATTCCTCTTCCTTATAAACCACTCAATAGCCAATAGGCCAAGCAGGATAAAGAATATCCAGCGCAGGTTAATAAGGTCGTCAAGGCGCTTTTGGGTGTACGATACCGGTTTGATATCTTCACGCTTGTTAAGGTCCTCCAGCAGATTATCAAGCTGTTTAGGGTAGTACATTTTGCCACCTTTCTTTTGGGCTAAAGTATACAATAGGCGGTGGTCGGCGACGGTATTGGTAAGCTCTACCTTAATGGCGGCAATGCTAAAAGAGCCTGCCTTGGCGTACGTTTTATCGCCCAGCTTGGTGCGTGCAGAGTATTTATATTCACCCGGAGGCAGTTGCCCCGCGTTTAGGCGGTAGGCATTGCTGGTTTTGCTAAAGCGGTAGTTATAGCTTTTGGCGTTGCCATCGGTAATAGTAACATCCACATCGGGGGTGTTAACCAACTCATAGCTTTGGTTGTACAGTTCGCCATCTAAAATAACAGGCTCATTCTCGTTAAAAATGGTTTTGCCACTTACACGGAAATAGCTCTTATCCTCTTTAACCGATAGGTATTGCACCACCTTGGTTACCACCTCGTTAAAAATGTTGTGGTTTTGGTTGTTTTGGAAATCTTCCAACCTCCAACGCCATACACCCTCGCCGGCAATAACGCCAGTGCGTTTGCCGTTAACCTCGTTAAAAACCACTAAGGGGTTTTCGGTTTTAATGGTGCCTATTTGCTGGTAGCCCAACACCGCTGCCGATGTTGTAGTACCGTACGTTCCGTAAGGGGCCTGCAGCGGCGGAAACAGCGGCAACGCCTTGCGGGTTTCATCACTTAAAGTAAAATACGAAAAGTTAGGTGCTACGGTCAACTGCACATCGTTAACAGAGCCAGAACGGTTACCCGTAATGCTAAGACCTGCCGCAAGTTTATTAAACTGTATGGTATTGGTTTGCCCGCCTAAAATATACAGCACAGGCAGTTGCTTGGCCGTAATTTCATCAATAAAGCGGGTAGCCATGTTTCCGTTAGATGGCAGCTGGTGCATAATAACCAGGCTGTAGCCCGCCAATGCACCTGTAAAATCGCTGCCCAGGGCCACTTCTACCTCGTAATTCTCGTTACTTTCTATAGCGTTTTTAAGGGCTGCAATATCGGGGTGTGGATTGTTAGCCAGTATCAGCACCTTCTCGCGGCTATCCAATACATTCACAAAAATATCGGTAACGTTATTATAAACATTGGTTTCGCCCTCTACCACGCTAAGCGCAATGCGGTAGCGGTTTACGCCCGTTTCTTTGGCATCAAGCAAAATGGGCACCGTTGTAGTATACGCATCGGCAGGTATGTTTACGTTTGATGTAAACACCGTTTGGTCGCCTTTTTTAACTGTTAATATAGACGATTTACCCCGAAGCTTCTTGGCATCAACCACCACTTCTACAGGAAAGCTGTTGCCCAAAAACACCGTGCGGTTGTAGTTTACCGCCGCTATGGCTAAATCTTTTTTAACCGTTGTATCGCCCAAGGCAATGGTGTAGAACGGAAAGTTTAACTTCTCTGCCGCGTAAACAGGGCTGCTTCCGCGGTTGAAGATACCGTCTGACGCTATAATAACCGCCCCTACGTTGCGGTTGCTAAAACGGTTTTGTATCTCATCTACCATGCCCGACATGTCGGTCTGCTTCTCGTTATATGTAAAGCCCGCTGTGTCTTTAATCGCATCGCCAAAGCTTAACACCTTTAGCTCATACTTGTCGCCAACCTTCTCAAAAAAGTCTTTCAGCTTATCGGCATATTCTTTTTTATAGAAGGCAGAGTCGGCACCGCCAACTATAGATTGCGAGTTATCTTGCGCGAAAACAATAATGGGCTTATCAACCTCTTTGCCGCTGGTTTTTATTAGCAGGCCAAGCAGTAGTAATGATATAAAGAATACCGCCACCGTGCGCAGTGCAAACAGGCTGCGCTGCGCCCACACACCAAAAGCTGCTGTAGCTTTATCGCGATAATACAGCGCAAAGGCATAGCCAAGGCCGGCCAGCACACATACAATAATCAACCACGCGGGGTATTCAAAAGTTATATTCAAAATATGTTATTCTTTAAAAATTAACAGCCCCACTCCCTAAATCCCTCTCCCCGAAGGAGAGAGGGACTTTAAAATTTTTTGCCCCCTCTCTTTTGGAGAGGGGCCGGGAGTGAGGCCTTATATAGTCTGCATCCCCCCATCAACATTAATGGTTTGGCCTGTAATATACGCCGAAAGGTCCGACGCTAAAAACAACACCAAATTGGCAACATCATCGGCAGTGCCCATGCGCTTTAGGGGATTTGCTCCACCCATGCATCGGTCATTTTGCTATCCAGCTCGCCCGTCATTTCGGTCTCAATAAAACCGGGACAAACAGCATTGCAACGTATGCTGCGGCTGCCAAGTTCGCGGGCTATGCTTTTGGTAAAGCCAAGCATACCTGCTTTAGATGCCGCATAGTTGGCCTGGCCTGCATTACCGCTACGCCCTACAACAGAGCTAATATTGATAATACTGCCCGACCGTTGTTTAAGCATTGGCCTTTGCACGGCCTTTGTAACGTTAAAAACCGATTTTAAGTTTATGCGGATTACTTCGTCCCATTGTTCTTCGCTCATGCGCATCAATAGGTTGTCGCGGGTAATGCCGGCGTTGTTAACTACCACATCAATAGTGCCAAACTCGGCAGCTATGGCGGTAATCAACTCCTCGGCCTGCTTCATATCCGATGCATCAGACCTAAAACCCTTAGCGTTTACCCCTTGGGCTTTCAGTTCGTTCTCAAGCTCCTGTCCTTTCTCTACCGACGATAGGTACGTAAAACATACCGTTGCGCCATGCTCTGCTAACTTGTTAGCTATACCGCGGCCTATACCGCGCGATGCGCCCGTAACCAGCGCTACTTTGCCTTCTAATAGTTTTGCCATAAGTGCAAATATAAAGATTAGCTGATTGGTTGATTAGCTAATTAGCTAATGTTTTAAAAAACAGATGTTAATAGCACACAACCGTTTCAAAACAGGAAACAACTCTCCCATATACCTCAGAGACCGTCATCCTGAACTTGTTTCAGGATCTGGGCGTTTCGTAAAGTGTCTGCAAGCCTACTTTACGTCGCGCTGTCCGCTGTAGTCCGTCTTCGGCTCGTCTCGCCTCAGGCGAGAGCTGCCGCTACCATCGCTAACGCAAAACCGCACTATCCACACACTAATAAATAAGCTCTATAAATTAATTAGGCTAATCGTCATTCCTGCGTAGGCAGGACTACAAGCTTTGCAATGCAAAGCGCAGAGCTGAATATCTCACCATTGGCACACTTAAAAATTATCAAAAAGTCAATGCCTTTTTAAGTTTTGTAGTATATTGAGGTAGTGAAAGAGAAGCATTCAGAAATAATAAAAATACTCACAATTATCAGAAGTAAGATAAACCCTGACACAGATGTGACGTGGACGCCTTTTGATACTGTAGAAGAATTATTAAATATGATAGATAATAGCATTCAAGGTGTAAAAAGAAAGGACAAGGCTGTTATTAATGAACTTAGATACCGTTTTGCACCAACAGCAACTTTTCAGGAGCTTGCAATGTCTAACGGTTGGGGTGATGAATATCTTATACTAGCAGATAGGTTTGATGAAGCAATTAAAGAGTCTTGGTTACAACGTTTACTTAGCAAATTCTGAATTTTGCATTATGCATTTTGAATTACCATTATCTTATTATCTCATTCGCTAATTATCTAATTTAGCAAAATGCAATCCCTCCCTTTCACCGTCGCCGATTTACCACTCCTCTCCACCCTCCAACCTCCCGACTGGCAAGATATTACCCCGCATTACGAGTATTACTTAAACTCGCCGCAATGCTCGCCAATTAAGATTATGGAGGGAAATACCATGGTAGGTGTTGGGGCTACCATTCGCCATAAAGACACTGCATGGCTGGCGCATATTGTTACCCACCCCGGACATAGAAAGAAGGGCGTAGGTGCTTTTATCACCCAAAGTCTGGTAGATATTTTGGCTGATTTTGAAACCATATACCTTGTAGCCACACCCATGGGGCAACCGGTATACCGCAAGCTGGGCTTTGTAGAGGAAATGAACTATGTATGGCTGCAAGGCGAACCGCAGCAACTGGAATACGATACCACTTACATACGCCCTTTAGAAGAAAAAGATAAAACTGTAGTTTACAATTTTGATATAGACACCTTTGGCGAAGACCGCATTACCCGCCTTAGCCAGCATTGGGAAAAGGCTTTGGTCTGGGATGAAAACGGAACTATTGAGGGCTATTACTTCCCCACTATGGGCGAGGGTGTTATAGTTGCCAATAACCCCACAGTAGGCTTACATTTTATTAAGCTGCGCCTTAAAACAAATGGATTAACAATTATCCCCCTAGTAAATACCGCTGTGCATGAGTTTTTGAAAGGGTTGAATTATAAAGAAACCATTACCGCTAAGCGTATGCGCCTGGGCAAAGAACGGGCATGGAAACCAGAGAAAATTTACAACAGGGTTAGTGGGCAAATTGGCTGATAATTCATAATGCATAATGCAAAATTCATAATGGTAACAAGTGCGTTCTTTTAATTATGAATTCTGCATTTTGAATTTTAATCTCAGTGCTTTTACAGCGCCTGTACTCCAAAGCGCTAAGTAAACCAGCAGGGGTTGAAAGAACAACCTACCCAACCGTTTAGCATCGGTATCAAGGCCCGTCATATCTTTTTGCAGTGTGTATTGCTCAATATTTCCGGGGAATATCAGTATAAAAAATATCCCTAAAAATATACCCACATACACGCGTTTGCTTTTTAAAAACAGCAGGCTAAGTGCCAGGGCAATTTCTACATAGCCCGATGCTACTACCACAAAGTCTTTACTAAAAAACGGCACCCAGTTGGGCACTTGCGCCTGAAAAGCCGTGCGGGCAAATGTTAAGTGGCCTATACCGGCCGCAAGCATAAACAGCCCAAGGGTAATGCGTCCTATATTTTGCGCTGTTGTTGTTTCTATGTATGCCGGTATTTTCATGCTTATAATACAACTCTCTATACTTATTTGTTTTCAGCTATAATTATTTTACATTCGCTCATTATCATATTATCTAATTCGCTAATTGGAAAGAAAATGGCAAACGGCACAAAAGAAGATCCCTGAAACTGAAAACCCCTCCGGGTACATCGGAATACGAAATGTATAAGGACACCAAAGACGGTAAAGACATTATAGTATGCACCGTGGGTAAAACTGTTCTGCATTACGATTACAAGGCATTGGCCGACCTTCATACTATGCTTAAACAGCACGGCGACTGGATGGAGCTTGGCGGTGCCGATGAACAAAAGCCTGTTAAAGAGGGCACGGTTGAAGCCTGGGGCCGCAGCGAAAGCAATCCTGTAGGTGGCTGGTATGGCTTAAAAAAGGGCTTCGTGGCCGCTTTGGGGTATACATTCCACCATTGATGGAAGAACTGGATTTAGCTGAACTGGAACATAATCCTAAGAATAACAGGATGAGGGCTAAATAATTAGCTGATGCGTTGATTAGCTTATTAGCTGATTATTTATAGACATAGGCTCAACATACTACTCTGGTAAGGCAATCAGCTAATCAGCCTATTTGCTAATCAGCTAATCAGTAAAAATGCTTATTTTTGCGGCGTATAAATTATATTTAGAATGAAAGATTTATTTGACAAAGTAAAAGCAAACATGGGCCCGCTGGGCATGCACGCCAAAGAAGCCCACCATTACTATACCTTCCCAAAACTATCGGGCGAAATTGGCCCACGCATGGAGTTCCGCGGTAAAACCTTACTTAACTGGAGCTTGAATAACTACCTTGGTTTGGCTAACAACCCCGAGGTGCGTGCCGTTGATGCCGATGCGGCAGCCAAATACGGTATGGGTTACCCTATGGGTGCCCGTATGATGAGTGGCAACACCGATTTTCACGAACAATTTGAGCGCGAAATAGCTGCCTTTGTAAGCAAAGAAGATGCCCTGTTGGTTAACTTCGGCTACCAGGCTATGGTATCGGCTATTGATGCTTTGGTAGACCGCCACGATGTTATTGTATACGACTCTGAAAGTCACGCATGTATTATAGATGGTGTACGCCTGCACATGGGCAAACGCTTTGTTTTCCCCCATAACGATATTGCCAACTGCGAAAAGCAACTGGAACGTGCCACTAAACTTGTTGAAGAAACCGGCGGTGCAATACTTGTTATTACCGAGGGTGTTTTTGGTATGCGAGGCGACCAAGGCAAACTGAAAGAAATTGTTGAGTTAAAGAAAAAATTCAAGTTCCGTTTGTTGGTAGACGATGCCCACGGCCTTGGCACCATGGGTAAAACCGGTGCAGGTACGGGTGAAGAGCAAGGTGTACAAGACGAGATTGACGTGTACTTTGGCACCTTTGCCAAATCATTTGCCGGTGTAGGTGGTTTCTTAGCATCAGACAAAGCCATTATTGATTATTTCCGCTACAACATGCGCAGCCAGATATACGCTAAAGCCCTGCCAATGCCTATGGTTATTGGTGCCTTAAAGCGTTTAGATATGATGCGCAAGCACCCCGAGTTAAAAGAAAAGCTGTGGACCATTGTTAACGCCCTGCAAGGCGGCCTAACCGAAGCCGGTTTCAATATTGGTGATACTTCATCGCCTGTTACACCGGTTTACTTAAACGGCACCATACCCGAGGCTACTAACCTTATTTACGACCTGCGCGAAAACTACGGTGTATTCTGCTCTATGGTTGTATACCCTGTTATACCTAAAGGCATGATTATTTTACGCCTTATACCAACCGCGGTACATACGTTGGAAGATGTAACCTTTACCATTGATGCATTTAAGGCTATCCGCACCAAACTTACCAGCGGAGAATACCAAACAGAAAGTATATTGGCTGTATAATTAAATAATTTTTTGTCCCCCTCTCGGAGGGGGTGTCCAAAGGACGGGGGAGGTTTTTATCTCCCCTTTTTTATTTCCTAACCAACTCTATAAACCACTCTGTACCCATGCGGCGGTCTATGCTATTTCGGCAAGTCTCGTAAATACTATAATCAAAATAGAGGTCAAAATAGGTTTTATATTCATCAGCCGTACCTCCAAAAGGTGGGTGGTCGGCATTCATTGGGGCATTAAATAATACACCCGCCAGCTTACCACCGGATTTAATAATAGTAGCCATTTGCCTTAGCATAATCTGCCCTTAGCGTTGGACTAATTGCACAAAAAAAGTTTGCTCCAATACCAAATCATACTCACCTGTATGCTCAAAAAAATCGCCCTGTATGGCTTGGTTGTCAGGAAACCCAATTGCCCTTGTTTTTAAGTTCTCCAAAGGCTCTTTAGCAAGGTCTATAACATGAGTATTGGTAAAGCCTAAAGCCCATAAATATTCAGCTTCATGAGAGTTACCTGCACCTGGTATCAATATTTTCAACGATTTATCTGTAAGTCCATCAATATACTCTTTCAACGGGGTTGACGGGGCTCCTAAATCCCATGCATCAGTACCTTCGCGGTATCGGTTGCTCCAAAAATCTTCATTTAAATCAATCATGTGCAAATATGCCTATTATTTACGTTACTATAAACATCCTATATTTACCCCACTTTGATAATAGCCCTGCCCATACTCTATACTGCGCTTTTTATATGGCTTATCAGTCGTGTAAAATTCTTCCGTAACAGCGGGCTTAGCTTTAAAACCATCCTGTTTTTATTTGCGCTGAAACTTATTGCCGGCGTAGGGCTTACGTTGGTTTACACCTACTATTATACAGATAAGTCAACATCAGATATATATAAGTATTTTGATGATGGCAAGGTTATTTACAATGTATTAAAAGAAAGCCCTGCAGACTATGCTAAACTGGTAACCGGCATTGGCGCTAACGATACAACCTTAACCCATTACCTTGATGATACCAAAAACTGGCACGAACAGTCGGGCGAGTGGCTGGATTTAATCAATGTAAAAAACTTCAACTACTTCAACTCTAACCGGCTGGTAACGCGCTTTAATGCCGTAGTAATGATATTCTCTCAAGGGAATATATATGTACACGTAGTGTTTATGTGCTTTTTAGGGTTGATTGGCGGTATAGCTTTATACAGGGCATTAGCACAATATTATCAGCAGAAAGAAAAGCTATTATTATTGTTGATATTCCTACTTCCGGGAGTATTATTCTGGCAAAGCGGTGTGCTTAAAGAAGGGCTTTTAATCTTCTTTACAGGGTTATTTATTTATAACTTTTTTGCTGTATTTAATAAGCCAAATTATTATCTGAATGTAGCAGTTGCATTAGTATCGCTCTTTTTTATTGTGCTGTGTAAATACTATGTTGCCATAGCCATGGCGCCGGGTATTGTAGCGTATACCTTGTGGGCATTAACAGGTAAGATAAACGCCGGCTACAAGTTTGCTTACACGTTTATGGTAATGATGTTAGCAATGGTAGTTATTCTGTACGCTGCCCCACAGTACAACCCGCTAAACACCTTGTGCGATAAACGCGACGAGGCCATTAAATCGGCAATATTTGGCGAAGCTAAAGAGATACTATTTTTTGATAAGGTAACCCCCTACCCTGCCGATGTTGCCGCTAAAATACCCGAGATAATTAAACTAAGTTTTATAGAACCGATGAAAGTTACCCCGCAGCCTTTTATATTGATGGCTACGCTGGAAAACTTGCTGGTGCTGGCTTTGCTCCTGCTATTTATTATCTATGCCCAACGCAGGATTGAACAACCTGCGGTGTTTTGGTTTCTTATTTCGTATTCACTGCTAATGCTATTTATTATTGGTTTTACAACCCCTGTAAGTGGTGGCTTGGTACGCTACAAAACCGCAGCCATACCATTTTTACTAATGGCTATACTAATGCTTTGCAAGCCCATCAACTGGAAATATTTTAATTCGGCAATAAACACCCCTCCTAATGTAGGAGGGGTGGCACAAATTGCCGGGGTGGTATAATCCTTGTATAGAGGGGTCGCAACAAATCCCCAATTATTAAGTTATATACTAAAACTGGCACAATAATTAGTACTTGAACATGCTCCCGATAACTATCGGGATGACAACTAGCAACTAATTTGTACCTTTGCACCCATATTATGGCAAATAAAATTGTTGATGTAAAAGGCATAGCCTGTGGCGCCGAGGGATTATTTTTAATCTCGGGCCCATGTGTTATAGAGAGCGATGATATAATGCTCCGCACCGCCGAAAAGCTGAAAGAAGTGTCGGTACGCTTAGGCTTGCCGTTGATATACAAATCGTCTTTTCAAAAAGATAACCGCAGCAGCGCTAAATATTACGATGGCCCCGGTTTAGATAAAGGCCTTGAGGTATTAGCCCGCATTAAGCGTGAGTTCGACCTGCCTATCCTGTCAGACATACACTACCCCGAGCAAGCCGCACCCGCTGCCGAAGTCTTGGATATTATCCAGATACCGGCCTACCTGTGTATGCAAACTACTTTAGTAGTTGCGGCAGCTAAAACAGGCAAGGTTATCAACCTAAAGCACGGGCAGTTTTTGGCACCGGAAAACATGGCCAAACCCGCACAGAAATGTGTGGAAGCAGGTAATGATAACATCATCCTTACCGAACGTGGTTACACTTTTGGTTATAACGATTTGATTGTTGACCCCCGCAGCTTTTACCACTTGCGCCAAACAGGCTTCCCTGTAGTATTTGATATTACCCACGCTATACGTAAATACGGTATACCCAGTGCCGACCCTAACGGTGGAGCACGTGAGTTCCTTCCAACCATTGCCCGTGCAGGCGTAGCTGCCGGTGTTGATGGTATTTTTATAGAAGCCCACCCAAACCCTGCCGAAGCCCTTTGCGATGCTGCCAGTCAGTATAAGCTGGATGACTTGGAAGAGTTTTTAAAACCATTAATTGATATTTACCACATAACCCGCAAATACCCAACAGCGTAGGAGCCCCACCCCTCTAAATCTCCCCTCCCCCAAATGGAGGGGAGACTTTAAAAAGCCCCTCTCTATTGGAGAGGGGTTGGGGGTGAGGCCAAACAAAAACAATAATAACATGGAACTATACTTAGATTCAGTAGACTTTAAAGAAATTGAAGCCGGTTTTAAACTGGGCTTTTTAACAGGCTTAACCACTACGCCTACCTTTATGCACCGCCACGGCATTACTGATATTGATGGCGCTATTGTAAAACTATCGGGCATGGTGCCTATCCTTCAGGTAGAAGCCCTAGGCGATACCCCCGAAGAGATATTAAAAGAAGCCGAACGCTTATTGGCTTTAGGTTTAGATAAGAACAAAACCGTATTTAAAATACCTGTATCAAACGTTGGTGTAACGGCTTGTAAACTGTTGCGCGACAAAGGCCTTATGGTGAACATTCACCTTGTGTATACCCTTAACCAGGCGTATATGGCTATGGCTGCGGGTGCTACGTATGTTTGTCCGCTGGTGGGCCGCTTACAAGACGAAGGCCACGATGCCCTTGCCCTTGTAGAGCAGTGTGTTGATGTGGTTGAACGTTATGGTTACGATACCAAGATTATGTTCTCATCGGTTCGCCATGCAGAGCATGTGCGCAATGCGTTAAACATTGGTGTGCATACCATTACTGCCCCTTGGGGAGTTATGCAAAAGCTAACCAGCAACAACTTTACCACCCTGGGCACCGACCAGTTTGTAGAGCATACCAAGCTTATGACTATGAAGGTGCGCGAGATTATACGTGCAGAAAACCCTGTGGTGAAAGACAGCAGCACCGTGCTTGATGCTATTGTACAAATGAACGAGAGCCGACTTGGCGCTGTTGCCGTGATTGACGATAAAGGCAACCTGAAAGGCGTATTTACTGATGGCGACCTGCGCCGTAACCTGAAAGAAAAAGGCAAAGCCTTTACCGATAGCACCATGGGTGAATTGAGTTTTAATGAGCCGCTAACCGTTAGCGCATCTGCCCTATTGTACGATGCTGTTAAAATATTCAAAGAGAAACAAATTGACAACATTGTAGTGCTTGATAACAATGCCCCTGTAGGCATGCTCGATATTCAAGACCTGGTAAAAATGGGTCTAATAGGTTAATTGAAACAATAAAATTCTCCCTTTTAAAGGGAGTACCCCGACACATAGTCGTTGGGGGAGGGATTTAAAAAAGGTCGCCGAATGGTGGCCTTTTTGTTTGAACATAGGTATAATAGTATTTGTTATTATTGCACTATGCTAAAGCACGAACATTTTGGCGGGCAGTTCATCACTATGCCCGATGCATTTAAACTAAAGCTTAATAACATTACGGCTATTGTAGCCGATTGGGACGGTGTGTTTAACGATGGCACTAAAAGCGCCGAAAAAGGCAGTGGCTTTGGCGAACCCGATTCACTAGGGCTGAATATGTTCCGCTTTTGGTACTGGATGGAAAACAAAACCCACCTGCCAATAGCCATTGTTACCGGCGAACCTAATGAGAGTGCCAAAATGCTGGCCAAGCGCGAAAAGTTTAATGGGCTGTACTTTGGTGTTAAAGATAAGCTTAGCGCTGTAAAGCATTTTTGCGAAGAAAACCACCTGAACATTGCCAACGTTGCTGTTTTTTTTGATGATATTATAGATGTTTCTATGCTGCGCGATTCGGGCTTGCGCTTTATGGTAAACCGCCCCGGCCCTAAGGCATTTGAGGAATACATTATTAAAAACCACCTTGCCGATTATATTACATCAGCCTACGGTGGCCAAAATGCGGTACGCGAAATTGCTGAACTTATGCTGGTTATGCATGGTAGCCTTGATAAAGTAATAGACGAACGCACCCGCTACGATAATTTTAAACTGTATTTAGAATCGCGTAATGAGACAAAGCTATCTACCCTAAAATGGGAAGATGATAAGTTTGCCAACTACTAAAAGCGATAAAACCACTATTCTTTTTCCGATAAATTACTTCTGCAAACGCTTGCCATTTACGCTTTTTAGTGTTTATTTGCGATAAAGGGCAAAAAATGTCCTGTCAAATAACAATGTAATAATATACTTTGCCGGTGTATTTAAACCAACGCATGAAACACCTCTACTAATGCTCAATACCAAACTTGTGCAGATATTGGCGGCCCTAAGCCCCCGGGAGTTCAAAAGCTTTGAACAGTACGTGGCATCGCCATACTTTAACCGCAACAAACAGGTTGGGGAGCTGCTTGATATTATTAAACCCTTTCACCCCACCTACGATAACCCAAAGTTTACCCGAGAGTTTGTTTTTACTAAACTGTTTGGTAAAGGTCAGGGGTTTAACGAGGCTAAGCTGCGCTACGTGCTGTCTGACCTTACCTTGCTTTTAGAAAGTTTTTTATCGGTAGATGAGTTTTTGCAAAACCCGCAAGAGCAAAAATATTTTTTGGTAAAAAGCCTGCGCGAGCGTAACATGGATAAGTACTTTCTTCAGCATTTGGAAGAAGCCCATGCCCAAAATAACAAGCCCGGCCTTGCCGATAGCGACTTTTACTTTTACAACTATTTATTTAACGAGCAATCGTACCTGTATACTTCGGTAAAAAATAACCGGTCGGTAGATAGCAGTTTGCAGGAGCTTATTGATAACCTGGAAATATTTTACCTGGCTAAGAACTTAAAGTATTACTGCGAAATTATAAACCGCCAGAACATACTATCAGTAAACTATAAGTTATCAATATTTGAAAAGATAATACCCTACCTGCAAGAGCGCAGCTTTGAGGAGTATCCTGTTATACATATATACGTTACCATATTAAAAACCCTAACAGAGACAGACCATAACGAGGATTACGATAAGTTGATGGACCTTGTGGCGCTGCATGCAACCAAATTTCCATCTAACGAGGTGCGCGATATGTATGCCTTTGCACAAAACTACTGCATTAAGCAAATAAACAGCGGCAACACCATCTTTTTACGTAAGTTGTTTGAACTGAATAAGACCCTGTTGGCAACCGGCTTAATATTTGAAAGCGGATACCTGTCTCCACACGATTTTAAGAACATTGTTACCGTTGCCCTTAGGCTGGAAGAGTTTGAGTTTGCCCACGATTTTATCCAGAACCAAAAAGACCGGCTAGACCCTACCATCCGCGAGAATGCGTATACCTTTAGCCTAGCTATGGTACCACTTCTTCCGTAAGGAGTACGATAAGACTTTGAAAACCCTGTTGCGTGTAGAGTTTACCGATGTTTATTACCACTTAGACGCAAAATCGTTATTGCTTAAAACCTATTACGAGCTTAACGAGGAAGATGCCTTATACTCATTATTTGACGCATTTAAGATTTACCTGCGCCGTAATAAGCTTATTTCAGACTACCAACGCGAGGTATATTCAAACCTTATTGCATTTACCCGCCGCCTGGTAACTGCCCGCCATGGCAGCAACCGTGTTAACCCCGACGAACTGCATAAAGAGATTCAGGAAACTAAGAAGGTGGCTGACATTAACTGGCTACTGTCTAAGGTTGAAGAGCTTGGAAAGAAGAAATAGCTTGTATTGACAATAAAAACAACTACTTAACAATCAGCTATTTAAGTGTTTAGATTAATTTAGAATCAATCATGTATTCTATTTTAATATTTTCATGCCTTGAAAACCTAAAAAATTGAACATGAAAAAATTTCTACGAATTCTTAAATGGGTTGGCCTTGTTGTGGCATTAATAGTAATAGGGCTAATTGTTGCTGTTTACACTTTAAAAGACCGCACCTTTGAAACTCCGGCAATTGTTATTAAAGCCAGTACAGACAGTGCCGTTATAGCACGGGGTAAATACCTTGTATATGGCCCTGCACATTGCGCACACTGCCATACACCCAACGATAAAATGAGTTTGGTAGACGAAGGCCAAATGGTACCTATGAGTGGTGGACGGTTGTTTGAATTGCCCATTGGAAATATATATACACCCAACATTACATCAGATAAAGAAACAGGGATAGGTGCAAAATCTGACGAGGAAATTGCCCGTGTAATGCGCTATGGTGTTAAAACCGATGGGCACGCCTTATTCCCCTTTATGCCATTTTATGATATTGCCGAAAGCGATTTGTTAGCCATAGTATCGTACCTGCGCACGCTAGAGCCTGTTAAAAACAAAGTACAAGACAATACTTACAATTTTATGGGTAATGTGGTAAGGGCATTTATTATGAAGCCCGAAGGCATGAAAACTAAAGACAGGCCTAAAATACTTGCTACCGTTAACCCCGACTCTACAACACAATACGGCGAGTACCTTGCCCGCTATGTGGCTAACTGTGTGGGCTGCCACACCGACCGCGACCTTAAAACCGGCGAGTTTACCGGGCCTGAATTTGCCGGTGGTTTTAAACTACCGGGCGAGGGTAATATGGAGTTAACCCTTGTATCGCCCAACATTACCCCCGACCCCGAAACCGGCGTAATGTATAACTGGGGCGAAGAAATGTTTATCAAGCGTTTCCGCCAAGGGCGTACTATTAAAGAGTCGCCAATGCCGTGGGGGCCGTTTAGCCGCATGAGCGATTTGGAACTAAAAGCCCTTTACCGCTATCTAAAAACCGTAAAACCGGTAAAACAAGATAATGGCCCAACGGTGGTAAAAACTGCCGACCTTAAATAACAGATTGCTACATTATTATACTGGAAAGCCCTTGCAAATTGCAGGGGCTTTTAGTTTACATTTATAACATAGTACAACAGCCGTTGTTTTACTATTACATACTTAACATACCATGGACGTTAACAAAGAGTTTGAAAAATTAAAAGGTTGGAAGCTGAATGATGACTCCATAGAAAAAAAGCTAAAGTTTAAAGACTTTACATCTACCATAGCGTTTATGGTTAAGGTTGCTTTTGAGGCAGAAAAAATAAACCACCACCCCGAGTGGAGCAATAGCTACAACAAACTGCACATAAAACTAACCACGCACGATAAAGGCGGACTTACCCAGCTTGATTTTAAACTTGCTGCCGCTATAGACTTACTTTTAAAGCCTAGTGCTGTGTAACAACCGGTAACAATACCAATGTGTTTTTACCATTGCCTGTTAGTATTTTAATGGGAATACCATGTGGTGTTTCAGGCTCAAAATGATCAGTATCGGCGCACGATATGGCCACCATAACCTTGTGGCCCTTTTTAAACAGGTACGATGTTGGCAGCAAATCGAACTGCAACTGTGCCGGTTTATCTTTAACAAACAATTCAATATCTGTTGAAGCAAAGCTATGGTACGGCGCTACATCTATAAACGGTGGGTTTGTGCCAACCTTGCGGTGTTTGCCGTTTAGTGCACCTTCTGTTACATATTGCACCTTACCATTCTCGTCAACATCGCACAAATACACAAAAAAGCCCGCGTTATCTGCCGGTACTTCTACCCATAAGTCAACTAAAGGGTGGCCACTAACTTCCATATCCTGCGCAAGGGCATCGCCTGTAAAGCAGGCCATTTTAGGGGTAAGCGTACCAAACTCTTCATAAACAGGCGGTTCTTTAACCTTACCGTTTACGGTTTTCCAACGGGTTTTATGGCCAGAGCCTGTTGTAGTATCGCTAACATAGGTAACATAACTATCGGCTGTAGCAGCAGTTGTTTTAAGTGTTTTATCGTTACTTAAATACAATGTTGTTGGGGTTGATACCGGGGGCCAAACAGGAGACGATTTCCATTTGTCTTCTATCATAGTATAGTAATACACCCGCGGCTCTTTATCAATACCCGTTTGCATACCTTTCAGGTGGTAGTCGAAATACTTTAACAGTTCTGATGCTTTATCAAACGTACCTTCTGCATTAACACTGGGGCTTAGGTTTAAATAGCCGCCATGCTCCCAAGGGCCTAAAATAAGTTTACTGTTGGGGTTGGTAAGGTTTAAAAAACGTTTAACTGCCGCGTGCTGGTAATCACCATCAAACCATCCGCTGTAGCAATATATTGCCGCGTTAGAAGAATCTATAACTCCACGGTAAGCATGCGGACTGAACAAATCAATCCCACTTAGGTACTTGCCTTCCATAGGTACATCGTCTCTGTTTCGTATAGTAAGCACAGCATCGTGAACAGATATGTTGTCTTTATGCGCCACCATAGCACCCTTTAGCAACTTGCGGCGGCCTTTACCATCAACAGGGTCTACCCCTTTAATAAGCATTTTGGCAACCAGCTTTTTAGTTGGCAGCTTGTTCTTATCTAACATAGCATTGGCGTTGCCCCAGTTAGATGTAAAATAACGGAATTGCAACCCGTTGGGGAAAGCAATATCATCGTACGCATCATATAAAGAAAACATAGGCACAATGGCTTTTACCGCAGGGTGCTGGTTTACCAATAGCATTTCGGCAGTGGTGCCGCTGTACGATATACCTAATGAACCCACAGTGCCTGAGCTCCATGGTTGTTTAACCGCCCAGTTTACAACCTCTGCACCGTCTTTAATCTCATCCATACTCCACGGGTAGTTACAAGTACCATACGATGCACCTGTTCCACGGGTATCTACAACCACAGCAGCATAGCCGCTGGCAATAAGTTCTTTTAGCAGCTTGCCGGGTTTGCCCGGTAGCTTATTCCCAAAAAACGGTTTAAAAAAACCACGAAACTCCACCCCACGCCAGTAGCGCGTTTGGTTTAGCAACACAGGGATTTTATCGCCGGGCTTCATTCCTTTAGGTAGGTAAACATCTACCGCCAGCTTAATACTATCTCGCATTGTAAGGTAAAACGATTGCTTGGTATAGCCGTTGTAAACCTGGTTGGCTTTGTAGTTGTAAGCCGTAATAACGTTACCTACCGCATCGGGGCCCGGTTTTTTAGGTGCTTGGGCGTTTAACACAAAAGAAAATAATACCGGCAAAAGCAGGAACAGTTTTTTCATTCTAATAAAACGGAGTAAAATTGTGAGCCTTAAAGTTACGTAGAATTAGCGCAGGTTTAGAGCTGTAAGCAAAAAATAGATTTTAGCTTGGTAGAATATAATATATGCTTAACATAGGCTCTACGAGTACAATTAGAATGCCCTATAAACTAAAAGCCCCCGGCTGTTGCCGGGGCTTTTAAAAAATCATTTAAAAATACTGTTATTTTTTAGGTGCTGTGCCTGTTTTAGCAGGCGTAGTACCTGTTTTAGGCGGTGTTGCAGGACCGTTTTTCTCCAGCTCAAGTTTATCAGTCAGGGTTAGGTTGCCTTTAGCCAAGGCAAAATCAGGCATAATTTTAACCGCTTCGTTAAAGTTATCGCGGGCTGCTTTAAAGTCGTTTAGCTCTAAAGCCACCATGCCGCGCATGTTATATACCGCTGCAGAAAGGGGAACTTCTGGCGTTGGCGGTCGTAGTTCATGCTAATTTTCTCGGTGCTTACGTCTTTAGCATTAAGCAAACCATTCAAAGTTATGGCACATTCACCAAAACGTTTAAGGTAATATTGCATGGTAGCCACTTTGTATTGGTGGTATGTTTTGCCCGATATTTTAAAAAGCTTTTCGTAATCTTCTAATGCTTCTTTAATTAATCCCAGGGCTTCTTCAGAGTTTGCGGCTACTTCTAGTATAGCCGGTTTGTTAGGATCTACAGCTAAAATATCTTTAGCTACACTAAGGGCTTGCACGTTGGCTCCAAACTCTGCATAAACCAATGCAAGGGTATCTTTATATTCTTTTTGCTCGGGCTTAATGGCAACAATATAGTTAAGGGCAATGGCTGCGGTGCTAAAATCGCCATAACGCAAGGCTTGTTTCAATACCTTCTTTTGCACCTCTAACATATCGCCACCATCATTGGGTGTGGTAGCTACAGCAGGTGCAGGTGTTGTTGCAGCAGGCGATTTATCTTTTTTGGGCAGATAGCGAAAGCGCACCCGCAACAAAACATACAATTAGTAATGCTTTAATCTTCATAAAAAATCTCTCAAATAGTTATGTGTTTTATTTCTCGGTATAAATCCAAACGGTAGCCGCTAAAGAGTCGCCAAGCGGTGGTAACATAATTTTTAGCGTCGCTCATTTTATCAAACGATGCAAGGTATACTTTATACAGCCTAGTGTTATTTTTATCTGCAATAGATGCAGTTATACCGTCGCCCTTTAAAATGCCTACATATTTTTGGGCGTTATTATATTCTTCAAAACAACCGGCAACTACGTAGAATTGCTTACCGCTGCCTTTTATTACAACAGGTGCGGGTTCTACCGGAGCTACTTTAACAGGTTCTTCAGGGGTAACCACAGCAGCACTATCTGTAGCTAAAGAATCTACAATAACAGTAGAGCGCAGGTTAATTTCGGGTATATTATTCTCGGGCCATGGCGTAGCGGGTACGTTAGACCTATCATTATTAAAGGTAAAGCTGGCCATATCAAACTTGCCGTTTATGCCCATATTTACAAAAAACGACATGGCGCCTAAAAGTAGCGCTAACACAACGCCTGCAAAAACCACACGTTTATTATTGGTGCGCTTGCGGGCCCTTGTTATAGGCAGTGGCTTACGGTCTACCTTAACTGTTGTGCGTTGCACAACCGGCCTTTCTGTTTTAACCACAGGCAGGCTTTGAAACTCGTCTAAACCAAAGGCATCTAACAAAAAGTTTACTTCTGCATCTTGCACAAAAAGCACGTTGCCTTCAATATCAACTTGTAAATAGCCTAGTTCTGGCAGTATTAAGCGCTGGCGCTCTCTAAGGGTAGCTTGGGCCTCGCGCACAAACGTGCTGATTGCCTGTAACGATTCGCTGTAGCTTAGCTTTAACTCTTTGGCAACCTCGTTAACCAACAAACCATCGTTAGCAGTAAGGCTACGGTTAAAAAGTATAGACTTATATGGTGGGTTAAACGTATGCCTGCCGGGGTGCACAGTTGCACCTTTTGGGTTGGCTACAAAGCCCCCAAAGCCCGGTACAATAACACAATCGTGTTTGTACAAAAGCCTGCCCGGTATACGTTCAATTTCCATCAACCGCAAAAATAATCAAATTGTAATATGCTAAACCATTTTGTTAGCAACTTCAAGGTCGTGGGGGTATCTATTGCAAAATTTTCATATTCAGTAACTTTCACGGCTATGTTAAAGCCATGCTCTAACCACCGTAGCTGCTCTAAACTCTCTGCCAGTTCCAGCGGCGACTGTTTTAAGTCCACAAGCTGCTTCAATACTTTATACGTATACCCGTAAATACCTATGTGTTTGTAATATATATTTTCAGCAAGCCAGTTTTCTTTAGCAGCATTTCGTACAAAAGGTATGGGACTGCGGCTAAAATAGAGGGCGTTGTTATTTGCCCCAACAACAACCTTGGCAATGCCAGGGTTATCAAGATCTTCGGCGTTGGTTATTGTTTTAACCAGCGTAGCAATTTGGGTATCGTCATTATCAAAACAACCGGCAAGCAAGTCTATCTGTTCGGGATTAATAAAGGGCTCATCTCCCTGAATATTAATTACTACAGCATTATTATCTAAACCTAATTTTTGGGCAGCTTCAAAGCAACGGTCGGTGCCGCTGGGGTGGCTTGGGTTTGTTAAAATTACATTGCCATTAAAGCTTTTTACAATATCGGCTATACGTTCATCGTCTGTAGCAACAGTAACGCTTTTTAACACCCCGCTTTTTATGCATTGCTCATACACACGTTGTATCATTGGTTTGCCGCCAATAATTGCCAAAGGTTTGCCGGGAAGCCGGGTGCTTTGGTAACGTGCCGGAATTATTCCATAAATCTCCATTATTTATAAGCTAAATATCGTTCAATTAATTAATTTGCACAAAAATTGTATCATAAGCCAAAAGTAAGTTCAAAAATGAAAAAAACACTCTTCGTTCTCCTAATTCTAACTTCATTATCGGTAAACGCCCAAATTACCGTAGACCAACTATTGGATAAAATGGTTTTGGCAGTTGATAATTTAAAAACGGCAACGTATACGCTAAACCAATCGGAACGTATACAAGGTAAAATGCGCGATGGCGTTATTGATACGCGCCTGCAAGCAACGGGTCCGTTTAAAGTATACCTAAAAATTACAGCTCCTGCAAAAGACTCAGGCACAGAAATTTTATATGTAGAGGGCGAGCGTGGCGGCAAATGTCTGGTTAACCCTAACAATGTACCTATTAATGTAAACCTAAGTATTTACGACAGCCGTGTGGTAAAAGACCAGCACCATAGTATGCTAGAATCGGGCTTTAAATATTTTAAAAGCATAATTGTACAAATGCGTAAAAAATATGCTGATAAGATTGACGACTACGTAAAACTATCTAATGTAAAGTGGCTAGGTAAAGACTACTACAAAGCAGACATTAATTACAATGATTTTGCTTATGAAAGCTATACAGTGCAGGCTGGCGAGGATGTTAGGAAAATAGCCCGCAAAAAATTTGTTAATGAGTATATGATATTGGAACACAATAAAATTGCTGATTACGACGATGTTAAAGCAGGGCAGGTAATTAAAATACCAAATGTTTATGCTAAGCGCACCGTACTTTATATTGATAAAGTAAACTTTTTACCTGTAATACAAGAGTTGTATGATGATAAAGGGCTGTATGAAAAATACAGCATTACCAACTTAAAGATAAACCCAACCTTCCCCGCAGACGAGTTTACCAAAGATTGTAAAACCTATAATTTTTAAGCACTTACGCACATTACTATAGTTAAAAGCCCCGCACTGCGGGGCTTTTGCATTTGTGTAAATACTAAGTAAACAAACCGTATATTTGTTTTTTGCTAATAAAAACATAAGTATTGTATAAGATGGAGAAAGCCCTTGTTAAGAATCCCGGCGGGGTTCATTTGCTGGGAAATATTATTAAGAATGCCATTAAGCTAAACCATACCGTATCAGGCATACGTAAAAAGCCTTCAGCGGCCAAGCTACAAGAAAAAACGTTGCTAAACCTGCTGCAAAAGGCTCAGTTTACCCGTTTTGGCGATGAATATAAATTTAGCGACATTATATTCTCCAACAACCCTGTTGCCGCATTTAAGCGCAACGTACCCGTACACGACTATAATAAGATTTACGAACGCTGGTGGCACTATGCACTGGAAGGTGAAGCCAATATTTGCTGGCCGGGTATTACCAAATATTTCGCCCTAAGTTCGGGTACATCAGAAAGTGCCAGCAAGCGCATACCTATTACTGAAGATATTGTAAAGTCTATACGCAAAGCCTCTATTCTTCAAATATTATCGCTGGCCCATTATGATTTACCACCTGAACTATTTGAAAAGGGTATTTTAATGATTGGCGGCAGTACCCACTTAAACAATAGGGGTACTTATTTTGAAGGAGACCTATCGGGCATTAACGCTAAGAAAATACCTTTTTGGTTCCAGCATTTTTACAAGCCGGGCAAAAAAATATCGCGAGAGCGAGACTGGGCACAGAAAATTGATGAGATAGTGCACAATGCCGATAAATGGGATATTGGTATTGTTGTAGGTGTACCCGCATGGATACAGATTATTATGGAGCGTGTTATTGAGCATTATAAGCTGAATAACATACACGAAATTTGGCCTAACCTGAGTATTTATACCCACGGCGGCGTATCTATGGAGCCTTATAAAAAGCCGTTTGAAAAGCTTTTGGGCCGCCCAATCCATTACATAGAAACATATTTGGCTTCTGAAGGTTTTATAGCCTACCAAAGCCGCAAAGACTGTAAAGGCATGCAGCTTTTACTGGATAATGGCATTTTTTACGAGTTTATACCTTTTACCGAAGAGAACTTTGATGCTGATGGCAAAGTGCAAGACAACCCGCACACCATTACCCTTGCCGATGTAAAAGAAGGGGTAGAATATGCCATATTGCTTACAACCAACGCCGGAACATGGCGCTACCTTATTGGCGACACCGTTAAATTTACATCGGTAGAGCATAGCGAGATTGTAATTACCGGGCGTACCAAGCACTTTTTAAGCCTGTGTGGCGAACACCTTTCTGTAGACAATATGAGTAAGGCAGTACGCATTGTATCTGACAAGCTGAATATCTCTGTACAAGAGTTTACTGTAACCGGTGTACGCGCAGGTACCTTATTTGGGCACAAATGGCATATTGGCACTAACGATGCTGTTGATGCAAAAGTGTTTAGAGATATGCTTGATGCTACGCTGTGTGAGCTTAACGACGATTATGAAATTGAACGCCGTGCCGCTTTAAAAGACATTATGGTTGAAGTTTTACCCCTGCAATGCTTTTACGATTTTATGGAAGCCAAGGGTAAATCTGGAGGCCAGCATAAATTCCCCAGGGTGATGAAAACAGAGCAGTTAAAAGAGTTTACAGAGTTTGCCTTAGCCAAAGGCCACTTAAAACCCGAAACCGCTAACAACGCACGTTACCTTTAGTATTAAAAATATCAATCCATTATAGTAATGACTAAATTTTTTATTTCAGCATTAAGCCTATTACTCGCCGGTTCTGTAGCTTATGCACAAGTGCCCTGTGGCACTACCAAAGCAGTTCAAGACGCGCTAACAATAAGGCCACAAGGTATTATTGATATGCAAAACCTTGAAACAGAAACAGAGAACTTTGTACCTACAAATGCCAGAGCAATTAAGGTTATACCCGTTGTAGTACACATAATACACAACTACGGGCCAGAGAATGTATCTAAAGCACAGGTATTAAATGCCATTAGCATATTAAACCGCGACTTTCAAAAACTTAATGCCGATACAGCCCAGGTAATACAAACCTTTAAAGGCCGTGTAGCCGCCCCCGATTTTGAATTCCGCTTAGCCAAGATAGACCCTGCCGGTAATTGTACCGATGGTATTACCCGCACCGTGTCTGACCTTACTTTTAGTGCCGATGATAACGTAAAAGACCTTATTAGCTGGCCTACCAACAAATACTTTAACATTTGGGTGGTAGACCGTATTTCTTTTGGTGCGGGTGGCTATGCCTACCTTCCAGGCTCATCGCCATGCAACGGTTGCGATGGTGTTGTGGTGCTAAACACACAGTTTGGCAACATAGGCACATCTAACGGCGGCAATTTTTCTGAGCGCACCCTAACCCACGAGGCCGGCCACTGGTTTAACCTAAACCACACCTGGGGCAGCAATAACGATTGCGGCTCTAGCTGCAACGGTACAGATAACGTTAACGACACCCCTAAAACAAACGGATCGTGCCTGACGTGCGACTTAGCACAAAACGATTGTGGCGTATTAGCCAACGTACAAAACTACATGGACTATTCTACCTGCACCGTAATGTTTACCAGCGGGCAGGCTACCCGTATGCAGGCAGCGGCAACATCCAGCGTTGGGGGCCGCAACAACCTATCTTCTAACGCAAACCTTATAGCAACGGGTACTAACGATGGTTTTGTGGTATCGCCATGCGCCCCCATTGCCGATTTTCTTTACGACCCATCGCGCACCTGCGCAGGTAGCAGTGTAACGTTTACTGATGTATCGTACGGTGCAGATGTTGACCAAACCTGGGAGTGGAACTGGGATTTGCCGGGCGCAACTCCTCCAACATCGTCAGACCAAAACCCAACCGTTACTTACCCAAACCCGGGTACTTATAATGTTACACTAACCGCTACAAACTCTGGTGGTTCTAATGCTGTAACCAAAAGCCAGATTATAAAGGTTTACCCATCGCCTGGTATACAAACCATGCCTTTAATTGAAGGTTTTGAAACCGCACAATTCCCTGTAAATCCATCAAACAACTTGTTAAACTGGGAAATTTCTCCAACAACAGGCACTACTTGGACACGCACAACAACAGCGGCAGCCACCGGCAGCGCATCAATATCTGTAAACTGTGCATTGTTAGATAGCTCCGAAAAGCGCGAATTTCTATCGCCGGTAATGGACATGACAACCACTACCCAATCGCCTTTAGAATTAACCTTTAAAGTAGCTTACCGCTACAATGGCAATACTAACGATGTGTTAAAGGTATACATATCTACCAACTGCGGAGAAACATGGCAGGTACGCTACTCTAAAACAGGTGCCCAACTAGCCACCGTAGCTAACGGTACCGGTAATTTTGTGCCACCGGCAGGCAGCGGCTGGCGTACCGAAACAGTAAACATAAATGGCCTTGCAAACAAAGATGCCGCTATGATTCGTTTTGAACTTACTGCCGATGGCCAAGGTCAACGCTTATATGTTGATGATATCAATATTGGCGGCCAAGGTGTTGGCATTAGCGAGCAAACCACTACCAACCTGGGCTTAAATGTTTACCCTAACCCCATTACCAACCAAACGCTTATTAATATTAACAGCGCTAAAGGCGGCATGGCCACCCTGCACTTGTTTGATGTTACCGGACGTAGTATTGCAGCCCGCACCATTACAATGCAGGCAAACAATGCAACTACCTTAGATTTTAGCAGCATTGCCCCTGCCCTACCTGCCGGTGTATATAATTTACGCCTGCAAATGGATGGAGCCGTTGTTAACCGCCGTGTTGTTGTTAGCCAGTAACTAGTTCTATTGGCACACATTAGCAAATCGGCTTTTGTTAGGGGCATACAATGCCCAAAACAACTCTATTACTACAAAAACAGCTATAATAAACGCGACGCGCTGACCGAAAGTCAGCGCGTTAGTTTTAAGCGGGGTACCGATGTTGGCCTGTTGGCTCAGCAATTATTTCCCGGTGGTAGGGATTTAACGCCTGCATCGCCATGGCAGTATAAACAGTCTGCTAATATAACACGCCATTATATAGAGCAGGAAGCAGCGGTGTTATACGAGGCATCGTTCTTATACGATAGCCTGTATGCTATAATGGATATTGTAGTTAATACTAGCGGTAGTTTAAAACTGTACGAGGTAAAAAATACCCGCAGTGTTAAAGAACAGCATGTGCTTGATGCATCATTCCAATACTATGTAATAACCCAGGCCGGCTTTAAAGTTGAAAGTATAGCAATAGTATACCCTATAGAAAGCCCTGATGATTATGACAGCACCAAGCCGCTAAGCGACTTATTTAAGATAGAAGATATAACTGCCCTGGTGCAAGAGCGCCAAAGCGAAATTGAAAAAAGCAGCCAGTACCAAGTAAACATGCTATTAGAACCATTGCCACCCGAAACAACCATAGGCAACCAATGCTTTAAACCCTACGCCTGCGATTTTATGGGCCTTTGTTGGGCCGGTACACCACCAAATGCTATTAATACTATAATAGGTATTGACGATGATAAGCGCAGAATCCTAACCGAAAAGCAATTGCTACCTAGATAGTATAGCCATTGTTAAACGGCTAATGCAGGTAATCTTTCCTTCGTCATTAAATATTTTAATTTCCCAAACATGGGTGCTACGGCCTAAATGTATTGGCTTGGCTATGCCTTTTACAAAGCCGCCATTTACAGCTCGCAGGTGGTTAGCATTAATATCAAGCCCTACGGCGTAGTTCTTTTCTAAATCTATACACAGGTGCGATGCTACGCTACCCAACGTTTCGGCAAGCACAACAGATGCCCCGCCGTGCAAAATGCCTGCAGGCTGCTTGGTACGGTGGTCAACCGGCATAGTGGCGGCTAAAAAATCATCGCCAGCTTCAATAAATTCTATCCCCACATGCTCTCCCATATTTCCAACCGATCCTTGGTTTAAATCGGAGGGTTTAAAATCAACTTTCCAAATTTTCATATCCTAAAAATAAATTATGCTAAAATTAAATATCGCCAATTAAAGGTAAAAAGCAACACATTGTTTAAATAACTACCTGCCACTTACATGCATTAAATACCAATTCTATTTTTTACCAAACCACAAAACCATTGCTAAATAAGGGGTTCAACACAAAAAGCAATATTTCAAATAATAAAAAACCTTACGTGGGTAGTACACAGTTGTATACTAAACTTTCTACAATACACCGCCAACATAATTTTACATCCAAGATTTTTAACCCAAATCAATATGAAAAACACTGTTACAACCACCACAAAAAAGAAAGCATTTTAGCCTATGTACTACTATTTGTTTTAGTAGTAATGGCAGCACGCAATGTATCGGCCCAGCGCGAAGGTACCAACTGGTACTTTGGCAACAAAGCAGGCCTTAACCTTGAGAATATTACCTATACAATGGGCGATGGCGCTCTTGTATCAAACTCTACCTGTGCAAGCATTGCTACTGCCAATGGAGATTTACGTATGTATACCAATGGCAATTCGTTATGGAATGCTAAACACCTTTTGGTAGGCGATGGTACAGGTATTAAAGGTAACACCTCTGCCAGCCAGGGTGCTATTATTATTCCGGTACCAAACTCAAACCAAATATATTATGTATTTACTGCCCCTGCTAATGGTGTAGATATGTATGGCAACCCAGATAGCTTACGTTTTACTATTGTAGATATGAGCGCTAACGATGGTTTTGGCCAAGTTGACCTAGACCACAAAAACGTACCACTGTATGGCCAGGTAGAAGAAAAACTAACCGCTGTATATGATGGTGGCGAGGTTTGGATTATTGCCCACGGCTTTAAAACAAATAAATATGTTGCTTATAAACTTACTGAAACCGGCTTAGAAGGTCCTGTAGAATCTACTGTAGGTATGGCCGATAACCTTGGTGGCCGTGGCTGTATGAAGGCATCGCCAAACGGTAAAAAACTTGCCCGCACCATGAGCCTGCAAAACAAACTGGAGTTGCTAGACTTTGATGTAAACACAGGCATAGTTTCTAACCCTATGATTATTGGTAACCTGCTAAGGCGCTTACGGTGTAGACTTTTCATCATACAGCAACCGCCTGTATGTTTCTACTGTTGGTGTTAGTCAAAACTACATTCACCAGTTTAACATTAAATTAGACACCCAGGTACAAATAGAAACATCTAAATATACCATTACCCCACCTGCAAACACCTACCCAACAGCTTTGCAACTTGGCTACAACGGTATACTGTATATTGCAAACTCACAAGCCAGCGCCCTTGGTACCATTACCAATGCCGATACTTTAGACAACGCTTTGATATACAATGCCGCCGCTATTACCGTGCCGGGCACAATATACAATGGCCTGCCTGCGTATAACCAATCGTACTTTAAACGCAGCCCAATTATTTTGTCTGTAGATGACGATGCCCTTGCTACGCTTGAGGTTTACCCTAACCCATCTAACGGTAATTTCCGTTTAAACGTTGGTAAAAACAAAAGCAAAGATATTAGCCTTACTGTTTACAACATGACGGGCACCAAAGTATACTCTGCAGAAAGCTTTGACGAAGGCCAAAATGTAATTTCTGTTGACCTTACAAAACAACCCGCCGGTATGTATTTCTTTGATATTAATACACCTGCCGGTAAAACTGTAAAACGCATGGTTATAAACTAGCATTTATAAAATACTGAAACGGGACCCCGTCGGCTTAATCAAAAGAAAGCTGCCGGGGTTTTCCTTTTAATGCCCCTACAGCGTGTAGCTAAACAACCCATTTTCGCGGGCGGTTTTAACCACAAAGTACACTAAGCCATCACAAAGCACACAAAGTGTATTTTTCATTTTTCATTTTTCATTTTTCATTTTTCGTTTCTCGTTTTTCATTTTTCATTTCCTTAGAGCGTGTAGCTAAACAACCCATTTCCGCGGGCGGTTTTAACCACAAAGTACACTAAGCCATCATAAAGCACACAAAGTTTATTTTTCATTTTTAATTTCTCGTTTTTCATTTTTCATTTCCTTAGAGCGTGTAGCTAAACAACCCGTTTTCGCGGGCGGTTTTAACCACAAAGTACACTAAGCCATCATAAAGTACACAAAGTTTATTTTTCATTTTTAGTTTTTCATTTTTCATTTACCAAACCCTTACAGCATGTAGCCCGACAACCCATTTTCGCGGGTGGTTTTAACCACAAAGTACACTAAGCCATCACAAAGCACACAAAGTTTATTTTTCATTTTTAGTTTCTCATTTTTCATTTACCAAACCCTTACAGCATGTAGCTAATCACATCGTTTTCGTAGATGATTTTAACCACAAAGTACACAAAGGCCATCGCTGCGCTCTGGCTATCGCAAAGCTCACAAAGCTTATTTTTCATTTCTCGTTTTTCATTTTTCATTTCTCTACAGCATGTACCTAATTTTATTCATCTCTTTCTAATAATTTATAATTACTAATTCATAATTACGTAAAACACCTCAAGGCAGCCTGCAATAGCAAGCCACCTGTAGGTGACAATTCTTATCATAACAATTTAACTACTGACCAACAGAATGGCCTGTTGTTTAAGCATTATCCTCTTGCTAAACCGTTTATCTTAAATATCTATCTAAACCATTAATATGAAATCGTAATAAGCATTGTAGGTACTATTTAAGTTCCCCCTTTTAAAAGGGGTGTTTAGTGCAAAGCACTAAACGGGGGATTTAAACCTCGCATAACTCTCCCTTTAAATAAAGGGAGTAGCTCTGACAAAGTCAGAGGGGAGGGATTTTTAGCCCGGGCCTGCCCTAACATTATCGTCATGGGCTATTTTTAGTTTTTAATTGGTAATAATTGCGTCATTCGAATAACAGCACAAAGATACAACAACTCAACACCAAAAGTCAAGCAAAAAATAAATATTGTTAATAAAATTAAGAGCACAGAAATTAAAAACCCCGGCTAAAAAGCCGGGGTTTTTATCATTTAGAATATCTTAACCAACCTACATATTAATATAGTTCATAAACAAGTCGTAGCGGGCTTTAAGGTCGTCACCAAACGCATCGGTGTGGTACGATGCTACTACGTTGTAGTTATAACGGTAAAACGTTTGCAGCACCGCGTTTAACTCTACACGGTTAGTTTTTATGGTAACCAGCAAATCGTTTGCCTCGGGGTTTTTATAGGTAAATACAGACAGCACCTTACTGTCATTCCCCTCTACAATCTGCGCTATTTGTGCTCAGGGTATAATCTTTCTCGTCAACCTCCAGCATAATAACACCGCCCGGCTCTTGCGCGCCAATCATTTGTGCTACCTGCTCTGCAAGGTACTGTGTAGTAATAACACCTGCATATTCTTTGGTGGCGGTATCAACCACAGGTATCAAACTAAGGTGCATTTCGGTAACCATTTTCAGGGCCTCAAAAACATGGGCCTCTTTATCAATAAAGGGGCGTATTAACGATAGGCGGTGGTTACCTATAGACTCTTCGGGAGCGTTAAGGTCAAGTATGTCTGCATCAGAAATAAGGCCTAAAAACTCACTGCTGTTAACTATAGGTAAATGCGACACTTTAAACTCATCCATCCAATGCAGGGCTTTAAGTCCTGTGTCTGAAGTCTTGAGCGGGGGTACTATATCTAAAACTAAATCTTTAGCAAACATGGCCGGTTAATTACGCGGTTTCAGCAAACATATAGGTTTACATCAACCATTAAAAATTATTTTACTAACAACTTCCTTTACTTTTAACAGTTATATAGCAAATTGGTTGCCAGATTTTTCAACGATTGTATCGTGCATTTGGTTATAGACAAATTGCTTAAAATCTTCGTACGTAGGAAAATCAGCAATTTTTACCGGTGGAAGGTAGTATATAGATATGGTTCCGGGCCTCATCCAAAAAGAGTTGGGCGGCAATATTTTCTTAGCGTTTATAATGCAAAACGGCACAATCTCGGCCCCTGTTTCGGCAGCTATTTTAAAGGCACCGTCTTTAAAAGCGGTTAACGGCGCATCAGTACGGTTGCGGGTACCTTCTGCAAAAACCAATACCCCTACCCCATCGGCAACCTCCTGGCGCATCGCATCTTTAGTGCGCTTGCGGCTTTCTTCGCTGCTGCGGTCTACCATTATACAGGCCATTTTAAAAACCAGGCCTATTATGGGCATATTAATAAGCTCGCGCTTAGCAATAGGCTTGTAGGTATTTTTAAGGGTTGAACCAAAAGCCATAATATCCATAAAGCTGCCGTGGTTACCTACAAATACGTAGGGCTTTTTAGGGTCTACATTTTCATCTAACCCATAGCATTTTATGCGGACGAATATTAATGCGTTGTAAACCTTGGCCCACGTACGGTATACCGGTATTATAGAGTATATGGCACGCTTACGCAGGGTGTATGTTAATATTACCGCTATGGGGAATATAATAAATGAGGTAACCAATACAAAGTACAAGCCTGCCCACAAGCTGTAGGGAAACTGTATTAAGCGGATTAGGAACTTTTTCAAACGGGTTGCTTTTTAGTTAGCCTTAGTTGGTGCCGTAGGCCACAACATAGTCTTTATGCTGCTCATATTTCAATTCGTAGTCGCGCAGGCCATCATCAGTAAACAGCTTTACTATTATATTGCCAAAACTGTCTAGCTTAAAGGGCTTAACACGCATATTCTCTTTAAAGGATGTGCCGGGGCGGTCAAATATTTTATAAGCACACTCCTTAGCCGACCAGCAAACCAATGCATGCGCATCGCGAAATTTACGGTCTAAAAAGTTCTGCTCGGCTTCTGATAGGTATTTGCCTACCACCTTTAATACTTTGTTGGCACGCACCTCAATATCTACCCCTACCTTTTGCTTATCAGACAGTATAATGGCAGCTTTGCCACTAGAATGAGAGATAGACAGATTTAAATCAGGGTTCTTTAGCACCGGCGCGCCTTTCTCGTTATACTCAATTGCACAATCGGTAAAGCCCATGTTGTTTTGTAAAAAGGTGCGTATAGCTACCCACTCTTTACGGCGGTTAGGGTGGTTTACAGTTGCCAGATAAGCCTTTTCATTGTCGGTTAGCTTGGTGTGCTCTGTTAATTCTTCTTCGGTATAGTCACCATACAGAAATACAAACATGCGGGTTCCCTCGTTAAGGGTGCGGTACAAAATTACTGGTAATTCCACGTTATATGTTATTTATTGATTAGCTATGTAATGTTGGGTTTAAGATACTCCTTCGGCATAATCAAGTTCCTTGCCAAAAGTTTCTTTTATTCCCCATGTTGCCCACAAAGCCAGCCCTATGCATAAAATACCTACCGCAAAGGCAGCCGTTGTGTTGGTAATATTTATTGTAAGCAATGCCGTAAACAGCATTGTGATTAGCGGTACCGAGCCCCTAACAAAATTGGGCACTGTATTGGCTACCGTACTGCGTATATTAGTACCAAACTGCTCTGCGGCAATAGTTACAAATATGGCCCAGTACCCGGTAGCTGTTCCTAACAAAAAGCAAAGTAAATAAAAAGCGTTGGCCGATATTCCGTTTGCAAAGAATAAAAAGCAAATAACCAGTAAAAGGTTTATAAATAGGTAAAGAAAAACCACTTTCCTGCGGCTTTTTAGCCACTGGCTCAGCAGGCCGCTTACCAAATCGCCGGCCGAAAGGCCAAGGTAACAGTACTTTACGCATTCGCCGTTAAGCACTTTGCCCTGTATATTTAAGGCTACAGAAAAAATCTCTTGCGAGTTGTTTACCAGCAGGCCTATAGTATACCATATTGGCAGGCCTACCAAAATACACTTTAGGTATTTTAAAAAGCGGTCTTTATTGTTAAACAGCATAAATATATTACCTCGGTCTACCTTGGCTTCTATCATGCTTTTAAACATACCCGACTCTATAGTACCTATACGCAGCAACAATAAAAGCACACCCAAAGCACCACCTACAATATAGGCCACCTGCCAGTTGGCAAACGGCGTACCGAATATACCTTCTAAAAACTGACCTATGGCTTGCCCTTCTGCCCCAACCACTGCTGCCACAACGGCACCCAGTGCGCCAAAGGTTACAATTATCATAGTACCATAGCCGCGGTTTTCTTTACTCATGGTTTCAGATACTAAGGTAATGCCCGCCCCCAACTCGCCTGCCAAACCAATGCCTGCAATAACCCGCACTACAGCGTAGGTATTAACATCTACCACAAAAGCATTAACAATATTGGCAACAGAATATAATAGTATAGACCCGAAGAGAACCGACAGCCTGCCTTTTTTATCGCCCAGCATACCCCAAAGTATACCGCCAATAAGCATACCTATCATTTGGCAGTTAAAAAGGTAAATACCGGTAGATTTTATGGTATCGGCACTGGCGCCAACCATAATCTGCATAAGGCTCTCTTTTTTAACCACATTAAACAGCACCAGGTCGTATATATCTACAAAATAGCCCAGCGCCGCAACGGTAACTAGCAGTAGCGCGTTTTTATTAGAGAATATACCAGATGATTGCACGGGCCAAAAATATAATTTAACAGCCACATATTACATAATGGATGATTTTTAAAAAATAAGGTAGAAATTAGCCGCATGATTAATACCCTGTATAAAAACGAAACGTTGGGCTTGGAATGGATAGATATTGTCTTCCCCACACCGCAGGAACTGGAGAGTATTGCACAAAAGTATGGCATACACCGCCATGCTATTGAAGATTGTATGCAACCCAACCACCTGCCCAAGCTGGAGTTTATGGATAATATCATGTTTGTTATCATAAGGGTGTACGATGAAGAATCGTTAGAAAATGCAGACAGTATACAGGAGCTTACCCGTAAAATAGCTATTTTTTTTACCGGTAAAACCCTAATAACCATACACCGCAGGGAGCAACCCCTGCTTTTAGATATTAAAGACACCTATTGCATAAACGATAACATAACGCTGGAAAGAATTGCCGTGCAAATTCTCCGCCGGGGGATATTGTCTTACGAGGTTCCCATTAACAAAGCCGACCAAATAGTAGACGCCTTTGAAACCAAAGTGTTTTTAAAACGCAAGCAGCCCAATATTATCCGCGACTCCTATTTTCTTAAACGTAAAGTTGATGTGTATAAGCGTATGATATTGCTAACCAAAGATATAATTTACCGTTTTAAAGAAGAGTCGCCGCTAAACCCCGTTGTAATGGCCGACCTTAAAGACACCATAGACCGTATGTATGTAGAGTGCGACCAGGTGCGGGAAAATCTTAACCAGCTGCTGTCTATCCACTTTAACGTTTCTACCCAACGGGTAAACGAGGTTATTTTGGTACTTACCCTCTTCTCAGCTTTCTTTTTACCATTAACCTTTATAGTGGGTATTTATGGCATGAACTTTAAAATGATGCCCGAACTAACATGGCAGTATGGCTACCCCGCCGTTTGGGGGCTTATGGTGTTGGTTGTATTGGTTATTTGGCAATGGTTTAGGCGCAAAAAGTGGTTTTAAACTTTTTAACCCCATGGCTGTTTGTTCACCATGTTCAACTATACCCTTTACCGCAAACAGTTGTTGCCCATAACCTTAGAGCAGGCCTGGGAATATTTTTCATCTCCACACAACCTGCAGGAAATTACTCCTAAAGAAATGGGCTTTACCGTTTTATCTAAACACAAAACAGATAAAATGTACCCCGGGCAAATAATTTGCTACCACGTAAAACCGGTGTTAAACATACCCTTATTTTGGATGACCGAAATAACCCATGTTAGAGATAAGGAGTATTTTGTTGATGAACAACGTTTCGGCCCCTACAGTTTTTGGCACCACCAACATTTTTTTCAGCAGTAGAGGGTGGCGTTCTTATGGAAGATTTATTGCACTACAAATTACCTCTGGGTCCGCTTGGAGCCCTAGCCAATAGCCTGTTTGTAAGCAAAAAACTCGATGGTATTTTTAATTACCGCAAGCAGTTACTAGAAAGCAAGTTTGGCAAAGCATAGGGTTTGTCAATTCAATTGTTAAAAACAATAGCAATTCTTGTTGCATAGCAGGATATTTTTATTTTTCTTTGCTGTATATCGTTATACTGCCTATGAAATTTTCTACGCACGTTCGTAATTTTTTATGCCTTGGCAACAGGTTTAACTTTTGCCTCTACCGCATGGGGACAAGCCGGTTTATTTAACAACCGCGGTGCTGTGGTGTATATAAACACCGGCGCTGTGGTGCGTGTTCTTGGTACCGTTACCAACAGCAAAATAAACGCCGACATGACCAACATGGGCGACTTTTACATTGATAACAACTTTGTAAACGACTCTGTAGCCGGTGGCGATGGTATTTACCACGTTTGGGGCGACTGGGTTAACAACCGCCGTTTTAACGCGGGCACTGGAGAGGTTAGCCTTGAAGGAGCCGACCAGCTTATTACCGGCGACAGCCTTACCTGGTTTTATGATTTAACCTGCTTAGGCTCTGGCGTAAAAACCCAAACATTAAACTCAAGGGTATCGCACAGGCTAAACCTTAACGACCGTGAGTTGGCTACCGACCAGTTTGATATGACAGTTACTACGGCTAACACCGCTGCTATTACCCGCACTACCGGTTATGTTAGCAGCCTGTCTAACGGTAAATTATACCGTAACGTAAACGTAAACAATGCATACCTTTTTCCAACAGGCTCTAGCGTGGGTTTAACCCGTTACCGCCCTGTAGAAATTACCCCAAGCACTACCGAAGCCGGTCTTTACGGTGTACGTTTAGTTAATAACGATGCCACGCCTGATGGTTACGACCGCACCTTGCTTGATACCATTGTTTGCCGTGTAAACGATAAATACTACCACCGCATAAACCGCCCAACAGGTACAGTACCTGCTACCATCAGCGTTTTTTACGATGCTATACAAGACCAAGCCACTTGGGATATCTTAGCCCATTGGACAGTTAGCCCTAACAAATGGTTAGGCATGGATCCTACTACAGCATCTACCCAAGGTGGTTTAGAAGTGTTAACCCGTGCAAACTGGAACACCTTTACAGAAGAGCCTTACATTCTTGGCCTTCGCCGCCCCGAGTTACCAATTATTACCGGTCCTAACTTATTGTGCGGCAACTCTAATGGCAACACCTATATTATAGACCCTGCAACTCCGGGTGCTACCTATAACTGGTCTATTACCGGAGGTACTATTACCGGTGGTACTCCAACCCCTACCATACAGGTAGGTTGGGGTAACTCAGGCTCTGGTGTAGTTGGTGCAAGTGTTACAGCCACTAACGGTTGTACATCAGGCATTGCTACCTACGCGGTATCATTATTCACCGCTCCTACTGCAATTTACTCTACCGATACCAACAACGTATTTGCTTTTGATCTGATATCGTTTACCGATAACAGTATTGATGGCGCTACCTCATGGGACTGGGATTTTGGCGATGGTGTTCAAACTACCGAGCAAAACCCTTTCCACATGTACGATGTACCGGGCCAATACAACGTTTGTTTAATGGTTACCAGCAACGATGGTTGTATGGACACTACCTGCTCTGTAATTGAAATTGTTGAAGGCCTTATAGTGCCAAACGTATTTACTCCTAATGGCGATGGTATTAATGATGTGTTCCACATTAAAAACAGCGGCATGGATGAGTACAGCGTACAAATCTTCAACCGTTGGGGCTTATTAATATTTGAAACTACTGCACCGCAAATTAAATGGGATGGTTATACCAACTCTGGCGAACAGGTACCTGCCGGTGTTTACTACTTTATACTTAAAGCTAAATCGGCCACACAGACTTACGAAAAGACAGGAACTGTAACCGTGTTATACGGCAGCAGCAACTAAGTAATACCTTATTATATATAACAGGAGCCCGACAAATTGTCGGGCTTTTTGTTTTTTAGGCCCCGCTAAACAGCTTAGGCTTAATTATTGTTGTTTATAAACACTGTAAGCGTTAATAAATACTACTTGATAAAACCAAGTGGTTTGTTAAATTTGTAAGAACCAATTAGTTCTGTAATGGGCGAAGAATATGAACAACCTGAAGAATTTGATGCCGAGCGCATTAAAGACTTTGAACAGAAGATGAGAGAAGGCAGGGTATCGTACCACGATGTTGAAACCTTTGAAAGTATTGTAGAATATTATATACGACAGAATAAACCCTACGAAGCGTTAGACACCATACTAATAGCAGAGCAGCAACACCCCTATTCATCTATACTGCAAATGCGCAAAGCGCAATTATTTGCAGCTACCGGTAAAAACATACAGGCACTAGAGCTTATTAATGTTATTGAGGCAATGGAGCCCGATAACTACGAGGTGTATTTAACCAAAGGCAGCATACTTAGCCAGATGGACCGCACCGGCGAAGCCATTGTATATTATTATAAGGCCATAGAACGTGCAGGCGATGATGCTGATGAGGTACATTTATACATAGCATTTGAGTATGAAAACCTGGGACGGTACGATAAGGCTGTAGAACATTTGCAGAAAGCCGTTAGCCTTAATCCTGATAATGAGGCTGCTATGTACGAGATTGCCTTTTGCTTTGATTTGACAGAGCAATACCAGGCAGGCGTTGAGTATTACACCAAACTTACCGATGATAAGCCCTACTCTGCCGCGGCATGGTACAATCTGGGACTATTTTATAGCAAGCAGGAAAAATACGAAACTGCCATACAGGCATACGACTATGCCATATTAATAAACGAAGAGTTTTCTTCGGCATACTTTAATAAGGCAAATGCCCTGGCTAACCTTGAACGGTATAACGAAGCTATTGAAACCTACCAGGAAACGTTTAAGTACGAGCAACCCGACCCTATCGCTTTTCAGTACATAGCAGAGTGCTACGAAAACCTGAACGATACTGATAGGGCCCTTAAATACTTCCATAAAGCCATAAAAGCCGACCCGGCGTTAGCCGATGCATGGTGTGGCATGGGTGCGGTGCTAGAAGGCTTGGGCCGTAATATGGAAGCCATACACCACCTGCAAAAAGCCGTAGCCATAGACCCTGATAATAGCGAGTACTGGTATATTTTGGGCGATACCTATGCCAAAGCCGAACTTTTAGAAGAGGCCGAAGATGCTTTTGGCCGCGTTGCCGAACTTGAACCCGATAACGAAACTATTTGGGGCGATTATATTACCCTGCTATATAGAAACGAAAAACTAGAGGAGGCCATAGAAAATTGCCTTGAGGGGATTAAAGTGCAGCCCAACAATGCAACAATTTATTTTAAGCTGGCAGCACTGCTAATGGACGCCGGTAGCGAGAAACAGGGTATGCAGGTGTTTGAAGAAGCACTGGCAAATGACTATGAAAAGCACACCGAAGCATTTGAAATCGTACCTTCGCTGCAAAATAACCAAGGCATTGTTAGAAATGCTTGAAGTGTATAAACAGTAAGTTATGTTAGAAAAATTAGATTTTATACCAGAACGCAGCCTTAGGCCGCGCAAACAAGGTCTTACCATGGTTATGGATAAAGGCCTTAGCCTACGCCAGACCGAAGATATGATTAGCGTATCGGGCGAATTGATTGATATTGTTAAGTTAGGCTTTGGCACATCAATGGTTACCCCAAGGGTAAAAGATAAAATTGCCTTGTATAAAGATGCCGGTTTTAAGGTATACCTAGGTGGTACTTTGTTTGAAGCATTTATTGTGCGCAAAAAATTTGATGCATACCGTAAGCTTATTACCGACCTTAAACTGGATGCAGCCGAGGTTTCTGATGGTTCTATCATCCTTCCGCACGATGTTAAGTGCGATTATATAAACCGCCTTGCCAAAGATTTTACAGTACTTAGTGAAGTAGGCTCTAAAGAAGCCGGTATACTTATTGCCCCAAAAATGTGGATTAGCATGATGCAGACCGAACTGCAAGCCGGTTCGTGGAAGGTAATTGCCGAAGCCCGCGAAAGTGGCAACGTTGGTATTTACCGCCCCAATGGCAATGCCCACGTACAGTTGGTAAATAAAATTATTGATAAGGTAAAATCGGAAAACATTATTTGGGAAGCCCCAATTAAGGCCCAACAAGCTTGGTTTATTAAGCTGCTTGGTGCCGAGGTTAATCTGGGTAACATTGCCCCCGAAGAAGTTATTCCTCTGGAAACCCTTCGTTTAGGCCTTCGTGGTGATACCTTCTTTAGTTACCTGCCTGATAATCTTAAAAAGCTAAAGATTACTGCAGAGTCTACCGATGCTGCAGCTAAAAAAACAAAAGAAAAAGTATAATACCCTGTACAGATGAAAGAAGTTACTGTTGAAGAGCTTAAAGCCATGCGCGATAATAATGAGCCACACCAGCTTATTGACGTTCGTGAGCAGGCCGAGGTTGATGCTGCTGAAATTGGCGGGGAACATATACCCATGGGCTTGGTTGTTGCCAATATTGATAAAATATCGCGCGATGTGCCTGTTATCATTCATTGCCGGAGTGGTGGCCGCAGTGGCGCTATTGTAGATGCTTTAGAAAGGCAATTTGGCTTTACCAACCTATACAACCTTAAAGGTGGTATTACAGCCTGGAGCCAACAAATAGACCCATCGGTACCGCTTACTTAGAACTTTTTACTACAACTAATTACAACCTCTTAGCAGAGGATAATCATATTACGCCCTGTTTTAATGGAATTTTTAGACTATTTTTTACATATAGACGACAAGTTAAAAGAGCTTATAGTAGCTTATGACACCTGGGTATATGCTATTTTATTTGCAATTATATTTATAGAAACAGGTTTAGTAATATGGCCCTTTTTACCCGGCGATTCGTTGCTATTTGCTGCAGGCATATTTGCCGGCAGTGGCGAGTTAAATATATGGGTGCTATTTGTTCTATTATTTATTGCCGCAGTTTTGGGCGATACTACTAACTATCTTATTGGGCGCTATTTAGGCCACCATGTTACCGCTTGGAAATACAGAGGTAAACCCATAGTAAAACAAGAATGGTTAGACAAAACCCATTCTTTTTACGATAAATATGGTACACGCACTATTATACTTGCGCGCTTTGTGCCCATAGTGCGTACTATAGCCCCTTTTGTAGCCGGTGTGGGTGTTATGGATTATAAGAAGTTTATCTCTTTCAACGTTATTGGCGGCTTTGTGTGGATTGTGGGGTTTGTAACCATGGGTTACTACTTAGGCCGTATAGATTTTGTACGTAACAACCTTGAAATAATGACTCTGGGCATTGTATTTATATCAGTACTTCCAATGGTATATGAAATTGGTAAGGCTTGGTTAGCTAATAGGAAGAAAGCGTAATTAATATGATTGTTGCACTGGCTTTTATTTGCGTAGCCATTTGTACAGGCTTTTGCATATTGCTTGTTATTATGGGGCTGGCACTAAAAAAGCCTGAAATAACAAGGGCTGCATCGTGGATATTCGGGCTACAATTTGTAGCTCTGGCTATAATTTATTTCTTTATTGTTATAATAAATAGCAATTAATTAATCCAACCCCTCTAATTTCGCAATTTTCTCGCGCCATTCGGTAGGTATTTCTATGGTCTTGTTCTCCTCGTAGTTATAACAAACCATAACCGTAACACCCGTAGCTTTAAGCACTTCTTTTTTATCGGGGGTTATGTGTATCAATTGGTACTCCATGTCAAAGCTCTTTTTACCAAGCCTTGATACACGGGTTTTAACCACCAAATTATCGCGAAAAAAGATAGGCACCTTGTAGTCTATAATAGCCTTGCCTACTATAATACCGCGCGAGTTCCAATTAACATTGGCACCCAGCACCGCACGAAAATAATTTATACGGGCATACTCCATAAAACTTAGGTATATAGAGTTGTTTACGTGCCCAAGCATATCGGTATCAACAAAACGTATTTGTACCGGAGTTTTGTGCTTAAATGTTTCGTCGTGCTTTTCCATAGCGTAAATTAAAGTATACCTACAAAAATATCCATCTAAGGTTAAAATTAATGCTTACCCAAAAGCGTCTATCAACATACATTTTAACAATTTACCTATACCTTTGGCGCATGATTAGGACTACCGAATCGGAATCTCGCTACAATAACCTGGAGTTGATGAGTACCCAAGAGTTGCTTACCAAAATGAATACCGAAGACAAGACTGTGCCCCTGGCGGTAGAAACTGCTATGCCCCAACTGGAGACCCTTGTTAATGCAGCCTTTGAGCGCCTTAGCAATGGGGGCAGGTTGTTTTATATTGGTGCTGGCACCAGTGGCCGTTTAGGCATTGTTGATGCATCTGAATGCCCACCAACTTTTGGTGTGCCCCACGGCTTGGTTATTGGCCTTATTGCCGGTGGCGATGCCGCTATACGCAAAGCTGTTGAGTTTGCCGAGGATAGTACCGAACAAGGTTGGGCCGACTTACAAGAGCATAACATAAACGAGTACGACTTTCTGGTTGGCATTGCAGCATCTGGATCTACGCCTTATGTAGTGGGCGCTTTAAACAAAGCCCGCGAGTTGGGTATTGGCACCGGTTGCATTGTTTGCAACACCGGCAGCCCTGTAGCAGCCGCCGCCGAATTCCCCGTGGAGATTGTGGTAGGCCCGGAGTTTGTTACGGGTAGCACCCGCATGAAATCGGGCACGGCACAAAAACTGGCCTTGAACATGCTCTCTACATCGCTAATGATAAAGCTTGGGCGCGTAAAAGGCAACCGCATGGTAGATATGCAACTATCTAACAACAAGCTGATAGACCGCGGCACCCGCATGGTTATGGATGCTTTAAATATTGACTACGACCAGGCTGCGGATTTACTTAAAACATACGGCAGTGTACGCAAAGCGGTAGAAGCCGCTAAAGGTGCTTAGCTACCAATACTCCGGCGCGTGGTTAACCAACCTATAAACGTACCAATAAACATTACCAGTAAGGCAATAATACCCACATCGGCCCAGCGTATGTGCAATGGGTAAGGCATAGAGCCTTCTCCGGCCATTAATATCCATTGAAATTTTATTTGGCCTATACACAATAATAGGCCTGCCCCTACCCCGCTTAATGTACCTATCAGGGTAATTAAAAAGGCTTCCGTTTGAAATATAGTACGCAGCATGCTACTGTCGGCACCCATGGCTTTTAGCGTTTCAGAGTCGCTTTGCTTTTCAACTATCAGCATCGTCAGCGACCCCATAATATTGAAAATAGCCGTTAGCAATATCAGCGACAGTATCATAAACACCGCCCATTTTTCAGAGTTTATTACCTTATACAAAACCTCGTGCAACTGGTAGCGGTTCTTCACTATGTAACCCTCGCCAAGTAGGCCTTCCAACTCGGTTTTGGCATCTCTTACATTAATACCCGGCTTCAATTTTAACTCTACTGTGCTGTATTGCCGTTCCCTGCTCAGTAGTTCCTGCGCAAACCACAGCGGGGTTATAACATACTTGTTATCATACTCAGGCTGGTTTTGCACACTAAATATACCTATGGCCATAACAGCTCGGCTAGCCACAGCATCTATAGCATTGGCAGAGTTTACCGAGTTGCGCTTAACCGAATATATATTTAGCGGGGTGAAAATATCGTTAATAGCCAACCCCAACTTCATGCCTACCCCATAGCCCACGGTTGCGTAAGCCATGGTATCGTTACCTAAATCGTAATCTCCATCAACAATAAGGGTATCTATGCCCGATATTTTAGCGTAGTTATTACTTACGCCTTTAATAGTTGCAATGGTTTGCTTATCGCCATAGCGAAGAAAAACGCTCTCTTCTAATGCGTAGCCAATGTCAGATACTATAGGGCTAGTCCGCAGTTTTTGCTCAAAAAGGCTATCGGCTTTAAAGGTTTTACCCTGTGCAGGGCTAATTACTATATCCGCATCAAAGGCATTGTACAGGTCGGTAATCGTTTTCTCTAACCCATCAAATGCTGAAATAACAATAACCATAGCAGCAGTAACCACCGCAACCGTAAAGGTGGATATAGCCGATATTATATTTATAATATTGTGCGACTTCTTAGAGAAGAGGTACCGGCGTGCTATGAAAAAGGGTAGATTCAACTTTATTTTATCTCTTTAATACCAATTATATTTTTAATTCTATCTGCATGTTTTCTAGCTAAATTATCAGGATTCAGAATAGCGTCCCAACGATTTTTAATAAATAAATTACCCGGCCTAAGAATAAATTTATCGTTATTTATTAGCAAATAAACTTGAGTACCCATACCCATTAGTATATTAAATTTTACCCTAAGTGTAGTTATATCTTCAACGTTATATTCCTTTTTAATGCTGCCTCTGCTAAATACTATTTTCTTGTTTTTACGGTCAAGAAAAAAATCGTAATAATGCTTAAAATTAGCCCAATAACTATTGGCTATTACTGCTGTAGATATTATTAGAATTATAATTATACCGGTAGCTGAATATTGAACCTTGTTTCCAAAAAACTTCTCAATACATAATCAAATATTATGATGCCATAAATTGCATAAAGCGGAAACAACATTACGAAAAAGCCTAATGTTCTACCTTTTTTACTGATATAGCTTAGCTTCATCATACTAAAACCAACCTTTATTTTCTTTACCAATAAATAAGCCATCGTCCCTTATTTCTATAGGGTAACGCTTTAGGGCATTGCCACCACAGGTTTTTTCAAAGCCCGTTTCTAAGTCAAACTTGTAGCGGTGGTAAGGGCATATCAGGCAGTTATCCTCATCGGCCCAGAGCATCAATAAGCGGCGCTTTAGCATGCGGACAGAGTTCTTCAAACGCATAAAATCCTTTGCTGGTGCGCATAAGGCACAGCATGCCACCATCCATATCTACCTTTACCGGCTTGTTTAGCGGCAACACATCAGCAGCCTTTTCTACCGAAGAAAAACCTTAAACCAACGTATATTTTTCTTGCCAAACATTTTTTTCAGTAGTCAGGGATCAGTAATCATTTTTTAACTCCCCTCTCTCTTTAGGAGAGGGGGTTGGGGGTGAGGTAATTTTTAGATTTAAGATGCTGCCAACGGCGAAAACACATTCAGCGCCCGCTGCTTCATTTCAAACCTAAACGGTGTTGTACCCAACAGCTCGCCATCAGTTTCTAAACGTATGCCCGGGTTACTGTCAATCTTAACTTCCTTTGCTGTAAACAGGTGGGCCTCTTTCAATGTTTCAACAGTACCGTTATATAATTTACCAACGCTGGTAGCCACCTTTATGCGCGATATTTTACTGTAGGCCGTAATATCAAAAATACCATCATCGGGCACCGCATGCGGATTAGGTATCATGCCCCCGCCGTTGTAGCGGCAAATAGCTACCGTGCCGTTAAACACTTCCTCGTCCATTAGCGTACCATTCTCCGAGCTTATTTTTACCTGCGTATTCTTATAAGAAAACAAACATTTAAATATACCCCACTGGTAGTAAAGCTTGCCATACGCGCCTTTGCGGTTTACCGCCATGGTATTTTCTACCACATAGGCATCGTATGCAAAGCCTGCTATATTTACAAAGTAGCGGTGTTTCTCCGTTCCGTTTTCTTGGTAAAAAGCCTTGCCAACATCCTGCTTAAAGGTTTTGCCGGCCTTAATAATATCAATACACTTGGCAAAGTCTGCGGGTACTTGGGTTGTTTTACCCCAGTCGTTGCCGGTACCAACGGATATAAGCCCCAGCTTAACCTCCGATGGGTTAACCATCGTTTGGTCAAATATAGCGTTGGCCGCCTCATTCAACGATCCATCTCCGCCCACTACCAAAATAGTACGGTGTCCTGCTGCAATAGCATCCTGTACAATAGCGTAGGCATGGAAAGAACGCTCCGTAAACTTGTATGTATAATCAAGACCCTCGGCCTTTAGCTTAGCAACAATTTTCGGCCACAGTTTTTCGCTACGCCCACCACCCGACAAAGGGTTTACTACTATAAAATACTGTTCTGCCATAAAAATTCAAAAGTGCAATAATAAGAAATAACTATTTAACCATTGTTTAACACCTTTCAACACCGCTCAAACTGCTACAGAATATAGCTAATATACTAGTTTTCGCAGATTGCTTTTTTTAACTATCCTCCATAAAAATAAAGAGTTATTCTAACAGGCAACTCAGTCCTGTAATTCAAAGTAGAAGGGTTTTAGATACCCAACAGCATATTGTTGTTTATCAATACCCTACCTACATAGGCTTGTGTCTTTAAAGGCAGATTTCGGATCCCAAACACACTATATGCACTTTGTGGACAAAAATAGTTTTTAAGGTGCAGGGGATAGGATGTGGAAATTAGTGCTTTAGAACGACTTTGTATATAGCCGATAGGTTATTGTTGGCCTTGTAGGAACAGGCTTACCATTTAATACAGCAGGCTCAAACACCTGTGTAGCCATAGCCTTATTGCATACATTTTCTATACAGGGCGAGAGCGTACTAAGTATTTTAATATCCGATGCTTTGCCTGTGGCACTAATTGTTAATTCGAACTTACAATCTATAAACGTTATTGAATCTGCAATACCTTTATCAATACAATCAAACAAGGCTTTTGAACTAAGAGTGGGATTTTTTACTACCGGGCCTTTATCTACCTTATGATAAATGGTAGAATCAGTTTGTGCGTTGCAGGCAAGGCAAATAAATAACAATAATATGGCAATGCTAATCTTCATATTCTAACGCCTAAATTTAATTGGAATATTGTAAACCACCTCTACTTTACGACCGTTTTCTATCCCGGGTGTAAACTGTAATAGTTTTACTACACGCAAGGCTTCATTATCAGCTGTTGGATGTATGCCCCTTAATATTTTAGGGTTTATAACATTACCAAGTGTATCAATGGTAAAGTTTACATATACTGTTCCATAAATATCCAAATCTTCAATTGATATATTCTTTGCCAAAAATTTCAGCAATCCCTCTTCTCCCCCATGCTTATACGTTGGCATTATGGGCATCCCTCCGAAAACAATAGGGTCTTTATCTGTAGTGTGTTCCAATTTTAGTTTAGAACTATCGGCTGGGGTTTGGGCTTTTAGAACATTCGCTGAAAAACTTAAACCCGCAGCCAGTAATAATGTAGCAGCTGCCCTACTGTATAAAGTTTGGCTTAACCTAAAGCTGCCACAAAAGCCATTAGGGTTTTCGGTTTGTGCTTTTTCTAATTCTAGTTGAGAACTATTAGTTAGGTCTATAACCTTTCGGTTGCACTTATTGCAATGGCGGCCTTGTGCAACAGGCTGCATAGCTTCCCAGCTTTCGCCGCAGATGATGCTAAGTTCTATGTTTTTAATTTCTTGGTCCATTGGCTAAAATCCCTCGTCTTCCGACTATCGTCGGAATCCACTCCCTTTGCAAAGGGAGATTTTTTACTGCTTGGCTACAAACTTAACGGGTAAAACCATAGAATATTCTATAGGTTTACTATCACTACCAAACGCAGGGCGGAACTTTAACAGCTTTGATACCCGCAAGGCCTCGGCATCAGCACCGGGGTCAAATCCCCTTATCACACGGGCATTGGAAATGTTGCCGCCTACATCTATCGTAATACTGATATAGGTTGTGCCGGTAGGTGCATCCATAGGCATTTTGATATTTTCTGCCATAAACTTAATCATAGCCTCGTCCCCACCTATGTATTCAGCAGGAATTTCGGGCATGCTAAACTTCTTATCATCGGGCGGAAACTGGCTAAAGCCTAATTGTGCTAAGAGGACCATTGTAACAATAAGTAGTTTCTTCATATCAATTGCTTTTAAAATCTAGTCTTAATAAGGGTTTGAATAGCCCACCAATTGTTAGGGCTGAAAATTCGGGGTTTGTTTTTTTCAATTTAGCTACCCCTTTCTTACATCAAAAGCCTTATAAAAAGCTAAAATATGGGGCTTAGAAGATATAAAAAACAACACATTTTACCCCTTATCGGAAAAACAACATATATAAGTATAATTTTATTTGCATTAAAATCAGATAGTTAGCTATTTACATAGCTTATTTAAACAAAATATTTAAACTTACATGTGTAAGAAACTTGCACAATTCAAATATTTTACATACATTTGTATCACCCTAATGAAAAACACTATGAAAACTTTCACACTTATTATCGCATCAGCCCTACTTTTTGCCTCTTGTGCTAAAGAAGATATTACCATAAATAATACGAATACCCCTAATCCCCAACCAAATAATTACGAGTACTACAACCTGAACATCAACGAAGTACCTCAATTTGTAGGTGAAATTGATGGAACCACAACTCAGTTTGTAGCCGGTACTGACGGGGTAGAAAATGTAGCCTCTGTTTCTTACACAGGTAACAATTCTACCCTAGCAACCGAATTTACCGTACGTGAGAATGGTGCTATTGTTGGCAAACTAGTTATAGCTAAACGCTACATTAATAAAACCAGCCTTACAGACAGCAGCAATGTGCGCCAGTTTTTTAACGTAGGTACTTACGGTTACTCTGCCGAAAATTCTACCAACGGTGTTGTTATTACTTATATTGACCAAAACAACGTTGTGTGGACATCTAAAGGTGGCGACAACACTACCAGCGCCTTTAGCATTAACAACATTAAAACTGCAGTAACAGCGCCTTGCTCTGTTGTTACTTACGAGGTTAAAAGCAAAATAGACCTTGGTTGCAAACTTTACAACAACGGCAAAAGCATAAGCATAAGCGGCTCGGCTATAGGCCAATTCGCAGTAGCTCAATAATACTTTATAATAGTTAAAGGTTTAATGGATTGACACCCGCAAAATCCCGCCCGCAAGGCGGGATTTTGTTTTATTATCAGGGGTCAGGATTCAGGGGCAAGGGGTCAGTTTAGAACATGCCTTGCCCACTATGGTTCGTCTACGCTCAAAGCCTGACAAATCTTTGCAAAGTAACCACCCCGTCCCGTGCTGCGGGCCACCCCTCCCTGACTACATTCGTGTCTGGACAGGCTTAAAAAGTAGGAGACTAAATCCCTCGTCTTCCGACTATAGTAGGAATCCACTCCCTTTGAAAAGGGAGATCTTAAAACAGATTCTGAATACTGACTACTGATTACTGTACCCTGACCCCGGATTACTGACTACTGAGCGTTAATTGCGTCCCAAAGGGTATCTTTAAGTTCTTGCAGGCCTAGTTGGGTGTGCGATGAGATAAATACACAGGGAACGTTTTTAGGGACAGTCTTTTTAACCTCCTTCATTAGTTCGGCATCCAACATATCGCATTTAGAAATGGCCAGGATGCGCTTTTTATCTAACAACTCGGGGTTGTATTTTTTAAGCTCGTTAAGCAATATTTTATAGTCGGCCTTAATGTCGTTACTATCGGCAGGCACCATAAACAGCAAAATGCTGTTACGCTCTATATGGCGTAGGAAACGTATGCCAAGGCCTTTGCCTTCGGCGGCACCCTCTATAATACCCGGAATATCAGCAACTATGAAGGTTTTATAATCGTAATACTTAACAATGCCAAGGTTAGGTACCAAGGTGGTAAAGGCATAGTCGGCAATCTCGGGCTTAGCAGCCGATATAACCGACAGCAGGGTTGATTTACCCGCATTGGGGAAACCTACCAAACCAACATCGGCCAGGATTTTAAGCTCCAACACGCGCCACTCGGTAAGACCCTCCTCACCCGGCTGGGCGTAGCGTGGGGCTTGGGTGGTAGCACTTTTAAAGTGGTGGTTACCTAAACCACCGCGGCCCCCTTTAGTTAATATTTTCTCTTCGCCGTCTTTGGTAATTTCAAATATGATTTCGCCTGTATCGGCATCGCGGGCTACGGTACCTAATGGTACATCAATAATCTCGTCTTTGCCATTTTTGCCGTGTTTAAGAGCAGAACTTCCGCCACCACCCGGCTCGGCAATAACATGCTTGCGGTATTTTAAATGAAGTAATGTCCACATTTGGCTGTTGCCACGTAGTATAACGTGTCCGCCACGGCCACCATCACCACCATCGGGGCCGCCTTTGGCGGTAAACCTGTCGCGGTGAAAGTGCATAGATCCCTGTCCGCCCTTACCCGAGCGGCAGCAGATTTTTACATAATCGACAAAGTTTGAACCGGACATATTTTCTTAATTAGATAATTTGATAATAAGCGAATTAGACAATGAAAAAAGACTATCAGTGAAATTAACATTCGCTAATTATCTAATTTTCTTATTCGCTTATTAGGTATTATGCAGTAACGCTAGAGCGTTCTACGGCAGAGCAAAGGGTATTAAAAATATCATCGATAGAGCCTACGCCGTTTACCACGCGCAGTTTGTTCTGGTCGCGGTAAAAGTCTTTTAAAGGCGCTGTTTTATTGTTGTATTCTTTAATACGGTTTTCAATAATTGTAGGGTCTTGGTCATCGGTACGGCCAAGAACTTTAGCACGGCTAAGCAGGCGGCTCATCAGTTCCTCATCATCAACCTCTAGTGCCAGCATTACGGTAATGCCCGTACCACGGTCGCCCAGCAACTTATCAAGCGCTTGTGCTTGTGGAACAGTGCGCGGAAAGCCATCAAAAATAAACCCTTTAGAGTCGGCATTTTGGTCAATTTTGTTCTGTATCATACCAATAACAACGGTATCAGGAACAAGTAGCCCTTTATCCATAAGGCTTTTAGCCTCTAAACCCAGCTTAGTACCTGCGGCAATTTCGCCACGCAAAATATCGCCGGTAGAAAAATGCACCAACTTATATTTCTCAATTAGCATAGCCGATTGAGTGCCTTTGCCAGCACCCGGAGGGCCAAACAAAACGATATTCAATTTCTTTTCCATTACTGAGTTTACTCTTCTAATTTATAAATGTCGCGCAAATTTCGGCCCAAACCATCATAGTCTAAACCGTAACCTACTAAAAAATCGTTCTCAACTTTAAAGCCTACATAATCTACCGGAATATCTTTGGTATAAGCCTCGGGCTTGTAAAGAAGCGCTGCCACCTTAATTTCTAAAGGGTTTAGTTCTTTAAGCCTTGCAACCAATACCTCTAGCGTGTTGCCGGTATCTACAATATCTTCTAAAATAACAACCGTACGGTTGGTTATATCCTCATCAAACCCAATAAGGGTGCGCACATTGCCGGTAGTTTGTGTGCCTTGATACGATGCAAGTTTAACAAATGTTATCTCGCAATCAATAGTCAGGGTTTTCATCAAATCGGCTGCAAACAAAAACGAACCGTTAAGCACCGAAATAAATAGCGGCTTTTTACCTGCAAAGTCGCTATTCATTTTATCGCCAATAAAATTTACGGCGCGTTCAATGTCATCCGAAGGAAGAAAACGTTTAAAGTGCTTGTCTTTTAGCTTTACTACAAACATAAGCCGCAATTTTGGCGGGGTGCAAAGATAGTTTAAAATATATAAGTGTGTAAGCTAATGAAAATTTAACACTCCGTAATATGCAATTTGTATTAAAAATAAATAATACTGGCTGTTGGTGTTGTTTTATTTCTAAAATTGCAACTGTATACAACACAAGAAATTATGCACCGTCGCGACCTTTTACGTACCCTGGCACTAACCACCGCAGGTCTTACCATTTTACCTGCTTTTGCGAAACAAAACTACATGAGGGATATTGTAGGCCCCGGTTTTACAAGGGGCGATTTTGGCGATGATTTTTTATGGGGCGTAGCCACCGCAGCCTACCAGATAGAAGGCGCGTGGAATGTTGACGGTAAAGGACCATCTATATGGGACACCTTTAGCCATACCAAAGGCAAAATAAAAACAAAAGAAACCGGCGATGTAGCTTGTGATTTTTACCATACCTACAAAAGCGATATTGACCTGATAAAAGAGATGAACATGGATGTGTTCAGGTTTTCTATATCGTGGAGCAGGGTAATGCCTAACGGCACAGGCGCTATAAACCCTAAAGGAGCTGAGTTTTACCACAACGTAATTGACTACTGCCTTAGCATTGGCATACAACCCTGGATAACCCTTTACCACTGGGATTTGCCGCAAGCCCTGCAAGATAAGGGGGCTGGCCTAACCGTGCTACGTTTGATGCTTTTTGCGAATACAGCGAATGGGCGACTAAAGAATATGGCGGCAAGGTTAAAAACTGGATGGTGCTTAACGAGCCCCTTGCCTACTCTGCCCTTGGGGCACTTGCTAGGTATGCACGCCCCGGGTAAAAAGAGCGTAGGTAAGTTTTTACGTGCAGCCCACCACACAGCCCTGTCTCAGGCAGAGGGCGGACGCATTATCCGCAAGAATGTGAAAGACGCTAATGTAGGTACTACATTTTCTTGCTCTGACATAACCCCGCTGAAAAACAAACCTAAGCACGTAAACGCTGCGGCACGGGTTGACGCGTTGCTAAATCGTTTCTTTATAGAACCATCGTTAGGGATGGGGTACCCAACTGATGTGCTGAAAGGTTTTAAAGGGATTAAGAAACATTTTGAACCCGGTGATGAGGAGAAGCTAAAGTTTGATTTTGACTTTATTGGTATACAAAACTATACGAGGGAATTGGTTAAATATTCCATCTTCCCCCTATTATGTGGGCATGGCAAATTACTGCCGATAAAAAGCCGATAGAGAATATTGAAATTACTGACATGAACTGGGAGGTATACCCCGAGGGTATGTACAATGTCCTGAAAAAATTTGCGGCCTACCCCGGAATTAAAAAGATTATTGTTACGGAGAATGGAGCCGCCTTTCCGGATACTGTAGTTGATGGCCGTGTACACGATGATAAGCGCACCAAGTTTTACCAAGACTATTTAGCGCAGGTATTGCGCGCCCAAAAAGATGGGGTGCCTGTTAAGGGTTATTATTGCTGGACACTGATGGATAACTTTGAGTGGGCCGAAGGTAACCGCCCACGCTTTGGCCTTGTTTATACAGACTTTACTACCCAAAAACGGATAATGAAAGACAGCGGGTTGTGGTTTAAGGATTTCCTTCGGAAATAGGGTTCAGAAGCCAGGGGGCAGGGGTCAGTTAATTATTGCCTAGTATTTTATTCCGCAGTTTTTGTAGAATGACACCCGCTATATACCAGAGGTTAAAACTTTGGTTGAAGTTGTTTAGCTGGGCTACCTGAAAGTACATCTTCATATTATAAAACTTACCATTTTTAGGAACCTGGTAGCGGCCGTTTACACGGATAGTAGAACCGCCCCATTTGAACTTAAAGCAGTAGTTAAGCGCATCGGCACTTAGGGCAATGTCACAACTATCATAATCATAATTTGCTGTTTCTAATCCATTCAACGAGAATTTATAGGCCTGATTTAAATCGGTTACATAAATTTTGGCAGGTTTTAGCATGCGTACAAACAGGCTGTTGTTCTGAACCAACTGCTTTGCGTAGTTATTGCCGGCTGCCATGATTTCATCGGCACTAACCTGTTTATTGGCAACAGTATTGCCCGATAGTGCATTGGTGTAGGCTTTCTCCCAACTATCTATAGCTTGCGTACTATCATATTCAGTTCCTACATTCCATTTATCTTCCACAAAAAGTATAATGGGCTTAGCATTGGTATTATCCTTTATATACTTATAAATTTCAGGTATCCTGTTTACCCCTTCATTCAGATAGAAATTATCAACATTGCAAAACCAAACAAAGCTTGCAAAGGGTATTATATACTTAGGTTGTAACACCTCTGCCTGCCTTTTAATTTCGTTTACCTTACGCACAGCCTGGCGCTTTTGGGCATCAAAATCGCCCACGTTGCCTACCCATGCTGCGTATGAAAACTGGGTGAACAACACATCTACCACAGGGCAAACTTTTTTACATCAGCCAATTCGGCAATGGTATCAAAAACACAATCGTTTACATTGAGTATGGTTTTGCCGTTAACCTTTAAAGCAAGCCAAGAGTCGCCATCGGTATGGGGCTTGTTATACAGGCTAAAACCGGGCGCCAGTTCATACCAATTTGCCTTTAATTCTATTACCTGTTTAAAGCCTGCATTGCGACAAAAATCAACAACCTTTTTATCTTTTGTATACTGATAGAGTACCGTGATATTCTGCCTGTATTCTAAAGGAATTGAGTTGATATTAGGCGGACTGAAATGGTCCGGATGCTCGTGCGAGAACCAGATGTGGGTAATGCTTTTAAAATCTGTATACCTAAACTTTGTAGGGGTTATAAGCGCCCAACCGTTGTAAAAGGCGTAGCCATCAATCCAAGGGTCGGTAATAAGTTTAATATTATTGGCTGAAACTATATAAGACGAATGATTTACAAATTCAATTTCCATGGCTCGCAGGTTATTTGGTTACAAAATTGTAACATCATTCCCAGTAGCCATTAAGTAAAAAATTGAACTTCTTACGCGTTCAAGGGTTTTAAAATGTTATTTCCCGCTACCCTTTAGTACTGTAAGCACTGTGTAAATCATAATCTTAAAATCGAGGGCCAGGCTCATGTTTTCAATATACAGGATATCGTATTTAAGCCTTTCTACCATTTGGTCTACATTCTCGGCGTAGCCATATTTTACCTGCCCCCACGATGTTATGCCCGGCTGCACCTTTAGCAAAAAGCGGTAGTGCGGGGCTTTATCTACTATCTTATCAATATAATATTGCCTTTCGGGCCGTGGACCTACAATAGACATTTCGCCCTTTAAAACGTTATAAAACTGGGGTATCTCGTCTAACCGGGTTTTGCGCATAAACTTACCAAAGGGGGTTATGCGGCTATCGTCGGTGCTGGATAGCATTGGCGTGCCACTCTCTGCATTAGTATGCATAGAGCGGAACTTGTAAATATTGAACACCTTGCCATGCTTGCCTACCCTGTGTTGCTTGTAAATTACAGGGCCTTTTGATGTTGACCATACTATGGCTGCGGTAATAAGGTATACCCACGAAAAGAGGGTAAAGAATGTTATAGACACCACAATATCAAACACCCGTTTAAGGGTTTGTTGCCACACGGGCATTAAGTGCGATGAAACCTCTATTAACGGAGCGCCAAAAATCGCAGTCATTTTTACCTGACCTGATAATAAGCCTGCTGTATCGGGTATGATTTTAATTAGCACATCGGTTTCCTCTAAATCGGCAATTATGCGCTCTATATGGTGATGCTCGTTACTCTCAATAGCAATAATTACCTCTTCAACCTTTAGCTGGTTTATTATCTTTTTTATGTTACTAAACTCACCCAAGCGTGGCACATAATTGTCCATGATATGCGCCTCTGGACTGCTACCGTTAACATACCCTACAAACCTGTTTCCGCTCGATTTTTTTGGTTTTCAATCTCGTCGTAAATCTGTTTGGCCTTATCATCGCCACCAATAAGCAGTGTGTTAAACCCAATAATACGGCGGTGTATGCGGTGGTTGGTGCGGGTGGTAAGTATCAACCTTAAAATAACAGTAAGCAGGTAATGGCTGGTAAACAATGCCGCCGCCAGTTGGTAATAGTTGGTGTAGCGCGGCACATCATCATCTAACACAATGGCAAAAAACAATATTACCGTACCTATAAGGGTGTGGGCAAAGGTTTGGCCAACCTCGCCAATGCGTGAGCGGCGAAAGATGTTGGAATAGTAGCCCATTACGGCGTACAGCATTAGCCAGAATAGGGGGACTAATATTGCACCGGCAAAGTAGTTATCGTCGTTTAAATAAACCCGGTAATCTTCGGGCAAAAAACCCTCTACATACACTTTACGAAAAGAGAAAAACGCAGTCCACCCCAATACCGCAGCCAACGTATCGGCCAACAAGTACTTACCGGTTTGAAAACGTTTATTCATCAACGTGTACCAGCTTAATGTTATCTATAAATATCTTAACATCTTCTGTAGTATCGGCCCCCACTTTAATAGCGCCAAAAAACAGCTTAAAATCAATAGCGCTGCCTTCTTCACTAATATAATCAGTCATATTGATGTAGATTTTATTCCACTCTTCGCTATTATTAAACTGGAATAGCTGCTTTTGCACCACACTGGTTGGGTTGTTTACATACACACCCATTACAAATGGAAAGTTGTTTTTGTAGTCCATTTCTAAGTACACTGTGCTACCACCACCGGGCAATACAACGTTGCTGTTCATGTAAAACAAAACGGTATCAATATTGCCGGGGGCATGTAGATAGCGCCACAAGGGCCTTCTTTTAAATCGGGGCCCGATGTAAGGCGGACAATATCAGCATCGCTATTAGCGGGGTCTTTCATTAGTGTAATGCCACCGCTGGTAAAGTCTTCTTTGTAAGGAAAAAGTAAGTCAGTAAAATAAGTAACGGTTGGCTGTATAACTGTTACCTGCTCTTTAACAAGGTTAACATCGGTTTGGTAAAACTGGTAAAAAGGATAAGGCACGCGGGTAGCAGATATGCCATTCATTTTTATGCCTCCACGCACAAGGATTGTATGGTTACCCTCTTTTAGCACCGGTATTTTGCATGGTAACTGAAAAGCGCCCAAGGGTTCGCTATCTACAAAAATCCACGCATCGGTAACCTTATGGCTTGCCGAACCCTGATTGGCATTGGTAGTAACCTTAATGGTATCTATTTGAATATAGGCAGGTATGCCGCCGTTGGGTACCTCTTTTTTGCAGGCGCTAAAAAAGCCTGTAACCAAAACACTGCAAAAAATGAGTACGTAGTATCCTCTAATCACCATGGTAGTATAACGCAAAATGGCACAAATTATTGCGCTAAGTTACAAAGGCTGATTCATTTGTATGCGTTCTATTACCATTTGGGCTACCTGCAGGGCTGCCAAACCATCGTGTACGCTTACGGTAGTAGGCACATCGTTAATTATACTATTGGCAAAACTTTCCAATTCGCTCTTTATGGCATTAGTCTCTGTTATCTCAGGGTTTTCAAAGTAAATCTGTTTCCAGCCTTTGCCGCCCTGTGTTTCTATAGCCAGCGCAAAAGGGTCGTCGGGTTTGCCGGGCAGGTCTTTCAGGCGGACAATTTCGGTGGTCTTTTCTAAAAAATCTACTGCTACATAGGCGTTGCGCTGAAACATGCGGGTTTTGCGCATCTTTTTTAATGATATTCTACTGGCGGTTAAATTAGCCACACAACCGTTATCAAACTCTATGCGGGCGTTGGCAATGTCGGGCGTATCGCTAACTACAGAAACCCCGCTGGCGCTAACCTTGCGCACGTTGCTTTTAACGCAGCTTAGCACAATATCAATATCGTGTATCATTAAATCCAACACTACCGATACATCAGTCCCCCGCGGGTTAAACTCGGTAAGGCGGTGGGTTTCTATAAACATGGGGCTATCTATATACGGTTGGGCAGCCACAAAGGCAGGGTTAAAACGCTCCACATGACCTACCTGTAGCTTTACGTTAGATTCGGCAGTAAGCTTTTCCAAATGTTTAGCCTCGTCTACATTCTCAGTTAAAGGCTTTTCTACAAACACATGCTTAAACTGGGTAAGCGCCTTTACCGCGTAGTGGGCATGGGTAAGGGTAGGTGTTACAATGTCTACGGCATCGTTAAGAAAGATAAGCTCATCGGCGCTGTTGAAACGTTTTATGCCATGCTCCTTTTCTGTTTTGGCTGCCTGCTCATCGTCAATATCGTAAAAGCCGGTTAGCTGAAACTGTGGAATCTCTTTTAGCAGCTTAATATGGATGTTGCCTAAATGCCCTGCGCCAATAACGCCAATTTTAATCATTGCCTTAATTATATACCTGCAAAAATAGGTTGAGGAGGTGGGCGGTTGGGGTGGTATTGGGTAAACTATTAAACCGTGGCGTGTGTAAAACTAAATTAGGGGTCAGGGGTCAGTTTATTGCAGGCTTCGACTACGCTCAGCCTGTTACAGTCTATATATCTGTTCCGTTTCTCATTACTTTTTGTTTGTCCAAAAAGTAACCAAAAAAGACACCACGAAAACCAACCTGAAATTTCGCTTGTCGCACAGGCCTACCCTACTCGGTTTCCGCGAAATTTCGGGTTCGCACTTTTCGTGGACGTCCCTCGCACTAGAAACTATAGAGGTGAACGTCATTCCCGCGCAGGCGGGAATCTCACCATACGGCAGTAGAAAATGCTTCCCTTTCGGAGGGAATACCGCGAAGCAGGAGGGATTTTTACGACATTTAATTTAAGGTTGGTCTTCTAGCGCCAAATTACTTAGCCACCAACACCCTTTGCCTGCCAATTAAATTATCTCCACTTTGGATAACAAAAATGTACACACCATTACCTAGCTCTGAAATAGGTATAGTTTGATTAGGTTGGGTTATTTGCTTTTGAGAAATTAACTGCCCGGTTAGGTTGTAAATTCTTAGCTGCGTTTGGTTGTAGTTTTTAGATAGCTCTATACTTACAAAATCTTTCGCCGGGTTAGGATAAATACTAATGGTATTAAAAGGTATCTCATTAACTCCAACTAAGCTATCACATTCTATAACGGAAACATCATCTATAAAGTAATAAGTAATTGATGATGAGAATTGTGAGTAATTAAAAATGTAATCTGCTTGAAATTTTGGTGAAAAATTGCCCACTAACATATATTTTTCGCCACCATTAGCCAAATAAGTTCCGCTTACTTTAGTCCAAGATAATGTGTCAGTTATATAAGATGAAGCGGTTACATTGTTCGTAAATGAAATAATAGGATATTCAAACGGAGGATTAGATGATGTATCGCTAAAAATACTGTCGTTTAAAAAATGTACGCCCAAATCCTTTACAGCATATCTACTGTATTTATTTGCTAAAACCGCATAAAATTCAACGCAATAAACTGCTTGAGGTTTTAATGGTGTTAAAAGCTGTACTTGTAAATACTCTCTTGCCCCATCATTAATAGTGTCGTAAACAGCTATTCCGGCACATTTATTTCCTGTTCTTGGATTCTGGTAGCCTAAAGAATTATTATTTGGCAAACGAATTCTATCTGACCAAAGATAATTATTGCAAAAATCAACAGCTAAAATATCCGGAGTTCCAGTAGTGGGATTACTCCAAGAATCTACATAGTTTACAGAGTTTGAAGAATCAATACACTGGATTGTATTTTCAAAAGATGGATTGGGGACCAAATTTACCTGCGCATTTAACGACATAAAAAACAACAAGGCAAAAGCAGTGTATTTAATTTTCAGTAGCATTAGGGCTAAGATAAGTAATTTTCCCCTCTCCCAAGGAGAGGGGAACAGCTTATAAGTTTAGGTTGACAAAGAGGGTGTTGGGATTATACCTTTGTAGTGCCTAAAACGAACCTATATTTCTAATGAAAATCAACAGCAAATAGTCAAAATTTTACTACAACAACAATACTTTCAACTCTCCCCCGACACAGGTGCTTTATACCCCGATGGGCTGTAGAACGGTCACCCCCTCTCTTAAGGTTAAGAGAGGGGGACGGGGAGAGTTAAAAACAGGGGCGAAAATGAGTGGATTAACCACATACTGTAGGGGTATAGATTGGCACAAAAAATGCTTACTTTTGCTTATCCCCAAAGTAATTGAAGTCCTCCCCTTTAAGGAGAAGGATTTAGGAGGGGGTCTAACTATGAAACCTGATTTTACCAACATACCCCTGACTATTAAGCCTGCCAAACAAGGCAAAATAAAAGCAAAAAAATGGCAGGGCAACGAAGATATTGAGCAGAAGAACACTTACTCTGCCGACGACCTTAAAGAGTTAAAACACTTGGGTTCTACCGCAGGGCTTACCCCCTATTTGCGTGGGCCGTATGCCAGTATGTATGCGGTTCGCCCGTGGACTATTCGCCAGTATGCGGGCTTTTCTACGGCTGAAGAAAGTAACAATTTTTACCGTAAGAACCTGACCGCAGGGCAAAAGGGTTTATCGGTAGCGTTTGACCTGGCTACCCACCGCGGCTACGATAGCGACCATGAACGTGTGGTAGGCGATGTTGGCAAAGCCGGTGTTGCTATTGATAGTGTAGAGGATATGAAGATACTTTTTGACAGCATTCCGTTAGATGAAATGTCGGTATCTATGACCATGAACGGGGCTGTATTGCCCATTATGGCCTTTTATATAGTTGCTGCGCAAGAGCAGGGCATATCGCTAGACAAGCTTAGTGGTACTATACAGAATGATATTTTGAAGGAGTTTATGGTGCGTAATACCTACATATATCCGCCGGCTGCTTCTATGCGCATTGTGGGCGATATATTTAAGTACACATCTAAGAATATGCCCAAGTTTAACTCGATAAGTATATCGGGCTACCATATACACGAGGCCGGTGCGGGTGCTGATATTGAACTGGCCTATACCCTTGCCGATGGTTGGGAATACCTGCGTACGGGTATTGAAGCGGGCTTAGATATTGACGACTTTGCCCCCGCCTATCGTTCTTCTGGGGCATAGGCATGAACCACTTTATGGAAGTGGCCAAGATGCGTGCCGGGCGTTTGCTTTGGGCTAAGATTGTAAAGCAATTCAACCCCAAGAATGAAAAATCGATGGCGCTGCGTACGCATTGCCAAACATCGGGCTGGAGCTTAACACGCCAAGACCCTTATAATAATGTGGTACGTACCTGTATTGAAGCTATGTCTGCTGCTTTGGGTGGAACGCAATCGCTGCACACCAACTCGCTCGACGAGGCCATTGCCCTGCCTACCGATTTTTCGGCACGTATAGCACGTAACACACAGTTGTTTATTCAGGAAGAAACCCATATTACCCGCGCGGTAGACCCCTATGCGGGTTCTTATTATATAGAGTGGCTTACCAACGAACTGGTAGAAAAAGCCTGGGCTATGATTGAGGAAGTGGAGAAACTGGGCGGCATGACCAAGGCCATAGAGTCTGGCTTCCCCAAGATGAAGATTGAAGAGGCTGCAGCACGCCGCCAAGCTAAGATTGATGGTGGTCGCGATATCATAGTTGGGGTGAACGAGTTTAAACTGGACAAAGAAGAGCCTATGGCTATTCTGGAGGTTGATAACCAAAAGGTGCGTAAATCTCAAATAGAACGTTTAAATAAAACCAAGAAAGGGCGTGATAATAAGGCTGTTGAAAAAGCCTTGGCTGCCATTATCAAATGTGCCGAAACCGGCAAAGGCAACCTGCTTGAACTGGCAGTTGATGCCGCTGCTAAGCGTGCTACTTTAGGAGAAATATCTACCGCCTGCGAGAAAGTGTTTGGCCGCTACAAAGCGGTTATTCGTTCAATATCAGGTATCTATTCATCAGAAATGCCAAACAATACTGATTTTGCCAAGGCGCTGAAACTGGCTGATGCCTTTGCTAAAACCAATGGCCGCCGCCCACGTATATTGGTTGCCAAAATGGGGCAAGACGGGCACGACCGTGGTGCCAAGGTTATAGCTACCGGCTTTGCCGATATGGGCTTTGATGTAGATATTGGACCGCTGTTTCAAACCCCGGCAGAGGCTGCTAAACAAGCTGTAGAGAACGATGTTCATATAGTGGGTGTATCATCTTTAGCCGCAGGGCATAAAACCCTTGTGCCTCAACTTATTGCCGAGCTTAAAAACTATGGCAGGGAAGATATTTTGGTGGTGGCCGGTGGTGTTATACCCGAGCAGGACTTTGACTACCTGTATAAAGAAGGTGTAGCCTTAATTTTTGGGCCTAGCACAGAGTTGCCAAAGGCTGCGATAGAGGTGTTAGAGAAATTAAAGTAATATGAAAACGGCAATAGGTATAGTAGTATTTCTCTTCTCGCAGTTGGCTTACGGGCAAACTACGAGCATTGCCTTTGAAACTACCGACTATAAATTTGGTACCGTTAAAGAAGGAAAGGTTATTACCTATTCGTATAAGTTCAAGAACACCGGTAAAGCAAATTTTAAAATAACAAGCGTAGATGCATCGTGCGATTGTATGGTGCCTACCCTACCCTCTGCGCCGGTTAAGCCCGGAGAAACCGGCGTTATAAAAGTAGTATTTAACACCGCAGGGCAAGGCAAGGCCAAACGGCCATCGTCTAAGTCTATTACCATTACAGGTAACACCATACCGGCCAAAACAAGCCTGTATATGCAAGGGTATGTGTTGCCTAAAAGGTAAATATTTCCTTAAATTATTCCCATTATACATATGTATGGTATATTTAGGGCATGTTAAAATTTAAGAACATAAAGCACAACGCCGAATTGTTAATGAAGGTTGATGCCCTTAAAAAGCAGGTCGATGCGTTAAAACCTTTGCCAAAAGATGTAGAAGGCAAAATCATGCAAAAATTCAGGCTCGACTGGAACTACCACTCTAACGCTATAGAAGGTAACAGCCTGACATTTGGTGAAACTCTTGTATTTCTTCGCGAAGGCTTAACAGCCAAAGGCAAACCCTTAAAAGACCATTTGGATATGAAAGGCCATAATGAGGCCATTGAATACTTATTTGGACTTATAAAAAATAAAGAATACGAATTGAGTGAACGCGATATTCGTGAATTACATAAAATGTTACTAGTTGAGCCCTACGAAAGCAGTGCTCAAACCCCTGATGGTCAAAAAACAACCAAACTTATTCAACTTGGCGAATATAAAACACAACCTAACCACGTAAAGACACCAACAGGCGATATACACTATTATGCCACGCCGGAAGAGACACCTGCCCGCATGACAGACCTTATAAATTGGTATCGAAAGGAAGATAGTAATTTACATCCGGTCGTATTGGCTGCATTATTACACTATGAATTTGTAAATATTCATCCATTTGATGATGGCAATGGCCGTATGAGCCGTTTGCTAATGAACTTAATATTAATAAAAAATGGCTTTCCTCCGGTTGTAATTAAACAAGCAAACCGTAATGAATACTATGCGGCACTAGCCCAAGCCGATGCAAAGAATTATAATCCATTTATAGAGTTAATAGTAAATAACCTTATCCATTCTTTAGATATATATACTATAGGAGCTAAAGGTGAAGATATTACAGAGCCCGATGATATTGATAAAGAGATAGAAATATTAAAGCTTCAATTAAGCAAAGAAGAATTTGAAGCTAAAATTAAATCTCGTGAACAGATGCATAGATTACTCTCTGATTTTTTCTTTCCATTAGTTATTTCATTACAACAAAAGTTAAGACAATTAGATGAATTATTCTTGGACAGAATAGATGCCATTTATTTTTCAACCAAAGGCAGCAATGGTAATAAAACATTATCTACTGAGAAAATAAAAGACTCGCATATTAATTTTCTAAATGGAAATAATTCTATTGAAAACATAACTGAAATTCAGTACGGATATAATTTAAAAGGATTCAAAAAAGATGTTTCCAATAATTTCGAAGTGCATAATTATATAACTGTAGCTTTTAGTGATTTTAATTTTACAGTAAGGTATAGAGGGTTTGATTCTAAAGACCAAATAATAGGACCTTATAATTACTCTTTAGATTATTCAAAACTAAAGTCTGCAAACATAGTAAGTGATTTCACTAAACATTTTATACAGGAGATAAAAAGGCGTAGTGAAAACTAATCGCCTTTATATAGCTACATAATATATCAACCGTAATTATTAATTGAAATGACTAGAAATTCTCTATCGCAGTGCGGAAATCTTCAATGGTGATAGGCTTAACAATATAGTCGCTAACGTCTGATATTGCTTGTGCCTTAACCTGGTCTTTTCTGATACCGATGAGCTAACTAAATACACGGTAATTTTCTTAGGCAGATTTGGCTTTATTTTGGTGTAGTAATCCAAGAACTCCCAACCGTCCATGTACGGCATGTTAATGTCCAGGAAAATAATATCGGGCAGTTCTTCTTTCTTCGAAATATTGTCTTGCAGAAATTCGAACACTTCCTCACCGTCTGAAAAAATCAGAATCTTCTTCACAATGTTTGCAGCCTTTATGGTGCGGGTTACCGAAAACTGGTAAACCTCATCATCATCTACAATACAGATTATTTCTGCCTTTTCTGATTTCATTCTTCCCAAATGTTTAGTGTCCCTACCTCACAAAAGTAATATCATATTTTGATAGGCACAATATATTGATAATTATATTTCAACATTAACCTCACACCCAAATATATTGTTTTTGTTGAACACTAGCAAGGTTATAAACAAAAACCCCACCTTGTGGGCGGGGTTTTAAAAAAGTTGAACCTGGTTGTTTTACTTTACTTTATCTACAATGGCTTTAAACGCCTCAGGATGATTCATCGCTAAATCGGCAAGCACCTTACGGTTGATATCGATTTGTGCAGCGGCTAATTTTCCTATAAATTGTGAGTATGACATACCGTACTGACGTGTACCGGCATTGATACGTTGAATCCACAAAGCGCGGAAGTTACGTTTCTTTTGACGGCGGTCGCGGTAGGCGTAACCTAAGCCTTTTTCAAGGGTGTTCTTGGCTACTGTCCATACATTTTTACGTGAACCGAAGTTACCTTTGGTAAGCTTCAGCATTTTTTTGCGTTTAGCCCTAGAGGCTACAGCATTGACTGATCTTGGCATTTCTTTTCGTTTTTTGGTGTTTGGCGGACTACCTAAGATAGACTCTTGTGCTCAAACTCCGGGTTAAACATAATTTGTAAACCTCGCAGGTAAACTATTTACCTACGGTAAGCATAAATTTAACATTACCTAAGTCACCATCAGAAACCAATCCTGACTTGGTAAGGTTACGCTTACGCTTGGTGCTCTTCTTAGTCAAAATGTGACTTTTGAAGGCGTGCTTGCGCTTGATTTTACCCGAGCCAGTAAACGTAAAACGTTTCTTAGCGCTCGAGTTTGTCTTCATCTTTGGCATTGCTCTTCTTTATATTAGGGTTCAACTAATCTTTTTCAGTTCGCAGTTGTTAGTATTTCACAACTTTAAATATCATCTACTAATAAATTTAACTTTTAATTTCCAGCTTTCATTCTTACGTTAACTATCAACTAAGAACTACCAACTGTAAACTACTTCGCTTTCTTTCTTGGCGCAAGCATAATTTGCATACGCTTACCTTCTAATTGTGGCAAAGCCTCTGGCTTACCGTAATCTTCAAGCTTATCAGCAAAACGTAGCAATAACTCCTCGCCACGTTCTTTAAATACAATTGAGCGGCCTTTAAAAAACACATAGGCCTTTACTTTAGACCCTTCTCCTAAAAACTTAATCGCGTGGTTAAGTTTAAAATCAAAGTCATGGTCATCAGTATTAGGGCCAAAACGTATTTCCTTAACAACAACCTTGGCAGCCTTAGCTTTTAACTCTTTCTGTTTCTTCTTTTGTTCGTAAAGAAACTTCTTATAGTCAATAATGCGGCAAACCGGAGGAACCGCCCCAGGCGATATCTCTACCAGGTCTAAACCTGCTTCTTCTGCTAATCGCATGGCTTCGGCCAAAGAAACCACTTGGGCTTCAATGTCCTCGCCTACTACCCTAACTTCATTTACCCCGCGTATCTTATCATTTATACGGTGGGCGTCCTCCTTTTTTGTCCAGGGCGTGGGCGGTTGCCTTGGTACGGAGGTTTTGGTCTTGGTGAAAAGGGGGTTGCTATTGTATTTAAGTTTTAGTTAATACTCGTTTTTATTTAATTGCTCGCTAACTTCTGTTGATACCAGTTTGGCAAAGTCTTCAACCGTCATTTGACCTAAATCCGCTCCGCCGTGTTTGCGTACCGAAATTAAGTTGGCGGCCATTTCCTTCTCCCCTACTATCAGCATGTACGGAACTTTACTCATCTCGGCTTCACGTATTTTTTTGCCGGCCGTTTCGTTCCTCTCGTCAACAAGGGCGCGAATATCGGAATTATTTAGCAATTGGGCAACTTTTTGTGCATATTCCACATAGTTTTCGCCAATTGGTAATATGGCAACTTGGTCTGGTGTTAACCAAAGTGGGAAGCTGCCCGCGCAATGCTCGGTCAATACAGCAACAAAGCGCTCCATAGAGCCAAACGGCGCACGGTGAATCATTACCGGGCGGTGCATCTGATTGTCGCTGCCTTTGTATTCCAGCTCAAAACGTTCTGGTAAATTGTAGTCTACCTGTATGGTGCCCAACTGCCATTTACGGCCAATTGCGTCTTTAACCATAAAGTCAAGTTTGGGGCCGTAAAACGCTGCTTCTCCATATTCTACAACTGTGCGCAGGTTACGTTCAGCAGCAGCTTCAATAATGGCTTGCTCGGCCTTTTCCCAGTTCTCATCGCTGCCAATATATTTAGCCCTGTCTTCTTTATCACGAAGCGATATTTGGGCAGTATAATCCTGAAAATCTAAGGTCTTAAACACATATAGTACTCAAGGTCTATAACCTTGATAAATTCGTCCTTAACCTGATCGGGACGGCAAAAAAGGTGGGCATCATCCTGAGTAAAGCCACGGACACGGGTTAAGCCGTGTAACTCCCCTGCCTGCTCGTAACGGTAAACGGTACCAAACTCGGCAAAACGCACCGGAAGGTCTTTGTACGAACGGGGTTTGCTCTTGTAAATCTCGCAATGGTGGGGGCAGTTCATTGGTTTTAAGAAGAACTCCTCCCCTCGTGCGGGGTTTTAATTGGCTGGAACGAGTCTTTACCATATTTCTCATAATGACCTGAAGTCACGTACAACTCTTTATTACCAATATGCGGGGTTATAACCGGCAGGTAGCCTGCCTTTAGTTGAGCTTTCTTTAAGAAGTTTTCTAAACGCTCGCGCAGGGCTGCTCCTTTAGGCAACCATAATGGTAACCCCTGCCCTACCTTCTCAGAGAAGGTGAATAACTCTAACTCTTTACCTAGCTTACGGTGGTCGCGTTTTTTAGCTTCCTCTAAAAGGGTTAGGTAATCGGTAAGGTCTTTTTGTTTGGGGAAGGTAACAGCATATACACGGGTAAGTTGCTTGTTCTTCTCATCGCCACGCCAGTATGCACCGGCAATGCTCATTACCTTTGCAGCCTTAATAAAGCCGGTATCAGGAATGTGAGGGCCGCGACATAGGTCGGTAAAATTGCCTTGTTGGTAGAATGTAATGCTACCATCTTCCAGCCCTTCTAAAAGATCTAGTTTATATTCATCATCCTTATCGGTAAAGTATTTTATAGCATCGGCTTTAGATACTTCGCTGCGGATGTACTGGTTCTTTTGGCGGGCCAACTCCAGCATTTTATCTTCAATCTGCTTAAAGTTTTCGTCGTTTAGCTTTTGGCCTCCAAGGTCAATATCATAGTAAAAGCCTGTTTCAATAGGCGGTCCAATTCCAAACTTCACACCGGGATAGAAAGATTCCAAAGCCTCGGCCAGTAAGTGGGCCGATGAATGCCAAAACGTATTTTTACCCTCCTCATCATTCCACGTTAGAAGGCTAAGCGTAGCATCGTCATTAATAGGCAATACTGCATCTTGCACTTTGCCATTAACCTTGGCAGCTAAAACGTTTCGCGCTAATCCTTCGCTAATGCTTGCCGCTATTTGTAGGGCAGTGGTTCCGCTTTCGTACTGGCGCACACTCCCATCGGGCAGGGTAATATTAATCATCTGTTTTAAAAATTGAGGTGCAAATATAGGTAAACCGCTGCTATATAAGGGCGGTAAAACAAATACTCTAAACAGGGGTATGTTAATTCTTTGATGAAATATTTTTATTTGGAATTAGTCTAAATAAAAACAAACTATTACTTTTGCCACGAAATAAAAAAAACATCTGACTATGATAATGCAAGCGCTTAAAGAACAAACCCGCGAGGCCCACAACCAGGTTGAGGCCGTTTCTTACTCTAACAATATTATGGATGGCAGCTTAAATGCAGACCAGTACACTACCATAGTAGTAGCCAACTATATATTTAACAAAGGGGTTGAAGAAGTTGCGTACCCACTTTTAACTGCAAACGGTTTAGCCGACCGTATACAACTTAGCCAACGTGCTAAAACTCAATTATTACTTGCCGACCTTGACCACTTGGGTATTAACCCTGCTGATATTGAAACCGCAACACCAAAAATTACTACTATAGAGCAGGCTTTAGGCTACTTATATGTTGCAGAAGGCTCTACCCTTGGCGGAGCAGTAATTGCACGCGCACTGGCTAAAAACCCAAACCTATCTTCAATTACATCATACAACTTTTACGGTTGCTATGGCGAGAATGTAGGCACTATGTGGAAAGATTTTATCATCGCTATGGAATCATCAGCTCCGCGTATAAATAATAACGATGGCATTGTTGCGGCAGGTAAAGAAGCGTTTGATTTTTTTGGCAAATGCCTAACTATAGCTAAGGCATTTACTAAGGTAGAAGCTGTTTAATATTTAATACTGTTGCAATAAAATACTTTGCCACCGATTTAACCCCTTCATATTCATGGAGGGGTTTGCTGTGAGGTAAAAACCATTAGCTTTGCGCCAAATTTATTTTTGTATGGAAAAGCTTGTTGAGCTATTAGACAAATATAATTTAGCTGACGAAGACGACTTATCTCTTATTGAAACTGAGATTTGGCAAAAATTTGGTGCTGAAACCTGTGTGTTTGTTCTTGATATGAGTGGCTTTACAGCTACCGTGCAAGAAAAAGGTATCATCCATTACCTTAGCATGGTGCGTAAAATGCAACTGGCCGCTACCCCTATTATTGAAAAATACAAAGGCACCATTGTTAAATTTGAAGCCGATAATGTATACGCCACATTTGAGAATGTAAAAAAAGCTGTAGAAGCTTCTATTGCTATAAACCTTGCCCTTAATGCTATGAATATTCTTACCGACGAGGATAGGGATATATCAGTAGGTATTGGTATTGGCTTTGGTAAAATACTCCTGCTCAAAAACAAAGACTATTTTGGCGATGCAGTAAACAAGGCCGCAAAACTTGGCGAGGACTTTGCCAAAGAAGGCGAAATCCTTTTATCTGTTGAAGCTTTTCAGGCACTAGATAATAAAGACGATTATACTTTTGAAGAGAAAGTGTACAACATTTCTGCATTAATGATTAAAGGCTACAAAGTAATAATGTAACCCTGTTGTACTAACATCGTAATAACCGCCGTTAAAATAATAACCCTTAATAAACTTTAAATTTTAAAGCCCATGAAGAAGTCAATTTTACTCATTGCAACATTCGTTTTTTCAGCCATTGGCTTTAATGCTGCTGCCCAGTATTATTCTAAGCCGTTTATTGATTTATTTGAAGGAGCTGCCAAAAAACTGAAAGGTAACAAACCGGCCGACACGGTTATGACTGCCAAGAAAATGGCCGAAATGTTCGATTTTAGCAAATCGCTACAAGAAGCCATTACCAAGCAAATTTTTTCTGATGAAATTTTCCCTGCACAAATAGACTCATTTAAACTATCGCAAGGCCAGGCTACCCCTTACCGCGGTTTAGGTATTGGCGCTATACGCACCTACAACAACGTGGCTACCAACCAGTTGTTAACTATGGAGGCATCTACCGATACATCGCAGTTTTATTCTATACGCTATTATATGAACAATAGCAGCACCATTACCAAAGGCAACCCTACGGTATCTGTAACCCCTATTAAATTAAACGACAAATACGAGGGCTTTTTGTACAAAACACAAGGCTATTCTTTTGTACAGGTAATGCTTGAAAATGCTTATTTAAAGCTTACTACAATGGATGTTAAAAAAGGCGACAAAACCATTAGCAACCTTAGCGCCGATGGCTATAAAAAGCTAGCTAAGAAATATGATATTGATAAGCTTAACAAAGCCACACAGCTTAAATAGCTAAATAATAGTATTGTTTTATAAAAGCCCTTAACCAACCGGTTAGGGGCTTTGTTTTTACGGTATGCGTTTGTACACTAGGTAAATGCACCTATACAACAGGCATTTAATTTTATGTTTTTATAACACAATACTTGCTTAAAATGACTATACTTGAAGAATGTTTTGTAAAAGGCTGCTAATATTATTTCTCTTTGCGTTTGGCGCACTCTGCGCTGTTAATGCCCAGCCTGTGCCTGTTGCTAAAGACACCACCCGTTTAATCACACTTAACAATACCCGCTATTACCTGTTTACCCCACAGGCAAAGCAAACATTATATTCTATTGCCAAAGCCTATAACGTTACGGTTGATGAAATTACAGAACTCAATCCGCTGGTTAAAGAAAATGGGCTAAAGATTGGGCAGGCAATAAAAATACCGGTTAACAAAGGTACAGGCACAGTTGCCCCCGCCACCACTACCACTTCAAATAAACCCATAGCAACACAAATACCACCATCTATTGCGGTAAAAGACAGTGCTATGTTGGCATTGCTAAGGGCTAAATGTGCGGCAAGGGCAATTAAAAAAAGGAATACCATATAGGGTTGTTTTTGCCTTTAGATGCTGATTCAGCTAAAGGCGGCAAGTCTACATCATCTGTAGCGTTAGAGTTTTACGAAGGCGCATTGCTTGCTGCAGGCGATTTTAAAGATGATTCTGTTAAACTGGTGGTGCATGTTTACGATACCAAGAATGATTCTGTAAACATTAAATCTATTCTCGCTAAAGCTGAAATTAAAAAGCTCGATTTGGTAATAGGTCCATTATTTGCTTCGGGCTTTCAGCGTGTATCTGCAAATATGTTGTCTGATAGTGTGGTGTGTGTTTCGCCTTTTTCGCAAACATTTAAAGTAATTGAAGGTGTGCCATTGGCCCATAAAATAACACCAACAGCCATAACCATTGTTGACCAATGTGCAGGCTACATTGCTAAAACATTTGGCAACCAAAATGTTATATTACTATCTACCAATAACCCTAAAGATGTTGGCACCATGGCCCTGTACCGAGATAGGCTTACCAGCAGCATGAAATCGGGCGGGTTGATATTTAAAGAACATACCATAACAGCCAACGGTAAAATACCCGAGAGCCTTTTATCTGCTACATCAGAAAACCTCATTGTATTTCCATCTAGCGACTAAGGCAACTGTAGCTTTAATGGTATCTCAGCTTAGCGATTTAACCTATAAATATAAAATTAAGCTTTGGGGCTTAAACCAATGGCAAACGTATGACAACCTTGATTTAGCTAAGCTGAGTAAGGTAAACCTGCTGTTTGCCCGAACCGGCTTTGCCGATAAAGACAATGTTGCAGTAGCTGATATTAATAAGCGATGCCGCGATTTATACCGTGCCGATGCATCAGAATATTTTTACCAAGGCTACGATGCTCTGATGTATTACGCCAAAATGCTTAAAAAATATGGCCGCAACCTAAATCCGTGCCTGTTGTGCGAAGGGGAAGTAAAAGGTATTCAAACAAACTTTAAGTACGGAATAAACAACCCTAAAAACGGGATAGAAAATATTGCAATAAGCATAATGCAATACAAGAACAACGCTATTGTAAAGGTTAATTAATACGATACCGGTACAGGAATATTATCCCACAATAGGTCTATCCAAAGTCCCATATCGCTAATTTTCATAGGCGAACCTCCATGTTCTGCTGTGCGAATAGTTATATGTGGGTATGCTTCCGATTTATAATATTCGTAATTATTCCTATCGTCCTTCTCTGTTTTTATTGATTTAAATTCTTTTGCAACAAATTGGGCAAGTATTTTAGAATATCGTTTATAATCAAGCATATTAAAATCCAAACGTACTCTTTGCAATGTGCTATTTGAAGAGATTATTTCAATCTTTGGCGTTTTTCTTTTAGCTGAAGCATACCTTTTATTTAACGTACAGTAATCTAGCCCTTTTTGGTATGAATTGCCTTGCCATTTATATTTTGGAGCTCTAAGCACACTATCAACCTGTCTGCTATTGTTGCATTCCAACAAACCCACCAGCCCCTGTGCGTTAACAAGGTTTATAATTAAGGCAAGAAGTATGGTTAGTATGCCTTTCATTAAAGATTATTTAGCCCCCTCAGCCTTGGCAATAGAATCGTTGGCGTTTTTCAAAAAGCGCTTAATCATATCGTCTTCCGATTCGCCCGAACCTAACATTTTAATAGTTAAGCGGGTATCGTTTGCCAACTGGTGGTTGGGGAATTTATCTACAAAGGCTTGATACGCCGCCTTGGCTTTGGGTATGTCTTTCAGTTGGGTATCATACACAAACCCTATATTAAACATAGCTTGTGGGGCATGCTCACCATCGGGGTTGGCTTTTATATACTTGTTAAATATATCAATAGCCTCTTTGCCTTTATTCATGCCTATGTACAAACCACCTGCTTTAAAAAGGTAATCACCTGCCTTGCTATCGTCTGGGAACTTTTCTGCATAAGCAACCATTTCTTTGGCCAGCTCAGCCCTTACCTTATCATCAAAAGTAAAGCTTGATGAGTCTTTAACAACTTTACTTTCCAGTTCCTGAATGTGGTTGCGCATTTTTAAACGCTCGTCGTTGCAAGCAGTAGTAAGCAATATGGCAACAGCCGCTAAGGCAAAAAATATCTTATTCATATAGTGTAGTAATTACCACAAAGGTAGGAATTAATACTATGGTTTTTTGCTGGTATCGGGCACGGTGGGTGGCAAAGCCACTGGCAGTTTTGCGGGCAAGGTATCATTCTTAGGCAGTTCCCTTTTCCGTTTAAACAAATCGCCAAAGTTGTTAAACTCCCTGCGGTACGATAAACCTACACCTTGCGTATAGGGCACATCGTTATTAATAATGTTGTTCTGGTTAGAACGGTTAAACGCCTTAAAACGGAAACGGCCATCGGGGCTAAGTTTAACCTCCATATTAAAATCGCTAACAATATTACTAGCCGTACCCGGTGTTGTAGGTGCTCCCGGAGTAGTAGAACTTGTGGACTGCCCCGAATTGCCTACACTCACATCAAACGACACCCTATCATTAAACACAGAGGTAGAAACACCTGCATCAATCAACTGTTGGCCATCATCGCCCGTGCGGTAGTTTATATTTATATCAAAATTATCGCTGATTTGCGATACCCAACGGCTCAACTGGCTTGATAGTAGCTCAAAACCTGTATTGCCGGCACTGGCCCCATAGTTTGTTCCTGTGCCGCTTTGCGAAGGAGGTAGAAACACACCCAACAGCAGCAAAGCAAAAGCCTGTTTGGTTAATTCTTCCTAGTTGTTTTGTATGGTATAGATAGCTGTACGGGCTTTATCATCTTCGGTATTAGTTGTAATACCGAAAGATAAATCAGGTGTTAACAGCTTATTCTTCATATTAAGCAATAGCTGCACAGGTACCTTACGTTTGTATTGTTCCAGTTCAACATCGCCTGTTACATAAGGCTGCATTATTGGGGTTAACGCTGTTCTTACTGTGTAAATTGCGGTAAGGTCAACTTTAGCGTTATATGGACTGCCGGTCCACATAATAGTACCGCCTTTTTGTACCTTAAATTTCTTGGCAACTAAATTCTCCAGAGTGAACAGATAATCGCCTTCTTCTATAGTAAACGTACCCGCCATGGTAAACGATCCACGGGTATTAATAGTCAATTTAAGGTCGCCCCTGCCCTTGCCCATAATCTCATCGCCCACCTTTTCATCAAATATAATTTTCACCTCCGCATCGGGGGTAACTTCCAAGTCCATATCTAATATAATACCTGTTGTTCTTGTTGTTGGGCGGCTAACCATTAAAGCCTTAGGGTTTTTATCTACAAAGGTTATAAAATCGCTGCTGCTGGCAGAAGATGGGTTACTAAGCGGAATGTTAAACTTAGTGCCTGCATTGGTTTTTACCGCAGCCTTTATAACGGTATTATCAGGATTGCCGGTTACTTTAATTAAACCAGTAACATAAGCCTTACCATAGTACAAAGAGTTTTGCGCCTCGTTTGTATTTAAGCACAAGAAGTTTTTGGCCTGGATGTTTAAATTGTAGTTCCAGTCTTTAAAATCCTTATGGGTAATCTCGCCATTAATGGTAGCATTGTTACGCGCATTCTCACTATCGTTAAGTACAAAATCTTTAATCCTAATTTTATCACCCTCTAACTTAAACGTTATGTTTTTATCCTGATTGTAGGTTGTACCCAAATAATCTATGGTAACCAATGCTTTACGCAAAGTTATATCACCTGTTAATTTAGGATTCTTCGCATCACCTTTAAGTTTCAACATGGCGCTAACATCGCCACGGGCAGCATTCAATGTACCCTTCATATACGGGTTTATAGCTGATAGATAAATCTTGTTTAGGGATATATTAAAATCTAAATAATCCGTCTTTTTCTCTGGGAAGAAATTGCCATCAATAGCAATGGTTTTAACAGTATCGTTACGGGTTAACAAACAATTAACGTTAATCCGCTGTTGGGTTCTGTCCCACTCGCTTTTCAAATTGCCTGTCCCCAGCCACACATCGTTCACATACAAATCTTTCAACTTTAGGTTGCTCCTAAAAAATGGCTTATCAAACAGGTTACTTAACGACACACTACCGTCTAGCTGGCCTTTTAGCTTAACAACATTATCAGGTATAAAACGATCTATGCCTGCCATATTAAACTTGGTAAACACCAGGTTTAGCTGGTCGTCAGGGTTTGAACTAACCCTGCCAAACGCCCTGAAACTCTCGCTGCCGTTGTCAAACACCAGCTTGTTTACCTCCAGCTTATTTTTATCAAAGGTTATCAGGTTGTCGGGGTTAACTTTCCAATGGTAGTTAAACGCTTCAAAATTAGCCTTAGATAGATTAATGCGTATTTTATCAATATCAAAAAACTTAGCCGTAGCTGATATATCGCCTTTGTTTACCGAACTATCGGCGTTCATATTTTCAAAAGAAACATCGGCATATACACTATCATTCCGGGTAGTGGTATTAATAAAAATATTGTCAAGGTACAGGCTATCGGTTGGCTCCATCCTGTCCATGGTAACATCAAGGTTAAGCTTTGTCCCCCTAGAATCGGCAGTTATATTAACCCCGTTCATTTTCATGCCCGATACTTCAACCTCTGGCACAGTACCTGTCAATACAATATTATCTTGGGCCGATTGGTAGCTGCCTTGCAATGTAGCTCCGGGGGCAAGGGCCAGCATAGGTAAAAACACACTGGTTAAGGCGGTGGTATTCTTAATATTTGCGGTAAACCTAAAGTCTTGCAGGTGTACAACTTCTTTCTTTCCCTTTTTGCTTTAGGTGCGGCTTTATCTGCTGTAACCAGGTACGATGGTAGGAATGCATTAACCGTGCGCAGTATATTTTTGGGTAACGATTGTAAGTGATAATTGCCTATAATATTTACATCGGCAATATCTGAAACCAACCGCAGTTGCTTAGGGCTGCTAGATACATCAGAGTATACTAGAATATCGCCAATATTGTATGCAGTATCGGCATAGGCCATTTGCATATCGGTTACATCAATATTACCGTTTAAGGTTTCTATGGTGTTGCCGGTAATGTTAGAGGTTATTTTGGCAGATAGTACCAGGTTATTCGTATCGGTATAAAAGTTAAGCGCCTTTAAATCTATACGCTCAATTTCGGCATCAAAATTATATACCGGAACATCTTTGCTAAAATTCATGGTGCCATCAAAAGCCAGCAGCATGTTAGGGTCTTTAGAGTTTATCCCCCCGTAAATTCTGTTTTAATAAGCTTACCATCAAAATCAATATTCTGGTAGCGGTAGCCATTATAATCAAAAGCGGCAATGTGGCCATCCAGTTTGGTATCAATCCCCTCAAGGTCAAACCCTTTACCATTAACATTAGCATTAAGGGTAACAACACCAAAGCCTAGGCCCGGCAACATATCTCCCAACCTAAAGTTTTCTGTAGCTACACTCCCTTCATACGCTAAGGTCTTTTTGGTCTGGTATGGTTGATAGCTGTAAATCTGTAGTGGCAGAGCCCAAAGCGGTGGTAAACTTACCATTGGCCACAAAATCGGTAAAAAGCCTGTGTAGTAACCCACAAAGGTTACCTTACCCAACGCATACACCTCGGGCGGAATCTCTACATATTTATTCTGGTTAAATGGCGGTAGCTGTATTGTTGCAATATCTTTAGCGTTAGTTTGCAGCCCCTTTATAGTAGCATCTATAAATGTTTCTGATGAGTTGGGCAGGCCCTTAATCATTACATCGCCGTAAAAGCGGGTTGCAGTACCGTATTTAATCTTAACGTCTTTACCTTTTAGCTTACTAAGCCTGCCGCTAAACTGCCCCTCTATACCCGCTTTAATTTTTGCCCCACGCAGGGTAGGCGCAAAATAGGCAAGGTCGCCAAAGAACAAATCACTATCTACCAAATCAAAATTTACCTTAACACTGTCAAAAATGTTGGCGAATGCCCCCATATTATTATAGCCAAACTTTACTTTACCATTTATATGGCTTGTGTTGCTCTCCAGTTTCAACTTATCAAACGTCATCTCGTGAGAGCTAAACGTAAACTTAGATGTTAGCGATTTTAACTGCAGCCCACTTTGCTCTATTGCGTTAAGGGCTACAATATCTGTTTCAATCGTATCGCCATGCACTACCAGATTCCTAAACTCTCCGCTAAGTTTGTTGGCTACAATGTTAGACGCATCAAATCCCCATTCGGGTGGTTGTTTACCCACTATCTGGTAACTAAACTTATTGTTAACTAACGTAAACTTATCGCAGGTAAGCTTAAATGGCTTGCTTGGCTCACTAGTTTTTTTGTCGCTTGCAAAAGCATCTATTATAAACTGAAAGTTGAGCCCATTTTCGCCGGGATATTTTTTCAACTCGGCAGTATTATTCAACAATTTTATCTCTGATAAGTGTACTTTACTATCATTAAGAGATAAGCTGCTTATGCCAACAAACAACTTATCGGTATACAAAAGAGTATCCTTGTGTTTGTCTTCAATATAAATCCCCTCTAAAATTACGGTATCAAAAAACTGAATGTCAACGCCGCGTATTTCAACTTTAGTTTCCAGTTTATCAGACATGTAGCCAGCCAAACGCTGTGCAATCCATGTTTGCACGGCAGGTATTTGTATAACAAAATACAGCAGCACTATCAAAAAGAAAATGCTGCCAAATACCCAGGCTACTATTTTAAAAAAACGCTTAATGGCTCAAAGTTAAGGATTACATTGGTGTGGCTTACAAATTTCAAGCCTAAAACCATAACGTTTTAAACAACAATAAGGTTTTGACTAACTTTGCATTGTTGAAAGAGCCCATAATATTAGCCATAGAAAGTTCGTGCGATGATACCTCTGCTGCCATAGCCAGGGGTAGCAATATTTTGAGCAACCTTACGGCAAGCCAGGCTATACATGAGTTGTATGGCGGAGTTGTACCGGAGCTTGCATCGCGCGCGCACGAGCGTAACATTGTTCCCGTTGTTGATGCTGCCATAAAAGCGGCGGGCATTACTGTTGATGATATTGATGCCGTTGCCTTTACCCGTGGCCCCGGCCTTATAGGGTCTTTACTGGTAGGCTCATCATTCGCTAAGGCTTTTGCTTTGGTGCGCAAATTGCCTTTGTTAGAAGTAAACCACATGCAGGCACACATACTGGCACACTTTATTACTTCTGATGCCAGCATAAAACGTGACGTAGACGGCTTTTTTAATAGTAAACCTGAATTCCCGTTTTTATGCCTTACAGTATCGGGCGGGCATACGCAACTTGTAGTTGTAAAAAATTATTTTGAGTTTGAAATAGTAGGCGAAACCCTTGACGATGCCGCGGGCGAAGCCTTTGATAAAACAGCTAAACTACTGGGCCTACCCTACCCCGGCGGACCGTTAGTTGATAAATATGCCGAGTTGGGTAACCCTGATAAATTTAGTTTTGCCAAAGCCCGTGTGCCCGATTTTAACTACAGCTTTAGCGGTTTAAAAACATCGGTACTGTATTTTTTACAGGCCGAAGTGAAGAAGAACCCTGATTTTGTTGCAGAAAACCTGAACGATTTATGCGCTTCTATACGCAAAACAATTGTGGCTATGCTTATAGATAAACTACAAAAAGCCGCAATAGAATTAAATATAAAGCACATAGCTATTTCGGGGGGTATCTGCCAACAAAGGCTTACGTACCGAATTAATTAAATTAGCTCAAGCAAAAGGTTTTCAGGTATTTATCCCCCTATTGAGTATTGTACAGACAATGCGGCTATGATAGCCATTACCGGATATTATAAATATATACATGGTATTTACGCCGACCAATCTGCCACCCCTGTGGCTCGTTATCCACTGGCATAAAACTAAACCGTAACTAAATCGTTATACATTTGCTTTTACACTTATGCTTCCATACATAAAAATACTACGGTTACCCAATTTGCTGCTACTGGCTTTAGCCATGTGCTGCGTTCGCTTCTTCCTTATAGGCGGCTGGCTAAACAATGCCGAGTTCTATTTTAAAACCATAGAAACTATGCGCCCCATACGGTTTACCATGAGCAATAACCTTTTTGCGCTGTTGGTAACATCATCGGTACTTATAGCAGCCGCGGGCTATATTATTAACGATTACTTCGACATGAAGAGCGACAATGTAAACCGCCCCGGCAGTAACAAGGTGGGCAAAGGCGTGTCGCGCCGCATGGCTATGCTGCTGCATGTTGTTTTAAATGTTGCCGGCCTGCTTATTGGCCTTTACCTGGCATGGCAATGTAAAACATGGAAACTGGTGGGTATACAATTATTTACTATCTCCGCCTTGTGGTTTTATTCATCATACCTTAAAAAGAGTACCGGCTTTGGCGAGTTAGTGCTTTCATTCTTAATAGCCCTTATGCCAATTAGTGTATACCTATATGAATACTACTTTGGCTTTGGCGAATTATCAAAAGAACTAAATAGCATGGTAGACCCCGAAGCGTTAGCACCTACAGCCCGTTTAGGCATTTTACCTATGGTAATTTTAGGATATGCGGCCCTGGCATTTTTAACCGATTTTATCCGCCAAAACTTTAAAGACCTTGATAATATGGTAGGCGACAGGCAAACCCGAAACCGTACGTTGGCTGTTACCTGGGGCGAAACCAATACCCGCAACCTTGCCCTGATACTAAGCATTGTAGTGTTTTGCATTATTGCCTTGTTTGAATATGTAATGTGGAACTGGGGTTTAAAATATACCCTGTGGTATGCTATGGCTTTTGTACAACTGCCGTTAATGGTTAGCATTGTTATAGCCATGCGCGCCAGGGCTAAAAAGCAGTACACTATACTTAGCCGCTTGTTATATGTAATTATGGTTGCAGGGGTTTTATCTATGCCCGTATTGTTTTTTGATATTAAATTGTAGCCTGAATGGAGCCAACCAATAAAATAAAATGCCCAAACTGTAACTATGAGTTTGACCCTGATGTTGCCCTTTCTGCACAAATTGAAGAGCACCTGCGCAAGGAGTATGCCCAAAAACAGGTAGAAAAAGAGCAGGAATATAAAAAGCGCGATGAAGAACTGAATGCCTTTAAAGCATCAATAGAAAAACAGATACAGGAGCAAAAGGCCGACCTTGAACGCCAAAAAGCAGCGGCTGATGCTACCCTAAAAAAACGCCTTGACGAGGAACGTGAACGGATAATACTGGAAGAGCGAAAATCGTTACAAGAAAAACAGGGGGCTTATTTAAAGCAGGTTGAAGATGAAAAGAAAGCCCTTTTTGAGGAGAAGTTGAAGCGTGAGGCCGAAACCCGCGAAAAGGATATGGAGCTTATTAAGCTTAAAGATGCTGTTGCTAACCAGCGCCAGGCTATAGAACTGGAGCTGATGCAAAAAATGCAGGTGGAAAAAGTGCAGTTGGAAGAGAATATCCGCAAGGTAGAGCAGGAACGCAATGCCATGATAATTGCGGAAAAGGAGAAGCAACTGGAAGACCAAAAGAAACTAATTGCCGAAATGCAACGCAAATCTGAACAAGGCTCTATGCAAATGCAGGGCGAGGTGTTGGAACTTGCCTGGAAGATTTATTGAAAGAGGCTTTTCCTTTTGATATTATTGAAGAAGTAGGCAAAGGAGTGCGCGGTGCCGATGTTATACAAACCGTGCGCAACAAATACAGCCACGAGTGCGGCAAAATTATATACGAAACCAAGCGCACCAAAAACTTTGAGCATGGCTGGATTGAAAAGCTAAAGCATGATATGGTAGGCCAAAAAGCCAATGTTGCTGTATTGGTAACCGAGGCTTACCCTAAAGAACTGGACCGCTTTGGTATTATAGACGGGGTATGGGTTTGTAAGTTTGCTGATATTAAACCGTTGGTGATGCTACTGCGCGATACCATGGAAAGGATATATGCCGCAAATTCTGCGCAAGAAAACAAGGGCGACAAAATGGTGTTGCTGTATAACTACTTAACCGGCACAGAGTTTAAGCACCAGATAGAAGCTATTGTTGAAGGCTTTAAAGCAATGGAAGATGGGTTGAACAGTGAGAAAAAAGCTATGCAACGCATTTGGAAAGAACGGGAGAAACAACTGGAAAAAGTACTGACCAACACCATAGATTTTTATGGTTCGGTGCGGGGTATTGCAGGCTCATCAGTACCCGAAATTAAAATGCTTGAATTAGGTAACGACGATAAATTACTGGAAGAATGATAACACTCCCTTTTCCTAAAGAAGGTGAATACCCGCCTTATTTTGGCGAGTATTACAAACGTATGGAAGGTGTAAATCCATCCGAATTACTAGCACCCCGTTTAGATTCTGTTACCTCATTTTGGCGTAGTATACCTGAAGAAAAAGGCAACTACGCTTATGCTGAAGGTAAGTGGACTATTAAACAGGTTATTGGGCACATTACCGATACAGAGCGCATTATGAGCTACCGAACTATGTGCATTGTGCGGGGCGAAAAACAAAGCCTGCCCGGCTTTGAAGAAAACGATTATGCTGCCAATGGGCGCCATAACGACAGGACATTAGCCAGTATTATTAACGAGTGGGAGGCCATACGCAAAAGTAATATCATTCTTTTTTCTACCTTTAATATGTCTGATGTTGAGGCTATTGGTATGGCAAACAACTATAAAATATCGGTTACGGCCATTATCCATGCAATTGTGGCACACGAAATGCACCACACTATGGTGTTAACAGAACGATACGGAATATGAAAAAATTAATTGTACTAATACTAGTAATCATGGGAGTAAACAATCTGGATGCCCAAATCAATTTTCCGCCCCCGCCAGAGGTTATGCTTATTGGCAAACAACCATTTTCAGCATTAAAAGGCAATGCCGATTTTGCGTGGTTTGATAGCGGAGTAATGGGCTACCCTCCTACCCCCGCGTATATCGATTCGCTTAAGAAAATTAAAAAGCCCTATACCTTATATGTATTGGGTGGCACCTGGTGCGAAGACACCCAGAAACTACTACCCCAGCTATACGCTGTGCTGAAAACCTATGGTAAGAATGTTGATACCGAGGTAACGTTATACTTTGTAGACAGGGATAAAAAATCGCCGGAAGGCACAGAGGCTAAGTACGACCTTAAAAATGTTCCTACTATAATTGTGTTTGATAAAGCCAATAAAGAGGTAGGCCGCATTATAGAAAGTGTAAAAGTATCGGTAGAAGCCGACCTGTTGCAAATACTGAAGAAGATAAAATAATAGTAGCTTTACGGCGTTAAATATACCATGTCAGTAAAAAGAGCATTTGCAGTAGCCACGTTAGCCATAATAGTTTTTGCAGGGATATTCAGTTCGTGCAAAAAGGAAATAGACAACCCCGAAGGGGGCGTGCTGGTATTCTCTACAGATACCGTGCAGTTTGATACTGTTTTTACTACCATGGGCTCTACTACCAAAGCCTTTAAGGTTTATAACCCCGGAGATAAAAAAATTAAGATTGATGATATAAGGCTTGCCGGTGGCACAGCGTCTCAATTCCGTTTAAATATAGATGGCACACCGGGAACACAGGTTACCGATGTTGAACTGGAAGCAGGCGACAGTATTTTTATTTTTGTTGAAGTTACGGTAGACCCGCAAAGCCTGAATACCCCATTTGTTATTGCCGATTCTGTAATGTTTACATCAGGTACATCAGTTCAAAGCGTTATGCTGGTTGCCTGGGGGCAGGATGCTTATTTTTATTCGCCTACAACCTTTTCTGACGAAGGCTTACCTGCATTTTCGGTTCTGGAATGTACAGGTGGTGGCGTTACCTGGACAAATGACAAACCCCACGTTATTTTTGGGTCTTTATTAGTGGGTGCAGGTTGCACGCTTACTATTGAAGCGGGTTGCGAGGTACGGTTTTATAAAAACTCTAACCTTGTTATTGATGAGGGCGCAACCCTTATTGTAAATGGGCTACCCGACCAAAAAGTATTATTTGCCGGCACACGGTTAGAAGATTATTTAGAAGATGCTCCCGGCCAATGGGGAACCTACATTCAGATTATAGATAACGGACAGGTATTTAGGTCTACTATTGGTGGTATATGGTTATATAACAATTCTAATGCTACTATAAACCATGCTATTATAAAAAATGCATACCGAGGTGTACAGGCTAATCCCGGTTCTACCCTTACCCTAACCAATACTGAGATTTATAACAATAACGATATAGGCTTACTGGGAGTTGGTGCAACTATAGATGGCTATAATAATGTGGTTGCAAATGCCGGCGGATATTCTGTAGCCTTGGCTAATGGTGGCAACTATAATTTCCGCCATTGTACCTTTGCTAACTATTGGGGAGGCGGTGTACGTCAAACCCCTACGTTGCTGCTAAATAATTATACTGATGAGGGGGCTACCACGTTCCCGTTAACAGCTCGATTCCGTAACTCCATTATCTACGGTAATATTGACAATGAGATAGGGTTTGACCTTGTGCAAAGTCCCTTGCCTACCCTGCTATTTGAAAAATCTCTTATTAAAATTGACCCCGATTTTGATACCAATATCCCGAGTGTGTTTACCAACATCATTAAAAACCCGTTCCCCGCGCTGGATTTTAAATCAACATTTGATAACGATTACCGTTTAGATACCTTAACCGTAGCGCAAGATGCAGGCGATATAAATATTACCAATGCAGCCCCGCTTATCTCTACAGACAATACCGGAACAGTAAACCGCGTTATTGGCGATGATCCTGATATGGGTGCGTTTGAGCGCGAATATTAAACCGCACTACATTTCTTACTTTCTGTTTTACATTAGCTATTTGTAATAATATAAATTCGTTATCTTAGCATAGAATATCATTCTATGAAACGTCTATTACTCGCTATTACAGTGCTTTTTAGCGCTGCTTTTTCAAACGCCCAAATGCTGCCAGTTGGCTGGGCTCCCGGTGAAAAAGAACAAATGCCATTTTACCTAGACCAGTTTGACGAGAAAGCCCCCGGCTTTACGGCTGCCCCCGCAGGCAAACTTAGGAATATGGGCCAATGGGAAGAAATTGAAGGTTTGGTTATTACATGGACCAGCTTTCCCGGTATACACCGCGAGATAATTAAATATGCCCAAACGGAGTGTAAAGTATACATTGTTTGCTCAGACTCTAACGCTGTAAGAAACAGCCTGATAAACAATAACATTCCTATTACCACCAATATTAAGTATGTTGTAACTCCGTTCAACAGCATTTGGGCCCGCGACTATAGCGCCAACCCTGTTTATATTAATGATGTAGACTCTTTAATATATGTAGACTGGGTATATAACCGCCCCCGCCCTAAAGACGACACCACTTGCCGAGCTATTGCGGCTAAAGCAGGTATGGCTTTGTTCCAAACAAGCGCCGAGCCTAATAAGCTTATCCACACCGGTGGCAACTACATGAGCGATGGTTTAGGTACTGCATTTTCTTCTGAATTAATACTAGATGAAAACCCAACCAAAACCGAAGCGCAGATTGATACCATCATGAAAAAATACATGGGTATTAACCGTTACATAAAAATGGAAACCCTGCCTTACGATGGTATACACCATATTGATATGCACATGAAGTTGCTTGATGAGCAAACCTTGTTGGTAGGAGAGTATGCACAGGGCGAAGCGGACGGACCACAGATAGAGGCTAACATTAATTATGTAATGTCTAACTTCAATTCATACTTTGGCACACCTTACAAATTGGTACGCATTCCACAGCCGCCCGATAACGGTGGCGATTACCCTGATAATAATGGCGACTATTACACTTACACTAATGCTGTATTTGTAAACAAAACCTTATTGCTACCCATTTATGGTAATGCTTACGATACAACGGCTATACGCATATTAAAAGAGAACCTACCCGGCTACCGTGTTATAGGTATACCCTGTACCGATATTATACAACAAAGCGGTGCTATACATTGCATAACCAACTCATTTGGTGTGAAAGAGCCATTGCTAATTGTACATCAAAAGCTGGAAGACACCTACAACTACCAAACACCGTATGTTGTTAATGCACGTATGCAGCATAAATCGGGTATACAAAGCGGTAGGGTGTATTGGACAACAGACACTACGCAGGCTTGGCAATCAGCGGTTATGACGAATACTGATGTACTTAACAACATTTGGAGTGCTAACATCCCCGCCCAACTGCCCACAACACGCATTTTCTATTACATAGAAGGACAGGCTAACAGTGGCAAAATGCAAGTGCGCCCTATTACAGCGCCTACCGGCTTTTGGAATTTTAAAATACTGGGCGACCCTATTGATACAACTACTTCCATAAAACCTATGGTTATAGATGCACAGGCTATGCAGCCTTACCCAAACCCAGCCAACGCTATTACCTGCATACCTGTTTATGCCAAAGGCAGCACCAATGCACATATTTACATTACCGATATATTAGGTCAAAAAGTTGCCGATTTACACAATGGTGATATCCCAGCCGGAACATCAAACTACTTTATTAATGCCGCTACCCTATCGCAGGGTATGTATTTAGTAACTGTAGAAACCCCAAGGACTAGGAATACAGTCAAACTAATGGTGAGGTAGTTGCTGGTTCTCAGTTCCCTGTTACCAGAGAATAATTGTAAAACTATACTTAAAAAAAGCCCGGTATACCGGGCTTTTTTAATTCTGACTACTGACTACTGACCTCTGACTACTACAGCGTAGCCATATCAATAACAAAACGGTACTTAACATCGCTTTTTAAAATACGGTCGTATGCATCGTTTATATAAGCCATATCAATAACTTCAACATCAGATACTATACCATGCTCGGCACAAAAATCAAGCATTTCCTGTGTTTCGGGCAGGCCACCAATAGATGATGCCGTTAATACCCTGTTGCCACCCATCAAAGCAAAACCACTAAATTGTATAGGCGTTGGTGGTAAGCCTACGCAAATATGTACACCATTTATACCCAATAAGCGGAAATACATAGTATAATCGTGCTCGGCCGATACGGTATCAATTATAAAATCAAAGTAACCTGCATATTTCTTTAACTGCTCGGCATCTTTAGTATTAACAAAGTTATGTGCGCCAAGCTTGCGGGCATCATCCTCTTTATTAGCCGATGTGCTAAGTACAGTAACTTCGGCACCAAAAGCCACAGCAAACTTAACCGCCATGTGGCCTAAACCACCTAGCCCAAGTACAGCCAGTTTATGCCCTTTGCCTACCTTCCATTTACGTAATGGTGAGTAGGTAGTTATACCTGCACATAAAAGCGGTGCTACACCTTCTAGCGAAAGCTTTTCAGACACCTTGCAAACAAAACTCTCGGTTGTAACAATGCGGTTTGAGTAACCACCATAAGTTGGGGTTACCTTATCCATCTCGAATGAGTTATAGGTAGCGGCAGCGCCTTTTTTGCAAAACTGTTCCTAGCCGTTTTTACAGTTTACACACTCATGGCAAGAGTCTACCAAGCAACCAATACCGGCTAAATCGCCCTCTTTAAATTTGGTAACATCAGCACCAACTTTGGTAATACGGCCTACAATTTCGTGGCCCGGCACCATGGGGTATTTAGATCCGCCCCACTCGTTACGCGCCTGGTGAATATCAGAATGGCATACGCCACAATACAGTATTTCTATTTGTACATCGCTCGGGCCAACTTCGCGGCGTTCAAAACTCCATTCGCCTAGTTTATCGGTTGCGCTTTGTACGGCATACGCTTTTGCTGCTATCATAATTAGTTTGTGTTAGTAAAGATGGAACAACAAGAGTACATATTTTTTGTTTTAGTTGTCTGTTCCCTGTTGCCAGTTCTCAGTTAATATATATACTCTTTACCCCACTTTCCATTTTCAAAATTATGTATTTTTATCGCATTCAAATTAACTAATAGAAATTCGGCATTCTATTTTTCCGTTTAACCAACTGGTAACCGGGAACTGGCAACCGGAAACTAAGTATGAGAGATAAAGTAGTAATAGTAACAGGCGCATCAAGCGGTATTGGCCTTGCCTGTGCCGAAGAATTTGCCGCACGTGGGGCCAAGGTTGTTTTGGCTGCTCGTAGTATTGATGCGTTAACAGCGCTTAAAACCAAGCTGGAAGCGCAGGGAACACAAACATTGGTTGTAGCTACCGATGTAAGTAAAGAAGCCGATTGCCAAAACCTTGTTGAACAAACAGTTAATACATTTGGGCAGATTGATATTTTAGTCAACAACGCAGGCTTGTCTATGCGCGCCGCCTTTAACGATGCCGACCTTGATGTATTACGTAAATTGATTGATGTAAATTTTTGGGGAACAGTATATTGTACAAAATATGCCCTACCCTATATATTAAAAACAGGTGGTACTGTAGTTGGGGTATCCTCCATTGCGGGCTTTAAGGGCTTACCGGGCCGTACTGGCTATTCAGCATCAAAATTTGCTATGAATGGTTTTTTAGAATCGCTGCGGATTGAAAACTTAAATAAGGGTATAAACGTTTTAACGGTATGTCCCGGGTTTACAGCATCTAACATACGCAATGTTGCGCTGGGTAAAGACGGAAAAGCACAGGGAGAAAGCCCCCGCGATGAACAAAAAATGATGCAGCCCGAAGAAGTTGCCAAACACATGGTTAAAGCCATTTTAAAACGTAAAAAACTGATTGTATTAACCATACAAGGCAAACTAACAGTACTATTAAATAAACTATTCCCGGCATGGGTAGATAAATTAACGTTGAAAGAAATGGCTAAAGAAAATAATGCGCCATTTTAAAAATTAGTTTATATTTATATCAGCAAAAACACAACACGCTATGGAAACTTTAGCCCCAACAGAAACCGCCCAACTTGAAATTCTAATAAACGAAGGTTTTGAGAATATACGCTTTAGCCAAACTATGGAAGAAGTACGTGCGGCCCTTGGCGAAGCCGAAGAAATAGAAATGCACGATGAAGACGAGGAAACCGATGTTGTTATTTGGCATTACTGGGACCGCGGCTATTCTATATTTTTTGAACAGGAAGCAGGCTTCCACTTTTCTTGCGCAGAAATAAGCAACCCTAACACCCTACTTTGGGGCGAAAAGGTTTTTTCTTTGAACAAAGACCAAATTAAGAGGTTATTTGAAGAGAAAGCCTACAAAGAGATTGAATCTGAAGTGCACGAGTGGGGAGAAGAACGACTGAGCATAATAGACGCAATGGTTGATTTTTACTTTGAAAATTCTAAACTTATCTCAATAAACTTCGGCAAGCTCTTGTACTAAATACAAAGCTTATGAAACGCCCATTTATTTATTGCGCACTTGCAGGTACATTTATTGCCTTGCTTACATCTTGTAGCCATGTTTATTACGCCCCCAGCGGGCAAAACGTCCCTCTTATGAAAGAGCAGGGAGAACTTCAATTATCTGCAGGCACTGCAGGTAGTGGCGAAGGTGGAGGAGCTAACGTTATGGCGGCATACGCCCCGGGTAAAAACATTGGCGTAACCTTAAACAGCTATATAGCTACCGGTAGTAATGATGGTAGCGGTGCCGATGGCCACGGATACATTATAGAAGGTGGTGTAGGTTATTTTAAACCCTTTGCCAACGATAAACTTGTTTTTGAAACGTATGCAGGTTTAGGGGTGGTAGCATACGCAACAACTATGCTGATAATACCAGTAGCGATGTGCAGTTTATACGCCCTTTTATACAGCCTGCCATTGGCCTTTCTACTAATTATGTTGATTTTGCCATAGCATCCAGGTTTGCAATGGCTAATTATACCAACATTAAAAGGGATTTAACAATATCGGATAGTACTAACATAGCCCAATTAGACTATTTGGGTAATAACTCTACCGTTATGTTTTGGGAACCCGGTGTTACTATACGCGGTGGTTGGAAGTACATAAAACTTCAGTTTCAATATGTATGGTCGGTACCGTTTGCCGATACCCGGATGAAAAGGGATAGCCACAATGCCAGTTTAGGCTTATTCTTTACCTTAGCGCCACGCTACAGAAACCAGTAGTTGGTATCTTTTATTTTACGCATACTATATAACTACTACAATTGTAGTAAATTGTGGTATGAAAAAGCTATTACTACTTTCCTTAGCTATAATTATAAATACAAAGGTTTTTTGCCAAACACTAACTGTAAACGTAGTTGGATTTAATCCTTCTGAGTTTGATGCATTTCCTTTAAATTACTTCAAAATAAACGATACTATTGTTGATTATGATGGTTATACTGCATATAGTGCCATACATATAGCTGTATTTGATTCCACTTGTACCCCTTGGGGTACCAAATGGACCGATACCAGCATCAACCCACCGGTAATATACAACCCAGATCATAATTTTGGTCAAACAAATGGAGATGGTATAGCACGCAACAGAGCCGAGTATTATTTTATATTTGGATATACCGGCCCCTACACGTTGGATAGGCTGGATACGATGATAAATTCTATCCCTGATGGATATACTATATTACTGTATTCATGGCAAAGGTCAAGGTCATCTTTTGCACAATTAAATTTTCCAAACTTTGTAAATAATGTTACAAATTTGGGTTTTGCTAATTATTTAAACACTGATAGCTTGCCATTTATCTTTGTAGCAAAAAAAGGAAATCCAACTTCAGCTCAATGGGTTATTGGAGATAGTCTTAGAGCAAATATTACAATGGATTATGACTTAGGCTGTGCTAGTACATCAACGTTTATCAATAACATTAAGCATTCACCGCTTCAGGTATATCCCAACCCTTTCAATAATAGCTTTACAATTAATCTGGAAGATTACACAAAACCATATACTGTATTGGTATATAATTCTATTGGTAATTGTGTTTATGATGAAAGTAAAATTGGTGTATTATCAAATATTAGCTTAGCAAACAGGCCGAGCGGAATTTATTTTTATACTCTCTTGAACGAAGAAGGTAAAACACTTTACAAAGGTAAAATTGTTAAACAATAGCATGCAAAAACGCATTTTTATTATAGGCATGCCTGGGGTTGGTAAAACTACTTTGGGTAAACAATTAGCAACAGAATTGCAATTGCCCTTTGTTGATTTGGATAGCTATATTGAAGAAACCCAAGGACAAACTATTGCTGAGATATTTAAAGAAGGAGGAGAAAACGCCTTTAGAAATATTGAAGCCCATGCTTTGCGGTCTTACTCCAGATTAAACACATCGTTTATTATGGCCTGCGGTGGTGGAACCCCCTACTATAACAGCAATATAGACTATATGAACCAGCATGGGCTTACTGTATACTACACTAAACCTATTGAAATTATTATAAGTCAACTAGAAAATGATACTATTGAACGGCCTTTGTTAACAAATACTAAGTCGGCTAACCTATTAGAAACTTTAAACAAAACATTGAATAAAAGAGAGCCATATTATCTGAAAGCCAATATTATATCTGACAACTTTCAATCAATATATAAAGCCATAAACAGCATAGAACTACAGGCGGGTTAGCTTGTTATAGTATAAAGAAATGGTTATATTTGCTAACCTTATTATAATAACTCGCTTTAGTAAATGAAAAACAAGTTAATGGCAACAGCTGCACTGGCAGCTATGTTTGCTTTCAATGTATCGGCCCAACACACATCTTGTGGCACGCACCAAAACTATCTTAATCAACTGCAAAAAGTCCTGCCACAATGGACCCCCAGCAGCAATTTGACAACGTAGTTGCTACCTACTCTGCCAACAATCCGGCGGGAGAAAAAGCAGTACGTATTATTCCTGTAGTATTCCACGTTCTGCATGATGGTGGACCGGAAAACATTTCAAAGGCACAGATAGAAGACCAAATTCGTATTTTGAATGAAGACTTTCGCCGTTTAAATGCTGACACTGTAAATACCCCACAGCCTTTTAAGGCCGTAGCGGCAGATTGTAATATTGAGTTTCGTTTAGCAAACAAAGACCCACAAGGTAATTGTACCGACGGTATTATTCGTATAAACACCCCTAAAACCAACGATGCCAGCGATGATAATGGCGCTAAAGGCGTTAGCTATTGGCCCCGCAACCAATACCTGAACGTTTGGGTTGTAAAAAATATAGACGACCAAGGTTCGGGCGGCATTATACTTGGCTATGCACAGCTGCCGTTTTTGGTGGCGCTGCCACCGATGGTATAATGGTTAGGCACGACTATATTGGCAGCATAGGCACTGCTGTATCTCCTGCCGGTGGAAGCAACGGCATGGGCCGTACTGCTACGCACGAGGTTGGTCATTGGTTAGGTTTACGCCACATTTGGGGCGACCAAACCTGTGGTAGCGATGGTGTTAGCGATACGCCTGTTCACCAAGCTGCTAATGCGGGTTGCCCATCATTCCCTAAAAACAATACGTGCTCTAACCCCGGTGCTAATGGCGAAATGTATACCAACTACATGGACTATACTAACGGTGGATGCCAAAACATATTTACTCTTGGGCAAAAAGCTATTTTTGATGCTACTTTAACATCTATAACCGTACGAAAAAACCTTATACAAACAGCCAACCTTACGGCTACGGGTGTAAATAACAATCCGCCTAATGTATGTTCTCCTATTGCCGATTTTGCAGCTAATGAGTATATGATATGCGCAGGCACCCCTGTTGTATTTACTGATGGTAGCTGGAATGGAACCCCTACCCAATGGGACTGGACATTTGCAGGTGGCTCGCCGGCACAATCGGGGGCGCAAAACCCAACTGTTACATACAGCGCACCGGGTGTGTACGATGTTACCTTAACCGTAACCAACAGTCAGGGCAACAGCAGCACTACCAAACAAGGTATTGTGCGGGTAAGCAGTACCACAGCCGAAGACATTAACTGGATTTTTGTTGATGGTTTTGAGCAGGAAAACGAGCCTTTTGCTAACCGTTGGATAATAGTTAACAGTAGTGGTAATAATTACAAATGGGACCGTTTTACCGGCTCAGGTTTCAACAGCTGGTATTCAGCTAAAATGACCAACTACGGCAATGCCACCGGCGACCTTGATGAACTAATAAGCCCATCATTCAAGTTAAACAATATCCCATCGCCAACTTTAAAGTTTAAAGTTGCATACGCGCAAACCTCAACATCATCAACTGATATGTTGAAAGTATTTTTAAGTAGTGATTGTGGCAAAACATGGACTGTACGCTATTCTAAATCGGGTGCTGCATTATCTACAACTAGTATTTCTGGTAACCCATTTACCCCATCAAACAATGGCCAATGGAGAGAAGAGTCAGTTTCTATACCATCAAGCATAGCTAACAAACCAAATGTGCGCATAAAATTCGCGCTTACATCGGGCGGGGGTAACAACCTGTACATTGATGATATTAACATTAGCAGCCCAACCGGTATTAACGATCAGGCTATTGCCGATAACTTAGGCCTGAATATATTCCCTAACCCATCGGCAGGAGATGTTACTGTTTATTTTAACCTTTTGAACAAAGCCCGCACCGATATTCGTTTATACGATATTGTAGGCAAAGAAATTACCCCAGTATATACAGGTAATTTGCAAGGTGGCTATAACCAATTTACAATAAGCCGGGCCCAGGTTCCTGCATCGGGTGTGTATTTATTACAGGTTATGGTTGATGGTAACCGCTTTACCAAACGCATCATTTTTACTGAATAACATCATCTGTTTATACTATTCCAAGCCCCCGAACCATAAATGTTTGGGGGCTTTTTTATTGCCTGCACCCCACTCTTTCTATACCACCCTAAATAATTACCTTTGTAGTAATGAAGAATATTTTAACATACATCGGTATTGGGGTATTGTATGCACTATCGGTATTGCCTATGTGGGTTTTGCACCGCCTTTCCGATTTTTTGTATCTAGTGCTGTATTACATTATAGGTTACCGCAAAAAGGTGGTTGCCCAAAACCTTAAAAATTCGTTCCCCACAAAAACAGCGGCCGAATTAAAAGCTATAGAAAAAGGATTTTATAAGCACCTGTGCGATTTGGTAGTAGAAAGCCTGAAAGGCTTTACCATATCAGAAAGAGAAATGCGCCGCAGGTTTACTGTAGAGGGTACTGAAATTTTTGACCAATGCCTTAGCAAAGAAAAAGCATGTGTTTATGCTAGCGGCCCACTACAATAGTTGGGAATGGGCAGGCATGTCTATGGGCTTACACCTAAAGCACCCCAACTTTGGTATGTATAAACCGGTAAACAACAAACCGCTGGAAGCTGCCTTATTAAAATCTCGCCAAAAATTTGGATTACGCATGTTCCCAATGCGTGAGACTGGCGCCTATTTTGAAAAATACAAAGACAAGGAAATGATAATGGCTTTTGTAGCAGACCAAACCCCTAGCAATGTAGAAACAGCACATTGGATAACATTTTTAGGGCAGGACACCCCATTTTTTCCCGGGCCCGAAAAATTTGCCCGCGTTTACGATTGTTCTATTATTTATGCCGATGTTCAAAAAATTGGCCGCAGCCGCTACCATACCACCTTTACCTTGTTAATGGAAGAGCCATCTACCTATCCACCCCACGCTATTACCGAGGTTTATGCCCGTAAACTGGAGCAGATACTGAATGAGAAGCCGGATTATTGGTTATGGTCTCATAAACGCTGGAAGCATTCTCGCCCGAAGGGCGAGTAGCTTATAGCTTATAGCTTGTAGCTGATAGAAAATGAAAATTAAACCTATTTATAAATGAAAACACAATCTTATCAAGATTTAATTCTGTGGCAAAAGGCAATGGACTTGGCTGAACTCATATATAAATGTACAACTAGCTTTCCAAAAGAAGAAATCTATGGAGTTACTTCTCAAATGCGACGTAGCGCAATATCAATTCCATCAAATATTGCCGAAGGAAGGTCAAGGAATACCAAAGGAGAATTTTTACAATTTCTTGGTATTTCTAAAGGCTCTTTATCTGAATTAGAAACACAGGTTTTACTCTCTGTAAGATTGAATTACTTATCAGTTGAGCAATCTGAAAAGATTTTATCACTTTCAACAGAAGTAGGTAAGCTGATAACAAGTTTTCAACTAAAGCTAAAAAACTAAGCCCTACAAGCTACAAGCTACAAGCTATAAGCTAACTTTGTAAGATGAAATTTGCAACCAAAGCCATTCACGCGGGGCAAGAGCTCAGACCCAACTACGGGCGCTATAATGACCCCTATTTACCAAACATCTACCTACGTTCAATCTATAGAGCGCGACGATAAATACAAAACCTTTACCTATGCACGTGGTAAAAACCCTACCCGAAACGCCTTAGAGCAAAACATAGCCGCTTTGGAAAACTGTAAGCACGGGCTTTGCTTTTCTAGCGGCATGGGTGCTGTTGATGCGGTTGTAAAACTATTGGCACCCGGCGATGAGGTTATATCTACCAACGATTTATACGGTGGTACTTACCGCCTTTTTGTAAAGGTGTACGAGAAGTTTGGCATTAAATTTAAGTTTGTACCCATGGGCGATTTAGCCGCTATTGAAGCCGCTATAACCCCCGCTACCAAACTGCTTTGGGTAGAAACACCTACCAACCCTTTATTAAATATTATAGATATTGAAGGCGTGGTAGCCATTGGTAAAAAAGCCAACGCTTTAGTTGTAGTTGACAATACCTTCTCATCGCCATACCTGCAAAACCCGGTTGACATGGGTGCTGATATTGTTATGCACTCTGTTACCAAATACCTATCGGGCCACAGCGATGTTATTATGGGCTTTTTAGGTACTAATAACGACGACCTGTATGCCCAACTGGCTTTTATATTAAACAGCACGGGTACTAACCCAGGCCCGCAAGACTCTTTCCTTGTGTTGCGTGGTACTAAAACCCTGCACCTGCGCATGGAACGCCATTGCGAAAACGCAGCTAAGGTTGCTGAGTTCTTAAACAATAACCCAAAGGTTGATAAGGTATATTACCCCGGCTTAGCATCGCACCCCGGGCACGAGTTGGCTAAGAAACAAATGCGCGCCTTTGGTGGCATGGTATCATTCACCCTAAAAAATGATAGCATTGATGAAGCTATGCGCGTAATGAAATCTACCCACCTGTTCTCATTAGCAGAATCATTAGGCGGGGTAGAATCGTTAATTGGCCACCCTGCTACTATGACCCACGGCGCTATTCCACGCGAGGAGCGTATTAAAAACGGCTTGAGCGATTCGCTAATCCGCCTAAGTGTTGGTGTTGAAGATGCTGATGATTTAATTGAAGACTTGAAAAACGCTATCGGGTAACCCCCACCCAACCCTCCCCCTTAAAGGGGAGGGCTTGTAATTATGTTATATAACTTTCCTTATAAAATAGTACTGGCGTCAAAATCGCCACGCAGGCAGTTTTTAATAAAAGAACTGGGGCTAGACTTTGAGTTGCGCACATTGGATGTGGATGAAAGTTTCCCTGAAACGCTTATCCGCGAACAGATACCCTTGTATTTAAGTGAACACAAAGCATCGGCGTTTCATAAAGACCTTGCAGAGGGCGAACTGCTTATAACAGCAGACACCATTGTTTGGATAAACAACAAGGTGATGAACAAACCCGCCGACCGTGACGAAGCCATTGCTATGTTAACGGAACTATCGGGCAACAAGCACGAGGTTTTTACCGGGGTATGTTTAATGACAAAGTATAAAAAGGTGACTTTTTTTGATACTACTGAAGTCTTTTTAAAGATTTAAGTCCCGAAGAAATTGCCTATTATGTAGATAAATATCAACCCTACGATAAAGCCGGCGCTTACGGTGCGCAAGAGTGGATAGGCTATGTGGCTGTAAATAAAATCATTGGTTCGTATTTCAATGTTATGGGGCTGCCTGTGCATAAGGTATACGAACAATTAGCTAAGTTTTAACACTGTCAATTAGTCATATTTTTACGCTTGGCATATTGTTTGAAAACCAAGCCACGATACACTTTATACAATTATGGAAACAGGTAAAATAAACGTACAAACGGAGAACATTTTCCCGATTATCAAGAAGTTTTTATACTCTGACCACGAGATATTTCTTCGTGAGTTGGTATCTAACGCTGTTGATGCTACGCAAAAGCTAAAGGCTTTATCATCGTTAGGAGAAGCCAAAGGCGACCTTGGTGAGTTAGACGTAACCGTAGTGCTTGATAAAGAAGCCAAAACCCTTACCATTAAAGATAAGGGCATTGGTATGACCAAAGAAGAAGTTGAGAAATATATTACCCAAATAGCCTTTTCTGGAGCTGAAGAGTTTGTAAATAAATACAAAGACAAAGCCAGCGAAGCTAATGCTATTATAGGCCACTTTGGCTTGGGCTTTTACTCGGCATTTATGGTGGCCGAAAGGGTAGAAATTATTACCAAATCGTTTAAAGATGCCCCTGCTGTGCGCTGGGAATGCGATGGCAGCCCTGAGTACCAGATTGAGGAATACGACAGGACAGAGCGTGGCACCGATATTATACTGCACATTGCAGCCGACTCTGAAGAGTTTTTAGAGAACGAGCGCATTGATACACTGCTTAACAAATACTGCAAGTTTTTACCTGTTGCTATTAAGTATCAGGATAATCAACTAAACAACACCAACCCTGCTCTGGACACGCAAACCTGCGGATTTAACAGATGAAGATTACAAAAGCTTCTACTCTGAGCTGTATCCTTATGCGGAAGATGCGCTGTTCCACATACACTTGAATGTTGACTTCCCTTTTAACCTGACCGGTATATTGTACTTCCCTAAAACGAAGAACAACTTTGAGGTACAGAAAAACAAGATACAGCTATACAGCAACCAGGTATATGTTACCGATTCGGTAGAAGGCATTGTACCCGACTTTTTAACCCTGTTGCATGGGGTTATAGACTCGCCCGATATTCCATTGAACGTATCGCGTAGCTACTTACAGGCCGACCAAAACGTTAAGAAAATTAGCAGCCACATTACCAAAAAGGTTGGCGATAAGCTTGATGAACTGTTCCGAAATAACCGTGAAGACTTTGAAAAGAAATGGGACGATATTAAGCTGTTTATAGTTTACGGCTTGTTGAGCGATGATAAATTCTACGAAAAAGCCATTAAGTTTAACCTGCTTAAGAGTATTGAAGATAAGTATTATACGGTTGATGAATATGTAGAAAAAATTAAAGCCGCCCAAACCGATAAAGAAGGTAATACTATTGCGTTGTACTGCTCTAATACCAACGAGCAACACCCCTTTATTGAAGCAGCCAAAAACAAAGGGTACGATGTGTTAATAATGGATACCCCACTTGACAGTCACCTTGTTAGCCGCCTGGAGCAACATAACGAAAAGTTGAAGTTTACCCGTGTAGATGCTGATACTATTGATAAGCTGATTAACAAGGAAGATGCCCAGCCATCTAAGCTAAGCGACGAAGAACAAACATCACTTAAACCTGTTTTTGAAGGACAGGTAGAGACAGGCAAATTTACCGTTACGTTTGAAAGCCTTAGTGAAACCGACCAGCCTGTAATTATTACCCGCCCGGAATTTATGCGCCGTATGAAGGATATGAGTGTAGCCGGTGGTGGTAACCCTATGTTTGGTATGATGCCGGAAATGTATAATCTGGTGGTAAACGCTAACCACCCGCTCACCTCTAAGATATTGGTTGAAGCCAATGCGGAGAAACAAAGTCAGCTTGCAAAACAAGCCTGCGATTTAGCATTGCTATCGCAAGGGCTGCTTAAAGGCGAAGACCTTACTAAGTTTATTAAGAGGAGTGTGGATTTGATAGATTAGCTGATAGCTGATAGCTGATAGCTGATAGCTGATAGAAAAATCCCTGCCCTTTAGAAGGTGCGGGGATTTTTATTTAGTAACCCTATAAGCTAAACCCTACAAGCTACAAGCTAGTTTTTTACAGCTATGGCGGAGATTTCTACCCTTGCGCCGCGAGGTAAAGAGTCAACCTGAACAGTTTCGCGGGCGGGCGGGTTAGAACGGAAGAACTCTCCATAAATATCATTTACCCTTTTAAAGTTGGCCAAGTCGGTAACGTAAATGGTAGTTTTAACAATATGGTTGTAGTTCATATCTGCCTTTTTTAAAATCTCGCCAATGTTAAACATTACCTGGCGGGTTTCCTGCTCAATGTCTTTATTCAGCAAAAAAGCATTATCACCCCTTGAAAGGGCTATCTGGCCTGATATGTAGAGTGTGTTATTCTTTAAAATACCCTGGCTGTATGGCCCAATCGGTTTAGGGGCATTTTCAGTGTATACAACCGATGTAGGCTCATCAAAGGTAAAAGCCTCGCGGTCGTTAACCAGTTTGTATGTTAAAAAGGCAATGCCTAATATCAATATCCCAAGCAGTAATCTCCTCATTATCTATTTTACTTTTTTGCGCATTTATCTATAGCTTCAACAAGGCGGTCTAAATCGTTTAGCGATGTGTATATATGGGGTGTAACCCTTACCCCGCTAATACTACCCAGCTCCCACTCTATGCCTACCGTATGTATTTTATGGTTATCAAACAAAAAGGCTTCAACCTCGCTGGGCTTCTTCCCTTCTATAGAAAACAAAGCTAAGGCACAAGCGTATTCAGGCTTAAAAGAAGTGTGGATTTTTACACCTTTTATATCCTTGGCTTTATTAGCCCAATAGTTTTTAAGGTAGCGCAAGCGTTCTTCTTTGCGTTTAGAGCCAATACCATTGTGAAAGTTTAGCGCCACACCCGTAGCCTGTTCAGTTGGAAATGAGCGTGTACCTAATGTTTCAAACTTTTTAATATCATCGCCATCGGGCTTATCATTAGAAAATATAGGGTACAGCCCGGCTATCTTTTCTTTCTTAACCCACAGCAAACCGTTGCCAAAGGGGGCGCATAGCCATTTATGCAGGCTGGTGCCGAAGTAATCGCCGCCCAGTTCGGGTATTTTATAGTCTAAGTGGGCAAACGAGTGGGCCCCATCCACCAACACTTCAAGGTTACTGTTCTTTTTACGGCATGCCGCGGCAATTTTAGCCGATGGTAATATCTGGCCAATCCAGTTAACAATGTGGGTTATATGTACAACCTTTGTTTTGCTTGTTACGGCATTTTCAAAGGCATTAATAATAGTAGCATCATCTTCTATCGGCAGTTTTAAATCTAACCACACAAGCTTAATACCATCGCGCTTTTCGCGTTGTTTCCAGAGCATGTATCATGTTGGGGTAATCCTGCTTGGTAACTATAACTTCATCGCCCGGCTTTAAGGTTAGACCATAAATAACGGTACCCAATGCCTCGGTAGCATTGCGGTTAAAAGCCAACTCATCGGGGCTACAACCGGCAAGTTCGGCCATTTTCTGGCGCATCCCTTCCCTACCCTTGTCTAGTATACGCCACATGTAATACGATGGGGCTTCGTTACTCATGCGGTTATAATTCTCAAACGTATCCTGCACAATTTTAGGCTGCGGACTAACCCCACCATTGTTGAGGTTTATGATATTGGGAGATACCGTATAAGAGTTGCGCACGTAATACCAAAAGTCTTCGTCGCTTGCCAGTTGCAGGGCATCTAACCCTTCTACCTCGGCCAGTTTATTATCAAAAGCGTTGCCATAAGAGGGGTTCATAAGCGATGTAAACGGCAGCGATGCAGCCAAAGCGCCAACGGTGCGTACAAAGTTTCTTCGGTTAGTAGCCATGTGTGAAAAGTACAAAATAATTAGCTAATTAGCTGATTAGCCAATTAGCTAATCTTATATTTGCCCACGTGGTTTTTAGCAGCATCATATTTCTGTTTTATTTTTTCCGGTGTTTTTCGGCATATACTTTATGCTGCCGCAAAAGCTGCGCAACTACTATATAACGCTTGCAAGTATTGCTTTTTATGTTTGGGGTGCGCCCAAATACTTTTCTATACTGGCTTTTTCTATACTGTTTGATTTTTTTATTGCAAAGCAAATTGCCAAATACGAAGGACGAAACAGGAAGCTGCTACTGGCCTTCTCCGTATGCGTAAATGTGGGGTTGTTACTGTACTTTAAGTACGCGAACTTCTTTATAGAAAATGTAAACTCATCGCTTACATCGTTAGGTTTTACGGGTATTGAATGGGTTGCGGTAGCGCTGCCTATAGGTATATCATTCTTTACCTTTCATGAGTTGAGTTATGTTATAGATGTATACCGTGGGGTAAAAAAGCCAATGAAAAACCTGGCCGATTATGCCTTGTATATCTTACTCTTCCCTCAATTAATAGCAGGGCCAATAGTGCGCTTTAACGAGATTGCCGACCAGATAATAGACCGCAAAGCCAATGAGACTTTAGACAACCGATTACAAGGGCTTTTCCGCTTTATTATAGGGCTGGCTAAAAAGGTACTTATTGCCAATAGCATGGCAGTGGTGGCCGACCAACTGTTTAATGCCGGGGCTGCCAACCTATCTACAGAACAAGCATGGATTGGGGCTATTGCTTATACCTTCCAAATTTATTTTGACTTCTCGGGCTACTCAGATATGGCTATTGGCATGGCCAGAATGATGGGCTTTAAATTCCCCGAGAACTTTAACAACCCCTATATAGCCCAAAGCATTACCGACTTTTGGCGGCGATGGCATATAACGCTTAGCAGGTGGATGCGCGATTACCTTTACATACCCTTAGGCGGAAACAAGGTGCCTACATGGCGCATGTATTTTAACCTGTGGGTGGTATTTGTTATCTCCGGTTTTTGGCATGGAGCCGAGTGGAACTTCCTTATATGGGGTTGCTACCATGGCCTGTTTTTAATTGCTGACAGGGTGTTTTTAAATAAGCTAACGGCACATATAGGCAAACTTCCGCGCATAGCGCTAACCTTTTTTTAGTTGTTATTGGCTGGGTGTTTTTCAGGGCTGATGGCTTAACAGCCGCTACTGATTATTTAAAGGTGATGTTTGGCGCGGGTAATGGTGGTATTGATTTTGTTTTAGAAACGAAGTTTTTATACCTGCTTATAGCTGCCGCGTTTTTCTCTTTCTATGGAGCCTTCACACCAATTGAAAAATGGCAGGTAAACTACCTTGAAAAGCCTAAAGAGGGCTGGCGGCTGATTGGTGCTACCCTTGTAATGGGGGTATTACTTTTAACGGCCACGGCAGAACTTATAGCCACCGGCTTTAACCCATTTATATACTTTAGGTTTTAAGCATGAGGTTAAAGCAAATAATATTAGCCCTGTTTATGATGGCGTTTTTCAGCATCATAGCACTTGATATTATTGGTTTTAAAACCAAGAAGCTGCATGGTGAGTTTGAAGTTGTACTTAAACCGGAATTAACGTGGGAAGAGTTTTACGGCTCGTGGTTTCAAGATAAATATGCTGAATATTTACGCACAAATTTTGCCTTGCGCAGCAAGTTTATTTTAATGTATAACCAACTTGATTACTCATTGTATAATAAACTGCATGCTCCGGGTACTGTAATTGGAAAAGAAGATGAGTTTTTTGAGATAGGCAGGATAAAGCCCTTGTATGGCGAGGATTTTGTAAGCATGCCCAATATTCAATCTAAAATTGATATGCTGCGTTTTGTTGCCGATACTTTGGCTAAGCAAGGCAAGCCGCTAGTAATTTTACTGGCCGGAGACAAACCCAGGGTAATGCATAAATACCTACCCGATAAATACCAAAAAAACTGGGCAGACACCAGCAATTTTAGCATATATACATCTATTTTATCAAAAGAAAAAAACATACGTTATATAGATTTTGAAAGCTATAGTATGCGTGTGGCCGATACCAGCAAAGTGCCTATATACCCAAAGTATAGTTTGCACTGGTCTACCTATACCATGTATTTGGCAATAGACAGTTTGCGTAAGGTTGTAGACCAACAAGTAAAAAATAAAACATCGGCAATACCTGTTCTTAAAGGTTTTGAAAAAGATGTAAATGCCCGCTACCTGGAGTATGAAATGATAAACATTTTAAACCTGTACTTTCCATATACAAAAACAGAAAATATATACCCAAAAATTGAGTACAAGCAGCCTATTGGAACTAAAAAACCATTTATAATTCAAATAGGCGACAGCTTTGGCGAATTGTTACTTGAGCCCGGCTACTACACTTCTGTATTCAACGATAGTTCTTTAGTATTTAGGTACAACGCCATTGTAAAATCGCGCACGGGCTTGCATAATAGCAATGTTAATGATATTGACTACTGGAGCTATATTAACAAGGCCGACGCTATTGTTATTGTTACCAGCGAGTTGAACCTAGATAATTTTGGAATGGGCTTTATTGAAAAAGCCTATAACCACTACAAAGGCACTTCTGAATTTTTTGATTACATACACCCTTTCCGTGTTAAAGAACAAAAGATTAACAACACCATAGAGTATGTGCTATTGCCCGGCGACAGGACTACCTTTTTTAAGAACCGCAATTTTAATGTTAAAGCGGGTAAAAAATATGCTCTAACATTTGAAGCAAAGGGTGAAAAAGCGTTGATATTTGATTTATTCCCTGACTTTTTACCCCAATACAAGGCCGATTTAGGGCCTAACTGGAAAAACTACCGATGGGAATTTAGCATGCCCGAAAACGAAATGCCCGAACAGGTAGCTTTTCGTATATTTTTTGATGTAGACTATACCTTTAATAAGGAAATGAGGATACGCAATTTTAAGTTAGAGGAAGTGAAATAGCAGTCAGTAAAATCCCTCCCCCTCGCTATGCTCGGGTACTCCCTTTTAAAAGGGAGATCTTTTTATTTACCTAACTCAATGCTGCGTTGCAGGGCGGCGTTAACACCTAAGGCAATATCATCACCAACTTTAGTTTCATTAAATGATTTTAGGGCTGCTTCTGTTGTTCCACCGCGCGATGCTACACGGGTTATCCACTCTTTACAGGTTACGTTGTTACTTTCTAACAGGTTAACAGCACCGGCAAATGTTTGCTTAACCAAAAGCTCAGCTTCGCGTTGGGTAAAGCCCATTTTCATAGCTGCTTCGGTTATCACATCAATAAAATAAAACACATAGGCAGGACCACTACCTGATATAGCCGTGGCGGCATCCAGCATGCCTTCATTATCAACATACAGCGATTTGCCTGTTGTATTAATCAGGTTTTGAATAGCAAACAGGTGTATTTTATCAACATCATTAGAAACGGTAAAAACCGTCATACCGTAGCCCAACTGCGCAGGCAGGTTTGGCATGGCGCGTACAATGCGGCCTTTGCCACCAAGGGTAGCTTTTATTTTATCAATACTCATACCCGCCATAATAGAGAGTACCAGCTGGTCGCCCAGGTATGGTTGCAACTCATGAGCCATACGTTCAAAATCCTGGGGTTTAACACAAAGCATAATAAGGTCGCTGCCCGCAACAAAATCTCCAAAGTTAGAATATACGTTAGGGTAGTTGCGGCCTTTAAGTTCTGCAATGCGGTTGGCATTAGTTTCTACCACATATAAATTTTCAGGGTCTACCACTTTAGAACGCATAAAGCTTTCTACGTATGTAGAGCCCATATTTCCGCAACCAACAATAAGTATCTTCATGTTAATATATAATTATGCTTAGAGGGGCAAAAAAACGAAAAAACGCTGTTACTTTGCCATATTATCTAAGATAAAATGCAAGCTCCCTTCCAATTCAGCCGACAAACTAATTATTACCGCGGTAAAGTGCGCGATGTATATACCATTGCCGATAAATATATGGTAATGATAGCCTCTAACCGCATATCGGCATTCGATCATATATTACCTAAGCCCATACCTTATAAAGGGGCTGTGCTTAATAAAGTTGCCTGAGTATTTTTTAAAGGCTACAGAAGATATTGTACCCAACTGGACTATTGAAAGTCCGCTACCTAACGTAGCTATTGGTTACGCTGCAGAGCCTGTGCGTATAGAAATGGTTATACGGGGCTACCTTACAGGCCATGCCTGGAGAGAATATAAAAGTGGCAAGCGTGTGTTGTGTGGCGTTACCATGCCCGAGGGGATGAAGGAGAGCGATAAATTCCCCGAGCCAATAATTACCCCTGCTACCAAAGCCGAAGAAGGCCATGATGTGGACATATCGCGCGAGGATATTTTAGCGCAGAACTTAGTACCGGAGGCTGATTATTTGCTGATGGAAGATTATACCCGCAAGCTGTTTGCAAGGGGTACCGAAATGGCCGCCAAGCAAGGCTTGATATTGGTTGATACTAAATATGAATTTGGTAAGATAGACGGTAAAGTTGTATTGATTGATGAGATACATACCCCCGATTCATCGCGTTATTTTTATGCTGATGGTTATGCAGAGCGACAGGCATCGGGCGAAGCACAGAAGCAACTATCGAAAGAATTTGTAAGGCAATGGCTTATTGAAAATGGTTTCCAAGGATTGGAAGGCCAAACTATGCCCGTTATGCCCGAGGAATTTGTAAAAGAGGTTACCGACCGTTATATTGAACTGGCAGAATTGGTAACAGGGCAAGGATTTGACAGAGCTACGCCGGAACCAACGGACGAAGAAATTATGACTAAGGTTGAAGAGGTTTTGAATAGATTGAAATAATCACTAAAAATCCCTCCCTCTCACTTCGTTCGGGTACTCCCTTTTAAAAGGGAGATCTTTTAATGGGTATGCCTTGGGTGGTGTTTAAGAATACTCTTGCGTAAATACTCCCTGCTGATGTGGGTATAGATTTCAGTAGTAGTGATGCTCTCGTGGCCCAGCATTTCCTGCACGGCACGTAAGTCTACACCCCGCTCTACCAAATGGGTGGCAAACGAATGGCGGAAACTGTGGGGGCTAATTTTCTTTTTTATTCCCGCCTGGGCTACCAGCTTTTTAATAATGGTAAATACCATAACGCGCGTAAGACCTGCCCCTCGCCTATTCAAAAATATAATATCCTCGGCACCTTTCTTAATAGGTATATGTACACGAATATCCTTTAGGTAAATATTAATATGTTTTATGGCCATAGCCCCCATGGGCACCAGCCGTTGTTTATCGCCTTTACCTACCACCTTAATAAAACCATCGTTGGGGAAATAGTCTGATAGTTTTAGTGTAACCAACTCAGACACCCGCAGGCCCGAGCCATAAATAGTTTCGAGCATCGCCCGGTTGCGCTCGCCCTCGGGGGTGCTGCGGTCTATAATATCCAACAGGGTTTTAATCTCCGTTTCGGTAAGAACTTCGGGTATTTTGCGGGTAAGGCGCGGCATTTCCAACAATTCGGCGGGGTCGATATTAATCACCTGTTCTATTACCAAAAAACGGAAGAATGCCTTTAAGCCGGAGATTATCCGCGCTTGCGACCTATCGGCCATGCCCAATTCATTTACCCAAATAAGAAACTCTTGCAGCTGGCTTAGCTTAACATCGGCAATAACCGGTGCTTCGCCTTTGGCTTCAAAGTATTGAGCCAGCTTATCTACATCGTGTATATAGGCATCAACCGAGTTACCACTCAGCGATTTTTCCAGTTGCAGATAGGCCTTAAAGCCTTTTTTGTAGCTATCCCACACAGTGGTACTAATGTAATACCTGTAGCCGGTAGCTATTGCATTTGTTTAAGGTTTGATTTAACAATGGCAGGTGGATTACTTTTAACTAACCAGTTGCATTAGAATACAATTAAATTTTATATTTGTTAACAGTATGAAAATCAACAAGAAGATAAGCAAGTGGGTATTTAACCGGTACATTATTACTATTGTGCTGTTTGTTACCTGGGTTACTTTTTTTGATGAGAACAACCTGATTCGACAGGTACAAGCGCGCGTGGAGCTAAATAAACTGCGGGCTGAGAAAGACTATTATAACAATAAGATTGCTGATTATAGCTTTCAACTAAAAGCATTAGATACCGACCCTAATTTTGTTGAGAAGTATGCCCGCGAGCATTATTATTTTAGCAAAGAAAACGAGGATGTATTTATAGTGGTACAAGACACAGTTAAAAACAGTAATAATTAAAAAACCTTAAAATTATTAGATTATGGGAATGATGAAAGAATTTAAAGAGTTTGCCATGAAGGGCAACGTAGTAGACCTTGCAGTAGGTGTTATTATTGGTGCAGCTTTTGGCAAAATTGTAGACTCTGTTGTAAAGGACTTAATTATGCCTGTAGTGGGTATTTTGTTCCATGCTGATTTTACAAACCTTTACATACCACTTAACTCTAAGGTGTCTGATGCGTTAAGCGCCAACCCCGACCTGGCATTAGATAAAGCCCGCGAATTAGGCCCTGTATTAGCGTGGGGTAATTTTATTACCATCGTACTTAACTTTATTATCCTGGCTTTTGTAATCTTTTTAATGGTAAAGGCCATTAATAAAATGAAGAAGAAAGAGGAAGATGCAGCTCCTGCACCTGCACCGGAACCTACTAACGAAGAAAAACTACTTGGCGAAATACGCGATTTGTTGAAGAAGTAAAAGGGCCTCACCCCTAACCCCTCTCCCAAAGAGAGGGGGATAAAACATAAAAATCCCCGCCCTTTTTACGTGCGGGGATTTTTTATGGACGGGCGTAGGGTAATTTTGTTATTGGGGATACTTTATTGTAGGTATCAAGCCCGGCAATGCAAACATCGTCTGCCAAACTTAAATCAAGGCTGCCATTGGGCTGCAGTACATTATCGGGCAGTATAATAAATTCTACTTTACCCACAACCAACACTACCCCGTTGGTTTTAATAAGGCTTTCTTCAACAAAGCTGAGGCCTATTTTTATTTGGCTTTGGCCTACAAACGGTGCCTTAAAATTATGCAGGTATTCTTCGGTTAAACCACATTGCGCAAACTCTGACACCGTGCGGGGGTAGTTTGCCGATGTTTGGTGCGCTTGTTCTATAAACGAGCTGTGTATATGGTTTATGGTGAAGTAACCGGTTTCCCTGATGTTTTCAATAGTATGGCGGGGAACGCTGCCCGGCCTGGAGAAAAAACCGATGTATGCAGGATTAGAACCTAAATGGACTACCGAACTTATAATAGCCAGGTTGGTTTGGTTATTAGCTGCAACTGTACCAATAAGGTTGGCCGGCTTATACCCTGTAATGCTGTTTATTAGGTTGATACGGTAAACCTTATCCAGGTTTTCAATATCGGCACTGCTTATGTATTTCATGGCGCTAATAACACTTTAAGGGCTAAAGGGTTTAGGCTGAAATAAAAAAGGAGGGCGATGCCCTCCTTAAAATCCCTCCCCTTGCTTTGCAAGGGTACTCCCTTTAAAAGGGAGAGTTTTTTCCATCTTGTTGTATACTCGAGATGAAAAGGGTAATACTATGCTTCTGCTAAAACTTCTTTAACAGCATCAGCAGCTTCTTGTAACTGTATAGCCGATTTTACTTTAAGGCCTGAGTTATCAATAATAGCTTTAGCTTCTACTGCATTGGTACCTTGTAAACGTACAATAATAGGTACGTTAATGTTACCCATGTTGTGGTAAGCATCTACAATGCCTTGTGCTACACGGTCGCAACGAACGATGCCACCAAATATATTAACCAAAATGGCTTTTACATTAGGGTCTTTAAGAATAATGCGGAATGCCTGCTCTACACGGGCTGCATCGGCAGTACCGCCAACATCAAGGAAGTTAGCAGGCTCGCCACCCGATAGTTTAATAATATCCATAGTAGCCATAGCCAAGCCAGCACCATTAACCATACAGCCAATGTTACCATCAAGCTTTACGTAGTTCAGGTTAAACTCTGCTGCTTCTACTTCAGTAGCATCTTCTTCGTCTTTATCGCGCATGGCTTCGATAGCCGGGTGGCGGTAAAGGGCGTTATCATCAATATTTACTTTAGCATCTACGGCAATAATTTTGTCGTCAGATGTTTTAAGGGCAGGGTTAATCTCAAACTGAGAAGCATCAATAGCATCGTAAGCAGTATAAAGAGCGGTAATGAATTTTACCATGTTCTTTAACGCCTCGCCGGTTAACCCAAGGTTAAAAGCAACTTTACGTGCCTGGAAAGGTTGCAGGCCAACTTTAGGGTCTACCGATTCTTTAAATATTTTCTCAGGGGTATTGTGGGCCACTTCTTCAATGTCCATACCGCCTTCTGTACTATACATAATTACGTTTTGGCCTGTAGCACGGTCAAGTAATACGCTAATGTAAAACTCAAGCGGTTTAGATGCTCCTTCGTAGTAAACATCCTGCGCAATAAGCACTTTACGAACCAATTTACCTTCAGGACCTGTTTGTGGGGTTACCAACGTCATGCCCAACATGGCTTCTGCTTTTTCCTTTACAGCGTCTAACGATGTAGCCACTTTAACACCACCGCCTTTGCCACGGCCACCTGCGTGTACCTGGGCTTTAACAATCCACACGGGAGTATTGGTTTGCTCTTTTAGCTTTTTAGCAGCTTCAACAGCTTCATCAGCCGTATGTGCCAAAATGCCTTCCTGTATAGCTACCCCGTAGCCTTTAAGTATTTCTTTACCTTGATATTCGTGAATGTTCATAATCTAAATTTCGTGGTGCGAATTTATTAAAAAAGGTAAGACCTGCAACGTTTTATTTGGGCTAAAGCCCTCCCTTGTGTATAAATTATAAACCCCGACCTAAAGGCCGGGGCTACTATATTATGATTTGAATCCCTCCCCCTCGCTATGCTCGGGTACTCCCTTTAGAAGGGAGAATGTTTTCTTGTTTTATCTACCTTAGTTACCTGTGCTTTCGCAGGGTACTTTCGATTTATCTTTTCTGACTACTGACCTCTGACTACTAATTACTATAAGTCGTTAGCCTGGGCTATCATTTCGGCAACGTCCAGTACTTTTACTTCACCTTCTTTTTCAAAATGTTTAACACCGTCAGTCATCATGGTATTGCAGAAAGGGCAACCCACAGCAATAACGTTAGGGTTTTGACCTAATGCTTCTTCGGCACGTTCAACGTTAACCTCGCGGTTACCAGGTTCAGCCTCTTTAAACATTTGTGCGCCACCGGCACCGCAGCAAAAGCCTTTAGCACGACTGCGTTTCATCTCCACCAATTCAACCTCCAGCTTCTGTATTACTTCGCGTGGAGCTTCGTATATATCGTTACCGCGGCCAAGGTAGCATGGGTCGTGGTAGGTAATGCGCTTACCTTTGAACTCACCGCCTTCTATAGTAATTTTACCTGTATCTAACAAGCTCTGTAGCAGTTGAGTATGGTGTATTACCTCATACTCACCTCCAAGTGCAGGATACTCATTTTTAAGGGTGTTAAAGCAATGCGGACAAGCCGTTACAATCTTCTTAACACCATAGGCATTAAGTGTACCTATGTTCTGCATGGCCATCATCTGGAACAGAAACTCATTGCCTGCACGTTTGGCAGGGTCGCCATTGCAGCTCTCTTCTGTGCCAAGTACAGCAAAATCAATGCCTGCAAAATTTAATATTTTAACCAATGCTTTGGTAACCTTTTTTGCACGGTCGTCGAAGCTACCGGCGCAGCCTACCCAAAACAAATATTCAGGCTGACGGCCTTCGGCAATGGCATTGGCCATTGTAGTTACCTTTAAAAGTTCAGCGTTGCTCATAATTTTTACCTCACCCCCACCCCTCTCCTAAAGAGAGAGGGCTTTAAACAGGGGCATTTTTTAATTCTTATTCTATTTCCCTCACCCTGCCCTCTCCCGGAGGGAGAGGGTTTGAGATGACGTATTATTTTTTCGTTTTTATAACCTCTCCCCTAACCTCTCTCCACAAGTAGAGAGGGGAAAAGGATTTTTCTTAGTTTTCCTGTGCCCAGTTTAAACGGTCGGCTGGCGAAAACTGCCATGGCGCACCGTTATTCTCTATATTGGTTAATGCCAAAGCAAGAGAGTCGGGCATTTTAGAGTCTTCCATAACCATAGAGCGGCGAAGCTCTACAATAATGTTAAGCGGGTCTATATTTACAGGGCAGGCTTGTACACACGCGTTGCACGATGTGCAGGCCCAAAGCTCTTCAGGGGTAATATAATCATACAACAGGCTTTTACCATCGGCTAAGCCGGGGCCTTTAGCATCAAGGCTTTTGCCTACATCTTCCATCCTGTCGCGGGTGGCCATCATAATACGGCGTGGCGATAATAACTTGCCGGTTTGGTTGGCGGGGCACTCTGATGTGCAACGGCCACACTCTGTACAGCTATAAGCGTCAAGCAGGTTTTTCCAGCTAAGGTCGTTAACATCTTTAGCGCCAAACTTAGGTATCTCGCCTTCGGCCAATGGTGGCGGGGTGAATGATGGGTCTAACATGGCTTTAACCTCGTTAGTAACACTCTCCATATTGGTGAACTGCCCCTTTGGGGTAAGCTTAGCATACCATACGTTTGGAAAAGCCAATACAATGTGGAAGTGTTTAGAAAATGGCAGGTAGTTTAAATAAGCCAATATGCCTATTAAATGTAACCACCAAGCTACTAATACAACCGTATGCATGGCACCTTCAGTCATACCATGAAATATAGCGTTGTATAATGGTGTGCTTATTGGGAATGTAAAGCCCGCGGTTTGCATTGTATGGTCGGCGGCGTTCATAACCAACAAGGCAAACATAAGTACAATTTCTGCCGCTAAAATGTTGGTTGCATCTTTACGTGGCCAACCGTCAAGGTCTTTGTGCGCTAAGCGAGGCACTTTTAAAATGTAGCGGCGGTATAAAAACACAACGCACGCTATAAGTACCAATACAGCTAACACCTCGAAAAATGCAATAGCAATATTGTATAGCGGGAAACCATCAAAGTTTAGCACATTCATAAATATGCGGTGAGAGCCGGTAAAACCGTCTACTAAAATCTCTAACACCTCTATATTAATAAGGACAAAGCCTACATAAATTATCAGGTGGAAAAACGCGGGAATAGGACGTGCTACCATTTTAGACTGGCCCATTGCTACTAAGAACATCTGCCTCCAACGGGCAGGCTTGTTATCATTAATAGTTTGGTCTTTACCCAGATTAATGTTGCGGATTATTTTGCGAATGTTAATTACAAACAAGGCTACAGCCGCTGAAAAAACCAACACAAAAGCTATAATACTAACCAATTGCATACTCTGTTGTTTTTAATAAGAAAAGGATTAACTATTCAACCTTTTTAGCCTTATCCTTTTTAGCCTTTCGGCCAAAAACGGAGAAGTGAACATAACGTTCGGGGTTTTCATTTAAATCCTGTATTAATATATTAAGTGATTTTGCACTGCCATTCAGCTCGTTATACAAGCTATCGTTATTAATAAGCATACCCATGCTGCCTTTGCCTTCGTTAATCTTTTTGGTTATCTCAGCAAAGTCGTTCATAGACTTGTTAATGTTGTTAATAGTACCCACAATATTGGCCTTAACCAACGAGTCTGACACCATAGCTATATTATCAATAATCAGGTTAAGCTTGGCATTATTATCTTTAATATTCTTGGTAATATCATCAACATTGGTAATAATAGAGGCCAGATGCGATTTTTGGCCGGTAATAAGGGTATCAAACTCTGCGGTGGTGTGCGACAGGGTTTGGATAGTATTGGCTATGTTAGAGAAGCTGCGGCGCAAATCGTCGCGGGTTTCATCGTTAAATACACTTTGAAAGATGACAATTACCGAGTCTACCGAAGAAAGCAATTGCTCGGCCTTAGTTTTTAACGGCAGTATGGTTTTGTTAACCTCATCTTGCAAACTGCCTTGCACTTCGCCTGGAAGGGTATCTCCGGGAACAGCTTCTTTACCTTCTTTAGAAGGGAATATTTGCACCGCTTTAGTACCTAACAGGTCTGAGCTTACAATTTTAACAATAGATTGGTTTTTAAACTTAAAATCTTTATTGGTGATGGCAAACTTTACAATGATTTTGCCAGATCCATCGGGATGCAGGTAAATATCTTTTACCGTGCCAATGCTCAGACCATTAACCTCTACCGGGTTGTTTACAGATAAACCATCAACATTGTTGTACACCACAAAAAACTCGTTAGAGCGTTTGAACAAGTCGGTGCCCTTTAAGAAATTGAAACCCCATACAAATAAGGCCAATGACAAAAGCACTACAACACCAATTTTTATTTCTCTCGAAACTTTCAATTGCTACAAGGTTTATAGGGAGCGAATATAAACAGTTTTACCAATAAAAAACGTATGCATGCAGAGTATTTTTTCAAAATTTAACCATTGCAGGCTTATCCATATTCAATTTAAACTAAAGTACGGCTATTTAAAGTACTGTTTGGCATCATTCCCGATTATTCGTTTATTATCTTTTAATACTATAACAAACGCATCTTTAAAGTTCTTTGTTCTTACAACGCTTTGGTATTTAAGCGCATCGGCATACTTAGTAAACCTACCGGCAGTATATTTATATATACCATCCATTTTATACTCAAAAATTTTATCTAACCCAGCAAACGTAGGCGATTTAAACGGAACCTTGGCAGGCGATGTGTAAAACTGCACCCTGTATATTATGCCCGAGTTATCTTCTACACCATAATCGTTTACCGGAGGGTCAACTACCACAATAGGTTTATCAACCTTAACAGCCTGCGCCTTAACTGTATCTTTAACCACCGGCTTAGTAACATTTGCAGGAGGAGTAACCACTTTAACAGGCTTTACCACTTCTTCATCAGCCGTATCAACATCTATAACCTTAACTGGCTCTACCACAACTTTTACCTTATTGTCTTTAGGTTGATAGCCGGCAATGGTATCGGTTTTAAGGCCATCGGCATACTTAAACCCATCAACCTCGCTCTTATAATCAATAAACGCCCTGTAAATAGAGGCCGCCATAATTTGCTGGCCTTTTTTAGATGCCAGATAGTCGTGCTCGTTATCATTAGTTAAAAAGCCCGTTTCTATAAGCACACTGGGCATAGATGTTTTCCATAACACAAGAAAGCCTGCCTGGCGAACCTTACGGTCGTAGCGTTTGGCAAAAGTGCGGAACTGGTCTTGCACCTTGGCGGCAAACTGCAGGCTGCGGTCTAAGTAAGCGCTTTGAAAGAGTGAAAAGATAATATCCGCCTCCGAAGAATTAGGGTCGTAGCCCTCGTACTTCTTATCGTAGCTATCTTCCATTAATATAGAAGAGTTCTCTCGCTTGGCTACCCCAAGGTTACCCTCTGTTTTATGCAGGCCCATTACATAGGTTTCGGCACCAAAGGCTGCTTTAGGGCCAGAGTTGCAGTGGATGCATATAAACAAGTCGGCCTTGGCATCGTTAGCAATTTGGGCGCGGCGGTACAGTTCAACAAACACATCAGTTTTACGGGTATAGATAACCTTAACATCAGGAAAGTTATCCTCAATCATCTTACCCAGTTTAAGCGAAATAGACAAGGCTACATGCTTTTCTTGCGCCGAAGAGCCAAGGCAACCACTATCGTGCCCGCCGTGGCCGGGGTCTATAACTATAGTTTTAATTTTACTAGCCGCCGGTTTACTGCGGGGCATAGTTTCTTTTGAACTACTTTTGCCTCCCCAATAAAGGAAGATAGCCGCTATTAACAACGGTACACTAAAAAGCAATGCTTTGCGTTGTATGCCCAATATGTTACCTTTCATTAGTTTTGGCATTATTTTCCCTGTTACAGTGCAAATTTAATACCGCAGGTGCGTAAACTTTTGGCTAAATACGTTTTAACATTAACGGCTTTATTAACATTAGCCCTTGTTTTGCCATGCACCTATGCCAACGCCCAAATTAAACCCGGCATAAAAGGCGGCTCGGGCACAGTAGTTGAAGAGCCGGATAGCTCTACTGCCGATACCATACCCCGAAATACTGTAGACAGTATTAAAATATCGCCCAATGCATTAAAGTCTAAGGTAGAGTATACGGCCGAAGACTCTATTATGTTTGATGTAGACAAGAAGATGATATACCTGTATGGTAAGGCTGCCGTAAAGTATGATGATATTGACCTTAAAGCCGATTATATAAACATAAACTCTGAAACACAAGTAATATCGGCCTGGGGAATGCTAGACAGTTTAGGAAAGATAAAGGGCAAGCCTGTGTTTACACAAAACGCAACATCTTTTGTGGCAGATAGTATGCGCTACAACTACAAAACCAAGCGCGCCCGCATTAGCCAAGGTAATAACCCAGGAAGGCGAAGGCTTTATACACGGCTCTGTTATTAAAAAAGATGCAAACGACAATATCTTTATCCGCCAAGAGCAATATACTACCTGCAACCTTGAGCACCCCCACTTTTCTATAAAAGCCAGTAAGCTTAAAATTATAAAAGACAATAAAATTGTTACCGGCCCCGCTTATTTAACTATTGAGGATATACCTACACCGCTGGCTATACCTTTTGGTTTCTTCCCCAACAAAAAGGGCCGCAGCTCGGGCATTGTTATACCTACCTATGGAAACTCGCCCGCACAGGGCTACTTTTTAAGAGATGGCGGCTACTACTTTGGCATTAGCGACCATATAGACCTTACCCTTTTAGGCGATGTATATACCCTTGGCAGCTATGGGGTTAAAGCCATATCGCAATACGCTACACGCTATAAGTTTAATGGCGCTGTAGATATTGGCTACTCTAAAAACGTTTTCGGCTCGCGCTTTTTTAAAGATATACCAAATGCCGGCTACAGTTCTCAAAACAACTTTTTTGTGCGCTGGCGCCATGCACAAGATAGTAAAGCAAGACCCGGGGTAAGCTTTTCTGCCAACGTAAACGCAGGTTCTGCAAACTATAACAGCTTTAACTCGCAAAACCCAACGCTTATTGTAACCAATACATTCCTATCTAGCGTTGCGTACTCTTTAACGCGGTCGTGGTATAGTTTTTCTTTAAACTTAGGCCACAACCAAAACACCAACACCCGCGATATTAGCATTACCCTGCCCGAGGGCCAGTTTAACGTAAACCGCTTTTTCCCCTTTAAGCGTAAGGTGCAAATTGGCGATAAAAAATGGTACGAGAACATAGGTGTTAGCGCCAACGTAAACTTCCGTAACCAGTTAAACACTAAAGACACTTTACTACGCAACCCCGCCACCTACCGTGGTATACAAAACGGAGTGCAGGCTACCATGAGTGCCAGTACGCAATTTAAGCTGCTAAAGTATTTCACCTTTAGCCCATCTATAAACATGGTTAACCGTACCTACTTTGCTACGGTTAGTAAAAACTTTAACAACGCTACCCAAACGTTGGATGTTGACACCAACTTTTTTGGCAGAATATAGCCAACATACGCAACAGGTCTGAGTTTAATGTAGCGGGCTCTTTTTCTACTCGCCTGTATGGTATGTATGAGTTTAAGCGGGGTAAAATTGCATCCATACGCCACGTAATAACCCCGCAGCTAAACCTTAGCTATAAGCCCGATTTTAATACCCAAATATTTGGCTACTATGGACCCAACGGCACTTACGGGGCATATTCTCCATACGAGATTGGCGTTTACGGGCAACCCAGTATTGGTGAGCAAGGGCTGATTGGCCTAAGCCTTGGCAACAACGTTGAAATGAAGGTGCGCGATAAGCGCGATACAACAGGCACAGGGTTGCGCAAAGTATCGCTTATAGACCAGTTGACCATTGGCGGCTCTTACAATGTTGCGGCAGATAGCTTACGCTTCTCTCAGATTACCATTAGCGGCCGAACCACGCTGTTTAAAAACCTTGGCGTAAACTTTAGCACTGCCTTAGACCCTTATGCTGCCGTTAACAATGTGCGCATTAACCAAACGGCATGGTCGGTAAACAAGAAGTTGCTACGCCTTAGCGGGGCAAACCTGGCCCTTAACCTTAACCTAAGGCCGAAAGATAAATCGGTAGTAAAAAAGAACCTAACACCCGACGAGGAAGAGGTGCTTAAAAAGAAAGCCGCCAACCCCGACCTGTTTGTTGATTTTAACCTGCCCTACACCCTAAACATTAGCTATAACCTAAACTACAACCCGGCAGCGTTAGGCACAGAATTCAGCCCTAAGGTTACGCAAACGCTTAACTTCTCTGGCGACCTTAAAATTACCGGCAAAACCAAGTTGGGCTTTAGCTCTGGCTACGACTTTATAAATAAAGAAATAGCTTTTACATCGCTTGATATTTACCGCGACCTGCATTGCTGGGAGCTATCAGCCAACTGGATTCCGTTTGGTTTCCGTAAAAGCTACAACATCAACATAAGGGTAAAAGCCTCTGTTTTGCAAGACCTTAAACTAACACGCAGAAGGAGCTGGCAAGATCTTCAGTAGTTTTGAGTTGTGAGGGCTGAGTGGCTAATGTTTTAACTACATAATATTTTAATAATTAGCTGATCTAAATTAACCACATAGAAACATAGGCACATAGAAAACTATCTGCTATTTCTATTTTACCCTAACAATAGTATAGCTGCTTGCGCCTTCGGCATTGCCGCTAAAGCTAAAGGGTTGGGTATTTCCGCTACCGGGCAATACACGGAATTCAATCTTTACAACATCGTTAGCGGCCAGGGTTACAATAGTAGAAAAAGAGCCTGTGGCATCATTTCCACCGCCATTGATAACAGCTTGGCCAATTACTGTTGATGTGGTAGCATTATACAACCTGAATGTGGCATACTCGCCCGGCTGCAAGCCCCATGCCCTGCCCGATGCATTAACCATGTAGGTGCCTGCTGTCGTAATAGTAAGTTGCATAGAGGCGTCCTCAATCCACGTATTGCGGGTTGTTCCTGTTTGGGTGGTTTCGCTATAAGCATTTACATACTGGGCTGTTGGTGTAGTGTAGTTACCGCCGTTGTTACTTAACGCTACACTACCTGTAGAACCATCGTAGCTAATTTGCGGGGCGTTGGCGGCAGTCCATGCTCCGTTATTATACATTAGTATTTGTCCGTTTTGGCCATTAATACTTAAATCGGAAGCCTTGTTAGCCGCAAAAGCATAGTATGAAGACCATAACTTGATTGCCCCCATATCAACAAAGCCATTATTATAGTCTATTTCAACTTTTAAATAGACAGGGCTGCTTGTCCATGGTATATCTTCAATATCAGTTACAAGCCCGTCGAGGTATGTACCCTCGCCCGCAATAATATAAAACTCGCCAAAGATATTGGTAGTTACATTCTGGTGCACTTCCCTGTACTGTACAATATCTGGACTAAGGTTACTTAAATAAGATAGCCTTACACTAATATATTCATTAGCAAGTATTGACCCAAAGTTGGTCCGTGCTATGCCCGAAAAGGTAGCGCCATTAGGATAAACCTGGGCATAAAACATTTTTGATGCAAGTATTAATAGTAATGTAATTATAAAACGTTTCATAGATTATAGTTTGGTTACTTTAAATGTTTTTACAACTTTATTATCCTGTATCAGCCTGACACTATAAAGTCCTTGAGAAAAGGCACTGATATCAATAGGTGTATTGGTTAGCAATGCATTGTAAACAATGCTTCCTAAGCTTGAATATACTTGTACAAAGGTCAGCTTGTTTTCAGCCAGGCTAATATATATAAAATCGTTTGCAGGGTTAGGATATGCTGATACCAGCACATTTGCAGTATTTTCAGGAAGAGCTACCGTTTCATACCCAAATGGATAGCGCGATGATAAACTAACCCAACCATTCGTAGTACCTAAAGTTATTGTATGCGGGTCTCCGGTAGTGTAAGTTATATTTTGAGGGTTTGGCAAAGTTGTTATCCTGTTGTATTGTGCATTGACATAGCCAATCCAATTAGTAGTTTGTGCGCCTAGTGCAACGCTTGCAAACAAAAAGAGCAAAAGGCAATAGAGTTGTTTCATAGCAATGTTTTAGTATTTCAAATATAGTAACCAAACTGTAATAAACAATTTAAGTCACAAATTCAAAAGGGTAATATTATTATATTTATTAGCATTATTTATTTTTACTTGACAAATGGTATTGGGGTGTTGTATCTTTGTACCCGTATTTGCAAATACAGATAATACAAATTAAAAACTAATAACAGCCCGGGCTAAAAAACCCTCCCTCCCCCTGCCTTTGGCAGGGTACTCCCTCCAAAGGGAGATAAAGGAAGTGGAACCTACAATGCTTATTACGATTTCGGATTGATGGATTAAATAGAGATTTAAAATAGACAACCTAGCAAGAGGACAAGCTTAAACAATAGAACCATCTATTGGTCAGTAGCCGGGTTGTCATGATAAGAATTGTGCACTTTACAGGTGGTTTGCGAAAGCAGGCTGCCTTGAGGTGTTTTTGTTAATTATTAATTAGTAATTATTAATTATTAGACCGCAACAGTCAATGGGTTATAAATTGGAGAGAAAATTTACGAAAACAAGTGCATTAGCTACATGCTGTAAGGGTTAACCTCTCCTAACAATACAAAAAGTTGTATTGTCTTTCCCCTCTCCCATGGGCGAGGGGGTTAAAAAATGGTGAGCGGAAATGAAGTGTTTTGCTACGGCTTGCGGGGGTTTAACGACACAACACCCTCTCCCGTCTTCCCGCTTATGCGGGAATCCACCCTCTCAAAGAGAGGGACCTTAAAAAGCAAGGCGCGAAAACGAGTTATCGGGCTACGTGCTGTAAGGGTTTGTCTAGTCCACTTAAATCCCTCCCCTCTGACACAAGGTCAGAGGTACTCCCATTAAAAGGGAGAGTTGTTGGTGTATTAGGAGATAACAGGGCTGCTATTAAAACAGGTGCGAAAACTATGATATTAGCTACGTGCTGTAAGGTTTAAAATAATCCCTCCCCTCTGACACAAGGTCAGAGGTACTCCCTTTAAAAGGGAGAGTTGTTGGTGTATTAGGAGATAACAGGGCCGCTATTAAAACAGGTGCGAAAACGACTGTATTAGCTACACACTGTAAAGGTTTGGATTGGTAATAAAGATGAATGGTATTATTATTTATAACGCATAATTTATAATTATTGTAATTTTCAACCCGGATTATATACTTATAACCCATACTCGCTAACTATATGAATCTTTTAGAGGCTAATAACATTACCAAGCGGTACCATAACCATACCGCCCTAAATAATGTAACCATACACGTACCTGAGGGCAGCGTTTATGGTTTGCTGGGCCCCAATGGTGCAGGCAAAACATCGCTAATACGTATTATAAACCAGATAACCGGACCCGATAGCGGAGAGGTTAAATTTAAAGGTGTACACCTTAACCCAAGTCATGTTGAGCAAATTGGCTACATGCCCGAAGAGCGCGGCCTGTATCGCAAAATGGCGGTGGGCGAACAAGCCCTGTACCTTGCCCAACTAAAAGGCTTGAGCAAGCAAGAGGCTTTAAAGCGCCTTAAATACTGGTTTGAGCGTATGGAGATTATGCCTTGGTGGAAGAAGAAGGTAGAAGAACTTTCTAAGGGTATGGCGCAAAAGGTGCAGTTTGTAGTTACCGTTTTGCACGAGCCGCCATTGCTAATATTCGACGAGCCCTTTAGCGGTTTTGACCCTGTAAATGCGGAGTTGATAAAGAACGAAATACTGGAGCTAAAGAAGAAAGGTTCTACTATTATATTCTCTACCCACCGTATGGATAGTGTAGAGGAAATGTGCGACTATATCGCATTAATCAATAAATCGGAAAAGATACTGGACGGACCGGTAAAAGAAATACGCCACCAGTTTAAAAACAACCTGTACGAGGTAGACTTTGAAGGCAATTGGATAAGCTTTGGCAACGCGCTATGGGCTGGTTTTGAGTTGGTTCGTAAGGTTGAAGAAGACGGTATACTTAAAGCCCATGTAAAACTATTGGGCAATAGCACTCCAAACGATTTGCTGCACGCCCTGTTGCCTGTATGCAAAATACACAACTTTAAAGAGTTGATACCAACCGTAAACGAGATATTTATTTCATTAGTAACCGGGCAGGCCATTGGCGTAGCCCCAACAAATAAAGAATTATAACATGGGAAAGATATCGCTTATTATAAAACGCGAATACATTACCCGCGTGCGCAAACCGGCCTTCATCATCATGACAATTTTAGGCCCGCTGCTGTTTGGTTTAATTACGGTAGCCCCGGTGCTATTGGCGCAGGTGTCTGACGAGGAAAAGGTAATAGCTGTTTCTGATGTGTCTATGCTGTATTTTTCAGCCCTGAAAGAAAAAGAAACAGAGAAGATAAAGTTTGTTTACCTACCCCCTAACCTACTTACCCAAACGCTTAAAGACCTTGACAAAAGCAACTACTATGCGGTGTTAGACATACCTGTTACCATGCAAGGCGACTATAACCAGATAAAAAAGCACACCAAAATATACTCTATAAAAAACGTAGGGCTGGGTGTACAATCGCATATAGAAAATGTACTTACTGAGGAGATACGCAGTCGCCAACTGGAAACATCGGGTATAGACAAAGCCCTAGTAGATAAAACCCTGCAACGGGTTAACATAAAGCCTATAGAAGTTGGAGAAGACGGTAAGCAAAAGCAAAAAAGCGCAGAGCTTAATATGGCTGTGGGCTTAACATTTGGTTTCCTTATCTATATCTTCATATTCCTTTACGGCGCTATGGTTATGCGTGGCGTTATTGAAGAAAAAACCAGCCGCATTGTAGAGGTTATTGTATCATCGGTTAAGCCATTCCAGCTTATGATGGGTAAGATAATTGGCGTAGGCATGGTGGGCCTTACCCAGTTTGTAATATGGGTGGTGTTGGGCATTGGTATTACTATTGGTGCACAATCTATGGTGGCTGATAAATACGATAGCCAACAGGTAGCACAACAAGCAACACAAGCACAGGGGCTAGACCAGGGGCAAATTGACGAGATGGACAGCAAGGTAGAAAGCGCAGGCGCTATGGAGCAAATACTTGGGCTACCCTTTGGCAAGCTTATCTTCTGTTTCTTATTCTACTTCTTGGGCGGATACTTACTATACGGCTCATTCTTTGCGGCCATTGGGGGTGCGGTAGACAGCGAGACCGACAGTCAGCAGTTTATGCTGCCCGTTACCATACCCATAATTTTTGCCATAGTAATGATGCAGTTTGTGCTTAACAACCCCGATGGGCCTGTGGCATTCTGGCTTTCTATGGTTCCGCTAACATCGCCCATAATAATGATGGTGCGCGTGCCATTTGACCCGCCCATGTGGCAAATAGCCGTGTCTATGGTAGCGCTGGTGCTTACCTTTATACTATCTACCTGGTTGGCTGGCCGTGTATACCGTACAGGCATATTAATGTATGGCAAAAAAGCCAGTTGGAAAGAACTTGGAAAGTGGTTGTTTTATAAGGGTTAATTGATTAGCTGATTTGTGGATTAGCTAATTAGCTGATGGGTTATGCACTTAGTTATCAGAATGAAAACCACATAAAATCATAGGCATATAGTAAAGCCCGGGAAAAACTATGTTTCTATGTGCCTATGTGGTAAATTATTCAGATGTTGAAAAATGATAACCACATAGAATCATAGGCATATAGTAAAGCCCGGGAAAAACTATGTTTCTATGTGCCTATGTGGTAAATTATTCAGATGTTGAAAAATGATAACCACATAGAATCATAGGCATATAGTAAAGCCCGGGAAAAACTATGTTTCTATGTGCCTATGTGGTAAATTATTCAGATGTTGAAAAATGATAACCACATAGAATCATAGGCACATAGACAGGAGTCTAAAAGCTATGTTTAAAGCGTCTATGTGGTTTATAAATTAGCTTATAATTCTACAGTTAATTAAGTAGCTAATTGCCTATATTTACACCCTAACCCATAGGCATTGAAAATAGCTGTAATAGACTTAGGTACAAATACATTTAAACTGCTAATAGCCGAGATTAGTCGCCGGGGGCAGCTTGTTCCCTTGTTTAAAGATAAGATACCCGTAAAACTAGGCGAGGGCGGCATCAACAACAACGAGATATCGCACACCCCATTTCTGCGTGGCATAAACGCCATGAAATTCCACAAGCAGAACATTGATAAGTTTAACGTTGATAAGATATATGCCTTTGCCACATCGGCCATACGGTCTGCCAAAAACGGCAAACGTTTTGTAAAAAAGATAGAGGCCGAAACCGGCATTGAGGTTAAGATAATATCGGGCGCTAAAGAGGCCGAGCTTATTTACTATGGCGTACGCCAGGCCCATCCCATGGGCAAAAAACGCCACTTGGTTATGGATATTGGCGGTGGCAGCACAGAGTTTATTATTGCCAACGAGAAAAAATATTTTGGAAACAGAGTTTTGATTTGGGTGCGGCACGCCTTTTGGAGCGTATAAACCCATCGGAACCTATTACGGCTGATGAGATAAAGGAATTAAACCAATACCTTAAAAAGGAGTTAAAGCCTTTGTTTGATGCGTTGGATAAATACGATACCGATGTATTAATTGGCTCGTCGGGTTCTTTTGATAGTTTGGCAGAAATGATTTACCACCGTTTCCACACACCTGAAAACCCTTTGGTTAAAACAGATTATACCTTTAACCTTGATTATTTTGAGCAGATGTATCACCAGATTCTTACATCTAACTACAACGAAAGGCTTAAAATTAAAGGGCTGGCGGCTATGCGGGTAGAGATGATTGTGGTAGCGGTTATTTTTATTAAGTTTATAATTACCAAACTTAAAATGCACGAAATGGTACTCTCTTCGTATTCATTAAAAGAGGGGATATTATATAAAATAATGCAAGACCTGGAAGATGACAAGCCTGCACCTAAAGCGGCTGCCAAACCCAAGGCCAAGCAAACAAAAGAAGAGTTAAATACAGAACATTATGGCTGAAGAAAGTAAAATACTGGTTATAGATGATGAGCGCCCAATACGTAACGCGCTTAAAGATATTTTTGAGTACGAAAAGTTTATTGTTGCCGAAGCTCCCGATGGTATTGAGGGCCTTGAACTGCTTAAAAAAGGCACTTACGACCTTGTACTTTGCGATATAAAAATGCCTAAAATGGATGGCATTGATGTATTGGACAGGATTTTAGAAATTCAGCCGGATATACCTGTTATTATGATATCGGGCCATGCGGATATTGATACCGCAGTTGGAGCAATTAAAAAAGGGGCTTACGATTTTATATCGAAACCCTTAGACCTTAACCGTCTGCTTATTACCGTGCGCAATGCCTTAGAGCGCCAAAGCCTGGTTACCGAAACCAAGGTGCTTAAGCGCAAAATATCTAAAACCTACGATATGATTGGCGACAGCGCCGCCATAAAGCAGATTAAGGATATGATAGACCGCGTTGCTACTACCGAGGCGCGCGTACTTATTACCGGCGAAAACGGTACGGGTAAAGAGCTGGTGGCCCGCCACCTGCACGAAAAAAGCAACCGTGCCCACGGGGCGTTTGTAGAGGTTAACTGCGCAGCTATACCCTCTGAACTAATAGAAAGCGAATTGTTTGGGCACGAGAAAGGTGCATTTACATCGGCTATAAAACAACGCAAAGGCAGCTTTGAGCAAGCCCACGGCGGCACTTTGTTTCTTGATGAGATTGGCGATATGAGCCTGTCTGCACAAGCAAAGGTGCTACGTGCCTTGCAAGAGAGCAAGGTAATGCGTGTAGGTGGCGAGAAAGAGCTGCAGGTAGATGTGCGTGTGGTTGCGGCCACCAATAAAAACCTGCAAAAGGAAATTGAAAAAGGCAACTTCCGCGAAGACCTTTACCATAGGTTGAGTGTGATACTTATCCACGTACCATCGCTAAACCAGCGCAAAGAGGATATACCTATGCTGGCTGACCATTTTTTAAAACTGATTTGCAACGACTACGGCATGGCGTTGAAAAAATCACTCCCGATGCATTGGTTGAGTTACAGAAATACGATTGGACCGGCAACATCCGCGAGTTCCGCAACGTGATAGAACGTTTGGTGATACTTAGCGATAAGAATATTACTGACAAGGAAGTGGTATCGTATGCGAAACCGCTAAAAGGATAAATCCGAAAATTGAAATCTGAAATCTGAAAGATTTTCATTTCTCATTTTTTATTTTTCATTTTAATCTACCCTTCATTATGATATGGGTGTCCTTTTATTATAGTAAAGGCCCTGTACAACTGCTCGGTAAAAAACAGCCGGACCATTTGGTGGGAGAAGGTCATTTCTGATAGTGCTATTTTTTCAGCGGCCCTGTCATATACCTTATCGGAAAACCCAAAGGCGCCGCCAATGGCAAACACCAGGGTTTTAGTCCCAAATGCGGCTTTGTTATCTATATAGGCTGCAAATTTTTCTGATGTAAACTGCTTACCCTTTTCATCAAGCAACACCAGGTAATCGGTTTTATCAACCTTAGCTAAAATGGCTTCGCCCTCTTTTTGCCTGTTAAGGTTAGCATCGGTGGTCTTGCCCTCGGGCACCACAACAATTTCAAAAGTAGCAAAGCGCCCAAGGCGTTTTACATACTCCTCTACCCCTTCTTGTAGATATTTCTCCTTAGTTTTGCCAACGGCTAATAGCACTATTTTCATTTGAAAATAAATTTATTACATATTTGGCGCAATTATTGTAATTTTCTACTTTGATTACTCAAAAAACATGAAAAACATTCTTTTGATTGCCCTGGTTGTTATTGTTTCGGCGTTTGCGCCAGAACCTGAACCTATGGATATATATGAAGAAATTGGCAAGGCTGTCCGTTCGGGCAACGCCAAATCGCTATCTGTTTACTTTGCTGCCAATGTAGATTTAACTATTTTGGATAAAGAAGGCATGTATAGCAAACAGCAGGCTGAACTGGTTGTGCAAGACTTTTTTAACAAGCACAGGCCAAATGGCTACACTCTTAAACACAAAAGCACCCAACCCGGTGGCGCGCAATATTGTATTGGTTCGCTAACAACTACAGCCGGAGAAACCTACCAGAGTATATTATCTGCTAAAGAACATCAGCGGAACTATGCTAATCCAGCAATTTAATATCGAAGCGAAATAATAATTGTGAATTGACAATTGTCAATTGTCAGTTGGTTCAGGTGTAGCATCTTTTGTATGCCTAGCCGAACGTATACTCGCGTTTAATTCAAAGCCCAGTAATAGCACCCAGGCATTCAGGTTTATCCAAACCAGTAACAGGATTATGGTACCTATAGAGCCATAAAGCTTATTATAGCTATTAAAATAGGTAAGGTACACCGAGAACCCATACGATGATGCCATAAACAGCACGGTAGCCACAATACTACCCGGCGAGAAAAACTTAAAGTGCCCTTTGCGTTTAGATGGACCGTAAAAATAGAGCGATGATATGCCCAAAAATGTCATAACCACGGCAAATAAAAGCTTTATAATATTTACCAATACCTCAACTACCGACTTGTTTACCATCTGCTTATTCATAAACGATGCCACGGCAATATCGCTAAACAAGAATAGCATAGCCACCATTATTACCGATAAAAAGCCCATTAAAGTAAGGCTTAGTGAGACCACCCGCTGCTGCCACCATTTGCGCCTTTCTATGGTATGAAAAGTGCTGTTAAATGCCTGTATAATAGAGGTGATGCCGCTTGATGCGAAGTATAACGATGTAAAAAGCACCAGCGATAATAGGCCTGTACGCTTTATGCTTACAATATCTACTATGGTACCGGCCGATACTTTATAAATATCCTCGGGCAACACATCGCGCATTAGCTGTAAAACCTCGGCGGTAAGGTTATCAATGGGTAAATACGGTATCAGGGTAAAAAAGAACAGTATGGCGGGAAAAATAGCTAGGAAAAAGTTGTACGATAGCGCGGCAGCCCGCATACCTAAGGAGCCATGTTGCAGCCCCTGGTAAAAAACGAAAGCACATACCACAGTGGCAACCCATGGAAACCCGGCAAAACAATGCGACTAAGCACGCTCTTTGCTACCAAAAACACTTTGGTTTCCGGTACTACTTCTTCTAAGGGCCTTTTATACCACTTTTTACTCATACTGCTGCTTTCAAACTCAAATCAAGGCTTTTAACCGAGTGGGTTAGCGCGCCAACCGATATAAAATCAACGCCCGTTTCGGCATACTGCCTAAGGGTTGCTTCTGTTATCCCGCCCGATGCCTCAACCTCAACCATATGGTTGATAAGGCTTACCGCCTTATGGGCATCTTCCACACTAAAATTATCAATCATAATGCGCTGCACCCCTCCGTGGGCTATAACACGCTCCACATCAGAAATGTTGCGGGTCTCTACTTCAACAGCCAGTTTTTTGCCTGTATCGGTAAGGTACTTATTAGCTGCATCAATAGCCTTTTCAATACCGCCGCAATAGTCAACATGGTTATCCTTTAGCATAATCATATCGTACAGGCCCACACGATGGTTGTGTCCCCCTCCTATCTTAACCGCCCATTTTTCAATAATCCGTAAGCCCGGGGTGGTTTTGCGGGTATCAAGCAACTTGCAATTAGTTCCCTCAATAAGTTTAACCAGGCGATTGGTAGTGGTGGCAATACCACTCATACGCTGCATAAAGTTAAGCACCAAACGCTCGGCTTGAAGTATGCTACGCTCACTGCCGGTTACATAAAAGGCAATATCTCCATGCTTAACAGTAGCGCCATCATTCAGCAGCACTTCCACTTTAAGTTGATTGTCTATCTTATTGAAAATGAACAAAGCCAGCTCAACGCCCGCTAATATCCCTTCATCTTTAACCAACAGTTTGGCCTTGCCAATGGCATCAGCCGGAATACTGCTCAACGCCGAGTGGTCACCATCGCCTATATCCTCCTCAATGGCTAAATCAATAAGGCGTTCTATTTGAGATTTGTATTGTTCTAACATAATTTACCTCACCCTACCCTCTCCTAAAGGAGAGGAATTTATTCTGCAAAAATACCTTTTCTATTGGATTACTCCCTTGAATAGATATTAAAGTCCTTCCCCTTTAAGGGGGAAGGATTTAGGATGGGGGTCTACACTAATCCTCAATAGCCTCTATCCCTTGTTGCCTAAGCCGCTCAAGATTATCCTTCATTGCTTTAAGTTGTTCTGGTGAATGTCCCTGCCACTCAGCAACCTCACCCACAACCTTAAACGGGTGCTGCGACCGGTACGATTTCGTAGGGTTACCGGGGAATTTCTTATCTGTTAAATTAGGGTCGTCTTCTATGGGGCCTGTAGGTTCTACAATGTAAATACGCTGGCGGCCTTCCCCTGGGCAAGTTCGGCACCCCAAATGGCTGCATCTAAGGTGGCGGTTAAATAAATGTACTTAGCCACACGGCGAGAGCCGTAGTTAGATGTTTTACCAACTTCAATCAGGTCGCCAATTTGTAAATCGGCTTTAGTGCCGTGGTAGTATGTTGGGGTGGTTGTGTTCATTAATATTAATTTCTTTGATCCACATAGTGCCAATCACTAACTAAAGCCCCTAGGTGTACTAATAAAACAAATAAGCCGGCAGCAACTATATAGGTAAACAGATTTACCCAAAAGGTTCCTGAAACAATCTTCTTAAAAGTGTATTCTTTTCTAAGTAAGAAATAATTAAAGGCAGATTCGATAGTAAGTGTAAGAAGAAAGGCTTCTATAAAAATACTTATTGTATTATTTAATTCTCTTATATGTCCCCGATAATAATAAACGGGCAACCAATCCAATAGATATCCACCACTAAGGTGCTTATCAAACAATAACAATCCAATAGTACTTGTTAAGATATTTGATATAATTACTATCAAATACACCCGTTGATTATACCAAGTCTGAGTCAGGATTTTTGATAGCAGTACTGACTCAATTACTAAAACAACTAGCAAAAAAGCCAGCCTGAAATATTAGGCAAATAGTACCCTACTATGATATCTAAAAATACCATGGTACTACATCTGCTTCAACTCATTCACCAAGTCGGTTAATGCCTTTTTAGCATCGCCAAATAGCATGCTGGTTTTAGGGTTGTAGAATAGTTCATTATCAATACCCGCATAACCGGCATTCATACTGCGTTTGTTTACTACAATATGGGCAGCTTGTTCAACATCCAGTATAGGCATGCCGTATATAGGGCTGGCGGGGTTAGTTTTAGCGGCAGGGTTTACCACATCGTTAGCGCCTACTACAAACACTACGTCGGTTGATGGAAATTCGGGGTTTATCTCGTCCATCTCTACTAACTTTTCGTACGGTACGTTAGATTCTGCCAACAGTACATTCATGTGGCCGGGCATACGGCCTGCAACGGGGTGTATGGCATACTTCACCTCTACCCCATTAGCCTCCAGTATATTTTCCAGCTCGCGGATAATTTGCTGCGCCTGTGCAACAGCCAATCCGTAACCGGGCACAATAACCACCTTTTTAGAATAGAACATAAGGGTAGCTAAATCGGCAGTAGAAATATCTTTAACAGAACCACCGGCGGTAGAATTATCAACCGCGGCAGCACCACCACCAAAAGCACCAAACACTACGTTAAAAAGTGGGCGGTTCATGGCGCGGCACATTACAATGGTTAGCAACGTACCTGCAGAGCCTACCAATATACCACCGGTAAGCATTACCTGGTTGTTGTATAAAAAGCCACCAAAAGCCGCAGCTACACCGGTAAACGAGTTTAATAACGATATTACCACCGGCATATCAGCACCGCCAATAGGCAATACAAACAGTACCCCGTATAGTAACGATAGGGTTAACAATACCAATAGCATGGCCTGGTTGTTTAAGGCAGGCACAAACACCATACCCAGTATCAACCCAAAGCAAACCAACACCAACACGGCGTTTAGTATGTTGTATGATGGCAGACGAATAGGCTTATTCAACGTGCCATTCAGTTTTAAATAGGCTATAATACTACCGGAAAACGATATGCTGCCAATTAATAAACCCAACGCAATGGTTAGCAGGCTAAGCTTGTTATCAGCATAATGCGGGTATTCTACCAAAGATATTAATGCCGCGCAGGCACCACCCATACCGTTAAACAGCGATACCAGCTCGGGCATCTTGGTCATTTGTACCTTTTTAGCCGTAAGCCAGCCTACAATAGTACCAATGGCTATACCACCAAAAATTAGCGCGTATTTAAAACCGCTTACTTCAGGCCCGGGTGAATAAATATAGTGCCTACTATAGTCAGGAACATACCGGCTGCAACAACAAGGTTACCATTACGGGCAGTTTCAGGACCCGACAGCATTTTTAAGCCTACAACAAAACAAACCGAGGCTATAAGGTAAATGATGTATAGAATGTATATCTCAGTAACCATAGCCTACTTCTTTTTCTTTTTAAACATTTCAAGCATTCGGTCGGTAACCACAAAACCACCCACAACATTTAGTGTGCCCAGCACTACGGCCAAAAAGCCTAAAGCCAGGCCAAAGTAATTATCGTCTGCTGTATCAAGCATTACTATAATAGCGCCTACAATTACCACACCGTGTATGGCATTAGCGCCGCTCATAAGCGGTGTGTGCAGTACCGATGGTACGCGGCCTATAACCTCTATCCCCACAAAAATGCTTAGGATGAGTATGTAGAGCATTTGTATGTTCTCTCCTAAAAAATGAATCAGTTCTTTCATACCCTTTATGCTTTGTTTACAAGGCTTGCCTTGGTTATTTCTTCTTCCATTTCAAACTTTAACCCGTCTTTAGTTGCCAGATGGGTTAAGAATTCAAATATGTTTTTAGCGTACAACTGGCTGGCATTTAGCGGCAGTAGCGATGGTAAGTTAGGTTCACCCACTATTGTAACACCTTCTTTTACAACCGTTTTGCCTGCTTCACTTAACTCACAGTTGCCGCCCTGCTCCACAGCCATGTCGACTATAACAGAGCCTAAGCGCATGCTCTTAACCATATCGGCAGTAACCAGCAGGGGTGCTTTTTTACCGGGAATAAGGGCTGTGGTAATAACTATATCAGTATCGGCAACGTGGCGGGCCACTGTTTCCTGTTGCTTACGCAAAAAGTCTGCGCTTACATCTTTAACATAGCCGCCTTCTGTTTTAATAGAATCATCGCCTGCTACTTCTATAAACTTACCGCCCAGCGATAGAATCTGCTCTTTGGTCTCAGGCCTTATATCAGTTACCTCAACAATAGCCCCCAAGCGTTTAGCCGTAGCTAAGGCTTGCAAGCCTGCAACACCGGCACCAAATATTACCACCTTAGATGGTTTTATTGTTCCGGCGGCTGTCATAAGCATGGGGAATATTTTACCCAGCGCATTGGCACCCAACAGCACCGCTTTGTACCCCGCAAGGTTAGCCTGAGAGCTTAATGCGTCCATTTTTTGGGCCCGAGATATACGCGGAATAGCATCTACCGAAAAGCCATTTATTTTATGCGCTGCCAGGGCCTCTACCAACTGCGGGTTAGAGTGGGCATACATAAAACAAAGTAAGGCAGCGCCTTGCTTCATCATGGCAATTTCTTCTGTTGCGGGGGCGTTTACTTTAACCACTACATCGGCTTGCGAGTATAGTGCGTGTTTATCAGGAACCACCTCGGCATTTACGGCGAGGTATTCTTCATCTTTTATGTATGATGATAAACCGGCGCCTTGTTCTATGGCCACCCTAAAACCTTTGGCAATAAGCTGTTTTACAGAGTCGGGCGTAAGCGCAACGCGCTTTTCCCCTCTTTCAGCTCTTTAGGTACTCCTACGAGCATAATTATATATCCATTAAATCCAACGGCAAGTAAGGCAATAAAATTTATAATGGCAACTCCCGTTAATGGTTTTAATTTTACTTTTGAAGAAACACTTGTTGAAAATGAAAAATCTGCTTTTAGCCTTTGCTTTATTAATGTGCTTTGTTGCACAAGCCCAAAACTCTTTTAAGTTGAAGAAAGGTGCTGAGCTTACTTATCAGGTTGATGAAAACGGAATGGTTTACGACCTTACTGTTACAATTATAGACCTTAAGCCATTTAGAATAAGTTACAAAAACACTGATGGTACGTTAAAAGGATTTACATCGTTAGGTAATAATAGTAAAGAGGAATATTTCAAATACGATTATTTTTTGCCTTAGTAACGGTGGCCGAGGGTCGTTATTGGTACTGCCCGACGATATGTTTAAACCTATACAACAGCTTGAGCAAAACTCTAAAGCCGGAATTACAGAAGATACTACATCTATACCTATTAGTTTTTCTGACAATACAACTATTCCCTTTGGCAGAATAGGTTTTCAGCAGGAAGATATTACGGTTGATAAAGGATCGCTTACACTGCATACCTATGCGGTAGACCAAATGGGCGTAGGCTTTGGCGATGGTTATATTATGCGGGTAAACGCAGACCCTAACACACCCATAGTAACATACTTAAATGATGTAAAAGGCAAGCTAAGCATACACCTTGTTGCAGCTAAAGGGGTTGAAAGCTATGAGTATATAAAGTAAATAAGGTGTTGATTAAAATTTAACGGGCTTACACCTTCCTTTTATATCTTTACCCTTAATGAAAGTTACATTTTTAGGCACAGGCACATCGCAGGGGTTCCGCTAATAGCATGCAATTGCATAGTATGCCAAAGCGCCAACCCAAAAGATAAAAGGCTGCGTTCTTCCATACTTATACAAGAGGGTGATACCAATATTGCTATTGATTCGGGCCCCGATTTTCGCCAGCAGATGTTGCGCGAGGGCCTGCGCCATTTAGATGCCATTGTATATACCCACGAGCATAAAGACCACACGGCAGGTTTAGACGATATACGCGGCTTTAACTTTATTATGGAGCGCCCGGTAGACCTTTACCTGTCTGATAAAGTAGAGATGGGCCTGCGCTAGGAGTTTGCCTATGTATTTGCTGAACACCGCTACCCCGGCATACCCGAAGTTAACCTGCACCGCATAGTTAATGAGCCCTTTTTAGTAAACGGCCTACAGTTTACCCCTATTGAGGTAATGCACCTTAAGCTGCCTATATTCGGTTTTAGGATTGGCGACTTTACCTACATAACCGATATGAAATCAATATCGGCTGAAGAAAAAGAAAAGGTAAAAGGCACTAAAGTATTGGTTGTAAATGCGCTGCGCAGGGAAGAACACGTATCGCACATAACGTTTGACGAAGCCATTGCATTTGCCGAAGAGATAAAACCCGAGAAGGCCTACTTTACCCATATTAGCCACCAACTGGGTCTGCACGATGAGGTAATGCAGGAGCTACCACCCTACATTGAACTGGCGTATGATGGATTGAAAATAGACGTTGTTTAATGAGTACGACAACCTCTCAACTTAATCGCACACTGGGCCCTGTTATGTTATGGGGCTTGGGCGTAGGCTATGTAATATCGGGCATGTACTTTGGCTGGAACCTGGGCCTTAAAGAGGGCGGCACCCTTGGATTGGGCATAGCGGTTTTCTTTGTAATGATAATGTACATAACATTCTCGTTAAGCTACACCGAACTGGCCTGTGCCATACCCAAAGCAGGCGGTGCTTTCGATTATGCCATGCGCGCCCTTGGTCCGCAATGGGGTTTTGTTGCTGGGCTTGCCCAAATAATAGAATTTGTTTTTGCCCCGCCCGCTATTGCCTTGGGTATTGGGGCTTATTTTAATTTGCTCTTTCCTCAGGTAGATGTGTTGGTATTTGCCATATCGGCCTATGTAATATTTACCTCGCTTAATATTCTTGGGGTAAAGGCATCGGCTACATTTGAGTTGTTTATTACCATTGTAGCAGTAGTTGAACTGTTAATATTTTGCGGCTTTACCCTGCCCCACTTTAATGCCGAAAGGTTTGTAGAAAATCCTTTTCCTAATGGCATACCCGGCATATTTGCCGCTATACCTTTTGCTATTTGGTTTTTCTTAGGGTTAGAGGGTATTGCCAACGTAGCCGAAGAAACCATAAATCCACAAAAAACATTACAAAGGGCTTTGCATCGGCTATGGCAACTTTGGCGGTATTGGCATCGCTGGTATTTATTTCGGCTGTTGGGGTTGATGGTTGGGAATCGGTAGTGTACAGTGCCGATGGTAAGGTGTCAGACTCTCCCCTACCCATGGCGCTAAGCCATATTACAGGTAGTGGCGGAATATTATACCACCTGCTAATAAGCATAGGTATATTTGGTTTTGTAGCATCATTCAACGGGCTTTTATTGGCTGCGGGCCGTGCTACTTACGAGTTTGGCAAAGCCGAATACATACCCAAAGTATTGGGGCAAATAAACCCCAGGTTTAAAACCCCGCATGTGGCCTTAATAGTAAACATGCTTATAGGCATTGCCACCTTGTTTACCGGTGCCACCGGCGATATTATTACCATTGCCACCTTTGGCGCGTTGAGTTTATACATCATATCCTCATTCTCTCTTATAGCCATTCGCAAAAAAGAGCCTGATTTAGAAAGGCCTTTCCGTGTGCCCTTGTTCCCACTGTTCCCAATTGTGGCGGCAACCATAGCCAGTGTAGCTCTTATAGCCATGGCTGTATTCAACATTATGCTCTTTATCTACTTTGTAGCCATAATGCTGGCCGGTTATGTATACTTTAGGCTGGTAGTAAAGCCTAAATAGTACCTTCTTCAGTAAAGAAATTTATTGCCTTTTGTTGTTTAAACAGGCTGTCTATGTAACCGTCTAAATCGTCTGTAGACAAGGCAGGTACCTCCATTTGCAAAGAGCGTAAAGACTTATCTTTATGTGGAGCGATAAGAATCAACGCACCATTTTTCAAGTCGAACAAACGCATATTAACTATGGCATAACTGTTTCTGCCTGCCGTTAAAAAAGCGGTGTAATCAACCTTAAGGTTAGCGTATTTTACATATCCCTGCCCAATATAATCGGGGTGGTTGCGCGATACCACATTATTCATGGTATGTGTGTAGTTAACCGTATCGGCCTTATCCGTTAACACAGCAATGGTAAAATACACTTCATCATTTTTACCTGGTTTAATGTAAGCTTGGTTTACAGGGCTCTTGTTAACTACAAAGCTGGCAACTGCTACGCTTTTACCTTGTATATATTTTGTTTGTCCATAGAAGCCTATGCCCTTAAAACTGCCTTTGCCAACCCTGTCGTATAACGGCGTAGGGTAAGCGCCTAAGCTTATGGGCAACTCGCTTTTCCAACCGGTAAATTCAATATCATCTTTAAGCATGGCAGTGTCCCATGTTGATGGGGTATTCAAATCTGCTAAATGGGCTTTTTCTTTATCGGCAGTCCAAAAAACGGTATCGGTATTTGTCTTAACAACATCAGCAGGCTTAGGTTGGTTACACGAAACAAACATTGACAATAATGCTGCAAACAGAAAAACACATCTCATTACACACGGTTTAAGGGCTTAAAAGTATATAAAACAGTTGCGGGCAGCAAATTATCTGCCGCTAAGCATTCTACATCTTTGGATTTTATTTACTTTGTGGCTTTAATAACATCCCATGCAACACACATTACAACAAGTAGTAGAAAAAGTAAAGAACTCGCCTTTTAATAAAGTAAAACTGGTAGTAGTAGATATAGATGGCATTATGCGTGGCAAAATTGTTAGCCGCGATAAATTTTTAGGTATAGCCGAAAGCGGCTTTGGCTTTTGCGATGTTGTGTTTGGCTGGGATGCCGGCGATGTGGCTTACGACAATGCCAAGGTAACGGGCTGGCACAATGGCTACCCCGACTCTACCGCTACTATAGACCCCGGCACGTACCGTGAAATACCATGGGAAAACGGCCTGCCTATACTTATGGCTGATTTTAGCAATGCTGAGAGCGGTGTTAAAGATACCTGCCCCCGCACGCTGCTTAAAAAGTAATTGCTAAGGCAGAAGGCATGGGCTTTGCCCCTTCTTCTCGCAAGAGTTTGAGTGGTTCAACTTCCGCGAAACATCAGACAGCGCCCACGAAAAAGGCTACCGCGATTTAACTCCTATATCGCCCGGTATGTTTGGGTACTCTGTATTGCGCCAAAGCAACAACCGCGATTTTTTTAACGATATTATGGACCTTATGACGGCCTACGATGTTCCGGTAGAAGGTCTGCATACCGAAACAGGTCCCGGAGTTTTAGAGGCTGCCGTTTTATATTCTGATACACTGGAAGCCGCCGACCGCGCTGTTTTATTTAAAGCAGGGGTTAAAGAAATTGCCCACCACTACGGTATTATAGCCACGTTTATGGCTAAGATTAGCGATAACCTGCCCGGCTGTAGCGGCCACGTGCACCAAAGCCTTTGGGACAAAGACAAAAAGAACAACCTGTTTTTTGATACCGCTAAAGATAATAAAATGAGCGACCTGATGCGCTCTTATATGGCGGGCCAACTGGCTTGCTTTGGCGATATTTTGCCTATGGTTGCCCCTACCATAAACTCATACAAACGTTTGGTGGTTGGTGCCTGGGCCCCCACTACCCTAACGTGGGGTGTAGACAACCGCACTACCATGTTGCGTGCATTGCCGTTAGGTTCAAAATCGTGCAGGTTAGAAACCCGTGTAGTAGGATCTGACAGCAACCCTTACCTGGCCATGGCAGCTTGCCTTGCTGCCGGTTTATACGGTATTGAAAAAGGCCTGAAGCTGGATGTGGAAATGACCAAAGGCAACGGCTACGAAAACAAAACCAACGGAGTGTTACCCGGAACGTTAGACGAAGCCGCCAACCGAATGCGCAACAGCAAAATTGCCAACGAACTGTTTGGCGAAGCCTTTACCGAACACTTTACCGGCACCCGCTTGTGGGAGGTACGCCAGTTTAACAAGCACGTTACCGACTGGGAATGGAAAAGGTATTTTGAGGTGATATAAACTACTTACTAATCAGTCAATATGGAAGATGTTCAATTACTTATTCTTGAATCAAAAATTAATGATTTAGCATATAATGAAGATTATTCAGAAGCAATAAATATGTTAAGTCAAATGTTAAATAAATACCCTAATTCTTATAGGACTTATTTAATCGGAGCTAAAATATTTGCAGCAATAGAAAAATGGGAGAAATGCCTTGAATTTAGTTTGAAAGCTTCTGAGTTAGAAAAAAACAACGGAGATATTTGGAATCACCTTGGAACCGCATATTGTTTCCTAGGCAAATATGTCGAAGGAATTAATGCTTTTAAAAACGGTTTGGAATTAAAGCATGAAGCAACTGAGAATAATGTTAGGTATTGGGTAGGTAAACTAAAGGCAGAAGGTTTAATTTAAGAACTTACATATGGAAAATATTTATGATAAATTTGAGCCATTTATTCAACTTCCCGCACAGGAATTTGATTTCAGATCTAGCAGGCATGAGGTTTGGGAAAACGGCAAAATGATTAATGGGGGAAATTCAAATACCAATATTAGTTGTGTTAAAACACTTAGCGATGAAAAAGAATTTAACATTCATGAAAAATCAAAAATCGATTTAGATAATATTCCATCAAATATTAATTTAAATAAATCTGTAATTTTTGATTTACTAATAACACAAACCGACCGTTTACAATTAATCAGTGTTCCTGACAATAAATTTATCAACTGCATCGGATTACAAGCAATGAAACTAATGATTGGGCAGACAACAAATAAGATACCACTATTAAGCAATCCTTATTGTTGTAGTATATTCTTAAAAGAGAATAAAATTTTAAAAATTTCCTTTTCTTTTGACAACCCTGAAAAATTAATTGAATTTTATAAATAAATTATTAGCTATATGGATTGGATAATTGAACACATTGATTCAGCAAAAGAAGAGTCAGGTGCTGTTAGAGGGCGTTCTGATAAAGATTGGATTGCAGAATGGGAATCGTTTGTAAATATGCTTGATACATGGGGATGCAATGTAGGTTATGCAGCGACTAAGAATGTCAAGGAGTGGATGATTGAAAATGGAATGTCTGAAGTTGAAGTAATTTACACCGATAATCAAGAAGATGCCGAATATATTATTGAAAATGATAAATTAAACTTGAAATAAAACATGAAATATATCTTTCATATATTATGCTTATTGGTAATTGGGATTTCTTGTAATTTTGATAATAGCAATATCAATAAAGACATTCCAGTAAATAGAATTATTGAAAAGAATAATGACGAATCAATTAACAATACTAAGCAAATAATAGAAGATATTAGCGATAGCACAGTTATAAAAAAATTTATTACTCATGAAGAGTTTTATTGCCCAGATCATAAATACAAAGGCTTAAAAGTCAAAAAATCAATTCAAAAACATATGATATTTCATATCAATGTATGGATGTAAGTGGCAAATATGTTAGAGAATGGTCGCATGGTATATCAACACTAATACTATTACCAGATGGAAAGTGTAATGTTGAATTGAAAAAAGGTCCTATTTGTATTTAGGCCTTAAATCTTTATTGCCTTAGTTCAGACAATAAAAAGGTCCCGTATCGCACCGCTACAATTCTAACAAATATTCTTCTTTTTTCAAGCCCTAAGGGCTGAAAGTGTTGTGGTATGTATTATTACGCACATTTAAAAACTCCGAAGGAGTGAAACATTGTGCCACCCCGTTGGGGTTTAAATTTTTTCTCTGTTTATTCTTCTACAATACTGCCACGCCTTCGGCGTTAGAAAAAATAATATCCTACTATAGTGTAATCAACTTAATCTTGCTCAATCAATTTTTGATTAGATATAGAGCCCCAAAACGCAACAATATCAATAGTTAATTGTAGTATTTGCGTATTAAATATATAGATATGCATAGGGCATTGGTGTGGTTTAAAACCGATTTACGTTTACACGATAACGAAACACTGGTAAAGGCTATAGAACAAGCTAACGAGGTAGTGCCGGTGTACATTTTTAATCCCGCAGATTATATAACAACAGAATTTGATTTTGCTAAAACAGGCAGCTACCGGGCGCAATTTATTATAGAGTGTGTTGCGGCATTGGCTAAAGCCTTGCAGGCCGCAGGCTCTGGGTTGATAGTAAAAACAGGCAATCCGGTTGATGTTTTACCTGAACTGGCAGCAGAATACAATGCCACCAAAGTATTTGCTAAAAAAGAAGTATCGTACGAAGAAAAGTTGCAAGAAGAGCAGGTAGAAGCCGCCTTATGGAAAGTGCATTGCACGCTTGAAACCTATAGCACCAGCACCTTATACCATGCAGAAGATTTGCCCTTTTCTATAAAAGACATACCCGATGTTTTTACATCTTTCAGAAAGAAAATAGAAAAAGAATCTACAGTAAGGCCCGTATTTAATGCGCCGGAGAAAATAGCCTCGCCAACACTGCCCAAGCCCAAAATACCTACACTGAAAGATTTGGGGTTGAAACGCGCCGCTATTGATACCCGAGCAGTATTACAATTTACCGGCGGAGAAGACGAGGCATTGAAACGGGTAAACCATTATTTTTTGAAACCCAAGCTTTATCAACCTATAAAGAAACCCGCAACGGATTGGTTGGTTCTAACTACTCGTCTAAGCTATCGGTATGGCTGGCGCATGGTTGCCTATCGCCACGGTATATTTATCAAGCTGTAAAAGAATATGAGAAGCAGCAAGGCGCTAATGAAAGCACCTACTGGTTGATATTTGAACTGTTGTGGCGCGATTATTTCCGCTTTATGATGAAGAAGCACCGCAACAAATTCTTTTTGCAAACGGGTATTAAAGATAGTTCGCAGCCCATAAACAAGCACGATGCTAAAAAGCTGAAAACATGGATTGATGGCAAAACAGGCTCCGACTTTGTTGATGCTAATATGATTGAGCTTAAGCTTACCGGTTTTATGAGCAACCGTGGTCGGCAAAATGTAGCCAGCTACCTGTGCAACGATTTAAAAATTGACTGGCGCTATGGTGCTGCTTACTTTGAGCAACAGCTTATAGATTATGATGTATGCAGCAACTGGGGCAACTGGGCTTACCTGGCGGGAGTTGGTAACGACCCACGCGGCCAACGGTATTTTAATATAGATAAGCAGGCCGACGATTATGATAAAGACCGCAGCTACCGTAAGCTTTGGCTTAACCAGGTTGACATTTAAAAATGGAGGGTAAAAAAATATTCTACAATAGCCCCACAACTGTAACGCTTGGTGAGATTCCCGCCTACGCGGGAATGACTATTAAACTTCTTTTTGGAAAATCCTGTTGAGGGAGAGAGGAAAATAAAAAAGGTCCCGTATCGCACCGCTACAACCTCCTACCCTTGCTCCATTCCTGGCTCTGGGGAGTTCAAAGGGAGCTGGTCGTACGGGACCGACGGCAAAAATAGAAAAAAACCGCATACTACCAACATCTAATAAAATTCTATATTTGCCAAAAGCATAAAACCATGGAAACAAACACAACAGTATCGCGCACCAAACTCATTTTAATGTGGGGTGGTATTATGGGCGCGGTTATATACCTTATATCATTTATAGGCCGTACTGCTAATTTAGATGGCGCACCGGCATGGGGCCTGGCATCGTTTCTACTGTCGGTTGCTGTTGTTGCAACGTGTATGGGCTTGGCAGTGAGAACGTGGAGAGATAAAGGCCTGGGTGGCTTTATTAGTTTTGGCAAAGCATTTAACACCGCTTTTTTAACCGGTTTGTTTGCTACTGTGCTTATGTGTTTGCTTACCGTATTAGTATTATCTTTTATGGGCGACGACTTTAAACAGGAGATGGCCGATAGAAAAACAGAGGAAATAGCCAAGATGGAAGATGCAGGACAAAGCGAAGAAGCTATTGAAATGGCCGAACAAATGTTTGACCTGTTTACCAGCCTGCCTATGATTTTAGCAATGATTGTTGTAATGTACACAATAGGTTCGGCAGTAATGGCGTTAATAATAGCAGCTATATACAAGAAAGAAGACCCTAACAATTTTGGGCTGGCCTAAGCGAGAATGGATATATCTATTGTAGTACCGTTTTTAAATGAAGAAGAATCTCTGCCAGAGTTGGTGGAGTGGATAGACCGTGTTATGCGCCAAAACAGCCTTAGTTACGAGGTTGTTATGGTTGACGATGGTAGCACCGACAAATCGTGGGCTATTGTACAATCGCTAAAAGAAAAGTACCCTATAAAAGGCATAAAGTTCCGCAGGAACTATGGTAAATCGGCCGCATTAAACGTGGGCTTTGAAGCTACCGAGGGCGATGTGGTTATTACCATGGATGCCGATTTGCAAGACAGCCCCGATGAAGTGCCGGAACTGCGCCGCATGATTATAGAAGACGGCTTTGACTTGGTATCGGGCTGGAAACAAAAACGTTTTGACCCTTTAAGCAAAACCATACCCACCAAACTATACAACTGGACTACCCGCCAAATGAGCGGTATTTACCTGCACGACTTTAACTGCGGCCTTAAAGCCTACAGAAAAGATGTAGTTAAAAGTGTAGAGGTATATGGCGAAATGCACCGCTATATTCCCGTACTGGCCAAGTGGGCAGGCTTTAAAAAAATTGGCGAAAAGGTGGTTGCCCACCGTGCCCGCAAGTTTGGTGTTACCAAATTTGGGCTAGACCGTTTTATCAATGGCCCGTTAGATTTGCTCTCTATAATATTTGTAAGCAAGTTTGGCAAGCGCCCCATGCACCTGTTTGGTGTGTTGGGCTTTTTATCATTCCTGGCCGGTTTTGTTATTGCCTTGTATTTAGCTGTGGCCAAGTTTGCTTTTGAGCAATATAAAATGACTGAAAGGCCATTGTTCTATTTCGGTTTGCTATTTATGGTAATAGGTACGCAGTTGTTTATGACCGGCTTTATTGCCGAGCTTGTATCTCGTAACTCGGCAGACCGTAACAAGTACGAAGTATCGGAAAGGATTTAAAAGCCCTCTGCATTCTGAATTTTGCATTATGCATTTTGCATTGTTTCTATACATTAAATTTTTCTTAAAATTAATTGCTGCTTAATAGTGTATTTAAAATTATACTTCTATTTTAGCTGTTATGCATGCATACCATTTGGGGCTGCCTAACCGCTCTCCTTACTTAGTAATTTTATTATTGTTTTTAGTCATAACTGCTAAGGCCCAATATATTACACACGGGCCGGTAGTAGGCGCGGTTACCGATAGCAGCGTACGTATTTATGTCCGCACCGTTAAGCCAATGGAGTTTACCATGAACTACATTGAAGCAAATAACCCGGCAGCCCAAGACCAATATTTTGATTTAGAAACCGCCGCCGGTAAAGACAATTCATACATCATCAACCTTACAGGTTTAAAAAGTAATACTCTATATAAGGTACAATTCCTTTTTCCGCAGGCAGATATTGAAACTACAGACAGCGCCGGAAATGTTACACGCGAACATGCTCCGTTAATTATAGATAGTATTCACGGTACTTTCCAAACCTTTCCTAAGCCGGGCGAGCGTGGCGATTACCTTTTTGTAACCGGCTCTTGTCAAGAATCGGTAAACATGAAAACCTTTGATGTGATGGCAAAACTGAAGCCACGCATGCTTATACACACCGGCGATTTTACTTACCCTAGCTACCAAATGGGCGATGAGTACCCGGTAAAATATTCGGCTGTAGAAGAGTCATACCGCCGGAGGTACGATGAAAAACGCATGAAACAAACCCTGCAAAATTTACCTATTGCGTATGTTCCTGATGATGATGATGCATGGGGAGCATCGCGTTGGGCTGGCATTTCGGGTGTGGGTTATGAGTTTCAGCAACGCGGCAAAAAGAGTGTATTGGTTAATAAACTAAGAGTTGATAGCTTTCCTGATATTATGCGAACCAACTGCATGCGCGGGTATGTGGAGTACTTTCCGGGCTATGCTTTAAAAGACAGTTCAGATGGTTTTTACCACTCTTTTACCATGGGCAATATTGAGTTTATAATGCTAGACACCCGCTTTTCCGGCGATGGCAACGGCTATAACTTTAAATACGATAGCCTTAAAAACCGTTGGGCTTTTGCACCCGATAGTAACATCCGTATAATTAGTAACAGGCAAATGAATTGGGTTAAGCAAACCCTTAAAAACTCTAAAGCCGATTGGAAGTTTTTAGTAATGGGTCTACCCTTTAACCAAAACCTAAAGCATTTAATAGATATGGGCATAAATACCTAGGATGTTTTAGCAGGCGATGCGGGCGAGAAAGGTACAGGTTTCCGTATGGCAGTTTCATTTTCTACCTACTGGGCAGGTTATCCATTCCAGTCTAAAGAGTTGCTGGACTTTATCAAAAAAGAAAATATTAATGATGTAATAGTAGTTAGCGGCGACACCCACCATAACGAGATAGACGATGGCACCAACAGCGGCTTGCCCGAACTTAATGCCAGTGGCTTAGCTGTTGCAGGTACACACTTAGGTTATTATATGAATAAGTTTAGCAAGCTGATGGGCTACCCGGCATATGATAAGTATGCTTGGAGCCAAGGCGGTGGCGGCTTAAAAGGGAATAAAAACTTTAACAACCAGCTGGGCAAAATACAGGTAGTTAGTAATGATTATGTGCAGCTAAGTGTGGTTGATGAAGACAATGTAGAGCTAGCCACACTAAAGGTACCGCACTCATCAAAACAAATAAATAAAGCAAAAGTACCCCACTACAAAAAGCGCCTTGAAAGAAGGTATAATAAACACAAACCAACCCCTTGGATGAAATTTGCCAAGGGCATTGCAAAAATAATTTTTAAACAGGAATAATTTATTCTAATTTAGTCACAGTCAACCTAATCAATCAACCTCTCAATTGTAAATGAAGAACTTTTACTTAGCATTTCTATTCTTATTCACATCGGCAGCAGCATGGGGCCAAACGGCAACCGTAGCCGGCTATGTTACCGATGCCGGTAATAAAGAAAAACTATCGGGCGTTATTATTAATGTAGATGGTGTAAACAAGGTAGTAACCGGCCTGGAAGGCGACTATAAAGTTGTGCTTGGCACCGGAGAACACACCATTAAATTTACCATGTTAGGTTATGATGTGGTAGAGCGTAAAGTAAATATTAAGGGCAAAGATATTATCAACCTAAATATTAAGCTTAGTGGCAAACAGCAACAACTTAGCATGGTTGTAATATCTGCCAGCCAGTACGAGAAAGATTTGAAACGTGAAAACGTATCTATTGAGGTATTAGGCAAAGACCAATTAAAAAACAACAACTCTACTGACCTTGCCGATGCTGTAAACCGCGCACCCGGCGTGCAGGTTCAAGACGGGCAAATATCTATACGCGGCGGCAGTTCTTACTCTTATGGTGTAGGCTCTCGCACGGCGGTATTGGTAGATAACCTGAGCATATCCAGCGCCGACCTTGGCATGAACCAATGGAGCTTTGCCCCGCTGGAAAATGCCGAGCAGGTAGAGATTACTAAAGGCAGTTCATCTGTAGTATACGGCTCATCGGCCCTAAACGGGGTGGTAAACGTACGTACCGCATGGCCCAAAGCCGACCCTGAAACGGAAATTACCGCTTTTACCGGCTTTTACCAAAACCCTAAGCGCCCTTACATGGCATGGTGGTCTACCGGTAACCAGCCGGGCCAAAACGGTATAAGCTTTAGCCACAAGCAAAAGTTTAGCAATATAGATGTTGTGGGCGGCGGTAACTTTTACTCGCAAAACAGCTACCTAGACCAAGGCGGCTCTATACGCGGCAGGCTTGAGTTTAAAACACAGGTTACCAGCAAAAAGAAACCCGGCCTGCAATATGGTATTAATGTAAACTGGCAGCGCGAAAACAACAGCCTCTTCTTTTTATCGGTTGATTTGGATAGCAACGCCTACATAGCCGACTCATGGTCTGACAACCGCTACATGCAAACCGCTATAGACCCGCATTTAACCTATACTAACGATAGAGGCTCTAAGCATATTTTGCGTACCCGCTATCTTAACGTATTCAGGTTTGGTAACGCGCCCGACCCTAATGCAAACTCTAACGGTTTTACCGGCGATTACCAATACCAGAAACGATTTAAAGAAAAGGCAGTTTTAACAGCAGGTTTGCCTTTAAACTTTGGTTTTTCGCGAAGTAATCTTTACTCGGGGCTGCGGTTAACCTACTCCGGTGCGGCTTATGCACAGGCAGAGTACTTTGTAAACAAGAAGTTTAGTGTTACTGGTGGTTTACGGTATGAACTTAATGCCGTTGATACCTTAATTCAATACGGTATACCAGTATTCCGTTCGGGCTTAAACTGGCAGGCTGCTAAAAATACGTTCATCAGGGCATCGTACGGCCAATCGTACCGCATGCCTACCGTGGGCGAACGTTTTATTGATGCTGATTTTTCTATACTTAAAATTGTACCTAACCCGCGCTTGGATGTGGAACGTGGCTGGAGCGCCGAAGTGGGTATTAAGCAAGGTTTCCGCATAGGTAACTTTAAAGCCCTGGCCGATGTTGCTTTGTTTTGGCAGGAGTATTACAAGTTTGTTGAGTACCGCTTTGGCTATTACTTTTACAAAAACAGCAGCGGAGCCGATACATCAAGCTTTGGCTTAAAGCCATTTAATGTAGCAGGTGCGCGTATTGCTGGTTGGGAATTCAGCGTTATGGGCGAGGGCGATATAGGCCCTGTTAAAGTACGCACACTGGCCGGCTACACCTACACTTTTCCCGGCGATTTAGATTCTTTATCATCTATTAAAGGTACAAAAGAGTATATACGCGATATGTTTAAATACGCTACCAAGCGTGCCGATAGCGCTTATGCCTACCAAAACATGCTACAATTCCGCACACAGGCATTTAATACGCGGCGATATTGAATTCTCTTACAAAAAACTATCGCTTGGCTATACCGTGTATTATGGTAGCTGGGCCGAGAAGATACCGGAGATATTTACCCTTGCATCGTTCTTATTTGGGTATGATTTTAATGCCTACCAACGCGAACACATAAATGGCGACTGGGTAATGGATGGGCGTTTGGCTTATGAGTTGAGCAATAAGATAAAGCTATCATTCATAGCTAAAAACTTAACCAACCGTATATATGCCCAAAGGCCCGGTATTATGGAGCCACCAAGAAACTTTACGTTGCAGTTGCGTATTAAACTGTAACAGCAATAGCTAATTACTAAAAAGGCCGGTTAAAACCGGCCTTTTTTTATGCTGTATTTACAAATCCTTTTGCATCCAAAAATGAGGTATAAGTCCCCAAAGCACATGGGTTTGCTTAACCAGCGTATACCCGTTTTTCTCGTAAAATTTTATGGCATAATCGCGGGCATCAAGCACCATTTTTTTAGCGCCCATTTCTTTCGCTTTTATTTCGCAATATTTAATTAATGCTGTACCAACACCACCAGTACGTACATCAGGCAATACCCCCATCATGCGTATTTGGGCTTCTAATGGGTTATTAAAGTGCATACGGCATACCCCCACAGGGTTATTTTTATCATCAAAAGCCAAGGCGTGAACTGAACTATGATCGTCTGCAAGATGTTCAGAACCAATGGGCTGCCCCCATTCTTTGCGCAGGGTGTTGTACCTTATTTCAAAGTACTTCTCCCATTCTTGGGGTGTTTCAGGTGCTTTTACGGTAACCATTGTGCGATTTTAACAATTTATTGTTTAAAAACAATGAAAATCTTTCATCGTAATCTTGCTATTCTCAAAAATAATATTAATCTTTGTGACGGATTAATTTCCAATAGTAATTTTTCATAATTGGGTTAAGGGTTGTGTCCGGCGACGGGCACAATTCTTTTATAGCTTACCCATCTCAAAATGTTTCTTCCCGTTTTGTTTAAAAAACAGCAAAAATCTTACATTTACCAAATTAACACTTTAAGCCTCTCCGGTGGATATAAAATCGTTATTCAGGGTAAAACCCATAAGTAAAATATTAGCATCGCCCGAAGAAACAGGGCACCCGGTACTAGAACGTAATTTAAATGTAAGAGACCTTACCGGCTTTGGTATAGCTGCTGTAATAGGTGGCGGTATATTTAGTTCTATTGGTCAGGTGCTACACGTTGGCGGGCCCGGCGCTTCCCTACTCTATGTATTTACTGCGTTAGTCTGTTTGCTATCGGCACTTTGCTACGCCCAGTTTGCATCTACCATCCCCGTAGCCGGTAGCGCCTACACATACTCTTATGCAGTATTTGGCGAGCTTATAGCCTGGATTATTGGCTGGGATTTGTTAATGGAATATGCCATTGGCAATATAGCGGTAGCTATATCGTGGTCTGATTATTTTACCGGCCTATGGAATGGCCTGGCCAGCGCCAGCTTCCAATTCCCGGCATGGTTAAGCATGGATTATGTATCGGCACACAAGGCTTTTGATAGCCTTGCCACCAATGGCATTACCGATGGTGCTAACGCGTGGATAAACGCACCACAAATAGCAGGCCTACGCATTATTTGCGATTTGCCGGCACTGTTTATAACCGTTGCCATTACTCTGGCTGGTGTTTGTTGGTATTAAAGAGTCTAAACGCATTAGCAACCTGTTTGTATTGCTAAAGCTGCTAATTATATTACTGGTAATAGTTGCAGGTTCTTTCTACGTAAAGCCCGAAAACTGGTCGCCTTTTGCGCCTAATGGTGTTGGCGGCATACTTAAAGGCATATCGGGCGTGTTTTTTGCCTACATAGGTTTTGATGCCATTTCTACCACTGCCGAAGAATGTAAGGAACCCGAGCGCGATTTGCCCCGTTCTATGATATATGCACTGGCTATTTGTACTGTTATATATGTGCTGGTAACGCTTGTACTGTCGGGCATGGTTAATTACAGCGTAATTGGCGGCGGCGACCCTATGGCCGAAGCATTTAGGAATATAGGAACCCCATTAACTGATAAGCTTGCCGGTATTATAGCCATTGGCGCGGTAATAGCCATGGCCAGTGTCTTTTTAGTATTTCAACTGGGCCAGCCCCGTATATGGATGAGCATGAGCCGCGATGGTTTACTGCCTCCCATATTCTCACGCATCCACCCTAAATACAAAACCCCATCATTCTCTACCCTATTGGCCGGTTTAATGGTGGGCATACCCGCTTTGTTTTTAAACCTGCAAGAGGTTATAGACCTAACCAGTATAGGCACTTTGTTTGCCTTTGCGTTGGTATCGGCAGGTATAATTATAATGGATAAAAAAGACATTAAACCAAAGTTTAAAGTACCGCATTTAAACAGCCGTATATGGTTTCCCGCTATTGTAGTAGTTGTTATTGCTATTGCTGCCATTGCAGGCCAGTTGGGCAATATACAATCGGGTATTAAAAGCTATGGTAACTATTTAACTGATTTTACTTCTGTAACAGCAGTTACCACTGTTAAAGAGGTTTCAACACTTACAGATAGTTCCGCTAAGAGCAGGGTACTTTATCATGATGAGTTATCAGAAAAAGGCGCACAACTATTCCTATTAAAAAACCCTAGTGATACAGTAGTAGCAAACTTAGCAGAGCTATACGATGACAGCAAAGAAACAGGCATAAAAACCTACATCATTACAAAAAATGAATTTTCTGAAAGTAGAGTAGTTACCAAATTTGATGTATTTCGTACCAAAGCCCCGGAGTACCTGTTCTTAATTATCCTTGTTATTATTTTAGTGTTTACCTTTATTAGAAACTGGTCGCTGATACCGATACTGGCACTAATAAGCAACCTGTTTTTAATGTCGCAACTGGGGCACACCAACTGGGAACGTTTCTTTATATGGCTGGGTATTGGCCTTGTGCTGTACTTTGCTTACGGCTACAGAAACAGCAAGCTGGCAAAAGAGGCATAAAAAAACAACGGAATCCGGTTTCCCAGACTCCGTTGTTGAGCATGATTTGGTAAGGACTATATGTTTACCGGATAAAGCATAGTTAATAAGCAAATATCCCTAGGTTACAGGTCCTATACTATGACATTGGTCAGTGTTTTAAAATTATTCAGCTTCTTCGGTAAAGTTTAACACCGCTTTGTACTCCACATCAAAATAATCAGCCTGGTGCTTTTGCTCTACAGCATCCCAATTAAGCATTATAGCAAATTGCTGTGTGTAGAAATTTAATCGAGGGGCAATTTTAGGCCTTTCAAAATACAACATCCCCGTGCGGCGTATTAAAAAATCGCCCAGGTTTAAGGCCAACTCTTTATTAATAGCATACCATACTTCGGCCTGCCACAACAGGTTTTCGGGTTGGGCTGTTCCGGCTGCGCGGTTAGCTTCGTGCAGTTCGTATGCCTTCTCTATAATTTCTGTAGTATTGGTACCATACTTCCAAACAAGGTCGGCTACTTCTTTAGGTGTGCCCCCAATTTGCTTGGCTTCGCCTGTGCAGCTTTCTATGTACCTGAATATTTCTTTACGGTTTGTAAAGCCACCACCCGATAGGGTTATCTTCTCTGTTTTACAAGGCACAAAAGACTTGCTTTCTTCCTCTTTTAGTTGTTTTAAAACCACATCAACCGACTTGCGCGCCATTTGCCTGTAGCCGGTTAATTTGCCACCTGCAATAGATATTAAGCCCGATGGGGAAATAAATATCTCATCCTTGCGCGATAATTCTGAAGGGTCTTTGCCATCTTCGTGTATTAAAGGGCGCAGGCCGCTCCATGTAGACTGCACATCGGCAGCAGTAAGTTTTGCTGTAGGAAACACGGCATTGGCTGCCGCTATTACATACTCAACATCAGCCTTGGTAACGCTAGGGTTTTCTTTATTCCCTTGGTAGTTAGTATCTGTAGTGCCTATGTATGTAGTTTCGCCACGGGGTATGGCAAATATCATTCGGCCATCTTCCACATCAAAATACATAGAGTGGTGTATGGGTAACCGGGCATGGTCTACCACAATGTGTATACCTTTAGTAAGGTGCAATCGTTTCCCTTTGCGCGATTTATCAAGTTCCCTAATCTCATCAACCCAAGGCCCTGCAGCATTAATTACTTTTTTGGCTTTAAGCTGAAAGGTTTGTCCGCTGTTTAAATCGGTAGCCTCGGCACCTGTTGTCTTTCCCTCTGAACTGTATAATAGCTTTTTAGCCTCTACATAGTTAAGACAAACCGCCCCATGCTCTACAGCCTTTTTAATAGTTTCTATAACCAAACGGGCATCGTCGCTGCGGTATTCTGTATACATAGCCCCACCTATTACCTTTTGCTTATCAAGCAATGGCTCGGTTTTTAAGGTTTCGTCTACTGATAACATTTTGCGGCGCTCGGCGCGCACTACGCCTGCCAACCAATCGTATACATATAAACCAATAGACGCGGTAAAAGGGCTTAACGAGCCTTTTTTAACAATTGGCAACAGCATTTTCTCTGGTATAACCAAGTGCGGCGCGTTGTGGAACACAATATCGCGCTCTAAGCCAACCTCTCGTACCAATGCAATTTCAAACTGCTTTAGGTAGCGTAGCCCACCGTGTATAAGCTTGGTAGAGCGGCTGCTGGTACCTGCTGCAAAGTCCTGCTTTTCTATCAACGCGACGGTTAAGCCGCGGGTAGCAGCATCTAATGCAATACCGGCCCCGGTAATGCCGCCGCCTATAACTAGTATATCATACTCTTTATCGCTAAGTTGCTTAGAAATAGCAGCACGGTTAAGCGATGAAAGGTTTTCCTGATTATTCAAAACCTATAAATTTTGTGTACTACAAAAGTAAGTACTTAATCTGAAAAAGGTATGCATGCCGAGTATTTTTATCAACCTAAAGCCATGTATGGTATATTTGCTTTAAACAGATTGATATGAAGAAGCTACTATTGTTACTGGCACTGCTAATTACAGGCTTTGTAACTGCCAATGCTCAAACTGCAAAGCCCGCTTACGACTCTTTACTGGCTAAGAAACTAGGGGCTGACGATTATGGTATGAAACAGTATGTAATGGCTTTATTGAAGAAAGGCCCTAATCGCACACAAGACTCAACAACCGCAGCAAACATACAAGCAGGCCACATGAAGAATATAGGCCGCATGGCCGATGAAGGTACGCTGGTTGTTGCCGGTCCGTTTGAAGATGATTGGGATGTGCGTGGTATTTATATTTTTAATGTAGCTACTGTAGAAGAAGCGCAAAAACTAACGGCTACCGACCCGGCCATAAAATCGGGGCGGCTGGTAATGGAGCTGCACCCTTTTTATTGCTCTGCTGCATTAATGCAGGTAAATGCCATACACAAAACATTACAAAAAAATAGTTTAACAGATTAGTATTTAAGAATGATAGCAGAACCCATTGATTATATGGCGCCTGATGTGCCGCCTACTCTGCCTTGGCATACAACCAAAGTAGTTAAAGCTACCCCAGAAAACCTGGCAGGTTATGGCTTATTGGTTGATGATTACAAAGACTTTAAACTGGAAATAGTAACGTGGCCTAAGGTTGGTGGCCGCCCTATAGACCCAGGTACAGGTAACCAGGCAGGTACTAAAAATGGCATATTTGATTTTTGGTGGGAGGGCGATTATAACTTTGGCAAAAACAATGCGGTAAAAGACCAATACATGCTGGGCTGGTGCGTTAACCCGGGAGATGCTGTGCGTGAGAAAGAAATAACTGCAAGCCCTGAACGTGTTTTGCTATGGCATGCAAACTACCACCCCGATGGTGGCCAATTGTTTTTTCCTTTAGATGGCACGCCGTATATAGTGCCCCTTGCATTGCCGGGTGATGATGTTAGTCCCGATAAATTTGTAAGCTTTTATTTTGAAGGCGATAAAGGCTTGTACATTCACCCTAATGTATGGCACGAGGGTGTTTTTCCCCTTGCTACCAAAGCCCGGTTTTACGATGCCCAAGGCAGTGTGCATGCTAGGGTTAGTGTAAACTTTGCTAATGAGTTTGGCGTGTTTTTGGAAGTACCTTTAAAAGTTGTTTAGTGATTAGTGGCTAGTGGTTAGCAAAAAATAAATGACTTTAAAATATTTTAGCAAAACCCTCGTTTAAGCCCTAATATTCCCTTTCTTTGTACTATGCGTAAGCTTTTATACTAGGTAGCCTTTTTATTTCAACGGTTGTATCGGCCCAAATTGGTGGCAACGGTGTTTTTCAGTTTTTAAACCTGCCAAACTCTGCACGCACCACTGCAATGGGTGGCTACCTGATGAATGTTTACGACGATGATGTTAATACGCCTTATTTAAACCCATCGTTGCTTAACCCCAAAATGCACAACCGTGCATCGCTAAGCTATATCGATTGGTTTTCTGATGTTAAATACGGCTACGCCGCATACGCCCGCAGCTATAAGGGCATAGGTAATTTTTACGCCGGTATGCAATATGTAAACTACGGCCAGTTTGATGCAGCCGATGAAACAGGCAACATTACCGGAACCTTTACCGGCGGCGATTACTGTCTTTCTATTGGCTACTCTCGCGAGTTTTTTGATAGTGTACTTACCGTTGGCGCTAACTTAAAAGGCATAGTATCTAAAATGGAAAGCTACGGCTCTACTGGCCTTGCTACCGATATTGGCGCTACCTACCATAACGATGAGAAGAAGTTTACCGCATCGCTACTATTCCGCAATATTGGCACACAGCTAAACCCCTACTCTACCAACTATGAACGTATGCCAATTGATATTCAACTGGGCATATCTAAAGGGTTTAAGCATTTACCATTCCGCTTCTCGCTAATACTGCACAACCTGCAAAAGTTTAACTTCGCATACATTGACACTGTGCGCACCCCTGGCACCGACCCTTTAACGGGCGAGCCCGTAGAGCGTAAAATAACCGGTATAGATAAGTTTATGCGCCACGTAGTTATTGGCGGCGAGTTTAACCCGGCCAAGTTTTTATCAGTACGCTTTGCCTACAACTACCAGCGCCGTAAAGAAATGGCAGTAGATACGCGCAAGGGTACGGTAGGCCTGTCGTGGGGCATTGGTATTAAAATATCAAAAATTAAAATTGATTATGGCAGGGCTGCATATCACTTAGCAGGTTCGCCTAACCACATAACGCTATCAACAAATCTGTCTGAGTGGGTTAAAAAATAACCCGTGTTTTATCTTATCTATTAAATAATTACCCGTTTCTTTGCAGCAAAGTATTGCAAGTTGCTGTTTTATTAATTGATGAAGGGAAAAATAACCATTGCCATAGACGGGTTTTCATCGTGCGGAAAAAGCACGTTGGCTAAAGCACTAGCCCGGGCATTAAATTATAAGTATATCGATTCGGGTGCTATGTACCGCGCGGTAACCCTGTATGCGCTAGATAAAGGCATAATTAAAGACGGGCACTTTGACCACGATTTCCTTGTTCATGCCCTGCCCGATATTACAATCGACTTTCACTTCAACCCCAAAAACCAAAAGTCGGAAACGTTGCTAAACGGTGTTAACGTTGAAGATAAAATACGCCTGGGCGAAATATCATCTTTAGTAAGCCCTATAAGCGCTGTTAAAGAAGTGCGCACCAAACTGGTAGAACTGCAACGCAGCTACGATGAGCATAAGGGCCTTGTAATGGACGGGCGCGATATTGGCACCAACGTTTTCCCTAAAGCAGAATTAAAAATATTTATGACTGCCGACCCTGAGGTTAGGGCCATGCGCAGGTTCGAAGAACTTACAGCCAAAGGATACCACACTACTATGGTAGATGTTAGGACAAACCTTGCCGAAAGAGATCATATAGACTCTACCCGGGTAGACAACCCACTTACCCGTGCAGAGGATGCCATTATACTGGACAATACCGATTTGAGCCCCGAGGAGCAGCTTGAATTTGCCCTTGATTTGGCCAAGAGCAGAATGAACCTGTAAACAAAATATCCCTTTACATTGTAAGATTTGTTTGAAAACTGCATTTTTTTTGCAGGTATTCTTTGGTTATATTATATAAACCAAAACCATACAATACTACCTAAGGGAGATGAATAAGCAGTGGGGTATATTACTCTTATTACTAGTAAATTTGGTTGCTAAAGGAAACCTTAGCGACACTATAGTTTTCAACTCAAATACTGAGCTGGTAATATCAAATAATGTATTTATTTACAAAGATAAGTCTACCAAACTGGGCTTTAAAGATGTAAGTAAATCTACATTTATTAACAATTTTAAAGCACCGGAATTTAATGTACCAAGCTACAACACCAGTAATGTAGCCTATTGGGTGTGTTTTAATATTAAAAATAATACCGGCGAAGATATTGCCCTAATGGTTGATTACCCCATGCTAGACACTGTTCAATATTTTGGTGTGGATAAAGCCGGAATAGTGGATAGTTTCTATTCAGGGTCGGCCTACCCGTTTAGCCAGCGACAGATAGATAATAACCGGATAATATTTGAATTAAAGTCTGATATTACTACAATTTACCTACGTGTACGTTCATCTTATAACCTACAACTGCCATTAACCCTTTACTCTTACGAAAAATTAAACTCTACCATAGGGAAAGAAAATTTTTATCAAGGCAGTTACTTCGGCTTTGTGATATTGATAGTTATTTATGGGTTGCTGATATACATTTCATCAAGAGACTCTATTTATATTTACTATTTGTTGCACGTAGCCGTTACAGGGCTTATTATGGCCCACCTTAGTGGTTATACTTTTCAAAATTTGTGGCCAAACTATCCGTACCTTAATAATCTGGAACCATCGTTGTTTGGACTGTCGGCCATATCGCTATTGTTTAGCATGCGCTTTTTAGAAACCGAAAAGAACACCCCGCACCTGCATAAATGGTTTTGGGTAATTATAGGCATTACCTTGTTGGCTTTCCCCTTAAACGCATTTGCTAACGGATACTATGCCATACAAATAGTACAAGCCGCAAATATTGCCGGTAGCATATTAATGATATTTACCGGTTTGCTGCTGCTCCGCCGGGGGTTTAGGCCGGCACGCCATTTTACTTTTGCCTGGAGCTTTTTATTAATAGGTATTATTATAACCCTGGTTCAGCGTTTTGGGCTGCTACCTTATAAATGGTATTTTGCTTATGCGTGGCAAATAGGATCTGCCTTTGATATTACATTCTTATCTATAGCCGTAGCCGACAGGATTGCTTTACTACGCGAAGAAGCCCATCTTTCGCAACAACAATCGTTGGTACAAATAAATATGAACAAGGCTTTGGTACTAGAGCAAAATGAGGTGCTTAAGCAAAAGGTGCAGGAACGCACCGCCGAACTGGAAGCTAACAACATAGAGTTGGAAAAGCTGAATAACACCAAAGACAAATTATTTTCTATTGTAGCCCACGACCTTAAAGGGCCTATGGGCAACATACATAAGTTTATTGAGATGATGATAGAGGATAAGGACCTGCGCGATGATGAAACCTTAACCCTGCTAAAAGGCTCTGCTGCTAATACCTATAATTTGCTTGATAATTTATTAACATGGGCACGCAGCCAACGGGGCGAGATTGATTGCAAAAACGAACGGTTGAACCTGCACGAAGTATCGGGCTACCCAACAGAAGTGCTTAAACTACAAATGATTGACAAGCATATTCAATTTGAAAATAATATACCCAACGATATTTATGTAATGAGTGATGTACCCGTACTGCGAACTATATTGCGCAACCTGATGAGCAATGCCATAAAGTTTACTAAGCCGGGTGGAAAAATTACCCTTGAAGCTACAAGGATAGAAAATAATATGATAAAGGTTGACGTAACCGATACCGGTGTAGGCATAGCCCCTGATAGGATAGCGGGTATATTTGAACCCGTGAAAAACAAAAACACCAAAGGTACCGCAGGCGAAAAAGGCACCGGGCTGGGTTTGTTAATTACCGCAGAGTTTGTTCAATTGTGTAAAGGAAATATTAGCGCTGTAAGCTTAGTTGATGAAGGTACAACCATCAGCTTTACCTTGCCAGAAGCCTAGTATAATACTGTGCGGTACCAGGTAGTAGTTTTGCCCAATAGCGACACCCATAAATACCCCCTGAAACGCAACACACGGTTGCCATCTAAGCGGGCTTTGCACGAGTACATATTGCCGTCTTCGGGGTTATAAACATCGCCACCGTACCACTCTTTATCATCAGCATCCCACTTTAGGTTGGTGGCAAACACCATGCCTTGCAGCGGGCGTTTGCGTAGCTCGGGTTTAGGGTTTTTCTTATCCAGTTTTTCAGACCCATCAGCCTCTTTAGAATTTTTTTGCCACACCACCTTAATCTCGTAGGTGTTGTTTTTAGGGTTTTTAAAAATCTCCATCTTACCCCTTGAGTCTTCTGTTAACCAAATACCACAAATATCATCGGGTTTAACCTGTGCCAAAGCAATATTGGCAACCAGCATTAGCAAAGCAAAAGATGAAAATAACTTCATATAATAAAACGTGTTTTTAGCGTGTGGCAAAAATGTTTGTAAGCTGGGTTTTTTCAAAACCCTTTTCTTTTTCCTGGTGTATGTTGTTAAAACCGTGTGATTTTAACAAGGCGGTAACCACCTCTAAACGGCCATCCACATCGTGCACCTCGGCAACAACCTTGCCAATTACCGGCCAATGCTCTGCTTTAATACCTTTTAGCACAGCAAGTTCAGCACCCTCACAATCTACTTTAAGCAAATCTATTTTAGGGATATTGTTATCCTCCATTACTTTAGAAACCGTAGTAAGCTTGCAGTTTACCGTTACAGCTCCGCTCTTTATCTGCCTTACTATCATAGGCATTAAAAAGCGTGGCATAAAGCGTAACAACCGGTAACGCTTAGGCATATTCTCCAGGTTACCTTTTACAGCATTTTCAAATTGCTTAGGGTCTATATCCCACTGGCCGGGATCTGATGTTGATAGTGCAGGGGCATTGGGGAAATAAGTAAATGTTAATTCACCCTCCTGGTCTGATACCCCTAGCGGGATAACTGTATAATTACCTTTACCAAACTTATCGGCATTGGCTTTAGCGGCCGCATAAATATCAGGAATAGGCTCAAAAGCAAATACTTTGGTGTTGGGGAAGCGCTGGCAGGCACGTACGCCCAACAGGCCAATATTGGCACCAATGTCGAAAACTACATCTCCATCTTTAATATCTATTCCGTTGCCCATGTAACCCTCTACGTGGCTATCCAGTACAACTGCTTCGGGTACTCGTAAACAAAAAACTTCGGTTCCGTCGTCAAGACGTGCTGTTAATAATTTTTTACCTGTGCTCACTCTGTTTTATATAATTAATCTAAATTAGCGTTTGAGCGGGTTAAAGTACAAATTATACCCGCCCGACAAAATAAACACAATGGAAATAATTATCATAACATTGTCAATTGCGCTGGTGTGCAACTTGTTAGGATTCATTTATACGTATACTATCCTTTACTCTAAATGGTTTAACAAGAACAGGATACAGAGTATACAATACAAACCCAGCGACTTTTGGGAACGCCTGCCCCTTATCGGTTTAAACATATTTTTGCTTATTTGTTTTACTGTTGGCGGCATGTGGCCTGTTAAGGACTTTTTACCATGGAAGCCCCAACCGTATGGCTGTTTGTATGGCAGTTTGCCGCTTTTATGCTTATTGACGATGTTTATTTCTATTTCTTTCACCGCTACAACCACGAGAACAAATGGTTGTATAAAAAGATACACCGCATACACCACAAGGCATTTAACCCTATTCCGCTAGAGTATTTATATGTACACCCGCTAGAGTGGATGGGCGGCACCGTTGGCATTGCAGCTACAGCGGCCCTTATTGGTTTTACCATGGGCGAGATTAACTGCTGGCCTTTTTGGACCTTTGCCCTGGTACGCAACCTGCACGAACTGGAAATACACTCGGGCTTAAAATCTATTTTCAGCCAATACATACCGTATAATGGTACTACAGAGCACCACGATTTGCACCACGCTAAGCTAAGGGGCAACTATGCATCTACCTTTAGTTTTTGGGATAAGTTATTTAAAACCGACCTGCACATGGTAGATGGTAAATGCCGCACCAAAGCGCAGCTAGACGAAATGGAAACTCAGGAGAAAGCAGCAGCGTAAACCGCAGATTAAAAATATTAAAGAAAGCCCCAACAAATGTTGGGGCTTTTTTATGCCTTTATTCCCCATTCATTTCTTCAACCTAAATATTGAATTAATAAATTTTTATTAACAATATTTATTTTTTACTTGACTTTTGGTATTGAGTTGTTGTATCTTTGTACTGTTGTTTCGAAACACACATCTTGGCACCGCCTACTGTCGGTTATCAGTAAAAAAGAGAAAGTAGCAGTACTGCGAAAGAGTAACCACCCCGTCCCGCATAGCGGGCAACCCCTCCTTAAAAAGGAGGGGACTTAAATGATAGTTAAGCAACCGAAAGCATCTTTGAATTGAGCTCTGCCGGTAAGTCTGCACCCAACTATATTTTTACTTTAACCCCGGTCTCGTAACAAGAGGTTGGGGTTAAGGTGTATAAAATAAATTGTCTGAACCGCAGATTAAAAAAGATTAATCGGATTAAAGGATTAGTTACCCTCTCCCGTCTGTCGCCGTGGGCAACATCCATCCTCTCAATGAGAGGGACCTTAAAAAACTATCCGTGAAAATAGGTTGTTGGGCTACATGGTGTAGGGGTTTTGAGTCTTTCATTACTTTTTGCTTGTCCAAAAAGTAACCAAAAAAGACACCACGAAACCCAACCCTCATTTTGTTTCGCCCCGCAACCTTGCGCACGGTCACTTGCTCAACTACATTCAGGTTCGCACGTTTCGTGGACATCCCACGCACTAAAAAAATAGTGCGAAAATGATGTTATTAGCTACACGCTGTAGGGGTTTAACCTCTCCCCTGACAATACAATAAATTGCATTGTCTTTCCCCTCTCCATATTATGGAGAGGGGTGGCTTACGCCAAAGGTGTAAGACGGGGAGAGGTAACCGCGAAAGCAAGTGTATTAACTACATGCTGTAAGAAAGTAAAAGTTAAAAATGTAACCACCCCATTCTGACTTTACAGTCAGAATTTCTCGTCCTTAAAAAGTTGGGGAGTTTAAAATTAAGGCGCGAAAATGGGTTGTTGGGCTATGCCAAAGGCATCCCTTTGGGACATACTGTATGCGTTTGATTAAATGATAAATAATAAACTAACAATAAAAAATAATGACCCCTCTTTGGGGTACCTAAAAAGCACCCTCTCTCATATCTCGCCGCTGGCGTGGACACACTATTAAAGATAGAGACCTTTAAAAACACTACGTAAGAAGTGCATTGGGTGCAAGCCTGCTTAACTACATATAACATCAGTAATTTTGCACCTTACAAAAGGGACAACGAAAAAGTAGACATAAAAAAAGCGTTGTCAATAGAAAAAAACAAAAGAAAACAATTAGGCACAAACGCAAGATAAATATGCCGGTAATTAACCGGGGCATTTAAAATATCTACAAGTAATTAATAAACAGTCGCTTATTTTTAACACAATAATGCCTTGACTTTTTCATTTTTTTTCTTATATTTGTTTTTGTACTAAGAATAAAAAGCGCCTATGAACAAATCTTTACTTCTCTCATTATTTCTATTCGGTATATGCAGTTCGGCTATTATAGCCCAACCAGGCGTTGGCATAAACTCTGATGGTAGCACGCCAAACGGTAACGCTATACTCGATTTAAAATCGCCCGCATCCGGACAAGGAAAAGGTTTATTAATACCAAGGGTTACGTTAAACCAACGTACCGTAAACAGCACTACCGGTGGTTTACTTAATGGTTCAGGACAACTACATGGTGGTGCAGCCCAGGGCCTAACCGTTTACCAAACCGATGGTACCCAAGGATTTTATTATAATACCAGTACAACGGCTACACCAAACTGGGTTTACCTAAGTGCAGTAGGCCCAACAGGGCCTACAGGTGCAGCAGGTGCTACAGGCGGGGTTGGTCCTACCGGAGCAGTTGGCTCTACGGGTGCCGCAGGCTCTAACGGTGCGGTAGGCGCAACAGGTCCTGTCGGTCCTACGGGTGCAGCGGGTTCTAATGGCGCTGTAGGCGCTACAGGTCCTGCCGGTCCTACGGGTGCAGCGGGTTCTAATGGCGCTGTAGGCGCTACAGGTCCTACCGGCTCTAATGGAGCAGCAGGCCCCACCGGCGCTACAGGTGCTACAGGACCGCTTATTTCGGGTTCAATACACCAAACACTGCGACATAACGGAACTACTTGGGCTGTTACCAATAATATATATAATATGGATACCGAAGTGGGTATTGGTGGTATTACCAACCCATCTGCCGACTTACATATTTCCTCTGTTTCGCAAAACCTTGGCCAACCTGGTGTTGCTGCCGGTGGCTTGCTATGGATTGGCGGTAAAAACAATGTTGACTCTGACCAATACATAAACTTCCGTAACCCATCGGTGTCCGATGGTACTGTTAGTGGCATGTCGTGGTGGAGCCCCGATGTGTTGTTTGGCCGCTACCGTAACCAAGCGTTTTGGTCGTTTAAAGAAACACACGGCACTCCGTTAGGTAACGCTACTAAAGATATTATCCGCGCTCATATTGACGATGCCGGCGGCTATCAAAACCTAAACCGCATTGTTATAGCTCCCGATGCAGGTAATGTTGCCATTGGCGCCACAACTGCCGATGACAAACTGGATGTTACGGGTAACGCGCAGGTTAGCGGCTATTTAAAAGTGGGCAACCCTGCCGCACCTTCAGCACTTGCTTCTGGTGGGTACGATAATATTTATGGCTTAGACCTTGGCTACTCTGGCTGGCAAAGCACCAGCGTATGCGGTGCGGGTGCCGTATGGGGCTTAGTTTTTGTTAATTCAAGTACTGAGAACTACTTTACAGAATACAACACAGTAGGGGCACGCAACGTTAAGCAGCTATTCTCACCATGGATGTGGATACCCACAGGTTCTACCAACACCCGCGTGTATATGCACTTTAACGTAAGCCTTGAAGCATCGTATGATGGTGTTTTTCTGGAATATACAACCAATGGTAGTACATGGAGTCCTGTATCTTCTTGGGCTCAAACACCCTATAACTCAACCATTGTAGGCTCAAACGCCACCTGTACGGCTAATGGAGCTTCAACTGCTGCATGGTCTGGTGCCGGCTGGGGCCTTGGAGTTTCAAATACCATTGCATTAGCAGGCAACTGGGTACGTTTCCGCTACACAGGAATGGAAGATAACTCTACCGATAATGGTTCTTTCCGTATGTATGCCTTTGGGGTAGAAGGTAACCTGCCTAGCATAGGCGGCTCATTTGCATCGGGCAATGTATATGCCGAAAAGAATGTTTACGCAGGTTCTAACGTAATGCTTGGCGACCTTGCCGAGTACTTTAAAGTAGATGGCGCAAGCGAAGCCGGCGACCTTATTTCTATTAATCCTGCTAAGGCCGATGCTTATTTGGTTAGCAATACCGCTTACGATAGTAACGTTATGGGTGTATACTCTACCAACCCTACCATTACCCTAAACAACCCTAACAGCGGTGTACCCGTTGGCTTGCGCGGCCGTGTGCCTGTTAAAGTAACCGGCGGCCCTATAAAAGCCGGCGATTACCTTACCGCATCATCAATAAAAGGCCATGCCATGAAAGCAGATAAAAACTGCTATGTGGTAGGCCGTGCTTTAGAGGATTTTGATGGTAACGGAAACGGCAAAATACTTTGCTTGTTAGAGAATGGGTATTATAATCCTAACACTACAGGTAGCTTAGCATCGGGCGATGGTGTTGCTGTTAAAGGCAAATCTGAACTAAAAATTATTGACAGCCGCCTAAAGAAAAATTCTAAACTGTTTATGAGCTTTTTAGGCGATGTGGGTCAGCGTTACTGGGTTAAAGAAAAAACCGATGGCAGCTTTACGCTTGGTTTTAGCGGCCCAATTGCCGACAATGTTAATTTTGATTACCTGTTAGAAAATGCTGATGCCGAAGCACCGGCATCGGTTGTTGCTACTGCCGATAAAAAGCCAACCGACCTTACCACCGACGATTTGCAGGGTATTTACACCATGCCTAACGAGCGCGTTATAAGCAGCACCGAGAAGTTTGACCCTGAAAAAGGCAAATACCTTGATGTGGTTACAGAGTGTATTGATTGTACCCGCAAAGAGTTTGCCCCTTACGATAATTCTACAACACCGCCTACCCCACCCGATCCAACCAAGCGTTATTTATACGATAATGTAAATGGCCTAAGGGAAAGCAACGGCGGCAAACCTGCCGGTAAATAATACTTATTCTTCTTTTGAATTTTTAAAACCCCGCCGCAAGCGGGGTTTTTAGTTATTTTTGGGGCATAAAATAATGGTATGGCACTTATAAAACCTGTAAACGGTAAAGAACCCCAATTTGGCGACAATATTTATTTGGCTGAAAATGCCACTGTGGTGGGCGATGTGGTAATGGGCAACGATTGCAGCGTATGGTTTAATGCCGTGGTGCGTGGCGATGTACATTTTATAAAAATTGGCAACCGCGTTAATATTCAAGATGGTGCGGTGCTGCACTGCACCTACCAACAGGCACCCTTAACCATTGGCAACAACGTTTCTATTGGCCACAACGCACTGGTACACGGCTGCACCGTGCACGATAACGTACTTATTGGCATGGGGGCTATTGTTATGGACAATGTAGTGGTGGGCGAAAACTCAATTGTAGCTGCCGGCGCGGTGGTTTTAGAAAATACTGTTATAGAGCCCGGCTCTATTTGGGCGGGTGTTCCGGCTAAATTTGTTAAAAAAGTAAACCCTGAACTGTTTAGCGGACAAATAAATCGCATTTCTCAAAATTATGTAATGTACGCTTCTTGGTTTAAGGAGTAAGGCTACAAGGCGCTAAGCATCTTCATTTTAAATTAGTAATAACCTATTTGCAGTATAATCTTACATCTGCAAGAAGCGTTACCTAACACGCTTTTGTGGAAAACTGAATAAGGGGCAATTTGCCGTATATAATTATATTTGCTGATTGATTAAGTTTAATTGGGTTTATTGTGTGGTGTGAAATACTAAAAAAACCGCATCTGCGTTGTAGACCCAATGGAGAAATAAGGCCTTGAAAAGCCGGATATAAAACTTAATTAGGAACCAACCAACATAGAGAGCTTTGAGATTAATTGCTAAAACATTTGTTTTTTCAGTTTTGTTCCTAGTAGTAGTGTCTATTGTTTGGGCATCGTCGGTAGACTTTACCCCAAACTACACGCCTGCCGAGATACTTAACTACGCAGAAAACGCGGTAACCGCCTTACCTGCCAATGATCAAACTGCTGTGGAGCTTCAGCCCCAACCTTACGAGAGCACCTTAATGGGTGGCTACCTGCCTATGGTAGCAGACACCCCCAACCCCGGCGACAGCCTGCATTACCCCCAGAACGATAGCGACATTGACCCTTTTAGCCAGGATCCGCACAATTACTGGATTCTTAACGACCCATCTAACGTACAAACTACCATAGAGTACGACCCGCAAACAGGAGATTATAATGTAGACCAAAAAATAGGCGACATGGATTACCGTCCGCCTACCTACATGACATCGCGCGAGTACAACGATTATGTTTTTCAACAGCAAATGCGCAAGTACTGGCGCCAACGCCTTGATGCTGATAACGATGCCGAAGCAAAAAACCGCAGCCTTATCCCCCAAATTAAAGTTAAGGGCAAACTGTTTGAAACTATTTTTGGTTCTAACGTAATTGATATTCGCCCTAACGGTAGTGCCGAGATTATTTTGGGCTACACATCTAACCGTACCCAAAACCCTAACTTACCTATTAACCAGCAACGTATTGGTGCGCTGAATTTTCAGAACAAGATACAAATGAGTGTTATAGGTAAAATTGGCGACCGTATACAATTAGGTACCAACTATAACACCGAAACAGGTTTTGCTTTTGATAACAAACTAAACCTTAAATACGAAGGTGGCGAAGACGACATTATCAAACTTATAGAGTTTGGTAACGTTAACCTACCACTTACCGGCCAGTTGATTCAAGGCTCGCAAAGTTTATTTGGTATTAAAACACAGTTACAGTTTGGTCGCTTAAAAGCCACGGTATTATTCAGCCAGCAACAAGGCCAAAAGCAAACCATTGAGTTACAGGGCGGAGCACAAACTACCAAGTTTGAATTCTCTGCCTCTAACTACGAGGCTAACCGCCACTACTTTTTAGGCCAAAAATTCCGCGACCAATACAATAAATCTCTACAAGGCCTGCCGGTTGTAATATCGCCGGTAAATATTACCCGTATAGAGGTTTGGGTAACCAACAAGATATTTGCGGTAGATAACGTACGTAACATTGTAGGTTTACAAGACTTAGGTGAATCTGAGCCATATAATTACAACCAATCATTAAACTTCCCCATAATTGGCGACTCTCTTTACCCTCGTAACGAGGTTAACACCTTAAACCCCGCCACCCTGGCTTGCCCTGCATGTCCTCAGGTGAGCATCCGCGACATTAATAATGCCGGTGCCGGTACCTTCTTTAGCCTACCCCAGTACCATGAAGCGGTAGATTTTGAAAAGCTGAGCAACGCACGTATGCTAAGCCCGCAAGACTATACCATTAACACCCGTTTGGGCTACATATCGCTTAACCAACCGCTGAATAACGATGAGGTGTTAGGTGTATCTTACCAATACCAATACGGCGGGCAGGTTTACCAGGTTGGTGAGTTTTCTAACGATGGTATTCCCGGCCAACAGGCGCTGATTGTAAAAATGCTAAAGAGCACTACCATTAATACCCAGTTGCCAATGTGGGATTTAATGATGAAAAACGTTTACTCTTTGGGTGGTTACCAGATTAGTGCTGAAAACTTCCAAATGAACGTTACCTACCTTAACCCTACTACCAACAACAAGATTAACTTTTTACCGGAGGGTGCCGCTTTTCAGGGTATACCACTTATACAACCGTTGGGTGTAGACAGGCTTAATAACCAGAACGACCCCATGCCCGATGGCCGGTACGATATGATTGATGGTATAACCATTAACAAAGCCACGGGCCGCATCTACTTCCCCAAAGTAGAACCGTTTGGTAAAGATTTAAGGGCACTATTTAACCCTGCCGAACAGGCTTTAGGCTTACCCAATAAGTATGCGTTCGACTCGCTATACAGCACTACCCAGCCACTGGCCCAGCTAGACGCTATACACAACCGTTTTTACCTGCAAGGCAGCTACCAAGGCATCATCGGGTACAGAAATTTCGCTAAACGCGATGAACATACAACAGGGCTCTGTAACCGTTACCGCGGGTGGCATCAACCTGAAAGAAAATATTGACTATACCGTAGACTATGCCTTAGGTAAGGTGCGTATTATTAACGAGGGTATTATGAACTCGGGGACGCCTATTAAAATATCGCTGGAGAATAACTCACTGTTCAACGTACAAACACGCCGCTTAATAGGTGCACACTTTGATTATAAGGTTAGCAAAGACTTTCAGTTAGGTGCTACTATTATGAATATGACGGAGCGGCCTATCACCTTTAAAATTAACATAGGCGATGAGCCTATATCTAACACCATTTGGGGTATAGACGGTACCTTTAAAAAAGACGCCCCTATTATTACCCGCTTGTTAGATAAGCTACCATTTTACAGCACCAAAGCGCCATCTAGCATTACCGGTACTTTTGAAACTGCCCACATTATACCGGGCCACTCAAAAATTATTGGTAAAACAGGTACATCATACATTGATGACTTTGAGGGTGCAGAAACTTCTATTGATGTGCGCAACTTTGGCCTATGGTTTTTAGCATCTGTACCCGGCGGGCAACCCTCGTTATTCCCCGAGGGTAATAATGCTCCTGAGTACTTTAGACTATGGTAAAAACCGCGCCTTATTTTCATGGTATACCATAGACCCTTTGTTTGCCAACGCCAACAGCCTTACCCCACAGCACATTGCTAATGATAATGTACAACGTGCCGACCATAACGTACGCCAGATTATAGAAACAGAGGTGTTCCCCAACAAGCAACGCCCGGGCAACCAGGTAGCGGTAATACCCATGCTTAACCTGAGCATTCTACCCTAACCAGCGCGGCCCCTACAACTACGATGCCGCCCCAACGCAAGGTGTAAGTGCTGGTGTAAACCCTGATGGTACACTTAAAAATCCTGCTACCCGTTGGGGTGGTATGATGCGCCGTATTGAGACCAACGACTGGGAAGCTGCCAACATTGATTATATAGAGTTTTGGATGATGGACCCGTTCCATGCCGATAACCCTGCTAACCCCGATGGTATTTACCCAAATAAAGGTGGCGACTTGTATATCAACGTAGGTAACGTGTCTGAAGACGTGTTGAAAGATGGTCGCCAGTCGTTTGAAAACGGTATACCTGCCGATGGATCTTTAGATCCTACAAAACTAGGCAACACGCCACTGGGGCGTGTACCATTAGTACAGCAATTGGTTAACGCTTTTGATAATAACCCGGAAAGCCGCCAGTTTCAGGATGTTGGTTACGATGCCCTTGGCGATACTGCTGAGCTTAACTTTACATCAGGCATTGGTTCAACAGCTAACGACTACATAAACGACCTTGTTGGAGCCAATGTATTGCAAACGGTAATTGATGCTATAAAGCAAGACCCATCTAACGACAACTACCGCTATTTCCGTGGCAATACATTAGATGCGCAGCAGGCTACCATACGTACCCGCTACAAGCGCTACAGCATGCCGCAAGGCAACTCGCCCATTGGCGAAACTACTATTGATGGTGTTGCACAAACGGCCCAATCGCCACTGCCAAATATTGAAGATATTAACCGCGATAACACCTTATCTACCAACGAGAGTTATTTCCAGTATAAGATTAAACTGCGCCCTGCCGACTTAGTGGTAGGTAAAAACTACGTTACTGATAAGTTTACTGTAGATGCCAGCACATCTAACGGAGATAGGCCTATTACCTGGTACCAGTTCCGTATACCTATCCGCAGTTATCAAGACCAAGTAGGCCAGATTAACGATTTCCGCGCTATACGTTTTATGCGTGTGTTTATGAAAGGCTTTGAAGACAGTGTGGTTTGCCGCTTTGCCCGCTTTGAGCTGGTACGTGGCGAATGGCGCCGTTACGATAACAATCTGCAATGGCCCGGCGCTTACATTACTCCGGACCCATTGGCTACCTTCTTTGCTGTATCAACCGTAAACATTGAAGAGAACGGACGTAAAGAGCCTACCAAATATGTGTTACCTCCGGGCATTAACCGCGAGATTGATATTACCACCACCAACCTGCAACGCCTTAACGAGCAAAGCGAACAGTTGCTGGTATGTAACCTTGGCGATGGCGACTCGCGGGCTATATACAAGAATACTAAGTTTGATATGCGTGCATACAAAAACCTGCGTATGTATGCACACTGCGAGAGGTATGGCGAATCTCCGTTAAACGACAAAGATGTTTCTTTATTCATCCGTTTAGGGTCTGACTTTAACGAGAACTACTACGAGTTTGAAAACCCGATGATGGTTACTACGCCCGGTGCTTCTGATGCGGAAGATATTTGGCCGGAAATGAATAACATGGACTTTGCCTTGGATATACTTCAATCGGTAAAGCAAAAACGTAACCTTATTGTTGGCTACGATATTAATATCCCCTATACTGTAGATACCGTTATTAATGGTATTATGCGCCGTGTTACCGTACGCGGCAACCCTAACTTAGGTGGTGTGCTTGCTATTATGATTGGGGTGCGCAACCCATTGAAAAATGATAACCCTTGGGGTAACGATGATGGTTTACCAAAATGCGCCGAGGTTTGGGTTAACGAGTTACGTTTATCTGATTATTTTGAGAAAGGTGGTTATGCCGCTACTGCACGTATACAGGCCCAACTGGCCGACCTTGGTACCACTACCCTATCGGGTGGGCGCTCTACTTTTGGTTTTGGTAACGTAGACCAACGCCCGCTAGACCGTAGCCGTAACAACACTACCCAGTACGATTTTTCAGCCACTATGGACTTTGGTAAATTCTTCCCTGCTAAGTGGGGTGTTTCTATACCATTCTTCACCAACAGGGGCGAGATTTGGTCTAACCCACAGTTTAACCCGCTAGACCCCGACATTAAGTTTGACGTAGCCCTTGCTACTGCCGAAGCTGTAGGTGGCGATGCTGCCAGAGACCAGTTAAGGTTATCTAACCAGGATTACACCCGCCGCCGCAGCTTAAACTTTACCAATGTTAGGATAGTGCGCCAAACAACACCAACCACTGGTGGCAAACCTAAAAAGGTATATCCATGGAGCGTATCTAACTTTGACCTTACCTATTCTTATACCGAATTGTTTAAGCGCAACATTAACACCGCTTACTTTATAGATAAGAATTACTTAGGTGCCCTTGGCTACAACTACCAAGGTGCAAACGCCTAAAAACATCAAGCCTTTTGATAAGGTTAAGTTTATGGCAAGCCCATGGCTGGCGCTTATTAAAGATATTAATATAACCCCGCTGCCGCAGCGCTTTAGCTTCCGTACAGATATTAACCGCCGCTATGCCGAAACTCGCATACGCGATGTTGCAGCGGCATCTAACGCTGGCTTTTTACCTTTACCTCCACAGTATACCAAATCGTATACCTGGAACCGTAACTACGATACGCAGTGGCCTATTACCAAATCAATACAAATGAATTTTAGGGCTACCAACAATGCCCGTATTGATGAAGATACCGGCCGTGTAGACACCAAAGCAAAGCGCGATTCTATTTTAGAAAACCTTAGCAACCTGGGGCGTAATACTAACTACAGCCAAAGTTTTGATATTACCTACCAGTTACCTATTAACAAAATACCATTGTTAAGCTTTGTTACGGCTAGTGCCAACTATGCTTCTACTTATTCGTGGACAGCGGCATCATTAGACCCTACCGCGCAAAGTTTGGGTAACATGATACAGAATAGCCGCACGCAGGGCTTAACCGGGCAGATGAATATGATGCTGCTCTATAATAAGATACCGTACTTTAAGAAGATTATGGCCAACAAGCCACCTCCGAAAAAAGCCGGTGCCGGTGGTAAAAAAGACGATAAAACGCCTAAACCGCCCGATGCTAAAGCCGATACTACCAAGAAGAAAAAGTAAACGACCCATTAGATACTCCGCTGGAGAAAGTATTGGCAACCATGGTTAAAGCAGTGCTGTGCTTAAAAACAGTATCGTTTACCTACACTACAAACGAGGGCACTGCCCTGCCTGGCTACCTGCCTAAGAGCGACCTGTTTGGTAACGACCTTAACTACGGCGACCCCTTCTCTACCCCCGGCCTGCCATTTGTATTTGGCAGCCAGCGCGATATTCGCCCCGATGCTATACAGGGTGGCTGGATAACGCAAGACACTATACTTAACACCCAATTGGGTAAAACAAAAGGCAACAGCCTTAACCTTAACGCTACCATAGAGCCTTATAAAGATTTAAGGATTACCCTGAGCGCTACCCGCAGCTATAATGAGAATTATACTTCGGTATTCCGTTACGATAATATTACGCAGTCTTACCAAGACTTTAATGCTATGACAACGGGTAACTTTAGTATATCTACCATAACATGGCGCACGGCTTTTAAAGGCTTTGATAAGGATAACAACTATGCATCAGAAACATTTGATAAGTTTTTGAATATGCGTAACGAGATGGCTTTCCGCCAGGCAGGGCTAAACCCTAACTGGAGCGGGCAGGTTAACAACGACCCTTTAAGCCCTAACTTCGGTTTCCCCGAAGGGTACGGAAAAACATCGCAAGAGGTATTGGTGCCATCTTTTATAGCAGCATACTCCGGACGCACGGCTAAAGCACAATCGCTTAACCCATTCCCGGCCATACCGCTGCCTAACTGGCGTGTTACTTACGATGGTTTGGCTAAAATACCGGCGCTTAAAAAGATATTTAAAAACCTTACGGTTAGCCACTCGTACCGTTCATCGTACAACGTAGGCTCTTTTGTTAGCGACTTGAAATTTGGCGAGAACAACGGTGGTGCAAGCACCTTTAATAACGATGGCGACTTTATATCTCGTTATGCCTTATCGGGTGGTGTATCTATAAGCGAACAGTTTGGGCCACTTATCGGTTTCGATATGACGCTACAGAACAGCTTACTGGCACGTTTCGAGATTAAGAAAACGCGTACGCTTAACCTTAGCATTAACAACAACCAGTTAAATGAGATTACCAACGACGAGATTGTAATTGGTACCGGTTATGTTATTAAAAACGTTACCCTTCCGCTTAAAATTGGCTAGAGTGGTAAAAAACCTAAGGCCGACCTTAACTTGAGGGCCGACGTGTCTATACGTAACAACTTAACGGTTACGCGTAAAATTGTAGAGAACGTAAACCAGCCAACGGCAGGTATGATGAACATCTCTATTAAAACATCGGCAGACTACCAGCTAAACTCACGTTTTATGGTGCGCCTGTTCTTCGACCGTATGATTAACAGACCCGCTATCTCTAGCCAGTTCCCAACTTCTAATACTAACGCGGGCCTAAGCTTACGTTTTACCCTTGCTCAATAACAACCTTCTTATATTGAAACACAAATCCCCAACAAATTGTTGGGGATTTTTTTGTTTAATACTTTATTTCTACCAAAACAGGAAAATGATCTGATGGCCAGCGGCCATTAGGCAGCTTATCATTTAGTACCTTATAGCTGTTGGCTTTAAAATCTACCAGCCAGACATAATCAATCCTGCTGTCGTACTCTTTATCCATTTTAAACCCATTAAAAGTGCCAACAGTGCCAATAGGTTTAGTTACCGATTTTAAAAAGCTATCATCCCTGCCACGGAGGGTCAACTGGCCATCTTCGGCAATGTATTTATACAAGTTATCACTTGGCGTTAAATTAAAATCGCCTACCCATACAACCGGCATCCAGTTTAATATATCCTTATTAATAAAAAGGCTGTCGTTAACTACATAATCGTCGCCAATCTTATATATAAAATCCACTATTTGGCGTATACTATTCTCTTGCGCTAGTTTGCCTTTATGGTCTAAGTGGGTATTAATAAACAAGAAGTTTTTATGGGTGATGGTATCGCGCAGAACAGCCCAGTTGCACATACGGTTGCAGGCAGCGTCCCAGCCTTTACTTGGCTTGTTTGGAAATTCAGACAACCAAAACCAGCCGTTTTTAAGCAATGTAAATTTATCGGCCTTATAAAATATGGGGATGTATTCGCCCTTTGACTTACCATCATCGCGCCCCACACCAAGGTATTTATAACCGGTAAGTTCTTTACCCAGGTATTCTAATTGCGGATGTAATACCTCTTGAAAGCCGATAACATCAGCATTGGTGCCCTTAACCAATTTAGTAAGCCCTTCTTTACGGTTATCCATTTATCAGGGCCATCGGCAGGGTTATCGTACCGTATATTATACGTTAGCACAGAGTACGTTTGCGCGAAAATGCAAACGGGCAAAAACAAAAAGGCAAAAACCACAAGTCGTTTCATGCCCAAATCTACAAAACCATTATTAAGCCACAGTGAAATCTATACGCTGTAAGCTATCAGCTACAAACTACTTATTGTTATACTTATTCATAGCATTGTTAAGACCTTCCAAACAAAACGCTCTAACAAAGTCTGCGGCCTTTTCTACCCTTTCGGTAAGGGTTTTCTTCTCTTCATCGTCCCACTGGCCCAATACATAATCTACCTGGCGGCCTTTGGCAAAGTTGTTGCCCACGCCAAAACGCAAACGCGCGTATGCTGCTGTTTGAAGTATCTCTTGTATGTTTTTAAGGCCATTATGGCCACCATCGCTACCCGAGCCTTTCATACGGAGGGTGCCAAAGGGCAGGGCTAAATCGTCAGTTACTACAATAAGGTTTTCTAAAGGAATTTTTTCGTCGGTAAGGTAATGGCGCACAGCTTTTCCACTCAGGTTCATATACGTAGTGGGTTTTATAACCACCAGCGTTTTGTTTTTAACCCTAATGGTAGCAGTGTGTGCAAGGCGTTGCAAGGTAAATGTACCCTCGGCCTTTTTAACCAACTCGTCGGCTACCAAAAAGCCTACATTGTGTCGTGTGTTTTCGTATTCAGAACCAATATTACCCAAACAGGCTACCAGATATTTCATAGCAAAATTTAACGGGGCAAATATATTGCTAAATGGTGTTTAAACGCTGCATTAGGGGTTTAACCTTGTTGCGACTAACAGGTATAGTTACATCGTCTATAATAAGCAGGTTATCTTCTATGCGTGTAATCTTATCAAGCCTAACAATATATGAATTATGGGTACGGAAAAAATCGGCCTTGGTAGCGATTCTTCCATGCCTTTCATAGTAGAATGTATAGTGTATTTTTTAGCACCCGTTTGTATTTGTACATAATCAGCCAAAGCTTCAATATACAATATATCGGTGTACTTAATCTTCTCTAGAATTTTGTTCACCTTAATAAAAAGATGGTCGCTTTGCTTATCGGCCGGGCCTGCCTGCTTAGCACGTTTAAGCACTTTAAGCATGGTTTTTACAAAGCGGTCGTCGGTAAATGGTTTTACCAAAAAGTCGGTTACATCATATTCAAAGGCATCAACAGCATGCTCTTTGTTACCTGTAACCAATACTACCTGTGTTTTATTAAGCTCTAACGATTTGATAAACTGAAAACCTGTCATGCCCGGCATGTGGATGTCTAAAAAGATTAGGTCAATCTTTTCTTCTTCCAAAATGCGCATAGCATCTATTGCTGATGGACATAGGGCAACAATGCTTACCTCGGTCCAATGAGAAAGCTTGCTCTCCAAATCAATCCGCACAAATTCATCATCATCAACAACTAAGCACCTTAGTTCCATAGTGGGCAAAACGTTATCAAGCTGCTAATTACGGGAAAAATCGCCGATAAGAAGCAAAATATCGAAAGAAAGTTACCCTTTGTCGAAAACAACCCGCTAACGCAAACAAACACAGCACCTTTGCGATTGTAAATATAAAACCTTTAAAACACATAATTATGAAGATGGGAGAACGCAATTTCAATTTAAAGCATGGCTTAATAGCAATAGCGCTAATGCTATGTACTACAAATATTTATTCTCAAAACAGCAATGCCATTGGTATACGTTTAGGTAGCGACCCCGGCATTACCTATAAACACTATTTTGGCGGCAATGGCGGCATGGAACTTATGTTGCATACCGGCTACCGCGGGCTGATATTTACGGGCCTGTATGAGTGGCATTTGCCATTTGGTGTACCCGGACTACAAGGCTACTTAGGCGTAGGTGCGCATATAGGCACTTTAGACCGTTGGGTGGTTGCACGCAGGCGAAATAATGGCAAGGTTGATTATGTATATGTTGAACAAGGCGGCAGGGCAAGCTTTGGCCCCGATGGTATAATGGGTATTGAATATCGCATACCGGGAGCGCCTGTTGATATTGGCTTTGATGTAAAACCGGGACTTGATTTTGGCCCGCGCGATTATGTAATAGGAACTTTTAACTCAGCATTTAGCGTGCGCTACAGGTTTTAGTAGTTAAACTAAGAAAATACAAACGGCTTATCTGCCGGGGCTGCTCTGCACAGCCCTTTCAAAAAGAAAAGCACTGCTGGTTTTACCGGTGGTGCTTTTTAGTTGCGCAAATACCAATTGCCACTATAATGCTTAAACGAATTAAAATGCAGAGGCATTGTACTAGGAACATGCCTTAATACATTAGGTTCTTCATTCAATTTGTCCGGATTGATAAATACATTACCATAATTATCAACCTTAATAAGAGCAAAGTTATATTTCAAATATTCTTTAGTGATTTGGGTTATGTTTTCATTAGTCATATAATCTTTACCACATGAACTAATAACCAACTTATTATTTATAGAGATTACACTATCATTAGCATTGTTAACCTCTACACCATAAGGCGAGCAATCAACACTATCCACTCCTACAAAATATATTGATGTGGCCCTTGTTTGCCCAACGCTTCTAAAGTGTATATACTTGTTTTTGAATATTGAAAAGTCTGTTTGGTCATGCTCTTTAATAACCTTATCAATAGTAGAATTACTGTTGCATGCAATAAGAGAGACTAACAAAGTAAAACAGGCCTTCTTCATTTTTACTCATTTTATTCAATAATAAAAAAAACAAAAGGTAATTAAGATTAAATGTCAAATCACCCGGTGGTGCTTTTTTATACTGTTTGCAAACGGCCTACTAGCGATTTTATTTTTTGCCTGCTTACCGGTAGCACGGCCGATTCAATTATCAGGCTGTTATCTTCTATTGTTTTAATTTTATCAAGCCTAATAATGTAGGAGTTATGCGAACGAAAAAATCAGAAGGAGGTAAAACATCTTCTAACACTTTCATAGTAGAATGCACAGTATATTTTTTAGGCTTTGTGTGGATTATTACATAGTCTGAAAGGGCCTCGACATAAAGGATATCAGCATACGGCAGCTTTACTAACATTTTGTTAGACCGTACAAACAAACAGTGGGGTAATTTAGCTTCAATCTCAAACGCCGATTTAAAGCGTTTTAACACCAAAATCATTGTTTTAACAAAGTGATTGTCGGTGTAGGGCTTTACCAGAATATCGGTGAGGTTATAATTCAACGCATCGTCAGTATGGTTTTTATTGCCCGAAAGCCACACAACCTGTGTTTTATTTGCTTCTAATATTTTAATAAACGGTTTTTCCTGTAGTCCCTCTAAATGGAGGTCTAAGAAGATTAAATCTATTTTTTTATTTTTTAGAAATTCTGCAGCATCAGTAGTTGAACCCACTTTTCCAAGTAAGTTAAACTCTGGCCAGTATGATAATTTATTTTCTAAATCATACTGAGACAACTCATTATCATCAACAATTAAACAGTTATGGAGCACTATTTATTATTTTGATGCATATTACAACTAATATATGGCAATAGCTATAAAAGCAAGCAATAATGGTTCTAAATTAATAATCAATATATTACCTTAACTTGATGCTTGCCTGCGGCCTTTATTCTGAATGTCGGAAATAGTTTTCAGGAGCCTGTCTTTTGATATAGGTTTGGGTAAAAAACCATCGGCCCCGGCAAGATTTGCCGCCCTGCGTACTGCCGCATTATCTGTGCCCGAAAAGAGTATAACCGGTGTGGTAGAAAAGTAGAACTGCCTAACCAGGTTACCCATCATTATACCCGAAACTACCGGCATAAAAATATCTGAAAGTATTAAATCAAAACCTGTCTCGTTCTCCAGCTTATTTAAGGCTTCGCCGCCATTTGTTACAGTAACTACATCGTAGCCATTTTCTTCTAAATACCCTTGTAGTATGGTTAGGGTAAACACATCGTCTTCTGCCAACAGGATTTTCATAGCGCTTTTATCTTATGGTTACCCTAGGTGTAACGATAAAAAATTTTGCTACTTACACCCAGTTCGACAGGTGGTAAAACTTAGCCTACTGCAGGCTATATTTAAACGATTGTTGGATGTTTATTTAAGTGCCAATGTTACAGCTTCTATTAGCTGTGCTTCCATAAAAGGCTTGGCTAAAAAGCCATTCATACCCATTTCAATACAACGCTCTTTTTCGCCGGGCTTTACGTTGCCTGTAAGGGCCACAAAAGGCACAGAGGATACCTCGCGCCGCGGGTTGTTACGCACCTGCAAAAGGGCTTCAATACCATCAACACCGGGCATGTGAAGGTCTGTTAGAACCAAATCGGGCACTAAGTCTTCTACATACTTAATAAGTTCTGCTGCAGATGCCGCTTCGTAAACCGTAGCACCGTAGCCGCTTAATATATGGTTAGCCAGCATTCGGTTTATATCCTCATCATCGCAAACAATAATGGTTTTGCCCTTAAACAAGGTAGTACTGTCTTTTTTATCGTATCGGCAACCTTCTCTGTCGCTGTATCTACAGCATAGCCAATGGTTACAACAAAGCTACTGCCAACATCGGGGGTGCTAAGCACTTCAATGGTTCCACCCTGCAACTCAATAAGGCGCTTGGCAATATTTAACCCTAACCCCGTGCCGCCGTATTTACGGGTGATGCTATTATCAGCTTGGGTAAATTCTTCAAAAACACTGCCTAGTTTATCCTGGGCTATGCCAATGCCGGTATCGCTCACCGCAAATTCTATAGTGGCTTTACCACTAACATTGCTTATAAGTTTAGCGCTAACAATTATACTGCCCTTTTGGGTGAATTTAATAGCGTTAGATACCAAATTATACAGCACCTGGCGTAGTTTTACCACATCGCCTACCACCCTGTTTGGCACGGTGGCATCGCGCTCAAAAACAAATTTTAAGCCTTTATCTGTTACTTGTTTTTCGTAAAGCAGCTTTACATCTTCCAGCACCTCATCAATAGTAAAAGCAACCTGCTCTAAATCGGCCTTGCCAGCTATTAGTTTACTATAATCAAGCACCGGGTTTATAACACTTAAAAGGTGTTTAGACGAGCGCAGCAGCGCATTGGCCATAGTGGTTTGCTGCTGCTCTAGCCTGCTATTTGCCAACTGTTCAGAAAAACCTACTAAGGCATTTAGCGGGGTACGTATTTCGTGGCTCATGTTTGATGCAAAATCTTCTCTTGCCTTAGCAAGTTGCTCGGCATTAATACGGGCCAGGTCTAGTTCTTTTTGCAGCTTGTAGTTGCGGTTAACATCGCGCTGAATGAAAAAGCAAATAGCAGCAGAAATACAACGCCTGCCGCTGCCAGTTTAATCATAATATCCTGCGTACTATCATTTAAAGAGCCCGCGGTGGTAAGTATTTGCTGTTGTGTAGCATTAATTTCGGCCTGCTCCATTTGGCGGGTAAGGGTATAAAGCCGCCCATCGGTAAATTGCTCTTGCGCAATAAGGCCCAACATTTTCTTTTGATTTTCTTCTTTAACCGTAAGTTCAGCCTGCCTAAGGTTATTTATAATCCTGTTTACCCGTTTGGCTTCTTCTTTTTTGCTAATGGTATCGGGCACAAAAATGGTCATTTCGCCACCAGAATCTTTAGTTTTCTTCCGTTTGGTAAACATGCGTTTCCAAAAAGTTTGCTTGCCTGTGTTTATGGCATTTATCTTAGACGGATCGTCGGCAACGCTTTTTACATCTTTATCAATGGTTCTGTTCTCGTTGTCTACCACCTTTTTAGTAGCCTCGTCAAAGGCCGCCATATTGGTATTCTCATTAATAGTGTAAGCCCTTATTACATACAATTCAAGGCGCTTATCAACCAAACTGTATAACGAGTCTACCAGTATTTTACGCTCGGCGTTTGCATTTGCCAGTTGGCCCAAGCTGTCTATAACAATGTAAATCCCTTTACGTTCGGCATCAAACTCAACAAAGGCGGTACTGTCTCCGGTGGTGTTGTAGCGGTAAATAGTTTCGCCGGCGTTGTCCAGTTTAAAGAGTACCCTGTCCCAGGTATCAATAAAAATATTAGGGTCGTTAATTTTATTAACCAACCCCGAATGTTCCTTTAACTGTTTATTTATCAGGTATAATGAGAATGCAATTGCCGACATTAGCAGCAACAAACCTGCAATTACTTTAAGTGTTATATACGACCTTTTCACTAACGGCTAAGATAGTCTTTCTATTTCCTGATGTGCCTGTTCTGTACAATCATTTGCAATAAGAATTATGCGCTCCACCTCATCCAGCACAAAAGCACCATCCAGGCTCACCACATTCTGTTCAATATTCTCTAACCTGGCAGCTACCGTATTCAACCCAAAGTATAAAAAAGGAGTTTTAAGTTTATGGGCCATTTCGGCTGTTTCGTGGTGTTTATTTTCTGTTGCAAACTGTTTAAGCTCTTGCAATTGCGGTGGTATATTGGTAGCAAAAGAGGTAAGCAGCTTTTTCAACAACGCATCATTCGCATTTATATACGTTTTAAGGTGCACAATATCCAGCTTATTCTTCATACTTACAGCATTATTGGGTTTTCACTTAAACGTTTATCTTTAGTAAAATGTTATAGTACGGCTTAATGTTTAGTAAAATTTATAGCTTTGGCGTTTAGCTAATGAGCGAGAAAACAAAAAATAAAAATAATAAGGGCTGGATGTACGACGAGCTTTTTCCTGACTGGAGAGAGTGGCCTATTGCCCAAATGGGCCGTAATCGCAGCGAGCTGGTTAAGGAAGTAGAAGAGTACACACTAAAAGCCGTACACGATGCTACCAACAACAGCCGCGCCAACCTTAACGATGAGCTGGCTAAGGCTTTATACCTTGAACGGGTGCGCATATCGCAAACCCCATGGAAAGCCGATAAACCCGACGAGAAAGCATTTTGGGGTTCTATAAAAAAGGCCTTATTAAAAATTCCGCCTGATGGTGTTGCACCCGAGGGGCAAGACGAAGAAGCCATACTACAACGCATTGTAGAGCGCTACTCTGACGAGATTGCTGGTAACTTTAACATGAGTGCCTACAACTTTGCCAAGGGCTTTACCACCTTTGGTTTTGCAAGGCTTTTAAACTCGTGGAACGTATTTGGCATGCGCACCCTGCGCGGCCAGCGCCGGGAGTTACACGAAAAAATTAAACTGGTTGGTGCTATTGATGATATACGCAACCTGGCCACCAAAGGCACGGTAATTATGGTGCCTACCCATTTTAGTAATATTGATAGTATTCTTATAGGTTGGGCTATACAATCTATTGGGTTGCCACCATTTGTATACGGTGCAGGCCTAAACCTGTTTGGCATTAAGCTACTGGCCTTTTTTATGAACCGCCTTGGGGCATACAAGGTAGACCGCCGCCGCAAAAACCTTATTTACTTAGAAACACTAAAAGCATACTCTACCTTGGCGTTAAGGCATGGCTCTAACAGCCTGTTTTTTCCCGGGGGTACACGCTCCCGCTCGGGCGCTATAGAAAGTAAGCTAAAACTGGGCTTACTAGGTACTGCTTTTGAAGCGCAAAGGCTTAATTATATTGATAAGCCAAACGATAAAGCCCGTAAAATATACGTAGTGCCTGTGGTGTTTAATTACAACTTTGTGTTAGAAGCACCGTCGCTTATAAACGAGCATTTAAAACGGGCAGGGCAAGAGCAGTATTATGATGAAAACCGCAGCGGCTCATCATCAATAAACATGTTCAAATTTATCTACAAGTTTTTAACGGTTCAGGGCGAAATGTCTATATCGTTTGGTAAGCCCATGGACTTGTTTGGCAACGATGTAAACCACGAAGGTCAGAGCATAGACCGCAACGGCAGGCAGGTAGATATTATGCGCTACTTTATTACCAATGGCGTTATAACGCACGACCAACAGCGCGAGGCCGAATACACCCGCATGCTGGGCGATGAGATTGTAAAGCGATACCATAAAGAAAACATGGTGTACCCCAGCCATTTGGTAGCTTACACCGCTTTCCAGATTATTAAAAAACGCCACAAAAAGCTTGACCTATATTCTTTGCTGCGTCTGCCCGAAGACGACCATACCATAGAATACAATGAGTTTTACGAAACCATTGAACGGATGGTTGGTGTGCTTAAACAAATGAGCGCCGAAGGCAAAATACGGTTAGACGATGATTTTGACCGTTTTGATACCAAAGGCATTATTGAAGAAGGCGTACGCAACAGTGGCATTTACCACGCGCAACGCCCTGTTAAGCTGACTAAAGAGGGCACTATAGCATCAGAAGATTTTAACTTATTATACTACTACCACAACCGTTTGGAAGGATATGGACTTAACAAGCACATTTAACCGGAACATGACTGTGGGCGTGGTAGGCTCGGGCAGCTTTGGCCTGGCCCTGGCTAACCTATTGGCAGAAAACCGCGATGTAATACTCTACTCTCGCCGATCCGAAGTGGCAGACGCTATTAACGCCAACCACGAGATTTACGGCAAAAAATTAAACGCACGCGTAACCGCCACCAGTGACATTACCGAAGTAACAAGTAATTGCACGTTGCTGTTCCCCGTGGTATCATCGTTAGGGTTTAGGCAGGTTATACGCAGCATGGCCCCTACCCTGCGGCCCGACCATATTATAATACACGGCACCAAAGGGCTTGATATAAAATTCCCCGTACAGGATTTAACAGCTACCTCTACCCTATCGCGCGGGCAAATTTCTACCATGAGTGAGATTGTGCTGCAAGAGAGTGTAGTAAAACGTGTGGGTTGCCTTGGTGGACCCAACCTGGCATCAGAAATTATGCAGGGGCAGCCCGCCGCAACTGTTGTTGCCAGCCGCTTTGAGGAAGTAATACATGAAGGCCAAAAAGCCCTGCGCAGCAGGCGTTTTCAGGTATACGGCAGCCACGATGTTACCGGTATTGAAATAGCAGGCGTACTTAAAAACGTTATAGCAATAGCATCGGGCGCGTTAGGCGGTTTAGGCCTGGGCGATAATGCCCGTGCACTGCTTATTAGTCGCGGTATGGCCGAGATGATATACATTGGCAAAACCATGGGTGCCGATACCCGTGCCTTTATTGGCCTTGCAGGAGTGGGCGATTTAATAGCCACATCATCAAGTCCGCTAAGCCGTAACTATACTGTTGGTTTCCGCTTAGCAAAAGGAGAATCTTTAGATGCCATTACCAAAACCATGACCGAGGCTGCCGAGGGTATCAATACCATTAAGGTTGCCAAGGCACTGGTAAATAACTATAAGGTGCGCGCCCCTATTACCGAGGCCCTCTACCGCATTATGTACGGCGATATGGACATTAAACAAGCCCTGCAATACCTAATGGAATACCCCTAAACCATGATGTGGATTATTTGTAATGGAATATAATTACACACCTTTTCAATCTTTAAATAACATTAGACTAGATGCTAATAGGAGTGATATAATTGCATTATTAGGCAATGAATACGAATCATTTCAAAAAACACAGTTTGACCCTGTCCCGTCTGACTCTTATTACAAAAGCTTAGGGCTAATATTCCATTATGATTCAGAATATTTTGTAGATGCAATAGAAGTATTTCCATCTAATACTTTCATCTATAACAATATTAATTTATTCAGTTTTACTTATCAGGAAGCAAAAGAAATCTTAATAAAAGAGAGCTGTAATTTTGAAGAAGAAAAAGAGGAAGGGATTATCTTTTTTGATTTAGGAATTGGTTTGTCAATGCACGATTCTGATGACGACAAACCCAGCGTTTGCATTATTGTATTCAAAAAAGATTATTACAACGAATAAACAGAAAAAGCCCGCCAATTGCGCCGGCGGGCTTTTTCAACACACAGTAATAAACATCTATAAACCTAACTCTACTCTAATAACTCTGCTACAAAGATATTATTGCGTTGGGCGAAAAAAATTACAAAATTTCTGGTTTATCGGAAAAAACAGGAGCATTGCTAATTGTCGTTCCACTCAATTTGTGGCTCATTGGTTTGGGTTCCCTTTTTCTCCTTCTTCTTTTTATTCTTACCAAACAGCGGTGTTTTCTCCTCTTTGGGCTGGGTGCTGTTATCTTCTGTACCGTCGGGCTGCGCGTCTTTACTGCCAAACTCCTTCTTCAATATACCCTTTAGCACAAACTTCTCTTTCTTAAAATCTTCTTTAATCTTGTTCTTAACCGCTCCTACATCGTACTTAACTTTGGGGTTATCAGCCGTGCCGGTAACCAGTAAAAACAGGTTAGAACCACCACGTCCATCGTCTTGCACAGTTTCGCCATCGGCATCTACCTGTTGTTTTTTATTTTTTATGAATTTCTTCGATAGCAACTCACGCAGGTTAACCCGCACATGGTAGTCTATATTATTGTCAAAATCGTGTGTGCCCCATGCCGAAAGGTTTAGCGCACTCGATTGTATCTCGGTAGTAGGTATTTGTATAGTGCTGTTGCGGATTATGATGTGGTTGCTAAGGTTAGAGAAAAAGATGTGCTTTAACTCATCAACCTGAATAAATTTAGACATGGCCGTTATCGGCTCAAAGTCTATCAACTCTCCATTCTCCAGTTTAACATCGCTCTCGGCTTCTATACTGGGCAGTAGTATATCCAGTTTCTTAGTCCAGTTGGCAGCAAACGCTACCGATGCTGTAAGCCTGCCTTTAAGGTGCTTGCTTTGCATGGTAGTTTGGCCAAAATCGTCAAACTCATAAAACAGCGAGTGGATGTCAATATTATTCAGCTTGGCCTCGCAGGCGGTACGTATGCGGGTTGTGCCCCGGGCATCAATATTAGCGGTTAGGTTTACACTACCCCCGCCGTTTGCAGCGATACGCCAGACAGGTCTATAACCCTGTTATACAGCTTTAAATTGCCCACCATGTTTAGTGCGCCAAACTTGTTAAAGGTAATCTTGTCGGCCCTGATGGTAAGTTCACTCTCCAACCTTTCTGACAGTTGAAAAACCGAAGCGGTATCTTTTAACGGGTTTTCAATCGGTTTCTTAATCAGCTCCCCAATATCGCAGTAGCTAGAGCCTAGCGATGCATCAATATGTATTTTTTGCTTGCTGTTTAGTATGCACGATGGGAAGCTAAGCACCCTGCCGTTCAAATTAAAATTGCTTTTGCCAATGTTAAAAGCGCATTGGTCAAGGTCTACAATATCGTTACCAAAGCTGGCCCTGGCATTAACCTTGGCTATGCGGTGGGCAAAGCTGCTAAGCTCTACAGAGCCGTTGCGCACCTCTACATGGCCACTGGCCACAGCGTTGGTATTACCGTCGGCAAGGGCTTCTACATCGCCAAGCGGACCTTTAATTTCGGCATCAACAATAAGGCTGCCTGCCATGTGCTTTATTTCTGTGCCGGGAATAAAATTCTTTATATCACCCAAGTCGGCAGTACCCTGAACAGATGCTGATATGTAAGGGTTGATAAGGTTTACCAGTTTAAACCTGCCCCGCAGCGAGCCTTGTTTAAGTTGCAGGCTTATGCGGCTTACCACCAGTTCTCCTTTTTGCAGCACCTCGCCACTGTTAAATGAGCCACTAAGGTTTACATTGCTCATAACTGTGCCGCTGGGTTTGTGGGTTATGTTACCGCTGCTAATACCAAAGTTAGCCTTGGCAATAGGCTTACCTAACGGACCGGCAATGTTACCATCTAAATAGAACAATCCCTTACTGGCATAATCATCGGCAAACGATGCATACTCCCGCGGCAGGGCCGACAGTACAGAAGCTACATCCAATTTATCGCCCTTAATATTAAGGTTTAGCGATGGGTCTTTGCCCGCTATAATTTGCCCATTGCTAAGCAGGCTAAGCTTGCCTAAAAACAGTTGCGCGTTTTGAAAATTATAGGTTTTGGTTTTGTTGTTGGCATCGGCAATAAAGCTAATGCGCACATCGGGCGTTGGCGGAATGGTAATACCACCAAACGTTAGCACATCGGCCGTTAAAGCAGCCTTGGCGGTAAGGGTGTACTGCTCATCGGCAAAGCTGCCCGACACCATCCCCTCCAGCAAATTCAACCCTAAAAAGGTTTTGTTCCTTTTATCAACATACTTAAACTCTACATTTTTAAACTTAACCTTGTGCAGGTTTAACGAGAATTTGGCAGGCTCGCCGGTGCTTTTTTGCTCTTTCCAAAAATGGAAATTATCGCTACCATCGTCAAATCGCTTAAAGTTAAGGGTAAGGTCTTCAAACTCTACTTTGCGTAAATGGAAGTTACTGCTGAACATCTCGTACCAGTTGAACAGGCAGTAAATGCGGCCCGCGGTAAACAGCTTTTCTTTAACCGGATTGGGGGTAATCTCATCGGCCGATACATTTTTCAGCTCTACACTGGCGTAGGGAAACTTCTTTAATACCGAAAACTCAATGTCTTCAATCTTAACCTCGGTAACCAGTTCATCGTTCAGTTTTTCAACCAAATAGCTTTTTACATCATCTTTAAAAAAGATAAAAATAATGCTGGCCGCTAAGTAAATAATTACAAAGGGCAACGATGAAAAAAGAAAAAGCGTGTAAGCCACTTGCGCAGCCGCGGCCATGTTAACATACCTACAAATTTCAGAAACGGTTGGGTAGAATATTACCAGTGGCTGTGGAGTTATCAACCGCTTAACGTTGAACGATGGTATAAGGTTTAGTTTATGCATGATTGGTCTACGCTCACCATGACTGTGAGAAGGCCTTAATCAAAAATATACCCTATTTTTATGCCGTGCCAACACCCGCCGACATATTAAAGCAATACTGGGGATACGATGCCTTCCGGCCCATGCAGGAGGATATTGTAAACGCTGTACTGGAGGGTAAAGACACCCTTGCGCTGTTGCCTACAGGTGGCGGCAAGTCTATCTGTTTCCAGGTGCCGGGGTTACTAAAAGAAGGTATTTGTATAGTAGTATCGCCCCTTATAGCCCTTATGCAAGACCAGGTGAATAACCTTGTAAAGCGGGGCATAAACGCGGTAACGGTAAACGCTACCATGAGCTTCCGCGAGATTGATATTGTGCTGGATAACTGCATTTATGGCAATATAAAGTTCCTGTACCTGTCACCCGAGCGGTTGGGGACGGAGCTGGTGCGCGAACGGATTAAGAAAATGAAGGTGAACCTTATTGCTATTGATGAGGCCCACTGCATATCGCAATGGGGGCACGATTTTAGGCCATCGTACCTAAAAATTGCCGAAGTGCGGGACCTTGTACCCAAAACCCCTGTGCTGGCCCTAACAGCATCGGCTACGGCTGAAACAGTTGAAGACATTCAGAAACAGCTGCTTTTTAAACAGAAGAATGTAATAAGCAAAAGTTTTGCCCGAGAAAACCTGGCTTATATTGTTAGGTATGAAGATAGTAAGCTGGCCAAGCTGATGGAAATTTGCCACAATGTAAAGGGCAGCGGTATTGTATATGTACGTAACCGCAGGGCTACCAAAGATATTGCCGACTACCTGCGCCGCCAAAATGTAAATGCGGCTTTTTACCATGCGGGCTTAGAAATAGCCGCACGCAACCTGCAACAAAACGATTGGATAAACAACAAGGTGCGGGTTATAGTGTGTACCAACGCCTTTGGCATGGGCATAGACAAGCCCGATGTACGCTTTGTTGTTCACCTGGATGTGCCCGATAGCCCAGAAGCCTACTTTCAAGAGGCAGGCCGTGCCGGGCGCGATGGGCAAAAAGCCTACGCGGTAATGCTGTTTGGTAGTAACGATGATGAAGATGCGGAGAAACGCTACGAAAAAGCTTTTCCGCCGATAGAAGAAATAAAGCGGGTATACAAAGCCCTTAGCAGTTACTATTTTATTGCAGAAGGTTCTGGTTTGGGGCAGGCGTATGAGTTTGACCTGCAACACTTTTGCAGCTACTATAAGTTTGAAGCATTATTGGTATTCAACAGCCTTAAACTGCTTGAAAAAGAAGGCTATATAGAACTTACAGAGGCGTTGTACAAACCATCGCGCGTGTTTTTTACCATTAACCACGCCGACTTGTATAACTACCAGGTGCAAAACCCAAAAATGGACGGGTTTATTAAAACACTATTACGGCTGTATGGCGGTATGTTTGAGCAGTATGTTAGTATTAATGAACGGGCCATTGCACGCGGCGCAGGCATAAAAGATGAGCAGGCCATTTACAACCTTGAACTGCTTAAAAAGCAAGAGGTTTTAGATTATGTAAAGTCTACAGATAAGCCCCAGGTAATATTTACCATGCCCTATGCTAACGAAAAGCAGTTGCGCATGTCTGACGATATGTACTGGAAACTGAAAGCCGGATACGGAAAACGCATGAAGGCATTATTGTATTACGCATCTATAAAAACAAGGTGCCGCAACGTAATGCTGCTGGAATATTTTGGTGAGACCGATGCTAAAGAATGCGGAGTATGCGATTATTGCAGTGCTAAAAAGCAAAAGCCTAAGAGCGATTTAATTCAGCTAACAGAGCGTGTGCTGGCTATTATTGAAGAACATACCCCCTACCCGACCAGATACTACAACACTTGGACGAAGTGGATAGCGATATGCTAAAAAAGTACTGCGTGCCTTACTTGATGATGGGCACATTATACTGGCACCCAACGGGCATTTGAGCGTTAAGGCTTTTTAACCGGCGGTGTTTTGGTTTGCTTTACCTTATTATTTTGATTTGCTCCCCCTGTTGGCTTATAATGTTTCATAGCCTCGGGCATAGCCTTTTTAATATCTTCTATACGGGTGCTATTTGATGGGTGGGTGCTTAAAAACTCAGGTGGTTGTGCGCCGCCCTGTGCCGCCATGCGTTGCCAAAAGCTAATAGCTTCGTTAGGGTTATAGCCCGCCATGGCCATAAAAATAAGGCCCATACGGTCGGCCTCGCTCTCGTGCAGGCGAGAGTATTTTAACATACCTAATGTTGAGCCTATACCATACGATTGCATAAATAAATCGCGGGTTTGTTGTGGTTTTTGAGACAAGGCAACATCCAGCGCCAAGCCACCGGCTTGTACACCCAATTGCTGGCTCATACGCTCGTTACCGTGGTTTGCCAGCGAGTGAGAAATCTCATGCCCAAGCACTACTGCCAACCCCTCGGGGGTTTTAGTAATAGGTAATAAACCAGAGTAAACAACCACTTTGCCACCAGGCATACACCATGCGTTGGCTTGGGGGCTTTGTACCAAGTTAAACTCCCATTTATAACCTTGCAGGCGCTTCGCATTGCCATGGGCACGTAGGTATTGCGATGCCGCATCAGCAATTTTTTTGCCTACTGTTTGCACCATTATGGTTTGATTATCGCTTGCCGATACTACCGCATTAGCACTTAAAAATGTACGGTATTCTGTAACGCTCATAGAGTTAAGCGTAGACTGTGGCAACAGGTTTATTTGCCTGCGGCCCGTAATGGGTACTTTTACGCAGGCGGCAAATAAGCCCACTACTAAAAGTATTGTTAATGCCTTGGTTTTCATATACCAAAAATACTATTTATTGGTTTATTGTTTACTTTTGTTAGTAGATGTCTTTCGAAGCATTAAGAGATATAAAGATACCTACCGACAGATATTCATATTACTATCCCGGGACAGGAATACCCATTTGGTTTTTTCTTTTAGTAGTATGTTTCTTCTTGTATGTTGGTTTACGCGTTCATTTTGCTCTTAGAAAAGAACGCAATGAAAAATCCATATCAATAAAGGAAAAAAGACCGCCTGTCAAGAGAAAAAGAAAGCCCAGAAAAAAATACAGAAATAAAATTAATCTATCTCAACCGTTAGGCCACGGTCTTGTATGGCTTGATAAATAGGTTTTAACTCTTCTACCGTGCCTAATTTAACAACGCATTTGCCATTGTAATGCACTATATAGGTACACTGCTCGGCTTGCTCCACGGTGTGGTCGCATACCTCTATCAATGTTTCTATTACGTATTCAAAGGTGTTATAATCGTCGTTATGCAAAACAAGGTTACGCTTAACGCCGGTATCAAGAAGCTCATCAACTTCTACAAGGGTATCGGTATCAATCAAAAATATGCCTGAACTAATGGTTTTCATATCTCTGCTAGTGTGTTTAGACTTGTAAATTTCTGCAAAATGATTGAAAAAAGCAAGTAAAAAGGCAAATTGTTTAAACTATCTTTGCGCCCTGTATGAGGGAATATTTAAAATACACCTTACTGGCTATTGTACTGGCTATTGCTGCCAAGCTTATCATATTTTATATTGACCCTACGCATGAGGGCTTAGGCAAATACTTTTTACTTGTAGCCCCATCGTTTACCGTTGCCATGCTTTATCCCGGTATGGTACTTACCCGTAATGTAGAGTTTGGTGGTTTTATTACCGGGCGGTTACTTAGTGCCGCCGGTATACGCATTACTGTAATAGCAGGGGGCATTAATGCGGTGTTCGATTACTTTTATTATTCAGCAATAAATACTACCATACTGCCTGCCCGCTTGGCAAATGAGGTTGCTAAAATTAATGCCGACACCTCCTTAGATAAGCTGACAAAGGAGCACGCTATTGGCGGTGCTGCTAACTTTTTCTCGCCTTTTATGCAGGTAAACTTCCCTATGTTTATTACCATGGCATCGGGCATATTCTTTACCTTGGTGCTGGCTTATTTTTTACGTAAATACCCTGAGGGTAAACGCAGGCCGTTTTTCTCGCACCCTACAGAGAATTAATACAGGTGGAATAAATTAATTACACTATTAAAGGTAAGATAACTGAAGGCTAGTATCATCAGAATAAATATAGGCCCCCTTGCCCACTTATCATCACTACTTACAAGTGGAGAGGCGAAAAAAGTAAATGTAACATAGCATAAACAGGCTGTGGCAGTTGAATACAATATCATCCTTACTAAGTCTCTGCTTATAAAAGCATACATAATACCTAATGCAATTATTGATAATAAAGTAATTAAATAGCTGCTACTTATAAGCCTTACTTGTATGGGTTTTACTTTAGCCAACAGCTCTATTATTTGGCTGTAATTTTGCATTTGAGGTAACACCGTTAAGCTACTTGCTAAATACTTGGTCTTTATTTCTAAGCCTGATGGGTACTTTATTATTTCCTTTATATCTGTAAAGAGCAGAGTGCCTTTTACTGAACCCTTTTCATAATGAGTAATACTTTGTTCGTCTATTATAATGCTTATAGACTCGTAGTGTTCTTTTGTGTCTGAATTATTAATAAATATAAACGCAATACCTAATACTACAGCTATTACAATTAAAAAACCATTACTATAATCAAAGTCTGTAAAAAGGCTTAATATATCATCCCTAAAAATAACCGTATACAATAATACCATAAAGACCGCGCTATTAAGTATAGCTTTATTTCTGACTTCTTTATAGCGGGTAGAATCAAACTTAAACGTATGCATAGGGTAAAGCTAAGAAAAAAGACTCCCTCTTAACGGAGATTTTCTATAGTGCCATCAAATCCAACCCATCAAAGTTGCCTGAGCTCATTAGCAATAGGCATACATCTGTTTTAGGTATTGATTGCAGGCGGGTGTAAAGTTCGGTAGCGTTGTTATATACTTCCAAGTCGGGTCGGGTAAAGGCTTCTTTTACATCATCTAACGATAGTTGCTCCAGGCGTTTTAACTCCAACGCATGGTTGCTAAAGTATACAATGGCAATATCGGCAGCATCCATAGCACCGGCATATTCCTGTAGAAACTCTTTGTTAAGGCTACTAAAGGTATGCAACTCAAAACAGGCTATTACGGTACGGTCGTGAAAGTGTTCTTTAACCGCGCTAACCGTAGCCTTCAACTTAGATGGGGCATGAGCAAAATCGCGGAATACAGAATATCCTTCTTCAATCTTTAACGGTTCTAAACGCTTGGCAGCACCTTCAAAGGTTTGTATATGGGTAAAGAATTCATCATCACTAATATGCAAAGCACGACAAACTTCTAAAGCACCGGCCAGGTTTTGCAGGTTATGCTTGCCAATAATACGCAGCGGCGCGAAAGAGCCATCGGTTTCGGCAACATAGGTAATGCCTTTTTCAACCTTGTTAGGCATGGTGTTGTACGATACTGTTTTAATATCGTAGCGGGCTTCTGCTGATAGTTGTTTCAGGTTTTCATCACCATCAAAATAAATAAGGGTGCCATCAGGCTCAATCAAATTTATAAACTGGCGGAACTGGTCGAGGTAAATAGAAAACGTAGGAAACACATTAATATGGTCCCACGCAATGCCCGATATTATTGATACATGGGGCTTGTATAAATGGAACTTAGGCCTTGGGTCTATTGGTGAAGTCAAGTACTCATCGCCCTCCAAAATCATAATAGGGGCATCGTTTGTCATGCGCACCATGGTATCAAAACCCTTTAGCTGGGCACCTACCATATAGTCAAAATCTTTACCTGCGGCATGTAGTATGTGCATTACCATAGCGGTAATTGTGGTTTTACCGTGGCTGCCACCAATAACTACACGGGTTTTATGTTTAGAATGCTCGTACAGGTATTCGGGGTACGAGAATATCTTTATGCCCAGCTCTGTAGCGCGCAACAACTCAGGATTATCCTTACGGGCATGCATACCAAGTACCACACAGTCTAAGCCGGTGTGTATCTTTTCGGGGTACCAGCCTTCCTGCTCAGGTAACAAACCTAAGCGAGCCAAACGGCTGCGCGATGGCTCAAATATTTCATCGTCAGAGCCTGTAATATCGTTTCCTGCCTCTTTTAGGGCTATGGCTAAATTATGCATGGCGCTACCGCCAATGGCAATAAAGTGAATTTTCATACGTTGTAAAAATAGCCACACAATAAGTAATGTTTACACAAGGCACAGGCATTTACAAACACATAGCTGTTTAGTATGCAGGGCTTTTGTAATATTGCCGTTTAAATTATTACCATAGTGCCACATACAGCGGTTGTTATACTTAATTTTAATGGGGTTAAATACCTTAAGCAGTTTCTTGCCGGGGTCTGCCAACACTCTATTCCCTATGCCGAAGTATGGCTGGCCGACAACGCATCTACCGACGAATCTGTAGCGTATGTGCAGAAAGAATTTCCGCAGGTTAAGATTGTGGTGAATGATGTAAACGGCGGATTTGCAAAGGGATATAATGATGCGCTAAAAAAAATAAGGGCCGATTATTATGTGCTACTTAATTCTGATGTAGAAGTAACCGCTAACTGGATTGAACCCATTATCAACCTAATGGATAGCGACCCAAAAATAGCAGCTTGCCAACCTAAGATTTTGGCTTATCACCAAAAAGAAAAATTTGAATACGCCGGTGCTGCCGGTGGGTTTATTGATAAATGGGGCTACCCGTTTTGCAGGGGCCGCGTGTTCTTTGAAACCGAAACCGATGAGGGCCAATACAACGATACGGTTGATGTTTTTTGGGCATCGGGGGCGGCTATGTTTGTAAGGGCCAATTTATACCACCAAAGCGGCGGGCTCGATGATGATTTTTTTGCCCACATGGAAGAGATTGACCTTTGCTGGAGGTTAAAAAACATGGGCTATCGTATTATGGTTTGCCCACAAAGCAAGGTTTACCATGTTGGTGGAGGTACTTTAAATGCTGAAAGTCCAAGAAAAACGTATTTAAACTTTAGAAATAACCTATATTTATTATTGAAAAACGGTAAGCCGTACGATGTTATGCTGCGTATTTACGGTCGCATGGTGTTAGATGGTGTAGCAGGTTTGCGGTTTTTACTGCGGGGCGATTTTACCCATTTTTGGGCGGTAATTAAGGGGCATTTTGTCTTCTACAGCCAAATACCCAAACTGTTAAAAAAACGCAACCAACTGGGTAAAAACGTTGTTAATTATTCGCATACCGAGATGGTGGACCATAGTATTGTATATGCTTTCTTTGTAAAAGGAAGTAAAACCTTTAAACAAATAATGAAATGAAAAAAGTAGTTATCATTTTAATGTTGGTGCTAAGCACGTTAAGCATTAATGCCCAAACAGGTAAAGCCAATTTAGAAGATATTGCCCCGGTATTATTTGAGGCTGTAAGCACAAACAACCCGTTGCTAATAGACCCGCTGCTAAAAGACACAGAGGGCGACAACCACGATATGCTACTTGGGCAGGTTGCCACAGTCCACGGTGTTTTAGTTAAGCAAGGTGTTAATTTTAATGTACCTACCGCATCGCAAACCGAAACCGTTTTGTTTAATTCAGAGGGTTTGGAACATGGTATTATAAAATATTCGGCTGTGTCTAATGGCGTAGCTTATACTATTTCGGCACGTTGCACCAAAATAGATAACCGTTGGTTTATTGTTTCTAACATTCTGCCTACAGGCCAATCTGTTAATTAGTATGAAGAAAGGCTTATTAACTATTGCCCTTTTATTGATTGTTGCATTTGCAATTTCAGCACAAAAAGGAGGAACAACACAAGATATTGGCAAAGCGCTTTACAACTCGTTAAAAAACAATAACGAGAAAGAGCTATCTATCTACTACCCTACCCTGGCCGAGTTAAAGATTATTAAAGATGCTAAAAGCACCAAAGACGATTCTACGCTGTTAAAATTCTTAGCCCAGGGTACTGCCAAAAAATTAAACGACGATTGGGTTGCCACTAAAAATAAATTACAGGCCGATGGCGTTATATGGGATAAAGCCAGCACACCAGCCGTAAGCCACGAGCCTTTTAACAAAGACAACCGCGAGCATACAGCAGTGCAGGTTATGTTTACCGATGGTAATGGCAAACAGCATACAGCATCGGTTAAATGTGTAAATATTAATGGCAACTGGTACGTTATAGAAAGTATTAAACCCCACGCGCAGGCAGTAAATTAAGGTGGAAGAAAAAGCAACTAAAAAAACAACCAACAGGGTATCGGCGGTGCTAAGCATATCGCTGGTAATATTTATGCTGGGCCTTACAGGGCTTATTGTGGTTTATGCCGTGCAGCTAGATAAGCACCTGCGCCAAAGCCTGCCATTTACGGTATTTGTTAAAAATGAGGCCGACTCTTTGCTAGTAAAAGGTCTGCAAAAAAAGCTGGAGGCCGCACCGTATTCAGCCAAGGTGGTGTATGTTGACAAAGCCACTGCCCTAGAGCGTTACAAAAAAGATATTGGCGAAGACTTTATGGACCTTACCGGCGAGAATTTTTTAGAGCCATCGCTAGAGGTTAATCTAAAACCTGAATATACTACCATAGGCCAGGTAGCTAAAATTAAGGCCGACCTTGTTAAAGACCCTGTGGTTAGCGATGTTACCTACAGCGAAACCGTAACCGGAGAACTTAACGAAACCGCTAAAAACATTGGCTTTGCCATACTGGGCTTTGCCTTGTTGCTCTTGGTAGTTTGTGTGTCGCTAATCAACTCGTCTATCCGCTTAGATATATACTCGCAACGCTTACTGATAAAGAGTATGCTACTGGTAGGCGCTACGCAAAGCTTTATTCGCCGCCCTTTTATCAGCAGGGCATTTATAAACGGGCTTATAGCCTGGGCAATAGCCGGTGGCTTGCTTGCCCTTACCATTGCCGGATTGCTTTACCAGCAATCCAACCTTGAATTTAACCTATTGCTTGATTATAAACTACTTACACCACTTGCAGGGACATTATTGTTGCTTGGTTTACTAATTTCGTATCTTAGCACCCTTATAGCATTGCAACTGTATTTAAAAACACGTACAGACCAACTTTATTAAACAATGGCAGACGCTAAAAAACAACCCGTAACGGCTACTAAAGTCACTAATAACAACCAAGGCCAGTTTGTATTTGGCCGCGAGAACTACATTTTGCTAATCGTATCATTTGCCATAATTGTACTTGGCTATATTATGATGGCCGGTGGCGGTTCTGAAGACCCTAATGTGTTTAGCGAAGAATTATTTAGCACTACCCGCATTACCGTAGCCCCGCTAGTTATTATTGCAGGATTTGCGTTGGGCGTTTTTGCTATTTTGAAAAAGCCTAAGGCTTAATACTTCGACTACGCTCAGTGTGACGGGCGTTTCAATTTAACTTACGAGATGTCGCTTATAGAAGCTATTATCCTTGCTATTGTTGAGGGGTTAACAGAGTACTTACCCGTATCATCAACAGGGCACATGATTATTACCGGCAGCCTTATGGGCATTGCTGAACACCCCTTTACCAAACTGTTTGAAATTTGTATACAATTGGGGGCTATACTGGCGGTGGTAGTACTATACTGGAAACGTTTTTTTGATGTTACCCGCTTACAGTTTTACATTAAGTTAATTATAGCTGTTATCCCTGCGTTAGCTATTGGTTTCTTATTGTCTGATAAAATTGATGCATTATTAGAAAGCCCATTGACGGTAGCTATATCGTTATTAGTTGGCGGTATTATTTTACTTTTTATTGATAAGGTATTTAATAAGCCTGTAATAGATAAAGAAGAAGAAATAAGCTACCAAAAAGGGTTTATAATTGGTATATGGCAGTGTATAGCTATGATACCGGGTGTTAGCCGCAGTGCTGCATCTATTATTGGTGGTATGCAACAGGGCCTTACGCGCAGTTTAGCAGCAGAGTTTTCTTTCTTTTTAGCCGTACCTACCATGTTTGCAGCCACAGGTTATAAGCTGCTTAAAGCCTATAAAGAAACCCCGAAATGCTTACCGACAGCAACAACATAATGATGCTTGTTGTAGGTAATATAGTGGCATTTATTGTGGCCTTAGCTGCTATAAAATTCTTTATTGGCTACCTGTCTAAATATGGGTTTAAGCTGTTTGGCTGGTACCGTATTGTAGTGGGCTTAATCATTATTGCGCTTATTGTAGCAGGTGTTGATTTGAAAATATCATAACCATGCAATTTCAGTTTCATAATCATGATAAAGTTGCCGAAGTGGTTACTGATGCTGTTATCATATCCTCAGGCCAGGATGTTTTAGATTTAATTTATAATCCTTCCCTTACTGATGTTACCGGTATTATTCTGCATCAGGAAAACATCATTCCTGCATTTTTTGAACTGCACACTGGCATTGCAGGCGATGTATTGCAAAAATTTGTAAACTACCGTTGCCGCCTTAGCTATTGTGGGTAATTTTACTAATGTAACCAGCATCAGCCTACAAGACTTTATCCGCGAAAGCAACAAAGGTAAAAGCATATACTTTGCTGAAAATTTAACAGAGGCGGTAACAGCTTTAGCTTAAATTTACGCATGCGTCGTAAAATAAAAATCACATTATTAACCCTACTCTCTATCGTGCTGTTATTCCTGCTACTGGCTATTGGCGTGCCCTATATAAACTTTACGGCTACCTCTACTGATGATAACCCCAACAAGAAAAACGTTATAGTTATTGCCCACCGTGGCGCTTCGGGTTTAGCGCCTGAAAACACAATAGCATCGTTTAAAAAAGCCATGGAATTTAAGGTTGATTTGATGGAGCTGGATGTACATGTATCGAAAGACGATAGCCTTATTGTAATGCACGACCATAGTGTTAACCGCACTACTAATGGCGAAGGAGATATTGAAAACCTAACCTACAGCTATATTAAAACCCTTGATGCAGGCAGCAAATTTAAGCCTGAGTTTAAAGGTGAAGCAGTGCCCACACTGGATGAAGTATTGAAACTATCGGGAGAAAAAACCAAGGTGCTTATAGAACTTAAATGGCCTGAGAAAGGGCTTTATACCGAATTGGTTACAAAGGTTATTGAATGTATTAGAAAGAATAAAGCCGAGGGTTGGGTGGTAATACAATCGTTTGAGGTTGCTTATTTAGAAGAGATGCACAAACTGGCACCCGACTTAGAATGTCAACAGTTAATTATAGCCCCTAAAGGCATTATGCCGTTGCACGTAACGCGAGAATTAAAGGGTGGTAAGTTTACGCCGCTACCTTATGTTACATCGGTAAACCCGCACCATCTATTTGTTACTAAAGCATGGGTTAAGAAAATGCATGCAGAAAATAAAACAGTTTATCCCTTTACGCTAAACACCGAAGATAAAATGCGCAAAGCCATTAACCTGGGTGTGGATGGTATTATCACCAATTTTCCTGATGTAGCAAATAAGGTGTTGGGTAGGTAGATTAGTTACCTATATTTTCTACTACCGCTTGGTGAGATTCCCGCCTGCGCGGGAATGACGTTAACCTTTTTATTTTTCGTATAACTTCTTTAACATCACATAATCTTCCATCAGGTAGTTGTTGCCTATGTCGAAGTCTTCAACTTTTTCAATAGTAAAACCGTTTTTAAAGTAGAAGTTTATGGCTTTAAAGTTTTTGCGGTTTACTTGCAGGCGGATGGTTTTAGCACCAGGGAATTCGGATAATGCGAGGGCTAAAGCATTGCTGCCAAGGTTCAATCGTTGGTACTCGGTATCTATATAAAACTTGTTAAGGAACAGGTCGCCATCGTTATCGTTAATAGAAATATATCCCACCGTTTGCCCTTTATAATCCATCATAAAAAAGTGGGCGTCCTCTGCCATTTGCTTTGCTAAGCTATTGGCCGAATACATCCACTCCATCATATAATCCATTTGGTCTTGGGTTATTATGTTGGGGATATAATGCTTGCTCCATACACGCTCTGCAATATCGTGGATGGTCTGGGTATCGGCTGTAGTGGCGGGGACTAACTTTAACATGTTATTTATAATTTACATAGCGGAACCTCCCCCGCCCTTCGGGCACCCCCTCCAAAGGGGGACAAAAACAAAAAATATTTTTATTAATTCTTTTTAATTAACGCCATGTAAAAACCATCAAACCCTTCTGATGGCCATACGTGCTTATCTTCTAACAATTCGAAATTAGGGTTGGCCTGTAGAAATTTCTCTACCTGGTTTTCATTCTCAACGGGTAATATGCTGCATGTAGCGTATACCATCAATCCGCCAGGTTTAAGCATGGTTGGGTAGGTGCTTAAAATCTCTGCCTGTGTTTGTTGCACACGCTCTATAAATTCGGGGTTTAGCTTCCACTTTGCATCGGGGTTGCGACGTATAACACCCAAACCCGAGCATGGTACATCAAGCAACAGCCTGTCTGCACTCTCAGCTAAACGTTTAATGGTTTTAGCACCTTCAATTAAACGGGTTTCAATATTGGGCACCCCGTTGCGGCGGGCGCGGCGTTTTAGTTCATTCAACTTAAAGTCTTCAATATCCATAGACACTATACGGCCCTTGCCCTGCATTAAAGCTGCCAAGTGAAGCGTTTTGCCTCCGGCGCCGGCACAGGCATCAATAACCCGCATGCCCGGCTCTACACGTAGAAATGGGGCTATAGACTGCGAACCTGCATCTTGCACCTCAAACAAACCGTCTTTAAACTCCTGCATGGCAAAGAGGTTGCCTTTGCGTTCCACCAGCATAGCATCAGGAAACTCACCGCTGGTTAGGCATTCAATATCGTGTGTTTCTAAAAGGGCCTTTAATTTAGGGCGAGTAATTTTAAGGGTGTTAACACGGATAACCAGTTCGGCACGCTCGTTTAGGCTTTCCATTTCGGTGTTCCACTTTTCCTCATTAAAATACTGTTTACCCAGTTGCTCTAACCAATCGGGTATGCTATGCGAAATGGCCTTTTTTCTGATGCCATTTGCCTGCGTTTTTCCAATATAGACTCTTTCACCTCATACTCCTGCAACCAATCTGGCAGCTTGTAGTTCGATTCCTGAAACCACACAGTAACCCTGCGCCAGATAGAGTCTACATCGTTCTTATCATCAACATTGGCATAAAAACCCGTTAAGCGCCACCAGCGTACAAGGCTGTAAACGGTATCGGCAATAAAGGCACGGTCGCGCGAACCACGGCGCGGGTCGGCAGCCAGGGTGCGTTCTATAACCTTATCGGCATAGCGGTTTTCTATAAAAATCTCAGCCAATGCCTCAACAACAGCTATTACTAAATTGCGGTGTAACTTATCGTGCACTTAAAAAATATTAGGGAGCAAATATAGCCATGATTTAAGGATTTAAGGATTTAAAGATTTCATGATATAGATTCCAAATTACAATACTATTACCCCTATTACCCCCTCCCTAACCCTCCCCCTTAAAGGGGAGGGAACAAAAAATAGCCTACCTCAACTCTTAAAACCGAGGGGATAAAATTGTATCTTTGTATTGAAAGGATTTTGATATGCCCGCGCCATTAGCCGAAAGGCTCCGCCCCCATACATTTGATGAATACTTAGGCCAAAAACATTTAATTGGTCCTAATGCGGCGTTGCGCCGTATGATTGAGGCGGGCCAATGCCCATCTATTATTTTATGGGGACCACCAGGCGTTGGTAAAACCACCCTTGCTTATATTATTGCTAAGACTTTAAACAAGCCGTATTTTCAACTAAGCGCTATTAATTCAGGCGTTAGGGATATTCGCGATGTAATAGAAAAAGCGGGCGCTGAAGAAGGCGCTATACTGTTTATTGACGAGATTCACCGTTTTAGCAAATCGCAGCAAGACTCTTTACTTGGTGCAGTAGAAAAAGGTACTATAACGCTTATTGGTGCTACAACAGAGAACCCATCGTTTGAGGTTATATCGGCCCTTTTATCAAGGTGTACCGTGTATACATTAAAGCCTTTATCGGAAGAAGAATTAGTTGGCCTGATACATACAGCGGTTACCGAAGACGAACTGCTTAAACAACGCAATGTTGAAGTAAAAGAAACCGAGGCACTGCTCCGTATTTCGGGTGGCGATGCGCGTAAACTGCTCAACGCTGTAGATCTTGTTGTAAACTCTGTAACCACCGGCCCTGTTGTTATTACCAACGACTTAGTACTGGAAGCCATACAGCAAAATATGGCGATGTATGATAAGAGCGGCGAACAGCATTATGATATTATATCGGCTTTTATAAAATCTATGCGTGGCAGCGACCCTAATGGGGCTGTATACTGGTTAGCACGTATGATTGAAGGTGGCGAAGACCCTTTATTCATAGCCCGCCGCATGGTTATTCTTGCTTCGGAAGATATTGGCAACGCCAACCCAACAGCTCTTGTTATGGCTACCACCTGCTTTGATGCGGTGAATAAAATTGGTTTCCCCGAAGGGCGGATAATCCTGTCGCAATGCGCTACCTATTTAGCATCGTCGCCTAAGAGTAATGCCAGCTACGAGGCTATTGGCATGGCTATGGACCTTGTACGCCGCACGGGCGATTTACCTGTGCCGTTGCACCTGCGCAATGCCCCTACCAAGCTGATGAAAAACATGGGCTATGGCGATAATTATAAATACGCCCATAGCTACGATAATAACTTTGTAGAGCAGGAGTTTTTGCCTGAAAAAGTAAGTGGTACGGTGTTGTATAACCCCGGCCCTAATGCTAGGGAAAATGAGTTGCGAGAGTTCCTACGGAGGCGTTGGAATAAGAAATACGGTTATTAGTTAGTTGCCAGTTCCCTGTTGTCACTTTCACAAGATTCCGAATTAAGTTCTAGATGATAATTTAAGATTTACCGCATGGTGAGATTCCTGCTTTCGCAGGAATGACAATCAACCTTTCCCTTATCGTAAAATTAATCTTCTATTGCAAACCTATCCGCATCGCTTAAAAACGCGTATGTGCGGCGAAAGGCTTTTAATTCTCGATAGTTTAGCTCAACTGTTTCTACACTTTCGGCACCGGCATCGGCAATAAATAAAGCTTCGCCTTTAAAGTCGTACACAGCAGAATCGCCGGAGCAATAAATATCTTTATTATCATTACCAATACGGTTTACCCCAATGGTGTAGGCTTGGTTTTCTATAGCACGGGCAGGCAGCAAGCTTTTCCACGCATGGTTGCGGCGCTCAGGCCAGTTGGCTACATATATAAGCACATCGTACTCATACCCTGCATGGTTTTTAATGTTACGGCTCCACACAGGGAAGCGTAAATCGTAACACACCATGGGGTTTATCTTCCAGCCTTTAAACTCAAAAATTTGCTTGCCACGGCCGGGAGTGAAATACTTATCTTCTTCAGACAATGTAAATAGATGGCGCTTGTTGTAATGTATCAACTTACCATCGGGCAATGCTATGTAAAGGCGGTTGTAATAACGGCCACCATCTTCAGTAATAATGCTGCCCATTACCACCGCGTTTTTAGCTTTAGCCTGCTGTAGTATCCATTGGGCTGAAGGTCCGTTGCTAGGCTCAGCCAGATGGGTAACACCCATGCTAAAGCCGGTAGTGAATGTCTCAGGCAAAATAATAATATCGGTATCAGTAACAGTGCCAATAAGCTTTTCGAAATTGGCAATATTAGCAGCTGCATCTTCCCATACAAGGTTGGTTTGTATAGTGGTTACTTTTAATATTTCAGCGGGTTCCATTATGCAAATTTTCTAAGTTTTTCGGCGGCTTTTTCTAAGGTGTCCTCGCCTTTGGCAAAGCAAAAACGCAGCACTTTATTGTCTTGCGGCTTATGGTAGAATACTGATATAGGTATAGATGCCACGCCAAACTCTTTGGTAAGCCTTACAGCCAAATCAGTATCTTTTTCGTCCGTTATTGCTGAATAATCGAGCAACTGGAAGTACGTACCCTGCGATGCCTTTAATTTAAACCGCGTTCCGCCAAAAAGGTTGTTAAAAAGGTCGCGTTTTTTTTGTAAAAATCAGCCAGTTCAAGGTAGGTACTCTTATCCTGTATGTATTCAGCAAGGGCATATTGCATAGGTGTGTTAACAGCAAACACGTTATATTGGTGCGCCTTGCGGAACTCTGCCATCAGGTTTTTAGGTGCCATGCAATAGCCTATTTTCCAACCGGTAGCATGTATGGTTTTACCAAACGATGATACTATGAAACTACGCTCAGCAAGCTTAGGGTAGCGGGCAATACTTTGGTGTTCTAACCCATCAAAAATAATATGTTCATACACCTCATCACTCAAAATAACAATATCAGAATTGCGGGTTAGCTTTTCCAGCTTATCCATATCGGCAGCGGTAAGTATACTGCCTGTAGGGTTGTGCGGGGTATTAATAATGATCATCCGCGTGTGTCGGTTGATAAGCTTTTTAACACCATCCCAATTGATTGTAAAATCGGGGTAGCTAAGCTGGGCATACACAGGGCGACCGCCACAAAGCTCAACTGCGGGGGCATAGCTATCATAAGCAGGTTCAATAATAATAACCTCATCGCCCTCTTTTACCCATGCTGATATAGCAGTAAACAAAGCCTGTGTGCCACCGGCGGTAATGGTAATCTCCGTTTCAGGGTCGTATTGGGCTGAATAAAGGCCCTCTACTTTTTGTGCGATAGATTCCCGCAAAGCCATAAGGCCGGGCATAGGGGCGTATTGGTTATGGCCCTTATTCATATTCTCTGTTACCAGCGAAATGAGCCTCGGCGACACGGCAAAATCGGGGAAGCCCTGCGATAGGTTTACAGCGCCATGCTCTGTGGCAAGGCGGCTCATAACTGTAAAAATGGTAGTTTCTACCTTGGGTAGCTTACTTTGGATGGCGTTAGGATAATTGGGCATTTGCGTTTTAGAGAAGGTGCTAAAATAGTAAGTTTTACTAATATTTGGCATAAATTTACACACCCCGTCAAAGCTATGCTTTGCCACCCCTCTCAAGAGGGGATTTTTAAACACCTTTCTGCTTCTCGAAGTAATCAAAGATGAGTTTGGCTTTTGCGGGGCCAATTTCTTTTTCAATTTCTGCCAACGGGGTTTCTTTTATCCGCTTAACTGATTTAAATTTATTAAGCAAATCGTTGGCTATCTTATCGCCTATCCCCGGTATATTTAGCAGCTCTGTGGTAATAGTTTCTTTACTGCGTTTTTTACGGTGGTGGGTAATGCCAAACCTGTGGGCTTCATCACGTATCTGTTGAATAATGCGCAAACTCTCCGACCGTTTATCAATATACATAGGGTACGGGTCGCCGGGAAAGTAAATCTCTTCCAGTTTTTTGGCAATACCTATTATACCCACCTTGCCACGCAAACCCAGCAGTTCTAAACTAGTTAAAGCTGAACTTAACTGCCCCTTGCCACCATCAATAACAATAAGTTGCGGCATATCCAATCCTTCATCTAACACACGTTTATAGCGGCGGTAGATAATCTCTTCCATAGATGCAAAATCGTTGGGGCCTTCTACCGTTTTTATGTTAAAGTGGCGGTAGTCTTTTTTACTGGGCTTAGCGTTTTTAAACACCGTCATAGCCGCTACAGGAAAAGCACCTTGTATGTTAGAGTTATCAAAGCACTCTATATGCACAGGCACCTCGCTAAGGCGCAAATCCTTTTTCATGGTTTCCAATATCCGCTTGGTATGGCGGTCGGGGTCTACCAGTTCCAGTTGCTTGTTACGGTCTTTTATATAGGCCTGCACATTGCGCAACGACAGCTCCATCAGCTTCTTTTTATCGCCCCGTTGGGGGATAATAAATTCGCTGCCTTCTATCTCCAAATCTACTTCAAAAGGCACTAATATTTCTTTTGATTTGGTGTTGAACAGGTTTTTAATCTCCGCAATACCCAGCTCTAAAAGTTCCTTTGGGGTTTCTTCCATGCCTTTCTTCATTTCGAAGGTATGGCCTTGTATAACAGAGCCGTTTACCACCTTCATAAAGTTTACAAAGCCGTGGTTATCATCAGTTTCAATAGTATACACCTCTACATCGTTAATCAACTGGCTAACAACAGTAGACTTGATTTTGAAACGTTCCAGTTGCTCCAGTTTTACCTTTAGTTGCTGTGCCTGCTCAAACTCTAGGTTGGCAGCATGCTCAATCATTTGGTCGCTAAGGCGGCGGGTAACGCTGCTAATGTTCCCTTTTATAATCTCGCGCACTTGGGCAATGGTATCGTTGTATTCTTCTTCTGTTTCTTTTGCCACGCAAGGGCCTTTGCAGTTGTGTATATGGTATTCAAGGCACACTTTAAACTTGCCCGCGTTTATATTGTCTGGAGATAGGTTAAGGTTGCAGGTGCGTATTTTATACAGGCTGCGGATAAGGTCTAACACAGAGTGCATCATGCTTACCGATGCATAGGGGCCAAAATATTGCGACCCGTCTTTTATCAACCTGCGGGTGGGGAACACCCTGGGAAACGCTCATTTTTAATGCAGATAGATGGGTAGCTTTTATCATCCTTAAGCTCTACATTATACTTGGGCTTATTGGTTTTTATCAGGTTGTTTTCCAGCAACAGCGCATCTAAATCGGTATTGGTAACAATGTACTTAATATCGTTTATGCGCGATACCATTAGCGCCGTGCGCCCGCTATAATGCTCCTTATTAAAATACGACGATACTCTCTTTTTCAGGTTTTTGGCCTTACCCACGTATAGCAGCCTGCCGTCCACATCAAAAAACTGATATACACCGGGGTTGCCGGGCAACGCCCTCAACTGTAGCTGTAAATGTTCCGGCGTTACCATAAACGAAAAATGAAAATTGAAAAATGAAAAATAATACTTAGAACTCAATAACAAGTAAATATTTACTAAGTTCAAGGCTTCAAAATTACTAATAAAGGTGTTTAGATTACTCGCCCTGCTTATTGTTATGCAACTTTTACAACTAAATGTAAGGGCGCAGCAGGTATTTCAAAAAACTTATAACTCAGACAGCGACTTTGTAGAGTATGCTAAAGACGAGATATCGGCTATGCTGCCTATTAATGGTGGTTACCTGTTGGCGGGTTCTACACAAGGATACTCAAACATAAGTTCTGCGGGGCTGTTAATGCAGGTTGATGCGAACGGTGTTTTGCAAAACCAATGGAGCTACCGTGCGGGGCACCTTACCCGTTTTAAAGGCATTGTTGATTCGGGCGATGGTAATTATATTGTTTGCGGAACAGCATCTGACTGCAACAACGACCAATGCCCTACCAATATGGTTATGGCTAAAATTAACCCCCAGGGGCAACCTTTATGGACTAAAGAAGTATCGGGCGGAAATGATGACTATGGCTACTCTATACGCAATGCCGCCAATGGCAATTTTGTGGTAAGCGGGTGGTACGATAATATTAACGATGATAAGGGATTTGATATACTTGTAGCCAAGATTAACACCAATGGCGATACCCTTTGGGTACGCTCTTATGGCAGTGCCGAGCATGAATTTACTTACGATGCAGTAGAAACGCCCAGCAAGCATGTGTTGGTTACCGCTAATCAAAATGGTACCATCATGTTGTTAAAGCTACGGCCCGATGGTTCGTTGCTGTGGACTAAAACCTATGGTGGTGGCGCGGCACGCAAGGTTATTCCCACCGCCAACGGGTATATTTTAGCAGGCCATAAAAGCGGTAGTAATGTATTTCAGATAACAGACCCGTTTATTTTGAAGCTTGACACCAACGGCATACCGCAGTTTTATAAAACCTTTTACGGTGCCGACTACGATTACCTGAGTGATATTAAACCTACTCCTGACGGGGGCTTTATCATTAGCGGCACAACAGCCAGCTTTGCGTACGATGTTACCGACCTGTACCTTATTAAGTGCGATAGCCTAGGCAACCTGGACTGGGCCCGTGCTTATGGAAGCTACGAGTACGACGAGGGCATTTCTGTTTTACCCACTGCAGATGGGTATTTAGCATGTGGCTATACGGGGAGTTATAACTTTAGCAACGGCACGCGCTACCATGCATGGCTGCTGCAAACCGATAGCAACGGCTCTACGGGCAATTGCCAGGACCATGCCTGCTACCCAGTAGCTAACAATAATACCGTTACCCCTACCACTATTACCTTAGCCCCCTCCGGGCGGGTGGGTCTATCTCCGACCACCTTTTTGGTGGAGAATTACACCATGCATACCAAAGATGTTTGCCCGGGATGGACGGTTATTGATGAGTTTGAAAAACCGAAGATGTTGGTGTACCCTAACCCCACAACCGACAAGGTATTTATAGAACTACCCAAGGGCATTACCAAAGCAACCATACAGGTATATAATGCCATAGGCGAGTTGTTGCAAAACGTTAAAACTACCTATGCTCTAACTGAATTAAACTTAGGTGATTATGCAAATGGATTGTACACAATGCGTATATTAGATACTAAGGGCCGATTGCTTGATACCAAAAAATAAGTGTGGCGAAATGAGGTTAGCATTACTACATATATTCTTATGCTTTGCATTTGTTGTAAAGGGGCAGAATTTGGTTCAAAATCCAAGTTTTGAAGAATATACTGAATGCCCATGCTTTGATAATTTTTGCACACCAGCTATTATTCCATTTTGGGAATTATCTACAGACAAGGACTTTTATGGCAATGCTTGTCATTTTGCCGACACCTATCCGGGTTGTTGTTCTGTACCCTATAACCCTGCAGGTGGTGGATGCTTTCAATATCCACATGATGGGGATGGATTTATAGCATTAGAAACGTATAAAAATGAAAACTCTTTTTTCGAAACCAAGCACAAAATAAACTGCTCAAACCCTTGGATAGTGCCCAATGCTACTATTTCTCAATGTATATTACTTTATGCGATAGCTGCCAAACAGCTATTGATGATATAGGAGTACTATTTGTAAAAGATTTTATTGTTTTAAATACTCCTAACCCTATAGAGAATTTTCCTTCTCCACAAATATTATATAAGGGGACATTTATAACAGACAAAGAAAACTGGGTACATTATACAGGCTTTTTTACTGCCGTGGGTGGCGAACAATATATGCTTATTGGTAGCTTTAGTGAGCCTGATAGTATTAATACAATTATTCTTCCATCCGGTGTAAGTTGGGACCATAGAGCTACTTACATGGTAGATAATATTATACTAATAGAATGTAACCAGGTTGGGATAAACGAAAAACCAATAACACCGATTAAAGCTTACCCTAACCCAAGCAATGGCATATTTACTATTGAAAGCAGTAAGCCTATAGAGCAACTGAAAATTTATAATGCGTTTGGGCAGGTGATACCCTCCCTAAATCCCTCCCCTTTAAGGGAGGGACTTTTAAAGCAACGGTAGATTTAACGCACCTGCCTACAGGTATTTATTTATGTAATATTGATGGTTATAGCATCAGGATTATAAAAGAATGATCACCCCTCCCTAAACCTTCCCCCAAGGGAGGGGGAGAATATTATAACAATGAAAAAAACACTATCTATCTTTCTGCTTTTTACCACTACACTTGGCTTTGCACAAGCGTTACCTAAGGCTCCTGTGGTTGCCGGTAAAAAGGTGAAATCGGTTACAAAATATGCAGTGGGGTATGATAGATACAGTAAGGAAAGCTCAAAATCAATTATAGAAAAGTTTGGCTACGATGCAACCGGCAATTGCATTGCTCTGGATTACTATTACCAAGATATGTACCCTGATGTAAAGCCTACAGATACAATTAAACCAACAGAATCGCTATACGATTTTAGAAACAAGCAACTAATTAATTCTATTAAGTACAAATACACTTTTGATGCTAAAGGCCTGCTAACTAATATATTATGTACTGACCAAGATGGCAATAATACCACAAGCCAATATGAGTTTAATGATAAAGGGCAGGAAATAAAAATTGTATATAAAGCCAACTGGTTTACCAATACTACCCATAAAAAATATGATGCAGCGGGTAATATGGTTAGTATGCGGCTTTATGAAAATGATACGTTATTAATCAACAAAGACTCTTCAGTATACAACAGCAAAAACCAAAAAACACTAGACTACCGTTGGGATAGTAGCCAAGAGGATTTTATTTATTATACCTATAATAATATTGATAGCATATCATCGCAATACTGGGTGGTTTCACATGCTGATAATCCGGATAAAAAAGATACAACTAACATAATACTGTATGAGTATGATGATAAGAACAGGCATGTGCATACGATAGAATACATCAACATATCAGGCATTAACGATTTGCATAGCATAGAATACCAGTACAGCACTGATGGTGGGTATACGGTATGGTTTAAAGATGACAAAGGAGTATACTTAACCAAAACATACGATGCTAAAGGCAAAGGGGTAATTCAAACAGAAAAGCCCAACAAGGTTGATTCTAAAACAACTAAATACAACTACAATACCGATGGGCTATTAGACCATGTTGATATATACAACTCTGAAAACAGGCTGATTGATAAAGAGGTGTATGAGTATACATATTGGTAAAACCGTTAACTAAGCCAGTCGAACATTGCCTAACCTAACCTCGGTAGCGCCGTGGCCGTATTTAGCTAACGATGCATCGAAAAACTCCAAGCCGGTGTAGTTGGTAAGCAGGTTGCGTATTTCGGTTTTAAGGCGGCCATTGCCAACGCCGTGTATAAACACCACCTTGCGGCAGCGGCGAATAACGGCTTCTTCCAGCTTTTTGCGGGCATGGGTTAGTTGTATCTCCAACATCTCGCCATTGGTAAGGCCCTGCATATTGTCAAGCAGTTCTTCTATGTGCAAGTCAACCTCCATTTCGTACACCTGGGGTTGGGGCTTTTTAGCGCGTGCCGGTTGTTCTTTGCCAAAGTTAGCAGCAAGGTCTTGCAGGCTGTAATCGGTATCAGTTTTAGGTGCGTTTGCCGAGCGGGGATATACTGTAATAGCCACCGCAGGGGCATTAAAGTGGGCCAACAGGTTGTAGTTGGCTTTATCAACCAGCTTAACGGTTTTTACTTTAAAGGCAAGGCTTTCGGGGTCTTTAATCTCATCGGCCTTACCGCTATAAAACAGGCATTGGAAAACCCCGCCCGAGTATTTATCAAGGTCGCCCATGGGTACGGTATCTATAACCACACTGCGGCCTGCCAATAGGCGGTCGCTACCAATAATGCTGTGCCCGTTTACATTTTTGCCAAACAGGTTAAAAAGTATATCAAGCCTGGTATTGTTATATATAGCCACAGAAAAGCGACTGGCACTAAGGTCTTTAAGGGTTGTTGGTAAAAAACACAGGTAAATACCATCGGCCAGTTGTACGGCCTGCTCTGCACTATTTGCAGGCATAGCAACGGGGGCAACAGAAATGGTTTTAACGGCGGCGTAGTTTTCAGGCACCAACTCTTTAACAGGGTAAGGCATTTCAAAGCCATCCTGGGTTTCTACCAATGCCATATTATTAGGCATAAAACGGGTAATTTTGCCAGTACCACGTTCATTTAAAAAACTTACCTTGTCACCAATTCGTAATTCCATGGTGTAAAGGTAGAATATTTACCTCCCCCTTCCCCCTCCTAAATTTAAGAGGGGTGGCAGTCTGCCAAAGGCGGAGTGGCGGGGGTGGTAGCAAAGCGCAAATGAGTAGTAAAATGACAACTAAAAAAGGTATACATACAGCAGTATTGATAGGAGCAGGCAATGTGGCTACACACCTGGGTAATGCGTTGGTTAATAAAGGCATTAAGGTATTACAGGTTTACAGCCCAAGCGGCACTACGGCTAAAACATTGGCTAAAAAGCTACAGGCCAAACCTATTGCCGATTTAAAAGCTATTGACACCGCAGCCGATATTATTATAGTTGCCATTAAAGACGATGCGTTGCCTACTATTGGTAAACAGTTAAGGGTTGGCAACACACTGGTGGTGCATACATCGGGCGCTACACCTGCCGATGTACTAAAAAAATGCAGTACCAACTATGGGGTGTTTTACCCCTTTCAAACCTTTAACAAAAACGTAAAGGCTGATTTTGCTGCCATACCCATTTGCATAGAGGCCAACAACCCAAAGGCCGAAAAGCAATTAGAGGGCCTTGCCAAACTATTGGTAAACAACTATTATAAACTGAATAGCGACCAACGCCACTGGCTGCATATTATGGGGGTATTTTCATCAAACTTTAGCAACCTTATGTACCATATTACCCACACTATTGCAGGCCAGCAAAATATACCTTTTGATATTGTTTACCCCCTAATAAAACAAACGGCAGCCAAGGTAGAGGGCAACATACCCGCCGCTGTGCAAACCGGCCCGGCTGTGCGCGGAGATAAAAAAGTGGTTAAAATGCACCTAAAAAAGTTGGAAGAAAATAAGGAATTTCAAAAAATATATTCTTTACTTAGTAACGCAATAGAAAATATTAACAATTAGAAGTACAAGCCTGTTTATAGCTATTTTACAAATAGGGTTGAAGTATTTATAAAATTATACTTTTGCTATATGGAAAAGCAGATTAATATTTTACTAGTAGAAGACGACGAAATTGACGTGATGAACGTTAAACGCGCGTTTAAAAAGAACAACATTTCTAACCCATTGCATGTTTGTGGTAACGGGGTAGAGGCGTTAGAGTACTTAAAGTCTATAGACAACCCTTTAAACCTTCCGCGTATTATATTGCTAGACATTAATATGCCGCGTATGGGTGGTATTGAGTTTTTACGCGAACTGCGTGCTACCGATACCATTAAGCACATTAGCGTGTTTGTTATGACTACCTCTAACGAGGAGCAGGATAAAGTAAACGCCTACAAATTAAATGTAGCCGGTTATATATTGAAACCCCTTTCTATTGAGAGCTTTATAAGCTCAGTAGCTATGTTAAATAACTACTGGATGCTTTGTGAATATCCTGACTAAACGCACAGATGATTATTTTGGTCATGTTTTAATATAGTAGGGATTTTTCTTACATAATGCCATAATTATATTGAGGTAAAAAGTAGTGGGTAATGTTGCTTGTAGCAAGGGGTTTAGCAGTAAAACCCCTATAGCAGGCATCAAAAAAAGGCTAAAACTTACGTTTGTCTTACAGGGCTGTGTTTAGGCATAGCTAACAAATAAGAGCCACTACTTTTACGGTGTTGACATTTGGTAACAACTGTTAACTAAAGGCCCAAGCAAATTGAAACTGTTTTGAATATAAAACGTTTTAATAGTAAAGCCAACCACCCAATTTATATTTAAGGCTTATGATGTATAATTCAATACAAATTTTATTAGTGGAAGACGACGAGGTTGATGTACTTGCTTTTGTAAGGGCATTGAAAAAAACCGAGTTAAACCACTTATTAACTTTTTGCCAAACGGCACAAGATGCCTTGGAGCTTGCTGAAAAACAGGCTTTTGATGTTATATTTCTTGATTACCAGCTACCTGGCCAAGATGGATTAAAGCTTTTAAAAGAGTTCCGTAGCCGTGGTTTTGATGCGCCAATAGCCATTATTACCGGCCAAGGCGATGAAAAGATAGCTGTTGAGGCCATGAAAAATGGCGCCTTTGATTATTTTGCCAAATCAGAAATAAACCCACAAACCTTAACCGCTGTTGTACGCAGTGCCCTTAAATTTAAGGTACTTGAGACTGAACGTATACGCACCCAAAAAGCTTTAATAGAAAGCGAAAAAGATAACCGCGAAATTGTACAGTATTGCTAAGGCCATTATTATGACCCACGACATGAGTGGGTTTGTACTGTCGGCCAACCCCGCCACCAGCGAGTCGCTGGGCGATAAAAACAGCAACCTTACAGGTAAAAACCTGCGCGAGTTTATTCCGCCCGGAGAGAAACAGGCTTTTGACGATTACCTGCTGCGCATTAGCAACACCAACGTGGTTAGCGGTGTATTAAAACTACGCACCAAAAAGGGTAAAGAAATTTACTGGTTATATAAAAACATCAAAAAGGAAGATAACGAAACCGGCAAGCACGTTATATGCTATGCGCAAGATATTACCGAGCGTATCCACATGGAAAACGAGCTTAAAGGGGCTAAAGAAAAAGCATTAGAATCTGTTAAGTTTAAAGAGCAGTTTTTGGCCAGCATGAGCCACGAAATACGCACACCGCTTAACACTATTCTTGGCTTTACCGACCTTTTAATTGAAACTAATTTAGATCCTCAACAAAAGGAATATGTAGAGTTGGTAAACACATCAGGCCAAAACCTGTTGGTTATTATCAATGATATTCTTGACCTGTCGAAAATTGAAGCAGGCAAAATGACTTTTGAGAGCATAGACTTTAACCTGCCGCAAATGCTGCAAAAGCTGCGCGATATGTTTATGCCTAAAGCAACCAGCAAAGCCCTTAAACTTGGTTTCTACCCAAGTGAAAGTCTGCCTGAGTTTGTTAAGGGCGACCCTACCCGACTGTTCCAGATATTCAATAACCTGATGTCGAACTCACTTAAATTTACTGAGAAAGGCGAGGTTAGCATAAGTGCTGAAGTATTGGTACGCGATGAGGAAAGCGCTAAAATAGAGTTTATGATAAGCGATACCGGTATAGGTATACCTGAAGATAAGCTTGATACTATTTTTGAGAGCTTTACCTAGGCCGGCGATGATACTACCCGTAAGTTTGGCGGCACCGGTTTAGGTTTAACCATTGTTAAAAAACTGGTAGAGCTTCAAGGTGGCGAAATATCGGTTATAAGCCGTGTAGGCGCTGGTTCTACCTTCCGTGTAACTATGCCAATGAAATTTGGCGAACGCTCTGAACTGCCTAAGCAAAAAGCAGAACGTACAGACTATAAACTGGGCAAGGTAAAAGTGCTTATTGCCGAAGATAACAAGATTAACCAGCTATTGGCTAAAAAGGTATTAGACAACTGGAACTTTGAAAGCGAAATTGCCGAAAACGGTAAAGAAGCTATTGAAAAACTAAGCTCTAAATACTTTGATATAGTGTTGATGGATATTCAAATGCCGGAGATGGATGGTTACGAAACTACAGCCTATATACGTAACAAAATGAAGCCCCCATTCCGCGAGATACCCATTTTGGCTATGACAGCACATGCGGCGGCATCAGAAGCTAAGTCTTGTATAGAAGCAGGTATGAACGACTATATTTCTAAACCGTTCGACTCGCAAGAGCTATACAATAAAATAGCCAAACAAATTCAAAAGAAAAGGAATTAGTAAGGTTTGATAAGGATTAGAAAAACAAGCGCACGGCCTCTAATAATTGGTCGTGCGTTTTGGTATTAGAGCATATTAGTTCTTTACCAAAAAGATAATCGTTACCTCCGCTAAAGTCAGACACTTGCCCGCCTGCTTCGTTCACTATAATAATACCCGCAGCAACATCCCAGGGGCTTAAGCCATATTCATAAAACGCTTCAAAACGTCCGCAGGCAACGTAGGCCATATCGGTAGCCGCAGAGCCCAAACGGCGTATACCACGGCTGTGTTGCATAAGGTGTTTAAACAGGGCCAGGTATTGGTCTAGCTTACCATAATCGTAATAAGGAAAACCCGTTACCAACAGGCTATCATCAAGCTTTTCGCGGGCAGAAACTTTAATGGGTTTGCCGTTTAAAAGGCTCCCCCACCCTGCCATGCGTAAAAGCATTCAGCCCTGTTAATCTCGTATATAACACCCACAATAGGCACATCGCCTTTGGCAAGTGCAATGCTAACCGCATAGCATGGCAAACCATGTATAAAGTTGGTTGTACCATCCAGCGGGTCTATAATCCAGTTATATTCTGCACGGGTTTGAGCAACGGTTTCTTCCTCGGTAATAAAGCCCGCTTCGGGCATTACTTTGCTAAGGGCCGCCACCAGCTTTTCTTCGGCGGTTTTATCTACATAGCTAACAAGGTTGTGTATACCTTTAGATTCTACAAACCCCTCGTTAAACTTAGCCTGCTCACCTAAAATAAACCTACCTGTTTCTGTAGCTGCTGCTATTACCTGTTCGCAAATGCGTATTAGTTCCATTATGCTTTCTTCCTCTTATAAATACTATAGGTATATGCGGTAAGCGCCACACCCACTAAAAATAATATGGTTGATATAAGCTGTGCCTGGGTTACAACCATGCCTAAAAAGTGCATTTTAGTATTTACCCTAATAGATTCTATTAAGAAACGCTCTAGCCCATTAAACATAAGGTATATGCCAAAAAGCATACCCGGTGTTTTAATGCGCTTGCGTATAGACCATAAAAAGCCAAAAATGGCAAGGGCCATAAGCACCTCGTAAAACGCGGTAGGAAAAACCGGCAGCGGCAGGTGGTTACGAAATTGCTCGCGGGGAGTATTGTTTAACGGCACGCCACGCTCTAATACGTTGTGCGGAAAGTCGTAAGCAAAAAACTGGTCGGGCAAAAAGCCTAAAGCACCCGGTTTTTCAAAGTGGATGTGCGGCACCTCTTCTGGGCTGTTTGCCTCGAAGTATGGATAGTAAGTAGCTAGTTCTTTTTTAATAGTAGTATCGGGTAACGATACAGTTGTGTAGTTACGGTCACCATCAACCCTGTATGCGCTGTTTATTACGCCCCAGTCACCATCGCCCGCCACCATGCAGCCTATACGGCCTACACCGTAAGCCACAATTAATACCGGCGCGGCAGCATCAAACATGTGCACAGCCTTAATGTTATTGCGGCGTAAATACCACAGCACACATATTGTAGCACAAATAAGGCCACCGTAAAAAGTAAGGCCACCAAAAAAGTCAGACAACTGACCTACTGGGTCTTTTATAAAATCGTCCCAGTTTTCCAGATGATGAAATATTTTAGCCCCTAAAATACCTGATACCGCGGCTATAACCGTAATGTTGCCTACAAGTTGGTAAGGGTGTACGGTAATGGTTTCTTCTTTAGGCTGGGCAAGCTTGGTTTTCTCTTTATCTTTCCAGGTTAGGTAGGCAAACAAGCCGCCAAACAGCAGGCCGCCAATAATATTGCCTTGGGTTGATATGATGAATTGTTGTGGTGTTTGGTGTTCCCAATCCATATTAAAAATCATACCCAACACTTTAAAGCCTATTAAAAAGCCCAACAGGCCCGATGTGCCCATATCTATTACCGATGCGGGTTGACCAACAACTACTTTGCGTTTGCTTGATGATATAAGACCTTCGGCCTCTTTGCGCTTAAGCTCTTTGCTAAGCAGCCATGCGGCCACAACAAAAGCCATAGCCACAAAAAAGCCAAATGTGTTTACCACGGCCAGTGCCGGAATATCTACCCCTAGGGTATAGTAAAATAATTCTCTGAAGTTTGGATACACGGTGTACAGTTAAGTAGTGGCAAATATCGGTTTTTATTGAATACCGTATTTTAGTTTATTATTGTGCATATGAAAACAACTGCAATACTTTTTATGGCAAGTGCATTAGGGCTTGTTGCCTGCGGTTTACCCGATACTAAGGTAGGCCAAAGTAACCACCAAGACACTGTTCCTGTTAATAAAGTAATGCCCAGCATACGTGCAGACTCTTTAAAAACAGAAACCACCACTTTATTTATTGATACAATTAGGCCCAAACTTGATAGTTTACAAATTGTTAAACATGCACAAGGCATTATTAATGGCACAGTACAGCCAAGTGATGATGATATAACCTTTGCCGTGCTAGATAGTGTATGCTCCCAAAATGCTAAAACACGTGCATATTATTTTAAGGCATTGAAAAAAACATTAGTTCTGTCTGATGGGGCATTATCTGAAATGATGGGGGTATTTATTAAATGTTACATAGAAACAGCCCCCGGCGAAGCTGCTAAGAACTATGCCTTACTTACGCCAAAAGAACAACAGCTTTTTACATTTTTTTTAGCATTTGAATTAATGGTAGATTACCCTTCGACGGAAAATGAACCCGATGTTTCTTTATATTTTAATAAGATAAGAAAAAGGATATCGCCCATTGATAATGAAGCGCTAAAATCTTTTGTAATATTGAAAAAGGAAACTATAGAAGGACTTAAAAAGTTGATAAGAGAAAACTAAGCCGAAACAACCTCAATCAATTCTACCGAAACAACACCATCGGCATCTATGTTAGATAAACTAACCTGTGCGGTTTGGTTTACAAGGCTTTCGGCAAAGGCGGTTTTTACCTTTACATAGTTATGGGTAAAGCCATGCATAAACTCACCATCGCGCTCTGCTTCCCAGAGAACGGTAGCTGTTGCGCCAATATTTTCTTCGTAGAACTTGCGGCGCTTTTTCTCTGATAGGATAGTAAGCATTTTATTGCGCTGCTGGCGTATAGTCATAGGCACAACACCTTCTGTTACACGCACTGCGGTAGTATTATCTCGCTCTGAATAGGTAAAAACGTGTAGGTACGATATATTCAGTTCGTTTAGAAAATTATAGGTTTGAAGAAACTCCTCTTCCGTTTCGCCGGGGAAACCTACAATAACATCAACCCCAATGCAACACTCAGGCATTAGCTCTTTTATAAGCTGTATACGGCCTGCATACAGCTCACGCTCGTACCTGCGGCGCATGGCCTTCAGTATGGTATTAGAGCCCGACTGTAGCGGTATATGGAAATGCGGAACAAACTTGTTGCTTTGGGCTACAAAGCGGATAATCTCATCTGTTAGCAGGTTAGGTTCTATTGATGATATGCGGAAACGCTCTATGCCCTCTACCTTATCCAGTTCTTGCACAAGCTGATAGAATGTCTCATCAGTACCTTTACCAAAATCGCCAATGTTTACTCCTGTTAATACAACCTCTTTAACTCCTTTGGCGGCAATTTCGTTAGCCATGCGCACCACATTTGCGGTACTATCGCTACGGCTGCGGCCACGGGCAAGGGGTATTGTACAAAACGAACAGAAATAGTCGCAACCATCCTGTACCTTTAAAAATGTACGGGTACGGTCGGCAGCTGAGTAGGCTGAATTATAGCTTTTTACGTCTTTAATTTCGCAGGCATGCACACTGGCAGCCTCGCGCTTTTCAAAGCTCTCTAAATAACTTACTAAGTTAAATTTTTCTGATGCCCCCAATACCACATCAACCCCGGGTATAGCGGCAATTTCTGTTGGTTTAAGCTGGGCATAGCAGCCTATAACAGCAACAAAGGCTTTGGGGTTAAAACGCAGGGCACGGTTTACAATGCTGCGGCATTTTTTATCGGCCTGGTCGGTAACGCTGCAGGTATTTATAACATATACATCGGCAGCACGCTCATCAAACTCTACACGGCTAAAGCCCTCCTCTTTAAACTGCCGCGCAATGGTGGACGTTTCGGAGAAGTTGAGCTTACAACCCAGGGTGTAAAAAGCAACTGTTTTTTCTGCCGTTTGCATAAGGTGGCAAAGATACGGTTTTAGGGGATAGGGTCTAGGGGTTAGGGACTAGAAATTCTCTTTTTACTCTTATACCCTGCACACTAAACGCTAAGCTGTGGAACCTTAAAATACATCTGTTTGATTTATTATCAGCATAACAAATAGTTTATAGCTGATTTAAACCTTTGTTTTAAATTATAGTCTAGCTAGCGACTTAACGTTTAGTTAACATTAGTTATATTGCACAAAATTTAACAACAGGAGAAGGACTCTAAAATGGATATTCAGGAATTTTATTTATCAAAACTAAACGGATTATTTTTTCTGCGTTTACTAATTGATATAGTATTTGTAGCCATACTTATACGTTTTGTTTACTACAAAAACTACCGCAAGGGCGATACCGTTTTTACCTTTTTCCTGTTTAACGTAGTAATTTTTATTATTACCTACCTGCTAAATATTGTAGATATATCGTTGGGAGCAGCCTTTGGCTTATTCGCGGTATTTTCTATGATACGGTACCGGACAGAAGATATATCGGCCAAGGATATGACCTACCTTTTTATTGTAATAGCCATAGGTATGATTACCGCTATTGCAAAAGAAAGCATGTTGGAATTATGCCTGCTAAATGGCTTTATTGTGGGGCTAACCTTTGCGCTAGACCGTAATTTCTTTTTCCTTAACGAGCAGGAAAAGGTTATTGAGAGTGTAGATTTAGAGCTTATTAAGCCCGAAAACAGGCTTTTGCTCCTATCTACCCTAAAGGAAAAAACAGGCTACGATGTGCACCGTATAACAGTAAGCAAAATAGACCTTACTAAAAACAAGGCTATAATAAGGGCATACTATTACAACGGCAAAGACCAATAAAATTAAGTTCTACCTATTGGTAGAACTTAATTTCAGTTCTTAAAGCGTCTACAATTTTCTGCACAATGGCATAAAATTTTTCTACCAGGGCAGGAATTATATCCAAATCGGTTTGTTGCATTGCGTTTTTCTCAATCACCACAACATCATCTTTTAAAGATGTAACGCCCATAAGCTCCATTGTAGGTTTTACCTGGTGGGCAACAGATTTTACACCGGCCCAGTTTTGGTTGTTCAATGCCTCTACCATTTCATCGGCCAGCCTTGGCATGGTCTCTATAAACAGTTGCATCATATCGCGCATAAACTCGCGGCTTCCGCCCGATATCTCCTCGATAGTAGCAAGGCTGTATAAGCTACCTTGCTGTTCCTGTATCACATACTTGTTAATCATAGTAATTGGGTTTTAAAAATTGTTTGGTTTAACAGTTGTATTGTTGCGTTTTAGTTTATTATCCAATAATTTAACTTTTTGGGCAGGCTCTATAGCATCAGCCTTATCGTCTATTTTTACATTTGTTTCGTCTAATATCGACTGGCGAAAAATCAACGATTTATCCTGCGCATCTTTTGTTTTATCGTACAGTACATCACCTTTAGCTTTGGTATCCATATCCTTAGCCGATGCGTCGGCCGGGGTTTGCATACGTTTTGCTGTGGTTGCGGTTTGGGCGTTTGCAGCCCCTGCAATCATCAACATAAAAACTATGGCTATTATACTCTTCATTTTAATTATTAATTAGTAATTGGTAATTATTAGTTAATCCTTTATCTATTTATCTATTCATTCTTTAATTAATTATACCCTATTTCAATACTTGTATCATCATGGTAGACTGAAGCACTGTAGTATTATCTCCGCCAACAGTAGCTGTACCGTTAGATGGAGAGCTTTGCTTGGTGCGAACACTAAACACATACATACCATCGGCAGGCACATCGTAATGACCCATCAATGTCCAGTTTGCGTTAGGCACAAAGCGCGAGCCAGCATAATCTACCGATGCTTTGGTGTAGCCACCATTCATAAGGTCTTGTTGGTTTACACAAAAACCAATATCGGCCGATGTGTATACTGTGCCATTGGCAGCCATGCCGCCCGTTGCGTACAGCAACACCCTATCGCCTGCTTTTAAGGTAAGCGAGCGTGTTAAGCCCGGTACATTGGCAAATGTGGTATTGGTTATAGCGCCACCTGTACTATAGTCTATATACAAGTTGTTTTTTGTAAATGCCGATGCCCAAACCGGAGGGGCCGAAGGGCCTGCTGATGCTAAAACCTGACCTGCCGCGCCTGCGTTGCCGTCGGGTTTTAATGGGCCTGTAAATTTTATTGAACCTGCTACGTCTAATTTTTCGGCAGGGGTTGCGGTGCCTATACCTATGTTAGCACCATTATTAAATAGGTTACTGCTGTTTAGCACCCACGTTGTACCATTCCAAAACGGAGTGTTACCGGCTACAGCACCTACGCCCATTGTACCGGCCGGGCCTGTTGCTCCTGTAGCGCCTATGCCACCTACCGGGCCTGTAGCACCTGTAATGCCCATGGCACCTGTTGGACCTGTTGCACCTGCGGGGCCCATAAGGCTACCCTGCTGTGTCCAAGCTGTTCCGCTGGTTTTCTTGTAATATAAGCCGTTGTTTTGTTGTAGATAAAAATCGCCCTGGTTGCCTTGAGAACCTGTTGGGGCAGCGGGGCCTGTTATCCAAGCAGAGCCTACTCCCGTGGTGCCTGTTACCCCTTGTTGGCCCTGAGAACCGGATGGGCCGTTGGTACCGTTATTGTTATTATTTGTGCTGCCTACCGATGCTACTAATAACCAATTAGGCATTGCATCTGTACTTGTATTATAATAAAACCCTTCACGGCCATCTGTTTGATATACTATAAGGCCTTGCGCCGGGCCTCCGCGTAAAGCGCCGTTCTCATCTAACAGCCCACCAAGGGCAGCAGGCTCTAAACGTTGCTTTTGTGTAATGCGTGGTATTAATAAACCCTTACCGTTTTTAGTAGGCGATTTAATATCGAGCATAGCATTTGCATTTGGCGCAGAACCATCATTATTTATACCCACGGCCTGGGCCGATAGCCTTTGTGTAAACAGCACATATAGTATGGCTGTTATTAGTGTTACGCGGATAATATTTTTGTGCATTGGTTTCATAACATATTTTAGCTATGCAGTGGTAAAATTATACGTAGTAAATGCTTTTAATAACCAAGAGTAAGGTATGCTTTACGCTTGTAAGAAATTTAGTTTTTTTGAAAGCCACTTTTTTCAAACCTATAGTATTTACAACTGTTTCCGCAACAATTTAATTTTCAGTTAACTGCTATTGCATGTAAGGCAGTGTAGCTATTTTATTCTACAACCCATTTATTTAAAGGATTATACCCTTTGTTTTTATGCATGGCAGCGGTATTCTTCTAGTTATTATCAATGTGAACATCAATTTGTATTAAACAAAAGTCCCGCCGGTGGCGGGACTTGAAAACAATTGAGAGATATGGTGATTATTGAACTACGCTTATTACAACCCAACGGCTTTGTGTACCATCGTAAATTAATGTTATGGTACCTGTGCCAGTGGTTGCAACATCTGAGCCGGTGTTGGTTACAATACGGTTTGACGCACTAGAACCGTTATTTTGGTTTCTTACAGTCATGTTACCTGTGCCAACGTTTTGCAGAATCAAAATTTGTCCGTCAACCCCAGCTGAAAAACCTGTAATAGAGAAGTTGCTAGAGCTACCACTGTTAAATTTAATATAACCAGCAGAGCTAAAGCTTATGTTATTGTTTGATGTTCCTGATAAAGTTTGCGAGGTAGATGAGTAAATATTGGGCGCATTTGAGCTTGGCGTTGCCCAAGTAGCATTACCATTAGCATCAGAAGTAAGTACTTTACCTGCTCCTTGTGTTCCATCTTCTATACGAACACTACCTTGTACATGTAAGTCTGTTGATGGTTGCTCATTCCAATCAAATGAACCAATACCCACATGGCCATTATCAAGGATAGTAATTGGGTTAACTCCTGTTCTGTCGTTCCAAAAACGTAATTTGTTGCCACCGTCATACGAAAAGAAATTATCCATAACCCAGCTACCTGTGCCTGCTAAACTTGGTTCAGCCAACATAAATTGGCCGCCTTCCTGGTCAGTAGTTGCACCTGCTTTAATGTGGCCTATAACATCTAGTTTCTCGCTTGGGCTAGATGTACCTATACCCAGCATTCCACCTGTTGCCAAACGCATTACTTCTGTATTATTATGAGCCCAGGTCATATCAACATCAGCATTAGTAGCAAAATACATAGTACCTGCATAAGCACCTGCCGATGAGTTTGAATAACCCACATTACACATTTGGTTACCGGTATGGTCAAAATAATCAATAGAAGAATACCCTGCTGCATTGGTATTTCTAATATTTACCACATTGGTACCCGATGAGTTTAACACAACATCAAGTGCCTTGGTGGGCGAAGTTGTTCCTATACCAATTTTACCATCAGATAGTATACGCATCCGTTCTGTTCCGTTTGTTTTAACTACAAAATCTTTATTATCTGTAGTACCAATAAAGTTAGTACCGGGGTTGGTAGATGAATTACCTGTTAAGCCCCAGCCACTGCCAGAGCCACCCGGGCCTGTTGGACCTGTTGGGCCCATAATGTTCATGCGCAATGTCCATTGCAGGTTGCCTGTTTTTTCAAACACATCGCCATTACTGGTGCGTAAATACCAATCACCAACATTGTATTGCCCATTGCCTACGTTGCCATTACCACTATACCAAGCCGAAGATGCTCCTGTGGCCCCATCTGCACCTGCAGCACCGGCAGGGCCTGTAGCACCCGTTGCACCTGCAAGGGTAGCACGACTGGTCCAAGTTGTGCCTGCTGTTTTTTCTAATATCTCGTTGTTTGATGTGCGGAAGTACCAATCGCCAACATTACCCTGGCCACCTGTAGGTGCGCCCGAGCCTGTTAACCAAACCTCGGCAATACCAGTTGCACCAACTGCACCTGCAGCGCCTGTTGGGCCTGTTGCTCCCGCTGATCCATTTGAACCAGCGGCACCTGTAGCTCCCGTTGCACCTGTTATAGTAGCACGGCTAGTCCATGTAGAACCTGCTGTTTTTTCTAAAATCTCGTTGTTTGATGTGCGGAAGTACCAATCGCCAACAGAACCCTGGCCACCTGTAGGTGCCGTAGAACCTGTTAACCAAACTTCGGCAATACCTGTTGCACCAACTGCACCGGCAGCGCCAGTTGGACCTGTTGCTCCCGCTGAACCATTTGAACCAGCAGCGCCAGTTGGACCTGTTGCTCCTGCTGAACCATTTGAACCAGCGGCACCTGTAGCTCCCGTTGCACCTGTTATAGTAGCACGGCTGGTCCATGTTGAACCTGCTGTTTTTTCAAGTATCTGGCTGTTTGATGTGCGGAAGTACCAATCGCCAACATTGCCCTGGCCGCCTGTGGGCGCGCCCGAGCCTGTTAACCAAACCTCGGCAATACCTGCAGCACCTGTAGGACCTGTAGGGCCTGCTGAGCCTGAACCGTTTGGCGCTAAATATTGCCAACTGGGGGTTGATGTAGTGCTTGTGTTGTAATAGAAGCCTTGGGCACCATCTGTCTGGTAAACAAGTAAACCTTGCGCAGGGCCACCGTGTAGCTGGCCCAATAGATTTACCAAACCGCCTATAACTGATAAGTTAGAGGTACGTTGTGCCTCTGTCATACGCGGAATTAAAAGGCCCTTGCCTTGTAAGCCAGTTGATTTAATATCGAGCTGGGCATTGGTGTTAGGGGCCGACCCATCCAGGTTCAAACTTACCAATTGGGCCTTTGTTTGTACAAGCGTTAGTAGCAACGCTGTTGTAAAAACAAGTTTTAAAGTTAATGTGGTTTTCATTTTGTGTTGGTTGGCTGTTTATCAGGGGTAAAATTATTTGTGCTGATTAACTTGTATAGCCAACAAACGGGCGTGCGTTACGCGGGTAAGAATTGTAGGTGTTTGCTTGATTAAAAACAACTCTGCAAAGGAAGAAAACCTTTATTAATAGGGCATTCAGAAAGTAAATATTGTTTTAGAATAATGTAAGGGCAATGTAAGCAGCTAATTAATATTTGTGATAATGGCTTTATATAGACAGTATTAGTTTTTTAAACAAGCCATTAAAAATACCGGACGGATTGAACTTAACAATCCATCCGGCAGATTAATCATGAACACTATTGTTTTTGTTGTAAATCTGTTAATTGCTTAAGCAGTACATCAATAGTTTTTTGTTGTTGTTCAACTTTATCATTAAGCGCTTGTATAGCTACCAATGCTACGCCGCTAGGGTCTATGCTGCTTATACGCTTATCATCGTTACCTACATTAAATGCAGAGTAAAAATCTTGTGCCATTGGGCCAATGTGGTATTCGTCCGTTCCTTTATACCTCCATTTTGTAATATCAAGGTCGGCTACTTTATTTAATATCTCATTACCATCAAGAGAAACAAAATCTTCTTTTAAGTTAATATCTGATGCGTTGGTCCACACACCACCTTTGGTAAGGTATGCGCCATTACCATTGCTGCTGCTTGTACCTACCTGCAAAGCATAGCTGGTAGATGTTGAACCGTTTAAGTTTACAGTAGTATGGGTAGAGTTACCAATTAATATGGTATTTGCGTTGCCATTGTATGTATTAGCACCAATAGCTAAGGCATTGGCCCCTTGTGCACGGGCATAGTCGCCTATGGCAATAGCATCTGTTGCGCTGGTATAAGCTCTGTAACCTAAAGCAATAGAATATTGCCCTTGTGCCTGTGTTGTGTTACTACCTGTGCCACTACCAATAGCAATTGCACTGGTTTGGTTTACACTGGCCCCTTCGCCAAGTGCAATAGAGTTGGTACCCTGTGCCTGTGCCGACACACCTATACTAATTGCATCAACACTATTAGAATATGCACTTTTACCAATTACAATAGCACCGGTACCCTGCGATTGTGCTGATGTTCCAATGGCAATACCATCGGCAACGTTTACATAACTGCTACGACCAATAGCCATGCCAGCGTTGTTGCTTTGTGCCTGTGGCACCATCGCCAATAGCCATACCGTATTGGGTGTTTACGTTGGCACTTTTTCCTATAGCAATACCATTGCTTGCCTGCACTTGTGCAGCAGAACCAATGGCTAATGAATATGAGAACGCGCTACCACCGGTTACATTTGCGCCTTTGCCAATGGCAATATCTTCTGTACTGCCGCTGCCTGGTTGTACCTGCGCACCGCTACCAATAGCAATAGAGTGTGTTATAGAACCATATATAGTAGCATCGTAACCAATACCTGTATTGTAGGTGCCGCCACCGCTATATTCTACAGCAGGGCCAAAAAATGCGTTATAGTCTGACGAGCCAAGATAGCCCGCAGTAGTATTGTTTACTTTAAACAATAGGGGTTGTGAATTTGTAGTGCCTAAAAAGTTACCGCTAGACGCTGCGTTGCCTGTTAAAGCCCAACCGCTGCCAGAGCCACCAGAACCTGTAGGTCCGGTTGGTCCCATAATATTCATGCGCAAGGTCCACTGCAAGCTGCCTGTTTTTTCAAACACATCGCCAGTGTTTGTGCGTAGGTACCAATCGCCAACATTATATTGTCCATTACCAACGTTGCCATTGCCACTATACCAGGCAGAAGAAGCACCCGCAGCACCTGTAGGGCCTGTAGCCCCGGCAGAACCCGCTGCTCCTGCGGCACCGGCTGCACCAGTTGGACCTGTTGCGCCAGTTGCACCTGTAATGGTAGCACGGCTGGTCCAGGTAGTGCTACCTGTTTTTTCAAGTATCTGGCTGTTTGATGTACGGAAGTACCAATCGCCAACAATGCCCTGACCACCTGTAGGTGCGCCCGAGCCTGTTAGCCAAGCCTCAGCAACACCGGCAGCTCCTGTAGCACCGGCAGCTCCTGTTGGTCCTGTTGGACCGGCAGAACCTGAACCGTTTGGCGCTAAATATTGCCAACTGGGGGTTGATGTTGTACTGGTGTTGTAATAGAAGCCTTGTGCCCCATCTGTTTGATAAACAAGTAAACCTTGAGCAGGGCCGCCATGTAGCTGGCCTAATAGGTTTACCAAACCGCCTATAACTGATAAGTTAGAGGTACGTTGTGCCTCTGTCATACGCGGAATTAAGAGGCCCTTACCTTGCAAGCCTGTCGATTTAATATCGAGCTGGGCATTGGTGTTGGGGGCCGAACCATCTAAGTTTAAACTTACCAACTGGGCGTTTGCCGTATTAGCAAAAAGAACATTAAGCCAGATATAATTATGGCTTTTACTGATGTGGTGGTTGCTACTTTCACTTTTGGTGGTTTTAAATTTACTGACCGTAAAATTATGTGTGCTGTTAAAGGCGAAACATTAATTGGGTATGTACTATCTACCCATGTAAGTTTTATAAAACCATACACACAAACACATCTTTATAAAACTGATTAATAGAACGTTATAAATTTTATCAATTTTAAATTATATGTAAGGGAATTGATTAATGATAGTATTGATAAGCAAAAAATTCAATTTTATAATTTAAACCCACCAATTAATATTTGTATGAACAACCAGTTGCTGTAGTAAGCCAGCATTGATTAGTAAAAACAAAAAATCACGCTTGGAGCGTGATTTTTTGCCGATAGTTTTTTTGGGTTAAGGATTGCTTATTTCTACTTTAAAAATTTACTTTTTCCTGGTCTCCCCTGCTACGGCTGTGGTTAACCGTAGCAGAGTGTTTAAACAGGTTGGTTTGTGTGGTTACTTTATTATTGGTTGGTTTTACTCTTAGTTAATAATTAGCTTTTTGGTAATTTGTTTTTTACCTATTACGGCAACAACAGTATACATACCCGGTTTAAGGTTTGACGATTGTACAACCTCTGCCTGTAGTATAGAACGGTTGGTGCGCTGGTTTACCGTAGCCACTATGCGGCCAGACATATCCAGTACATTAATAACTACCGGTTGCTCATCCATATCTTCGGTGTTCATGGTAAACTGTACCACATCGCCAAAGGAAGAGCTGGCCGGGTTAGGGAATATGTTAAACTCAATATCCTGATCTACGGTAGCAAACTCTACCGCCACCATGTTAGAGTATTTAAACTGACCGTTATAGTCGGTTTGTTTTAAGCGGTAGTATGATGTTCCAGCGTATGGGTCGTTATCAAAATCGTTGTAAGCAATATTTGTATTGCTGTTGCCCGCGCCTGCTTTTTGTAGCACCTCAACAAAATCAACACCATTTTTACTTTTCTCAATAGTAAAGAAATCGTTATTTTCTTCTGATGCTGTTACCCAGTCTAACTTAACGCGGTTGCCATCCGGCACGGCGGTAAACGATAGTAAGGTAATAGGCAGTGGGTTTGTATTCCACGAGCTACCCATGTAGAAGGTATTATTCATACCCGATGGGCCCATGCCTTGCTTGTTAGCATAAGGATTTGATGTTGTGCCACCACCCGATATAGAAGTACCCGGCGCTGCACCATTCTGTTTAACAATGCGCAACATGGCGGCGTTGTTTACACCCGGCATACCTTCGGCAGAAATACGCAGTTGAAACGCGCTACCATCTAAACCATCGCCAACGGCAGTAATCCAGCTCATGTTGTGGCGCACATCTACAATGGTACCATTATCTTGGAAAGGAGCTACAAAATCGAAATTACCTGTTGCATTGGCGTGGCGCGCCTGCATAGTACCGCCAATAATAGCAGTACCGCCAAGGTAAACGCTACGGTCGCGAACGGTGGTAGCATTTTCTTTATGTCCTATTGGGAAACGCCCTGCTACGTTACCCAAAGTAACCGCTGTGGTGTTAAACCAACGTTTAAACGTACCATTTAAGAAATAGCCCGCGGTGTGTACTAATGTACCTTTTACAGTGCTTGAAAAGCCAAGGGTAAATGTAGTAGAGCCTAAGTCTATATTACCGGCAGTTAAAGTAAGTGTGCCGGTAGCATTATCATCATTAGCAATAAGTATTTGCGGTATGCTGGTAGCTGTATTGTTAAAAGTGAGGTTGTAGAAACTGTTTCCACCTGCGTAGGCCGACGATGTAATAGTTTGCGGGGCATTACCAGTAAAGGTTACCGTACCTGTGCGTGCGTTAAACGGCGCAAGGCTGCTGCCCGGTAAGCTGCTGTTTGTCCAGTTGCCTTTAATGTTTAACAGGTAGTTAGATGCTGATACGTCTAGTATAGCAGCACCGCTTATAGCTAAGTTGCCATTTACAGTAGTTGCAGCGCGTAATGTTTTAGCGCCTGAGCCTGAGAAAATAGTATGGAAATACGTAGTACCATATACTTCCTGCCCTTGGTTTGTATTTAAGTTATACTCAACCGTATTGCCTGTAGCCGAAGCGTTAAGCGTAGTTAAGCTCATATCATTAACGTTAGGTAAAATACCCAAACGTAGCATGGCACTGTCGCCCTGGGCAAGTGTGCCCCCACACCGCGTAGCGATGTAGATACCGTTAGGCTGCCATAATTTGTGTACGATGCGTTGTTTGAACCATTATCAATCTCTATGCGGGGTATGCTTAATGTACCGCGAATAGCTTTTGCATTGCCTTTTAGGTAGTACATGCTGCTGGTGCCTGTTGTAGCGCTGGCAGAGAATGTTCCGTAGCTCTCCAGGTTACCGTTGATATTAAATTCTTCGTCAACTGCTGATGCATCCCAAGAGCCACCGGCAGAGATGGTAAGGTTGCCAAAGGTTTTGTTGCCTGTAGCACTGATAGTTTTAAGTATACCTGCCGATGTGGTGTTGCCTGTTACAGTTGCATCAAAACCTGAAAGCTCTAGTGTTGCACCGCTGGCAATATCTAACGTACCACCAACAGTAAATATGCCTGCTGTAGTAGCAGTGTTGCTGCCAACCTGCACATTGTTAAAGTTCATATTAGCGGTAGTGCCTTGCGCATCTATAGTAAGGTTGCTTCCGCCAAAGGCAAATGTTGAGCCTGTAGTTACGGTAGCACCTTTTACATAGGTAAAGTTATTGCCTACCGAAACGGTATTGGTTACTGTAAGCGTACCCGATGCTTTATCAAACGTTAGTTTAGGGTAACGGCCTTGACCAATGGTAGAGTTACCGGTTAGTGCCTGTGCACCTGTACCGTTTACCAGTATGGTAGCAGTACCGCCACCGTTTAAACCTGTATTGGTATTTATAAGGCCTGCTTTTACGGCAATAACACCATCGCCATTGGCTATAATGCTGCCAGCGCCTTCCATTGCAAATGTGCCGTTTACAGTAACCGTAGAGCCTGTAGCAAAGTTGAATGTTTTAGTACCTGTTGCGCTAATGTATAACTCGTTTAATGTTGCAGAGCCTGTCCATGTTAAGTTGTTGCCTAAAACCACACGGCCATTGTTATGTGTAAACGTACCGGCAGTCATATTAAAATCGCCGTTTAGATTTAGCAATAATGTGCTGCTTCTAAAGGTAGATGTTGCACTGGTAATGTTTAGCGGACCATTAATTGTAATATTAGCAGAACCGCTCTGGAATGTGCCGTTGTTTATTGTTAAACCATTAGCACCTATAGTAACTTCGTTAGCGTTTTGAAGAATCATGCCATTATAGCCCGACTCCATAACTATACCACCCACATTTAGCGGGCCATTTAGGTTGCAGGTACCTGTGTTGTTACCGTTAAAAACAGCAACATCAGACCCAGTAGGTACGCTTTGCCCGCCTGCACCACCGGCAGAAGCTGCCCAGTTAGCAGGGTTTTTCCAATCTAGGCTACCGTTAGAATAAGAGAAATAATTAAAACTTACCGACCCCTGCGTGCTAGATGTGTTAGCCACGTTAACAACAAAGCGTACTTTAGTTGCATTGGCGTGCCAATTAGAAACATCGCCAAATAACATAACAAAATACCCGCAGTAAGCTGCAGGGTGCATAACCGTAATGGTAGAAAGGTAGTTGTTGTTAGCATCGTATTGTTCGGCATCTACAGAAAACGTTGTGCGGCCTCCTGTAATACCTGTTACGTTTAAATCTAAACGTCCGTTAATTTTATCAAGTGTTAATAATAGTGGGGCACCATCGTAAGAGTGTTTAAGTGAGCTTGCGTAACCACCCGCCGAGTTATCTACAGTAATAGTTGCCGTACCATCGCCACCAAGCGCCCAGCTACCTGTACCATTATCGTTAACAAGTTGCCAAGCATCGGTTTCCCATTGGTTGTCAAAGCTGCTGGTATAAACAGAGTTGCCAACCCAGTAGCGGTCTACGCTATCTGTTTGGGCAAACATACTCCTAACATCGCCTATATTAAATATAAATGTGAGCGACACTACAACAGTGAAGAAAGCAAACACCGAGGCGGCAATTACCAGCCTGGCTTTCATCTTCATTTGTTGCTTTACCTTCTGACGTTGGAGAAGCTTAAATTTCATAGCTCAAAAATTTGTTAATGGTGGTTGGTTTATTAACTGTGGTAAAAGTATTTGGGCTACATGGGGCTACAACTCAATAGTATTGCAATGCAATACCTGTGTAAGGAATACACCTAAAAAGAAGCGGGCAAAACTGCTGTTTTACCCGCTACCGTTGACTAACACAAAAAACAATTATATGAACTTATATAAAAAACAATGTAAGTAGGGCAACATATTTGGCATATTTATATGCTATTTACATGCTTTTAGCCCTTCATTTTCTGAGGCTAAAAATTGAATTACCTACTGTTTATCGTTTTCGTACGACTCGATAACTCGTTTTAACTCTTTAAGATAATTACCAAATGCCAGCTTGTTTAACCACTTAGCCATGAAGTGGCTTAGAGGAGTTAAAACCACTATGCAAACACCCAATATAGTTAGTATGGTTAGGGCCTTTTGTGGGTTGTTGGCTATATTATTTACAGCGCCACTCATAGACAAACCGGCAAAAAAACCGGCTGCTACAGATATGGGGTAAATAAAGATAAACACCCGCTCTTCAAGCCTTATGGCGGTGCTTATAAGGTTATGGGTGATTTTAATATTTTCAAGAACAGGCAGGTTAGAGTTAACCCCCTTTTTTAGTTTGCTTTTAAGGTTGAAGCTAATGTATAGCGACCATAAATTAGAAATAAATACCAGCCCCATAAGCAGCTGAATAATAAACTCGTTAAAATAGAACACAGCAACCAGCCATATAGGCGCAATAGCCAGGGTAAACACAATACGTAAATCCCACTGCTTTTTTAGCTTTTGCAACGGCATAGCCGAGTCGGCCTTAAGGTCGGCCTCGGTATATGCTTTACCTGTAGGGCCCTGCAACGCATTTTGCAAGGCATCCCACTCGTTATCAAACCCTGTTAGCTTCATTTCTTACCTTATCTGTTAATGTTTGTTTTATGCGGTGTAGTTTAACAGCCGCATTGTTTTTAGATATGCCTATCATCTCTGCAATCTCATCATTGGCATATCCATCCAAATGCAAAATAATAATTGAACGTTCGGCAGGTGGCAGTTGCTTTATGGCTACAGGTACAATAACTCTGCCCCGTGGTGCACATCGTTATTATTGCTTAATGGTTTTATGTTATCAATATCAACCGTAACCATGCGCTTGCTTTTGCGCTGAAAAACAAGGGCCGTATTAAGGCATACACGGTATAGCCATGTTGAAAATTTAGAGCGGTTTTCAAAGCTTTTGTAAGAACGGTATGCTTGCAACAATATCTCCTGGCGCAGGTCTTGCCTGTCGTCAGCAGTATCGGCATACAGGTTTACTATCTTATTGATAATGCCTGTGTGTTCTTCTATTTGCTCTAAAAAACGCATTTTTTTACCCCTACCCTATTTACTTTATTGGTGTTACGGTATAGCCTGCTTTGCGCAACTGGTAAACAAGCCCCACAGGCCCTGCCAGGTGTAAAGCGCCAACAGCAATAAATTGTGGCTGTTTTTTCATTAACCCGGGTAGCTTTTTCATCCAGTTGTTATTACGGTCGTCTAACAGGCGTTTCATATCACCTACAAACTCTTTATTATCAGTAGATATAGCCCATAGCCCGGCCAAATCCTGAGCAAAATACAGGTCTACAATTTTGGCGGTAATGGTATCAGCCTCATCAATTTTGGTAATGTATTTTTTAAGGTCTACCACCTGCTCATCAATAGGTTTGCCCATTAAAATATCTATCTGCTCCTGCACAGTTTCAAGGCCTGTAATGGTTTTCTTTTTGTTGCGCCCTTCTTCAATAAAATACATATCCATAGGGCTGCCGCGGTATTTTTCTATACGGGCTTTAACATCGGGCGGCATAGCAGCAGCCAACAATGTAGCCACAGCAGCAGGCTTTAGGTTATTGAATAAGGATATACCAAAGCCCATAGCATCGGTAAGTTTAGAGTCTAGCTTATCCAACTCTTCTTTTGTTAATAGGTCTGATAGTTTTTTATCCGGCATCAACATAGACGTTTGCATAACCATCAAATCGTTGGGGGTTAACTCTAACTCTACCACCACGCCCTTGGCTTTATCAAAGCACTCAGCTACTTTTGGAGTCTCTTTTAAATAATCGCTATTAAGCAAATGGAAGGTGCCAAACAGGTAGCTGGGCTTTTTAAGCCCGTTGCCCGATACCTGGTACAGTAAGCCATTTGTAGGTTCTTCCTGAGCAAAGGTTTGAGAACAAAGCCCGCCAATAAGCAGGGCTATAAACAAAGATATGGATTTGATAAAGTTATTCATAGCGAATGTTACAACACCATTAGTGCTGCACTAAGCTATAAAATTACGCGCGCTTAAAAATATTTTATTTAGCTACGGGAAGGGCTGTTACCGTATAGCCTGCTTTGCGCAACTGGTAAACCAACCCATCGGGCCCTGCAAGGTGCAAAGCGCCTACGGCAATAAAGCACGATGCATCACTCATAATATCGGGCAGCTTTTGCATCCATTTATTATTACGGTTGGTAAGCATGCGGTCCATGCTGCCAATTTGGTCGGGGTTATCAAGGGCCATTTGGTATAGGCCTGCAAGGTCTTCGGCAAAATATAAGTCTACCACCTTGCCGCTACTGGTGTCGTCTTTATTCTCCAGGTTTAGGTAATCTTTTAGCTGTGATAGTTGCAGTTCAATAGGTTCGCCTAACAAAACATCAACCTGCTCATCTACCGTTTCTAACGATATTACGGGCTTATCATTATCGTGCGCCTTTTCCATCAGGTGGGTATCCATAACCTCGCCGGTATACATGCTAAACTTTTCTTTAGACTGTACTGGCATTGCCGATGTTAGTGATAGCATAATAGCTGCCGGTTTAGTATGGTTGTAAGAGTCTATACCACTGCCGGTGCTGCGTATTAATTTACGGTCTAGCTTATCAATTTCTTCGGTGCTTAAAAAGTCAGATACGGATACATCGGGCATAGACATAGCATCTTGCAGGGCAAACATAGAACCTGGTAATAGTTCTACCTCTACCACCAGTTTATCTGCCTTTTCAAAACAATTGCCTATTAGGGGCCTATCATCAAAGTACCCGCTGCGCAAAACATGGAACGTGCCGAACAAGTAACTAGGCTTTTTAAGCCCGTTGCCCGATATTTTGTATAGCAACCCTTTAGTGGGTTCTTGCGCCTGCAACTGTGGGGCTGCTATACCCAACAGTGTTATTATAGAAAACACAAGGCTTTTAAAATGGCTTTTCATCTTACTGATATTATCAATTATATATAATACGTATACAGGCTAATAAATGTTGTTTTTCAACCGAGATATATTTTTATCAATATATGCTATACCCCAAATGCTATGCCGTAAATTTGCCCTGTGAATATTATTAAAGCCGGAGAGCTTATTAGGCCACAAAGGCCCCCTATATACGTTAGCACAAAGCATACGCCCTATGCATATGTACAGCGGCGGTAGCGATGGCCTTGCCGTTGAGTGGGATTTAACCACTATGGCTGCGGGCAAGGTAGTTGCTAAGGTAGAGGGTGTTATTTACTGCATTACCCCTATAGGCGAACGTTTTATTGCCATTGGCACCGATAAAGGCGGCATACACATCATAAACCTTGAGCTAAAGCAGGAAATTAAATACCTGCTAAACCATGCCAATGGGGTGTTTGATATACTCTACCTACCTAAACACCAAAAGTTTATAGCCCTGGGCGGCGATGGTTCTTTCTCGGTTTGGGATAGCCAAACCTATGTGTGCTAAGGTACTATTAAGCTATGCGATGCCAAACTGCGCAATGCCGATGTTAACACCACAGAAAGTGAGTTTGCCATAGCCTGCGGCGATAATACGGTGCGTATATTCAACATAGCTACCATGGTAGAAACCCATAGGCTGGAAGACCACACCATGAGTGCCAACTGTGTTAAGTACCACCCCAACGGGCAGTTTTTACTTACCGGCAGCCGCGACGCACATTTGAATATATACGATGTAAAAGGCTATAACCTTATCCAATCTATTCCCGGGCACAACTTTGCCCTGTACAGCATTGCTTTTAATGCCAACGCTACTTTATTTGCCACCGGCAGCCGCGATAAAACGGCCAAACTATGGAATGCCGAAACCTTTGAGGTACTACAACGCCTAAGCAAAGACACCCATAATGCCCACAAAAACTCTGTAAACAAAGTGCTTTGGGTTGATGATTACCTAGTAACCACCGGAGACGACAGAGCAATATTAGTTTGGAAAGAAGAACTTACTTATTAAGTATCTCTTTGTCAATTAAATCCAGGATTTTACTATCTACGGTCGTATCGAATTTACGGGCAAACAAATCGGGCGATGCTTTAAATCTATCAATATCCTCGGCCTTAAATATAATAGGGTGCGTACCATCGCCACCATCCCACTCAATATCACGCAAATCGTTATTTATGCAACTATTTGCAAACTGTGAATTAAGCAAAATGGTGTGTATATACATTTCGTCAGGTATTAAGGTATACCTGAAAAACTTACGGTAACGCTTATTATTAAAATGTTGGTTTACACAGTATTCTGCTACCTGGCGCGATATTGACCACCATGTTTTTCCCCAAAAACATCAAAATCGGTTGGTATTTTGCGCTTACGGGGCAGCACCCTACTCCAAAACAACAACCCTAATTCTTTCTTAAAGCGTTTTTGCTTAATGTACTTTTTACTTTCGTATAAAAAAATTTTAACGGTGTTGAATAGTGGATATTGTATTAACCTAGATGATAGTAATTCAGGTATAGATAATACTTCACCATCAATAACAAAATGGTACCTGTCTATTCTATAATGTTGCCTATTAAGGCCCCAAGAATTATCATAATCATAATCATTATAAAGCCTTGGCGATAATGGAAAAAAATCTAAAAACTGTTTACCATTATTTTTAATAAAAAATTCAGTAATTTCAGTATTAGATTTTATTGGATAATCTTGTCCGCTAATTAGACTTACATAATCAAACTGAATATTATTTTTAAATAAAAAAGTAAGTCCGTTTATTACCCCTTTTACAATACCAAAACTATTATGTGTGCCATCTTCGCGCTTGCAAAAAAACACATTTGCATATTTTGCATTGCCAGCTATTATTTGCTTTAGGCCTTCAAAAAAGCCGGGTTCACTAGTTTTACTAGCATGTATAACAATAGTGCTATCATTATTATTTAAGCGGTCTATTAACCTGCAAACCTGCTCAATATTCTTATGGCATGTTATAATATATGCAAGTCTCATTACAATGCTTTTCTATTAATAAAACATTTAAAAAAAACTTAACCTTTGTAACCAAATTTAATTTATTGTAAAATGGAGAATATAAAACATGCTTGTATATTTTAAAATCATACTTTTTAATAGTAATAAAAAATAACCACCATTTTACATATAAATAATTTATCAAAGCTTGTTGATTATACTTATTAACTTTAGCATTAGCTTTCACAAGGTCTACAAAAAACTTATTAGCCTTAACAAAGTCAACAATAGAATATTCATTATAATACTCTTCATTATCCAACTTTCCAAGTAAAAAATAAAACCGCAAAGCTTCATCAGTATAGTTAAATTTAAGGGCTTCTATTTGCCTCTTTAAAATTTCTATATCCTTTGCTATCAACAAATTATTTTCTGTATGGGTAATATTAAAATTATGAACCCGGTAGTAGGTAAGTACCTTGGTTTAAGTTTGTTGCTTTCCAACCTTTTTCAAGTATTCGTAAATAAAAATCATAATCTTCGGCAACGGGAAAATCAGGATTAAAACGCAAATTGCCAATAGCATCTCGCCTAAATGTAATAGTAGAAGCGCAAAAGAAATTTTTAAACAATAGTATAATCTCTATATCATCATCACCAATCTGGTAGCTAATAATATTATCAGAATATTCATTACGTGTGTTTACAAACCGCGCATTAGACCCTATGAAACCAAAAAGCATATTTTTCTCTAGAAAATCAACCTGTATTTCTAGCCTGTTGGGTACAGAATAGTCATCGCTATCTAAAAAAGCGATATACTTTCCGTTAGCCAGTTCCAGCGCTTTATTGCGGCTGTAAACTATTTTTTTGTTTTCGGCATTGGGGTAATACCTAATTCTTTTATCGTTAAAAGAAAGGATTACCTCTTCTGAATTATCGGTAGAGCCATCATTAACAATAATAAGCTCTAAATTCTGGTAAGTTTGATTTAAGATGCTTTGGATAGCCTCTGCCAAAAACGGGGCAGTGTTGTAAACAGGCATTAATACTGAGACCAAAGGCACATCAACCATCTTACTATTTAATAATATACTGCAAAAGTAGCCAAAAAAAATTGCCCGCGCCAAGGTATTGAAAGTTATGGCCCTTTAGCTGATTGCTTTACTCTTACATTAAGGGAAAGGCTATTAATACCTTTTCTTTTTTGTTAATATACCATCGGCATTATAGGTTTTCCACTCGTCTTTCTTAGCATCGTTTTTATACAAGCCTTCATCGTACAAATTACCGTTGGGGTGAAAGCGTTTCCAAACACCGGTTTTCTTTTCGCCGCTTTCAAAGGTGCCTTCCTGCATAAGCTTACCGTTATCGCGGTACCACTTCCACGGGCCTATCATTTTGCCGTTTTCAAAGTGGCCAATGGCTTTAATTAGTCCGTTTAGCAGGTAGTACTTCCATAGCCCGGTCTTTTCTCCATCTATATATTCACCCTCTGATGATACCGCCCCATTTTTAAAGTACTCCTTTATTATGCCGTTTTTCAAATTTCCCTCGGCATCGTATTTACTCTCCTCCATACAAAGTCAATTTCAATAACCTAAAATTAAACGTTTTCCCTTTTCATAGCAATGCCCAACAATACTTTTCTGTTAAGCTATTGCACAATGGGGTGTTAAAAAATTTAACTTGCAAGCATGAGCCCCACCGTTAGCCTGCGCCCTTTACAAATTACCGATGCCGAAGCCATTGCCCGCATGGGCAATAACCCGCTTATAGCAGGGTTTATGCGCGATGTTTTTCCGCACCCCTACACGCTTGAAAATGCCATTGCATTCATCAACAATGTAAAAGACACTACCCCTACCCGCGTATTTGCCATTGTAGCCAATGGGGAGCATGTGGGCTGCTGCGGCATATTCCCCAAAGACGATGTGTACCGCATGAATGCCGAAGTAGGCTACTGGCTGGGCCAAGAGTATTGGGGCAAAGGCATTGCTACGCAGGCAACCAAACTACTAGCCGAATATGGTTTTGATACCCTGGGTATGAACAGGATTTACGCCAGTGTATTTGCTCCCAACAAGGCATCGGGCCGGGTATTAGAAAAGGCGGGCTTTGTATATGAAGGTACCCAACGCCAATCGGTATACAAAAACGGTGAATATTTAGACGAGCTATTTTATTCACTATTGCGCAAAGGCTAGGCCATATTTCACTAATATTGCCGTCTCAAAATTTACGGTTATGCTTGATAAAAATGGTATTGCCAAACGTATTGCCCAAGAGCTTAAAGATGGCATGTATGTCAACCTTGGCATTGGTATCCCTACGCTGGTAGCCAACTATATACCTAACGGAATGCGTGTTGTACTTCAATCAGAAAACGGTTTGCTGGGCATGGGCCCCTTTCCGTTTGAGGGCGAAGAAGACGCAGACTGGATTAATGCAGGCAAACAAACCGTTACGGCTATTAAAGGCGCATCGCTATTTAGCAGTGCCGAGAGTTTTGCCATGATACGCGGTGGCCACGTACACCTTACCGTGCTGGGCGCTATGGAAGTATCTGAACAAGGCGATATTGCCAACTGGAAAATACCCGGCAAAATGGTTAAAGGCATGGGCGGCGCTATGGATTTAGTGGCATCGGCCAAGCATATTATTGTGGCTATGCAGCATGTAAATAAAGCGGGCCAAAGCAAGTTGCTAAAGCAGTGCGAACTGCCTATAACCGGCGTAAAATGCGTTAAGCGTATAGTGTCTGAACTGGCTGTTATAGATGTTACCCCACAGGGCTTTAAACTAATAGAACGCGCCCCCGGCATATCTGTTGAACATATTGTACAATCTACCGCGGCCAACCTTATTGTTGATGGCGATATACCAGAAATGGTACTGTAAACTGTGGAAGTACCTAACCAACGATACATTATTACCGGCGGCCCCGGCTTTGGCAAAACCACCATTATTAAGCGCCTGGAAGAACTGGGGCACGAGGTGTGCCACGAAAACAGCCGCGAAATAATTAAGGAGCAACTGGATACCGGCGGCAATATCTTGCCGTGGAACGATGTTATAAAGTTTACCGAGGTAGTTGTTGAAAAGCGCATACAAGCTTATAATGAGCTCCACTTGGGCAAACCTGTCTTTTTCGATCGTGGAATACCCGATGCCCTGGCCTTTTTATACAGGCAAGAACTGGAGGTAAAAGCACACTTGCGCAAAGCTGCCCAAGACCATAAATACAACACCATGGTGTTTATTACCCCGCCCTGGTATGCCATATTTAAAAACGATAACGAGCGCCGCGAAACCTATGCTGAAAGCGTTACCGTACACACTTTTATAGCCAAAACCTATTCCGATTTAGGGTATAAGCTGGTTGACATTCCTCCTGGCGAACTCGATGCCCGCGTAGAATTTGTGCTACAAAGTGTAAAATAACTTTCTTTAGCTCACCACTAAGTTTTCAAAGAACGTAAATAATTAATGGCGTTTCCCTCATTCCATTCGGGCCGCGCTTTCCGCTTTAGCCCTCATACTTCGGGGCTGCCGCTTCAATCCCTAACGCATGCTATCGGGGCCCCATAAAACGATCTCCATTAAAGTGAATCATATGGTCTGGCAATTCCATTAACCATACTTCTGTTTCCCATGCTATATTTGAAATGTGTTTTTTGAATTCAGCATAATCTGGAAATGCGGTAACATAAACCTTGCCCACCTTACACTTTTCTAATAGCTGCTCCAATTCAACAATTCGTTTTGGCGAAACAGGCCCATGAGATGTAACAGCCTCTATTAAAAACAACCATTTTTTTGTTGCATCATAAATAACTACATCTGGCAGCTTACTGTGTTGGTCAATTGGAATGCCTAAACCTTTTAGAGCTTTTTGATCAACATATAAGTCTTTTTTAGCAGTATCGCCTAAATAAAGCAATATGCCATTTTTAGCAAACCTTGGGGCAAATTGTTCAATAATTGCTGCTTGCACCTGATTATGTTTTCCGGCAGATAACTTTAATGTTGTCCCATTTGAAAGTTTAACTGGAATTTGAGTTAATTTCCTTTCTTTAACATATACATCCGTTAGTTTACCCACTTTAGCTAAAAAGCTTTTTACCGCTGCTTTCCACTTAGCAGTATTATATGTTTTAATTACCGAAAGTGCTTCTATAGAAATAGCATAATGCGCGTTAGGACTGTTTACGGGCAAACTTGGGTTATCTGGGTTATAGTCGGCAATTCGCCCTTGTACAAATTGATGCAATACTTGCCTTCTAAATGTCTCTCTGGTATTTGCCGCGTATGGTTTATTATAATTTTCATTCACGAAAACCATGATTCCTTTAGAAACACCAAGGCTTTTGCAGGTTGCATCTTTCCAACTGTCTTTTTCTTTTATACCACACAAAGCAAGTAAAGTTAAAGCTGACATTTCGTTATATTGAGACGAGGGCAAACCAAGTGTCTTAAGAATTTCCTGTGCTTCCTGAATTTTTGTCATGTTAATTTAATATCGCTTCTAACTCAAAGCATTCATTTACAAGTGCATTAATGTAACCAATTGAGTAGTCATTTGCTAAAATTAGCCTATTGCCTATTTCTTTAATTGTTTCTAATGATGGAAATTTCATTTCTCTTAACTCAGTAGCACTAACATTTACATTACCATTAAATATTTGAAAATAAGTATCAAATAATTCGCTATTAAGTACAGCACACAAACCCAAAAGCTCCACTTGTTCTAAATCTCCCTTAATTCTATATATATAATTTAGTTTGTTTTCAACACCTATAAATTCTGTTTTACTGCTTTTTGAAAAGTAAGGCGCTGCTATTAATCTGCTTTTATCGTCTTTAGTACTAAATCTTCTTAATAATATGTAATTTCTATTTGCAATTAGTAAACTTTTAGACTTAGGTTCAATGCGTATATATTGTCCTTTTTCTTTTAATGTTACCGGCCATTCTAACTTCATCTTATTTACATTGTGAAGCCAAAATAAAGGAGCTAAAAAAACTGTTCCGTTTTCGTAATTATTCTGAATATAATCCCAAGACCTAAAAGACACTACAGGCCCTGTAGATACTTGTATGTTGAAATCTATAAGTTTGTTATGCCAACTTAAAACTAAGTTTAATATTGCTTCTTCTTTTTCATTTGTAGGTAGATGCAGTATTTTTTCCGGCGTATTTAAATCAATTAATTCTTCAGATTTGAAAAACTTGATTTTAGGTGTTTCGATATCTTTTAAACCAATAGAAGAAGATACTACTACTTCTTTTTCAGGATTTATTTTCTCTCGTTTTGCCTTAACAATAACTGTTTCCTGTAATACTTTATCTCTATTAAATGTTTCTTTACGTGAATTAAACAAATGAATCCTTTCAATTTGCACTGTATTAAAGAAAAAAACACGGAATGCTTTAAAATAATTGCCTGATGCAAAGCTTCTTGGTGTAATAAATATTAACTCACCTTCTTTTTGCAAAAGCTTAGAGGCTATACCCATAAAAATTGAGTAGATATTGGGTTGACCGCTAACTAATGATTTTGCGGAAAGGGTTTTAGGGTCATCCTTTGAGAGTTTAAAATAGGGCGGATTTGAAATAATAATATCAAATAAATCAATCTCTTCAATATCCTTAGTTAAGACATTTGAATTATCAAGTATAAAATCGTGTATATGTAGTAAATATTTAAATTCAATTTTTTTTCTTGCAACCAACCCTTAAGGTACTTTAATGTCTCTTGAGAAGAAGAAATTAAATTAACATCCGTTTCGTAAGCAACTAACTGTATAGAAGTTAGATGTTTGTTTGTTTTTACTAAATGTTCAATTATAGCACAGGTTAAAATTCCAGTTCCGCAACCAGGGTCTAATATTTTCACTTCGTTTTTAGTAGTATTGCAAAAAGAAGCCATTAATTCTGCAATTGCAGGCGGAGTAAAGAACTGTCCCTCTTTCTTTTTATGTACTGTGGTTACTGCTTTTGTGTAGTACATGCCAAGCCTATCAGCATACTCACTGGGCAATTCGCCCTCAATAACTGGCTTTATACTATTTTGCATACTCATATAACTATCAAAATTAAAACAATATTCTTATTTAAGTCATTTCTTTTATCAAACACCCATATCTTTCCACCCCTGTCCCCCTCTCCCCACTCCGGCAAATACGGATTAAAAGCAAAGGCATCATAGTTCACACTTTCAGGATTGTTAACACACACCGCCCATTCCTCATCAGTAAGACTATCAGGCTTTTCTACAAACTCCACACCCGTCATGGTGAGCGTAGACGAACCATTCACACCCTCACGCAATAGTCGGTGTTTAGGTCTTCAAAGCCCCTCTCCTTCGGGGAGGGGTTTGGGGTGGGGCTTCCACCCCACGCCGCACTCCTCTTAGGCAAATGCAGCGGATTGCTACCATCAGGCATCATCTTAGGCTTTATACAACTAACCCAGCGTTTAATGGTACTCACCGGCAGCATCATATCATCGGCTATATATTCATACGTCATACCATCTCTTCTTAATGCTTCGGCCTTCAATATTTGCTCCTCCCTCAACCTCGTTTTACTCTTCTTCAGCAAGTCCTCCTCAGGCCGCATGGCTGTAAGTATAACATGCAGTTTTGAACCCTGCCGAAAATCCCCCTCTAAGAGGGGGTGTCCCGCCCTGCGGGACGGGGGAGTTTTTTTCCCTCACCTTCGTCATGCTGAGCGTAGTCGAATATTGATAAGTAATATATTTATTATCAATTATTTATATAATAAAATGCTTATTGGTTGAAACATGGTTAAAAATTATCGGCTGTTGATAATTAAACTTGCCACTATCCCTTTTAGGACAGAATTAAGCTTTTATGAATTTCTTGTAATGTATAGATTAAATTATTTTTCTAACCAGTCTTCAATTATCGTTAAACGCTCATCATTAGAAAATGGGCTGTAAGTATTAAAGTGGTTTAGAATCTCTTTTAGTAGAAGATTGAATGAGCCTATTTCTTTGTGTTGTTCCTTATGGTAATCAAGACACTTATGTATCTCATCATTGTTCATGCCTATAAGCATAAAGGCAAGGCTGACAGGATAGAAAGGAGAATGGTTGTAAACGAAAATTGCTCCTACCTCAACATCTTTGAATAATACATCTAAATTGGTAGCTTTTAAGTATGCTGCAATATGGTTATCAATTACGTTAAAGTAATCAGGAGCGGTAAAGCCATAGAATACCGCCATTAATTCCAGTTGTTTCCTTGCCCTGACAAGGTTAACATCATGGATAGTTGGATGGCGAGGATTGGCTGGCCTGTTATTCCGAAGCCTTTCCATTAGCTCTTCAAATTTCCTTTGGTCTATACCCATTTTGCAAACGTATTAATAGAAATACCCCTGTATTTATACAAGTCTTTTCCACTAAACAAATATAGAAAAGTATTCAAATACGATTTGATAGACATTATGCTTTTTTAACCTTTTTGACTGGGGCAATCTTTTTTGGCTTAGTTACTTTAGAAGTTTCTGCTGTGATTTTGTCAATACCCTCTTTTAACTCTGTAACTGTTTTTTTTACGTCCTTTATTGCTGCCAGCAATTCATTTTCATTGCTTAGTGTGTTAGCATATTCAATAGCTTCATCTTCTGTGATGTACTCAAAAAACAGGTTCTTTTTTAAGACTTTGCTTATCTTTATAAGTAGACCAGTATCTATGGTAGCTTTTTCAAATATCTCATAGACATTTCTGCGGGAATAGTTAACCATATCTGCGAAATCTGTAACGCTAATCCCCTTACTCTTAACCAGAGCCTGAATTATTTTCCCTATATGTACTGCCATAGGGTGAAAATTCCAACTTAAACCCCACATAAGGTCGCAACTTTTGAGAGGTATTATCGCTCAATATGAGAAATATATTTGCACAGGTAGAATTCTTAATTTAAGTTTGTAATCGGTCAAATGTAAATTTAACGATAAACCTAAAAGATGAGAACAAGAACCTTTTTGTTAATGGGATTGCTATGTCTATTGGTAATGCCAATGTTTTCCCAAACCCCTGCTTTTGAAGCTGGTTATTACATCATAAATTCCAATGCTCAATATAGCGTTATAATGCCAAGTGGCGCAGATTACCATGATACTGGCGATGGATGCTTTAAGCAATATACGGGTTTGAAAATGGCGGCGGGTGAGGTGGTTATTGCCTTTGAGTTTTCCAAAGGGAAATTCTATTGTTTTGACCCAAACGGCAGAATGGTTGTGTTTCAGGGACAAAATTGCCTAACAAAAGCACCAATTGTTACTGGTTGTGGAGTAGGTAGGATGGACGAGGAAATTGAATTAATAACTGGGGATAAGCTTAACAGAGGGGCTTACTACTGGATTGTAGGCCAAAACATAGGCAATTCTACAATTAAGATACAAGTTGCAGATGGAGCAATTTATGATATTCCTAAAAGTAATATGAGCCTATTTACAGTCTATATCAAGGATATGGCGAAAGACCAAGACTACAAAATTGCAGAATAATAAGCAATGAAAAGCCTTACTGTTATTGTTACAGCCTTTCTTATCTGGACAGGTTGTAACCCAAAAACCACTTCCTCATTTCAAAAAATAAGCTTAGACAGCCTAAAATTATTAGCTAATAAAGCATTTGCAGAGAAGTTTCCTCGTAATCCACAAAACCCAATGTACGGTTTTAACCTAATGGAAGTAATACCCTTAGATTACGATTCCGATGGGTTTGATGATGTGGTTATATTGTTCAATGAAGACACAGGCGGTAGCATAGCCCGACAGTCTGTTTCCCTCTTTAAAAACGCCAATAACAAACTGGTCTATAAGCAAGCCAAGCCTTTCGATGGGATTTTTGACAAATCGTCTATTAAAGACAAAACTATAATCTTAAAAACTAAAACATGGGGTGTGAAAGACCCTGTTGCAGACCCTACCGTTATTAAGGAATATACAATAAGCTTTGATAACGACACAATTAGCGGACTACCACAATTCAATAACTATTAGACATGAAATTTATCCCTGTAATATTAATAGCTATACTTTCTATATGGCTATTCAGCAATTGTGCCGATTCTCAAAAGGAGAAAGAACTGGAATTGAAGCAAAAGGAATTAGAACTAAAGGAGAAAGAGCTTGACCAGAAGGACAAAGCCACAGCTACACCAATTACTACCGAACCTACTGTAATCGAAAAGAGAATTACAGAAACGACTAAGCCGAACAAACCTAAGCTTAATGCTGATTCTATGGCAGGGTTGGCTTACAATGCGTCAGATACTAGTATGAGCGCATATATTAGTTACGAAGAGTTGGCGGGGTATTGGTTTATTCTTGATGGTGGAGGTGAAAGTATCAGCTTTTATAGGAGCAAAAAATTCAGCGTAGATGAAGATGCCGGTACTTATAGCGGAACATACAAAATACAGCCGCTTACCAATAATATCACCTTAACATATTATAGTGGAAAAAAGATAAAGATGATAGCCTCAAGGAATATAAATGATGGGGAGTGGAGGGTGAACAGTATGATTAAAAGACCTGAATAACCTAATGGATATGTTTGATAAGATTATTCCCTTGTTAGGAGGCCAAGAGCATATTAATAACCTAAAATCTATGGGCTATGAGAAATATGGGGCTTGTGGTATTTCAGAGTTAGAGCTAAAAGATATTGTAGGTATTGACTATACCACAACGCTTCATCTATTACCCTATTTTACAAAGGTCTATTTTCATGAAGATTATTATTGCTACAAATCCTACTATAAGGGCAGTATAAGCTATGGTATAGGTATAGACCCAGACAGAAATGAGTATTTTAAACCTTACGAAGAATGACAACAAAAGATAAATTGAAAGCTCTGCTTGATAAAAAGCATAGGCAAGAAATAATAGGTCTCTAATTTTTCAGGATTTTCAAGGATTTTGAAAAATTTTAAGCTTTCTTTTCTTGGACAGCCTAGTTTCAGGCATTTTGAATGCCTCGAAAATTTTCGAAATTTCTTGAGATTTCTTGCGTAATCCCGAGAAATCTCGAGAAATGGTTTCTTGAAATTAGTTCTGCACACTTCTATTTGTCGAAGGTCAAATTAGTTCTTTGGCAAAACTCCAATCGAAATCAGCATAATCAACTGAGGATTTGTAATAGCTACAATTTTTAAAAGTAAATTCAAATCGTGAAAAAGTTATAAAAAAGCCATGTGGCAGTTGGTTTGCGAAATCAATTTGATTATCAAATTTGAGTAGAACTTTTTTAAATCCTCATATCCTAAATATAATAAAGAAAAACCCCGTCTTGCGACAGGGCTTTCCCACTAAACCAAAAACTAAACCTACTTGCCTATGATAAAGAAGTTATTTCAATTTAATAAGCAAATATAGGCTAAAGAAGTTTTCTATACTATCAATCCAATTAGTTAACAGAAATTTTTATATGTTATTTTAATTAATTCTGTTTTTCATCAGTCAATTATAATTAGTATGATATCAGTAACAGTTGTAAATTATTTTTATATTTTAGCTTATATTAATTAAGATATGAGTTACTCATCAATTGCAGGGTTTTTTCTGATTATATTTTTGAATTCTTATGCGAAGGGCCAATCCTTTACTTCCGAGAATTTTAATACATCAAATTCTGGAATACCTGATAACACTATTTATGGTATTTCATCATACCCATTAGACTCTACTAATACTTCTAAAATATGGGTTGCAACATATAATGGACTAGCATATACCGATGGTACAAATTGGACAATATATAACACTACTGATGGGTTACCTGACAATTCCATACGAAGTGTTCTTGTAACGCCAGATAGTACCGTATGGGCAGGCACATTTACAGGTGGCCTAGCTAAAATTAATTCCAATTCAATTACAATATACAATACCTCAAATTCAAATTTGCCTGATAATTTTGTTAAGGCATTGGCATATGAAGCACCCTCAACTTTATGGATTGGTACTACAGGGGGATTAGCAAAGCTGCAAAATGATTCAATAACAGCTTATGATTTATCAGATTTAGGGATTCATTCAACTCATGTTACCTCGGTTGCAGTTAGTAAGGAGGGAATTAAAATAATTGGATTGTTGAATGGCGGTTTTGCATATTATAATGATACGACCTTCACATTTTTCACAAGTGCCAATTCAGGATTGCTTGATAACAATATACTATGTGTAGCACTAGACAATGAGAGCAATCCCTATATGACAACTCCCGCTGCTGGCATTGTTTCACATTTTGGCGGAAATACTTTCCAAATGTATTTTCAGGGGACAATTCCTGATATGCCCACTAATAGTTTTAAATGCATTGAGCGCAGCCCTAATGGTTTTTTAGCTGGTTCTATAGATAAAGGATTGTTTATTAAACAAGGTGTTTCATCATTTACCAACAATATATCTTGGATTGGAGATACCCCAGATAGTAATATTTTAGGCATTCATGTATTACCAATATCTTTCAAATCATCAGAAATCTATGCTTTTGTAGGTTCTCAAAACAGTGGGCTATATGCATTGTCGCCAGCAACTACAAGTTTAAATGAAACATATTTTGATAAAGGGGTAACCGCAACAATTGAGAATAATTATTTGTATTTAAAATCTGTGAATGAGTTTAAAATGATACATCTGTATACCACTGATGGGAAAGTTATTACATCACAGATGGCTTCGGGCAACTCCATAAGCATTATAATGAATAATTTAAGTCCTGGCTTTGTTATAGCATATTGCCAAACAACTAAGGGGTTTCTATTAAGAAATTATTTATAGAGTAGTTTCCAATTTTCTCTATAATTAATAATTACTTGTGCCATAACCCCTAGTTATTAATAACAACTATTTTTTTAGTAGCTATCGAATGAGGTAATTGAAACATAATTGTGTAAATACCCGATGTTAAATCTTGTATATTAATAGTGAGTGTGTTTTGATGGCCAGAAACAATAATTTGTTTAATTATACGCCCTGTATTGTCTATTAATTGGATGGTTGCTTTGGAAATATTTTCAGGCATAGTAATATTTACTGATGAAACAGCCGGATTGGGATAAATATTAATAGGATTAAAATTCAACGTTTCACTTAGACCTGTTGGGAATGTTCCCATGTAAAGTGAAATCCCCCGCTATATTTCCAATAATAACATCAAGGTAACCATCATTATTAATATCTGCTGCTGCTGGGGCTGCAAAGGTGCCAAATTTTCTGAAACCTGTGAATACACTATCAACTAAATTAAAGGTGCCATTTAAATTATCATCAATATTATTGAAGTAAAATAATTGCCCACGATGACTACCGACAATCATTTGGGTAGTACTTGCACTATCTAATAAAAAAGGCGCACTATAGCCAAAGCTAGTAACATTCTCATCCACAACTTCAAATTGGCCTAAAGGGTCAATTTCTGGCGCGGTAGAAAAAATATAGTTTGTTTGAGTACCATTATTTCTAAAAAAACTTACCGTTCCATTTTTTCTCCTACTACTAAATCAAGTTTTCCATCCTTGTCTAAGTCGTACAGGCATGGCATTGAGTATCCACCTATGTCAATCCCCTGAAAAGATGTTGGTACATAAGAAAAATAAGCAGTATCTGCATTAGGTGATATATTTTTATAAAAATGAAGGCCGCCCGTTCTATCACCTGTAACAAGGTCTTTTTACCGTCACCATCTAAATCTCCAAAAGTTGGCGACATGTAATTTAATCCAATCGTAGATAAACCACACCAATCTAGCGTAAGCAACTTATACATTGGCTCAGTTGCAGTACCAATATTCTTAAACAACGCTAACATGCTTTTATAACTGCCGTCGAATTGATAGTAGCCATTGTTACCAATAACTATATCAAGTAGTCCATCATTATTGTAATCAAAAAAAGTTGGCAACGCATAATCACCAACATCAATCATGTCTCCCTGTAGAAAATCTTTCCGTATATAATCAAAAGTGTTGTTGGGTAGAGTGCCTATATTGTTATACTGATGTATGCCTGTAAAATTTTCCCCATTAAGCATTGCATTTGAACCAATAATCATATCAGGTTTGCTATCGTTATTTATATCAAGAAAAAAGTGCTTAGGAAAAAATTGAATATTTACCGAATTATCGTAAGATGGAAAATATAAGTCTACTGCACTAGCTTGTGCAAATTGAGAATTACCTCCATTAATCAAATGCAATAGATTGGTAAATGATACATCACCTAAAAACAAGTCCTTATCACCATCACCTTCAATATCAAAAGATGTAACCGTAGAGCCAATATGTCTGTCTTCTTGCCCACCGGGTTCATTCTCCTTCAATAAGTAAATATTCTCAGATATAGCTATATGTTCTGGGTTATCACAACTATCATTTAAAGTAACATTATTATCCTGTGTGTTTTCAAAGAATAAACCCCAGTTATCACTTATTAATTTATAAGATAAACTATCTGCATTGCCATATAATTCCATTGATTGATTTTGATGGTATTCAAGGCATGACCCAATACTGCTAAATGTTAAAATATCTAAATCACCGTCTCCGTCAATATCATCTATTGCAGGTATATCAGTTGGTGTTACAAACAGAGTTAAAACATTGGGTTGGTAATTACTTAAAATAGACGGTTCCACTAGCGTAAATTGTATTCCATTCGATTGAGTGGAAATATTTTGATAAACTTTTATTCCTCCATTACTTGATGTAAAAATATCCTCTTTGCCATCTCCATTATAATCTCGCAAGAGTGCCCAGTATTCGAGTTTAGGAAAGTTATAAGTCAAATAAGGGGCAAAAGCATAAGATGTTTGACCTAGGTCTCCATTATTTAAAAAACACATAATTCGATTCCCTGAACGGTCAAAAAGGAACACATCCTTTTTGTTATCAAAATTTAAATCAATCTCAGAAATCTGTACGAAGTTAGCACCTCCAGCCCAGGCATGTTTAAAAAGCCCTAAATCATGCGAAACTTTTAAAGTGTCATTTCGAATAAAAGCATGCTGTGCATAGTTTAAAGTGCTAAAAAGAGCGATGAATAAAAGACTTAAATAAATTCGCATATTTATTGATATGTGTTCTAACGTCATGAAAAAATTAAAACATTTTAAATTAATGGGTATGTTGTAGGTTATGACTTTTCTTACGTATTGTCTTAACAACTATAAGGAAATATAAAATAACCCCGCCTGTCATTATTGCTGTCAGCATGAAAGGCGCTTGCGGATTGATCTTAGCCCATAATAACCCGGCAATACTACTTGCCGCTAATGTAAAAAAACTGTTAAACCCAAGATATAAGCCTAATGCTTTCCCTGTGTCTTCTTTTGCAGCTATATTACTTATCCATGCTTTGGCAACACCTTCTGTAAATGCCATAAATATACCATAAAGAAAAAATAGTATATAAAAACCTATCAAATTTTCGTTCCATACCATACCAAAATATACAGCTACAAAGAGTAGTAATCCAATAACAAAAGTCGGTTTCATTCCTATTTTATCTGCTAATAATCCGCCGGGATATGAGGCGAGTGCATAAATAAGATTATAAAAAACATAAACACTTATTGCAGTAGTATCACTTACTCCACTTGCTTTTACTTTTAGGATTAAAAATGCGTTGCTACTATTAAAAAGTGTAAACAATAATAATCCTATAATTAGCTTTTTATATTCTGCTGGACTATCTTTAAGATACCGAAAAGCAGATTTTAACGACGGGGTTTGTTTTTTTGCCTTTGTTTGTCTTCTCTTTTCTTTAAGCCAAAGAACTGATATACCAGCCAAAACTGCGGGTATAAATGCTATAAAGTATAAATTCCTGTATGAGTTGTGATAATAGTATAAATAAAGTAAGGCCAATAAAGGGCCAATAACTGCACCCAATGTATCCATAGTTCGATGAAACCCGAATATAGCCCCTTTTGTTTTGCTTGTTGCTTCATCAGATAAAAGAGCATCTCTTGCTGTAGTTCGAACTCCTTTGCCAAGCATGTCCAGTGTCCTTGCACCAAATATCCAAGCGGGGAATGTAAATATGGCTAAAAGTGGTCGGGCAATTGCACTTAGCCAATATCCCCATCTTACAAAAGGTACACGCACACCCTTTTTGTCTGATAGTGCACCAAAATAATTTTTACCTAATCCGGATACAGCCTCAGCAACCCCTCAATAATTCCTATAAGTACAACAGAAATTCCAATACTTTCTAAATAAAATGGTGTAATCGGATATAACATTTCAGAAGAAACGTCTGTAAAGAAACTTATTACTGATAGTATCCAAACGCTTTTTGGTATTGACTTAAACATTGGCTATGTATTTGTAGCGTTAACTGTTTTTATTCCTCCCACTTCCAACCACGCAACTTATAGTATTTCTTTTTAGGTGTTGCTTTTAGCGGGTGTATGCCATTTCTTTTGCACCAAATAAAATGGAAGGTAGTTCCTAAGCCAATTAGCAAACTAGGTAAAATTAAAGAATAGTGGCCTATTAGGAAGTATAGACCAATAGTTAGCCCGTCCAAAATCAGCCATTTAAGTGTCTTTTTGATGATAGGTGTTTCTATCTCAAATCGTGCAAAAGATACGCTTCCAATTAGCTGTACCACAAGCAATACTATTAGCTCTGCTTCCATAATTCCTTATTTAGCACGCTTAATAAGTCGCCACATACCCCACCAAGCGGATGGTGCTAAGAGTAAAACACTCGCCATTCCCGGAAAATACCCGTATGGTTCCTTTGTAAAGAATGGAAAAATGAAATGTGCAAGTTCTGTTACTCCCATTGCAGTAAAAAATGTCCATGTTAGATAATAGCCAAAGCTATAACCCCGCTTAACTAAGAGAGGTATTAGAAGCCATGCCCCTGCAAAGGCATATAGCAAATACACAAGGAAGGAATTAGTGTCGGGTACAGGTACACCCGTAATCTCGGCAAGTCTGGGAAAGAAATCAAAATAACGTTCCTCAAACTTATGTAATATAAAAAAGATGAACGATAGAAAGAATGGGACTTTGATTTGAGCAAAAGTAGCATTAGTAGGTACGCTTAGCCACAGGATATAGCCACCCAAAAACCCAAATGCGAAAAGGAACATTGGTAGAAGCCCCAACATTATGTACCCTAAGACTAATACCGCCAATGTGAAAAACCCTGCAAAAGCGATAGTTGGTGCTTGTTTTTTCATAATATATTATTTCAAAATTTCATTTTCTGTATTCGCATAGCATTGAGTATAGCAAGTAATGCCACCCCAACATCCGCAAAAACCGCTTCCCACATAGTAGCTAACCCACCTGCACCTAATACTAACACTATTGCTTTAACACCAAAAGCAAACCCGATGTTTTGCCAAACAACCTGTTTTGTTTTCTTCCCTATCAATATGGCAGTTGCTATTTTAAGCGGGTTATCTTTTTGAATAACTATATCGGCAGTTTCTATGGCTGCATCACTACCTAACCCTCCCATTGCTATACCTGCATCACTAATAGCTATTACTGGCGCATCGTTCACCCCATCGCCCACAAAGGCAACAGTTCCTCCCTTTGCTTTGATGTCTTTTACTTTAGTTACTTTATCTTCAGGTAACAGGCTGCCATAAGCATTATCAATGTTTAGTTCTTTCGCAATATGTTCTACAATATTGGCTTTGTCCCCCGATAGCATGGTAGTTTTAATCCCCATCTTATGCAAGTTTTCAATAGCCTGTTTTGCATCTTCTTTCAATTCATCGGCAATGGTTATATAGCCTGCGTATTTGCCATCAATGGCTATAGCAATTGTAGTGTAAATAAGTTCGTCTGTTTTATCATCATAGGCGATATTAAACTTAGACAATAACTTAAAATTACCCACCAATACCTCTTTGCCCTTAATCAAAGCTTTCATTCCATGCCCCGATATCTCTTCTATGTTTTGTACTTCAAGGTTCTCACTCTTTCCGATAAACTTGCTTACTGCCACAGCAATAGGGTGCGTAGATTTGCTCTCAATGGTATTTACTAAAGCCAATACTTCTTTTTCATCAAACCCAGGCTTAAGTTTTACCTCCTGTACATCAAAAACACCCTTTGTAAGTGTGCCTGTTTTGTCCATGACTACGTTTTTAATTGAAGCCATCACGTCTAAATAGTTGCCACCCTTGATAAGAATACCGTTGCGTGAAGCCGCTCCAATGCCGCCAAAATAACCTAACGGAATGGAGATAACCAATGCACAAGGGCATGATATAACAAGGAAGATTAAAGCCCTATATAGCCAATCATTAAACACATAAGGAGAAACAAAGAAGTACGGCACGAAGCAAATGGCAACAGCCAGGACAACAACGGCAGGGGTGTAATATTTTGCAAACTTGCGAATAAACAATTCCGTGGGCGCTTTTTGTGAACTGGCATTTTGTACCAACTCTAAAATTTTAGACAGCTTGCTATCCGCATATACAGTAGTAACCTTTACCAAAGCCACCGTATTCATATTTATCATGCCTGCAAGGACAGGCTGCCCTTTGGTGAGGGTATCGGGTTTGCTTTCGCCTGTTAATGCTGCGGTATTAAATGAGGCACTATCAGATATCAATTCCCCGTCCACAGCCACTTTTTCACCGGGCCTTAGTTGAAACGTTTCGCCAATGGCAACTGTTGCTGCTTTCTTCCTTACCTCGTTACCGTTCTCAACTATTGTTACTTCGTCGGGGCGTTGGTCTATCAGGTTTTTGATATTGTTCTTAGCCCTTGCAACGGCGAGTGTTTGAAAGGCTTCGCCAATAGCGTAAAACAACATTACAGCTACACCCTCGGGATATTCACCAATAGCAAATGCTCCTATGGTTGCAATGCCCATTAAAAGAAACTCTGTGAAAATCTCACCTTTACCCATTGCCTGTATAGCTTCTTTTATAACAGGTAATCCCACAGGCAAATAAGCTGCACCAAACCAAACTATCCTAACCCAATCCTTGAAAAAGGAAGGGTGTATCAGGTAATCAAACGCAAGCCCAAGGGCTAATATGGCAAAGCTAATTGCAGGCGATAGGAATAATTTTAATTTGCTTTCGTCTTCAATATGCTCATGGTCGTGTCCTTCTTCATCAGAATGGTCTTTATGAATGTGCTTTTGAGCCTTTACGTTTATCTTATCTTCTAACGTACAACAAAGCTGCCTGCCTTGCGCATCGTATATATGTTGGTGTTCCATTTATGATATTTTTAAATCAACCTTCGTGTGGATTTTTTGTATTCTAAGTATTTAACTCCGTGCTGCTGCTCCAAAAACTCTTCTTCTAAACGTATTTGTACCTGTATAACAAAGTAGGTTGTAACAGTCAGTAGCAAAGACAGGGCATTGGGTAGAATTAAAAACATGCCCATTACACTTAGTATCATTCCTAAAAAATTGGGTTGCGGCTGATACTAAATATACCCTTAGTAACTAATTCGGTTTTATTGGCTTCGTCTATACCAATGCGCCAACTGGTACTCATTTGGTATTGAGCGATAATAACCCACACCAAGGCCGCGTGGATTATGCCTAATCCCACAATCATAACCCATGTTATCTCCAAATATGGTATTGGTATCAGGTAAGCGTAACCTTGCTTTCCTAACGAAAAAGATATAACTAATACAAAAAGAAGCGCAATCAAGATTTTCATTACAAAACCTATATAATTGTGGGCTGTATCAGCCTTTCCAAATGTTATAGGATTAACCCCAGTTTTTTTCCAAGTCCTATATGTTGGAATTATAAAAGCTACTGCAATATAGGTTAGCAGGTAAACGGGTAAATAATAAATAAGAAAGTTTTTCATAGCTATTCTTCTTCCTCTGCGTTTTTTAGCTTAGATAATAAGCTATATGCTCCGTTTATAACTACTTTGCTATTCATATCAAAGTCTTTAGGTAATGTTACCTCAGTATAACCAAGTTCACCAACACCTGTAGTAACCTCCACCATTGTAAAATGATATTGGGCTGCTTCTATAAAAATGTACTTCTTACCTTCAAACCCTACAATAGCTTTGTCAGGTAAGGCGATGGCATCATTTGCCCCTGTTTCGATAAAAGCCTTTAAATACATTCCCGGTATTAGTTCGGTATCTTCTTTATCTAAATGGCAATGCACCCTAACCGTTCGCTCGCTGCTAATCTCCCTGCCTATCAGGTACACGGTAGCAGTACGCTCTGTTGTTTCATTAGCAAGGGTAAACCTTACCTTTTGGCCTATTTTCAACTTAGGCACATCCTTTTCAAAAACAGTTAATTCAACGTGTAAATGTTCTGTATCTACTATCTTAACTACAACATCAGTAGGGTTAATATAAGAGCCTATATTGGCATTTATCTGTGTAACGTAGCCACTTATCGGAGAGGTAAGCGTTACAGTAGATGTAAACTCACCTTTTAAAGCATTAGCAGGGCTTATATGGAGTAAAAGCAATTTTGTTTTTAACCCGTTTACTTTCGACTTGGTACTTTCATAGTCAGACTTTGCCTTTTGCATTGTCTTTACTGCTGTTACGTTGTTTTTAGATAACTCTACTTGGCGTTTATACTCTGCCTCCAAATAATCAAGCTGACTACTGTTATCTAAATAATCCTGTTGAAGCTGTATGTACTCCATATTCTCAATTACAGCTATTACTTGCCCCTTATGCACCTTGCTACCTTCCAACAGTTCGGTTGATTTTAAAAAGCCGCCCAATGGCACAGATATACTTACTAAATTTTGCGGTGGAACATCTAATACTCCACTAACTGAAATGGTCTTACTAAGCTGTTTATGTTCAATGCTCCCTGTTTGTATTTGTGCAGTTTTATATTGAGCAGGGGTAAACTCTACTGTGTTGGCTTCCTCCTCATGTCCTTCTACCTCTTTGGCTTCTTCTTTATTGCCGCAAGCACTAATAACTAATAGTGTTGCACATAGTATGGTTTTATATAACGATTTCATGTTGTCTTTCTTTCGAGATTAATTTTTTACTCCAGTTAAATATTCAAGGTTAAGTAACGCTTGGTTAAAGCCGTTTACCATGTCCAAATAGCCTTTCTTAATATCTAAGGCGTTTCTTAGGTTTAACAGGTGTTCCAATGCGCTTATCTCTCCGGCTTGCAATGCTTTTGTTGATTGCTCAATAATCAGGTCAGCGTTAGGCAATGCAGTAGATTTATAATATTCAAGCGTGGTTTTATACTTAATGTACTCCTGTACATCCTGTTTAAATTGGCCTGAAAGGGTGTTTGCGGTTGAGATATAATTAGTCTCTGCCTTTAGCTTGGTAATTCCGGCAGCTTTAATTTTTGCCACATCACCATTAAAAAATAAAGGAATGCTGACACCTATCTGAAAACCCTGAAAGCGTTTGCTCGGGCCATAGTAAGTTTCCTGCCCGTTAATGTTTTGAAACCCAATTAGCGTTTGGTTAAAGTAGCCAACCCTCAAATCAGGCAACAGGCTGTTCACATCAACTGCCTTTTCTTTTTGCTTATCTCTACCTGTTGCTTCATATATAAAAGCAGGGGGTTAGCCTGTATTGCTGTTGTATCTAATGGTAAGGCAAATGGCTTTTCAATAAGTACCGTATCTGCAATTTGAATTGTGTTAGCCGTGTTTAACAACACACTTAGGTAATTAGTAAGTATGGCTATATCTGCATTATTGAGGGCTAAGAGGTTTGCAACTTCCCTACTTGCGTATCGGCATTGGTTTTATCCAACAACCTGCCATCTCCTGCTTTAAAACGCATATCGGCAGAATAGGCTAATGCTTTGTATAGGCTATCCTGTTGAAGTAATAAGCGCTTTTTAGAGTAGAGGTAGGATAAAGTCCAATAGGTCTGCTTCACCTTATAGACAACATCATTTTCTGTTACCTCCCTTTTCAACTCATTGCCTTTAACCACCGAAGAACCTAATGCGCTTTTACTGGTCATTAGCGTTGGGAAAGGTATAGTTTGCGAAATGGTTATATTGTTATCATTTCGTGTAATGCTATTGTATTGCCCATACATCAGCGATATATCCAGTTTAGGTATCTCAAAAGCCGTTTTCTTTATCTGTTGAGAATACGTTACATCTAAGTTGGCTGATTGTATTTGCAGGTTGCCTTTTTTAGCAAGGCTAATAGCATCATTCAACGTTAGTGTCGAGGTTTGTGCTGGTAAGGCTATAGGCACTAAAAACAAGCCCATTACTAACAGCGTTAGGGTGTTTGGTTTCATTCTTCTAAAGGTTATTTTTTCAAAAAGAATATACAGGCAGGGCAATATTAAAAGAGTAAGCAGCGTAGCCGTTATAAGCCCTCCGATTACCACCGTAGCTAATGGCCTTTGCACCTCAGCACCGCCCGAAGTTGAAAGTGCCATTGGTAGAAAACCAAGCGAAGCAACGGCAGCGGTCATAATAACAGGCCGTAAGCGGGTTTGTGTGCCTTTCAGTATTATCTCTTTCAGGTCTGTTATTCCCGATTTTTTGAGAAAGTTAAACTCGGATATGAGGACAATACCATTTAGTACCGCTACACCAAAAAGGGCTATAAAACCAACACCTGCCGATATACTAAAAGGCATATCTCTTAACCAAAGCGCGAAAATGCCACCAATAGCAGAAAGGGGTATAGCAGTAAAAATAAGTATGCTTTGCTTGAAAGAGTTAAACGTAAAAAATAGTAAAATAAAAATAAGAGCAAGCGCAACAGGAACGGCAATACTAAGCCTTGCCCTTGCTTCCTGTAGGTTTTTAAATGTACCACCATAAGTAGGAAAGTAGCCGGGTGCAAATTTTACCTGTTTGTCTATTTTGGCTTGTACTTCTTTGACTATGCTTTCAACATCCCGGCCACGAACATTAAAGCCTACGATAATCCTGCGTTTTGCATCGTCTCTTTGTATTTGGTTTGGCCCAACTTTATATTCAATGCTGGCTAACTGTTGCAGGGGTACTTGCCTGCCATCAGGGGCGGTCACATACACGTCACGGATATTATCAATGTCTTTACGGTATTCTTCTGCTACCCTGACAATTAAATCAAAACGTCTTTCCCCTTCATATACAATGCCTGCGCTTTTACCTGCATAGGCCGTATTGATTACCGTGTTTACATCTTCTATATTCATCCCAAGCCTTGCAATATTTGCACGGTCATAGTTGATTACTATTTGTGGTAAGCCTGTGGCTTGTTCAACATAAACATCTTTAGCCCCCTCAACAGTATTAATGATTCGGCCTATTTTGTCAGCATAGCTTGCAAGGCTGTCTAAATCCTCTCCAAATACCTTTACTACGACATCTTGCCTTGCTCCTGTCATAAGTTCGTTAAAACGCATCTGAATAGGCTGCTGAAAGCCAAACGTCACTCCAGGTATTTCATCTTCCAAAGCCTTTTGCATTTTTTCGGCCAATTCATCCCGTGTATCAGCACTTGTCCACTCATCTTTGTTTTTTAGAATAACCATAAGGTCACACGCCTCAACCGGCATTGGGTCGGTAGGAATTTCGCTTGACCCAATTTTACCTACTACTTCTTTTACTTCGGGAAATTTTTTGAGTAATACTGCTGCTGCCTTTTGTGAAGCATCCACTGTTTGCGAAAGGCTACTGCCAGTTAATACACGTGTTTCAACGGCAAAGTCGCCCTCATCCAACGTGGGTATAAACTCAGCACCCAGCGTGTTGAATACAAAGAAACTTCCAATAAGTAATGCCAATGATACCCCTACTACAAGGAACTTTCTCTTAAGCGCAAAAAGCAGTATTGGTGTATAGAGCCTTTGGAAGAAAGCAATAATACGGTCTGATATGGTTACTTTATGCACTTGATGTTTATTTAGGAATAAGGCGCTAACCATTGGCACATAGGTAAGAGAAAGAATAAACGCCCCTAAAATGGCAAAACCTACGGTTTGAGCCATTGGCCTGAACATCTTGCCTTCAATCCCTACTAATGCTAAAATAGGCAGGTAAACAATCAGGATTATTATCTCTCCAAAAGCTGCACTATTCCTTATTTTACTGGCTGATATAAATACCTCATCATCCATTTCATTTTGGGTGAGCCTGCGGTTTAGATTTCTAAGGGATAGATGGTGTAGGGTGGCTTCTACAATAATTACCGCTCCGTCTATAATAAGGCCAAAATCAATAGCCCCTAAACTCATTAAGTTACCCGAAACACCAAACAGGTTCATCAACGCAATGGCAAACAGCATGGCAAGCGGAATAACCGAAGCCACAATAAGCCCTGCACGGATATTGCCAAGCAATAGAACCAGCACAAAGATTACAATAAGCGCACCTTCAGCTAAGTTTTTTGTAACGGTATTAATAGACCTATCTACCAGTTTTGTTCTATCTAAAAAAGGGTCAAGGGTTACACCAACAGGGAGGCTTTTCTCTATTTGCGCTATGCGGGTTTTTACATTGGCAATAACTTTTGATGAGTTTGCCCCTTTTAGCATCAATACAAGGCCACCTACTACTTCTCCCTCTGCATTATAGGTCATTGCCCCATAGCGCACAGCATGACTAAATTGGATAGTGCCAACATCTCGGATTAAAACGGGTGTGCCGTTGGTATTGGTTTTTACCGCTATGTTTTCTATATCGGCTAATGAGCCTATCAATCCCTCCGAACGGATAAAGTATGAGTTAGGCTGTTTCTCAATATAAGCACCTCCTGTATTTTGGTTGTTCTTTTTTAGAGCTGTAAAAACATCCGCAATACTAATGTTCATACTCCGTAAGCGCTCAGGGTTCAAAGCTATCTCATATTGCTTTAAATAGCCGCCAAAGCTGCTTACATCGGCAACTCCCTCTACCCCTAACAGTTGGCGGCGTACAATCCAATCTTGCAGGGTGCGTAACTCCATTGCAGAGTAGGTACTTTCATAGCCCTTTTTAGGGCGCAAAATGTATTGGTAAATTTCACCTAAACCCGTAGTAACTGGAGCCATTTCGGGCGTTCCTACACCTTCGGGTATTTGGTCTTTGGCATCATTCAGGCGTTCGCTTACTTGTTGCCTGTGCCCAATACACATCTATGTCATCTTCAAAAACTACGGTAACAACCGATAATCCAAAGCGTGAAAAGGAACGCACTTCTTCAATGTCTGGTATGGTGGCCATAGCTTGTTCCACCGGAAACGTAACCAAACGCTCAATGTCTTGAGCGGATTGGGAAGGAGCTGATGTTATAATTTGCACCTGATTATTGGTAATGTCAGGTACAGCATCAATAGGTAGCTGCGTTACCGAGTAACCGCCCCAAATAATGAGTGCAACGGTTAACAGCCCGATAATTATCTTATTATCAATGGAAAAACGAATAATCTTATCTAACATAACAAACGTTATAGGTTAATAGAAAATACCATGCACCATACGGGTAAGCATATGGCAATTAAAAACGAAAACGGGTTGGTATTTAGGCTATTTTAGGCGGTTGCCAGATAGAATAAGATAGCTCTTCCAAGTTAGGGTTTGAAAGAAAAGAATTAAATTCAGAAGGATTTTCCATATGGCCTGTAACGCAAGCCAATACTTTAGGAACATTCATTGTAACCCCACAGCAGGTACAGATACAAAAAGGTGAGCATTGCTCTTCCTCATCCTTATGGTTATCGTGTTCAGCACTTGAAACAGTCTTGTCTTTTTGAAACATATTACACTCTATCCTGTCAGCACATGGAAGTACCGATAGGCATAAAATATAAAGGCTGAATATGTAATATGCAATTTTCAAGATTGCGAATATAGTAATTATAGATAAAAAAACAGATAGAAAGCCAATAAAAAAAAATACTGAAACAATATGCCTCATATTTGCGATATAAATGCAGCACTTAACCTCACATATATGTCAAAACCATCAGCCATTTTAGCAATGTTAATGTGTACATTAAACATATTGGCGCAAACCCCTAACAGTGACGGGGTAGTTAAAAACAATATCGTCGATGAAAATCTTTCTAATAAGGGGTATTTAACTTTAGGCGTACGTAATACTATAAGCATGTTTAATGGTGGAAATATAGGCTATACTGGTTTAGGTGTAGGAGGTCATTTTCGTATCCCTATCACCCCTCGTATAAATACAGAATGGTATGGCGATTATATATCAAGTGACTTAGGGGGCTTGGACATCATGTTGATTATCATATAGGTTGGAGTGTAATGTATTATATTATTAACCCTAAAAATTTCACTAGGAAATTTAGTCCTTTTGTGGAAACCGGACATTGTTTTGATTATGGCGGAGTATATAGGAATGGTGACAAGAAACCAAGTGCAGAGCGTTGGAGTAGTGCTGTGCAAGTAGGTGTCGGCACACATTATAATATTACGCCAAGGTTTGATATCACACTAAAAAGCCAGTATATGATACATTTAGGTACAGAAGTACACGGTGAAATACGAAATGGTCAATTGGAAATTGAAGAACATTCAGGAGGAAGCCTTCAAGGGCATTTACTTATCACCCTAAGTTTGAATTACAAAATTGCCAAAATCTGGGAAAAGAAGAAGTAAAATATACTATCACATAATTAGTCAATTTTATTTCTTAGCGTCTTTTGCTGCTTTAAGTAATTTGTTTACCCTATCCACATCCGCGTTTATTTGTGGTCGGATTTTATCAAGGGCATCAATCAAAGCTTGGGGGTATACTTTAGTTGCGGCCATCAAACCATAACCATAGTACATTGCTATAATAAATTTAGATTGACCAACGGCAGAATATTTTGCAATAAGCTTACGGTTAACATCAAGGATACGTATTTCTACTTCAGAATCCAGCCTGAGGTTCATAAAAGGAACACCTAATAAGTTTACAGTAAAAAATGTCATGCTGGAAAGTAATGTCCATCCAATGCCATACCGCATGTTAACAGTGCGACGATTAAATTCAATATAACCATATTTATCACCGTATGGATCGGTCAGGTTTTCATCTACTTCGTTATTAATTATCCTTAGTTCGTCACCATTAAGACCAATAGAATTCATGTAAGAGTTGGGATAACTATAACTATGATTGTATGTATAGTTAGGGCCTGTGATATCGCCAATTTGTTTTTCAAGTGTAAGCAATTTATTGGATAAGGGTATTTTTTTGCCTTGTTGTTCTGTATAATTCAATGAACGGCAAGAAACAAACGCAGAAAGTAATACTAAAAAAATAATTGTTTTTTTCATTGTTACAAATTTTCAAATTATGAGTTAGCCGAGAATTATCAAAATGTAAATATAATATATGACGGTAAATTATAATATCTGACTTCTTTATTTACCCTAGCTAAAGTATATCCCCAAAATTTGATTTATTCCTTCGATAAAATCCGAATTATTGATCTTTAACTTCCTCATATTCTATATCCTCCTGGTTTTTTTTACCAGAAGGGTTAGTAACAGCAGCATAATTTTTAATTTTTGAATTTCCACCTCCTGAAAAATTATCCTGTTTTTCTTTGAATTTTATTTCATTAAGCTTCTTTTGAAAAGTGACATTTGTGTTATTTTTTCTCATAAAATGATAAGTGATTATAATACCTGCTACAAAACTGGCAGCGCACCAATACTTTATATTCTTATTATGTCTTGCAATTAATAGATTCCTATCAACAACTGGAAGGTTTGACAAATGCTTGCCAAATGACTTATTCATAACCTCTACATACATAAAACATTAATTTGTGGCGTTATTACTATCTTCTTTGGCTCAAACCAAACTATTTCATAATCTCCCATAATAAGTGCAAAATACTCAGTACCAGAAATAGTTATTCGTTTAGAAAATGCTGTCAAATCAATACCTGTTTTAAAAAATTTGTCATATTCAATGGCTAGTTCTTTTTTATCCTGCATTAGGTTTCTTATAACCCTAATATTTTCTTCCAAAACCTCAGCATTTCCAGATGATTCGCTTAATTGGATAGGCAATTCTAACTGCCCTGCATTATTCACAGTAGTAATAATTGAAGATGCCGAAATTTGTATTTGGCTTAATCGCTCTTCTTCCATTAGGTCTTTAAATTGATGCTTACAAAAATTGGGTATGTTATTCTTTGAGGGGCAATATTTTCGGTGTTTATGATTAGCAATGAATTTCTCTCCACAGAAAGGGCATTTTCTTTCATAACTACCCAAAGGGTCATCTTTAATTTGCTTTTTTCTCATGTTATTTTCGTTTTTTAAGTTCGTGACTAGCTAAATATTCCATTAAATGCTCAAAGCGATACAGAACTTTACGTCCACCGCTTTCCCGTATGTATCCTATTTCACGGTTATTCCGCAAGTTTTGAAGCTTTTTGGTAGAACAGCTAAGAAATTTAGCTGCTTCTATTTCAGAATAGATAGCCTTAGCACTAATAGCACTGGATTGTGTGAAAAGCTTTGACAAGCTATCCATCTTATCATTTAAGGACATTAATCGCTTATCTAATTCTTCTACTGTAATTACTAAAACGCTCATCACTTATAATTTGATGAACGCAAGTAGCAAAAATTTCACTGTAACTATTTTTAGAAAAAGCAGGATGCAAAAGTTACAGTTTTGACTTTTCTGTAATATTTTTGAATGATTTGAAAAAATTACTCCTGTAAAATTCGTCCCAATCCTTTAAGTCTTTGAATTCTCTTTTAGGTTGGGGCATAAATCCTGCGAGATACAAGATTTTGCCTCCTAAAACATATAATTGATTTTCATTCTCAATTTTAACTCCGCCTTTTTGAAGAAACTTATATATGACAAGAACGCAGTATTGACGAAACCTGCTCTTAGTATTGGAATATTTAAGTTCTGTTTTAGTGTGATTTAGCCTTAAATATTTTTTTCAAGTTGGTTAACATTATTTCTTAGGAGATTGAAAATGTAATCTGTTAAAGCTTGCTCCCTGATAGTTAGCTTCCCTTCCTGAAATGTATTTTCATTACTTTTCTTATTCTTATCCAATATCGACTGGTCAATTCTATGATAAATGCTAAACCCGGTTATGTTTAAAGGATTTGTATTGTACGATTCAATAATCTGCTTAACTGCTTTAATCTTCTTCAGTTCCTTATTCAGTACTTTGTATTCTTTCGCAGCTTTATCATAGATGCTATATTGATATTTAAGTTCTTTTATAATCATGGCAAGTAATGATATATTTATATCTATCCTATTAATACCTGCTTGTAGGATGTCTGTTTCCTCTTGAACACTCTTAATATATTCAGGAGGTAAAGAGTCTCCAATTGGATTAAAGCTTTTTAAAAAGTTGGGCTTAACGCCGTAGGATACTAATAACTTATAAAATGGTTTAATATCAACATCAGGTGATAATTGAGCATTTGTCATTGCCTTTTGCTTCATCTTTAAATCATTCATCATATTACTTTTTAAAAATCATTTCCATTGTTTCATCTAAGGCTTCCTCGTCAAAACTGGAAAGATACATTTCTGTCACTTTTAATGATTTATGCCCTAAAGCCTTCGAGATAGAATACAAATCGGCATTTTTCTTCCTTGCCATATTGCTAAAACTATGCCTGGAACTATGAAAGTGTAGCCTTTTAGGTAATTTAGCTGCTGTGGCCAGTTTCTTTAGCAATTGATTAATCCTAGCTGTTTTTGATTCCAGATGCTTCCGAAGTATATCTGCGTCGTCAAAATGAATTTCATTACTTAATATTGGGAATAAATAATCTTCCTGCTTTGCATCAGCTTTTACATAATGGTTTATAATATCACAGGATTCAGCGTTCAACTTAATAGATTTAAAATGGCCTGTTTTGCCCATCTCATAGTGTAATCGGCCACTAGCTATATTCTTGACCTTAAGTTGCATCAAATCGCTAACTCGTATTCCTGCATTATTAAATGAAAACAAGTAGTAATTCCTTACGTTTATTATGCTTTGGTCAGTTTCTGGATTAAGAGGAGCATCACGCAACAGGGCTATCTCCGCCTCCGACAAAGTTTCTTTTTGAGTTGGGGTGTACTTTAACTTGTATTGATTAAAAGGATTCTTTTCTCTAGTTAACAGGGGCTCTTTTTCATTCATGGCTTTATATAAGATACCTCTTATTGCTGCCATGTGGCTATTAACCGTGTTTATCTTAACTGTATCCTTAATTAGATATGCTTCATAACCTTTTAGAAATTCTAAAGTAATTTCTGAGAAGCTTAAATTTTTACTGCCCCAATACTTCTCAATACGGGTTAAAATAGAGCGTTGATTCTTTGCAGTCCTCACCATATTCCTATCCATCATAGACTTATTAAGAGATAATGCATACTCTATAAAATTCTTCGAACCTTTGAACTTGATAGAGGCCTTATCCTTTACTCGTTGTGAAGTTTGTGCTTCATCCCCTAATGAAACTTGTTGCTTGGCCCTAATTACATCATTAAGCTGTTGCTCTATATCCGAGTTTATTGCTTTTGCATTGGAATGGGGTTTCTTATCCATTACTGTTTTAGAACGTGTTCAACCAATCGATTATTGGATTCGTCCCAGTGAATAGGTTTTATGGAATACCCAGTAGCCATGTACCGGGACTTACGGTTAGCTGTAATCCTAATCATTACAGGATGTGTACCGTCTGCATATGTTTTGTATTTATAATAAACTATTGCTACTTTTGGAGCTGCCATGAGTCTGAATGGGTTGTATATCAATACGAATATACTTCCTACAGTTGAAACATGGTTAAAACAAAGCCCTCAATTTATTAACAATTAACTCCACTTATGCAAATTGCATATAATCATAACTTATTGATAATAAGCAATATTTGGAAATAAGTGGAAATAATCAGAACTTCTTCTACTCCTGAGCGTAGTCGAAGCACTCATTCCCGCTCTCATTCTCATTCTCACTCTGGTAGATACTATAACACTGCACCTCGCCCGCATGGTGCAGGCCACGATTACGCATTTTAAGCGGCTTAATATACCGCTCTGTTTCGTAGTTAAAATCGGCTGCAATAGCCACTACACTATCAGCAAACGGAACATACAACTTACTGTGCTGAATATGCTGCAACTCTACCCCCTTGCTAAAGTTTCGCGCCCGTGTACCCAGCACCAATAGCGTGCTAATTTTATGCTTGCGTGTTATAGCTTGCAGCTTAAACATAAAGTCGGTGCGCTTGCCAATAGGTATTTGCAGGCGGTCTATCTGGTCTATTATCAGCACCTGCGCACCTGTTTCTTCAATATGTTTTTCTAAATTTTGCAGCAGCCATTCAGCAGGGCTTTCCATGTAGCGGGGCATACCCGCATACGTGTTAAAACCCGCCCAAAAAAAGTTCTCGGTGCTTTCCGTATCGCCATAGCGGGCCCAAAAGCCCTCCTTGTCAAGTTCAAAGTCAATGTAAAGTACTTTACGCGGACGGCCAACATTTTCCATGTCGCCAAACACCAAACCACCTGCCAGGTGCTTACCTATCTGTATCGCCATCAGCGATTTTCCAACACCTGTATCGCCCGCCATAATGCAAAACTCCCGTTCACACCAATAATTACCCCACAGCGGGTAGCGGGTTGCGCAGGCTCCGGCTTGTCAAGCGGATTTAGCTTAAACGGGTGTTTTTTAGCCGGTCTTGTTCCTTATAAAATTCACGCAGCGCGGCTTCTTCTATCTTATCGCGCGCCCAATCTTCGGGCGTGGTGTCTACATAGTACTGTTCGTCTTGGGTCAGCGTTAGTTCTTCAACAATGCGGTTTCCGCTTGCGTCTTCGTAATACGTGTTTCCGTGCTCGTCGGTCTTCTCAAATCTGATAGTAATAGGCATAAATTTTTGGTCTGGTAATAATCGTAAAAACTCTCCCTTATAAAGGGAGTGGCTGACGCTATAAGCGTCAGACGAGGGATTTTAGTGGTTTAGTTAATATTTTAAGCCCTCTCTTTTGGAGAGGGGTTTGGGGTGAGGCTCTACAAAGATACAACCCCGCACAGGGCCTTGTCAATGGTGCGTTATATTATCGGGGCTACCCGGCTAAAAAACAATAGATTAATTTATGAGGGTGCTTGACAAAAGAAGAAGCCTGTCAATTTCGAGTTATTAACTAATTGACAATACGGTTATTTTTATTAAACTGTTTAATTAAGAAAATGAATAACGTATTTTTTTTACTTTCCCGCCATGGTCGGTGTTAAAGTGCAACGCCACCGACCATCAAAACCTATAAGCCCCTCTCCCTTGGGGAGGGGTGCAGCATACTAGAGCAAAAGCCGTCGGCAATGTAACCACCCCGGTCTCGTTTAAAACGAGACCACCCCTCCTTAAAAAGGAGGGGACTTATCCTTCACATATTTTCTATTGACATTACGCCCCGCTGGGGCTATTCCCACCATAGCCGGTGTTTAGTGCAACGTCACCGACCACTAAAAATACAAGTCCCTCTCCCTTGGGGGAGGGGTGTAGCATACCAGAGCAAAAGCCGTCGGCAATGTAACCACCCCGGCCTCGTTTTAAACGAGACCACCCCTCCTTAAAAAGGAGGGGACTTACCCTTCACATATTTTCTATTGACATTACGCCCCGCTGGGGCTATTCCCACCATAGCCGGTGTTTAGTGTAACGTCACCAACCATCAAAACCTAAGCCCCTCTCCCTTGGGGGAGGGGTTGGGGAGGGGTGCGATAGTTTCTGGTACAGTTTTGCGCATTAAACATTCCCTTCTTTTTGGGTGTTCTAATACTATACCCAATTAGAACAACCATGAAGATAATAGCCATAGCAGCCGCAATGTTTTTTACCATTAACATGCAGGCACAAGTAATAGACACCATAGGCCCTAAAAGTAACCCTAACGTTACCCGTGGCCCACGCAGCCAAAACACCGACCCTGTTGTAAAACCTACCTATACCGATACTATTAAAAGGCAGCCTCCACAAGGCACCAACCCGCAACCAAACTGGTCTGCCCCAAAAGATATATCGCAACCCCAACCCAATAATAATTCAACGCAACCATCGGTACCGCCTACACAAACCAACCCTACCAGCCCTGCAACACCAACCATTCCACAAGACCGTAGAAATGGCGTGCCACCGGGTAAATAGCATATAATTCAGTATCTTTCTGCTAAATACTACTTGAATGAAACTGTTAGTTACCGTTTTTGCCTGTTTGTTTATAGCCTTTTTAGGTAAGGCACAGCCTGTGTTTACCCGAAGCCAGTTGCCTACACAGCTTTCTTCTCCTGGGAAATGACCTACGGGCCCGATGGGTACTTATGGATAACCGAATCAGGCGGAGTTGTTAGTCGCGTAGACCCTGCAAGCGGGGCAAAAACAGTAGTATACACCGCCCCCGATTATTTTGCGGGTTCGCCATTAGAGGCTAACCCCGTTTGCACAAGTTTTCAAATAGGCAAAGGCACATTTGGTTTGGCACTACACCCTGAGTTTATGTTGCCAACATCGTCGTATATATACTATGTATACTCTTACAACAGCGGCACATTTCAAGTACCTGTAACAAAGCTTAAAGTGGTGCGCCTAACGTGGGATGTGATTAACAATGTAGCAACGGCCCCAACCGATATTATAACCATGCTGCCCATTGGGTACGACCATTTTGGCGGACGGTTATTGGCAGTTAAGCAAGGCGATAATTCATACTTGTACCTTAGTATTGGCGACAATGGAATATCAGAAACCAACGCCCCCAATTGCTACGACCCACTGGAGAGTAACCCCAACAATCTAGCACAAGACGTTAATTATAAAAACGGTAAAATACACCGCTTTAATATAGATGGAACTATACCACAGGATAATCCGATATCAGGTAATTCATTTTGGACTCGCGGCCATCGTAATCCGCAGGGGTTGATGTATAACCCCGTGAATGATTTGTTGTATGATACCGAGCATGGGGACCGTACCGATGATGAAGTAAACGTATTATACAAAGGCATGAATTATGGCTGGAAATGGGTGCGCGGCTATCACTATGACAATAACTACCCCGGCGAGTGGGATTATATTTACAACTACGTTCCTCACCCGCAAATTCAAAACGACTCGTTGGTAGAGCCATTGTTTTCGTGGTGTGCTACCCCACAGCCTACAGACCCCACAAATTCAAATTGGTGTACCCCTGCCCCGTCAGATGGTATATACTATGGCAGCAACGCCATACCTGCATGGCAAAACAGCTTATTGGTAGTAAACTTAAAAGATGGAGCAAATACAGACCAAGCAGTATATCAGTTTAAGCTAAATGCCGATGGCAAAACTATGGCTAATGGATCGCATATATTTTTCGCAAACGACCAACTGCTTAATGGCAGGCTGCGCGATATTGCCATATCGCCTGATGGTAGTAAGATATTCCTGATAAACAACGGCGGCGTGAATGGCGAAAGCACCGATAAAATTACCGTATACACTTACCTGTATACAGGTGTTGATGAAGATGCTACAGGCAAAAGCATTTCAATATTTCCTAATCCCGGTAACGGCAACTACACCCTAACATTGACAGCACAAAAAACTACCAAGGCCACCATTACTGTATATGATATGACAGGGCGGATAGTACATAGCGAAACACCGATGCTTAAAGCCGGAGAAAACCTGTTACCCCTAGCCCTACCCCATGCTACCCAAGGCATATATATGGTAAGTATAACTATGGATGGAAAAGTTTATTCGCAAAAGGCTATTGTTGAGTAATTGGAAATTACTTATCTTTGACGTAAGTAACGCTTAACGATAGTATGATATTATCTTTTGGTTCTAAAAACACAGAAAAAATTTGGATTGGAGAAAGGGTAAAAGGCTTACCCGGCGAGATTCAGGAAATTGGTAGGCGAAAACTTAGGATGTTAAATAACTCTACCAATATTGCCGACTTACAAATACCACCATCAAATAGGTTAGAAAAACTAAAAGGTGATTTAAAAGAATACTATTCTATTAGGATAAATAACCAGTGGCGCATTATTTTTAAATGGAATAACGGGAACGCTACTAACGTTGAAATTATTGATTATCATTAACATGAAACTATTAAAAAACATACACCCCGGCGAGGTTTTACGCGAAGAGTTTTTATTGCCTTTAGAAATAACCGCGTACAGGCTATCTAAAGATATAGGCATACCCCAAACCCGCATATCTGAAATATTAAAAGGCAAACGCCGCGTTACTTGCAGACACTGCCATAAGGCTATCAAAATACTTTGGTAATTCGGCTAAATTTTGGTTGGGTTTGCAAGATGATTTTGACATTGAAGAAGAAAACAGGAACAAAGGAAAAGAAATAGATTCTATAAAATTATTTTCAGACAGGGCTGCTTAATGGCTATGAAAACCACCCTAATCACCAATATAAAACAGTTAGTAGGCGTAGACTACTACAATATTACCATTAGCAAAGGCGCCAACATGGCCGAGTTGCCAACGGTTGACAATGCCTTTTTGCTTATTGAGGGCGAAACCATTAAGGCTTTTGGCCCTATGGACCACCTTGATAAAGACAACCTGAACTACGACGAAGTTATTGATGCCACAGGCCGCTTGGTGCTTCCCGCATGGGTAGATAGCCACACGCATTTGGTTTTTGCCGGTAGCAGGGAGACTGAGTTTGTAGATAAAATCAAAGGCCTGTCGTACGAAGAAATAGCCAAGCGGGGCGGGGGTATTTTAAACTCCGCGGCCCGTTTACAACATACCGATGAAGCGGAGCTTTTTGATGCTGCCATGCTACGCATTGCCGAGATTAAAAGCTACGGCACCGGCGCGGTAGAAATTAAAAGCGGCTATGGCCTTACGGTTGAAGATGAGTTGAAGATACTCCGCGTAGCCCGCAAGGTTAAGGAGAGTACCAACCTGTTTGTTAAAACTACTTTTTTAGGTGCGCATTCCTTCCCCGCACAATACAAAGAGAACCGCGAGGGCTATGTTGACCTTGTAATTAACCAAATGCTGCCCCGTGTTGCCGATGAAGGCCTTGCCGACTACTGCGATGTGTTTTGCGAACGTGGGTTCTTTACCGTTGACCAAACCAGTCGTATACTGGAAAAAGCCATTAGCTTGAATATAAAGCCCCGCCTGCATGCCAACCAATTAGATTTCTCAGGTGGTGTACAAGTGGGTGTTAAATACAATGCCCTATCTGTAGACCATCTGGAACATGCCGGCGATGAAGAAATAGAAGCCCTGTTAGGCTCTAACACCATGCCTACCCTCCTACCCGCATCAGCGTTCTTTATCAATTTAGATTATCCACCTGCCCGTAAGTTAATTGAAGCAGGCCTGGCCGTTGCCATAGCATCAGACTATAACCCCGGCTCATCGCCTACGGGTAACATGTGTTTGGTAGTATCGCTGGCCTGTATAAAAATGAAAATGCTGCCCGAAGAAGCCATCAATGCGGCAACCATCAACACTGCCAAAGCGCTGGAGTTATCGGACAAACTAGGCACCATAGCCCGTGGCAAAGTAGCCAACCTCATCATCACCAAACCTATACCATCATACGCCTATATACCCTATGCCTTTGGCAGTAATTTGGTGGAGAGGGTTATTGTTAGAGGGGAATAATTTTTTAAAATCCCCCTTTCAAAAGGGGTACTCACGCCGAAAGGCGGGAGTGGGGGATTTTGTGGCTAAGGTAATTTTACTATCTTGAGAGCATGAAACACCTTGCTCTCCTTTTGTTGTTACTACCCACATTTGCTTTTTCGCAGGCCAATCTTAATATGTATGCCGATACCTTGCATGCACCCTTTATATACGGCGTAGCATCGGGCGACCCTACCGCTACAAGCATTCAACTATGGACGTATGCAGGGCCTTCAACCCTTGGGCAAGATGTTACATGGCTGGTAGCTACTGATAGCTTGTTTACCAATATTGCAGCCAGCGGAACGGTTACTATTACCGCAAACAATGGCTATACGGCTAAACCTGTAGCTACAGACTTACAACCCAACACTAACTATTACTACCGTTTCTATGCGCCGGGTAATTCATTATCTGTAACAGGCCGCACACATACAGCGCCCGTAAACCCAACACAGCCGGTAAACTTTGGGGTAGTGTCGTGCTCCAGTATTTTCTCGGGCTACTTCAACGCTTACCGCCACCTGGCTAATGATACAAGTATTGATTTGATTATCCATCTGGGCGATTATATATACGATTTTGTTGACCCTGATGAGCAGGTGCGTATTACAACGCCATTCCCAACAGGGCCCGATAACCTTGCCGAGTGGCGAGACAGACAAATGTATTACCTGATGGACCCCGACCTGCGCCTTTTGCGCCAAATGCACCCCTGGGTACATACCTGGGACAATCACGATTTTGATAACGACGGCCCCGTGGGTACACGCGCCTTTTTTGAATTTACCCCCACTACCCAGCCTGTACCTGCCGATAGCAACCGCATTTACCGCAAGCTAACCTATGGCATTACTGATATTTTTATGCTGGATATGCACAGATATAAAGATGTGGAACAATACAGCCCCAACAACCCCAGCGTATTAGGCTTTAACCAATACAACTGGATTAAGGCCGAACTGGCCGCATCTACCGCCCAATGGAAAGTTATTGGCACACCTAAAATGGTTACCCACTGGAGCATTGAAGGGCTACAAGGCCTGTTAGGTATTAACGCCACTGTGCTGTTTGAAAATGCCTGGGATGGCTATATGCTGGAACGTGAAAAGCTGTTGAAATACATCGACTCTTTAAATATTGATAATGTGGTTTTTGTATCGGGCGATTCGCATTTTTCGCAGTTAGCCGATTTGCCCATTGATGCGCAAGACACACTAACCTATTTCCCCGCCACAGGGCAGGGCTCTATAGCGGTAGAGTTTTTACCTACCAGCGTTAGCCGCGGTAACTTCGACGAGATGGGGTACGATGCCACCCTACAGCCCGTTATTGTAGAATATATTGATATTGTAAACCCTAACCACGTATACACAGAGCTTATTCAGCATGGGTATGGGCTACTAAACATTAAGCCCGATAGCAGTGTGGCGCAATACGTTTACTGCCCTATTTTAACTGTTAATGATGATGCCGTTTTAGCCCACAGCCAAACCGTTATGGATGGCGCCAACCATTGGAAAAGGGTTAGCCCCGTTATAATCAGCATTAACGAACAAAAAGCCGAAAAGCTTGATGTATACCCCAACCCCGCCCAAAATGAATTGTGGATGCGGTTGCCGGTGGGTATGGACAACGCCATGCTTGAAGTGTATGATAATACAGGAAGAAGGGTTTTGCAGCAGCTTAACTTAGGCACTTTAGCCAAGGTTGACACGGGCTTATTAAGTACAGGTTTATATACAGTTATTGCAATACAGTCTGGCCAACCTGTTATAAAAGGCAGGTTTATTAAGGAGTAATCGAAACACAAAAAGTCTCATATCATTCCTGCGTAAAAGAAAAAAGATTCACGTCATTCCCGTGCACACAAAAAGGTGATGTCATTCCTGCGTAGGCAGGACTACAAGCTTTGCAAAGCAAAGAGCAGAGCTGATAATATCACCGCACAGTAAAAGCCAAATGTCATTCCTGCGTAAAAGAAAAAAAGCCACACGTCATTCCCGTGCACACAAAAAGGTGATGTCATTCCTGCGTAGGCAGGAATCTCACCGAACGGTGCTCTCTTTTAATTCCGCAATCTGAGCCTCTGTATACCATTCAGCAGCCAAATCAATCATCTCCGGATTATTCTGCCTAATAAGATTTTCCTTCCATTCCCTCTTCCAAAGTTTCATCTGTTTCTCCCTTTCAATAGCACCTGTTATATCTTGAAAATCTTCGTAAAAGACTAAATAATAACATTGAAACCTATTGCAAAATTTACTGCCAACTCCGGCTTTATGTTCCAGGGCCCTACGTTCTACACTATTAGTAACGCCGATGTACAAAACAGTACGCAACTTGTTTGACATGATATAGACATAGCCGGTTTTCATTGCTTAAAATTAGGAAACGCTAGTGAGATTCCTGCCTTCGCAGGAATGACTTTTACCTTTTTCTTATTTCCGTTTTCACGGGAATGACATCATCATTTTTATTCCTGCCTACGCATGAATGACATGTACCTTCTTCTTTATTCCCTTTTTCACGGGAATGACATGTACCTTTTTCTTGTGCTAGAACCTACGCCCCCGTATAATTAAACGGTGTAATAGCTTTTAGCTCTGCTTTAATAGCATCAGAAACGTTTAACCCATCAATAAAAGCATGCATGCTTTGCTGGGTAATTTTATCGTTGGTGCGGGTAAGGTCTTTCAGCGCTTCATAAGGTTTGGGATACCCTTCGCGGCGAAGTATTGTCTGCACCGCCTCAGCTACAACGGCCCAATTGCGCTCTAAATCGGCATTAATAGCATCCTGATTAAGCAACAACTTGTTTAAGCCCTTTTGTAACGATGCTATAGCCACATAGCTGTGCGCAAACGGAACACCTAGGTTACGCAATACGGTGCTATCGGTCAAATCTCGTTGTAAACGAGATATAGGCAACTTAGCCGCCAAATGTTCGAACAACGCATTGGCAATACCAAGATTCCCCTCGGCATTTTCAAAATCAATAGGGTTAACCTTATGCGGCATAGCCGATGAACCCACTTCGCCCTCTTTAAGCTTTTGCTTGAAGTAATCCATAGATACGTATGTCCACATATCGCGACATAGATCAATCAATATGGTATTTATACGGGCGCAGGTATGGCAAATAGCTGCAAGGCTGTCGTAATGCTCTATTTGGGTAGTTGGGTAAGAGCGGTCTAAGCCCAGTGTGTTATCAATAAAATTATCGGCAAAGGCATGCCAGTCTATGTTGGGGTACGCCACTTTATGGGCATTGAAATTGCCCGTAGCACCGCCAAATTTAGCAGAATGCAAAGCCGTTTCTAAGTACGCAAACTGTACGCTCAGGCGCTCAAAAAACACATCAAGCTCTTTACCCAAACGCGTTGGCGATGCCGGCTGACCGTGGGTGCGGGCCAGCATAGGCACATCTTTCCACTGGTCGGCAAGCTCACCTAAACGGTTAAGCAAATTCTCTTGCTGCACATCAAATTCCTGCTCTAAATACTCTTTAAGCGCAAGGGGTATAGCGGTATTATTTATGTCTTGCGATGTTAAGCCAAAATGGATAAACTCAGAAAACTGTTGCAGGCCAAGCTTTTCAAAACGGCCTTTTATAAAGTACTCAACCGCTTTAACATCGTGGTTGGTAGTCTTTTCAATTTCTTTTATCTCCAGCGCGTTAGCCTCCGAAAAATCAGTAACAATAGCATCAAGCTGTGCATACGCACTGTGCGGAAAACCCTCCAGTTGTGTAAGTGGGATGTTGCAAAGGGCCTTAAAATATTCAATTTCAACACGCACCCTGTACTTCATCAGGGCCTCTTCTGAAAAATAAGCTGTAAGGGGTTGCGCTATGTTCCAGTAGCGCCCGTCTATTGCCGATATGGCTTTTAGTGGTGATATATTGCTCATTATTGGTAACGGCGTTCTCGCCATTTAGATTGTGTGGTGGTAGTAGTATTGGTTTCTGCTGCCGTGGCAACAGGCTTGTCGCTATGTATAGCAGCGGCTAAAAGGGCTGCCAATGTTTCTTCTTCGGTATTGCCCTGTTTGGTTTGCAGGTACTCAGGCTTAAAATGGTCTTTTACAAAGCCGGTATCAAACTTGCCCGATACAAATGCATCGTGCTGCAGCACAAATTTGCAAAAGCCCAGGGTTGTTTCTACGCCCGCTACTTCATAATCATCAATAGCGCGTATCATACGCTCAATAGCCTCTGTGCGGTCTTTGCCGTGGGTTATCAGCTTAGATATCATCGGGTCGTAGTAAATGGGTATATCCATGCCCTCTTCAAAGCCATCATCAACCCTAACGCCTAAACCGTATGGACGGCGGTAACGGGTAAGAGTACCAATATCAGGCAAAAAGTTGTTCTGCGGGTCTTCAGCATACACACGTATTTCCAGCGCATGACCGTTTATCTTCAATTCATCCTGCGTAAACGATAGTTTCTCGCCACGGGCAACACGTATCTGCTCTTTTACCAAATCAACGCCCGATATCATTTCCGTTACAGGGTGTTCTACTTGCAGGCGGGTATTCATTTCTAAAAAGTAGAAGTTCAGCTTATCATCAACAATAAACTCAACCGTACCGGCATTGTAGTAGTTGCAGGCGCGCGCAACATCTACCGCACATTCGCCCATAGCCTTGCGTATTTCAGGCGTTAAAACAGCGCTTGGGGCTTCTTCTACCACCTTTTGGTGGCGGCGCTGCACACTGCAATCGCGCTCAAACAAATACACGCTGTTGCCATGCTTATCGGCCATTACCTGTATTTCTATATGGCGGGGAGATAGTACGTATTTCTCTATAAAAACAGAACCATCGCCAAAGGCCGATGTAGCCTCGCTAACCGCCAAGTTCATCTGCTCTTCAAACTGGCTGGGTTCTTCTACCACACGCATACCCTTGCCACCACCACCGGCCGATGCTTTTATCAGGATAGGGTAACCTATTTCGTCTGATAGTTTTTTAGCGGCCTCTACATCGGTAATAGCCACATCTAAGCCTGGAACTAGCGGAATGTTATAGGTTTTAACAGCAGCTTTAGCGGCTAGCTTGCTGCCCATAATTTCCATAGCCTCAGGGCTTGGTCCAATAAAGGTTATACCGGCATCGGTAACCATGCGGCAAAACTCTGCGTTTTCAGACAGAAAGCCGTAGCCCGGGTGTATACCATCTACACCCAACTGCTTGCAGGCATCTATAATTTTTTGCTTGTTTAAGTAGCTTTCGCTCGATTGAGGGCCACCAAGGCAAACAGCCTCGTCAGCATATTTTACGTGGGGCGAATTACGGTCGGCTGTAGAGTATACAGCAACGGTTTTAATACCCATTTCGCGGCAAGAGCGCATAACGCGCAGGGCTATTTCGCCGCGGTTGGCTACCAGTATCTTTTTCATTGGTGCGAAGATAGTAATCAGCGGTCAGTAGTTAGGGGTCAGGGGTCAGAAATTATAAAAACTCAACAGTAAACTATCAACTATAAATTGTCAATTGTCAATTGTCAATTAAAAAAGGCGACCCTTGTGGAGCCGCCTTTTTATAATGAGTTGTTAAATACGCTTAGCGCAGGGTAAACTTAACCGGTAGGTTATACTGTACACGTACAGCTTTACCGTTTTGTTTGCCGGGTTTCCATGCAGGCATGCTGCCAACTACGCGGATAGCTTCGTTAGCGCAGTCTTTTGCACCCGGGCCTGTTAGGCCACGTAATACGCTTGGGCTGGTAATCCTGCCATTTTCGTCTACCACAAAGGTTATGTAAATAGTACCTTGTGTGTTAGCGTCGCGGGCAAGCTCAGGGTATTTAATGTTTTTACCTAAGTACTTTAAAAGGGCATCTTCGCCACCCTGAAACTCGGGCATTTGCTCTACCACCTGGAAAATTTGTGGCGCTTGCGGCTCTTCTACTACCTTTTTACCATCGTTAGGGTCTGGCAGGTCAATAAAATCTTCATCGCCCTGCTGGGTTTGGGTACTAACGTTGGTTTTAGATAAGTCCTCTTGTGGAGGAGGAAGGTCCTCTTCTTTAATAGGCTCATCAACAATCTCTGGCTCGGTAAACTTTACCATGTCCACTTTCGGCGGTTCAATTTCTACCGGTGGTGGCGGAGGAGGAAGTTCCTGATCCGGCGGTGCAACTTCAGCAAGCTCCAGTTTGGCTTCTTTTTTAACTTCTTTTTCTTCGGTAAGTTCATTTATAAACGCCGAGATTGCCGGTATAGCGGCTAAAAGAATTAAAATAGCAACACCAATAGCTGTAGCAATAACTATGCTGCGACCGTAGCGTGTGCGTATATCGTACGCACCATACGATTTGTTGCGGTTTTCAAACACAACATCATCGAGGGTTTCATTTGGGGCTATTGCACTCATGTTTTCTTTTTTATTAAGACGATGCACAACATCATAAAGTTGCACAAATAAATCTTATTTTTTTATTGCGGTGCATTCTTCATTGCGTCAACTTCCCATGCGGCAGGTTTTACCAGTGCATAAGTAGCTGCGTTGCAAACGTTTAATTCATCAAATACATCTACAAGGTTTTTGTAGGTAGATTTATCAGCGGGCTTAATTACGGCCAATATACCGTAAGCATTAACGCCTTTAATAGAGTTTTGCTTTGTGCGTGATGCGATAGCGCTTAACGAGTCTTGGGGTAGTTTACCATCCCTAACTTGTTTTTCAAGGTCTTTAATCTCCTTGTTAAGCCTTTCGTTACGCTCTAACAATACTTTTCTCAAGCCATTACGTCCGTAGGTTGTACGGTTAATGGTTGGTACTTCGTCTTTTTTATCAACCCCTGGTACCAAAACACTCGGTTATTCTCACCCAACAATATGTTAATGGTAAGCTTGGCCGGAAATTTAGTTTGGTTCTCAGGCGTTGTTTTATCTTTCTTGGCCGGAACCGATAGTTCCATAACCTGAGGTTCTTTAAGAGAACTGGTAAGTACAAAGAAGGTTAATAAAAGGAAACCTAAGTCAACCATGGGTGTCATATCTACCCTTCCGGCTGATTTTTTGGGCCTTTTCTTCTCGTGTTTACCGTGTCCGCCTCCGCCACCTTCGCCTAATTCTGCCATTTTCTTTTAAATTATTTACAGTTAGACAATTATTCTGGTTTACCTTCAAAACCGGTTATTAATCGGTAGGTATTGGCTTTGTTATCTCGCAAACCTTCAATTACCTGCACTTACGTTTTCGTAAGGGGTTTTATTGTCGGCCTTAATGGTAATAACAGGTTTTGCATTACCACCCCCGTAAGATAACAGCGTTTCATACATCCAATCCCTAAACTGGTTGTTTGTAGAGTCTGCCGGTATACCAAGGTTTGGAAAATCTTTCTTTGACCCGTTAATGGCCAAATAATCTTTCATTTTACCCATAGGTGTACCAAACATGCCCATTTTACCAAATTTCTCAAGCTCTTCAGCAGTAAAATCAACTTTGTATTTTACGCCCATTTGCTTAAGTATGGTTTGCCTGCGTTGTTCGCCGTTTACGTTTAGCAGCACCTGGCCCTTTGGAGAAATTGTTATGGCAATAACGTTTTCTTTAGGTACAGATTGTTCTGCGGTAGACGAGGGAACCTCAACAGCAACAAGTTCTTCGGGTTTGAAGTTAGCCGCCAGCATGAAGAAGGTAACCAGTAGGAAGGCAAGGTCAACCATCGGTGTCATATCGATGGAAGGACTGCTCTTCGGCATTTTTATCTTCGGCATATCTTTATATTATTTAAGGCGGTTAAACCTGTTTATACTATTTGTGTGAAGCTGCAAATGATTGTACAAGGCTAAAGCCGGCTTCGTCTATTTTATAGGTTAAGTTATCTATAGTAGTAGAGAAGTAGTTGTACGAAATAATTGCAAGGGTAGAAGAGATAATACCAATAGCGGTATTGATAAGGGCCTCAGAAATACCGGTTGCAAGTGCCGTAGAGTCGCCACCGCTGGTATCAGCAAGTGCCGAGAAGGCTTTAATCATACCAAGTACAGTACCAATAAGACCTACAAGTGTACCTAACGATACGATGGTAGAGATAATTACCATGTTTTGAGATAGCATAGGCAACTCAAGGGCGGTAGCTTCTTCTAGTTCTTTTTGTAGAGAAAGTACTTTTTGGTCTTTATCTAATGTGTTGTCGGCGCTAAGCTCTTTGTAGTGGATTAAGCCGGCTTTCATTACGTTAGCCAATGAGCCTTTTTGAATATCGCAGGCAGCAATAGCTTTGTCAATTTCGCCACGGTTAATAAGACCTTGTAAATCGCGAACGAATTTTTTAGTAGCTACTTTACCGCTTGCACGGTTAATGGTTATAAAACGCTCTATAGAAAACGTTAATACAATCATAAAACATGTCATAAGGAAAGGTACAATAACACCACCTTTGTGGATAATACCTAACATATTACCTTTTTCTGGGTGATTTTCTGGGTTACCTCCTTCAAAGTTTGCGGGGTCGCCGAAAACGAATGTGTAAATAGCGAAAGCTATACCTAGCTCAATTGCTATTACAAGTAAGTTGAATAACCAGCGTGGAAAGCCTGAACCTGACGATTTGCTTTGTGCGTTGCTCATTTTTGTGATTTTTAAATGTTAGTAATTTTGATGTTTGGTATTATAATTATTTAGTTACAAAATGGTGGGTGGCGAAAATACATAATTATTCATTTCTGCCAAATTTTATAGCCCATCTAAATGTGATTTGTTGACAAACTTAACGAAAGGGTAGCAGATATGTTGTTTTTTATCGGCGACACTTTAACCTCTTTATCGGAAAAAATTTCTAAAACCATCATTTACCAAGCCTTCTACGCAGTAAACTCTTTTATTACCCCTGCAATATATTCTACATCAGCCGTTGATAACCCCGGATAAAGCGGCAAACTCAAGCAGGTTTCAGCCACCGTATCGGCATTGGGGTACGTGCCCCTTTCTATATTTACATGCGCATAAGCCTGTTGCCTATAAACGGGTGTAGGGTAATGCATAAGGGTTTCTATGCCTTTAGCAGCAAGGTGTTGCTGCAATGCATCGCGGTTATCAACCCGTATTATATATATATGATAAACATGCTTACATAAGGGGTTTGTTGCGGGCAGTATAACACCCTCAATTCCGCTTAACATACTATTATACTGGTTCGCCAAGCCAATCCGCTCATCATTCCAGGCGGTAAGCAGGGGCAGTTTCAAGTTTAAAAAGGCGGCCTGTAATTCATCCAGCCTGTTGTTGGCTCCAATAATGGCATGCTCATTCTTTACCTTAGCGCCATAGTTTTTAAGGTGTTGTACCTTATTATACAAAGCAGCATCGTTAGTCGTTATAGCACCGGCATCGCCCAAGGCTCCCAGGTTTTTGGTGGGATAAAAGCTGGTGCCGTTAATATGCCCAAAGCTTCCGGTTTTTTGGCCTTTAAACTCTGCACCGTGGGCCTGGGCGTTATCTTCTACCACATATAAGTTATGCCGTTGCGCTATAACCATAATAGCCCCCATATCGCAAGCCTGCCCATATAGATGAACAGCAATAATACACTTGGTATTAGCTGTTATCTTTTCCTCTATCAGACTGGTGTCTATGGTATAGGTATCTAACTCACAATCTACAGGTACAATGGTTGCGCCTACGTGGGTTACAGCCAGCCAGGTTGCTATGTAGGTATGGGCAGGCACTATAACCTCATCCCCTACCCCAATACCTAATGCCTTTAGGCTTAGTACCAGGGCATCTAACCCATTACTCACGCCGCTGCAGTATGCAGTACCGCTATAGGCTGCAAAGTTTCTTTCAAACCCTGCACAAAATGGCCCATTTATATAGTTTGAGTTTTGGAATACCTGCGCCGTAAGCTCTTGGAAAGGGCCTAACAACTTACTGTTTACATGGTGTAAATTAAGGTATGGTATTTTATGCTCCGGCATTGGGGGTAAAAGTAATATAATTATCCCCCTCTCCCTAAATCCCTCTCCCTTAAAGGGCGAGGGACTTTAATTTGGTACAAATAAAAAAGTCTTGCCATTGGGGCAAGACTTTTAAATATATTAAAAACAGGGTTGACTATTCTACACCTTGAACTTCGGCAGCTAACTCAGGGTCAACTAAAATGCGGCCGCAGTATTCGCAAACAATAATTTTTTTGCGTAAACGGATATCTAACTGGCGCTGTGGTGGAATTTTGTTAAAGCAACCACCGCAGGCATCGCGCTGTACCGGAACAACGGCTAAGCCGTTTAGGGCATTGCTACGTAGGCGTTTGTAGGCGGTTACCAAGCGTGGCTCAATAATACCTTCGGCCTTTTTAGACTGTGCAGTTAATTCTTCTTCCTCCTTGCGTGTTTCAGCAATAATCTCGTCAAGCTCGCCTTTTTTGTGGTCAAGGTCGCTTTGGCGGTCTGCTAAAGTCGCTTTGGTTTCGTTTAAAAGCTGGGTTTTAATATCAGCCTGTGCTTTAAACTCTTTTATGCGCTTTTCAGATAGTTGTATATCCAGCGTTTGGTATTCAATTTCTTTACTTAACGAATCGTACTCGCGGCTGTTACGAACGCTTTGTTGCTGGCCTTCGTATTTTTTAATTAAGCCTTGGGCTTCTTTGATAGCATTTTTACGGTCGGTAATCTGCTCGTTCATGGTATCAATCTCTTCTTCCAGCTTAAACACGCGGGTTTCTAAACCGGCTAACTCATCCTCAAGGTCGCGCACCTCTAAAGGTAACTCCCCACGAATGGTTTTAATACGGTCTATTTGAGAATCAATAAATTGTAGTTCGTAAAGGGTCTTTAACTTACCTTCTACACTAAATACATCAACAACATCACCTTTTTTAGCCTTTGCGGCCTTAGTAGTTTCTATCACTTCTTCTTTCTGTACTTTTTCTATGGTTTCTATTACTGCCTCGGCTTTTTTACCTGCCGGGGCCTTTTTTCTATCTCAACTTCTTTAGCTGCCGGGGCGGCTTTTTTTACAGCAGGGGTTTCCTTAGCCGCGGCTTTAGAAGCTGGCTTAGCTGTTACTTTGGCGGCCGGTTTAGCCTTTTCTGTTGTTTTTTTTGTGGCCATAATACTACAAATAGTTTACGGGGTTTGTTCCGGTTTTTGAAACGCGGACGGCAAAGGTAGTAAATTTTTTAATAAGTAACCCCTCTAAAAGTTGCTTTGTAAACTGTTCACTTTCAAAATGTCCTATGTCGGCTACTACTATGCGGTTATCAGCATCAAAATAATCGTGGTATTTAAAATCCGATGTAACAAATACATCGGCTCCGGCCCTTATGGCATCATTTAATAAAAACCTGCCCGAACCGCCACACACCGCTACCTTTTTTACCGGCTTGCCCAGCAATTGGGTGTATTTTACTACCCCGCAGTTAAAGGTTTGCTTTAGGTGTTTTAAAAACTCCAGTTCATCAACAGCACTTTCCAACTGCCCTACCATGCCCGATCCTATGTTATTACTCTTATTATCGGGGCGGTAAATATCGTAGGCTACCTCCTCGTAAGGGTGTGCAGCCAACATGGCTTTAACAACAGCTTCTTCTAAATAAGCCGGCAGTATACTTTCTACCCTAACCTCTTCTTCGGTATGCAGTTTTCCTTTTTCGCCAACGTGGGGGTTGGTATCCACGCCCGGCTTAAAGGTGCCCTGCCCGGCTATGTTAAAGCTGCAATGCGAGTATTGGCCTATGTGGCCTGCACCGGCATTAAACATGGCTTCCCTAACAGCATCGGCATTGGCTTTGGGTACAAACACCACCAGCTTGCGCAGCGTACTTTCTTTCTGGGTTAATATTTGGGGGTTGATTAAGCCAATCCTGTCGGCTATCTCTTTATTTACCCCCAGCGATACATTATCTAGGTTAGTGTGGATAGCGTATATAGCCACATCGTTTTTTATGGCTTTTATTATGGTACGCTCTATGTAATTTTTGCCGTTTAGCTTTTTAAGGCCGCTAAAAATTATGGGGTGGTGCGCAATAACAAGGTTGCAGCCTTCGGCTATGGCCTCGTCAATTACCGCTTCGGTACTGTCTAAGGTAATAAGGGCCCCTGTGCATTTCCAATTGGCCTGCCCGGTTAATAAGCCGCTGTTATCGTAACTTTCTTGCAGGCTGGGCGGGGCAATGGTTTCTAAATAGCGGGTTATATCGCCAATGGTTAAATTTTCCACAGTGGGCATTTAGCGTTTGTTGGGTATTTCTATTTTCTGGCAAGAGCCACCGCAGCCTTTTTCGCAGCCTTTGGCTGTAAATTGACTTCTTACTTTACAGGCAAGGTAACCTAAAGCAAATGTAAATGTGATTATTACGAGGGCGGTTTGCATTACTGCAAAGATACAAAAAGAAAAGAGGGATGTCAAGCAGTAGCAATACTACTGTGCTTCTTCTTCAAGGTAGCTAAGTACCTTTTCGCAATCTTCCTTTTTAAGGTTAGCAAAGCTGGCCAGTTTTTCCACACAATCCCTGTGGTGCTGCAATAGCTTTTCTACAATAGTAATATGCTCATTATTGTCCATAAAATAGCCAACATTAAGGGTATCGCCCATTGGCTTTTTATACTTTGAATAAAGCTGTTTGTATTTTTCAAAAATAGCCTTACCCGATTCATTTTGCTCCATGAGGGCTATAAATTCATTGTGTGTCATGGCTATTTACTTTAAAAAACTTTACATGGTAACCACCTGAAAAAATAAAAGGTTTATTGTAAATTGAATATTGAAGCCTATGTATTGATATTAGGGCTATTAATAATTTATAATCCAAGCGCCTTGCGTGGCTGTGGTATGGCTGGGGATAGATAACCCCTCTAACTTTTTAACCGCCTGCTTAACCTTAGCGGGTTTATTGCTGCCATCAAAAACCACCATTTTGGGCTTTATTTTTTCTATCATCCCATAGTCTAAATAAGGCGAGCCTGATACCAACACATAATCAATACTACCATTAATAGTTGCACTGCGTGGATTGAATTTAGGGGTATAAAGCAAGATGGTTTTATTGCCCGCTACCAATAGCGGTGGCTTATAATACGCCACAGGCGATGGAGCATTAACCTCCCGTTTATCAATACCAAAACACCATTGCCCCGCTTCTACATTAAACTTATAATTTATGCTGCCGGGTGTAGAGAGGGTATCAGCTACCAGCAGGCTTTCGTCGCCATTAATAACCTCTACTGCGCTGCCCTTATTAATATTGTAGACCACAAGCTTTTGCTGATGCAGGGCTTCGTTTTTCTGCACCACCCTAAAACCCATAAATACTACCGATGTTACTAGGGCAGCATATAACCACTGCTTGCGTGCCGATTTTAAAGCAACCAGCGCGGCTATTATTATAAAGTACAAGGCCAACACCTCTGCCCCGGCCAGTTTAAAGTTAGTCCATGTAGCATAGGGCAGGCCCTCTGCATACAAGGCAAGGTGGTTAAGACAATCGACCATGTTATTGAGCAACCAACCTATGGCATTGTTTACCACAGGTATCCAACAAAAGAGCAGCAAAAGCATTCCGCCCCAAATGCACAACACACTTAGCGGAATGATAATTAGGTTTGCCGCGATAAAATAAACGGGAAACTGGTGAAAGTAATACAGACCCAATGGCAAAGTAGCCAACTGTGCCGCTACAGACATTGCCGTAACACTCCACGCCGATGTTATAATCCAGTTATATACCTTAATTGCCCCCTTAGCTAACAGTGGTTTACGGTGGGTTGATAGTTCTAGCCGCTCGTGCATATTCCACGCCCTGTGTATGCAGGGGTAAAACAAGGCTATGCCCAGCACGGCTGAATAGGATAACTGAAAACCAACATCAGCCAACAAAAAGGATTAGATAACAACATTAGCAAACACGAGCCTGCCAGTATATTGTAATTATTGGTGTATTGGGTTAATGCCTGCCCAATGGCCAGTAACGAAAACATTACCGCGGCCCGCAGTACCGGCGGAGAAAACCCGGTAAGCAATGCATACAGAAATAACGACACCACAATTATTACAGCCCTAACAACCCTTGCCCTTTTAGACTGGCCCGTTAATAGCAGTAACCAATTCAATATAAGAAATACCAACCCCGCATGCATACCCGATACCGACAGTACGTGCAACGTACCCGATGCCGAATAGGCCTGCAACAAGTCGGGGTCTATATCATCATCGTACCCCAAAACCAAGGCCGATGCGACAGCCAGTTGAGAACCTTTAAGGCCATGCTCGCCAAGCAACCACCGCATATAATCGCGTAGCTTATAAACCCATTGCCAAAGGGCGTTGCCGGTGTTGCTTTCTATCAGGGTATAATCGGGCTCTTTAATATAGGCCTGGTGGTATATGCCTTTGCGGGCTAAAAAATCTTTATAGTTGAACTGCCCGGGATTGGTAGGCGGCTTAATTTCATCAACAAAAACATTTAATAAAAGCTTATCGCCATAAGCTAATGCGTACGACATATCATCAGGAGCAAAATACCCGAGTATATTTCCATCAGCCTTAACCCAACCACCGGGAGTTTTAATGCTCTCAACCTGTAGTATTGTTTTTACCGATTTGGCTTTTACTTGTGGCGGTTCTACAATACGGGCCACTATATAATTGTCGGCTTTAAGGTAGTTGCCAAAATATGCAGGGCTGCTGCTAACGGTATTTATGGCTACTAAATGAATACCTAACAACGCAAAGAAGGTAGTTGCTACAGCGCCAAACCATGCTGATGTTTTTTGCCCTTTAGCCGATAGCCAAAGCATCAACCCAAGTAATAAAACAGCGGCAACATAAAACCAATTACCCATTGGCCATAGCGGCAGGCTTAACGCGGCTGCTATACCCAACATTAGCGGAATAACCAGGCGTGCAAGCGGTATTTGGTGCAGGTAGGCCACGTTCTACTTTGTTTTTCTACGGGCTATTAAGGTTGAATTTTTATCGTACAGCACTTCCCAATCGGCCTTGTGGCGGTAACTTTCTACAGAGTCTTTTTGGGCCTGCAGGCTGTGCATTTTGTAGGTATTGTTGGCGGCTGTAACCAGCACTACATACGCGGCATTTTTTACCACGGGATAGTGGTATATATTATCTCTAAAGCAAAGATGGGGTACCACAAATGCCTGGGCCGACACGTCTGCATCGGCAGGCACTATTGTAAGGGCCTTGTGCAATTCATCTACATCAAAATCGGGCTGGCGATAATGGTCGGCAGAGTAAAAACGTTCCCTGTCAATATCATACCATTCAAACTTATTACTTTCCATTTTTATTATGGTTGATGCAAATGCAACAACGGTAACCACCCCTGCCAAGGTATAAGATACAGGCTGTTTCTTAACCCTGTTTAGCGCATCAAAAACGGCTATGGTAAGCACGGGGGCAAACTCTATAGAATACTGGTAGTATATGCCCCATTTTTCCCACCCGTTAGAAAATACTTTTTGTGCCAATATAGGTACCAGCATTATTAAATACTGCGGCCTTAGAAACAACGCCCACGCGCCTGATAAAAGCAGCATTATATACAGGTCGGTTTTTAAATTATCAAGTTGGGGTATGCCGGTTGTGTTATTATATAAAAACTGAACCCAATATTGGGGGCGGGTTATAATAGTCATTAGAGCCTCGCCATAATTTTCGCCCAAGGCATCGTATTTAAAATGCATATAGGTGCGGTTTTCATTTGCCAATGCAGGTATAACTGCACCCACTATGGTAGCAAAATAAACTAACCCGACAAAGCCGAACAAAAACCCATAAGCCAAGTGCTTTTTATTTTTCCAATACATAAGGCCTAATGCCGGAGCTAAAAAAACATCCACAAGGCCATGTTTTCTTTGGTAATTAAAATCAGCACAAAAAACACAATGGCCTTTTTCCAGTCTTGCTTATCAAAATAATTAACAAACCAGGGCACAAACATGGCTGCCATCATATTATCGTGATAGTCAAAACCCAAGCTTTCGTAGATACAAAACAGGCTAAAAAAATGCACCATAGCCAGTACCGGCAGGTAGGGCTTATCTGTTTTACGTTTAAAAAACATATAAATGCCATAGCCACCAAACATAAGGCCCAGCCATTGCACCACCAGCATGGTATAGCTGCCCAACACCCAGCTTAAGGGCGAAACAATTATAGGTATAAGGCTAAAATGGTCGCTAAGTACATTGGTAAACTGTGGCTGCATAAGCATACAGTCGTTCCAGCGGAAATGGGCATAATCGTATAAGGCATTGTTGTTTATGCCAAGATCGTATGCATAGGTGCGGAAACAATAGTGGTTTACAAACGTTATAGACGCAAAAACAAGGGCAAAAACAAAAAATGATACCCTAAAAAGCCAACGTTCCCTTATATTTGACGAGTGATGCATAAACAAGAGCGTAATATTACGGCTACCAAACCAAATTGCCAAATGCAGTTATGGCTATTGCCTTTGCTGCTGGTGTTGCTTGTGCAGGTAAGCAAGGCACAGTATTATATTGGCTATACCGATGTAGGAGGATGTTCTTACTACGCCAATAATTTTAATGGGCGGCACACATCAAGCGGCGATATTTTTGATAATAAAAAATTTACCTGCGCGCACCGTACGCTGCCCTTTGGCACCCTGCTAAGGGTAACCAACCTGCAAAAAAACAAGGTGACTTTTGTTAGGGTAAACGACCGTGGCCCGGTATCGCGCAGCCGCATATTAGATGTTACCACAGCCGCTGCCAAAGAACTGGACCTTATAAAATACGGCGTTGCCAAGGTTAAGATTGAAATTGTAGGCACCAAAGACAGTGTAAACTTTGGGCTGATGAAGCGGTATGAAATGCCGCAGGAGTTTAACGAAGATGATCTTAAAATTGGCAGGTATTATAATGTATCGGGCGATGAGTTGCAGGTACGGCGAGCTTATACATTAGAAGTAAAAACAGTAGAGCGGTTTGATTCGGCTCTGGCTATTGCCACCACCTGCCTTAATGCGGGGGTAAACTCTGTATTCTTTAAAATTACCGAAGACAACGGCTGTAAGCGTTACACCTTTTACTACGGACTCGATTTGTACGAAACATCGCCACTGGAAAAGCTTAAAAAAGAACTGGAGCGTTTGGGCTATAAAGGCAAGCTGGTAAGGCTGCCTTAGTTAAGCTCCCTCTCCTTGGGAGAGGGTTGGGGAGAGGTGCGGTTGATTAAGAGCATAAGCCCAACAAAGGTTAGTAGGCCGTTAAGTATCAACAATTCGTTGCCAAACTGGTAACCGTTAAACCACTCTTTAGAGTTAGCATTTAAAAAGTAGCATGTAACGGGTGGTATAATACACATTAGCGGCACCAACCTGTCGTATACCTTAAACTTGGTAAACATAGAAAAGGCAAACAGGCCAATTAGCGGGCCGTAGGTAAAGTTAGCCGCTACAAACACCTGGGTTATTACGGCATCGTTATTCCAGTTGCGGAATAGGATTATTGTACCTAGCAATATTACCGAAAACCCAACATGCACAATGGTGCGGGTGCGTTTTAGTTTAGCCTGGTCTTTGTCTTTAGCGGCATGGTCGTCCATACCTAAAAAGTCTATACAAAAAGCGGTGGTAAGTGTGGTAAGAACAGAATCGGCACTGGAGAATGTTGCCGCTGCAATACCCAATATAAATGCCACCGAAGCCGCCACACCAAGGTATTTAATTGCTATCAAAGGGAACAACTCATCAGTAGACTTTGGGGTTTCTATACCCATTTTGGCTGCATACATATACAGCAACGCCCCCAGCGATACAAACACAAAGTTGACCAACACCACCACAATGCTAAACACACGGATGTTTTTCTTTGCCTCACCAAGGGTGCGTGCACTCAGGTTTTTCTGCATCATGTTTTGGTCAAGGCCCGTCATGGCAATAGCAATAAACGCCCCGCCCAAAAACTGTTTTACAAAATGGTTCTTAGCGTTCCAATCATCAAAAAAGAAGATTTTAGAATAGTCGCTATTGGCAACAGCAGAGCCTATATCTCCTACAGCACTAAATATTCCTCGTGTACTTACAATATCCAATTCTCGGGCTATATAAAACACGGAGAATATCAGCCCCAGCAACAAGAAGCCCGACTGTAGCATATCTGTCCACACAAGGGTTTTAATACCGCCTTTTACGGTGTATACCAATATCAATATAATAATGATAGCCGCGGCCATTTCAAAACTTACTCCAAAGGGCTCAAACAAAAATTTGTTTAGAACAATAAGTGTGATGTATAACCTAAATGCCGCGCCAATAGTGCGGGATAGCAAGAAGAAAAAGAACCAGTTTTTTGCGAGTTTTTCCCCAAGCGTTGCGCTAAGGTAAGTGTAGATGGAGGTGAGGTTGTACTTATAGTAAATAGGCAACAGCAACTCTGATATTACCAAGTAGCCAAACACATAGCCAAACACAATTTGCATGTAGCTAAACTGCGCACCGCCTACCTGCCCGGGTACCGATACAAAGGTTACGCCCGACAGGGAATCGCCGATGAGGCCAAAGGCCAACACCCACCAGGGCGTTTGCTTATTGCCCAAAAAATAGCTGCTGTTGCTTGCCTTGCGGCCTGTAAAATAGGATATAAGCAGCAGCAGGGCAAAATAGCTGCATATAATTACCAGTACTAATGTTGCGCTCATTAAATGCTAAAGTAGTAGATAGTAATTACTAGATGGTAGGTGGTTGGGGTAAGTTGTAACAAGGGGTAAGTTGAAAACAGGTTATAGGTTATACTCATTCTATTACATAGAAGTATATTAATGGAACAAGAGCCGATTTGAAAGTTGGTGAACCAATTTGTAAAATAGTGGCAGAAGCAATAACTTTGAGCATTAGCAATTCTAATAAATATTTGCGGCTTATTTAAAATTATGCCTTTAAAAACCTATGCTGCAAATTCACCAACCGTTAGTGCCAATTTGTAAAAACCGTACAATGAAACTGATTTTACTACTATTGACAGCCTTTTTAGCTTTGATTTGTAACGGGCAACAAACAAATAAAGATGACTTTTTATTAAGCGTTTCACCAATTATTGACAAGACCAGCAAAGTAAATAATTTAATAATTAATGCATTAACCGATTTTTTAAACACAAAAAACTACTCGCTAATTGAAAACAAAAATTGGGTACGGTCAGACTTTGAAAAATACGTTTATCCATATCTTGATATTTATACTATTGAAAATTCAAAGTTTGGAAAAGGCTTTTACAAGCCTACTTTGGTTGAAATAATTCCGACAGAAAAAACGAATCAAAAAATTATAAAAATTGCTTTTATAGGGCATAATAGCGAAACACAAGAACTTCAACTAAAAACTATTTATAATGTAATAGCCAATATAAACCAAGACACCATATTGTTTAGCAGGTATTTGGACCACGCTACTGAAAAATGGCATATAGTAAACAAAAACAGTTTGACTTATAAAATATCGCCCAATAAAACTACCAACAAAACTCAAATTGCCCAACAACAAATTGACATTAAACATATTTGTAAATTTTTAAAATGCGACGCAATACCAATAACCTATTATTCTTGTATAAACCCCAAAGAATTGTTTGAAATTAAAGGTTTTGACTACACCCCAATGATGTATATTGACAAAACTGGTGGGCTTGCAGATTATGGGAACATCATTTTTTCAGGCAATAACGCTGAAATTTATACTCACGAAATAGTCCATATTTACACAAGCAAACTTTTTCCGAAAATTGATAAATTTATAGATGAAGGTTTGGCAACATACATGGCGGGAAGTGGGAAATTTGATTATAAATGGCACAGAAATAAACTTGATAAATTTCTAACTGAAAACCCAAACTATAATTTAGCTGAACATACAGACGCTTACGAAAGAATTTACTTTGAAAGTGAAACCTCTATTCCTTATTTAACTTCAGCCCTGATACTAGAAAGAACATTAAGAATTTATGGTAAAGACAAATTATTGGATTTGCTAAAATCTGAAAAAGACCTGTGGACTAGCTTAGAAATAGTAGGGGTAACAAAAGAAAACATAAACACCGAATTACGAAAAGAAGTAAAACTGCCACTAACACCCGTTTGGTAATATGGCGCCTGAATGCTTCTGTATGCTATTGCCGGCATGCACTCGCCATCTAGGGGAGATTTTAAATAAATATTAATCTTACCCAAAAGCTGCGCGGGTATTTGTTCTAAACCTATATTTGTTATCATTCTATCCAACCAAAGCAAATGAAAAATATTATTGTTGCCCTGCTACTTATTACTTCGGCTATAAAAGCCCAAACCTTAACTGTAGGCCCGTACCTGCAAAGCCCAACATCAACCAGTATTAAAGTTATGTGGCGTACCTCTTTTGAGGCAGACAGCCGCGTAATATACGGTACCGATGCCAACAACCTATCGGGCGCTGTTACAGATAATGCTGTGGTAAACAACCATACGGTGCAACTTATAAACCTGCAGCCCAATACTACTTACTACTATGCTGTGGGCACCAGCACCACATTGCAAAGCGGCCCCAGCGCGCTGCATAAGTTTAAAACACCTCCGCCCATTGGCACAGTGCAGCCTTTTAGTTTTTGGGCCACCGGCGATTTTGGTAAAGGCAACTCTAACCAGGTTAAGGTGCGCGAGTCTTTTGTAGACTACACTGCCGATAAAGGTGTTGACTTTTGGATTTGGTTGGGCGATAACGTTTACCAGGATGGCACAGAGCAGGAATATATGACCAAGGTGTTTGATAGCATTTATGGTTACAGGGATATTATGAAGTACCTGCCTTTTTTACCGGCACCCGGCAACCACGATTATGGCGTTATTTCTAACCCGGTAATATCTACCAACCCTACCACCCACGATGGGCCTTACTTTGATTTTGTTGATGTATTTAAAAATGGCGAATGTGGTGGTGTAGCATCGGGTACTGAATTGTATTACAGCTACGATTATGGCAATGCGCATTTCCTGTCTATAAACTCTGAGCTGGGTTCGGTATTTAACGCGTCGCACGATTGGATTGGGGCAAGCCCGTTCTTTAGTTTCAGCAGCTCGCCATTTACACAATGGCTGCAGGCCGATCTTGCCGCTACCGATAAGCAATGGAAGATTGTATACTTTCATCAACCACCGCATACCGATGGCTCTCACGACTCTGACCAGTTTTGGGAGGTGAATATGAAAGCCATGCGCGAGGTTATATCGCCCATACTGGAAAGCTATGGCGTAGACCTTGTACTTTGCGGGCACAGCCACGTATACGAGCGCTCTTACCTTATTAATGATTTCTTCGGTTCTATGGGCGATTTTAACGCATCAACCCATATAGTAAACGGCACCAGCGGCAACGACCTTAACGGGCAGGCATACGTAAAATATACCGATGGTCCCGATGCTAACAAAGGCGCTGTATATATGATTGTGGGTAACGCAGGTAGTGTTGATGATGCACCTGCCCTTAGCCACCCTGCCATGTATTATGCCGAGGGTTGCGATACCTGCTTAGGTTCTGCCATTGTTACTATTAATGGCGATACATTGCGCAGCCAGTACCTAACCGCTTATGGCGAAATACAAGACCGTTTTGCCATTATTAAACAGCAAGGCACCGGCACAACAACAATACCATCATCGCTTGTTAATTTTAATATATTCCCTAACCCGGTATACAAAGAGTTTGGTATTGAAATAGAACTATCAAAAGAAAGCACTTGCACCTTAGAGTTGTTTGATATGCAAGGCAAGCTGATTAAAAACCTGTGCGACTCCCCTACCCTAACCAAGGGTTTACATAGCTACCGATTTGATGCCCAAGTACTGGGCCTTAAACACGGTGTATACCTTATTAAATTTGCCGACGGCGCTAAGGTTTACAACAAGCGATTGGTAGTAGATTAACTAATTCAGAATTCATAATGCACAATTCATAATTGAGCGCTAACTCATTCTGCATTTTCAATTTTGCATTATGAATTGAGTTTGGCACAGGATTAGTATATCCTATTGTAACTACTTACTATTAGGTAACGTAATAAAATAAAAAACCACTATGGGGGCATTATACGCTATTGTGTAATCTATGATTTCAACTCTACCAAATTTTAACATTTGGTGTTATGCGTATAAAAATTGCATTGGCGGTTGTGCCTTTACTAAGCATAATTTGCAGTATCCAAGCCCAGAGTGTATTAGACGCTCCATGCCCTAAAACAGGCAATATTAATAACAATGTGGCTATTAAGTCGCACATAAAACGCCGCACGCCCATGCCCTATCCGCAGGTGCGCGAGGCCGATATTATGTGGGAAAAATGGGTATGGCGCACCATAGATATGCGCGAAAAAATGAACCATGGTTTTTACTATCCGTTTGAGCCCAGCAACAACCGCGCTAACCTGCTTACCGTTATAAAATGTGGTATTGCCAACGGCCTGGTTACCCCCTACAGTTCTATAGACGATGAGTTTTTAGTACCCATGACAAAGGAAGAAGCGTTGGGCATTGGCTACAGGACAGATACTATACAAGTGCCCGATTTGTACGACCCCGACATTTTGCGCGATACCGTTATAGCATCTACCCTAAACCCAAAAGATGTGCTGGAATACCGCCTTAAAGAGATTTGGTTTTTTGATAGGCAACGCTCTGTAATGGAGGTGCGCATAATAGGTATTTGCCCGGTGCGTATAGTGGTAGACCCGGCCACCGGCGAGATAAAAGGTAAGCAGGAAATGTACTGGATATACTTCCCCCAACTGCGCGATGCCATGGTAAACTACAAGGCTTTTAACCGTTTTAACAATACCGACATACTTAGCTACGACGATATATTTATGAAGCGCATGTTTAGCAGCTACGTGTACAAAGAAAGTAACCCATTTGACCGGAAGATTACCGACTACTCAACCGGTATGGATGCCATGATAGAGTCGCAGCGGGTTAAAACCGATATTATGGACTTTGAACACGATTTGTGGGATTGGTAATCAGGGGTCAGGGAACAGAGGTCAGGGGTCAGATTATTCCGGCTTTTTATTGCTGATTTCTGACTACTGACCCCTGAACCCTAAATAAACTATCTTTGCATAATGCAGGCCGTTCTATCGCTCTAAGCAATTAGGGAGGAAAGTCCGGACAACACAGGGTACCGTACCACCTAACGGGTGGGGGCGCAGGCGGCAACAAATGCGTTACAGATAGTGCCGCAGAGAACTATACCGCCCCGTAGCACGTGTGTTACAGGGTAAGGGTGAAAACGCGGGGTAAGAGCCCACGGATGTACCAGTAATGTTGCATCGGGTAAACCTTACGGGTTGAAAAGCCAAATAGGTTGCAATTGGCTACGTGTAGCCAGGGGGCGGCCCGCTCCTCATTTGCAATGGGTAGGCAGATACAGGTTACAGGCGACTGTAATCGCAGATAAATGATAGAAGTCCCGCCCCGGCGGGAAACAGAACCCGGCTTACAGGCCTGCATTTTTTAATCTCTTTACTAAATCTCCCTTTGGAGGGAGTACCCGAGTGCAAACGAGGAGGGATTTTAGCAATAGTAAAGCGTTTTTCTATCTTTGCGCTATGCCGGTTGTATTTGAAACAGAACGCCTTTTATTTAGGGAATTAGTAGTAGATGATGCTGCCAATGTTTTTGCATTAAACAGCAACCCATTAGTAATGCGCTATACCGGCAGTTACCCTATGGGTAGTATTGATGAGGCTATTGGATTTATTACCAACTACACCGACTATCAAAACTTTGGCTATGGGCGTTGGGCCTGTGTTTTAAAAGGCACCAACACTTTTATTGGTGTATTTGGCTTACGATATTTTAAAGAGGATAACGAGGTGGATATTGGCGGATTGTTTTTGCCTGAATACTGGAATAAAGGCTATGCCAAAGAAGCCGCCGCTGCTTGCATAAACTTTGGTTTTAACTTAATTAAGGTTGATGAGATTTCAGCCAAATGTTCGGCAGAAAATATCGCATCGCAAAAAATTATGGAAAGTCTGGGAATGGTATTGACTAAAGAATATTTTAGTGGTACTACCAAGGTATTATACTATACAATTAGAAGAAATGAATAACGCTATACTTGAAACAGAGCGCCTATGGATGCGCAGATTTATGGTTGAAGATGCAGAAGATATGTACCTGCTGAATGCCGACCCGGATGTTATACGCTATACAGGCGATAAAGCTTTTGCATCGGTTGAAGAATCGTATAAATTTATTGAGAACTACAACCCATACGATACCGAAGGTTTTGGCCGTTGGGTATGTGTATTAAAAGACACGGGAGAAATAATTGGCTGGAGCGGCTTACGCATGCAGCGCGATGTAAACCTAGTTGACTTAGGCTACCGCTTTCACAAACGCTTTTGGGGCAAAGGGTATGGTACCGAAGCTGGTTTGGTAAGTGTAGAGCATGGCTTTAAAGACCATAACCTGGATGTGATTATTGGTCGCGTTGATAAGAATAATATTGGTTCTATCCGCGTACTTGAAAAATGCGGAATGGCATATTGGAAAGAAACCCTTTGCGGCGATGAGCCGGGTATGTATTACAGGGTGTTTAATCCGTATAGGTAGTTAAAATATTTGCCCTATACCAAAAAACAGCAGCCTGTCTTCTTTAGACATTCCAAAGTCGAGAGATAGAATGGTTGACTGGTTCCAGGCAATACGCAAGCCGCCGCCGTATGATGTTTTAACTTTGCTAAAATTAAGGTTTTGCCAACGGTCTCTCGCCGTTCCGGCATCAAAAAACGGGGCTAACGAAAAGCCAAAACGCTGCTTCCAAAATTTAACCTCGGCTACTTTTACACGCAGTTCAACATTAGCAAACCATAATGACCTTGCTAAAAATCTATTTGTACGATACCCACGTAACGATTGCTTTCCACCCAAAGCATTTATACTACCATCAGGGCTCCACTGGTCTTGAAACTCGAAGAAAGGCGCGTTGACTCCAAAAATATTACCTGCCGCCAAACGTCCTGCAATTACGGTACGTGGGCCTATGGGTATCTTTTTATACACCCTGCCTTGTACAAACAGCTTATCAAAACTAAATTGTGAACCTATGGCTGGGTATGATAATTCATTTGCAACTTCAAAATAAAGCCCATTGGTTGGGTCGGGCTCAAAATCGCGCGTATCATAAATAAGCGCTGTTTGCAGTATAGAAAGCCACCCTCCATCTACCCCCTTAATATTACCCTCCGCATAATCGCGCGCGAGTAATGAAAAACCATTAGGGGCGGTAGTTTCTTTGCCTGTAATAGGTTCTATGGCATCGGCAACTAATCCTTCAAATGTTTTATATTTCAAGTGCTGAATTTCATACCCGCCCATAACACGCCACTTACCTTTACCAATAGCATAGTCAGCTTTTAAATTGAGCATAAACTCGGTTTCCCTATACCTATTAGAAAGTGCATCGGTAACCAAAGGAGCTTCGCCATTCTCTCCCGGGCGCAACAATTTTCTTGCTTCATCAAAAGCCTTGTAATTGCTATACGTAGCACCACCTGTTGGTGTTGATGGCAAACGCAAAGGCCCTAATGTAGCTTCTGTTAAGCCGAAGTATAAATTTGCAGGGTTTTGCTGGGCTTTAAAATCTACCCTGAAACGCCAACGCGAACCTTTGTAATAGGGCACATCTACAGACAGCACAAGCTCGCGTGCATTACTTGTATAATAGGCAGCATTGGCCTTTAGCTTTATTAAATATGGCGTGTATGCAAACAGCGGGTTGGTTCTGGTGCCATTCCAATACACATTGCCCCTTACACCAAACCCAAAACCGGTTACAGGATCTGACGAAAAATCGGGGATACCGGTAAAAAAGTGCCTTCGCGCTTTTTTACCAAATCAGCATCGGCAATGCGTTTAGAACGTATAAACGATAAACTGTCGGTTTGAGATTTTACGGTAGTTCCAATTAGTAACAGGCATGTAATAAAACATATCTTCATCATCTTTCAACTAAAACACAAAGCTGCAACCCGATTTAGAATACATTTTGAATTTTAGAACCTGATAGAAAAAACATGCAGGTTATTTTGATATTGATATTGCAAATTCCACCCGTATAAACCTGTTATCTTTCTAACAATAGCAAGGCCCAGACCGGCCCCGTGTGATGCGGGATTTATTTTTGTAAAGCGGGTAAATAGTTTTTCGCTATCTAATTCTGTAGTAGTACCTGTATTTGTTACGGTTAATAAATTTCCTATTAACTCCACATGTATAGTGCCGCCATTGTAGTTATGCTTAATAGCGTTAGTTAGCAAATTACCTGTACAAACCTCTACCAATGCTATATTTGCCTTTAGCGGTGCATTGGCCAAGTGCGATGTAATGGTAATATTTTCTGCATCTATTTGCTCTTGAACAAAAGCCAGTTGTTGGTTAAGAACCTTTGCCAAATCTACCTCTTGTTGTTCTATATAAGTATCGTTACCAATGCGCGACAGCAGCAGCAGGTTTTTATTAATGTGGTTTAGGCGGGTTATTGAATTGCTGAGTTGTGTAAGCCCATTAGCCAGCGCAGGGCTTATATCATCAGCCTGTATAAGGTTATCAAGCTTGGCCTGCATAACAGCCAACGGGGTTTGTAACTCGTGCGCGGCATTTTCTACAAACTCTTTTTGGTTGTTATATATTATAATATTACGGCTTATCAGCTTTCCAATAACTGTATTAAGTCTGTAAAATTCATCAACATTAGTAGACGAATAAGCAATATTTACGGGGTTATTAATTTCAAAATGCTCTAATTGTAATAGTAGTTGCTGAAAAGGTTGCCAAAGTTTAGCCAAATACCAGCGGCTGATAATAAACAAACCAATTAGTAGAAAAAATATGATAGCCACATAGAGCATAACAATGTTATAGACCATGTGCTCTGCTTTTAGCAGATTTATTTTAATAAACAATATATACGGAGCACCATCAATAATAACAGGGGATTTCAGCACCCTGTAAGGCTCAAAATCACCATCCATAATATTCAGGTAATTGCCTGTTGAAAATTGTGATGTTTTAATAAGTGTATTTGCGGGTTCTATTTTAATATCCCTATTCCACCCGTTCCATTTTGCAATATCTGTTTGTTTAAAACCCGGTAACAGAATACTCTCAAACTCGTGCTGCCTCAATAGCAAAGCCTCGTCTGCTTCTTCTAACTGAATTTCATCAGCAATAAAGTAAAATATGGGGGCAGTAAAAAGCAAAACCAGCACCGAAAATATGATGTATAGTTTTAGTGTTTTATGCAGTAGCTTTTGCTTCATTTATTGCCATTTATAGCCGAGTCCGTATACTGTTTTAATATATTCGCCACAGCCTGCATCTGCTAGCTTTTTCTTTAAGTTTTTAATGTGTGCATACACAAAATCGTGGCTAACCAACATATCTGCCATATCGCCAGATAGGTGTTCGGCAATTGCATTTTTAGGGAGCACCTTGTTATTGTTGCCAATAAGGTAAATAAGCAATTGCAGTTCTGTTTTGGTAAGCATAACCGGTTGCCCTTTTACACTGGCTATTTTGCCAAATACATCAACTGTAATTTCATTAAAACAAATAGTATTGTTGCCATTGAAGTTTTTCCTGCGTATTAAAGCCTGTACCCTTGCCAATAGTTCTGAAAGATGGAAAGGCTTAGTAAGGTAATCATCAGCCCCCAGTTGCAGGCCTTCAATTTTAATATCAAGCCCTTCTTTAGCCGATATAATAATTATCCCTTCTGTTTTATTTTGGGCTTTGAGTTCATTTAATATCGCAAAGCCATTACCATCGGGTAGCATCAGGTCTAGCAATATACAATCGTATTCAAAAGTACTTATTTTATCAAGGGCCGAATGTACATCTACAGCCCACTCACAAATAAAGCTGTTACCTGTCAGATAGTATATAATACTATTAGCCAACTCTTTTTCATCTTCTATAAGCAACAACTTCATCTAGCTAAGATAGCTACGTAATTTTGAATAAATTTTGAATAAATAAAAAAGCCCCGCTAATAGCGGGGCTTTTTAGTAAATATCAATCAAGCTAAATGCTTAGCGTTGCTCTTTAATTTGAGGTTGGTTTAGGTTGAAATACGTGCCTTTAGAAGCCGGTTGGTTATATAATTGCGGGTGCATGTATGTACCTTTTTGGCCGCTGCGTTTTTCAACTTCAGTATCGCGTTTTTCAGGGTGTTGTTGCATATATGGGTCGTTACGCTCTGAGTAAACTACCCAGCTAACTTTTTGACCTGCCGCACCACCTGCAATTTTAAAAGTGTTGCCTGTGCCAATTTCTTCTTTAACAAACAAGCCCGGGGTTGCAGCACCTACCGGAGTAAGTTGGTAGCTAAAGTTGATGTTGATAGACTGGAAGTAATGAGGAAGGGTTGCAGTAGCTTCGCCATTAGCATCAAGGGTAATGTTGCCACGGTAAACGTTTAACACCTGGTCAGACTCTATAGAGAAATGCTTAAGGAATTTGTTCTCAGGATCCATTGGGTGGTCAATAATAAAGTTTTTAGTACCGGTAGCACCAAAATCGCCAAGAGATAAAACGCCAAAGTAAGAAAGGTCTATATTAGAACCCACTACACCGGCACCGGCCTGAGACTGCCCCAAAACACCTATGTTATCGTCTGTAGTAGTAGTGGTAAAGTTTTGGCCTAACACACCGGCAAGTGTGCCGTATGTAGTTTGACCATTAACACCAATACCACCTAAGCCTGCAACAGCAATAGAGTTAGCATTTGTGCCTGCGGGTATAGCAGTATTATTTGCAAATACCGCATAACCCTGGTTTGCGGCACTGCGGCCCGATAAACCGTTAAAGCCAACACCTTCTGCACCTATACCACCGGTGGTGCGTAAGTTAACACCACGTACGGCAGCATCTGCAGTTCCGCTAGAGGTCACCTCGCCCGCTACACCACGAGCCGCACCTGTTGACTGGCCAAGGATAGCTGATGTTGGGGTTGGAGTTGTTACAGTACTATTAGTAACAGCCTGTATAGTAGAAAAACTATTAGCCGCGTTAGAACTGTTTGCTGAAATTGCGTTACCTGTGCCGCTTAGGTTAGCACCTATACCTGCGGTGCCTGTGCCAAATTGGTTAACCAACAATGCAATACCATTAAGGCCAGTAACACCTGTTGGACCTGTTAAGGTAACAGAGCCTGCATCAACAGTAATGTTGCGGCCTGCGCCTGAACCACCAAAATCATAAGCAGCATCAAGCGTGCCACCACCGCCACCACCAGGACCCGTTGGGCCGGCAGGGCCTTGTGGGCCAGTAATACCAACACCTGTTGGGCCTGTTGGACCAGCTACTCCAACACCTGTTGGACCGGTTGGACCAGCTACACCAACTCCCGTTGGGCCGGTTGGGCCAGCTACGCCAACGCCTGTAGGACCCGTTGGGCCTTGAGGACCTACTGCACCAACACCTGTTGGACCTGTTGGGCCTGTAGCACCTACACCCGGACCTGTTGGGCCTTGAAGACCTTGTGGGCCTGTTGGGCCTTGTGCACCAATACCTGTTGGGCCTGTTGGACCAGCAGGACCTTGTGGGCCTACACTACCAGTTGGACCTTGTGTGCCACCGTTGGCTGCATATAAAGCATAAGGAACGCTTATAAGCTGAGAAGTACCTGCAACACTGTAAGTAGTGCCACCGGTTGGGTCAATTTCGGTTTTAACATATTTGCTGCCGCCGCCCCATGCAATGTTTGCAAAGGTTCCGCTAACAACTGTACCTGCGCCAACCTCCAGGTTAAATAAACCAAAGTTGTTGGTGGTTTTAGTGTGGGTTTCTTGGTAAACTACAGTACCGTTAGGGCTTCCATCTAAAATAGAAATACGGATGCCTACTGCCTGGTTTACAAGTTCAGTACCGGTGCTATTGCGGGCAATAGCCTGGTAATTAAATTTTTGCGGAGCCTGTGCGTTCATTCCCGTGCACACGGCTAATGCCAAAGCTATTATGGCAACCGACTGTTTGAAAAGCTTATTCATAGTATACATTAAATTTTTGAAGCCCCGAAAATACTGATTTTACTGATAAGTTGGTAGGTGAACGTTCGTAGTTGTTAGTAAATAGTGAGGTTGAGAGGGGAAATCGTTAATAATTCCACTCAAACCAAACAACTCAGCCTACCCCTTATTAACCAGCGGTTTTACTTTAGTACCTATTAACTCAATGGCTTTCATCAGTTTATCATGACCCAAACCGGCGGTGTCCATTTGGAATGTAAGCCTGGAGATACCACCTAACGCGTTGCTATGGCGGATAATCTTCTCGGCTACCTCTTCGGGTCCACCAACAAGTAAAGCACCTAAATAGCCTGCCTGTGCATCAAAGCGTTGCCTTGTCATAGGGGGCCAACCACGCTCTTTACCAATATTGCTCATACTCGCTGCATAGCCTGGGTAAAACTCATCAATAGCTTGCTCAGTAGTTTCGGCAACATAACCCAGCGAGTGTAAGCCCACTTTTAATTGTTCGGGTTTAAAGCCTGCGGCTTCGCCGGCTTTGCGGTATAAATCAACCAACGGGCGGAAACGGTGTGTCTCCCCTCCTATCACTGCCACCATCAATGGTAAACCTAAAGCCCCTGCCCTTATAAACGATTCGGGCGTGCCGCCAACACCTAACCAAACAGGAAAAGGGTCTTGCAAGGGACGTGGGTATATAGGCTGGTTATGAAGCGCCGCACGGAATTTGCCCTGCCATGTTACATATTCGTTTTTGCGGATGTTTAGCAGCAGGTCCAGCTTCTCTGAAAACAATTCATCGTAATCATGAAGGTTCAATCCAAACAAAGGAAAAGCCTCGGTAAACGAACCTCTACCAACCACCATCTCGGCACGGCCCTGCGATATTAAATCCAGCGTGGCAAAGTTTTGGAACACCCTTGCAGGATCAGCCGCAGAAAGTACCGTAACTGCGCTTGTAAGGCGTATGTTTTTTGTACGTGCGGCAGCAGCAGCCAGTATCAACGTAGGTGCCGAATCTAAAAACTCTTTACGGTGATGCTCGCCAATGCCGAATATATCATGACCCGATTTATCGGCATGCTCAATCCTTTCAAGCAATTGCCCTAAGGCTATTTTATTATTCTCCGGAGTGCCGGTATTATCATCGCCAAAGCGGGCGGCAAAACTATCTATTCCAATTTCAATCATCAGGGGTCAGGTTTCAGAGGTCAGGGACCAGTATTAGTAATTATTGGTCAGTAATCGGTAGTCAGAATTATCAGCAAATAAACTATTGAATATCTATTATGTTCAACTCAAATCTCAGCCCTCACCACTCAATACTACTTCTTATACTTCTCCCTTAAATAAGCTATATATTTAATAAGGTCGCCACCAGCAATTTTATCCATTTCAAGGGCAAAATCATTCATCTTACTATTGTACTGGCGCTTTACAATAAAGTAGGCATTGTTAGGCAGCGGGCGGTTATCAAACACATGGTGGTAATAGCCCTTATCAATAAAGTTAACCGTATCAAGGTTAGCCACAATTTGCCCTATGTAGGCCTGTTTAAGCTTGCTCTTTGCACTGTTATCTTTAATACCGGCCATGCCCGCATACAGGCTATCAAGCTTAATGGCCCCATTTAGCATATACTGCTCAAAACGGTCAATATCGGCAATATCATTTATGTAGCGCATAGCCTCTTTAGACCCCTTGCCATACTTATCTTCCATATACATAATAGCCCCTCGCATACCTATAAAGTTGGTAAGGCTCTCGCTAAAATCAACATTGCCCTTTATGTAGATGGTAGAGTGGCTAAGCTCGTGGAAGAGCAACTCTGCAAGGTCTGCTTCGGGGTATTCCAGCATAGTACTCATTACAGGGTCAGAAAACCACCCCAAGGTGCTCCATGCGTTCACTTCGCGTATGCGGGTATCGTATCCATCGGCCTGCAGGTCGGCGGCCTAGTCTTGCGCCCCTTCTAAGCTAAAAATCCTTTGTACGATACATTGCCCACTATAGGAAACCACCACATCTTCGGCTCAAGGCTAAACTCTTTACTGGCCGATACTACCCAAAGCAATGGCTTGCCCTCTTGGTCAAATAACTTGGTGTAGTTGTTGGTAGGCAGCAGCCCTAATTTATCAAATGCATAGGCCCTTATTTCTTTAACCAGTTGCAGTTGCTTGCGCACACTATCTGGCACCGCGGTATCTTTCAGGTAATCGTCAATAGGCTGACTTTTGGCCAGTATTCGGAACTGCCCCGCTGCGGCTTGACTGAGGTACGATGTATACTTAGCACAGCACAGGCACGACACTATAAAAAGCATCAGCACCAGTTCCAGCCCAAGTTTTACAAAGCGCCCCATGGTATTAAACAGCAACGGCGGCTTTAATATGCGGGTGCGGGTCGTAGTTTTCCAGGGTGAAATCTTCGTAGGTAAAGCCAAAAATATCCTTCACCTCGGGGTTTATTTTCATAGTTGGCAACGGGCGAATGTCGCGGCTTAGCTGAAGCTTGGTTTGCTCTATGTGGTTGCTATACAGGTGGGCATCGCCAAAGGTGTGGATAAACTCACCGGCCTCAAGTCCACATACCTGCGCAACCATCATGGTAAGCAAGGCGTACGACGCTATGTTAAACGGAACCCCCAAAAACACATCGGCGCTGCGTTGGTACAGTTGGCACGACAGTTTACCATCGGCCACATAAAACTGGAACAGGCAGTGGCACGGCGGAAGAGCCATCTTATCCACATCGGCCACGTTCCATGCACTTACTATAAGGCGGCGACTATCAGGGTTCTTTTTTATTTGGTTAATAAGGTTGGTAATCTGGTCAATACTGCCACCATCGGGTGTAGGCCAGCTGCGCCATTGGTGCCCGTATACAGGGCCCAGGTTGCCGTTTTCATCGGCCCACTCGTCCCATATAGAAACGCCGTTATCTTTCAGGTATTGTATGTTGCTATCGCCCCTAAGAAACCACAACAACTCAATAATAATAGAACGCAGGTGTAGCTTTTTGGTAGTAATTACCGGGAAACCCTTGCTAAGGTCGAAACGCATTTGGTGACCAAAAACGCTGTAAGTGCCTGTGCCTGTGCGGTCGCTTTTGTGGGCGCCGTTATCTAGTATATGTTGTAAAAGTTGGTGGTACTGTTCCATGTTACAAAGATACGGCTAAAGGGGCGTTCTGCATCGCCAACTTTTCAACTGCAACATGGTTAATAAGAGGTAGCCTCACCCCCTAACCCCCTCTCCCATAGAGAGGGGAAATTAATTGTTCCCAATCTCTATTTAATACTAAATGAAAGTGTTTTAGTGGCCTATACCCGGACAATCGCAGCCGCCGCGGCGACCACCGCCACCACCCCTGCGGCCATACACGTTCTTACTCTTGCAGCTATCAGCAAAAGCAAGCACCGTAATGCTCAACAAGAAAATTATAAACGGCTTACGAAATTTCATAATAATAGTACGAAGATACAAAGGTAATGGTTCTACTAATTATTAATTAATAATTATGAATTATTAGGCTACAGCCTGCTATACGCAATATAATCCGTTGTAGGCGGCTGTACGCCAATCTCTTTTAGCCTACTGGCAATTTGCCCGCGGTGGTAGGTGCCGTGGTTGGCAATGTGCGTCAGTATATCCTCGTAAGTACTGTTCCATGCATCGCCGCGCGAGTTTTTATACTCCAGCACCGCGCTGTAATCGTCGGTAGATGCTATAAAACCAATATACCTGTTATGCACCTGCTCGGCCTGCTGCCTCATCTCATCCAGGGAATTAGGTTAAAAGGCGCGTAGCCCAAAATATCTTCCTGCATAATGCGTTTCATCCACACCTGCTTGGCCCATATAATGTGGCTCATCAGGCTCCATATCCTATCGTCAATAATCTCGTGCTCAACCATAACGTCAATAAGCAGGCTATTGGCCCAATGGTCGTACTCAAACATAGTAAGGTGGTGGGTTTTCATGGGGAGGGGGTTTGAGATGTAAAGATAGGGGAAGGAATAGCTGTGACGTTGGGAACTTCAGTTACTTATATAATAGAAATTTTGTAAATACAACTTCAATTAAAGGGTTGTAAAAAAAATTATTAATTGTTTAATTAAAGAGGAATAAAAGACAGGTTGGCATCTTAAGCTATCGTGTGTGGTGTTTTTCAGTTTCCTAAAAAACTCAAATAACAAAAAAATATTTAAATAAGCTAAAAATTCAGCTAATAAAAACATTAAAGTCGCTATCCGTATTGAAGACTTTTTTAGGGCCTTCATGGCTTTTGACACCAACCTTATCTTTTAATATGATGAGCCCCATTCCTTCTTTTTAAGGACTCCTTCTAAATCAATATCAATATCCCAATCCATAAACCAATAACTATCAGAAATTTGATCTACAATCAACTGAGCTTCTGCTTTGACATCTCTTGATAGTTTTGTATGTCTAACAATTTTATTCTTCAATTTATCTTCTATAAAGGGGCAAGTTAATACATCTAGAAATAATAATGTCAATTCAGACTGTGTAAATATGCCATCCGCTAAAAATTTCTGTTCTATACAATTTTGTAGTTCATTTTTAATATCCGAATAAATAGATTCATTTCTGATATAATACAACAAAGTTACAATTTGAAAATAATTGAGTTTTAAATAATCCAAAGCTGATTCAATTCTAAAAAGCTCTTTTAACCTAGATTCGTTTAAAAGATATGAATCATCTAATTTTCTAAGAGAAATAAGTAGATTAAGAGTATCAATATTTGTGTCTGTTGGTTTAGATCGGCTATTAAATATAGTCATTGCAAAATCCGACTCCTTTGCAATCTTAGAATGGATAGTATATTTTAATTCGAAATGATTACCGTCAATGTATTTACAAGCCAACACTATTATTTGAGATATTTTAAATGTTGTACTGGCATTAATGCAAAGACTATATGCATAAAACGAAATATCTAATACAATCATTAAAAAGGATTCTACTTCTGCCTTCCCATCTTCAATTTTAATGTTTTTAATGAAATAGATAAGCATCTTTTTTAGATTTCTTATTACTTCCTTACTGATTGTTTCGTATGTCAATTCATTTTGCTTAACAATTGCTTGAAACTCCTTTATAAAATTATTTGAAATTGCATAAGGGTTCTTAATTTTATTAAGTGAAACATCTGTACTAAAATCATTAAAAAGTTCTTTAAAAAGTCTATCATCTAATTTACCAATCTCCCTTTTTGCTATAGCGATGTTCGATATGAAGGGTACCTTTCTTTTTTGAGTTTTAGCAGTGTTTACATACAGTTTATAGCACTCCAGTTGCTTTTTATATATTATTAAAATCTGATCAAGTATTTTTTCATCATTAGCAAAAATAAAATAATCATCAACGTATCTTTTAATATCAAAATCAACCCCATACTTTAACTTAACTTTATTGCTTTCCAGAATTTTCAAAACATCTAAATCTATTTGCTGTAAAATAATTTCCGCAAATATTCGTGAAACTTCCGGTCCTACAATTATTCCGTTAGTTTCATTATAATTAGCTTTTTGCATTAATTTATCAAAGTCATTTTCAAAAGTTTCTTTATTTGCATTTGACTTTGCTTCTTCTTTACCTTTAACCGCCCAAGTGAGGGAATGAGTATATATATGATAAAAACACTTACTTAAGTCAAATTCTAAAACCTGATTAAATCTTTGCTCTAGTTTTATATACTCTCTCTTATCAAAAAATTTATGTATTAAGTCAATTGGATAATATGTAAAATATGATTTTAATAATTGAGTCTCAGTATCTAATACTTCGGGTTCAATTTCAGCTCCAGGTGCTTTAATGGTATCTTCATTAAAAACCATAGATGCTGAATAATAATATTTTGCAACACTACTTACTCTTCTAAGAGAAAATGGGCTTTTAGAACACAAATGAAGAATTAAAGAATCGTACTTCGAATAAAAATCAATAAAGTCGATTTGCTTAAATGGATGTATTATACTAAGTGTCCTACTATCACCGTCATTCTTCCTAATTTCATAGTTAAAAGGTATTGAAAAATCTTTACTATTCGCTAATTTGATTTTAGATATAATACTTTCCTTGCCTTTATTCTTCAATATAGAATGAAAACCATCATTAGAAAACAGCATGGGGACTTCATAAGGTAATAACTCTGTTAGTATAACCCTTGCTTTATCGTCTTTGTCAATTTTAATTTTACTCATATCCAGCACCTTTTTATATTAACAATTGTCTCCGGCCTAAATTTGTAATATACTTTATTAATATAACCGTGCACAAATGAATATTTTGAAAGTCTATATTTTTGAACAGTTGTTAAAGAAGCATTAATTTTCACACCCAAAGATGTTTTTTTACTATTTAGCAGCTTATGATAAAACATATTTAGATCTGTTAAAACAGACAAATCATTTACTTGACTATAATTATAATATATGCCTGCTTTTAAAATATTTCCCTTTTTATTACTTTTAATACTAAAATTTCCACTTAAAAATTTAACTCTGTTTTCAAGCAAATTAAAGTCTCCATTTAGTAAATAATCTAAAAATGATTTCACAATTCTTGTTTTAATCCTTTTAATCTTTTTATCTGCAATAGAAATTGAAAGTTCAATTGGTTTCCTAGGTATTCTTTTTACAGTAAATTTATAACCTAAAAACTCTAGTGGCTTTCTAGCATCTGGTCTTGCTAATGAATAAATCTGTGTTTTCTTCTCATTTAATTCTAATCCTATTTCTAAATAATTAATAACCGAAGACTTTACATTATCTACTAATCTTTCACTGTTTATAAATATTACAATATCATCTACATATCTTGCATAATAATATACCCCATCAATCCTTCTAATTATTTTATCAAACTTCTGCATATATATTTCAGAAAGTGTTGAACTAACATTTATACCTCTCGGTAAGCCATTAATAGTAGACATAACTGGATTTGAAAATATATTTTTCAAAAGCTGTAGGGAATAATAAGACAAAATTGAATTATCATGTAATTTTTCTAATAGCCTATTCCTATCAATACTTTCAAAAAAGCTTTTCAAATCAGTTTTTATCACAAATCCCGGGTAAGACTCAGCTAACAAAATGGATATTTGTGAAACAATTACTTTTCTATTTGCTTGATGTCCTTTGTATATGCGAAGAATGTTATCATTTAGCTTTCTTAGAACAAGCTTTTCTTCTAATGTACCAACCGAAAAATTATCTCTCTTATTAAAAATATTAAATTGAATAGTATTATCAATAATACTGTCAGTTGTATGCTTTAAAGAAGCTAATAAATCATCTTTGGATATTCCATATTTATACAACTCATTTTTCTTTAATAAATTGAATAATTGAGTAGGGGTAAAATTTTGGTTCATCTTAAATATACATCCTATGTATTAACAAGCAGTGAATTACAAATATATTAAACCAATACGTATTTCCAAATACTTTTCATGGAGAGGGTGGCTGGCGCCAACGGCGACAGACGGGAGAGGACAGTAGGGAAGCACAAGCGTCGCAGGTATGGCTCTAAAGTCCTCCCTCCCCCTTCGGGGTACTCCCTCCGAGAGGGAGACAAAATTCTATGCCATTGTGCGGTGGGCTCTTTTGTGCAAAATTCCGTGCGCTGGGCTGTCCACGTCCTGTGTGAACTCAAAATTTCAAGCGCCAGATTAGCGCGGGAGCGCGGCGCGTAGCAAATTTTAGAGTTTTTGGACGTGGTGTCTTTTCTTTGGTTCGTTTCTTTGGACAAGCAAAGAAATGAACTCCCCGAAGGGAAGTGCCCTCTGCATAAGAGTGCCTGCCGCATAGACAGCCGTCGGCAGACAAATTTCGTAGAATGTAACCACCCCGTCCGCCTGAGGCGGACACCCCTCCTTAAAAAGTAGGGGAGTTGTTCGGGGCTAAAAACCTCCCTCCCCCTTCGGGGTACTCTCCTGACGCTACGGTCAGGACTGTAAGCCTCCGAGAGGGAGACAAAAATGGGCGTGGGTTATCCTCCTTTGAAGGAGGTGTCGCGCTACCGCGCGACGGAGGAGGACAGTGCAATGACGAAACCATCGCCGCATGGTGATATTCGAGATCCCGAATCAAGTTCGGGATGACAGTTTGGGTGGAAGTCCAGTAATCAAACTAATCCATTAATCTGCGGTTCAGACAACATTAGCTTATTATCTCATTCGCTTATTATCTAATTCAAGTATCTTTGCCCTATGAGTTTGTTTGATGAGTTTACCCCCGCCGACTACGGCAAGTGGCGCGCCGAAGCCGAGCGCGAGCTGAAAGGAAAGAGTTTTGAGGAATACCTTGTTTGGAATAACGAGGGCATAAGTGTTGATGCGTACTACCCGGCCGAGAGCCTACAGACCTTGCCCCTGCCCGTACTCAACAACCGCGAAAACAACTACTGGGATATTATTGCCGAAGTGCCTATTGAAGATGATATTGCAAAAGCCAACAAGCACGCGCTGGAGGCCTTGCAAGGCGGTGCATCGGGCCTACGGTTTACAGGCAACTACCTCAGCGACCAACACGAAATGCACGGCCTTTTAGAGGGCATACAAATAGAGATTATCGCGCTTCAGTTTGACTGTGGCGAGGCTAACCCGCTTATCCACTTTATGCTTAAAGAGGAGGTGGAAAACCGCGGCCTTAGCATGGAGCAAATGAATGTGGTTATAGGCCTTGACCCATTGGGCGACTATACCGCCCGTGGCTACGCCGATTACCCCGAGAACGAAAACTATAAGGTGGCTGCCGCTATGGTTGATGCCGCCAAAAACGATAAAGGAAATTTAAAGCTGCTGGCCATTAACGGCAGGCACTTCCACAACGCGGGGGCATCGGCTACCGAAGAACTGGCCTTTAGCCTTGCACAGGCCAACGAATACCTGGGCAAGCTTACCGACCTTAAAATGAATGCCGAAGATGTGGCAAAACGCATGCAGTTTACCATGGCGGTAGGGAGCGGCTACTTTGTAGAGATAGCTAAAATCCGCGCACTGAAAATACTATGGGCCAACATTTGCAGCGGCTATGGTATAGATGTGCCGTGCAGCATTACCGCCGAAACCAGCAAGTGGAACAAGAGTATATACTCAGCACAAACCAATATGCTGCGCAGCACAACAGAGGTTATGGCTGCCATTGTTGGCGGGGTAGATGCCTTTGTTGCCGAGCCTTTTGACAGTACATACAAACGTCCGGATAGCTTTAGTCGCCGCCAGGCGCGCAACACGCAACTGGTAGCCAAGTACGAGGCGTTCATGGATAAAATTGCCGACCCATTGGCGGGGTCGTACTACGTAGAGCAGCTTACGCATAAGCTGGCGCAGGCCGCCTGGGGCTTGTTTCAGCAGGTTGAAAAACAAGGTGGCTACCTTAAGTGTTTAAAGAGCAACTTTATTCAAGATAGCATTAAGGCCACCTGCAAAACCCGCGATAAGCTGATTAAAGACAGGAAGATTAGTTTTGTGGGCGTTAGCAACTATGTGGATAAAGACGAGAAGATGCTGAAGAAAATTAAGAAGGAAGTGAAGGAAGATAAATTTGCCCCAGAGCTGCTTATTAAGCCGCTTGATTTTTACCGCGGGCCGGGCATTATAGAGATTGAGCTCTTCCAAAAAGAACGTGTAAAATAACGATAGGTTATGAAGATATATACCAAAGGTGGAGATGAGGGCCAAACAGCATTGTTTGGCGGCGAGCGGGTGCCAAAGCACCACCTTCGCATAGAGAGCTATGGCACAGTTGATGAGCTGAACAGCTTTGTGGGCCTTGTCCGCGACCAAGGAATGGACGAGCATACCTTTGATATATTGATTGAGATACAAGACCGCTTATTCACCTTAGGCTCTATGCTTGCCACACCCGATGATAAAGGCGGCAAGATAAAAATACCCAAGCTATCAGAAGACGATATAACCCTGCTTGAAAAGGAGATTGATATAATGACCGATGCCTTGCCACCGCTAAAATCATTCGTGCTGCCGGGCGGGCATACAACGGTATCGTACTGCCACATAGCGCGCACCGTTTGCCGCCGTGCCGAGCGCTTGGTTACCCACCTTGCCGAAAACGATGTGGTAGACCCATTGGTAATGCAGTACCTAAACCGCTTAAGCGATTACTTATTCACCCTAAGCCGCAAGCTATCGCAAGACCTTGGGGCTAACGAGGTAGAGTGGAAACCCAGAATGTAGGCTATATTTGCATGATGAAGTTCAGGTATATACTTATGGTTTTAGTTGTGGCGGCGCTGGTTACAGCATGCCGCAAAGACCTGAACGATGATGACAAGCCCATTGCAGAGTTTATTCAGCCTGATACAGCTAACCTTACCTTTTACGATACCATCCCCTTTAAAGTACAATTTACCGATAACAAGAACCTGCTAAGCTACAGGCTAGCGTTGACATACATAACATCAACAACACCAAACACCGACAGCGCCAAGGTTAAACCGTACAACGTTACATGGATTGGGAATATAGACGGGGGCAGTGATTTTACTACCGATATTAAAATACATATTGCAGATACCGCGCTTAGCGGGCAATACAGGGCTATTATTAATTGTATTGATGAGTCGGGGAACCAATCGGCAAGTGATACGGTGCTGCTGTATATTGTAAACACCACAGATACCATTAAGCCAGAAATTAGTGTGGTATATCCGGCAGTTAATCAGCAGTACAACCCTACCGATAGTTTGAATGTACTGGCCCTAGCCACAGACCCATCTAACGTAATTTACTACTCTGTTACGGTAATAGATTCTGTAGGTACACAAAAAGCTTTTAGAGAAAACAACCTTAACACCGGCGGATATAGCATTGATGAAAATATTGGCATAAACGCCTTTTCCAGCGGCACATACAACGTTATTATTTTTGTGCGCGATGCTTATTTTAATGCCACTTTAACAACAATACCCATAGTTATAAATTAATGCCCGACAAGATATTTGTTTTCGATTTTGATAGTACGCTAACCAGCGTAGAAGCCCTGGAAGAATTAGCAGCCATATCACTGGCAAAACAACCCAATAAAGATGCTGTAATAAAGCAGATTGAAGACATTACCAACATGGGTGTTAACGGCGAAATAAGCTTTACACAATCACTTGCCGAGCGGGTAGATTTACTAAAGGCCAACCGCGCCCACCTGCCCGAGTTGGTTAAGCGTTTGTCAAAAAAATATCACCATCCATTAAACGTAATAAATCGTTCTTTACCAATAATGCCGAGCGTATTTATGTAGTATCGGCGGGGTTTAAAGAGTTTATAGACCCTATTGTAGAACGCTATGGAATTGCAGCAAACCGTGTATTTGCCAATACTTTTGTGTACGATAAAAAAGGCAACATTACTGGTTTCGATAAGAAGAATCATTTAGCCAAACACAACGGCAAAATAGCCCAAATGAAAGCCCTAAAACTAAAGGGCGAAGTAATAGCTATTGGCGATGGGTACTCTGACTTTTTAATGAAGCAGGGAGGTGCCAGTCGCTTTATTGCTTTTACCGAGAATATTGAACGTGCCAGTGCCGTTAGCAACGCCGACCATGTAGCCCCCAACTTCGACGAGGTGTTATTTTCGCATGGTATTAAAGCATCGGTATCGTACCCCAAAAACAGGATAGAGGTGGCATCATTAGTTGGTAACGATGGTATTAAAGAGTGGTTTGTAAACGAAGGTTTTTCGTTCAACCATTTTAATAAATTACCCATTGCTTCTAAGCTTGCAAAGACGGGTGTATTGGTTGTTCCGAATGGTTTTACCCTTGATAAAGATACCCTGCAACACATGCCCCGCCTTATGGCCATTGGGGTTAATGGTAAAGATAAATCGGGTATAGATATACACTACTGCGCACACCATGGCATTGCGGTGTTTGCTGCCGACACAGCCCTGTCTGCAAAGCTAATTGACTATATAAACAAAGGGTATACCTATGGCTGCAAAAGCCTGCCCAACCTTATACTGGCGCCTATGCCCAAGGCACACCGCCTGCTGCACATCCACCAAAATAAACCGGGTATGCTGGCGCAAATAAACACATTGCTGTGGGCTAAGAAAATCAACATCCTGGCACAGTACCTAAAAACTAAGGGCAATGTTGGTTACCTGATTATAGACATTGATAAAGAGTACGACGAATCTATAAAGCAAGACCTTAAAAAGATTGATAACACCATCCGTTTTAGGGTATTGTATTAAAATTTGGTATTATTGGACAATAAACCAGGTAACACCCCGTTATATGTCCATGAACCTAAAGAAACCTATACTTACAGTTCTCATTCTATTTACGTCAATAGGATTGTTTGCACAGGAACCTGTAGTAAACGATTCTATCTACATCAAGCATAAGCTACGTCCCAATCCGCATATATTCACCGTAAAAAGGCAGGAACTAGGAGTAGATATTTCGGCCTTTATTAAGAACTTCCTTCCGTTTAATACTACCCAGTTGCTTACATCTAATACGTCGTTTGCCAACTTCCTTATCACCTATAAATCAATTGATAGTAAAGGCTGGGCGTTTAGGTCGGGCTATAACTTATCAGCCCGTTCTGCCGAGGGCGAGCAATTCCCCATTGGCACCCGCAGGTTAACGGTAGGCACCCGCCTGGGCTTTGAAAAGCAACGCTATTTCGGCAAAAGGCATATACTGTATTCCGGTACTGATTTTTCTTTTGAATATGCCGTTGACTACGCACAGGAACCTCTTTCCGGCGCCAGCGATAAGACAGAAGTAATTACCTACGGACTTAGCTGGGTAGGCGGCTATAACTTCCGCGCGGCCGAATGGTTAAGCGTTGGTACGGAAATGTCGTTGGGTGCAATGCGCAGCGATATAATAGAAACAAACACTGATCCGGGTTTCCCATCAGGAAATAATAAGTCCAGAAGTTTTGAGAATAATATAATGATTAATTTACCTATCAGTATTTTTGTTAACTTTATATTCTAAACTAATAATGCCAAGGTTATGAAAAAGCTACAATTCATAATTGCCCTACTGCCACTTGCATTAGGCATTACCATTACCTTAAGCAACTGCGAACGCCCGGAAGATAACCGCGTCCGTGTTCTTAACCAGGCTGATTTAAACAACGATTATACCGACCTTGTATCCAAGGCATCTAATAACGGAGATACCCTTATTACTTCTAACGCCCGAATTGCACTGGGCCGTGTTTTGTTTTACGATGTAAAGTTATCGCGCACCAACGCCATTGCCTGCGGCAGCTGCCACAAGCAGCAGTTTGCCTTTGCCGACAATGTAAAAAAGAGCACCGGCTTTGCAGGCAATAATGCTAAACGCAACTCGCCCGCTATACAAAACCTGTCGCAGCAACACCGACTGTTTTGGGATGGCCGCGCCGACTCTTTACGTCAACTTGTTTTTATGCCCATACAAGACCATATTGAAATGGGCTTTGAAAATATAGACCTGTTACCGTCTAAACTTGGTGCAACCGACTACTACCCTACCCTGTTTACACAAGCCTTTGGATCGCCTGTTATAACAAAAGACAAAATAGGCCGTGCTATGTCTGAGTTTATACAAATACTACGCAGCGATAATTCTAAATTCGACTAAGGTAGTTGTTCCTTTCATGCAAACCAATAATTTCTTCTTTAGCCAAATTTCACCAACAATACCGGGCTTAAGTCCCAGCGAGAATATCGGCTTTAATACGTTTATAAACAAAGGCCGTTGCAACTCGTGCCATAACATTACCGGTGGCGGCGGAAGCGTTAATATGGGCCATACCTATGGTGGTTCAGGCGGCGATTTGCCTCCCACCAATATGCCTACCGTAGGCACTAATACAGGTTTAGATGTGGTGTATTCTGACCATGGTGTTATGAACCTGACCGGCAAGCCTATTGACGATGGCCGTTTCCTTATTCCCGGTTTACGCAATGTTGAACTGACCGCACCTTACATGCACGACGGCCGTTTTGCAACGTTGGAAGATGTTATAGACTTTTACGGCCATGGTGTAAAAGACCACCCAAACCTGGCGGTTCAGTTGCGCGATTTTAGTAGTGAGAATAATAGTGTTTTAGTTGGTTTGCTAAACCAGATGAATATGGACTTTGACAATGGGGGGTTTATGGATGATGCAATGTTAATGGAAGAGTTTGGGGTATTTATTCCTGCTGGAGCACCCGTTGTTGCTAAAAAACTAAACCTTACCCCTGCCGAGAAAAAAGGGCTGGTTGATTTCTTAAAAACCTTTACCGATAAAACATTTACGAATGATACCCGCCTTCGCGACCCATTTGTATTAGAATAGAAATATTTGCATAACACAAAAGCCCTCCAAAAGAGGGCTTTTTTAGTATATCGGCTTATTAACCTGAGTCTACTTTTTAATGTATATCGAGCCGTTTTTAATGGTCTTCTTATCCAGTTTGCCTTCTTTGTAAAGCTTTTCTAGTGCCGCCTGCGCATCTGCTGTTGTAATATCCAGTATTACCGCATATTCTTTTACCGTAAGCGTTGGGTAATGGGTAAACAAGGACATTGGGTCTGCATTGTCAATAGGTTTTTCTTAGCATCAGGGTAAATGGCAAGCAATGCATTTTCGTAGCTGCTAAAGGGTTTAGAACCATACACCATAAGTTGTTGGCCTTCTCCATCAGAAAAAAACATGGTGGGGAAGCCACGCACACCCAGTTTGCGGGCATAATCCAAATCATCCTGAAATAGCTTGCGGGCATCGGCGTCAAAGTCCTTTTTCAGCTTGGTAACATCAAGCCCTGCGGCAACAGCAGCATCGGCCAGGTTATCCCACTTAGCCATGTTTTTCTTATCAAGGTATAAACGCTCGCGCATAATGCGCATGTACTTAATGGCCTTGTCTTTATCCTGTATCTGCGCGGCTTTCATGGCTATACACAGCGGGTACGATGAGTCTAACGGGTCTTCCAGCCACACATCGCCATCAATAGGCATTTCGTAGTGCTTGCTTACATCGTCCCAATGGTGTGCCACATCGCTGGGTTTGCTTATCCCGCCGCTGTTATAGCTCCAGTCGGGCAGCAGGCCACCCATACGGTAATCAATATCAATATAAGCGCCATACTCCAGTTTAAGCTTACGCAGTTGCGGCTCTATGCCCCAGCACGATGAGCATATAGGGTCGGTATAATAAACTATGGTAACCGGCTTTTTGCCTTGCGGAATAACCTGGTTTGTGCCCGCAGTCGTTTGGCCCGGTACATCGCACGTACCGGTGGTGGTATCGCACAACAGGGGGTTTGTATGGGTATCGTTCATCTTTGTTTTTGTTTGTCCGTGGCAGCCTAAGCAGGCAACCATCATCAATACTACATATAGTACCTTCATTTGTTTTACCCCGGTTTTAAAGCACTGCTGTATTAATTTGTAATTTTGTACAAAGTTGAGGCGTTTATCGTTGCCAGTCAATTAGTCACAAAAATATGACTACCAAAAAAGTAGAAGATACAGCCCCCGATTGCCCTGCCCAAGGGCTTTTAAAGCAGCTATCGGGTAAATGGAAACCGCAGATATTTTTGCATGCTGTAGAAGGCCCTGTGCGTTTTAATAGCTTGCTGCGCGATATAAACGGAGCCAACAAACAGTCTATAGCTGTTGCCCTGCGCGAGTTAGAGGAGTTTGGGTTGTTAGATAAAAACGTAGTAACGCAAAAGCCTTTGCATATAGAATACACCCTGTCTGATAAAGGCAAATCCCTCATTCCCGTTTTCAGGCAACTAGAGCTATTCTCCGATAAATAAAAAAGCCCCTCTGAAAAGGGGCTTTTATTTTATAACCCCTCTCCTTTGGAGAGGGGTTGGGGTGAGGCTCTACATCTTCGTTTTAACCTTATCCCAACGCTTAAGCTGCCATTTGCTGGTACCGGTGCAAAGGTGATTGCCCTGTACATCGTGTACCTTAACAGCGCACTCTACATAAACAGAGTCTTGCGTTTCTAAAGGGGTAATAATATTAGTGCTAATCCACTCATCGCTGGCAGAATATTCAGCAATAGCATCGCTCTTACCTTGGTAAAAATATTCCATTTTAAGCTCGCTCATTATCAGGCGGTATTGCTTAAAGTCTATACGACTCATAAGCGTAGTACCGGCGGTAAACTCACTCAAAGCAGCCAAACCACAAGCATGCAGGCCCTTTACGTGGTTAAGGTTTTTGCGTATATAAGGAAAACGGGCCTTGATAGAAGTATCAGTAACCTCTAACACTTTTACCCTGTGGGGAGCGTTAAAAGGTATACCCCTACCAAACAGAAAGTTCAGTATCCATAAGTCTTTGCCGCCTTTTTTGGCGTTATTAATAAACTTTTTTACGTCCATGTTTATTAGGTTTTAAAACACGAATATATAAATAAAATAGTATGCATGCATAACAATTTCATCTGAAAGGTTAAATCTGAAATCTAACAGTTAATACTTCTTAAAATGTAGTTAATTAATTTTCAGATTTCAATTTTCAGGTTTCAGATTGCAACAAAACACTACCTTACCTGTTGTAACATACCCATGATAGGATTCCGTTTTTCAAAATACGATAAACCCGACCAAACGCCGTTTGAGAGGTTGTTTGATATCTTCAAGCAGCTACTTACATACACCAGTGGCGATGTGGGCGAGGCTATATCGTGGCTTACCGAATTAGATAAAGAATACCAACTTACCACGCCCGATTACGGCATTGGCGATTTTATTCAGGAACTGAAAGACCGCGGCTACCTGCGCGATGATAATCCGCAAGAAGGCTCAATGGTTATTACAGCCAAAACAGAACAAGCAATACGCAGCCAGGCGTTGGAAAAGATTTTCGGCAAGCTTAAGAAAGGTAAAAGCGGCAACCACAGCACCAAATACACCGGCACCGGCGATGAGCAAGGGAGCGACTTACGTCCCTTTCAGTTTGGCGATTCGTTAGACCAGATATCGATGCTGGAATCGATGAAAAACGCGCAGGTGAATAATGGCATAAGCGATGATTTCAGGATAACTGAAAACGACCTGGAGGTGCGCGAGAAAGAGCATAAAACACAAACATCAACAGTGCTGATGATAGACATATCGCACTCTATGATTTTGTATGGCGAAGACCGCATAACGCCCGCCAAAAACGTAGCCATGGCCTCTAGCCGAATTAATAAAACGCAAGTACCCTAAAGACACGCTTGACATTATTGTTTTTGGTGATGATGCCTGGCAGATAGAAATTAAAGATCTACCCTATCTTCAGGTTGGCCCGTACCATACCAACACCGTTGCAGGCCTAGAGCTGGCAATGGATTTACTGCGCCGCCGCAAGAATGCTAACAAGCAAATTTTTATGATTACCGATGGCAAGCCTACCTGCATAAAAGAGAACGGCCGCTACTATAAAAACAGCTTTGGTTTAGACAATAAAATATTGAATAAATGCCTTACGCTGGCGCAAAGTTGCCGCAGGCTTAAAATACCCGTTACTACCTTTATGGTGGCTACCGACCCTTACCTGCAAGAGTTTGTACACGACTTTACCGAAGCCAACAACGGCAAGGCTTTCTACTCAACGCTAGAAGGCTTGGGTGAGTTTATTTTTGAAGATTTTGAACGCAATAAAAAACGTACTGTACGATAACATTATGAAGGATATTAAAACCTTAGGAGAACTTAAAAAATCGGGTTGGAAAAGCCGTGGCATTAAAGATGAGTTGCGCGACAATCTGGTTACCAAAATAAAAAACAAGGAGAATATTTTTAAAGGCATTATAGGGTTTGAAGACACTGTAATTCCTGAGTTGGAGCGTGCTATATTATCTCGCCACAATATAAATCTATTAGGACTTCGTGGACAGGCTAAAACACGCATTGCCCGCCAGCTTACTGATTTGCTGGACGAATATATGCCGGTTATTGAAGGCAGCGAATTGAACGACGATCCGCTAAACCCCATATCGCGCTACGGCAAAGAAAAGATTGATGAACTGGGCGATAAAACTCCCATTGCATGGGTACACCGCAGCGAGCGCTATGTTGAAAAACTAGCCACTCCCGATGTTTCTATTGCCGACCTTATTGGCGATGTTGACCCTATAAAAGCCGCCAACCTAAAACTAAGCTATGCCGATGAAAGGGTTATCCATTACGGTATAATACCACGCAGTAACCGCAGCATTTTTGTTATTAACGAGTTGCCCGATTTGCAGGCACGTATACAGGTTGCGCTGTTCAATATTTTACAAGAAGGCGATATACAAATACGGGGTTTTAAACTGCGCATTCCGTTAGATATTCAGTTTGTGTTTACAGCCAACCCTGAAGATTATACCAACCGCGGCAGCATTGTTACCCCGCTTAAAGACCGCATTGGCAGCCAAATTTTAACGCATTACCCTAAGAGCATAGAACTGTCTATGCAAATAACAGCGCAAGAAGCCCGCCTTACCGATAGCCAGAAAAAGGATATAGAAGTTACGCCGCTTACCGCTACGCTTATAGAGCGCATTGCTTTTGAAGCGCGTGAGAGTGAGTTTGTAGATGCTAAATCGGGCGTATCGGCCCGTTTAACCATATCGGCTTTTGAAAATTTAGTAAGCACCGCAGAACGCCGTATGTTACTTAACGGCGAGAGCAAAACCTTTACCCGCGTTAGCGATTTAATAGGCGCTATACCTGCCGTAAACGGTAAGATAGAGTTGGTATATGAAGGTGAGCAGGAAGGTGCGGGCTTAGTGGCCCTAAACCTGTTAGGCAAAGCCATGCGCAGCGAGTTCCTTAACATCTTCCCCGACCCATCTAAACTTAAAAAGAAAAAAGAACCAAGTCCGTATGCTGAAATAATAGAATGGTTTGGACAAGGTAATGTGGTTGATTTTCTGTTAGCAGAAGACGATAAAACCTTCCGCAAAGGCCTAGAGTTTATTCCCGGCTTAGAAGGTGTGGTAGAAAAATTCGTACCCGGCCTAAGCAAAAACGATAAGTTGGTAATGATGGAGTTTGTACTCTTTGGCATGGCAGAGCATTCGCTGATAGGCAAAAACTACTTAGAGCGCGGTGTGCAGTTCAAAGACATAATGGGCTCTTTCTTCTCAGAGAAAGATTTGTTTAGGGATGGGATGGAGAACTAGCTATTTCACTATACGATGATTGTCATCCCTGCGAAAGCAGGGATCTCACCAAGCGGTGATAGTTTAAATATCATGGCGTTTGCGCCCTTGGCGCACCGGGCTATCCGCTCGCGGAGCTTACTGCTATCCCTAACGCGGCTCACGCAAGATATAAAGTCAGGGCTAAAGCCCTTGTCACTTTTATACCGTGTGTACCCCACACTAAAGTGCGGGGTTAATGCATAAATTTTTCCGCGCTTAATATCTCCTAACCCCAGACTTTAGTCTGGGGAATAATGAAGTGGTTTATAGTGGGCTTTAGCCCTGATAGTTATTTGCTATTCCAAGCTATTTCAAATTCTTCTTTTGATATTATATCGTCTTGGTCAAAATCAAAATCACTCAAGGATTGATCATATAGAAATGCCTCTCCTGAAAAAGGATTTTCTTGTGAAAGAAAAACTTTGCCTGATTTAGTTATTTCAATTTGCCTAGCAGCTTCTTCATCATTAAAATGCAGGTAAAAGAGAATATCCTCTTCGTCCCAATATTTTTTTATAAATGTTTCCATTAGTATGCTATCAACCTCTCCAAATCCGCTTTAAACCTATCTCTCGGTAAGAAGTTCCACTCCAGCTCACTTGCAAAAGGCACGGCAGTATCTAACGATGCGCAGCGCATAACGGGAGCATCAAGGTGTTCAAAGCAATGCTCAGCAATACGTGCGGCTATCTCTGCCCCTATCCCACCGGTTAGGGTGTCTTCGTGTAGAACGATTACTTTACCCGTCTTTTTAACCGAAGCATAAATGGTGTCGTAATCCAACGGCAACAAGGTGCGCAGGTCTATCAGGTCGGCAGAAATATTTGGGTTTTCATCCAGCGTTTTTAATGCCCAATGCACACCAAAACCATAGGTAATAATGGTTGCATCGGTACCCTGGCGCAACACATTAGCCTTGCCTATTTCAACAGTATAATAATCATCGTAAACCAACTCACCCACGCTGCGGTATAGCGCTTTGTGTTCAAAGAACATAACAGGGTTAGGGTCGTTAATGGCAGCAGCCAAAAGGCCCTTTGCATCACCCGGAAAAGCCGGATAAACCACCTTTAAACCGGGCGTGTGGAAGAACCAAGCCTCGTTACTCTGCGAGTGGAATGGCCCTGCATTAACACCGGCACCTGTAGGCATACGCACCACCACATCGGCATTTTGGCCCCAACGGTAGTTAATCTTAGTAAGGTTATTTATAATCTGGTTAAAGCCGCAGGTAACAAAATCGGCAAACTGCATTTCCATTACCGCCTTGTAGCCTTTAATAGAAAGCCCCAAAGAAGCCCCTACAATGGCGCTCTCGCACAAGGGGTATTCCGTATCCGGTCTTTGCCAAACTCCTCAACAAAGCCCTCTGTAACCTTAAATACGCCACCATACTCTGCTACATCTTGCCCCATAACAATAAGGTTAGGGTGCTTTTGCAGCGATTGTTTCAATCCATCGCTAATAGCATCTACCAAGCGTTTTTCGCTTTTGGTTTCATTAGCAGGTGTGGTAGTTTCATGGGTAAACGGAACATAAACATCGGCCAGTTCTTCGGCTGTGTTAGGGGTTATATCCTCTTCAGCAAAGCCCTCTTCAAGGCCGGCTTCAATCTCGGCTTTAATACCGGCACGTATGGCTTCTATTTTATCGGTAGTAAGAACCCCAATCTCCAGCAGATAATTCTCATAGTTAGCTACAGGGTCTTTTTTGCCCCAAATATCAAACAGCTCTTTAGGCACATATTTAGTACCCGAAGCCTCTTCGTGCCCCCGCATACGGAAGGTCATACATTCTAGCAGGAATGGGCGGGGTTTCTCCTTCATCTGCTCCGATATATGCTTAACGGCATTGTACACCTCCAGTATGTTGTTACCATCAACCTGAATGCCCTCTATGCCGTAGCCAATACACTTATCTATAAACTGCTTGCAGCGGAACTGCTCGTTTGATGGGGTTGAAAGGCCATAGCCGTTATTCTCTATTATAAATATTACCGGCAAATCCCACACAGCAGCTACGTTCACACTCTCGTGGAAGTCGCCTTCCGATGTACCACCATCGCCGCTAAAAACGGCCGTTACTTGTTTATTTTCTAACAGAAGGTTAGCCAGTGCAATACCATCGGCAATACCCAACTGCGGACCAAGGTGCGATATCATACCTACAATGCGGTACTCATTAGCCCCAAAGTGGAATGAGCGCTCCCGCCCCTTAGAAAAACCACCTTTTTTGCCCTGCCATTGTTTAAACAGCTTGCCAAAAGGCATTTTACGGGTGGTAAATATGCCCAGGTTGCGGTGCATAGGTAGGATGTATTCATCCGTATCCATAGCCATGGCTGTACCTACCGAAATAGCCTCTTGCCCAATGCCCGAGAACCATTTAGATATACGGCCCTGACGCAGCAGCACCAGCATTTTTTCTTCAATCATGCGTGGCTTAACCAGTTCGGTGTACAGGTTAACAAGCGTTTGGTCGCTAAGGCCATCGCGTTTATATACTAAGGGAGGAAGTTCTAATTCAATATCCATGCTGCAAAATTAGTCTTTTTTAGCTGATAGCTTATAGCGTATAGCGTGTAGGAAAAAGGTTATTGTAATTCCCTGTGGACGCTCTAAACCTCATAATTACTAATTAATTATTCATAATTAAATTATCTTGCACCTATGAAAATACCTTTACTACTCCTCGCCATATTTATATCAACGGCATTATCTGCCCAAACAGATTCTATAGCCTTTATGCGCAAAGACAGCATACGCCAGTACCAAAGTTGCAGCCCGCCAAAAGCGCTTTGATATAGGCGGGGGTATTCAGGTGAATGGCTTGCGTGATATGGGTGTTTCATCGGGACTGTTATTCAGCCTTAAAGCAAATTCGCAAAGAGGGCGTATAGCAGGGGTTTTAAACCTATCGTATAACCTGAACAACAATTTTAATATCAGGCACGAAATGCATTATAAATACCAAAACTTTCCTGAATCAAAATTCTACTCTACTGCACGCTATAACTTCTTAAAGATAAATGCATCTATGCTGGTGCCATTCTTTAACCGTACCAATAAAAAGGGATTTAGCCTTAGCAGGTATGCTGGGGTTAAGCTATTGTAACGGTTTAGGCTCGGGTGAATATGTTTCTTTTATGGATAAAGCTAACCCGCCGGTTATAGATACTGCAGATTTAGCTTTCGTAAGGCCATCGCAAAAATTCAGCATAGATAACCGCAACTTTGCTTACCTAGGCGTAGAACTGGGCCTTTCGGCAAGCTATACCTACGAGCGTTACCAGTTTTTTGTAGATGGGATGGTTAATATGTTTAATGATGTTTCCGGTGAGTTTAATCAGTCGTTAACAGTTACCAGCGATGCCTATGGTGCTGGGGGCACCAAAAGTCCTAGAGTTTCTTTTACAATAAATGCCGGTGTACGCTACTGCCTATACAACCCATGGCAGGCTAAACCGCCTAAGAGAAATAAGTAGAATTTATTACCTTACATACATGAAAACCCTACTGCTATTTGCTTGTTTAACAGTTGCACTTACCCTACAGGCGCAAGACACCACCATTGTAAAGCGCCGAAACGAGACTATAACTATCATTCGCACCAAAACACCGGCTGATACTGTTAATGATAAACACCGCGCTTTTGATATAGGGGTGGGTTGCAGATAAACCAAATTGATGCAATGAGTGGCTTTTGTGGCCCCAACTTTAGTTTTAGGGCAAATCATAAATATGGGCGCTTTGCCGGCATTTTTAATCTGTCATACAATTTTGGTAACACGTTTAAGGCTATTAATTACGATTGGTTTTTTAATTATCTCGCCCCTAAACATGTTTATGTATCGACTATAAGATACAATTTTTTAAAGGTGGGTGCAGCAATGCAAGTTCCAATAATTAACCGCACTAACAAAAAAGGGTTTTGCTTGAGTGCTATTATTGGAGCAAGTTATTATAATGGATTGGGTTCTGGAGAATATATAAACTATTTAGACAGAAACCCTGGTAAATATTTCGGTTCTCAATGGCATACGGGTAATTCCAGAAATTTCAGCTTTTCTGACCACAACTTAGAAATGATAAGCATAGAAGCAGGCTTAGATTTTTCTTATACTTTTAGTAGATATCAATTATTTTCAAATTTTTCTTTACTAAATTGTTGGAGCATAAACGATGTGTATGATGAATATAGCTGGTACCAAACAAATGGCACATACACGTCAAAGACAGAAAGTAGTAATAAGTCAACTTACGATACTCCCAGATACTCTTTTTGTTTGAATATTGGCCTACGCTACTGCTTGTACAATCCATGGCAAACAACACCACCTGATAGGGTATTAAGGTACTAATACCTGCCTGTTCAACTAATTAAAATTCATCATTACCAATTAAAAAGCCCCGCTACTGGTTAGTAACGGGGCTTTAAGTATATACTGTAAAGTATAATTATTCTGCTTTTGGCTCAGCTGCTTCGTCAGCTGCTGGTGCTTCAGGCTCAGCCTGTGGAGCTTCGGCTTTAGGGGCTGCTGCTTTTTTAGCAGTGCCTGTGCTGCGGCTACGACGTGTAGTTTTAGCTTTTCCTTCGCCTTTTGCTGTTTTAAGTAACAGTTCGTTGTAGTCAACCAACTCAATCATGGCCATCTCGGCGTTGTCGCCTTGGCGGTTGCCAATCTTGATAATACGGGTGTATCCACCCGGACGGTCAGCTACTTTGCCCGATACCTCGCGGAAAAGGATAGTTACTGCTTCTTTGTCTTTTAAGTATGAAAACACGGTACGACGAGAGTGCGTAGTATCTTCTTTAGACTTTGTAATTAGGGGCTCTACGTATTTACGCAACGCTTTAGCTTTAGCCAAAGTGGTGTTTATACGCTTATGTAGTATAAGCGAGCTTGCCATATTAGCCAACATTGCTTCGCGGTGCGATGCTGTGCGGCCTAAGTGATTAATTGTTTTTCCGTGTCTCATTATTTCTCAAAAAATCTATTCTATTCTAAAATTTCGGGCTGCAAAGATAGTTAATCTTTGTCAAGTTTGTACTTAGAAACATTCATTCCGAATTGTAAACCTTTAGCGGCTACTAATTCATCAAGTTCCTGCAACGATTTTTTACCAAAGTTACGGAACTTCAATAAGTCGTTACGGTTGTATGATACCAAATCACCAAGGGTTTCAACGTCTGCTGCTTTTAAGCAGTTAAGGGCGCGTACCGATAGGTCAAGGTCAACCAGTTTGGTTTTAAGCAACTGGCGCATGTGCAACATATTCTCATCAAACTCTTCGGTAGATGCTTTTTCTTCTGTGTCAAGAGTAATCTTGTCGTCAGAGAATAAGTAGAAGTGTTGAATAAGGATTTTAGCCGCTTCTTTCAAAGCCTCTTTTGGGTGTATAGAACCGTCAGTAACTATATCAATAAGCAATTTCTCGTAATCGGTCTTTTGCTCAACGCGGTAGTTTTCTACAACGTACTTAACGTTTTTAATAGGGGTGTAAATAGAGTCTATAGCTATTAAACCGTTAACAGGGTTAGCTGTTTTGTTCTCATCAGCCGGAACGTATCCACGGCCTTTGTCTATAGTTAACTCAATTTTCAATTTTACTTTTGGCTCAAGGTTACAAATAACCAAGTCAGGGTTTAACACTTGGAAAGCCGAAGTGCCTTTACCTAAATCGCCAGCGGTTAGCGTGCTTTTACCGGTAAATTCAATAGTAGCTTTCTCGTGGTCTATACCTTCAATTTGTTTTTTGAAGCGTACCTGCTTTAGGTTAAGTATAATCTCAGTAACGTCTTCAACCACACCTTTAATGGTAGAAAACTCGTGCTCAACACCTTCAATACGGATGCTTGTGATAGCATAGCCTTCTAATGAAGATAATAAGATACGACGCAGAGAGTTACCAATAGTAATACCGTAACCTGGCTCTAGCGGACGGAACTCGAAGCTGCCTTCGGTTTCCGTAGATTGTATCATTATAACCTTATCGGGGCGTTGAAATGCTAAAATGGCCATAATTTGTCTTGTTCTTTTTTAAAAAAAGTTTGGTAATAAATAGACTGTAGAACTTAAAACTACCCGTTATTTCGAGTATAATTCGACAATCAGTTGTTCCTTAAAGTTTTCAGGAATCTCTTCGCGGTTAGGGCGGGCAATAAAGGTGCCTTCCATAGTTTGAGAGTTCCAGTCTAACCAAGGGTATTTGTTAGTGCGTGCTGATAAGGCAACAACAATAACTTCCATAGATTTTGATTTCTCACGTACACCAACTTTATCGCCCGGGCGAACTGTGTATGATGCAATGTTCACAACTTTGCCGTTTACAGTAATGTGGCGGTGACCAACAAGTTGGCGGGCAGCATCACGTGTAGGGGCAATGCCCATACGGTAAACAACATTGTCTAAACGGCTTTCAATAAGCTGTAATAATACTTCACCTGTTACGCCTTTTGCGTGTGCAGCGTGGGTATACATTTTAGCAAACTGGCGCTCTAATATGCCATAGGTATATTTTACCTTTTGCTTTTCTTGTAGCTGTACAGCGTACTCAGACTGCTTGTTACGACGCTTGTTAGGGCCGTGCATGCCTGGGCCATAAGCCTTTTTAGCTAAAACTTTATCGGGGCCAAAAATTGCCTCTTTAAACTTACGGGCTATTCTTGATTTGGGACCTCTGTATCGTGCCATTTCTTTTTTATGCTATTTTGTTAAAAATTAAACCGTGCTTATAAATTATACGCGACGGCGTTTTGGTGGGCGGCAACCGTTGTGTGGTATTGGAGTACAATCCATTATTTCGGTAACCTCTATTCCGGCGTTGGCTAAGGTACGTATAGCCGACTCACGTCCGCCACCCGGGCCTTTTACAAACACTTTTACGCGGCGCAGGCCTGCATCAAATGCAACTTTAGCGCAATCGGTAGCTGCCATTTGGGCTGCGTAAGGGGTATTCTTTTTAGAACCGCGGAAACCCATTTTTCCGGCTGATGACCAAGAGATAACCTTACCGGCTGAGTTGGTAAGCGATATGATGATGTTGTTAAACGTAGCGTTGATATGCGCCTGTCCAACAGCGTCAACCTTAACGACTCTCTTTTTAACGGTCTTAGCAGAAGAAGACTTTGCCATTTTACTTCGTTATATTGATTTTTAAATACTAGCTTATTTTGTAACTTTTTTCTTGTTGGCAACGGTTTTACGTTTGCCTTTACGCGTACGGGCGTTGTTTTTGGTGGTTTGTCCACGCAATGGTAATCCCGCACGGTGGCGTATACCACGGTAAGAACCAATGTCCATTAAACGCTTTATGTTTAATTGCGTTTCTGAACGTAAAGCACCTTCCACTTTAAACTCATCGTTAATTACCTGACGGATAGCACCTAATTGGTCATCATTCCAGTCGTTAACTTTAATGTTACGGTCAACACCTGCTTTGTCCAATATCTTTTGGGCTGAGCTGCGTCCAATGCCGAAAATGTAGGTTAAACCTATTTCGCCACGTTTGTTTTTAGGTAAATCAATACCAGATATCCTTGCCATAGTTTTATTATGCAGTTATTGTATTAAGCGCCTTGGCGTTGCTTAAACTTTGGGTTCTTTTTGTTAATAACATAAACGCGACCTTTGCGCTTAACAATTACGCACTCGGCGCTGCGTTTCTTAACCGATGTTTTTACTTTCATTTCAGTTAACTTGATTATTTATACCTATAAACTATTCTTCCTTTTGTTAAATCGTATGGAGACATTTCAATCCTTACTTTGTCGCCAGGTAATATTTTAATGTAATGCATCCTCATTTTGCCGGATATGTGCGAGATGATTATGTGACCATTTTCTAACTCTACGCGGAACATAGCGTTAGATAGGGCCTCTATAATTGTCCCGTCCTGCTCTATTGACGATTGTTTTGCCATTAACTTTTTATATACTTTATTATATCTTCTAAACCGTCAAACGACGATAAAATTTCTACTCCATTATGTGTTACTACCACTGTATGCTCAAAATGAGCCGATGGTAATTTATCGGCTGCGCGTACAGTCCATCCGTCTTCTTCTGTTACAACCCTTGCCTTGCCCATGTTTATCATAGGCTCTATGGCTATTGTTAACCCTTCTTTTAGCGACGGGCCTGTGCCACGTTTGCCAAAGTTGGGCACTTCGGGTTTCTCATGTAAGCTGCGTCCAAGGCCATGGCCTACCAACTCTCTTACAACAGAATAACCATTCGCCTCGGCGTGGCTTTGTACAGCAAACGATATATCGCCTACCCTATTGCCCGGCTTTACCATTTCAATGCCTTTGTACAAGCATTCGTAAGTAACCCTAAGCAACTTGCGTACATCAGCTTTAATCTCTCCTACCGGAAAGGTAAAGGCCGAATCGCCATAAAAACCGTTTTTATACACACCACAGTCTACCGATATAATATCGCCTTCTTTAAAAGGCTTATCGCTTGGCAGGCCATGCACTACTTCATCGTTTACCGATACAAGCAATGTGCTGGGGCAACCGTACAGGCCTTTAAAACCCGGTACCGCATCGCCATGGCTGCGTATAAAATCTTCAGCTACCTTATCAAGCTCATTACCGGTTACACCGGGCTTAATAAGCTTAGCCAAAGTGGCCAACGTTTTACCAACAAGTAAAGAACTTTCTTTTATTAATGCTACCTCTTCAGGTGTTTTAATAATAATCATTGGCTACTACTGCTGTGCCATGCTAACAGGCGAATTTGTAGCGCGACCTTTAATTCGGCCACTCTTCATCAACCCGTCGTAATGGCGCATTAATAAATAGCTTTCTATTTGTTGCAATGTATCTAATACAACACCTACTAAAATTAAAAGCGATGTGCCACCAAAAAACTGGGCAAAACCACTGTTAACACCGGCTAGTTGCGCTATTGATGGCAATATGGCCACAAAAGCTAAGAACAAAGCGCCCGGTAGGGTAATTCTAGACATTACAGCATCTATAAACTCTGCAGTTTTTTTGCCCGGCTTAATACCAGGAACAAAGCCACCGTTTTTCTTCATGTCTTCAGCCATTTGATTAGGGTTAATCATAATAGCTGTGTAGAAGTAAGTAAATACAATAATAAGGAACGCTAAGAACAAGTTGTGCCAAAAGCCTGTATAGTCAGCAATAGCTGCCGATACACCGCTAATAGAAGCAGACTCTACCTGTGCGTAACCAATAATGTAAACCGGAATAAGGATAATTGCCTGGGCAAAAATAATAGGCATTACACCCACGGCATTAACTTTTAACGGAATGTAGTTACGGTTGCCACCATACTGTTTGTTGCCAATAATTTTTTTGGCAAACTGCACCGGTATGCGGCGTGTACCTTGTACAAGCAATATAACGGTAACAATAATTAACAGTAGTATAACCATCTCTAACAAGAACACAACTAAACCACCACCGGCATCGGTTAAGCGGCCGTTAAACTCTTGCAATAGAGCACCCGGAAGGCGAGATATAATACCAATCATAATGATTAGTGAAATACCGTTACCTAAACCACGGTCGGTAATCTTTTCGCCCAACCACATTACAAACATGGTACCGGCTACTAGTATAATGGTTGATGAAACCCAGAAGAATGAAGTGTCTGGCAAGGCACCCGGTGCCAACTGGTTTGCTCCGGCTAAATAACCCGGGGCTTGCAGGGCTGTTACAGCTACGGTTAGGTAGCGTGTAATTTGGTTCATGCGCTTGCGGCCACTCTCGCCCTCTTTTTGCATTTTTTGGAAGTAAGGCACCGCCATACCCAAAAGTTGAACAATAATAGAGGCCGTTATGTAAGGCATAATGCCTAAGGCAAAAATGGATGCATTGTGAAAGGCACCACCCGAGAAAACGTCGATAAGGCCAAGGATACCATCCGATGCCTGAGACGAGAAGTTTTCTAGCTTGGTAGTGTCAACGCCTTAGCAACACCACGTACGAACCCAGACGGTAAATTAATACCAGGCCCAGGGTTGTAAGGATGCGCTGACGTAGCTCATCAATCTTCCAAATGTTTTGTATGGTTTGTATGAATTGCTTCATTACTTAACTATTGTAGCGTTACCGCCTTTTGCTTCTATAGCTGCTTTAGCCGTTTTTGTAAATCCGTTTGCTGTAACTTCTAGTTTAGCGGTTAGTTCGCCACGGCCCATTATTTTAATAAGGTCGTTTTTAGAAGCTAAACCGTTTGCCACTAAAGCTGCGTTATCAATAACGGTTAAGCCTTTAGTTTCTGATAAACGTTGAAGTACATCAAGGTTAATACCGCGGTATTCTACACGGTTAATGTTTTTAAAGCCAAACTTAGGCACACGGCGTTGTAATGGCATTTGACCACCCTCAAAACCTACCTTGGCTGAGTAGCCAGAGCGTGATTTTGCACCTTTGTGTCCCCTGCGGGCTGTACCACCACCGCCTGAACCTTGTCCGCGGCCCTAGCTGTTGTTTGGTAAATGTTGAACCTTCTGCAGGTTTTAAATTACTTAAATTCATCGCTACTGTTCGTTAAATATTTTCTACTGTAACTAAGTGACTAATCTTCCTTATCATACCCAAAATTTGTGGGGTAGCTTCGTGTTCAACCGTGTGGTTCATTTTACGAAGGCCTAGGGCTACCAAAGTGCGTTTTTGGTCTAACGGACGGTCTATGCCGCTCTTTACCTGTTTAACTTTAACTCTTGCCATTGTCTTTATTATTAACCGTTAAACACTTGATCTAATGTAATGCCACGTGTGTGTGCAATAGTAGCCGGGTCGCGCAGTTGGCTAAGGGCATCAAGGGTAGCTTTAACCACGTTGTGTGGGTTAGACGATCCTTTAGACTTAGCTAGTACGTCGGTAATACCAACACTCTCTAGCACAGCGCGCATTGCACCGCCGGCAATTACACCGGTACCGTGCGATGCTGGTTTTAAGTAAACCAAAGCACCACCAAATTTCCCTATTTGGGCGTGTGGTATAGTGCCTTTCATAATTGGCACTTTAATAAGGTTTTTCTTAGCATCGTCTATACCTTTAGTAATAGCATCGGTTACTTCTTTTGCTTTACCCAGGCCATGACCTACTACACCATGCTCGTTACCTACAACCACAATGGCCGAGAAGGTAAAGGCGCGTCCACCTTTTGTTACTTTAGTAACACGGTTTACGTTCACCAAACGGTCTTTCAGTTCAATGTCGGTAGACTTTACTCGTTTTATATTTTCAGTTGCCATAATTCTTTTATCCTAAGTATTAGAATTTTAAACCGCCTTCGCGTGCGCCGTCGGCTAATGATTTAACACGTCCGTGGTATAAGTAACCGCCGCGGTCAAAAGCAACAGTAGTAATACCGGCTGCTTGTGCTTTAGCAGCAATAGATTTACCTACTAAGGCAGCTTGCTCTACTTTATTGCCAGTTGCTTCTGATTCTGATGACGAAGCAGAAGCTAACGTAACACCTTTAGTATCATCTATTATCTGGGCATAAATTGCCTTGTTGCTACGGTATATTGAAAGGCGTGGGCACTCTGGAGTACCTGATACAACCTTGCGGATACGCATTTTAATGCGTTTTCTGCGGAATTCTTTAGTAATTGCCATGACTTATTATTTTTTACCGGCTGACTTACCAGCTTTTCTACGTAATACTTCGCCCACAAATTTAACACCTTTGCCTTTGTATGGCTCTGGTTTACGTAGTGAACGTATTTTGGCGGCCACCTGGCCAATTAATTGCTTATCGTGCGAGGTAAGGGTAATAATTGGGTTTTTACCACGCTCTGTTTTAGTAGCTACGTTAATTTGGCTTGGTAGCTCAAATATAATGTTGTGAGAGTAGCCAAGGGTTAACTCAAGGTTTTGGCCTGTGTTTGCAGCACGGTAACCTACACCTACAAGTTCTTGCTCTATGGTGTATCCTTTAGATACGCCAATAATCATATTATTAAGCAATGAGCGGTATAAACCGTGCATTGCGCGGCTTTGCTTTTCTTCGTTAGCGCGCTCAAGAATAACGTTACCTTCTTCAACTTTAATGCTGATAGCAGGGTTAACATCTTGTGTAAGCTCGCCAAGTTTGCCTTTTACAGTAACCACATTGTCAGCAGAAACTTCTAGAGTTACACCGGCTGGAAGGGTTATTGGTAATTTTCCTATACGTGACATTTCGTTTTCTCTTTATCTATTAATAAACGTAGCAAAGTACTTCGCCACCTACATTTAAATTGCGGGCTTCTTTATCTGTCATTACACCTTTAGATGTAGACAAAACAGCAATGCCTAAGCCGTTAAGTACGCGTGGCAACTCATCTGCGCCTTTATACTTACGTAAACCCGGCTTGCTAATACGCTCTAACGTAGTAATAGCGGGTTGCTTAGTAACGCTGTCATACTTCAAGGCTATCTTGATGTTTGATTTTGGGCCATTGTTATCATCAAACTTATAGTTTAAGATATAGCCTTTCTCAAAAAGGATTTTAGTAATTGCCTTTTTAAGGTTTGAAGATGGAATTTCAACCATACGGTGGCGGGCCATAACGGCGTTACGCACACGGGTTAAATAATCTGCTATCGGATCAGTATACATTTTCTGTACTTAATTCGTTGTTTGTATATAAAAAAATTAAAATTCTAAAATTACCAGCTGCTCTTGGTAACCCCCGGTATTTTGCCATCTAAAGCCATTTCGCGGAAGGTGATACGAGACAAACCAAACTGGCGCATGTAACCACGTGGGCGGCCTGTTAGTTTGCAACGGTTACGCATACGTATAGGCGATGAGTTACGAGGTAGCTTTTGTAAACCTTCTTGGTCACCGGCTTCTTTCAAAGCTTTGCGTTTTTCTGCATATTTGGCCGTCATACGTGCGCGTTTTACTTCGCGGGCCTTCATTGATTCTTTTGCCATCTTTCTTTTCTAATTATTTTTTGAAAGGCATTCCAAATTCTTTTAACAAAGCAAATGCTTCTTTATCGTCTTTTGCTGATGTAACAAAGGTGATATCCATACCTAAAATTTTAGGCACTTTATCAATATCAATCTCTGGGAAGATGATTTGCTCCGTAATACCAAGGGTGTAATTGCCCTTACCATCAAAGCCTTTGTTGTTAATGCCACGGAAGTCGCGGATACGAGGCAGGGCAATAGCAATTAGCCTGTCTAAAAATTCGTACATTTTATCTCCACGTAGGGTTACACGGGCGCCAATTGGCACACCTTTACGTAACTTAAAGTTAGAGATGTCTTTACGAGATTTTGTTGGTACCGGCTTTTGGCCTGTAATCAATGTTAATTCAGCTAGGGCTGCATCAACAATCTTCTTGTCGGTTACGGCAATGCCTAAACCCTGGTTAAGACAAATTTTCTCCAGCTTTGGAACTTGCATAGAGCTTTTGTAACCAAACTCTTTTTGTAGAGCCGGAACTACTTCGTCTTTGTATTTTGCTTTTAAACGTGGTGCGTACATGGTTATTTAATTATCTCACCTGAACTTTTACTTCCTTTTGCAAAGCGTACTGTTTTTCCGCCTTTATCTTTTTTGCGACCTACACGGGTAGGTTTGTTGCTTTTAGGGTCTAGTGGCAACAGGTTCGATATGTGTATCGATGCCTCTTGCTTTACTATGCCGCCATTAGGGTTTTTAGCGTTTGGTTTAGCGTGTTTGCTAACCATATTCACACCCTCAACAATAGCGCGTTCTTTTTCAACGATTATCTCAAGCACTTTACCTTGCTGACCTTTAGAGTCGCCCGATATAACCGCTACGGTATCGCCTTTTTTAATATGTAACTTAGTTGCCATTTTCTTTATCAATTACTGTATTAAAGTACTTCGGGGGCTAATGATACAATTTTGGTAAATTGTGTTTCCCTTAACTCGCGGGCTACAGGGCCAAAAATACGTGTGCCGCGTAACTCTTCCGATGCGTTTAACAATACGCAAGCGTTATCGTCAAAGCGAATGTAAGATCCGTCAGCACGACGAGATTCTTTTTAGTGCGCACAATAACTGCCTTTGTTACCTGTAGCCTTTTTTAATGTTGCCTGATGGTAAGGCGTGCTTTACGGTAACAATAATTTTGTCGCCTATACGTGCATAGCGTTTTTTGGTACCACCCAGTACGCGTATAACCAGTACCTCTTTTGCACCGCTGTTATCTGCTACTGTTAATCTTGATTCCTGTTGTATCATCGCTTAAAAAGTCGTTATACTTTAATATCTAAAAATTACTTAGCGCGTTCTACTATTTCTACTAACCTCCAGCATTTGTTTTTGCTGATAGGACGAGTTTCCATAATGCGCACTGTATCGCCAATGTTGCATTCGTTTTTCTCGTCGTGGGCCGAGAAGGTAGTGGTTTGCTTAACAAACTTACCGTACATAGGGTGCTTAACTTTACGTTCTACAGCAATTACAATGGTTTTATCCATCTTGTTGCTTTTTACAACACCTACGCGCTCTTTTCTTAAATTCCTTTGTTCCATTTTTACTATTTATTAAGCCTTAGTTTCGGCTAATTGGCGTTTACGCAATTCTGTTTCTAAACGGGCAATGGCTTTACGTGAGTAACGTATTGTCATTGGGTTTTCTACCGGCGATACAGCGTGGCTTAATTTTAAGCGTGTTAGCGTTTCGCGTTCGGTGGCTAATCTATCTTTTACTTCAGCCGTAGTAAGGTCTTTTACAATTTCCTGTTTCATTGTTATTCTCCTTTAACGTAGTCGCGGCGAACTACAAATTTTGTTGTAATTGGCAGTTTTTGGGCTGCTAGGCGTAAAGCCTCTTTTGCTACTTCTTCGCTAACACCATCGGCTTCAAAAATCATAGCGCCCGGTTTAACAACTGCTACCCAGTACTCAGGTGCACCTTTACCTTTACCCATACGAACCTCTGCAGGTTTTTTGGTAATTGGTTTGTCAGGGAATACGCGTATCCATACCTGGCCTTCACGTTTCATAAAACGGTTTACCGCAATACGGGCCGCTTCTATCTGGCGTGCAGTAACCCAGGTGCCTTCTAGGGCTTTTATTCCGAAAGAACCAAAAGCAAGCTGATTTCCACGTTGGGCAATGCCCTTCATTTTCATTTTATGCTGCTTACGAAACTTCGTTTTCTTTGGCTGTAACATTGTTACTTAATTTATACTTGTTGCTGTAATAAAAAATCTTTACCAATTATTTCTTTTTGCCACCGCGCATACGTGGGCGTTGACGGTCATCTCCACCACGGTCGTTGCCACGGTCATTACCACCAGGGCGGTTGTTACCGCCAGAGTTTTGGCCAACTAATGGAGAAAGGTCGCGTTTACCAAATACCTCGCCTTTGCAAATCCATACTTTTATGCCAATACGGCCGTAAGTAGTGTGGGCTTCAGCGTGAGAGTAATCAATATCTGCGCGGAATGTATGTAATGGTGTACGTCCTTCTTTGTAAGTTTCGCTACGGGCCATCTCGGCTCCTGCTAAACGGCCTGCACTTGTAATCTTAATACCTTCTGCACCCATACGCATTGCCGAAGCAATAGATGTTTTAACAGCGCGGCGGAAAGATATACGGCCTTCAATTTGGCGGGCTACGCCATCGGCTACCAATTTGGCATCCAACTCTGGGCGTTTAATCTCAAAAATGTTGATTTGAACCTCTTTTTTAGTAAGTTTTTTCAACTCTTCTTTAAGCTTATCAACCTCTTGGCCGCCTTTGCCTATAATAATACCCGGGCGTGCGGTTTGTATAGTAACAGTTACAAGCTTAAGCGTACGCTCGATGATAATACGAGAGATGCTGGCTTTAGACAAACGTGTGCCTAAGTAGTTACGGATTTTAAAGTCCTCAACCAACTTATCAGCGTAGTTTTTACCTCCGTACCAGTTTGAATCCCAGCCGCGGATGATGCCTAAACGGTTACCTATAGGGTGTGCTTTTTGTCCCATTATTATCCTTATTCTTTATCTTTTGTTTCTTTTTTCTTTGCAGGAGCTTTTTTAGCTGCTGGTTTCTTTTCGGCTGCCGGCTTTTCAGCTTTTGGGGCTGCTGCTTTTTTAGTTGCTGCCTTTTTTGCTACCGGTTTATCTGCCACATCGGCTGTTGGACCCTCTAGTTTAGCTGCAACAACGGCGTTGCGGCTGTCTAAAATAAGAGTAACGTGGTTAGAGCGCTTGCGTATACGGTAAGCACGGCCTTGTGGGGCAGGGCGAAAACGCTTTAGCTGGGCTGCAGAGTCAACCATTATTGTTTTTACAAAAAGGCTGCTGTCTTCAACACGAGAACCTTCGTTCTTTTGTTGCCAGTTAGATATTGCTGATAGTAAAAGTTTTTCTAAGCGGCCAGAGGCTTCTTTAGAGTTAAACTTTAAAATGGCTAACGCTTTATCTACATCTACGCCGCGTATAAGGTCGGCAACTAAGCGCATCTTGCGGGGCGAGGTTGGACAATCGTTCAACTTAGCCACGTAGGTTGATTTCATCGCTTCTTTGCGAGCATCTGCTGCCTTACGTTTTCTAACACCCATGGGTATATATTCTTTACTTTCGTTATTAACTTAATTAATTACTTCTTACGGTTGCCTGAGTGACCGCGGAATGTGCGGGTCGGGGCAAACTCGCCCAATTTATGGCCTACCATGTTTTCTGTTACATACACAGGTATAAATTTGTTACCGTTGTGTACTGCTATTGTTTGTCCTACAAAATCAGGAGAAATCATTGAGCGGCGAGACCAGGTTTTGATAACTGCTTTTTTACCTGATTCTACCGAAGTCATTACTTTCTTCTCCAGTTTAATGTCGATAAAAGGACCTTTTTTAAGCGAACGAGCCATGTGTTTTCTTTATTCTCTATTAATTATTACTTCTTACGACGTTCAATAATGTGCTTATTAGACGCTTTTTTAGGGTAACGGGTTTTGTAACCTTTAGCCGGTACACCTGTGCGAGAGCGTGGGTGACCACCTGAAGAACGGCCTTCGCCACCACCCATAGGGTGATCCACAGGGTTCATTGCTACACCACGTACACGTGGACGGCGACCTAACCAACGGGTACGACCAGCTTTACCAGAACGTACTTTAGAATGGTCGGCATTGCCTACGGCACCTAAAGTTGCTAGGCAGGTAGCTAATACCTGGCGGGTTTCGCCGCTAGGCATTTTAAGGATAGCATACTTACCATCGCGGGCAGCAAGTTGGGCATAAGTGCCTGCGCTGCGGGCAAAAGAAGCACCCTGACCCGGACGCATTTCTATGTTGTGGATAATAGAACCCAATGGAATTTCTGACATTGGCATTGCATTACCTACTTCAAAAGGAGCGCCAGAACCCGACATTACAATTTTACCTACCACTAAACCGGCCGGTGCAATCATATAACGCTTTTCGCCATCGCTGTATTCTACTAAAGCAATATGTGAAGAACGGTTTGGATCGTACTCAATTGTTTTAACTGTACCTGCTACACCAAATTTATCGCGTTTAAAATCGATAATACGGTAACGGCGCTTGTGGCCACCGCCCAGGTAACGCATTGTCATTTTACCCGACTGGTTACGGCCACCGCTCTTTTTAATAGGGGCTAATAAGCTTTTTGTAGGCTTATTGTGGGTTGAGGTTAATTCCTCAAACGTATTTGCTACCTTAAAACGGGTACCCGGGGTAACGGGGTTATATTTTCTAACTGCCATTGCTTATGACCTTTTCTCGGTTAAATATTGTTGAAGAAATCGATGTTATCGCCTGCCTTCAATGTGATGTAAGCTTTTTTGTAGTTGTTAGTACGGCCTACTGCTAAACCACGCTTAGTGTTGCGAGACTTAATTTTACCGGCTATACGTACAGTATTAACTGCCTCTACGGTAACACCATAGTATTTTTCTATGGCGTTTTTAATTTGGATTTTGTTGGCCTCTAAGTCCACTACAAAACCATAACGGTTTAGCTTTTCGCCTTGTGCCGTTAATTTTTCTGATACTATTGGTTTAATAATGATGCTCATTTGCCTATTTATTTAATAAAATGTTCTCAATTAGCTTAACCGAGCTCTCAACAAACACAAGATTATTTGCTCTCAGAATATCATAAGTGTTTAATTCTGAAGCAATTATAACTTTAGTGCCCTCTAAATTTCGGGACGACAAATATACGTTTTTATTGTAATCAGCAAGCACAATAAGCGATTTTTTATCTGAAAGTTTAAGAGCATTCAGTAAAGCGCTGTAATTCTTTGTTTTAGGAGCGTCAAAAGAAAAATCTTCTAAAACAAAAATTTGATTGTCTTTTGCTTTGTATGATAAAGCAGAAACGCGTGCCAGTTGCTTAACCTTTTTGTTAAGTTTAAAGCCATAATCGCGTGGCTGAGGACCGAATACACGGCCACCACCACGTACTAAAGGCGATTTCATGCTGCCACGACGTGCGCCACCTGTACCCTTTTGGCGGAAAGCCTTTTTGGTAGTACGGGCAATTTCTGCACGTTCTTTAGATTTATGGGTACCCTGGCGTTGGTTAGCCTGGATTTGTTTTACGTCTAACCAAATAGCATGGTCGTTAGGCTCAGCAGCAAATACTGCTTCAGGTAGGGTTACTTTTTTACCCGTGCCTTTTCCTTGAATATTTAATATTTCCAGTTCCATGATCTTACTTCTCTACAATTACATATGATCCTTTAGCGCCTGGAATTGCTCCTTTAATAAGGATTAAATTCTTCTCAGCGTAAATTTTAACTACTTGCAGGTTTTGAATTTTAACCTGTTCGCCGCCCATACGGCCAGCCATGCGCATACCTTTCATAACGCGCGATGGCCATGAAGATGCACCTAGTGAACCCGGGTGACGTGCACGGTTATGTTGACCGTGCGTTTGGCCGCCTACACCGGCAAAGCCATGGCGTTTTACAACACCTTGAAAGCCTTTACCTTTAGATGTACCAATAACATCCACAAAATCGCCTTCGGCAAATACCTCTACGGTAATGTTGTCGCCAAGTTGCTCAGTGCCTTCGTAATCGCGAAGCTCAACAACTTTACGTTTTGGGGTTGTTTTAGCCTTCTCAAAGTGGCCTTTTAATGCAGAGGTGGTGCTTTTTTCGCGCTTCTCGTCGAAAGAAAGTTGAACGGCCGAGTAACCGTCCTTTTCGGCGGTTTTTACTTGCGTAACAACGCAAGGGCCTGCTTCTACCACAGTGCAGGGGATGATTTTTCCATCGACATCAAAGATGCTGGTCATACCCACTTTTTTACCTATTAATCCTAACATTTCTTTTAGGTTATACTTGTTTTATTGTATTGTAATTTGTACGTTTTATAAAGTCGTACTTTAACTTACACTTTAATTTCAACCTCAACACCGCTTGGTAATTCAAGCTTCATAAGTGCATCTACAGTTTTAGAGGTTGTGCTGTAAATGTCTAGCATACGCTTGTAAGAGCATAGCTGAAACTGCTCACGCGCTTTTTTGTTAACGTGTGGAGAACGTAAAACGGTGTAAATGCGTTTGTGTGTTGGTAAGGGTACTGGACCACTTACTACAGCGCCGGTTGCTTTAACCGTTTTAACAATCTTCTCAGCCGATTTGTCTACCAAGTTATGGTCGTACGACTTAAGTTTTATTCTGATTTTCTGGCTCATTTTTCTTTACCTAAAAATTAAACTGCTGCGGTTTTACCACCTTTAACTTTTGCTACTACTTCTTCTTGTACGTTGCGGGGAGCATCGGCATAGTGAGAGAACTCCATAGCTGATGATGCACGGCCCGACGAAATTGTACGAAGCTGGGTAACATATCCAAACATTTCTGATAGAGGCACTTTAGCGCGGATAATTTGAGAACCGTGCTTAGAGTCCATACCTTCTATTTGGCCGCGGCGTTTGTTTAAGTCGCCTACAATATCACCCATGTATTGCTCAGGTGTGCTAACTTCAATCTTCATAATAGGCTCCATCAATACCGGGCTAGCCTTAGGGCAAGCCTCACGGAAAGCCGCTTTAGCAGCAATCTCAAATGATAGGGCGTCAGAGTCAACCGCGTGGAATGAGCCGTCTTTAAGGATAACTTTAAAGCTTTCTACTGGGTAGCCGGCTAATACACCGTTGCTCATAGCTGCTTTAAAACCTTTCTCAATTGCCGGGATAAACTCGCGAGGAATGTTACCACCGGTAATCTCGTTAACAAACTGTAAGCCTTCTTTACCTTCGTCTGTTGGGCTTATAGATACGCTGATATCGGCAAATTTACCTTTACCACCCGATTGTTTTTTGTAAACCTCGCGGTGAGATACTGAGCCACGGATAGCTTCTTTGTAAGCAACCTGTGGAGCACCTTGGTTACACTCTACCTTAAACTCGCGACGTAAACGGTCAACGATAATCTCAAGGTGAAGCTCGCCCATACCGCTAATTACTGTTTGGCCGGTTTCCTCGTCAGTTTTAACGCGGAACGTTGGATCCTCTTCAGCAAGCTTGTTAAGGGCTACGCCTAACTTATCAAGGTCGGCCTGAGTTTTAGGCTCAATAGCAATACCAATTACAGGCTCAGGGAAGCTCATCGATTCTAGAACGATAGGAGCATTCTCGTCTGTAAGGGTATCACCGGTACGAATATCTTTAAAACCAACAGCAGCACCAATATCGCCAGCTTCAATAAATGGGATAGGGTTTTGCTTGTTAGCGTGCATTTGCATGATACGTGATATACGCTCTTTGTTACCGGTACGGTTGTTCAATACATAAGAACCGCCATCTAGTTTACCAGAGTATACACGGAAGAAAGCCAGACGGCCCACAAACGGGTCAGTCATGATCTTGAACGCAAGGGCTGAGAACTTATCAGAAGGATCAGCTTTACGCGATTCCATTTCTCCGCTGTCAGGATTCATACCTTCTACCGGTGGAACATCAAGAGGGCTTGGTAAGTATGTTACAACGGCATCTAGCATGGTTTGTACACCTTTGTTTTTAAAGGCCGAACCACATAGTACCGGAGTAATTTTCATATCAATAGTAGCTTTACGGATAGCAGCCATCAATTCTTCTTCTGTAATAGAAGCAGGATCATCGAAAAACTTCTCCATTAGCTTATCATCATATTCAGCTACCGACTCAATTAGTTTCTCGCGCCATTCAGCTACGGTATCAACTAAGTCTGCAGGAATAGAAATCTCAGTAAAGGTCATACCTTGGGTAGCATCGTCCCACTGCATGGCTTTGTTGTTAATTAAGTCAACAACACCAATAAATGTTTCTTCAGCACCAATTGGAACCTGAAGAGGAACTGCGTTAGCACCTAAACGCTCTTTCATTTGACCAACTACGCTAAAGAAGTCGGCACCGGCACGGTCCATTTTGTTAACAAACGCCAAACGTGGAACGTGGTATTTGTTAGCCTGGCGCCATACGGTTTCAGATTGAGGCTCAACGCCACCTACTGCACAATAAAGGGCAACGGCACCGTCAAGTACGCGTAAAGAACGTTCCACCTCAACAGTAAAGTCAACGTGGCCCGGGGTATCAATAATGTTTACTTTGTGTTTTTGGCCACGGTAGGTCCAAAAAGTAGTAGTAGCGGCAGAGGTGATGGTTATACCACGCTCTTGCTCCTGAACCATCCAGTCCATGGTAGCGGCACCATCGTGTACCTCACCAATTTTGTGGTTGATACCGGTATAATATAATACACGCTCGGTAGTGGTAGTTTTACCGGCATCAATGTGAGCCATGATACCGATGTTGCGCGTATTTTTGAGATCTTTACTCATGATTAATTCTTATCTATTCTATTTAAAATAATTGGGGTATTAGAAACGGAAGTGAGAGAAAGCTTTGTTAGCTTCAGCCATACGGTGGATGTCCTCTTTCTTCTTGTGTGCAGCACCCTCGCCTTTAGCGGCTGCAATAATTTCGCCGGCAAGCTTTTGGCTCATAGACTTTTCATTGCGTTTGCGTGCGTAAGATATTAACCACTTCATGCCAAGGGCAATACGGCGGTCTGGGCGAATTTCTGATGGGATTTGGAAAGTAGAACCACCAACACGGCGGCTACGAACCTCAACACCAGGCATTACGTTATCTAATGCTTTTTTGAAGATATCAATACCTTCTTCACTAGTACGTTTAGATACAATATCTATACAATCGTAAAAAGTGGTAAATGCTACGCTCTTTTTACCGTCGTACATCATGTTATTTACAAAACGGGTTACCGTGGTATCGTTATAACGAGGATCAGGTAACAGTTCGTGGCGTTTTGCTCTCGACTTTCTCATGGCTTATTTATATCAGCTTATTGAGTTAATTATTTCTTTTTACCTTTTGCCGGTGCTGCAGCTGCTCCTTTAGCGCCTGCTTTCGGACGTTTTGTTCCGTATTTAGAACGACGTTGGTTACGGCCCTCAACACCAGAGGTGTCTAATGCACCACGAACAATGTGGTAACGTACACCCGGTAAGTCTTTTACCCTGCCGCCACGTATCAAAACGATACTGTGCTCTTGCAGGTTGTGACCTTCGCCCGGAATGTAGGCGTTAACCTCTTTTGTATTAGTTAGACGTACCCTGGCTACTTTACGAAGTGCCGAGTTTGGTTTTTTCGGGGTAGTGGTGTACACACGTACACATACTCCGCGGCGTTGCGGACAAGAATCAAGAGCTGGAGACTTACTCTTGGTTACAAGTGGCTTGCGCCCTTTACGTACTAGTTGTTGTATAGTAGGCATTTGCTACTTAATTGTTGTTTGTTATTATTGTTGTATTATCACTCTAAGTCCTAAAAATAGGGCTGCAAAGGTACGAATGAAAATGAATTATACAACAGCAGTTAGAAAAAAATGCAAATATTTGCAAGAAATATGCCAATCCCTTTAAAATTTACCCTTTCAAGGGGATAGGAAGAGGAAAACGGCATTGTTAATATCTCTTGCCTTACACCGGGCTCGATGCCCAAAAAGTGAAACTGCTTTGGCAAAGATAGCTAAAAGTTATCACGTAGTAGGTATAAGTTAGCGCTACTGAATTATATGCTTATATGTCAATTGCTTACCGCCTGATTTTACAATTATTAAATACAAACCGGGATTTAAACCCGGCCATTGGCTATAGGTGGTATTTACCTGCTGCCCCACTACCCTACCCTGCATATCTATAACATCAACACTAGCATGGTACGGTGTGATAACGGTTAGGGTGCCAGCATTAGTGTATATAACAGGCTTGGGCAATTCTGTTTCTTCAACAGCCAAAGGCAATTGGGTGCATATCATATCCAAAGGGCGGTAACAGGCATAGGGCACATACTGGTTAGCTTGTACATCGGCCACGTATTGGGTTAGCTTGGTAGGCTGGTCTATGTATTCTATAGAAAATACCCGCTTGCCACTGTTTTTAAACTCGGTAAGCAGGCCGGTGCGGTAAGTATCTGGAGCATGGGCGTTATTTATATCATTATTGCCGGGAAAGAATACATCCTCTACCCCTATGGCATTAATACTATTAAAGTATTTATCCTGTAAAGCAACGGTTATGTTATTAGCATCAATAATATCTTCGGCATTTTGGGGTATTAGTATAAAAGCACTATTACCCAAAACAGAATCGGCATGGTGGCGGATGTCGCTAATAAAATCCACCATCAAGGTATCGGCATAAGGCTCTTGCGGATTTTCTTCCTGCCAGTAGTAATAGGCATCTATAATATCCATGTATATGCCATCGTACCCTTTGGCTAAAATGGTATCTATATAAGTGTAGATTATATTCTTCCACTGCGGGTGCCAAAACTTTACTTTATAGTTTCCTGCCCAATCGGGGTTCTCAGAGCCTAGCCAAACAGGTGGGGTGTTGTTCCATGTCGGTTGCCAATAATCGCGGTAGTTTTCGGCCTCGCCAATAGATATATAAGCTATAACCTTTTTACCACCGGTTTTCATTGCTTGTACCTGCTGAGGGGTATAGACCCCTGCCCCACTTCCATCAGCAGAATAATCGGTAACAAAAAGCTGGAACGAATTATCGGGTGCTATAGCAGCCGGAGTTACATTTTGTAACTGGTATGCCCAAGCATTTATGTTTTGTAGCGATGTAAGCTGCGCTTTGGCTGCAAAAGCGGCCACAACTAATACTACAACGAAACTTTTTTTCACTATTAATAAGATATAGGGGGCGTATTTAGCGCAAATTACTAAAAACTAATTAAGTGCTCCTACATTAAGCCCATTGGGGTTGGTGTACCCCTGCGGCCATCGCATTTACGGGGGCGGGTAGCACAAGACGATGCACTAATTACAAATGCTGCCAACAGGGTTATGGCTATAGCACGGCTTACATTGCTTTTCATACTGATTAAATTTGATGGTAATGTAGCCGTGTTGCATAGTATGTGAACGTAAGTTTATTCCAATAGTTACAAAACGAAAAAAGCGGCCTGCGCCGCTTTTTTCAAAAAATATTCCTGTTAACTCTTATTCTGCAACAACCAGTTTGGCTGTGGTGCGTTGGCTGCCGCTACGCAGTTCTATTATATACATGCCGGGGGCCATATCTCCACGCTCTACTGTTACCTGTGTGCCGGTTATGCCTGCTTTAGCCATTATCAGTTTGCCCGATAAATCGAATACCTGAAGTATAAACTCTTCGTTACGTGGATTATCAAAGCGTACAATGGCTTCGTTTTTCATTGGGTTTGGAGATATGTTTACCTCAAACCTGTCTGCAGGTGGGCGTATGGGGTCTATAACGCTGTTGTTGGCAGTGTTTGCAGGTTTAAATACCCCTGTTTGGTTATCGTATGCATCCTGAATTTTATCCAGATTTTTAATCATCTTTTTCTGGGTAGTAGCAAAGTTGTATACCAACGCTATTTTGCGCGACTGGCCTGCGGCAAAATTAAATGGGCCTACAGTGCCCAACGCGCGACGGTCGTGTGGGGCGTTGTTAGCTGCTTTCTCGTTCCAGTTGCCCCCACAACAGGGTCTGTAGCGCCTGCAAACATATAGCGGGCATACTGGGTGCCGCCTTTACCATTGCCACCAAAGGTTACAGGCTGGCCATCTTTCCAAAAACCACGCATGTAGTTGTAATAATCGGCGGTAGAGTATGGGTTGCCACGCTCGCTCCAATCATTATCATACGCTATAAAACCGTTAAGTCCTTCGTTTAAAAACTTAACCGACATGTGCGGGTCATCGGCAATGCCTTTAAACTCATTATCATCGGCCTTGGCATTATAGGCGAAGAATGTGTTACGATTTACATCAACCCCCATATAGTCGTTAAATGGTTCGCCCATATCAAGGTCGTTAAACAAGCCAATGTATACATCGCGGTAGTTGTTTCCCGAACGATTAAAAATATCGTACTCAACAAATACGGTGTTGTTAAATGCTTCATCGCGCTTGTTGGTTTTAAAGGCATAAGCCATGCCGTGTATTTCAACACCCAGTTGCGCACCGCCTGTTTCGCCATGGTTAGCCCGGTGGTCGTTATAAATAAAGTATATAGCTTGGTCACCTTTTATAACAGGATAGTCACCTTTTGCAGGTTCATACTTACCGTTGTTATCTGCATCAAAAAACGGCGCTAAAATTGGCATTTGCCCTGCGGCAACATCGCCATTGCCGGGCCAGTTGGCAATAACTTCGGGAATTATGTAAGTATCGCTTTTATAATTTGCAATGTGTGCATCAACCTCATCTTTAGTAATATTCCACACACGGTTCCATTTGGCATCGGTAGCGGCTGAGTAGCTAGCCATGCCGGGGCCTGCAAAGGCATCGTTACCCCACTGCCCATAGGTTGGGGCCATAAGGTGGTAGTTGTTACCTTGGTCAAAACCGCCAATCCATAACGAGGTAGCATTAAGGGTGTGCTTGCCCGATTTATAAACCTCGAAACCCGGGTTGCTATGGCCGTTGGTGGCTATAGTTGAGAATAGTTTGCCGTTGGCGTTTATGGTAGCCGCAATGTTGTTTACATTAAGAAGGGTGCCTGTGTTTTGTTGTGCAAAGGCCGTTGTAGAAAGTGCAATAGCAGCTAATAGTACAATGTCGCGTTTTTTCATACAAACTGATTTTATGATTATTGTAAAGTTTGAAAATTTTATTGGTTTTTGCAAGTAAGATGCGGGAGAAAATAAATTCCATAATTTTTTTCATTTATCGGTTCTCACTTCCCAGTTGCCAGTTAATCAACAGCTAAAACAAAAAGCCCCTGACAATATTGTCAGGGGCTTTTTAAACTATATAAGATTAATTCTGCTGCTTAGCGTTGTTGGCCTTTAGGTATAGCGCGGCCGTTAGAAGGGGCTACCGGAATAGTGGCGCCGCCTTTAGGGGCTCTGTTGCTTGTAGGCTTGCCTGTGCGCGATACTCAGGTTCATTTCTTTTATAAGGTTATCGGCACCGGCATATTTTTCAATAATAAACAATACGTAACGTATGTCTACAGATATGGTACGCTTTAATAAAGGATCGAAGTAAATGTCGCCGCTCATGGCTTCCCAGTTACCATCGAAAGCACAGCCAATTAATTCGCCGTAGCCATTTAATACAGGGCTGCCAGAGTTACCGCCGGTAATATCGTTATTACTGATAAAGTTAACGTGCATTTTACCGTCAGAATCGGCAAAGCGGCCGTAATCTTTCTTGTTATAAAGGTCTTTTAACTTTGCAGGAACAATAAACTCTTCATTTGTTGTGTCTTCTTTAGCAATAATACCATCAAGGGTGGTATAATAATCATAGAACACGGCATCTTGCGGAATGTATGATTTAACATTGCCGTAGGTTAAACGCATGGTAGAGTTAGCATCAGGAGCGTAAGCTTTAGATGGGTTCATCTCTCGCAGGCCTTGTATAAACAAACGTTGGTCTTTATCCTGGGCATCTTCTATAGCTTTAAGCTTCATAGCGTAGCCACCTCTCCAGTTACTTACAAACGAGTTGGCAATTTTGTACGACCAATCGTTCTTTAACGTAGCAGCATCAGGCGCATCAAGAAACTTCTCTAAACGGGCTTGGTCTACAAATATTGAGGTTTCAAACACCTTATCAGCAAACTTAACATAGTCGCCGCCAAACTCACTATCAATAGTTTTATAAATATCGGGAATCTGGTCGGCAGGCACATCGGCACGGAATAACTGTAGCATTGCAGCTAATAGTTTTTTATCGGTAGGTGCATTATAATCTGCAAAGAAAGTACCTATGTCTTTCTTCATTTCTTCTGCTTTTGTTTTAGCATCTGTTGCTTTGCCTTGGTCATCAAGCAACTTCTCTAATTCGCCATAGTTAAGAGATAAAGCAACAGCTTCGCAGGTGCGTAGTATGCTCTCATTTAAGTATGTGCGGTGTATGTTATAATCGCGAATTTGTGAGAAACCTGCATTTATTTTATTAATTGCCGAGCCGTATTTAGCCGTTAGGTCTTTATCGCTATTGGCCCATTTATCAAAATCGGCCTCAACTTTTAGTTTTTTCTCATATACGCGGTTCTTTTTAAGTTGCGCGCTTTGGCCTATATAGTATTTCCAGTAGTTGGCAGTGCGGGCATACTTGCTTGCATATTGAATTTTAACCTTTGGGCTGGCATCCATATCTTTTTTGTAGATAGAAAGCTTTAAATCGCGGATTTTAACAATAGCAGGCGCAGTTTGGTCTAGTAGTAGTTTAACACCTTCTGATGTTAAGTAACGATCGGTACGGCCGGGGTTACCCATAACCATAGTAAAGTCGCCATCTTTAACCCCATCAATACTAATAGAAAGTGCTTTTTTAGGCTTGTAAGGAACGTTATCTACATTATAAGGAGCAGGCTTACCATCTTTACCCATGTAAACACGTAGTAAAGAAAAGTCGCCGGTGTGGCGTGGCCACATCCAGTTGTCGGTATCGCCACCAAATTTACCAACTGATGAAGGCGGTGCACCTACCAAACGTACATCCGTAAAGGTTTCGTATACAAAAAGATAAAACTCGGCATTCTCGAAAAAGCCTTTAACCTTGGCGTTGTATGTGGTGCCGGCAGTAGCTTCGTCTTCCAGCTTTTTCATTACCTCAGCAATTTTTTTGTTGCGGGCAGCTTCATCCATGTCTGATGTTAGTTCTGCACTTACCTTAGCCGTTACATCGTCTATACGCACAAGGAACGATGCGGTGTAGCCGGGGGCTGCAAGGTCGCTTTTAACATCTTTTGCCCAAAAGCCGTTTGCAAGGTAATCGTGGTCTACGGTGCTGTTTTTTGAATAGCCTCGTAACCACAGTGGTGGTTGGTAAGTAGCAAGCCCTGGTCTGATATAGCCTCGGCAGTGCAACCGCCATAGTTAAGCATAACAATGGCATCTTTAATACTGGCTTTGTTAAGGCTGTAAATCTCGTCAGCCGACAGTTTAAAACCTTTAGACTGCATATCGCGCATGTTTAGCTTTTGCAGTAAAATAAGTAGCCACATGCCCTCATCGGCCTTTGCGGCCATAGGCATTAGCAACGAAACGGCCATAACAACCGATAGAACTAGTTTTTTCATATCCATATTCTTAAAAAGAGGCTGCAAGTAACGCCGAATTTTTGAAAGAGGCAACAGCCTTTTTAAGAGAATAATAATATGACCGTTTTGTACAATTGCGAACACGGGTTTTAGTAACTGAATACTAAATCCGGTAAAAAAACGTTAACGCAGATATAATTGCTATTGTTAATCAAACAATAAGAATAAAAAAGAATAAATATAAAATGCACATTTTCAACAATATACACAAATATGCGTTTTAAATATTCAATGGTTGATAACAATTGTACATTTTACCTTGACTTTGTTGTTTATTTTTAAGTATTTTTAAGGGTTAGAAAACCTATGAATAGACTGTTACTTATACTATGCGCAATTGGAATTTCAACCGGGATTAGCAAAGCCCAGTTTACATTTCAAAACCCTTCTTTTGAAGGGCAATCGGCGCCACACGTAGTACCCGCACCGTGGGACATGTGTTTTAATGGCGGTACGCCAGATACCCAGCCGGGCCAATGGGGAATAACCGACCCGGCTACCAATGGTAGCACATACGTTAGCTTTTTGCTTGCAGGCGATGGCGCATCGTACCATGAGGGCTGTAGTCAGCAACTAAGTGGTTGCATGACAGCGGGGCAACCCTACACCTTTACCATGGACATTGCTTTTACGTCTGTATACAATACCGCAGACCCTATTGATTGTTATGGATCTATGGCTATTTGGGGTGGTAACGGCATTTGCGGTCAGGGCGAAATGCTTTGGAGTTCGGGAATGATTACTACCGCTGGCTGGAACAACGTTACAGTTACCTTTACCCCCACCCAAAACTGGTGCTACGTAAGCTTTGCACCCTATTTTATTAGTGCTTGCAGCGGGTATATCAATAGCATGATTGATAACATTACCCCCATTGTACCTGCTAACCCGGGCTTGCAAATAACATCGCCTACAACTAATGCCAACATGTCTTGCGACTTTTTGGTTACCGGCACTACCGACTCTTTACCAAACAGCGTTACCCTTTACGGCAACTTTACCGGATCTCCGGTATCGGCAAATATTTTAAATGCTGCCAACTGGCAAACATTTGTATCGTACCCTGATAACCTTAGCGGCCCACAAACTATTATTGCTGTTGGCCAGTTCCCCAACAACGTTACCAAAGCCGATACGGTTACTTTTAACCTTATTGATATTGAGCCTGACTTTACTGCCGACACAGTATGCTCAGGCAACGCTACACATTTTACCGATGCCAGTACCATTACCAACCCCGGCACCATAGCCAACTACTTATGGACTTTTGAACCGGGGCAAACATCGGGCTTGCAAAATCCAAGCTATACCTACAACAACCCTGGTATTTACAACGTATCGCTAATTGTAACCTCTAACGCAGGTTGTTCTGATACTATTGTGAAACAGGTATTGGTATCGCTAAGGCGCTAATGCCAACTTTGTATTAAATGCCGGTTGCTTAGGCACCCCAGCAACTTTCCAAGACCTTTCTAGCGCCCCGGGCGGTGTAATAACCGGTTGGGCATGGGATTTTGGCGATAACGTAGGCACATCTGCCCAACAAAGCCCTGCCTACAGCTACAGTGCCGGTGGTACCTATACTGTTGAGCTTATTGTACAATCTAGCAACGGCTGTGCCGATACTACAACACAAACTATTACCATAGACCCTATACCAACGGCCGATTTTAACGGTGCGCCTGTAACGGGTTGTGTAGAATTACCTGTAACCTTTACAGATTTAAGCACCGGCAACGGCGGTACAATTACAGGTTGGGGATGGAATTTTGGCGATGGCAACACATCAACGCTACAAAGCCCTAGCCATATATATGATGTTGCAGGCTCTTACGATGTTACGCTGATAATTGCAAGTGGCAGTAACTGCCGCGATACTTTAACCCGTGTGGCTTATATTACAGCTAACCCACAGGTTACTGCCGACTTTATTGTTAGTCCTGGTGTTACCGATGAGTTTCAGCGAAACATTACTATGACAGACCAAAGCACCGGCAACCCTACAATATGGACCTGGAACTTTGGCAATGGCACCGTAGGAAATGCGCAAAACCCAATGGTTACTTACCAAGATACCGGCACATTTGTAATTATGCTAGTAGCCAACAACCAGTATAACTGCCCCGATACCGCTTATGGCACAGTGCGCATTAATCCGGTTAGTACATTCTATGTTCCTAATGCATTCTCGCCAAACGGCGATGGCATTAACGACCAGTTTGGCGGTTTTGGCACCAACATTAAAGAATACGAATTGATGATTTTTAACCGCTGGGGCAACCGTATATACACTACCACCAGCATGCTTGACCCTTGGGACGGTCGCTACAAAAGCGACGGACAGGTTATGATAGACACGTATATCTACCAGATAAGAACATTAAATGTTATGAATGAGGAAAAGATATACCGAGGCACCGTAACAATAGCTAAATAAGCGTATAGCGTATAGCGTATAGCGTATAGCGTATAAAAAAGCCCAAACTGTTTAGTTTGGGCTTTTTGCTTTTATAAGTTTAACAGGAAGTTGAGTGTATCTACCCCATCGGCATATTCATCTATTTTAGGGTATTGGGCTTTGCCAAAAGGCTGTATTGCTATGCCTATATCTAAATTACCTACTGTGCATTGTATTTCTTCGCTGCGGCGGGTAAGTTCTTCGCCCAGCTGCTCCAAATCACTGTAATAGTCAAAATATACTACCGATACCGGCGATGCCAGTGCCTCGTCCTGCTTCAGCATCATAAAGCCACAATCAATATGCAGCACCTTATTAAGTAGGTATATGGCCTTTATATAATCGTAATTGTTGCCGTACTTTTTATTTTCAAAAGCCTTTTTCCAAATTTCGAAAGCCTTTGCAAGGCGCGTAAAATCGTAACCTACAGGTATGTATAGCTTAGATACACTGCGGCAGCCTAAGCCAAAGTACAGGAATACATCATCGGTAAGGGCATTAAGTTCTTCATCCGTTTCGTTACCCGTAAGCACCGCTACCGAATTGCGGTTTTTGCGGATGATGTGAGGAAACTTACCAAAATAATAATCGAAATAGCGCGATGAGTTGTTGCTGCCTGTGGCAATGTAAGCATCGGCACCTTTCATCATGCCAAGGGCAAAGGCAATTTTATCCGCCAAGCCAGGCTCTATTTGTTGCAGCACCTTAGATAGAAAAGGCAACAACTTATCATCAGTAGAAGATGGTTTTACAATAACCTTGTGGCCGCTAAGCAACACACACATAAAATCGTGAAAGCCTGCCATGGGTATATTACCGGCTGCTATAATACCCACCTGTTTTTCGGCTGATGGGTTTTGCCCATCGTACTTAGCCAGCCAGCGTTCCATTTCTGCCCTGTTCATGCTTTCGCCAAGGGCTTTTAAAGCCGTGCGTACATTATAATCGGTAAACCAGCCGTTGTATATATGCAACGATATTAGCAGTTCTTCAAAAGCATCGTAGTAATGTTTAGGTATGCCCTTTTCGGCTTTTTTAGGCCCACCATCGGCAAAGGCAGCCATAAAAGTACCCAACTTAATAAATGCTTCTGTTATATTCTTGTCCATAACAATCTCCTTCTTTTAACAAATTCTAAATAACAATATTGTATCTTACCAATAGAATTCAAACCTTATTTTTGCACCACAAAATTACCTTAAAAATATTTGGTATGGCTATAATGATTACAGATGAGTGCATTAACTGCGGAGCTTGCGAGCCTGAATGCCCTAATAATGCAATTTACGAAGGAGGCACTGAGTGGCGTTTTTCTGACGGCACAGCGCTAAAAGGCGAGGTTAGCACCATTGGCAACCCGCCGGTAGATGCTAATGCCCCGCAAGCACCTAAAGAAATGGATACTTATTATATAGTAACCGATAAGTGTACAGAGTGTGTTGGTTTTCACGATGAACCGCAATGTGCGGCAGTTTGCCCCGTTGATTGTTGTGTAGACGACCCTAACTTCCGCGAGAGCTAGGAAACCCTGCTTGCACGCAAAACGCTTATGCACGGTTAATATATTTTGCACGGTATTTGAATAGATAGCCTTACTAGGGAAACCGGTAAGGCTATTTCTTTTAAAACCCTTTACTTGTTTTTGCGTAAACAGCCACCATATATGCGTAAAGCGCTTTTTATACTTATACTATTAGCCATTGCATTTGCAGGCAAAGCACAATCGCTGGGCGATTTAGAGGCACAAATGAGTACCATTGCCCCTTCTATATTAAAAGGAGAGAGCGATAGTGTGCGCACAGCATCAAACAACCAGTTTATTCTGCTTCTTGAAAAAGCTTTTGGGATGCCTAACTCTTTTGATCATCCTTTTGATTCGCTAAAGACAATATCGCGCCTGCAACCCGATGATAAAAGCTTTAAGCTGTTTACCTGGAACATGCCTAAAGACGATGGTACCTTTGTTTACTTTGGGTATGTACACATGAAAGACCCTAGCACCGGAGCGTATAAATTTGTTAAGCTGATTGATAAATCAAGCGAGATACAAAGCCCGGAAACAAAAGCGCTGACACCCAAAAACTGGTACGGTACGCACTACTATAAAATAGTGCAGACAACCTACAAAAAAGAAAAGTTTTATACCCTGCTGGGCATAGACTTTAACAACCGCGCCACCAAGAAAAAGATTATTGATGTGATAGCTTTTGACCGCCTGGGTAATGTGTTTTTTGGAGATAATATTTTTGAATACGACAAGAAAAGCCCCAAGCGCATAATCTTTGAATACTCGGCACAAGCCACTATGAGCCTGCGATTTGATGATGCCCGCAATATGATTGTGTTTGACCATCTATCGCCCATACGCGAAGATTTTACCGGGCATAAAGACAATTACGGTCCTGATTTTAGCTATGATGCTTTGAAGTTTAAAAAAGCGAAGTGGGTACACCTTACGGATATTGATGCACGCAACATTAAAAAGCCGGTTGATAACAGCAAGCAGCAAAGGCCCAACATGGGGTTGGATAGAAATGCACCTAACCCGAACACGCAATAATCAATGAAAAATGAAGGACTAAAAATGAAAAATGGTTTTAGTTGATTTTTCGTTTTTCATTTATCACTTTTAGTTTACACGCCGTATTTTTCAGCCCATTTATGCAGCACAATCATTTGCCACAGCTTTTTGTAGAGGTAATCTTCGCCGTTGAAAAAGCGTTGTTTTATGGATGCTACAGTAGCGTAATTTAATATGCCTATCTGCTTTGTTTTTTCTTCTGATAAGGTATCTTCTACCAATGGCCTTAACTCATTTTTAAACCAATTACCCATGGGTATAGAAAAGCCCCACTTGGGCCTGTCGAATAACTCACGCGGAGCGTAGGTATAAAGCAATTCTTTCAGCAAATACTTTTGCGTGCCGTTTTTAACTTTCAGCTTCTCGTCCAAATTTAGGGCAAACTCTATAATGCGGTAATCTAGTAAAGGCACGCGTGTCTCCAGCGAGTATTGCATGGTGGCACGGTCTACCTTAACCAGTAAATCGTCTTTTAAATAATGGCGTAAATCAAAAAAGGCCTGCTCTTCTGCAACACTTAGTTTACGGGGCAAAGCAGGTGTGCTTTCGTCTAAATCAACCCCTGTATAAAACTCTTTATTAAATAAATCTTTCAACTCATAGTTAGCAAAAACGTACTGCTCTTGCGAGAATATATGGCTTTTTCGGGTACTTTCATCCTCGTAAAAAAACAATTGTGCAGCACGCTTGTATTTATTCCCTGCCATAGACAAGGCCGCGCCAATAGGTTTGCGGAATGTTTTAACGAGCGGGTTGTTTAGCCTGTTGGCCCATGTGTATGCACCGTAGCCCATAAACAGTTCATCGCCACCATCGCCGCTAAGCGTCATAGTTACGTGCTGGCGGGCCAGTTTAGATACCAGCATAGTTGGTATGGCTGATGAGTCGGAAAAAGGTTCATCGTAGGCATCAATAACACTTTCTACCAATGCCAAAGCATCGGCATCAGATACTATAAACTCGTGGTGGTTGGTGCCTAAATGCTTAGCTACCGCAGCCGCGTGCTGACTCTCGTTGAACTTGGCTTCTTTAAAGCCTATAGAGAATGTATTAACCGGTACTTTGCTTATTGATTGCGCAACGGCAGTAACAATGCTGGAATCTGTTCCCCGCTTAGGAATGTACCAAAAGGCACATCGCTAATCATTCGGTAGCGTACCGAGCTTTCTATTAACCCACGCAGGGTTTCCAAGGCCTGCTTTTCATCGGTAACAACCTCAGCTTTTACTTTGTCTTCAGGCTTCCAAAAATAATTTATGCTGAACACCCCATTGGCAATTTTAATGTAGCTGCCGGCAGGTTGCTTTTTAACCTCGTTGTAAATGCTGCGCGGCTCGGGTATGTATTCTAAATGGAAGTAGTTGTTTAGCGCTTGCTTATCTAACGACAGTTTGCCTAATATAGCGGGTACGTTGCGTAGGCCTTTTAATTCTGATGAAAAGGCGAAGTTAATCCCATCCCAATAGTAATAAATGGGCTTAATGCCAATACGGTCGCGGTACAGGTAAAGGTCTTGGGTTTGCTTGTCGTAAATAGCAATGGCAAACATGCCGTTCAGCTTCTCAATAAACTTCTCGCCAAACTGCACAAAGGCTTCCAGAATAACCTCGGTGTCGCCGTGGGTTTTCATTTCCACGTTCAGTTCTTTGGCTACCTCCTGAAAGTTATAAATCTCGCCGTTAAAAACAATTACATAGCGGTTGTTGTGCGAAAACATGGGCTGGTTAGCCGCTACCGAAAGATCTATAATGCTTAACCTGCGGTGACCAAGGGCCACAGGGCCTTCAACAAAACGCCCGTCAGCATCAGGACCACGATGGGCCATGCAATCGGTCATTCGTTTAATATCGTCTGGGGCAAAAAACTGTGAATGGCTATAATGGCCTGCTATTCCGCACATGGGGCAAATTTACGCTTTTTTCCCAACACAATATTGTCATGCTGAACTTGATTCAGCATCTAAGTTGTGTATGGTGGTTATTCGAGATCCCGAACCAAGTTAGACAGTTATCAGGACGGGATGACAAAATCCCTCCCTCGCTGCGCGAGGTACTCCCTTTATAAGGGAGAGTTTAGTATGGTTTTCGCATAATTCTCCCAACTCATCTCCTTTACTTTAGATGCTACGTTAGCGCGGTCTATGGGGTATTCTAAAAAGCGGAACATGGTGCCGGCCATGCTGCCAACATCGTTAGGCTCTGCTAGAGTAGCCATTATACGCGTTTTCTATAGTTTCGGGGAAGTGCCCTACTTTGGTTGCCAATATAGGCATGTGAAAGTTGTAAGCAATACTCTCTACTCCTGATGGGGTGGCGGTTTCGTAATAGTTTACCACCGCATCGGCTACCTGAAAGTACTTATGTACATCCTCATTCGGTACAAATTGGTTTACCACAAACACACGGTCTTGCAGTCCGTATTGTTCTATTAGTGCCAATGGGTTATAGTCTTTCTCGTTGTCTGATTGTTTAACCAGTAGCTTTTTGGCAAAGCCAAACAAGGCGGTTTTAAGTCGTGTAGAGAATTTGGTATTATCCAGTGTAGCCCAAAACGATTCGCCTACTATCATTAACGAAACATCATCACGCTCTTTTGCCACTTTGGCAAAAGCGGGTATTACATTGTGTAGGCCTTTGTATTTGCGTATAAAACCAAAGAACAAAAACACATGCTTACGTAAATGCCATTCCTCTTTAAGAGCCGCTATATCAAGGCTTGGGTTGGGCTTAAACATATCGTACACCGGGTGGAAGAGGTTTAAGATGGTCTTCTGCCCTGCCCCACCGCGTTCTCCTGTTTTAGAGTCGTAGTAGTTTAGTTGGGGAAGGGTTTCTTTAAGCTCTTCGGCTGTTTTAAGGGCGTGCGATATAAAGGTATTGCTGTATTTAAGGCAGTACTTGGTAAAGAACCTGTCTAACGAACTGGCCTCTTTTTGCACCAAAACGTGTATATCAAACAACACCTCGGTTTTGCCCCACTTTGTTAACCGCTTGGCTATATAACCCAATGGAAAACCCTGCAATGCAATAGCCCACTGGAAGATTACCTTATCGGGTTGCAGCTCTTTTATCAGCTTAACGGTTGCCGCCCAGCTAAAGGGGTTGTTGTAGTTTGTTAGGTAATGTACTTTTATGCGGGTACCTGCCAATTGGTCTTGCCTACTGGCACGGTCTATAAAATCGCGGGGAATAATGGCGGGGTATTGCTGGGTCCACGAAACAATGTGTACCTCGTTATCAGGAAAGGCATCTAAGGCCTTTGCCAACGATGTATTGTAATTAGCTATACCGCCTTTAAAAGCAGGCCCCGGACCAAAACAAACTATACGCATAGTGCGGGCAAAGATAGTTTTTTAGGGTGTAACTAGTTACAATGCTTATATTTTACTCTCCTACTTTTAGGGCGATGTGTTAAGCTTAACAATTAGTTAGCAGAGCTCTCAAACCCCTACAGTATGTAGCTGACAACATCGATTTCGCGGATAGTTTTTAACCGCAAAGGGCGCAAAGGCCATCGCTTCGCTTAGGCTTATCGCAAAGGACACAAAGGGTAAATAATAGCTGTTTTTCATTTTTAACTTTTAGTTTATAACTATTAACTTCCCTACAGCGTGTAGCCCGATAACTCATTTTCGCGTGCCACTTTTGTGGCATCCCGACATTTATCGTCGGGAGTTGTTTCTACCTTCCCCTTCCCCCTCCTAAATTTAGGAGGGGGTGTCGCGATGACAGTCGTGACGGGGGTGGTAAACCGCTACAGCATGTAGCCCGATAACTCATTTTCGCTGGAGGTTTTAACCACATAGAACACAAAGCCATCGCAAAGCACACAAAGTTTATTTTTCACTTTTAGTTTTTCATTTATCGTTTAAAATAAACACCTTAACCCCAACCTCATATTACAGGGGCCGGGGTTAAAGCAAAAATATAGTTTGGGTGCAGACTTACCGGCAGAGCTCAATTCAAAGATGCTTTCGGTTGCTTAACTATTCAATTTGTGTCATCCCGCACTTGATGCGGGACCTCCTAATTCACTTTCGTTAACTGGGAGTGTTTACTATTCGCAGTACTGCTACTCTTGTTTTTTTTACCTGAATAACCCATCAGGCATTGGCTGTCACAAAGCCTGCCCGAACAGACGAATCCATTCGGTTGGGCGTGGTTATTTCCGGAAATAACACTGCAAAGATACAACATCAGAATACTATAAGTCAAGTAAATTAATATAATTTTATTAACATGCGTAAAATCATTTCACAGTAAAACAAACCACCTTACTTTTGTAATACAAAATAGTTATAGTATGAAAGACAAAGTAGAAACCCTGCGCATAGATTACGATAAAGACACGCTGGATATTAAAGACCTGAACGCCGACCCTATTGTGCAGTTTGAATATTGGTTTGATGAGGCTGTTGAGGCCAACGTGCCCGAGCCGCATGCCTTTACCTTTTCATCTGTTGGTGCTTACGGCAAACCCACATCGCGCATTGTGCTGTTGCGCAACGCTACTGCTAATGGGTTTAGCTTTTTTACCAATTATAACAGTCGCAAGGGCCATAACATAGATGTTAACCCAAATGTATGCGCCAACTTTTTTGGCAACAACTGCAGCGCCAGGTGCGTGTAGAGGGCCTTATAGAAAAGGTTAGTCCTGCCGAAAGCGATGCCTATTTTGCTACCCGCCCACGTGAAAGCCAGATTGGCGCATGGGCATCTAACCAAAGCGAGGTATTAGAAAGCCGCGAAGTGCTGGAAGAACGTACCGCACAGTTAACCAGGGAATACGAAGGGCAAACCATTCCGCGCCCGCCGCATTGGGGTGGTTACCGCATTATACCTACAGCCATAGAGTTTTGGCAAGGCCGCCCAAGCCGCCTGCACGACAGGTTTTTATATACCTTAGAGGGTACCCAATGGACTATTAAAAGGTTGAATCCTTAATGAAACCCACTACCCTACTCCTGCTTTTAATATCCGTTTTATTTTTTGCCTGTTATCAACGGCAGGAAACAATAGCTCCATCTGCTAAATCATTATTAACAGATGCGGAGAAACGTAAAGTATTTACCTCTATTGTTGATACGCTAAAGGTAAATAGCTATAGCATTATAGATAGCCTGTTTCAAAATTTCTACGCAGAATATTATCCAGAGAACGATGGCGCGCTCGAGAATTATAATAAAAAAGGAGAAGCTATATATTATTACTCATTAAACGAAGATTTAATCAGCCCTAGGACAATAGTCTCGCCCCGAGTATGGGCGCGCTGTGTAATACATTGGGCATGGGAAGAGGAAGCCCATATTGTTGAAATTGAAAAAACAGGAGATAGTTACTTAGTACGTAATAAGTTTATTACAAAACCTGACAGCTTCACCTTCAACGACAGGTTTAAAGATGTTTTTATAATTACAGAAGACTCAATTAAACTAGACCCTGTAAAAGGCAGTCTGTTTTTTAGTGGTATTAAATCGTCAGGAATTTTAAATGATACATTAAAATACCCAAGAGCTATGGTGCTCGATGGCTCCAGGTATTACTTTGAAACTATAATAAATTGCCGGTATGTTAAGCTTTGTATATCTGATGCATATCATGCAGCACGCCATTATAACAGCGTTGACGAAAATAAATTTGACAGGATAATGGATGCTATCGATATGTTATTTTACAGCACTCCAATGGGCAAAAGCTACTTTAAAAATTATTGTATAGAACATTTAGGAGGGCTACCTTGAGAATATTAAACTACGGAAACCAATTAGTCTAAGCACCCGTTTTAAACCCCTAATATGAAAAACTTCCTATTAATATTACTTGTCGCGCTAACCGGAGCACTGCAAGCCCAAACTACCGGTGGTGGCTTAATCTACGGCAAAAACCATGTGTATGCCCTAGCCGCCCCAAAAGACTGGATAATGGATAACAAAGCCGGTGTGCCTATGGATTTGCATGCGGTGTTTTACCCCGTGGGTGGAAGCTGGCTAAATAGCGAAACCATTATGTATACCAACTTTATTACGGTTGATAGCTCCCTAACATTAAAAGAATTTATTGCTGATGATGTTAAGGCGTTCCGTAAAAACGGCGACGAAAAAATTGAGTTTAAAGAAGACCTTGTCTTGGCTAAACCCACCTTTACCATTTACTATTTTGAATATACTGCTGATAACATTCGTGCGTACGAATACATTGCCTACACCCGCGGCACAACCGGCGTAGTAACACTGGTACTGCACACCCGCGATAAAAAAGAACTAAAGAAAAATTACAAAGCCTTAGAAGAACTAGCCAAATCGTATTTGTGGATTAGTAACGGTGTTGTGGAGAAGGAGTAAATGTGATGAAAACATTACTTGCCTTCATTTTTCTATGTTTTATTACTTCTTTAAACGCGCAGGTAGATTCCTATGGCAGACGTGTGCAGCATTTCGAATTTTCAACTTTTCTGCAAATAGAATTAAATGTACCAAGGGGTTTTACATTATCAGAACCCGACTCGCTTACCTATGGTATAATTAAAGACAATGATTATCTGCTGCATTTTACCTGTGCAGAAATGCTAAAACCCATTGATATTACAACGGCTAAATATGTAAATATTAAAGGTTATAATGTTTATTATTTTGAAGATGAAATAACCACGTATTACTACCCTTACAGTTGGGGAATGATTCGGTTTAAAATGGAATTCTCTCGCATTAAGGCAGAAGACATGGCTAAAGCTGACAACATGTACAATAAATTTATAGCCCGCTGTGTCAGAAAATTCAGAAAATACAAAGACTTGCATTGGACCTTAGATAACGATTTAAAACAACAGCAACTAAATAATAAATAAGCCGTTTGAAATCTAATGAAGCTAACCGTTATTTTGGTGTATTTATTTTTTTCGCTATACAGTTATTCACAAAATAGAATACCATTTTGCAATGTTTGTAACGAATATGCTTCTTATAAAAAAGATAGTACTTATTATCTTCAACTTTGTAAAAAGGCTAAGTTAAAATCATACAACAAGAACTGCTTTTTTGATATTGATGCTTTTATATTGTGTAATAGGCACCAAGGGTTATTAGTTGACATGCATAAAAATGATTCTTCCCTTTATTATCGTGTATTTAACCCAGATAAAATTGATTTTAAAACCCAGTCAAAAATCGATACACTTAAATATCCAAGCGGAGAAATTAATATTAGATACGATGAAACAAATTATAAAAAACTGGCAATTAAAGCTGATACTGTAGTTTACAGTCATTATATATATACCGACATTACAGATAAAGAATATTATATACATAATATCCACGATTCCAATTATGTATACAAGGGCTATTTTTTACAAGTTAGCTCAATGAAATATACAGGTAATTGGCGCCGTAAAGATTACAAAACCTATATAAAATTTGTGGGTACTGCAATTAATGTCTTTAAGAAGCATGTGGATAGCCTACCTACGGAATAGCCATATACTTATGCGTTTGCAAAGATATTTGCCATTGTGGGTGCGCCTTTACATACTCCACTATCAGCGGCAGCATTTCTTTCTCCTTGCCCCACTCGGGTGCTAAAAATAACTTACAACCGGGCTTAGTCATTTCGGCATGCTGGCGGGCCCAGTCAAAATCACTTTTATTAAATACCACAATTTTCAGTTCGTCGGCTTGGGCTACCACTTCGGGCAACGGGGCTTTAAACTTCTTGGGCGATACACATATCCAATCAAATGTTCCTGTTAATGGCGATGAACCCGATGTTTCTATCCACACCTTCAATCCTGCTGCTTTAAGTTCAGCAGTAAGTTCGGTTAAGTCGTGCAGCAAAGGCTCGCCACCGGTAATAACCACATTAGGCGCAGGGGTGTCTTTAATCCACTTTACCATATCGGCAATGGCAACCTTGGGGTGGGCATCGGCATCCCAGCTTTCCTTTACATCGCACCACACACAGCCCACATCGCAACCACCCAGGCGCAAAAAGTATGCTGCCTGCCCGGTATTGGCACCCTCGCCCTGAATGGTATAAAAATGCTCCATTAAAGGTAAAACGGTTGTTGTGGCTATTGTAACATTCATAACACAAAATTACAGTTTAGTATACTACCTTTGAAGCTAAATATGAAAAAGATGGATACAAATACGGTTTTAATATTGCTGGCCATTGGCATTGGCGCGGGTTTTATTAGCGGCCTTGTAGGCGTTGGCGGCGGCGTTATTATTGTGCCGGCGCTGGTTTTATTTCTTGGCCTTACCCAACAGCAGGCACAAGGCACCAGCACCGCCTTGTTTTTAATACCCCTATCATTCGCCCTTGCTGCATGGAACTACCATAAATCGGGCAACATACAATGGCCCTACGTTTTTGTTATGCTTATAACATTTATGGCAGGCAGTTTCTTTGGTTCTAAGGTGGCAATATCAATAGACCAAAACATAGTAAAGAAAATTTTCGGCGGTTTTCTATTCCTTATCGCGTTGAAACTCATTATAGGTAAGTAATTAACAGTAAAAATATCAAGGTAACATTAAACCTTTGTAGTAAATTGTTGTCATACCAACCGCAACAATACCAATAGTATAAATTATGAAGACTAAAAACATATTTTTAACCCTTACAACACTGGTAGCAGCATTTGCTATAACATTTTCGGCCTGTAAAAAGAATACTGATGGCCCCGGCGACGACCTAAAACTGGGTAACGACAACGCCAAAGTACAATCTGATATTGACGAAGGTGGTAACGCAGGCAGCGAAGCCTTTTCTTTTACCAGCTTAGCCTTGCGTTTATCAGAGCCCGGCGGTGCCAACCAGGTACAGGCTATGATTCAAATTTGCGGAGCATCTATAGATACCAGCATGCTAACATCGCAAAAGCAAATTACCATTACGTTTGATGGCAACACCCCTTGCGGCGGTAAAATACGCGGTGGCACTATCAGGGCCAAGCTTGTAGCGGGCGCTAAATGGTCTGATATTGGCGCTGTATTATTGGTAACCTTTACCAACTATAAGGTAGAGCATATTGCTACAGCTACAGAGTTTACTTACAACGGTACTAAAACCTATATTAACCTTACCGGCGGACTGATACGCACACTGGGTCAAAACCCACAGGTTACCCACAAAGTACGTGGCAGCATGCAGGTTACTTTTGATGATGGAACACAACGCACCTGGTGGATAGCCCGCAAAAACACCTACGATGCTAACGGAGGCAACACCCGCCTTATTGTAGAAGGTGATACTACCATTAGCAACAATGTTTGCACCGTTGGCGGTATTAACCGTTTGGGTAATAACTTTTTGCTACAGGCACCATCAGCATTAGTATTGCTGGAGGGTTGCGGTTGGGACAGGCCCGTTAACGGCGTACGCGTACACACCTACAACAACCGCACTGTTTCTTTAACCTTTGGGGTTGATGCACAAGGAAGCCCCGCAGGCGGCTCTTGCGCTTACGGCTACAAAATAGAGTGGACCCGCCTAAACGGCGATATTGGTTCGGCGGTGATAGCCTACTAAAACAGTTCTAACAAAACTCACCATACAAAGAGGGCTGCCATTGGCAGCCCTCTTTTGTGTATTAATATCTCTTCTATTATCATTTAACTGGCAACCGGAAACTGAGAACTGGCAACTACTTACAATCATTACTAACCCCCAACACGTAGTTATCAATCACTTTTAGCGGTTCTGCGGTTTCATCACCATCAAAACCTTTAATATCGGGGTAGCTTACTGTAGTTGGGTAGCTGCTTAAAAAGCCTTTAGATAGAGGCATGTAGCTCCAGTGCCACTTCTCTTCTTCGTAGCCATTGGGGCGCGCTGTACCTTTTACGCTATAAGGTTGGCAAAAGCCAAAACGGGCAGCATTTTTTACCAGCCAATCGTATTCTTTTTGCCTTTTTTGGTGATAAAGTATGATGGTTCTACGCTGTTAATATCAATATCGGTACCCCAGTGGTGGCGAGATGTGCCAGAGCATAGAGCTGTAACGCAAAATAGCCGTAGCACGGTCTACCGCTACGGGGTATTTAGTGGCAACATCTTTCCAGTCGGCACGGGTACCATTCCATTTGGCCTCCCAAATAGCTTTTTGGCTGTAAAAGTTTCGTGTTGCCGATACAATCTTTAGGCTTATCCCCTCTTTCTTAGCTTCGTCAGCCATTTTAGCAAACCCATCCATAGCTTCTTTGCGCAGGTACTGCTCATCGGCCTTACCAGAGTACTGGGCAGGTATAGTAACAAACAGGCTATCTGTTTTAGGCTCAAACTTACCGCTAAGGTACTGGCGCAGCTTATCGTCAGCCGGGGTTAGTGTATAATCATCGTTGCCAAATGCTGTATTCATAATAGGGTAACTAAATGTTATTACTGCACTAATGGCTAAATATACTATCGTCTTATTCATTTATCTTATTGTTGTTGCCATATAAACCTACGGGTAACCATGTTATAGTAGGCTATTTTATCGCCAACGGTTAGCAGGTATATATCGCCGGTTATATTTTCAGGCTCATTGTACTGCACAGGCAATATTTCGTTTCCGGTTTTACCAACAATACCGTACTTCTCGTCCTGCCTAACCAAAAAGGCATTTTCAACATAGCTATCAAAAACCTCATCGTATTTAGCTTCTACAACCCATTTACCGTTACGGTCTATAACACCGGTTTTGCCTTTAGCACTTGCCAAAGCCATGCCATTTTTAAAACTGCCCGCATTATCAAACTTAAAGGGGATAATATTTTTCTGCGCCTTATCTACAAAGCCCCATTTACCCTTTTGTTTGGCGGCCATCATCCCTTCGGCGGGGGTGTTAACATCATCAAACTTAAATTGGTAAACCGATTTGTCGTTCTTAAAAATAAAGCCCCTTTTCTTCTTCCATTCTACTTTTGCAATAGTATCGCCTACCATGGTGTTGTAGCTAAATGGCAATGCAAAACTATATTGGGGCTTAATAACTTCTGTGCCTTTGGTGTTTATGTAGCCCATGCTACCATTAAGGGTAACAATTGCCAGCCCATCAGTAAAAGAGCTGATAACGCTGTATTTAAAATCGGCCAGGGTAGCTCCTGCTTGTTAATCAGTCCCGATAGGCCATTCATTTTAGCGCGGGCAATACCATCTTTAAAATTCTCGGCCCACTCATATTTAGGTTCTATTATGTAGCTGCCACTTTGGTTAATATAGCCATACTTACCATCTTTTTTAACCACTGCAATACCATTTACAAAGTCTGATGCTTCTTCGTATACCGGCTTAATAACAACCTCTCCTTGGGTATTAACATAGCCTTGCAAATCGCCCTTGGTAATAACGGCAAACCCATCGCTAAACACTGCTATATCGTCATACTCAAACGGAACAATAACTTTACCTATCCGGTCTATAATTCCATATTTACCGCCTTGCATTACAACAGTGTAGTTGCCGGTGTAGGCATAGCCTTCATCAAAATCAGCTTTAACAATTACCTGTGCTGTTTTATTTATATAAGCTGTTTTACCATTCATACCCACAGCTGCAAGGCCATCAGAAAATACTTCGGCCCAATCATATTGCGGTTGAATAACCGTAGCACCGGTGGTATCTATATAACCCCATTTGCCACCTTTTTCAAAAGGAAGCAGCACAGCGCCTGCCAGTTTTAAATCTAAGCCAAGGCGGGCCGTACCCGGGTAATCGGGGTATTCATCTTTAAAACGTTTCAGGGTAGTTTCCAACCCATCGGCATTGTAAACTATATATAGCCTGTCCCATGCGTTATCAACATTGCGGTTGTTGGGGTTTTGGCGGATAAATTTATAATAATCGGTAACCACGCCGCTTTTGGTAGATAGCGAGTACACACTGTCTTGCGCCTGCAAAGCATAGGGGCTGTTCGGGAAGTTGTCTACAAAGTTGCGGTAAACACTTACAGTGTTGCCCTTGGTTAAGGTTTTAAAAAGCGTAAGTTCATAAGCGGCCTTTGCCTTGGTTGCCCTTACAGAATATGGGTACTTATTTAAAAACGATTTATATGTTTGGTAGGTATCGTCTTTTTGGGCTTCATCCCAATCTATATCTTCTATCTTTTGGCGGGCTACTCCCACATAACTACTTTGCGGAAATCGGTTTATGTAGCTATCGTAAGCGCCAACGGTATTCAGTTGTTGCGCCTCTGTATAGCCACGGGTGTATATACGGGCAAATAAACTATCTATAGCCACACTATCAGGCGGTAACTGGGCCTTGGATAGTTTAGCTATTTGTTCTGTGTTAGATAGTGTAAACAAACTGTCGGCCAGGCGGGCATAAAGGTAGGCACTGTCAAGGTTTGTAAAAGGATTATCGGTACGCGCATATATAGTACCAAGGCCAAAAGCTGCCGAGGCAAGGTATTGTGGGTTCTTATATGGCTTGGTTTTTAATGTAGTATCAACAGTAAATGTTACTTTGCTTTTCCTAAGTTCTTCTTTAAATATCTTCCTTGCTTCAAAGTAATTGTATATTTTAAGTGCACTGTATGCTTTACCCATTTTCTTTTGGGCATAAGCACTACAACAAATAAGTAACGCAATAAAAAGTACAACCAAACGTTTCCCCATTTCAATCAAATTATTTTGCAATATTAACTTTCATTCTAAACCAAGGCAATAATTATCGTATAATTTGATACAACACAATATACACTCAAATGTTGATAACAAATTTTAAAATCGGCATAATAATTTTAATAAACAATTTAATGCTAAAAAAATACACAATCAATTATCTGTAATTAATAAATTAAGCTATTTTTGCAATCTTAACTTTAAAAAATATTATTTTACAAATGGGATATTTATTTACATCAGAATCGGTATCAGAGGGTCACCCTGATAAAGTTGCCGATCAAATTTCAGACGCATTAATTGACCACTTCTTAGCATTCGACCCTAATTCTAAAGTAGCTTGCGAAACCTTAGTAACTACCGGACAGGTAGTTTTAGCGGGCGAAGTTAAATCAAGGACTTATTTAGATGTACAGGAAATTACCCGCGAGGTAATACGTAAAATTGGCTACACTAAAAGCGAATATATGTTTGAGGCAAACTCTTGCGGTATATTCTCTGCCATACACGAACAAAGCGCTGACATTAACCAGGGCGTTGAACGTAAAAAGAAAGAAGACCAGGGCGCCGGCGACCAAGGTATGATGTTTGGTTACGCTTGCCGCGAAACCGATACCTATATGCCGCTTCCTTTAGAACTGGCTCACTTAATGCTACGCGAACTGGCAGTTATACGCCGCGAAGGTAAGGTAATGACCTACCTGCGCCCCGATGCTAAAAGCCAGGTTACTATAGAGTATGGCGATGATAACCAACCTTTACGCATAAACGCATTAGTACTTTCTACCCAGCACGACGACTTTGCAAAAGAGCCTGAAATGTTGGCCCAGATTAAAAAAGACGTTCAGGAAATACTTATCCCTCGTATTTTAAAGCAAGTGCCGGAGCGTGTTCAGGCTTTATTTAACTCTCGTTATAAACTTCACGTAAACCCAACCGGCAAATTTGTTATTGGTGGCCCACACGGCGATACCGGTTTAACTGGCCGTAAAATTATTGTTGATACCTATGGCGGACGCGGTGCCCACGGTGGTGGCGCTTTCTCTGGTAAAGACCCTTCTAAAGTAGACCGCTCTGCCGCTTACGCTGCACGCCACATGGCTAAAAACCTTGTTGCTGCCGGTGTTTGCGATGAAGCTTTGGTACAAGTAGCTTACGCTATTGGTGTTGCCGAGCCTGTTGGCTTGTTTGTAAACACTTACGGTACTTGCAAATTACATTTAACCGATGGCGAATTGGCACAGGTGCTTTCTAAAGTATTTGATATGCGCCCTTACGCTATTGAAAAACGTTTTGCTTTACGTACCCCTATTTATACTGAAACTGCCGCTTACGGACACATGGGCCGCACCCCACAAACCGTAACCAAAACCTTTAAAGATGGTGGTGGTAATATTAAAAAAATCAAGGTTAAACTATTCCCTTGGGAAGAGCTTGATTATGTTAAAGCAATTAAAAAAGCCCTTAAGAAATACGAGAAACCTCAGCGTGGCCGTGGCCGTCCGGAGAAAGCGTATACTTACGAAGAGCTTTTGGCAATGGTTGAAAAACCAAAACGTGGCCCGGGCCGTCCTAAAAAACGTGGCCGTCCCCGTAAATACAAAGCTACTACCGGTACAGGCAAAGTAGGCCGTCCACGCAAAGTAGATGCTGCACCAAAAGCTACCGCTAAACGTACAGCCAAAGTGGCTAAAAAAGCTACCGGCGCTAAACGTGGTCGCCCTGCTAAAGCAGCCGTTGTTGCATAACTAAAAAATAATAAATCGCCCTGGCGGTTTTAACATTAATCCCGATTACTAAATGTAGTCGGGATTTTTTTATTTAGAAACAGTTGGTTACGTTTTTCATGTAATTTACTTCATTGCAATAGGTGCAACAAGGCAAGCCGCGGGTATATTAAAAGCTTCGGTTAGCGGTACGGCATCAGCCCTGATTTCCCAACACAGTTGGTTAACCATTTTGCGGATGGCTTTGGTTTTAGCAGCTTCCATATAGCCATCTTCTAAATACCAGCTCTTGTTCTTTTCTATTTGGGCTAGGGCATATAGCTGCGCTAATTTGGTTAGTGTTGCTTTGCAGGCTTCATCAGTAACAGAGTCTATGGCTGTGTTAAACTGCTCCAGTATAATGCGTTCCAAGTAGGCACGGCCCACATCAAGCAATTGGTGTTGGGCTACATTAAAGGCATCGTACGCGTCAAGGCTATCGTCAATAAGGCTTTTAAGGCGGCGGGCAGCGGCGGCAAGGGTTGTTTTTTCGCGGTGCTCAAAGGCCTGTTGGTGAAAGTGGCGGTCGAGTAAATGCTCATCGCCTGTTTTACGGGTGGCAATGGGGTTTTTCTCGGTAATAGCGGTACTAACATTGTCTACCACATAGTCTATAATGCCCTTAGCATCTAACTTACCATACTTCTTCCTAAAAACCGACAGACGGTTTTTGGCTACCAGCAGCATAAGTACGGTGTTGTCGCCCTCAAAAGTGGTATAAATTTCGGTGTCGTTTTTAAGGGCAGCAATGCGGTTTTCTGCTAAATAGCCTTTGCCACCACAAGCCTCACGGCACTCCTGCAAAATGTCGCGTACGGCCCATGTTACGTATGCTTTCATACCGGCTGCAAGGGCCTCTATTTCCTGTATTTCTTCTTCTTTGCGGGCTAAAAAGCGCTGTGTAAGGTATTGCAGGCCAAAGTGCATGGCATAGGTTTGAGCCAACAGAGGCATAAGGCGGCGCTGGTGTATGCGGTAGTTTAGCACAGGCACTTCAGAGCCTCCATCGGGCCCAAACTGGCGGCGCCTATCGCCATACTTAATGGCTATACTAAGCCCAGACTTTGCCGCAGACAACGCAGAGCGCGGTATACCAATGCGCCCGCCAACCAACGTGCCCAGCATGGTAAAAAAGCGGCGGTCATCGCTAGGTATAGGGCTTTCAAATTCCCCTTTATCGTTAATACTGGCAAACCTATCGAGCATATTGTCTTTAGGTATCACCACATTAGCAAAGCTAATGGTGCCATTATCAACCCCGTTAAGGCCCATTTTAAGGCCACAATCGCCAATGGTTATGCCGGGCAGGGTTTGCCCGCTATTGTCGCGTAAAGGCACTACAAAAGCGTTAACGCCATAGTCTGCACCATCTATAATAAGCTTGGCAAAAACAGTAGCCATTTGTCCGTGCATAGCGGCATTGCCTATGTATTCCTTTTGGGCGTTTTTGTGCGGGGTGTGTATGGTAAAGGTTTGTGTGGCGTGGTTGTAAGTAGCTGTTGTTTCCAGGCCTTTAACGTTAGAGCCGTGGTTGGTCTCTGTCATGGCAAAGCAACCGGGCAACTTTAGTGTACCAATATCGCGCAGGTATTTGGCAGCGTGCTTTTCAGTACCCAGCAACTGCACACTAATGCCCCATAAGCCAAACTGAACGCCAAATTTTATAACCAGGCTAAGGTCGTGGTAGCTTAGGGTTTCCATTACGGCAAAGTAGCCTGCAAAATCTCCATCTCCACCATACTCTTTAGGGTAGGCCATGTTGCCTAAATTTTCATCGGCCAAAATTTTACACCATTCAAAAACCTTCTCACGGTAGGTTATAACATCGGTAGATGTTTCGTAAGCAAAGGCAGGGCGACTAATAACCTCTTTTACTTTATTTATAATATCTGCTTCGCTACCATCTAACAGATTAGTTAGTTTGGCTATATCAAAACAGCTTTCTGTATGGTGATTAGAGGTGAAAGTGTCTATAGACTTTTTAAAGAAATTAAAAGCCTCTTCGCCTAAAATGCCTAAATCGTTTTCTAGCTTTTTAAAGGCCGGTTTATGCTGTTTTATTACTGAATTATTCCCCGCCAGCGTAAGCATAACATCAATAAGAGATTTTGTCTCCGGGCTCAGTGCCACAGCGTCTGCAATAGTCGCTTTCCACTCTATCAACCTTGCGCGTGTTGGTGGGTGCGATATATCAATGTATTTTAAGAGTATTTCTTTTTCCGCCTCATCAATCCAACTTTGATTTTTTATAAAGCTATCAAGGGTTGTAAACTCTTCTTTGGTAAGTAAATCGTCCGACCAAACAAGGTAAAACAAAGGCAAAAAGGCATTCTCAATTGAATTAACCATACTATCAAACTTAAAAATAAGGGTAAATAACTCTACATTTTTATATAGTAAAACTGTTCAGGGCTTTTTTGTTCATGTAGGGCGCCAGATATAGAGCTGCGCAATAGCGTAAAAATAGTTAAGGACAAGATGTAGACACACCATAGCCGGTTAAAAAAAATAAGGCAAGTAAATACCAGAGCAGGGCAAATGGCTAGGCTTTACCCAACTCTTTCCTCCAAAACACGAGGGAAGAATTAAAAACACCAAAAAAGTAAATGGATAGGAAAATGTACCCATTGGGGAGAAATGTGTTTAGCCCAAACCAGTCTTGGGTTATTATAGGGTAAATAGTTAGCCCTGCACACACTACAAGCATGCTAATAAAGCCATACAGTTTTTTATCTAAAAACGCCGTAAACCCAAATATGGCAGCAAAAAGCAAACCTCCGTTTATAAGGGCATCGGCTTGGGTAATCTCGCCAAAGCGGAAAAACAAAAAGCAAAGTAGCGAGAATATTACCGTAAGGTGCACCAACGCAAAGGCCCTAAATGCCTTGCTATAAGTGGGGTTGTATTTTTGCAGTTCGTCCATTTTATAAATGGTAAACATAGGGTGTGCATCAACCACATCGGCCGGGCGCCAACCGGTAGGCATAAACCAAATGCGGAGCTTGTCTTTCCAGCTGCGGGTATACCATGCATCTTTAAGCAAGCTGTATTGGTGCTTAAAGTTGATAATATAAGGGTTCCAGGTTTGGGCGGGGCGGCGCATACCGTATACGCATGGGTCGGTGGCTAACTCTTCTTGAAAGCTGCCAAACATCCTGTCCCAAATAATAAATATTTGCCCATAGTTTTTATCCATGTAGGCATCGTTCATAGCGTGGTGTACGCGATGGTGCGATGGGGTTACAATAATATACTCCAGAAAGCCCAAGCGACCAATGTAGCGGGTATGGTACCAAAACTGGGCAAACAAATGGATAGGGCCAATAAGGCCCAGCACCTCGCCGGGAATACCAATAATGGCTAAGGGTACAATGGCAAAAATGTAAATATTACTAAGTACAGATATTTGCTGGCGCAGGGCACAGGGCAGGTTAAACTCCTCGCTACTGTGGTGTACTATATGGTGGCCCCAAAAGTAGTTTACTTTATGCTCCAGCCGGTGAATCCAATAGCCTGTAAAGTCGAGAAACACAAAGGCAATAACATAAGGCCATGCGCTGCCTTTGGGCCACTCAACAACATGTAAATTATTAAACAACCACCCATACGACAGTATAACAATGGTAAGCCCAAGGGTAGATTTAAGAATATTTGTCATACCCGATGTAAGGCTTGATAAGGTATCTACAATGCGCACATCTTCGCCGTGGCGCAGTTTACCCCACAAAGCCTCTAATAATATAAGTACAATAAAGCCGGGCATGGCTACAAGCAATATGTTTCCGTAGTTGTTCATTTTGAATGTAATAGAAGTAAAGTTATGAAAAATACACCTCCCCCTTCCCCCTCCTAAATTTAGGAGGGGGTGTTGAGCATTAGCGAAACGGGGGTGGTAAAAAGAGTATCTTTGGCGCTTTTAATTTTTATGAACGATTTAGAGAAATACTTCAGGAACAACACGGGCCGGCTTATACACAAATGGCACCACTATTTTGAGGCCTACGATAACCACTTTGCCCGTTTTAGGAACAAGGAAGTTACCATACTGGAGATTGGGGTATCGCAAGGGGAAGCCTGCAAATGTGGAAAGACTATTTTGGCCCGCAAGCCAAGATATACGGCATTGATGTTGACCCGCGCTGTAAGGAGTTTGAAGAGGAGAATATTGAGATATTTACAGGCTCGCAAGCTGATAAGAATTTTTTGCGTAGCGTTATGGCTAAAATACCTAAGGTGGATATTTTAATTGACGATGGTGGCCACAGTATGATACAGCAAATTGTAAGCTTTGAAGAGCTGTTTAACCACGTAAAGCCTGATGGTGTTTACTTTATAGAAGATTGCCACACATCGTACTGGTGGCCCTATGGCGGCGGCTACAAGCGCAAAAATTCGTTTATAGAATACAGCAAAAACTGGATTGATAAAATCAATGCTTTCCACTCTAAAACCAGCCGTTTGCAGGTTGACGATTTTACACTGAGTGTAAAATCGCTGCACTACTACGATAGTATTGTGGTTATTGAAAAAGGCAAGATTGAAAAGCCTATTGCCACGAAAACCGGTAAAGAAACGTTTGGCTACCCACCGCCATCTAAAAAAATTACGCTAAAGGTTTTGTTCAACAAGGCATTCAGCATTTTGCGCATACCTTTTTATTTTGAATAGTAGTGAAAAAGGTATCGGCTATAATTACTACCTATAATTCAGAAAAATCGCTGCTGCGGGTTATCAATTCTATAACCAACCAGCAAGGTATTAACACTGATTTTACCGTAGAATTAATTATAGTTGACGATTGCTCTACAGATACTACCCGAGCCATTTTAGAGGAAAATAACATTCCTTATTTAAGTACTCCAAAAAACTCGGGCGGGCCTAATGCAGGCCGCAATATTGGCCTTAAAGCGGCCACCGGCGATTACATTTGCATTGTAGACCATGACGATGAATGGCATAGTAACAAAGTATTATCGCTACTGCCGCATTTTGACAAGGCCTCCATTGTAACATCGGGCTATACCGTAGTAGATAATAGCACGGGCAAAACAATAGACAGGGTTAACCCCTGCCCTACCGGCAACAATAGCTTGTTTTACAATACCAACACTACCTTTAAAGCACGCCTAACAAAGCAGCTACAGGGGCAACTTACCTACCTGGGCAGCATTATGTACAAAAGCAATCTTAAACACATTCTGTTTGAAGAAGAGTATGGCGTTGTAGATTTTGACTGGCTGCTAAAGTTGTTTCACAACTATAGGCATCGGTAGAGGTGTGCCTGCCATTGTATAACAGGCATGTAGAGGGCAGCAACCTATCGTTAAACGAGGGCTACAGGATTAAAGACTTCAACTTTTCGCTACAAACCATAAAGCACTACGCCGCCCAATACCCCAAAGAGGTTGCTATAGCGTATAAACGGATACATGGCAGCATGGGGCGGTACTATTACAAAGTGGGCAATATGCCCAAGGCAAGGGAGTATTTTATAAAATCTTCAGCCGATTGGAAAACCATATTATATTATTTAACCACCTTTGCAGGTGCAAAATTTGTAAAAAAGAGATTTAACGTTTTTGGATAATAAATGAAAAAGTTAGTAAAAGCCATAATTGGTAAGCGTTTATACGGGTCTATAACCCAATCTATCATTACCAAATCAATACAAAAGGTGGTAGATAAAACCCACAACAACAAAGGCGGCTACACTGCCCAAAGCGCTATTGATTTACTATTTGCACCCGAGGCTAAGTACATTCGCCCATGGCAGCACATTCCCGAAATTTTAGAGGTTGCTAAACTAATTGACGAGCGTAAGCCTAAAACTATATTGGAAATTGGCACCGCATCAGGCGGTACGTTATTCCTGTCGGCCCTTCTTGCCGACCCAAGTGCGTTAATCGTTTCTATAGACCTACAATATGGTATGTACGGCGGTGGCTACCCCGATTGGAAAATACCTTTGTACAAATCATTCAAGCAACACAACCAGCAGATAGAGCTTATTCAGGGCGATTCGCATTCTGCCGAGATACACGAGCAGTTAAGGAAAGTACTTAATGGCCGTAAAATTGATTATTTGTTTATTGATGGTGACCATACTTACGACGGTGTTAAGCAGGATTTTGAAGTATACAGCCAGTTTCTAAGCGATGATGCCTTTGTTTCTTTCCATGATATTGTAAGCGATAAAGCCCCTGTGCCTGATCATTTTGTTTCGGTTTATTGGAACGACATTAAGGGCAACTACCCACACAAAGAGTTTATACAAGACCCTAACCAAAACAAGCTGGGCCTTGGGGTGCTGTTTGTAAAAAAATAATAGGGCTTACTTTTTTAAAGATGCCTCTTCTGTTTTAACAGAATGGGCTACTAGGCGGTTTACCTCGGCAAGTTCTTCGTTGGTAAAGTAGCGCCACTCCCCTGTTTTTATACCATCAAGGGTAATATTCATAATGCGTATGCGCCTTAGGCGGGTAACCTCATAATCCAGGTAGTTGCACATGCGGCGTATCTGGCGGTTTAGGCCTTGGGTAAGTATAATTTTGAATGATGTATTTCCGAGCTTCTCCACCTTGCATTTAGCCGTTACGGTATCTAAAATGGGTATACCGTTGCTCATTTGCTCAATAAATTCAGGGGTAATATTTTTGTTTACAGATACCACATACTCTTTCTCGTGGTTATTGCCTGCACGTAGTATTTTATTTACAATATTACCATCGCTGGTTAAAAATATCAACCCTTCCGATGCCCTGTCTAACCTACCCACGGGAAAGATACGTTGTGGGTGGTTTATGTAGCTTATAATGTTATCTTCAATATGGGCTTCGGTAGTGCAGGTAATGCCCCGTGGCTTGTTAAATGCAATATACACAGTAGCTTGTGCGGCAGATATTTGTTTGCCATCAACCTCAACAGTGTCGTGGGGTAAAACACGTTGACCAAGCACGGCTTTAATCCCATTAATAGAAACACGGCCCTGTTCTATAATCTTATCCGCCTCGCGGCGCGAGCAAAACCGGTATCGCTAATAGCCTTGTTAAGCCTTATGCCTTTTTCTTCCTCCATTATCCAAAGGTAACAAAATGGGTGGGCTTTACGCATCAACCATTGATAACTGACAATTGTCAATTGGATTAGGTATCTTTACGTTTATTTACAGTTATATTTTATGATTAAAAAGTATTGGTTAGCAGCGGGGTTGGTTTTAGTATTTGCAGCGCAACTAAACGCGCAAACGCTTAATTTTTATTTTGGAAATATCCATGCCCATTCGGGCTATTCCGATGGTAATAAAGACAGCCTTACATCGGGCATGAGCACGCCTATTGAAGATTTTTTGTATGCCCGCCAATCGCAGAACATAGACTTTTACGGCATATCAGAACATAACCACTTTAGCGCCGGTATGCAAAATACCGCCCACTACCACCAGGGCCTTGCCGATGCTGACTCTGCCACCATTAATGGCGATTTTGTTGCCATGTACGGCATGGAGTGGGGAGTTATATCTAACGGTGGCCACGCTATTGTTTACGGCTCTAACGAGTTGTTAGGCTGGGATAATGGCTTTTACGATGAGTTTGTATCAGAATACGATTACACATCGCTTTGGAAAAAGGTAAACGAGCGGCCCAATGCTTTTGCTTACCTGGCACACCCTGCCACTGCCGATTATTCCGGCCTGTTCCAGAACCCCGCTACCCTTGTTGCTGATAATGCTATTGTAGGCATGGCAGCCCGCAGCGGCCCGGCATTCTCTACCAACTTTACCTATTCAGACCCTACGACAAGTAACTACATAAACCGCTATAACGATGCCCTAAAGCGTGGCTACCATGTAGGTGTAGGTTTAGACCACGATACCCACAATAGTGTATTTGGCAGGCAAACAGCAGGCAGGCTGGTGGTTTTAGCCCCAGCGCTTACGCGAGATGATATTTTAAAGGCCTTTAGAAAGATGCGCTTTTACAGCTCTGACGATTGGAATACCAAAGTAACCTTTAGCGTTAACAACCAAATAATGGGCAGCACGGTAACACAAGCCGGCTCGCCTACAATCACGGTAAATGTGCAGGATGATGATAATGAGAATGTATCGTCTATTGCGGTATACTATGGCATACCAGGCAGCGGCTCTGCCCCTACTGTTTTAACAACCGTAAACAACAACGCTAACCTAAACTATACCCATGCCATTGGCAACACTGCCATCTATTATTACTATCTTAAAATTACCCAGCAGGATGGTGATATAATATGGACATCGCCCATTTGGTATAACCGCAACGATGCTATTAATGCTACCCCGCCTGTAGCAGCCTTTGCTCCTTCTGCACTTAGTGTTTGTGTGGGGCAGCCTGTAACGTTTACAGATAATAGCACCAATGGCCCTGCAGAATGGCAATGGTCGCTGACCGGTGCGTTGCCTCCTGTGTCAGATAATCAAAATACCATTGCAACGTATTATAACCCCGGTACTTATTCAGTATCGCTTATTGCAACTAACAGCTATGGGGCTGATACATCAATAACCCAAACCATTACGGTAAAACCATTGCCTGATGTTACCCTCACAGCTTCGTCTACATTAATTTGCCTTGGCGAAACCGCTACACTTGTAGCTACCGGCGCCGATAGTTATTCTTGGACTACCGGTGCTACCAACGATACTATAATAGTATCGCCAACCAGTACCATATTCTACACCGTTATAGGTACTACCAATGGTTGTACAGACAATGCAAGCGTAAACTTAGGTGTAGAACAATGCTCTGATGTTGCGGAAACAGCAGCCAAACCAATAAACCTTTACCCTAACCCCGCAAACGAATTTATTACTGTTGATGTTGGCAATATAACAGACAAAATAACCATTGAGGTGTTTGATATTTTAGGAAAAATACTGTATTCAGAAACTACATTTAACAACCTTACAACCATTAACTTATCGCAGTTTAGCAGCGGCAGTTACTTTGTAAAAGTCTCGTCAAACAGCAGTATCTACGTAACCAAGCAGTTCATAGTCCGTAAAGATTAAGTATATTTGTAACCATGCGTGGCGGTTTATACATATTGTTATTTGCGCTGAGCCTTGTTTTTAGCAAGGGCATAGTAACCTCTGCGCAAAACAAAATGCCTGTTAATGCCGAAAGTTTTGCATTAACGCAAGATGAACCATCATCAACCGATGAAGGCTCTTTACACACAGATGCAACTCCGCCTTCTTCTATTATCGTTACAGATAATACCCACCATGTAGTAAAGCTTCTTCACCAAAGTTCTGTTTTAAACAGTACTTATTACAACTGGTATATAAAAGTAAAACTCATGTTCAGGCACTACTCTTCTTCTATTTCGTGCCAACAAAATAGCGCCCCGCTATACCTTATCAATAGTAGTATTATCATTTGATTTTTAGCGCTGCTACGGCACTCCACTACCTGCATTTAATAATGCGGGCGTAAATCATTTGTATAATCTTTTATCCTGATTTTTTCTATGGAAAATAATAATGATGCCCCTGTAAAAGGCGGTGGCATAGGCATAATTGTAGTTGTTCTGGTAGTAGTAATGGCCGGACTTACAATCTTAAAAATAGTGTTAGGTTAAGTGTTTATTTAGTGCAAAGCAAAAACCCCGGCAGTAGCCGGGGTTTTGTTTTTAAAAACAAATCTAAAAAAACTACTACTTAAACTTTCCTATAACAGGTAATACCAAATAACTATATACCACACAGCCCACGCAATAAGCTAGGGCGGCTTCTAAAAAAGCACACACTAACAATACAGCACCCAACAACAAGGCGGTATTTGTAAGACCTGCAAGCTGCAAAATGGCAATTGTTATACTAAATGCTAACCCTACCCCTGCTGCAAATTTTTTGGGTGCCGCGTCTATTGGCTTTTTAGGTAAGTTTAACGCCGTGCTTAATGCTTTGCCAGCATTACGCAACACGCTATAATCGCCTTTGGTAAAGGCCCGTATAGCAAAGTCTAAACCCAACAATATAAACACAGGGTATGCATTAAAATACAAGGCAGGCAGCGTAATTATTATAGTAATGGCAGCTACTACACGGGTGGTATTTTCATCAACCCGTTCATCAGAAATTGGGCATGTTACTTCGCTCATAATAACCATAATTAGTATAATCCTTCTATTGATAAATAACGCTCTCCCGTATCATAGTTAAAGGTTAGCACCTTGCTACCTTCAGGTATCTCTGCCAGCTTTTTAGCAACCGCTGCTAACGATGCCCCTGTTGATACCCCCACAAAAATGCCTTCTTCTTTAGCAATACGGCGGGCATAGTCAAAGGCCTCGTCTTTTTCAACCTGAATAATACCGTCTAGTATTTCGGTATTTAATATAGCGGGTACAAAGCCCGCGCCTATACCCTGCAATGGGTGTGGCGATGGCGCACCGCCGCTCAACACCGGCGATGCTGCCGGCTCTACCGCATATACCTTTAGGTTGGGGAATTTAGGTTTCAATATCTCGGCTGCACCTGTTATGTGGCCGCCTGTGCCAACACCTGTTATAATGTAATCAAGCCCATCAGGAAAATCATTTAGTATTTCCAACGCGGTTGTTTTGCGGTGTATTTCAACATTGGCTTGGTTTTCAAACTGCTGGGGAATAAAAGCGTTGGGCGTTTCAGCTTTTAGTTCTAAGGCTTTTTCAATAGCCCCTTTCATGCCTTTCTCGCGCGGGGTTAGCACAAACGTAGCACCATATACCTCCATCAGTTTGCGGCGTTCCACACTCATAGATTCGGGCATAACAAGTATCAACTTATACCCCTTAACAGCCGCCACCAGCGCAAGGCCAATGCCCGTGTTGCCCGATGTGGGTTCTATTATAACACTGTCTTTATTCAGTACGCCACGTTGCTCAGCATCTTCTATCAAAGCAAGGGCTATACGGTCTTTAATACTGGCGCCGGGGTTTTGTTTTTCCAGCTTTATATATACCTCATGTTTGTTGCCAAACAGCTTGTTAATCTTTACATGTGGCGTGTTGCCAATGGTTTGCAAAATGTTCTCAAATTTCATTTTAAATCGATTTTTTAGATTACGTAATTAATAGGCTCTGGAAAAGGGTTATTGTCTTTTACTTTTATTTCTATTTGATGAAAAACTACTGAGTTTGATGGGATGCTGTAGGTAAGCCATACGTTGCCACCTATAATGCTGCCGCGGCCTATAAGGGTGTTGCCCCCAGTATTGTAGCGTTAGAATAAATTATAACATCATCTTGTATAGTAGGGTGCCGCTTAACCTTAGCATTTTCTTTGTCCACACTAAGCGCACCCAAAGTAACGCCTTGGTATATCTTTACATTGTTACCTATTTGGGTAGACTCGCCAATAACAATGCCCGTGCCGTGGTCTATGGCAAAGCCTTGCCCTATACGTGCACCGGGGTGTATGTCTATGCCTGTTTTGCTGTGTACATATTCAGAAAAAACACGCGCCAGTTCGCGGGCGTTTTTCTGCCATAAATAATGCGCTACACGGTGTATGGCTATGGCATAAAAACCGGGGTACGTATGCAGCACTTCTTCTAACGAATTGGCTGCCGGGTCAAACTCTAAAATAGCGTTAGCATCTAATATACTGGCATTGTAAAGTGTGGTAAGCTCTTCGCTAAATACCTCCCAGTTATCTTCAATATCAGCATCAAGCTTATTGGCCGGCAATAAATTATTAAAAAGAAAGCCCAGGTATTGAAACTCAGCCTCAAAAGCTAACCTGTTTGCATACTTTTTATCAGTGTTTATGTATAACACATCAAACAAACGGCTTATAAATTCTTCGGTCTGGCGCTTGTTAGGGAAAACGGTTTTGCTATCGTTATTCCGCTCATAAATCTTATTAATTAAACTATACATACTATTGATTTTTAAAAAATTTGGTATAAAAAAAGCCCCTTGGGAATACCAAGGGGCTTGTGCTTGTTGCAATACTATATATGCCTACGGCATAGTACATAACAATAACCCCTCGTTGGTTTTCCAACAAGTAACGGTGCAACAACACGCGTTTTGGGTTACTATTAGGTTATTCATCTTCATTTGTTTGCAATGTTATTATAAAACTGGCAACAATCCAAATTGTTTCAAAAAAAATGTTGCAACAGCAAATTTTATTTTTTAGCCGATACAACCGTATTACTACCCGGCGCTACCACCTCTACCCAACGGCCCGGCAGGCGTGCAGTTACAGAGTTATCGTACATAGCCTCGGTATAAGTAAGCGGTAAATAGTACCTGCCTAAATAGGCTGCATTCAATATCACCTTATACGTTACGGTTTGGTTTTTACCCAAATCAAAATAGGTATACACACGGTCGTCGCGTATATCTTCATAGGTTGATGGGGAGGTACTTATTGCCGATGCAACATCGTCCATTCGGTTGTTATGTATCTCCCAACCCGAAGGAAATATCTGCGTTAGCGCCATATTTTGGTAGGCGCTTAATATGCCCGGGTGCGTAATGGTTACCTCGGCAACAAAGTCTGTACCCTGCTCTATCCGTCCTACATCAATAGAACGTCCACCCAATGTTTTATAAGCTATGTTCATGCGCAGGTTACTCTCGGCTTTGGTCTCTGTACCTTGTGCCGGAATACCTTCTGCCATTACCCTAACAAACAGCATAGACTTGCCCGTATTGGTAATAACAAAGCCATTGGCTTTAGTACCTGTTACTGCCACATCGGTAAGGAACATAGACTTTTTATTAGGTACTGCCTTGCCTGCCTTACCGTTTAAGGTATAACTAGCCATTAGTGGTGAGCCTGCATTTTTACCAGCATATTTGCCCATAGCCAGCAAGCAATATGCTGTGCCCTGGTACTCATCCAGTAATTGTTATTACTCAACAATACCGATACCTGTTTGGCAATTGGCGTAGCCTGTACACGACGGTCCATCAACGTTAGGGTTTCTAAAATCATAGCCAGGTCGCGGTCGGGCGATCCGTAGGTATAACCCCACTCTTTATACGTAGGAACGTTAGTAGTTAGCCCGGCAATAATAACCGATGCTGTACCGCTGTTGCCTGCCAGTTGGTAAGCCGCCGCCAAACGCCATTTAGCCGCAAGGCCAATGCCTTTGGTCTCTCGCAGTTTGTTCATTGCACCCGGTTCGGGCGCTTTAGCAAGTGCTAATGTATACAGTCGGTAGGCCTGCATCAAATCGCTGTTGTAATAGTAGTTGTCTACATTACTTCCCGGCGACCATTCTACAGCATGTTTCTTCTGGTAGCGCTTCCACGATTCTAACATACCCACAGGTAGTTGGTAACCTCTTGCCTCTGCTTCTAACAAGAAGTGCCCCGCATAGGTAGTGCCCCACTCGTCGGGCTGTGTGCCGCCCGGCCAGTATGCAAACCCACCCGATGGTGTTTGGAACGAACGCAGCTTACCAATAGCCGCTTTTACATTGGTTTGTATGGTTTTAGAATAGTTCTCGTCCAGATTCATAATATCGCCCAATACCAATTGAGGGAATGCTGACGATGTAGTTTGCTCTATACAACCATGTGGGTACGTTATAAGATAACGCAAACGCTTGCCAAGGTTTATCGGCGGCATGGTAGACAGCTCCAACTGCATTTTATTAGTCTTATCCATACCCACAGGCTTAACCGATGTGGTTACGCTTTTGCCGGGAGCAACAAGATATTCGGTAACCTCGGTAACCGGCGGATTAGGGTTGCGCACATCAATCTCTATAGTACTGGTAGCTGTTTCGCCACCACCCGTAGCTATAACCTGCACTTTGGCTATGCCTACATTCGGTTTTACTTTTAGGCTGAATGATGCCAGTTGGTCGCCAATTTTGCTAAACGTTAAGTTTTGGGTTGATGAACCCTCTACCGTAAAGAAGGCCGGGTCGGCTTTAAGCTGCACCGTTACATTCTTAACCTTACTTTCCATAGCAAAAACAGATACAGGAAGTTTAACCGTTTCGCTTGGGCCTAACACACGCGGCAGGGTAGCCAGTACCATCAACGGCTTTTTAATGGTTACTGTTTTCTCAGCATTGCCATACGCATCGCCATCGCGGGCTACTACCATAATGCGGGCCGAGCCTACATATTCCGGTATTTTAATGGTATGGGTTTTAGAGCCACCTTTGGCTAGCGTAGTTGGTCCTACAAAAACAACCATCGGTTTAAAGCGCTTAGCGCGGACAGATTCTTTTGCCCCGCCTGTTGCATCCATTTCACCATCGCCACCAATGCTTAGTATTTTACCAAGGCTTGCACCGTAAGCACCCAATACATTATCAAACACATCGTAAGTGCGAACACCCAATGCCTCGCGGGCGTAGAATGTATTCCACGGGTCGGGGGTTTTAAAGCGGGTAAGGTCTAACAAGCCCTCATCAACAATAGCCAGTGTATACGTCATAGGCTTACCGTTTTTCTCTTTCACGGTAATCTTAGCCGTTTCTCCCGGCCTGAATGTTTCGGCGCTGGTTATAAGGGGGTAGATATGTGTATTCTTATCCTCAACCAATATAGGTTGTATACCATACAAGCGTATTGGCAAATCGTTTATAGCCTGCGAGTGGGGCTGTATCAGCGATATGTTGACATACACATTGGGTGTCATTTTATCGGTAACAGTAAACTTAACCAGCGTTTGGCCTTTCTCCAGTTCTTTCCAAAAGCTGGTAACCACGCCGCTGCCATTCTCCACACTTACCAATGCTCGCCCACCCGGCGATGATGGAACGGTTATCTTAACCTCTTCGCCTACATTATACTTGGGCTTATCTGTAGTAAACGATAGCATGGTAGCCGCCTCCGGCGATTGTCCGCCTTGGCGGGCATCCATATCAGCATAGTCAACATACACTGTTTGACCTGCCGTATGGCCGCTTTCTACATCTTTAACACGTATTAAATAGCGGCCCCAGTTGGGTTCGCGCATCTTCAATTTAAAGTTTACGTACCCACCGGTAGAGTATGCTGTGGCAGAATCTACAAGGTCTTTGTAGTTACTGTTCATAAAGCTGTAGCCGCCTAGTTCGCTCTCGTCAAACCACCAGCGCCACTCTAATTTATATACCTCGTAACGCACCTTACGGCCCGATACTGGCTTGCCATTAGCATCAACTGTTGCTACTTTTATGTTATGGTCTTTATTGTTAGGCAACATGCCATAGTAGTCGTCAGATTTTGGCACTTGTAACCCCACATAATTATTATATGGATAATACGGCATGTTAAAGCGGTCTATACTAAAATTGCCGCCTTCTTCAAACACACGTACGGTAAAGCCTGCCGTTAACATAGCAGGGGCATTGGTAGCCTTAATGGCAGGCTGCACAGCAGCAACCCCATTATCATCTAAATACCCATCAAAAATGGTTTGTGCTTCGGGGTAGTATGATATGGTAGGATCGTCAAACACAAAACCTTTCATGTTATCAAACTTACCTTCGGCCTTGTTTAGTGTAACAGACACATTGGCCCGTAAGCCACGCGCCGTAGCACCGTTTAACCATTGTACTTTAAGCGGAGCCTGTAAATTAGCATCGGCTTGGGTTAGTTTGGTCTTACCAAAATCAAGGTTAATCTTTAACCTGTTAGGCTGAATAGTTTCCACCTTTAAGCCTTGCGTAAACGTAGCGCCACCCACTTTTACGCGGGCTGTATACGTACCTGTTGGAGCATTATCATCGGTAGCTGTGCTAAAGTTGTAAATACCGCCAACAGCATCAACCTTAACCATTTTTTGCACTATCTGCCCGCGGGGGTTAACCAGTTCAAACGTAACAGGGTGCTTAGGCGGAAGCACTTTGTTTTTGTCTTCCAGCATAAAGCATACATGCAGCGAATCGCCCGGGCGCCATACGCCACGCTCGCCGTAAATAAAGCCTTTAATGCCTTTCTGTACCTGCTCCCCGCCCACATCAAAATTACTTTGGGTTAAAGAGTATTCGCTGCCCAGTTTTAAGTAACCGCGTTGCTTACCGCTTTTGGCAATAAGTAAAAACGGTTTCTTTTTAGCAATGGTTAGCTTAGCCATGCCCTGCGCATCGGTAGTGGCAGTACCCAGGCGTTGGCTTATATAATCATACACCTCAATAACCACTCCACCCATTGGTTTTGTAGTGATGATGTTGGTTACGTATATATTATAGTTTCCACTCGGGCCAATCTTAGCAGTTATGCCTAAATCACTAGCTAAAACGTTGCGGGCATCGTAATTATCGCTGTTGTTGTAGTAGGCAGAGTTGCATGGGTTATCGCGCTGCATATAATCATAATCATCGCCATAGTTCCAGTCGTAATCGCTGTAGTAATCGTAGTCGTCATAATTCTGAGACTCATCTTCATCCCCATCTTCCTCATTCATACTGGCCATGCCGGTGTTCTCGCTTCCGCTATCGGCGCAATCATAGGTTGAGTATTCTTTTTTAAACGTAAGCTTAACACGGTATATAGCACCGGGTTCAGATTTTACAAGGTCGGCAAGGTCAAGACTGTAATCAGTCCAGGTATTGCGCACGCCGGCCAATGGTATTTTCTTTTTAACAACGCGCTTACCCACACGGTAAAGTTCGCTGCTGCCCTCCAGGTTGTTTACTCGGAAAAACTGGCGCACATTGTTCTCGTATATTTTAAAAACCTCCACATCAACCGCATTCAGGTTAACGGCTTGGAATGGAAGAATCAGCCCGTTTGAGTTGGGAATAATAACGCCTTTGCCTTTTATTTTAACCTTAGGTTTTAACTCTTCAAACGATACGCTTACATCGCTATTGCTGCCCAGTGTTTGGTTGCCTGCGCTTTGTATTGATGAGTTAACCAACAGGTTTTGCGCGCCCATTTGCCTTGTTTGAGGAAACACCCTTAGCTCGTTATCTACCACAAAAGATGTTAAGGCCGAAAAGCTACTGAAGTTTACAAGACCCGACAGGTCTTGCGACTCATTTAGCGACTCTGAAAAGTATAACGAAACGTGCTGGTCGGGGTCGCTTTCTGCGCTGTATAACATAAGGCTGAAAACACCCGTAGCAGGAATATCAATTTTTGCATCGCCGGTTTCGTCAGCGCCAATGGCATCGCCATCCATTTCAATTTGCAGGCTGCTTTTTGTAGCGCTACGCGGAACACTGTCTATAGTATACGTCCACACCCTATCACCTGCAGGGTCTACTTTTACTTTAAGTTCTTTGCCGTTAATTTTGGCTTTTATAGTTTTTTGAATGTTGGCGGCATCTGCATTATCGGCCAGGTTTATCCTGCCAAATACACGGTAATAATTAGCCGCATTTTTATCGTACACCCGCACGCCCTCTACTTTTGAGGCTATGCTTTGCTTAATGGTTTTAAAACTGAACGAAAAGGTTTTCAGCTTCTCAGGCATATTCTTTACCAGCTTATTGGCCTTTACGTCTATATCGTAAATCTCGTCAGCATCCAACGGCTTATTGGGCTTAAACTGCAAGGTATAAGCATCGGCCCAAACCAATTTGCCCGCCACCTTTGGCGACATGGAGAAAATCTTTTCCTTCTCTAAATCAATTGTAGTATCAGCAACCTCATCGGCAAAGCGGATTCTAATATCGGTATACGATGATACTATGCCGCCCGTGTAGGCAGTAATGTAAGGTGCAAAAGCAGCATCGGGCTTACGCAGTTTGCGGTTTTTGTTGCACGAAGTAATAAGCAATAAGGATACAGCAACCAAAAGTATATTGGCTGCAACTAGTGCCTTGCGGTTCATGTGGTGTTGGATTTTTTAAGTTTTTTAGTAGACGTACGAAATGCCTAGCAGATTTACTATAAAGTTAACTTACTGCTATTGATAAAGTCAATATGCTATCAATAATATTATACATCTCACAATCAAATAGTTATATATTAACATAATGTAAATACCCAACACAAACATTTAAAACATTCCCAAAACAAGGAATATTGTTTCTTCCCCCGATGATTATATTTTAACAGTTAGTTGACTTTACGATTAAAATATGGGCTGCACAATGTCAACATTATATAACAACATTTATAACACTCTCACCACCTGACTAAAGGTAAGAGGTGTGAGGGTTAAAAATCAACATAAAAAAATCCCCCAACAAACGCTGGGGGATTTTTCTTTATATCTGGTAGCAATTATAAGCCTTTTGCCTTTTCTTTTCGGCGAACCAGTTGGCTCTTTAGGGCATCTACTGCTGTATCGGTAGCTTCTTCAAATGTTTTGCATTGCTTACGGGCAAAAAGGTCGTTGCCCGGTATGTGTAATTTAATCTCGGTTATTTTGTTTTCGCTGTCTGCGGCTTTATCTAAGCGCAGAAATACCTCCCCGCCAAGTACGCCATCATAAAGGCTTGATAGTTTTGAAATCCGTTCGTCAATAAAACTTAAAAGTTTGGTGTCTGCGTCAAAATGAATCGACTGAATTTTAACTTTCATAATACTAATGTTTTAAAAGTTTATAATATGTACATGCAACCTTTGTTAGATTTTCATATACGTGACTTTCTAGAATTACGTTTCATTTAAAATTAATTTTCGGCGTGCCTTATTCTGTATTAAGCAATTCAGGTTGGAAAATTGGCAAAAGGCAGCCCGTAAACTGTGGATAGTGTAATTAGATTATGTAGTTTACGCATATTTTGTTTTTTTAGTGGTTTAACAAATATGGCTTTTTTCAAAGTTAAAAATCTATTAATAGAAAATCTGTTTAAGTGATTTTTTAACCTTACGTGTGAATAACTTTGCAAAGTGAATAAGAACGAATACATAGAAGCAGGGCAAATTACTAAACCGATAGGTTTAAAAGGCCTGATGCAGTTAAAGTTGAACACCGACTTCCGCCGCTTATATAACAGGATAGATACCTTGTTTGTTGAGGTTGCAGGCAACCCAGTGCCCCATTTTGTTATAAAAATTACACCCAAGGGCAACGACATGGTGCTGCTGGAAATGGAAGATATTGAAACCGAAGCCGATGCCCGCCAGCTTACCAATGCCAAGGTGTATGTTACTGTTGATATTATGCCAACCTTGGGCACGCTGGAGTTTTACCACCACGAGGTTATGGGCTTTACGGTTGTTGATACCGAAAAAGGTGAACTGGGTCCGGTGGTTGAGATTTTAGATATTCCTCAACAGTCTGTTGTTGCTGTAAGCTATAAAAGCAAAGAGGTGCTTATTCCGCTGGCAGGCCATATATTAAAAGGGATAGACAGGGCCGCCAAAACCATTACCGTTACCTGCCCCGAAGGGTTGATTGAACTTTACCTGGGCAACCCCGCCGCCGAAATTCCTGATGATGGGGAGGAAGATGGGAGTGTTGAGTAGTGAGGGCTGAGTCTTGAGTCAGGGTTCGTCTACGCTCAGCCTGACAACTGACAACTGACCTCTGACCCCTGCCCCCTACTTAATAAACGCGGGCGTCTCTACCGTATTGCTTAGGTTTAAATCCCTATCGGCAAGGGTTATGGAGTACTTAATAGTATCAAACGCCGATGGTGAGTAGTATGGGGCATTAAGCCTGATATCTATACTACCCTCTATTGCATTGCTGTTGCCGCTAAGCGGGGGTATGCGGTAATAAAAAGGCGGGTTAAGCGTGGGCTTCACCCAAACACCGTTCTGCAATTCGTAATACTCTATAAAACAGTTAAAGTAAAACTGCCCGGTATAAGGGGCTAAGGTATCGGCCTGGTTAAGGCCAATGTTGCCATCGCCATCGGTAAAAGTTACCTGTATAACAGCGGCAGAATCGTTACCTGCAACATTCTGAAACAATTGCAGTCCTGAATATGTTATTTGGGGGTGGTTGGATATTCCTTACGATCTAAACAACCCGCAGCCAAAACGCACAGCATCAACATTAAAATTGCATATTGTATATTTGGCCTTTTAATCATAACAAACAGTAAACACAAATTTAGCCAAAATGCCCGTAAACACACAATATTTTAAAGATAAGATATTTAGTGTTACTTCACCCGCACAGTTTAACAAGCTTGCTATGGAGCTTTTTAAACACCAATGTGCCAACAACGCCTTATACAGCCGTTACCTTAACCTGTTGGGCCTTACGGCCGATATGGTTAAAACCGTAGATAAGATTCCTTTTTTACCTATTGAGTTTTTTAAAACCCATAAAGTTACCTGCCTTGAAGAGGCTGAACCTGCCGTAACGTTTACCAGCAGTTCTACCACCGGCCTGCAAACATCGGCCCACCATGTGTACGATGTTGATTTATACGAACAATCGTTTATAAAAGCTTTTGAGCTGGCCTACGGCCCTATAGATAAGTATTGCATATTGGGGCTGTCCCCTCCTACCTAGAGCGTGAAGGCTCATCGCTGGTATACATGGCCGATAAGCTTATTAAACTAAGCAAGCACCCCGATAGCGGCTTTTACTTGTATGATACCGACCGCCTTGTTTTAAAACTGGAAGCCCTGAAAGACCGCGGCGAAAAAACATTGCTTTTAGGCGTATCATTCGCCTTGCTAGATTTGGCCGAGCGATATAATGTAGATGTAGGCGACAACTGTATTGTTATGGAAACCGGTGGCATGAAAGGTCGCCGCAAAGAGCTTACCCGTGCCGAAATGCACGAAAAGCTATGCTACGCCTTCCGCACCCAACATATCCATTCTGAATATGGTATGACAGAGATGCTATCGCAAGCCTACTCTAAGGGCGAAGGCCGCTACCATTGCCCACCGTGGATGAAGGTGCTTATACGCGATGTTAACGACCCTTTTAGCAAAGTAGCCCAGGGCGCTACCGGCGGCGTAAACGTTATAGACCTTGCCAATATAGACTCGTGTGCCTTCATTGCCACATCAGACCTTGGCCGTGTGTTTGATGATAATACCTTCGAAATACTCGGCAGGTTTGATTATAGTGATGTGAGGGGATGTAATCTATTAGTGGCGTAGGCACTAATAGAATTAAGAAATTAAAAAATGAAGGAATTAAAGAATGAGTACCTCACCATTTCTTAATTCTTTCGCTCCTTAATTTCTTAATTGAAAAGGCTACGCCTTTTCAAAGTTCTTCCACATCATGCTTTCTACAGGCTTAATGGTGCGGGCGTTGTATTTGGCGCTTTTCTTGTCGCCGTATTTTACGCCAATCTCGCCATCTACCACAAAGTAAATAAGCTGGCCTATAGGCATACCTGCGTAAACACGCACGGGTTGAGATACAGATATTTCCAGCGTCCAGGTGTTGCAAAAGCCTACATCGCCTTTGCCTGCCGTGGCGTGTATATCAATACCTAAACGCCCGGTAGATGATTTTCCCTCTAAGAAAGGAATGTGCGCGTGGGTCTCGGTATATTCTTTGGTAACACCCATGAGTATAAAGTACCCGGTACTAATAAAAAGCCCTCTTCGGGAATTTGAAAATGGATAAGCTTATTGTGCTTTTTCACATCAAGTTCACGGTCTTTATAGGTAGCCAGGTAGCGACCTAAGTGAACGTCGTAGCTATTGGTGCCCAAACACTCAGGGTTGTAAGGCTCTATAACAATTGTGCCTTTTTCTATTTCAGCCAATATCTGCTTATCCGATAATATCATTTTTAAAGAACTTTATATTTTAGAATTGTTTAAAACCAATTATTTGGCGCACCTCGTCAACCGTTTTTTGGGCGCTGGCCTGTGCTTTTTCTTTACCCATTTTTACCACCTTGCGCAAGTAGTCTTCGTTAGCCTCTAAGTCGGCAATCTTTTCGCGGATAGGCTTTGTAAACGTTACCATATCTTCGGCCAGTTGCTTCTTCATATCGCCGTAGCGCATGCCGCTGCTTGCCCACATATCTTCAAAATGGGCCAACGTGTCGGCGGTTGAAACATGCTTCATCAGCGTAAATAAATTTTCTATCACCTCGGGCTTGTTAGGCTCTTCTTCTGTAGGGCCAACGTTTACCGATGTTACGGCCTTCATTACCTTTTTACGGATAACCTCTTCGCTATCGCTAAAGAAAATAGCTGAACCGGGGTTGTCTGATTTACTCATCTTTCCCGTACCATCAAGCGATGGAACCTTAACCAACTCGTTGCCAAAATTGTAGGCAACAGGCTCGGGGAAGTAATCAACCTTATATAAGTTGTTAAAACGACCTGCAAAGGTGCGGGTCATTTCAAGGTGCTGCTCCTGGTCTTTGCCTACAGGAACTTTGGTGGCACGGTGCAGAATAATATCGGCAGCCATAAGCACAGGGTAGGTTAGCAAACCGGCATTAACATTATCGGGGTGCTTGCGCACTTTCTCTTTAAACGATGCGCTACGCTCCAACTCGCCCAGGTACGATACCATGTTTAAAAACAGGTACAGTTCTGCCGTTTGTGGTACATCGCTTTGCAGGTAAATAGTTGCCACCTCGGGGTCTAAGCCCGCCGCAAGGTACTCTATAATAACCTTTCGGGCGTTGGTGTGCATCTCGTCCGACTTTGGGTGCGTAGTCAATGCGTGGTAATCGGCAATAAAAAGAAGCAGTTGTGCTGGTGCTGCATTTGCACAAAATTCTTTAACGCGCCCAGGTAGTTACCCAGGTGCAAACTGCTTGATGTTGAACGTATACCGCTTACTACCGTTTCCATAATCGTTTTAGGACGGCAAATGTAGTTCAAAACTAAAAACTAAAAGTTAAAAGTTGAAAAGATGGGGCGGTGGTTGAAAAGTGTGAATACAGTTGAAAGTTATACCCCGGTATCTAAAGAGCTTATACCTGCCATTTCCTTAGCATAAAACAATTTATTTGCCATTATAGTTACCTTTGTACCTACAACAGATACAACATGAAAAGACTAATACTATTTGCAGCCGCTGTTTTAGCAGCAACATTTACTTACGCACAAACCTGCCCAAACCCCTTCTATATAAACTACAGTTCGGCCAACGGCGATGATAATTTATCGGCAGCCGTTGTCAGCACCAATCCATCGCCCGAGGGGTATTTTAGCGAGGTTGCCGTAGCATTTAAGCCCGGTGTAATTGCGGGTTACGATGTGCCTGCCAATTTTAACAACCCTACGGTAATGTATTTCCAATATGAAATTGACAGTATAATTACCCAAATAGTGCATAGAAATGCATCGGGCACTATGGATACCATTGTTTTTTATGCTGCTTTAAATGATTCTTTAACAGGGCCTATTGCTAACACCATTTTTTGGAGCGATACTATTTTTACCAATACCTCCATTACACCAACGCCGCTTCCTGCTGCACCAACCCGGTTAGCTATACCCGCCTTTATACCTGTTAGCAACAATGATATAGCCATTGGTATGCAATATTTTGGGAGCATAAGCGATACGTTTGGCGTTACCGGCACCTCTGTTTTTAATGGCACCCTGGGTACCGATTTAAGAAGCACTTACCCTAACTCGTATTTTAAAGTAACATCTATTGATAATAACTGGCGCAGGAATGTTGATATAGACGAGGGTAACGGCCAACCGCTTGAAAACCAAAACTGGCAGCTTTATACCCACATTTGTTACGACGCTACAACGGGTGTTAAAGAAGCCTCTATTAACAACATTACTATTTACCCCAACCCTGCCCAAAACACACTCAATATTAACTTAGGTAAAGCCCCTGTTAATGCTACCATACAGCTATTAAATCCACTAGGGCAAACGGTTAAAACCATCAGCCAAAACAATGCCCAACAGCTTACTGTTGATATAGCCGATATGCCTGCAGGAATTTACTTTGTAAGGGTAAATACACCAAATGCTGTTAAAACCCTGCGCATAGTTAAAGAGTAATACTATAAGCTGCAAGCTATTAGCTATAAGCTACGAAATACTACCTTTGCGGCGTGAAGACTATATTAATAACCCTGTGGAAGCTTTGGATTGTTACCGTGTTTTTCACGCTCTTCGCGCTGCTGTTCCCTTGGTTATGCCTTAGTCTTTTTGTGTTCCGCAGCCTGCGGGTAGCACTTGCCATACAACGTTTTTGGGGCAGTGTTATATTGCTTTTGGGCGGTATACCTTTTACTACTAAGTGGGAAGAAAAGCCTAAACGCGGTCAGGCCTATGTAGTTTGCTGCAACCATGCATCGTACTTAGATATTATACTGCCGTTTTGTTTTTGGCCCTTTCACTTTCACTTTTTAGCCAAAAAAGAGCATGCAGAGGCTCCCTTCTTTGGGTTGCTGTTCCGCACCATGCACATACCCATAGACCGCACCAACCCTATGAAAGCCGCCAAGGCGCTTGAGCGTGCAGAGGCCGACCTGCGTGATGGTATTACCATATTTGTTTTCCCCGAAGGGACTATATCGCCCAACGCGCCCGATATGCTGCCCTTTAAAAACGGGGCCTTTAAATTGGCTATAGATGCGCAAGTTCCAATCATACCTATTACCTTTGCAAACAGTTGGCGCATACTGCCCGATTACAGAAAATCGAAACGGGTAGGCACCCTAGGGTTAAGTAAGGTTTTTATTCATAAACCTATTGATACCAAAGGCATGACCGACGATAACATTAACGAATTGCGTACCTTGGTTTACCAAAAAATTGACAGTAGTTTAGAACGATGAAAATAGATAAAGCCACCGTTGACCATATTGCCCACCTGGCCCGTTTAGAATTTGACGAAGCAGGTAAAGAAAAAATGATGGGTGACATGAATAAGATTTTAACCTTTATGGAAAAGCTGAATGAGCTGGATACCGATGGGGTTGAACCGCTTATTTACATGACGGACGAAACCAACGTTCTACGCCCCGACGTAGTAAAAATGGACATTACGCAAGACGAAGGCCTTAAAAACGCCCCCAAACACGACTCTGACTATATACGCTCGCCTAAGGTTATTGGCGGTGCTGTTAGCGAGTAATTAATATTCAATAGTAATACTACTCCCCGGCATGGGTATCCTAAATTTATCTTTACCAACTAGTTGCTCCATAGTTTTTGCAAAGGCCATAACATCGGTGCCTCCCGCAACCTGGTAGGGTTTCTTTGTCAGCTTTTCATAAGGCCTAAAGAAGTTTTCCCAATGGCCAATAATAGTATACTTAGGCTTAATAATATTTAATACCGATGCAGGGTAGCCCGGAGTTTTGCTATATAACGCAACCGGCATAACCAATACATCAACCCCTTTGCTTTTAGCAGGCTATCGGGCAGGTTAGCGCTGGCCTCATTACTGGCCGATGTTTGCACCATCAACCTAAAGTTAACCTCTGCCCCATTCATAATATCTATAAGGTAGGCATAGGGTTTGCCACAGCGCCAAAAGCTTTTTGCCCGGGCTTGGTATTGGGCCGGTATTCTCCATCGTACAGTTTTGTATTGCCAATATGCGGCGGGTGCGAACTGATAATGGGCAGCACCCTAATATTACCTGATACACTTGTAAAGCCTGCTGGCTTCTCCACATCAATAATCTTAGTAGAATCAACTTTTAGCCGTTCAGCTATTTGCACACCTGTGTGGTTTACAAACAGTTTGGTTGTTGGCGGGCAATAGGTGTTCATTATGTAGGGTACGTCCATCAGGTGGTCGTAATGCGAGTGGCTAACCAGTATAGCTTTAATATCTGCACGGTTAATGCCCTTCATAATTAAGCCTACGGCAGCGGTGTCTATTTTTACTTTTGATACCATAGATGGATTAGAGGCAAAAGGGTCTACCAGCACCACATCGTTACCCGACTTTATACATATCCCCCGCATTGAAAATAGCTTATAGATAGGGTGTTTGGGGCTGATGTACTCAGGCTTATTTTCTTATCGCCCGCCTCGATATACCCTGCCTTTTGCAGTAGTTTACCTTTATGGGCAGAGCAGGCAGCAAGTAGCAGTACTACAAACGGTATCAGGTATTTAAACATTGGATAAAGCTAAAACAAAAAATCCCTCCCGCAAAACGGGAAGGATTCTTCTACTATTTTGAAGCCCCCTCTCTATGGGAGAGGGGGTTTGGGGGTGAGGCTACTAGCAGTATTGTGCGTAAGCACCTGCAAGGTTCTCTGCAATCATATCGGCTGTGCGGCCTTCAATGTGGTGGCGCTCTATCATGTGTACCAGCTTGCCATCTTTAAACAAAGCAATAGCAGGCGATGATGGAGGGTAAGGCAATAAGTACTGGCGCACCTGTGCTACGGCCTCAGGGTCGTTACCGGCAAAAACAGTAACTAGTTTATCGGGGCGTTTTTCGCTTTGTAACGATAGTTTAACACCCGGGCGGGCAGTACCTGCCGAGCAGCCGCAAACTGAGTTTATAAAGCAAAGCACAGTGCCATCTGCCTTTGGAATTGTATTGTTAACCTCGTCGGCGCTTTTCAGTTCCTGAAAGCCAACACTGGTCATTTCGGCCCTCATTGGGGCAACCATTTGTTCTGGATACATAACTTTTATATTCTATATTGTATATTCAATGTTTCAACAAAGGTACGGATAATTGGTTTAAAAAATAGGGGCTGGGGGCGAGTTATTAGAGGCGAGAAAAACACTCTCGCTTTCACTCTAAGCTCTGTTACGCCACCTCCAATTCCTTCGCATTGCTGTAATAACTCTCGCCATTGGCAGCCATAGCACGAAGCTTATCTGTTGGGCGGAAACGTTCTCCGTAGGTATCAGCCAGTTTATCGGCAGTAGCAACAAAGGTATCATACCCAACAAAATCAAGGAATGATATTACACCGCCTGAGTATGGTGCAAAGCCCCAACCGAAGATAGAGCCTATATCAGCATCTTTGGGTGAGGTTACAATACCTTCTTCCATACATTTAACAGCCTCTATTACCTTAGCGGTATAGTAAGCGTGTTTTAGCAGTCTCAAGGTCTATAATGCCCTCTTTAACAGGGAAGTGTTCTGCCAAACCAGCCCACAGGTGTTTTTTGCCACCTTCTGGGTAATCGTAAAAGCCTTTACCTGCTTTTTTGCCAATACGGTCTAGCTTTTCTACAAACAGGGTAGCAATGGTTTTTTGGGCGCTATCTAAGCTAACACCGGTATCTTTTTCTGTTTGTTTAATGATTTTATACATCAGCTCGATAGTTACCTCATCGGCAACAGCTAACGGACCTACAGGCATGCCTGCGCCTTTGCCTGCATTCTCAATAAGTGCGGGGGCTACACCTTCGTTCAACAACTCTAAACCTTCGGCAACGTAGGTAGAGAAGTTGCGCGATGTAAAGAAGCCACGACCATCATTAACCACAATAGGCGTTTTCTTAATCTTTTTAACATAATCTACCGCCATAGCAATGGCGTAGTTAGACGTTTCTTTACCCAGGATAATCTCCACCAACGGCATTTTATCTACCGGAGAGAAGAAGTGTAAACCAATAAATTTATCAGGGTGGGCCGATGCTTCAGCCAAGCCGGTAATAGGCAGTGTTGATGTGTTAGATGCAAAAACACCGGTTGGATTTAAATGTGGTTCGCTCTCTTTGGTAACGGTAGCTTTAAGGCCACGGTCTTCAAATACGGCTTCAATAATAAGGTCGCAACCGGCAAGGTCTGCCGCGTTATCAGTCGCTTTTATGCGGCCCATAAGCGTATCAAACTTCTCTTGGGTCATAAAGCCTTTAGATAGCTTAGCGCCCCATAGTTTTTTAGAGTAGTCTTTACCTTTTTCCGCAGCCTCAAGGCTCACGTCTTTAAGCACTACCTCTAAGCCAGCATCAGCCGACACGTATGCAATACCCGCGCCCATCATGCCCGCGCCTAAAATACCCACCTTTTTCAGCGGAATTTCACCAATCTCCTTAGGCCTGGCCGCGCCTTTGTTGGCTTCGTTCAGGTTAAAGAACAGCGTGCGTATCATGTGCTTGCTCTCTTTGGTCATAACCGCTTTAGCAAAGTAGCGGGCTTCCACCTCAAGGGCTTTATCAAAAGGCAATTGCATACCCTCGTACACACAGTTCATAATAAACTGTGCAGCGGGGTAGTTGCCGAATGTTTTCTTCATTAACAGGGCGGCGCCTGCGGTAAACACCATAACACCGTTAGGGCTTTGCACACCGCCACCGGGCACTTTGTAGCCGTCAACATCCCAAGGCTGGGCTTTTTTACCCACCTCTAAAATCCATTTTTTAGCTGCGGGTATAAGCTCTTCTTTGGTAGCTACCAAAGCATCTACCATACCTTCGCTTTTAGCTTGGGCCGGGCGAAGGCGCTTACCTTCTAACATATTTTGTAACGCGGCTTGCATGCCTATTAGGCGGGGCAGGCGTTGTGTTCCACCACCTCCCGGTAGTAAACCTAATTGAACCTCGGGCAAACCAATTTGAATGCGGCTATCGTCTACACATACACGATAGTGGCAGGCAAGACAAAGCTCGTAGCCACCGCCCAGGGCTGTGCCGTTAATGGCAGCAACAAAAGGCTTACCGCTTTTTTCCATAGCGCGGAAAAGCTTGTGCAGTTGTTGGGTCATTTCAACCACCTCGTTGGTGTTGTTAAGGCCCAAAATCATATTTAAATCGGCACCGGCAATAAACTCCGGGCGACTAGAGGTAATAACAACCCCTTTAATTTCTTTATCGGCCAGCACCTGCTCCAGCACGTTTTTAAAGGCTTCTGACGATTGTTCGTTAATAACATTCATCGGGTGGCCTACCATGTTAAAGCTTAGTACGGCAATGCCATCGGCATCTTTAGTGAAATCTATCATGTATATAAAATTGAATTGCGAATATAATGAATATCTGAAAGTGGAAAGGTGAAAACTGAAAGTTAGTAATCTCACCAAAAGGCGATTGTCATTCCCGCGCAGGCGGGAATCTCACCATGCGTTGATAGCTATTTCCGATAAAACCCCAAAAATCCATCTGGCTCAAAAGGCAGCTGCTGTAAATATTTTTCGCAAAATGAACTTGACTTTTTATATTATCCGGACTTATAAATGCCGACAAAAGATCCCTCTCATTGAGAGGGTGGCAGCCGCCAACGGCGGATGGCGGGAGAGGGTATTTTAATAACACAGCAATAGTTTTTGGTCTTGCCCAGACATTTATCGTCAGGGTTACTACAAAGATACAACCGCCCATAGGCCTTTGTCAAGAAATGTGGACAATTAACTGAATGTAATAATTAATGGTCGGTGGCGTTACACTTAAACACCGACCATGGCGTGAAATCACCTACGGTAATGGTCAGGAAACAACTCTCCCTTTTAAAGGGAGTACCCGATCCCGATTTTTCGGGAGAGGGGGAGGGATTCTCTGGGCGTTACCTGCCTGCGGCAGGTCGCTCTGTCCGCTATAGTCCTCGCGCTTATCCTTACCGCAAACCTTAATAGCGCTGCGGGCTGCCGCTGCCATAGCTAACGCTTGCTATTGTAAAAAGGTGATCGTCATTCCCGCGTAGGTGGGAATCTCACCAAGCTGTGATAGCTATTATGGTCGGTGGCGTTACACTTAAACACCGACCATGGTGTGAAATCACCTACGGTAATGGTCAGGAAACAACTCTCCCTTTTAAAGGGAGTACCCGATCCCGATTTTTCGGGAGAGGGGGAGGGATTCTCTGGGCGTTATCTGCCTACGGCAGGCCGCTCTGTCCGCTATAGTCCTCGCGCTTATCCTTACCGCAAGCATCAGGAGCGCTGCGGGCTGCCGCTGCCATAGCTAACGCTTGCCTGTCTTTGGCAGATGCTTACGCCTGTTGTCTGAACAAGAAAATAACAGATTGGAGAATAAAACGGATGATTTTTAACCGCAAAGAGCACAAAGGCCTTCACTATGCTCAGGCTAATCGCAAAGGACGCAAAGTTTAAAAAACCATTTTCCCTCATCTAACTTATAATCCAAAATAAATCAGAGATAATTTAATTTATTAGAAATCTATATTTGTCAAAAAAAACCTATGAAGCATACAATAATCTTTCTTGCTTGCACATGTCTAATTGCGTGCAACAACTCAACTTCAACCCGCGACTCCTCCGCATCTACGAATCAAAGTTATGAGGCTAAAGTCATGTCTGTAGAGGAAACTGAAAAGTTAAACCCGTCGAAATTTCTTAAAGCAGATGGAACATACAATGAAAATTTTTGGGGAGATAAATTCAAACTACGGGGTACTGTAACCAACAATGCAACTGTTGCTAGATTTAAAGATATACATATTGAAGTTATTTTTTACTCTAAGACAGATACAGAACTTGGCCGAGAAACATATGTCTTGTATGAACGTGTTAAGCCTCATCAAACAATAAATTTTGAGTGGAAACTAAATAAGCCAAACGGAAGTGTAAAAAAGATGAATTGGAATGTAATTTCTGCAACAGCCGAATAAATTTTATGAATAAAACTTATATTGATATTATCAATCTACTTGCGCTAATAATTAGTATTATCGGGTCATATTTGATGTTTCATTATTCACCAAAAGTGGATTCGAAAGCCGTTTGGTATAGAGACGAAGATATGGACGAAGTAGAAAAAAATGACGTATTGAAAAATAAAATGGTTCGCTATGGTATGTTGCTATTGCTTGTTGGTTTTACATTGCAGGCAATTGCTATTTTAATTAATATAGGCAACCCTTAAACTTTAGGGAGATTAATCAGCACTGCGGTATTCTGCTCCTGAGATTCCGTAACGCGGGAATGTCTATTAACCTTTGCGTGCTTTGCGAAAACTCAGTGCTCTTTGTGGTTTAATACTAGCACCGTTAGTGAGATTTCCGCCTACGCGGGAATGACAATTACCGTATGGTGAAATAGTAAGCGTAATAGTAATGACAATCAACCTTTGCGTTCTTTGCGAAAACTAAGTGCCCTTTGTGGTTTAATACTCGCACCGCTAGTGAGATAATCAGCACTGCGCTTTGCAAGCAAAGCTTGTAGTCCTGCTCCCGAAGTCTCGGGACGCAGGAATGACGATTAACGTATTGTTAAATATTTGGGTATTTACCCTTTCCCGTCTAGCGCTACAAGCGCCATACACCCTATCTATGAGAGGGACATTTTATCTGATTACTGCTAACCGGGAACTGTCAACTGTCAACTGGCAACCGGGAACCGAGAACTAAAAACGACTAATTCACCCTATTCTAAACTTAGTAGGATTAACTATGGTTACCAACGCAGAAGTATCTAGTTAACAAACAAACTCATCATGAAAAATGTAACAAGAGTATTCTTAATGCTGGCTGTAGTGGCTTCATTAGGATTTGCATCGTGCAAAAAGTGTAAAGAGTGCAAAGCCTACAACGCTGCTACCATGCAGTATGATGGAGGTATACAGGAAAAATGCGGCGATGAATTAAAAGATGCCGAAAGCGAAAAAATTCCGGCGACTGAAATTAAAGCCTGGGATTGCGACTTTTAGGTTTAAAATTGTACCTAATAGGTTTATATATAAAAGCCCTGACGATAAATGTCAGGGCTTTTTATTTTTCTTATAACCACAAGCACTAAATGCCTATTAAATCTTTACCGACTTTAGCTTCATTACACAACCATACTAACTCACCAACCAGGTGTTGTTACCTGCTATAAGTTTATCCAAATCGCCAAGGCCTTTAGCTTGGGTAGCATCTAAAATCTGCTTGGTCATTTGGTCTTCGTAGCGTGGGCGCTCTTCAATATAAAACACACCAAATGGGCGGGGCAATGCTTCGCCTAGTTTAGGGTCATCAAAAAAGCGCGATAGTATAGATGCCTTAACCCGGTCGGTTTCGTCGTGTATCCAAAGGTTTTCTGTTGAGTTCTCATTAACATCAACCACCTTAGGGGTAAAACCTTCAAGCACAATGCCTTTGGTGCCGTTAGCAAAAATAAGTGGTTTGCCATGCTCTACAAAAATGGTATTATCGCCCTTTTGTGCCTTCTCTGTAAACACCTCAAAAGCCCCATCGTTAAACACGTTGCAGTTTTGGTATATCTCTACCAACGATGTTCCTTTATGGTCGTTGGCGCGTTTTAAAATAGTGCGCAAATGCACAGGGTCGCGGTCCATGCTGCGGGCCACAAAGGTAGAGTCTGCACCTAGGCATAAAGCCGCCGGGTTAAACGGGTGGTCTATAGAACCCATTGGCGTAGACTTGGTAACCTTGCCCTGCTCTGATGTAGGCGAGTATTGGCCTTTGGTTAACCCGTAAATCTCGTTGTTAAACAACAAAATATTCACATCAAGGTTACGGCGCAACAGGTGTATTAAGTGGTTACCACCAATCGACATGGAGTCACCATCGCCTGTAATTATCCAAACGCTTAGCTCGGGACGGGTAGCTTTTAAGCCACTGGCAACAGCCGTAGCACGACCGTGGATACTGTGCATACCATACGTTTCCATATAGTACGGAAAGCGCGATGAACAACCAATGCCCGAGATAAACACTATCTCTTCCCTGCGTAAGCCAAGGGTAGGCAACACGGTTTGCACTTGTTTAAGTATAGAGTAATCGCCACAGCCGGGGCACCAACGCACATCCTGGTCGGTTTCAAAACTTTTGGCGGTAAGTACCTCTGATATTATTTCATTTTCCATCTTTACAAATTAGATAATAAGCGAATAAGCTAATTAGATAATGGTTTTACTTTAGCAGTACCTATAATCTTATTCAATATTTTAATTATTTCGGATAATTTGTCAATCAATTTTTGTGGGTCAGAGTAATTAGAATCTTTACATAAAAAAACCAATACTCTGTTTCATCGGCCTCTTTTAAAGCTATTTTCATTTTATGAATGAAATCAGCTTTGCTTTCTGAATTTTGTGCTTCGCGAATGTTAGCTCCTACAGATGTGCCAGAACGTAAAACTTGTTTAGCAACAACATATTTTCCACTCTTATCCAGTATTTCGCAATATCCTATTACTTGTAAAGCAAACTCGTAAGAATGCTTTACAATAGGATTATCTTGATATCTTGGATTTAGGCTACTCATTGTTATTCCATTCGCTTATTATCTAATTAGCTTATTATCTAATTAAGATGTAAATTCTTGTTTAATGCGGGTTTTCAATTCTCCAATAGAGAACGGGCTACCCTGTACTTTATTATAGCCAATTGCTGGTACTAAATATTTATCGCGCAACAGCGATACTAATTGCCCGCGGTTAATTTCGGGTACAATTATTTTGTCAAATCCGTATAGCAATTCGCCCAGATTTTTAGGGAAAGGGTTTAGGTATTTAATGTGGATGTGCGATACATCCAAACCTTCTTCCCTGCACTCTTTAACGGCGGCCTTAATAGAACCATACGTTCCACCCCAACCTACTATAGCTACTTTGCCAGTAGGGTTACCATTATCAACGGTTTGCAACGGAATATAATCGGCTATTTTCTCAATCTTCTCGGCACGTAAACGCACCATCAATTCGTGGTTTTCAGGGTCGTACGATATGTTGCCTGTTTCATTTTCTTTCTCCAATCCACCCACACGGTGCTCTAAACCTTTAACACCCGGCACCGCCCATTTACGGGCCAGCTTCTCGTTGCGTTTGTAGGGTAAAAACTTGCCATCGGCCTTATCTTCTGCTGTGGCAAATGTTGGGATAATTTCAGGCAGCGATTCCGCTTTAGGGAATTTCCATGGCTCGGTACCATTGGCTATATACCCGTCCGATAGCATAAACACAGGTGTCATGTGTTCTACGGCTAAGCGGCAGGCTTCAAAGGTAGTATCAAAACAATCAGTGGGTGAGTAAGCCGCAATAACCGCAACAGGGGCTTCGCCGTTACGGCCATACATGGCTTGGAACAAGTCGGCCTGCTCTGTTTTGGTTGGCAAACCTGTTGATGGGCCACCGCGTTGCACGTTGATGATTACCAGGGTAACTCCAGCATTAACGCAAGGCCAATAGCTTCGCCTTTAAGCGCTATACCCGGGCCCGATGATGCCGTAACACCCAGTGAACCACCAAACGAAGCACCAATAGCGGCACAAATACCGGCTATTTCATCTTCGGCCTGGAAGGTGCGCACACCAAAGTTTTTATGTTTAGAAAGCTCGTGCAGAATATCTGATGCAGGGGTAATAGGGTACGTGCCATAAAACAACGGCAAGCCCGATTTTTTAGATGCTGCAATTAAACCTAAAGCTACAGCTTGGTTACCATTCATACTGCGGTAAATACCCGGCTCAATTTCGGCTGCCTTAACGGTGTAGCGGGTGGTAAACTCCTCGCTGGTATCGCCAAAGTGGTAACCTGCTTGCAGGGTTTTAACGTTAGCCTCAACAATGTCGGGCTTTTTGGCAAACTTTAGCTTTAAAAAATCTATAGTAATATCTAATGGGCGGTTGTACAACCAGTATAAAAAGCCCAACACAAACATATTCTTGGTACGGTCTATCTCTTTAGTGCCCAAGCCCGAACCGGCAAGCGTGTTACGGGTAATTTTTGTTACATCAAGCTTAACAACCTTATACCCTTCTAACGAGCCATCTTCTAACGGGTTAACCCCATCAGGGTATTTAGCTAAACGTAAATTCTTAGGGTCGAAACCATCGGTATTGGCAATGATGATACCACCTTTTTTAAGCACCTTTAGGTTAGCTTTAAGGGCAGCAGAGTTCATTACCACCAACACATCACACATGTCGCCGGGTGTAAAAATCTCTATACTGCCAAAGTTTAGCTGAAAACCCGATACACCGGCAAGGGTACCTTGCGGGGCACGAATCTCGGCGGGGAAGTTGGGGAATGTGCTTATATCGTTACCATAAAGCGCGGCGGTATCGGTAAACTGGCTGCCGGTAAGCTGCATACCATCGCCAGAGTCGCCCGCAAACAGGATAGTTACCTGCTGGCTTATTTCTTCTATTCTTTCTGCCATTTCAGATTAAAAATTACCGTGTTTAAACAAACGGATGTATATATTGTGCAAAGGTACTAAGAATGTTATGTAAAAAGCAGTTAAAAACTATCAACTTACACAACCCTTTATTAACTATTTACGTTCTAAATTGCTCCCATCTATAGTAGCCTTATGAAGTTTATAAAAACGCCCTACATAGTAGTATTCCTTTTACTTTTCTGCAGCGCTGTATACAGCCAAAACCCGGCACAAGTGCGCAAGCTAAAAACCGAGCTTGTCAAAATAACCGGCAGCAAAGAGTTTAAAACCGCTACCATTGGTGTTTGCATTATGGATGTGGAGACAGGCAAGGTACTGGTTGAAACCAACAGCGAGAAATCACTTATCCCCGCCTCAACCATAAAGCTTATTACAACAGGCGCAGGATTAGCATTATTAGGCGATACGTTTAAGTTTAAGACTAAAATGCAATATGTTGGTCTTGTAAAAAATGGTATTCTAAACGGTGATATAAATATTGAAGGTTTTGGAGATCCAACAACAGGCTCTGAGCGCTGGCCAGAAACTAATATTGATAGTATATGTAACTTCTTTGTACAGCAGATTAAAGCATTGGGAATAAAGAAAATAAACGGTCAAATTGGTGCATCTTATTTTGCTAAATATTTTCCGGACAATATACCTCCGGGTTATGAAGTTGGTGATCTTCCAACGAGTTATGGGGTTCCTTTATTTGAATTAAATTATAGAGAAAACTACTTTGACGATGGTATTGATACTATTCAAATGCCGGACTTGTATGATCCTGATATTTTACACGATACCATAGTTATTGGAAAATATTTTCCTTTTAAAAATAATGGAACGGCTAATCCTAAAAAGCCCGAAGACCTATTTATCGAAAGGTTAATAGTAGACTTAAAAAAGCAGGGATTGAAATGATAAACGTACCATATAAAGATGAGAGTACGGGTATATTTCAGCATTTGGCAACTTATTATTCAAAACCACTTTTAGATATTTCAGTTAAGACAAATCATAGTAGTGTAAATTTATTTGCAGAAGCTATTTTACGAGGAGTAAATACCACCCAATACAGAGCAAACATATTGGATAGTAGTATTGCTATTACTAAACGCTTTTGGAAAAACCAAGTAGGCGACCTGCAAGGCCTCCGCATGACAGACGGTAGCGGACTATCGCGCTCTAACCTGTGTACTCCCTACTCTTTTGTAAAATGCTTACGGCCTATACCAAGCGTGATAATTTCAACTCGTTTTACAGCACCATACCTGTTGTAGGCAAAGACGGTACGGTAAAAAATTTAGCCAAAGGCACCGCTGCCGATGGTTCGGCACGCTTAAAATCGGGCGGTATGAGCCAGGTTAAATGCTATGCCGGGTATATTACAGGTAAAAACGGTAAGCTGTACGCAGTATCTATCATGTTCAACAACTTTGAGCCCGATGCTAACGTTATTGCTGCATCAGCCAAAATAGTTGGCAAAGTAGCTGAGTTAAAAGGCGGTAAACCTAAGAAAGAGTTTGTGGTGAACCGGGCGCGTTAGCTACAACTTCACTTTTCAATTTCTTTTTAGTATCAATGGGGTTAATAAACTCACTATGACAATAAAGTACGATGCTATTTTTATATCATTGAAAAACACTTGAAATGAAGTGCGTGCCCTCTCCTCATCTATTTTATGTTGCAGAGCTTTTACATCCCATCCATTTTTAGTGTATAATTCTATCATAGCAGACCACATTTGCTTGTTTAAACCAATATAATAGTCAGCAAACGTATAACACCAACTTAGCCTTAAAATGCTACTTAGTATAGCAAATGCTAAACCTAACAACAAGCAAATGCATAAAATTTTCCAATACCGTGCTTTTCCTAAATAGTTCTTTTCTTTCAACAACCATAATACCTTTCTAAAAAACAGAAAATATATAACGCCAAACGCTAAAAAACTAAGTGAACTATATAAGAGCATTTTGGTATTGGTGTCGGAATATATAATCCCGTATACACTTAATGTGCTATGTATAATATTAATAAATGAAAATAGAAGCAGAGTAATGCCTATCTTCTTCAAAATATCTTTCAGGTTATTATCCATAGTTGTGTTCAGTGTCAGGCAAATATAATGGCAAAAACTACTTAACCTCAAAATGTTAATAACCCAACTTACACAACACCGTAAAAGCACCTGCTTACCTCTATTTTTGTTTAGTTAAGCCCAACTATGGCAGCAGGAAAAAATAAGTTTAAGGAACCACCTAAGGTAGAAGAGGAAGATCCGTTTGAGCCACAGCCCGAACCCAAGGCTAAAGCACCCAAAAAGGAAAAACCAAAGCGGCCCCGAAAGAAAAATCGGGCCCTAATGGTATAGTACGTTTTTTCACTAACGAGAAAACCCACAAGGTTTTTGGCCTTACGCTGCTATTATTATCTGTTTACATGTTCATTGCTTTTGCATCGTTTATGCTTACATGGCAAAATGATATTAGCGAAATGGACCGCCCCTTGGCGACATACTATTTAACCCCGAAGTTAAAGTTGAGAATTGGTTGGGTAAGATTGGTGCTTTATTCGCCCACCAGTTTATTAATAATTGGTTTGGTGTAGCAGCCTTTATACTTCCATTCTTGTTTTTTGTAAACGGCCTGTATATTTTATCGGGGATAAAATTGGTTCCGCTTACCCGCTCTTTAGCCTATAGCCTGTTCTTTTTAATATGGACACCGGTAATGCTAGGCCTTATATTTAATAAAGAGCCTCTGCTTTTTGTTGGCGGCGGCATGGGCTACCATGTTAATGTTTACTTAGGGCTGATAATAGGTAAAGTAGGCATTGCCTTTTTACTGGGCTTTACCGCATTGGTGTTTGGTGTTATTGCTTTTAACATGAGTTTTAAGCTGCCTAAGCGCGAGCCTAAAGAAGATGGCCTCCCTCCTATTATACCTGTTAGCGATACTACCGATAGTCCATTTAAAGAAACCGCAGCCGTTCCCTTTGGGCACGATGAAGTTACTGCCGAAGAAGCCAACGACCCACGCTTGTTTGAGTTTGTAGTAAAAGAAAACGAGCCTGAACGGAAGAATACCATTATTCCCCCTGTTGTACCTACCCCACCACCAAGCACAGGGCCAGAACTACAGCTAAATAATATTGATGAACTGGACGAGTCGCCATTTATTGATACCAAACCTACCGGCGATTTGGAAATGGAGTTGAAAAACCCGGAGTTTGATAGCAACGAGGAGCCGTTGGTTGACGCATCGCAACTACAGCCTTACGACCCTACGCTGGATTTATCAAACTATAAATTCCCAACGTTAGACCTGTTAGAAAACTACGGCGACAATAAAATTAAGGTAGACCGTGAGGAGTTGGAAGGCAACAAAACCCGCATTTTAGATACGCTTAAAAATTACGGTATAGAGATAGCTAAAATATCAGCTACCATTGGGCCAACGGTAACGTTGTACGAGATTGTACCCGCCCCCGGCGTACGTATTTCTAAAATTAAAAACCTGGAAGACGATATTGCCCTTAGCCTTTCGGCCTTGGGTATACGTATTATTGCCCCTATGCCCGGCAAAGGCACTATTGGTATTGAGGTGCCTAACCAAAATACCGAAACAGTTGCCATGCGTACCATTCTGGCATCCGATAAGTTTCAAAATACATCTATGGACCTGCCTATTGCATTGGGCAAAACCATATCTAACGAAACCTTTGTTATTGACCTTGCCAAAATGCCCCACTTACTTATGGCGGGTGCTACGGGTCAGGGTAAATCGGTGGGTTTAAATGCCATACTTGTTTCGTTATTGTATAAGAAGCACCCATCGCAAATTAAGTTTGTTTTGGTAGACCCTAAAAAGGTAGAGCTTACCCTGTTTACCAAAATAGAGCGCCACTTTTTAGCCAAGCTACCCGATACGGAAGAAGCCATTATTACCGACACCAAAAGGTAGTACACACGCTAAACAGCTTGTGTATAGAAATGGATAACCGCTACGAACTGCTGAAAGACGCGCAGGTGCGTAACCTTAAAGAATATAACGCCAAGTTTATTGCCCGCAAGCTAAACCCTAACGAGGGGCACCGTTACCTGCCTTATATAGTATTGGTGGTTGATGAGTTTGCCGACCTTATTATGACGGCAGGCAAAGAGGTAGAAACCCCTATTGCCCGCCTTGCACAGCTTGCCCGTGCCATTGGCATCCATTTAATTATTGCTACACAGCGCCCATCGGTAAACATTATTACCGGTACTATTAAGGCCAACTTCCCGGCCCGTATAGCGTTCCGTGTATCGTCTAAAGTTGACTCGCGCACCATATTAGATGCAGGCGGCGCCGACCAGCTTATTGGCCGTGGCGATATGCTTTTATCTACAGGTAACGACATGATTCGCTTACAGTGTGCTTTTGTTGATACCCCCGAGGTTGACCGCATTTGCGATTATATTGGCGCTCAGCAAGGTTACCCAAGCGCTATGCACCTGCCTGAATATGTTCCGGAAGGTGAAGAAGGAAAAGAAGCTGTTGACCTTAGCGACCGTGATGCTCATTTTGACGAAGCCGCCCGTTTGGTGGTGCGCAACCAGCAAGGCTCTGCATCGCTTATCCAACGTAAGATGAAGCTAGGCTATAACCGTGCAGGCCGCATTGTTGACCAACTGGAAGCCGCAGGCATCATAGGACCGTTTGAAGGCAGCAAGGCCCGCCAGGTGCTTATTAAAGACGAAGTATCGCTGGAAGATATTTTGAGTAGCCTGAAATAAGGCTATCTCCCAACAATATCAAACCTATATAGGTTATGTAACAAAGTAATAAATATCTATTTACAGGTAATTTATTATTTTTGGCACTCAATTTGAATTACCCTAAGTAAACACATTACAATGAAACGATTTGCAACCATTATAGCACTAGCTTTTATAGCCCAATTAAGCTATGCCCAACCGGTAGATACCAAGGCTAAAGGAATTTTAGACCAGGTAAGCACCAAAACCAAAGCCTATAAAACCATTCGTACCGAGGTTACTTATACACTTAACAACAAAAAAGACGGTGTAAACAGTAATAAAAACCTTAAAGTATGGATTAAAGGTGCTAAATACCGTATTGATACCGGCGACCAGCTTATTGTTAGCGATGGCAAAACCGTGTGGAAATACTTTAAAGACGATAACGAGGTGGAAGTTAGCAACCCCGACCCTAGCGAAGACGGTATTACCCCTAACAATATGTTTAGCATATACGAGAAAGGGTTTAAATACAAATTTGTTAAAGAAGAGGTTAAAAGTGGTAAAACTACTTACATAATAGACCTGTTCCCTTTAAAGCCTAAAGAAAAAGATTATACTGCCATTAAGGTGTTTATTGACAAAGCCACAATGCGCATTAACAGCGCCGAGATGAGCGGTAAAAACGGCAGCACGTATTCTTACAAAATCAAAACCTTTACCCCTAACGAAACCCTTGGCGACGACTTGTTTTCTTTTGATAAAACTAAGTTCCCCAAAGTGGTTATAAACGATGTAAGGTAGAGGAGCGAGGAGAGATTAGCGAGAAGCGAAACAATAAAAAATTAAAAGGCCGTAACTATTAGATTGCGGCCTTTTTTATGCTCTTCTCGCTCCTCACTTAGCGCTCCTCTACGCTCCAAACATATCGCGTATTTTCTCAAAGAAACCGCGGTCTTTTTTGGTAGGGCTTGGTATAAAGTTTTTAGATACGCTAAGCTTTTCCATAATCTCTTTTTCTTCTTTAGAAAGGCTTTGCGGTGTCCATACGTTTATGCTAATTAACATATCGCCTTTACCATGGCCTTCTATACTTGGCAGGCCTTTACTACGCAAACGTAACAGTTTACCAGGCTGTGTACCTGCATCTATCTTAATGCGCACTTTACCATCTAGGGTTGGCACTTCTAACTGGGTACCAGTAACCGCATCAGGAAAGCTGATAAACAACTCGTAGTAAATATCATTGGCCATGCGCTTAAAGTGCTCATGCTCTATCTCTTCAATAGCAATAATTAAATCGCCTGGAATACCGCCACGGGCAGCAGCATTGCCTTTGCCACGCATAGACAGTTGCATACCATCAGACACACCCGCAGGTATATTTATGGCTACAACCTCTTCGCCCTCTACAATGCCATTGCCAAAGCAAGTATTGCATTTATTGGTAATGATTTTACCCTCGCCGCTACACTCAGGGCAAACGGTAGTGGTTTGCATACGGCCCAGTATGGTGTTTTGCACCCGCGATACCTGCCCGTTGCCTTTACAGGTTCCACAAGTAGAAAACCCAGAGCCACCCTCAGCACCTGTACCTTTACAAGTGGTGCAACCAACGTATTTATTCAGTTTAATCTTCTTCTCTACCCCGTTGGCAATTTCTTCCAGCGTAAGTTTAACCTTAACACGCAGGTTACTGCCTTTGTTAACCCTGCGGCCGCGTTGGCCGCCACCGCCTCCAAAAGCATCGCCAAAGGCACCACCAAAAATATCGCCAAACTGGCCAAATATGTCTTCCATATTCATGCCACCGCCGCCGTAACCACCACCGCCAAAGCCACCGGCTCCGGGCATATTATGGCCAAAACGGTCGTACTGGGCACGCTTATCCTGGTTGCTAAGAACTTCGTAGGCTTCGGCTGCCTCTTTAAATTTATCTTCAGCAGTTTTATCGCCGGGGTTTTTATCGGGATGGTATTTAACAGCCATTTTGCGATATGCCTTCTTTATCTCGTCGGCACCCGCATTGCGGTCTACACCTAATACTTCGTAATAATCTCTTTTAGCCATTTGTTTGTTTATTCAGCTATTAAGCACCTACAATAACCTTTGCATAGCGCACTACTTTGCCATGCAGGTAATATCCTTTTTCCAGCTCTTCAACCACCTTACCTTTCATATTCTCGTCAGTAACGGGTATCTGGGTAATGGCTTCGTGTATATCAGCATCAAAAGGCTCGCCAACGGCTTTCATTTCTTCCAGGCCTTTGCCTTGCAGTGTATTTTTAAGTTTGCTGTAAATAAGTTCAACACCCTCGCGCACTGCCAATACATCGGCAGCAGTTTCCATGTTTTTCAGGGCACGGTCAAAATCGTCTACCACAGGCAAAATATTCTTTAGCATATCAGCACCGGCAGTAGCCACAAGGTCTATACGCTCGCGGGCGCTGCGGCGGCGGTAGTTATCAAACTCTGAGTATAAACGTAAATATTTATCGTTTGCCTCGTTATACTTAGCTTCCCAGTCGGCAGCGGCAGGTTCTGTAATATTGTCAGCCTGCGGTTGTGCCTCCGTAGTGGGTTCTGCACCTTGTTGTTCTTCGGTATGCTCTGTATTTACTTCTGGTTGCTCGTTTTTAATCTCCTCGTTCATTTTTTTCAATTTTTCAGCAATCTTATTAATCAATTTCTTTGCCATGGGCTGATTTTGGACAAATTGTCATTACAATCGGCAAAGATTGGCTTTTTTGGCAAGACTTTTAGTATTACCCCTTACTTTTAATTAAATTTGTAAATATGAAAACGCCTGAACTCAAAAAGCAGATAATTGATAGAATAAATGAAACTAATAGCGAACAACTATTAGCTGATATATACCGTTGGTTGGAATTAACAGGAGAAAAAGATAAACCCGCTTATATTTTTACAGAAGAGGAAAATAAAGAATTAGATTCTATAGCTAAAGACGTTGAAGCTGGAAAGTATTTAACCAAAGACAAAGCCGACAAAGAGATAAAAAAATGGCTAGGGAAATAATTTGGTCAGAAAAAGCACAAGAAGACAGGGTACAAATATTAAAATACTGGATTAAAAGAAACGGTAGTAATACTTATAGCCTAAAATTATTCAACGATTTCAATTCTGTTCTGGATATAGTATCTAATTATCCTAAAATTGGCAAAGTTACAAGTAGGCCTAATTCGAGAATTATTGTAATACACGATTATTGGATAATCTATCGAATTCATAAAGATGACATTGTAGTAGACCGGCTATGGGATGTTAGGCAAAATCCTCGAAAATTAAGATATTAAAAAAGGGATACCTAATGGTATCCCTTTCCTCTATAAATAATGTGATTGCGTTATTTGCTAACCAGTTTGTCAATTTCAGTATGCAAAGCAGGGCCACGAAGATTTTTAGCCAGTATTACCCCTTTAGAATCTAGCAAGAAATTCATTGGTATGCTGCGTACGTTGTAAATACGGGCTGCTTCGCTGCTCCAATATTTAAGGTCGCTAACGTGGGTATCCCAGTTAAGTTTATCGGCTGTTATAGCTTTTTTCCACGCTTCGGCATTTTGGTCTAACGACACGCTGTAAACAGCAAAGCCTTTAGCACCTTTAAACTTGCTGTCTTTAAATTTTTCGTAAGCGCTAACCACAGTTGGATTCTCGCGACGGCAAGGGCCGCACCACGATGCCCAAAAATCAATTAACACAATTTTACCACGCAATGATGATAAGGCAATGGGTTTGCCCTGAGGGTCGTTGAATTTTAAATCGGGGGCCTGGTTGCCAATTTCTAAACCAATTTGAGGCTTATCGTTGGTTTCGTTTTTACCAATTGGTGCAAATGCCAGTGCAAAAGCGCCGGTTACTAGTACTATAAGTAATATGTTAATCCTTTTCATTGCTGATTTTTAATGTTCCTGCGTAAAGTTACAAGTTTTATGCCGAAAAATACAAACCCTTTATAAAGCAGGTTTTACCTTTCTGTTATTGTAGCGATATACTCAGGTAAACAACCAAGCCTACAAATGGCAAAAACCATATTTGTGTAAAGAATAATAAAATCTCTAACACTATGTTCCAGCTACGCTCTAAAGCCACAACAAAACGGGTACCGAATGATGGTTTGTACTTTTGGTAAACGGCATCAGAAACCACAACAGATGTCATAACATTGGGCTTTTCATATATACTAAGGGTTACCTTGCTGTATTTAACATCGTTTAGCAAGCGCAGGTTCTCTATATCGGCTGCATCGGCACTGGTAGATGATGAGCGGACTAAGTCTTCGGCATCGGTAATATCATACAACCGGCGGCCTTTGCTGTCTATGGCATCTTCTATACGGCCACCCACGCGCCTGTCTACACTAGCGCTGCGCTTGTTCATTTCATATTGCAGGGTAACATCTCCAGCTTCAATTTTACGGTAATCAAAATGGTCTACCAAGCCACCAATTTCGCGCAGCAAGCTATCTAAGCGGGTGTTGGGCACACGCAGTACCATCTCGTTCTTTAACTGGTATTTGCTAACCTCTATTAGCGAGTCTTCGCCATAAGGCTCAACTGATGAACCAACCTGTTGGCTTTCTAAATTGGTATAGGCAACATAGCCGCCAAACTTACCGGTAATGTCTTCTATTTGTTGGGTAGATTCTACTACCTCTTTTACGCGGAATTTTAAATCGGCTGTGCGGACAAATTTCTTAGCAGGGTCGTTGGGTTCTTGCGCGGCAGATGAGCTAAGACTAGCATCAGAAGCATCTGCAAAACCATTGCTTATACTTTTATTCTCCGTTTTAGACTGGTCTTCATCTTTCTCAAGGCTTTCTTCCATAGCAGGGGCGTAGTTGCCCGATGATGATATTGAATCGCTTTTTGCCTTTTCAGCTTTATACGATTGTATTTGCGTGTTTTTACTATCAGTATTGTTGCATGCTATAGCTAATACAGTAATGCTGCAAAGCGTTAAGGTTTTAAAATAGATTGGTTTCATGGCAATTGTGTTTTTTATCAAAACGATGCAATTGCCAATGTTATTTCACAAAACATTTAAACACTATCATTTATTTACAATAGCGCATAAAATCAGCACAATAGCTATCCATTGTAAAGGGGGTGGTTGATGCCAATGAGTTTTCTATTAAACGAGCATATTCTGCTTTAGATAGGGCCATTAATTCATCAATACGTTGCCTGTATTCATCAGGAGAGTTGCAATAAAAACCATTTTCGCCTTTGGTTATATAATGTACATTCTCTCCAATACTGCTGGCTAAAGCAGGCACTCCGCACGATAGATACTGCTTTAGTTTAAAGGCCGATTTTGAGCGGTTCATTTCATTATTAATTAATGGGGCAATACCAACATCAAAATCTTTTATCCGCTTGTATACCTGTTGTTCATCCTGCCAGTCAATATCAGCAGGAATAACCACTTCTATATTGGGGTTATCTGCAAAAAAGGCAGTAATTTCAGCTATATGCAGTGGATTATCTACGCCCAATAACACCAATTTAATGGGTTGTTGTATAGTAGCTATAGCCGGGTAAAATAACTCCATAAGGCTTTGCCGGTGGGCGTTGTAAAAACCTATCCACCCAATAGTAAACACATCGTTTTTGCTTTGCTTAATATGGTTATGGGGTATTACTGCCGATGGTAATTTATCTACCAGTGGATTAATACGCTTTGCGTAGGCCATTAACGTATCGCTACCTACTGTGCAACGGCTAACGTATTTAATAAAATGGTTAAGCACTTCGTCAGGAAAGCGCTCGTATTCAGCATCATCAATATCGTAAATAGTATTTTCTTTTCTAAAAAGCAATAGTAGTTTTAGTGCTTTTGAGTAGATGCGGTTGGTATATATTTTTTGGAATATGATGATTGAATTTTGCCGGCGAAAGAGCAATGCTTCAACATAAACATATATAAACCAAGCTATATTACCGAGTGCATAACTGGGGTAAACAAATGAATAAGTTATGTTTTGGCCTGTTTTTAATGCATCTAAAAAATACTTGCCCCTGTAGCGTGTACTGGGCGAGTCCATATTATAAAACGAGAAAAAGTATATATGGGAAATAGGTTTAGGCATATTAAACTAGTAGCAATTAAGCCACTAATTTACAAAGCTTTAACCATTTCTATAAATTTTTGTTTGGTTATGGGCTTAATTATAAAATCTTTAACCTCAGCAAAAGTCTTAGAACGGCTAATGTCAGCCGGGTCGTTAGACGATGATACTATGTAGGTTGTAATTTTCCTGTCTAACTCGGGCAGCAATTTTCCGTATTCTTCTAAAAAGCCCCATCCATCCATTACCGGCATATCTATGTCTAACAGTATAACATCGGGCAATTGGGCAGGCGTTTCTTTAATCTCATTAAGGTGATTAATAGCCTCTAAGCCATTAGAAAAAACCTCTACCTTATCAACCAAATCAGTATCCTGGATTACCCTTTGCGTTAAAAACTTAAAAAGGGAATCATCGTCTACCAGGTAAAGCCTATCTATCTTCCTCATGCTATCTTACGTTGCTATTAATTTGTATTGTAAATACTGTGTTTTCGTTAGGCACGCTACTTGCCCATATTTTACCGCCCATTGCCTCTATTTGGTTTTTGGTAATAAATAAACCAAAGCCTTTAGAGTTTGGGTGTTGGTGAAACGTTTTGCGCAACTTAAACAGGTTGTTACCGTGTTTGTTTAAATCTATTCCCAACCCATTGTCTTCTACCTCTAAAAATGTTAGCCCATCCTTTTTATAGGTTTTTACATTTATTTTCAATCCCCTTTCGGGCGATCGGAACTTAATGGCATTACTAACTAAGTTAAACACCAGGCTATCAAAATATGTTGGGGAATAATGGATGGTTTTAGCTTCAGAAAAATCGTAGGTTAGAACAGCCCCCGACTCAATTATTTCGCCCTGTAAAAGGCTAAGTGTTTTTAGTACTGTTTGTTCTATGTCTATCTCCTTCTTATCAACATTAAAATCCATGCGCACCTGCATAGCATCTACAAGGTTATCAAACATCCCGTTTAAATAGTCAATAACAGGCATTTGCTTATCTAAAAACATAAGCTTATCATCAACATCTTTGGCTTCTTTAATCATATCGCCCAACAGCAACAGGTTTGATAATGGCGCACGCATATTATGAGCTATTATCTGGCAAAACTCTTCCAGTTGTTGTTTTTGGTCGGTAAGCTGTGTTAGCATTTGGTTACGCTCTGCCAGCTTATCTTCCAGTTGGTTATACATATCCACATTTTCAATAGAAACAGCAGTAATATCTGCCAAAGACTGAAGCAGCGATAGCTCCTCGGTTGTAGGTGCATGGTTGCGAGCCCAGTAATTACCTATAGCTCCAATAGGTGCTATGGTACGTATGGGCACCATAGCAAGGCTTTTTACAAAGGTGGGGCGGTACGTATCGTGCGGAATGCGGTTATCCGTATAAATATCTTCAACTATTACCGCTTGTTTGTTAAGCATTGTCCACCCGCTAATGCAGGTTTGCAGCGGAAAACGGTTACCTTTCCATAATGGGCTTATAGCATCTTCTTCTGCATAAAAGCAGTATTCGCCATCGCGTAGAACAAACGTAGCACCATCGGCACCGGTAAGTTCGCGTGCTACGCGTCGCACTATAAGCATAATAGCCTCCAGGCTGCGTGCCATAGAAAGCTCCTGCACTGCCAGTACAAGCTTGTTAGCCCCCACACTATAAGTATTTGCTACTAAAGCGTTTGATGAATTTATTGTCCCCTCCGTGTTCTCCATACCATGCAAGTACCTTGGATGTAGTTAAAGAGCCAAAATAATTATATTATACTTTATGTACAAGAAAAATTAACCGTAAATGGGCTATATGCCTTAGTTTTGAGAACAATATATTTTTATTGCAATTGAAAAATATTTAGTTGAGCTGCTGTTTTTATGAGGACTTGTATACTGTTTTTTATATTTATCAGCCTTTTTATTGTGCCCGCAAAGGCACAATCTACACGCATTGCTAACCACAACAATATTGGCTGGTATACTTATACAGGCACATTTAATATTACCAATAAATGGGGCTTGCATACCGAGTACCAATGGAGGCGAAATAACTTTGTAACAGACTGGCAGCAAAGCTTATTACGTACCGGCATAAACTACTATGCCAATAAGCAGCTTACCCTGCGCATAGGTTATGCTTGTAGGCCGAGACATACCCTTATGGGGAGATACCCCTTAATAAATTTGGCAAAACATTTACCGAACACCGCGCATTTGAAATGGTAAGTTTTAGTGGAGATGTAGGCAAATCTACCCTAACAAATCGTTTTATGGTAGAGCAACGCTGGGTGGGGGCATTTTCTGCCGCTAACCTTACCCATGAAGATACTTGGAACTATATGAACCGTGTGCGCTACATGGCAAGGCTGCAAACGCCTTGGTTTAACAATATTTATGGTGTTATTTACGATGAAATATTTATAGGTTTTGGCGAGAATGTAGGCGAAAATGTTTTTGACCAGAACCGTGTGGGCCTATTAATTGGGTGCAAAATAAACAATACCTTAAACCTTGAAGCCGGCTATCTTAACCAAATTGTACAGCTTGGCCGAAAGGTTAACGGGAGCAATGTTTTTCAATACAATAATGGGTTTATTGTTAATACTGTCTTTAGATTTGATCTAAAGAAGTCTTGAGGGCTGAGTTATTCGCCCCACAATTAATTAATTGCTTTGACTAGTTTTAACTATTGAGGTTAGTATTTTAATTATTTCCTCAACATCTGATAGATATTGAGTATAGTCAAAATCAATAAACTGGCTTTGGTCTAATAATTTAAGCCAAAATTTACTTTCTCGGGCTTCCTTTGCAGCAATAGACATTTTAGCTGCAAAATCTTTTTAGAATGTGCTGCTAATGCTTCGCTAACATTAGCACCTATTGATGTTGCAGATTTTAAATACTGCTTTGACATTACATACTCTTTCTCACCAATCAATAATTTGTAAAGTGCTACACTTTTCAAAGCAAATTGAAAAGCTTTATTATAGATTATGCTGTCGTTCTCTTTCATGCAAGTAGTAATTCTATTAAAAGACTCATCACTCAAGCCTCAGGACTCAAGACTAAAAAACTACACCCTCTTAATATTCGCCCCAATAGCATTTAGGCGTTGGTCTATGCGCTGGTAGCCACGGTCTATTTGCTCTATATTATCTATAACGCTAGTACCTTTGGCTGACATGGCAGCTATAAGTAAGGCTACACCGGCACGTATATCGGGCGATGTCATTTTAATTCCCCTTAACTGGTTAGACCTACCCAAGCCCATTATTGATGCACGGTGAGGGTCGCATAAAATAATTTGCGCCCCCATTTCAATAAGTTTATCTACAAAAAACAGACGGCTTTCAAACATCTTCTGGTGTATCAACACATTGCCTTTGGCTTGCGTGGCTGTAACCAATACAATACTTAGCAAGTCGGGGGTAAAGCCCGGCCAAATTTGGTCGGCAACGGTTAGTATAGAACCATCTATAAAGGTATCAATCTCGTAATGCTCTTGCGATGGGATGTAGATATCATCTCCCCTGCGCTCCATTTGTATGCCTAACCGGCGGAAGGTATCAGGAATGATACCCAAATTGTCGTAGCTAACGTCTTTAATTGTTATCTCCGACTGTGTCATAGCGGCAAGGCCAATAAAGCTGCCAATTTCAATCATATCGGGTAACATACGGTGGGTTGTCCCCCCAGCGAATCTACACCTTCTATACGCAATAAGTTAGAACCTATGCCGTCTATTTTAGCGCCCATGCGCACCAACATTTTACATAGCTGTTGCAGGTAGGGTTCGCAGGCGGCATTGTATATTGTTGTTTGGCCCTGTGCCATAACTGCAGCCATAACAATATTGGCAGTGCCCGTTACCGATGCCTCATCTAAGTGCATATAGGTGCCTTGCAGCTTAGGGCTTTCTACCTTGTAAAACTCATCGCCTTCTTCGTAGGTAAACTTAGCCCCCAGGTTTTGGAAACCAATAAAGTGGGTATCAAGCCTGCGGCGACCAATTTTATCGCCGCCGGGTTTAGGTATATACCCTTTGCCATAGCGGGCCAATAGCGGACCCACAATCATTACCGAACCGCGCAGGGCTGCACCCTTCTTTTTAAAATCGGGCGAGTTTAGTTTATCTACCTCTACATTTCTTGCTTCAAAAGTAAAAGTACCTTCGGCAGCTTTAGAACGGTCTACGGCAACGCCCAAAAACTCTAATAAATCTATCAGTTTATTAACGTCTACAATATCAGGAACATTCTCAATAACAACCTTTTCGGGTGTTAACAGAACGGCGCAAAGTATTTGCAAAGCCTCATTTTTAGCACCCTGTGGCACTAATTCACCTTTTAGGCGGCGACCGCCTTCTACTTCAAAAGCTTGTGACATTCTGCAAAGTTCTAAATGATACTTCTGTATTTACACATCACCCACATTAAATATGAACAACTGTGGTGTGAATTATTAATTATGAATTAGTAATTATTAGATTTTTCTCGATTTTGCTTTAGTAGTAATAATAATTTTCTTAATTATTTTAAGAATTTCAACCGCATCTGCATTAATTGAATCAAACTCTTTTTCTGTTATTGTTTTAGTAAAAGAAAGTAATTCGAGCCAATAAACAGTTTCATCAGCTTCCTTTTGAGCTATAGATAATTTATGGATAAAGTCGGCAGTGCTTTGGGCATTTATAGCTTCTCTTACATTAGCACCTATAGAAGTACCCGAGCGGACTAATTGCTTAGATACCTCAAACTCTTTACGTTCTGTTTTTAGTACTTTACCCAAATTAAAAATCCTCACAGCAAACTGAAAGGATTTTTCTCTTATAATATTATATTTTGCGGCCAATGTCTAATAATTCATAATTAATAATTACTAATTATTTTAGAATTTTCTACGATTTTGGTTGTTCTTATTAAAGAATTTTTTGTGTGGGCCGCCACCGGTACCTCCTTTTGGAAGTTCTTGTTGTATGGCCTGCCTGTGTTAGTGCTGCCACCACCGTTGCTGGCGTTGCTGCCACGGGTCATGTTGGCGTTAGATAAGCCCTGCTCCGGCGATAGTTTTAACTCACCGTTAGACATTTCATCAAGGTGGGTAATAATTATTTCGTCGGTAACGCTGTCCTGGTTCCACATAAGGTACATACGCTTCATGTAGGTAGCTACGGCGCGTGCACCGGCTTCGCGGGCTACAGGGTCTTCTATAGCGCGCACTTTCTTAATCATGCTCTCTATAATAGTACCATAGTAGCGGTAGTTTACCGTACGGCTTGGGTAAGGCACAATATCAGGCTTAAGCTGCAAGCTGCCCGGTTCGGGCAAAGGGTATGGGGTTTCCACATCAAGCTTATAATCAGAAATGATGTATAAATGGTCCCACAATTTTTGTTTAAAGTCTACTGCATCCCGTAATTCGCGTGGGGTAAGCTGGGCCATTTGGTTAATAACGGCTTTGGCATTGCGGTTACGCTTTTCGCGGTCTTCTATGGTAAGAAGCTCTGCAACCATATTGTGTATAACCCTGCCATATTCGGCAATGACTAATCGTTTTCTTTGGGTGTTGTATTCCATATTGTTTTGTTGGATTGCCGCATACTATTGCACGGCTAAAACAAGATTACTATAACGTAAATATATAAATTTATTTTTTGACGTCTTTTTTACTTCACAATCTTAAGCTTAGCATAGCGCAGCAAAAGTTGCTTTTGCCCCAGTCCCTGAAAGAATACCGTTGCTTTAATATCGTTAACGCCCCCTTCCAAGTTTACTATTTTACCAATGCCAAAACGTTCGTGCTCCACATCCATGCCTGTTTGTAGCAATGCAGGGTCGTCGGCTACAAAATCGCTGGTGGTATTTTTAACCGGGTTGGCCGCGCTAACCTTTTTAAAGTTGCCTTTAGGTACAACAACCGGATTAACAGTTGGTTGTGGCTTTTCTTTCTTCTGAAACACCTCTGTACGTTCCTGTGTAAAAGGGTTGCGGTTCATACCCAAATAGGTAGGCGCTTGTTGCTTGCGTTTATCTACGGCGTGCTCTACGTATTTCTCTTCCAGTTCTTCAATAAAGCGGCTGGCTTCTGCCACTACCAGGTTGCCCCAACGGTAGCGGGTTTCTGAATACGTTAATACGGCGCGTTTTTTAGCACGGGTAAGAGCTACGTAGAACAAACGGCGCTCTTCCTCTAAATCGGCACGTGCGTTTAATGATAGGTGCGATGGGAATAAATTCTCTTCTAAACCCACCACAAACACATAGTTAAACTCCAGGCCTTTAGAGGCGTGAATTGTCATTAACGATACACGGTCAGCATCTGCGGGGTCGTCCTTATCGGCATCTGTTAGCAGGGCAATATCTTTTATGTATTCGTCTAATGTTTTTATGCGGTTGGTGTTATTGTATAGCTCGCCTGTGCCGGTATCTACCGCACCACCCTGCTCAAGGTTTTGCAGGTCTTGCTCCAGAGTATCAATCTCGTCTTCGCTATCAACAAACTCCTTAATACTATTCAGTAAACTCTCTATATTCTCGTAACGAGATACACCCTCGGGAGAACGGTCGTTATACAGCTCTTTAAGCAACCCGCTTGATGTTGCTATATGCGATGAAAGCTCATAAGCATTCTGGGCTTTAAGCATTATGCTAAAGCTCTTAATCATATTGGCAAACTCGCTCATTTTAGCCGCGGCTGCCGCACCCAGTTGAACTTTAAACTGGTCGGCATTGGCCACAATATCCCACGGCGATACGCTGTTTTCGTTAGCCAAAACAATCATTCTTTCTAATGATGTTTTGCCTATGCCACGTGCAGGGTAGTTGATTACGCGCTTTAACGCTTCTTCATTTTTATTATTAATGGCCAGGTTAAAGTAGGCCAACAAGTCTTTAATCTCTTTACGGGCGTAAAACGACAAGCCACCGTAAATACGGTATGGAATGTTCAGCTTACGCAAGGCTTCTTCCATTGCACGGCTTTGCGAGTTTGTGCGGTACAAAATGGCAAAGTCTTTATTGTGGGCCTGCTCATTCATTTTTGTTTCAAAAATGTTGCCGGCTACAATACCGCCCTCTTCGTTATCGGTAAGCGATTTATATACCCTGATAGGCTCACCCGGTTCGTTGGCTGTCCAAACTACTTTCTCTAGCTGGTCTTGGTTGTTAGCTATAATGCTGTTTGCCGCGCCCACAATGTTTTTGGTAGAACGGTAGTTTTGTTCCAGTTTAAAAACTTTTACCTCGGGGTAATCGCTTTTAAAATTTAATATGTTTTGAATGTTAGCCCCACGGAAAGCATAGATACTTTGGGCATCATCGCCCACCACACAAATATTCTCGTACTTGGCGGCCAGTTTTTTCACAATCAGGTACTGCGAATAGTTTGTATCCTGATACTCATCAACCAAAATGTACTTAAACTTATCCTGGTATTTGTGCAGCACCTCCGGAAAATCGCGCAGCAGAATATTGGTTTTGAAAAGTAAATCGTCAAAATCCATTGCCCCGGCGCGGAAGCAACGCTCGTTATAAATTTGGTATATCAAGCCCATTTTAGGCTTGGCGTTGCTCTTGTCTTCCTCTTGAATGTATACGTCGGCCTGGTATTGCTCGGGCGATATAAGGTTGTTTTTTGCTGATGATATGCGGTTGTAAACCATGCCGGGCTTATATACCTTATCATCTAATCCCTGCTCATTTAAAATAGCCTTTATCAGCGATTTGCTATCATCGGTATCGTAAATAGTAAAGTTGCTGGGGTAGCCCAGGCGGTGGGCTTCAAAGCGGAGTATTTTGGCAAATATGCTGTGGAAGGTACCCATCCACAGGTTTTTAGCCTCTGTATTACCCACAATATGGGCAATACGTTCTTTCATTTCGCGGGCGGCCTTGTTGGTAAAGGTTAAGGCCATTATGTTGAACGAGTCTACCCCCTTTTGCATAAGGTGGGCAATACGGTATGTAAGTACGCGCGTTTTACCCGAGCCTGCACCGGCAATAATCATTACCGCGCCTTCGGTTTGTTGCACCGCGCCACGCTGTTCGGGGTTAAGTCCTTCTAAGTAATCTGACATTCCTACAATTCTTTCCAAACCTCAAAGTTAGCCATTTTACAGCCATCATCAGGGCTAAATTATTAACAGGTTGGTTGTTTGGAAGTTGGAATGATATTGATAATTTAGCGCCAAACAAAAACCATGAAAAAATTTATATTAGTGCTGATAACTTTAACTATTTGCCAGTTTACAATAGCACAAGCCCCTAAAGCACAAAACCCTCCACCCCAAAACGAAGATTTTATTGAATTACCAGACCCTGCAACAAATAGTAAGGGAAATAAAAAAGATAAAGTATTACAGGTAGCAGAACAAATGCCTGAATTTGTGGGAGGCGAAGATGCACTGTTAAAATATTTGGGTAGCAATCTTAAATACCCTGCAATAGCTCGTGATGCCAATACCCAGGGAACTATTTACATAACCTTTGTAATTAATAAAAAAGGCAGGGTTGAAAACGTGCAATTATTGCGTGGATTAAATGGCCCCGGAGCTACAGATTGTGCCAACGAGGGAATACGTGTAATTAAGGGAATGCCTAAATGGAAGCCCGGCAAACACAAAGGCAAAACGGTTAGTGTACAATACAACCTACCTATAAAATTTACTTTACGGTAAATTACATATCAGCCTCTATAGCAGCAACAAATTTGCGCTTGGGTTCTTTTAGTTTGCTTTCTACCAAAGGGCCAAACAGGTTGGCTACACCACCCAATGGGTTATGGTAATGCACGTCGGCATTAATTTTAGTGGAATCACCATCTACATCAGTAAACGTTAACGTGCATTCGCCTTTAAAATCGCTGCCCAGGTAGGCCTGTAGCTTAATAAGTTGCCCGGGCTTTTCTTCTATAATCATTACCGTAGCCTTATAATTATTTTTGGCGGTTTGTACATCCCATTCAGACACCTTAGCATCTAACACCCTAACGTGGGTAAGGGAGTTAACGTATTTGGGCATATTATCAAATTTCCGTAGCAATTCGTATACCTTATCGCGTGGTTTTTGCACCGTAAGGCTGGTAGTTATATGGGCATTTAGTGGTTTACCACCTGTTACTGCCCTGCTTTTGTTGTCCATATCTATTGGGTTAAGATTAAATAAAAGCAATTTTACGGATTGATTTGTTCACCACTAGCTAAATTAAAGGCTTATTAAATACACAAAATGCTTTAGCGTAGCAACTTAGATACCTATATTTGTTACATGAAAAAACTGTTGTTTCTATTTGCTGTACTTAGCATATCTATTACTGTTTCGGCACAAACCAAAACACGCAGTTGCGACTCTACCTTTAAAGATACCGACGGTGTTGTTGTGCACACCTGTGCCGATAAAGACCCCGGCTTTGGCGCTGACAGCAGGAAATTTTATGATGACTTTATAGATAAAAACCTTGTATACCCTAAGGCAGCCCGCGATGCAGGTACCAGTGGCAAGGTTATAGTGCAGTTTATTGTTACCGAGAAAGGCGTATTAAAATCGGCCAAGGTGGTAAAAGGTATTAAAGGCAAAGGTGGCGAAGAGTGCAATAAAGAAGCCCTGCGGCTTATTGGTCTTTTACCCAAATGGCAACCCGCTACTATAGATGGCAAACCGGTACGCATGGTTACCAAAATACCTGTATATTTTAAAGATGAACCTATACTTAAAGAAATAGAGGTAGACCTTAGGGATAATGATATGGATGATAATACTGTGCCTCCTCCCCCGCCGCCAATGGTAGATGTGATGATGGACGAGGATAGGCCAACAGAAAATAAAGAGGTTGATGTATACAGTGTAGTAGAAGAGATGCCGGAGTTTCCGGGTGGCCAAGATGCTTTAATGAAATACCTGGCGAGCAATGTAAAATACCCTGTAGAAGCCATAGATGCAAATACTCAGGGTACTGTTTATGTGTCTTATATTGTAAATGCTGACGGAAGTATTAGCGATGCTACTTTATTGCGTGGCATAATGGGCACAGGTGGGCAAGAATGTAACGATGAGGCCCTGCGTGTAGTTAAGAGTATGCCCAAATGGAAACCAGGGAGGCAAAATGGCAAAAATGTAAGGGTGAAATATTTGCTGCCTATACGTTTTAAACTTATGTAACGGTGAAAGCCGCCCGTTGGATAGTTGTTTTACTGCTGATTGTTGCCGTAGCTGTTGGTGGAATTTATCTGTATAGGAAATACAGGCCGTTTAGTAAACACAGCGAGCTTATTAACCCCACAGGGCAAACACTTGCTACGCGTATTAAAGCACCCGATGGTTATTTTCGTGATAGTACTGCAAACGGTTTTACTGCCTATGCCCGCAAGCTAAAAGTGTTAAGGGATAAATCAACCTTAAAAAATACAATGGCGCCGACTGGAGTCGCCAAACATGGCATGCCGCTATTTTAGATTTTGATACCGGCACTAAAGACCTGCAACAATGTGCCGATGCCTGCATACGCCTGCATGCTGAATACCTTTGGAATGGTAATCAAAAGAATAAACTGGTGTATGAGTTTACCAGTGGAGATAAACTATCGTGGAAGGACTACGCCGAAGGCAAACGCCCAAAAGTAAATGGCAATGATGTTACGTTTACCGATTGTGGCATTAATGATAACAGCCGCAATGCTTTCCGCAACTATTTAAACTGCGTGTATATGTATGCGGGCAGCATATCGTTACACCACCAATTTAGGCACCTGGGTGCTAACGAAGAAATACAACCGGGCGATGTGATAGTAAGGCCGGGATCGCCGGGGCATGCGGTTATGGTGGTTGATGTTTGCCAAAACAGCAAGGGTAAAAAACTATACCTGATAGCGCAGGGTTATACGCCCGCTGTGCAAATACACATTGTAAACAACACCAGCGATTATAGTATTAGTCCGTGGTTTGAGTTGGAGGATGCGCCCATTTCTGTTACAGGTGCCGGATTTAGTTTTACCAATGCAACTGTTGTAAGGCTTGTAGATTAAGCATTTCAAAACAAAATATCTGCATGCATACATTTTGTTGTAAAACGTATTGTTTTCTGCATATACCTTTGTACCAACAAAAACAGAATATAGAAAGTGGATACTGATAGTATTTACAAATTGACCGCCAAATTAAGCTACTGCCCCTCTTATCAAAAGACCTTCCAAGTTTCTTTCCCGATATAGGATTTCTATTTTTTTACCGCTAAGCAAATGTGCATGCGCTAACGCGTATAGGCTGTGCCTGTATACCTGCGCCTGAAAAACATCTTACGGTCAAAACTTTTCAACTAATTAACAATCAATATCAATTAAAATTAAATTGCAAAACTTAAAAAACCACACAACATGGATCCAGAAACGTTAAACTACTTAAAATGGGGCCTTATAATTGGCCTTCCCTTATTGGCAATTATCTTTTACAAATTTATACTGCGCGTATTTTTTGGCTTAGTAATAGTACCCGAAGACCGTATAGGCCTTAGTAACCAAAAAATTTGTGCTTTTTGGTAAACAAGAACTACCCGATGGCCGCATTATAGCTACCAATGGCGAGGCAGGTTTCAGGCATACACCTTGCCTCCGGGTGTGTATTTTGGCAAATGGATATGGCAATACGAAATACTTTTTCAATCGTTTACCATTATACCTACAGGCAAAATTGGTTTAATACTGGCAAAAGATGGTGCAGACTTAGAGATAGGTCGCATTTTGGCCCGTAAGGTGGAGTGCGACATGTTCCAGAACGCACAACAATTTTTAGATGGCGGCGGGCGTAAAGGCCGTCAAACATCGGTTATTGCACCGGGCTCGTACAGGATAAACACGCACTTGTTTGATGTTGAAATTGTAGATGCCATAACAATTCCTGAAAATGGTGTAGGCATTATTACCGTACAAGAGGGGAGCCTTTAGCAACAGGCCAAATTGCCGGTAAAATGGTAAAAGACCATAACAGCTTTCAAGATGTTGACGCGTTTTTAAATAACGGCGGCAGCAAGGGCCTTCAAGAGCAGGTTATACTGGCAGGTATGTACTTTTTAAACCCTTGGTTTGCCAAGCGTTGAGATTGTAAAAATGACCGAGATACACATTGGTTTTGTCGGGGTAATCATAAGCTTTGTTGGCGAAGAAGGCGTTGACCTTAGCGGTAGCGAATTTAAGCACGGCAACATAGTATCACGAGGTCAAAAAGGTGTTTGGGCAGAGGCTATGGGTCCGGGTAAATATCCTATTAACCCCTACATTATGAATGTAGAGCTGGTGCCAACCACCAACCTGGTTCTCAACTGGGCATCAACCCGCAGCGAAAGCCACATGCTTGATAAAAACCTTTCTACTATTACTGTACGTAGTAAAGATGGTTTCCCTTTAACCTTGATGTATCGCAAATCATCCACATACCAACGCTGGAAGCGCCAAAGGTTATTGCGCGCTTTGGTAACATGGCTAACCTTGTTACACAGGTTTTGGAGCCTACTATTGGTAACTATTTCCGTAACTCGGCGCAAGATGCCGAGGTTATCGACTTCCTTAAAAGCCGTAAAGAGCGTCAGGATTCTGCCAAAATGCATATTGGCCATGTGTTAGAGCAATACAACGTGTACGGTGTAGATACGCTTATAGGCGACATTGTGCCGCCGGAAAGCTTAATGAAAACACTGACTGACCGTAAACTTGCCGAAGAGCAAAAGGTAACCTACACCACCCAAATGATGGCGCAGGAAACCCGCCAGGTGCTGGAGAAAGAAACCGCTATTGCCGAGATACAGAAAGAGATTGTTAAGGCCGACCAAGGCGTATTAATTGCCGAGCGTATTGCCGATGCAAGTGTGAAGAAAGCAACAGGCGATGCTAACAGTGTGCGTATACAAGCTACAGCCGATGCCGACCGCTTAAAACTTATGGCAACCGGTGAAGCCGAGAAAACAAGGCTGCTTGCTAAAGCCGATGCAGAGAAAATTGAATGGATTGCGAAAGCGGAAGCGGAGAAAATATCAGTAACAGGTAATGCAGAAGCTGAAGCTATACTGGCAAAAGGTAAATCAAGTGCAGAGTCGTACCGCCTGGCGGTTGAGGCTATGGGTGGCGATAACTTTACCCAACTAAAAGTAATGGAAAGCATAGGCGATAATAAAGTAAAAATAATGCCTGATGTACTTATTGGCGGTGGAAACGGAGACTCATCTAACGGCCCTATAAGTGGCTTGTTAGGTTTAAAACTACTGGAAGAACTGGGTAAGAAAGTGGAAACACCCGATACTAAAGAACTACCCCCTCCCCCATCTGCATCTAAAAAGTAAATTAATTAAATAGCATAAAAAAATCCCTGCATAAATAGTGTGGGGATTTTTTTATATTAGTGTATGGATAAATTTATTGCTCAAATAGCCAGCCAGGTACAACTAACTAACGAAGAACTAAGCATAGTAAAAGAATTTGCCGCTTTAGGCAAATCTGTTTCTTTGAAAAAAGGCGAGCATTTATTAGATGCCGGAACCATTAACGATTTGATGGTATTTGTAAACGAAGGTATTTTACGGCAATATGTTACCGATGCCAATGGCAACGAAAAGATAATACAGTTACTGATGGACGGGCGCTTTTTTGAAGACTGTGTAGAAATAGCAGCACCTATAGATTATGCCATACAGGCTATTGAAGATTGTGAACTAACATGTTTTAAAATGACCGATGTTGTTGGATTCAGCAGTAAATTCACAGTTATGGAAAAGATTGGCAACACAATGGCTATGGGTAACATGCAACAAAACAATGAGCATATTGCTTTGCTAATGAAATATACACCCGAAGAACGTTATAAGTATGTTTTAGAACATAAGCCCGAATTAATACAACGCCTATCTGTTACCCACCTGGCACAGTACCTTGACATGTCTCGCGAAACACTAAGCCGCATACGGAGTAAGGTTTTTGAGCATAACGTTTTGTGATTTTAATCACACCCCTATGTAAACCGCTTACCGCATCTTTGCCGCTAAACAACATAATGGAAAAGCAACAGTACCCCAGCCTTTCGTTTTTTGGTAAAGAGCGCTTTACACCCCTGGTATTTAGTAAAGACACTTTTATTTTTAACTGGGAGATAACGCCCGGCCATGGGGTAATGGAGCATATACACCCCAATGTTGACGAAACATTTGAAATTACCCAAGGCGAAATTACCTTTAAAATTGAAGGTAAAACCAGGGTTGCTAAAGTTGGAGAAACCTTAACAATAGCTAAAGGTATTCCCCACGAAATAAAGAATGTAAGTAAAGATAATGCTGCTTGCAAAGTATCCTATTATCCGGCTGGCGACCAAGGTAATTTTTTTGATACCGGCTTATTTTTATTAAATGAAAACCCTGCAATAAACGGCTCTGCAGGCATGGTTTTTAAAATGATGTACATATCAAAACAAATGGGGTTTGAAGAATTTTCAGAACCCGCTAATAAGGTTGTAAAAGTTGTTTTGCCTATACTGTGGGTACCTATAAAGCTGTATGCCGAAATTGCCGGTTGGCGCAAAATATTTAAACGTTATAAAAAATATAAAACCCTTACTACTGCCTAATACCAGACTATTTTACTGTGTAAAAATCCCTTATGTATTTGCATCGGGGATTTTTTATTTGTGGAAATACTTATCGCGCCACATCAATGCTGTATATAAATTCTAATTATTATGCGATATATACTTACTACAGCGTTGCTTGTAATCACTCTTATTGGCAATGCACAGCTAAAAACAACCAAACTATCGGTATTTAAAAACGGTACATTTTTTCTTAAAAAAGAAGGCACTATAAAGTTTAACGATAGGCAGGGTTATATTCCGGTACCATCAGACGCGTTATACGGCACTTACTGGATAGCAGGCGCCAGCGGCGTAAAAATGCAGGGCCTTAGTATAAATGTTGATACGGTTAAAAAAGACAGGCAATGCCGCACCCTGCACGACCTTGTTATTGCTAACGAGGGTAAAGTAGCTACCATGCGCTTTACCGATAAGTTTGCACAAACAGAAAAACCATCGTACAGGTTGATAAAAGGTACTATTGTAAGCGCCCAGCGTAATGGGTTTGTCCGCATTAAAACTATGGAGGGCAAAACACTATTTATCCCAATGGCTGAGTTATACGACATAGAATTTGAGGGTAATCCTACCGAAAAATTCAAGATTGATACCATAATGAAACGCGCCACTATTGTGTTGGATAACGATATACCCGAAGCGGCTTTTACAACCCTTTCTTTACAATCCGGAATTACCTGGACACCTGCTTATTATATTAAGCTGAAAGACGATAAAAACGCACAGCTTACCATGAAAGGCACGCTGGAAAACAACAGCAGCGAAGATATTAAAGATGCCGACCTTGACCTTGTAGTGGGAGGCAACCCCAATATGTTTTTCGGTACTACACTTGACCCAGCTTCAGCATTTATGACAGGGCAAGCGTACCTGCAACAATTGGTTACAACAGGCTATGCAGCGCCTGCCAGTACCTTTGGCGGCGCAGTGCTTGATAAGTATGCGTTGACAAATAACTCAATTAGCTACAGCTATAAAGCTGCTGCTGATAATACCGCTGTAGTACCCGTGCCACCGGTGGAAGAAGAATACGATGCTGTGGGCGAAAAGGTGAACAACTTCTATTACTTTAATGCCGGCCGTGTATCTGTAAAACGCAATGGTATTGCCGTAGTACCAATTTCAAACGTAACTATTCCGTATAAAACTATTTACGATGTAGACATTAACGACTTTGTAAACTACGCTGGCCGCGGCGGCAATGTTATTCCTATTGACGAGATGCCACAGTTTGATGTGTACCAGTCTATAAAGTTTACCAATAAAGCTACTGTGCCTATTACATCGGCATCAATATTCCTTGTAAACGAAAATGATAAGCCCATAGCACAGGATAAGATTAAATATACCCCCGCGGGTGCTGAGGCTTTTATCAGGTTACAAAAGGCCATAGATGTATCGGTAAAAAGCAAAGATGAAGAAGAACGCCGCCGCGACCGTGAACTAACCTACAGGCGTGTAGCTTACGATAAATCAACCCTTAAAGGCACTGTTGAAGTGCAAAACTACCTTGATGTGCCTATTACCCTTAATGTTAAAAAAGCAGTAACAGGACTTGCCACCGAAGCCAAAGACGGCACTTTTACCAGCCGCAAAGTATCGGGCAGCCCTAACCATACATCAAGCTTTAAATGGGAAGTATCGCTAAAAGCGGGCGAGAAAAAACACTGACTTACTTTTATGATGTGTTTGTTCCCAGTCCGCCGAAAAAGGCGCAATAAGAGCCTCACCCCTACCCCTCTCCAAAAGAGAGGGGTTTTCTTTATCGTTAAATCATGCTATACCACTGCTGCTCTTTGTTGCCTGCTTTGCAATACTAGTAGGGTTATAGCTATAATACCCAACACCATTTCTGTAGCTAGCCATTGGGTTACAAAGCCATTGGGCATTCCATCAATTGCTATGCTGTAAATACGGCCAATAACAAAGCCCCAACAGAATATAGCGGTAAACAAAAGGGCTTCTTTACGCATTTTAAAAGCACCGTAAACCATAAACAAACCCAGCGCTAGGTTTACAAAGCCATAGTTTGCGCGGATAGAATTTAGGGCACTAACATTACCCAGCGTAACGCCAACATTATCAAACACTGCCTGTGGGCTTATAATAGCCTGCACCGCTACGTTTATAAATGCAAGGCCAACAAAAATTAAGAAACCAAGAATTACTTTATCTAACGTTTTCATGTAACAATAATTTTGAGTGATTAATACGCTACAAAACTACTGTGCGCGGTAAGGGCAAACATTGATTGAAATCAACGTTTTTTAAGGCGGCTTAATGTTTCGGGTGTCATGCGGAGATAAGACGCAATATGCTTATTAGGAATATGCTGAAACACATGCGGACTACGCTTTAGCAGCCTGTTATAGCGCTCTAGGGGCGATGTGGTAAGTAGGTCAATCTCGCGCTCTATTTGTGCTAACAGAGCATACTCCATCATTTTAAGCCAAAAGGCAGCAAAGGTTTTATTAGCTTCGGCAAAAGCATGCAAATCGTCTTTATGAATACCTATCAGCTCTGCTGATTTTATTGCTTCAATATAAAATTGAGAGGGCTTACCGCTTAAAAACGAGGGGGCATCGTTAAGAAAAGAATCAGGATAACCAAAACCCACCACCACTTCTTCATCGGCGGTTTCAAAACATAAACGAAATGTACCATCAACCACGTAATACAAATAATGCTCTACATGGCCTTTGGGGTTTAGCCATTGTCCGCGTTGCAGGGTGCGCCTGTGCTTCCATAAAGCTAAAAACTGTTGCAACTCAGCATTGGTAAATGTGGGTATAGCCTTTTGTATAAATGTTTCCAAAGCCTGCATAGATATTACTGACTGTAATTATTTAGCATTAATGTCCAGCTATATTCTTTGTATTTAATTTTAGGTCTGGCATTGGCAGGTATTAGCTGCATTTTGTGTAGAATACTATACACCCCTCTTTTACCTCCAAAATCGCCCTTAAACCATAACATTAATTTGGGTACTGTTACGGTATTGGCTGTGCTATCAAAAGCCACCTCTTGCTGAAGGTAATTGTTAGTAGCTAAATCAAGTTGTTTATTAATAATTTCAGGCTTGTAAAACGCTATTGGCGGGCAACTTGCCGCTCCGCAATTTAGTGCAAAATGTATGCGGTAGTCTGCCTTTTGCAACCTATGCTGCCGCTCAAATTTTCCCGGAAACCATTTGTTAAAATAGCCTAACGAAAGCTTAGATTTTGAATGCCTTAAAATGCCATGCTCAATATCATCAAAGCTCAGTTTTTTGCCTGCGACAGTAATGCTTTTAGTTTTAAAAAACTTAGTCCTGTTGGTATACTTTGCAGCGCTATCTTTTAACTGTAGTTGGATATTAGCATTGTATATATTCAGCCAAAAAGCCAGCTTCTCGTCCTCTGTATTCAATTCATCAGTCAAGGCAGATGCAGGCATACTAGCAATACTATCTTGCAAACTGCGGGTATCTTCGCCTGTTTTTACCTTTAGCAGCAGTTGCTGCGATAGTATTATTAAACCGTAAACCAATAGCTTCATATATTTTACACTAATACTTTTTCAAAACATACACTATCCGGCATTCCGGCGTATTGTCCATAATTGGGAGTAATGGCGTAATTATTCTTACCATACAATGCTATAGCCTCAGGCATTTTTTTGCCGGTCTCCAATATGGCTTTACTGTAACCTAATTCTGTAGCCCATTGTTCTAAATCATTTAGAACCATAGCTGCTATGCCCTTGCCACGATGGGCCGGCAATACATACATACGTTTTACTTCTACTACGCCCTCTTCGTAATGCTTAATAGCACCTATACCAACGGCTTCATCTCCATTATACGCCACCACCACATGCTTTATATCATCGCTCTTATTGTACTGGGCATAAAACTCACGGTAAATTTCACCATCGCGTATAGCCAGGTCTTTATCTAAATCAACTACTAGTGTTTGGTAATCAGCGTTTGATGAGTTGGTGCGGGTAAGGGTTATCATGTGGCAAATATACAGCCTCTCCCCTACCCTCTCCAAAGGAGAGGGGGTAAAACAAAAGCCCACAATTGTGGGCTTTTAAATTGCAATTATTTAAAGTCCTTCCTCCTTTGGGGGAAGGATTTAGGATGGGGGCTGATTATGCTGTTACAGCAACACCATCAAGAACGTCGTTGAAACGTTTTTCGGTGCGGTTTTTCCAGGCGCCTTTGTGGTAGCCGTAACCTGCAATAAGCGGCATAGCTAAAGTAGCTTCGGCAAATACCATTTGCTCGTTTACTACATCAACCTTACCCCAAGAGCAAGCTTCTTTTAAGGTAGAGCCAGAAAGGGCACCATCGCGCTCATCAGCTACGGTAATTTGTACCGCGTATTTGTGCATTGGGGCGTCTTGCTCTAAAATTTCGGTAGCAACAACAATGTCCTGAACAAAGTTCTTTGGAACACCGCCGCCAATCATAAATATACCCGAGTCAAGGTTATGCAATTTGCATTTTGTAATTTCTAAGAAATCTTTAGCAGAGTCGATAGAAACGTGGCTCTCCGGGTTATGCCATTGGTGGTGTACTAAACCAAAACCGGCAGAACAATCAGAAAAAGCAGGAACAAAAATAGGCACACCTTTTTTGTAGCACTGCCATACAATGCTGTTTTCGCGGTATGGGGCGTATTTATCGTTCTCATCTAAAAACTTACCCATAGCAATAATAAACTCGCGGCTAGAGTGTGGCTTGCGCGGAATGGTGTTGCAAATTTGGGCAATAGTATCATCGCACAAACGCAGGTCTTCCTCGTCAATATATGTATCGTAAATACGGTCAATCATAAGCTCGCGCAGTTGGTTATCGTCAACAAACTGGGTGCCTTTGTAATGTTTAAAACCAAGGGCCTCGAAAAAGTCCTGATCAACAATGTTAGCGCCTGTAGAAACGATGCAGTCAACCATGTTGTTTTTCACCATGTCAACAACCACATCTTTTAAACCGGCCGAAATAAGGCTACCGGCAAGGGTTAGGTATACGCCGCAATCGGTATCTTCCTGCATCATGTTGAAGATTTTGGCAGCATTGCCAAGGTTGCGGGCCTGGAAAGCCATTTCGCTCATAGCGTCTACCATAGGCACAACATTGTGTTGTTTAATGTCTATGTGCTGGATGGTTTCCTTAAGATAATCTTTCTTTTCCATTATATTGTTTTGTTAAAAAAGGGTAACAAAGGTAAGAAAAAATAGTGATAAGTTGTGAGTATTGAGGGGTGAGTTTTAATACTCAGTAAAAGAACGGTTTGGATTAAATTATTCTAATGCTTTAGTAAGGTTTTCTCTCATTACTTTTTGCTTGTCCAAAAAGTAACCAAAAAAGACACCACGCCCACCAACCTGAAATTTCACTTTTCGCACAAGCCCACGCTACTAGGTTTCCGTGAAATTTCGGGTTCGCACAGGGCGTGGGCTGCCCCCGCACTTTATTTCCGGTATCAATCAATTAGACTAAAAAATGATTCATTTATGGATTTACATATAAAACAAAAGCCCCTCCGGTAAGGGAGAGGCTTTGCATTTTTGGTAGTCAACCCAATTGCAATTACGCAACTGTCTTTTCAGCTTTCTTAGCTACAGTTTCTTTTACTTCTTCTTTCTTTTCAGTAGCAGCTTCTTCTTTAGCTTTTTTATCAGCAGCAGCTTTGCCTTTAGCTTCAAGCTCTTCAATGCGTGCTTTAATAATATCTAATTCTTTTTTAGTAGCGTAAGCAGCTTTCTCAAGCACTTCAGTTACAGCGTTTTTAACGTCTTTATTGAATTTCTCAGTAGCTTTTTTAGTATCAGCTACAAAATCGTTAACGATGCGCTCACCGTCGCCTTTAGAAAGTTTACCTTGTTTACGTAGGTCTTCTACTAAACCGTCTACTTTTTCTTTAGCAAGAGCAGCCATACCTACACCTGTGTAGAATAAGTCTTTTAATTGCTCAGTACCATTGTCTACTGCGTTTTTAACGTCTTGTTTTTTTGTTGTTGACATTGTTATAGTTTTAATGCTGTTGTACTTATTGTTAATTTTCAGTTACAAAGGTATGCCGACTGAACAAGGTACAATGCTCCGATCTACCCAAATTATTAATTAGTAATTATTAATTATAAGAAAGGCTAAAACCCTTTTTTATCAAGTATTACAGCCTTAACACAAAATATTACTATACTTTATTTAGTATAATTATAAATATATTTATAATATATACTTATAATATGGTTAAACTATAGTGCAGGGTTTATCCTGGTTGGGTTTTCGCCATTGGCACCATCAACATCGTTGCCCGACATTTCTGAATTTGAAGGCGGTGTATTAACCTCGGGCGATGGGTTATTGTCTTTACGACCAGCTTCGTGTTGGCGTGGCTTTTCGTCTTTCATTTCTTTGCCGTTTTCTTCATCTTCAAACTCATCGTTTTCCAAGTCGGCATCGTCATCATCTTCGTCAATATACTCCAAGTCGTCGTCGTCATCAGCCTCATCTTCATCAAGGTCCACATCGTCTTGGTCGGCATCTTTATCAGCCCACACATCGTCATCCTCATCTTCTTCTTTGTCTTTTTGTACAAAGTCTGTAGCTTGTTCCTTAATATCAGAATACGTCTTTTTAAGGTCTTGCGTTAGCTTTTCGGCAGCGGCACGTGCCTCTTCAATAAGATCGCTTACAATCTTTTCTCCTTTTTCAACGGTTTCGGGGTTGCGGGCTTTAAACTCATCCACTACCTCTTCCATTTTTTCTTTTGCAACGGCACAAATGCCTACGCCTAAGTAGAACATATCGGCTAGTTGTTCACTAATCGGCTTTGTAAAGTCTGTTGCTGTATTTTCTGCGGTTTTCATATCGGGTTATAATTAGTTATGGTATGGAAACACCATCAGCCTAAATTTTGTTGGCAATGTTAATTTTAACTTTTTAGAACAATATTTTATACTTTATTCAGTATAAAAAAGCTATATTTGTTTTATAGGTATGAAAGAAAGCTTAGCTGAATTTGTAAAAAAGAGCCGCAAAAACTCGGGGCTAACCCAACAGGAGCTTGCAGACAAAGCGGGTGTGGGTATACACTTTATCCGCGACCTTGAGCAAGGCAAAACCAACCTGCAAACCGGCAAGGTAAACACCGTGCTGTACCTTTTTGGTTACACTCTTGGCCCTATACCTTTAGTACGATAACCATGCCCGGCCCTTGTTTATATTGCTATGCCGAAACAGGTACTTACGAAGTAGGCTACCATGTTACCTGTGCAAAAAAATGTTTGGGCAGTACCCGCCGCCGCTTATACCTTTTACTGTAGAGCAGTTGCAGCAAGTAATAAAAACACAGCAGGTATTTACTATTGAGCGAAAAAAGAAGGGGGCAGAACAGGCACGCATACTACCTGCGTTAGCAGGCTCTTTTGAAATACGAACCCCGCAAGCCAAGCCTTTATATTTACCTGAAGCCGAGGACTTATGCCTTAAAATGGCTGCCCTGGTGGGGATTGATACCATTAAGCACAGTTTGGTTGAAGACGCAGATGGCGAGTTGGTGCTGTTTATTAAACACAATACTGAAATTAAAAGCGTTGGGGAATTATTGCAAATGCCAACGACTAACTACACCACAGGGTCGTACGAGCAGGTAATAAAGGCGGTAGAGAAATTATCGGTAAGGCCGGGGCTGGATAAGATTAATATGGCTGAACGTGTGTTGTTTGTATTTTTAACGGGCTGTTCGGCTATGGATTGGGGGCAATACATATTGATATAACAAGTAATATACTTAGTCCGCTGCATGTGGCAAACCCCACTACCCTATTACAGCCTGCATTGGCTAACGAAATGATACTACTGTTAGGTGGAAAACGTAGCAAAATTAGTGAACAAAGCTTCGACCTACTTTTTGAAAAGGTTGGGATAAACCCTGTAGCAGCCAACAACAGCAGACGTAAGTTTACCCGCATACTGCGCAGTTGGTTTGAGTTGGTAGAGGAAAGTTACCTGCCCGAGAGGTTGAAACGTAATTATATCCATATTCTTATTAAGCGGGCTGAGCAGTTGGGGATGATGTAGGTTTAATAGCAACTTCATCCCATTTTTTCCCTCACCCCCTAAATCTCCCTCTCCTAAAGGAGTGAGGGGGACTTTAATTTTACTTTGTCTATTAACAACAAGTATTTAACAAGAATAAACTTTACGCTTTATTAACTGTTAATTAGTACGTATTTTTACGTGGAGAGTAGCTATAAGTATGACAACAATAACGGCAGTAGATTTAGAATTAGAGAAAAAGAAATATTAAAGCGTTATAAGGTTTTATTACGCTCTGTGCAGGGGCGGACTAATCTGGAAGACCGCAAAATTATTCGTAAGGCTTTTGATTTGGCCGTTGAGAGCCATAAAGACATGCGCCGCAAAAGTGGCGAGCCATACATTTACCACCCCATTGCTGTTGCCCAAATTTGTGCCGACGAGATTGGTCTTGGCGCTACTGCCATAGTGTGTGCCTTGCTACATGATGTTGTAGAAGATACTGAAATTACTATTGAAGATATAAAACGCCAGTTTGGTGAGAAGCCTGCCATGATTATTGACGGCCTTACCAAAATATCGGGTGTGTTTGACCAACGCTCATCGCAGCAGGCAGAGAACTTTAGGAAGATGTTGCTTACCCTGTCTGACGATGTAAGGGTGATACTTATTAAGCTGGCCGACCGCCTGCACAATATGCGCACGCTGGACTCTATGGCCCGCGATAAGCAACTGAAAATAGCATCAGAAACGTTGTATATGTATGCCCCGCTGGCCCACCGCCTGGGGTTATATGCCATAAAAACTGAACTGGAAGATTTGGGCTTAAAGTACACCGAGCCTGATACCTACCAGGAGATAGTTGATAAGCTAAAAAATACGGAAGATGTACGCAAACGCTTCATCAACCGCTTTACTATGCCTATTAAAAAGGCATTGGCAGAGAATGGACTTGATTTTGAAGTTAAGGGCAGGCCAAAATCTGTTTTTTCTATATGGAACAAGGTTACCAAAAAAGGGGTGCCTTTTGAAGAGATTTACGACATTTTTGCCATTCGTATTATTGTAGAATCGAAACCGGAGAACGAGAAAGCCGATTGCTGGAAGGTATACTCTATGGTTACCGATTTTTATAAACCCAGCCCGGAGCGCCTGCGCGACTGGATATCGACTCCACGGGCCAATGGTTATGAGAGTTTGCACACTACTGTAATGAGCCCCACAGGCAAATGGGTAGAAGTGCAGATACGTACCCGCCGTATGGACGATATTGCCGAGAAGGGCTACGCAGCCCACTGGCTGTATAAAGAAGGCAGCAAAAACAGCAGCGAAAGTAATATAGACTCGTGGTTGAAACGCATACGCGAGATGATTGAAAACTCTGATGGCAACGCCCTTGAGTTTATTGATGAGTTTAAGCTGAACCTCTTTTCTGAAGAGATATTTATCTTTACCCCAAAAGGGGAATTAAAAACATTGCCTGCCAACTCTACCGCGTTAGACTTTGCCTACGAGGTACACTCGCAAATAGGCAACAGTTGCATTGGGGCTAAGGTTAACAATAAACTGGTACCGCTTAGCTACCCGTTAAAAAGCGGCGACCAGATAGAAATCATCACCTCATCTAAACAACGGCCTAAAGAAGACTGGCTGGGCTATGTTGTTACCGCTAAGGCCAAGGGCCGTATTAAGAGCGCCCTTAAAGAAGAAAAACGTGCCATGGCCGAAGAGGGCCGCGCCATGCTGGAGCGTAAGCTTAACCACCTTAAACTGAAACCCGATGGTGAGTTGCTAAACCGCCTGGCTAAGAACTATAAGGTACACAGCGTGCTGGATTTGTTCCACGATATTGCAATAGGACAAATAGACCTTAAAACCCTGCCCGACTATTTAGAGGAGAAAAAGAAACATCGACCAACCGTTTTTTAAACCTGCTGCGTAACCCGTTTAGCAGGGAAAAAGCGGCCGAAAGGGAGAAGTTTGATGATATGGTAACCTCTTTGCGCGGCAAAGACTCTATGCTTGTTATTGGTGAAAACCTGCAAAAGATAGATTATAAACTGGCTCCCTGTTGCAACCCTATTCCCGGCGATGAGGTGTTTGGCTTTATTACCATTAACGAGGGTATAAAAATACACAAAACCAATTGTCCCAATGCCATAAGCCTTATGAGTAACTATGCCTACCGCATTGTTAAGGCTAAATGGATTGATAAAAACTCCCTATCGTTCCTATCGGCGCTTAAGGTTACCGGGTTTGATGATGTGGGTATAGTAAACAATATTACCCGTATTATATCAAACGAGCAACACTTAAACATGCGCTCCATAAGCTTTGATAGTAACGATGGTATTTTTGAGGGAAATATATTGGTGTTTGTAAACAGTACCGAACACTTAAACAGCCTTATTCAAAAATTGAAAAAGGTTGAAGGTGTAAAATCTGTTTACAGGGTAGATGGTAGCGAAGCTTCTTAAGCTTACTTTTTAACAACCTTAATGCCGTAGCTGCTACCGTTTACATTTACACGTACCAGATACATACCCGCCGCGCTAATAGTTAGCGGCATGTTATTTAGCTGGTTAACATTAGAACCTGTGTATACATTCTCTATAAAACGGCCCATAACATCGTACAACGCTATAGTTACATTTGATGGTTTATCGGCATTCAGGTTAAGGTAAGGCATACCATCGGCGCCGTAGTATACATAGGCAGTAAATTCTTTAGCGCCATTGTTGGTAATACCTACTGTTGATTGGGCAGCCAATACCGCTTTGTAAGCGTTAACACGTCCGTAGCCCAGTTCAAAGCTCCATGAACCCGATGCTTTGTTGGCAGAATAATCGTACCCACCGGTACGGTCGGCAGAGTTTTCTAAAATAAAGCGGGCATTGTTATAGGGCAGGTTACGGTTCATAGACAGGATAAGGCCCATAACACCTGCCGCGTTAGGGCATGCTGCCGATGTACCATTAAAAGTATAGTAGTAGCTGCCGTTACCGTAGCCTTTAGTACCCAGCATATCGGTAGTGGCTATTTTAACCCCGGGGGCAGATACATCAAGGCTGTCGCCGTAGTTGCCACCCCACCAGGTTTCGTTATCACAGCTTTGGGGGCTTTTGCGCTCATCGCACATACTGCTTGCGTTTACAGATATAACTTCGGGGTAGCGGGCAGGCAATAATATGGTAGTAGAATTATCGTTACCGCTAGAGTATAGCATAAGCATCCCATTACCATTACGGCCGTTAGCAATGGCTTCAAGGCCTGCATCAACCACTACCTGTGGGTCGCCAAGAAAAGGGATAAGGCTATCGGGTACGCCCCAAGAGTTGCTTAACACGTCAACACCATTTTGCCATGCCCAGCTAATGCCGGTGGCAGCATCAACACTTGATGAAAGAGGGATAACCTGGCCGCCAAAATTCAAATAATAGAACATGCGTATAGGCACTATTTTACAAAACGGGGCAACGCCTGCAATACCTTCGGCATTATTAATTGCAGCGGCACAAATACCCGCGCAGCAGGTACCGTGGCCATCATCATCAAAATTAGGGGTTGGATAGCCCTTGGTGTCCACACTATCGCTATTGGCATCAAAACCGGGTAATAGGTTAGGTAGCAAATCGGGGTGCAGGGTATCAACACCAGAATCCATAACACCAATGCGAACATCGGGGCTGCCGCCGGAAATACTCCAAGCACCTTCTACTTTCATATCGGCACCGGGCGTGCCGTTAAACTGCTGCGCGCTGCCGGTATTGGTTATTGCCCATTGGCGGTTAAACAAAGGATCGTTAGATTGAATAGAAGGAACAACGGGAGTAAAAAGAATATCAGGTTCGGCATAGGCTACAAAGTCGTAGTTTAACAACTGCCTCCATGCATCTCGCTTATCAACGCTAAAATCAATATTAGTTTCACGATAGGCAAACCATGTGTTAGCCATTAAAGGCGATTTTACAACATTTGATAAGCTAAGGTTATCAGCAATACTCAAAAACCTACGCTCATTAGCATTATCCTTAAGCTTAATAACAATACGGTTCTTTTCGGCTGCAAGGTATTTGCCTTTTATGTAGATAGGGCTTACAAAAGATGCGTGTAGTTTTCTGTACAAATCGGCCTCGCTTATATCCGGAGCATCAATCAAAAACTCTGTTTCTCCAATTTTAACAGCGCTACCACCGTTTAGCAAGGGCAAAAGCTGACCCACTACAACCGGCTTATCTGCTGATTGTTGAGGGATATTTACGTAGTATTTACCCTGTGCAACCTGCTGGGCAACAGCATTAAATGAACAGATAATGAATGCCAAAATGCCTATAAATTGTACCTTTGTAACGCGCATAGTTTATTTAATGTATGCGCTAATTTAGGCAACTGTTTTGACAATACTGCAAGCCACATATATTTTAGAGCTTGATAAGCCTTATACAACTGATGGTATAAAAAAGGCTTACCGGGAACAGGCTAAATTATGGCACCCCGATAACTTTAGGGTGTATGAGCAGCAGATAGAAGCCGGAAGGCGCTTTATACAAATTAAAGAAGCCTACGATTACCTTCGGGTGCTGGATATAGCAGACCTTAACAATTACAACCCCAATATTGAAGATGGTATACTGTACCGCAACAGGGCATCGGAATACAGCATAGCCCACAAGCACAAAATATTTAGTACCCCGCTATTTAAGGAGGCTGATAACATACTCTCCTTATTCTACCTGTTTGCCAAGTGGAAATGGTTTGGGTTGCCGGGTATATTCTCCAAAGCCTATAATGCCGCTAATGAATACATAAGGCCGAATAAACAAGGCCTTGGCCCTACCCTGGCACGTTTTGCACTGTTTATATTGATAATACTAATGGGTGCAATACTGGCAGCTATTACAGTGCCGCTGCTGGCTTTTATTGCTTTGCTGTTTGCCCCGCTTATGTGGCTGTATATTAAGAGCGTGCAATGGCTAACAACGCTATTTAAGAAAGTTCTGGGCTACCTGCCCGCCCCCAATTGCGGCTTTTTAAGTGGCGAGCTACTGTACTTAGGCCTGCGCAGCCTTATGCCTGTTATATTACTGGTTGCCGGCATAGTATACATACCATTTAGGCAAATGCCTGCAGCCTACCTGCTGCTTTTTAGCGGTTATATTGCCTTTACTATATTTATTACCATAAGTGTGCTGTACGAATGGGTTTCGTTTTACAGGGTGCAGTATCTTCGCAGCAAAATAAAAAACAGTTAATCAACCTAAATAATAATGGACCGTAAGCGCTTTGTATTTTTTATAGTAGGTATAGTTTTGGGCAGTGTGTTGGTTTACTTTATGCTGATAAAGGGCAAGAAGTTTCCATCGTGGTTACCGCAAGACAGGGTAAAGGAACAGATAGTGGGTACGCGCTTAATACTTAACCCAAAATCTACCTGCATATTAAGCTGCAACAATATTGACCCAAAAGAAGTAGGTATAGCAATATCTAATGGCGATGTATTATTTTCTAAAAGCGATACAAGGAAAAAACCCTACCCGGTTTACCAGATAGAAGGCAAGACAACTACAGGTGTAGAAATGGTTGTTTTTACCGAGACAAATTCGAAAACTCAGGTCACTAATATTCTTAATATTGAGGTAAAACAAAAATCGCAACTACAAAAATGCAGTTGCGATTCGTTATAATCTAAATAAGTTAAGCCTTAGGCTGTAGTTTCAACCTTCTTATTATTCTTCTTGTAAATGGTGTATACACCATAACCTACACAACCTAATATTACAATAGCAATAGCAGCGCCTGCTATTGAAGCTACTTCTGGTGGTGGTGGAGGATCTGGCGGCTGGGCCATCAAAATACTTCCTGTAAATGGCGCTAAAATGCCTGTTAGCAATAGCACCAACGATTTCGTATTAGTAAATAATCTATTCATAAGCATGTTATTAATAACAACCGAGTGCCAAAGTTAATAAATTTTATTAAACTAAGACACCCGGTTATTATAAAAATTATAAGATGGTTTTAATATTAGTTAGCGTTTAAGTATATTTTTTGGTTAACAACCTGATTACCTGCTATAACTTGAACTGAATAATAACCCGGTTTAATGTTAGTCAGCATAATTTCAGACCGTCCGTTTAATGTTGAAACACCGGTAAACGATTCTACCTTTTGGCCTAACATGTTAAATACCGATATGTTGGCTTTATTGTTTAAAACATTGCTATACTCAACTACTAAATGGTTGCCTTGTCCGTATATTTTTAGTGCAGAGGCATCAGTATCAGCTATGCCGGTAGTGGCACCCACTACTATAGTTTTATAGGCAATATCATTACAAACATCGTTTTGGGCGGTAAGTGTAACATTGTATGTACCATTAGCGCCGTATGTATGTTGTACAGTGTTGGTACCCGTTACAATAGTACCATCGCCAAGGTTCCAAACTAACTCAGTTGCATTATTAACAGTAGCAGTAAAGTTAACCGCTTCATCTACCTGAACATTGGTAGCCGATACTGTAATATTAGCCGAAACAACCGATGTACCATTAACCGTAATAAACTCTTGAGCAATATAGCCGTTAGTGTGGGTTAAAGTTAAGATGTATTCTTGAGGCTGTAAACCATTAACAGTAAAGCTACCGCTAAAGTTTGTGCCTTGTGCGTACACATTGCCGTTGTTATCTTTTAAGTTATACGATGACCATACGGTTGACGATGATTGAACAACCTCTATAGAACCTGCATTATCGCAATCCTGGTCGGCAACCTCTACCTGAACACCCGGTTTAAAGTGTAGCATAAAACGGGCAGGGTCGTCGGCAGGGTTGGCAGTAAATACATAGCTATTGTTAGCACGCAGGTCGGTAATGGTATTATCTTTCAAATCCTCCAGATATATCATAGCCGATTGTGGGAAGCTTGCAATATCAGAAAAAGTAAAAGTATACTCACTGCTTGTGCCGGGTTTAATACCCATTGGTATAGCAACAGCCTCTGTTAACAATGGTAATGAGTTTATTGCAGCAACATCGCTACCAATGGTAGTGTATAAAGTTGGCTGGTTAGCGTTGCTTTCCCATTTAGTGCCATCATAAAAATCAAAACCTGATTGAGCAGCTTCAATAAAATTAATATCGGTTTTATCCATAAAGCCATTACCTGCCACATCAACTTTTAAGTGGTGTTTAACCGGAGAGTTGTTGTTAAAGTAAGTAGCAGAAGATGTAGTGCGGTGATTATTGGTTAAAGTCCAGGCTGGTGTGAGCTCCGTAATTAGCTACCTGAACCCAAAAGCCTTGGCCTAATGCAATATTAACCGGGGCCGTACCTGAATTAGCCGGTGCATACGTTCCTACATAAGGGCCGCTAGTTATGTAAAACTGTATTGTGCCATTAAAGCCAGCCGGCATGTTGTTTGTATTATTAGTGCCATTATCAGTATCATCAATCCTAATAGTTGATGGGAATGGGTTAGAAACAAGATTCCAACCATCAAAATTGCTATTAAATATGTTTGTGCGTGTGCAGCCATTAAAGGTTTGGCTGCCTGTATTAGCAGCACCGGTATAAATTACGGTATTACCATTAGACAGTTTAGCACCGTAACCACGCCCAATAGTCATTGCACCTGTGGTTTGGAACCACCATCCACTTTGCCTGCATTGGTTAATTATGCTGCTTTCTACCCAATACATAAATGTACCATAAGGTGAGTTTTGCGATACATTAGGTGGATTGGTTGATGCGTTACAAGCACCCAATGGTATAACCTGACCGGGATTACCTGAAATTACAAAGCCTGAAACAGCGCTTAAATTTAAAGATGTTCCACCCAAAGTAGTAGCAACAGGCGCGCCTATATAACGGAAACCATTATTAAGACTTGTTATATAACGCTGTACAATTACGTTGCCACTTAATGAACCACTGTAACCGGCAGAGAAATTGTTTATATAAGCGGTTTGCAACGCGCTTGATAAGGTTGTTAAGTTACCGTTGGTAGTTAATGTGCCAGCTTCAAGGTCAAGGTTTTGGTAAACCCTTACCATGTTGCTGCCGCTGCCAATAGTAGCTGAACCACTTGTTTTGTTTAGTGCTATAGTACGGAATGTATTAGCAGTTTGGGTAAAATACAGTGTACCTAATGCGCCGCTACCTGTTATATCTAATATAGAGGTGGTGCTTCCGCTAAGAGTACCTGTACCGGTTATGGTACCGGCCAGTTCCAGCGTATAGCCGTTTACATTTAGTTTAGAGCCTGTATTTAACGTTAATTGGTTATCAACCTTAATATTACGGCCCATAACAACACTTGGTGTTGAGGTATTGCTAACCAACATGTTAAGTATGTTTACAGTAGAGCCGCCCGATATTGTTTGCTGTGCAGTACCGGTTAACCTTAGCTGCCTGTTAGAGCCTGAAGATGAACCATAAATAAGGTTGCCTGATGCACTTAGGTTGATATTGCCTTTAACCTCTATACCCGTGGTTGTTTGGCCCGATGTACCCAAGTTTAGGGTAGAGCCGTTGCGCACGGTAACGTTACCATCTACCCTTACCGGATTAGCGTTTGTATTGGCAATAATAAAACCTACGGTGTTGCTGCCAGTGCCGCCAACATCAAGATTACCTTTAATTACAGGTGCTTCTGATGATGTACCACCCTGAAAAGCCTGCGACAGGTTGCCATTCCACGCATTTACCGATGTATTTTCTATAATAAGGTTGCCATAGTAAGCATAGGTTGAAGAAAGAGTTACAGCACTGCCTGTTTGGCGTACAATCCAGGTAGATGTGGCGGGTATAGCCGAGTTACGGCAATTACCATCGGCACCTTGGTAAGTACACTGCCATACGTTGGCCGATGAGTTACCTTCTTTAATAAACGTGCCGTTGGCGCCAAGTTCCCAACGTGGGTCGCTACCGGATATGTACTGGCCGTTAGAGCCGGTAGATTTATCATTTAACGTACCGTTAACTTGTAAGTCTACACCTGCACCATCATTCAACACAAATATAACCGATGGGTTAATTACCAATGTGCCACCAGCGGCAACAACCGTTTGGTCTGTAGTTATGCCTTGGGTTATGGTAATAGTGTGGCCGTTGCGTATGGTAATAGTATTGGCATTAAAATCGGGCGCGGCGGTAGCTGCTACCCAGTTTACATTGTCGGTAGATGTTTGCCAAGAACCGGCAGCATCCCAGTTACCTGTGGTAACGTTAGACTGGTAGTAGTTTGTAGGCACTACGGTAGAAGAGCACAGTACGTTTACATCATCAAGGGCTAGGTTGCCTGTTGCGCGTATGTAGGTTAACCTGAATTGGGTGTAAGGGTTGCTTATGGCATACGATACGTTTGTTCCTGTAGTAGCCAGCGGGCGGATAGAGTCTATTAATATCCAGGTAGAACCAATTAAGCCATGCACCAATAAGTATGAGTTGGTACTGTTTTGCCCTTTGTACCAAAACGATAGTTGGGTTGGGTTGGTAACTGTTGGGGTAGTTATAGCATCGTTAGTATTATCAAACTGTAATGATGGCGAAGCATTACCAAAGTTACTATTGGTAGTGTATACGCCTCCAATGGCGGTAAATGTCCAACCCGGAGGGGCAGTTGTGCCACCGGCAAAACCTTCGTCAACGCAAGGGCCTGCTACTACGGTAATTGTTACACAGTTGTTGGTAGCGGTAGTTGCCGGAGAACCCGAACCTGTTACGGTTAGTGTACCATTGCCCGGAGAGGTATATTGGAATGTTGTAAAGTTATATAAGCCCGAAGCAAAATTGGTAGACTGGCCACTAAAGCCTAAACCTCCAACAGTAGTAACAGTAGCGGCGTTGTTATAACCCAAATCGCGGTTACCATTAGCATCGCGGGCCTCAACAACAGGCAGGGTAGTAAACACCTGGTTGGTGTTTATGCTTGTAGGCGTGGCCTGCGTAATAAATGTAAGTGCCGAAGCCACTACAGAAACCGCGTTGTTGGTAGCACCCGAGTTTTGTGTTTGGCTGGCAGCTAATAAACTAGAAGCCGCATCAAAGGTAAACGATGCATTGGTTACATCAAATACAAGGTTAAGCCCATCAATTGTAGAAGGTAAAGTACCACCCATAGTATTGTTTAACCATACCCTAAGGGTATAGGTTTTGCTAGCATTATCAGCAATATAACCTAACTGGCCACTACCAAAAGGTATAGATGAGAAAGTGATTGTACTTGCACCAATAGTACCGTTAAGTGTATTTGTACCATCGCTAAGTTGTGCTCCGGCAATGGCTTGCGTCCAGGTGGCAACATCGTTGCCGGTGCCCTGGTTAATTATAATTTGAGAGATTAACGTATTGGCCGCATCTATAGCATTATTGGTAGCATCATCATTAACAGCAAAATCAAAGTTTAGCGAAGAACCGCCTAAGGTTGTAACCAATGATGATAAAGTAGCAGGCTCTGCACCGCCACCGGCAGTTACTGTACTTGCACCAACCGGCACAAGGTTTACAAAACCATGAAAAGCAAAATCGTTTATACTGAATGTTGCTGAACCAGAAGCAAAGTTGTAACCATAAATGCGGAACTCAATTGCAGTAGTAATATCCTTAGTAAGCGGCACCCGAAAGGTCTATTGTTGTTCCGTTGCTATTCATAGAACCTATGTTGGCGGTAAAACCATCTAGGCTAGACCTAAACACAAGGTTTGGAGAACCTGTTGAAACCTAGCCTGTATATTCAAAATCGGTAAAATCAATTTCGTAACCTGAATTTGGAGTAAGGGTAAACGTAAAATAATCGGTAGTTAAAATACCTGCTGTGCTCCATCCGCTAGCAGCATAACGGTTACCCGCCGAAGCAGCTGAAATGCCCGTGCCCCTGCCAATACCGGTAGCGGTAATGTTAGAGTTAACCACCTGGCCATTGGTATATGGGTTGGCAGAACTTGGGTTGGTATCTGTAATATCATTAGAGAAAATACCATACGGTGCGTTAATTACCGTAATAGTTGTACTTGTAGTATTCAAGCTGTTAGCAGTTACCGTTAATGTGCCATTGCCGGTTGCATTATATATAAAGCCGGCGGGGAAAGTAAGTACGCCTGATGCAAATGTTGTGGGGGCGTTGCTCATGCCAATAGAACCCGCATTGGTTACAGTAGCGGCAAAGTTAAAGCCTAGGTCGGTATTGTTATTTGCATCGCGCGCAGTAACAACACCCGATGTGGTGAATGTAGCGCCGGCACCTATTGTAGTTGGCGAAGGTTGTGTAGTAAAGGCTAGTGTCGTAGCAACAACGCTTATGGCATTGTTGGCAGACCCTGAATTTTGAGACTGGGTAGGGGCTAATGCGCTAGAGCTGCCTGCAAAAGAGAACGAGCCGTTAGAAACATCAAAAACAAGGTTTAAACCATCGGCTGTAGTAGGTAAACTACCCCCTAATGTGCTGTTTAGCCATACCCTTAAAGTATATGTTTTGTTACCATTATCAGTAATGCGGCCTAATTGACCTGCTCCGTTAGGTATAGAAGCAAATGTAATATTTGTAGCACCAACAGTACCGGCAAGTGTATTAGTACCATCAGATAGTTGCGCACCGGCAATGGCTTGGGTCCAATCGGCAACATCGTTGCCTGTACCCTGCCCTATTATTATTTGCGATATAAGTGTATTTAACGCGTCAGTTGCAGGAGTTGCGCCATCATCAGTAACGGTAAAATCAAAGTTTAAAGCCGAAGCACCCAAAGTATTAACTAAAGATGAAATAGTAGCCGGTTCTGCCCCACCACCTGCTGTAATGGTTGATGCACCTGTAGGGGCCGATGTACCAAAAACCTTTAAATCATCTATAATCCAAAGTTCATCAGCAGTATTGTTTGCTAATGTTACCCTTATTTTTACGCTGGTACACGTATCGGGTAAATTAACCCTCATTGTAGAAAGCCCTGTTGCACCGGCAGGAGAAACAGACGATACAGGGGTATTATCACCATCATAAGTTGTTGTGGCAGTGCCACTACCCGAAAAATCCCAGCGTGTATTGGTGTTGCCTGTTACGCGTAATTCGCTAGACCAGGTAGACCCATTATTAAACGAAATGGAAATATTGGCAAAGTCGCTGGTTTCGGCACCATTACCTGTTGTGCCCGAAAAAGATGCCAACCTAAGGGTAACATACTTGCTTGTGTAAGTACCCAGCCCTGTAAGGGTTCCAAAATCTATATTACGTCCGGTGGCTGTAACATTGGCCATGCGGTAGCCCCTGGTGGTACTGGTATACATAGGCACTGCGTTAGGAGTAACAGTACCAGAAGAATTGCCGGTAACAGTGCCAATTGTGCCACTGCCGGTACCAACTGTGTAGCCTAGCTCGCCAACAACACTTTCAAAAGTTTCCTGGTTAATAATAACCTGTGCTTTGGATAATATTGAGGTACAAACAAATAGGAAAAAAGTAATTTTTTGAAATTCATAATATTAGAATTATGTTTAATAATAGATGTTTTGGGCTAACAAAATTATACAAAAAAAGCGACAGATATTCAACAAAACCCCACACTTGTTTGTGATTTAGCATACACTTAACATAAATTTATTCTACAACCCGCGCCAAATAAAAAAGGCGGGGAATACCCGCCTTCTAATATTATTTTAATTTTTTATACACGGTTAGGATTGTTAATATCCTAACACCACTTTTTGGTTGAACACCGCGCTATTGCTAACACACTGTATAATGTATAAACCAGCTGGCAATGAGGTATTTAAGGTAGCGCTACCGGTTAGGTTAGCAAAAGTACCCATAGTTCGGCCTGCCAAATCAATAATATTTATGGTAAAATTATTGTTAAAATTATCATTTACAGTAACATACAAATTATTGCCGTAACCATTTATGGTAATGAATTTTGTTAAAGAATTTTCGTTAACGCTAAGAGGGGTATTTTCTTGACCGGGAGTACCGTTTTTAGGGCCATTGGCACGCCAGTTTTGTGGTACCGCATTATTTAATGGTTCATCAATCAATTCTAACGACGGGCCTGCATTGTTAGCCCCTGTTGGCCAAGGTGTTAACTCATCGTAGGTTACAATATCAACTAAATCATCGTTTACAGTTTTAAACTCAATAGTTTCACCGCCGTTATCTAAATCGCCGCTGTTCCATTGGTAAACATCGTACCCCTGGCCGCTGTATGTAGGCGCATTAATAGCTACAATAATATACTGGCCGGGGTTTATAATACTATTGGCCGGGAAGGTAAAATCTACACCCTGGCTAAAGGTATAGCCTTCTAAATCAAACGCTACAGGCTCTGCATTGTAAAGCTCTATAAACTCGTACTGCGCATCGGGCGATCCGCTGGCTTCGGCCGGGTTGTAGTGAATTTCGTTAATAACCACATTAGGCACATCATTATCTATAATACCTAAAGTAAAGGTACTGTCTGCGCCAATAATGGCTGTACCCTGTCCGCCGCTAATGTTTCTTATGGCAAAGCTTATTGTTTCGTAAGGTTCAAAAAGGTTATCATCAGTTACAGTTATAGTTAACGGTTGCAAAGCGGTTGAGCCCGCAGGGAAGGTAACCGTTTGGGTGGTGTAGTTAGCAATATCGGCCGGGGTACCTGTGCCACCCGTAATTTGCACCTCTACCGTAGTAGCCGCTGTAGGGCTTGGGTTGGTAATAGACAATACAACACCCACAAGGCCTACGTTTTCAATATTGTCACCCGGGGTAACATCAAAGTTAACTTCGGTATTAGGCACTACAGCATCGTTATCTGTAATAGTTAAGGTATAAGGGTTATTGGCGCCTATAGCAGGAGTACCTTGGCCGCCGGTAACGTTTTGTAAAGAGAAAACTACCGTTTCGGTGCCTTCTACCAAAATATCATCGTTAACGGTTACGGCAACAGTTGCGCTGGTTGCGCCTGCGGGTATTACAATTTGCCCATTATAGCTGGTAATATCAGCAGCCGTACCTGTGCCACCGGTTATGGCAATCTGAATGGTAACACTAGCCGTTTGACTGGGATTGGTTATTGTAAGTGGTAGCGTAATGGCGCCCACATTTTCGTTTACGGTGCTGGCGGTAGAAGTAAATTCTACGGTTGTGTTAGGTTGCACACCGGTAAAAAACTGGCTTATATATGGGGCTGAACTAAAATTAGCGGTATAGCCGTTGCCGTTGCAGGCTACTACAGTGTAGTGGTATAGGGTATTTGTGGCAAGGCCGGTAATTGTTAAAGCAGAGGGTAGGGTGTAATCAAAATACACAATTTGGCCAACGCCTTGTGCTATAGTACCGCAAAAATTGGCAGCCGTTTGGCCTGTTACCGATGCTGCAGGAGAAGGCGAGCCCAATACAGTGGGTGCAATGCCTGTGTAGCAGGTATAACGGTCAACAGGCAAAGATGCAGGGCCATTAGGTGCAATAAGCACCATATAACGGGTATCGGCAGTAGCGCCGGTAAAAGCCAAGCCCGATAAATCTAACGTTACCGAGTTTTGTGCCGGGGTTTCAACTACAACTCCATTTAGGTAATTCGGTTCGTTAAACAAGATGTTTTTTAATGAGAAAATACCATCGCCATTGGTAACGGTTGTCCAGTTGGCCGGGTTGGTTATATTAGCTGTAAGGGCTGCCTGGTCGCCATTAACAGAGCCGGTGTAGCTTACCTTGCTGGTAGTGCCTGGTATGGCAACATCGGTAGCGCTGCCGGGGGCTTTAGAAGAAGCTGCATCTGTAGCACCGCTTGTCCAACCGGCATTGCCCCAGTTAATGCCCGAAACAAAAGTGTTTGTGCCTGAGCCTGAGCAGTTTGTACCACCAGATAAAGTTCCGGTAAAAGCAATTACCTGCTCGCCCGGTGGATTTGCATTGGCTTGGTTAAGTTGGTTGGTGTTAGCAATTACCAAGCCCCTGCCATCAACAATGGTATAGTCGGCAGTACCTGTATTATCATAACGAACCTGTATTATTGTGCCGGCAGGAACATCGGCCAGGCCGGGGTTGTTGTAGCCTTGCACAAACCCCTCATTGGTGCGGAAACTACCATTAGAACATATACCGGCATCGGTAGTACTCATATTGGTTAAGTCGCACCTTTGCAAGGTCATAAATTCATACGTGTCTACAAAAGCATCGGCATGTAAAAATACAATGGATGGGCTTTGGGCTTTAGCAGCTAATGCCGACAAAGCTAACAGGGTGGTATAAATGAGTTTCTTCATATTCCAAAAACTTAATTGGACAGCAAAGGTCGGGCATTTACCTATAGGTAGATGTTAATAAGCTATTAACTTATTAGGCGATTTTGCTTACTCAAAATCGCTTTATCAAAAAATATTTATTAACAATATTTATTTTATACTTGACAACAGGTATTAAGTTGTTGTATCTTTGTACTGTTATTGCGCAATAACTATGTGACACCCGCTTCCTGATGGGTTATTCAGGTAAAACCAAAAAGAGTAGCAGTACTGCACCCCTCACCCTTATGGTTCGTCTACGCTAACCATGACGGGAACAACTAATTACCGATGCGTTGTAAAGAAAGCGCTACAAAATTAAAAACATAGTAAAGTAGACCGAAATCATCTTTGAATTAAGCTCTGTAAGTAAGTTACCCAACTGGATTTTTCCCCTAACCCTGGTCTCGTTAAAGCGAGATTGGGGTTAAGGTGTTTCTATTAAACGAAAAGTGAAAAATGAAAAATTGTAACCACCCCATTCTGACTTGCAGTCAGAATTACCCCTCCTTAAAAAGGAGGGGAGTTAAAAAATACCTCCCGACGATAAATGAAGGGGACGGGCGCGAAAATGAGTTGTCGGGCTACATGCTGTATGAGTTTGATGCCAATTAAAATCCCTCCCCTCTGACCCAAGGTCAGAGGTACTCCCTTTAAAAGGGAGAGTTGTTGGTGTATTAAAACATAGCAGTGCTATGATTGAAAAAACAAGGCGCGAAAATGAGTTGTCGGGCTACATGCTGTAAGGATTGAAACAATACCCCCCTCGGTCTTGCCTAACGGCACGACCACTCCCCTGGCAGGGGAGAGCCTGAAATATAGTCTGCGAAAACGAGTGTATTAGCTATGCCAAAGGCATCCCTTTAAGACATACTATAGGGGTTTGGAAACTAAAATGTAAGCACACCTCCCGATAATTATTAGGACTGATTCATGCTATTTTCCCTATCCCCGACCTAAAGGTCGGGGATACTATAAACCATTCTGCATTTTGAATTCTGCATTTTGAATTATTTCAGCTTCTCATTATCCAAATGCCTTGTACTATCGCGCTGGGTTTTCTTTTCAATATTCTTTTTGAAAGCTTCTTCTAAGTTAACGCCCGTTTGGTTTGCTAAGGCAAATTAGTACCCAAAGCACATCGGCCATTTCATCGCCCAGGCCTTTGGCTTTGTCGCTTTCTTTAAAGCTTTGATCGCCATAGGTGCGGGAGATTATGCGAGCTACTTCGCCCACCTCTTCGGTTAGTATAGCCATGTTGGTAAGCTCACTAAAGTAGCGAACACCGTAGGTTTTTATCCAGTTGTCTACTTCTGTTTGGGCGTTTTGTATAGTCATCAGGGGTCAGGGTGCAGGGGTCAGAATAAATTAAAAATAACTTTCAGATTTCAATTTTCAGATTTCAGATACAATAAAACGGTATGGCAATTTAGCATCTTCGCCGGCATAATCTACGCCAATGCGTGGGGTAATTTTTACTTTATCATCGGGCACAACAATGCCATGGTCTTCAATCCAAATGGTATCGCCTGTTAGGTCAACCCTATCGTGTTTGGTAAGGATGCCCAAGGCTTGCGATACCGTTCCCGGTCCGGCAGATAATATCTTGTCATTCTTAGGGAATTTCCTGCGTTCGCGGATAATATCAATACCCTCCAACGGCTTTACGCCACGTATTAAAACCGCATGCGGTGTACCTTCTACATTAGTAACTACATTAAACAAATGGTGAATGCCGTAGCATAAGTACACATAGCCTGTTCCGCCCTGGGCAAACATGGTCTCGGTGCGATTGGTACGGCGGCCACCATAGGCGTGCGATGCTTTATCAACCACCCCGGCGTAGGCTTCGGTTTCGGTAATGATGCCTGCCGTTAAACGACCATCAATAAAGGTGAACAATACCTTACCAATAAGCGTGCGGGCAAGGGCTACAACATCATCCTGTAAATAAAAATCTCTCTCTAGCTTCACGCAGTAAAATTAGATAATAAGCGAATAAGATAATGAGCTAATTAAAAATACACACCCCGCCATCACTTCGTTCGGCACCCCTCTCAAGAGGGGATTTAAATTGCTGAACCCTGAAACCTGGCCCCTGGCCTCTATCTGATAACACTAATAGTTCCTCCTTTGAAGAACGTCTCTCCGGTGTTAAATTTGGCTTCTATTACATAGGCATAAACACCGGTAGGTACAGGTTCGCCTTTATACGATGCATCCCAGCCAACGAGCATATCGGTACTGGTAAATATTTTTTGGTTTTGGCGGGTGTAGATGTTCATTTCAAACTCTATTACGCCCTTACCTACGGCATAAAACACATCGTTAACACCATCGCTGTTAGGAGTAAAGGTGTTAGGTACAAAGAGCGTTAGCGGCTCTAAAATGCAAATAGGCAAATTGAACGTATCTACACAGCCGCCCTGATTATAAATTATCAGGGTTATCTCATAATCACCTTCCTGTTCAAATTGCATAACCGGGTTTTGCCCTAAGGTATAGCCCACGCTATCTACCCCATTAACATACCAGCGGCCACTATCAGCCCCTGTACTCAGATCTATAAATGTTACTGTATTTTGATTGTAGGGTATGCACTCTAAATTTGGGTTTGATGAAAACAAGGCTGTAAGCACCCCGTAGCCGGGAATGTTTACCATGGTATCAAGCTCGCAGCCGCTGGTTTGGTCGGTTACGGTAAGGTAGTAGTTGCCACCTGCAGGCGCATTAAGCGTAGGCGATGTTTCGGGCGGGCTGGTATCCCAATTATAGCTGTAGGTGCTAGGCCCGGTAATGTTTGCCGTAGCAAAGCCCTGCTGCCCGTAGCAGTCTATTGCGCTGGTTGTAAGCGCTAGTGTAAACTCCGGAAAAACATATACGGTAATACTATCGGTAACAGGGTCGGAGCAACCATCATCAACCGTAACATAATAGGTAGTGGTTTGAGAGGGGTTTACTGCCACGTTTTGGAACACGCCCATGTTATTGCTCCACTGGTAGGTATACAAGCCCTGGTTGCCACCGTTGGCTATGGCCTGCATACCTGTTCCGTTACCAAAGCAAAGGCTGTCGTTATTAGCAGTAATGCTGGCCGTTAGCGGTGGGTAGATTAATACTTTTAGTGAATCTACACTCTGGCAATTACCACTACCGAAAGTGTAGAACAGCGTGGTTTGTCCGCCGTTGGGTAATAGCGATGGATTGAAATCTGTCCCTACAATGCCGGTGCCGCCAAGCGTTCCGCCTGTGGCAGGACTGAGTGTTAATGGCAGCAACGTATCAATATTGCAGTATACATTTTGCAGACCTGTAATATCAGCCTGTACAAAGGGCGTAATAAACACTTGTAACGAATCGGTGCAGCCGCGCTCGGTATCATACCTAACCCAAACGGTATCGTTGCCTGCTTCTGAAGGGTCGAACAAACCTGTTGCGGGGTTTACAATACCATCGCCCGACCATACCGCACCAAAGGGAACATCTTCAATTACAAAAGGTGCGTCTAACTCGCATACTGCAACGGTATTGGTTTGTAATGGGCCGTATACAATCATCACCATACTGTCTACACAGGTATTGGCAGTGTACACTAACGTATGCTCACCGGGGCCTGAAATTGCAGGGTCGAAGTACCAGCGGCCACTGTTTACACTTTGGTATGTTCCGGGGCCTGTCCAACTGCCATTCCAAGGGGTACTTTGCACACTTTCCCACCGCAGCCAAATACGGTCTTCATCAACACACCGGTACACTGTATCGCGAAAAATTGCTGTTTGCACTACGTACATGGTTATCCAATCCTGGCAGCCATTGGGGTGCGTGTAGGTTAAATCATCTTCCGTATAATCTGCCGGAGAAAATATGTTAGGATTATATGTTCCTAAAGAACCATCTACAACACCCAGGCCCGACCATGTACCGCCCACCGGTTCGCCCTGTGGCAACTGATAAAACGTTTGTGCAGGGCACGATGCCAGGTTCCAGAATGCATCAATAGGTTTTACATAAATATCGTACGTTATGCTGCACCCATTAAGTGTATAGGTTAGCGTATGTAAGCCACCACCCGCAGCATCGGGGTCAAATGTGCCGCGCAGGGTGTCTATAATGCCCGCGCCCGACCAGCGGCCACCCGGAGGGTAAATGGCAATGCTAAACGTATCTGCCGACTGGCAAATGGTATCGTAAGGCGGGGTAAAAAGTATGTTGCCTGTGTAGATGGTAAGAAAATCGGTACAGCCATTGTAGCTGTAAGTTATAACAGCGGTATCTGCCACCAACGGTGGAGTATAAATACCGCCGGGTGTAATGCCCGGACCACTCCATACACCGCCTGCGGGACTAAACCCTTCCATTGCAAAAGGTGCGCTGCCGGGGCATGCAGCCTGGTCTAAACCGGCATCCATAGGCTTAACAATAATCAGCGTACTGTCGCTGCATTGGCCTACCTCGTAATGAATGTAAAAAGAGCCCGGCCCTGCGCTATCAGGGTCGAACAAGCCGGTATCTTCATCTTCTATACCCGGCCCACTCCACTCGCCGCCGGGAGGCGATGCCGTAAGAATAAACGGTGCGTCGCTTTGGCAAAGGGTTAGCGGGTTTGCTATATTTATTGTGGGCGATAGCACATATACTGTTACGCTACCCGGCACTATTGGCCCGCCCTGCTGGGTTTGCACGTTTACGTTGTAGGTGGTTGTTACGTTGGGGCTTACGGTAAAGGGCCCATCATCGTTAGCAAAGCCATTGGCCCACGTATAGTTGTAGCCTAAGCAGCCTGTTACAAAGGCCTGTATTTGGGTACTCTGCCCCGGGCAAATAGTATCTGACAAAGCATTAACATTTACCGTAAACGGACAGGTATTAACCAAAAAGGTAGTATTCACGGTAAAGTACCAAAGGCTGTCGCACAAGTCGGGAATGCTGATGTCTGCTGCTACCTGGTAGTTGCAACTTTGGGTGATGGGCTGCGCCAGCGTTATCAAAAACTGCGTAGCTAAATTATTTTGGCAGTTGATGGGGGTTACTGATTGTACGGGAAGAGTGCTTAAACCTGTAACAGTAATATCACCCGGCAATACTGTGTTGCAGCGTATAAGGGTATCAAACGTAAGAGTAAATGTATTGGTGTTGCAGGGTGGTATGGTTGATGTGAGTATAGGGGGATAAATATCAGGTATGATAGTGCGCCATTGGGCTTCCCAACCTCCGCAGGTTACGTTTGCATCCGATATAAACTTGATGGTTAAACAGCCGCTGTTCGCAGTTATGGTAGGCGGAGCCGTAGTTCCACTATACTGACCAATAAAAGGTGAAAGTGTGTCAGGGCCATTGAAAAACCTAAGCCTGTCAAAATTCAATTCAGTACAAAAGGGGCCGTTAAACCATAGTTGTACGGTACTGCCCTAGCCGGGGCAAATGGTAAAGGTAAAATTCTCACTTTGGGCATAGTCTCCATTCTGGCCTGCGTCGCTATCAAATAAAATGCCTTTACAGTCGGTAACCGAGTTGTTAGACATGTAGTACTCGGGCAAGGCTTGGCCTTTGGAAATGAAAAATGAAAAACTAAAAATGAAAAATAAAATCACACACAGAAATCCCCCGTCTCGCCTGCGGCGAGCCACCCCTTTATAAGGGGAGCTCCATCCTTCTCGTAGTGCGAGTAGGACAAAAATGAGATTGATATGTGGTTGTATTTTTCAATCGGTATGGTGTATTATTAGATCCCGAAACAATCCCGATAACCATCGGGACGGGATGACGGCATTCTTTATCTTTTTATCTCTTTAATTCTTTAATTGTATTACTGCGTAATAAGTATCTGTGGGGTTAAAATTTCGTTGCTCCAGTTGCCGGCCTGGTCTTTTAGTTTGATGGTAAAATAGGCTGTTTCGTTTCCTCCATTACCCAGCAAAAACATGTTGTTTATTTTCACCGTAAACTCACCTTGTATATTCAGCGCTGTGTTAGGCGGACTGAGCGGCTGCACATGGTAATAATCGGCAGCGGGCAGGCGACTGTCTTTTATGTAAAGCGCGTTAACATCCGGATCAACCTCGCCAACATCGCCATCCATATCGGTATATTTAATAACAATATCTAACGAGTCCTGAAACTGTACCAGTGTGTCTCTGCTCATGCTTACCAGGTTTATGACAGGCGGGGTGGGTTCTTTGTCGTCTTTGCAAGACGGCAAAACGAAAAGTGAAAAACTAAAAATGAAAAGTATTAGTGTTCGCATAACTCCCCCGTCCGCCTTAGGCGGACACCCCCTCAGGAGGGGGATTTTTATACTATAATTATTTTTTCTCATAACTGATAACAGATAACCCAAAACTAAGTAATCTTAATTGTAAAAAAATTCACCATATCGGGGCTGGTGCCGTCTGATGGTATTTCGGCGGGGTTAATGTGGTCTTCATCGTTTACATAAATGCGGACGAAGATTACAGTGCCTGCTAAATACGTGCTTGTGTTAATGGTTGCCTTGCGGGTAAACTGTACGTTATCGCCATAAAAACCAATACCTGCCTGTGGTGCTATAATGCTAAGGGGTTGCTCTGTTTGTGTGCCAATGGTTACCAGCTGAGTTGAAAACTTAAACTTATTGTAGCCGATGTTTGCATCGCTGCTGCTATCGTCCATCAAAGCAAAAAGCACATCTACCGATGCGGTACCGGCAGGCACTTCTATAACATTGTTAGGGTCGGCCCCAAGTTGTTGTGCTGTACCGCCCACAAAAGCTGCTACGCCTGTAACCTGTGGCAGAAAATTACCCGGTTGCGCGGGATTGCCAAACATATCTTTAGCCCCGTTATTTATCCAGTTAATGATATCTTGGATGTAATCGGCTTTGTGTGTAACCCAATCGGTATTGGTTGGGTCTACCACCAGGGGCATAATACCCGAAAGGCCGTCAATATCAACCGTAAGCCTGTTTTTCAGTACCGATAAATCGGCATTATAGGGTTGCACGCGGTAAGTATAGGTATCGTTTAAATCGTTCTTAATTACGGGTTGGTACACCAACGAATTATACGAACTGTTTATGGTGCGGAAGTCGGGCTCAAATGTACCATCGTGGCAGCCTGAGTTTGCACAGGTGGGTTTAAACACCTTGGCGTGTATGTAGGGAAAGCTGCCCGGCTCCAGGTTTTCATCGGGGTTTGGTGCAGGTGGTGGTTGTAGCGATGAATCGTCGTAGGGGTTTTTATTATCGTCTTTGCAAGAGGATAATGCTGTTAGAAACAGCATTACAATTAGCGAATAAGATAATAAGCGAATGAGATAATTATTATACCCCCTCACTCTAACCTTTCGGTTAGAGTACTCCCTACTGACGCTACGGTCAGCACTGTAAGCCTTCGCAGGGGAGAGTCTTTTGTGTATTTTATATTTTCATTCTGCATTTTGAATTCTGAATTATGCATTGAATTTATATCCTATCGAATAACGACATGCTGCTGCCTGAAACCAGCCCGGCGCTTTGTATTTCTGGTTTAATGCCTAAAATTTCGCCAACGGTTAGTACGCAATCGTGTATTTCGCCAACGGGGTTGTTTTCAGCACCTACAACCAAATTAGACTGTATACCGGGGCCGGCCATCATGCCAAATACCCTGCGCGAGTTTGCATCTGAATGGTCAAACGCGTACCAATCGTTATAGTCTTTAATTGGATTATGGTTTAGGTTGCGGCCACACTCAGGCGCAGCCATAAGTACAGTGTTCCCAGCCATTTCGGGTATTTGTGTCTGAATAAAATTCCACAGGTGGCCTACGGCATGGTCGGCGCGGTGAAGGGCTTGTAAGTAGCCGGTAAAATCGGCATGGCAACCATCTACAGCACCCAGGTTTACCACGGTAACGGTAGGTTTAAACCATTTAAGCACCTCGCAGGCATAGCCTACAGTGGCAAGGTCGCCATTGTCTGAAACAGGAGGCATGGCAATAGTGCCATTTTGCGTTTTGGTAAACATCTCTTTCATAAACGCTTTAATGTCCTGCTTCTCTGCTTCGGTATTACCCAGGTTTGGCAGGCCGTTAGAGGCATTCTCAAAACTGTTATCCAAAAAATATTTCATTTGGTACATGGGCGATAATTGGTCTTGCGGATGATACACCTTAGCATCAGCCAAGTACTCCTGCCCATCGGCCCCAAAAGTTACCAACGGCGCAAAAAAGTTAGCCCCGTATTGCGACCCATAATCGGGATGCTCGCTGTAGTTTAGCAACGGAACAGAGTTGCCAATACCGCCACCAACAAACCATGTTTTGCTGGCAGGCACGCCCATGTGCTTGCGCACATATTCAAAAATAGTAGGGTTGGCAGGCTTTTGTTTTAAGCCCTGTGTGGTAGCCACACTGCCTTGCAATAGCTCATTTAAGCCCGCAAAGTGGCCCGAGGTGCTGCAACGCATTTCTGGAAACAGCGTGCCCTGGCTTTGCAGGGATTGGTTTAGGATTTTGGGTATGGGTACGTTTTGGTTGTTTACCTGGTCTACCCCGTACACAATTTTATTTTGTGGTGCGCCACCATTCAGCATGTTGTACATAATGTTGCCATCCCAAGCAAGGCCCTGGCTATCGGCAAGGTAGCGCTGTAGCACACTCTCTTGCTGGCGTACACCACCGGCAAAAAGCACAAACACCACATGGTCGGCAAGCTGGTTGCCGCTGGCGGCAAATAACCGCCCCGAAGGCAATATATACGGCGCGGCAATGGCCCCTGCCGTTGCTACCCCTAGTGTTTTTATGAATTTACTTCGCTTCATAGTTGAAATCTGAAAACTGAAAATTGAAAGTTTGATTTTTCGTTTTTCACTTTTAGTTTTTAGTTAATAGAACATGTACTCATTGCTCAATGCAAAAGAGAAATAAACCAGTTCGGGTGTTACGTTAGGGTTAGCGTTGATGTAGTTTACAAACCATGTTTTCTCGGCCACTGTGGGGTTGCGCACCAAAAAGCGGTTGTAGGTATCTATTACAAACTGCTCTGGATTGTTCTGCATTACAGAGTCGGCGGGAATAAGTACATCGGGCTTATTCATAAAGTTGCTGATGATTACCTCGCGGGCAATATCCTTATCGCCAATAGATTCTATACACTGCGTAATATCAAACAATCTGTTGGCAGATAACGCCTGCTGAAACAGGTTAGCATAGAGTATAGACACGTACTGTTCGTTGCTCTTTTGCTTGGTTTTACCGGCACCAGGCGGCAACAGGTTGACGTTGTTTACATCGTAGGTATTTTCGTCAGTCTTCTTACAAGAAGTCTGACTAACTAAAAATGAAAAACTAAAAATGAAAAATATTAGCTTTAGCATAACTCCCCCGTCTGGCGCTTTTAGCGCCATCCACCCCTCAGGAGGGGATTTTTATATTGTTAGTTCTCATAACTGATAACTGATAATTCATAATTAAAAATTCGCGTATTCATCGGTTTTTAAAATTTCCTTTTGCATACGCGGAAAATCAAGTGTGGTATTTAGGTCTTGTATAAGTTCGTTTACTTCAGCAGATGCAGCATCGCGGGCCATAAAGGTTTTATATGCCCAGCGGATTAACCCCTCTTTAAACTCGTGCGAGTTGACCAAGATGTTTATAAAATCGCCTTTGTTTTGGCCGGGTTGGCCAAATAAAATATGGCTCTCATTAGCATCAACCATAGCGAATGAAACATCAAACTCGCTTTGGGTTGGGTAGCGGCCAAATAAATCGTTGAACGATGCACGCACAAAATTGAAGCTGTTCATATTGATAAAATCGTACACGCCATTGTTTAGCAGGCGGGCATAGGCGGTGCGGATGTCTATTACGCCGCTGCGCAATTCAAACGGAATGGCTTTTACGCGTTTGTATTTTGCAACCTCCAGTTTAGCACGTTGCATGCCAAGGCTATCGCCTGAAAGGGAATCGGCAAAAATATCGTTTTGCGAAAGGCCCATGTAGAAATCAATTTCCGCATCAGAAGCCCCCTCCAGTAAACGGAATTTAAACAGGTTGTAAAGGCGATTATAGTATGCTACAAAGTATGATGAGTCGCCGGCTATGTAGTTGGTATCGGTTTGTAGTTTTGTTATAAGCGCATCGCGGCTTTCCATGCTTAAATGCTCTGCACGCAGGGTTGCCACATCGGCAGTCATTTCTACGTCTAACGGCTCGCGGCCAATAAGATCTATGTATAAACGGTTAACGTAGTTCTGCACCTTAACCAAAGGCACGCCATCATAATAGGGCGCGTTGTTATCAGGCACCAACTCGCCTTTTTTGCAAGACGAAACCGCAACAACAAGCAGCATGGCAAACAGGGCATATTTAACCGACCGGGTAAAAAATGTACTCATAGCCGTAAATATATTGATTTGAAACAATATAACCAGCTTAATACAATGTTAAATCTTACTTGTTTGGGGGAGAAATGAGGTGGATTTGCGTGCTAATTTAATCGAAAGACTCCCCCGCCCTTTGGGCACCCCCTCTTAGAGGGGGATTAAAACTATTCTTGAAAATAGACGCGTTTTACGCGGGCGGAAACATCGGTTAGTACCTCGTAGGGTATGGTGTTAAGGTCTTCGGCTACTTTAAGGATGGTATGGTGTTCGCCGAAGATTTCTACCTCATCGCCTTCGTTGGCTTTAATGGCGGTGATGTCTATCATGGTCATATCCATGCACACATTGCCAATAATGGGGCATAGCGCGCCGTTTACCCAAAAGCAGCCTTTGCCGTTGCTCAGGCTGCGGCTAACCCCATCAGCATAGCCAATAGGTACGGTTGCAATGGTAATATTGGCAGTAGTTTTGCCTTTGCGGCCGTAGCCAACGGTTTCACCTTTTTTTACCTGTTTTATTTGAGAGATGATGCTCTTTAAACGGCTTACGGGTTGCAGATTGCGTTGCTCGTTAACATCAACCCCTACCCCATACAGGCCAATGCCCAAACGCACCATGTTGTACTGCGCATTGGTAAAGCGGTATATACCGGCTGAGTTTAAAATATGGCGCATAAAACTGTGCCCTATGCCTTTTTTAAGTTGTAGGGTAAGCTTCTCAAACAAGTCTATTTGTTGCTCAGTAAAGGCATCGTGCTGAGGCTCGTCAGCAGCAGCAAGGTGAGAAAAACACGATACAACTTTTAACGTATCGCTGCTCTTTAAATCTTTAATCAAGGCAGCCATTTCATTGGCTTCAAAGCCCAGGCGTTTCATGCCGGTTTCCAGTTCTAAATGGATGGGGAACTGCTTGTGCTTTTTATGGTTACGCTCGAGGAATTTTGAAAAATCGTGCAGCAGGCCAAAGCTATAAACAATGGGCTCTAACTTATGCTCCACAATAACCTCAAAGGTTTGAGGCTCGGGGTTCATAACCATTATGGGCACCGTAATACCATTGCGTCGGAGTTCTACCCCTTCATCGGCATATGCAACTGCTAAATAATCAATTTTATGGTGCTGCAATACGTTGGCAACCTCGTAGCTACCACTGCCATACGACAGGGCCTTAACCATTGCCATAACCTTGGTATCGGGCTTTAGCAACGAGCGGAAATAATTGAGGTTGCTTACCAGCGCATTCAGGTTAATCTCAAGGATTGTCTGATGGCTTTTTTGCTGAAGCAGGCGCACAATACGTTCAAACTCAAAGCTGCGCGAGCCTTTCAGCAGGATGGTTTCGTGCTCAAAACGCAAGTCGGCAAGGCTTTCAATAAACGCATCGGTACTATCGAAAAAGCGGGTGTGCTTGCCAAACAATTTTTTCTGTTTGCTGATGTGTATACCAATGCCAATAAGCCTGACTACCTTATGCTGCTTTAACATTTGGTGTACCAGTTTGTATAGTTCCTTATCGGGCAGGCCACTTTGCTCAATGTCTGACAGGATAAGGGTTTTCTTGGGTTGCTGCTTTTGCCTGTCTAAAAAGTTCAGGGCAATATTCAGGGATTCTATATCTGAATTATATGCGTCATTTATCAGGGTGCAATTATTTAACCCCTGCTTCAATTCCAGCCGCATGGCAACGGGAGAAAGGTGTTGCATACGCTCGTTCAATACCGCGGGCTTAAAGCCCAATACCAGCGCTGAAGATAGGCATTGCAGGGCATTTTCTACCGAGGCATCGTCAACAAAAGGCAGGGTAAAACTGTACTCTTTTTTAGCATAGCTATAGTTGACTTCTGTTGTTGTTTTAGATTGTTTTACCTGCGTAACAACAATGGTATTGCCTTTCTTTTTACCCCAGCTAATAATATTGCCCGGCTTAGTAAAATGGCCTTTTTGCAAGGCACCAACCAGTAGTTTTTGGTCGGCGTTGAATACTACTTTATCGGCACCGGCAATAAGCTGTAATTTCTCTGTTGCCTTTTGGTCTTTGCTATCAAAATTCTCAGAATGGGCCTCGCCAATATTGGTAATAATACCCAATGTAGGCTTAATAATATCAGCCAGCAAGGCCATTTCTCCGGGCTTGGAAATGCCCGCTTCAAAAATAGCCAGTTGGTGTTTTTCATTCATCTGCAACACCGATAACGGAACACCTAGCTGTGAGTTATAACTCTTGGGGCTGCGCACAACAGCCATATCGGGGGCGGTTAGCTGAAAAAGCCATTCTTTAACAATGGTTTTTCCGTTGCTGCCTGTTATGCCCACAACAGGTATTTTAAATTGCTGACGGTGATATGCAGCCCAGGCCTGTAAAGCCTTTAATGCATTGGGCACAACAATAAAAACTGCGCTATCTAATTTTTCGTACTTCTCCCCTATTTTCTCTACCAAAAAGTAGCGTACGCCTTTAGCATACGCATCGGCAATAAAGCGGTGCCCATCGCCCGATGGACTTTTAATGGCTATAAACAGGCTATTTTCAGGAATGGTAATGCTTCGGGTATCGTAATACAAACTGCCCACCGTGGCCAATGGCGCTTTTAGCTTTGTTACCAGCTTGCCATGGGTTATTTTGGCTATATCGGTTGGGGTGTATTGCATTGGTACAAAGGTAATAAAATAGACCCCTCCCCAACCCCTCCCCTTAAAGGGAGGGGCTTATTATTTTTGTGGCTGTTTTACCTCATCCTAAATCCTTCTCCTGAAGGAGAAGGACTTCCAGCCCCTGCGGGGCATAATAGGCAACTCACTAAATCATCATTGCGCAGCTGTCCTCCTTTGGAGGAGGTGTTACGACCCCGACGCTTGCGGTCGGGACAGGAGTGACGGAGGAGGTTTAATTCTTCATTGGCCTGTGCGGCCGGCACTTTTTGGCTGTCTGCCGACGGCTCTATTACTTTTTGCTTGTCCAAAAAGTACCCCGACGATAAATGTCGGGACAGAACCAAAAAGACACCACGCCCAAAAACACGGCGATTTTGCTCTCGCACATCCCGACGACTACGTGTCGGGACAAGGCCGAACCGCACTAATTGCCATGCAAAATCTTGTGTTCACACAGGGCGTGGACTGCCCACCGCACTGTTTGATAAGGCTTTCTTTCCCGTTAGGTTAAATGTGAAATAGCAATGTAATTATCATCCTTAAAACAGAACTAATATAGTTTTATACATTTGTAGCTTAGTTGTAAGAATATGAGAAGATTATTTATCGGTGCGGCGGCGCTGTTTTGCTTTGTTAATGCACAGGCGCAGCAAACCCAGCCAATATCTACCAAAGGGTTAATAACTGCTTCGGCAGCTATTACTAAACCTGTTGTGCAGAAAAAAGATATTACCAACGAGGATATTTGGTTGCGCGGCACATTTAGGCCCAAAGGCATAGACGAGCTTAACTTTACCAAAGATGGTGAGCATTATACCAAAGCTACCGATAAAGGCCTGGTTATAAAGTATAACATTGCTAACCCTAAAGACAGCCTGGTGGTGTTTAATCCTGCGGGTGTTAGTCCCACAATAGCGCTAGAAAGCTACGTGTTTAGCGATGATGAGCAGTACCTGCTTTTATCGGCAGAGTCGGAGCCGATATACCGCCACTCGTTCCGCGCTAAGTTTTATGTGTACAATATTGCTACTAAAAAGCTTACAGAGGTTAACAACGGCAAAAAGGTTCGTTACGCTACCTTGTCGCCCAAGGCCGATAAAGTTGCCTATATTGAGGATAACAACATCAGGATACAAAACATTGCCACCGGCGCTATAACATTGGTTACCAGAGATGGTGAAAATAATTCGATTATTAACGGCGCTACCGATTGGGTGTATGAGGAGGAGTTTGCCATTGATAAAGGTTTTTTCTGGAGTCCCGATGGTAACAAAATTGCCTACCTGCGTTTTGATGAAAGCGGTGTAAAAGAATACTCTTTTGATAACTACGGCCCACTATACCCGGAAGCCTACAAGTATAAATACCCTAAGGCGGGCGAAGCCAATTCTATTGTAACGGTGAATATTTACGACCTTGCCGGACAAAGCACTACTCCTGTAGATATTGGCAAAAACACCGACCAATACATTCCGCGTATTGCATGGACTGCCGACCCAAGTAAGCTGTTGGTTGTGCGCATGAACCGCACGCAAAACCAGTTAGATATGCTGTTTGCCGATGCATCAACAGGTAAAACCAACATTATCTATACGGAGAACAGCAATGCTTATATTGATATTCACGAAGGCGACGGTAACTTCTTTACTTTTTGAAAGACAATAAGCGCTTTGTTATCAGCAGTGAAAAAGATGGCTACAATCACTTGTATTTATTCGACATGGGCGGCAAGCTGATTAACCAGATTACCAAAGGCAAATGGGATGTTGCATCGCTTGATGGTATTGACGAGAAGAACGGCATTGTATACTACACATCGCACGAAGAAGGTGCTATTTACACAACAGCTTACAGCATTAAACTGGATGGTACAAAGAAGACCAAACTAAGCACCCAAAAGGGCCATAACAGCCCGCGCTACACGCCTACGTTTAAGTACATGTTTAACATGTATAGCAGCAACTTTATTCCGCCGGTATATACCATAAACGATAATAAGGGAAGCAGTTGCAAGTGCTGGAAGATAACGCCGGCCTTAAAAGCAAACTGGACGAATATAACCTGGGCACTAAAGAGTATTTCACTTTCCAGATTGAGACAGGTGATACCCTTAACGGCTGGATGATTAAGCCCGCTAACTTTGACCCTGCCAAGAAATACCCTGTGCTGATGTATGTTTACGGCGGCCCGGGCAGCCAAACCGTTACCAACGAGTTTACTGTAGGCTGGTTCTTTTGGCACCAAATGATGGCTGCTAAAGGCTACATTATTGTGTCTGTAGACAACCGTGGTACAGGTGCGCGCGGTGCGGCATTTAAACAAGCTACTTACCGCGATTTAGGGAAATACGAAACCGAAGACCAGATATCTGGCGCTAAGTACTTAGCTACCCTGCCTTATGTTGATGCCAAGCGCATTGGAATACACGGCTGGAGCTTTGGCGGCTATATGAGTAGCCTGTGTATTACCAAAGGGGCCGATTATTTTAAAACCGCTATTGCTGTTGCCCCGGTTACTACCTGGAGGTATTACGACAGCATTTACACCGAGCGCTTTTTAGATACCCCACAAAAGAATGCCAAAGGCTACGACGATAATTCGCCGATAAACTTTGTGAGCAAGCTAAAAGGCAACTACCTGTTGGTACACGGCACTGCTGATGATAACGTACACTTTCAAAACTCGGTAGATATGGTTGATGCGCTGGTAAAAGCCAACAAGCAGTTTGAACAGTTCTTTTACCCCAACAAAAACCACGGCATATACGGTGGCAACACCCGTTTGCACCTGTATACCAAGTTGACAAATTATATTTTGGAGAAGCTGTAATAGAGGAGTGAGGAGAGCTGAGAGAGGAGTGGCTTAGTCCGCGTTTTCCCTTACCCCTTAAAATTTCCCTCACTCCTGCCCCTCTCCCGAGGGGAGAGGGGTTAAGAACAGTTAACAGACCTGTGCTGATTTAGTGCAGGTCTTTTTATTTTAGTGCTGTTAAAGTTGAATGTGTATATTTGAAAAGCAGTGATACTAAAATTTAAATATACACTACTTGCGCTCTTAGGTTTTACAGCTTTAAGAGGACAGGTTAATTTAGTGCCTAATGGAAGTTTTGAAATATATTCAGAATGTCCTGATAATGAGGGGCAAATTAACAATGCTATTAATTGGTATGATGTATGGGCTGCCGGAGGTGCAGATTATTTTAATGCGTGCTCTATAAATTCTCAATCTACCCAACCAAATAATATTTGGGGTTTCCAGTATCCTAAGAGTGGCAATGCTTATGCAGGTTTGGGTATTTTTGCTGTTAATACAATTTCACAAGAAAATATCATTATTAAATTAGAAGAAGAATTATTAGAAAACAATAATTATTGCATTGAATTTTATATTAGCCTATCCGATAATTCAAGCTACTACACTAATAAATTAGGAATTTATTTTTCTTCAGATTCAATAGATTCAAATACGAATGATTTTACATTTTTTGAACCGCAGTTTATAAATACAGCTTCTTTATTTGACACAATTGGTTGGGTAAAAATTTCTGGTCAATATACCGCCGTTGGCGGAGAGAAATTTATTACAATTGGAAATTTTAATACCCTTTCATATTTAGACACTGTATTTATAGGCTACACACCAGACATCTCATATGAATTATGCTATTATTATATTGATGATGTTTCAGTATATTGCTGTGATTCTTCTGTTTGTCAGCCTTTTGTTGGTAATTCAGCAACCATTTACCCAAATCCAGCTAATAATTATACCAGCATCAATTATAATATCGCTACTTCTGTAACAAATTCTTCTTTAGAAGTATTTGATAATATAGGCCGTATCGTTTATTCTGCAGAGCTAAACTCTGCTTCGGGCAATTTAGATGTACCTACATATAGCTTAAGTGCAGGCATATATTATGTGCGTATTAGAAAAGATAAAAGTATATTTTGGACAGGAAAGTTAGCCGTGCAATAATAGCTCACCACCAAATACACATAACAGAGTTAGGTAATGGTATGTATATTTTTGTTATCCAAAATGAGGATAGGGTTATAGGTAGGCAGCGGGTGGTGGTGGCTAGATAGGCCTTGCTATTTCACCTCTCCCCTGACAATCCAATAAAATTGTATTGCCTTTCCCCTCTCCCGTAGTGAGAGGGGGTTTAAAATATAGCCTTTGCCTGTGCTTATTAGGGTGCCGGTATTTTTTGTTTAGTATTAGATTGAATATGTATATTTGAAAAGCAGTGATACTAAAATTAACATATACCCTACTTGCGCTCTTAGGTTTTACGGCCTTAAGGGCACAGGTTAATTTAGTCCCCAACCCTGGTTTTGAAGAATATTCAAACTGCCCAAATACTAGCGGTCAATTAGAAAATGCTTTGAATTGGTATAATCCCGATTTGTGGTCACCTGATTATTTTAATAGATGTACTCAAAGTTCTTCGATAGATGTACCATCAAATGCATTTGGTTTTCAAGAACCTCGAACAGGGAATGCATATGCAGGTATATATGCTTTTAATGCAGATACATCAGCCTGCGAATATGTTCAAGTAAAACTAACCAAAAAATTATCGGAAGGGAGTCTACACTATGTAGAATTTTATGTTAGTCTAGCCGATAGTGCTTCGAAGTATGCGTTAAATAATATTGGTGTAGTGTTTTCAACTACCAAGATAAATGGACAGTATGATAGAATTAGTGCAATCCCCAAGGTAATAAATAATCAAAATAATGCTCTGGTAGACAAGCAAAACTGGATAAAAGTAGAAGGGAATTTCATGGCATCCGGAAACGAAGAATATATGACCATTGGCAATTTTAATGCTCCAGCAGATGATGATACTGTTTTTGTAAACGGTGGGTATAGTTTTTCAAATTATAAATATGCATACTATTACATAGACGATGTTTCGGTAATAGAAATAGCGGAGTCAGTAAGCATTTACCCCAACCCGGCACAGGACTTTGTAAGCATAGAACTACCCAAAACCTATACCCAAGCACAACTAAGTATTTATAACCTAACAGGGCAGTTAATTTCTCAAAAGCAAATAACACAGCCTACCAATTCCGTAGGAATCCCTTCGGGACAGATACCCATTACAGAATTGGGTAATGGTATGTATATCTTTGTTATTCAAAACGAGGATAAGGTTATAGGCAGGCAGCGGGTGGTGGTGGCGAGGTAGCTAATCCCTCTCCCCGTAAAAATCCCTCCCCTCGCTTCGCGAGGTACTCCCTTTATAAAGGGAGAGTTGTTTCCTGTGAAAGACCTTTAGTTTTCCATATGCTTGACAAGGGGTGTTGGAGGTTGTATCTTTGTATTTTGAGCGAGAGTAAAAAACCTCTCTTCTCAAAAATCCCTCCCCTCGCTTTGCGAGGTACTCCCTTTACAAGGGAGAGTTGTTTCCTCTGAAAGACCTTTAGTTTTCCATATGCTTGACAAAGGGTGTTTGGAGGTTGTATCTTTGTATTTTGAGCGAGAGTAAAAAAACCTCTCTTCTCAAAAATCCCTCCCCTCGCTTCGCGAGGTACTCCCTTTACAAGGGAGAGTTGTTTCCTAAGTATGTAGCGTAGGTTATTATGAGAGGGCTATAAAAATGCTAAACCAAAAAACACTATGTCAACTTGTCGTATTATATATTTATATAATGTATTGAATTTAAGAGATTGTCCTCCCTCCCCCTCGCAAGCGAGGGTACTCCCTCCAAAGGGAGATAAAAAAGAGGTTCATTTTGTGAAATTTATTTACAGCCCTGTGCCCTTCGGGCAAACTAAAAATGAAAAGCGAAAAACGAAAAATCAGTAAACTATAGCTGCAGAAAGTGAATTGCAAAAACGTTAAATTTTATTACAACAGAAAGGCGTTTATACGGGTAAACTATTTTTTATAGCGTCGGGATGCAAAAGGCCCTGAATCAAGTTCAGGATGGCACCCTACGCACATTAAATGTATAGCACCGCCCTGCCAAATAGGCAGGGTGTCCAAACTTTAGTGTTACCAATAAAAATGTGCCGCAAATTATTTTTTACTATTTTGCGCCCTTAATATATACTTAACATATAGTATGGAACAAAACCAAGCGCAATCTGGGCATCCGAAAGGGTTGTACCTTTTGTTTACCACCGAAATGTGGGAACGCTTTAGCTACTATGGTATGCGGGCTATTTTTACCCTGTACCTAACTAAAGCCTTATTGTTTGACAAAGCCTTAGCATCGGCCATTTATGGTGACTATACCGGCCTTGTTTACTTAACGCCGCTTATTGGTGGTTTTATGGCCGACCGTTACTGGGGTAACCGCAAGTCTATTATTATTGGTGGTATTATGATGGCCATTGGCCAGTTCCTGATGTTTACCAGCGGTTTGTTTTATACCGACCCCGCCGCGGCAACCCCTATTATGCTATTGGGCTTGTTGATGCTTATTTTTGGTAACGGCTTTTTTAAACCCAACATTTCTACCATGGTGGGCCAACTGTACCCGCAGGGCGACCGTAGGGTTGACGCGGCCTTTACTATATTTTACATGGGTATTAACCTGGGTGCTTTTATAGCCCCTATTATTTGTGGCGCTGTAGGCGACACCGGCAGTCCGGCCGATTTTAAATGGGGCTTTTTAGCTGCCTGCTGCGGTATGATTTTAAGTTTGATAATCTTCATTTTTCTTAAAGACAAATACATTGTAGCGCCTGACGGTAAAATGATTGGTGGCAAGCCTGAAGTTCAGGTGGTTGCTGCTGAAACTCCCAAAGGTGAAGAAGCCGGTGGCAAACGTGTTGCTATTTGGTTAGGTGTGTTGGTTTTCTTATACCTGTTGTTTAAAGGTGTTGTAGGTTTTGACATTATTGGCTCGTTTATTTTTGCCTGTACTTTTGCTGCTCCGGGTTATATTATATCAGACCCCGGTTTATCTAAAATAGAACGCTCGCGTATTTGGGTTATCTACATTATAGCATTCTTTGTTATTGCCTTTTGGGCCGCTTTTGAGCAGGCAGGCGCATCGCTTACATTCTTTGCCGAAGAGCAAACCAACCGCGAGGTTTTTGGCTGGAAATTCCCTGCCAGTTTATTCCAATCGGTTAACCCTGTATTGATTGTTATACTTGCCCCGATATTTGCCGGCCTTTGGGTATGGCTGGGCAAGCGTAACCAAGAGCCTGCCGCCCCTTTAAAACAAGCTATTGGCTTATTCTTAGTAGCCGTAGGTTATGTGGTAATTGCCTTTGTGGTAAAAGACCTTGACCCTGCCCGTAAAGTAGGTGTAATTGGCCTGTTTAGCTTATACGCTATCCACACCATGGGCGAGCTTTGCTTATCGCCAATTGGTTTATCAATGGTGGTAAAACTGGCCCCAGTACGTTACTCATCGTTACTTATGGGCGTATGGTTTTTATCTACCGCCCTTGCCAATAAAGTAGCCGGCGATTTGAGTGGTTTATACCCTGAAGAAGTACGTAAAGAGTTTGCTGTTAACGTTGACGATTTTTCTTTAAAAGCTGACACTACAGCCAATACCGTTAAATTAGATACTGCATGGTTTGCATCGCAACAGCCAGACAGCACCATTCTTTGGAAAGTTAGCACCACGGCCGATAACAAACCTGCCCCGGTTGAAAAAGAAGGTGTAGCTAAATTTATGGCCAACCTTACTGCCGACCCATTGATTGATTTCTTTAGCAAATCGGCAGCGGGTAATTCTGACAAATTACTAGCTATTGAAAAGGTAAAAGCACCAGCACCGGCTGTTATACCTCCGCATAAGCTAAAACAAATTTTAGTGGTAGGCGGCAAAACCAAATACACTTATGCTGTTAGCGCCGACCAAAAGAACGCCTACGTGTTGAAAATGACGCCTGACGAATTGAACAAAGGCAAATTTGTATCGGTAATGGAAGTATGGAGCTTAGACCCTACCAAACCTAAATTGTTTGGCACCCCTATTACTAACCTGTATGAGTTTTTTGTAATATTTATTGGCCTTGCCGGTATTGCCTCGGTAATACTATTCTTCCTGTCTAAACAACTGTTGAAGATGATGCATGGATTGAGGTAGACCCCTCCCAACCCCTCTCCGCCTTAGGCGGAAGGGCTTAAAGTATAGAAAATCCCGCTCCTTAACAGGGCGGGATTTTTGTTTTTAATACCACCCCTGCTCCATCCTAATTATAGGTGGGGGTTTGTTTTTCCATTTGGCCCTAGAACCTGGCACCTAGACCCTATCCCCTATATTTATTACCTTTGCCCTATGCGTATAGATATTATTACCGTATTGCCCGAGCTTTTACGTAGCCCTTTTGAGCATTCTATTTTAAAGCGTGCCATTGCCAAGGGTCTTGTTGAAGTGAACCTTGTAAACCTGCGCGACTACAGCACCGACAAGCACAAAAGTGTTGACGACTATATGTATGGTGGTGGGGCAGGCATGGTTATGGGCATAGAACCCATTGCCAACTGCATAGAGGCATTGCAAAAAGAACGTACGTACGACGAGGTTATCTATACCAGTCCGGATGGGAAGTTACTGGACCAGCCTATGGCTAACAGCCTATCATTAAAAGGGAACCTGATTATCCTTTGCGGTCATTACAAAGGCATTGATGAGCGTATCAGAGAGCATTTCATCACCAAAGAAATATCTATTGGCGATTATGTTTTAAGTGGTGGAGAACTGGCCGCTGCTGTTATTTCCGACTCTATAATACGCTTATTACCCGGCGTTTTGAGCGATGAAACCTCTGCTCTTGAAGACTCGTTTCAGGATGGGTTATTAGCTCCGCCGGTTTATACACGCCCCGCTGAATTCCGTGGTTGGAAAGTGCCTGATGTGTTGTTATCGGGTAACTTTAAAGAGATTGATAAATGGAGGCACGAGAAGGCTATTGAGCGCACACAGGAGCGTAGGCCGGGGTTGCTTAGTGAATAGTCTTGAAGGCTGAGGGTTGAGTTAATTATTAGTAATCAAATTATAAAAGTATGGATACGAAGGGATTGATTAAGACGATTATAATACTACTCTTTACGGTGATAGCTATTCCGCTGGCTACCATTTACATTGATGAACCATTAACAGCCCTGCAAAAAGAAACCCTAACACAGGTAGCATACATAGCGGGTGGTGTGGTTTTGTATTGCTTTGTAGTTAGTCAACTATCGGGCAACCACAGCCAGGTAGATAAGCTGTGGAGCATAGTCCCCATAATATACGTTTGGTTTATGGCCTACAAAGGCGGGTTCGACAGCAAGCTGGTGCTAATGGCTATACTGGCTACCGCTTGGGGCATAAGGCTTACCTTAAACTTCGCCAGGCGCGATGCCTACAGTTGGAAATTTTGGAGTGGCGAGGAAGATTACCGTTGGGCTATTCTGCGCGAAATGCCATTGCTAAAGGGGAAAGTACGTTGGACATTGTTCAGTTTCTTCTTCATCTGCCTATACCAAAACGCGGTAGTATTGGCCTTTACCCTGCCAATGATTGTGTTGTTTAAATACCTTGGGCAGCCCATAGGCATTGGTGAGATTATACTGGCCGTAGTATTTATTGCCCTGCTGGTTATAGAAACCATTGCCGACCAACAGCAGTGGGACTTTCATAAAGAGAAAAACAGGCTTAAAGCCGAAGGCAAACCCCTTACCGGCGAATATGCCGAAGGCTTTGTCCACACCGGCTTATGGGCCATAGTACGCCACCCCAATTACTTTGCCGAGCAAGGTATATGGGTTGTGTTTTACCTGTTTAGCGTAGTAGCCAGCGGCTACCCCATAAACTGGAGCATGGCGGGCTGTATGCTGCTTATCATCCTCTTTCAGGGCAGTGCCAACTTTAGCGAGGGGATATCATCGGGCAAATACCCCGGCTATAAAGATTACCAAAAAAGGGTGGGAAGGTTTATTCCAAGGTTCTAGGTTTTAGCTTCTAGGTGCTAGTAATAAGTAGGTAGAAAAAGACTATCCGCTATAATTACTACATTAGCACAAACATTATACACTATGAAAAAATTGGTACTAATGGCAGCGGTGGTTGCGCTGCTGGCAGCTTGCGGCGGCGGCGGCTCTAAGCCCAACCCCGAAAAGCAACAAGAGGTGCAAACCTGACTTGATGGCTATAACAAAGAGTGGCAAAAGCTGGTTACTGTATCGTCTGAAGCGCAATGGGAGCTTAACACCCATATTGTAGAAGGCGACACGCTGGCCAAGAAAAAGCATCGGATGCTGATGAAGCCTACTCTAAATACACCGGCAGCAAAGCCGTGGTAGATAAGGCGCAGGAATACATCAAACTTAAAGACCAACTAACCCCGCTACAGGTGCGCCAGCTAAACGCTATTTTATACATGGCGGGCAACAACCCCGAAGCCGCAGGCGACCTTGTTAAAAAGCGCATAGATGCCCAAAACAAGCAGACCGAAGACTTATTCGGTTACAAGTTTATGCTTGATGGCAAAGAAATTACCCCTAACGATATTGAGAAAATACTACGCGAAGAGAACGACGTTAACAAGCGCCTGAAAGTGTGGAATGCCAGCAAAGAAGTGGGCAAAAAGCTGAAAGACGGCTTGGTAACGCTGCAAGACCTGCGTAACAAAACCGTGGCCCCGCTGGGTTATAAAGATTACTTCGAGTACCAGGTATCAGACTACAACATGAGCACCAAAGAAATGCTGGAGCTTACCCGCAAACTGGTAAAAGAAGTATGGCCTTTGTACCGCGAATTGCACACCTGGGCCCGCTACCGCCTTGCCGACAAATACAAACAACCGGTACCTGAAATGATTCCGGCACACTGGATGCCTAACCGTTGGGGCCAAGACTGGACAGGCCTGATAAACGTTGAGGGCATTAACCTTGATGGCGAACTGGGCAAGAAAACACCCGAGTGGATTGTTACCCAGGGCGAAGATTTTTACGTTAGCCTTGGCTTCCCTAAGTTGCCAAAATCGTTTTACGATAAAAGCAGCCTGTACCCTTTAAAGGCTGATGCCGGGTTTAAGAAAAACACCCACGCATCGGCATGGCACATGGATTACGGTACCGACGTACGCTCTTTAATGAGCATAGAGCCTAACACCGAGTGGTGGGAAACTACCCTGCACGAGCTGGGCCACATTTACTACTACATTAGCTACTCTAACGCCGATGTACCTATTATTTTGCGTAACGGCGCAAACCGCGCTTACCACGAGGCTTTCGGCACCATGATAGGCCTTGCATCTATGCAAATGCCCTTTCTACAGCAATACGGTTTAGCGCCTAAAGATGCTAAGGTAGACCAAACCCAAAACCTATTGAAAGAGGCATTGAACTATGTAGTGCTTATTCCCTGGGCTGCCGGCACTATGACAGAGTTTGAGCACGATTTATACGCCACCAACCTGCCTAAAGAGCAGTACAACAAACGCTGGTGGGAGATTGTAGCCAAATGCCAGGGCATTGTTCCGCCTACTGAACGCGGCGAAGACTACTGCGATGCCGCTACCAAAACCCACATAAACGACGACCCTGCACAGTACTACGACTATGCCATTGCAGGCGTTTTAATGTTCCAGTTTCACGACCATATAGCCAATAAAATCCTTAAACAGGATGTACACAACACCAACTACTACGGCAACAAAGAGGTGGGTAAATTCCTTATGGATGTTATGAAAACAGGCCAAACGGTAGACTGGCGCGAAGACATGAAAAAGCACCTTGGTTCTGATGTTTCGGCTAAGCCAATGCTTGATTACTTTGCACCGCTTATGGCCTACCTGAAAGACCAAAACAAAGACAAGAAATATACCTTGCCAGAGCAGCCTGCATTCTAGGTGCTAGGTTTTAGGCGCTAGGTTCTAGTATTAATCCCCGTTGGTAATGCCGGCGGGGATTTTTATTTACCTCACCCCCTACCCCTCTCCTAAAGAGAGAGGGAGTGTTACGCCGCAATAAATGCATAACCCCGCACTTTAGTGTGGGGTATTAAAGCGAAGAAAGGTGGGGCTTTAGCCCTGATATTATTCTAAGCTAAGCAATCTCTCAATTTATTTCAAAGAACTAAATCCCCCTCCTTAGGGGGTGCCCAAAGGGCGGGGAGTTTTTTGGGCGTTTCCCCGCCTAAGGCAGGGTCGGGTCTTGGACTGCTACCGAAGCGTAGCAGCTATCCGCTACATCCGCCCGAGGCGGATTCCACTACACTGTTTGCTTTTGTTTACAAAAGCTTTACGCTGATCATCCCTAACGCAAACCTCCCTCCCCCTCGCTATGCTCGGGTACTCCCTCAATTAGGGAGACCTTTAAAAGGTCCCTCTCTGTAAGAGGGTGGTCACGCCTAATGGCGTGAACGGGAGAGGATTTTTTATTTTTCATTGTTATTTTTTCATTAAAAAGCGGCCGCAACCAACTCTTCACCGTACTCTCCGCCATATACATCTGCTCCGCAACCTCCAAGCAACTAAGCCCACTATTCCAAAGCTTTTCAGCTTCCATTATTAGTTGGTTTTTACGCTCTGCAGCGTTGGGCTGAAGCATAGTCTTTTCACTCTGCCTACCCCATGTTTCTATGGTTAAAAAGCCATCGTTTTCCTGCACTTCTATTATATCAACAAACTCTAAATTTTCGGCAGCGGCACGGTTGCGGTTCTTTAGTACCTTAAAGTAGCGTTCGCAAGTACGGCGCTGGTTCTGGCACATCATTAAAACACTATCAGCTACCGGAATAAGTATATTTCCTTTAGGAATGTTGTTTAATCCGCAAGGCCTGCCCGTATGCCTGCTTTTACTGCTCAATACCAACATAACACTCAAATTAAATTCCCGCATTAGGGCTTTAAGTTTGGTTAAAAACTCTGTCCATTTTTGCGGCGATAAATGCAACCTGTCGGGTTGATCTATAATAAGGATGTTAGCTTCTGTTTTCTTTACTGTTGTAGTAAAATTTTGCAATAACCATTCTATTTTATCCGTCACATGTTGGGGCATTTCACTACCTGTATTAAAGCCCGCCCAAAAGAAATTCTCAGGCACTTCTTCCCCACCCCACCGTTGTACAAAATCTTCCTCTGTCAATTCCCAGTCTATGTATAAGACTTTATTCTGTGGGAAATCCCCCTCTAAGAGGGGTGCCCGCCATAGGCGGGCGGGGGAGTCATTGGAGTACCCTCGCTTTGCGAGGGGAGGGATTTAAGCTCTCCCCCTGTGGTTCGTCTACGCTCACCATGACGGGGGATCGAGCCTCATCGGAGAGATGGTCAGGCTGAGCGTAGTCGAAGTCCCCATTTTTCATTGTTCGTTTTTCATTTTTCATTGGCTCTGAAAGTTGCTCTAGCAACTTGAAGAGCCATAAGGCTCTTCCCAACTCCATTATCCCCTGCCAGAATACAGAGTTCCCTTTCCGCCCAATAAATATTCGCATTATTTATTGTCGCAGACTGTTTCCCCTCTCCTTTGGGGAGGGGATTAAGGGGCGGGGCTCCCCACAGCACCTTCCTCGCCTTCGGTTTCTGTAAATTGCCTAGCGACTTTAACAGGAAAGGCCTTGCCTTTCGCTGGCGCGCCTCCATACGCTCCATAGCTTCCGCCTGTTTACGTTCCCATTTAGCTTCTTCTGCTGCTAATTCTTCTTCGGTGGGTTTTACTTCCTCAATACGGTTTCCATTAGTGTCTTCGTAATACGTGTTTCCGTTCTCGTCGGTCTTCTCAAATCTAATGGTAATAGGCATAAATTTTGGTTTAGCTTGCCCCGACATTAATCGTAGGGGTTGGTAGTTCTTGGTTTGTAGTTTTTAGTTTAGTTTAAAAATCCCCTCTACAGAGGCCCGTCCGAATGGGTGAATCTCTTCATCCGGGCGGAGGTGGCACGCCTAAGGCGTGAACGGGGTGTGTTTGCAAATAGGTTATTCTTTTAAGCCCCTCTCTTTTGGAGAGGGGTTTGGGGTGAGGCTATACAAAGATACAACCCCATATAGGGGCTTGTCAATGGTGCGTTATATTATCAGGGTTACCCGGCTAAAAGACAATAGATTAATTTATGAGGCCGCTTGACAAGAAAAGGGGTTTGCCAATTGGGTAGTTGTTAAGTATTTGATTATAATATAATTACATGGAAAAGAGTGAGCTGTTTGGAAAAATATCAAGCATGAATCAAGAGTAGCTATTATAATTCCGTAAATCCCTTTTAACTTATGGACGAGCGTTTTATTATATTTGAAGACATATTAGCAATCCTTGTTATATTGCTAAAAGACATTTCAAAAGAATATTAAACCTTGAACGGTATTAAAAATGACATATAGTGAAAATCAATTTATAATACCTGAATCTCTTTATTGGGAGGGAGTTTTACATGATGTTTCAAAATCCAGACAAGCACTTCAGCCAATATTTGAGGCGTTTACTAATGCTATTGAAGCAATTAAATTAAAACAACAATCTGAGCCAAGTTTAAAAGGTGATATTTTAATTAATATTCGTTCTGCTGCAACAACTGTTGGAAGTTCAAATTTTACAAGTTTGTCTATTACTGATAATGGAATAGGATTTGATGATGAGCAATTCAAGAGATTTAATACTTTTAAAGATATTACAAAAGGGTTCAAAAACTTAGGATCTGGTAGAATTCAATATGTGCATTATTTTGAAAATTCATCCGTTAAAAGCATCTATAAACAAGATGGAAAAACTTATGAGCGGGAATTTATCGTTTCTAAAAAGAAACTTTATTTAGATCAGAACTCAATTGTTTTACATAAATATTCAAAGGAAATAGAAAATTCAGCGACTGGTACGACAATATCATTCAATTCTTTATTAGAAAATAGCAACCTCTTTAATAACCTAGATGCTAGTGAACTTAAAGAACAACTTTTAAAAAGATATATTCATTATTTCTGTCATAATAAAAATGCTCTTCCAAAAATTGAAATTAAATTTTATATACAAGGTGAATTAAGTGGTGAACAAACTATTAGCAAGGTTGATATTCCAAGTATTCATAAAACGGAAACTATAAACATTGCGTATAAAAGAATGGCCTCTAATAGCAAGGGATTAGAAGAAACAGAAAAATCAGAGGAATTTAAGATAGATGCATTTAAAATTCCAAGTGCTCAACTTGATAATAATGATTTGAAACTAGTGTCCAAAGGTGAGATTGTTGAGGAATCGGATGTAAAACTTGAAAGCTTGCCAAAAGGGGAAAATGTAAAAGGCGATAAGTATATTTTCTTAATTTATAGTGATTATATTGACTCTAGAGATACTAATCTAAGAGGTGTTTTGAAAATACCAACTTTTGATTCGTTAACAAAAAATCCAAGCTTTTTTACTATTGAAGAAATCATTATTGAGGATATCCAACAGGCTGTTAATAATAAGATAAGTTCAATGTATCCTGAAATTGAAGAAGTAAAAAAACAACATCTCGAACAACTTGATAAGTTAAAGGAAATGTTTCTTTTAGATGAAGAAACAGCTAAAAATATTAATATTTCTATTAACGATAGCGAAAGTAAAATTCTTGAAAAATTCTATGAAGCAGAAGCTAAGAAAATAGCGTCACTAGATGCTTCTATAAAAGAATCAATTGATAATTTAGATAAATTAGACACTACTTCACCTAATTATAACGAAGAATTAGAAAAGGAAATAGAAAAACTTGTAAAAGCAATTCCGATGCAAAACAAGGCTTCTTTAACCCACTATGTTGCAAGACGCAAAATTGTATTAGAATTATTTGAGAAAATAAGTAAAAAGCAACTTTCCGTTCAAGTTAATGAAGACAGAAATAAAGATGAAAAATTACTTCATAATTTAATTTTTCAGCAAACCACAACCAATTCTGAAGAAAGTGACTTGTGGCTTGTCAACGAAGATTTTATATACTTCAAAGGTACTTCCGAAGACCTTTTAAAAGATGTTCAAATAAATGGTGTAAATCTACTTAGGGAAAATCTAACGCCAGAAGAAGACGCTTTTAGAACCTCATTAAAAGAAAATCGTTATACAAACAGGCCTGATATTTTGCTTTTTCCAGATGAAGGGAAGTGTATAATTATTGAATTTAAGAATCCAGCAGTAAATGTATCTGACCATTTAACTCAAATAACTAATTATGCCTCATTAATATGGAACTTTGCAAAACCGGAATTTAGATTTGAAACATTCTATGGCTATTTAATAGGGGAGAAAATCAATCCAATTGATGTTAGATTTAATGACGGAGATTTCCGTGAAGCATATCATTTTGATTATCTTTTTAGGCCGCACAAAGCAGTGCCGGGTTTCTTCATTCAAGGTGACGCGTCTCTATATACTGAAGTAATTAAATATTCTACTCTTTTGGAACGCGCAAAACGTAGAAATGAAATTTTTATTAAAAAACTTGGTAAGTCCTAATATGTTTTTTTCACCGTAGTCAGTGTTAAAGTGTAACGTCACCGACCATTAAAAACCTCCCTCCCCGCTCCTGTCCCGACCGCAAGCGTCGGGGTCGCGGTACTCTCCTGACGCTACGGTCAGGACTGTAAGCCTCCGAGAGGGAGACATTGTTCTGCGCTAATTGTGCGGTTGGTCCTTTTGTGCAAAATTCCGTGCGCGTTAGCCGTGCGTTGGGCCGTCCACGTCCTGTGTGAACACAAGATTTCGCATGGCAATTAGTGGGTAGGAAAGTGCGAGAGCGAAATCGCCGTGTTTTTGGACGTGGTGTCTTTTTTGGTTACTTTTTGGACAAGCAAACAAAGTTCATTCGTACAAATGAAAAACAATTAAACTACGGATAAAAAGTAATAAAACCCCTCGGCAGAGATCGCCGGTATGCAATGAAGAGTAACCACCCCGGCCTAAAGGCCACCCCTCCTTAAAAAGGAGGGGAGTTTGTTTTCTGCATCCCGCCGTGGCAGGTGTTAAAGCGTAAGCGTCACCTGCCACTAAAACCTCCCTCCCCGCTCCTGTCCCGACCGCAAGCGTCGGGGTCGCGGTACTCCCCGTCCGAATGGATGAAGCCATTCATCCGGGCGGGCCTCCAAAGGGAGACATTTTCTACTACCGCTTGGTGAGATTCCCGCCTACGCGGGAATGACGATCACCGATATAGTTTTTTGTGCGTTGGCTATTTTGTGCAAAATTCCGTGCGCGTTAGCCGTGCGGTGGCTCGTCCACGTCCTGTGTGAACTCAAAATTTCAAGCGCCAGATTAGCGCGGGAGCGCGGCGCGTAGTAAATTTTAGAGTTTTTGGACGTGGTGTCTTTTCTTTGGTTCGTTTCTTTGGACAAGCAAAGAAATGAACGAAGCCGTCGGCAGACAAGCGCCGCAGGCAGTCAGGGCTAAAGCCCATATCCCGCCGTGGCAGGTGTTAAAGCGTAAGCGTCACCTGCCACTAAAACCTCCCTCCCCGCTCCTGTCCCGACCGCAAGCGTCGGGGTCGCGGTACTCCCCGTCCGAATGGATGAAGCCATTCATCTGGGCGGGCCTCCGAGAGGGAGACATTTTCTACTACCGCTTGGTGAGATTCCCGCCTACGCGGGAATGACGATCACCGATATAGTTTTTTGTGCATAGGCTCTTTTGTGCAAAATTCCGTGCGGACCTGAAATTTCGTAGAGCGGGTGGTTTTGTGCGGCTGTCTGGCGCGGCGAAACGAAATGAAAGGTCTATAATTTTGCACGGCTTTTCTTTGCTTCGTTTCTTTCAGCCGGGAAAGAAATGAAGTGCCCTCTGCATAAGAGTGCCTGCCGCATAGGCAACCGCCGGTAGGTTACAATCCCGACATTTATCGTCGGGGCAGTGAAGAGTAACCACCCCGTCACTCCGTGCCACCCCTCCTTAAAAAGGAGGGGAGTTTATTTTCTGCATCCCGCCGTGGCAGGTGTTAAAGCGTAAGCGTCACCTGCCACTAAAACCTCCCTCCCCGCTTCGCGGTACTCCCCGTCCGAATGGATGAAGCCATTCATCCGGGCGGGCCTCCGAGAGGGAGACATTGCTTACGCACCAATTGTGCGTGGGCCATTTTGTGCAAAATTCCGTGCGGACCTGAAATTTCGTAGAGCAGGTGGTTTTGTGCGGCTGTCTGGCGCGGCGAAACGAAATGAGAGGTCTATTATTTTGCACGGCCTTCTTTGATTACTTTCTTCGGCCGGGAAGAAACGAAGTTCATTCATTCCAAAGAAAAACAATTAAATAATGAATAAAGTAATTGCCTCCCGCATAGGGAGCCGTCGGCAGACAAAAGCGTCACCCCTAAGGGGTTCAATATCATTGGCTGTTGTTTTCTATTAATATTACGCCCCGCTGGGCTGAAAGTCCTTCTCCTTTAGGAGAAGGATTTAGGATGAGGTAAAAGCGCGGGCTAAAACCGCGCAATACTCCCCTCTCTCTTCAGGAGAGGGGGTTGGGGGTGAGGTAAACCGGCAACCGGGAACCGACTACTGGCAACTAGCGAAAATTTCGCATATTTGTGGGCTGATGGCTGAAGAGCAAAATAAAAATAAGCGCCGTTTAAAAAAGCTGCTTAACCGGTACCGGTTGGTGGTAATGAACGACGATACCCTGGAGGAACGTTTCTCCCTATCGCTTACGCCCCTTAGGGTGTTTGTGGTGGCAGGTACGGGCGCTATTCTTATCATCTTTTTTACCACTACCCTAATATCGCTAACCCCCTTGCGGGAGTATATTCCCGGCTATGGCGATGCAGGCATTCGCAGAGAGATGCTGGAACTGTCGCAACGTGCAGACTCGTTAGAGAATGCCACCAAAAATAACGATAAGTTTATGCAGAATATGCGCAACATTATATCGGGCAAAGGCTCGGCCAATGTTGACTCTACCGTTGCAAAGAGCAAGCCTATAGATTATAACTCGCTAACCTTTACGCCATCTGCCGAAGATGCCAGCCTGCGTGCCGAGGTAGAGAAGAACGATAAAAGCAGCTATGTGCCTTTTGGCGAAGGTGCCACCACTACCCTATCGGGTGTATATTTTTATAGCCCCGTATCGGGTGTGGCAACATCGCGTTTTAATGCTGCCATACGCCATTTTGGTATAGACATAGCCGCCCCCGCTAACGACCCTGTAAAATCGGTGCTGGATGGTACCATTATATCAGCAGATTGGACAATAGAATCGGGCAACACGATACAGGTACTGCATAGCAACAACATGGTATCTGTTTACAAACACAACTCATCGCTGCTAAAGAAAGAAGGCGAAACCGTGAAAGCGGGCGAAGCCATTGCACTGGTAGGCAGCAGCGGAGAGAACAGTACGGGGCCACACCTGCATTTTGAACTGTGGCACAACGGCAACCCCGTAAACCCGGCTGATTACATTAATTTTTAAGATTCGAGATGGGATTATTATCATTTTTAGCAAAAAAGGTAGCTGCCGCTACGGCAAAAAAGTACGCTTTGCTACCTTACACGCTAAAGAAAGTCAGCACGATGTGTTTGCTGATTTAATAAAGACAGGAAAGAATACAGCCTTTGGCAAAGAACATAACTTTGATAAAATAGCTACCTACGCCGATTTTAAAAAGAACGTTCCGCTGGTAGATTACGAAGGGCTAAAACCATACATAGAGCGCATTTTAGCGGGAGAGAATGATGTGTTGTGGCGTGGCAAACCAATATACCTTAGCAAAACATCGGGCACCACATCGGGCGTTAAATACATACCCATTACTAAAGATTCTATAAGCAACCAGATAAACGGTGCACGCAACGCATTGTTGCTCTACATACACGAAACAGGCAACGCTGCTTTTTTAAACGGTAAGCTGATATTCCTGTCGGGCAGCCCCACGCTGGAAAAGAAAGGCGGCATTCTATATGGACGCTTATCGGGTATTGTAAACCACCATGTACCGGGCTATTTACGTCGCAACCAAATGCCCAGCTACGAAACCAATTGCATTGAAGATTGGGAGACCAAAGTAGATACCATTGTTAATGAAACCGTTGCACAGGATATGACGCTTATTAGCGGCATACCACCTTGGGTGCAAATGTATTTTGATAAGCTGATAGAGCGCAACCCCGGCAAGCAGATTAAGGATATATTCCCAAACTTTTCGCTATACGTATACGGTGGTGTAAACTTTGAACCCTACCGCGCCAAAATGGAGAACACCATTGGCAAGCGGGTAGATTCTATTGAAACCTATCCGGCATCGGAAGGGTTTATAGCCTACCAAAATTCGCAAACAGAAGAAGGCCTGTTGTTAATTGTTAACGATGGTATTTTCTACGAGTTTATACCTACAGAAGAATTCTTTAACGAGAACCCAACCCGCCTGCAACTTAGCGAGGTTAAAACGGGCGTTAACTACGCCATAGTGCTTAACACCAATGCGGGCCTTTGGGGCTATGTTATTGGCGATACCGTTAAGTTTATATCTACCGAACCATACAAGCTATTGGTAACAGGCCGTATAAAGCATTTTACTTCAGCTTTTGGCGAGCATGTTATTGCCGAAGAAGTAGAATATGCCCTTAGACAAGCCTGCGAAAAATACAATGCTGAAGTAGTCGAATTTACCGTGGCCCCGCAGGTAACACCGCCGCAAGGTGGCCTGCCTTACCACGAGTGGTTTATAGAGTTTGCCCAACAGCCTACTGATATGGCAGCCTTTAGCGCGTGCATTGACGAGGCTCTACAGAAGAAAAACACCTACTATAAAGACCTTATTTCGGGTTCTATCCTTCGGCCATTGGTATTAACATCATTACAAAAAGATGCCTTTATAAGCTATATGAAGGCGGAAGGTAAACTGGGTGGGCAGAATAAGGTTCCACGCCTGAGTAATGATAGGAAGATAGCTGATAAACTTTCAGTTTATCAATTGTAAGTAAGCTACCTCACCACCAGCTTTATTACTTCGGAGCCGTTGGGGGTTTCTATGCGGGCAAAGTACATACCTGCAGCAACTTCTAAATTAAACTTATGTGTGCCTTGTGGGTAGCGGTTGCTATATACCTGTTGCCCCGTAGTGCTGAAAACTGTAAGCCTGATGTCTTTCTCGTTGGTATTGATAAAGAAATCGCCTGCGCTGGGGTTAGGGAATATAGAGGTTAGCTCAACGGGTTTGCTGTTTAAGCTTGATGGTTGGCCTGTTATATTGATGTTATCAAGGTACAGGTTGTTGCCGTAATCGTTTACACATACAAAGCGGAACATTACGGTATCGCCAATGTAGTTGTTAAGCGCAAGCACCTTTTGCATCCACTGGTTACAATCGGCAGGCTCAAAATAATCGTTGCTTTGCTGGGTTGATAAAAGGTCTGTACCCTCTGCAAAAAACAGTTGTTCCCAACTAGCGCCGCAGTTGTTAGATACCTCTACACGCAAGCCATCGTTATACCCTTCATATCCTGAATAGGCATAATAGTAGCTAAGTGATGGATTGATGATACCCGCCAAGCTAACGCGCGGAGAAACCAGGTAAGCCTCGTCGCCGCGTTGTTCTATATAATAGTTTTCTACCCTCATGGCTTTGCCCGGTGTGCATAGGGGCCCGGCATCTACATCAACCAATGTCCAGTCGAAGGTTTGGTTAGAGTTTGCCAAACGCCAGTTAGTGGCGGGATAATTGGCAGGCTCAAAATCTTGCGCTAAATCTACCGTGTCGGCATTATCAGCATAAGTAATAAATGCTGTTAGTGTTTGGGTATTGGTGCCAAATGCATCGGTAACTTTTAATGTAACATTGTATGATCCCGGTGCACTATACGTTACTGTTGGGTTTTGCAATGTTGAATTAGCCGGAGAACCACCGGGGAATGTCCATTGCCAACTTGCATTTTGTGCGCTCATAGCTGAGTTATCAGCAAACTGAACAACATTATCATAGCAATCAACAGTAAACTTATTGGCGGCTATTTGTGCCTGTGGTGGGTTTTGTTCAATAAGCGGAGCCTCGTGTATGCTACGGTTGGTAGCATTCCATATAAGGCCCTGGCGGTAGTTTATAAACAATTGTACAGAGAATGTTGCAGCAGGCAGGCCGCTGTTATACAGCTGCCAATCGGCCATAGTGTTGTTGCGGTAATAAACCGCACGGCGGGTACCAATCCACACCCCACCATCGGAGCCACGTTGGTGCTCTATATGTGTTACGCCTTCGCCATCTAAGGCTGTTGTTCCTGTATAATTTACCCAGGTAGAGCCACCGTTGGTAGATTTAAAAACGCGGTAGCCTTCCAACTCCGATGGGTAATCGCCGTACTGTGATGTACGCGCTAACCAAACAGTATTAGCATCGGTACTGCTTACGGCAATATCGTAAGGCACCCATGGCTGCCCGTTTATTGTACCTGTTGATGGTGTAATGTTTGTCCAGTTTTGACCACCATCGGTAGTTTTAAAAACGTGCTTATCGTCCCACCAGCCAGAGAAGGTACATACGTACATTACATTGGGGTTGGTAGGTGCTATTTCTACTGATGTTACTTTCTCACCAAAATCGTGTATGGCAACGGCTCCCGAACCTTCTCCATCGCTTTTGTACAGTATGTTATCACTACCAAAATAAATTATGTTTTGGCTGTGTGGATGAAACTCATAGTTGCTCGATTCGCCCACAATGTAAGACGCATTAGGCTGTACAGGGAAAGAACCGTTTACTAATGGTACGTTGCGGTTGCCCGATAGTACAGACTTACCATAATCGTGATACACTTTACGGTCGTTAGCAAAGTTTACAAAACCACGGAAGTTATCGCCACCCATGCAGCTAAGCCAGCCGTTTTGGTAGGTGTTATTGTCTTTTAGCAAAGTACCATTGTGGTAGGTGCCGCCCAGCATTACTTTGCCTGTGCCCGCAGTAGCGCCAAAGCCCCAAAAGTCTGTGCCTTCAATACCATTCTGGCGGCGGTTTACCGTATCTCCGCCCGATGTAGAATAAAAAACACCTCCATCGCTGGCTACCCACATATCGTTACCAAAGTAGCGTATATCGTGTATATCGGCATGCACATAGCCGGGCTTTTCGGGCTCGCTCCATTTGGCTGAACAGGTAAAAGTAAATCCACCATCGGTAGATATCCAGGGGTTTACCCCACCTACATTTATGCGGTTAGCATTGTTATCATCTACATCAAGGGCAAGGTCGTAATAGTACTGTCCACCATCGTCCTGGCCTTCAGCATCCCAACCCATCATGTTAATGTTATCGGGTGCGGGAACACCACCGGGGCCTGTTCCGCAGCAACGGAAAGTCCACGTTTCGCCCTGGTCGGTACTTACATAAATACCATACAAGCCGGTGCCGCCATTAGCTTCGCCGGTGCACAATGCATATACATTGTTGGGTGCGGCGGGTGTGGTTGCAATCTCGGTACGTTTTTGCTCGGCAGGGCTAACAGGGTTAGGCCAACCATTGGTTATGGTAGTAAAAGTTAAGCCATTATCGGTAGACTTGCGGAACAACGTTTTGTTGCTTGTTTGCTCTATAATGTAAACCACATTGTGGTTGGTGGGGTGCAGTTCTATCTCCTGAAAATCGCCGCTAAATACCTGTGTCCAGTTGTTGCCGGCATCGGTACTGCGGTAATATCCTCTATCTGATGTTAAGAAGATGATATTGGTGTTGGTAGGGTCGGTAACAATATCGCGTACATCGTGGTTATCGGCGTTAAAAGCAGGGTTGCCCGTAACAGTCCAGTTTGTGCCGCCATTGGTGGTTTTATACACTTTGCCGGCGCCACCAAACAATACAACATTAGGGTTGGTGGGGTTTATCTCTACCGAGAAAATATAATCTACCAACATATCTTTAGTAAGGCAAACCCATGTAAGGCCTTTATCGGTTGTTTTCCAGAGGCCGGTGGTGGCAGTGCCTGCGTATAATATATTGGGGTTACTTGCCGATTGCTCTATGGCGTATACGTGGGCCGAACCCGGTGCATAGCTGCGGCTGGCAGCATCTTTATCAAAATCGAAGGGGCCAATGCCTGTCCATATTGGCGGGCCGCCTTTTGCCTGCCTGTTTTGCAGGTACGTAGCCTGGTTTTGCACGCGCTTGTTATACTCTGCCGAGCCTACAGGGTATTTATAATCCTGGCGGGAGAAGCTACGCAACCAACGCTTGTAGTATTGGGTATGCTTGTTCTTTACAAACGGGTGGCTTTTGTAGTATGCGCGGTACTCAGCCGTAACCTTGCCGGGATCTGGGCTGGTGCCGTACATAAGCTGTGCCCAGTGTGGAATGTTTTGGTTATCGGGCGTGGCGTAAGGTGTTTCTACCTGTTGGGCCTGTGCTTGATGCGTTAGCAGCAATGCCGCTGCAACGCAAACTAAAAATTTATGCATACTAAAACTGTGTGTAATACATAGTAAAGATAAGGAATAATTTCTCCGATACCTCTAAATTCACCTAAGCGGTAATTTACAACTTTACCCACACCTTTTTGCCCTGTTTGCCATTGGCCTTAATGCTAACAAGGTAAGCGCCGGCGGCTAGGGTGTTGCAGTTTAGTTGCAGGTTTGGACCTTGCAGGTTGTTATACGTTGCTACCACTTTTCCAAGTGGGTCAATAAGCTCTACGGTAATGTTAGCCGTAGCTTCGGGCAGACTAATATTTAATAGTTGGTTGCCGGGGTTTGGATAGATGCTAAAGCCTTTCAGCTCAATTTCGCCAATACTAGTAGGCATTTTTATAACTTCTACAATAATAGATAAGGTATCGCTACCGCAAGGTCCATAGGCTATAAGAGTTACAGGATAATTGCCATCTGATGGAAAATTAAACACGGGGTTAGCATCGGTACTGGTAACATTACCGGGAAACTGCCATAAGTAGGTTGTGCCACCCGTTGATGTATTGGTAAAATTGGTAGTATAATTATCTATTTGGGTAAAGGTAAAATTAGCAACAGGTATTGGGTTGGCAATGGTTATAAAACTGCTTTGGGTAGATGTGTTGGTGCCATTACCATTGGTAACGGTTAACTCCACGGGGAATGTACCTGAATTTGGGTAGCATATATTGGTTGGGTTTTCATCGGTTGATGATGATGGTGAAGCCCCGGTAAACGTCCACTGTACCGATGTAAAAGGCCCGCCAGAACTGTTGTTGGTAAATGCCAGGCAAGAGCCCGCGCAACCGCCGGTTGTATCTGCCGCAAAAGCAGCCACAGGCGCATCGTTACTCTGGGGCAGTATGCAGCATGTGCCGCCCGCCGAAACGTTGTATGTGCTATTTAGCCAGCAGTTATACTGTATGTTGTGTGCATATAAAGTGCCACCTGTTTGTTGGGTAAAGTAAGCTACCACTTGGTCTACCGTGTTACAGCCGCCTTGGTTGCCTATAGTATCGCAAGCGTAGGCGCATATAATAAACGGCCACCCGTTTGCCGATGGATAATTTGCCGGTGGGTAGGTTTGTATGGTAGCGATGTTGTTGGGCACGCCGGTTATCGAAGTTATAAAATTACCCTGGTTACAGTTGTTATTGTTTTGGGTAGAATTAAAACCGGCATACAACACTTGCGTTACATTGCCTGCAAATGCTCCGCTAATGGTAACCTGAACAGGCTCGTAAGTGCAAATGCCTATTTTTAGGTTGGGTATGTTTACATCAACATTAATATTGATAATTCCACCATCGTAGTTTGTATATAACATTAGGTTTCCGTTGCTATTACATAGGGTTTGTGCCTTGGCAAATGGCGCTGTTATTAAAAGCAATATGGCTGTTATGGTGTATAGTATTTTCATAAGTATAAAGCTAATAAAAAATGTTTAAACAACGATTAGCAGTTAAATGGGTTTATTAATGTTGACATCTACTTTCAGCCCTGTGGAGTGGTTACTTTTTCTGCGCTTTTACCTCACCGTCGGCCATCTTTCTGCCATTCCGTGCCCCCTCTGTCTCTCTGCGTTCGACATCTCCCCTACAAGTAGGTGGAGAACTAGCCGCGGATTTTCAGCCCCTGCGAGGCGTAATGTTAATAGAAAACAATGCGTAGAGTAACTCCCCTCCTTTTTAAGGAGGGGTGCCCGCCTCAGGCGGGCGGGGTGGTTACCTTAAATACCTACCTGCGGTTCCCTGTGCGGAAGGTAATTACACTGATGTCTGCCGAAGGCTTTTATTACTTTTTGCTTGTCCAAAAAGTAACCAAAAAAGACCCCACGAAACCCAACCTTCATTTCGCCATGCACTGCGTGCGCCACCCGCACAACCAGCCGAAATTTCAGGTTCGTCCCGCCTGGGGCGGGAGACGTCCCCGCACAAATTACACGCACGGAATTTTGCACAAAAATGTCCCCGCAAAAATAAGCCCGGCGGGTATTTTCGCCTTTGGCGAAACTGGGTTTGTAAAATTCACCCGGCTAGATACACAGGAAGCAACTCTCCCTTTTAAAGGGAGTACCCGAGCCTGCGAGGGGAGAGACTTTTAACTTGCGCCAGCATGCGTTAGGGATTGGAGTGGAAAGCTTGCGGAGCAACTTGTAACGGATAGCCCGGCCCGAATGGAATGAGGAAACGCCCAAGAAGCATATTAAAAACAGTAAACTATACCACTTAAACGTGTAAGGCAAAAAGTAAAAATAGAGGGGCTAATATGAACAACATCAAAGGATAGGGTGTGGTAAACTATTTGCAATTTGTTGAGGGTGAAAAACTAAACTCTAATAATATTTTTTTTATCTTGGCTGCCAGTCAACCAATTTTAAAACATGAAAAAGCATTACGTAATCTTAGTTATTGCGCTATTATCGGTATTAGGGCTACAGGCCCAAAGCCTTGTTGTAAAGGGTAAGGTAACCGATAGCAAAGGAGAAAGCCTACCGGGCGTAGTTGTAAAAAGTAAAGAAACAGGCGTGGGCGGCGTTACCGACCTTGATGGTAACTACAACCTTACGCTGGATGCCGCCAAAGACAAAACATTGCTGTTTAAACTGCTGGGTTTTGAAGATAAAGAGGTGGCTGTGGGGGCTGAGGTTAATGTAAAGCTTACAAAGTCTAACGTAGACCTAAACCCGGTAATTATATCGGCATCTAAACGCGAAGAAAAGGCGCTGGATGCGCCTGCATCTATAGGCACGGTATCTACCCAACAGATACAGGCACGCATATCGCCGGTGCTTACAGAGCATTTGCAAAACATACAGGGCGTAGATATTATGCGCACGGGTATTGCTACCAATAACACGGTTATTCGCGGCTTTAACAACATATTCTCAGGCGCGGCGCTAAACCTGGTGAGATAACCGTATTGCCAGCGTACCATCGTTACGTGTAAACGTGCAGCAGCTTATACCTGTTAACTACGAAGATATTGACCGTATTGAGGTGCTGAAAGGACCAACATCGGCCCTGTATGGCCCTAACGCGGCTAACGGTGCTATCCATTTTATTACCCGTTCTCCGCTGGATATGAAAAAGCCTTTTGAAACGGCTGTTAGCTTAACCTACGGTGAGCGTGGAGTGTTTATTGGCACTGTGCGCCATGCTGGTAAAATCAGGGATAAAGAAAAAGGTGTTAAAATTGGCTACAAAGTGTCGGCCCAATATATGCAGGGTAACGACTGGGTGTATAAAGACCCTGTAGAGCCAGACACGATACAAAAAGGCAGCCAAACGGCCGATGGCAGGGTGCCTGTGGGCGACTCTATTGCCAACAACCGTAACATGAACCTGCAAAACATTGCTTTTGATGCACGTTTAGATTTCCGCTTTAGCGAGAATACAAGCCTTGTACTATCGGGTGGGCGCAGCACTGCCAGCGGTGTAGAGCTTACAGGCGCTTGGCGCGGCGCAGGTTATAGATTGGACATCGGGTTACTTCAGGCCCGTTTCCGCCACAAAAACCTGTTTGTGCAAGGGTATATAAACACTAACAACGCGGGCGATACATACCTGCTACGTTCTGGCGATTTGATTGTTGACCGCTCTAAATTTATTGTAGGCTATAGGCACAGTATACACACCAGATAACGGGCACACTTAAATTTATTTATGGTGCCGATGCCTTGTTTACCATACCCAATACCAAAGGCACTATTAATGGCCTGAACGAAGACACCGATAATATTTATGAGTATGGTATTTATACCCAAGGCCAGTGGGACGTTAACGAGAAGTTTAAAATTGTTGGCGCATTGCGTTTAGACTACCACAACTTTGTAAAAAAGTATTTGCTTCGCCACGCTTGGCTTTTGTTTACAAGCCGCAGGAAAACCAAACTTTCCGTTTTACATACAACCGTGCGTTTAGCTCGCCAACATCTAACAACGTTAACCTTGACATACTTCAAATTGGCGATGCCTTTGGTTTTAACAGCCAGCTATCTGTTCTTTTTGGCGGATATGATTTGGCTACCGATGTGCGCGTATACGGTAACCGCAATGGCTATACCTACAACTATGGCTTAAACGGCCTGCCACAATTCCGCTCTCCGTTTGCCGGTGCGCCGGGTGTAGACAATGGCAACAAGCAAACCTTTTATAACTACAACGATACTACGTTTAACAAATCGGCCTGGACGGTGGGTTACCTTGGCTTAGCCCAAAGCGATGCGCTGCCAAACAACGTAAAAGCTATACTTAACGGTGTTGTTCCCTTAGGTGCACTAAATGGTTCGGGTACTAATATATCGCACATGATTAAGTCGGTAAACTTAACCACCGGTGCGTTTGATGGCCCTGTACTAGACCCAACTAAAATTAAAGATTTAGGACGATTAATAAACTCGCCTACACAAACTTTAGAAATTGGTTGGAATGGTATAATAAAGCAAAAGCTACTAGCATCTGTTGACGTGTATGCCCAGCGTATTACCGACTTTGTAAGTCCGCTAACGGTAATTACTCCTAACGTGTTTTTAGACCCTGCGTCGGTAGCGGCGTTTTTACAGCCTATTATAGCCCAAAACCTGACCAACCTAAGCGGTAACGATATTGCTACCCTTAACACCCAGTTTAGTGCTACTAACAATACAGAACTGGCTAATAACATTGCTAATTTTTATGGTAACGTAGCAGCGCAGGTCCCTTTCGGCACCATATCGCCTAACGAGGCCCGCGAAAACGAGGTTATTTTAACCTATGGCAACTTTGGTACGGTTAATATGTGGGGTGCAGATTTAGGTTTAACCCTATTCTTATCAGAAAACGCCCGCATAGGCGTTACTTACTCTTTTGTAAACAAAGATGAGTTTGAGTCGGAAGGTTTTATGATTGCCCTTAACGCACCGCGCCACAAATTTAACATTAACGGTGGCTACAAGTTTGCCAAAGCCGGTGTTGATATAGGTGCCCGTTTGCGTTGGCAAGATGCCTTCCCTGTTAACTCGGGCGTGTATGTTGGCAATGTAGGCGCTTTCTGGACATTGGATGCTAATGCCCAATACTCTTTCTGGTTTGAGAAAAACTTTAAAGTGGGTGTAACAGCTACTAACCTTATTAATTACAAACGTGCTGAATTTGTAGGTACACCGCAAATGGGCCGCTTGGTTATGGGCCGCTTGTCTTATACTTTCTAATATTAGTTTTTTAACCCGATATTTGCGGCCCGCTCTGTAAAGAGCGGGCCGCAACATTTTTATTATGGCAACACTATACTTAATACCCACCCCGCTGGTTGATGATGGCCCTGTTACATGGCTTAGCCCTGCCGATGTTGAACTGCTGAACAGTCTTACCCATTTTGTGGTAGAGAATGAGCGCACCGCGCGCCGCTTTCTTCGCAAGGCGGGCTACACCCAAAGCTTTGACGATGTTAGCATGAAGCTGATAGATAAGCATGCCGAGCTGAAAAACATCCAGGCTTACCTTGCACCTGCCAAGCAGGGTAAAAACATTGGCCTTATGAGCGAAGCGGGTTGCCCATCTGTTGCCGACCCAGGTGCCGAGGTGGTAACCATTGCCCATAAAATGAATATTACTGTAAAGCCTATGGTTGGCCCATCGTCGCTATTAATGTCGTTGATGGCTTCGGGGCTAAGCGGGCAGAGTTTTACCTTTCATGGGTATTTGCCTATTGATAAGGTAAACCGAGCGGGTAAGCTAAAGGCTATTGAAAAACTATCTATACAACACAAGCAAACGCAGTTGTTTATAGAAGCGCCTTACCGCAACAACCAACTACTGGAAGCCATTATAGAAAGCTGTGCCAAGCAAACCCTTCTGTGCATAGCCTGCAACGTTACTGCCGAAGATGAATTCATCAAAACCAAAACCCTTTTAGAGTGGGCCAAAGAAAAGCCCGAACTGCATAAAAAGCCGACGGTGTTTTTGTTAATGGGTTAATTTAGAGGAGAGAGAAGCGAGGAGTGAGGAGCGTTTAGGATTTGTTTAGTGAGCGAAGCAAACCACTAATTAACTTTCTTACATCAACTAATAGGTCGTTCACTTCTTTTAACTTTTCATCCTTGATAAAACCAAGATTATTTGCAATTATTAATTGGGTTTCTAACTCAGCCGATGACCCTTTAGCGATTCCTAGAAACTGTTTGAATTCTCCGGTAGAATTACGAGAGTGACCTTCAGCTATGTTTGAAGGGATTGAAATTGCACATCTACGCATTTGAGAAATTATTCCAAACATTTCCTCTTTTGGAAAACTTTGGGTCATTTTGTAAACTTCTTCAACAAGTATAATTGACTTTTGCCAAGCTATAAGTTCTTTATGGTCGTGTAGGTTTTTTCCATAACTCAAAAGTAAAAAAACTCTTTTAAAATGTCACTCCTCGCTCCTCACTTCTCTCTCCTCAACTCTAGTCTTTAGACGCTTTAAACAAAATTTCTTTCTCCTCTTTGCTCAAAGAATCATACCCCGATTTAGAAATCTTATCTAATATATCATCTATACGGCGTTGGCGTTCAGTTTTAGATAAGGCGCCAAAGTCTGACGAGGCGGTAGGCCTGCGGTAGGTAACACGTGCCTTTTGTCGGGGCTTATTATCAAAGAAATTTTTAATCTTATCTAGTACCCTGTTAAAGCCTGCTGACATATCAAACCCCCTGCGTAGCTGGAAGATGTAGAACCAACCGAATAAAGCACCGCCTATGTGAGCTAAATGCCCACCGGTATTAGTGCCGGTTAAAAAGAAAAGGTCTAATACAACATAAGCCAATGCTATGTATTTGATGCTTACAGCGCCAAAAAACAGCATGTATAGTTTATAGTCGGGGGCTAGGGTGGCGGCCGCTAAGAGAATAGCCATAACACCGGCACTTGCTCCCAGCATGTACGATGCCTGCCCGGGCCACAGCTGTGGCAGTAAATAATACGATGCAAACGAGAATATAGCACCTGTAAGCGCACCGTAAACATAAGCAGGCCATACGCGGCGACTGCCGCCAATATCACTTAAAATATTACCAAACCAATACATGGCCAGCATGTTAAACAGCAGGTGGAAAGGGTCGGCATGAAGAAAGAAATGCGTTATAAGTGTATACGGGTGGGTAAGCAATTCTTGCCAAGGCATAAGGCATAGCGAACCAACCAATAAACTTATCAAAAGACATCTGGTAGTCAACTTTGCCTAGACTAATTAATAAGCCCAGCCGCACGGCAAGCACAGCCAAAAACACCACCACATTTATTACAATGAGCTGTATTACGGTGTTGCCCGAGCGGAAACTTATTTTAGCATCTTTTATAATAGACATAACTAACTATATATACTCCTCTCTAATAAAAACGGTTACGCATTGTTTTGTTCCAGTATTTTATCAAAATAAATCCAAATAGCATGCCACCTAAGTGCGCAAAGTGGGCTACATTATCACCTTCGGCAGCGCGTACGCCCGAGAATAGCTCTATCAACCCGTATATAATAACAAAGTATTTAGCCTTTATAGGTACGGGGAAGAACAGCATCATCAGCTCTGTATTGGGGAACAGCATACCAAAGGCCAGCAGCAACCCAAATATAGCGCCCGATGCACCTACTACCAGGTTACCGTTTAAAAAATCGTCCCATAAACCATCGGGTACAGTATAGCCTTGGGCAACCAACATATTAACTTCGTTTTCAAACTTAGGCATGGTAACAAAGTAAAATATAGTAAAGTGTACAACGGCCGCGCCAATGCCGGTTATCATGTAATAGGTTAAAAATCGTTTAGGCCCCCAGTATTTCTCTAGCTGGCTGCCAAACATATACAGGCCGAACATATTAAAGAATAAATGCATAGGGTCGCCATGCATAAATAGGTACGTAATAGGCTGCCATACCCTAAAATTGGGTGCTGTAGGAAAGTGCAAGCCAAACAATTGGTAAAAATCTAAATTGGTGCTTATTTCTGTAGCCAAATAAAGCAGAACGTTTATTATAAGCAGGTTTTTTACCACCATGGGTAAGCCAAAGCTGCTTTGCGGGCGATATTGGTTATATTCACTCATTACTTTTGTTGGCTAAAGCGTTTTTCAAGTTCATCGGCAGTAATGGTAATAATGGTTTCTTTACCCGATGGCGAAAGGTACGGCACACTGCATGCAAAAAGGTTATCAATAAGCGCCTGCATTTCTTCCTGCCCCAATACCTTACCGTTTTTAATAGCCATGCCACGGGCCAAAGAGCGGGCCAGGTTTTCTTGCAAATCAAGCTTTAAATCCTGCTCATTATGGTTATAAGTATTGATTAGTGTTTCTACCGTTTCTTTTAATCGCCCGGGGTAAATTCTGCCGGGTAGCCATAAAAAGCAAAGGCATTGCCACCCATATCGCTCACATCAAAGCCCAGGTATTTAAGCTCCTCGGCCAAGTGGCGAAGCACCTCGGCATCAGCCGCGGGCAGTTCTATTTGTTGGGGGAATAATGACTGTTGCATAACGGCATCACGCGTATTCAGTTTCTCCAAAAAATGTTCATACAAAACACGCTCGTGGGCATATTGTTGGTGCACTAGCATCAGGCCCGATTTTATGGCCGTTACAATGTATGTTTTGTGCAGCTGCATTAAGGTGCGCAGCGGCATTTCAACATTTCGCTGTTCAGGCTCGTCAGGCTTTGCCTCCAGGTTTTGCAGTTCCAGTTGGTTATCGGCATGGCGGCTGGGGTACAGCGTTTCCCAATTCTGTTTATTTACCCTGTCTTTAAGCTGAAAATCGCGCTGGTTTTCTTTATCAAACGGGTTGTAGTTTGGGTTAACGGTAATGGTTGGCATTTTTACCTCCTCATCTCTGCGGCGGTGCGGAATGTTAAAACCCATTTCCTGCTCAAAATCCATTGATGGTGTTAGGCTAAACTTACCTAACGAATTTTTAACGGCAGCGCGCAGGTAGGCATAAATAGCCTTTTCATCGTCAAACTTAATTTCCGTTTTAGTAGGGTGTATGTTGATGTCAATCCGAGTAGGGTCAATATCAAAATAGATAAAGTACGATGGGTAACTTTCTTTGGTGATTAACTCGTTATAAGCCGTTTGTACCGCATGTTGCAAAAACGGGCTGCGGATAAAGCGCTTGTTTACAAACATGTATTGCTCGCCACGGGTTTTGCGGGCATGCTCGGGTTTGCCAATGTAGCCCTGCATGGTAACAATATCGGTACTCTCTTCAATCTTAACAACCTTCTCGTTATACTTATTGCCAAAGATGGAAGTAAGGCGTGTTATCAATGTTCCGCCGGGTAATTTATACACCTCATTACCGTTGCTAAACATGCTAAGGGCTATGCCGGGGTTAGCCAATGCCACACGCAAAAACTCTTCAATAATATGCTTAATCTCTACCGGGTCGCTCTTTAAAAAGTTGCGGCGGGCAGGCACATTATAAAACAGGTTTTTAATTTGGATGTTGGTGCCCGGTGGGGTGCTAACAGGTTACTAGTATTTAAACTCAAAACCCTCTATAACCAGCAGCGTGCCCATGGCATCATCGTGCCTGCGGGTGCGCAGTTCTACCTGGGCTACAGATGCTATAGAAGCCATAGCCTCGCCCCTAAAGCCCATGGTTAGGATTTTAAAGAGGTCGTCGGCATTGGTAATTTTAGATGTAGCGTGGCGCTCAAAGCACATGCGTGCATCGGTCTCGCTCATGCCACAACCGTTATCTATAACCTGTATAAGGGTTCGCCCTGCATCTTTTACAATCAGTTTGATATCGGTACTCCCCGCGTCAATAGCATTCTCCAACAACTCTTTTACGGCCGATGCGGGACGTTGAATAACCTCTCCGGCTGCTATTTGGTTAGCAACGGCATCGGGTAAAAGCTTAATAATATCAGACATATATAGTTTACTAGCCAACAATAATCAGGCAAAAATAAACTATTGCAGCCAAAATGGCAGCAGGAACTAAGAGGTTTAACGCCCACGAGGGGAATAAACCACTGTTTTGGGCCTTTCTAGCGAATTTAAACTTATTCCCCTCCTTGTTTTTATCCTCTACCTTTTTGGCAATAGGCTTTTCCTCATCCCTGCTAAATATAGGGGTGTAGTGAAAGGGCCGTGCCCTGTTGGTAGAAAATAAGGATGGGATTTTCATTACTTCAAAATTAGTAATTATTTGACCTCCTCCGGCACTTCGTGCCACCTCCTCCAAAGGAGGACAGCTACGCAGTATTTTTGTCCCCCTCGCGGAGGGGTGCCCGCAGGGCGGGGGAGGTTTTTTATGCTATAATTGTGGTATGGAAAAAACTCCTTTTGTAGAACATTACAACACAAACCTTAAAAGCTATGCTAAACAACACCGAAATGAGGGCACAAAAGCAGAAGCTACGCTATGGAAGTATGTGTTAAGAGGCAAGCAAATGAGAGGTTATACATTTAACAGGCAGCGACCTGTGCTAAACTATATTGCTGATTTTATGTGTAAGCCCTTAAAATTGGTAATAGAAGTTGATGGGGTTACACATGAGGATAGTATAGCTCGGGATTATACAAAAACAAAATCTTTGGAAGAAGCGGGTTTTACTGTATTAAGGTTTAAGGATGATGATGTTTTAAAAAATATAGAGCTTGTAAAAAAGGAAATAGAGTTGGCTATAGAAAGATTAGAAGATAATTTATAAAAGACCTCCTCCGGTCTCGTTTAAAACGAGACCACCCCTCCATAAGGGGGACATTATTCTTTGATTAAGACGACCACCTTTCAAACGCCTCCAATTGCTCTGCAGTAGAGTTCTCTAACATTTTGATTGAATAAGTTGGATAGTACTGTTCTTTGCAAGGGTGCAGCATAACATCGCGCAGTACACCGCCGGTGTTAACGGTTAGCTTCACGGTTTCGCAGGCAAAGTAGTTAAACCAGTCGTTAAAGCTGCCGGTGTAACCGTTAACAGCTACAAGGCTATCGCCTATCATCAGTCCGGCTTTTTCGGCAGGAGAATGTGGTGCTACAATGGCTACTTTACCGCTATCGGTTTTAAAACCAAATACACGCTCGTTATATTGTGCCGATGGCTTTTCAACCAACTCCAAGCCAAGGTATGCAAGGCTTTCGGTTAATATATCGTTATAGGGTTTGGTGCCGAATATATAATCGGTAAAGAAATCATCAAAGCTAACCCCTGCGGCAACCTCGGCAAGGGCTTTATAATCGTTGGCACTGTAGCCACGGTTTTTAAGGCCGAAGTCTTCGTACAGCCGGCGCATAACATCGTCCAGACTATGCTGGTTGTGGCTGTGTTTGCGTATTTGCACATCTAACGCAAAGGCCAAAAGGCAGCCCTCGTTGTAGATAGACACCTTGCGGTGCGGCACACCGGGTACGTAACCATCTAACCACGTATCAAACCCCGAGGCTGCTACCGAATAGCTGTAGCGGGCGTAGTTGTGGTAGTGGCGCTTAATGGTATCGGCCAGCAGGGCAAAATAGGTATCGTTACTAAATACCTTAGAACGAAGCAAAAAGGTATCGCCGTAGTAGGTGGTAACACCCTCGGCCACAAAGCCCGTGGTAAAGTAGTTTTCGCCGGTAAAGTCGTAGGGTAGCATCTCTGCCGGGCGAATGGTTTTTATGTTCCAAACATGAAACAACTCGTGCGATGAGACACCTAAAAAGTCTTCGTACACATCGCCCATCATTAGCTTGTACGATGGGCCAAGGCCAATAACCGTGCTGGTTAAATGCTCTACCCCGTGGTGAAATGGTGTGGGCAGTATTTGAAAATAAAAGTGGTATTCTTTAACAGGAATGCTACCCATAACCTCCAGTTGCTTGGCGGTAAAGGCTTTAAAATCGCTCTTTATTTTATCAAAGTGGGGCTTACATTCACCAACAAACCACAGGTGGAATAGTGTTCCGGCTTCCTCATACGAATCGTGCTTCATACTGCCCGATGCTATAAAGGGCGTATCGGCCAGGCGGTCAAAATCTTCGGTTTCAAAAATCAGTTTTACACCCGTATCGCTGAACTCTTCGGTATGTTTTTCGCCGCAGGCCAGTTTATAGTTGCGTGGCACATCAACCTCTACACGGCAAGGGTAATTTTCCATGCCTGCAACATATACACAACAGTTTACGGGGTTAACATACAGTTGGGTGCTGTCTAACCACGTAGAACCCGCATTAAGCTGGTTGGCGTAGTAGCTATATTTTACGGTAATGGTTTCGGCTCCGTTGGTTTCAACCTCCCAACAGTCTTTGGTTACTTTTTCAAAAGCCAGCGTATTGCCCTGTAAATCTACCACAGTAAAGTTGCGGATGTTCTTAGCAAAGTTGCCAAGCTCGTACCTACCGGGGCGCCATGCAGGCAGTTGCAGCGATAGCATATTTACACCGCCCGCCTGTATTGTAACCTCAATATCTACATACTGTGTAGATGCATTTTTATAACTGAAATAATAGTTTGTCATTACTCTTGCTCTTTCATTCTTCTTATTAACTCAGGCAAATATTGGGCCGCAGCCAGTTCCCGCATCTTATGTTTGGCCTCGCCAACGGGGCTGCCAAAATACACCTTGCCTGCATCTAAGCTCTTAGGCACACCGCTTTGGGCATATACTACAGCCCCGCGACCAATGGTAAGGTCTTTTGATACACCAACCTGGCCCCAAAGTATTACATCGTCTTCAATATCAACTACGCCTGCAATACCTACCTGCGCGGCAAACAGGCAGTTTTTGCCAATAATACTATCGTGCCCAACATGAATTTGATTATCCAACTTGCTGCCTTTGCCTATTATGGTATCAGACGATACACCCCTGTCTATTGTGCAGCACGAACCTATCTCCACATCATCTTCAATAACCGCGCGGCCAATACTGTGCCAGCGCTGGTAGCCTGTTTCTGTCTTTTTTACATAAAAAGCATCGCCTCCAATAACGCTGTTAGAGTGGATAATGCAGTTATCACCAATAACACTATAGTCGTATACTACTACGTTTGCATGTAGTATGCAGTTTTTGCCTATTACGGCATGATTACCTACTACTACACCGGGCTGCAACAATGTCCCCTCACCTATTGTAGCGCTGGGGCTTATGGCCTGTGTAGAAGGTTCAAAAGGCATAAAAAACTTAGCCAAAAAGTTGTACGACTCAAATGGGTTCGCGCTAAATATCAGGGCTTTTCCGGCAGGCGGGGTAAGGGTTTCATCGTTAGTAATAATGGTTGTAGCCGCCGAGTTAAGGCACTTCTCAACATATTTAGGATGGTCAACAAAGGTTATATCGCCCGGAACAACACGGTGAATCTCATTTATTCCGCTAACAACATGGTGCGCATCGCCAACAAAACGGCAATCAACTATAGCTGCTATTTCTGCCAGCGTATGGGGTTTTGATAGTTTCATCCACTAAAAATTTATACAAAGGTCGGCAAACTTGTGTTAACCTGTTTTTATTTTTTAACCAATACATTGCCAACAACTTGCAGGGCAATACCCCTGCAAAACGCAATAACGTTATTTTTAGTATTCTCAACCATGCAATTGTTAACAACACCCTATTTACATTTTTTACGATAACTAAGCATTTATGTAGCATTGTAGCAACTACAAAAAACTATATTTGCAATAAGGAACCTTTTAATCTGTAGTTGGAAAATGCGTAACCTCTTATTAATATCACTTTTAGCAGTATTACTCTTTGGCTGCGGACCAAAGAATGATGGTACTGCAGATGGTCCTGCTATAGACAGCACGGGCTCTTACATAAAATTTGCCGATACTAAAGCCATAGATTCTACGTGGTCTAAAGATAACATCGTTATTTTCCACGTTACATCGCAGCCCGATAACCTGCACCCTACTAACGGTATATCGGCCGAGCGCGAGTTTATTTTCCGCTATACGCAAATGACATTGTTGAGCAACGATTTGCTTAACCGCACCATACGCCCACAACTGGTTAAGGCCCTGCCTACCGTATCGGCCGATGGCTTGCAATACTCTTACGAACTGATTGATGGTGCTACGTGGGACGATGGCTCTCCGCTTACCATAGACGATGTACTCTTTACCTTTAAAGCTAACAAATGCCCGCTGGTTGAAAACCCCGATGCACGCGTATACCTTGAAGACCTTGCCAACATAGTAGTTGACCCTGCAAATAAGAATAAGTTTACCGTGGTGATGAAGCGTAAGTACATGAACAACGTTAACCTGGTGGCCGATTTCCCCATACTGCAACGCAGCTACTTTGATAAAAACAATGTGCTGGCAAACTATGGCTTTGGCGAAACGGTTTCTACCGCCGCAGGTAAAAAAGGCAACGCCGACCTTACCGCATGGGCCAAAGATTTTAACGATGCCAAGTACGGTTCTGATGCTGCATTTTTTAATGGCCTAGGGGCCTATAAAGTTACCGCCTGGGAACCCGGCATTAGTATCACTTTAGAGAAAAAGAAAAACCATTGGGTTGATAAATTACCTACGGCTGATATGCATGATAAGGGCATTGCAGAGAAAATTATTTTTAAACTTAACCGTGATGAGAATTCGGTAAAGCTGGAGTTTAAATCGCAGAAGTTTGATGGCACCAACATCATCAGCACCCGTGCGTTGAAAGAGTTGCAGAAAGACCCTGCTTTCAACAAAAACTACCACTCGTATTTAGTACCGGCTTACGGTTGGGCCTATTTGGCCTTTAACATGAAGCCTGATGGTAACAAGCATAAAAAACTATTTACCGATAAAAAAGTACGCCGTGCTATAGCCATGCTTATTCCGGTTGATGATATCATCCGTACCGTGCGTGCAGGTAATGGTAGCCGCATTGCAACCATGGTATCTCCCCTTAAAAAAGGCGAGGTAGACAGTACGCTTAAACCTCTTCCACTTGATGTAGAAGGCGCTAAAAAGCTGCTTGACGAAGCCGGTTGGAAAGATACCGATGGCGACAACATCCGCGATAAAGTAGTAGATGGCAAAAAGATACAACTGGAATTTGATTTTAACTTTCCCGCAGGTAACCCTGTAGTGGCCGATATGGCTAAACTAATGGCCGAGGGCATGCAAAAAGGCGGTGTTAAAGCTAACATGGTAGGTATAGAAGCCCCGCTTATTGGTAAAAAAGCCAGCAGCCACGATTTTGATATGGTGTTTGGCCAATGGGGTGGCAACTCGCAACCCGAGGACTACAGCCAGCTTTGGAGCACACGCGAGTGGGCATCGGGCGGGTCTAACCTTACCGGTTTTGGCAATGCCGAAACTGATGCGCTAATTGACTCTATACGCTATGCCACCAATGCTGACCAACGCATTATATACAGCAAAAAGCTGCAAAAAATTGTGTACGATGAGCAGCCCTATGTTTTCTTATACGCGCCACGCCGCTGCGTAGCCATACACAAACGCTATGGCAATGTGGTTATGGTTAGCGATAACCCTAACGTAATGCTTAACGCCCTTAGGGTGCTTAGCGGCAGCATGGTAAAGGCTGAAAACCCTAACTAAAATTTACGAGCTTGGTAAGGTATATTCTAAAACGGTTAGTACAGTTTATACCATCGCTTATACTCATTACCTTTTTAGGTTTTTTACTGAATGATTATGCGCCGGTAGACCCCGCAGAATTACTGGCTATGCGCACCCGCGAAAGTGGCAAGCCGCTTACCGCCCGACAGCACGATAACATACTCCGCGAACAGCGTCATAAACTGGGCCTTGATTTGCCCATGTTTTATTTCTCTATTAACGCCAATTATGAGTGTGATACCTTAGAGCGTATACCCAACCGCAGTGAGCGCGAAACGCTTAAGAAACTAAATGAGGAGTATAGGAATTGGCCTGCGGTTGCTAAGTATTATTTATCAGTAAAAGAAGCCATTAGTTTTACCTCTGAATTTTCAGACAAATTGCAAATTGCCCTAAGTTGGGTTAATCCAGCAGATAATTATATTACTTATCCAGATTCCGTTTCAACTTCTACTTATCATTCTTATCACCCATATTTTTTCTTTCATTATCATCCTGAATTCTTACCTCATTTAAAATACACTAATGAAAAATATGTTCAACTGTTAGGAATACACGACGAAAAACTAATTAAGCAACAACTACAGGATATTAGTGATTTGGTTAATAAACTCCCGTCAAATTATAGGTCTTTTTATTCAAAAGGTGTAGATACTTCATTTTCAGCATTGACACATTCAGCAAGCATTCCTTACCCCACCATTTCCTTCCATACCGATAACCGCTACCATCGCTGGTTATTTGGCAATGGCGATGGTATGCTCGGCGCCATCCGTGGCGATTTTGGAACATCGTACCAAAGTGGACAAAAAGTAGGTAAAATTATCGCATCACATATTGGGTTCACGTTACTGTTTAGTTTAGGTGGGATATTCTTAGCCTACCTCATCAGTATTCCGTTAGGTGTATATGCCGCGGTAAAAAAGAACAGCTGGTTCGACAGGGTAAGTTCAGTTGTACTTTTCCTGCTCTACTCTATGCCATCGTTTTGGTTGGCTACCTTGTTGTTGATGTGCTTTGCCAACCCTGATACCTTATATTGGTTTGAAACATCGGGCATTAAACCCGCACAGGGCTACCCTGTAGATGCTAACATCTTCGAAAAGTTCCTCATATCATTGCCCTATATTGTATTGCCGTTGATATGTTTTACGTATTCATCGTTAGCGTTTTTGTCGCGTACATTACGAGTATCGGTTTTAGAAAACATCAAGCAGGATTACATTACCACCGCCCGTGCAAAGGGCTTACCGCAAAACAAAGTAGTGTGGAGGCATGCATTCCGTAACTCGCTGCTGCCGCTCATTACCGTGCTGGCAAATGTGTTCCCATACGCTATTGGTGGCTCGGTGATATTAGAGACAGTTTTCACACTACCGGGTATGGGTTTTGAAACCTACCGTGCTATACTTGGGCAAGACTATCCCGTTATCATGGCTATGCTAACGCTTACTGCTGTGTTAACTATTATCGGATTATTGGTGCAGGATATTTTATATGCCATTGCCGACCCACGCATTAGCTACAACCGCAAAAAATAAATGGCAACCTGGCAACATATAACCCTATGGCGCAGGCTTAAGCGAAACCGCTTTGCCATGGCCGCTATGGTGTTTTTATGTGTGCTTACAACACTTGCCCTGCTAGCACCGTTTATTGCCAACCACAAGCCGTTGTATGCGGTGTATAAGGGACAAACGTTTTACCCTGCCTTTACAGCTAAAATAAAGTACACCGTTACCGACCCTGTTACCAAGCAAACCGAGGACATTGATATTGAAGAGGCCGACTGGAAACAGATGAAGCTGGAGAGCGCCCTATGGCCGCTTATCCCCTACTCACCCGGCCGCAGTGATTTAATGAATGCCGACTATGTAGCCCCGGGCAAAGACCAACTCTTCCGCACCGCCGATGGTAAAACAGAACCCATGCCCGCCCGTTTTAAACACCTTTTGGGCACAGGCGTTCGTGGCGATGATACCTTAGCCGGACTTATCCACGGAGTGCGCATATCATTAAGCGTGGGAATATTCTCTATGTTGATTGCATCATTCTTGGGTATACTATTAGGCGCTTTAGCCGGTTACTTTGGTGATAGCGGTTTACGGACTTCCCGCGCAGGTTTATGGGGCATGTATGTAGCATTAATCCCTGCATGGTTTTATGCCTTTTATGTGCGTTCTGCTGCATTATCCAATGCGTTGAACAGTTCTATACTTTACTTTGCGTTACAGTTGATTTTAAGCCTGCTGATTTTCGTAGCTATTGTATGGCTCATAATGGTTTTGTTCAGGTATTCTATTGGACGCATAGACTTCTTTAAAACTCAAGTAGCCATACCTATTGATACCTGGGTAACCCGCACTATAGAAACCATTATCTCCATCCCCGGCATTATCCTGATTATAGCCATTGCAGCCATTACACAAAAGCTGCTGGGGGTTATAATTGTAGTGATTGGTCTAACCAGCTGGACAGGTATTGCGCGCCTTATCCGCGCCGAGATGCTCCGCATCCGCGAGCTTGATTATATTGTTGCTGCGCAGGCAGCGGGATTGAAACGTGTGGCTATTATCTTTCGCCATGCTCTGCCCAATGCTATACAACCCGCTTTGGTAAGCATGGTATTCGGTGTGGCATCAGCTATATTGATAGAGTCAGGCTTATCATTTTTAGGTGCCTTTCAGGTGAACGATGTAACCTGGGGCAGCATGTTGGCCGAAGGCCGCAACAACTTTAGCGCCTGGTGGTTGGTAGTATTCCCCGGCTTGGCCGTTTTCCTTACCGTAACATCCCTCAACCTCCTCGGCGAAGCCCTCCGCGACGAAATGGACGTGAAGGGTAACTAAAAACTATAAGTTAAAAACTAAAAATCTAAAAGGAGGAGTTACGTCTCATAAGACAATAATCAAAAAATCCCTCCCCTCGCTACGCGAGGTACTCCTTTACAAGGGAGAGTTGTTTCCAAAGCAACAGCTTGGTAAGATTCCTGCCTTCGCAGGAATGACAATTTAACTTAGTGCCAAAATCTCCCTTTTTATTATAAAAAAAGCGAACAGGAAACCCCATTCGCTTAAAAGCTAAATATCGTATAAGCCGTTTATTTTTGACTTACCAACTGCACATCGGCAACATCGTAGTTTAAAGCATCAGCTTTTGCAAGCAACTTTTTATACGTTTTGGGGCTCATTTCTTTAGTACGACTAACAACCCATAACGATTGCATATCAGTACTGCCAATAAGCATATTTTGGTATTTACTATCAACCGATAGTATTACAAACATATCGCCTTCCTCGTCATCATTAAACATGCCGCTACCCAGGTAAGTAAGGTTGTTTTTCACCTTCACCTTGCTGCCTTTGTCGTTATAGCCAATAACATCGCGCTGAATATGCTCTTTGTCTTTTTTACCAAACTTAATACAAACGTTTTTTAGTTGCTTACCATCTTCTGCAGGCAGCTGGGCTATTTGGTACCAGTAACCTGCAAGGCGGTTAATATCCAAATCGTTTACTGTTTTGCTATGGGCTCCTTTTTGTGCGTTAAGTAACGGAAGCGAAAATAAGATTGACAGGGTAATAATTATTCCTTTCATAGCACAGAGTATTAATGTTACATACTACCTTTACTATTAGGGTTATAGATTAGTTTTCACCTTTCGATATCCGGTATATTTTCTTCGATAATTTAACCATTTTAGCCCATGCTTGTAAAAGCATGGGCTAAAAACATAGTATAAGTAACTAAAAGTTAGCGGTTTATTTATGGCTAACCATTTGCACATCGGCAACATTATAATTCAGGTCGCTGGCTTTAGCAATTAAACGGTTGTAGGTATCGTTACTCATTTCAGCAGTACGGCTCATAACCCAAAGGTATTTATGGTCTGGCGTACCCATTAGTATGTGTTGATAATCGTTGCTAACACTAAGCACCATGTATACACCACCATCAGTACCGGTAAAAGTACCGCTGCCATGGTAATTAAGCTTGCCGCTTACATTTACCTTACGGCCATTTTCTTTATATCCGGTAACGCTTCTTTTAACCACTTTATCTTTAGTTTCAAAAGAGATAGATACGTTTTGCAAATCGCTATCTACCGCGTTTGGCAGGCGGCTAATTTCGAACCAGGTACCATTAAGGTGGTTCATATTTATATTAAGTACAGATGCAGCAACTGGTTTGGCTGTAGGAGCAAAATTGCCCTGTGCATTTATAGTTAGAGAAAGGCTAAGGGCGATGATTGTAATGATGTACGTTTTCATGATATATGTATTAGATGTTCTTGTAATCTTCTATGCAAAGTAAACACCTAATCAGGGCCTTTAGTTGAACCATTCGATGGTTAGCACTTTACCTTCGATGGTTTGTAGCATAGCCAACACCGTCTATGTAAGTATTATGGCTGCGGCATCAGTTTCACCTTGGAAATATCATATCCTAAGGCTTTTGCATCATCTAATATCCTTAAAAACGTAGCAGAATCTATTTGTTTAGTCCTTGCCATAATCCAAATAGCCTTTTTATTTTTCAACCCCACTAGCGAGAATTGATAATCGCCATATATAAACAACACCTGCTGCCTAAGGCCCAGTAAATCAGTAAACTTAGGGTTATCGTAAAAACGGATGTGGTGTTTAAGCTTAAACTGCTTACCATCTACGGTTTTCTTATGGCTAAGCAATATCTCTTTCAATTTCTTTCCTTTACGCTCGTAGTAGTTTACAGATACTGCCACCATATTCTTCTGCCAAAAGAAATCTTCGGTACGGGCCACCTCATACCACTGGCCTAAGTACTTATCAAGGTTAATACTATCAACAGGCTGCACCGTGTTTTGTGCCTTGGCGGCAACGGTAAATACTATAAGGAATATACAAAGGCAAATACGTTTCATACCCTGCTAACACCACGCAGAATTAAAATGTTGGTAGTTTCTGCTGACACTTCGTGCCACCTCCTCCAAAGGAGGACAGCTAACGCGCAGTGTTTTTTGTCTCCCTTTGGAGGGAGTACCCCGAAGGGGGAGGGAGGTATGGAGATCCCGCATCAAGTGCGGGATGACAATGCTGATTCAAACAAAAATCCCCTCTGGCTGAGGGGATTCATTCTTTATCTTTTTATCTCTTAATTATTAACTCAAACCTCAGCCCTCAGTACTCAAAACTAACACAAGGTCCCCGCCATTAACAAGCGTTTTATCTTTTAGGATAACAGACTTTATGGTAAGGTCGGCAGGGGCGGTAACGGTGGTTTCCATCTTCATGGCTTCTATTACAAACAGTGGCTCATTGCGTTTTACCTTTTGGCCTTCTTTTACAAATACCTTAGATAGCATACCCTGTAAAGGGGCTGCTACTTGTGTGGCATCGGCAGCATCGGCTTTGCGGTTTTCTATCTTCACTACGTTAAGGCTACGATCGGTAACTTTTAGGTTACGCGTTTGGCCGTTTAAGTTGTAGAATACGGTACGCAGGCCACCATCTTCCGGCGGACCAACACCTAACAGCTTAACAACAATAGCCTGGCCTTTGCCAATTTCTATAATGGTTTCCTCGCGGTTTGCAAGGCCGAAGAAGAAGTGTTTGGTAGGTATTTTGGTAACATCGCCATACTTATCCAGCTTATCGTAGTACTCTTCAAATACCTTAGGGAAAAACTTCCACGACAGGTAATCGGTAAACGCCTGTGCCTTCTCAAAACGGCCTTTAAAAGCCTCGTATTCGGTATCAAAATCTACGGGAGGTAACAAGCGTCCCGGAGGCTCGGTAAATGGCTGCTTATCCTTTAAAATTATCTTTTGTAGTTCTTTGGGGAAGCCGCCTGTGGGTTGGCCAATATCGCCCATAAAAAACTGCTGTACACTCTCAGGGAACGATACCTGGTCGCCACGCTCCATAACATCGGCAGCGGTTAGGTTGTTGGCAATCATAAACTGCGCCATATCGCCCACCACTTTAGAGCTTGGCGTAACCTTTATCACATCGCCAAACAATTGGTTCACCTCGGCATACATGTCTTTAATATTGTGGAACTCCTCTCCCAGCCCAAGTGCAATGGCCTGCGAGCGCAAGTTAGAGTACTGCCCACCTGGAATTTCGTTATAAAACACCTCGGCAGTGCCCGTTTTCATATCGGTTTCAAACGGGTAGTAGTATTCGCGCACCGTTTCAAAATAATTAGAAAAACGGTTAAGCGACTTTACATCAACCAGGTTTTCGCGCTCGTTAAAACGCAGCATTTCTACCACCGAGTTAAAGTTGGGTTGCGATGTAGTGCCCGACATAGAGCCTAAGGCCACATCAATAACATCAACACCCGCCTCCACAGCCATTAAATACGTGGCAGGTTGTAGCGACGATGTGTCGTGCGTATGCAGGTGGATAGGTATTTTAATCTCGGCTTTTAACGCGCCTATCAGTTCTTTTGCTGCGTAAGGCTTTAGCAGGCCGGCCATGTCTTTAATACATAAAATATGCGCGCCGGCATTTTCTAAATCCTTGGCAAAGTTTACGTAGTATTTTAAATCGTATTTAGTTTTTTTAGGGTCTAAAATATCGCCCGTGTAGCATACGGCAGCCTCGGCAATACCGCCTGTGTTTTTGCGCACATAGTTAATGGCAGGCTCTATGCCCGGCATATAATTCAACGAGTCGAAAATGCGGAATATGTCAATGCCATTCTCCCACGACGATGCTATGAATTTCTCAATCAAATTATCAGGATAGGCTGCATAACCCACACCATTAGTACCGCGAATAAGCATTTGCAGCAACGTGTTAGGTATGGCCTTGCGCAACTGGCGCAGGCGGTCCCAGGGGTCTTCGTATAAAAAGCGCAGGCACACATCAAACGTAGCGCCGCCCCATACTTCCATACTGAATATTTCGGGATGGTTTTTGGCGTAGCTCTCTGCCACCTTTAGCATATCGTAGGTACGCATGCGGGTAGCAAAAAGGCTTTGGTGTGCGTCGCGCAGGGTAGTATCCGTATACTGTATTTTCTTCTCTGCCGCCAGCCATTTGCTAAACTCATCAGGTCCTAATTTATCAAGCAGTTGCTTGGTACCATCGGGGTATGCCTCAAAGTGTTTAAAGGGAGGCACTATAGGTTTTTCTAGGCGCTTGTTAGGGTCTTTAAACTTAACATCGGGGTGGCCGTTTACCGTAACCTCGCCCAGGTAGCGGAGTATCTTGCTGGCCCTATCCTGGCGTTTTTTAAAGTTGAATAATTCAGGGTGCTCGGCTATAAAGCTAACCGTAGCTATACCACCTATAAAATCGGGGTGGTTGATGATGTTTTCAAGGAAAGGGATATTGGTTTTTACCCCACGCACGCGGAACTCTTGCAGCGTACGGTTCATTTTACGCGTAGCCCCTTCCATGGTGCGCGAGTGTGCTGATACTTTTACCAGCAACGAATCAAAGAAAGGCGAAATTTTAACGCCTTGGTACACGCTGCCGCCATCTAACCTAATGCCAAACCCACTGGCCGACCTATACGCTGTAATAGTGCCGTAATCGGGCTTAAAATCGTTTTTAGGGTCTTCGGTAGTTATGCGGCATTGTATGGCGTAGCCAAAGGTTTTAATATCCTCTTGCTTGCGTATGCCGATGATATCATCGTTAAACAACTCGCGGCCCTCAGCCAGGCGAATTTGGGTTTTAACAAGGTCTATATTGGTTACCATTTCGGTAACCGTGTGTTCTACCTGTATGCGGGGATTAACCTCTATAAAATAAATGTTGTGGGCCTTATCAACCAAAAACTCCACCGTGCCCAGGTTGTTGTATTTAACGGCGCGGCCAATGGTTAATGCATATTCATGCAGCTTTTGCTTAACGTTTAGCGGCAAGTTAGGAGCTGGGGCAATCTCTACTACCTTTTGAAAACGGCGCTGTACCGAGCAATCGCGCTCGTGCATGTGTACAATGTTGCCGTAGGCATCGCCCGCTATCTGAACCTCTATATGCTTGGGGTTTTCTACAAATTTTTCAATAAAAATGGTATCGTCGCCAAAGGCGTTAAGGGCTTCGCGGCGTGCTTCGGGAAAAGCTTTTTCTAACTCCTCAACAGTACGTACCACGCGCATACCACGCCCGCCACCACCGGCAGCGGCTTTTACCATTAGCGGGAATCCAATGCGGTTAGCCTCGGTCAATGCTATTGATAAATCAGTTAGGGGTACAACGTTGCTCTCAATCAGCGGTATGTTATTTTCTGCCGCTACTTTCTTGGCCGATACCTTATCGCCCAAAGCCTCCATAACATCCGGCCGCGGACCAATAAATATAATCCCCTCTTCGGCACAACGGCGTGCAAAGTGGTTATTCTCGCTTAAAAAACCATAACCGGGATGTATAGCATCTACGCCCTGCTCTTTGGCAATGTTTACAATCTCCTCAATATCAAGGTACGGTTTCAGCGGCTCATCGTCAGGACCCACTTGGTAGGCCTCATCGGCTTTGTAGCGGTGTAGGCTGTAGCGGTCTTCGTACGTATAAATGGCAACGGTGCGCAAATCAAGCTCAACACATGCACGCAGCACACGTATAGCAATCTCTCCGCGGTTAGCAACCAGTACCTTTTTAATAGGGCGTATATTATCTTTCATTGGGTAATTTAGGGACTGCAAAAATGCGTTTAATTAGTGGATTTGGCAAATTATACCTCACCCCCAACCCCCTCTCCTAAAGAGAGAGGGGGCTAATAAAATTCTAATCAAACTAATTGCTTGGCATATACTTAGGGCGTTCCCCACCAAAGGCAGGGTCGGGCTATCCGCTCCAAGCTCCGCTTTCCGCTACTATCCCTAACGCGAAAAACTCATCTTCTTAAGCAGGCGGACTAACCTAAAGTGGGGAGTTAGTCAACAACCTGCAAAACCCCACTGTCCGCAAAGCGGACAATAGCCGGCTTTGCGTTTTGAAACGGGGCCCCGCCGAGAAAGTGAGCGGTCCCGCACAGGCGGGACAAAGCGCGCACTGTTTGAAGTCAGCCTAAGGCTGACAAGTTTGCGCGGTTTAGCGAACGCCCTCGCAGCGGGTCGTTGAAAAAATGCAGCCGTTGATTTTTTGATTACTTTTTGATCAAGCAAAAAGTAATTGCCCTCCGCATAGGAGTGCTGTCTGCACAAGACAATGAAATATTGCCCGGCAGGCGCTGTAGGCAACCATTGTAAAAGTAACCTCCCAGCCTTTCAGGCACCCCTCCTTAAAAAGGAGGGGTGTTTGTTCTTCGCACTTAAATCCACTCCCGATAATTATCGGCTCCTAAGGAATAAAAAAATATAATTCAAACATTTAGCTGCAATAGTAGGTTGATATAAAGCAGCCCATTAAACATAGTGGGGAAAACCTATTGCAGTGAAAAAACTCAATTTTAAAAAAATATCCATCAAAAGCAGGCGAGGCCAAAAACCTGTAGAAGAAGGCGTTATACCACCAAAACGTAAACGCAGGCTGTTGCGCTTTATTGGCAGTTTCTTTGTTATCTTTTTAGGCTTATTTGCTATTGCTCTGATAGCGGCCCCACGCTACGCTTTGTATGATATGAATAAACGCCTTACTAACATGCCCGGCTATACCGCCCACGTTGGTGATTTATCTATAGATTACCTAACGCTTACCGCCAAGGCAAAAAACATCTACATAAGAAAGAAAAACGGCAAAATAAAACAGCCCATGATTTACGTTAGCCAGTCTACCGTAAACCTTGATATGGACGCATGGGATGCCGGCATAACAGCTACCCGCATTGTAGTTGATACCATAGTAATAAATTTGGTAAGCAGCCACAATAAAGAACTGTCGCAAATGCCTACCGACTCTGCCTTTGCCGATGTAATGAAAGAGCTGATGCCACTGGAACGTAACCGGTTAGAAATAAAACACGGCACCGTAACCTACTACGACAATAAACACATACCCAACGCGCAAATTGTACTGAACGACCTGTATATAAAAGGAGAAAACCTGCTCAACATTAGCGATAGTACCGCACAGTTACCCGGCAGGATGCAGATGCGTGCCAATATATACGGTGCTACACTATCTGCCAACATTAAGGTAAATGCCAAGAGCAAAGTACCAATGTTTGATGTAACCGCCACGCTAAGCAAGCTAAACCTGGTAAATGTAAACCACCTGCTTACAGCTTATGCTAAGTTTGATGTACACAAGGGCTACTTTAGCATGAGTACTGAAATGGCTACCAAAAACAACAGGATATTCGGGTATGTAAAACCAGTAATTGACGAGTTGGATATTTTTGACCGTAAGAGCGAAAAAGAAGAAAGTGGAAAAGACAAACAACGCGAGCGCTGGTACGACTTTGGGGCTTGGTTATTTAAAAATAAAAAAGAAGATAAAATATCTACTACAATAGAAATTGATGGCCCGCTAAAAGACCCAAACATTAATATTTGGCAGATTATAGGCGAGGCTATTACGCAATCGGCCACATCATCATTACTTCAAGGGCTAGATAATTCTGTAGGCATAAACAGCGTAGGCGGCGAACATAAAAAAGGCTTCTTAGAAAAGCTACTCACCAAAAAAGAGCCCAAAGAAAACAAAAAAGAAGAAAAACCTGAAAAGAAAAAAGACAGGAAGAAGAAAGACAAATAAGCCTAAAATTTTAATAAATCCATTCTCTTTCAATCTGTTAAATCCACATTAATCTGCGGTTCAGACTATTCTTACCAAACATTTTGCAAAAATTTCTTGTTATCAATACAAATACCACTGTTATGAAACTAATCCCCATTATATTATTTGTAGCCTGCTCAATAGGCATGCTGCAAGCACAAAACCCCGCAACAAAAGCGGTAGATATAGACCTTAAGAAACTTGACGGTACATGGCACGAAATTAGTCGCCTGCCAAACCCTGTAGATAGCGACTTACACAATGTTACCATTACGTACGACTATCGCAGCGATAAAAAAATAAAACAAACGCTGCAAGGTTTCAAAGACAACGGCAAAAAAGCCAAGCTAAAAGATATCTTGGAATATCAGGGCAACGGCATATTACAAGGCCCGTTGGGTGGAGAATATGTTATACTAAATGTAGACCCTAACTACGAGTATTTTATGATGGGTACACCCGACCATAAATACCTGTGGATTATGAGCCGCAAGCCTGTTATGGACAACAATACATACAATACGCTTGTTAGTAAAGCCGACAATATGGGCTACGCCATTTTACTTATGCAACTAACAGCGCAACAATAACCAATTAATACATTCTAGCAATGAGATTACTTGCATTGATATTTGCATTTGCTGCATCGCAATTTGTGCATGCGCAAAAACCGGTTGTAAAGCCTGTAGGCGAAATCAACCTTGACAAGTTTGTTGGTACCTGGTACCTTATCAGCAGGTTGCCAAACCCTATAGACAAAAACATGTCTAACGTGGTAATAAACTACACGCGCAAAGGCGATAAAAAAATAAAGGAAACCCTAACCTCTACCAATCCCAAAGGCAAAGAAAAAACCATTAAAAGTACCCTTACCTATAAGGGCGGTGGCATTATTGCAGGCCCCTTGGGTGGTAAATATGCCGTAGCTATATTGGGCGATAATTATGAGTATTTTGCCATGGCAACAACCAATGGCAAATATTTGTGGATTAACGGCCGCCAAAAAACTATAGATAACAACACTTACAATAGCATTGTAAGCACGGCAGGTAAAATGGGTTTTGATGTATTAAAACTGGAAAAAGTAACCCACAATAAATAACCATTAAAAACAATAACACATGATACGCTTAGCATTAATAGGATTGTTTCTATCCTTATCTCAACTTACTATGGCACAAAAACCGGCAGAACCTAAAACAGTAGAAGATGTAGACCTACCTCATTATTTAGGCAAGTGGTACGAAATTGCGCGCTTTGACAACCGGTTTGAAAAAGACCTTGTTGGTGTTACCGCAACGTATGCGCAAACTAAAAAACCATCAAAAATAAAAGTGCATAACGAGGGATATGTAAAAACCCTTGACGGTAAACACAAAAGCAGCCGTGGCCACGCTAAAGTAGCGGGCGAAGGCAAACTAAAAGTTACCTTCTTTTGGCCTTTTTACGCACCCTATTGGATTTTAGATGTAGATAAGGTAAACTACACCTACGCATTGGTAGGAACGCCCGACAGGGATTACCTATGGATACTGTCTCGCCTGCCCAACCTTGACAAAACCATTTACGATGGCCTTGTTGCCAAAGCAAAAGCCGAAGGTTACGATGTTTCTAAACTTATTAAAGTAGAGCAAGGCGATGGCGGCACCGTTAAGCCCCCTAAGAAAAAAGGCAGGAAGTAAAAAACGCAAAGAATATCTCTTTGCTATAAATCCCTCCCCTCGCTACGCGAGGTACTCCCTTTATAAGGGAGAGTTGTTTTCATGTAATTAGTTCGAACGATTAAAAAACAGGCGAAAGCAACTACCGGCTTAGTGTTTTGAAACGGGGACCCGCAGAGAAAGGGAGCGGTCTCGCATAGCGGGACAAAGCGCGCAGTGTTTGAGTCCGCAGGACGAGTTTGCGCGGTTTAGCGAACGTACTCGTAGTGGGTCGTTGAAAAATGCAGCCGTTGATTTTTTGCTTACTTTTTGATCAAGCAAAAAGTAAGTGCCCTCTGCATAAGAGTGCGTCCGCATAGGACAATGAAGAAAGTATTAAGCAGTTGGCAGCAGCCACAGGCATAACTCCTACCCCAACATTACACTAAACTCCTCCTCGCTAATAATCTTAACGCCCAATTTCTGGGCTTTTTCCAGTTTAGCAGGGCCCATATCAGCACCCGCAACAACATAACTTGTTTTGCCCGATACAGAGCCCGATACCTTGCCCCCATTACGCTCTATGGTTTCTTTAATACCATCGCGACTGTAATTGATAAACGTACCTGATACAACGAATGTTAACCCCGCCAGTTTATCTGATGCAGGCTGCATTTTATCCTCACTCAACGTAAACTGTAAACCGGCAGCTTTTAAGCGGTTGAGTATGTCAATGTGTTTAGGGTTATCTAACCAGTCGCGCAGGCTGCGGGCTATAACGGCTCCAATCTCGTTAACGGCATTCAGTTCTTCAAACGATGCAGCTTCTATCGCTTCTATGGTTTTAAAATTATAGGCCAGTTTCTTGGCTACCGTTTCACCAACATAGCGTATGCCCAAGCGCAAACATCACCCGTTCAAAAGGTATTTGTTTAGATGATGCAATGCCATCAATCAGGTTTTGCGCGCTCTTATCGGCCATGCGGTCAAGCTGCACTACCTGCTCTTTGGTCAGGTCGTATATATCAGCAATGCTTTTTATTAAGCCGTTGTTATAAAGCAGTTCCACCGTCTCACTACCCAGGCCTTCAATGTCCATTGCTTTGCGGGCGGCAAAGTGTTCTATCTTACCTTTTATTTGTGGTGGGCAACCATCTTCGTTAGGGCAAAAATGTTTGGCCTCGCCCTCATTACGAACAAGGTCTGTACCACACTCAGGGCAATGGGTTGCATACTGCACAGGAGCAGTATTCTCCGGGCGTCTAGCTAAATCAACGCCAACTATTTTAGGGATGATCTCGCCACCTTTTTCTACAAACACAGTGTCGCCAATGCGCAATCCGATTTTCTCAATCTGGTCGGCATTGTGCAGGCTGGCGTTGCGTACCGTTGTTCCGGCTAAAGCAACAGGTTGCAACTTCGCAACAGGCGTAATAGCACCTGTACGGCCTACTTGGTATTCAATATCTAGTAGCGTTGTTGATGCAGTTTCGGCTTTGTATTTATATGCTATGGCCCACCGCGGACTTTTAGCCGTAAAGCCCAGGTTGCGCTGGTGTTGGTAGCTGTTTACTTTTATAACAATGCCATCAATTTCAAAATTAAGGTTATGGCGCTCGTGCTCCCATTTGTTGATGAAGTCTTTTACCTCCTCTAAGTCTTTGCACTGGCGTGCGGCATCATTCACCCTAAAGCCCCAACTCTTAACCGCCTGTAAACTCTCCCAATGGGTTTTGAATGGCAAATCTTCACCATATAAAAAATAAAGAAAGGCTTCCAGTTTACGTTTAGCTACTATGGCCGAGTCTTGCATTTTAAGTGTACCGGCAGCCGCGTTACGGGGGTTTGCCAAGCGCAGGCTCACCAATTTCTTCGCGCTCTTTGTTAAGGTTAGCAAAAACATCCAGCGGGTAATACACCTCACCTCTCACCTCAAACTCTTCGGGCCAGCCTTCGCCTTTCAGCTTAATGGGTACAGAGCGTATGGTTTTTATGTTGGTAGATACATCATCGCCCTGCGTACCATCGCCACGGGTAAGGGCTTGTGCAAGCACCCCGTTTTTATAGGTAATGCCAATGGCGCAACCGTCAATTTTAAGCTCAGCAACATATTCAAAATCGTTACCTATTTGCTTGCGTACGCGGTTGTCAAACTCCTCTAAATCTTCAAAGCTATAGGTATTCCCTAACGACATCATAGGGTACTTATGCACCACCGTTTTAAACTCTTTGGTAACACCGCCGCCCACACGCTGCGTAGGACTATCAACCCTAACCAAATCAGGGTTTTCAGCCTCCAGCTTAGCCAGTTCTTCCAGCATCTGGTCAAACTCATAATCAGATATAGCAGGGGCAGCCTCCTGGTAGTAGAGGAAGTTATGGTGGTTGAGCGTATCGGTTAGCTCATCTATGCGTTCTTTGGGCGATGACATGGTGCAAATGTAATTATGAATTAGTAATTATGAATTATTAGAATTCAAATTTATGTACAGAAAAAATACGTACAATATGAAACTTGTACAGATATTTTACGTACATTTGTATCTAATTAGTAATTATGGGAACAAAAACAAAAAGCACCAAAAAATCACAAAACGCAACAAAATCAAGATTTGATGCACGTATTCCAATGGAACAGAAAGAACGTTTTGAATATGCCGCCACTATTGGTGGGTTTAGAAACTTAACTGATTTTATTATAAATACCCTACAAGAAAAAGCAACATTGATAATAAAAGAGCACGACCTTATACTAGCATCAAAAGCTGACAAAGAGTTGTTTTTCAACACAATACTAAACCCTGAAAAACCTAACACAAGCTTAAAAAATGCTTTTAAAGAATATAAGAAAGCCGTAAAATAATTATGTCATACTTAGCTGAACCATTAACCGCTTCTTTTAACAAAAGCATATTCAATTGTGGCAAACCTATGTTAGATAACTATATTCATACACAGGCCACTCAAGACATAAAACGCCAAATTTCTGCCTGTTTTGTAATTGCTGCTGGTAACAAAATAAAAGGGTATTACACATTATCAAATAGCAATATCCCACAAGAAGATTTACCTGAAAACGTTAAGAAGAAGATGCCAAAAGCTTACGCTAACTTACCAACAACCCTGCTGGGCAGATTAGCCGTTGACTTAGATTATAAAGGCCGGGGTGTAGGCAAAATGTTACTTATTGATGCGCTAAAACGCAGTTTTGATGCTTCTAAAACAATCGCTTCTATGGCTGTTGTAGTCGACCCATTAGATAAAGAAGCAGAAAATTTCTACACTAAATATGGATTTATTCTATTGCCCGATAGTGGTAAAATGTTTATTGCAATGAAAACAATTGAGCAACTTTTTTAACTACAAACCATAAATATCAACTATTAACCAAAAAACCTATCTTTGCCCTGCTCAAAACAAGAGCAAAATTTGTGTTGCGGATATTCCATACAGGCACCGACCGCATTGTCCACAAGGCAGTTGGTTTAAGCGAGCTCGATACGCTCGACAGGGATTCTATTATCTGGATTGACCTGCACTACCCCAGCGCCGAAGAAATTGAAACTGTAGAATCGCGCTTTGGCATTACCTTTCAAAACCCGCAAGAAGCGCAGGAAATTGAGAGTTCATCGCGCTACTTTGAGAACGAAGATACCATACACGCTAACTCTAACTTTTTGGTTGCCGATGGCGATGGCTTTAAAGATGTAAACGTATCGATGGTACTAAAAGGCCGCCTGCTGTTTACCTACCGCAATGCCGATATAAAAACCTTTGCCGAAACCGTGCGCAAAATAAAGGCCAATAGCCAGCTTTTTGAAGAAGGCGGGCAGGTGATGGTTACCATTTACGAAACCCGCATTGACCTTGATGCTGACCAACTGGAGCTTGTAGCCCGCGATATTAACGCTATTGGTAAAACCGTTACCCTGGGCAACAACGCCAGCGAAGAAGTGCTTTTAAAAATTACCCGCCTGCAAGAGAGTACCATTTTAATGCGCGAGAGTATTATAGATAAGCAACGTGCCGTATCGGCGCTTATGCGCAGCTATATATTCCCCAAGCAACACCAGGAGCGTTTACGGGTAATTATTAAAGACATTAACTCGCTGCTGGAACACACCGCCTTTAGCTTCGAAAGGCTTGAATATCTTCAAAATACCCTGCTAGGTTTAATCAACATTGAGCAGAATAAAATAATTAAAATATTTACGGTAGTATCGGTAGTGTTTATGCCCCCTACCCTAATTGCCAGTGTTTACGGCATGAATTTTCAATCAATGCCGGAGCTTGGTTTCTCCTTTGGCTACCCATTAGCCATTGTGCTGATGATACTATCATCGCTAGGTACATTGTATGTGTTTAAAAAACGGAAGTGGCTGTAATCTTAATTAGATAATTAGTCAATAAGATAATAAGCGAATTGAAAACTTATGGCACTTTGGCAAATTAATTTTGTGGTATCTCCTAAATCGGCTATGGCTGATTTACCAAAATTCAATGGCTTGTATATATCTGAATATGAAAATTCAGAACACTGGGAAGTTCTTGCACTTAAACCCGATTTTTTTGAGCCTCTAAATAGCTTCTTACCTAAAACAGACTGGTATACCCCTAGTATTATATTATTTGGCAATGAAGACACTAACAGGCTTGAAGTGTGCATTGATAACAACATTGTAGATAGTGTTTCTTTCCGAATAGATTTCAGAAGTCAATACAAACCAATATTAACTCAGCTAATTGAATTTTTCAAGGCCAATGATTTAATTGTATTGGATGAGTACCTAAACTTAATGCCATTGGATTTGGAAGCCTTTAACATTGCTATACAAAATCATAAGCAGGTAAAAATCTATAATACGTTAGCTAATTCAGCTACTTAACTACTATACTTTCCCAACCATCGTAATCGCCCCTTAACTCAGTAGCTTTTTTCTTTAATTCTAGTGTAACATTAGTAAAATCCATAATATTAATAGCCATAATCTTTGTAAACTGAATACTGTAGGGCAAATCTAATTTATCGTCTTTATCTTCTTTAACAATTTCAAAGCCATTGTCAGTAACAAAGTCTATATATTTACTCCGGTCAGCATCTGTTTTAAAAAAGGCCCAAAAATCAACAGGCCTTTCTTTATCCAGTTTATCACCGCTATCTTTTAATTGCATAATAACTTTCTCATTTCCCATATACTCTTTGGTAAATTCATTAGGATACAAAAAGTCGAGATATGCTTTCCATTCAACATCAGGTCTAACATTTAGATAATAAGTGTATGTCGGGTATTTAGCCTTATAAAAATGGGTTAATGCATTGCGTAAATTTATAGTATCCTGTACATAAATGTAATGTATTCTTTCTCCATCTGATGTAAATATCCCAACCATTTCACTAGTTACAAGCCTGTCTACCAATACATCTAATGAATCTGTAAAGGGATATTGAACTTCATATTGATCTTTTGTAGGAAATCCCATATCATCTGTTTCTTTAGGATTCAAACCTGTTACAACCAAAAAAGGCATTGTTTTTATTGGTGCCCTGTCGTTTATAGACATATTAAGCACAGTAGAACCAGGTTTGCCATCGTAATCAGCTATGTAAACATCCCATGCGTCTTCTTGGGCAAAGGCGCTCATAATTGGAAGCATACAAATAACAAGTAAGGCGTAATTTTTCATTTTATAATTAATATAAACTGCAATATATTAATTGTTTGTATTTACCGATTATAATAATTGACAAAGGGGGTAGCGGCGTCGTACCTTTGTAGTAACCAAAAACTACTTGTTATGATGCCTAAAAAATCCCTCGTCTTCCAACCCATGGTTGGAATCCACTCCCTTTGAAAAGGGAGATCTTTAAGCTTTGCAAAAACGTTAAATTTTACTACAACTGCAAGGGTTTTAACTCTCCCCCGACACAGGAAATTTATTCCCCAGACTGAAGTACAGAACGGTCACCCCTCTCTTAAATTTAAGAGAGGGGGCCGGGGGAGAGTTTGATTTGCAAAAACGTTAAATTTTATTACAACTGTGCGGGTTTTAACCTCTCCCCCGACACAAGAAATTTATTCCCCAGACTGAAGTACAGAACGATCACCCCTCTCTTAAATTTAAGAGAGGGGGCCGAGGGAGAGTTTGATTTGCAAAAACGTTAATTTTTACTACAACTGTGCGGGTTTTAACCTCTCCCCTTGTCACTTCGTGACGTTCCCCTCTCCACGCGTGGAGAGGGGTGGCATTGCCGAGATAATTATCGAGGCGATGACGGGGTGAGGTTAAGATTGCAAAAACATAAATTTTTACTACAACCCTGCGGGGAATATAAGGAGCTGAGTACTTAAAGTATTGCTTTAAGTGCCAGTAAAAAACTAAACCGTTCTTTGATATTTTAATTTGATTTCACCCAACCATTAAACTTCTTCCGCTCTAACCATAAATAAAAGGGGAACACAAACGGTAGGTAGCGGTTGGCTGCCAATATAACTTGGAAAAGGAACGATGGGTACACCCGCTTTTTACCACTCATTAACCCATCAACCATTGCCTTGGCAACCTCTTGTGGTTCTTGCGTAGGCCATGCAACGGGAATGTTATTACCTGCCTGATTAAAGAAGTTGGTTTTAGTGGCAATGGGGTACACCACCATAAGGTGTAGGCGGTGGTGGTGCTCGTTACGGTAGGTCTCCATAAAACGGTGTAGCGCCCCTTGGTGCCCGCATACTGCGCATAACCCGGCACACCCAAATATGCCATAGCCGACGATACCGCCACAAATGAACAGGGCTTATCGCCATTTAGTTGTACCAGCTTTTTAAGGCTGTATATGGGCGATAGTACGTTTACCTTGTAAATGGCCTCCATGCGTTGCCAGTCGGGCTGCTCCAGCTTTTCGTAATAGGCAAAGCCCGCGTTGGCAATAAACACGTCAATACCACCAAGGGTATCTACAGCATGGGTAAATAAATCGTCTATAGCTGCCGATGTTGAAATGTCGGCTTGCAGGATAAACAAGTTGGGGTGGGTATTTAAAAGTAAATCGGCCTTATCTACCGCCAACACCTTAGCGCCTTGCTGCAACAACAACGTAACAACATGCTTACCTATGCCCGATGCCGCGCCGGTAACTACTATATTTTTACCACTAACAATCATTGGCCTAAAAACTTAAAAGCGTTAGGAAGATACTCAATAATATTACCTGCTGAAAGTGCTTGTTGCGATAGTTGCTCAGCTGCTAAATCGCCCGCAAGGCCATGCAGGTAAACACCTATTATAGCTGCCAAACGCGGTTTGTAGCGTTGGGCTAACAGCGAGGTGATGATGCCCGTAAGCACATCCCCACTGCCACCTGTTGCCATGCCGGGGTTTCCGGTAGGGTTAAAAAACACCGTACCATCGGGGCAACTAATAGAAGTAAAAGAACCTTTCAATACAATATAGCAATTGTATTTAGCCGATAGTTCGCGTTGCTTTTTGTAGCGCTCAAACCCCATTACGTTCTTTGGCATATTCGCTAAGCGGTCAAACTCGCCGGGGTGTGGAGTTAGTATGCAGTTAGCAGGTAAAAAGTGCAGCCAAGTTGGGTTATCGGCCAGTATGTTTATCGCATCGGCATCAATAACCAAATTAGCATTGGTATAGTTAAGCAGCTTTTTAAGCACCTGTGCCTGTTCATCGCCGGTACCTAAACCCGGACCCATACCAATGGCATTGTAGTTATCTACATTGGGCAATGTCTCTACGTTATTCTCTCCTATACCCGTTTCGCACATCGCTTCGGGCAAGGCAGTTTGCAAAATGGTATAACCACAATCGGGCAGGGCAACGGTTGTTAATCCTGCACCGGTATGTATACACGCTTTAGCCGATAGCACCATAGCCCCTACCTTGCCTTTGCTGCCTCCTATAAGCAACGCATGGCCGTAAGTCCCTTTGTGTGCAAACCTGTCACGAGGAACAATCAACTGTGTAATTTCCTCCTCTTCAATAAGGTAATTATACGATTGGATAGAAGCTATAAACTCCTTATCCAGCCCAATAGGCAACCCTATAAATTGACCAACGTACGGGGCACTCTCGGCAAAGAAAAATGCAAGCTTAGGCTGCTCAAACGTAAGGGTATAATCGGCCTTAAACACCTGCCCGTCGTTATCGGCATTATCATCAGCAAACAAGCCCGATGGAATATCTATCGCAACACGTATGGCATCATAATTATTCAGCGTAGTAATAACATCAGCATACAAACCCTTGGCAGGCTTGTTTAAACCGGTACCAAACAGGGCATCAATCAACACATCAAAATCGCCAACAAGGCCTTCCGGTTCGGTTATCGTTGTTATGGTAGATTTATCGAGCTTATGCAGGTTGGCAATAAAATCGGGGGTGCCTTTAGTAGTGTCGCCCACAACAAAAACATGGGCTTGCTTACCCGCTGCAATAAGCATACGCGCAATAGCAAGTCCATCGCCACCATTGTTGCCTGTGCCGCATACAACAGCAAAACGTTCTTCGGCGGCAAAACACTCCAGCAGCCAGTCGGCACAGGCGGTAGCCGCCCGTTCCATAAGGTCAACAGAAGCAATAGGCTCTTTATCAATGGTGGCTTTATCAGCTTCGCGTATTTGTTGTGCAGAAAGGATTTTCATTGGTTAAAAGTAGGGAATAATCGCCACCTTTCGTACCCTCCCTAACCCCTCCCTACCAGCAGGGAGGGGAACAATCGCAGTTTTTTCTTCCCCTGCTTGTAGGGGAAGATGTCAGCTTGCTGACAGATGGGGTACGGAATTGCGAAGCAATAATTGTTACCTCCCCTTCCCCCTCCTAAATTTAGGAGGGGGTGTCGTGACGAAAGTCGCGACAGGGGTGGTAAAACGGAATAAATTATCAACCACACTTTCATATTTATACCGATTGGTATATATTTGTATAGATTAGAATTGACGAAGATGTCGAAAGCGGAAAAAACAAAGCAGTTTATTTTAGAAAAAACTGCCCCTATATTTAATACCAAAGGCTACGCGGGCACATCGTTAACAGATATGACCGAGGCCACAGGCCTTACCAAGGGCAGCATATATGGCAACTTCGAGAATAAAGACGAAGTAGCCCTTGCAGCCTTTGATTATAACCTGACTAAGGTGGGCCGCATTATTAAGCGTGAAATGGATAAGCACGAGCTTATTAAAGACAAGCTACTGGTGTATGTTAGGGTGTATGAAGATTATAAAAACCTCGATTTTCCGCAAGGTGGCTGCCCCATTTTAAACACCGCTATAGAGGCCGACGATACCCACCCCGAATTGAAAAAACGCGCCGCTGATGCTATATACGACTGGAAGAATATTATTGTAAAGCTTATTGAAAAGGGGATAACCACAGGCGAATTCCATAAAAAAACCGATGCACAGCAGCTTGCCCTGGGCATAATTGCCGCTATTGAAGGCGGTATTATGGTTGCTAAAATTACAGGCAAGCAAGGCTACCTAACGGGCGTAATGCAGTTAGTAGAACGTATGATAACTGAACTTAAATAATCGATACATGCTTAACAATAACCAATCTCGTAAAGTAGCCATAGTGGGCTACAACCGCATACCATTTGCCCGTCAAAATACTGCCTATGCCGATGCCAGCCTTCAGGATATGATGACTGCATCGCTAAACGGATTGGTAGACCGCTACAAACTGCAAGGCGAGCTGCTTGGCGAGGTGGCAGGCGGCGCAGTAATAAAATCGAGCCTAACGCTTAACCTTATGCGCGAGTGTGTGCTAAGCACCCAACTGGATAAAAACACCCCGGCGTGCGATATTCAGCAGGCGTGTGATACCGGTTTGGAAGCCGCTATATACATTGCCAATAAAATTGCTTTGGGGCAAATTGAAGCCGGGATTGCCGGCGGGGTAGATTCTACCAGCAACGTACCCTTGCATTTTGGTGAGCGTGCCCGCAAAATATTCTTAGCCGTAAACCGCGCTAAAACTACCGGCGAGCGTATAAAGCAACTATTAAAACTTAGGTTGAAAGACTTTAAACCCGTAGCACCCGCCAACGAAGAACCCCGTACGGGCCTTTCTATGGGTGGCCATACAGAGATTACCGCTAAGTACTACGCCATTCCGCGCGAGGAACAAGATAAGCTGGCTTACGAGAGCCACATGAAGCTTGCCAAAGCTTATGAAGAGGGCTTTTTTAATGACATGGTTACGCCTTATAATGGCCTTAACCGCGATAACAACCTGCGCACCGATAGTACGCTGGAAAAACTGGCTAAGCTTAAGCCTGCGTTTGATAAGGCCAATGGCTCGTTAACAGCGGGTAACTCTACCCCGCTAACCGATGGCGCATCGTGCCTTTTACTAGCCAGCGAAGAGTGGGCAAAAGCGCATAACCTGCCTGTGCTTGCTTATTTAAGTTTTGCCGAACTGGCCGCTATAGAATATGTAGATAACAAGCATAACCTGCTATTATCGCCCATATATGCCGCTACGCGCATGCTGCAAAAGGCAGGCCTTACCTTGCAAGATTTTGATTATTACGAAATACACGAAGCCTTTGCCGCACAGGTATTGGCTACCCTTAAAATTTGGGAAAGCCCCGAGCTAATGAAAACCTTTGGCTTTGATAAAGCCGCTCGGCAGTATAGATCGAACCAAGCTTAACGTTAAAGGCAGCAGCCTGGCGGCGGCGCACCCTTTTGCAGCCACCGGCGGACGGATTATTGCTACCCTGGCTAAACTGCTGAACGAGAAAGGCAGCGGCCGTGGGTTTATATCGGTTTGCGCCGCAGGCGGGCAAGGCATTACCATGATATTGGAGAAATAACCGGACAACCATATATTATCAACAACCTATATAAGTCAGCACGTAATGGCTTAAATTTGGGTTGATATATTACGTGGCATTAAAGGCATTTCATACCAAAGGAATTATAGAAGCGGGTTGCGACGAGGCCGGGCGAGGTTGCTCTAGCAGGCCCTGTTTATGCCGCTGCTGTTATCCTTCCACCTAAGTATAAAAACAAGGCCCTTAACGATAGTAAGCAACTAACCGAGAAGGTGCGCAATAAGCTTAGGGGCGAGATTGAGGCCGATGCTGTTACATACGCCATTGGGGTAGTATCGCCCGAAGAAATAGACCAGATAAATATCCTCAGGGCATCCTTCCTTGCTATGCACAGGGCCTTAGACCAGTTAACCCAGCGCCCCGAAGCGTTGCTTATAGACGGCAACCGCTTTACCAAGTATAACGATGTTAAGCACCATTGCATTATTAAAGGCGATGGTATCTTCCTTTCTATAGCTGCCGCATCTATACTTGCTAAAACGTATAGAGACGAGTATATGAATAACCTGCACGCTGTTTACCCACATTATAAGTGGAACAGTAACATGGGCTACCCAACCAAAGCCCACCGCGATGCTATTCGTCTTCATGGCCCCTGCGACCATCACCGCAAAACCTTTACGCTGCTACCCCAGCAACTAGAGTTAGAGTTTTAGTACGGGGGCGAGGGATTAGCGGCGAAGGGGAATTAATATCAGAATCAAACTTATTAAACGGCTCTCCCCTGCAAAGGGGAGTACTCACGCCTATGGCGTGAGGGAGGGGTGGATGCTCTCTACCGATAGAGATAACCCGAAGCCACCACCCCTTTCTCCCGACCACCTTTGGTGTCGGAATTCATTCCCCTCCTTTGCAGGAGGGGAGCCACACAGATATTATAAACTAGCCATAAAACAAAACTCCCCTTGGGTTACCAAGGGGAGTTTAATATTTAAAGTGGTATTCTATTACTTAGCTTCAGCAGGTGCCGGAGCATCTTCTGCACGGATAAACTCCGTACGACGGTTTTTCTGGTGGTCTTCTTCAGAACACTCAACGCCATCATCACACTTGTTAGTTAAGTTAGTCTCACCAAACGATTGAGCTATGATGCGGTCTTTCTTAATACCTTTTTTGATTAAGTAAGCTACAGCAGCTTTGCTACGTTTAGAAGCCAGTTTATCGTTGTAATCATCTTCACCACGAGAGTCAGCAAAAGATTTAGCAACAACTTTCATATCAGGCTCAGCTTTCATGATAGAGATAAGCTGGTTAAGCTCGACAGTGTTAAAGTCGTCTTTACGTACATCGGCTTTATCAAAGTCGTAGTAAATAACGGCTAACATAAGATCTTGGTCAAACGTTAAAGTAACTTTGAATTTCTCAGAGGCTTTTTTGCCTTTAGTAGAAATCTCAACTACGTTAGTTTTGATGTTACCTTTTTCAGCGTAGATGCTGTAATCACTTTCTGGGGCAAAACGGAAGTTAATGTTACCGGCCTCGTCAGTTACAAGGTTAGTAATCTCTCCTGTTGTGCGGTTTTTAATTACAAAGGTAGCACCCGGAACAGGTTCGTTAGTGCTGTGTGTTGTAACGGTAGCCTCTAAGTCAAATTTGTATTTGCTTAAAATGATTTTCTTATCGATAGATTTACCCGGACGAACATCCTGAGTAGAAACATCAGTAGTTACAACATCATAACCATCGCGTGTAACGGTAACTTTGTAATCGTTTTTAGCGCGTAGGTAGTATTTAAACTTACCATCTTCTTTAGTAGCCTTATTAGTTTGGCCTTGAGGAAGAGGATCTAAAGTAATTTGTGCAAGGTTGATTGGAGTTTCAGTACCTTCTTCAACAACTAAACCGTTAAGTTTAATAGTAATATCGTGGCTAAAACGGAAAAGGTCATCGTCTAAACCACCACGACGGCGGTTAGATGATAGGTAACCTGTTTTGTTTTCAAAATCGCAGATATAACCAAAATCATCGTGCTGGCTGTTGGCTGGGTAACCTAAGTTTTCAGGCGCTTCAAAGCTTGCACCGTCTGCTGTAGGCCATGCCATAAACACGTCTAAACCACCTAAGCCCGGAAGGCCATCGCTAGAGAAGAAGAACTGACCATCGCGGTTAATAAATGGCCACGACTCGTTACCAGGAGTATTAAAGTTAGAACCCATGTTTACAGGAGCGCCCCAGGTAGTGCCATCCCATTTAGACATATAAAGATCTGAGCCACCTTAGCCACCGCCCATATCTGAAGCAAAGTAAAGAGTTTTGCCATCAGCGCTTAACGATGGGTGAGTTACGTTGTACTCAGCACTATTTAAAGGAAGTTCTTTAATGTCTGATACTTTAGTACCGTCAAATTTTGCGCTGTACAAACCTAGTACAAAACGTTTACCGCTTTTAGAACGCTTTTTAGACTGGCGAGAGAAAATTAAAGAGTCGCCGCTTGCGTAGAAAGATACAGGACCATCGTTAAAACGTTGGTTAATACCCTTCATTTTCTTAGCCATTTTAATATCGGCCTTAACAACTTTTAATGAATCGTAAAGTAAAGGAGTACCCCAGTAACCTACCGTGCGTGTATCGTTGCTGGTATTGTATGTATCGTCATCGTTTTTACGATACTTAGCAAGTAACTTACCTTTCTTGTTTACAGATTTGTTGTATTCAGGAGTAATTTTCTTAACGTTGTTGGTGTCATCTACAATGTATAAATCGTAGAAAGCGTTGTTACGGCTGCGGTCTGTACGGCGGAAAGAACAGTTGTTTTTACGTGCCGATTGGAATACGATACCTTTTTTGTACCATGCTGCACCCATATCGCTGCTCCATGTGCTAACCGATGTGTTGCTAACTTTCCATAGTGTGCTATCCGCATAAAAATCGCCGCTGTTGTATTTTGCAGCGTATGCAGGATTATACTTTTGGTAGTACTGCATAGCCTCACCATCTTTACCATTGGCTGCTAAAACAGTAGCATAGTAAAAATTTTCCTGTGCAGAAAGCTCGCCCAATGATGCTGCCTTAAAGTAAGCTTTCTCCGCTTTCATAGGCATACCCAATTGGCGGTAGCTGTTACCAAGGCTAACCCAGGCTGCTTTGTTGGTAGAATCTTTCTTTACCACATGTTGGTAAAGAACCGATGCTTCCTTATATAAGTTTTGGCCGTAAAGTTTATCGGCACGTTTGTGAGCTGCAGTTTGTGCAATTGCAACGTTTACCGTTAGCATTGCCAATACAACTGTTATAAATTTTATAGCGTGTTTCATTGTCTTAATCCCTTTAGCTGTTTTATATGCGAGTATTAAGTAACGTTAAAAATAACGTGGCGAAATAACCTTTTTCTTATCAAAACCAAACTCATAACGAAGCATAGCCTCGTGTGTTCCAGATGAGTAACCGCGCATATCAGTTAATGCTAAATCATAAGCATAACCAATACGGAAACGTGGAGAGGCTTGTATTTCTAACATGCCAATAACTCCATCGCCATAGCGGTAAGAAGCACCAATACCTATACGGTCAATAATCCAGCAGTTAAGGTTAACATCGAACGACGCAGGGCCGCCTTGTACAGCGCGCAACAATACCGATGGTTTTAATTTAACTGATGGGCTTAGGCCTATTACGCCACCTGCAGTTAAGTAGAAATGGCGGGTAAGCTGTGCATCAGGTTGGTTATCGTTAATTTTGCTGGTTAATAAACGTGGGGCCGAAGCGCCAATGTACCAACGGTCTGTATTATAATATACACCAACACCAAAGTTTGGAAGTATCTTATTAAAGTTGGTAGAGAAAGCAGGGTCGCCCGGGTCAAGGGGGTTTACTTTAGTCCAGTCTGCTGTGTATTGGTAAGCACCGGCTTGCAAACCGAAAGCTAAAATACCTTTACCTAAACGCAGGCGGTAAGCAAATTGAGCGTAGCCACCGGTAGTGTTAAAAATACCTACCTTATCAGTATACGCAGAAACGCCAATGCCAATATTCTTTTTAGCTATTGGAAAGTCTAACGACACAAGGCCAGTAGATGGGGCGCCGTTAACGTCTACCCATTGCTTGCGGTAAGTAGCTGTTAAGCTAAATACATCGCGGCTGCCAACATAGGCAGGGTTAATAGCCGACATGTTGAACATGTATTGCGAGAATACAGGGTCTTGTTGGGCTTTGCTTTCGCCCAGCATGGCTATAAATGCTATTGCTATAAGTGTAATCTTCTTCATGCTCATGGTATTAACGGGTTAGGGTTAAGTAGTCGGTAAACTCTTTAACTTCAGTGCCATCATCCAATTTAATGATGTACCAATAAGTTCCGGTAGGCAAATCTTCACCCAAACCAAAACCTGTATTAGCAATACCGTTCCAAGTATTGTCGTAGTTGCCGTTTTTGTAAATTACAGCACCCCAACGGTTAAATATTTGTAGGTCTACTTTTTTACCCGCTGTGTTTGTTATTACAAACAAATCGTTAAGGCCATCGCCGTTTGGCGAGAAACCGTTAGGTATTATAGTAGTAGTAGGAACTAAAACTACCGGTGTAGGTATAGAACCTGCAGGCTGTGCATCGGTACCGTTGTTAGAGGTATCGGCAGCGGTGGTACAAGTACCGTTAGCTGTTACAGTAGCGGTATTAAAGAATATAGTATCGGTAGTATTATTAAGGTTAACCTTTATTACAAACTGGATAATCGCATCCTGACCGGCACCTAATGTACTAGGTTGGTTTAACACGTTAGTTTGTCCCGGATCACCAAAGTTTGGGTTAGGGATAAGCGTGCCTTGGGTTGTAGTTGGGATAGATACTTGTTCGAAAGTAACCGGAGGTGGGAAAGCAGCTGCTAAGTCGTCGGTAATAAAAACGTCAGTTGCATCTTCTGTACCGCTAGAGTTGCTTATGTATATATTGTAGTTGATAATATAAGAACCATCACCTTGTAATTGAGGTGTACCTGCTTGTTTAGCTAAGCCTAAAATTGGACCTGCAAAAGTAAATGGTGTTGGGTCGTCCTCACCTTGAGAAGGCTCGTTAGGGAAACCATCTAAGTCTGGGTCTGGGTTTGTGCCCCAATCAGAAACGTCTGTAGTAGAGTTACCCGATACAGCGCCCTCTGCAGTAGCAGTGGTAGAGTTAAAGTAAGTACCCGGTGCGTTGTTTACCGTTACGTTAACAGTGTAGGTTATAACACCTGTTTCGCCAAAACCTAATGTGCTAGCAGCATCAAGTAAGTTTGTGAAGGCACCGCTACCTGTAAAGTTACCGGCTGGAACAAGGTTGCCTGTTGCTGTTACCGCGCCTACTGTGTAGGTAAGCGGTGCAGGAAAAGCAAGGTCTAAGTTGTCTATTGCCTGAATGTTTTCTAAAGGCTCGTTACCCAGGTTGCGAACAATTATCTGGTAGGTAATGCTGTAAACACAATTAGCTACAGATGTATCAGTAATTGTTTTAGCAATACCCACAGTGGTAATAGTGTTACCGCTTAATGGGGTTGGCGTTGGAGTGTTCTCCCCGCTCTCGGTTGGGTTTTGGTCGCCATCAGGGTCAGGGTTTGTGCCCCAGTCTGATGAGTCGGCAACAGCATTTGCACCATTTTGGTCTGTAGCGCTAACAACGGCAGAATTGAAGAAAGTTCCAATAGAGCCTTGTGTATCAACGTTTACAGAAAAAGTAATGGTTTCTTGCGCACCTGCGGCCAGTGTGCCCGATGTTAACAGGTTAATGTTGCCGCTACCGTTAAAACCTGCGTTAGCCACTAAAGAGCCAGAAGCTGCAGGGGCGGTAACAATGGTATACGTTGCCGGTGTTGGGAAGGTGTTGTCCAAATCATCAGTAACCTGTACGTTACTTAATGCGTTGGCACCGTAGTTTCTAACTACTACTACATACGAAATGGTGTAAGAACCATTTGGCTGTTGGGTAATAGATGTAACTGCTTTTGCTGCCCCAATAGAGTATGTTGGGCCGCCTAGTACACTCTTGGTACCGTGGGCTGTTGGCATAGCTATTAGCGCCTGTGTCGTAATGAGCACAGCGCCAAATAGTGTCAGTAAGGCTCTGAGTACTGTTTTATTCATAATATTAGCGTTCGTTATAGATTTTTATGAGTCCGTACAATTAAAGTATCACTACACATAATTTGTTGCAAAATTAGACTTAATGTTTTGCAAACAAAATTTTTTATTCTTTATGTACAATAATAATTAGCGTAAGTGCCTTCTTACAACCAATTCGTAAAGGCCTGCTGCCGATGCATTTTCCATATCCCAGCCAAATTTAACCCTTAATTGGTTAAAATGAGCTTCGGCCTCAGGTAAGCTACCCAGGTTGTTAAGGGCGTCTAACGACTCATTATAGTCTTGGACACTTCCTTTAAATAAGTCGTTAAGATACTGGAACTTATCATTAATTCCAATTGCCGACTTAATATTGGTAATAGGTTTAGCGCGTAGTTTGTTTACAAGGCTGGTATCTGCCGTAACATTATCGTTAACGCTGGCAACAGGTTGTTGCACAGGCTGGGTAACAAAGGTTTTGGTTAAATCGGCTTGTGGTAGCGGTTGTGGCTGCGGCACAGGCTCTTCAAACTTAATAACCGGGGCCTCTACAACAGGGGCTGCTACTACAGGGGCAGGCATAGCTACCTCTGCAATATGCTCTGGCACAACAGGTAACTGCTCAACCTCTATAGGCTTAACCTCTACCGGTGTTGCAACAGCAACTTTTTCTTCAACTACCCCATTTGGCATAATGGTTTTGCCAATAAACGGGTTTTGCTTAATGGCAGCCAATTTTTCTGGCGATGGGCCTGTTTGGGTTTGAGGCTTGTGTGCAGGTGCGGGCGGGGTGCTAAACGGTTGTGGCTCGGTTACCGGTTCGGTAACGGGCTCCATACGCTCTACGCCGGCGCCTTTATTAGGGTTAGTAACGGTGCGGAATAACTCTTCGCGCAGCTTACTAACTTCGGTGTGGATTATTTTGGCAATTTCTTCCTGCTTAACGGCAGGCATATCCTGCTGGCCACCAGGGCCATCAACCTTGCCTGTAGCATTAAGTTTATTTAATACCAGCAAAAAATTATATAGCCTTTGCGTGTTAGAAAGGATTAAATCCATTTCTATTTGCGGAATTTTGGCTTTGTGGTTCAAAATGGTTTCTAACTGGTCGGCTACCTCTACCAACGCTGACGAAACTTCTGCTTTTGCCTGTTGTATATTCATAGTGTAAAAATATTTTATCAAAAGGCGGTGCTTCTTAACGGCATCAACCTTATTTTTGGCAGCATAAAAGTATGCTCTTAAACAGCATAACTTTTCTTAATGTTGCTAAGTTTTTAACAATACTTTCTTTATAAAGTAGAATGTTTATAGAAGAACACCCCCACAAAAAGCGCACCACAGGCTTTATAGAAGTTGTTTGCGGCTCTATGTTCAGCGGAAAAACAGAGGAGTTGATACGCCGCATGCGCCGTGCGCAATTTGCCAAACAAAAGGTAGAAATTTACAAGCCTGCCATAGATACCCGCTACCACGATAGCAACGTAGTGTCGCACGATAGCAACTATATCCACTCTACACCGGTAGCATCGGCAACGGCTATTTTACCTATTGTTGATGGGGTTGAAGTGGTGGGGATTGATGAGGCCCAATTCTTTGGCATGGACCTTATTGATGTTTGCAACACCCTTGCCAACAATGGCATACGTGTAATTGTGGCGGGCTTAGATATGGACTACCTGGGCAAACCCTTTGGCCCGGTGCCGCATATTATGGCCATTGCCGAATATGTTACCAAGGTACACGCCATTTGCGTTAGCTGCGGGGCATTAGCCAACCACTCACACCGTATAGCCGCATCTGAAGAACTGGTAGTACTGGGCCAGACCGAAAGCTACGAACCGCTGTGCAGGGAGTGTTACAACCTAAAAACTAATGCATAATGCACAATTCAAAATGCATAATTTAAATATAGAGAACCAATCATTATGAATTTTGCATTGTTAATTCTGAATTAATGTTTGTTGTCTATAAATCCTCTGCCGGTTCGGGCAAAACGTACACTCTGGTTAAGGAGTATTTAAAGATTGCCCTAAACTCGCCATCGCCATATACCTTTAAAAACATACTGGCCATTACCTTTACCAACAAGGCAGCTGCCGAAATGAAGGATAGGGTTATATCTGCCCTGGCTAAGCTATCTAAAGAAAAAGATGAAGATGGCTACGATGCTGGCTATGTAGCCGATATTGCAGAAGCAACGGGCTTGACCGAAACCGACCTCCGCACCCGTGCCAAAGCCACTTTTGAAGCCATACTGCACAACTATTCAGATTTTGCCATAAGCACCATTGATAGTTTTGTACACCGCGTAGTACGTGCATTTGCATTCGATTTAGGTATACCCCTATCTTTTAGTGTTGAGCTGGATGCTGACAAACTACTTGATTATGCCATTGACGAATTGATAAGCCGTGCCGGTAGCGATGCCTTGCTTACCAAAGCCTTGGTAGAGTTTACCGAAAGCCGCACCGACGATGAAAAAAGCTGGCGTATAGAAAACGACTTAAAAAACTTTGCCTATACCCTATTAGATACCGAAGGCCGCCTTAACGCCCGCAAGCTGCGCTCGCTTACCATTGCGGATATTTTGGAAACCCGCCAAAAGCTAGAGGCTTTTATAAATCGCTTTAAAGCCGAAATGGTTTCCATTGGTACACAGGCGTTACAAATAATAGAGAATTACGATATTCCTACCGATGCGTTTGCCTATGGCAAAACCGGTATTGGCAAATACTTTATATACTTGGCGCAGGGTCGAGTAGATAAGTTTATGCCCAGCAAGCGCAACGTAGTTGATATTGTAGAAAACAACAAATGGGCACCCGCCAAAAGCGATTATAAAGATGCCATTTACGATGCAGCCAACCAATTAGAACCTCTGTTCCGCTACAGGCAATGACGTTGCTTGACAAAGACTTTGAGCGTTTCAACTACTACTCGCTTCTAAACAAAAGCATCTTCCTGCTGGCATTGTTAAATGAGCTGCAAAAAATTATTGACGAATACCGCGTACAAACAGGTACGGTGCATATATCAGAGTTTGACGAAAGGCTTGGCTCTGTAGTGCAAAACGAACCGGTGCCTTATGTGTATGAACGATTAGGCGAAAAGTTTAAATACTTTTTGATTGATGAATTTCAAGATACCTCATCTACCCAATGGCAAAACCTGCTGCCACTAATACACAACTCGCTGGCAGGTGATGAAAAGGGTGTTGACTATTTTAACATGGTGGTGGGCGATGCCAAGCAGGCCATTTACCGCTGGCGTGGCGGCGATGTAGAGCAGTTTGTAAACCTGCCCGCCGTTGCCAATAAAACCGATAACGATTTGGTAGCTGAGCGTGCCGAAATGATTGCCCAAGCTTTTAGCGAGCAGTTCCTTTCTAAAAACTGGCGCAGCAAGCGCGAGGTGATAGAGTTTAACAACGCCTTTTTTGAGTTTGCATCGCGCAGGCTAGAGAACTATCAACATATATATAATAAACAGGCGCAGGAGTTTGACGAGAAAAAGACCGGCGGCCTGATCCGCTTTGAATTTTTACCCGAAACCGTTGCGCAAGATGCTGACGATTTAACCTACGACGATATTTACTGCCAAAAGGTGGTAGAGCTTATCCGCAGCCTGCAGGCCGAAGGCTACAAGCTGGGCGATATTGCCATACTTACCCGCAAAAATACATATGGTAGCATACTGGCCCAATACCTAACTGAACAGGGCATCAATATAGTTTCTGATGAGTCTTTACTGCTGATAAAATCGCCGGCGGTAAACCTGCTAATCAGCTTTTTAAAACGCTTTGCCAACCCCGAAGATAACATTGCATCAGCGGCTATTTTAGAAACCATTTTAGGCCAAACCGGCAACAGCGTTAAGCTTAACGAGGTTCTAAAAGCCATAGAGCGCAAAGAAACCACCTATACCGAGCAGTTACTCGAGTTTGCCCCTGCCCTGCTTAACCCGCGCCTTAAAGGACTTAGCATTTACGAGTTGGTTGAAGAAGCCGCTCGACTGCTTAACCTTACCCTTAAAGCCGATGCGTACCTGCAACAGTTTTTTGATGTGGTGCTTAAGTTTATGGCCGAGCAAGGCAACAGCGTACCCGCGTTTTTAACCTGGTGGGCCGAAGATAGCTGGCGTATTTCGGTATCGTTGCCGGAGAGTAATGAGTCGGTGCGGATAATGACCATACACAAATCGAAAGGGTTGCAGTTTCCGGTGGTGATATTTTCGCACGCCAACTGGCGTGAAAGTAACCGCGGCGATTTTGAGTGGATTGAAAACACCGAGCCCGACCTGATGGACCAATTGCCTATGGCCTTGGTTCCGTTAGAAAAAGCATGGAAAACACCCGCCTTGCCCCCATGTATGAAGAGGAGTTGCAAAGGCGCAAGCTTGATACGCTCAACCTGCTGTATGTAGCCATGACAAGGCCAGAAGAGCGGCTCTATGTTATATCTACCCTACCCGGCCGTAACGGCACCATTGCCGATTTCTACAAAAGCTTTTTTGTAGAACAGGGCTTATGGGTAGATGGACAAATGGTGTATAATACCGATAGCCCTGTTGCGCCCCCTGTTTCCAAGCCTGACAAGCACAGCCCAACTACCCGTTTAAACAGGGTTCTATCTAACCACTGGGACGAGAAAATACTTATTTCTACCGATGCCAAAAAGATTTGGGATGTAGAAGAAAAACCCCAAACTGCCTACGGTCGCATTGTACACCAAATACTGGCATGGATTACCGTTGCCGCCGATGCACCTAAAGCACTTGCCCGAGCTATAGAGCAAGGCCTTATTAGCAGCGATGAACTGCCCGAAGTAGAAAAGCGCGTTAACAACGTACTTACCAATACCGAATATGCCATGCTGTTTGATGCCAACGCCAAGGTCTGGGCCGAGCGGGAAATACTTATGCCCAACGGCGACACTTACCGCCCCGACCGTGTGGTGCTTTACACCAACCAGCTTATTATAGCCGATTATAAAACCGGCCTGCCTGCCAACAGTCACAAGCGCCAGGTAGAAGAATACGCCAACATACTAAGCCAAATGGGCTACACCAATATCGAAACTAAGTTGATATACCTTTAACTGTCATCCTGAACTTGATTCAGGATCTCGAATAAACACCATACGTTCATGCAACTCATCTTCGCTACTAACAATGCACATAAACTGCACGAGGCTAAGGCTGCCTTGGGCGATAGTATTAAGCTATTATCGTTAGCAGATATAAACTTTACCGGGGAGCCGGAAGAAACCGAGCGTACCATAGAGGGTAATGCCCTGCTAAAAGCCCGCTACCTATATGAACAAACAGGCAAAAACTGCTTTGCTGATGATACCGGTTTGGAAGTAGAAGTACTTAACGGTGAACCGGGTGTAGATACTGCCTACTATGCCGGCCTGCCCCGCGATGATAAGCGCAACGTGGCACTACTCCTTAAAAACCTGGAAGGCCAAACCAACCGCAATGCCCGTTTTAAAACAGTTATCGCATTAATTATTGATGGAAAAGAAATGCTGTTTGAAGGCTTGGTAAGTGGCACCATAGCACTAACACAAACGGGTGAAAATGGCTTTGGCTACGACCCTGTTTTTATCCCCGAAGGGTTACCTACCTCCTTTGCCCAAATGGAGCTGGCAGAAAAAATAACTACAGCCACCGGGCGAGAGCATTAGCAAAAATGCAAGCATTTTTGAAATTATAAATTATCAATTAGTAATTATTAGGGGGAGCTTAGGAGCCTTAATTTGTGAACCTATATTCCAAAAATACTTATCTGTTAGTCTGTTAATCAGAAACACTTCTAAATTAAAACTCCCCTTTAGTCCATCGTATTTTTTCATATAATCAACAATAGAATAATCAAAACCTGAAACCTTAACTTCCAAAGCTTTTTCAAGTATTACTTTTTTGTTATTTGAAATAAAATCACTTAAGGTTTTGTAATAACCATCTTTATAAAACCATGATGGATATATTTTATCTAGCGCCCTCTTAACATAATCATCATAAGGAAAAAACAAATCAGGTCTAGTTATATAGCAGACTTTTGAAGCAAATGAAATTATATTTCTTTCATTTTCCAAAACGCTTTGGGTCTTTGTAATTATACTATTTAATATTCCAAACTTAACAGAAGCAATATCAACAGCATTTATTAATTTATGTGATTTTAGAATATCTGATATTTCCTTTACTAAGATACGTTTACTATCAACTGTTATACCTTTTAGATTTCGGCTTATTCCATAATTCCTAGTAAATGTTGTAAACCCTTTAATGTGGTATTCAGTAACCTTATCCGAATTGCAAATACTGTAAAAACAGTTCATATCTGTCACATCGCCTTCAATCCACTTACCTAATTCTACCTTCGCTTGTTCTAATTGAGTAATGTCAATCTTATAATTCATAATTACTAATTTATAATTATGAGGCTTTAGCCTTTTCTTCCTTTGCCGGAAAGTATTTAATCCACAATGCCCACATTATAAAAATGGCCACAAATACCACTGTTTTAAACAGGTAATGGTGCTCAAAATTTAATGATGTTACTCTGTCTTTAGCGCCTACAGTTAACAGGCACATCCTGCCAATATTCAATAGTTGAATAAATAAACAGCCTACAGGTATAACCCACCATTTAGACTTTTTATGCCCGGGGTAAGCAAATATCAGCGCAGCAAACATCACCATTAGGTCAAATGCAAGACATATATGCCCTATAAACAATGACTTTTTAGCTCCTTTAATCCAAACAATATCGTAGGTATGCAGTACTTCGTAACCTAAAAGATCAAGAACAAAGACTGTTCCACCCATTATAAACTTTAGCAATATGTGGTAAATAAAGTTCCATATAGTTGGTAATAAAGGCAGTTCGTGAACCAAAAATGTGTCAACTATATAAAAGGGTAAAAATATGGCCGCAAAAACAATTATAAAGCGGTTTATCTCATTTAGCGATTTCATCAGTCCGTTGTTAAAAACCGACCAAATATAAACTATTACCATTACGTTAAATGCGTAATTTTGTATTTAATGGAAAAAATGCGCATTGGTATAATCTTTGGCGGCAGCTCTAAAGAGCGTGAGATATCTTTTGCAGGCGGACGCACTGTTTACGACAACCTAAACAAATCTCTTTTTGAGGCTATTCCCTTATTTGTAGACAGTTTTGGCAACTTCATACTGCTCAACTGGCAATTTATTTACAAGGGCTCTATCCGCGATTTTTACCCCCGGTAGCAACCATACGCAACCGGACTGAAGTGTTAAGCGCCACAGAAAAAGAACTTTATCAGCGCTTTCAGGTTTATGCCGAAAATTTGGAAAACCTGACCGAAGCTGAGCAAAACGAAATATTTACCACCCTGGGCCGCAAGGTGGAGATAACCGAACTGCCCCAACTAATGGACTTTGCCTTTTTGTGCCTACACGGCCCTAATGGCGAAGATGGTCGTTTACAAGGTTTATTAGAATACCTGAATGTCCCTTACTCAGGCTCAGGCATATTGCCATCGGCCATTGGTATAAATAAAATTGTGCAGCGCAAGCTAATGGTAAACGCGGGCTTTAGCAGCCCTAAATACATTACCGTTAGCAACAACGATTGGTTTGGCCAAAACACCGCCGAAGGCATCTTCAAAAAAGCTAAAGAAGTTGTTGGCCTGCCTATGGTTATAAAATCGGCAACGCAGGGCTCTTCTATTGGGGTTACCATTTTGCACGATGATAGTATTGAAGCCTTTACCAAAGCCGTAAACAAAAGCTTTTTCAGCCTTACACTTACCGCTGCCGAGTGGAATAAACTTAGCGAGAATGGCAAAATAGAATGGTGCAAACGCACGGCTGATATTCGCGAGGGTATTGCCCTGCCTGCTCGTGTAGCAGGAAAAATTATTTACCACCCTGCTACATTATGGGCTGTTTTAGAGGATGAATTTAATGGAGGTGCCCACGAAGTGTTTATTGATGCTATTGATGGCGAAGCCGAAATAATTATAGAAGGATTTATAGAGGGTAAAGAATTCTCTTGCATTGTGGTAGAGGGCGAAAATGGCCCTGTAGCCCTGCCCCCTACCGAAATTCGCAAAGGCGGCGAGTTGTTCGACTATCGCAGCAAATACCTACCGGGCTTATCGCGTAAAATTACGCCGATTGACCTACCGGCAGAGCAGATACAAAAAATTGGTGCCGAATGTGAGCGCATGTACAAAGAGCTCCAATTCTCTGTATATGCCCGTATTGATGGCTTTATAAACAAAGCAGGCGATGTATTCCTAAACGACCCGAACACTACATCGGGCATGATGCCATCGTCGTTCTTCTTTCACCAAGCGGCTGAGATTGGCTTAAACCCATCGCAGTTCCTTACGTTAATCATACGCACATCGCTACGCCAGCGCATGGTTGATATGAAGTTTAACGGCAAGGCCGATGCGCTTTTAGCGGCCTTGGATTTAGCCATTGAAGAAAACACCCAAACCGCGCAGGAGAAGATTAAAATAGCAGTTGTGTTAGGTGGCTATTCATCGGAACGCCATATATCGGTAGAAAGCGGCCGTAACATTTACGAAAAGCTATCATCATCTACCAAATACAGCCCGGTACCGGTGTTTTTAACGGGTAGTAACGATGAGCATATAATGTATACCATACCGGTAAACATATTGCTTAAAGACAATGCCGATGATATTAAGGAGAAGATAGAGCATTACCACATTCACCCTGAGGTGCAGCGCATTATGGAAAAATGCAAAGGCATAACCCAAAAATATACGGGCAGCGCCGGTATGCAACCTCCGCAACGCATTAGCTATAATGATTTGGCCAAGTTGGTAGATGGTGTATTTATTGCCCTGCATGGCCGACCCGGCGAAGACGGGCAGTTACAAGTTCAACTGGAAAAGGTAGGCTTGCCTTATAATGGATCGGGCCAAGAATCGTCTTCCATAACAATTGATAAATTTAAGACCAACCAAATATTGCGCGAGAGTGGCTTTAATGTGGCCGGCCACCGTTTGGTATATGAAGATGAATGGAACACCAACCGCGATGCTGTGGTTTCCGAAATTGAGAATGGCCTGGGCTACCCGCTTATTGCCAAGCCTAACGACGATGGTTGCTCATCAGCAGTAAAAAAGATTAAAACCCGCGAAGAGTTAGAGGCCTATGCAGTATTGGCTTTCCGTAAAATAGAAACGCTAGACCCTGCCGCATCGGCAGTATTAAATATCAAACCTAAAGAAGAGTTCCCTGCCAAGAATTACTTTTTGGTAGAAACCCTTATAAGCCGCAACGGCGCCAAGCATTTCCTGGAGATTACCGGCGGCATGCTAACCAGCTTTGATAGTAGCGGCGAGTTGCAATACGAAGTATTTGAAGCATCGGAAGCTCTGGCCGAAGGCGAAGTACTATCGTTGGAAGAGAAATTCCTTGCCGGCGAAGGTCAGAATATTACTCCGGCGCGTTACAGCCCCACCCAAACCATCAGCCAAAAAATATCTGACAGGGTAAAGGTAGAACTGGAGCGTGCAGCAAGGGTTTTAAAGGTGCAGGGCTATTGCCGTATAGATGCCTTTGTAAGGGTATTTGATAACGATGAGCCCGAGGTAATTTTTATTGAAGTAAATTCGTTGCCCGGTATGACCCCCGCTACGGCTATTTTTCACCAAACGGCAATAAACGGGTATAAACCATACGAGTTTATTGATAAGATATTAGAATTTGGCCTTTTGCAACAAAAACGCCGCGAAAACGCTATAAAAGGCCAACACGCATAAAATGAACTTTATAAGCTTTGTACGCACAAAAACATTTTGGCAGCACGTTTTTCTGGCTACCTCTAGTGTGGTATTGTTTTCGTGGTTGGCGCTGTGGGGGTTAAAAATGTATACCAGCCCCGGCGATAAAATTAAGGTACCCGATTTTCGTGGGCTTAAAATAGAAGATGTATCCAGCTTTGCCTCTAAAGAGGGGGTTGATTACATGATTATAGATTCTATTTTTGACCCTAAAGGCCAAAAAGGCATTGTTATTGGTCAGGACCCTATGCCCAACGCAACGGCAAAAGAGGGGCGCACCATTTACCTTACCGTTACCTCTACCAGGCCACAATTGGTTAAAATGCCAAACCTGCTAGACCAATCGTTAAAATCGGCGGCAGCTACGTTAGAAACCTACGGACTAAAAATGGGCCGCATTCGCTATATTGAAGGTTTGCCGGTGGTATTGCGCATGGCGTATGATGGTAAAGACATTAAAGCCGGAACCATGCTGGAGAAAGGCTCTGTTATTGAGGTTTACGTAGGCAAAGGCATAATAAGCGATGGCATAGTGCCTAACCTGGTTGGCTTAACAAGGGATGAGGCTATAAACATACTATCGTCTAAAGGCTTTATGTTAGGTGTAGTACAATACGATGGAACGTTTGCTACAGGTACAGATAGCTCTTCTGCTTTTGTATACCGCCAAAGCCCATTGGCTAACGATAGTACTAAAATTAAAACAGGTGCGTTTATAGATATATTTTTGCGCAAAGAGGTTTTAGAACAATCGGCGCCAGACTCATCAACAATAACGAATGAACAACAACAAAGACCTGATTTTGAAAAATAAACATATACTGATTGCGTTGTTGCTGTTGCCCTTTTTGCGGTAGCACAGCCGCAACTTTTCCCACTGCGCGAAAACCCTGTTTTGGTAAAATATAAAGGCACTGCCGATAAACAGGTTAAAGCCGTGGGCGATAGCCTTATTGATTTACCTTTTTTAGAAGATTTCTCGGGCAACTTATACGGATACCCCGACACGCGTTTTTTTAGCGACTCTAACGTATACATTAACCCCGACTTTTGCATTGGGCCGCCAACAGTTGGCTGCGCTACATTTGACGGATTAAACAGCAAAGGTCAGCCTTATAACTCTTATCCGGGAACAGGTTATGGGTTAGAATATTTAACCTCTAGATATTTTGATTTAGACAGCGTAGCCCCGTCAGACTCTTTATACTTTAGCTTTTTATACCAACCCCAAGGCTATGGAGAGGCTCCGGAACAAACCGATGTGCTTAATTTATGGTTTTATAACAATACTACAGGCCTTTACGATATGGTGTGGCAGGCTGAAGGTACCCCATTGGATACCTTTAAACTAGTAATGATACCGTTTAAAGACCCTGCCTATTTTAATAACAACTTCAGGTTCCAGTTTCGCCGTTCGGGCGCGCTATATGGCATGTTCGACCAATTTAACGTTGACTATATTTACTTTAACAAAAACCGCACTATAAACGATACTACGTTTAACGATGTTGGCTTTGTTTACAAAGCCCCGGCCAACCTGCGTAACTACCAACAAATGCCCTTTAACCAGTTTACACTGGCTGAGTTTAACAACAAGATAAGGCTTACACAAACCAACATAGCCAGTTTTGATAAAACATGCAGCTACCGTTATTATAGCGATTACAACGGTGCTTGTAATGAAACATTGCTTAGCGCACAGGCACCTCTAGAGCCTGTGTATACCAATGGCTACAACCCCGATGCGGTGCAGGCTAACCCCTTGCTGCAAAACTGTAGCTTTCCGGCACCTATCACTACAGAGTCTGTATTTACTATGACTCATGTTTTCCGCTCTGTGGATAGCAGCGATGTTAAAAGATCTAACGATACTATTATATCGCGCCAGAGTATTTTCTGATTTTTATGCCTATGATGATGGAACAGCTGAAGCTGGTTTTAGATTATCGGCACCGGGAGGCGGTTCTTGTGCCCTGCGTTATTCATTAAATTTTGCTGATACACTAAGGGCGGTTCACTTCTTCTTTGTAAAAGGTGTTGAAGATGTAAGCGGACGTGAATTTTATTTACGCATTTGGGGCCCCGACCCGGCAGACCCAACTAAACCCGGCACTATGCTTTACGAGCGCCGTGCGTTGTTCCCCCAATATGGCGACTCGCTAAACGAGTTTGTTACTTATACAGTAGATAGTACCTTTCAGCTGCCTGTGGGCAACTTCTTTGTGGGCTGGTATCAACCGCAGGATTATGCATTAAATGTTGGGTACGACAGAAATACCAACCACGGCGATGTGCTGTATTATAAAGTAGCAAACAACGGGTGGCAACAAAACTCTATAGACGGATCGTTAATGATGCGCCCTGTTGTTGGCGATAGTATTATTAATCCGCTGGGCATTGGCGAGCCTGCTACTGCACGCAACACAAGCAACATATACTTATACCCCAACCCTGCCGCCGACCGTGTTTTTATAGCTAACGCTGCCGAGTTTGGCCCTAAACCTGTAACCTATACTGTGTTTAACATGCAGGGCTTATTAATTGATACCGGCAAACTAACAAACGCCCTAATAGATATTTCAAACATGACTAACGGATTATATTTTGTGCGTTTCGACGGGAACAACTTTAGCACCACCCGTAAACTAATTATAGCACGCTAATGGTATTTAGCGACGACGAGGATTTAGACACTATTTTACCTGAGGGTGAAGGAGAACAGGAAGGCGAGTTTTTTGAGCATTTCCGTATTACGGTAGATAAGGGGCAAGACCTGCTGCGCATAGATAAATTTTTGCACAACAGGCTGGAAAAAACATCGCGCACCAAGCTACAAGCCGCTGCCGATGCCGGCAATATACTGGTTAACGAAAAGGCGGTAAAATCTAACTACCGCATAAAGCCGTACGATGTTATTAGCATTGTGCTGCCCCACCCGCCCCGCATTATTGAGCTTAAGGGCGAAAACATTCCGCTTGATATTGTATATGAGGACGATGATGTGGTGGTGATAAACAAGCAGGCAGGCCTTGTGGTACACCCTGGCTATGGCAACTACACCGGCACACTGGTAAATGCCTTAATGTACCACTTTGAGAACATGCCAAGCCAAGCAGGCGATTTACGCCCCGGCCTTGTACACAGGCTTGATAAAAATACCAGCGGCATTATGCTGATGGCCAAGAATGAATACGCGTTGGCTTTTTAGCCAAGCAGTTTTTTAACCGTACTACCAAGCGCAGCTACCAGGCTGTTGTTTGGGGCGATGTTAAAGAAGACCACGGCACTATTACAGGCCATATAGGCCGCGACCTGCGCGACCGTAAAGTGATGGCCGTTTTCCCCGATGGGGAGTATGGCAAGCACGCCGTTACACACTACACCGTGTTAGAACGTTTTGGCTATGTAACCTTGGTTGAGTGCCGTTTAGAGACAGGCCGCACGCACCAGATACGCGCCCACATGAAATACCTTGGCCACCCTTTGTTTAATGATGAAACTTATGGTGGCGACAAGATACTTAAAGGCACCACCTTTACTAAGTACAAGCACTTTATAGAGAACTGCTTTACCATTTGCCCCCGCCATGCGCTGCATGCTAAATCGTTGGGGTTTGTACACCCTACCACCGGCAAAGAACTGTTTTTTGACAGTGAGTTACCGGCCGATATGCAGGCCCTATTAGCCAAATGGAAAGTGTATGGCAACGCAGTAAACCTAAAAGGAGATAGCGCAGAGGAGGAGGAATAGATGGTTATTGTATGTAGGTAGTACCTTCTCCTAAATAAGGCTCTTCTAGTTTTACATTCATACTTTCTAATGCCACTTTAGCTGCATTTCTAAGGGTTTCCCAATCTTTACTGGTGCGGTAATAATCACCATCGTGTTTATCAAACTCATCATCAGCAACTATAGTTTGCCATAAGCATAATGTACACGTATAATACACGCTATTACTTTTTCAGATAATAAACCACCATCTATCAATTGAGCTAATAGCATATAGGAATCCTCAAAAGAATATATTACTTCATGAGGTACATTAACAAAATGAGGTAGCACTTTACACTGCATATCAAAATCAAGACATGCCAACTTTAAAGATGGTATAAGCAGATTATTGTAAATGTTGACAAGGCGTTCTTGGTCTTCTATATCTTCCATATTTAAAAGTAACAAAAAAGGGCAGGAGAAACTCCCACCCTTTCATTATCATATTATCATATTATCTAATTCGCTTATTATCTTATTTACCAGTTGCCAGCATTACGTAGCCGTTGTACTTGGTGCCTTTAAAGTCCATAATGTAGTAGTAAACACCATCTGAGGCATTAGCCCCATCCGATTTTATTTTACCATTCCAGCAGGTGTTATCGGCATCTGTTTCAAAAACTTTTATGCCCCAGCGGTTATAAATTACCATGGTGTAGCATTCTTCAAAACCGGGAAGTATGTTTGGTTTAAAGCACTCATTAAACGCATCGCCATTAGGGGTAAATATGTTTGGCACAGGCAGGGTAAAGAATGTACCGGTTGGTGGCAGTAGGTCGTTTAAAACCAGGGTATCGCTACAGCCACCGCTAGGGTCAACTAAGTAAACGGTTACGCTGGTGGTATCGCCAAAGTTAAAGTTGCGCACCACAGTTGGGCCATTGGCTACGGTACTATCTAAAGTAAATACCCAGGTAACGCTGTAGCTGCTGGTATCTAAAGTAGGTGTGCTAAGGGTTAGTAACCAACCATCACAATCGGCAGATAATGATGTATCAACAACCGAAGTGGGGAACTGACCTACAAATACAGTAACACTATCAGTAGCTATACAACCCTCTGCATTGGTAGCGGTTACTATGTATGTGCTGGTTTGGCTGGGCGATGCTTGTGGGTTTTGCGCGGTTGTGCTACTTAAACTGGTACCGGGGCTCCAAGAGAAGGTTACGCCCGGCAGGCTGCCTTGCGGCCCAATAACAGCACCTAAACCAGAACAGAAAGAAACATCAGGACCGGCATTAATAACGTACGGAGGGTTTACGGTTACATCAACCTCTAAGGTATCGTTACAAGCAGCCCCGTTAGGGTCTTGCGCAATAAGCGTTACAGTATACGTACCTGCACCGGGGAAGGTAAAGGTAGGTTCAGCAATATTAGAAGTATCGGCATTAGTGCCCGATACACCAAAATCCCAAAAGTATGATGTTGCACCAGAACTGCTGTTGGTAAAGCTTACATCGTTACCGCAAGTGCCCGTTGGGGTAGTAAAGGCCGATATTACAGTAATCTGGCAGTCTACCACGTTCAGCTGCATATCGCGCGTAGTAGTTCCTATATATACACCGTTGCGATATTCATCAACACAAACAGAAAACACGTACTGACCTAATGCGTTGGGTGTGCCGGTAATTACACCGGTTTGGCTGTTTATGGCCAGTGGCGGGGTACTATTCATAATATTACCCAAGCTGTAGCCGGTTTCCCACACTACAGGGTTAGCAGTAGTAAAAGAGCCGGGGGTAGGCTGTGGCGATAAGCTGCTGGCACCATCGTTAGGTATGCAAAGGTTGTATACTAAAGAGTCGCCCTCTTTATCAGTTGCCGAAAAGTTTAATGACAGTGGCAGGCTGGCACATGCATAAACCGGCGGAGGGTTTGTTATTACCGGGTTGCTGTTGGCAGCATTGGCAATACCGGGAATAAAGGCGCTATAAGTAGCACCGGTATCGCCCGGGTCTTGAATATTTATAATGCTGTTGTTACGGCAGCAGCGTTGGTATGATATGCGGTAACCGCCCGCAATTGGCGGTAGCGTAAGGGTATCTATATACGTGGTGGTTTCTACACACACATTGGTTGGTGCAACACCACAGGGTACATTAAAGTTAGGCACCAACTCTGAAGAGCCTAAAAAAGGAAGTGTTATTTCTTGTATAAGGTTATTATTAACATCAAATATCCCAACGTTGGCAGGGTTATCATAAGCTGTGGTAACAGAGCAGTCGCGGTAAACGGTAAGCCTTATTATATACTGGTCGTTACCAATATACTCATAGTTCATTTCGCCACCTACAATGTGTGTGGCAAACAGGTTAAGACTGAAAAGGCTAAATAATAGGAGTATTAGTTTTTTCATTCAACAGGTATTTTTAAAACCACCGGGCCTGTTTTAGTAGTAGCACACAGTAAATAAAGCCCTGCAGCCGGTTTATTTTGGTCCAAATTTATAATAATAGTATCACTATTTACAGTATTTGCAACACTTTGAGCAACAATTTTTCCATCTAAACCCCTAAGTATAACACTTTCAATGCCTTTGGCTTCTACAACAAGCATATTAGTAGCCGGTACAGGGTATGCTTTTACCGATACCAAACCTGCTAAGGTTAACCGAAGCGGGAATAGGCTCGAAGTGGCGGTAGCGGACATTATTGGGCATAAAACTGCCATTAAAACCCTGGTTACCTTTTATGGTTAAAACCGGCTCTCCGTGACCCTGAGCCATCCACTTGTATTCAACCTCGGTACGTGGTTGGGTAGGCAGCCAAAAGCCCCTTGGGCATCAAGCCTTATGCTATCTGTTAAAACACTTACCGATTTTAGCCTAAGTACCTGTAGCTCTATGTTTGGCAGCAGCAAAGTGCCATACCCATCTACCGTAGTAGTGCGGTTGCGCTTTTCTCTAAACGTTATAAGGTTGGGGATTTGAAACTCGTAGGCCGATAAGGCTGTAAGCGGTTGAGTGTTGCTATCTAAGGGAAAGGAGTATAGCTTATCTATAGGGTTGTACTGGATGGGTAGCGGAATGCTTGTTCCGTTATAATCGGCAGTAAAGGCAAACCCTACTGCTTTATAAACATCATCTTCTTCGCGGTAGTAGGTAAACTCATCGCTAAGGTTTATAGGGGTAGGAAAATTGCCAAACGATGGCAATGCCGCCAGATTGGTAGCTATGGTTGCCCTGTTGGGATCGAATATGTTATTAAATACAAAGTTGTAGATAATGGGGGTTTGCAACACATTGTAAAAAGTATCAGTCTTTTGGCTGTTGCTGTTCAGGTTGCTAAAATCCCAGGTGTAATTGTTGCCGGTGGCGGTGGGGGTAAACTGTATGGCAGGGCTTGCCTTAGTCAAAAAGGTAGGTGTCGCCCGTGTTAGGCATATCGGCCGCCATAAGGGTAATGCTTTGTGCAGATAGGCTACAACCGCATGCAACACTTAGTAACAGGGTTACTATTATTTTTTTCATACTTAGCAAATATACTAAACAGCTTGCTAATCAAGCACTATTGATAGGTGACAAATAATAAGTTTGGCTTTTTTTACTGAAAAAATGTTGCAGGGTATAGTATGTTTGAAAAATAGCTGTATATTTGCACTCCTTTTTAAGAAAGTATAAAGAAATGGCAAATCATAAATCGTCAATAAAACGCATACGTTCTAACGATGCAAAACGTATTTTAAACCGTTACCAGCACAAAACTGCCCGTAATGCAGTTCGTACTTTACGTGCTACTAAGAGCGAGAAAGACGCAAAAGCTTTACTTCCACGCATTATATCAATGTTGGATAAATTGGCTAAGCGCAACATTATACACAAAAACAAGGCATCAAACCTTAAATCAAAGCTTACAGTATTTGTAAACGGTTTGGCTAAGTAGTACTTGTTTTTAGCATGATTTTTATAAAATCCTCCCGCCTTTGGCAGGAGGATTTTTGTTTTTTACACCCCTACCCTTTCCAACAGATATTCTCATTTTTACCTACTTTTGATACCTATGAAGCTCCTGCTGTTATTCTTTTTACTTATGCCTACCCTAGCTTTTAGCCAGATTACCGCTGCCGATATAAATAAACCTGCCTTTGTAATAAGCCAAACCAAGGTTAAAGGTATTATCAGCTTTAAAAAGGGCCAGCCTGCCATAACCCAACGTTTTATTATAGATAAGCGCAAGGCCGAAAACCCCAAATTTTCTATAGCCGACAGCGTTGCTGCTGTTAAAGACGCTGACGAAGAGTACACTTTTTGTGATACCTATTCCTTGTTTTTTCAGACAAATGGCACTGTGGGCACAGGCCAAGACGACAACTTTTTTGAAAATGGCACTTGGGAATTTGATGAGAAGAAACAAACTGTAAGCTGGACCGATATGAGCGGAATGACCAATACCTTTGCCATTACTAAGCCTGCAGACATTATAATACTAACTGCGGGCGATGGTGAAGATAGCGGCACAGAATTTATAGAGTATAAGTAAATGCTTTACATGCCCTATTTAATTAAATTAACCATCCATTTTTTTCTACAGAGCCGCTGTAGCCATTGGCTTTAGCAGAAAACAAATAGCTACCTCCGGGGTATTTATCATCTGTTAATAGCCCATTTGCAAATTTATTTATCATATCTAAATCATCCGCTTCAACCTCTGCCATTTTTCCCCCCAGCGGTTGTATACAGTAAGGGTGTATTCTTCAAAAGCACAATTAGTAGTTATTTTAAAGCAATTAACACCATCGCAATTGGCTGTAATAATGTTGGGGGCTAGCAGGGCACACTCTTCATCGGCAGGGGTGGCGCACCATAATAATAGGGTAACTAAGAGTAACTTCATGGTTTATAGATGTTGTAAAGCGTTATTATCCATACCGCGTTTTACTTTCTTTTTTAGATTGTTTAGCATACTTATTAAAATCAAGGCAAAGACTTATCCAGTATGCAAGTTCATTGGGAGTACGTATGCCAGTTTCGTCAACCAACACATACCCTTTCATGCTGCGCCCGGCCATTGTCATAACCCGGCAGCCGGTTTTCTCTACAACCTGGTTAACCAAGGCCGGGTCTATACGGCACATCAGCTCGCCTTTAAAAATGCCTACACACATTTTCTCATTTACCATAAAGGTAAGCCCGCCCATCATATTCTTTTCTCTAACATCGGCTATGTCTACCAGGGTTTCGCGTATTCGGTTAGCTAAACTTTCAGAGTATGCCATGGCGCAATTTACCCGATTTTTAAAAAATATTTGAACCAAGTATAATTTGATGTGGTTTCCAACCTACAATTAATCACATAAACAATCATTATCATGCAAACAGGTACTGTAAAATTTTTTAACGAATCTAAAGGCTTCGGCTTTATCAAATCTAACAACCAGGATATTTTTGTTCACGTATCACAACTTACCGAACAAATCCGCGAAAACGACAACGTAACTTTTGATGTTAAAGAAGGTGATAAAGGCCTTAACGCGGTAAACGTGCGTTTAGCATAACCATACTATCAATTAACCAATACCAATGGGCTGTAGCTTTTGCTGCGGCCCTTTTTGTTTTGCTGAAAATTTGCTGTTGACAAAGGGGTGGTTGGGGTTGGGGTTGAGCCTCACCCCCAGCCCCCTCTCCATAATGAGAGGGGAGAAACTTGACAAAGGGCGGTTGGGGGTTGTATCTTTGTAGTGAACTAAAAATTGAAATGATTAACCTACTTAAAAACAATGGCTCAAAACGTGTGCAAATATTTACAGCCATGCGGGGTTTAGCCCCTCTTAATTAACCTGAAAAATTAAACTATGCCAAAAGAAATACCTCCCCCGCCCTTTGGGCACCCCTCCGTGAGGGGGACAAAATTACTTGGCTCAAAACGTGTGCAAATATTTATGCCAAAGGCATCCCTTTGGGACATGCTGTAAGGAATAGACCCCTCCCAACCCTCCCCTTGAAGTGAGGGCTTAAAAAATTATGAAAATGATAGTATTAGCTACATGCTGTAGGGGGTTGAAGGCTGTTACAACAAAAACACACCCGCCCTATGGGCAACCCCTCTTAGAGGGGGACAAAAAAATCCTTTATCAGTAAAGCTAATGCCATACAAATCACCCAATTAAAATTTAGTTGTAACCGTAACTATTGGCAGGGGTTTTGCATATAAGCATTCAATATAAATTACTTATGCAGCACCTTTTCTCAATCAACTGTATCAATAATGAAAATGCGCTTTTTATTGCGGGCGATGGTTATGCTGTTACCCCTGTTGCTGCTAAGCTTTAGCTACCCCTACCCTACCCCGGCTAAACAAACTAAAATATTTTGGGATGAAAATAATAGCCTAGATTGGCAATTATTCCAGGTAAGAGATTTGGTAGCGGGTAACCACGCGGCACAATCTAACATTGGTATTAGCACCAGCTGCGAATACAGCCAAAAGGGTGGTAAAATTACTGTTAGGGCTACATTTAACCAAGCCAACTCTTGGGTGCGCCACGATTGTATTACAGACCATATTCTTAACCACGAGCAAAGGCACTTTGACATTAGTGAGTTGTTTGCCCGTAAAATGCGCAAGCAGTTAACAGAAGCAAATATTACCCCGCAAAATTTTAAGGTAAAATACAATGCCATATATAACACTATTGTGGCTGAACATAATGCATACCAAGACTTGTATGACGACCAAAGCGAGCACAGTATAGACGAGGAAGGGCAAAACCGATGGAACTTATTGATAGATACTCAGTTGGACGAGCTAAGTTATTATGCTAATCCGGAAGTGATTATACCGCTAGGTAACTAAAGATACTTTATTCGAATAAAGACCCCGGGGCCTTCTTCTGTAATTTGGAGAGGGCCTCGACAATTACAGCCATTGGTTTGCTATATTTGCCTTGATGGATTTATCGTACATAATTAACCACCTGGGCGAGGAGCGCGACCAATACTTTAACGCAGTATCGCCGCCAATAATACAAAGCAGCAACTTTACATCTAAAACGGTGGCCGATATGCGCCATACGTTACAACATGAGTTTGAAGAGCCCTTTTATACGCGTGGTTATAACCCTACGGTAGCCATACTCCGCAAAAAGCTGGCGGCGTTAGAAGGGGCAGATGATGCCTTGGTAACCAGCAGCGGAAGTGCGGCATGTGCCATTGCTATAATGGGCAACTTAAAAGCGGGCGACCATGCCGTTTGTGTTAACAAACCTTATAGCTGGACAAACAAGTTGTTTAACAACATACTGGTTAATTACGGGGTAGAAACCACCATGATAGATGGCACCGACCCGGAGAATTATGCCCGCGCCATTAAGCCTAATACCAAGCTGTTCTTTTTAGAGAGCCCAAACTCGCTAACCTTTGAACTGCAAGATATTGAAGCCGTTGCTACCATAGCAAAAAAGCATAATATAGTAACCATAATGGATAATAGCTATACAACCCCGCTGTATCAGCAACCCATAAAAATGGGCATAGATATTACCATACACTCGGCTACTAAATACCTTAACGGCCATAGCGATATTGTAGCCGGTGTGCTTTGCGGTTCTAAAGAAATGATAGGCAGGCTGTTTGCTTCGGAGCTTATGACGTATGGTTCTATCATCTCTCCACACGATGCATGGCTTATGATACGCGGGTTGCGTACGTTGCCTATCCGCCTGGAACGTTCTAACACCACTACCCAGGTAGTTGTAGAGTATTTAGAAAACCACCCAAAGGTTAAGCAAATGTTCTTTCCCTTCTCAAAGAGCTTCCCTCAATATGAGTTGGCTAAGAAACAAATGAAGGGCTGCGGGGGTATGTTCTCTATACTATTAAACGTAGAAAGTATGGAGCAGGTAGAAACGTTTTGCAACAGCCTGCAACGCTTTTTAATGGCCTGTTCGTGGGGCGGGCACGAGTCGCTTATATTCCCCAGCTGCTCGCTGCTATCATCGCAAAGCTATGATAACCCCTACATTAAATGGAACATGATACGCTTTTATGTAGGCCTTGAAGATGCTGATGTTTTGATAGCCGATTTGGAGCAGGCTTTTGCTAAAATATAGGTTCATCATTCTAAGTCTATTATAATAGGATTATAAATATTATTAGCGATATTTACTTTTTACTAAATTTTCGCTCAAATCGATGAAACACGTATTTACTAAACTATCGGCATTGCTATTTGCTGCCATGCTATTTTCTAACTAAGGCCAAAAGCCAAACAACCCCACAGTACACAGCAGAGCTACTTAGGCATTTTAACATTAGCCAAATAGACTCTACACTAACAGCCAACGGTATTCCCGGTGCCTTATTTGTACTTAGCTATGAGGTTGATGTTTACCGCATAATCTATCGTACCCCTGCAGCCGCAGGCGATACACTAACATCGGCATCGGGCCTTGTAATTTTACCAACAGGCGATACCTGCGGTGTACCTATAATCAGCTATGACCATGGCACGCAGCTAAAAAAGAGCGATTGCTTTTCTAACCTTAGTGGCGAGTGGTTTTTAGGGGTAGTATCTGCTGCAACCGGTTACGCTGCTGTAATGCCCGATTATTTAGGTATGGGCTACAGCCCTGTTTTTCACCCATACCAACACGCTAAAACAGAAGCATCAGCCACTATAGACCTTATAAGGGTTTGCAAAGACTTATCAGCAGATAATGATGTTAACCTTAACGGTGAGCTGTTTTTAATGGGCTACTCACAAGGCGGCCACGCTGCTATGGCTACCCACAAAACCATACAAGAAGATTTTCCTACGGAGTTTACCGTAACAGCATCGGCACCTATGAGCGGTGCGTATGATATGAGCGGCGCGCAGTTTGATTTTGTTGCATCTTTTGAACCTTATTCTCAACCAGGCTATCTACCCTACCTTATAAAAGGTTACCACGAGGCTTATGGCGATGCCCTTTATACCAACTGGAGCGATATTTTAAAATCGCCGTATGATGTTACCCTTCCACCATTACTTAGTGGAGAGTATTACATGGATGCTGTAAATAACGCTATGCCAAACGTACCGCGCGAAATTATTGACAGTGCCTACTCTGCTGAATTTTTTGCTGATAGTTTGCACCCTTTTCGCGTAGCGCTTAAAGATAACAATGTATATAAATGGGTACCTACCAGCCCTATGCGCTTAAACTATTGCACATCTGACGAGGAAGTAAACCCACTAAACGCATCTGTAGCCTACAACTGGATGACTACCCAAGGAGCCCAGCAAGTGCAGAAGATAAACAGAAGCGAGACCCTAAGCCACTTTGAATGCGCCCAACCCAGCATTGTGCTTACAAAATTTTGGTTTGACTCTTTGGCTACATTTTGCAACGCCAGCGTTGGCCTTAGCAACCAACCCTACACATCGCAAGGGTGGACCATTGGCAACAACTACCAGGAAGGCAAATTAATGGGCCAGGTAAATAACTACACTGGTAACTACTTTGATGTATATATCTACTCATCAACAGGTAAAATGGTTAAAGCCCAACAAGACATTAACACCGCTAATTTTACTATAGATATTTCTACATTACCAGCGGGCATGTATGTGGTATGGAGTAATTTAGGTAGCGGCCTTTGGAGTAAATTTATACGGTAAATAACCGCTAAAACCTTTTCAGTATATAAAAAGTCCGGCCCATAGCCGGGCTTTTATTGTTTAACTATTGCCTATTAAAAACACTACAACTTCAAACAAACCAGCCGATTTTATGATATAAATCAGTATCTGATAAATATATAATACTAGCCACTTTTTTGCCACCATATTTAACTATCTTAGCTGCGATAAATAATATCTATTACGCATACCATTACCAATGAAAGTAAAAGGCAAAGTAAAGTTTGTTGCAAAAGACAAAACACAATTCTTTAACATTCTGAAAAAGCGCGTAGACGCCTACTTTGAAGAGAAAAAATCTCGAAGCACGCCAACGCAACAATGGTTTTTAAAACCATTGTAATGCTAACAGGCTACATAACCCCCTTTGTACTTTTACTTGCCCTTACGCCCCCATTTTGGGCTGCCCTGCTTTTATGGACACTGATGGGTATTTGCCTTGCCGGTATTGGCATGAGTGTGATGCACGATGCAAACCACGGCGCCTATTCTGACAATAAATACGTAAACATGGCCGTAGGCCACAGCCTTAATATTTGTGGCGGCCTATGGTACATAACTGGAAACTGCAACACAACATACTGCACCACACCTACACTAACATATCGGGTATGGATGAGGATATTGCCGACCGTTTGGTACTTAAATTTTCTCCGCATACCAAAGTTAAATGGTTCCATAAATTTCAGCCTGTATACGCCTTTATGTTTTATGGCTTAATGACTTTTTACTGGATACTTTTTAAAGATTATATTCAATACGCGCAATTTACCCGCAACGGCGTAAACCCAAATAGCCGTAAAGAAAACGCATCGCTGTTAACACGCCTTATATTGCTTAAACTTACCTACATGTTTGTTATGCTGGTAGTGCCTACCCTATTCTTTGCAATACCATTTTGGCAAGTGTTTGTAGGTTTCTTTTTAATGCATTATACCGCCGGTATTATCCTTAGTCTGGTGTTTCAACTAGCGCACACGGTAGAAGAAACCAGCCACCCATTACCCAATGAAGAGGGCGTTATAGAAAACGATTGGGCTATACACCAGCTGAACACTACCGTTAATTTTTCACGCAATAACAAGGTGCTTTCGTGGTATGTTGGCGGGTTAAACTTTCAGGTAGAGCACCATTTGTTTCCACGTATATGCCATGTGCATTATCCTGAAATTGCCCCCATTGTTAAGCAAACAGCAGAAGAGTTTGGCATACCTTACCTAGAGCAGGAACATTTTAGCAAGGCGCTAAAATCTCACTTTGCGGCACTGGAAAAGTTTGGTACTTTACCGCACCCTGACCATATCTTCGCTTAACAGTTTTTTTGCCTATTGTTTAATATATTGCATTTATTATACTCGCATAAATGAAAGTAGTTAAATTCTATGCCGTAGCTATAGCTGTGGCTTTATCATTACAAGGTTACGCCCAAAGTTCTGTTGGAAATACCTTTAAAATGCCCGCCAAAATAACATCGGCCGATTTTATAGCAAACCACATTGTACTTAAGCTAAAGCCTGAGTACAGAGCCTACGGCAACGGCAGTACCATTACCCACCCAAACGCTACAGCTATTATGCAGCAAATTGGTGCAGATAAGGTATTCCGTAAATTTCCGTATGCCAAAGCGCCAGAAACTACGCATGATGTTTATGGCCGCAAGTATGCCGACCTTACCCTTATATACGAAGTACATTATACCGGCAATGTAGGTTTAGAAGCAGCCATAAACCGCTTTTTAAAAACAGGCCTTTTTCAGTATGCCGAACCGCATTATATACCCAAAGAAGGCTTTACACCTAACGACCCACAATCGGGTACCCAATACCACTTAGGTAAGATAAAAGCTTTACAGGCATGGGATGTATCGCAAGGCGATACCAACGTGGTTGTAGGCATTACCGATACCGGTACAGACCCAACACACCCCGACCTGCAACCACAGGTTAAGAAAAACCTTGCCGACCCTATAAATGGGGTTGACGATGATAACGATGGGTATATTGACAATTTTGTTGGTTGGGATTTAGGCCAAAACGATAATAACCCGGCTACACCCGGTGGTGCAGGCCATGGCATACACGTTACAGGCCTTGCCGCAGCCGCTACCAACAACAACACAGGTGTGGCAGGTGTTGGCTTTAAATGCAAATTTCTTCCTATTAAAATTGCCGACGGCACAGGTGCATTAACCGTAGCTTACGAAGGCATAACCTACGCTGCCGACCATGGCTGCAAAGTAATTAACTGCTCTTGGGGCAGTAGCTTTGGCGGCGGTGCCGGGCAAGATGTTATAGAATATGCAACCATTAATAAAGATGCCCTTGTAGTAGCCGCTGCGGGTAACGATGCTTCTGAAGATTTATTCTACCCCGCATCGTATAACTATGTGCTAAACGTGGCGTCTACCAACAATATCGACCGTAAATCTAGCTTCTCTAACTTTGGGTATAATATTGATGTTTGCGCCCCCGGCGATGGTGTACTATCTACATGGGAGAGCGGCACTTATTTAAGCTCAAGCGGAACTTCAATGGCATCGCCGGTAACTGCCGGTGCTGCTGCGGTTGTCCGTTCTCAATTCCCCGCTTACAACGCTTTGCAAACCGGCGAAAAATTGCGCGTTACTGCCGATTTTATTGATAACACATCGGGCAACCAGTTTTGGGCAAACAAGCTGGGCACAGGCCGTATTAACCTCTTCCGTGCGTTAACAGAAAACGCTTCCCCATCAATAGTTATGACGTCTAACACCATGACCGATGGCAACGACAATGCTTTTGTTATTGGCGATACCGTATCTATACGCGGAGTGTACATTAATTACCTTGCTCCTACTACTAACCTTACCGTTACGCTGTCTACCACATCGGTATTTGTTTCGGTAATACAACCAACCGCTACTTTAGGCGCTGTTGCTACCATGGGTACAGCAAACAATAATAACGAGCCGTTTAAACTGGTAGTGCAACCAAACTGCCCGCTTAACCAAACAGTTACGCTTAAATTTACTTACACTGATGGTGCTTACACCGCTACCCAATACCTACCAATAGTATTTAATGTTGACTATATAAACATTGCTATTAACGATGTGGCTACTACCATTACCAGCAAAGGCCGCATTGGGTATAACAACGATGGGCAGGCCAATGGCTTAGGCTTTACCTACCAAGGCAGCGAAACATTGATGTACGAAGGTGGCCTTATGATTGGCACTTCGCCAAGCGCGGTGTCTGATATTGTTAGGGGTGTTACCGGCGGTACTTCTGATGTTGACTTTCAGTCGCAGCAAAATGTAGTGCGTGTTGTGCCCGCGCAAACATCAGAATTTGATGTGTTTGGTATATTTAATGATAATGCAGGCTCTCCTGTACAAGGCCTTAAAATTGTACACCATGCCTACGCTTGGACTACCCAAAACGACCGTAAATATGTAATGGTTAAATACCGTATCATCAACACATCGGGGCAGGCGCTTAATGACTTATACGCCGGTATTTTTACCGATTGGGATATTATGGATTATAACCAAAACCGTTCGGGTTACGATGTTTCAACCCGAATGGGCTATTCTTTCAGCACAGAAAATGCAGGATTATATGCAGCAGTAAAACTACTAAGCCCGGGTGTTGCCAACGTGTACGATGTTGACAACGTAGACGGTGGTAACGGCGGCCTAAACCTTATTGATGGTTTTGACACCAACGAGAAATATACCAGCCTTTCTACCCCGCGCGAAGGCGCAGGCCTTGCAGGTTCAGGTAATGATGTTATTGATGTAGTATCTACCGGACCATTTAGCATTGCACCTAACGATACCGCAGTTGTTGCTTTTGCCCTTATTGCAGGCGAAGATTTAGACGACCTTAAAGCCAGCGCTGCCGCTGCCCAAATTAAATACGACAATGCACCTACAGCTATAAACGAATTAGCTAATAAAGCCTACGATGTTTATACCTACCCTAACCCGGTTAGCGGACAGTTATTTGTAAGCATTAATGCTAAAAACAATAGCTGTATCAAACTGTCGTTAGTAGATATGACAGGCCGCGTAGTTGCTACCCAAAGCACTACACAGAGCGCAGGCAAATCGCTTTATACGTTTGATACTACTGGCTTATCAGCAGGCATGTATATGCTAAGCATTGATAGCACCGGCGGACGTGAAGTACGCAAGGTGATAGTGAAGTAAACTAAAAGATAAAAGTGAAAAACTAAAAATACAAAGCCCCGAAAGGGGCTTTTCTATTGGGTAACATTTGATATGAAACACCGTTTCAAACCTATGCTGAAACAACTGCTTTACTTATTGGGTATTGTATTTCTATTTGCTTGTAATAACCCTAAAACAGGGGCAAAGAAATATACTAAACATGAATGGGATTCTATCTCTAAAGCGCAACACGAGCAGGAGTTTGATAGCTTAATAATTGAATATAAAAAATCACATAAAGACTTATATATACCCGGCACTTATCTTGAAGATAAAAAGAAGCAAATAAAAAACAAAATTACAGAGCCTACTCGCCAATTAGCAAAATAACATATTGCCAATTTGACTCATTAACCATAGAAGAATGGCGCATCTATCATTTGTGCTATCCAACAAGGCTTTTGTATATCTATAATAAGAACTTTAAAACAGTTTTTTATTTAGAGCGGGCAAATAAATTCGAACCTAATAAATACTTTAAAGATGAATTTAATCTAGTGCTATCAAAAATAAAGCTTTATCATAATCAGTATGATCAAGATATTTCTTTTATAACACAGTTTATGAAAACGTATTATTATGCTGATAAATTAGACGATAGCAATAAAATATCCCCCATAAAATCTCAACGCCCAATAGATAAGCAATGTGTTGAAAGTGTAAATATTAATTCTGATTTAATTGCTAAAAAATTAGGATTACCAGCAAATAACGAGTTATTAATTTACAAGTCGGATATTTTCTATTATGTATTTACAGTTAAATATACTAATGGACATTATATGATTGTTAACGAAGAAGTTTTATCGTCTTCGTGCCCATTATATTTTTGCATTTAACACTACTTATACCTCAACTTATAATAGAGGATAACCATTACCAGCAAAATGGTAGCGCCGTTGCACATAATAAGCGGCCATTGCATAATCATAAGGCCATAGATTAGCCACAGAGTTACGCCCGAAGCCATAAGTAAAAACATACCCAACGATATATCTTTAGTTGATTTGGTTTGAACTACACGCACAACTTGCGGCACAAAAGATACCGTGGTTAAAAATGCAGCCACATGGCCTATAACATCACTTAGTTGTATATCCATTATCGGGTGAATAAAGCAGCAGCCCAATCGTTGTTGCTAATGTGTTTTATGTAAATAAAACCGTGCGGTGCAGCGGCTTCAGAAATATCGGCAAGGTCGTGGGTAAAAAAGCCACTAAATAAAATGGGTGTACCCGATTTGCTGATTTTTGCCAGGTTGCTCAGGCTTTGTATAATGATATTCTTGTTAATGTTAGCCAGGATAATATCGTACTCAGTGTCCGCGAAACTATCTAACGGGCGGGTTGAAAGGTCGAACTGTTCCATTCCGTTTTTGCGGAAGTTTTCTTCTGAATTCTCCAGCGACCATTCGTCAATATCAATAGCTGTAATGCTTTTAGCGCCCAACTTATCGGCAACAATAGAGAGTACACCCGTACCGCAACCGTAATCAAAAACCGTTTTAGCGGTAAAATCAATCTCACGCATCAGGCGGATTACCGAAACCGTAGTTGGGTGATGCCCCGTACCGAACGACATTTTAGGGTCGATAAGTATATCCAACTCCACACTCTCAGGCTTCGGGTGGAACGATGCACGCAGGCAGCAAAAATCATCAATTATAACCGGGTCGTAGTTCTTTTCCCACTCCTCGTTCCAGTTTTGTTGCTGTATTACGGCAACTTTATAATCGGGCATATTGTGGGGAAAAACAGCTCGCAATAAGGTATCTAAACGCTGAGCGTCAAACTCACCCTCCTGTATATAAGCCTTCAGGCTTTCATCGCTTTCAGTAAAGCTTTCAAAGCCCAGTTCGGCAAACTCTGCCGTAACAATATCGCGCACTACACTATCGGTAGTTATAAGTTCAACCTCAACGTAGTTCATTGCATATTTTTAAAAAGTCATCGGCTACTAATGCAGCGCCGCCTATAAGTCCTCCATCTATATCTTGCTGGGCAAAAAGACCTGCGGCGTTTTGTGCGTTGCAGCTTCCACCGTATAAAATGCTAATATCATCGGCCAATTCCAGACCAAATTTATCGGCAATGTGTTTACGAATAAACGCATGCATTTCCTGCGCCTGCTCAGGACTGGCAGTTAAACCAGTACCAATAGCCCAAACGGGTTCGTAAGCAATAACTGTTTTAGCCACCTCTTCGGCACCAAAATTAAACAGCACATATTCCAGTTGCTGGGCCACCACATCAAAATGGCGGTTTTCAGTACGCTCTGCATGGTTCTCTCCAATGCAAAATATGGGTGTTAAACTATGGTCGTAGCAGCGTTGTAATTTAGCCTCCAGCACATCGGGTGTTTCGGCATACAGCTTACGGCGTTCAGAGTGGCCTACAATACAATAGCTTGCCCCTACAGACTGTATCATATCAGCAGAAACCTCGCCCGTATAAGCGCCATTATTTCTACTACAGCAGTTTTGCGCCGCGGCATGTGCAAGGCCCTTAGTTTCATTAACCACACGCTCTAAATATAAAAAAGGCGGGGCAATAACAACTTTGCAGGCTACTGGGTTTTGTTTAAGGCCAAAGGTAATGGCCTGCATAAGCTCTATGGCCTGCGGCAGGCTTTTATTCATTTTCCAATTGGCGGCAACAATTTTATCTCTCATAATTATTTTAAAATATAGTGTTCCAAACGCTCTACCGTTTCGGCCCACACATAGTTTTTGGTAATAAAACTGTGGGCGTTGGCAGCCATTTGGCTTGCAAAATCTTCATTATTTAACAGTTGGGCAATAGCAGCAGCAAAATCTTCGGGCGTGTTGGCCACTAAAATCTCTTTGCCATTATCAGCCCCAATGGCATTGTTAGCCATGCTTGTAACTACACAAGGCACATTTACCGCCATAGCCTCCAGTATTTTATTCTGCATACCCACACTAATAAGCATAGGTGCTGCAAATATACGTGCCGATGCATAGCAAGCCCATTTATCATCAATCCACCCACTAATTTCTACATGGTTACTTTGCAGGGCAAGCACTCGCTTATGGGGTTCAGCACCGGCAATAAGCACCTTTATATTGGGGAATTGTTTAACCAAAAGCGGCACAACCTGTTGCGCTAAAAACACGGCACTTTCTATGTTTGATGTATAGCCCATATTGCCAAAAAACAAAATATCATAATGCTTTTCGGGGCGGGCGGTATGTTGGTAGTCAAAGTCTATTCCGTTGGGAATAACCTCTACACTTTTACTATCTTTTATGGGTAGCAAGTCCCTGTCTTGTCCGCTAATAATGGTATGTTTTTGAAAGTAAGGGAATACCTCCTGCTCATATTTAAGCACACGGGTATTCTCAGCACCAAACACAATTTTTTCTATGCCTGATGATACCTGCTTGCGGCGAAGCATATCAGCAGAAAAAACATCCATATAATCCAAAACCTTATTAGGGTGCTGATAGTCTTTAACATACTCTGCCATGCGCAATAGCTGGCAAACAATAGCATCGGGTTTTATAGCATCTAAATCTGCAATAATGCGCTTTTTAATATCGCTGCGGTAAAAATACCCTACCTGAAATGGCAAACCCGAAAACAAAGCCCCTGCCATCCCTAAACCAATACCGGGCTTACTTATGGGGTAAATTTTAATATCGGCACAAAAACTTTGTAAATGGGCTAGATGCCCGGGCGCAATATCTCCATCGCTAAGACAAATAAGGTAAACACTGTGCTTTTTACTCAAATGTTTAATTTGATGGTAAGCACGCACTTTGTCGCCTTTGTCTAACGGGTAAGGAAATCTGGAAGCCAAAAAGGCTATTTTCATTGCGTCTACTTTGGCTCAAAAGTATAAAAAACGTGCCGCACAGAGGACAAGCCAATGCACGGCACGAAAAAACCTAATTATGAAAAATTACTACTTATAAAGAACTGATATATAAACAGACAAAGGTGCAACATTGTTTACGCAGTTATCAAAAAAACTAAGGGGTATTTTTAGGGTGTATAAATATCATCAAATTCCTATATTTGTAGCATAGGCCCATTGTACATGATTAAAAAATTATACACCTTAGCACTACTTGTATTTATTAGTATTTCTGCACTAAGCGCACAAGAGTGTGGCTTTGTGTACGTTACCCCCACTGGCGCTAGCAGCGGTGCTGCCGGCACACGCGCAAATCCCGCTAACTTATCGTATGGTCTAACCCTGTTGGGTGGCAGTAACAATATTATGCGGCTTGCAGAGGGAGAATACATTATAACCAACCACATTACCGTGCCTTCTAACATAACCCTGGAAGGTGGTTTTAACGCCACTACTTGGGTAAAAAGCAACTCCACCCCTACTAACATACACCGTACATCGGCCAACATACAAACTAACCCTAACAGGTTAATTGCCCTATCGGCTATAAGTGTTAGTAATTTTAACTTATTAGACCTTACCATTACTGTAGACAATGCCGTTGGCAACGGGGTAACTACTTACGGCATTTACCTTGGCAGCTGCTCTAACTATGTAGTTTCTCGCTGTATAATTGATTGTGGCGCAGGCTCTGCGGGGTTAGCGGATTACCCGGTGCGGGTGGCCTACCCGGTGCCGATGGTGGCGATGGAGAACCCGGCGAAGACGAAGGTAACTGTTGCCGCAACCCGGGCTTGGGCGCATCGGGCTCTTTCCTTGGTAGCAATGCAGGCGGAACCGGTGGTGTTGGCGCAAACCGCGGGGCTTTTGATGTTGATGAACAGAATGTTTTAGGACAGACATTATATTACGCCTGCTGCGATTACTCTAACGACGGCCCTCCGGGCCAGTCTGGAGCAGGACAAGGCGGCGGACAAGGCGGTGAAGGTGGACAAAAACTATGTAACCTAACCTATGCACAAACCAATTGCCTTGCCGATTTACCCAACCAGGGCGGCACGGGCGATGATGGAGCCAATGGCCTTGCCGGGCTTAATGGCCTGCAAGGCGTAGCACAGCATACAGGTGGCTACTACGTACCGGGCACAGGCGTTACAGGGCAGGCCGGGTTAACCCACGGTGCCGGCGGTGGCGGTGGCGGTGGTGGCGGTGCTAAAGGCTGCGAACCTGCCGTTTTAAATCCCTTAGATGGTGATACTGTTTACTATACCTCGGGAAGCGGCGGTGGTGGCGGCGGCGGCGGCGAAGGCGGCCAACTAGCCCAAGGCGGCAGCGGCGGCAGTGGTGGCGGCGGCTCTTTTGGCATATACATTAGCAACAGTGGCATAAACGGTACTGTGCAAGATTGTTTATATTTATTAGCTACCGGTGGTAGCGGCGGTGCCGGCGGTAGTGGTGGCATTGGCGGTTTAGGTGGCGATGGTGGCGAAGGTGGTTACCTAGGTAACAATGGCCCTACCAATAGCTGCAACACAGGCCGTGGCGGCAATGGCGGCAATGGCGGCTAGGGCGGCAACGGGGGAATGGCGGTGCAGGCTCTAACGGGGTAAGCATTGGTTTATACCAAGACCCTACAGGTGTGCAGGTGCTAAACCCAAACAACTACAACCCTTTTGCACCCAACGTGTTTGTAACCTATACAGGCTGTTCTAAGTCTGATATTATAATATCTACTGATGCTACCGGTTTGGTAAACTGGCAATATGGCTTTAATGCAAACCCGCCATTATCTGACCAAGGCAACAGATACCATCCGTTACACAGGTTTGGGCTTACGCTCTATAACTGTTATTGTTGATGGTGTGCCTTACAACTTTGCCAACTTTGTAAATGTAGACCAAACCTATGCGCAGCCTGCCATTACAGCATCGGCTACTACAATATGCGTTGGTGCAAGCGTAAACTTTGGTACTACTGCAAGCATGCCAAGCTACAACTGGACCTTTCCCGGAGGAAGCCCGGCCAGTTCAACCTCTCAAAACCCGGGTGCTGTTACATTTGGGACTGCAGGGGTTTATAATGTGCGCCTGCAAACAACAAGTTGCTGCGGCGTATCAGACACCCTAATCCGCATAAATGTATTAAACAGCGTACAGGTTGCTTTGGCTAACGACACGGCCATTTGCTTTACTGATCCACTACCTGTACTTAACGCAGGCAACCCCGGTGCTACCTATGCGTGGACATTAAACAATAGCCCAACCGGAGGCAATACCCAAACCCTGCAAACCAGCGGCGCGGGTACTTACAATGTTACCGTTAGCTACGGTACGGGTTGTACGGGTACAGACAGCTATTCGCTTACCATAAATACATCATTACCTGTTGATTTGGGTACAGATACTACGGCGGTTTGCATTGGCGCATCGCTGCCCATACTAAATGCAGGCATACCTAACAGCAACTACCAATGGAAGCTGAACGGTAACCCGATAGGCACTAATACGCAAACCATACAAACCACGCTGCCGGGCGAATATGAGGTATTTGTTACCAGCCCAACCGGTTGTTTTGGGTCTGATATTACCCAGTTGCTGATAAGCGATCCGCAAGTAAACCTTGGCTTAGACCAAAGCGTTTGCGCTAACGACCAATTCCCTTTACTGGATGCGGGTAACGGACCGGGAGCTACATACGTTTGGACATTGAACGGCGCGCCTTTTGGCGGCAACACACAGTTGTTGCAAACCAACGCTGCCGGTACTTACGAGGTTAACCTTGTTAACCAGTTTGGCTGCACAGCATCAGGCGATTTTGAGCTTACAGTTAACCCTACCCTGTTTGCTTCTATAACCTGCCCAACAACGTTAACATTAGGCCAAACAGCCACCTTTACCGATGGTACTACGCCTAACCCACAAAACTGGATATGGAACTTTGGCGATAATACCGCAATAGATAATAACCAAAACACCAGCCACACCTATACCGAAGTGGGTTTACACCCTGTTTTTATGATTGCATCTAACGGGTTATGCTCTGATACGGCTTATTGCATTGTTGATGTATTGTACGATTGTACCGCGTTAGGATTAGATGCCGCATTTACTGTAAGCGATGATACAATAGATATTGATGGCTTTGGCTATGCCGAGTTTACCGACACCTCTACACCGCCTGCTACAGGCTGGCTATGGAACTTTGGCGATGGCGAAACAAGCACGCAACAAAACCCTGTGCATTTATACTTTACACCGGGCACTTATACCGTTACGCTTACCATATCTAACTACAATTGCAGTTCTCAAACTACGCAACAGGTTATTGTTATAGATTCTGAAACGGGAATTACCGAGTTAGCCGATGGGAGCCAAATTAAACTATACCCCAACCCAGCTAGCGATGTATTGAATATCGTTTTACCAGAAACATGGGTAAAATCTCAGTTTGAATTGTACGATGGTACAGGCCGTGTTATTACCACACAACAACTTAGCAGCACTAATAATCAGATAGATATAAGCCCGCTAACCAATGGAATGTATTTCTTTAGATACTACAAAGCCAACGTAGGTTATGTTGGTGCTGGCAAGTTGGTTATAAAACACTAAGCTCCACAGCATAAAAAAATAAAAAGCCCCCTGACAAATAAATGTCAGGGGGCTTTTTTATCTCAATTTAAGCGTAATTAGAATTTAACCCCAACGGTTACAAAGAAATTACGGCCATCACCCGGTAATATGCCGGGGCCTGGATAACCACCCGCCCTGCGGGTAAAGTAACGTTGGTTAAACAAGTTGTTTATGCCGCCTTTAATTACATAGTGGCCTTTAACAATTATACCAATGCTCCAATCGGCAACGGTGTACGATGGAACAATACCGGCATTGCCTGTTTTGCTGCTCTCAGTATTATTAGCATCGGCAAAAACCTCATCAGTATAAGCAACCTGTAATGATGTAGAGAATGATTTGTACGAGTAGTTAATGCCCGCACGAATTACTTTGGCCGGAGCATACTCTACTTTTTTGCCTTTCATGTCAACCTCGGTATTAGTGCCGCCGTTTATCAAACCATCTGTATACTCTGCATTTTGTATAGTGCCCGATGCGTATACTGATAAGCCGGCCAGTTTAGCAGGCCTTATAAGTTTTAGCAGGTTAAATTCAGCATAAAACTCAGTACCCAAAGTACGGCTGCTGTTTAGGTTAGTAACATACTGGTAGCTGGTGTTGCCATTGGTAATAGTAACACGGCCCGCACGGTTGTTATACTGAAGATAAAAAAGGCTTACATCGAAATTAAACCAGTTTTTTATAAAGCCACGCCAGCCCAAATCGGCCGTGTAGCCTTTAGCATCTTTCAGGTTAGGGTCAATAACATCGGTAGTAGCGGCGGGGGTAATATCGCCATACAATACAGGGCGGTATGCCTGTGCAAAGTTGCCATATAATTTGGTGCTTTTGCCGGTAGCTAAGCCCGCACCCACGCCAAATAAAGGAAATGTGCGTGTGGTTGATGTATTGTAAACAAAGGGCCTTACCTCGTTAACCGAATTGCTTAAATACTCGAAACGGAAACCGGGGCTTACTGTAAGCTTACTGCCTATGCGAAAAACATTCTCGGCAAAAGCAGCAAGGTTTTGCGTTTCAAAAGAAAAGTCGCGTTGCAAAGAGTCGCCATACACATTAGTAAAATCAGCATCGCTACCATTAGTACCTATATAGCGCACACGGTCTGTTTTGCCTGTATAATAACGCAAGCCTGCCGCAAGGTTATGGTTTTGGCCCAGTATTTTATAGCTGTACATAAAGCGTGCTTCGGTACCGTAGTTGGTATACTTATCGGCATCAACCTGGCGTGCCCCCATATTGTCGGGGTTTAAGTCGCCATTTGCTTTGCCTATGTTACCCGTAAAGCCAATACTCTCCCTATTGCCAAATATGGCAAATGCCTTAACATTAAGGCTTAAATTATCATTAATAGCATAATCAAAATCTATAGCAGGCATGCTCCAGGTAATATGCAGCCAATTGCGTGTACGGAACGATGCGCGGGCATCTACGGCAAAAAGAGAATCGTTTAAGCCACCGGCCTGTTGAGAAAGGAAACCCATTTGGGTATACTCCCCTTTAATTTTCATCTTATCATTAATCTGGTAATAAACTGCACCGTAGCCCGAGTTGTAGTTGTAGCGCGAGTTTTTCTCCAGCCATCGGCATTGCGGTGGTTAAAAAAGCCCATATAACCCCATTTACCTTTGGTGCCTGATAGGCTTGTGTATGAGTTAAAAACACCATAGGTACCAGCTGTTTGGTAGCTTTCTATACTTATAGGTTTTAAGGCATTGGGTTTTTTAAAGCGGTAATTTACCAAGCCGCCAAACTGTGGGCCAAATTGTAACGATGCAGCACCACGAACAAATTCTACCCCTTCTAGGGCCTCAAAAGCAGGTGTATAATAAGCCTCTGGGTAACCAAAAGGGTCTGCGCTTATATCGTAGCCGTTTTGCCTGTTGTTAAACTCCCAAGATCGGTTGGGGCTTAGGCCGCGGGTAGCAATACCTACTTGTATGCCTGTACCATCATTCTCCCATATCATTAAGCCCGGCACCTTAGCAAACGATTGTCGGGTATTGTTAACTGCCAAGGTTTGCATCCATACGTTGCAAATCTACCAACTCTGTTTTTTTACCTGCATACAGGTAAACCCCATCAACATCGTCTAAACGGCTTATGCCCCTAAAAGAACCTTGCGCATCGGCAATGCTAACTGTTTTTAATTTTACCGTGTCTTTAATTACCGGGGCTTGAGTAAACGCCTTAAATGGCAATACTAAAATTGAAATAGCTAAAATTTTACTACAAAAGGACATAACACTATGCTTAATTAGACTAATTATAAATAATGGCGCAAAGAAACTTCTTTTTTAGAACCATTCCAAATAAAAACTAACCTTTGTTAAAATATATTTATGCTCACAAATAGTAGCTATGAAAAAGTTTAAGACCCTATTACTGATTGCCTTTGTAACTCTTGTCAATATTGCATTAAAGGCCGGCCCCGGCGATACAACTGTTGTGCAGGTTATGACATATGGCTCAGCGCAAGACACTACTGTGGTATTTCCTTCGGCAAGCCTATCTACCTATAAGGTGTTGATGATGTATAAGCTGAAATGTAACCCCGCACAAAGCCCGGCTTGTGGCGAATGGGATTACCTTACTTATACCTACCTCTATCAAGGCACTGGTGTTAACGATTCTACCGTAGCATCTATAGACACTACGTTTGATGTAAACCAAAACATTGTTTCTATCGATACAACCTGGAACGTTTTTGAGGTACAAGAACGTTTTGAACTGGCCCGCTACATAACCCCTTATGGCATTAACCTAGATTTAGGCGCTGGCTTTACATGGGTATTTGATATATCGGACTATAAACCATTGTTGCATGATAGTGTACGTATTTCGGCAGGTAACTGGCAAGAGCTGTTAGACCTTAAAATATTGTTTATAGAAGGCACCCCACCGCGCCAACCATATAAGGTTACTAATATTTGGAACGGGCAGCCTGCATACGGTACTAATACCTCTATAGAAACGTTTCTTAACGCCCGCCAGGTTCCTATTGATGCAAACTCTGCCAACACCCGCTTAAAAATGCGTGTTACAGGCCACGGTTTTGGCGGAACAGAAAACTGTGCAGAGTTTTGCCCTAAAGAACACAGTATTTTGGTAAACGGCACCCAGCGATACAGTAAGGTAGTGTGGAGAGATAATTGCGCCGTAAACCCTGTTTACCCGCAAGGCGGCACATGGGTATATAACCGTACCAACTGGTGCCCCGGTGCCGAAGTTTGGACGTATGATGTAGAGCTTACACCATGGGTTACCGCGGGCCAAACATCAACCTTAGATTATAATGTTGAACCCTATACCTGGGATGGACAAGGCTCACTTCCCTACTTTGCCATAGAAACCCAATTGGTAAACTACAATGCACCAAACTTTGTGCTTGATGCTGCCATTGAAGATATTGTAAGCCCAACCAATGCTGATATGTATGGACGTGCTAACCCTATTTGTGCAAGGCCCGAGATTATTATTAAAAACACCGGCACTACCGCTTTAACCAGTGTATTTATTACCTACGGCGTTGTAGGCGGTACACCCTACACCTATAAATGGAATGGCAACCTTAACTTTTTAGATACCGCCCATGTAACACTGCCTACCTTTAGCTGGGCAGGCGTAGGGCCGGGCAATTATAATTTCTATGCTACACTATCTGCACCTAACGATGGGACCGATGAATACCAATATAACAACACGGCAAAATCTACCTTTGTGCCTACCCCATCGCTTACTGAAAGCAAGTTTGAGATACGCATGAAAACCAATAACATTGGCTCTCAAAACTCATGGGAATTGCGCAACCTGTCTGGCGATGTTATTGCCTCGCGCGATAATTGTGCAAACAACACCGTATATAAAGATACCGTAGACCTTGCCCCGGGTTGTTATGAATTTAAACTGCTTGACCAAGGCGAAGACGGCCTGTCTTGGTGGGCTAATAATGATGGAGCCGGTTATATCCGTTTTTACAAAATGTCGGGTAGTATATTAAGGTCTTTTGGTGCCGATTTTGGTTCTGAAATACTTTACAACTTTACCGTAGGCACTGTTTTATCTACAGACGAAAATACTGTAGGCACTATGCTTATGTTCCCTAACCCATCGGCAGGGCAGGTTTATATGGAATTACCTAATAGCGACACAGGCGATAAGCTGGTAGTTGTTACCGATTTAATGGGCAAAAAAGTATTTGAAAAAACTACAGCCAGCAAAACGATAACCTGTTGTATATGGACCTAAGCAACGGCCCTGCAGGCATGTACCTTGTAAACATATTTACCGGCAAGCGTACCTATACATCTAAATTGCTGATAACCAAGTAAAAAGCAATACTATACAATTGCCTATATTTGCAGCGTAAAAGACCTGTGGATGAGAAAATATGCCCTTATAATTGGCTTAGCATCTTTTTGTGCACTGCTAACAGTAAGCAGTTGTAAGAAGTATGAAGAAGGCCCTTATCTAAGCTTTAAATCGAGAGAGGATAGGATAAGCAATACCTGGAAAGTAGAGAAGTTTTATAAAAACGGAGAAGAGCTAACCGTTTCTATAAACCAGGATTTATCGTCTCTTAACTGGACATTTTCTACCAACGGCGAGGTTAGCCGTAGCATAACAATAAACAACCAACCAATAACCGTTAGTGGCCAATGGTTGCTGCAAAGCGATGATGAGGAAGTGCGGATTGTTATAAACACCCCGCTTTATATAGAAGATACTGTTTGGATAATTGTAAAATTGATGGAGGATGAGTTTTGGGTGCGTTATTCTGTAGACGGAGATGTTTACGAAGCCCATTTTACCCCTGCAAACTAACTGTAACAGGCTATAGTATAGTGTATTGAAAACTGCACTGTGGGTTTGGCATAGTTTTAGTAATGAGAACCCACGAAAACAAAATTCAAACAAAATGAAAAAAACAACTGTAGTTATTTTTGCCGCGCTTATTGCAGGCGTAACAGTATTTGAAAGCTGTAAGAAGTATGAAGAAGGTCCGGGCCTAAGCTTACGCAGCCGTAAAGAAAGAGTTGCTAATACCTGGGAGATAGAGAAAGTGTTGGTAGGTGGTGTTGAACAAACAAACCCATCATCAGAAACAGTAACTTTTGACAAAGATGGCAAAGTAAGCAGCACTTTTAATGGCACTACATTTGAAGGCACTTGGGAACTTACCAACGATGATGAGCAAATTGAAGTAAAAATTACTTTTAACGGTATTTCTTCAACATCGTCTTACAAAATTATTAAGCTTAAAGAAAAAGAATTTTGGATTAGGGACGAAAACGATGCCAACGATTCTAGCGATGATGTAGAAACACATTATGAGCCAGCTGATTAAGCATTAGCAATTATTAGAAAATCCCCGCTGTATGCGGGGATTTTTGTTTCAATACATTCAACATAAGCTTATTGCTAACTATTTATAACAAAAAACAAGATATTGCTGTTGTAAAAGAGTAAAACTAACATTATAAGAAAATGAAACAATTAAAAATAAGTTTATTTGCCTTTGCACTGGTAGCTTTAGTAGCTATGGAAGGTTGTAAAAAATATGAAGAAGGCCCTGGTTTAAGCTTTAGGAGCCGTGCCGAACGTGTTGCTAATACTCTGGCGTGTTGCTAAGTATATTGAAGGAGGCATAGACTTAACTAACAATGAAGGATCTTACCCTAATGGCAACTGGACTTTTGAGAAAGAAGGAGACCTATCGGTTAGTACTACCGTATTAGGTATTATGGTAACCGCAAACGGTACTTGGGATTTTACCAGCAACGATGAAAAAATAAGCTACACGTTTACCGGCGGAGGAAACACAACTACCGGCGAAGCGCAGATACTAATGCTGAAAGAAAAAGAAATGTGGCTTAAAGACGATTTGGGTAACGAAGACCCAGCCGATGATAAAGAATACCACTTTTTACCTAATTAGTAGAAGTAAAAGGTAAAGAATTAACTTTGAGGCTCCTGATTATATCAGGAGCCTTTATTATATATGAAGATACTGATAGTCCGCTTTAGCTCTATTGGCGATATTGTGCTTACCACACCGGTAATACGTTGCATTAAACAGCAGGTAGCGGGTGCAGAGGTACATTATTTAACAAAGGCTTCGTTTGCAAGGGTGCTGCAAGCAAACCATTATATAGATAAGCTTATACTTATTGAAAAAGATATACATGAAGTAATAGCTGAGCTTAAAGCCGAACATTACGACTATGTAATAGACCTGCACAACAACCTACGCAGCCGTAGGCTTACAGCGGCTTTAAAAGTAAAGCACTCTGCCTTTTATAAGCTTAATTTTAAAAAACTACTACTTGTAAATTTTAAAATTAATGCCATGCCTGCCGTACATATTGTAGACAGGTATTTAGATGCAGCTAAAAAATTCTTCGACATTAAAAATGATGGTGCAGGGCTAGATTATTTTATACCTGAGGCCGATGTTTTTCCATTAACCGCATTGCCAGCCGCGCACCAAAAGGGGTATGTAGCAGTAGTTATTGCTGCTACCTATGCAACAAAGCGCATGCCGCCCAACAGGCTTATAGAGTTATGCAACCGCATAGACAAGCCAATAGTATTACTTGGCGGAACAGCAGAGTTGCAATTGGCAGAGTTAGTAGCTGTAAACATTGGCGATAAAATTTACAATGCTTGTGGAAAATTTAACCTGAACCAATCGGCAAGTTTGGTAAAACAATCGCTGTGTGTAATAACGCCAGATACCGGTTTAATGCACATAGCTGCGGCTTTTAAAAAGCGGGTACTGTCAATATGGGGCAATACGGTGCCAGAGTTTGGAATGTACCCTTATATGCCCGCAGAAAACTCTATACTTTTTGAGGTGAGGGGATTAAGTTGCCGCCCCTGCTCAAAACTAGGCTACAACCACTGCCCAAAAGGCCATTTTAAGTGTATGAATAATATAGACCTTGAAAAAGTAATAGAGGCTATAGGCTAATTATTTCGTTTGCAAAAGCTGCATAATTAGTTTCGGCATTAAACTTATTTTTCCACATAGCATAAGCATTCTCTCTCATTATTCTATATGCATTGGGCGACAAACCGGCTATGGCTTTAATAGCCAAGGCAACCTGTTCTGCGGTAGGACGCGCCTGCACTAAAACACCATTTAAATTATGCTCTACAATCTCGGGGATGCCCCCAACATTAGGTGCTAAAATGGGAATACCAAAAGACAATGCCTCCATAAAAGAAACAGGTAACCCTTCATAATTACTGGTGTTTACTATAAGCAATGGTAATCTGCCGATTGAAGCAATTCGTAAACTTCTGTTTTATGCTTGGCACCCAACAGTTGGTAACGGATATTGGTTTTATCTTTTAGTTTGTTTTTCGCTTTGGCTGCAAATTCGTCAAAGCCAGCGCCTCCACCAATATGTGTCCAAATTATATGAACATCATTTATCAAAGCCAGTGCATCAATAATTTTGTGCAGCTGCTTTACCTCTACAATATTAGATAGGGATAGAATATGCAAATCTAGGCCCTTAGGGGTATCTAAAAATTGGGTAGGCAGCGTGCCTAAAAAAGCAGGCTTAATTTTATTACTAAATTTTGCTGATGTTTTGTTAAGCAAATAATCAGCACCATTTTTAGAAACGGTATACGCCTTGGTTTAAATTGCTAAAAATAGCAGGCCGTAGCGGCAAATAGTTGTTTATGCTACGCTCATAATACACATCCCACCCGTGCATGCGGGTAATGGCTTTTGCATTAACCTTATCTTTTAACTGCGTTATTGCATAGGTATATTCTGTGCACCAATAGGTATAAAGAATATCTTTTTGCTTAACCTTTACAGCAACATTAGACATGAACTTATTAATAAAAACTGCCGATTTAGCATAGTAATTAATCAGAGTTTTTAGTCTGGAAACAGTTGGCAGTTGTTTATACTTAAAAAGCAGGGTAAAAACCTCGCTATAAAAATCAGCTTTCGCTAATGCCATAAGCAACGCTTTGGGCTTACTTATACCTTGGGTAATACCTAAACCAATAACTTCAGCATTGGCAGGCAGGTAGTATTTAGGGGCTTTATTAGTTATGTTAAATTCAGGTATTATAATATATATATTGTCAAATCTTTTTTCATTTACAATTAATTCATTCTCAAAATAGGGCTCGCCAATATCAAATGGATAATCGTTACAAATAACAAAAAGATTCATGCCAAGAAATTAATATTATTTAAACTTTCGAGTAATTTTACTTTTAAAGTATGCCCAAACAGAACCTTTATAATATATATTGATTACTGCCATAAACTCATCAAATATCAGATAAGGCAAAGGCCAAAATCTCCAAACCGATTTTATTTGCTTTAACTGCTCTTTTCTAAAATAAATCATCGGTAGTTTATACCTCGAACTATTATTCATAATTAACGGTTTTTCACCCGCCCAATGTATAAAAGTTGAATAATTAACCACTGGCTTGTTATTTAGAAATTTAAATTTAGATTCTAAATCATTCACAGATAAAACTGGTACAACAGCTTGTAGTGGTAATTCTTCAACCGTAATTTTACCTATTGATTTATAATAGAATGCCAGATAATTTATTTGGCCTTGCGGTGCCGTTAAAAATAAAGACTTATCCTCTTTCCAAAGTGACACTAATTTTTGAACAAGATTAATATCAAATATGCCTCTATTAGAAATAAATACTCCTGAATTAAAAAAATGGCAGTCTTTCCAATCAAACGTATCTACTTTATCAAAAATTCTCTCATAATCAAAGTATTGATGTTTCCAGATATATGGAGAATAAGCCTCGTGTGGTATATTATGCACAAAATCAGCATCAGACTGTAATAAAATTTTAGATATGTCTCCCCATAAAACAATGTCGGAATCTAGAAACAAAAAACGGTCAAAAGGAGATTCGAAAAAGGATATTAAACTTGTACACCTAGAACCAAAACAATTTTCGCGTAAAAATTTATCTTTAATATCTTCCCTTTTTAAAACATGGGTAATATTATATAATTTTAACTCTTTAGAAATATCAAAATCGCCATCTTGTATTAAACAAATGGGCATGGCGGGCATGTATTTGTATATACTTGCAAGCAATGCTTTTGTAAAAAAATAATCCCCTGAGTATGTTGTAATAATAATGCCAAAACTTTTTTCCATAATTATATTAACGCCTTGATATTAATAATGCTATATAGCCTGTGTTTAAACTGTTTATGAAATGGCCATGTTAGAATAGAAACCAATAAAAAATATTTTGCCGATAATTTTTTACCGTTTTTAAAAGACAATATTGCTGATTTATAAAACAGATTACTTTTTATTTCGAGTATTGCTGATTTAGGAATAATAGAACCCGAATGGCTACTAATTATATTAATAGATTTAAACATCCCTTTGATTCCTTTCTGACTTGAATTATCGTTTACAGACCTATTATTATGCTCTATTGCCACGGAAGAATATATACCTTTTATATATATAATATCTGTAATTTTGCTAAGTCTTACCCATAACTCTAAATCTTCGGCTATATTTAACTCTGTATTATATTTTTTTTGAGAAGCAGCTCTTTCTTAATACAAACTTGCGGACTCCCAACAGGGTGGTATAATAAATATTTTTGTATGTTATTATATTCAGGAACGTATTCCGTTCTTTTAGAAACCGATCCATCTTCAAATAAAAAAGCAAATCAGTAAAAAAGAAATTAATTGAAAAATTATGGCTTTCTATAACTTCAAATAAATCTTTCAGGCGGGTGTCCAGATAATAATCATCACTATCTATAAAGCAAACATATTCTCCTTTTGCATTATCTATACCATTATTTCGGGCTGCGCTACGCTCAGCATTTTGCTGGTATATGTAGCGTATACGGCTATCGTTATATTCTTCTACTACCTCCTTTGTATTATCAGTAGACCCATCATCTACTACAAGAAGCTCCCAGCTGGCATATGTTTGCGCGATAACACTCTCAATAGCCCTGCCAATCATATTGGCCCTGTTGTATGTAGGGAGTATAACTGAAAAAAAGGGTTTTGCATTACCAATAACTATTTAGCCGCAAATATAGCTGAAATGGCAGATAACGGACATACATACTTTATCACAGGTTTTTATATTAAATTAGCGGCTTGCAAAAACAAGCAGAATGAAAAAACAATTTTTAAAGGCGCTGGTAGTTATGGCCGCCTTGCCACTTACACTAGGGGCACAAACAGCTAAATTGGTAGAAAAGGTTACCAAAAGCGGCGACAAACTGATTATACCATACGAGAAGTATGTGTTGCCAAACGGGTTAACCGTTATAGTGCACGAAGACCACTCTGACCCAATTGTACACGTAGACGTAACCTACCACGTAGGTTCTAACCGCGAGAGCATTGGCCGAAGTGGCTTTGCACACTTTTTTGAACACATGATGTTTCAAGGCTCTGATAACGTAGCCGATGAGCAACATATTAAAACCGTATCTGCCGCCGGTGGCTCTATGAATGGAACCACTAACAGCGACCGTACTAACTATTTTGAAACAGTACCCAGCAACCAATTAGCTAAAATGCTTTGGTTAGAGGCAGACCGTATGGGCTTTTTGCTTGATGCCGTTACCCAAAAGAAATTTGAGGTACAACGTTCTACCGTTAAAAACGAGCGCGGGCAGAATTATGATAACCGCCCTTATGGTTTGATTTACGAAAAAACAGCATCGGCACTATATCCATTTGGTCACCCATACTCGTGGTCTACCATTGGTACCCTAGCCGATTTGGACCGTGTAGACGTTACCGACCTTAAAAGCTTCTTTTTACGTTGGTATGGCCCTAACAATGCAGTGTTAACTGTAGCAGGCGATGTTACCCCCGCTGAAGTAGTTAAGCTAGCTGAAAAATATTTTGGCCCTATACCCAAAGGCCCAGAGGTGGAAAACATGCCTAAGCAATTGGTTACACTTGATAAAGACCGTTACATATCATACGAAGATAATGTGCGCTTCCCTATGATTAAAATGAGCTACCCAAGTGTACACAACTACCATGCAGACGAAGCACCGCTAGATGTATTAGCCGATATTTTAGGTGGCGGTTCTAACACTTCTATCTTCTACAAAAATTTTGAAAAACCGGGCTTAGCTATACAGGCAAACGTATCTAACCCCTGCAGCGAACTTGCCGGCGAGTTTAGCATTACCGTTTTACCTATGCCGGGCGGAACCTTGGCCGATATGGAAAAACTTATCCGCGCATCGTTAGAAGAGTTTGAGAAACGCGGTGTAACAGATGAAGATTTGAAAAAATTCAAGGCTAAATTTGAGGCTGATGCTATTGGCTCTCTTGCCAGCGTAGCGGGCAAAGGCTCTATGCTTGCCAGCTACCAAACCTTTACAGGCAACCCTAACTACAGCCAAGGTGCAGCTTGATGCTTATTTAAAGGTTACTAAAGAAGATGTAATGCGTGTGTACAACAAGTACATTAAAAACCAGCATGCCGTTATTCTTAGCGTATACCCTAAAGGAAAACCTGAGTTAAAAGCTGCCGATGATAATTTTATACCTCCTGTGCCACCACATGATTTTAAAATCGATTTATCGCAATATAAAGGTCTTACTTATGTTAAGGCTAAAGATACCTTTGACCGTAGCAAAGAACCTGCAGCAGGTACTAACCCTGTAGTAAAGGTACCTACTATATATAAAGAGAATATGGCTAACGGCTTACGTGTTATTGGCACTAAGAGTGATGAATTGCCTATGGTTACCATACAGATAAACGTTAAAGCAGGCCATGGTTATGGAAGACATAAAAAAGCCGGTACAGCATCTTTACTTGCTGATATGCTTAACGAGTCTACCCTAAAATACTCTACTGAAGATATATCAGAAGAAGTGGAAAAATTAGGTAGCGAAATTTCTATTGATGCAGGCTCTGAGAATATTACCATTACCGTATCATCATTAACCAAAAACCTTGATGCTACGCTTAAACTGGTAGAAGAAAAAATGTTCTCGCCTAAGTTTGACACTGCAGACTTTAACCGTGTAAAAAAACAACACCTGGAGTATATTGCTAATCAGTCAACATCGGCAACTACTATTGCCAGCAACATTTATTCATCTATTATATATGGCCCAACAAACATTTTTTCTTTGCCTGTAATAGGTACTGAAGAAAGTGTAGAAAGCATTACAATTGATGATGTAAAGAACTTTTACAATAAAATTTTTGCTCCTGATTTTGCACAAATGATTGTGGTTGGCAACGTTACCAAAGACGAGATTTTAAGCAAAACCAAATTTTTGGCTGCGTGGAAAAAATATGAGGTTAAATTGCCTGCAGACAAACCATACCCCGCAATTGAAAAAACTAAAATTTACTTTGTAAACAAAGATAAAGCGCCACAATCTGAAATACGTATTGGCTACATTGGTTTGCCTTATGATGCAACCGGCGATTACTACAAAGCAGGTATTGTAAACTTTACCCTTGGCGGTGCTTTTAACAGCCGCATTAACCTAAACCTACGCGAAGACAAAGGTTGGACTTATGGTGCACGTACAGGTTTCCGTGGCACACGTTATGCAGGCCCTTTTACCGCATCGGCTGGTGTTAAAGGCAATGCTACAGACAGCTCTGTTGTAGAGTTTATGAAAGAGATAAAACTGTTTGCAGATAAAGGTATTACGCCTGAAGAACTAACATTTACCAAAAGCTCTATGGGCCAGGCCGACGCGCTGAAATATGAAACACCGGGCCAAAAAGCCGGTTTCTTAGCCCGTATGCTTGAGTACAACCTTGATGCAAACTATGTTGACGCACAAACTAAAATTTTGACAAACATTACCAAGGCCGATGTTGATGCCCTTGCCAAAAAGTATTTACCATACGATAAAATGGTAATAGTTGTAGTAGGCGACAAAGCCAAGGTGTACGACAAGTTAACCAAACTAGGTTACGAGATTGAGCAAAAAGACGTTAGTGGCGTATCGTTTAAATAACCAACCTTGTTGATATAAGAAAGCCCCGTTTGCAATGCAAACGGGGCTTTCTCTTTAAGCAAGAAATGTTATTCCTCGCTTTTTGGCTTTGCGGCTTTTTTAGCCGCGGGTTTCTTTTCTGCTGCCGGCTTTTCGGCGGCAGGCTTAGCTGCCGCTTTAGCGGGGGCTTTTTTAACCGGTTTTTCTTCTGCTACTTCAGAAACAGCTTCGGCTGCTTTTTTAGGTGCAAAAGCTATTCCCGAGCTTTTTTGCGCTTGCGGCTAATGCCGTAAGAGCCCATAATTATTTTACCTCTTTTTGATTTTTTGTCTCCTTTACCCATAATAGTGTTGTTTTTAATACGAATTAAAAGTTTGACATTATAGCAAATCTAAAAATTAACTCTTTAATAATGAAGATTTAAAATATTTTTCTAAAAGTAATGGTTTATGTACGCTGTTCCATGCCCATTGCAGTAGTATATCCAGCCTTTCTTCTTCGGGCAACTGCCAGTTAACACCACTAGCTCTAATTTTTCCTATTAAATGCTGCATAAAAAGGGCCGCGGTAACCGATATGTTAAAACTCTCTGTAAACCCATAAATGGGTATAGCTACATAATCATCGGCATTATTAAAGGCATATTCGCTCAGCCCAAACTTTTCTGTACCAAATACAAGAGCCGTTTTTTGCTCTACAGGCAGGTTATGTATAGTGTAGCCTTTTGCGTGGGGCGATGTTGCTACAATACGGTAGCCTTTGTCTTTTAATGCCTTGTAGCAATCGGCAGTATTATCCTTACCATTAATGTATTTGTGCGATGTAATCCACTTTGGGGCACCCCTGGCCACATCTTTGTTTACGCTGTACTTATTACGTATTTCAATTACATGCACATCTTGTATGCCAAAACAATCGGCAGAGCGCAACACTGCACTGGCATTTTGGGTTTGGTAAATATCTTCCATCACCAAGGTTAGGTGCCTTGGTGCGGTTATTTAAAACCTCGGTAAACCGCGCTTGCTTTTGGTCGCTTATATACTGGTTTAAAAACGCTAAAAACTGCTGTTTGGTAGCTATATCTGTAAAACTGTGCATGGGGCAAAGTAATGCATAATTAATAATGCAAAATTCAAAATGAAAAAATTACTCCATTCTGAAATATGAATTCTGCATTTTGAATTAATGGCTAAATGGTCGTTTTTTAATCATCCCGCCCTTAGTGTCTTTAATACTGTTGGTAATAACGAAAGCCGATGGGTCTATCTTTTCAATCTCGGTGTTAAGGCGCGATGTTTCCAAGCGGGTTACCACGGCATAAATAATTTCAATATCCTGGCTGTTGCTGGCCTTTTTTGCCATATCCACCTTTGCCCTGATAAACCGTTACCCCACGGCCCAATTTATCTATAATCATGGTGCGGATTTCGTCGTGTTTGTGCGATATTATGGTTACACCGGTATACTCTTCAATACCCTCTATAATAAGCGTAATTGTTTTAGATGCTGCCATATAGGTTAATATAGAGTACAAGGCTGCTTCAATAGAAAGTAAATATGCTGTTGCAGAGAATATAAGTATGTTAAAAAGCAAAATAACATCGCCAATGGTAAGGCCTACCCGCTTACTCACATAGATAGCTGTAACCTCTGTACCATCTAACACCGCGCCACCGCGCATAGCTAAGCCTATACCGGCCCCTAAAAAGAACCCGCCAAATATGGCCACCAATAATTTATCTTCGGTAATAATGGGGTATTCAATAAGGGCAACGGCTATAGCCAAGCCGGCAATAGCTATTACACTCTTTATAAAGAATTTACGCCCAATTTGCCAATAGCCCAATACAACAAAAGGTATATTTATCAGGATAAGCAAAATAGATAAAGGTATGCCTGTTTTATGTTCTACCAATAATGATATACCCGTTACTCCCCCATCAATAAAATGCGCGGGCAATAAAAAACTTTTTAAGCCAAAACTGGCTGATGCTACCCCTAATGCTAACAATATTAAATCGCCAATAAATTGCCTTACAATTATACGACGGTTAAACTTTCTTCTACCAATACTATACTTGCTGCCTTTCTTGTTATCTCCTGTCATAATTGCAATGTAATAAAAAAGCCCGGGATGAAGTACCCCGGGCATCAACTTAGTAAATAAACATAATGATAAGGCCCTATTGCACAGCGGTATAAAAAACAACCTCTACATCGGTTTCGCCTAAAGCAATATCGCCGGTTTTAATGCCCGGTTGGTGTTTAAGCACAACCGTTGTATTACCAACAGATGCTATTGTAGTTTTCCATTTGGTTGTTATGCCTACAGGCAGGTTGTTATTATCAACATCTGTTGCTGAGATATTAATATTTGCGGTTGATGAATACCCAAAAAGATGGTCGTCTTTTTCTTCTTCCACTTCTAGTGTAATATCCTCGGCAGGGGTTACACTCTCATTTAACAATTGCGTTGTTACCAAGTATGTTTTATTGGCTTGCAAGGCAATGCTATCGTACGTTGTTGGGGTGTTTCCACCTGGCCCGTCAGGGTCGGCAAAGGTTACGGTAAATGTATTGGCAGTGTTAGCACTATCAGTAAAAGTAAGCTTAAGGGTTGTTATAAGCTCTTCCGGGTTTTCTACGCCGGGGTCATCATCTTTACAAGCGCTAAAGCCGGTTACTAATGCAAGGGCGGTGAAACCTAAAAGTAATTTTTTGAATGTTGTGTTCATTTTATTTTAGTTTTAAAAGGGTCTAATTATTTAATATCTCCAAAGGGAATGTTAAGTTTAAGCGACACGTTGCGCCCCATTGCATCTGTATAGTAGCGGAAACGGTCTAAATAATCGCGGTATTTTGTGTTGAGCAGGTTGGCGGCAGCAAGCGTTATACCTATATGCGTATTGCGTATATGTGCGGTAAAACCAACCTCTAAATTTAATAGTGTGTAGCCCGGGGGCGGGGCAGAATAATCAGCATCTTCATCAACCAAATATTGCCTTACAGTATGGGCTGCCACTAGTTCTACATACGGTTTTTCAAACCATTTTCTATCAGCAAAACTATAACGGGCACCTAACTGAAAACGGTGTGCCGGGGCACCAATCAGGTACTGGTTTGTTGCATGGCTATAAGCCCAAATAAGGGCATTGCGTGTAAACAGGCTTAGTTGCTTTGTAGCATCAACCGACAGTGAAACATTTACACTGGTAAACGATGCTGCACCCTGCCTGTACTTAAAGGTAGGAAATGCGCCTGCTATGGTTAATGTTGGCGGCAAAACAGGTTCCAAGTTTATGTAACTATCAAAATAGCTGTAGTTGCCCATTACCCTAAGCTGAATACCATTTGCCTGATAGGTTACAACTGCGCTGCCTGTGTACGCTTTTTCGGCAGTAAAAGATGTGTCGCCAATTTCAAAAGCTGCCGCCCCATGGTGCAGGCCGTTGCTATAAAGCTCGCTAACCGTTGGCGGGCGCCATGCAAGGCCCGCGTTAAGACCTATATTAAGCCCCGGCACAAGATCTTTATAGGTTGCACCAATATTGGCCGATGGGTTTTGGTACCTGTAGGCGGGCGAAATTACCTTGCCTTTTATAAGCCTTGATATTTCTAAAAAGCGAACATCGTACCTAAGCCCAGCCTCCAGCTTTACGTTTTTTAAATTATACTCAGCAATAGCAAAAGCGCCAATATTTTGGGCATTAAAGTTGGGTATAAAGTAGCGTCCCTGCCAATAGTTGCTTTGATACATAACGCTTACGCCACCACTAATTTCCAACCCTTTACGGTTAAACTCATACACTGCATCAACTGTTTGTGTAGTAAGGTCAAACAAAAATTCAGGCTTGTTTAGCGCGGCAAGGCTATCATTCAGGGGTTTGTCCCTATCATACTCTTGCCTGCGGTTGTTTTGTATCGCATATTGAATTTGCAGGCGGCTATTCTCGCTCACATCATATACCATTTTTACTTTACCAGTGTAATGTACTGCTTGCTGGTAGGGCCTGCCAATAACATAGCTGTGGCTATTGGTAGTGTAGAATGGGGTAGAGCTGTTTATAGCTTGCATTAAATCTGTAAGGTTGCCTATATGCGCACCTTTAAACAGGCCTATTTTAGTATCAAAACGGCTGGCATACGCTTCTACCCTTAAACGGTTGTATTTGTAGCCAAGCGGCGGCAGAAAAATTCCCTTCTCGCATGGCAGAATTAGCTAAGCCATAGCCCGGGGCAAACACATTGGCCCCTTTGCGGTAGCTGCCTTGCACCCTGTATGCCCAACGGCCCTTGCCAAAGCTATTTTGTATTTGTACTGATGAGGCCCCCATGCGGTTATTGCTAAAGCCCGCCAGGTTGGCTATGCCACTAAACCTGCCATTGTAGGGTAACGCGGCAGGGTCTATAGTAATTACACCGCCAATAGCATCGGGCCCATAGCGCACGGCTTTGGCGCCATACCATACGGTAATACTGTTTGCTATATAAGGGTCAATTTCGGGGGCATGTTCGCCGCCCCATTGTTGGCCCTCTAACCTAACACCATTATTCATAATCACAATGCGGTTGCCGGTAAAACCATTTACCATGGGTTTGGTAATGGTAGCGCCTGTTTGCAGGGTTGTAACACCGGGGGCTACTTTTAAAATATCGCCCAGGGTGCCGCCCAGCAAGGGCTGCAACTGTTGGCTTGATACTGATACTACAGAAAGGCCTGCCGCATCGGCATGGTTGGTTTTTTCGCTATTAATATCAACCTCTTTAAGCTGGTTTAGCTTGTGGGGCATAACAATGCTAAGGGCAGTATTTTCATTTACTGTTACAGAAAAGGTAGTGTCTTTACAACCCAAATGCCTGCACACAATAGTGTATGTACCGGGGCATAGGTTGGTAAATTCAAACGTACCGTCTGACTTGGTAAACGCCTGCTTTTGCAACTGCAAAATACCCAGGGCGGCAAACTCCAGCTTCTCCCCATCGTGGCTATCGGTAACGGTGCCTGTAAGTTTTAAATTACAGGTTTGCGCATATAGCCATGCAGGTGCAAGCAGCAATACAAATAGAATAACCTTAAACTTCACACTATAATTTTTTGTTGGCAACACTCACTCTGCCAAAATGATAGGACTATGCCCGGCAAAAGCCCGGCAAAAAAATCAAACACAAAAAACTAGCATGCCGGCGGCGCCCGCGAAGGAAGATTGATAGCTAAACCCTGCGATTGCGAGGGTTTGATAGCTGTATTGTAAACAGTTTCAAACTGAAGCAATAATTGAATATCGGCAGTAAACTCTGTTGTATTGTATACTATAGATTTAGTATCGAAAAAAGAACAATGTGCATGGCCCTCTTCTATATGAGAAGGCATGTTTTGATGATGCTCTGCACAGGCGGTATGCTCAGTAGCACTATGGCCTGCAATGCTGTCGTGCAGCACCGGCCACGGTGTTAATACCGCCACAAAGGCCAGCAGTAAACAATACGCTATGGTTTTACGCACCAACATCATTAGTACAAATATACAATTATTTGCAACAATGTTGCAAAATATTTCGATATAGATAAAACTTTACTCATCTAATAGCTATTCAGCATTACTATCTTATAATTCTTCATTACTTTTTGCTTGTCCAAAAAGTAACCAAAAAAGACACCACGCCCAAAAACTCTAAAATTTCGCTTTCGCACAATCTGCCCACTAGTTGCCATGCGAAATTTTGAGTTCACGCCGGGCGTGGACTACCCACCGCACTTTAATCTAACTGAACATTCAGTGTCATAGCATTAGCATTTAATAAAATCAACTTATAAATTTATAGCTTTGGGGCATGCTACAGTGGCTTATTGATATTGATAAGAGTTTGTTTTTTGCCATAAATGGTAACCATACCCTTGGCTAGACTGGCTTATGTGGGAACTTAGCGGAGGCTACTTTTGGCTGATTGCTTTGTTCAGCATGGGCTTTTTATTGGTTAAGCAATTTGGTAAAAAGGGTTGGATATTAATAATGATTGCAGGTGTATTATTTGCCGCCAGCGACCAAACCTGCAACTTGGCTAAACGCTCTTTAAAACGCGAACGCCCAACCCACAACCCGGAAATGTCTAAAGGCATGCACTTAGTGTCTGATTATAAGGGCGGTAAATATGGCTTTTACTCGGGCCATGCCTCTAACAGTTTTGCGCTGTGTACGTTTGTTTTCTTTTACTGCGCAGGCGTTTGAAGGGTGCGTACCTACTCTTTCTGTTTGCCTTCTTAACATCGTACAGCCGTATATACTTGGGCGTGCACTACCCATTTGATATTTTAATGGGCGCACTAGTGGGCATTGCCTATGGACTGTTGTTTTATGTAGTGGTTACTAAGACAAGGTTAGTAAGGGAACAGGGGCCAGAGGTCAGTAGTCAGTAGTCAGTAGTCAGTAGTCAGTAGTCAGTAGTCAGTAGTCAGTAGTCAGTAGTCAGTAGTCAGTAGTCAGATAACCACCCCGCCCTTCGGGCACCCCTCCTTAAAAGGAGGGGAGTTTAACAACCATGATAAATAAGGGCCGGTGTGAATTAAACGGGATCCGTACCACGAGAACATTTCACCATCAACCAGCATAATTTTAGCGTGGGGCAGTATTTCTTGTAGTTCTTGAATGTGCTTATCTTTAAAAGGATAGGGCTCTGAGGACAGGAAAATATATTCGGGGTTTAGGTGGAAGATTTGGTCTTCGTCTAACTCGGGGTAGCGTATATCATTCTCTGTAAGTATACCCGGAATGTAAAAGCCACAAAGTTCAAGTAAATGATTGATAAAGGTATCAGCACCTGCTGCCATATAGGGATTACGCCAAATTAGGTACAGTGCCGACTTTTTTGGTTTAAGGGGTCGCACCCATGAGCAATGCCACTATCAATTTGTGTTATAATATCGGCAGCTATAGCATCAGTTTGGGTGATGTTGCCAATGGCTGTTATCATAGCCTTGGCCTCATCCAGTGTTTTAATATCACTCATCCACACCGGGTATTGCTGCATTAGCTGCTCTATGTCTTTGCGGGTATTTTCTTCTTTATTGCCTATAATTAAATCGGGCTGTAGCTTTTCAATTACATCAAAGTTTACATTTTTAGTTCCCCCTACGCGGGTTTTGCTACGGAACCAATCGGCAGGATGGATGCAGAATTTAGTTATACCCACTACCCTATCGCTCAGGCCTAAATCATACAACAACTCTGTTTGCGATGGTACCAGGGATACAATACGCAGTGGCTTAACAGGCATAGATACCTGCCTGCCCATTTGGTCTGTAACTGTATGCATGGAAACCATGAGGTAAATAACAACAATTTATAGGAAGTGTTGACAAATGTCTCCGTTTATATAGATTGAAAACCAATATGATACATCAACCATGTTAAAACAATGATTTTGCAATGAATTGACTATCAATGGATATAACCAGAAATATGAAGAAGCTACCAGTCTCTGTTTTTTTGACAAAATGCATTGTTACAATCATAATATGACAAAATACTTACATACAAATTCAGCATTTAAAAAACATATAAAAAACGTATAACAGCCTGATATGTTATGTTTTGACAATAAAAACATAGCCAAAAACTATGATTTCTTGCATATGATATTTTAACCCAACAAAGGTAAATACATGCTAATGAATGTTTTGAAATTGCAAATACTAAGTATTAAACTAACAACCAACCACATAAGTTATGAAAATAGGACAACTACAATGGAGCAAGCAAAGCGGGTGGAAACCTATAGCAGGCAATGTTGATGCCGAAGCTGTGCAATTGGTAATGGTATTTGGGAGCACAGGCTTGCTTAAAGACAATACCCTAGTTAATGAGGCAAAAAGTAAATACCCTAACGCCCGGTTTATAGGTTGTTCAACATCAGGAGAAATAATGGGCACCAGTGTGGTAGACGAAACAATATCTGTATCGGCACTGCAATTTGACAGCACAACAATTGTAGTGCATAGCATAGCAATAGAACAACCTGAACATAGTTATGAAGCCGGTAAACAGCTGGTAAATAAGTTTGACAAAGAAGGGTTGAAACATCTGTTTGTACTATCGGACGGGTTGAATGTGAATGGGTCGCGCCTGGTGATGGGTTTAAGAGAATCGTTGCCCGAAGGGGTAAGTGTAACCGGTGGCCTGACCGGTGATGGTGCAGACTTTGCCCAAACGCTGGTGGTAAATAACCACGAACATGCCGGAGAGAGAATTATAACAGCCATTGGCTTTTACGGCGATAAAATTAAAATTGGTTATGGGTCGTTTGGAGGATGGGATAGCTTTGGCATGGAGCGCCTTATAACAAAATCGAAAGACAATGTATTGTATGAATTGGACGGAGAACCTGCGCTGGCACTGTATAAATCGTTTTTAGGTTCGCAGGCGGCAAACCTGCCATCATCGGGGTTATTGTTCCCGCTTAGCTTAAGAGCATCAGAAGACCATGCGCCAGTAGTACGCACTATACTAGCCGTTAACGAGGAAGACCAAAGCCTGACATTTGCAGGCGATTTGCCGGAGGGGTCGTATGTACGGCTGATGAAAGCAAATATAGACCGGCTGATAGACGGCGCTGTAACAGCAGCCAACACCAGCATAGCCCCATTTGAAGGCAGCAAGCCCGACTTTGCCGTATTAATTAGCTGTGTAGGCCGTAAACTGGTACTAAAACAAATGGTAGAAGAAGAAGTAGAAGGGGTGAAAAATATTTTAGGAGGTAATACCGCTATTACGGGCTTTTACTCTTATGGAGAAATATCGCCTTTTGAAAAAGACACGCGGTGCGAACTGCATAACCAAACAATGACAATAACCACATTTACCGAAACCGTTTAAATACACCCTAATACCAAATTATACTTGTAAAATGGCATTAATGAATAGCGGAGCAATAAACATAAAAATGCATAGGCTGCTGCAAAGGCAGGTAAGTAAATTCTTAGATGAGAAGAAGTTTGACATGAACTCTCTGGAGGATTTTATTACTGCAGTAAACAATGCCTACCAAGGTTTTGAAGAAGACCACCGCCAACTTGAGCGTACGCTTGAAGTTAGCTCTAACGAGCTTTTTAAGGCTAATGCTGAGCTGAGGGAAACTAAACAAAACCTGGAAAAAATAATAGAAGAGCGCACCAGAGAAATTGTTGCAGCTAACAAACAATTAGCTAAAAGCGAGGAGATTTTCAGGTCGTTGGTAGAAACATCATACGACATGATTACAATATTAGAGGCCGATGGTACCATTACCTATGAAAGCCCTTCGGCATACCGCATTTTAGGTTACGATGAGGCTGATTTAATTGGCAAAAACTGCATGGAATTCATTCATCCTAAAGACCTGAATAATGTAGCCATAAGTATACAAGAGATATTACAAAGCCCCGGTAAAACAGTATCGCAAGAGTTTAGGTTTAAGAAAAAGAACGGAGAATACCTATGGCTTGAATCTGTTGGCAAGCTAGTTGATGAAAATGAGTTTGTAACCGGTATTGTTGTAAACAGCCGCGATGTTACAGAACGCCACAAAGTTCAGGAACAGATGAACATGCAAAGCCGCATATTAGACTCTATGGCGGCAAACATGCCTATATCTATTTACAGCCTCGATGATAAGGGCAATTTTATGTCGTGCATAGGTAAAGCGCTAAGCCCTATTAAAGAGAATACCGATGGTACTATAATAAGCCACAGTATTTATGATATAATGCATGGCAAAAAAGACGAAATACGTGCAGCGTATGAGGGTAATGTAGTGCATTTTACTTGGTCTGTTACCCACAACTATAACGAATATTATTTTGAGAACTTTATTTTTCCGGATGAGTCGAATGCCGAGGCCGCATTGGTTGGTTTTGCTATTGATGTAACTAAAGACAAACAACGCGAAAACAAGTTGCAGGAATCATACGATAGCCTTGAGCGTATAAATACTGAGCTTGACCAATACGCGCACATTGTATCGCACGATTTGAAAGCCCCGTTGCGGGCAATAAACAACCTGTCTACCTGGATAGAAGAAGACCTTGGCGAGATTGTAAACGAAGGAGCTAAGAAGAACTTTGAAATGATGCGTGGCCGGATACACCGCATGGAGATGCTTATAAACGGCATTTTAGAATATTCGCGCGCAGGGCGCCAGCATAGCAAACCCGAAGTGTTTAACACTTACGAAATGGTGAAAGACATTGTATCTGTACTATCACCATCTGAAGATTATACGTTTACTATACAAAGCGACATGCCCGAGATAGAATCGGACAGGCTGAAGATAGAACAGGTGTTTAGCAACTTTATAAGCAACGCCATAAAGTACAACCACAACCCAAACCCCGAAATAAAAATAGGGTTTAAAGACAGTGATACACGCTATACCTTTTTTGTGCAGGATAACGGCCCGGGAATAGATGCGGAATACCACGAGAAAATTTTTGTAATATTCCAAACCCTAAATGCCCGCGATAAGGTAGAAAGCACCGGTGTTGGGCTTGCTATAGTAAAGAAAATAGTTGAAGAAGCGGGTGGAAATGTTTGGATAGAATCTGAAGTAGGCAAAGGGGCTACCTTCTTTTTTAACGTACCCAAACTGCGCTAGTAGGTTTGCTGTTTCTTGTTAAGTTTGCATTATTAACCACCCGTTAATTATGCAAGCAAAGCCAATTAGTTTTTACTTAGTAGGAATATTTATTTCCCTTTGCGCTTTCGTGCTTTTATTGGCTGCTATAACCCTGCTATGGCCCGGTAGTGTGCTGGATAGAATGTGGGAGACAACCCCCGACAGCTACGGCGAAATGGCCCCTTACCGCGTAACTATTGGCATCCTCTTCTTAGTACTTAGCCAGGTATTTGTTATTACCACCCGCGGTTGGTTTAAGCAACGCAAATGGGGTTGGCTATGTGTTATAGGCATTTTTGCAGCCAACGCCACCGGCGATTTAATGCGCTTATTTAGCGGCGATTTTACAGGCGGATTGCTTGGCTTATGCATTGCCGGGTTTATTATTTTTTACCTAACCAGGCCAAGGATAAAGGGGTTGTTTAAATAACTGATAATCTGATCAGTATATCGTTTTCAACATTTGCAATGAATAACATCTAGTTTTTGTTTATTATTTTAGCCATATATTAGACGTAACTTTAAACAAAAAATTATACCCTTTCTATCTAATCATTAAAAAACAATTTAATACTCATCTTAAAACCAACTACCTATGAAACATCTTTTCTTAAAAACTACATTAGTAGCATTTGCAGCGTTAAGCGGCTTAACCGCCTCGGCACAATCAGGCTACTTTGGCAACTTCTTTACGCATACCACTTCGCCATCTAATATTTCTGCAAACTGGTCTGCATTATCTGATCCAACACTTGATGGTAACACAAGTGCTAAACTAATTGTTACCCAAAACTGGGGCTCTAACGGTAACTACGCCGATTTTAAATTTGGCACCTGGTACAACGGCACTAATTGGGCTCTTTATAACGAGGATAACTTAACTCCTTTTGCTGACAGCACGGCATGGAATGTTTTGGTTCCTAATGGTTCTAATGGTACTGTATTTAGCCACACTTCATCAACGGCAAACATTAGCGGCAACTGGACAACTATTTCTAACCCGGCCCTTGATGGTAACCCTAACGCTATTTTCTTTATTACCCATAACTGGAGCGGTAACGATAACGGCGTTTACAACGACCATAACACAGGTATTTGGTATACCGGCACTAACTGGGCTATTTACAATGAAGATTTATCTGCTTTCCCAGACAGTGCTGTGTATGATGTTTTTATTCCATCATCGGGCAATGCTAATGCTTTTAAACATACTAACACTAGTGCTAATACCAGTGGAAACTATTCCATTATTGACAATGTTTTAACAAACGGACAGCCAAACAGGATAATTTTTGCTACCCACAACTGGGGGAAAACGGTACATATAACGACAACCCAATTGGTGTTTGGTATACCGGTTCTGCATGGTCTGTTTTTAACCAAAATAGTGTAACAATGGATACCACACTTGTATTTAACATATTAGTAGTTGATGAGCCAACGGGTATTAAGGAACAAACTACCAATGCCAACTTTATGACTGTGTTTCCTAACCCTGCTACCGACAACATGAATGTAGGTTACGTATTAACAAAAACAGGTACGGTTGACCTTAAAATCATCAACATTACCGGCCAGCAGGTAAAAGCTGTTTACACAGGCACACAACCGGCAGGTAACTTTACTATGAATACCAACACGGCAGATTTAGCTCCCGGTATTTACTCTTATATACTAACTGTAGATGGTATGGTTAGCCGCAAAATGTTTGTGAAGAATTAATAGCTTTAAATAGCATACTACACAATAAAAAAGCCCCGCAGTGCGGGGCTTTTTAGCTTTATATTACCGCTTGGTGAGATTCCCGCCTGCGCGGGAATGACGATAACCTTTTTCTCTTAGCGCTATTAACTCAGTGTTTTAATAATATCAAACTTAGAAATGATGTGCAGGTTGCCGCCAATATCGGTGGCTAGTACAGCGCCTACTTCTTTGTTTATCTTGGCTGATATTTCTTCTACAGTTGCATCCATTTTAACAACAGGCAGCGGGGCATCCATTACAGATTCTATGGTTTCCGCTTTCAAATCGGGGTTTTTAATCAGCTTCATCAACAAGCTACTCTCGTTAATAGCGCCAACAACATCGTTACCGCGTTTAACCGGTATTTGCGATATGTCTTCTTCCGTAATTAAACGCAATGCCTCTTCCACCTTATCGGTAGCTTCAACAGTAATAACAGAGCTTTTGCTGCGGCTTTCTATAATAGTTTGGGCGGTAGGCTTTTGCTGTTCAAGGAAACCACGGTCGCGCATCCACTCATCGTTAAACATTTTGCCTAAGTAGCGCGATCCATGGTCGTGGAAAATAACCACTACCAAATCGCCCTCTTTAAACATATCCTTCATTTGCACCAGGCCCGCCATGGCAGAACCAGCTGAGTTACCTGCAAAAATGCCTTCTTCGCGCGCTATACGGCGGGTCATAATAGCGGCATCTTTATCGGTTACCTTTTCAAAATGATCAATAACATTAAAGTCAACGTTTTGAGGTAGGAAATCCTCTCCAATACCCTCTGTTATGTAAGGGTAAATCTCGTTCTTATCAAAAATGCCTGTCTCTTTGTATTTTTTAAATACAGAGCCGTAGGTATCAATACCCAATACTTTAATATTAGGGTTTTTCTCTTTTAGGTATTTACCTGTACCGGTAATGGTGCCACCAGTGCCAACACCTACTACAAGGTGCGTTACTTTACCTTCTGTCTGTTCCCAAATCTCGGGGCCGGTTTGCTCGTAATGCGCTTGGGTGTTCGATAAGTTATCGTACTGGTTAGGTTTCCAAGAGTTAGGTATTTCTTTCTCTAAACGAGAAGAAACCGAGTAGTATGAGCGTGGATCTTCAGGGTCAACATTGGTAGGGCAAACAATAACCTCTGCGCCAAAAGCCCTTAAGGCATCTACCTTTTCTTTGCTTTGCTTATCGGTAGTAGTAAAAATACATTTATAGCCTTTTATAACGGCTGCAATAGCCAAACCCATACCGGTATTACCGCTGGTGCCTTCTATAATAGTGCCACCCGGTTTAAGGCGGCCATCGCGCTCAGCATCTTCAATCATTTTAACAGCCATGCGGTCTTTAATAGAGTTGCCGGGGTTGCCGGTTTCTATTTTAACTACCACGGTGGCTTTCAAATCTTTAGTAATACGGTTTATCTTAACCATGGGCGTATTGCCAATGGTACCTAATATGTTGTTGTAATACTTCATGCTGCAAAGGTAGTTTTTTCCAGTTCTCAGTTCCCGGTTCCCTGTTCACAGTATTTTCTTAGCTAAAGAATAACCGGCAACTGAGAACTGACAACCGAGAACTAAAACTTGCACTTATTATACTCATCAACCATGGCGGGAATATCGCGCAGGCGAAGGTTGTAGATGCGGTATGTGCCGTCGTCTATCTTTTTGGTAACGGCATCGCACTCTTTAAAATACTTCATAAGGGCGGCCTTAATGGGCAGGCGGTTAAATGTAAGAGCGGTATCATCGCTCTCTAGCACCAAGTAGTTGCTGTAGGGCTTTTTAAGAAAATACATAAAGCTTTTACGCTCGCCGTAGTAATAGTATAAATCTATAGGCCCTGTTGCTACTTTTTTAATAAACACAGCCCATGTTTGGCCTGCCAGCAGGGTTTTATAGGTTAGGTAAAAATCATCGCCCCGCTTATAGCAACGCGTAAACTGGGGGTAAAATTGATGCGGATGCCGCGGGTGGTTTTAAACTTCACAATGTGGCAGGCATCGTACCGGGCATCAGAAAGTATGTTGTTGCCGTATTTTATAGAGCCTTTAAAGGTATCGCCCTGTATGGTTACCACATAGCCGGGTTGCCACCCTTTTTTGCGCAGCAAGGTTTAATGGTATCAGTAAAATGAAAAAAAGACACTTAATAATACTTTAAACACTATTGGCTTATTTGTAAGTAATTAATATTGCGCTAATTTATATAGATTTACCCGCTATAAAACCTATAAAATGAAAAAAACACTCCTGCTGCTGGTAACTGTTTTGTTTACAGCGGGCAACAATTATGCTCAAAGCAGCTACAAATTTAATATTGGCGAAAGCATTCAGGAACCATCTATGGGCATATCTGTAAGTGCCGGACAAGATGATGAAAACATATTTTTAGTGGGCTTTAAACCGGGTTTATTTTCTGCGGTAAAGTATTGGTTCCATTCTTACAACCCTAAAACACTGCAACAAAAGGCAGTTGTTTTTCAAAAAATGTGGGCAGACCAGTTTGATGGCAACTATTATTTTGCTGCTGATATGATGAATGACGAGCCTTGTATGTTTACGTATGAAAAAGTAAAAGGTGGCGTAGCTATAAATTATTACACGTTTGATAAAAGCACTATGGCGCCATCGGGTAAAAACATGCTGGTTACCATACCGGGCATTTCTGTAGAAATGAATCAAACTACGTTTGTGCAGGAAATAACCGAAAAGGTAAGACCCCCACAACCTGATTATTCTTTTACTAATATGGCCTATATAAACTTTGGTATATCATCTCCTAAATACGACCAGGTTATGTATGTACGTTCGGCTGATAAAAAGACATTTTATATTGTTAGCCTGTACGACAATGGCGAACAAAATGCCAACAATAGCTTGGCTGCTGTAAATGTTTATGCTTATGATAATAGCAAAACCCTGTTGTGGACAAAAAGCGGCAAAATACCTTTTGATAAATGGCAATCGAGCATAGATGGTGTTGATGCTGATAATATTGGCAATGTCTATTTTATAATAAAAAATCACCACAAAAAACTGCGGGGAGAATCTAAGGGTGACAACACGCCTAACTATGATTATAAACTATACTACATTAATAAAGATAAAGACGATTTACAGAGTGTAAAACTGGGCACTGGCGATAAGTTTATTACATCGTTAACCGTTAAAGTATATGATGATAGTGTGGGAGCTCGTGTGCGGTGGTTTTTATTACGACGACAACTCTCTTAGAAAAAAGATAAGGTAACAGGTTGTTTTTTATCTGTAATAGATAATCAAACAGGCGAAGCCCTTGATAATGATTTTTATGATTTTGATGACAGGATATTTGAAGGAACTGTTGGCTACAAACAAATTATTGATAGTGAAAAAGACAGCCCTGTAAATGACCTTGCGCTGGAAAATATATATACACGGCCTGATGGCAGTATATTGATAGTGGGCGAACGTTTAACCTATATACCCATGACTACAACATATAAGCAAAGCTATGGCAACGTAACTAATACCCGCAGCCGTACTGATTATGCAAGAGATTTTAAGGATATAGTAGTAACAAGTATTGCCCCGGGTGGCGAAACAGAATGGTCGGTAAGGATACCTAAATTTCAACGCGCACCCTATACATCTTTTGAAGCATCATTTGTACCGGTACTATGTGGAAATGATTTTTATATGGTGTATAACGACAACCTAAGCAACTTAAAACTGGTAGAGGAAGGCAGCTTTGCAAGTTTAGATTACACAGAAGCGAATTCAGGATTATTTATTGTTAAAATTGATGCCGATGGCAATGTGGAAAAGGACCTATTATCGTCATACAAAGATGTGGGCGGCTCTTTTTGCTTGCAGGGAAGCGTTATGCTAAACAACAATAAACTTTTAATACCGGTTACAAAAATGTTAAAAGGGACTGTGAAATACGCAGAAGTTGACTTTAAACCCAGTAAACAGTAATTTTGCACCATGGATAATTTTAAACTTTGCCCTAACGGACACTATTATAGTGAGTCGCTGAGCGACTGCCCATACTGCCCTAAAACGCAAAACACCCAAATACCCAACGTAGTGAACGACGACAAAACCGTAATACACAGCGCAGGCAATGAGAATGGCAACAGCGATAAAACGCAAATATTTACCCCGCCTGCAACAGCTAATGAGGGTAGCCTGGACAAAACCCGCATTGTAAACGCCAAGCAGCAAACCAGCATAAACCACCTTGAGCCGCAAAAAAACGCCCGCAAGTTGGTGGGTTGGTTGGTATCGTACACTATTGATGAGAACGGTATAGACTTTAAACTATTTGAAGGCCGCAACAGCATTGGTGCTGATAATGGTAACGATATTGTGCTGCCTAACGATTCATCTATATCGTCTAAACACCTTACTATATTGTTCCGCCTGGGTACGTTTAAGTATAAAGACGAACTATCTACCAACGGTACTTTTATTAATGATGTTATAGCAGACGAGGGCAACCTTGCCGATGGCGACATGATTAAATTAGGTAACACCATTTTTAGATTCCGCTCGGCTGTTTAATTTCTTTCTACCTTTACATTATGAGTAAACTAAAACATATTGCTTCAACCCTGGCAATTGTATTATGGGCAACAGGTTTGTTTGCACAAAACTTTTCTATAGGCCCTACAGATACTACTAAGTTCCCCGAGATTAAAACGGTGGTATCAATAAAATCTAACGAGCAGCCCCAAAAGGCCGACTTTAAAATTATAGAAGATGGCACCCCGCTGGAGTTTACCCTAAAGCTGGTGCAGGAAAACTCTAACAAAAAGCAAACCGCCGTATTTATATTGGTAGAAAACTCTTACTACACCACCGGCGCGCCTATACAAAACATTAAAACAGGCCTTTCTGAAGCGCTGCTTACCCTTAGCGATAACAAACTGCTAAACGTTGGTTCTTTTAACCGTGCACAAGCCGATGGTAAAGCCTTTAAGCAACTAAGCTTTGAGTTTACACCCGATAATAAAGCGTTGGGCTACAACATTACCAATCAGTTGGTAGACAGTAAAGATACCGTTAAGCGTGCCGATGTTTTTAAAGGTATTGATGAGTGCCTTGATTACATAGCCAGCCGCAACAACCTGCCTGCCGACAGGATTTTGATTGTTGTATCAGCATCTATAAACAACACAAAATCGCCTATAAGGGCAGAGGATGTAATATCAAAATCGCAGAAAACTGCCATACCGGTTTATACCCTTGTATACCAAACGGCCAACCGCTACGCAGGCGATAACCTTAAACGCATTAGCGACCAAACCAATGGCGAGAGCCGCACTGTTGCATCGGCGGCAGATGTTTCTAACTACATACAAGACTTTGTTGATGCGTATGCTAAAAAAGCCGGCCAAAACCAGCAATGCGAGCTTACCTACAACACCGCTACCGATGCTGATGGTAAAGAACATAAAGTAGAAATTGAATACAAAGGTGAGCGTTTAGCAGCCCTGTTTACCGCCCCTAAAGATGGTGGTAGCTTTTTAAACCTTACGCTATACATTGTTATATCAATATTGGTATTGGCATTAATAGGCCTTTCTATTTACGTGGCTATGCGCCAGCGCCAAAAGCGAAAAAGCCGCAGCGACTCTGAAGCCAAGCGCTTTAAAGAGATGGAAGAGAAAAACCTGCGCATGCAGGAAGAAATTAAGCGCCGCCAAATGACCAACCCTGGCGAGATAGTTAAAAACGACCCTAAAAAAACCATTATTGCAGGCTCGGCAGCAGCCCCTACACTAAAGGTATACCTTACTGCCGGTGCGCAAACCTATACGCTTAAACCATCGCAAATAAGCATTGGCCGTAAAGATGTAAATACCATTGTAATACAGGAGCAAACCATATCAAGCAACCACGCGCAAATTAATTTTGAGGGCGGGCAATATGTGTTAACCGACCTTAACAGCACCAACGGTACCTTTGTAAACGGCAAGCGCATTACCAAGCAGGCCCTACGCAATGGCGACCTTATTCGCATGGGTGCTATAGAAATGAAATTTAGCCAGTAATGCAGCTTAACTTTAAGCAAATGGGGCAAGGCCCCGCACTGGTAATACTGCATGGTTTTTTAGGCAGTTCAGATAACTGGGTATCGCTGGCGCGGAATTACTTTGCCCCGCACTATACCGTTTACCTGGTTGATGCCCGTAACCATGGCGAATCTCCGCACGATAATGAACATAGCTACGCTGCTATGGTGGCCGATTTACTGGAGTTTCTTAATACCCATTCTATTGATAAGGCTATAATTATGGGGCACTCTATGGGCGGAAAAACAGCCATGCTTTTTGCCTGTGAAAACCCGGAACGGATTGAGAAGCTTATTGTAGTAGATATGATGCCGGGTGTGTATGAGCACAGCAACCTGCCGGTGGTAGAAGCCATGCTTACGCTTGATTTTGACACGCTGAAAAGCCGCAAAGAAGCTGATGAAGCCCTTGCAGATGAGTTACCATCGGTTACCCTTCGCCAGTTTGTATTGAAGAACCTTTATTGGGAAACCAAAGAGCGCCTTGGGTGGCGACCAAACCTAACCATACTTGCTGCTACTATAGACCATTTAAACGAAGCCCTAAGCGCAGACCATATATTTACCGGCCCTACCCTATTTATCCGTGGCGAACTGTCTGACTACATAAAAGGGCCCGAAGTGGCCGATATTAACCTCCACTTTCCAAATGCGGTTATAGAAACTATAGACGGTGCCGGGCATTGGGTGCAAGCCGAAAAGCCGGAGGAGTTTTGCCAAACGGTACTAACGTACCTTCAGGGCTGAGTTGTGAGGGCTGAGGTTTGAGTTATTAAACAATATTATTTCATTAGGATTTCTAATTAGTAGCTTTGCAGCATGTACAAGCCTGTTATATTATATGAAGACAACCACCTGATAGCTATAAACAAGCTACCGGGCGAGATTACCCAAGGCGATATTACGGGCGATATACCTATGACGGAGCACTTAAAGGAGTACCTTAAACGCACCTATAATAAACCGGGCAATGTGTTTGTAGGTCTTATCCACCGTATAGACAGGCCGGTGAGTGGAGTGGTGCTTTTTGCTAAAACCAGCAAGGGCCTTGCCCGCATGAATGAGCAGTTTAAGCAACGGGAAACAGAGAAAACCTATTGGGCGCTGGTACAAGGCATGCCCCGCGAGCCCGAAGCTACACTTACCCATTATTTAAAGCGCAGCCAAAAAACAAATATTACTACTGCCTTTGATAAACCGGGGCACGAAACCCAGGAAGCCATTTTAAGCTACTCTGTAATCAATAGTAACAATAAGTATAGCCTGCTAGAGGTTAAGCCCATAACGGGCCGTACGCACCAAATTAGGGCGCAATTATCTAAAATTGGTTGTTCTATTAAGGGCGATAAGAAGTACCGGTCGGACCACGGAACACCCGACAGGTCTATTTGCCTGCATGCCCGCGAGCTGCGTTTTATTCACCCTATAACAAAAGAGGCCGTAGTAATTACGGCCCCAGTTACTAATCCACATGTGTGGGAAGGTCTTGTATAAGGGTTCAGCATTCAGGAGTCAGGGGTCAGAAACAATATATCATCTTATTATTCTACATGCTAAACCCTATACGCTATACGCTATAAGCTATACCCTATTTAGAAAATTTAGTAGCATCCCATATATATACATTCTTATCAGAGCTGGCACCGGCAAGGTATTTACCGTCGGCAGAGAAGGCAAGGTTATTTACAAAACTATCGGGGCCGGTTAGTTTAATAATGCGAGACCAGTTGCCAACACTGTAAACGTTTACTTCTTTAGCCTCAGAGCCTGCACCTATAGCAACCATAGTGCCATTGGCAGAAAAGGCTATTGCGCGCACTTTATCTTTTTGCTCGGGTAGGGTAGCCACACGCTCAAAGTTGGTTGTGTTGTATACAAAGGTGGCATTATCATCGCCTCCTGTTAAAAGGTATTTACCATCGGGGCTGTAGGCTACTTCGCTGGCTGCACCGGCATGGTCGGCAATGGTCCTAATCAGGTCGCCCTTTTTCACATTCCATATTTTAACCGTTTTGTCTTCAGATGCCGTAGCTACCTGTAACCCATCGGGCGAAAAAGAAACACGGTTAATATAGCTCGTATGGCCTTTAAGTATTTGCTTCTTCTTTCCTTTCTTCACATCCCATAAAATGCAGTTGTTATCCCATCCGCCCGATGCTATAAGCGTTTTGGCTTTGTTAACCGTTACATACCATGCGGTTTCTGTATGCCCCTCCATGGTTTTTATAACTATTGCTTTATCCGTATCTACAATATATACATTGTTTCCTGCACCTACTATCAGTTTGCTTTTGCTTAAAAAAGCCACACTCATGCACTGGCCGGCTAAGTCTATACTCTTAATTTTTGCAGCGCCAGCGGCATTCCACAGGTAAACCTTGTTTTCCCAAGACCCGGCAGATGCCAGTGTTTTAGAATCATCGGCAAAAGCAACACCGGTTATTAAATCGGAGTGTCCGCGCAACTTGTAAAGTGGCTCCTGGGCACTAACTGCTGTTATGCCTGTCAGAATCAATAAGGTTAAAAGTAAATTTTTCATGTTTTATAAATGGGGTTTTAAAAATAAGTAGCATTCCCTACCCTACATCTCTTTTCGCCGGAAATAAATCAACACCTGATTATCAACTACTTATATTTTTTAGTATCTGATATGCAGACACTTTCTTACATGAGTAAATGTAAGCAAGCTTTAGGTTTTATGCAACACTTTATGTGTATGAATTTAGCCCCTGAAACCAACCACACAAAAAAAATGAAAAAACGTGACAAGATGATTAAGTACATTTCGGTTGCAGCGTTTGCCCTTATGGTATCTTTTACCGCAAAGGCACAGCAAATACCGCCAAATGGCTTTAATTACCAGGCAGTAGCCCGCAACGCAAGTGGATCTGTACTTGCTAACCAAACCTTTAATGTACGTGTAAACGTATTATCAGACACAACCGTAAATACCCCACAGTATAGGGAGATACATTACGATGTGAAGACCAACCAGTTTGGTTTATTTAACTTAGTAATAGGACAGGGCCAGTATGCAGGCGGTTTACACACCGACTTATACTCTATCCCCTGGGATGTTTCTAACCAATTTATTCAAATAGAAATGGATCTTGGCAATGGTGGTTTTACCCCTATTGGCATTATGCAACTATATAGTGTGCCTTACGCATTTTACGCAGGTAAGGTAAAAGGCAGCGGTACGCCGGGCCCACAAGGCCCAACAGGCCCTGCAGGTTTAAATGGTATTAACGGAGCAAACGGCCCACAAGGCCCGCAAGGTATACAAGGTGCCCAAGGCCCTGCAGGCCCACAAGGTTTGCAAGGTTTAACAGGCCCACAAGGCCCGGCAGGTGCTAATGGTATTGCAGGCCCGCAAGGCCCGCAAGGTGCCGATGGTGTTGCCGGTGCGCAAGGCCCGCAAGGTGTTGAAGGCCCAATGGGTCCACAAGGCCCTGCAGGTGCTGATGGTGTTGCCGGACCACAAGGCCCGCAAGGTATTGCCGGTGTTGATGGCGCAGTTGGCCCAATGGGTCCGCAAGGCGAGCAAGGACCACAAGGCTTACAAGGCGTTGCCGGTGTTGATGGTGCAGCAGGCCCAATGGGTCCGCAAGGCCCACAAGGTGAGCAAGGCGTTGCCGGCCCACAAGGCGAACAAGGTGCTCCAGGCTCTATGGGCTTACAAGGGTTACCTGGCCAACAAGGCCCTATGGGCTTGCAAGGCGAAATGGGTCCTCAAGGTCCACAAGGCGAGCAAGGCGTAGCAGGCCCACAAGGTTTACAAGGTATAGCCGGTGCTGATGGCGCAGTTGGCCCTATGGGTCCGCAAGGCGAAATGGGACCTCAAGGTTTACAAGGTATAGCCGGTGTTGATGGCGCGGTTGGCCCTATGGGTCCGCAAGGCGAAATGGGACCACAAGGTTTACAAGGTGTAGCCGGTGTTGATGGCGCGGTTGGCCCAATGGGTCCGCAAGGCGAGCAAGGCCCACAAGGTTTACAAGGCATAGCCGGTGTTGATGGTTTAGCAGGCCCAATGGGTCCGCAAGGCCCTGCCGGTGTTGATGGTGTTGCCGGCCCACAAGGCCCACAAGGTGTAGCTGGTGCCGATGGTGCTGTTGGACCTATGGGACCACAAGGCGTTGCCGGTGCCGATGGCGCTGTTGGCCCACAAGGCGAACAAGGTGTTGCCGGCCCACAAGGCGAACCCGGTTTTATACAATACAGGTAATGAAAATGGTAACAGCCCTTATTGGAATGGTACAGAATGGGTACGTAACAGCTCTTACTTATATAATGATGGTACACGCATAGGTATCAATACCCAAAACCCACAAGGTACTTTCGAGGTTATTGGTGGTGGTATTGTAGACGGTGTTCAAACTACCGGCTCATCAGCCATTGCTGTTAATATTGAAGGCAATGTTGGTATGGGAACTACATCTCCTGCTGCTAAGCTAGACGTTATTGGTTCTGTAAAAATTACCGATGGCTCTGAAGGAGCAGGTAAAATATTAGTGTCTGATGCTAATGGTTTAGCTACATGGTCTGATGCTGTTGCCGTACAAGGCCCTGCAGGTGCCGATGGTGCACAAGGCCCACAAGGCGAACCCGGCTTACTACAGCCCGGCCACGATGCAGGTAACAGCCCTTATTGGAATGGTACAGAGTGGGTGCGTAACAGCTCTTTTATTTATAACGATGGTACTAAAGTAGGTATTAATACCCAAAACCCACAAGGTACTTTCGAGGTTATTGGTGGTGGTATAGTAGACGGTGTTCAAACTACCGGCTCATCAGCCATTGCTGTTAATATTGAAGGTAATGTTGGTATGGGAACTACTTCTCCTGCTGCTAAGCTAGACGTTATAGGCTCAGTAAAAATTACCGATGGCTCTGAAGGAGCAGGTAAAATATTAGTATCTGATGCTAATGGTTTAGCCACATGGTCTGACGCTGCTGCAGTGCAAGGCCCACAAGGTATACAAGGCGAAGTTGGTCCACAAGGCGAACAAGGTCCTCAAGGCGAGGTGGGTGCTCAAGGCCCTGCCGGTGTTGATGGTTTAGACGGTGCTGTTGGTCCTATGGGTCCACAAGGTGTTGAAGGTCCTCAAGGTCCTCAAGGCGAAGTGGGTGCTCAAGGCCCTGCCGGTAACGATGGTTTAGACGGTGCTGTAGGCCCTATGGGTCCACAAGGTGTTGAAGGCCCTCAAGGTCCTCAAGGCGACCCTGCTACTGATGATCAAGAACTTTCTTTCTCAGGCACTACCCTTTCTATCTCAGGTGGAAACTCTGTTCAAATACCTGTATTAGCTGCCGGTACTTCTGCTAACAACACCTTACGTTGGGATGGTAGCAACTGGGTTGAAAACCCATACATTACTGCTGATGAATGGGGTGGCTTGAATACATCAAACCTTAATACCGGCTTTATTAATGCACACATGATACATGGTGTTTGGGATGGATATATAGATATGTTGCACTCAAATTATATCTCTACATCGTTTATAGGTGCAAATTATATGAATACAAGCGGTTTGGAAGTATATGACAATATGGGAGTTATCTCTGGCAATGTTGGCATTGGCATGTATGCAGGCGATGCACAAGCTAAACTAGATATCAATGGCAACATTCGCATTAACGATGGCACACAAGGTGCCGGAAGGGTATTAACCTCTAATGCTGATGGTTTTGCATACTGGGCCGACCCATCATCAGGTAGCAGCCAATGGGGTACCAATGGCAACAAAATATACTACGAAAATGACTATGTTGGCATTGGAGTAAACGACCCACAAGTAAGGTTACAAATTGAAGGTGGTAACAACTCTCCCCAAATACGTTTAAGCGATGATGTTGACCTTTGGGATGTAAGCGAAGGCAATACCCTTGGTATTATTGGTCAGCAAGACCCATCATACGGACGCATTAAATTAGGCCTAGACGGTGGTTCTATTCTTGGTCATAACGGCAATGTTGGTATCAACAGTTGGGATCCACAAGCAAGCTTACAAGTTGATGGTTCACTTCGTTTTGTAACAGGCAACCAAGGTGCAGGTAAAGTACTTACCTCTGATGCAGATGGTTTTGCGACTTGGCAAAACCCTATGCCGGGTGCTTCTGCAGACTACAGCAGCCCTGCATTTGGTACCATTTCTTCTACTACTGTGAACCTTGATGATATAAGCACTTCTAGCAGGTTCTTTATTCTAGAGTTAGGCAGCGATTTAAACTACTTTGGCGAAGTTGATATTAACCTGCCTACCAACCCAGTTTATGGTGCAGTTTATACTATTTCATACAATGTAGCAGCTAATACCCAAATGTATACCCGTATTAAAGATGCCGGCCATAGCCGCACCTACACCGAAAAGTACATTTATGGTGGTTACGATTATTTACAGTATGAAGATAACAATGCTTCGCACCAATTTGTGCCCGTTCTTAAAGACGGTGAAACCCTTTGGATTAAATTATTTGACCAAGGTGGCATGCACTAGGAATTGCGTTTAATACCATTTAAAAACACCCCTGACTTAAAACGTCAGGGGGTGTTTTGTTTTTGTGGCATATTGTCTTTAAACAAGATTTAAGGATTTGAAGATTAGCATGATTATCTATCTGAACCACATATTTTAGGATTTGACTGATTAGTAATATTTAGCATATCCATTAAAATAATTATTAACATATTTTATAAAATGCTTGACTTTTGATATTTCGGTGTTGTATCTTTGTACCCGTAATTGCAATTACAGATTGATAGTACCTTTCCTAATGGTTAATTAGGAGATCCCGAAACAAGTTCGGGATGACGAACAGCCGCGCGGCGCAGCCCTCCTAAATCCCTCCCCTTAAAGGGAAGTTTTTCGAGGGTTAAAAATCCCCCGTTTAGTGCTTTGCACTAAACACCCCTTTAAAAAGGGGGAACTTTTAATAGTACCTACAATGCTTATTACGATTTCATATTAATGGTTTAGATAGATATTTAAGATAAACGGTTTAGCAAGAGGACAAGCTTAAACAGTGATTGAAACCAGTTAGGCTCAGGCTTAACATCATTGGTCAGTTGGTAAACGGTTATGATAAGATTGTCACCGACAGGCGATTCGTGAAAGCGGGTTGCCTAAAGGTGTTATTCTTCATTATTTTTTGCTTGTCCAAAAAGTAATCAAAAAAGACACCACCCCGTATCAAGTACGGGGCAGGCCAAGCACCAACCTCATTTCGTCTCGCCCGCAACCTTGCGCACAGCCAAATGCTCAACTACATTCAGGTTCGCACTGCGCGTGGACTACCCACCGCACTTTTTGAGACAAGGATTAATAAGAACTACGAAAACGAGTTGTCGAGCTATGCCAAAGGCATCCCTTTGGGACATGCTGTAAGGGTTTGAGGTAATGAAAAATGATAAACGAAAAATGATAAATTGTAACCACCCCGGGGTGCGACACGCTAAAAATCCCCTCTCCCGTCTGTCGCCGTTTGGCGACATCCACCCTCTCAATGAGAGGGACCTTTAAAACAGGTGCGAAAACGAGTTGTCGAGCTACACGCTGTAAGGTTTGAGGTAATGAAAAATGATAAACGAAAAATGATAAATTGTAACCACCCCCGGGTGCGACACGCTAAAAATCCCCTCTCCCGTCTGTCGCCGTTTGGCGACATCCACCCTCTCAATGAGAGGGACCTTTAAAACAGGTGCGAAAATTGAGTATTAGCTACGGGCTGTAGGGTTCCGTACCCCCACCGTCGATCACGCCTTTGGCGTGATCGACACCTCCCCTACTTGTAGGGGGAGGAAAGCCGAAACGTAGTAAGGCAGGAGGGGGTCGAACCGCGAAAACGAGTGTATTAGCTACACGCTGTAAGGGTACAAAAACAAAAAATCCCCCTTAGTAAAACCAAGGGGATTAACGTATTATATAATCGATGCTTAAAAATTACCGCGCAGGGTAACCATTAGGTTGCGGCCTGCTGAGCTTATGCCCGATGCAAACACACGGTAGTTGCGGTCTAGTATATTTTCTAACGCAACCTGTAGCTGCACATATTTATTAAACTGGTAAGCAGCGCGCAGGTTAAGGGTGTACCATGCAGGCATACCATCAACGGTGGCATATTGCAGGTTATCCTCGCCACTGTTGCTATAGTCTTCCAGTTTCTTTTTACCGTTAAACAAGGTATAGGCCTCTGCCTGAAACTTTTTCAGGTTTAGCATAACACCTACCCTGCCAAACAGTGGGGCAATATGGTCTAAAGGAACATCTACGCTATCGCCTTTTACACGGCCGTAGGTATAGTTTATAGAACCTGACACAGCAAGGTAGCTGGTAATATCGCCACGCACGCCAAGGTAACCGCCGTATATATAGGCTTTGTTATTGTTCTGAATAGTACGGACGGCACTAAGTGTACCATCGTATACAATAGAGTCTTGCCCATTGAATGTAGAAGGGTTTACTGATAGTTGATTGCGCACCTAGGTATAATAACCGTTAGCTTCTAAAGTAAACTTTTTGTTAAAGGTTTTAGATATGGTTAACTCTGCATTTACAGTTGATTCAGGCTTTAAATCGGGGTTGGGCAATATAACAGTGCCGGGTGCCGAATCAAATATCTTGGCCAAATCGTCAACATTGGGCGACCGGAAACCGGTAGAGCCTAACCCCACTATGCGAAAGCCTGCACCGGGCATATAAACCAACCCTAAATTGCCACTAAGGGCGGTGTTATTCTGACTAACCTCTGTAAACGGAAAGGGGAAAAACGTAGTATCTGTAAACTTAGACCTTAGGCCTACGTAGCTCAACCGCAGCCCATCGTTAAGTATCAGCTTTCTGCTTATTTCCCAGGTGTGCGTAGCATACACTGCAGCGGTAAAAAACCGGCTGCCACCATCGGGGTATCGGGTGCTTTGGGCGCTCTCGGCCCCGGTGTTTACGTTTACCCGCCTGGCGGTAGATTGTACATTGTTAAATGTACCCTCGGCCCCGTAGCGCAGCTCGTTACTGCTGCCCAGTTGCTTTTGGTAATCCAGGTTTAAGGAGTATACCTTAACCTCCTCGTTACGGTCGGTGCGGTTGGGCGCGCCAAAATTGCGGTTGTGGCGGCTCTCTTTTATATCCTGAAAAGCCAATACAACGCGGCCATTATCATAAGCTTTGTTGGCCTTAAAAATATCAAACTTATAGGCCAACAGCATGCGTTGCTCAGGGCCGTAATACCACTCACTACTACGCGGAACGCCGCTGCCATTAAGCTCGGTAAGCCTGTCGTAGCGCGGCACGTTTGATGTGTTAGAGAACTGGAAGTTTAGCGTATGCTGGAAGTTATTATTAGGGCAGAAGATTACCTTTTGAATGATATCGTATTGCGAGTAGCCCGTACCCACTTGCAGGTTAGGGTCGCTGTTTTGCATTACGGTATCAACCCCGTTAATCCTGTCGGCATATACATTACGTTTCCAAACCGATGTAAGCGAGTCGTAGCCCTGCGCCCCTTGGCGTAAATCGCCAAACTTAGAGTAGGTAAAGCCGGTGATAAAGCCCCACTTTTTAAGCCCTATGCTAACATCGGCATGGCCGGTCATTTCATTATTGGCTGTAGAGTAACGAACAAAAGCCCCGCCTTTAACCACAGGTTTACCATCGGTAGCCAGTAAAGGGTCTTTTGTGTAAAAGTGCATAACGCCGCCTAAGGCATCAGACCCGTATACTACAGAGCCGGGGCCAAAAACAAGCTCCACCTTATCAAGCATGGTATTGTCTATACGCAATACGTTTTGCAAGTGGCCCGCACGAAATATGGCATTGTTAAGGCGCACCCCATCAACAACCGCTAACACACGGCTGGCTTCAAACCCGCGTATAGATGGGCTGCCCCCACCCTGCTGGCTTTTTTGCACCAGCACATTGCCACTTTGCTGCAATAAATCGGCAGTATTTTGCTGGCTTTGAAAGGCTATAGACTTTGATGAGATAACCTGCGTACGTTGGGGTACATCGTCGCGGTTTTCTTCAAACCTGCTGGCCGATACTACTACATCGCCAAGATTGTAGGTTTTTATTGATAGAAAAACTTTGTTTTCCTTGCTTACAATATTTCCATAAGTATCTATAAAAGGCGTATAGCCCGGCATTACAATAAACACAGTATCCGATGCATAAACCGTACTATATATTCCGGCGGTTCCCTTTGCATTGGTGTAAGAGTATTTAGAAAGGTATGTACTATACAATCCGGGATTGTAACTATCGGGGCTAACCCACATAGAGTCGCCACTGGTGGCTTGATAAAAAACCATTACCCCACTTATAGGCTGCAAGGTGGCATTATCATATACCGTAATACTAGACTGCCCCATGGCTGCGGAATATAAGCATACCAGCAGCATGGGTAAAATATATTTTTTTACCATGTCTTATAATTATGAATTAATAATTAGTAATTAGTAGCACATGGCTATGCTTGGGGTGGCGGAAAATTGGGCAAGCTACTGTTTTGCTCGTGCAAGGCTTTGCTATTGGTAGTAATGGTTTGAGTAGCTGTGTTTAGAAATGAATGAGCAGTATAAGCAGGTTGGTAAAACACCGGAAACTGAAACGCTACTGCATGCTTTGTTTTGCCCTGTTTGTGTTGGGTATAATAATCTGCAAAAAGGTCAGACTCTTCATCATCGGCAATAAACTGGTAAATGGTAATGCCTTTAGATTTGTTAGTCCGCACCAAATCGTAATACTTTCCGTTAAGCCTAATCTCGTGGTTGTTTTCCCAATGGGCATTGGCAATATCGGCAGCGGTAAATTGTATAATGCTGTTACTTTCTATATGCCCTGCTTTAAGTTCATGCTCAAACTCTTCTTCAATAGCATGCTCTTGAATTTTCAACAGGATAATGTTGCCCACCGTGTTAAACAGCAGTAACAATACAACTATGCCGGTGGCAATTTTCCGCAGTGTGTTATACACTTTTTTAGTACCTGTTGGTATAGTGCAAAGTACAGTTTTTTTGAAACGAAAAAGGGCAGCCACCGGCTGCCCTTTAAAAATATATTAACGCCTGTTGTTAGCGGGCTACTATAACTTTAAATGTTTTGCTTACAGTACCTGCAGTTACCTCTACAAAGTATAAACCTGTAGATTGGTTGCTTAGGTCGAAAGCGTAAGTACCACCCATAGTGTTGGTGCTGTTTTGGCTTGTTATAAGCTGGCCCATTGGGTTAAATACGCGGATGTTTACATCATCGCTGCTCTTAAGTTTTAAGTATACGTTAATGTTACCATCGGTTGGATTAGGAAATACAGAAGCACCTTCCCAAACGTTTTCTTCATAACTACTAGTAGGGCAAACAATAGGGAATATAGCATGCGATACGCTTAAGCCCCAAGAGTCGGCATCATCGTAAGCATACCAGGTATCATCGCTCCAACGCTCCCAAGCAGTATTAGGGGTGCTTTCGCCATCAGAGTTAGTAAATAACGCAATAGAGTCGGTAGATGCTAAACCTGTCCAACGGATACCCATATACATGGTAGAAGGTGCAAGGGGCTGTGTGTTAAAGTTAACAACCGTCAACTGACCTTCGGTAATGCTGTTAATTAAAATGTCTTTGCTTACAAGTTCTGCACCCGGGGCACCACCTGTTCCGTTGGCATTCCAAGCAGCAGCGGTAACTTTACGCGTTGAGTTGGTTGTGTAAGCGCGGCCAAATACAAACAAGCCACCGGTAATATAGGTGTTAGATGGTACGCCCGTAAATTTATCAACCTTAGCATTATCGCCGTAGGTGTTTGTACCGCTAATGTAACCTGCAGGGTTGTTATTATCTACTGCAAGGTAAACCACAAGATTATCAGCACCAGATATATTACTTAGGGTATCACATTCTCCTGTTGGTGGGTCTACAATAATATTACCACAGGCAGTAGACGATAATAATGCCGAACGTGGGCCGTTAAGCGCAGCCAGCATGCGTGTTTTTTGTCCGTTGGTAAACAGGTTCATACAACCATCATCGGTATAGTCCATGTAGTTCATAAACATAACCCCCGGCGATGTTGTAGAACAAGCATCAGTTAGAGGGAAAGAAGGGCAACCGTAGTTTTCATCGGCCTGGTTTGGTGTATCGCTAACCTGGTCGCTACCGCTGCAGCTGCTGCCATCGTCGCCCCAAATGTGCTCAAGGTTTAACCAGTGGCCAATTTCGTGCGTTGCAGTACGGCCTTTGTTAAATGGTGCTGTAGCAGTACCGGTTGTGCCAAAGTATTTGTAGTGGATAACAACACCATCGGTATTGGCAGGGCCACCCGGAGGTATTGCATAACCTAATAAACCGGTACCTAAATCGCCCACCCAAATGTTTAGGTATTTGTTGCGGTCCCAGGCGTTTTCGCCACCCTGGCTGGTAAACTTAATAGCATCATCAGTAAAGGTGGTAATATTGGTTTGGGTACGGGTAATGCCTGTAGTAGCACCTCCTGTTGGGTTAACGGTAGCCAAACAAAACTCAATACCACAATCAGCAGCAATACCTTGCCATGCAGCAGGGGTGTTAGATGCATCGGTATTTAACCTGCGGTAGTCTTTGTTAAGCACGGCTATTTGAGATTGAACCTGTGCATCAGAAATGTTTTCGGCATTGGTGTTCCATACTACATGGACAACCACCGGAATGGTAATAACGCCACCCGATTTGTTGTTAGCGTTGTTAGCTACCCAATCGTTGGTAAAGTCGTTAATGTTTTGGCGGTTTGCGGCAAACTGCGGATTAGTTTGTGTTAGGTTTTTCACATAATCTGCCGTACCGCAAGTACGTTGTGTTGCATCCTGACCAAAAAGGCCCGATGTAAATAAAGCTGTTAGAGCGAGTGTAACTAGTGTCTTTTTCATTTTTAATATTTGACCGAATATGAACAGGCTTGCAAGATAAGTTTATTTGAATTCCTACGCAGACAAATAACAAATTTTAGCCCCGTAGTAAAGAACAAAAAATCAGAAACCAACTAGAGAAACCACATTATCAGAGTATTGCACTAAGCTATCGCGCCCGTTTAAAAACTCTAATTCTACAATAAAACTGTAGCCGGCAACATTTCCACCCAGTTGTTTAACCAATTCGGCAGCGGCAATAGCGGTGCCTCCGGTGGCCAATAAATCATCGTGTATAAGAACATTGTCTCCCGCTTTTATAGCATCGGTATGCACCTCTATAGTAGCAGTCCCGTACTCTAAATTATAGGTATAGGCAATGGTATCGTAGGGCAATTTACCGGCCTTGCGCACAGGTATAAATGGCACCCTAAGCTTTTGCGCAATAAGAAAACCAAACAAAAAACCACGGCTTTCTATACCCGCAATGGCATCTATTTTAGTGCCTTGCAGGCGCTTAATGGTTTCTTCTACTATATCATCGCACAGGGTGTTGTCGGTTAAAATGGGGGTAATGTCTTTAAACATTATGCCCGGCTTAGGGAAGTCGGCAACATCGCGTATTGCATCCTTTAAACGTTCTTCTATCATTGCACAGTTAGATAAGGTGCAAGTTTATTGTACAATTCGTCAGTTACCAAATCTATTTGCTTAATATCATCAACAGCCTTAAATGTGCCTAACTTTTTCTTTAGGTTGAAAATGGCTTTGGTCAACTCATATTTAATATAAGGGTGCTTGTTCATTTCTTTAAAAGTAGCCGTGTTCAGGTTTATACGTTTATGGCCTGCACTAGCCTTTATTTGGTCTTTTACACCATCATACTTATCGGCAAAGCCATACACCTCGGCCAATTGTTCCTTATTAGTAAAACCGCCCAACAGGTTGCGGTATTTTACAATACGCCCGGCAAATGTGGGGCCTATACCTTTTACCGCCAACAAAGCCAAAGAATCAGCCGTGTTTATATCTACAACTATAGTATTGTAAACAGTAGCCGCCGGTTTATTTGTTGTATTTGTATATGTTGTGTCTTTAGCTTCAGTAGTTTGATTTGCAGCGTAATTGGTAGAAGGTTGCGTGGTAACCAATCCTTCATACTTACTGTAATCGTACTTTTTTCGGGGATAAAAAGGTGCTGTAAAGCATTGGCTGCTAGTAATACCACCAGCAACACAGCCAGTGTTATAATGCCTATACGGTCTCGTTTGTTAAATTCAAACATAAAGCAGCAGGTTGATTACCTTTGCGGCAAAATAAATGCATTGTTTTGACATATAAGCAAACCATAGAATATTTATACAGCCGTTTGCCGGTTTTTCACCGCATAGGGTCGGCGGCGCTAAAGCCCGGTTTGGGCAATACCCAGGCATTATTAAAAGTAGTTGGCAACCCCGAAGTAAAATTCAATAGCATACACATAGCGGGTACTAATGGCAAAGGCTCCACATCGCACTACCTGGCCGCTATTTTACAATGCGCGGGGTACAAAACAGGCCTGTATACATCTCCCCATGTTAAAGATTTCAGAGAGCGTATCCGCCTTAACGGACAAATGATTTCTAAAGCCTATGTGGTAAAGTTTGTAGAAGAAGAACTGCCGAAGTTCAAGGGCATTGATGCTTCGTTTTTTGAGCTGACAGTTGCTATGGCCTTTAAATACTTTGCTGATAAAAAGGTTGATGTGGCTGTTATAGAAACAGGTCTTGGCGGCAGGTTAGACAGTACAAACGTTATTATACCACACCTTTCTGTTATTACTAATATTGGCTACGACCATACCGATTTACTTGGTGATACTTTGGCAAAAATAGCTGTAGAAAAAGCAGGCATTATAAAACCCAACGTGCCTGTTGTTATTGGCGAAACCCATACCGAAACAAAAGCTGTTTTTATTGATACCGCTAAGCGTAACAATACGCCTATTGTTTTTGCTGATAAAGAATATACTGTGGCAGGCTCCACCAATTTTGCACAAGCCAAACCTGGCCTTAAAGTATCTGTAAAAAATAAAACAGGGCAGGTAAAAAACTACACATCAGAACTTACGGGCCAATACCAACAAAAAAACATAGCCACTGTTTTGGCTGCGGTAGATGCTTTGCGCAAGCAGGGTTATATAATACCTGATAGTGCCATAAAAAAAGGTCTGGCTAATGTTGTAGCCCTAACAGGCTTTGTAGGCCGCTGGCAAATAATAAACAAAAGGCCCCTTGCCATTGCCGACACCGGCCATAACTACGATGGTATAAAACAAACCATGGCGCAGCTAAAGCAGCTTAACAAAGGCCACCTGCATATTGTGTTTGGGGTGGTGGCCGATAAAGATTTGGCCAAAGTACTGCCCCTACTTCCCCGCAATGCTACCTATTATTTTTGCAAGGCCAATGTACCCCGCGCTATGGATGAAAAGTTGCTGCACGAAACAGCAACAGCGGCCGGATTAAAAGGCCTGCCCTACCCTACCCCACGCAAGGCCTACAATGCCGCAAAAAAATGCTGCCCAAAACGCAGTTATATACGTTGGAGGCAGCACCTTTATAGTAGGAGAAATTATTTGACAAAAAAATTCACCATTTGTTTGGATGAATAATATTTTTGTCTACATTTGCAGCCCTAAACAATAGGGGGCATAGCTCAGCTGGTTCAGAGCATCTGCCTTACAAGCAGAGGGTCAGCGGTTCGAACCCGTTTGCCCCCACAACAAAATCCTCAACTTCGGTTGGGGATTTTTTGTTTTAGGCTGAAAATTTTTTAGAAAACCTCCGTTCCAATTCCGATCGGGGAAGATTCCGGTAATTCAGAGACAAAACCTTTTACAACTTTGGGCGATTTTAAACCTATTAATTGTATATTCCACAGTCTACATCATTGCTGATACTGATTTACAAATAGTTGGCAATTTATGCACCTCATAATAGTAGTATAATAGTGCGTATTCAATAGAAAATTTACTGTTAAGAGTATTTCTAAGCAATGAGAGACAGCTATCTAATTCCCTTAGTTATTAAAAATTTTGATACCATTAATAATATAATTTGTAAATTTATTTCCGAAAACCTATAAACCTATTATTATGTCACTAAACCAAGAAGTACCTAACAACTAGGAAGTACCTGATAAATTCAGGTACATAGATGGTAAATTTTCTCTTGCAGAATTTGGAGCTTTGATTTATGCATTTTTGGTGTTTACATCTTACTATAATTACATTCTCTTTTTCAGCGGATTTAATATAGATGTTAGCACCTATCTAAACTTTGAAGATATATTAATTGGTAACGCAATTGAAAGAATATCAATAGTGTGGATTTACCTTTTTATTCTATTTGGATTGTCATTAATTACAGTGGCAACTACTCTATTTAAAGCGAAAAAAGAACATACGGTTCATACTGCAATTTATTCGTTATTCAGTCAAATAATTTTTTCATTATTCACTGTTTACCTTACATATCTTTACATAAGATATGCTATCCATTTCAAATTTTCAAATGATATATTTACAATACACTCTACTATTGTTTGCCTCTTCAATATAATTCTTATAGTTATTTCAATATCTAATATACATTGTAAATTTTATAATAAACCTCAACCATTTATGATTAATGACGCACAAAGTGTTATAATATCATTTTTTATTATTTTCCAATCTCTATCTCTTACATATTGCTATAAAATTACAAAGGTTGAAAATACAAGTTCTGTTAAATATACATTGCATAATATTGACAATGATAAATCAATTATTATAGATGGAAATAAAATGAAGCTAATAGGGCGTACAAAAGACTATTATTTTATACAAAAATTTGACAAAATTGAAATTCTAAAAACAGAATGTTATAAAATTGAAACTACAAACTAATTGCATGTGTCATAAAGTATTGGCAAAAAAGTAGAATAGCATATTTGGTGGCATGGTTTGCGGCTAAGTATGTTTAAAATGAAGCCCCTGCAACATATTGTTAAGTTTCGGTTTTGTTAACCCTACACTACCTATAGCAAAGTTAATAAAAGTATACCTCTACAAAAGGAGCTTATAAACAGTTGCGTAAAAGATAGTAAGCGGTTTAAACACTCCCCGCACTTATCCCCTCAACCCCAACTCTTATTAACCAAACCTACCCATCTGATAATCATTTTTAACTAAGTATATGTTTTGCATTGCTAAAATGTTATTTTTGTTACCTATCATATACTGACCATGAAGCGTTTTTTGACGTTATTAATTATAGTATTACCTCTGTTTTACTCTTTTAAACAGGCTAATATACAGGCAGATACAACTCGTACCTGGGTATATCAAAACCCCGAAATTGTATCCGATTTGGCTCCTTACGATGCCGCTTTGGCCGCATCAGACTTAGACCGTTACCGTTATTTCGACCACCGAAACATTATCCATTTTGAAAATGGGTTAAATGTAGAACTTATGTCGGCTAACGAATTAACCGCCTTAGGAATAACTTACAAAGCCAACCATATACGTACCCACGAACCCCAATTTAACACAGGTTCTGTGTTTAAACTGGCCCAAAACGGGCACTTGGTAGAAGTAATGACCAAAATAAAAGTTAAGTAAATGAAAAAACTTTACTCGCTCTCCATTGCTATTGCAGCCTGTTTGGTGCTTTCATTAACTGCGCGTGCGCAACTTGCTAACGATGATTGTTTTGGGGCACAGCCTCTGGGCGCGCTGGCTACACCCTTAGCATGCCCATCGGGCTTGGGTACTACATCGGTATTTAACGGCCTTACCAACGTAAACTCTATTAGCGAACAGCCCTATACTACCCTTATCAACTGCCAGCCATCGGGCAATACCCCTATGGCATCTCCGGCTACCGATGTGTGGTACACCTTTGTAAACAACGGCAACTAAGGTAAATATCACCATCAACGGCACTATTCAAAACCCCAATATTGCCCTTTACGCCGGCGATTGTAACGGCCTTATAGGCCGTGGTTGCGCTATTGGAGCCGGTGGGGCGCTTACCGTAACGTTTGACCAAATGGTTATTGGCCAAACCTACTACCTGCAAATTAGCGGGGGCGATGTGGCCGACCAGGGCACCTTTACCATGACTATGCAAAACCAAAACAGCTGCGTAGACTGTCTTTTAGCATCAGGCCTAACGGTTAACCCTCAACCCAATGCCTACGGTATGTACACCGGCGGCACAGCTGTTACCTTTTGCTACACCATTACCCAATGGGAACAACAAAACACCAACTGGCTGCATGCGGTAGTACCCACTTTTGGCTCTGGCTGGAATATGGCTACCCTGGGTAACTTTCAGGGTGCCGCAACCTGCGATGGTAGCTTGGGAGAATGGGTTTGGTTTAACAACGTAAACACGCCAAATGGCAATGGTATATTAGATGGTTTCTTTTTTGATGGAGACATTGTTCAAGAGCCATTTCCTGATGGCGACCCCACAAACAACTATGGCGATAACTGCGATGGAACGGTAAGCTGGACTTTCTGCTGGACTATTACTACCAATAACTGCCCCCGGGAGTTAACGGTGCCGACCTAAGCGTTACTATAGATACCTACGGCGATGGCGAGACAGGTAACTGGACCAATATTGCTTGTAACAACGACCCTGTATACCAATTCAATTCTACACTATCGTGCTGCACACCGCCTATTATGGCCGATACTGATGTGCTATGCAATGGCGCATCTACCGGCACAGGCACAGCTACAGGGCAAGGTGTAGGGCCTTTTAACTATGTGTGGACCAATGCCAGCAATGTTACCATACAAACAAGCAACAATGTTAACGGCCCCAACACCGTAAACAACCTGGCTGCCGGTACATATACTGTTACCGTTACAGACCAAAGCAATGGCTGTATAACCACAGGCACCGTTACAATTACCCAACCAACCCAATTGCAAACAGTTATAGCATCTACCGCCGCAACCTGCAACCAGGCTAACGGTACGGCAACTGTTACCCCACAAGGCGGTGTAGGCCCTTACGATTTTGTTTGGACCGATGCCGGTGGCACTACCATACAAACCGCTAATAATCAACCGGGAGCCAATACTGCCAATGGCCTTACCGCGGGCAGCTATAATATTACTGTTACTGATAATAATGGCTGCACAGCTACCGTAGCAGTAAACGTGCAGGGCGGCGCCGGTAATTTACAAGGCGCTGTAGTTGGCACAAACGCAACCTGTAGCACCCTTTGCGATGGTTTTGCCACAGTTACCCTAAACGGTGGCACAGCCAACTACAACTACGTATGGACCGATGCCGGCGGCGCTGTAGTAGCAACACAACAAAATAGCGCGGCTGCCAGCCACACGGCCAATGCTTTGTGTATAGGCACATATACCGTTGCCTTTTCTGATGCCAATAACTGTACCGGTACGCTAAACGTAACCATAGGTTCGCCCCCGGCGGTAACAGCGGTTATACCTGCCGCTACTATATGCGTGGGCCAGTCTGCAACACTTACTGCCACACCGGCAGGAGGCTCGGGCGCGGGCTATACTTATGTATGGACGCCTGCCGGAACAGGCAGCACCCAAACGGTAAACGTATCGCCTGTTACCACTACTGTATATACTGTTGTTGTTACCGATGGAAACAACTGCGCATCGTTACCGGTAAACGTAACTGTTACAGTTACCCCACCGCTAAACGTTAACCTTATTACAGCCCCCGCCAACATTTGTGTGGGCGAAAGCAGCACCCTAACGGCTATTGCAGGTGGAGGAAACGGCGGCCCATACAGCTATGCATGGACCCCCGCAGGCACCGGTGGCAACACCCCAACCGTTGCTGTTAGCCCGGCAACCACTACCAATTATTCAGTAACAGTATCTGATGGCTGCACAACACCAAGTGCTACCACGCAGGCTACTATTACCGTAAACCCATTGCCTGTTGTTACCTTTAGCGGGCAGCCGCTTTCCGGTTGCGCACCGCTGGCTGTTACCTTTAACAATACCACAGCCAACAGTGTAAACTGCCTTTGGGATTTTGGCAACGGCAACACCTCTACAAGTTGTGGCCCACAGGTTACCGAGGTATTTACTACCGCTAACTGTTTTGATATTAGCCTTACTGTTACCGATGCTAATGGCTGCTCTAGCACATTGGTACAACCTGCATACGTGTGTGCTTTTGAGAATGTAAATGTTAACTTCACTGCATCTCCCCAGATAACAGATATTTTTGAGCCCACTATAGAGTTTACAGACAATTCAAGCGGAAACCCTAACCAATGGGATTGGACCTTTGGGCCTTTTGGAAACTCAACAACGCAAAACCCGATATTTAACTTCCCGCCTGAAACGCCCGGTTGTTATGATGTTATTTTAACCGCTAACAACATAAACGATTGTCCCGATACTGATACGGTAAGGGTATGTATAAATCCAAATTTCTCAATTTATTTCCCTAACGCGTTTACCCCTAATGGCGACCCTTACAATAACCGCTTTAATGCTAAAGGCGAGGGCGTTGTAAACTTTGATATGTGGATTTACGACCGTTGGGGCAATATGGTTTTCCACAGCACCGGACTTAACGACCCCTGGGATGGCCGCATGGAAGGCCGCGACGAAATTTGCTTAGACGATGTGTATGTATGGAGAGCTAAGGTAATTGACATCTTTAACCGAGAGCACGAATACCTGGGCCACGTAACGTTGATACGTTAATCTTTTGGCAACTGTTTAGCACCCATAGTGCCTGCAACAATCATAAAACTGGTAGCCAACACTACCAGAAATACTACGCCGTTTGATACAATACCTAAGCGCTGTTCTAGCGGTATGCTAAATATAAGCAGCACGGTAATAAGGCCACGGGGGCTATAAAAAACTCCGGAAAAAATAGCTTTGTAACAAACCTTAGGTATATAAACCGTACGGCAAAAATCAACCCGATAATAGGCAAACCAATATACCATACCTCGGGTAATAACAGGCTGTTAACATCCATAGTAAAACCAAAAAGCAGGAAGAAGAACGTACGGGCTATAAAGGCACTTTCGGCCGTTAGTTGAGACAGTTGGTGCAAATCGGCATCAAGGGTTTTGTACAAAAAATATTTCTTAAACCACTTTACCTCTATCAAATCGGCATTGCGCAGCATCAGGCCAAAGGCCATAACTATTACCAGCGTAGGCAAATGCAACATTTTTCCAATACCGTATATCAATAGTATAATAGATATAATAAGAAAGAACTTTACATGGTGTGTTAATTTACTCAAAACATACAGCAACAAAAGGCACAGCGCGACAGATACCGCCAGTATAACGACTATTTGCCAGCCCAACTCCATTACAGAGCGCACGGTAACAACCTCGTTTACTAAAGCAAAATTGAATACCAATACACCTAATATATCAGAAAAGGTAGACTCATACACTATAAATTCCCGTTTAGCCTTAATTAGCTTAGCTACTGATGGAATGGCTATTGCCGAACTTATAATAGAAAACGGAACGGCGTTTAAAAAACTTTGCATGAATGATGCGCCGCTGTAGTAATAAAACACCCCGGTAATACCCAATGCTGTTACCAACAATATAAACAATGCCGCCCCAAACGATTGCCGCATCATCTTTAACTTTTCCCTTTCAAAGTCTAATTCCAACGACCCCTCTAACACAATAAGTATAAGTCCGATAGTGCCTAGTAAAGGTAAAACGGCTGTAAAATTGGGCACTTCTAACCCAAAATAAGCAACAGGGTACTGCAACCCTATGCCCAAAGCCAACAACAGTACTACTGCCGGAAACTTTGTTTTGCGCGCAACAATATCAAACAGGTAAGAAAATATTACCAGCGCGCCAATTATAATAAGGGGATAGCTAACCATAGGGCAGGCAATGTACAAAAACTGTACCTACATCCTCTCCGGTGCATCAACTCCTAATAAACAAAGGCTTTGCTTAATAACATTGGCAGTAAATAAAGAAAGTGCCAACCTAAAGTCGCGGGCTTCGGCATTCTCTTCTTTTAGTATAGTAAGCTCGTGGTAAAAGCGGTTATAATCGCCTGCTAAAAAAAACGCGTAGTTAGCCACTAATGCAGGGTCGTAGCTTTCTGCTGCCAACTGCACTGTTGCGGGGAAAGCGTATAACCTTTTTATCAGCGCCTTTTCTACCGCGTGTATTTCGGGGTAGCCGCCTTCAGTATGTTTAACCTCTTTCTCTGCCTTACGCAATACGCTGCGTATACGCGCGTGGGTATATTGTATAAACGGCCCGGTATGCCCGTTAAAGTCTATAGACTCTTCGGGGTTAAAAAGCATTTTCTTTTTAGGGTCAACTTTTAGAATGAAGTAACGCAAAGCGCCCATGCCCAGGGTGTGAAACAGTTTGTTTGCCTCATCATCACTTAAGCCATCTATCTTACCCAGTTCTACCGTTTTTTGCTTAGCCGATTCAATCATCATCTCCATCAAATCGTCCGCATCAACAACAGTACCTTCGCGGCTTTTCATTTTGCCGGTAGGTAGCTCTACCATGCCGTATGATAGGTGGTACAAATTATCGGCATAGGCACGGCCCAGCTTTTTCAATATCAAAAACAGCACCTTAAAGTGGTAGTCTTGCTCGTTACCTACTACATAAACCGATTTATCAATCTTATAGTCTTTCTCCTTTTCGTTAGCTACCGCAATATCCTGGGTAATGTAAACGGTTGTGCCGTTGCTACGCAAAACCACCTTTTGGTCTAAGCCTTCAGCAGTTAAATCAATCCATATAGAACCATCTTCTTTTTGGTAGAAGATGCCTTTTTCTAACCCCTCGGCAACAGTTTCTTTGCCCAGGTTGTATACATCGCTCTCGTAATAATACTTATCGGGTTTAATACCTAATGTTTGATAAGTAATATCAAAGCCCTGGTACACCCAGCCATTCATGGTTTGCCATAGGGTGCGGGTAGCTTCATCGCCTGCTTCCCATTTCACCAGCATATCATTAACCTCTGCGGTAAGCGGGGCTTGTTTTTCGGCATCGTCTTTACTAATGCCCGTAGCAACCAGTTCTTCTACCTGCTTTTTAAATTCGGTTGCAAACTTTACGTAGTAGTTACCTACCAGGTGGTCGCCTTTAATACCTTCCGATTCCGGTGTTTCGCCCTTGCCCCATTTTTGGTAGGCCAGCATGCTCTTGCAAATGTTGGTACCACGGTCGTTATACAAACAAGCGTGTACCACATTGTAGCCATTGGCCTTCATTAACTCCGCAACCGAAGAGCCTAAAAATATATTACGCAAGTGGCCTAAATGCAGCGGCTTATTGGTATTTGGCGAAGGGTACTCCACCATTACCGTTTGGTTTTTACTGCCGTTTTGGGCTATACCGAATGCAGGGTCGAAATAGTTGGCGGCAAAAAATGCCATCCAGAAACTATTCTCAACCGATAGGTTTAAAAAGCCCTTCACCACATTAAAAGCATTAACGCCTGTGTTGTTGGCAATAAACCAGTTACCCATTTCGGTAGCCGTGTCTTCGGGTTTCTTGCCCGATATTTTCAGGAATGGAAAAACGTTTACGGTATAATCGCCCTCAAACTGAGGATTGGTATGCTCAATTTTGATGGTAAGGGTAGCTACATCAGCACCATATAATTCTGCCAATGCAAGCTTTGTTTTATCTAATAGTATTGATTCTATAGCTGCCATAAGCGGCAAAGGTAAGAAAATTAAGAGCCTCACCCCCAACCCCTCTCCCAAAGAGAGGGGAGTAAAACTCTCCCCTAAAATAATATGTTAACCCTACCCAGCGGCAATACCACCAAAGGCACATTAACAATCCTCAGAAATTAAATTTATCTTTTTATCTCTTTATCTATTAATTCCCAGCACCTAGAAGCTACACCCTATACGCTACAAGCTCTTTATCAACTCAGCAATAGAAGCATAGGTGTTTTGCAGCACAACGCTATACACCTCGGCCTTAGTAAACCAGCGGGCTTCGGTAATATCTTCCTCGGCCTGTGGTATAAGGTTGCCGGTAAAATCGGTTTGCATATAGAACCAATGCGTAACCTTTAGCACCTCTTTTTCTTTGTGAGTGTAGGTATGGTAGGTTTTACCCGCTTCGGCGGTAATGGTAAGGCCGGTAATGCCACACTCCTCCTCTACCTCGCGCACGGCAGCATCGCGTATAGCTTCGCCTTTGTCCAGTTTGCCCTTTGGTAAATCCCAAAAGCCCAAACGTTTTATAAACAGGTATTCGCCCTGTAGGTTTTGCACAATTCCACCTGCGGCTTCTATCTCTTTAAACATACCCCAAAAGGCATCTTTAAGCACCTCAAAATCATCGGCAAACACAGTAATACCCTCTAGTGTAGGCTTTTCTTTAAACGCACGGTACAGGGCACTAAGGTGCTTGGGGTTCTCGTAGGCAAAGCCCGGGCCATTCTCAAGCCCAAGCGGTGTATTGCTTAAAACTATAGGACGTTCGTTTACGAAAACTTTATACATTTGCTGCCTTATGATTTATGAAAAAGAAACTGCCCGCAAGGTAGCAGAATTACTCTTACAAATTAAAGCCATTAAGCTTCAACCTAACGATCCCTTTACATGGGCATCGGGCTGGAAGTCGCCTATATACTGCGATAACCGCATTTCGTTATCGTTTCCCAACGTGCGCACTTTTGTACGCCAAAGCCTAGTAAAAGCCATAGATGCTAAGTTTGGCACTGCCGATGTTATTGCTGGTGTAGCCACAGGCGCTATTGCCCAAGGGGCATTGGTGGCGCAAGAACTGGGCCTGCCTATGGTATACGTAAGGCCCGAACCTAAAAAGCACGGCCTGCAAAACCTTATAGAAGGCAAGATAGATAAGGGCCAGAGTGTTGTTGTTGTTGAAGATTTAATATCTACCGGCGGCAGCAGCCTTAAAGCGGTAGAAGCCCTGCGCGAAGCCGAGTGTGAAGTGCGCGGCATGGTATGTATATTTACCTACGGGTTTGATGTTGCCGATAAGAACCTAAAAAAAGCAAAATGCCCTATTATAGCATTATGCGATTATGATACGCTTATTGATGTGGCTTTAGAAGCCAAATACATTACCGAAGGCGATGTAGAAACCCTGAAGCAATGGAGGGAAAACCCCGAAGCCTGGGGAAAATAGTTTTATTTATAGTAGATTTTAAGTAGATGTCGCACACAGAGTACCACGGACAAACGGCAGAAGTTAATGCCCCCGCAGGGCAGGTTTTTAACTACCTGGCCGATATGCGCAACTTTGGCGAACTGATGCCTAAAAGCGTTTCTGACTGGCAAGCCGATAAAGATAGCTGCAGCTTTACCATACGCAGCCTGGGCGAATTAAAAATACGGTACGAGAAAAAGAAATTCCTGATGTGTTGGTGTGCATTACCGAATACCGCGGCAGCGATTACCGACTAGTGGCCGACATTAAGCCCACATCAGACACCCACTCCGAGGTTATATTCCGCTTTAACGGCGATATGAATATGGTAACCCGCATGCTGGCTCAAAAGCCCATACACACCTTGCTAAACAGCCTGGCTGAACTTCTGGAAAAGCAGTTTTAAGTTTTATTATAGTTATCTAAATCTTAGAATTGCTATATGCTGAGATTAGCCCCTGCTAAAGAGAGTATAATCCAATCTAATTAATACTCGTAATTATAAAGCAATTACACCCTCACCGCCTTAATCTTCATTAGCACCCCATCGCCGGGTTTTAGGGTTATTAGAGCTTTGGGGACAACATTGGTACTTACCAGTTCCATATCAACTTTGGCAGATAGCAGGGCGTTTATTATTTGCATCTCAAGCATGGCGAAGTTGTTGCCTATGCATATTCTGGGGCCGCCGCCAAAGGGCATAAACAAAAAGCGGTTGTCACCCTTCATATCAAAGTTGCTAAAGCGTTCGGGGATAAAATCGTTTGGATTGGGCCAAAAGGAAGGGTGGCGGTGAACACCCGCAATGTTTATGGCTATTTGCACATTGGTGGGTATATGGTAGCCCATAACCTCGTCGGGCTGCACGGCTATGCGCCCAACAATAGGTACAGGCGGGTACAGGCGCATACTCTCGTTCATAACATTTCTACCAACGGCAAGCGTAGGTATATCTTCAAAAGCAGGGTTGGCGTTTTCAAACCGTATAGATTCTTCTTTTAGTTTTTGCTCTTCGGCTGCGTGTTGTTTAAGTAAATACCAGGTCCACGACAGGGCGTTGACCGTAGTTTCGTGCCCAGCAACAAAAATGGTCATTACCTCATCGCGAATTTGCAGGTCGGTCATGCCGGTGCCGTCTTCGTAACGGGCTTCAAGCAATAATTGCAAAAGGTCGTGAGGCGGGTCTTTTTCCTGCTTGCGGCGGTCTATAATGCCGTATATAATCGCATCCAGCTCAGCAATGTATTTCTTCATTTTTACGTGGCGCGGTATAGGTACTGATACAGGAATACGTATCAATCCCCTAATCATATGGTCGGCAGCCTCGTTAAGGTAATTTATATTGTGCCAAACGGTTTGTATGTTATCGTTTGTTATATCTGTAGTAAACAGCGATTTTGCAACAATATCAATGGTAAGGGCGGCCATTTCGCGCGTAAAATTTATATCACTGCCCTCTTTGGCTTTCCAGGCGGTTATCAGTTCATTAGTAGAATCAACGGTTATATCGTGTATCCTTTTCAAGGTTTCGCGGTGAAAAGCAGGCTGTATCATGGTACGCTGCTTATGCCAACTATCGCCCCCGTTGGTAACCAGGCCATTGCCCAGCAACAGTGCCAGCACATCGTACCTGTCTGACTTAGGGTAGTTTTTATAATTTTTTGTAGTATTTGCTGTATTATATGCGGGTGGTTTATAAGGTACACCCTGTTGAATGGTATGCCGCCCATCATAATATCAGGATAATCGCCAGAGAGTTTGCTCAACGCGCTAAACGTGTTATTAATCAACTCTAAAAAATACTTAAACGTAACTTTTGGGGGATATTTTTTGGTATCGGTTGCCATGGCTTGCTTGTAATTGAAATATAGCAGCAAAGCAACTACAAAAAATTGGGGCAACAGGTTGACGTAGGTCAAATAATACAGAAGATATTAAAGCTTACCGGCACGCACACGGCTTAGTGTTTCCAGCGACATGCCCATGTACGACGCTATGTGCTTTAGCGGTACGCGCTGTATTAATTCGGGTTGCTTTTTGCAGAGTTGTTCGTAACGGTCGCGCACGGGGTTTATACGCAGCAGCCGGGCATGTTCACCCACTTTAATAAGATGCTGGCTAATTACATTACGCACCAAAATTTCGTACTTAGGGTACATTTCTAAAAAGCTAAAAAACTCTTCGTGGCTGGTATAAATAATATTGGTAGGCTCTAATGCCACGCACGCAATATGCGATGGTAGTTGGTTTGCAAAACTATCAAAAGCCACCAGCGGCTGGTTTTCAAAAGCGAATGATAATGAGTGTTCATTCCCTTTCTCATCAGTATAAAAAATACGCACGGCGCCGGTAATAATAAAGGCTATGTTTTGCGGTACCTCATCCTGTTGCTGAAAATATTCTCCCTTTTTTAATGATTGAAAATGAATGCGGGAATGCATTGCCTCCAACTCTTCAGCAGCAACATCTACAAAGCCCGAAATAAAATCAATTATTGAATGTGTATTCATTTAAGGGCATTGCTTTTAAGTGAAGCGTAAAAATACTGAAAGCCCCACACCTACCCCAACTTTTTAAGCATGATTTTATCTATGCGGGCACCATCCATATCTATTACTTCTATTTCAAAATCCATCCACGTTAGGGTATCGCCCGCGGCGGGTATGTGGCTTAGCTGGTTAAGCACAAGGCCGGCAACGGTACTGAAATTGCTGTAGTCCCCGGCAATATCGGCCAGACCAAAGTATACCAGAAAATCGTAGAAGGGGTAATGCCCATCTACCAGCCACGAACCATCTGCACGTTCTACAATTTTGTACTCATCGGCATACAGTTCAGACACGTCAGACACTAATGCCTCCAATATATCATTCATGGTAATTATGCCCTGTGTTTGCCCTATTTCATCAACCACCACACTGTAGCGTATTTTGGTCTTTTTAAAAGCTCTAGCGCATCGTAAGCAGTGCGGTGCTCGTTAATAAACTGTGGCGTGTGCATGTAGCTTGCCAGGTTAAAACCCGGCTTGTGTATGTGGGCGTATAGGTCTTTTAACAGCACTACCCCTTCTATGTTATCCTTATCGGTTTTGTAAACAGGGTAAACAGAATGTAGCTCGTTATTTACAATGTTATTGATGGTTTCTACATCATCATCTAAACTTAAAAACACTACATTTTTGCGGTAGGTCATAAGTGCTTCCACCTTCCTGTCGCCCAGGCTAAAAACACGGGTTACAATATCCTGTTCTATTTGCTCCACCTCGCCGGTTTCGGCACCCTCCTGCACTATAGCCTTAATCTCCTCCTCGGTAACCTTGCTGTCCATAGAAGGTTTTATGCTGAATATTTTTAGCAACAGCTCTGTAGTGCCCGTAAGCAGCCACACAAATGGGGCTGTAATAATAGACATGATTTTGATGGGCGTTGCCGAAATTTTTGCAATAGCCTCGGGGTTAGCAAGGCCAATGCGTTTAGGCACAAGTTCGCCTAATACTAAAGAGAAGAATGTAACTATAACAAGGATTACAACAACCGCAATACCGTGGGCAAAAGGCTGTAACGACTCAATACGCTCTATAAACGGGGTTAGGTCTTCCACTATATTTTCGCCGCTATAAATACCGGTTAGCAGCCCTATAAGTGTAATACCAATTTGTACCGTTGATAATAGTTTGTTTGGTTTGTTTATAAGGTCTAATGCCGCTTTTGCGCTACTGCTCCCTTTTTTGGCAGATGTTTCTAAGCGGCTCTTTCGGGCCGATACCAAGGCAATTTCTGCCATGGAGAAAAAGCCATTTACAAGCATCAGGACAAATATGAATACTATTTCCATTAAGCAATCGGGTGTTTTATAAACCGGCATAGTACCGTGCAACTATCATACAAAAACTACTAATTAAAGCATGTTGTTTTGCACAATAGGGTTTTTATCAATTAATTTTTTCAGCTTAAAATAAAAAGAGCCACCCGAAAGGGGTAGCTCTAATAGGGTATTGTTAAGCAATTGAAATATCGTTTGGTGAATATTTCTGACTACTGATTACTGACCTCTGACTACTAATTAATACTGCTCTTTCTCGTTAGGGAAGTCTTTGCTTTTAACGTCGGTAATGTAGCTTTTGGTAGCGTTAAGAATATCTTCGTACAGGTTTAAGTACTGGCGCAGGAAACGCGGTTTAAACTCGTAGCTTATGCCCAACATATCGTGCAGTACAAGTACCTGACCATCTACACCACCTCCTGCACCAATGCCTATAACAGGTATAGCCACATCTTTAGCCACCTCGGCAGCCAATGCAGCAGGTATTTTTTCTAATACAATGGCAAAGCAACCGGCCTCTTGTAGGGCACGGGCATCTTCGCGAAGCTTTTGGGCTTCCATTTCTTCCTTGGCACGTACCGTGTAGGTTCCAAACTTATAAATAGACTGCGGTGTTAAACCCAAATGACCCATAACAGGTATGCCTGCGGTAAGTATGCGGTTTATAGATTCTACCACCTCGGTGCCACCCTCCAGCTTAACACCATGAGCTCCGGTCTCCTTCATTATACGTATGGCAGAGTTTAAGGCTTCTTTACTGTTGCCCTGGTAGGTACCAAAAGGTAAATCTACCACCACAAAGGCCCGGCCTACAGCGCGTATAACCGATTGTGCGTGGTATATCATTTGGTCTAAGGTAATGGGCAGCGTAGTTTCGTGCCCGGCCATAACGTTAGATGCAGAGTCGCCAACCAGTATAACATCTACACCGGCCTGGTCTATAATGCGGGCTAAAGAAAAATCGTATGCCGTGAGCATAGATATTTTTTCGCCCCTTAATTTCATTTCCTGTAATACGTGCGTGGTAACGCGCTTAACTTCTTTATTTACCGACATGGGTTATAACTAACAATTTATGAAGGCAAAGTAACGTATAATTATAAATAAAAGCACAACATATATTCATTAGCTATATCGTACAATTTAAAAGGGTTATATATTGCGGCCCCAAAACAAAGCATAATAAATTGAAACTATCATTATACCTTATAACCCTGCTAATGGCGGGTTTTATTTTTAAAGCCAATGGCTAAGGCTATTGTTACTACAGACATTGCAAACTTTTGGAATGCATACGATAAAATTAAGGCTACGCCAGATACCGCAGAACATTATAAACTAATAAACACACTGTTTATAGACAAAGGTACACCGGGGCTAAAAGCCATTATGCAGGCGCGTGAGTATATTGATACATCGTATGTAGAGGCTATAAAAAACTACCCAAATTTTTGGCAATCGGTAAGGGCAAATACCCTTAAAGCAGACCAGCTTGCCAAAGTAATTAGCAATGATGTCGCCAAAATAAAAGATATATACCCTAGCCTAAAAGCCACCACTATTTACTTTACTGTTGGCGCGCTGCGCACCAGTGGAACAACCCTTGATAACATAGTACTTATAGGCAGCGAAATTGCCCTTGGCGATAGTACCACCATTGTTAGCGAACTGCCTGCCAACTTTAGCCATTTAGCCACTTATTTTAAAAGTAACCCCATTAAAGACATTGTATTTTTAAACGTGCACGAGTATGTGCATACCCAGCAAAAAACTACTGTTGGCAATCATCTTTTGGCCCAATGTGTGTTGGAGGGTGTTGCAGAATTTGTTACCGTAACAGCAACGGGCAAACAATCGCCAACACCGGCTATTGCCTATGGCAAGGCTAATGCCAGTAAAGTCCGCAGTGTGTTTGAGCAGCAATTTTTAAACCCTTTTTACGGTTTTTGGCTATACAGCAATGCTGATAATGAATTTAACACCCGCGATCTTGGCTATTATGTTGGCTATGCCATTTGCGAAAGCTATTACAACAAAGCCACCGATAAAAAAGCGGCTATTAAAAACATGATAGAGCTTGATTATAATGATGACAAAGCCTTGCTGAAATTTATAGATGAGTCGGGCTACTTTAATAAACCCATAAAAGATGTGCAACAGGCTTACGAAAAAAGCAGGCCCACGGTGGCTAATGTTTCTATTAAAAATGGCAGCAAAAACATCAGCCCTACCTTATCAACCTTAACCATTACTTTTTCTGAAAAGATAGACGAACGCTTTCGCAACTTTGATTACGGGCCCCTGGGCGAAAACCATGTACTACGCATTACCAAATTTACAGGCTACGGCAGCGATGGAAAATCAGCATTGTTTGAAATTGCTATGGAACCAAATAAACACTACCAGCTATTGGTAGGCGGTGGTTGGAGGAATGAGAAAGGCATTTCTCTACAACCTTATTTAATAGATTTTGAAACGGGGAAAGAATAGCTGTAATTTTGTGCTATAATGAGTATAGCAGAAAATATAGCGGCAATAAAGGCTAAACTGCCCGGCAACGTACGGTTGGTGGCGGTTTCTAAAACCAAACCTGTAGAGTTATTACAAGAAGCCTATGATAGTGGGCAACGTATTTTTGGCGAGAATAAAGCCCTTGAAATGCGCGATAAGCATACTGTATTGCCAACAGATATTGAGTGGCATTTTATTGGCCACCTGCAAAGCAACAAGATTAAATACATAGCACCGTTTGTATCGCTTATCCACTCAGTAGATAGTTTGGAACTGCTAAAGGCTATTGACAAAGAGGCGGCTAAAAACAACCGCGTTATCCCCTGCCTGTTGCAGGTGTATATTGCTAACGAGGATACCAAGTATGGGTTGGACGATGCTGAATTATTTGCCCTGTTAGATACCTTACAAACACAGCCGTTGGCTAATATTGCCCTATACGGACTTATGGGCATGGCTACTTTTACTGATGATAAAGCACAGGTGCAAAAAGAGTTTGGTCATTTAGCCGCTTTATTTAATAAAGTTAAGGCTGGATGTAACCTTCCGGAATTTACAGAACTATCAATGGGTATGAGTGGCGATTATAAAGAGGCTATTTCCGAGGGCAGCACGCTTATACGCATAGGCAGCGATATTTTTGGGCACCGATAACAATTTTCGATGTTAGTCCATCGAAATTTTGTATATTTGTATATAATGAAAAGCAGGTTTAAACGTACAAACGAAAAAAATGCCCAGCCCAAATCGTTCAGTTTTGCTGAGCTGCTAACCAGCAAGCCCACAAAAAAGATGAAACAGGTTGCAGGCAAGGCTAAAAAGTTAACCAAAAGCTCGGCCCCCGAAGCGTTTATACCCCACGAAGACACAGAATTTTAAGTAAGGTTGATAATTATAAAAAGAAAATCCCCCATGTTTTACAACGTGGGGGATTTTCTTTTCCGGGTATAATAAAACTATTTACCATCAAGCAGGGTAAACTGGCACATAATGCCGCCAATAAGGGCAAGCGTAACAATCCAGTAGCCAAGGTGAATAAAGATATATTTACCACCTTTACGTTCAAACAAAGCATTTATACCCAATACAGGCAGCGCAAAGAATATAGCGCTAATAGTACCATGTAGCGCACCGTGTTTAAAGGTGCTGTACCTGTCGCCTACTGCTGCGGCTATTGCCATAGCCATGTCTGAAACTTCTTTGCTCCCATCAACAACTAAAGAGAACATGCCCATTTCGTGCCTTACAATACCCAACATCATAAAACTTAGCATAAAGCTAAACAGGTAGGTTAGGCCAAATATAACAGCCATGTTTCCTTTCTTCAAGCTCTCTTCGGTTAAGCCGTTGGCCTTCATCCAGGCATTGCCAAATACCTTAGGGTGGTACCATACAAAGCCTATTATAAGCGGTATTAGTGCTGAAATAGCTGACGTAATAAATGGTGTCATAGTTAGATTTTTTAGAGGTTATTTTGGGTAAATATAGAAAAGCTAATTAGATTAAAACAATATTTTACCCCATACGCGGTTTTTGAAAAAAGCAATTAGCTTTGTCAATCTACTCTAAAGGCATTATGGCATTAAACGGTATTGGTAAGATAAATGAAAACGAAAAGTTTTATAACCGTGTAGTACTGTTTATTGCCCTGCCCGTTTTATTTGTCTTCTCTATTGTATTTGTAAACGAGCGCATTTACGGCGACTCCGCAGGGTATATGTTTCAGGTGATAAACTTTGAAACTTTCAATATTGTACATAACAGGCCTTCATCGGTATTTGTAGAGTGGCTACCACTGCTATTGGTTAAACTGCATGCCCCATTACAAGTTGTACTGTATGGTTTTAGCATTGGCGAGTTTGCATGGTTTTTAATTTGGTACCTGCTGTTTAGCCGGGTGCTAAAAGCACCAATGTATGGTGTGGGTGTTGTATTAGCTTATGTATTTGGCCTGCGTTGGAACTATTTCAACCCCGTATCAGAACTTATTACAGCCTTTCCCTTTGTGTTCCTATTAGCCTTAGCTATGGCAAAACGAGCCTAAGAATAAAACTATTTGGTATGTTGCCAGCTTTATGGTTAGCATGTTTGTGTTGTTATCGCACCCGCTGTACTTGCTGTTAGTGCCCACATTATTTGGCTATTTCTATATCAATAACCTTAAACAACGCAGGTTTATATTACTTGGTGTTGGCCTACTGGTATTGGTATTAGTTAACTACCAGTTGCTAACGGGCTATAATAGAATGTCTATGGAGGTGGCCCAGTACCAGCTAAAACCTGTGGAGATTGTTAAACGGTTCTTTAGCATACGTTCTATAATTGATTTGGTAAAAGCCTATGCCGGCATAATTGTTTTACTGGGTGTATTGGTTTATAACCTATTTAAGAATAAGAAGTTCCTTAACTTATACATAGTTGCAGGTTTTGTAATTGGATACTTTAGCCTTGTAGCCTATAAATATGGCACCCACTACCCCGATACTTTCGAGCCTTTTGAACGGTACCTTTTTATAGCCCCGCTGTTTATTTGTGTTTTAGCCGTTCCATACTTACTACAAACAGGCAAAAAACTACAATACGGGGTGTTGGTTTTAGTCTTATGGCACTTATTTTACTCTGGTAAATATGGTATGCATGTAAAGCATAGGTATGATGTGCTAGATGATGCAATGGCCAACGCTAAGCAGTTTAAAGCAGGTAAGGTATATTATAGGGCAGAGAATTACTACAGCATTATAAATAGCCCAAGAGAACGCGGCCATGATTGGATTATGGCTATGGAAACCTTATTGCTTAGCTCTTTAAACGAACCCGAGAACACCAAACAGGTATTTATTAAGAATACTTTGGCTGATGATTTTTTACCTATTTAAAACAGGAAGACTATTTATATGATGCCTATGGCTGGCTGCACAACATCAACACATTAAACCCGGCCTATATGCAAATGCAACCCGCACCATGGGTAGAGGCTAATAGTGATAGCGCCCAGGTTTTTGATCCACTAAAGATTAAATATGATATTCCGGGTATTAGTAATACCATAAATGTTGGGCAGGAATTAAGGCTAACCATTATTTTAACCAATACCGGCGCACCGCTATATAGTGGCATGAAAAACCAACGCCGGGGTTTGGGTTATAAATGGGATAATGCTGAGAAAGGAACGTATATAACCCCGCTTATGTGCGATTTATACAGCACCCTAAAGCAGGAGATTATTATAAAGGGTCCAAAATCATCGGGCGAACATACCTTACGAATAGGTTATATGGCCGAGAAGCCTGATACCTTTATTCCATTTGGAGTTGGTTTATATATTGAGGCTTATTAATAGCTAGTTATTCGTAGGGATTTAAGTTTAGCATCCAGCTAAACATACACGAAGCTTTTCACAAAGTACACTGAGGTATAGTAGTAAGTATTCTGTCTTTAGATATAAAACAGAGCTTACTCATATCCAAACTAACTTAACCATAAAGTACAAAGCCAGAAATAATCTGTAGCCGCTAATCAGTAGTTAGGCATAACCGCAAAGCACGCAGAGATATACGCAGAGTGCGCAAAGAAATAGTGGATGCTAAAGCATAATGGTATTAAACCTATTAATAAATACATTTAAGGCTAATACATATAGATCATACATCTAAGAGATTGGTGAGATTATCAGCACTCATCTGCTTTGCAGGTGAGCTTGTAGTGCTGCATACGCGGAAATTGAGGCAACCATTTACCAAGAACCACCAACTGAGAACTAAAGAAAAGGGTATAAAACAAAAAACCCCCTTAGTAAACTAAGGGGGTTTTGAATAATTTCTGGCGACTACCTACTTTCCCGACGGTTAAATCAGTATCATCGGCCATGATGGGCTTAACTTCTCTGTTCGGAATGGGAAGAGGTGGACACCATCGGTAAAATCACCAAAAGCTTTTAATCTCCAGCGCGTAATGGCTGGTCGATTGCTTCACCAACATGCTATGCACTTGGCTGTCGCTAATAAATTGACATGATAAAGAAAGAAAATATAGTGTTAACAATCAGATTAAATATTGCTTTTAAATTCTTGGCGTAAAAAGCTACGGGTAATTAGTACTACTCGGCTTTGCTGTTACCAACTTTACACCTATAGCCTATCAACGTAGTAGTCTACTACGACCCTTAAAGGAAATCTCATCTTGAGGCGAGTTTCGCGCTTATATGCTTTCAGCGCTTATCTCAACCGAACGTAGCTACCCAACGGTACACCTGGCGGCATAATTGGTACACTAGAGGTTCGTCCGACTCGGTCCTCTCGTACTAGAGTCAGGCCCTCTCAAATTTCCAACGCCCACTACAGATAGGGACCGAACTGTCTCACGACGTTCTGAACCCAGCTCGCGTGCCACTTTAATCGGCGAACAGCCGAACCCTTGGAACCTTCTCCAGCCCCAGGATGTGACGAGCCGACATCGAGGTGCCAAACCCCCCGTCGATGTGAGCTCTTGGGGAGATCAGCCTGTTATCCCCGGCGTACCTTTTATCCTTTGAGCGATAGCCCTTCCATGCGGAACTACCGGATCACTATATCCGTCTTTCGACCCTGTTCGGCTTGTAGGCCTCACAGTCAAGCACACTTATGCTATTGCGCTCTACACACGGTTACCAAGCGTGTTGAGTGTACCTTTGAAAGCCTCCGATACTTTTTTGGAGGCGACCACCCCAGTCAAACTACCCACCAAACACTGTCCTCCGCGAGGAGTTAGAGTCCGAATAATTGAAGGCTGGTATTTCAACGTTGACTCCACCTGAGCTAGCGCCCAAGCTTCAAAGTCTCCCAGCTATCCTACACATCAATTATCCAAACGCAATGTTAAGCTATAGTAAAGGTGCACGGGGTCTTTCCGTCCCGTAGCGGGTACCCGGCATCTTCACCGGGACTACAATTTCACCGAGCTCACGGCTGAGACAGCGCCCAGATCGTTACACCATTCGTGCAGGTCGGAACTTACCCGACAAGGAATTTCGCTACCTTAGGACCGTTATAGTTACGGCCGCCGTTTACTGGGGCTTCGATTCAATGCTTCTTCTTGCGAATGACATCTCCTCTTAACCTTCCAGCACCGGGCAGGTGTCAGGCCTTATACGTCATCTTTCGATTTAGCAAAGCCATGTGTTTTTGTTAAACAGTCGCCTGGGCCTTTTCACTGCGGCCCCCGGAGGGGGGCGTCCTTTATCCCGAAGTTACAGGACCAATTTGCCGAGTTCCTTAGCCGTGACTCACTCGAGCGCCTTAGGATTCTCTCCTCAACCACCTGTGTCGGATTACGGTACGAGCAGCATACAACTAATCTTATAAGCTTTTCTAGGAACCAATTTCATTACTTCGCTTTGCCCGAGGGCTCGGCTCAGCGTGCTATTCCGTCAGCACGCAGCAACTACGTCAATCCGTCACTTCATCGAATTGTATGCCGGTGTAGGAATATTAACCTACTGTCCATCCAATACCCCTTTCGGGTTTTCGTTAGGTCCCGACTAACCCTGAACCGATTAACGTTGTTCAGGAAACCTTGGTTTTACGGCGTGCGGGTTTCTCGCCCGCATTATCGTTACTCATGCCTACATTTGCTTTTCCGGCTGCTCCAGCATGGCTCGCGCCACACCTTCAGCGCTGCCGGAATGCTCCCCTACCAATTCATTGCTGAATTCCATAGCTTCGGTACTATACTTATGCCCGTTTATCATCCACGCTCGATCGCTCGACTAGTGAGCTGTTACGCACTCTTTAAATGAATGGCTGCTTCCAAGCCAACATCCTAGCTGTCAATGCAATCAAACAACGTTAGACCAACTTAGTATAGATTTGGGGACCTTAGCTGATGGTCTGGGTTCTTTCCCTCTCGGCCATGGACCTTAGCACCCACAGCCTCACTGCTGAGTATATATCATAGTATTCGGAGTTTGTCAGGGTTTGGTAGGCGGTGAAGCCCCTAGCCCAATCAGTAGCTCTACCTCTATGATACTCTACCTCAACGCTGCACCTAAATGCATTTCGGGGAGTACGAGCTATTTCCCAGTTTGATTAGCCTTTCACCCCTACCCACAGTTCATCCGGAAGCTTTTCAACGCTTATCAGTTCGGACCTCCAGACAGTGTTACCTGTCCTTCATCCTGACCATGGGTAGATCACAAGGTTTCGCGTCTACCTCCACTGACTGTACGCCCTATTCAGACTCGCTTTCGCTTCGGCTGCGTCCCTTAAAGACTTAACCTTGCCAGTGAAGAGTAACTCGTAGGCTCATTATGCAAAAGGCACGCAGTCACCCCACGAAGGGGCTCCTACCGGTTGTAAGCACACGGTTTCAGGTTCTATTTCACTCCTCTGTTCGAGGTTCTTTTCACCTTTCCTTCACAGTACTAGTGCACTATCGGTCTCTCAGGAGTATTTAGCCTTACCGGATGGTGCCGGCAGATTCCCACAAGATTTCTCCAGTCTCGCGGTACTCAGGATACTGCTAGGTATAAAATCCATTTCGTTTACGGGGCTATCACCCTCTATGGCCCAACTTTCCAGATGGTTCTACTATGTATTTTAAGTCCACGTTGCAGTCCTACAACCCCAGTGTTGCCTAAACAACCCTGGTTTGGGCTCTTCCCATTTCGCTCGCCACTACTTCGGGAATCATTATTATTTTCTTGTCCTCCGGGTACTTAGATGTTTCAGTTCTCCGGGTTAGCGCTTTCGCATATAGTCTTCAACTATATAGGTTTCCCCATTCAGAAATTTACGGATCAAAGATTATTTGCATCTCCCCGTAACTTATCGCAGCTTATCACGTCTTTCATCGCCTCTGAGAGCCAAGGCATCCTCCGTGTGCCCTTGCTTACTTTTTTACTCGTTCATAACTATTGCTAGTTAATGAACCTTGTTAACTCTATATTTTCTTTCAACATGTCAAAGAACGTTTACCTTCTAATCTGTTATATATAATACTATATATAGCAAGGTAATGTGATGAATATGGGACTTGAACCGCATACCTATCCCTTCAAAACGTAAAGTTTGGGTGGGATTGCCCCTCCGTTGGGCAAATTCATCAATATTTAAAGAACTGTACTACTTTTTTACTAAAAATTAGTTAAAAAAGGCTAAAAAGTGGAGAATATCGGAGTCGAACCGATGACCTCCTGCTTGCAAAGCAGGCGCTCTAGCCAGCTGAGCTAATCCCCCAATACGAGTGTTGTAGTCCCGAGCAGATTTGAACTGCTGACCCCTACATTATCAGTGTAGTGCTCTAACCAACTGAGCTACGGGACTATTGATTTCTCAATTTCCTATTGCTCAGAGTGATTCGTTCAATATCACCGAGCTCGTTTTGGGTAATAAATTAATAAGGTTGAAGAAAGGAAGAAATAGCAAACGACCAATAGACATTATACATAGTAATGTACATTGCCAAGGTAAGCTCCAGAAAGGAGGTGTTCCAGCCGCACCTTCCGGTACGGCTACCTTGTTACGACTTAGCCCCAGTTATTGGTTTTACCCTAGGCAGCGCCTTGCGGCAACCGACTTTAGGTCCCCCAACTTCCATGGCTTGACGGGCGGTGTGTACAAGGCCCGGGAACGTATTCACCGCGTCATTGCTGATACGCGATTACTAGCGAATCCAGCTTCACGAAGTCGAGTTGCAGACTTCGATCCGAACTGAGATTGGTTTTGGAGATTTGCATCACCTCGCGGTGTAGCTGCCCTCTGTACCAACCATTGTAGCACGTGTGTAGCCCCGGACGTAAGGGCCGTGCTGACTTGACGTCATCCCCGCCTTCCTCACCGCTTGCGCGGGCAGTTTCTCCAGAGTCCCCAGCATTACCTGTTGGCAACTGAAGATAGGGGTTGCGCTCGTTATGGGACTTAACCCGACACCTCACGGCACGAGCTGACGACAGCCATGCAGCACCTAGACAGCAGTTCCTGAAGAAAAGTCACGTTTCCGCAACGGTCTCCTGTCTTTCAAGCCCTGGTAAGGTTCCTCGCGTATCATCGAATTAAACCACATGCTCCTCCGCTTGTGCGGGCCCCCGTCAATTCCTTTGAGTTTCAGTCTTGCGACCGTACTCCCCAGGTGGATTACTTAATGCTTTCGCTCAGACGCTGACAGTGTATCGCCAACATCGAGTAATCATCGTTTACGGCGTGGACTACCAGGGTATCTAATCCTGTTTGATCCCCACGCTATCGAGCCTCAGCGTCAGTAACAATTTAGTGAGCTGCCTTCGCAATTGGTGTTCTGTGTCATATCTAAGCATTTCACCGCTACATGACACATTCCGCCCACTTCAAGTGTACTCTAGGTCTGCAGTATCAATGGCAGTTCCGTAGTTGAGCTACGGGCTTTCACCACTGACTTACAATCCCGCCTACGCTCCCTTTAAACCCAATAAATCCGGATAACGCTTGCACCCTCCGTATTACCGCGGCTGCTGGCACGGAGTTAGCCGGTGCTTATTCTTATGGTACATTCAAACAGTTACACGTAACTGCGTTTATTCCCATACAAAAGAAGTTTACAACCCATAGGGCCTTCATCCTTCACGCGGCATGGCTGGGTCAGAGTTGCCTCCATTGCCCAATATTCCTTACTGCTGCCTCCCGTAGGAGTCTGGTCCGTGTCTCAGTACCAGTGTGGGGGATCATCCTCTCAGAACCCCTAGACATCGTAGTCTTGGTGAGCCGTTACCTCACCAACAAACTAATGTCACGCATGCCCATCCATAACCGCTTTGTAGCTTTAATAATAATGTGATGCCACATCAATATGTTATGGGGTATTAATCCGAATTTCTCCGGGCTATCCCCCTGTTATGGGTAGGTTGCATACGCGTTACGCACCCGTGCGCCACTCGCCGGCATGTATTGCTACACCCGCTGCCGTTCGACTTGCATGTATTAGGCCTGCCGCTAGCGTTCATCCTGAGCCAGGATCAAACTCTCCGTTGTAGTTTGAATTGTTAATCCTGAACTGATTTTGTTCTAGGAAATAGTGTTGTTGTCACTACCTCTTTTATTTTGGAATTGACCGCGAGGTCATTAGTATTCCAGGGTCGCTTGCTATTTCTAATTAGCCTTCTTCAATATTTTCAAAGAACTGTTGTAATCTTTTCAATGTTTCCCGTTCGTTTCGGGGTGCAAATGTACAACCCTTTTTTGAACCACCAAATCTTTTTTGAAAAATTTTTAAACTTTTTTTTAAGCCTTGTTTTTCTCGATTTTTTCGGGGCTGCAAATGTACAACCTTTTCTAAATCTACCAAACTATTTTTTCAAATTGTTTACAAACTTTTTAAAGAACTTTTCTCGATTTTTTCGGGGCTGCAAATGTACAACCTTTTTTAAACCTACCAAACTTTTTTTTAAGTTTTAAAAAACTTTTTCGAGCTTGGTTTTTCTTGATTTTTTCGGGGCTGCAAATGTACAACCTTTTCTAAATCTACCAAAACTTTTCTAAAGTTTTTTTCAGATTTGTTTCAGTGTTTTAAAGAACGTCTGTGTGATTGGGGGTGCAAAGATAGATAAGTTTTCATCAATCCAAACCTATGGTGCAACTTTTTTAACCTAAATGTATTAAATCGCTGATTATCAGCTTAATAAGTTTGTTGTTATTTCTAATATTGTTTGAATAAAGCTATCAATACGTGTATATACATCTATTCTGCCGGATGTAATTGCGGGCACACTATCTGTAAAAAGCCCTAAAAAGGGGTCTTTTGTTCTCTTAAGAAAGCTTTAGAACCTTATTGATTTGAATAAAATTAACAACGATACCCTAAAATAAGGCTAAATTATGTGTTAACAGAGCGACCAAAAATGCAGATTGGGGTATTTCAGCTTTCAATTTTATACATCTATATACACATAAGGAGCGAAAACAGGAGTGCGGTTTTGGTTTTTAGGTTTGCGCAAGGAATAAAATTATAGTTAGCGTGAGTAAAAAATCGCTTTAAGATATCATATACAGGTATACATATATACATTAGGTGTGCATCGTTTGGCAAATATCATAGTCGAGGTTGTAGATAACAGTCAATCAAAAACTCAAATATTCATATTTTGATTTAAGTTGCTATGCATATATATAGTATAGGCTGCTTTATGAATACATATATAATAGGTATACAAAAGCCCGGAGTGAAGATTCCGTTTTAGGATGCTATGCATATATATAGTATAGGGTACTTATCTATACATATATAATAGATATATAAAGCCTAAGTGAAGATTCTGATTTAGGATGCTATATATATATAGTGTGGGCTACTTTGTCAATACATATATAATAGATATATAAAGCCCAAGTGAAGATTCTGATTTAAGTTGCTATACATATATATATTATGGGCTACTTTGTCAATACATATATAATAGATATATAAAGCCCAAGTGAAGATTCTGATTTAAGTTGCTATACATATATAGCATAGGCTGCTTATGAATACATATATAATAAGTATACAAAAGTCCCAAGCTTCGTATGCTGATTTAGGATGTTATACATATATATAATATAGATTGTATTGTCTATACCTATATAATATGGGTAAGTGAAAAGATTAAGGATGCCATACATCATAAATTTATAGAACCAATACCTGTAATTCTATATTCTTAACCCAACGAGAGCGGCTTATACAAGACACCAAGCAGACTGAAAACCAACCATGCGATTCTCAGGGGGTTGAGCATGCCTACAATTGGTATAAAAGCAAAGAGTCTGCCGGCAATATGCCGGCAGACTCTTTAATACTATATATAAGGTATACTTATATAGGCGTTATGCTAGTTGGTGCCAAGGTATATTTTGCGCCCCTCAACTTTATTATTGCTAACTACCTGTATAAAGTAGTAGCCCGGTTTAATACCAGCTACATTCAACTCCTGACGACCTTTAACTGTAGACACACCTGTTAGGCTTTCTACACGTTGGCCAAGGCTGTTGTACATAAATATGTCGGCCTTGTTACCACCCCAGTTGTTAAACTGAACCACTACCCTATCGCCCTTACCAAATATGCTTAGGTTAGATACGGTGTTGTTGTTTATACCGGTAGTAGTATCGGCAACGTGTATTATAACAGAGTCGGCTTTAGAACAAGAATCGTTATTGGCAGTAATAACCGCGGTGTAAATACCTGGTGAAACGTAGGTATGCTGCTGCGATGTACCACCTGTTACATTGCTACCATCGCCAAAGTTCAGGCGTAGCCGGTAGCATTAGCTGCGGTAGCGGTTAGGGTAACCATATCGCCCATGGTAATTGTAGTGTCTGATGCTGTTAAAGAAACAACAACCGGCACGCCCTAGCTATTTACGGTAAAGAACTCTTGCGTAGTGTAGCCGCTTGCGTGGGTAAGGTTTAATATATACTCTTGCGGGGCCAAGTTGTTTACAGTTAAAACACCTGTATAATTAGTGCCCTGCGCATAGGTATTATTGTTGTTGTCTTTTACGTTGTAAGAGCTCCAAACGGTAGTACCATTTTGGGTATAGGTAATAGAACCTGTAGCGTTATCACAATCTTGGTCTACAACTGTGGCTGTAACACCCGGTTGAAAATGGATAATGAAACGGTCGGTACTATCGGTTTCCAGCATAGTAAATGTGTAGCTGTTGTTCTGGCGTAAATCTACAAGGCTATCAAGTTGCAAGTCTTCCAGCACCATCATAGCCGATTGTGGGAAGCTGGCAATATCGTTAAAGTTTAAAGTAAACACACCATCGGCACCCGGAACAAGGCCCATTGGTATAGCAACGGTATTTTCTAACGATGGGTTAGAGTTGATAGCAATCAAATCTTCGCCAATAAGGGTATACAATGTAGGCTGACCATTAGCGCTTAACCATTTGCTGGCATCGTAAAAATCAAAGCCAGGTGTAGCCTCGGGCATAAAGTTAATGTCGGTTTGGTCCATAAAATCATTACCACTAACGGTAATGTTTAAATGGTCTTCAACAGCGTTGGTGTTATAGTAATAGGCGCTGCCTTCAACACGGTGCCCATCTGTCAATGTCCAGTTGGCAGTGCCTGGGTCGGTTACCCTTACCCAAAAGCCCTGACCCAGGGCTATATTAACCGGCGCAACACCGGCATTTTGCGGTTGGAAGGTACCTGTAAACGATCCACTGGTTTCAAAAACTTAATATCACCATCAAAACCTGCAGGCATATTATTGTTAGGGTTACTAGCATCGGCTGATGTGCTGTTTATAGTAATGGCCGATGGGAATGGGTTAGAAACTAAATTCCAGCCGTTTTGCAGGTTACCAAATACAACAGTGTGTGTACAGTTATGGGTAATGCTGCCATTATTGGCAAAACCTGTATAGGTTAGTTTATTGCCCGAACCCAGCTTAGCACCATAACCACGACCCAGCTGCATATTGCCGCTGGTTTGGAACCACCAGCCGCGTTGCCTGCATAGTGGTGAACCATAGTTACTATTTTCTACCCAATACATAAAATTACCATAAGGCGAGTTTGGTGCACTGTTTAGTGGGCTGCAGTCTGCTGATGGAATAAGCTGGTCAGGAGTACCCGAAAGTACAAAGCCGGTTAAGCTACTTACAGGGAAGGTATTGTTAGTTAAATCGTTTCTGTTTACCGGAGCGCCGATGTAACGGAAACCGTTAGGGCCTGCAGTAATATAACGTTCTACCCTTACCGTGCCCGATAGTGAACCATTCATACCCGTAGTAAAATCGTTTATGTAGGCTTGTACAGCTGTAAGGGGTGTACCCGCACTAGATACTATAATAACATTACCGTTGGTAGTAAACACGCCCTCTTTTAATTCTAAAGCTGTGGTTACGTTAACCGTATTAACACCCGCTGCAGCAGTTACTCCGCTGGTATTGTTTATTTGTAGGTTGCTTATAACAGCTCCGCCCGATATGGTTTGGGCGGTAGTACCCGAGAATATTAAATCGCCGGGGCCAGAAACTACGTTATTAGCACCAGTCCAGTTGCCTTTTACATCAATAGTTTTGCCGGTGTTTATAGTAACAGTAGCGCCGCTATTAATAGTAACAGATTTACATACACCGTTAGCACCGGTAGTAAGCACAGGGTCGTTAGTTTGGTTAGGAATTAAAATATCATCGTTAACGGTTGGAGGGCCTGCGGGAGTCCAGTTACCCGGAGTGTTCCAATCTGTACTGCTAGCACCTGTCCATGTTAACGAGCCGCCTACTAAAGGCAGTGTAGCATAGGTAATGGTGTTAGAAACCGCGGCATTGCCACAAGCATTAACAGCTGTTACGCGGTAGTAATAAGGAGTACCCGGTGTTAATGGTGGCGTATTAACGGTATAAGTAGTTACGTTGCCAACGTTGCTGTTAAATACTGTTGATGCAAAGTTGCTTACAGTAGATACTTCTAATACATAAGAAGTAGCATTGGCGGCTGCACCCCAGTTAGCATCAATAGATGTTGTTGTAGCATTTGTACCTGCTGTAGCAACAACAGTACCCGGTAGTGGGGTAAGTGTGATGCTTTGCGAACTTGAATTAGCGCTGGTAAATGAACAAGCACCTTCTGTTCTAACACGTACATAATATATTTGACCCGGAGTTAAGCCACCGCCTGCATAAGACGTACTGGTTCCGTTGTTAAAGTCAGTAACCAACATTGGACTAAAACCAGGGTTTGTAGCAACATCAACCCTGTAACCTGTAGCATTGGTTACAGCAGGCCAGGTTGCAGTAAATGAGTTACAATCAAATGTAGTAATTGCATTAACTACCGGAGCAGCAGGGTTATTATTGGTAATTGTTAATGATGGGGTACCTGTGCTGCCCATATCGCCGTTTAGCTGTATGTAATAAGTAGTTCCAGCTGTTAAGCACTGTGCAGACGCGGTAACGGTACCACCAAAAGTATAATCTGAGAAAATCTCAGTACGATTAGCCGCTATTAAAATGTTAGCACATGAATTGGCAGTTGCTGTATAAATACCCATTTGAATACCACTACCCATGCTTGCGCTAATTGTATAGCTACCTGCTGCTGTAGGTGTAAATGCATACCACTGGGTATTGCTTGGTACTGATGTGTGTAAATCTACATCAAAATCCCAGTTTGAGCCCGTTGGTTCACCTATCTGGAAACCATAGTTGGTATTTGTATTGCATGTAACCGTACCTACTGTTGCAGTAATAGCATTACACACGTTATCGTTAGCCGGTGCTGTATAACCGGTTGCTACACCAATAGTAAATGGCCCTTTGTATGTACCGGTAGAACCGTAAGAGAATACCCTTAACCTGTAAACAGCACTTGGGGTAAGGCCGCTAACCCTCATTCTTTCAGTACTTCCTCCACCAATTGTAAAATCGCGGGCTTGTATGCGGGTTGCAGGGCAAGCTGCGGTTGTACGTAGTTCAAGTACACCATCAAAAGTAGGTGAAGAAGGATTTTCGGTTAAAGTAATAATGGCGTTACCTGTTGCAGGTGCAGTAAAAGTGTACCAAACATCATCATCATCATATCCCGGACCGTAGTTATCGTTAACTGTTTGGTTAGCGCCTATAGTGGTTCCTGAAATAGCAGCTGCATCTACTACTATGTTTGTTCCCGGGCAATCGTTATTTAAAGGAATAGGAACACAAGTAGATGTTAATGTGTAGCTACCAAATTCTGATGCATAGTAACCGCTAACTAATATATAGTAGTTAGAAGTGCCATTGGCATTAAATGATACCTGCGATTGGTTACCGCAATATTGATCGTTAGAAGTAACACAGGTTAATGATGCACATGATGTGCCTGAATAAACCCTTATATAGCTATCAAAGCTGGTACCTGTGCATAAAGAAAGAGTAACCTGGCTTACGCTTGGTGCTGTCATAACATACCAAACACCTTTAAAATTAAAGCCTGTGCCACCGCAGTTTACTAAGCTACCATCGTCAGTTGCTGAGTTTGTACTACCCGATTTACTGTCGTTACAAGCTATTGTTATAGCACCTAAACAAGCATCGTTTGCCGGTGGCGGACTTTGACGGCCTGCAATAATTGCTGATGTTAATGGGAAAATTGCGCTGGTAGTAGTTGAACCAAACTCCAAACGGTTGTTAATATCATCTATTGCACCACCCGGTACGGTAGTCCATGCTGAACCATCCCAGTTTTGCATTTCGATGCTGGCTTCCGGTGCTGTTACATCAGCAGTTAGGTATTGGCAATAACCTGTATAGGTATAAGTACCTGTGGTAGGTGTAGTGGCAATTGACCAGTAGCGCGATATGCGCGCTGCACCACCTGCAATAGGGCTATCGTGGTTAGGGTGTAACGCATCGGTAACATTTAAACCTACTGTTTTAGCGCTGGTAGTATTTGCAGAAAAGTTTAGGCTTGCCGGAGAATATTCTAATGTACCGGTATTTTCGCCAATGGGGAATAAATATGTATCAAAAGAAGATGGGCTTATTGGTATTACACGTTGAAAACGCCCGGTACTGTTTGCTATAAACATATTGGTAGTACCAAAAGCATTGCTTTGGTTGTCTACATTGCCGGTTACAGTAAAGTTATTTGTACCTATTGAGTTTTTACCATGATACATAAATAAGTCTCCGCCAATAGTAATAGGCACACTAAATGTAACGTTAGGTGTAGCGGTTGCTTCATTGTTTATATAAAAGTCTCCGGCTAATGTAAAAGTACCTGTACCGCTAACTGTTTGTGCTGCGGCGTTGCCTGTTGAATACCAATAATTATTAGGTGCTAAACCAAAGTCGCGGCCCGATGTGATATTTAAAGTACCATTATTGGTTACGTTACCTACAACATAAATACTGCTGCTTGGGTAAGTACCTTCAAAAGTTTGCAGGGTACAGCCAGAATTGATTAATAAGTTGCCGCCAATTGTTATATCTGTAGATGAGGTATTGTTTGTTGGGGCAACAACTCTTGCGCCTGTACCGCCATTAACGGTAAAGTTGCCAAATGTTATTAAAGATGCATCTATAATAAAACCATTTGTTGCTGTAGAGGTGTTAGTACACGATGTGCCGCCTAAAACAAATGTATTACCTGCCCAGCTATCGCTAGAGCCTGAATAATAGAATGCAGTACCGGCCCTGTTTAAGTAAGTACCGTTGGCGCCCGATGGGGTTGCAAAGTGTGGGTCTACTATAGTTATTGTACCTGCTGTAACTGTTAAGGTATTAATAGAACCAATTCTTAACATTGGTGTGTTTTCAGCAACACTACCAGTACTTGTTCCATCATTACCATCAATAACAAGGCTACCTCCGCTCATGGTAAAGTTTGCGTTAGAGCCAGTCATTTGAACATTGCCGCCAACAGTAAGTGTACCTGCAGAAATGGTAAGCGAACCATTATTTATATAATTACGGTTACCACCACATGCAGGGCCTACAGTTAGGGTAGCCGCGGCATCGTTAAGTGTAAGTGTACCGCCCGAGTTAACGGTTAAATTATCGGCTACGGCACCCGCTGCTGCAAGTGTAATATCGTGGGTGTTATTAATAGTAACATTATCGCCTGCACCGGAACGCAAGCGCAGTTCCATGTAGCGGGTGTTAACCAGCTACCATCGGCAACAGATTGTATATCGCTTATCATATTAGCAGCGGCAGTACCAACATAAAAGTTGTTATTTAAATTCGTTGTTGTTAGGCCGGTGCGCTGTATTTCCCAATCAGGGGTAAAACCGGTGTTTGAACCTACAGAACCTACAGCTGAAGAAGCTTGTATTAAACGCAATTGAGATGCTGATGAAATAGTGAATGGTGCATCTTCCCAAAAGGCTTCCATTGATATTGTGCCACTGCCTGCCCAGCCGCTGGTGGTTATTCCCCAAAATTGATTAGTGCGTTTATCTACACTTAGGGTACCATCAATAAATGGTGTAATTGATGTTAGGCCCGAGGTGTTGTTAAAGGCAACTGAAATGCTACCGCCTGTGGTAAAGGTACCAGAACGCCACATCCATAATTTACGGCCGCTTACACCAACACCCATAGGGAATTCAGGGTCTGTTTGCTGGGCGGTATTAATACCTGTGGTGCTAAACCAACGGGTAAAAGTACCATTTACAATTAAGCCAGCGGTATAATTAAGTGTGCCCGGAACAGAGGCACTGGTACCTAAACTAAATGTATTGGCGGCAAGGTTAAAGTTACCAGCAGTCATAGTAAGGGTGCCTGTTAAAGAACGTACAAAAGATGCCGGAAGGGATAATCCTAACGTATTGTTTATTGTTAAGTTAGTTGGGCTATTAGTAGAAGGAAACTCTACCGCTGTTACCGTTTGTGCTGCGGTAGTAGAGTTGTATAAAAGGGTAGATGCCGTTGTATTATAGGTAACCACGCCCGTACCGGCCTGTGTAATGCTACCTCTGCTAATTTGCATGGTAGCGCCCTAGCCTACAGTTAATGTACTGCCGGTTACTATGTTAATACCTACGGTACCGTTTACACGATAATTAACAGGTAATGACGCACTGGCTCCTAAAATAGTGCCGCCCGTTATGTTTACGTTTTGCGATGCTGTACCGTTAAAGGTTATTAAACCTATACCGCTGCTAGTGGTGTTTATTTGGCCTGCACTCATGCTAAAAGAACCTGAAACTAAAAGGTTGCCCGTGCCGCTGGCTGACATATTTAAACGACCACCGGTTTGTGCATAGTTGCCGCAAATAATATCATAAGAACTGCTGATAGTTAGCGCATACGTAGTTCCTGCGCTATTGGCCATGGTAAATGTACCGGTAACATTAAGGTCGCTGTTTAGTGTTACGTTGGTTGATTGAGTAGAGGTATTCCAAGTGAAGTTAGAGAAGGTTTGACCCATACCGCTTGGTATAGAGCTTATAGCCCCAGTAACCTCGCAGGTAGAACCGGCATTCCATGTGGCGGTAGGTATAGTACCACTGCTTAGGTTATGCTGGTATTTACCGCCGTTGTTTACTATAAAACTGGCGGCTGCAAAACCACTTAAAGTACCCGAGTTTACAAATACACCTCCAGAATTTACATTATAAATATCGGCAGTGGTAAATGAATATAAGGTGGTAGTACCATTATTGTTATGCGTACCTGTAAGTGTTGTTGCAGCATAGTAACCATCATAATTACTACCAGAACCAACAGTTAACGTACCAGCTATAGTTGTGGTTGGGGTGCCGGTGGATGTAAAGCTGATGGTTAAGTTGCCCGAAAGACTTAAAGATGAGCCTGACTGAATATCAAGGTCGGCACCGGTGCCATCACTTATAGTTAGGGTATTTGTTGAAGTTGGAGTTAAGATAACGGAAGTGTTACCGCTAATTTCTAAACTTGAAATAGTTTGGGTAGGTACGTTGGTAGCCGTAGGGGTACCACCGTTAATAAACTGTAGCACATCATTTGCTGTTGGGTTAGAGCGGGTTGGTGTCCAGTTGGTTCCAACTTGCCAATCGCCGCTGCCGCTGGTAGCAATCCATGTATAAACAGGCGGTGTAAGACGGCCCGTTATGGTGCGTCCGTTTAACAAAGCAGTTGATTCATTGCCTGTTACAGTAACATAGTCTGAAAAAGCAGTTATTGAACCCGGGTATGGAGCCCAAGTTGTGCCGTTCCATCCCGCAGGTAAAATATTACCTTCGGTACCATTTAAATCACCTGACTGATTATAATACAAATCCATAGATGCTAATGTGTACGTATTGGCTAACTGGTCGTCAGTAAATACCCAGTAGCGGCTTAGGTAATCGGTAACCAAAGTACCCGGAGGGTTATCATCAACAACCCTAACACCAATATTACGGGCTACGCTGTTTGCTGAATAGTCTATTGCTACAGGAGAGTACTCTCCACCGGTTATGTTATCGCCAATGGGGAAAGTAAATTGCGATGTATTACCCGTTGCAAAGTTTTTAATCATTTGCCCGGTACCGTTTGTAACAATCATTTTAGTTACAGCCGGCGTACCACCAATAGTAGCAGAAACGCCTAATGATAGATTAAAGTTATTTAAGGCAAATAAACCACCGGTGGAACCAAAGGTAAATGAACTTGAAACAATCATATCACTACCCAAATTTACAACCCCTGTGCTAGCTTGGTTTTGGGAATAAGTAGCTATAGTACGCGTAGCTGCCGAAGTTTGGTCAAGTTTTAAAGAGCCTGTTAAAGTACCCGAACCATTTATTGTAAGGTTAGAGCTGGTACTACCAGTAATAACCCCTGATGCGTTTGCTAAGTCGCCTTCTATATAAAGGGTATTTGCACCAATAGCCAGTTTGCCTGCATTAATGGTTAGTGTACCGTTTACTGTTGGGCTAGTACTGGTATTTAATGTTACTGTACCTGCTGAGTTATTTACTGTGAAGTTATTTAAGCTAGAAGTACCTGTAAGTAGTTCTACACCTGTGGTAATATTTTGTGTTGTACCATCGCCATAAACTATATTATACGAACCTGAAAACATTGTAGGTGCCGCACTCATTAAGCCATTTACATACCGTGTAAGGGTTGTGCCTGTATAAAACTGAAGGAAACTACCTGTTGTTACTGTTCCGCTGTACAGATTATAAGCCCCATTGGTAGCAATTAGATGCGAATTTGCAAAAGATATTGTGCCCGAAGTTCTGTTAAATGTGAATGTCTTTAGCGCAGTAAAGCCCGCCGATTGAGACATCCATACAGTACCGGCAGCACCTGTACCATTAACAACCAAACCACAGGTATTTGCAGTGCCTGTAGCCCCACCCATAATACAGGTAGAAGTACCAGTCATACCACTAAAAGCGCCGTTAACAGTTAACGTAAATCCTGCAAGGTTTAATTTACCTGTTGTAAAAGTTACATTATTGAAAGTTCTAGAAGCGCCTAAACTTATACCGTTTGTTGTAGCATTACTTACTATAAGGTTAACACCTGTACTGGCGGCTGATACATCAGAGATAGCAATAGTTTGAGCAATGGTAGCTGAATACTCTAACGATGCCCCTGCTGAATAAGTAGGAGCTGTACCCGATGTTGTTGCGGCACCTGTTGAACCACCACCTATTTGAAGTTTACCTGTTGATCCAATAGTATTAGATATACCACTTGTCCATGTTTTTACGTTGGTTGTAGCGTTACCGCCCAAAAATAATGTACCTGCAATAGTCATATTAGCAGGTAAGGATTGCGAACCGCTGCGGGTAAAATTAATTGTACCGCCTGATGCATTAGTTAATGCTCCCCCGGTGCCTACACTAAATGCCCCACCACCAGTCCAGGTAAAGGTATTAGCTCCTACACTTACAGTTCGGCTAGCTGCAATACTTGCAGCGGCAGTAGCCCCATTATTACCAGCATTAATACTAACTGCTGAACCTAATGTCAGGTTACAAAAGGCCCTAAACGGAGTAGATGTGCCTGTTAGTGTAATTGTAACACCCGAAGCAGACTGTAACACTACTGTGCCTGTTGTGCCCGTAGGGCTTACACCAATAGTCATGGTTGCAAGCGAAATTGTTGGTACGCCAGTTATGGTTACTGTGGCACCAGCCGCTGGTAGTATGATAATATCATCACCTGTTACCGGGTTTGTTCCCCAGTTGCCGGTCCATGCATAAGTACCGGTAGCTGTTGGTACAAATGTTCGTACAGCTGCACTTGCACTACCGATTAAGCCAAGCGTTAGTGTTAGAAATAAGATAATTCGTTTTGTAAACTTTTCCATATTAAAAAGATAATGTATTCTTTACATTTAAGTTATAAATCAATTGCTAACAAAGATAGTGTATAAAAAGGTGCACAGTATTAGTAAGGCATTAAAAAATGTTCTTCGCATTAAATTAAAAATCAACTAAATACTCTCATGCTTTAACAAAAATCATATTTTGTTCAAAAAATAAACTAAAAAGTTTGTTTTTGTTTACACAAAACAATATGTTTGTCAATACCAACTAATCAGTTAAACAACAAACTAAGTTCAGGTATTGCATGAAACACCTCTACAAAGCTGCTTCACATACCTTATTTAAATACAGCCTTGCGGTTGCATTTATCTTGTTGCTTGGGCTTTCTGCCCAGGCCCAATGCCCCAACGCCGATTTTGAGTCGGGTAATTTTACCAACTGGCAAGGCCGTACTGGCACTTGCTGCCCCATTACAACCCCCGGTAACGGTATTGTAGCCGGCAGGCATACTATTATGACCGGCGCCGGCATAGACCCTAACAGTTGCGGACAGGTTCCTGTGGTAGCACCCGGTAGTACCTTCTCTGCCCGCTTGGGCAACGCAGGGTCGGGTTCGCAAGCCGAGCGTTTAATTTACACCTTTAACGTTACCCCCAAAGCAACCTTATTATATATAAGTATGCCGTAATTATGGAAAGCCCCGGCGACCATAGCGCGGCAGAGCAACCCCGCTTTGAAGTGCGCGTGCGCGACCAAAACAACAACACCATACCCTGTACCTTTTACCAAATTGCGGCCGGTGGTAACAACCCCACACCGGGTTTTGCCAACTGCGGCAACTGGCGCTACAAAACGTGGACTACCGTTGGCGTAGATGTAACTGCTTACATTGGTCAAAATGTATCAGTTGATTTTGCTACCGGCGATTGCGACCTTGGCGCCCATGCGGGTTATGCCTATATTGACGCATCGTGCAGCCCGTTGCAAATTGATGCCCGCTACTGCCTTGGCAGCAACTAAGGCACAGTTAGATGCGCCGGTTGGTTTTGCATCGTACCTATGGAGCACCGGGCAAACAACCCCATCTATAACTATTAACAACCCTACAAATGGTCAGCAGGTATCGTGTACCATTACATCGGTTACCGGTTGCCAGGCTACGCTAAATGCTACCCTAAACCCTACCAACCCTAACCCGGCCTTTAACGTGGTTAGCAACTGTATGGGCAACGCCACCTTTGCCAACACCTCTACCTTTATTAATGGCACCGTAGGTGGCTACATTTGGAACTTTGGCGATGGTAGCCCCACAGATACCACTACAAACCCTGTACACGTTTACAGCTCGCCCGGCAACTACAATGTTACGCTTATAGCAACATCAGACCTTGGATGCTCTGATACCCTTACCCAACAGGTGCAAATTGCAGCATCGCCGGTAGCGGCATTTACAGTAAATAATGTGTGCGATGGGCAAACGGTTAACCTTGTAGACCAATCGACCATGCAGCAGGGTACCATCAACCAATGGAACTGGAACCTTGGCAACGGGGTTACGGCCAATACCCAAAATGGCAGCTACGTTTATCCTGATACCGGCTCTTACACGGTAACGCTTATAGTATCTGAAAACGGCCAATGCCCCGATACGCTTACCCAAACGGTATTGGTAAAAGAAAATCCGCTTGCGGCCATGTCTACCGTAGAGGTATGCCAGGGCTTGCCAAACGTATTTACCAATAGCAGCACTACCTATTGGGGTAACATTACCTACAACTGGGCCTTTGGTCAAAATGGGGCTACATCAAATATTCAAGCACCTACTTATACCTATACAGCACCCGGCACCTACAATGCCCAGCTTATTGTAACTCAAACCAACAGTACCCACACTTGTAGCGATACGGTTACTGTACCTGTTGATGTTTTTGCAGTGCCTGTTGCTGCCTTTACTACCCCGCAGTATTATTGCTCATGGGCGAGCCAACCGTATTTACCAATAACAGCACCGTTACTCCTAACGAGCCACTTATCTACGCGTGGAACTTTGGCGATAATGGCACATCGGCAGCTACCGCACCTACGCATACCTACGCAGCCTTTGGCACTTATACTGCGCAGCTTATTGTATCAACCAACAATGCTTGTGCCGATACTGTTACGCTAGACCAATATATATATTCTGTTCCGGTAGCGGGCGTTACACCAGATGTAACCAACGGTTGCGAGCCTGTTACGGTTAACTACACCGGCACCAGCACAGTAGCATCGGGCAGCATATTGGGCTGGACCTGGGACATGGGCAACAGCACTACAGACAACGTGCAAAACCCAACCGAAACCTATAATAACGGTAACTATAACGTTGAGGTTATTGTAGAAGCGGGCGATGCCAACCACTCTTGCTACGATACGGCTAACTTTGTTATTGATGTATATGCCGTGCCTGTGGCCGCTTTTACATCAGACCAATACCTGTGCTTAGGCGAGGCTACTGCTTTTACCAACCAGTCTACTATATCTACCAACGAGCAGTTGACATACACCTGGGATTTTGGTGATAATACCTCATCGGCCCTAGCAGACCCAAGCCATACGTATACCAACTTTGGCACATTTACCGCCCAGCTTATAGTTACAACGGTTAATTCTTGTGCCGATACAGCTACCGCTCCGCAAAACATTTATGCCATACCAACCGCGGCCATAGTGCCTGATAACGCCACCGGCTGCGAACCCCTTACCGTAAACTATACCGGGCAGGGCAACGTTGGCCTTGGCGCTATAACTGCCTATAACTGGAACCTTGGCAACGGCTCAACATCGGCCTTGCAAAACCCAACCACTGTATACCCAACTGCTAATACTTATAATGTAAGCCTGATTGTAGAAGCGGGCGATATTAATAACTATTGCTACGATACAGCCACTACTGTTATTACCGTATACCCTATGCCGGTTGCCGATTTTAGCACGGTAAATGCCTGCCTTGGCGACCAAGTGCAGTTTAACAACCTGTCTACCGTATCGTCTGGCAATATACAGTTGTATGCCTGGGATTTTGGCGATAACCTTGGTACATCAATACAGTCTGACCCCGGTTATTTATATGGTGCAGAAGGTACTTACAGCGTAAACCTTACCATTACTACCAACCACGGTTGTGTGCACGATACCACCAAAACACTGGATATTTACCCACCGCCGGTTATTAATTTTGCATCAGACATTAACTCGGGCTGCGCGCCGCTTGTTGTAAACTTTACTGATTTAACGGTGCTTAGCAGCGGTACTATATCTATATGGCGTTGGGATTTTGGCGATGGTAACACATCGAGCCAACAAAACCCTACCCACGTATACGATAGTGCCGGTACATATACAGTTACCTTGCAGGTAACTACCAATTTTGGCTGTACCGATATTTTCACGTTTACCAACATGATAACCGTGTACCCCAACCCTGTGGCGGCCTTTACTGCCCAGCCTAACCCTACTACAGAGTTCGACCCTATTATTTATTTTACAGACCAATCGCAAGGGGCAACAGTTTGGGATTGGAACTTTGGCAATGGCGATAGCTCTAGTGTTGACAATCCACGTATTACTTACGATGCGCCCGGCAATTACACTGTTACGCTGTATGTAGAAAACCAATACGGTTGTTCTGATACCACCAGCGGCGAGATTATTATAGCGCCTGAATACACTTTTTACATACCCAATGCCTTTACCCCTAATGGTGACGGCATTAACGACCAGTTTGGCGGTGCAGGCACCAACATTAAGTTTTACGAGATGTACATATTTAACCGTTGGGGCGAAAAGATTTTCACTACTTACGATATGAATAACAAGTGGAATGGCGTTATTGGTACAGAAAAGGTACAAGATGAGGTATATGTATACCTTGGTTAACATAGTTGACATCTTTGACAATCCGCACGACTACCGCGGTACTGTTACCATGATACGTTAAGCCTGAGGCTTATTGTACAGCTTACGCCCAATCTTATCCTTACTTTACTTATTATCAAACTTAGTTAAGCCGAGTAGATACATCAGTATTTATAAGTACTATGGTGTTATGTATTGTGAATGAATAACAAGCTTATTAAGCTAATAGGCAAACTTGCTAATGCGACATTAATAATAGCAATAGCTTAATTAATAGGCTGGCAAATAGGTAATAAGCATTACAAACGCATCTACCGGTTATAATGTAGGTTTAGTATTTCAAAGAACTACGGCCCGCACCTTTCAGGTGCGGGCCGTTATATTATATACTATTAAGCCTTACTTGGTAAAGCCTAATTGGTTGGTAAAGCGTCCGTTTAACAATGAATCTACCGACTGTGGAGCCAGAGAAATGTTTTGTATTGTTTTATTATAGCGGCAAGAGAATATGCCCAAGCCTCCATTAATATTGGTGTACTCAGGTTTTTCTTGTTGCAGGGTGTTAGAAGGGCCGTTAACATCAAGATAGGTGCTTAGGTCTTCGCCACCGGCGTAGAATATAAACCGCAGGCCATTGCTGTGGCGTTCTATATTAGCACCCGGCGCGTCTAAATTGGCAGCCAGCAATTGGAAAAGAGCATCAGGGTTTACAGGCATCAACAATGTTTCTCCGCCGTTAGTATTTAATGATTTTATGTTTTGAAAAGTTAAATCGAGGCTGTGTACAGTACTATCATTGGTAGCAGTATTATAATCGCTGTAGAAAAAGCGGATTAGCATAGAATACACCAACGCGTTTTTTGCCGATTTAAAGCTGGCCGTAAACTGGGCAGTGTTGTTACCTACAATATTTACCGACTGGGTATTTTGTGGATTGGTAACATTCAGGTTATCAATCATAGGCGTATTAGCCGTAATGGTTTTGCCTGTTTTGTTATTATCTATAACCAACTTGTAAGAGCGTTGCGGGTTTAGCGTTGCGGTGGTTTTGTAAAGTATATTAGCATCGCTGGCAAAAAGGCCGGTATCTTTAGCAATCTCATTTACCGTGCGGGTAAGAGGGAAGGTATTGGTTAACGTAGTATTGTTATACTCCTCTAACCTCGCGGTAATATCATTTGCCTGATAGTTAACAGAGTCGGCAACATCAGCCATTATAAAGGCATTGCCCTCGCCTAAATACGCTTTATTTATTTTGATGTAATGGGCGGTATCATTCTGGTTTAACAAGCCATACACAACAGTAATATCCTGGTAGTCAGCCATTACATCAAAATCGTTTTTACAACCTGCCAATAGGGCAACAGCAGCCATAGCTGCCAAAACATACTTCTTCATAATACAAAGATACTTAATATTCATTCGTTTATCGGGACAATATTCCCTGTTTATCGGAAAGTGCTTACTCGTAAGAGTATACCACCAATCCGTTTAATAGCTTAGGTTCAAACCAGGTACTTTTAGGTGGCATGGTTTTACCCGAGCGCGATATATCATAAAACTGGTCTATATGCACAGGGTGCAACACAAAGGCTGCAACGTAGCGGCCGCTATCAACACGGCGGGCCACAGCCTCTAAACCCTGCACACCGCTGGTAAAAGCTACGCGCTTATCGGCACGAAGGTCGCTAATGTTTAGTATCGGTTTCAATATCAGCTCCGTCAGCAACTCAGCATCAAGCGGGTTGTTTTGCAGGTGTTGGCCCTTATAATGCTCGTGCATGGTAAGGTAAAACCATGTGTTGTGCAGGTACACCGTAAACTCGTGCGGGTTGGCAGGTTTAACAGGCTCTGCGCCTACTTTACGCACATCAAAATACTTTTCCAGTTCGGCAATAAATTCCCTTTCGGTAAAGCCGTTAAGGTCTTTTACCAGGCGGTTAAACTCAAACAAGCCCAATTGGTCGTCGGCATACAGGGCCGCCATAAAACGGGTATAGTTAGGCAGCTTATCGCTATTGGGGTTATTGGTAGCAAACTCATCGTACAACAAGGCCGACGATGCCAGCCTGTGGTGGCCATCGGCCACAAAAACCTCGGTAAACCCGGCAAACTGCTCTGTGAAAAAGCGTTTATCCTCATCGCCATCTACCAGCCACAATTGGTGGTGAACCCCATCTACAGCCACCTCACAATACGCGGGCTGACTATCAGTAACAGTAGTTATACGTGCCGATAGTTCTTCTTTTGATGGGTAGGTAAGCAACACCGGTTCGGCATTAATCTTAACCGACCGTAAGTAGTTTTTCAGCACCACCTCTTTACGCTCAATAGTTTGCTCGTGTATCTTAATAAGCCCGCGCTTATAATCGTTTACCGATGCGCCCACAATTAACCCCGTAGCACTTTGCCCATTAGCCGTTTGGCGGTAGATAAAGTACGCCTCACTATTCAATTGGCTATAAATACCATCGTTTACAAACTGTAGAAAGCGACCCCGGCTGCGGGCAAAAAGCTCTTCGCTGTTTACCTCGGCCTTATCGGCATTCCTGTAATCGGGCTTAACAATGTTAAGAAACGATTGTTGGTTGTGCAGCAGAATTTCGTCTAACTGCTCGTGGGTATAAAAATCAAACGGTTTAGATACCACCTGCTGAGCTATGTGCTTGGCAGGTAAAAAAGCGCCAAAAGGCTTAATATCCATACCCTTGTTATTTGTTACGAAAAAAGGCCAGCACACGTTGCGCCATTTCTATGCCTATGCGTTGTTGCGCCTCGGCGGTAGATGCACCAATATGTGGAGAGAACGATATATTCTTGCTACCTAAAATTTCTTCGTTAGGGGTAGGCTCATTTACAAAAACATCTAACCCTGCAAAGGCTACCTTGCCTGTATCAAGGGCATCAAGCAGGTCGGCCTCGTTTATAACACCACCACGGGCAGCATTAACAATACCCACACCTTGTTTCATTTGGGCAAACTCTTTGCTGCCAATAATGGCAGGCGAACCTTCTGTAAACGATACGTGCAGGGTAATAAAATCGGCCTGCGCCAAAAGGTCTTCCAGCGTTATGGTTTTAATAGGTACAGTAACGGTATCGTTAGTTTGGATAAAATCCAGCACCAAATCGGCCTCTTTAATATAAGGGTCGAAGGCTACTACGCGCATGCCGCAGCCTAAGGCTATTTTAGCAACCGCCTGGCCTATGCGGCCAAAGCCTATAACACCCAGGGTTTTGCCCTTAAGTTCAGACCCGCCCGAGAAGTTCTTTTTCAGCTCGTTAAAATGCGTACTACCCATGGTAGGCATTTTACGGTTTAGGCGGTGCAGGCCACGTACCAAACTAAAAGGTGGGCAAACACCAACTCTGCCACGCTTTGGCTGCTGCTTTCGGGTGTGTTAACCACCGTAATGCCTTTACTTTTGGCATATTCCACATCAATATTATCCATACCAACACCTGCGCGGCCAACCAGTTTAAGGGTTGGGCAGGCATCAATAAGGTCTTTGCGAACCTTAGTTGCGCTGCGCACAATAAGGCCGTTAAACTGCTGCTCGTTAATAACCTGGGCAAGTTCGGCCTGTTGCACTTTAAAATCGGCCACTACAAAGCCCGCATCTTCTAATAGTTTTTTGCCTTCGGCATCTATGCCATCGTTGGCTAATATCTTAATCATTGTTTTTAGTTCTTTTTAAGGGAACAAAGCTACACAAAATAGGTTCTAGGTTATAGGTGCCAAGTGTTAGTATTTTTAAGGGTGGTTAATTCTCATTAAACAAGGCCTTTACCTCATCTGTTAGTTCTTTAGTATATGCACCGCTAATTTTGGCTAGCAACCATTTAAAAGGGTTGGTTTCTTTTGTGGGAACAAAGTTGTATAGCTTATGGCCTTCCAAATGCGTAGGCCAAACTATGGCTGAATCTAATTCAACAGAGTTATTCAAATAAAACTTCATTTTAAAGCCAAGCTTTTTTCTAATACCCTAATCCAATAGTAATTATTAAAGTCTGATGCTATAGAATAAAACACACCGTTTTTAAGTACCATTTCAATAAAGTAATCGTCAAGATATGGCCCGTTGCTGGTAGTATATATACCTATGGCAATAAAATCTTTGGCAGGAATAGCTTTAAGTTCATTAATAAAAGCAGTCAGGTATTCGGGCAAAGGCTTGTCGTATTGGTCTACTTTATCTTTTAGCGCTTTAATCTTAGCAAATAGTTCTACCCACTCCGGTGCTTTAGCAGTAAGGCCTTCTACATTCCATTGATCTGCATCTACCATACTTAAATAGTAGTTGCGCAGTTCGGTACTCTGGCCTTCAATCTCTTTAGTTATGTATTCATTATCCAACAGCTTGGTTAATGTTTCTTCATGGTAAAATGAATGTAAGTTGGTATCTAAATCAGTAAATACAAACTCTGTCAACGCCTCATCAAAATCAAATGCAACAAAGCTATCGGCATTTTCCAATACCACATAATAATAGCCAAACGATACTGGTACATCTATTTCTTTCACAATTACAATAATAATCTATTTAACCCTATTCGTTATAATCCCTTGCTGTTGTAGTAAATTTTAAAGCTTTACTTCTTTCGCCATTCCATACCCCCTCTGTCTCGCCTTGCTCGACATCTCCCCCTACAAGCAGGGGGATAATTAGCTCCGCTATCCGCTAACCTGCTTGCAGCAGGCAGGTATCCCTAACGCAAAAACTCCCGACTCGCTAAAAGGCATTTTAACCAACCCCTTAATCGCCTACAGTATGTAACTCGTTAGGTTGTTTCGCGGTTCTACGCTTATTATAAAAACCCAATTTCGCCAAAGGCGAAAACTTCCGGCTTAGCGTTTTGAAACGGGGACCCGCAGAGAAAGGGAGCGGTCCCGCACTAGCGGGACAAAGCGCGCACTGTTTGAGTCCGCAGGACGAGTTTGCGCGGTTTAGCGAACGCCCTCGTTGCGGGTCGTTGAAAAATGCAGCCGTTGATTTTTGATTACTTTTTGATCAAGCAAAAAGTAATTGCCCTACGCAAAGGAGTGCCTGCCGCATAGGCAACTACCGGTAGGTTTACAATCCCGACATTTATCGTCAGGGCAATGAATAATTTGGGCTAAAGCCCTTTGTAGTGCGCGCCCATGTTCCCCGCCCTTGCCATAGGCATCCCTAAGGGAAAAGGGCGGGGCTACTATATACTATTTGTGGCTCCCCCCTTACTCAACACATCAAAGAACGTATTTTTCGAGTCCCCCCTTCGGGAATGACCATAGGTATCATTTAGAACAAAAGTCAGGCTGAGCGTAGTCGAAGCCTGTTGAAATTACCCCACCTTCGCCCTTACCACTTTCACCCTAAACATCCCCCCTTCAAACGGCATTTCTACCAACCCTTCATCGCCTACAGTGTGTAGCTCATCAGGCTGTTTTCGCAACTCATTTTCTTCCTCATTTTCTCCCAAAATCTCCTCATCAACCAACTCCTTTTTAAACGGATTTTTCCTCTCTTTATACCCGTTGCGCAAATGCTCGGGCAGCAAGCCATGCTCACCCGGCTTGGGCTGTTCAAAGCGATTGAAAACCTTTATCTTGCTTAACCAGCCCCGCACCGTACTTTCGGGGACATCAAGCAAGGCCGATATACGCTCAAAGCCCAAACCTTCTTTCCTAAAACTCTCCGCCATAAATTGCTTATCCATGCGAATCATAGATGCCGTTTTTGGCAGCATCTTGTATTCATCTTCCGCATCTTCCATACTAAGTAATGTTAAGTAGTTATCTTCTGTAGGCAGAATTTGAAACACATCTACCTTATTAAAACCCGGCATGCGCCTGTTCTTGCATTTCAATAGTTTCAGGTAGCGCGTATCGTGGTTAGTATGGCAGCGGGCAACCGCTACAACATTATCAGCAAACGGGGTGGTAAATTGGTGCTTATATGCATGGTACAATTCCACCGCCTTGCCCGTATTTCTGTTGCGGGTGCTTACTACTAACAATATCGACAGGTTATGCTCGGCCCGCAACTCTTCAATCACATTCATAAACTCAATCCATTGCAGGTTACTTAGGTTGAGCCTATCGGGCTGGTCAAAAATCAATACCTCCGCACCCGTAGCTTTCAGCAGGTTTTGCAGGCCTTCTACTAGCCATTCTTTAAAAGCAGCATAGGTTTTATGCACCCCGCTTTCTTTACGGTTAAACATGGCAAAAAGAATTTTCCGGCCACTTCATCATCAGTCGGACCAAACCGTGCGGCAAAGCCCTGCTTGTCATACTCATGCCCAATATACAGCACTTTAGTGTCCCACACCTGCGTCATTTCCTTACCCAATTGAAGCGCCAAAGGGTTTTTCCGGCACCTGTGTCACCGGTTAAAACACACAGCTCGCCCTTGCTCCAATACCCACGCCACAAGGGCTGACTGGGCGTTACAGGTCCAGGTGCTGTTAAGCCTACCATAGGCTCTAATACAAAACTGGTTGTTGCGCAGCCCACAGGCTGCATAATAGAATTAGTACTCATTGCAAGATAATTTAGTTTGGTTTAATAATCTCGCAAAGATACGATAATATAATATTTTATACAAATAATATTATAAACAGTACCATTGGTTTTCGTAGCTAATTCTCCCCCTGCTTGTAGGGGAGATGTCGAGCAACGCGAGACAGAGGGGGTACTACGGAATGGCGAAAGAATATCCCCCGCTTCTGAGGGAGACATGCTTACGCATCAAAACCCATTGTCCGCAAAGCGGACAACAAACCGGTCTCTTTGTGCGAGGGCATTTTTGTGCAAAATTCCGTGCGGACCTAAAATTTCGTGTAGCAGGTGGGTTTGTGCGGCTGTCTGGCGCGGCGCAACGAAATGAAAGGTCTATAATTTTGCACGGCCTTCTTTGATTACTTTCTTCGGCCGGGAAGAAAGTAATGCCGTCGGCAGACATTGGTGTAATAACCTCTCGCATAGAAAGCAGCCGGTAGGCAGTCACAGATAAAAAGTAATAAAAGCCATCGACAGACAACGCCGGTAGGCAATAATCAAATTTGGGCTAAAGGCCTATTAGTATGCGCTCATTTCCGCCTCCTATAGCTATCGGGCCTAAAGGCCGTGGCTACAATAAACTGCTCGTGGCTAGAAATCCACCATCCGCACTTAACAGTGCGAATCCCCCGTCCGAATGGATAAAGCCATTTATCCGGGCGGGCCTTTAGAAAGGGAGAATAATTTATTTGTGCGTGGGTAGTCCACGCCCGGCGCGAACACAAAATTTTGCATGGCAATCAGTGCGGTTTGGAAGTGCGAGAGCAAAATTGCAGTGTTTTTGGGCGTGGTGTCTTTTCTTTGGTTCGTTTCTTTGGACAAGCAAAGAAATGAACGAAGCCGTCGGCAGACACCGCCGGTAGGCAACAAAACAAATTTGGGCTAAAGCCCTATACTATATGGCTTTTAATTCCCCACACTAAAGTGCGGGGTTAATGCATAAAATTATGGCTGCGTAACACTCCTCTTCTCTCTTCAGGAGAAGGGGTGGGGATGAGGTAAAAGCAACGCTAGAAATCCCTCCCAAAACTGCGTTCGGGGACTCCCTTTTATAAGGGGAGTTTCTCTGCGCCCACTACACATCCTTAAATCAACAAATCATCATTAATCTGCGGTTCAGACAGTAGGGGTTTTAATAACCCAGTGTTAAAAACAAGGTAACCTTTGTTAACATAGTTTTGCTACCTTTACAGGCTTAAATTTTTTTATTTATGAAGATAATTAAACTATTGGCTTTGGCTTTATTACCCTTTGCGGTAAACGCCCAAGCGCCCGTTCCAACATCTTGGGACTTTGCAGGCAACGCACCACAAGGCTGGAGCCAAAATGGTACTGCAACCTATTCTAGCGGTGCCCTTGTAGTTGTGGCCCCTTCTTGTAAATTAGACAACACGGCAGACTATGTGCAGGTGTTTTTAGCCGATGCCCCGGGCTATGTAAAATGGTTTATTGGCGGTGCTACTGCCAATGGTAACCCTTGGAGCGGTACTTTCTCTGTGCAACAATCGGTAAACGGCTCTACCTGGACCGACCTTAAAGTGTACACCACCCTTGCCGTATCTGGCGGTTTAGTGGCAGACAGTGCTTTGGCTAACAACGCCAGCCGCTACATCCGTTTTTACTTTACCAATAAGGTATCGGGCAGCAACGTAGCACTTGATGATGTAGCCGTTAGGGTTGCACCACCCAGCCCTGAGCAGGAAATTAACGTTAAATACAATGGTGTTAGCTACCCAACAGGTTCTACCGTATACATTAACGCCCCGGTTAGCACAGCTACCCCGTTTGCGTTTAATGTTGAAAACGTTGGTATTACTAACGCCTTAACCGTTACGCAGCCGGTTTTCTCTGGCCCTAACGCGGGCGATTTTGTGGTAAACAACTTTCCCAGCGGTGTTAACGCCAACAGCAGCAGCCCTATAAACATTACGTTTACCCCGGGCGCTGCAGGCACACGCCTTGCCCAGCTTAGCATACCTAATAACGATGCTAACGAAAACCCTTACATATTAAATATTTACGGTATTGGTGGTCAGTTTGCATCTGAGCCTACGGCGCAGGCATCTAACCTTACCTTCCCTATAACAAAATCGTACCGTATAAAGGGACAGTTTTCTAGCGCTAACCCACCGGTAGACGGCGGTTACTTAGTGTTGCGTAAAGATGTTAATACTATTACCGAAGCCCCTGTTGATGGCCAAACCTATGTTAAAGGCGATTATATTGGCGGCGCGCAGGTAGTTTCTGTTGGTCAGGCTACAAGCTTTGTGCCTAGCTACATTATAGCAGCTACAGATTATTACTTTGCTGTTTTTGCCTATAACGGCAACGGTGCATATACCAATTATGCACAAACTGCACCGCTAACCGGTATGGTTACTACCCCGGGCGCTAACCCAGGTAGCTACTACAACGGCATAGATGCTAACAGTTCTACTTTTCCGGCTGCTTTAGGCGCGTTAATCAACCCTCACCAAGCTACCTTCTACGGTAACTACGATGAAACTATGGTTAACAACTTTCAGGCACGCGATACTACAGGCGGCAACAAGGTTATTACTTGTGCCTATACTGGCAACCAATATGTTTATGCCCCACCATTTACCTGGGATACATACAGCCGCGAGCATACTTTTTGCCACGCCTGGATGGCATCTAACCCTGCCGATGAACCAGAAAAGCCTGAGTATAACGACCAGCATAACCTGTTCCCTGTAATATTTGCACAGGCCAACCTGCCCCGTTCAGACAATCCCCTAGGTATTGTTGATTCTGTTCTTGCCCAGTTTGAAGATGGTAAATATGGCTACGATAGCCAGCTTAACATAGTATATGAGCCACGCGACGTGCACAAAGGCCGTGCTGCCCGTGCCTTGTTTTACATGCCTACCTGCTACGATGGTATTAACAATTTACAGTGGAGCCTTCCGGCTGGTCAAAACGAGCTTATTTTAAAACAATGGCATTTCCAGTTTCCGCCAGATAATTTTGATAAGGCCCGTAACGAGTACATTGACTCTTTGCAGGAAAACCGTAACCCGTTTATTGACAACCCTAACTGGGTGTGCTATATCAACTTCCACACAATGCAATACATAAGCAACCCTACTGTGCCCTGTAACACTGTTTCTACTACAGAAAATACGGCTACACAGTTTGATATTAATGTTTTCCCTGTGCCTACTACAGACCATATTAATGTGCGCGTAGTGGCCGAGAAAAACGAAGATGTTGAAATGATGGTTACTGATATGACAGGCCGCGTTATCTATAGCCGCAACGTAAATATGGCTAAAGGACCAAACCTTTACGATATTCACCTTGGTGCTTTTGATGCCGGTATGTATAACCTTACTATCCGCACTAATGGTGCTTTAACATCTCGCCGTTTGGTAGTTGTTCACTAATATTGCAAAAAACATTAACCTCTACAGGGCCAAAATGTATAATTTTGGCCCTGTTTATATTATAAAATGGAACAACACCAGCAGTGGACATCAGTAATAAAACCTAAAAGTTCTCCCTTTCAGCTTAACCTAAAAGAGATTTGGGACTATCGTGATTTGCTAATGCTATTTGTACGCCGCGATATTGTGGCTACATACAAACAAACCCTATTGGGCCCGTTGTGGCTGGTTATACAGCCTGTTTTAACATCGGTAGTATATGCGTTGGTGTTTAGCGGCTTAGCATCTATACCTACTGATGGTAACTCGCCCTTTTTATTTTACCTAACCGGCACCACCGCCTGGATATTTTTTGCCGATTGCCTTACCAAAACATCAAACACCTTTGTAGGCAATGCCTCTATATTTGGCAAAGTGTATTTTCCACGTATGGTGGTTCCGCTATCTGTTATCCTATCGGCGTTGTTTAAGCTGGGCATACAACTGGTAATTTTGATATTGGTAATGGCTTTTATGTTCTTTGTTAAAGATGATGCAGGCATAAACCCCAACAAATACCTTGTATTACTGCCGTTTCTTATAATAGTAATGGCTGGTTTGGGTTTAGGGTTTGGCATATTTATATCATCAGTTACTACCAAATACCGCGATTTTACCTACCTGGTAGGTTTTGGTGTACAGCTGCTAATGTTTGCTACACCGGTTATTTACCCCTAAGTGTGGCTAAAGAAAAAGGTTTTGAGTGGCTGGTGGCTATAAACCCACTATCGCCCGTAATAGAAACCTTTAGGTACGGCTTATTGGGCAACGGCTCTTACAACCCTTTGCAACTAGCCTACAGCTTTGTTTTTATGATTGTATTTTTACTTGTATCAATAGTCATATTTAACAAGGTTGAAAAGAATTTTATGGATACTGTTTAACCCGTATATAGCGAGTAATAATGAGTGATGTAGCAATACGTGTAGAAAATGTTTCTAAGTTTTACCGCTTGGGTTATGTAGGTGCGTCTTCCATTAACGATGATTTGCAACGCTTTTGGCAGATGAATATATTGCGCAAGCCCGACCCCTTTCTTAGCTTAGCACAAACCAATGCCAGAGACACCAAAGGCTCTGACTATGTGTGGGCCCTGCGCGATGTAAACTTTGATGTACAAAAAGGCGAGGTGCTTGGCATTATAGGCAAAAATGGGGCAGGCAAATCTACCTTGCTTAAAATTTTAGCAAAAGTAACAGGCCCCACAACGGGTGCTATAAAAATAAATGGCCGCATAGCCAGCCTTTTAGAGGTGGGCACGGGTTTTCACCCGGAGCTTACCGGGCGCGAAAACATATTTCTTAACGGTGCCGTTTTGGGCATGCGCAAAGCCGAAATTAAGGCTAAGTTTGACGAGATTGTAGACTTTTCTGGTGTAGAGCGGTATATTGATACGCCCGTGAAACGATATTCATCGGGCATGTATGTGCGCCTGGCCTTTGCCGTGGCCGCCCACTTAGAGCCTGATATTTTAATTATTGATGAAGTACTTGCCGTAGGCGATGCCGAATTCCAAAGAAAGTGCATTGGCAAAATTCAAAACGTATCGCGTAACGAAGGGCGCACTGTATTGTTTGTTAGCCACAACATGACATCTATTGCCGACTTGTGCACCCAGTGTGTGTTTATGAAACAAGGGCAGGTTTTAAGCTACGACACAACATCAAAAATAATAGGCCAGTACCTACAAGACAACCTGAATAACCTAAACCAGTATAACAACCTTGAATCTGTTCCGCGAGATAATAATCAATATGCAAAACGCGTGAAAATAATTTCCATGGAAATGGAACAAGACAACTATTTCTGGAAAGACCAACCCGAATTTCATTTTACAGTAAAAGTAACCGACCCAAACATTACCGAATTAGAATTTGGTTTTGCCGTAAACGGTGCCAATGGTTCACGCGTGTTTACTTACGAGTCGGAACAGGCATACGCTTGCCACAATGAGCAAATACTTTCATTCAGGCTTAAAATAACAGACCCTGTATTAGTTCCTTCGCGCTACTATATTTCGTTAGGTATCCGCTCTCATGTAAATACTTTAGATGCTATTGATAATTACCTGAGCTTTTCTGTACTTGATACAGATAAAAACGGCAAACATTTTGGTTTTACTCAAGGCCCGGAAATTAGCGGCTATGTAGATAGTGCCGTTGATGTAAGCGAAATACATACGAAATAAAGCATGGGTGCCCAACCGTTAGTTTCTGTTTTAATGCCTGCCTACAATTGTGCTGCTTTCATAAAACAGGCTATAAACAGCATAATAAATCAAACCTACACAAATTGGGAATTACTTATTGCTGACGATTGTTCTAAAGACAACACACGCAAAATAGCGGAGGGCTATACCGACCCACGCATAAAATTCTATCATAACACCCAAAACCTTGGCTACTTGCAAACCTGGAACAAACTGGCTGCACTGGCAAAGGGAGAGTATATTACCTTTCAGGATGCAGATGATTATTGCGCCCCTAACCGCATAGAATTGCTACTTAACTACATGCTAACCAACCCAACTTGCGGTGCCTGTGGCTCTAACTATATTTGGGTTAGCGAAGATGATAAAGAGTTGAAACAATCAAACTTTGAACTAACTCATGCAGGTATTACCAAGGCTATGCCGGCTAAGTATGAATTTATAGGCTCTGCCTTAATGATAAAAAAAGAAGTGCTTAGCACAATTGGCTACTATAACTTGTTTTTTGACCGTATGGGAGGCGAAGACCATTACTGGCTATATCTTATTACCGAAAAATATGAGGTAGCCAACATTACACAGCACCTATATTACTACCGTTACAACACACAATCGGTTAGCGGCAACCTGACAAACAACCCTAAAAAAATTTTTACGGGAGAGCTGATAGATACCCTTATAAACCAAAGAAAAACCACCGGAACCGATGATTTAGCGGATGGTAATACAGACAAGCTTAACAAATGGTATACACAAAAAGCTGCCCCCTTTTTAAATAATAAAGCGCACCTATACTCTTACCTGTCTAAACGCAGGTTTTACGAAGGGCATAAGCAACAGGCACTGCAACTGGCTTTTATGGCTATTAAACTAAAGCCGTTTAACATTAATTATATTAAAGATTATTTTTACTTCTTTAAAAATAAAAACAACTAGCATTGCAGCCACTTATATCAGTAATATTACCTGCCTACAATGCCGGACCTTATATTGCCGAAGCTATTCAAAGCATTCTGGATCAGACTTTTTATGATTTTGAATTAATAATAGTAAACGATTGCTCTACAGATAATACAGAAGAGCAAATTTTAGCCATACCAGACACCCGCATACAATACATCAAAAATGCCCAAAATTCGGGCCTTATATACAATCTTAATTTAGGATTTTCATTAGCCAAAGGCAAGTACATTGTCCGTATGGATGCCGACGATATTAGCCTGCCTACACGCATTGCAGAGCAGGTGGCTTTTATGGAAGCTAACCCTGAAATTGGAATATCTGGCACTTGGTTTCAATCTTTTGGAAAAAACAATAAGCTAGGAAAGTACGAAGAAGATGACGTACAGATAAAACTTCAAATGCTTTATCATTGCCGGTTTTGCCATCCCACAGTAATAATTCGCAAACAAATAGTTGATAGCCACAAGCTACAATATTCAGCAACATTTGCCCATGCCGAAGATTATGAATTGTGGGCACGCATGGCATTTATTACCCGCTTTGCAAACATCCCAAAGGTGCTGTTAAAATACAGAATACATCTGGATAATGTAACTGTTAAACATGCTACAACACAAAGACAAAATTCTGATAAAGTAATAGAATACCTGTTTAATAAAATTGGTACTACTATTTCTCCAGATACTATTCCGGCATGGATTAAGTTTTGTTATGCTGAATTTAATTTATCAGTTAGCCAAATTACCCAACTGGAACAGCTAATGGTTAACCTAATTAAGGCAAACCAAGCATCAAAATATGTTACACCAGTTGCCCCGAACAATTCTTAGCCAAAAAGTGGTTTAATTTATGTTATAATAACAGTAATAATAAAGAGGTGCAAACCATTTTTAATGGTAGCAATCTTACTACTTTGCTACCATTAAAAAATCGTTTAAAATTCAGGCTCAAAACCCTGGTTTAAGTTAGTATAAAATCTCTCCTCACTCCTTTCTACTCTGTGCTCTAAAATGTTATCTTTGCAACTAACTATATAAGTATAATGAAAGTATTAATTCTGGCAGGTGGTTACGGTAGCCGTTTAGGCAACATTACCGACTCTATACCTAAGCCTATGGTAGAAATTGGTGGCAAGCCCATCATCTGGCACATTATGAAAAGCTATGCACACTACGGGCTTACCGAGTTTGTGCTACTTACCGGCTACAAAAGCAACGTAATTAAAAATTACTTTGTCAATTATAACTACTACAACAGCCACTTTACCTTGGATTTAAAAGCCCATACAACTAATTTTTTAACCAATGTTGATGAAGATTGGAAAGTAACCATACTTGATACCGGCTTAGAAAATCTTAAAGGCTCGCGTATTAAGCAGTCTGAACCGTTTATTGATGATGATATAAACCTTATTACCTATGGCGATGGGGTTTGCGATATTGACATTAATAAACTGTTAGCATTCCATAAATCTCACGGTAAAACCGTTACTATGACGGGTGTTAAGCCCCCATCGCGCTTTGGCGAATTGAATTTGGAGGGCGACCGTGTGGCATCATTTGAAGAAAAACCACAGGTATCATCAGCGGGCTATATCAATGGCGGCTACATGGTGTTTAACCGCAGTATGTATGATAAGTTGTTGCTTGACCCTAACTGCGATTTTGAATTTGGCCCGCTGGAAGAACTGGCTAAAATGGGCGAAGTAATGGTATACAAACACGACGGTTTTTGGGAGTGTGTAGATACCGAACGCGACCTTAGCTACCTGAATAAATTGTGGAATACAAACAAAGCCACCTGGAAAAAGTGGTAAATACAACTATGGCAAAAAAAATTATAGTAACGGGTAACCAAGGCTACATTGGCCCGCACCTTACCCGCTTATTGCTTGATAAGGGCTATGAAGTAGTAGGTATAGACAACAACTACTTTAACGAAGATTGCTGGTTTTTTAAACCCGGCCACAACTTTACCCAAATAACTAAAGACGTTCGTAATATTGAGGCTGCCGATTTGGAAGGCGCTTATGCCGTATGCCATTTGGCTGCTCTTAGTAACGACCCTATGGGCAACCTGTTTGAGCAACTTACGCTTGATATTAACCACCAGGCATCTGTTGATATTGCCAAGCTTTCTAAAGAAGTAGGTGTAGAGCGTTACATCTTCTCTTCATCGTGCAGTATGTACGGTGTTGCGGGCGATTCTGCTTTAGATGAAAGCGCTACGCAAAACCCGGTTACAGCTTATGCAAAATCCAAGGTATATACCGAACGCGATGTGTTGCCTTTGTTGAGCGATGATTTTAGCGTAACGTTTTTGCGCAACGCTACAGCGTATGGCGTATCGCCTATGTTGCGTACTGATTTAGTGGTGAACGACTTTGTTGGCGCCGCTTTTACATCAGGCAAAATTGTAATTAAAAGCGACGGCAGCCCTTAGCGCCCGCTGGTACATTGCGAAGATATTGCCCGCGCTTTTGTTGCCGTTATTGAGGCTGACAAAGACCGCATACACGGCGAAGCCTTTAACGTAGGCCGCAATGAAGATAACTACCGCGTACGCGAGGTTGCCGAAATTGTAAAGAACGTAGTACCCAATTGCGAGGTAAACATAACCAACGAGTTTGGTGCCGATACCCGCAACTACCGCGTAAACTTTGATAAAATTACCCGCCAGTTGCCCGAGTTTCAACCTAAATGGACAGTGCCAACCGGTGTGGTAGAATTATACGAAGCCTTTAAAGAGCATGGCCTGACTGCTGAAGAGGTACAGTCGCGCAAGTATGTTAGGTTGAAACAGCTTAACTATTTGATGGAAAGCAACACAATTGACAAACAACTATTTTTTGTATAACCATGATTGACGGAGTTAAAGTAATCCCCCTTAGAAAAATTGCCGACGAGCGCGGTGTTATTATGCACATGCTACGCAGCACCGATGAGCATTTTGAGCATTTTGGCGAAGCCTATTTTGCCACTGCTTACCCGGGCGTAATTAAAGGCTGGCACGAGCATACCGAGCAAACTCAATTTTACTGTGTAGTAAGCGGTATGATTAAGTTGGTAATGTATGACGACCGCGAAGGCTCGCCTACACGCGGCGAGTTGATGGAAATTTTTATGGGCGACCTTAACTACGTTTTGGTGCGTATACCTTTTGGCATTATCAACGGTTGGAAAGCCATTGGTACCCAAACCGCTATGGTAGCCAACTGTGCAACAACGCCCCATAAAGATGGCGAAATGCTACGCTACCCACCTTTTGGCGACCGCGTTCCCTACAAATGGGAAATTGAAATGAAGTAATTACAATCCCTCCTCCGTGGGATACTAATCCCCCTCTTGAGGGGGTGTCTGCCGCAAGGCAGACGGGGGAGTTTATTCTTGCAAAAATGAAATTTCTAATCTTCGGCGGTAATGGCCTTGTTGGCAAAGAGCTGCAAACCATTATAACCAAACACGGGCACAGCGTTTTAGCTACTTACCGCAACAACAATGCGGATGGCCAAATTATTTGCGATATTTTAAAGTACGACGATTTGAAACGTGCTTTTGAACAGGCAAAGCCCGATGTGGTAATCAACTCTACCAACCTTGCCGGAGGTGTAGATTTTTGCGAGAATAACCCTGAGTTAGCTAAGGCATTCCATTGCCAGGCTAATAAAGATATGGCCAATTTGGCTAAGGAATACGGCGCCCGCATGGTGCTAATATCTACAGATTATGTATTTGATGGCACTAAGCCACCGTATAGTGAAGGTGATGCTACCAACCCGCTAAACGTATACGGCAAAGAAAAACTGTGTGCCGAAAATTATATACTGGAAACGTTGGGCGATAAAGGACTTGTGGCCCGCACTACCAACGTTTACGGTTGGGATCCGCATACCAAAACTCCTAACTTTTTAATAGGCATCTACCCCAAATTAAAAGCGGGAGAGAGCGTTAATGCTCCTTCGTTTTTATATGGCAACCCAACTTTGGCCGAAGATTTAGCTGCTGCTATTGTTGAATTGTGCGAGAAAGAAGCAAGTGGTATTTACCATGTTGTTGGTCCTGATTATATTGACCGTTTTACCTGGGCTAAGCGCTACGCCGAAGTATTGGGCTTTGACACAGGCTTGATAAATGAAGTTGCAAATCCTCCGGCAGTGCTGGTTCCACGTCCATTTAAATCGCACCTTACCATTGATAAATTAACGGCCACTGTGCAAACAAAAATGCGCGGGGTTGAAGAGGGTTTGCAGGCGTTTAAAGACGCTTCATTACAAAGTGTTTAATGGAAAATATCAGGATAGCGCATATTATTCCCTCTTTAGCAAAAGGTGGAGCCGAAAGATTGGCGCTAGATATTTGCAATGCATTAAACAAGCAGCCCGGACTTGAAGTTAAACTTGTTGTTTTTTCTGATGTTAATACTTACCCCCAACTTAGCAGCACAGTTGATGTTGAAATTATACCATCTAACTATACTCCATCGTTAACAGGCAAATCTGTAAACAATACAACAGCACTGCGCAGTTTTTTTGATAGGTTTAAACCACATGTAATACACTTGCATTTATTTGAAGCTGAAATTGCTGCACGGGCAACAGAATATTACAACGCAGTATATATTACCCATTGCCATTATAATACTGTTGAGTATAAAAAATTTAGTTTTGCATCGTTATTAAATAAAACCCTATTTACCCGTTTGTTTGAGCGGGCTTTTGTTTTAAAACACACTAAACTTGCAAAGGCCAATAGCTACATTGCCATATCTAAAGACACGCAACTGTTTTTTAAAGAAAACCTGCCTTCACCGCTAAAAGAAAATATTATACTGCAGCTTAATGCAATTAACTATAACTCTTTTGCAAAAGCACCGCTACCTACAGCTCCCACTACAGAGTTAAGGCTTATAAACACAGGCTCTTTTATTACCCGCAAAAACCAGCAGTATTTAGTACAGGTATTGCATGCCCTTATACAAAAAGGTATAAATGCTAAACTACATTTGTTGGGCAACGGTGTAGAGCGTAATAATATAGAAAACCTGGTTGCATCTTTAAATTTAAAAGACCATGTAATTGCCCCTGGACTGGTAGAAAATGTAGAAGATTATTTAGCCGCCAGCCACCTTTATTTACACGCTGCTACATTCGAGCCCTTTGGCTTGGTATTGGTAGAAGCTATGGCTGCAGGCTTACCGGTAATTGCATTAGATGGCCATGGCAACCGCGATGTTAATGTAGAGGGCAAAACAGGCTATTTAATGCCTGCCAATACTACGCCCGAAGATTTTGCCGATAAAATTATTGCCATTACATCCAATCCACAACAGTATAAAGAAATGAGTACCTACGCCCGCAACTTTGCCAAGGGTTTTGATATTGATGAATACACCCAAAAGCTATTAGCTGAATACAAAAAGTTACTGTAGTTTTTTATTACTCCTAATTAATATATAGCTGAAGACTAATCCAATGAGAAAGCTACTTTTTGGCATAAACCTAACCTTAGATGGCTGTTGCGACCATACCAAAGGCATTCCCAACGAAGAGGTACATGAATATTTTACCCAATTAACGCTGGATGCCGGTGAACTTTTATACGGCCGCAAAACCTATGAATTGATGGTTCCATTTTGGCCTGATATTGCAAAAAATAATTCGAGTAGTAATAAAGCAATGAACGATTTTGCACAAGCTTTTAATGCTGTTAATAGGATTACTTTAGTATCACAATCGCTGCAAGCTGTAGAAAGCAAAAACACCCACATTATTAACAATAACCTAAAAGACGAAGTACTCAAACTAAAGCAACAAGAGGGTAAGAATATTTTAACCGGTGGTGTAGATGTTCCTTCGCAGCTTTTACAGCTGGGCTTAATTGATGAGTTTCATATTGTTATCCACCCCATAATTGTAGGCGAAGGCAGAAGGTTGTTTGATAATATTAGCCTGACTGATTATCCAGAACTAAACCTTGTCGACTCTACAGTTTTTAAATCGGGCCATGTGGCGCTTAGGTATTTGAAAAACTAGTTAACCATGTTGGGATTACCTGTAGTAATTCGGGGATTACCTTCAGTGATCCCGTAGGTGGGGTTGCAATTCAAATGAAAAGCAGTCGCTGCGCGACTTGTCTTATTTTATTTCTTGGTCAACTTGTAAGCAAGCTTACGTTGCCCACAAATAAAAAAAGCCCCTTACGGGCTTTTCATTATTCATTGCGGAGAGGGCGGGATTCGAACCCGCGATACCCTTGCGAGTATACAAACTTTCCAGGCTTGCTCCTTCAACCACTCGGACACCTCTCCTGTTTGCGGCTGCAAATATGCACATATTACACTACAATTATTATAATTAGGTTATTCCAATTATTAATTTTATCTTTGTGGTCTTCTTTTTGAATATTGTTTTATAACGCTTTTTTGTAATTCCAATTTTACATTCAGTTTTATTTACATTTTCTTAAAAAGTAGCCCGAGCCGGGTAGCACGCAGTTACTCAAGCTCACTTTTTAAAACTGAATAGTATAAATGACATTTTCTGATTTACAACTGATAGGTACTCTTACTGAGGCCTTGACGAAAAAGGGTTATACAACCCCCACCCCAATCCAGCAACAATCTATTCCCCACATTTTAGCAGGTAAAGATATTTTTGGTTGCGCCCAAACAGGCACCGGCAAAACCGCCGCGTTTGCCCTACCCATTCTACAACTTATACACGCCAACGGCAATAAGCCCAAAGGTGTAGTAAAGGCGTTGATATTAGCCCCAACCCGCGAACTTGCTTTGCAAATAAGCGAAAACTTTACCGCTTACGGCAAAGGCACTAATATTAAGCACGCCGTTATTTTTGGTGGCGTATCGCAACATGCCCAGGTTAATACACTTAGGCAGGGTGTTGATGTATTAGTGGCCACACCGGGCCGCTTGTTAGATTTAATGAACCAAGGGTACATTAAACTTAACGACATACAATACTTTGTGTTAGACGAGGCCGACCGTATGTTAGATATGGGCTTTATTAACGACATTAAAAAGATAATTACCAAGCTGCCCGTAGAAAAGCAAACCTTGTTTTTCTCGGCTACTATGGCGCCCGATATTATGAAGCTGGCTAACACCCTGCTACATAACCCGGTTAAGGTTAACATAACCCCTGTTTCTTCGGCAGCAGAGTTGGTTAAACAGTCGGTATACTATGTACACAAGTCTGATAAGCGCCACTTGCTAAAACACATTATCGAAAATAATAATATTGAACATGCGTTAGTGTTTACACGCACTAAGCGTGGTGCCGATAAGGTGGTAAAAGACCTTGTAAAAGTGGGTATTAAAGCCGAAGCTATACATGGCAATAAATCTCAGGGAGCACGCGAGCGTGCCCTTAACGGATTTAAAAACCGTACTATCCGTATTTTAGTAGCAACAGATATAGCATCGCGCGGAATTGATGTGGACAAATTAAGCCACGTTATAAACTTTGAAATACCAGAGCAGGCAGAAACCTATGTTCACCGTATTGGCCGTACGGGCCGTGCCGGCGAAGAAGGCATAGCCCTTTCTTTTTGCGACAAAGAAGAACTGTCTTACTTTAAGGATATAAGTAAACTGATAAATAAAAACATAGAGGTTGTTAAAAGCCACCCATTTGTTTAAAATTAAACACTACATTGCATTAATAATTAACAATAACAAATAATGAAAACAGGCACAGTAAAATTTTTTAATGAATCAAAAGGATTTGGTTTTATTACAGACAGCGCGTCAGGCGAAGAAATCTTCGTTCACGTATCAGGTCTAGCTCAGGAAATTCGTGAAAACGATAACGTTACTTTCGACGTTCAGCAAGGCAAAAAGGTTTAAACGCCGTTAACGTAAAGTTAGCCTAGTTTACCCCCTGCAATACCCCGCAGTACTTGCGGCCTATTGCACCCAACACTTAAAATTTAATATACAATAAACAATAAATTACAATGAACTCAGGTACAGTAAAATTTTTTAATGAATCAAAAGGTTTTGGTTTTATTACAGAAAACGGCTCAGGACAAGAAATCTTCGTTCACGTTTCAGGCTTAGCTCAAGAAATTCGTGAAAACGATAACGTTACTTACGATGTGCAGCAAGGCAAAAAGGTTTAAACGCTATCAACGTTAAATTAGCGTAAATTACCACCGCAACAATACCTGCAATAATTTTTGCAGGTGTTTTTGCGCCTTACATCTAAATAATCAATAAATAATAAACAATTAACAATTATTACCCATGAACACCGGTACAGTTAAATTTTTCAATGAATCTAAAGGTTTTGGCTTTATTGTAGACGACAACTCTAACAAAGAAATTTTCGTTCACGTTTCTGGTTTATCTCAACCAGTTCGCGAGAATGACAAAGTTACCTTTGACACTCAAGAAGGCAAAAAAGGCCTTAACGCGGTAAACGTACGTTTAGCGTAATTTTTATAAGGCTTCTTATAAAATACAAAAGGCAGTCTCGTTTAAAACGAGACTGCCTTTTACTTTATACCCATTACACTTTTTTTAAAGGGTTAATTCGCCACGCATAGGCTCTCCCAGCAATTCCAGTATCTCTTCTTTGCTTTTATAATTACCCAGCAAAAACATCAGCTTAGCTACCGCAGCTTCGGTTGTTAAATCGGCACCGCCAACAACGCCTACCTCATCCAGTTGCCTGCTTGTTTCGTACTTGCCCTGCTCTACCGCACCACCATAGCACTGTGTTACATTCAACACTATCAACCCGCTGTTTACAGCCTGCTTAATGGCGCTAACAAACCATTTTTCGGTAGGGGCATTGCCACTTCCGTATGTTTCCAGTATCAGCGCCTTTAAGCCTTTTATAGCTGTTACGGCCTTTACTACATCGGCACTAAGGCCGGGGAATATCTTTAGTATAGCAATGTTGCTATCCAGCTTTTTGTATAGTTTAATGGGAAGTATGGGCTGGCTGGCAATAGCATCATCATAAAAGTTTAGGTTTACACCGGCCTCGGCCAATACAGGATAGTTAACAGAGTTAAATGCCTGTAATAGTTCCGAGTTTATTTTATGCGAGCGGTTGCCCCTGTATAGTTGGTTTTTAAAGTACACACACACCTCGGGCACTGTGGGTTTACCATTAGTGCTATGGGCTGCCAACTCTACCGATGTTATCAGGTTTTCCCTAGCATCGGTACGCAGCACCCCAATAGGCAATTGCGCCCCGGTAAATATTACGGGCTTGCCTAGGTTCTCCAGCAAAAAGCTAACACCCGATGCGGTATAGGCCATAGTATCAGTACCATGCAACACCACAAAGCCATCAAAGGCATTGTAGTTTTTATAAACCAATTCGGCTATCTCTATCCAGTGTTTAGGTTGAATATCTGACGAGTCTACAGGCTGCGCAAACGACACCGACTCTAAGCGCAGGTTCATCTTACCCAACTCGGGCACATTCTTTAAAATATGCCCAATATCAAACGCTTTAAGGCTACCTGTGCGCCTATCGGCCACCATACCTATAGTACCGCCCGTATATATTATTAAAACCGATTTTTTTGCCATAATGTAAACTTAGGTGCTAAGGTAGTATCTTCTTTTAAAACCCTAAGTGCGCTTTGCGCACTACTATCCGGCTTTTATTTCGAAACGGGAACCAGCAAGGGAAGTAAGCGGCCTCGCCGTAGGCGGGTAAAGCGCGCGCTGTTTGAGTCACGCAAGGCGTGACGAGTTTGCGCGGTTTAGCACACAACCCGTAGCTGGTCGTTGAGAAATACCGCCGGCAGTTTTCTTTGTTTCGTTTCTTTTGCTGCCAAAAGAAATGAAAACCCCGCCGGTAGGCGATATACTTAAATATTGAATAATTTTATTGAATTTTCGGTAGTAATCCTAGCCAGTTCTGCTAAAGGCATTTGCTTAATATCAGCCAGTTTTTGCGCTACCAAAGCAGTATAGGCACTCTCGTTACGCTTACCACGGTGTGGCACCGGTGCTAGGTAGGGCGAATCTGTTTCTAACACTAAATGCTTTAAGTCAATGTCTTTAACCACCGTATCAAGCCCTGAATTTTTAAAGGTAAGCACACCGCCAATGCCAAGCATAAAGCCAAAGCCTATGGCACGTTCTGCCTGCGCCAGATTACCTGTAAAGCAATGAAACACGCCTGTTACTTTGCCTTTGTACTCTTCCAATATATCGGCTATCACATCAAACGATTCGCGGCTGTGTATACAGATAGGCAGCTTACGTTCTATGGCAAACTCTACCTGCCTTTTAAATGCTGTAGTCTGAATATCCAACGTTGTTTTATCCCAATACAGGTCAATGCCAATCTCGCCCACGGCACAAAATGTTTCGCGGTCAAAATAGGCAAACAAGGCTGCCAGTTCTTCCTCAAAATTTTCTTTTACATGGCAGGGATGCAGGCCCATCATAGGGTAGCAAACACCGGGGTAGCGCTTGGCTAAAGCCACCAACGCATCAGCAGTAGCTAAATCAACATTAGGCAGAAAAAACCTATTTACTCCCGCTTCTTGTGCTCTGCTTATTACCTCATCAATATACTCGGTAAACTCTGTGGCATACAGGTGGGTGTGGGTATCTGTAATAACCATGCTTATTTTTTCAAACTGGCTACTAATGCACCCATGGCTGCGCGTGCGCCGGGGCTCCACCACTGTTTTATTATGGGTGTAAATGTTAAATCAAAATCTTTGTCAAATACCGTAAGCATATCTTCGCGCATAATAGCCTTACTCATTTGCCATACGGTAGTATCAAATTTCAATAGGTTGTCTATAATCTCGTTGGCTTTGGCTTCTACCTCTTCCAGCGGACAAACAACATCAATCAAACCAATTTTGCTGCCTTCTTCGGCTGTGTATAGTTTACCTTGCAACAGGTATTGATATGCAGTACGTTCGCCAATCCAAAAATTATACATGCGGAAAATAGCCGGTGGAATTACAATACCAACAGGTATCTCATTCAACCCTATGCGGTATTTACCTTCGGCCATAACGCGGAAGTCTGCACCTACGGCAAATACACAGCCACCTGCCGGCGAGTGCCCATTAATCGCGCAAACCAACAGCTTAGGAAAACGGGCCACAGTCTCAAACGCAATTGAAAAATCTTTCCAAAACTGGTACATTTTTTCCTCGTTATAGTCGTACAGTTCCAGCACATCTAACCCGGCAGAGAAAAACTCTCCATGCCCGGTTAATATTACTGCTTTAACAGCTTCATCACTTTCCAGTTCTTTAAAAGCGGCTGTAAGCTCCTGCACCATTTGATGGTTAAGCGTATTGGCCTTGCCACGGTTTAAACGTACGGTTGCTTTTGCCCCGTTGCGTTCTATTAATATAAAATCCATAGTTGTAATTTGATTATTCAAAGGTAGTAATTAGCAACAGAGATAGGTGCTTTTAGTATTGCTTGGGTTCTTCACTTGTATGAGATACCCTTGCAATAAGAATTGTATTAGGCTCAATTTTATATGAAACCCTAATACTATCATAATTAAAAACCCTGAAAGAACCGTCGTTATTAAATTTCCAGTCATCTGCCCTAAACATTTCAGGATTAAGAGGAATACTATTGATGATGTTTATAATGCGGGTTTTTACGCGCTTGGCATTAGTAGGCGATTCAGATTTAATGTAATTAAGAATATCAATAAAATTATGAAGTGCCTTTTGATTCCAAATAACCTTGCCCTTAGTTATTCTTTTTCCCATGCGGCTAAAAATAATTCGGCTTGCTCCTGAGTGTAAAATTTGCCTTGCTTAGCTTCTTTTACAGCTTTATCAATTTCATTATTATATGTTTTAACAAAGCTTTGTTTTTCTTTTATAAGATTTGCAGATACCAAAGTTTTAATCTTTTCAATAATCGTATCATCATTGGTGGTTAAAACCAACTTAGCAATCTTTTTTCTATCTGTCGCAGTTATCATATTTATTCTTTAACCTAAAGGTACAAAAAATATTTTATAGATTATTCAAAAAACCTTCCAACGCCGCGTATATCTCGTCTAAATCGGCATCGCTTATGCAGTAGGGCGGCAAGGTGTAAAGCACATTACCTAGTGGGCGAAGAAACACGCCCCTATCCATAAAATACTCGTGCGCTGTTTGGCCTATGTTATTGAAGTACGATGTTTCTTCCTCATTCTTAATTTCAATAGCCAGTATAGTGCCCTTATGGCGTATGGCTTTTACTTTAGGGTGATTGTATATACGGGTATAAAAATCGAAATGGCGGTTGCTTATATGTTGAATGGCAGCAAAGGTTTACTGGCGCATCAACAAATCCATACTGGCTAAAGCAGCAGCGCAGGCCAGCGGGTTAGCCGTAAAAGAATGCCCGTGGAAGAAGGTTTTTAACCTATCCTCGCTAACAAAGACATCGTATATCGTCTGGTTGCAGGTAGTAACCCCAAGGGCCATGGTGCCGCCTGTTAAGCCTTTAGAAAGGCAATAAATATCGGGCTTGGTTGATAGGAACTCCGATGCAAACACTTTACCTGTGCGGCCAAAGCCCGTGAACACCTCATCGCCTATACACACCACGCCTGCATCTTTACACACACGCATCATTTCTGATAAAGCCCTACGTTCCATAACCTGCATACCGGCTACGCCCTGCACCATAGGCTCAAAAATAAATGCGGCAACTTCGCCTGTGTTTACAATGGCCTGTATGGCTTCCACGGCTTCTACTTCCCTACCCTCTACTGGTACGGGAACAACCTCTACTTCAAAAAGCCAATCGTTAAAGGCCTGGGTAAACGCACTGCGTGCGCTAAGCGACATAGAACCAAACGTATCGCCGTGGTAACTGTCTTCCAGCACAATAATCTTGGTGCGCTTTTCGCCCTTGTTGTACCAGTATTGCAGCGCCATTTTAAGGGCTACTTCTACGGCTGTAGAACCGTTATCTGAATAGAAAACACGGGTTTGTTCGCCGGGCAAAAGTTCCAGTAAACGCTCGGCCAGTTGCACAGCGGGTTCGTGGGTAAAACCGGCAAAAATAATATGCTCTAAGGTGCGTAGTTGCTCCGATACTTTATCGGCAATATAAGGGTGCGAATGCCCATGTAAATTTACCCACCAGCTAGATATGCCATCTATATAGCGCTTGCCGTCTTCATCGTATAAATAAGATCCCTCGGCCCTAACAATGCCAACAGGCAGCGGCGAACCCTTTTGTGGGGTAAAGGGGTGCCATATAACTTTGCTGTCGCGTTCAGCTAAACTCATTCTGTATATCTCTTCAACTTAATACTCTCACCATTAATACGCCACCTGCCGGTAGCATCAAAAGCGTTTGCAAAGGTGAGGATAAATTGATTTGTACCGCTCTTAAAAATTACAGAAACAGGACCCATGTCGGCGGTCTTGCTTTCATCTAAACTGCTTAGTATATAAGTCTCTACCCCCGACTTTATTTTTACCAATTCGGCTTTGTTCCACACAATGCCTTTTTGGTTTTTGCCGTCTTTTAAAACGTAGTTTACCTGATCTATAAAAGCGGTATCCAGCTTAAGCTGCTCCGTTTTATAATCGTCGCCCTGGTCTTTGGTATAGGAGTAGCCCAGCTTTTTAGAAAATAACAAGGCCTCTTCGGGCGTACATAAATAGGTACCTACCGCCTTTACATTTTCGGCCTTCATGGCTTTAAATAAATAATCGGCCAATTCCTCGGGCGTTTTTTGGGCTTGTAAACACAAACTCAAAAGCACGGCAGTAAATAACAGCACTATCCTTTTTGCTCCTTTCATATTCAATTACACTGCTTATAACAAGGCTCTTTATTGAGTTGTTATAGCATAGCTTCTTACAATAATCTTACCATCATCATCATATTGTAATGTATAGCTCTCTTTAGTTTGCCCCCGTTGGTAATTAACCGTGTATTGCAGGTCTATTACCCCTTCTATATGGTTTCCTTCCTGCGCTACAATGGCGGCGGCGGTATCTTGCTTAAAACCGGTAATTTCTCCCAGCTTATTATTCAAATCTTTAAAAATATTTATGTGCTTTTGGTGTTCGGGGTTATCCTCGCTTATGGTGGTCAACTCCATGGCTTTATCGTAATTCTTAGCCTTTACATTATTGATAAATTCATCAGCAACCTTAGTTGCCTCGGCAATGTCTTTAGGGTCGTTAGTGCGTTTTTCTATTGCATTGCAGGCAATAAAAACAAGAGCCACAATGGCACCCATTGCAAGTGTTTTTTTCATACTGTTCAGATGGTTTGGAACACTGTCTTATACCCCAATACTACTTCTTTAGTTACAACAGGCTCTTCATTAATCCTGCCCAACATACGCACTCCTGTTTCTTCCAGTATAACACGCTCTGTAGCCTTATTTTCTGCCCCGTTAAATATGATGCCCGCAATAGGTATGTTGCGGCTTTTTAATGCTTCTATTGATAATAGTGTATGGTTGATGCTACCCAGGTAGTTGCGCGATACCACTATGGCCTCGGCCTTGCAATGGTTTATCAAATCAATAACCATCAAGCCATTGTAGTTTAAGGGTACCATAAGCCCGCCGGCACCCTCAATAATAAGGGTGTTGTGGGTATAGGGCAGGGGAATATTCTCCAGCTTTATTTCAATATTATCCAACTCGGCGGCGGCGTGCGGCGATAGGGGTTCTCTTAAACTATAAACCTCGGCGTGAAAAACCGATTTTGTATTTGATATTAACGATTGTACAGTAAGCCTGTCGCTATCTGCAGTAGCACCCGATTGGATGGGTTTCCAATAATCGGCTTCCAGCGACTCAACCAATATAGCCGATGCAACCGTTTTACCCACATCGGTACCTATGCCTGTAACAAAGTAGCGTTTGCCTGTTTCCAAAGCATCATCAAAATAAAATGTTTTACCCGATGTATCTTTTCCCGGTGCCGATGGTAGTTTAATTTGAAGCATTATTTCCGTAAATAAATTATATTCATCAAACCAAAAATAAGAAAACGGTTATCATCAAACATGTAACAAACATCTGGCTTAAGTGGTTCCGGCGATTCTTCCATCTTCCAAGTCTTCCCAGCATCTACAGAAACAAATATGGCATGGTACACTCCTACTATATTGGCATCTTTTGGCCTGTAACCCACTGCTATCATAAAATTCTTATTGGTATAAAAGCCATCTATACTATAGTCTGTATAGCCCTTAATTGTAATTGGCTTATTATTTCTTATAATGGAATACTGATGATTATTGTTCGTGATATAAATCAGCTCATTAGCATGGTTTCCGGTAGTTATATAATCTACAATAGTCTTTTTTCAAACTTATGCAGGTATTGGTTTCCTGTTACTAAAGATGTTGCTATGTATGAATTCGAAGGCGTATGTTGTTGAAATGAATAAACCGTATCCTTTGTAAAATAACTGTTACGGTATTCGTATTGAATTTCATTTAACGTATCAATTGCTTTTCCTTTAAGGCTGATTAAAACCGGCTTTTGACTACTACTTGATTTACCAAGTACAGCAAAGCCTTTGGCCGGTTCTTCAAAATACATATTATGTATATCAAAGCCGTCTTTACTTTGGTAAATAGTATCCCAGCTTCCGTTATCATACCTCAAAATATAATCAGAAAGCTCCCTAAAGGTTTGCACTAATACCACTAAACTACCTTTAAAGGCATACATCTGCCTTACAGAAGCATCTTGCCCATTTAATGGTATCTTTGTCCAATTTTTACCGCCATTTGTAGTTTTGTGTACCGACATTTTAGGAATAACGGTTGCGGCATAACCTACAGAATCATCAGCAAATACAACATTTGAAAACATAGTATTTTCGGGTAAGCCTTCCGCATCAATTTTCTCCCACCCCTCAGGCAAAGCACATCCATAAAATGTGGCACTTAGTAGAAGAAATAAAAGATTACGCATGGCTTATTCTTTTACTCTGCTAGCTTCTTGTCATTCTCTCCCCCACTCTTCTTAAACAAGAAATAGAATGGTATGCCTGTAGCTACTATTACCAAACCAAATACCGAGTTTATTATCTGGGTTTCGCCGCGCATATACATACTAATATCATTGTATAGGGTTACACCTAAAAAGGTGCTCGATACTAATATGAATATTACCGGGATAAACGGGTAGCCCCATACTTTATAGGGGCGGGGTGTTTCGGGCTCGCGTATGCGCAACAGAATAACACTACCTGCTGAGAATGCATAAAATATCCAGGCTACAAATACCAGCATATCGGTTAATATATCAAACGTGCCGCTTAAAACTAATAAGCTTGCCCAGGTGGCTTGCAGCAGCAACGAGTTGTGGGGTGTTTCGTATTTAGGGTGCAGCTTGCCAATGTTTTTAAAGAATAACCCCTCGCGGGCCATGGCAAAATATATACGGGCGCTGCTCATTACCGACCCGTTAGATGCGCCAAAGGTTGACATCATAATAGCGGCAGCCACAATAGAACCGCCTATTAAACCCGCTACAGCCACCGCAACATCTGATGCTACCAGCTTAGACTGTGCCATTTCTTGAATGTCAAACACGTACAAATAAGCAAAGTTGATGGTTACATACACGGCAATAACGGTAAGCAACCCAAAAAACAAGGCCCTTACAATATTGCGCTGCGGGTTCTTAATCTCGCCCGCTATGTAGGTAAGGCTGTTCCAGCCATCGTAGCCCCAAAAGGCACCACTCATAGCCGCCATAAAGCTTACCAGGGTTACAGTACCTACAGTGCGTATTACAGGCATATCCGGCACTTGGGCGTTACTGCCCCAGCCAAATACCATACCTACTATAAATACCATGGCAAATAGCTTTAGGGCTGTAAATATTACCTGTATGCCGCCGCCAAATTTTGCCCCACGGTAGTTTATAGCCGTTAGCAACCATATTGTGGCAATAGTCAAAAGCTTTACACCAAAATTTTCTAGTGGAAATATTTTGCCTATGCCCGGCAGGTGCAGTATTACCGATTGTTCAACATCTGCCGAAAAGCGCGGCAGGTGTACAAAGTACCCTGTATATTCAGCAAATATGTAGGTGATGGATGCTATAGAGCCTGATTGGATAACCGAGAACAATGCCCAGCCATAGATAAAGCCTGCAAAATTGCCATATACCTTTTTAAAAACATAAATTGCCCGCCGGTAGCGGGTATCATGCCTGCAATTTCCGCTGTGGTAAGGGCGCCAAACAAGGTAACAATACCCGCTACTACCCATACAGCAATTAGCCACTCGGCAGAGCCTAGCTGGCTTGCCATTACTGCCGGTTTTTTAAATATACCCGAGCCTATTACCGACCCTATAACAATAGAAAGCGCTACCCAAAAGCCAAGGGTACGTTTTACATCTTTTTGTTCTGCCATGTAGCTAAGAAAAGAAGAATACAGGCAAATGCAGCAACCTTACGCTACAACTTATTAACCTATAAGCGTTGAGCGGCTATATCAACATACGAATGGGTTAAGATGCTGTAGTCAGGCAAGGCTAACTGCTCTTTTAACTGAAGCAGGCGTTGCTTACCCATGTCCTCGGTATGTTGGGCATCTACCAAATATTCAAACTCCATGCAGTGGCCCAAGCCCTTAACATCATCTAAATGGATGCGAATATTATCCAGCATATAGAGTGTTCGCTCTTTCTCCACAATACCTGTTTCACCATACAGGGTTTTAAGTATACCGTGGGTTAGCTTTGGAAACCAAAGGTTGAATTTATAAAAAGTTGATTTTTTAGCTTCAACCGTGTTGGGGCGGTTATAGTATATAAGCTCGTGTTGCCTATTATTTATTGTGCGGTACTTTAACCTGCCTTTGCGTATGCCATAGTATACATCGCGCTGCACCAATTGGGCTGTAGCATTGCCCACCAAGACGATAACCTTTTGTTCCAGTTCTGCCCTATTTGCAACGTTGGCCTTTAATTCTATGTTTTGTGCCATGGTATAAAAACAGAAAATCCCACCATAGGTGGGATTTAATTTATATCAACAGGATATTTCGTTATTCGTGGCCCGGGTTGTTAGCGTTGCGCTGGGCGGCTATCAGTAAGTTAGCATCGGCAACGGTAATTACGCTTAACTGTGCTGTTGGGTAAGCTGTTAAAAGCTGCGTTTTAGCAGTATTAATTTGTGATGCATTGTCAGGTATTGTAACAATGTACGATTGTTCTGCTTTAAGGTAACCGTTTAGTTTACCATCTGTAAGCACAGCGTTAATTTTGCCACGGGCTTCGGCCATTGTAGATGGGTCTACCTTTACCAAAATTACTTTACCTACGGTTGCAGGTAAGTTAGATTGTGCTTTAGCAGTGTTAACCACTAAAAACATTGCGAAGAATGCGAATATGTAAACCAGCTTTTTCATAGCGTAAAAATTTTCGTTTTTCAAATATATCAAATATAATTCCAAATATAACTCTTTTTACTATTCTGATTTTTCAAAAGTGTTAACTAATCTTACAACAGGGCGGTTATTTACAATGTGTTCTTCTACTATCTCCTCCACATCAGCCAACGTAACATGCTTATAAAAAACACCTTCGGGGTAAACCACCAGGCTTGGGCCCCACTCACACACATCTAAGCAACCGGCCTTTTGGGCGCGTATTTCAGTATTTAGCCCACGGTCTTTTATTGCTTTTTTAAAAGCGCCTACCAATTCAAGGCCCCTATCGTGCCCACAACTGGGGCGTGTACCTTCTGTACGCTGGTTGGTGCATATAAAAATATGCTTGTTATACAGCATTACAGAATGTACTTAGGGTTTTCAATAATACGTTTTATGCCTTCTTCCAGTGTAATGGGGTCGCGCTTAAGCAGCTTTTTCATTTTCTCGGTATCGGGCTGGCGGCGCGTCATATCGCCCTCTTCCAACGCCTCGTGGTGTACAATGTTAGACTTTGAGTTGGTAACCTTAATAATAAGTTTAGCAAGGTCAACAATAGGTAATTCATCGGCACCGCCTACGTTTACCACATCGTTAATGTACTTATTATCATAAAAAGCGGCTAAACATGCATCCACATTATCTTCAATATAGCAGAAGGTACGTGTTTGGCTACCATCGCCATAAATGGTAATGTCTTTATTAGCCATAGCGCGCGATATGAATTTAGAAATTACAAAATCTTTACTTTGCTTAGGGCCATAGGTATTGAAGAAACGGAAAATAGTGTAGTCTAAACCATATTCCCTTTTAAAAGAGCGCAGGTAAGCCTCGCCCACGTTTTTAACAATAGCATAAGGCAGGCGCGAGTTTAGCGGGGTAGTTTCTTCGTTTTGAGGAAACTCTACCGGTTCGCCATACACCTCGCTAGATGATGAGAAGAACACCCTTTTAACCCCTGTGTTTTTAGACAGGCTAAGGATATTGTTTATCCCTTCAATATCTTTTAATACCAGTACAGGATTTTCCAGCGTACGTTTAACACCCACTAATGCGGCATAATGCCACACATATTCAAAGCGGTAAGCAAAAAACACGCCTGATATATCGGCAAAGTTGTTTACATCACATTTAATGAATTTTACGTTGTTGTGTTCTGATTTTGGCACCTTATTCATGCTGCCCGTAAGCAGGTTATCTACCACCACCACAAAGTTTTGTGGGTTTGATGCAAGTTTTTCTGCAATGGCGCTACCAACAAAGCCCGCCCCACCGGTAACCAAAATATTAGTTAAATCTGTACGTATCATTTTCTGCTTTTACTAGATTGTATTTAGAACACTCAAAAGGTAGTTACCATAACCACTCTTTAACAGGGGTTGCGCAAGTTTTTCTAACGCTGCTGCGTTAATAAAACCAGACTTGTAAGCAACCTCTTCTATACAGCCAATTTTTAGGCCCTGGCGCTCTTCTATAACCTGCACAAATTGCGATGCCTGCATTAACGATGCAAACGTGCCGGTATCTAACTAAGGCAGTACCCCTGTCTAAAACCCCTACTTTTAGCAGATTGTTTTTAAGGTAATACTTGTTTACATCGGTAATTTCATACTCACCGCGTGGGCTGGGTTGCAGGTTTTCGGCAACTTCTACCACGCTGTTATCATAAAAATACAAGCCCGGTACCGCATAGTTCGATTTAGGTTTCTCCGGCTTTTCTTCAATAGAAATGGCTTTTTTATCGCTATCAAACTCCACCACACCATAGCGCTCGGGGTCTGAAACGTGGTAGGCAAACACAATACCGCCGGTTGGGTCGTTATTTTCTACCAGCAACTGGTCTAGCCCGGTACCATAAAATATATTATCGCCCAAAATAAGGGCTACCTTATCGTTACCAATAAACTCTTTGCCAATAACAAAAGCCTGGGCCAGTCCGTTAGGCACATGCTGTTCTGCATAGCTAAAGCTACAGCCCAAACTGTTACCATCGCCAAGCAAACGTTTAAAACCCGGCAAATCTTGGGGGTTGATATTATTAATATCTCGTTTATGCCCGCCGACATTAAAACCGATAGCGGATAATAAATCATTGGCTTATCATAAATAGGCATTAACTGCTTGCTTATAGCCATGGTTATAGGGTATAAACGTGTACCCGAACCGCCTGCCAAAATAATTCCTTTCATTATGGTTTTTATTGTAAACTTGGCAAAAATAAGCTAATTAGCTAAATTTGTGGTTATAACGGTGCAGAGATGTGCCTAAAATTAACGCTAAGACAATACAACAAGGCTTAAAACCCTTGTAAACATTGAACTAACGGCAATATGTCTACAAAAAAGAGATATTATTTTAATACTAAGTCGCTATCGTACGAAAAAGTACGTTTGCGTCCGGCTGATATTATAAAACAAGGGCTTTGGTACCTTAGCAACGGGGCTGGTTTTTGCTGCCATAACCATGATTATTGCCTACAACACTTTTGAGTCGCCTAAAGAAAAGCAACTTGCACGCGAGCTTGACCAGCTTAAACTACAATACGACCTGCTAAACAAGCGCATAGACCAGTCTTTTATGGTGTTGGACGATTTACAAAAGCGCGACGACAATATTTACCGGGTTATTTTTGAGGCCGAGCCTATACCTACCGGAGTGCGCAGGGCAGGCTACGGCGGTACCGACCGTTACGCCCAGTTGCAGGGCTACGATAACTCTGAACTGATGGTGCGTGCTACGCAAAAGCTCGATTTTCTTTCTAAGCAAATTGTAGTACAGTCAAAATCGTACGACGAGATTTTAAAGCTGGTGCAGAATAAGGCTAATATGTTGGGCGCTATACCTGCCATTCAACCTGTATCTACCAAAGATTTAAAGCAAATGGCTTCGGGCTTTGGCTGGCGTACCGACCCTATTTATAAAATGCCCAAGTTCCACGCCGGTATGGACTTTGCCGCCCCTATTGGTACAGAAGTGTATGCAACAGGCGATGGTGTAGTACAACGTGCCGATGCGCAGGCATCGGGCTACGGCAACCACATAAGGGTAGACCACGGCTATGGATATATGACGCTTTACGGCCACTTGAGCCGTACCAAAGTACGCCCCGGCCAAAAGGTTAAACGTGGCGAGGTTATTGGCTATGTAGGCAACACGGGTAAATCTACCGGGCCCCACTTACATTATGAGGTAATGAAGAACGGGGAGCACCAAAACCCCATTAACTACTACTTTAACGACCTTACCCCCGACGAGTATGAGGCTATGTTGAAGATCTCGGCCAATAGTAACCAGTCGTTTGATTAAGCGTATAAATAAATTATATGGCTAAGAAACATAAAGTTCCTGATATTATAAACCCTATACCAGATACTGAAAAGCAAATATTTGTTGAACGCCTTAATAATGCTCTAGCAGAATCTAAAAACAATCTGGGTTATAACACAGAAGAAGCTAAGAGAGTATTGAAAAACATTATTTCAGCAAACAGTAACCAGTCGTTATAGTAAGATAGTTACTTAATGATTGTTTTGCGGAAAGTAAGTGAAATACGCCTTCTACGCTCAATCTTCATATCATGATAAACATCAGTTTTGCGAGGGGCTATTCCATGAGTCCATGTATAACGACTTTCACCTTTTAAGATGACAATGCTTCTTGGAGCTAATAGTACAGGCACTTTTTCTGAACTTAACTTTTTACCAAAGTCCATTACACAATAAGAACCCAAAGATATAGAGATTAAAGTATCCTCAAAACAAGGTTCACAATCAATATGAGGTGTTATACCTTGACCTAGGCATATATTCATTAACAATTACTTGATCAGGAATAACGTCAAAATAACCATCTCTATATAATCTAACTGCAACTTTTTGAGCCCATTCAGGTAAGTCCCCAATTTTCATCGAATAATCTATTCTTCTCGCTTTATAATCATATTTAAAGCCATAATGCTGAACCCTACGCTTTATATCATTAATCCATTGAGCAGCGTCTATTGCATTCAAAATCTCGTCATGCTCTTGCCTAGTCAAATAATTTTCAACGTATTGCAATCCTGAAATTTTTGCAATTTCAGTTTCGGGACTTTCCAATATTTGACTAAATAAATTCATTACAACTAGTTTCTACGTAATATTTCGCAAGTAGTATACAAATTTAATGGTTTTTCTGCAAAAATATCTTGATATCCGTATGGAAATGGATTAGAAATCAACGCCTTGTTAACAAACAAATTTTGAAGTAATAAGTTTCTATAAACTGTCCATTTTTCATGTAGGCTCCAAGCTGTGGGATTTTGATATAAAACCCAAAATGTATTATCTCCCAAACTTTGCAATATTTGTTGTGTAGTAGCAAATACTATTTGAGGATCAACACTATGACTTGCAAAAAAATAAGAAAAATTGAATATTAATGAATATTCTTTTAAATGTTGCATTAAGGGTAATAATATTTCTGGCAATTGAATATAATCATTGAGCCATTCAAAATGTTGATTTACAGGATTGAATAATTCTTGGTAATTTTGAAATTCTTTTGCTTTAGAAATCATTTCGTTAGAAATATCAATCCCAACATAATGTAGATGAAACGAAGGATCGGAAAAATGATTTTGTAATGCTATACCTCCTGTTAAAGGACCACATCCAAAGTCAACAAATATTAATGGCTTTTCTACAACTTTATTATATTTACTAAACAGTTCGCTACTACTTTCAAAATGCATTTGCATGTAATAATAACAGTACAATAAAACCTTTTGCTCAGCTGTTATTACTGTAGCATTATCAGTAACAAAAGGTTCTGTAAAATCAGTTCTACCTTAACTTAAAACTGTATTACGATAAAAAGCTCCATTATCTTTTTGGAATACTTGATTATTAAACAATTCATCAACAGGGCTTGCAACTAAATCTAAAAGTGCTTGGCGAATAATAGGTTCCATTTAGTCAAAATTACAATAAATGTTACAAATTTGTAAAAAATCGAATATGCGTATATTCCTAATAATATTACTACTGCCATTTTTTTTATCCGCCCAATCCGTTTCCCTAAAACTGGTTAAGAAGATTGAAGGTGCACAGGCACCTAAGTCGGTAGAGTTATCGCCTGATAGTAACTATGCCGCGGTTATGAACCTGGAGGGCTGCAATATCTGGATTATTGATGCTGATAGCTTTTACATACGCCAAAAGGTAGAGTTTGACCAAACCGCTGCCACGGGGTGGGACTATGATTTGAAAAAGCCTATTGCCTCTTTTGCAGAGAAGCCCGTAGAGTGCGATTTTTCTGAACGGGGTAAGTACCTTTGGGTATCATTCCACAACGGGGCGTGCGTAGTGCGGTACAACCCATATAACCCCGGTAACGATAGTAGCGTAGTTTGCTTTAAAACACAGGGCCAAAAGGCTACTGTAAAAAACCCTAAAGGTGGCGATAGCAACCGGGTAGAAATGCCTAAAGTCTCTGTAGGCCATACCCCCAAGGTTATTAAAGTAACACCCGATGGTAAGCTAGCCCTTATTGCCAACTGGCATAGCAGCAACATTAGCGTTGTTACTACCGATAGCTTAAAGAAGATTAAAGACATTACAGTAGGCAACGGCGGGTATATTCCGCGGGGCATTGCGGTAACATCAAACTCTAAAACGGCCTACGTGTGCAACATGCGCGGCGGCACTATTAGTGTTATAGACCTTGATAGCCTTAAACAGATAAAGGAACTGCACATTACTCCCAACCCACGCCACATAGTGCTATCTAAAAACGACAGCCTGTTGTATGTATCAGAAAACACAGGGGGTAAGGCCTTGGAGTATAATATATACAAGAAGAAGGTAACACGGTCGGTTAGCTTGGGCTCGCAAGTGCGTACCATTTGCCTAACGCCCGATGAACGGTATATGTTTGCTGCGGTACACGAGTCGAACAAGATTTCTATAATAGATATGAAAACCTTTAAGGAGGTAGGCTCAACAACCATATTTAAGCCCATGGGTGTAAGCGTATCGCCCGATGGGAAACGCCTGTGGGCTACCAGCTATCAGGGCGGATGGATATCGGTATATAATATAGAGGAGAAGTAACACTCTAAGTATATCAAAACAAAAAGCCCTTCGATTTCTCAAAGGGCTTTTTAATAATATATCGGTTGAATAATCTTACAAATCTAATACGCGCTTAACGTACAAAAAGCGGTCTTTGTAGTAGCGCAGGTCTATAGTATCTATAGTAATGCCTTTGTGTACCGATGCGTGAATAAAGGTTAGTTTATCGCCAATCTCTGAAATAACAATACCTACGTGGCCAACAAATGATGATGATGTACTGCGGCCTTTAAAGAAAACAAGGTCGCCTTTGCGGGCATCGCACTCGTGTACTTTTTTACCCAAACCGGCTTGGTCGCGGGCAGAACGTGGCAACAACATACCAAATTGCTGAAATACATAAGAGGTAAAACCAGAACAATCAAAAGCCTTTAAACTCATAGAGCCGTAGCGGTAAGGAATTCCAATAAAATCTTTAGCATAGCATACCATGTGGTCTAAGGTAGACCAAGAAAAAAGCTGGTTTTGGTATTTACTACAGAATCTGTTGGAACTGAAACAGTACCGGTATTAGCTGCAAAGCCTTGATTAGCAAAGCCTACACTAAAAACGAATAATAAAACGAGTACAAATTTTTTCATTGCGCTTGTGTTTGCAAAAACCATGCCAAAATGGCGTTTTTCTGATTAAGCATCCGCAAGATAGTAGAAACAACCAATAAAACAAAAACCTGTTTTCAACAAGATATGTATTCTGTTAAAAACAAAAATCCCGACTGTAACAGCCGGGATTTTTCTGTAATATGAATTAAACGGTTAGTTAATCTCAATTTGATAAGGCATGCGGGCCTGTATGCCTTTTATTTGGCGGGCATTGCGCAGGTATTGGTAGTACCTGTAATCAGGGCCTAACTCATGCATCATAATCTTGCTCACCTTATCGTCATCTTCGCCGCTAAGGTCTTTAAGTAGTTTGGTAATGCCTTTTTCGGTGCGTGGTAAAAACACAACGCTGTAATCGTCAAGCTTGGCTTTTTTAGCTGCAATTGCTATAGCCACATCCATACCGCCAAGCACATCTACCAAACCAATGCGTTTGGCATCAATTCCACTCCACACACGGCCCTGACCTATGCTATCTACATCGGCTTTAGTCATTCGGCGTCCATCGGCCACTTTGCCAATAAACACATCGTAAATCATTTCTATTTGATTTTGAATGTATTTGCGTTCAGGCTCTGTCATAGCGCGGCTGGCAGTACCAAGGTCGGCCATGGCACCGGTTTTAACCGTATCAACGCTAACACCCAGTTTATCTGTAAGGCCTTTTGCATTCCACAATACACCAAACACACCAATAGAACCGGTAATGGTATTAGGTTGCGCCACAATAGTATCGGCAGCACAAGCAATGTAGTAACCGCCCGATGCGGCTACATCGCCCATAGAAACAATAACAGGCTTGGCTTTTTTCAACAATAATACTTCCCTCCAAATAACATCAGATGCTAAGGCGCTACCACCCGGCGAGTTAACACGAAGCACTACGGCTTTAATTTTATCATCTAAACGGGCATTGCGCAGGTGGCGAGACAGGGTTGCCGAACCAATGCTGCTATCATCGCCTTTACCATCAACAATGCTACCTTCAGCAAATATAACGGCTACTTTTTTGTTACGGTCGCCCACATCAGGCTTGCCAACTTTTACGTAGTTGTTAAGGGTAACAAACTCAATTTTTTTAACAGATTCGGCACCGGTTTTATCTTTCAGCATATCCAGCACCTCATCCCTGTACTTAACGCCATCAACAAACTTGCGGTCTACAGCGGCTTTAGAATCTACAAGCAATAAACCATCAGCAATAGTTTGTAATTCGGCAGTGGTAATTTTGCGCGATTTGCTAATGCCATCCAGCATTTTATTCCACAAAGCGCTAATGTAGGTGCGGGTTTGCAAGCGGTTACTCTCGCTCATTTTATCGTTAATTAAAGGCTCTATAGCGCTTTTAAACTTGCCATGGCGAATAATTTGCGGCTCTACGCCTAATTTTTCCAGTGTTCCTTTAATAAATATCAATTCGGCAGAAAGGCCTTTAAACTCAACACCACCTTGTGGGTTTACATACACTTTATCGGCAACCGATGAAAGGTAGTAGGCACCCTAGCTATAATAATCAGAGTAGGCATAAATAAACTTACCCGATGTTTTAAAATCTATAAGCGAGTTGCGCAGCTCTTCAGCAGTGGCCATACCGGTAGTAAGGTTGGTTACTTCTAAAAATATGCCTTTAATTTTATCGTCGGTTTTAGCATATTTTATTGATGTTAAAATATCATCAAGACCCATGGTAGAGCTGCCACCCAACATGCTGGGAAAACCATCTGATGTTGTATGGTCTACAATAGCGTTGTTAAGGGTAACATACAGTACAGAATTGTCTTCAACATCTACGCCGCCATCTTTTGCGGCAGACGAGGTTGCGGCGCTGATAACCCAAAAACCTATTAGTACTAATAACCCAACGCTTACTAAAAAGCTAAGGCACGAGGCAAAGAAAAATTTAAAGAATTGTTTCATTTTGAATAGTTGATGTTTTGCAAATATATGATTATTGAACAGGCAAAGTATCTTTGCCAAATGAAAAGGGTGTTTTTGCTGTTAGGCAGTAATATTGGTAACAAACAAGAGGTAATTATTACAGCCATCAGGCAAATAAACTCTGATGCGGGCAAAGTTGTTCAAACATCGGCGCTATACGAAACCGCCCCGTGGGGATTTAAAGACCAAGATTTGTTTTTGAATGCCGTTGTAGAAATTGAACCTAGCCTGCCACCTGCCCAATTACTTGTTACTATTTTAGAAATAGAGCGCCAACTGGGCCGAACCCGTTTAGTGCCTAAAAACGGTCCCCGCATTATAGACATTGACATATTAATTTATGGCGATGAAATAGTAAACACCCCTGAATTAACCGTGCCCCACCCTGCTATGGCAAACCGCAGGTTTACCCTTGTGCCCTTGGCTGAAATTGCAAAAGACTATCTTCACCCCGTATTAAATAAAACCATTGGGCAGTTGCTAAATGAATGCCCCGATACCCTAACCGTTTACCCCGTTGGCACAATAGAATGGCAATAAAAGAGCGTATAATACGGTTTATAACCAACCCACAAGTGCTGCTGTGCCTGTTTGTGCTGCTGGCCATTGGGGCATCTGTTGCTGAGCTTGCTAAAGGCACCAAGGCCGATACGCAAACCCACTACAATAACTTTATGATTTTCAGGGCATCGTTTTACAACCTGGTAAACGGTGTTGATTTATATATTAATCACCCCACACAGTATTACGACCTGTATAAATACCCGCCGGTATTTGCCTTGTTTTTTGGCATTTTTGCGTGGATGCCCGTTTGGCTTGGCCTTATCTGGTGGAACATTCTAAACTCGGTTGTATTATTCTCGGCTATTGTATCTATTAAACGGTTTACCGATAAACAACGGGCCTTTGCCCTGCTGTTTGTGGTTGTTGAATTAATGACCAATATGCAAAACAGCCAAAGCAACGCGCTTATTGCAGGGTTGATGATATGGGCCTACAATTGTTTTGAAAGCGGCAAAGTGGCCCGTGCCGCATTATTTATAGCATTGGCAACATTTATAAAACCCTTTGGGTTGGTGGCGGCGGCGCTATTCTTATTCTATCCTAAAAAGTAAAATTTATTGGCAGTATAGCCGGGTTTAGTGTATTGCTTGCAATTATTCCTGTGCTAGTTACGCCCTGGGCTACGCTGCAATGGCAGTACAATAGCTGGTTTACCATGCTGCAAGCCGACCATGCCGCATCGTTAGGTTTATCTGTTGCCGGAGGTTTAGAGGCTTGGTTTGGGGCTACACCCAACAAAATGCTTATTACCATTGCGGGCGTAGGCTTGTTTTGTTTGACCTACCTCAACATTAAAGCATGGCAACAACCGGGCTTTAAACTGCTGTTGCTGGCATCTGCCCTAATATGGACTGTTATCTTCAACCACAAGGCAGAGTCGCCCACGTTTATTATTGCTGTGGCGGGTATTGTTATTTGGTATTTCAGTCAAAAGCAAAGCACATTCAACCTGGTTTTACTGGTGCTGGTATTTGTTTTTACCTGCCTCTCCCCTACCGATTTATTCCCCCGCGCCATCCGTACCGACATTATAATCCCCTACCAGTTAAAGGTTTTGCCCTGCATTTTGGTATGGCTTAAAATAGTTTACGACCAACTAACCTATAAGCCCCTTAATTTTGCAACCAATGAAACAGATATTATTGATAGGGGCCGGTAAATCGGCCACCGTACTTATAGATTATTTACTTAACAATGCCGGTACATACGGCTGGCACCTTACCATTGGCGATGCCGACCCGCACACTGCGGCATCTAAATTAAAAGGCCATAGCCATGGCAGCGTTACTCTTTTTAATGCCGACGACGACAGCACCCGCGATGAGTTGGTAAGCCGTGCCGACTTGGTTATATCTATGCTGCCAGCCACTATGCATGTGCCTGTAGCCCACAGTTGCATAAAGTTTGGCAAGCACTTAATTACAGCATCGTACGTGTCGCCTGAAATGGCAGTGCTTGATGAGCAAGCCAAAGAAAGAGGCTGCGTGTTGTTAAATGAAATGGGGCTGGACCCGGGCATAGACCATATGTCGGCCCTGCAAATTATACACCGCATACAAAACGAAGGTGGAAAAATAACCTCGTTCAAGTCGTTTACCGGTGGTTTGGTTGCACCCGAGAGTATAGACAACCCCTGGGGCTATAAATTTACCTGGAACCCACGCAACGTAATAGTGGCAGGCCAAAGCACCGCCCGTTACCTGCACAATTGCAAGCTTAAATTTATTCCCTATAACCGCTTATTTAAAAATGTAGAGCAGTTTGATATTGCAGGGCTGGGTATGCTGGAAGGCTACGCCAACCGAGACTCATTAGGGTACATTGAGCCATATAACCTGCATGGCATTAGCACTATGTTACGCGGCACCCTGCGCTATAAAAACTATTGCAACGCATGGGATTGCTTTGTGCAACTGGGCTTAACCGATGATAGCTTTATCATCCCACATAGTGAAAACCTTAGCTATATAGAGTTGGTACAATCGCTATTGCCCGAAGGTATTACTGCCGATGAGGCAAGCCTTATTGCTTTTTTAGGGTTGGATAACAGGCCCGAGTTGTTTGCTATGCTGCAATGGACAGGCATTTTTAGTAACGATAAAGCCGGAATACCCGATGCATCGCCCGCCAGGCTATTGCAACACCTGTTGGAACAAAAATGGAAGCTAAACCCCGGCGACCTTGACCTGGTGGTTATGCTGCACGAGTTTGAATACACCCTAAACGGGCAGGCTAAAAAAGTAACATCAACCCTGGCCCTAAAAGGCGACGATGCCTTGCATACCGCTATGGCTAAAACAGTGGGCTTGCCGGTAGCTATTGCCGCAAAGCTTATTTTAACCGGTAAATGGCAACTTAGCGGGGTTAAGATACCCAACGAGCCACTAATATATAACCCTGTATTACAGGAACTTGAAGAACACGGCGTTATATTTAACGAAATAGTTACTTAGGCTTAATTTTCTTATATTTGAATTGATTAATTCAAGTACATGAAAAAGTTTTTACTTTTTGCCGTTGCTCTAACAGTATGTTATTCTACCAACGCGCAACAATTATATATAAATGAGTTTTCTTGCTCTAATAGAAATCAATTACAAGATGCCTTTAATGAGTATGAAGACTGGGTGGAGATATACAACCCATCGGCCAACGCGGTAGATATATCGGGCTACCACCTTAGCGATAAGGCCGACAACCCCACCAAATGGCCAATACCCGCAGGCACCAGCATACCCGCACTGGGCAAAAGGGTTTTCTTTTGTTCAGACCGGAATATTACCCAGGGCAACCAGCAGCATACCAACTTTAAAATAACCCAAACCAGGCAAGAGTATATTTTAATTGCCAACCCGGCAGGAGTTATTATAGACTCTGTACACATTACCCGCTACACCCAACGCAACCACTCTTATGCCCGCCTAACAGACGGCGCAGCTACCTGGGGTATTGGTTTAACCCCTACGCCGGGCGCTACCAATAGCAGCGTAAAACAATATTATGCAGCCCAGCCTACCGTAAGCCAACAAGGCGGTTTTTACGGTACAGGCATAACTGTTACCCTAACCACCACAGAACCAAACAGCGTTATACGTTATACCATAGATGGTTCTGAACCTACAACAGCATCAACCCTATACTCTGCTCCTATTCCGGTAAATGCAACAAGGTCTATCCGCGCACGTACTTTTAGCACGAATGTCAATATACCTGCCAGCTTTATAGAAACTAATACTTACATAATAGGCACAACCCATACCATGCCTACCATTTGCTTAAACGGGCCATTTAACAGCTTATTCAATTCGGGCAATGATATTATGCATGCCATAGAGTACTATGACGAAAACGGGCAAATAATATTTAAAACCGAGGGCGATATGAAACGCCATGGTAACGACTCTTGGGCTTTTGACCAAAAAGGTATGCGCTTTTATACCCGCGATGAGTATGGCTTTTCTAACAACATAGAAGCCCAGCTTTTTCCGTCAACCCCGCGCGCTGAGTTTGATGTTATAATTTTAAAAGCGGCAGGCTCTGATAATTACCCTGCGCACGCAGGCTACCAAAGTGCCCATATACGCGATGGTTTTTGCCAAACACTGGCCGATAAGTATAACCTGAATGTTGATGGCCGTTCTTATCGCCCCATTGTAATTTATATTAATGGCCAATACTGGGGTTTGTATGAACTGCGTGAGCGGGTTGATGCCGACTTTACCGAGTTTTATTACGACCAGCCCAAAGGCAAAGTAGATATGCTGGCCTTTTGGGGTGGCCTGCAGTTAGACGAGGGCAGCGATACGGCATGGGTATCGTTATATAATTTTATGATGAGCAATAACCTGGCGGTACAGGCTAATTACGATTATGTAGTGCAACGTTTTGACCCCCTAAGCCTTATTGACTATTTTATAATAAACACCTATACCGTAAACAGCGACTGGCTTAACTGGAACACCGCCTGGTGGCGTGGCACTAAAAATGCCGGTGTGCGCTGGCGTTACCACCTGTGGGATATGGACAATACCTTTGACCTTGGCCAAAACTATACCGGCCTGCCTACCACAGGGCCCGATGCCGACCCTTGCGCGGTTGAAGACCTTTTTCCCGGCGACCCTGACATACCCCATACAGGCATGTTTAACAAGATGTTGGAGAATGATGGTTTTAGGCAACTTTATATAAACCGCTATGCCGACCTTATAAACACCGCCTTTGATTGTACCAAAATGATAGCCCACCTGGATAGCCTGGCGCTACTGCTGGCACCCGAAATGGGCAGGCAAACCCAACGTTGGGGCGGTGATGTAAACACTTGGAACCAAAATGTGCAGCGCATACGCGACAATATAAACAGCCGTTGCAGCGAAATTGCCGATGGCATGGTTGATTGCTACGACCTTACCGGCCCTTACAATATTGTGGTAAAAATAGACCCGCCTGCCCAAAACAACAACGTGCGGGTAAACACTATTGTGCCAACAAGTTACCCATACACAGGCGCGTTTTATGGCAACAACAGCATAACGCTAACCGCGCTACCGGCTATAGACTCTGAATTCCAGTACTGGTCGTTTAACAACAACACCCCCACGCCCGATAATTTCTCAGAAAATATTACCGTTAACCTTACCACTACCGATACCATTTGGGCGCACTTTAAAAAGATTTTGATTATTGGTATTGACGAGCAAAACGCCAAATTTGGTGTTGATGTATATCCATCGCCAACTAATAACCAACTAAATATTAAACTAAGCGGAGCACGTAATAAGCCCCTTGCTTTAAGCGTACTTTCTACTACCGGGCAACTGGTTTATAGCCAGCAAAACATAAGCTTTAGCGGCGACTATATCCATACCGTAGATTTATCTGCTACCAGCCTAAAACCGGGTGTATATTTTATCCGTTTAGATGATGGTACCGCGCCTGCGGTAGCTAAATTTGTGTATCAGCCGGAATAGGTTACTAATTATGAATTAGTAATTATAAATTATGAGAATTAAAACCTTCATAATTCGTCACCTATTATATTTATTATTCTAAGCCGTAAGGAACAAATACACCCAAATAGTAGGCAGGGCTAGGAACATACCATCAAAACGGTCTAACACGCCGCCGTGGCCTGGTAGCATGGTGCCACTGTCTTTAACACCCAGGCTGCGTTTAAGCATAGATTCTACAAGGTCGCCAAGGGTTGATGTAACAATAAGTATGGCGGCAATAACCAGCCAGTCTATTACTGTATACTGATCAAAAAACAGCGACATTAAATAGCCGAACAGCAAAGCAACCATACCACCTACAATACTGCCCTGCCATGTTTTGCCGGGCGATATACGCTCGAACAACTTATGCTTGCCAAACCAGCGGCCACCAAGGTATGCCCACGAGTCGTTAGCCCAAACAATCATAAAACTGCCGAAAATAATCCACGGGTAAAATACAATATGGCCGGAGGCTTGCACACCCAAATTTTTAATTGCAGGAGTTGCTATGTATGATACTAACGAAAAAGGGATGGCTAAATAGATTACACCCAAAACCGTAAAGCTGATGTTGGCAAAGGGGTTTTCTTTTTTCGGTACAATTCTGATATAAATATTAATACCAATGCAAACACATTAACCACAAGCCATTTGGGGGTTATAAAACCAAAGGCAACAAAATAATTAGTAATAAAAAGCAATGCCCCGGCACCAACACCCTGCACCATTTGGGGTTGTGTATTCCATTTGCTGTTTTTAATAAGGCCGTAAAACTCTATAAGGCTTAGTACGGTAATAAGCAGGAACAACGCGCCAAACGAGTAGCGGTTCCATACCATACCACCTACAAGAATTAATACAAAAAAGATGCCTGTAATAAGGCGTTGAAGTATGTTGCTCAATTTAGTGTAGTTTCTAAAATATGTTTTGCTAGGGCAACCAAATCGCGGTGTACATACACCTCCACATCGCCCAAAAGGTAAACCGAATCTATTTTATTAAACGTGATGGCTTCTATACCATGCTCGGCTAACAACCCCATGGCTATTTCTGCCTTGTAAGGAGAGTCGGCACTGTATATTTTAACCCAGTCTGTATTCAAGATGTTTAGCCGTCTATTAAAAATACGTAAATCTCTTTAGGGCCGTGTGCCCCCATTACCAGTGTCTTTTCAATATCGGCGGTACGGCTGGGGCCGGCAGCCAGGTATATTAATGATGGTGGCCTTTCGCCATACTTTTCGGTAATGGCATTAAAGGCATCTTTAATATCGGGCACCAGTTGTGATGTGTAGGCAACAACCACATGCGTATCTACAATAGCAGGCAGCTTGCGTGCCGATGATAGTTTAGACGACATAAGGACAGACCCTAACCTTGCCACCAAACTCTCGCATTTGGTAATGGCAACCTTGGCTTCCAGCACATCCCAAATTTTATCTTTTATCTTTACATCAGTACCCTCAAACCACTGGGTAATATCGTCGTTATAGCAGTAAATATCTTTCCAGTCGAATTGCTTTGCTAGGGCGGTAAAGGCTTCTACAAGCTCTTCCTTATTCTCGCAAAAAACAAACTTGCCATCTATCTTTTGAAACTCCTGTGCAAACTGAATCTCCAGCGGCTCATCGCTTTGCACATATATAGGGCTATCAAAATCCACATCAGGAATAACGTACGGCGATGGCTCTATAAGGGCCTCGCGTATACGTTTCAACATTTTTTCTTTTGCTGTTGAGTCTTTCATCTAGTTGGTAAAATTACTTAAAAAAAGGCAATGTTGATTTTATGTTAACGGTTCTCGTTGGGCAGGGATATTATCTTGCCAATCTAAGTATTTGTAAAAGATATCTTTGAATTCACCCGCCGTACAGCCTGTGTACTCTCTCACATACATGTATTTTTTCTTTTTAGTATCAGCTTTTTCGCGCTTAATGCGGTAAGTTACACATACAGTTACAAGACCCCTTTCATCATCATACGCTTTTGATAATTCTAAAAAATTACCTGTTATAAAGTCTACAATAATATCATAATCATTGCCAAACCTATGTTTAAAAACAGTTTTGGTAAACAGGGGTGCCAAATTCTCAAAAGTTTCGGGCGAATAGCGTAAGCTACAGGTATCTATAATTTTCTTATCAAAAGGGTTATTTATAACTGCGTAGTGAATGGTATTAGTTTCCTCATCCATCCCTGTAAACAACAGCTTATTCTCTTTTATATACCTTGTGTAAAGATGCGCCGGAGCAAAATAGTACAGCAGCCAAATATTATCTCGGGTAAATGCTCCTTTAGAGTGTATCAGGTCCCATACAAGTCTTTCTTTACGTCTTGATAATTGAGGAAATGGGTTAGGGCTTCCTGAACGGCTAATTTCATTAGTCCACCTTATTAAAGCTATACCCAATGCAATTAATATTCCATTTATAAGGTTATGGCTCATAAGGCAAATATTAAAAAAATCCCCGATAGTTTTTACTACCGGGGATTTTCTATCTTCTAAACTTCCTGCTTATCTTCAGGTTTGTCTTCGTCTTTTGGTGGGGGTGGCTGCACTATGGTGTCACCTAAATCGCGGGGCCTTTCGGTAGCCGGAGATTCATCAACCTTTTTAGCCTCTTCGTCTTTACCTTGCTCACGCAGTTTGGCTTCCTCCTCTATTTTAGCGGCGTTATAATCGCCTTTTAAGCCTTCAATATCCTCCTCGTCTTCAAACGGGCGTTTACCAAAAATCTCTTCTAAATCTTCGCGGAAGATAACCTCTTTCTCCAACAGCGTTTCGGCCAGTTTGGTCAGCTTATCTTTGTTTTCAATAAGTATCTTCTTGGCAACTTCATAAGCTCCTGCAATCATTTTGCTTACTTCATCGTCAATAGTTTCTGAGCGTTTCTCGCTATAGGGTTTAGAGAATGAATACTCCTGACCACTGCTATCGTAATAGCTGATATTACCCAGCTTGGCGTTAAGGCCATATACGGTAACCATGGCATAAGCCTGTTTGGTTACTTTCTCAAGGTCGCTAAGGGCGCCGGTAGATATTTTACCAAACACCACCTCTTCGGCAGCACGGCCACCCAGGGTTGCTACCATCTCGTCCATTAACTGCTCTGTAGTAGTTATCTGGCGTTCTTCGGGTAGGTACCATGCAGCGCCTAAAGAGCGGCCACGGGGTACTATGGTTACTTTTAACAAGGGGTGGGCGTAGCGCAACAACCAGCTGGTTGCGGCGTGGCCTGCCTCGTGGTAAGCAATAACCTCTTTTTCTTGTTTAGATATGATTTTGTTTTTCTTCTCTAAACCACCAATTATACGGTCTACGGCATCAAGAAAATCTTGCTTGCCAATAGATTCTTTGTTTTTACGGGCGGCAATAAGGGCAGCCTCGTTACACACGTTAGCAATATCAGCACCTGAGAAACCGGGGGTTTGTTTAGCCAAAAACTCAAGGTCTAAATGCGGATCAAGCTTAAGTGGTTTTAAATGCACCTGAAAAATCTCGCGACGGCCCACTAAATCGGGCAGGTCTACAAATATCTGGCGGTCAAATCGGCCCGGGCGAAGTAATGCACGGTCCAGAATATCGGCACGGTTGGTAGCTGCTAGTATAATAACACCGTTGTTGGTACCAAAGCCGTCCATCTCTGTAAGCAACTGGTTAAGGGTGTTCTCGCGCTCATCGTTAGCGCCTTGCATGGCGTTGCGGCCACGGGCACGACCAATGGCATCAATCTCATCAATAAATATAATACACGGCGCTTTTTCTTTTGCCTTGACGGAAAAGGTCGCGCACGCGGCTTGCACCCACGCCCACAAACATCTCCACAAAATCTGAACCCGATAGCGAGAAGAAAGGCACTTGAGCCTCGCCTGCTACAGCTTTAGCCAAAAGGGTTTTACCGGTACCGGGAGGGCCTATTAACAGTGCCCCGCGCGGTATTTTACCCCCGAGCGATGTATACTTTTTAGGATGTTTAAGGAAATCTACAATCTCTTTAATCTCTACCTTGGCTTCATCTAAGCCGGCAACATTATCAAAGGTTATGTTTACCTGGGTATCTTTATCAAACAAGGTAGCTTTAGACTTGCCAATATTAAATATTTGGCCACCGCCACCGGCACCACCGCCCATACGACGCATAATAAACATCCATATAAGCACAATAACCACAATAGGTAGCAGTATGCTTATAATATCGCCACCCCAATCTTTATCGTTGTTGGTTTCGGCAATAACGCGGTTCTCAGGGGCTACAGCATTCTTATCCTGAAAATCGGTAAGCTGCTTTTCAAAATCTTCGGGCTTGGTAATGTTCAGTTTAAACTGGGGGCGCTTATCAGTATACTGAATTTTTTAACACCTAGTTTTTGCTCGTAATATGCCTTGTATTTAGGGCTAAGCAACGAGTCTTTTTTGATGTAAATCTCGGCCTCATCGTTACGCTTAACAATAACTACCTTTTCAACATGGCCTTTTAAAAGCATGTCCTGGTAAAAGTCTTTAGGGGCATCTAAGGTTTTTATGCCGCCGCCAAAGTCAGAGTATGTAATAGCAATAAAAGCAATAGCTAAAATTGCATATATCCAGTATAAGCTAAAGGTAAATTTGGGCTTTTTATCGCCCGGCTTTTTATTACCGCCGCCAAACGAGTCGCGCATGCGGTTAAACGGGTTTTGGTTGTTCCCCGGGTTGGTGTTCTTTTCTTGATTATCAGACATTTTGTTTCTTTCTGCTAGTATTAACAAACGTTGTGCGCTTTGGTTCTGCAGTAACCTAACTTATTATTTAAAAGATTCTTCAATTTTAACCACAGGCGCGTCCGCCCACAGGTCTTCTAAACGATAAAATTCGCGGATAGGCTCCTGGAACACGTGAACAACAACGTTTACGTAGTCTAACAAAATCCATTCCGCATTTTGAAAACCTTCGGTATGCCAAGGTTTCTCGTTCAGTTTTTTCTAACGGTATCTTCAACCGAGTCTGCAATAGCATCGGCTTGGGTATTAGAGTTACCGTGGCATATAATAAACCAATCGGCCACAGAGTTGCCGGTAGGGCGTAAATCCAGCACCAAAATATGGTGGGCTTTTTTATCAAGCATACCATCTACAATTGTATCAATAAGCAACTGCGCAGGGTCTGTTTCTACTTTTTTAAGTGGCTTAGCTACTTTGGTAGCCGCCTTTTTTGCCGCTGCCTTTTTAGGGGCCGCTTTTTTTGCTGCAACCTTTTTAGGAGCCGCTTTATCTGTAGCCGGTGCTTTAGCTGCTACTTTTTTACAGCCGCTTTTTTAGGGGCTGCCACTTTATCTTTTACAACTTTAGCAGGTTTATCGGCCTTTACCGTTTTTACCGCCGCTTTTTTAGGGGCTGCTTTTTTAGTTGTTGTTGTTTCGGGTGTAACTTTCTTTGCCATCAATTATTAAATAGTATTAAGGGGTAAAAGTACGTTTTTTTATTAAGTAGGGTTACCCCGGCATTTTGGCCTTACTAAGTTGGTAGACGCAGCAGTTTAATCTTTATTGTATAACTACCGTAATAAGCTGGGCTATTAATTAATAATTTTGCAGCCATAATTGTTTAACCATGTCGCTATTTACGGGTAAACCCATTGTTTGGTACGATCATTTAAATTCTACCAACGAGTTTGCCGGTAACCAAATTAAAAAAGGTTTGGTTGCCGAGGGGACAGTGTATGCCGCCTACCACCAACCCGCAGGGCGGGGCCAGCGCGAGAACAAATGGCTTAGCGAACCCGGCGAGAACCTTACCTTTAGCGTTATTTATGAACCCGTTTTTTAGCCGCTACCCAGCAGTTTTACCTTAATATGGCCGTATGCCTTAGGCGCTGGTTAAATTTTTGAAGAACGAGTTAAGCATTGATGCTAAAATAAAGTGGCCCAACGATATTTATGTTGATTACGATAAAATAGCCGGCATACTGATAGAGAACACCTTACGGGGGCAAAACCTGGGCTTCAGCGTTATTGGCATTGGCCTGAATATAAACCAGGATTTGTTTGATGAGGAGCTGCGCAATGCAACATCGGTTAAGTTGATAACGGGCAAAAAGAATGCTATTGAACCCCTTTTAGAAAGCTTTTTAGATTACCTGGAGGCGGAATACCTGTTGCTAAAAGCCCTGCGCTTTACCGATTTGTACGACCGCTATATTGAAAACCTGCTGTTTTATAACCAGGAGCGGGTATATGGTGCCTACGGCGATGCCTTTACCGGCAGCATAAAAGCGGTTAGTGCCGAAGGAAAATTAATAATGGAAACATCTACCGGGCAAAGGGCTTTTGGCTTTAAAGAGGTAGAATTTATGGTATAGAATGAAGAAAATAGGAAAAAAAGTAGCCTACGAGCAAACGCCCGAAAAGCTATTGGTAAATATTGATGGCCGTGGCACTAAGCAACAGGTTTTGCTAGCTACCATTTGGCTTTTGCTGTGGACTATTTGCGGCACTATTATTTTGGTGGAACTGTTTGCTGACTACAGTCGCGACCAAAAGTTGGTTTTGGCAGTAATGCTGGCTTTTTGGCTGTATTTTGAGTATGCGGTGTACTACATTTTGCGCTGGCGCAAAGGGGGTATTGAAATACTTAAAATTGAGGGCGATAAAATGACCTACTCACGCGAGATTAATGGCATTGGCAAGGTGCTTAGCTTTGATGCCCAAAAGGTGCGTAACCTAAAAATGGTAGACTACAAAGACAGCGACTTTCAGCGTGCTTTTTATAAATCGTGGTACAGCATAGGCGGCGAAATGGTATCGTTCTCTGTTGATGGCCGCGAACAGCGCGTAGCCATGCAAATAGAAGAGGCCGATGCCAAGCAACTGCTAAAGGTTATTGATAAGGCGTTGCCGGAGATGGTAGAATAGTAGTGAGTCTTGAGGGCTGAGTCTTGAGTCATCATAAACAACAGCTCCGAAGGAGCAAAATGTCAATAGTAATAATTGTAGGGGTACTGAATTGCAAAGCAATTCTAACTATGGCATACTATATGCTAACCATTTTATACGTACCTTCGTAGTAGATTTCTGATGAGCATAAAAAACCTTAAAAGACTTAATGTAGTGGTATTGCTGGCTGCTTTATTGGCGGTTCCGGCAATGTTATTTGCGCAGCCTGCCAACCAAACCGATGCTAACGGTAAAAAGCAAGGCCCTTGGAAAAAGTATGATGCCGAGGGCAAACTCAAATACGAAGGCCAGTTTAAAGACGATAAGCCAGATGGTAAGTTTACATATTACTATGGCGATGGTAAAACCAAAATGGTTTCGGTTTACTCGGCTAATGGCACCGTGGCCCGTGTAAAAACTTACGATGAGCTGTACTCTAAGGTTATGGCTGAAGGCAGGTATGTAAATGAGAAGAAAGACAGCATTTGGACGTATTATACTTTAGATGCCAAGCAGGAAAGCCAGTTAATATCTACCGAGAGTTACGATAAAGGAATAAAAACAGGCACCTGGAAAACATTTTACCCCAGTGGTAAGTTATTTGACTCCAAGATTTATAAGAACGACCTTTTAGAAGGTGCTTGGTTAGAATATTTTGAAGATGGCACTCCCCGCCTAAAGGCAACGTACGTAAAGGGAATGCTGCAAGGGGTTGCCACCTATTACGCCTTAGATGGCAAAAAAGTAGCCGAGGGAAGATTTGAAAAAGGCATGCGCCACGGTGTTTGGATAGTTCAAAACCCCGAAGGCAAAATGGTTAACGAGAAGTACAACATGGGCCAATTGATAGAGCCCAAAAAGAAAGATACCAAAACCACCCCAAAACCGGGAGGCACAACGGGAGGAGGAAAATAAAATGAGCAAATTAGGACGCGTACTAGTAGCCATGAGTGGCGGCATTGATAGTTCTGTTACGGCACTTATGTTGCACGAGCAGGGTTACGAGGTTGTGGGCATTACCATGAAAACGTGGGATTACGCATCGAGCGGAGGAAGTAAAAAAGAGACAGGCTGCTGCAATTTAGATAGTATTAACGATGCACGCCAGCTAGCGGTAAACTTAGGGTTTCCGCACATGATACTGGATATACGCAACGAGTTTGGCGACTATATAATTGACAATTTTGTTGATGAATACATGGCCGGGCGCACGCCTAACCCTTGTGTTTTATGCAACACCCATATTAAGTGGGATGCCCTGTTAAAACGTGCCGATAAGCTTGATTGTGAGTTTATTGCCACCGGCCACTATGCGCAGGTAAGGCATGAAAATGGCCGCTATGTTGTTTCTAAGGGCCTTGACGAAAAGAAAGACCAAAGCTATGTGCTGTGGGGCTTAACGCAAGAGGCTTTGGCCCGCACCCGTTTCCCCTTAGGGGGCTTTACCAAACCGGCTATACGCCAAATGGCTTTTGATGCAGGTTACTAGGAACTGGCTAATAAAAACGAGAGTTACGAGATTTGCTTTGTACCCGATAACGACTACCGCGGCTTTTTAAAACGCCGGGTTGATCGTATTGAAAAGCTAGACGGTGGCAGCTTTGTAGACCGTACCGGCCGCGTATTAGGCCAACACCATGGCTACCCGTTTTATACTATTGGTCAGCGTAAGGGCTTAATAGCCGCAGGCGAGCCCATATTTGTTACCCAGATAATACCTGAAACCAACACGGTTGTTTTGGGCCCAGAGCATGAACTGGAAAAGCAGGAAATGTGGGTGCGCAACCCCAACCTTATCAAACTTGATAATTTAGATACCCCTGTAGAAGCCCTTACCAAAATACGCTATAAAGACCCCGGCGCTATGAGTACCATAGTGCATGAAGGCGACCGTATTAAGGTAGAGTTCCGTAAGCAGGTAAAGGCCGTGGCCCCCGGCCAAAGCGCAGTGTTTTACGATGGCAACGACCTTATAGGTGGTGGGTTTATTGATAAGTAGGTTATATAAGTGGCTGGTTATATAAATCATTAAAAGGTCTTAAAACATATCTCCCAAATTGCCTTGGTGTTGCTGTGGGATAAAATTGTCTTGGTCTATCATAAATTTCTATATTTTCAAACCTAACATTTAAAAAGTTAAGCCTGTTGGCATAGATACGACTCAATTCTTCTGAATTACGGACAAGATGACGTAATGGCTCGCCGAAATGAGCATGCATGTCTGTTGCTTCGTCTGTTGTTAGTATTGCTAAGCCATCAATTCTTCCCACCCAATTAATTCTATTAGGGGTGTCTATATTTGAATTTATTGAATAAAGAAATAAATGATCTAATTCATCGCCTCTACTCAACCAATTATTGACAATTGCATGATCTATAGATTGAATATAACCAAACTGAAATTCGTTGCTACAAAACAATTGACTGTTCAACCATTCATCCCTAACAAATTCATCTATACGTTCTGGCATTCTAAGAGTTGTACTTTTTCCATCTAGCCCACTAGGGATAATATAGTTTTCTGTATTGTAAACTATCCTTGAGTAATATTGTGTTTTCATTTTTTTTTACTTGTTGTTCTATAAGTAAATATACTTTATTATATTTTTTTACACTAGAATTTTAAAACCTTTAAATAACCTTTTCTACCTATCTTCGTACAAAGCGTGCAACTTATAAGCATGAAGAAACTTTACATCCCTTTATTCTTACTTTTTCTTACAACAGCAGCGGTTTTACAATCGTGCAAAGAAGACACTATTGACGGTACTTTGGTACAGGGTTATGAATATTTTCCTACCGACCAAGGCCGTTATAACCAGTTTGCGGTAGACTCTATCAGCTGGAACGATTTTGACCCCAACAATCCGGTTGATAGCTTCGTATTTGATATCCGCGAGCTGAACGATACCATTCTTTTAGATAACTCGGGCGACAGCACCGTGCGCCTGGAGCGCCTGCGCCGCGACAGTATTACCGGCCCGTGGTATATTAAAGATGTGTGGAGCATGAAGCGTACCGCTACCACCGTAGAAAAAGTAGAAGAAAACGAGCGTTTTATTAAGCTGCGCTTCCCTTGCAAGAAGGCAAAACATGGAATGGTAACCTGTATAACACCATTGGCAGTTGGGATTATGAAATTGTAGACCTGGGTAAACCTTTTACCGTAAACGGGGTTACATTTCCGGAGACTGTTACCGTGCTGCAAACCGGCATTAACGATACTCCCCAAGCGCTTTAGCGAGCCTTTGATAAACAAACAAATAGGTAAAGAAGTGTATGCCAAAGGCGTAGGTTTAATTTATAAAGAACTGATGATTACCGAGGCATATACCAACATTACCCCCTGCCGCCTTACGACCAACGTATTAGGACGGGTTTTAAACTAAAAATGGTTTTAACTGATTATTACCCTCAGTAGTACAGCAAATTATTATTTCAATGAAAACATCTAACCGCATTTTTATCCTTTTACTGTTGCTGTTGCCGGTATTTGCCATGCAGGCCCAGGTGCCTGCAGCCCCATCAAGGTATGTAGTGTATTTTAAGAATAAGAATAATTCGCCCTACTCTGTAAACAATCCACAGCAGTTCCTGTCGCAACGTGCGCTAGACCGCCGTGCCCGTTATAATATTGTGGTAGATATGGTTGATATTCCCGTTACGCCACAATACATTACGGGGGTAGCCAACACGGGCGTTGTTATACTTAACAAATCGAAGTGGTTAAATTGTGTTACCATTTGGACAGCAGACCCTGCTGTGCTTAGCCAAATATCGGCATTACCTTATGTACAATCGGTAGCACCTATAGCACGCCGCAAAGCTAATGATAGCAACCCGGTAAAAGATATAAACCGTGGCAAAGAGCCTAAAGTGCGCACCCCAAGCATGGCTAAAAGTGGCAACGCCACCCTTGATTATGGCTTAGGCGCTAACCAAATAAATATGTTTAACGGGCAAGTGTTGCACCAACTGGGTTTTATGGGCCAGGGTATGCAAATTGCAGTGTTAGATGCCGGTTTTCAAGGTGTTGACGCGCATGATATTTTTGACAGCTTGTTTATAAACAACCAGATACTGGGCACGCGCGATTTTGTAAACCCCGGAAATAGCGATGTTTACCAGTTTAACACCCACGGAACGTACGTACTATCGTGCATGGGTGGTAACCTGCCCGGCCAACTGGTAGGTACAGCCCCAAAGGCCAGCTACTGGCTGCTACGCACCGAAGAAGGCGCAAGTGAGAATATTATTGAGGAATACAATTGGTCGTCGGGCGCTGAATATGCTGATAGCGCAGGCGCTGATGTTATTAACTCATCGTTAGGATATACCGTTTTTGATGATACCCTGGCGAACCACACCTTTGCCGACCTTGACGGCGATAAAACCCCTATTACCCGTGCGGCAGACTTTGCAGCATCGCGCGGAATGATGGTGGTAAACAGCGCAGGTAACTCAGGCAGCGGCGGTTGGTTGCGCATAGGTGCCCCGGCAGATGCTGATAGCATTATCACCGTTGGCGCGGTAGATTCTACCGGTACTTATGTTCAGTTTAGCTCTAAAGGCCCATCGGCAGACGGAAGGGTGAAACCTAACGTGTGTGCCCGTGGTCGAAACGCTTGGGTAGCCAACCTTGCAGGCGGTATTATGCAGGGCAGCGGAACATCGTTCTCATCGCCTATTATGGCGGGTGCGGTAACCTGTTTTTGGCAGGCCCACCTTAGCAACAATAACATGACTATTATTGATGCCGTGCAACGCAGCGCAAGCCAGTTTAACAACCCCGACAGCCTTATGGGCTATGGTATTCCTGATTTTTCTGTAGCAGGGCAATTTTTACCCACCGATATAGCCAATTTGGCTGCTAATAAAGACGAGATACTAAACATTTTCCCGAACCCATTTTATGGCACGTTTAACATTATTTACCGCCCAGAGAAAAGCAAGGGTATTGATGTTACCGTAACCGATATGGGAGGTAAAAAGGTATTCAGCAAAAACTACGCTGTTAAACCCGGCGAAGCTAATACCATAGTGCTTACAGGGTTAGAAAACACCCCTAAAGGCCAATACGTTGTTACGGTTAAAAGCGGCAAGCAGCGCATGTCTAAAACGTTGATGAAGGAGTAGTTTCCAGTAGTCAGAGGTCAGTAGTCAGTAATCACAAATAAATAGTAAGTAAAGCTATTGGCTAAAAAGCTAATTTTGCCCTTATGCAAGGTCACCCCATAACGCTGGTATTAATTGTAATAAACGTATTGTTTTCAGTAGCGGCTTTTAACCAGCCCGCGCTTAAAGCCCGTTATATGTTTAACCCCTACGCGGTAAAGCACCGCAGGGAGTGGTGGCGCTTTTTTACCGGCGCTTTTTTGCATGCCGATGTTATGCACCTTGCCTTTAACATGATTGCCCTTTACTCGTTTGGCAAAGTATTGGAACAGGCTGTATTTGCGGAGTTATTTGAGGGCAAAGCACCTATCTACTTTATAGGTTTATACATTGGCGGCATACTATTTGCCGATATCTATACATTCGAAAAGCATAAAAACGATATTTGGTATAACTCGCTGGGCGCATCGGGTGCGGTATCGGCGGTTATATTTTCGTTTATCATGTTCTTCCCCTTTTCAACCATTGGGGTATTTTTTATACCCATGCCCGCTATAGTTTTTGCTATTCTCTATACTATATATTCGATATACGCAGGCCGCCGCGGTGGCGATAATATTAACCACAGCGCCCACTTAGGGGTGCGGTATATGGCATTATCTACACCTTAATTGTTTACCCCGGAGCGGCAGCCCGCTTTGTAGACCAAATTCAGCAGGGGCTATAATAATGCAAAAAGCTAAAGCCATATTTTTAGACCGAGACGGGGTTATAAACCACGAGCGGGGAGATTATACCTGACTGGTTGATGATTTAATTATTAATGATGGCGCGGTTGAGTTTTTGCAGGAACTGCGCAGCAGGGATTATATCTTCATTATAATTACCAACCAAAGTGGCATTGCACAAGATATTTACACCCACGAAGAAGTACACGAAGTGCATAGTTACATAAAGGAGCATTTTGCAAACTTTGGTATACGGTTTGCCGAGATTTATTATTGCCCCCACCACCCTACCGTTAGCAAATGCCTGTGCCGCAAGCCGGGAAGTTTATTGGTAGAAAAAGGCCTAGCCCGTTTTGATATTGACCCTGCGCAAAGCTATTTTATTGGCGACCGCGAGCGCGATATTGAAGCCGCACAAGCAGCAGGTGTTAACTCTATTTTAGTCCCCTCAAACGCCAACCTTGGCGATTATTTAAGCATGATAGCCTAATGGATAACCTTACTATTTTTCATAACAACGAGTTTGTAAAAGAAGCCGATTTAAACATTGGCGTAACCAACCGCGCATTCCGCTTTGGCGATTGTGTGTTTGAAAGCGTGCGCTAGGCCAATGGCAATATATGTTTTATTGACGACCATTTTGAACGTTTTACCGGCGGTATGAAAGCCATTAAAATGGATGTGCCCAAATGGCTTACCGTTAGTGTGGTAGAAAAGGCTTTTGACAAGCTGAAAGAGGTAAATAAAATTACCAACGGTGGCCGTGCCCGCATGACAGCCTACCGCAACAACGGCCTTACCTATAAGCCCGAAAGCAATGATGTATCTATTGTTTTAGAGCTCCGCCCGCTGGCTGATGCTACCTACATTTTAAACGAGAAAGGTTTTTCTATTGGGGTGTATACCGAAAACCATAAGCACCGCTCTACCTATTCTCAATATAAAACAGGGAACTCTTTACTTTATGCTTTGGCTGCAACGCATGCGGCCAGCCATAAGTGGGACGAAGCTATTTTGGTGAATGATGATGAACGGGTGGTAGAAACCACATCATCTAACCTGTTTATGGTGAAGAATGGCATCATATTTACTCCTCCTTTGAGCGATGGCTGCATAGCCGGTGTAATGCGCCGCAACCTGATAGAAATTGCCGAAGAAGGTGGTATAAAAGTCCGCGAGCAATCTATGGCGCCTGCCGCATTAGAAGCAGCTGATGAGATTTTTCTTACCAATACCATAAACGGTATACGTTGGGCTATGGCGTATGGTAAACGCAGGTATTTCAACAATACATCAAAACAGTTGATGGAGTGGCTGGCAGAGTCGGTGGAGTAGGGTTCGACTACGCTCAATGTGATTATCGTTCTAATAATATTAAGCCTTTCCTAAAAAATAGGGACTTTACTTTTTGATGTCTTTTTGTTGTCTGCCGACGGCTTTATTACTTTTTGCTTGTCCAAAAAGTAACCAAAAAGACCCCACGAAACCCAACCCTCATTCCGTTTCGCCGCGCTAGACAGCCGCACAAAACCACCTGCTCAACTCCATTCAGGTTCGCACGTTTCGTGGACATCCCACGCACAAGGTAATTTCCTCTCTCCGGGTCTAATTAACAGTGCTCCGTACGAGCGGAATGTCAATAGTAAAACTGAAGTACATTTAACCCCTATAGGGTTATTTATTCTGTAATTACTATATGAAAAAAATATTAATTCATTGAGGGATTCTCAGGGAAGTTGCCCCAAATGGCATATTGTGTTTCGCTCTCGCGGATTAGTTTGCCCCACAGGTCTTCGGTATCTTCCTGTATTAACCCTTTAGGGGTATCGGCAATAAGCCACGAGCTATGTCCTATCTCGTTTTCGAGCTGGCCTTTTTCCCAACCTGAGTAGCCTGCAAAAAAGCGCACATTTTCGGGGGTTACTTTACCGGCCAAAATCATGGCTTTAAGCTTGTCAAAGTCGCCGCCCCAGTAAAGGTCTTTGGTAATGCGGTGGCTACCCTCTATGGCTTTGCCCAGGTTATGTATAAAGTATAGCATATCGTTTTGTACCGGCCCGCCAGAATACAACTGGGCATCAAACTCCGGAAAATCGGCTATAACATCATTAATACTTATGTTAAGGGGCTTGTTTAGCACAAAGCCCATAGAGCCTTTCTCGTTATGCTCGGGTATTAACACCACAGCACGTTTAAAATAGTAATCTACCAAAAAGGGTTCTGATATTAGCAGCGACCCCGCTTTTACGCTATTAACGATCTTCGTTTTCATAGGCGTTAAATTTTTACATTTTACGCCAAGCATTTTGCTTGGTGGTTCTTGGGTAAAATTACTTCTCCATAATTAGTCAAAATACTTTTACCATTTTAAAGGGTACGCCTGTAAGTTTTTCACAAGTATTTGCCCTTAGTGTTAATAATGCAAGCCCTATGCCAAAACAGATAAAACAGCGTTTATCTAAGTATAGAACACCCGCTTATTGCATTTGGTTTATTAGACGGGGTAGTGGGGAAAACCTTACAAAAGCTACCACCCTCTGCCCCCTCCTAATATTAGGAGGGGGTTAAATTCCTACCTGTTAATTCTTTATTGCCTACCGGCGGTTTTCATTTCTTTTTCCGCAAAAGAAACGAAACAAAGAAAACTCCCGGCTGCATTTTTCAACGACCCGCTACGAGGGCGTTCACTAAACCGCGCAAACTCGTCACGCCTTGCGTGACTTCAAACAGCGCGCGCTTTCCCGGCAAGCGGGACGTTCACTTTCTCTGCGGGTACCCCGTTTCAAAACGCTATGCCGGTTTTCTAACCTCAAATTCAAAGGGCGGGAGACGTACTGAGCACTTAAATTGATATGGGGAAATTTTTATTCTAAATTTGATGTAAACCACTATATTTGCAGCATGACCCATAAAGTGCTGCTAGGTCCGGATGAATTTAAGCTGACGCTGAGCCGCCTTTGTTATGAGTTGATTGAAAATCACAATTCTTTTTCTGACACTGTTATTATTGGCATACAACCACGCGGGGCTTACGTAGCTAACCGGTTGGCTAAACAGTTAAAGGATATTACCCAACAAAACATAACATCGGGCACGCTGGATATTACCTTTTACCGCGACGATTTTCGGCACCAGGCAGAGCCTTTAGCGGCTTACGATACCAATATTGATTTTTTAATTGAAGATAAAAAAGTGGTGCTGGTAGACGATGTATTGTATACCGGCCGCACCATACGCGCCGCTATGGAAGCGCTGCTGCAATTTGGCCGCCCTGCAAGTGTAGAGCTGCTGGCCTTTGTAGACCGCCGCTATAGTCGCCACCTGCCTATACAGCCCGATTATGTAGGCCGTGTGGTAGATACCATACAAAGCCAAAAGGTAAAGGTAGAGTGGGTAGAAAATGAAGGAACAGACCATAGGTAATACTATTAGAAAAGTAAATAAACGGAAGATATATGTCAGCTTTAAGCGTACAACACTTATTAGGAATTAAAGACCTTACGGTGTCTGACATTGAGCTTATTTTATCTACCGCCAAACAGTTTAAAGAGGTTTTAAACCGTCCGATAAAACGGGTGCCATCGCTGCGCGATGTAACCATTGCTAACCTGTTTTTTGAGAATAGTACCCGTACCCGCTTATCGTTTGAGCTGGCCGAGAAACGCCTGAGTGCCGATGTGGTAAACTTTGCCGCATCATCATCATCCGTTAGCAAGGGCGAAACCCTTATTGATACCGTAAACAACATATTGGCCATGAAGGTGGATATGGTAGTAATGCGCCACCCAAAACCGGGTGCGGGCGTGTTCCTTGCCAAACACATAAAGGCCAAAATTGTAAACGCCGGAGATGGCGCGCACGAGCACCCTACACAAGCGTTGTTAGATGCCTACTCAATGCTGGAGGTGCACGGCAGCCTTAAAGGCCTTAAAGTGGCTATTGTAGGCGATATTCTGCACTCGCGTGTAGCGCTGTCAAACATCTTTCTACTAAATAAAATGGGTGCCGAAGTGGTAGTGTGCGGCCCTCCTACCCTAATGCCTAAATTCATCACATCGCTAGGAGTTCGTGTTGAACCTAACCTGATGAAGGCCCTGGAGTGGTGCGATGTTGCCAATATGCTGCGCATTCAGCTGGAAAGGCAGGATATTAAGTACTTCCCATCGTTGCGGGAGTATACCATGCTGTATGGCCTTAACAAAGAGCGCCTTGACAGCCTTAGCAAGAAGATTACCATAATGCACCCCGGCCCTATAAACCGTGGCATAGAGATTACTAGCGATGTAGCCGACTCTGACCAGTCTATTATACTAGACCAGGTAGAAAACGGTGTTGCGGTGCGTATGGCGGTGCTGTACCTGCTGGCGGGGCAAAAGAATATTTCAGAAGCGTAGTCTGAACCGCAGATTAATCAAGATTAAATAGATTATTTGTCTGAACCGCAGATTAATCAAGATTAAATAGATTTAAAGATTACTAAACCACTATAGTTAAAACGTCATTCCTGCGAAAGCAGGAATCCCACCAAGCGGTAATATAAATTCGTTGCTAATAATCCCTCCCCTCCAACTGCGTTGGAGGTACTCCCCGTCCGAATGGATAAATCCATTTATCCGGGCGGGCCTTATTAAGGGAGAGTTGTTTAACTTTGCTCCATTATGTTATTTATTGATTTAGTAAAAGAAAAGGTGCAGCCTATTGTAAAGATAAAGGGCTATGCGCTTATTAAAGAAAGTAAAACAGTTGAGCCTGATAGCGCCGCCTATATTGTGTTTTTTAAACTATACCACAGGCTAACCATTAGTCAGGTTGATAGCAATGAGAACCACAATATTTACACAGTAACACTAAACAATAAAAAGCTGCTTGAGGTGGATATTGATGAAGTTGGAACCGAAACGGCTTTAGCCAGTATAGTAGATAAGGTTTCTAAGATATAGCACGTACAATTCAATGTCGAACCACACACACCTTAGTAAATTTATAAGCCTGGTGCTTAGGCACAAGCCCGAAACCATTGGCGTTACCCTTGATGAAAACGGTTGGGCCGATGTGGCTGATTTGTTGCAGAAATTCAACGCCCATGGCACTGCAATTACCTTTGATGAGTTGAAAGCAATAGTTGACGAAAACACCAAAAAGCGTTTTGCCTTTAACGATGATTTTACCAAAATAAGGGCTAATCAAGGGCATTCTGTCGAGGTAGATTTAAAACTTCAACCACAAACCCCGCCGGCTATATTATACCACGGCACAGCGTTAAAAAACCTGGATAGTATTAAAGAAAAAGGCCTGCTGAAAGGCGAAAGGCAGCATGTACATTTATCAGACAATATAGCTACTGCCACACAGGTAGGCAGCAGGCATGGCAAGCCCATAGTGTTGCATATTGATACCGTAACCATGTTGGCCGATGGGCATATATTTTACCTATCGGACAACAATGTTTGGCTTACTGATTTTGTACCGGCTGAGTATATTGTTATCTGAACCGCAGATTAATTAAATTAGCTTGCTATGCGTACTGTAAAAATTATCCTTTCGGCTATTTTATTGCTGGTAATGGCCTTGCTGACTGCCTGGTGTTACCACCCGCTGGCTAAACTTATGCTAATAAGCATTAGCGCAGAATATATGGTGCATACCGCTGTGCCGTTGGTTGTTTTTCCGACCCTTTTTGTTTTATTGTTTGGCGCCCTGTTGGTTTACTATTTTAAACAGCCAACAAAGCTAAAGCTTGCGGCCTTATTTGTAGTATTTTCAGTATGGCTTTTGAGTGGGCGCACAACGGCTATGTTGGTTACAGAAGACGAGATTGCAGCCGGTTGGTTTTACATACCCACCACACGGTTTACATTGTGTAACCCGAATGAGAATTGCGAAATAACGCATTACAACAAAACTAAAGTGGAAGTTTTACCGTTTTGGAGGATACGGATTAGCAACAGCACCGTTGATGAAACGCTTTTTATTGGGCCTTTTGCATGGGCCGAAACGAAGAAGTTGTTTATTGAGGATATGCAGATTGGGTTATATTATAAAGAATAGATGCTGAAAAAGGTTCTTATATTCTTTTTGGTGATACTATCAGTATTGTGCCATGCGCAGGCTATATCTGTAGAAGATTTACTGATTAGGGGTAGTTGGGAAAATAGCGAAGACAGTAAATCGACCCTAACTATTACCGACCGCTACATTATTGAAAAGTACAACGGCGCGTTGATTGATACTTTTAGCTATAGGTTTACCTACATGGGCTGCGATACTACCACTAAAGACTCGTGTGGGTTAAACACTTTGTTTCTTTTAGAAACCAATATTCATAACGGTTATTCTTATTGCTACCACATTACTAAAATTGACGAAACTACCTTAACGCTTGACTATACTTTTAACGGATATGAGGCGGTGTTTAGGAGGAGGAAGGAGTAGTTACGCTACACTAAAATCCCTCCCCTCCAACTACGTTGGAGGTACTCCCTTTAAAAGGGAGAGTTGTTTACAAAGTATGCGCTTTGCGATCTATTAATAAAAATAATTATTAACAATGTTTATTTTACACTTGACAAATGATGTTGTATTGTTGTATCTTTGTAAACGTATTTGCAAATACAAATAAACAACCCTTTCCTAAAGGTTAATTAGGAGATCCCGAAACAAGTTCGGGATGACGAAAACAGCCGCGCGGTGAAATCCCTCGTCTGTCGCTTTGTAGCGACATCCACTCCCTTTACAAGGGAGAGTTTTACGAGGTTTTAAAATCCCCCGTTTAGTGCTTTGCACTAAACACCCCCTTTAAAAAGGGGGAACTTATTATAGTACCTACAATGCTTATTACGATTCAGAAATTAATGGAAGCCCCACCCCAACCCCTCCCCCAAAGGAGAGGGGCGTATAGATTGAGAGTTTAAGATAAACAGTTTAGCAAGAGGACAGGCTTAAACAACAGGCCATTCTGTTGGTCAGTAGCTAACCGGTTATGATAAGAAATTGTCACTTTTAGGCGATTTGCTACGGCAGGTTGCCTAAAGGTGTTTTTCAATAATTAGTAATTATGAATTATTAATTATGAGGATAGATGAAAGGTCCCTCTCATTGAGAGCCCGTCCGAATGGATTCATCCGGGCGGAGGTAGCAGCCGCCGTCAGGTGGATGACGGGAGAGGAAATACCTCCCTCCTATCTCGCCTAAGCGAGATAGGAGTACTCCCCTTTGCAGGGGAGAGCCTTAAAAATTGGGCGCGAAAATGAGTGCATTAGCTATGCCAAAGGCATCCCTTTGGGACACGCTGTAAGGGTTTTATAAATGAAAAACGAAAAGCTAAAAATGAAAAATAAAGACATAACAACGTGCGGCACCCTAAAAATACCCTCTCCCGTCTGTCGCCATTGGCTACATCCACCCTCTCAATGAGAGGGACCTTTAAAATGCAGCCTCGAAAACGAGTGTATTAGCTATGCCAAAGGCATCCCTTTGGGACATGCTGTAGGGATTGGCAAATAATCCCTCCCCTCCAACTACGTTGGAGGTACTCCCTTTAAAAGGGAGAGTTGTTGGTGCATTAGGTATTGTAGAGCATGAAAATACTTTACAAAAAAACTCCGCGAAAATTGAGAATTAGCTACATAGAGTAAGGGAAGACAAAACTTATACCTTCTGACTACTGAACCCTGACCTCTGACTACTGAATTCTGACTACTGATTAAGCAACTACCGGCTTAAGGATGTTCTTTAATACATCAACAGCATAGTCAATGTCTTGCAGTTGGGTGTTTTTGCAGAAGGAGAAACGAACGGCAGGGCGCTCCATATCGCAGTTAAGGGCGCGGAGTACGTGCGAGCCAATATCGCTGCCTGATGAGCATGCTGAGCCACCCGAGGCGGCTACGCCATTAATATCAAGGTTAAACAGCAGCATTTCACCTATATCGGTCTTAGGTAGTGATACGTTAAGAACAGTGTATAACGATTTCTCCATGTTGCCGCTTTCGCCGTTAAACTCCACACCGGGAAACTCGTTCTTTAAGCGGCCTATCATGTAGCTTTTCAGTTCGCTTATGTGGGCTGTTTCTTTGTCCATGTCGCGGTGGGCAATTTCAAAAGCTTTGCCAAGACCTACAATGCCATAAACATTCTCGGTACCGCCGCGCATGTTACGCTCTTGGGCGCCACCGGTAATAAATGGGGGTATTTTTACATCGGCGCTCATGTATAAAAAACCAACCCCTTTAGGGCCGTGGAATTTATGGGCCGCACACGATGCAAAGTGCACCTTAATGGCTTGAAAGTCTAACGGGTAATGGCACATAGTCTGCACCGTATCGGTATGGAATATGGCCTTGTATTTATCGCAAAGGGCAGATACTTGTTCTATGGGGAGTAGGTTGCCAATCTCGTTATTGGCGTGCATTAGCGATACCAGGGTTTGACCATCGTAACCGGTAAGCAGTTGCTCCAGGTGGTTTAGGTCAATATTGCCGTGGGCATCAACATTAACAAGGCTTAGTTTAATCTTGCCCTGTTTGTGTAAATCTTCCAGGGTGTGCAACACGGCGTGGTGCTCAAGGGGCGAGGTTATGGCGTGTTTAATACCCATAAACTCGGTACTACATCGCAGGGCCATATTGTTGGCTTCGGTACCGCCAGAGGTAAAAATAATCTCTGATGGCGACACGTTAAGCTGCCTAGCAATAATCTTACGGGCCTGCTCTATGGCTACCCTAACCTCTGACCCATATTGGTGGGTTGATGATGGGTTGCCAAACTTTTCGGTCATGTAAGGAAGCATTGCCTCTACCACTTCTTTATCCAAGGCAGTAGTAGCAGCATTATCAAGATAAACTCTCATTGTTATGTATCTAATCCAAAAATCCACTACAAAGATAAAAAATATAAGCAAAGCAAACCTGCCATATACAGTAGGGGCCAAAAACAAAGCTCCCCTGACATTGCTGTCAGGGGAGCTTATTATAAAGGTTTAAAACCTACTTAGTTAAGTACAATACGTTTGGTTATTACACCGTTTTGGGTGCGTATGCTGTATAAGTATACGCCGCGGTCTAAGTAATCAAAGTTGTATTGTTTAGTATACGTGCCTGTGTAGCCTTGTAGTGCTTCGCTCATAACCATACGGCCTGTAACATCGGTAAGCATAATGCCTACGTTTTGTTTAGACGGAACATCAAAAGTAACAGTAATGTTACCCTCTGTTGGGTTTGGATATAAGTTGAATGCAGATACTACAGGTTGCTCTTCTATACCAATTTTCATAACTGTAACCGGTATGGTGATAGAATCTGTACCACAAATGTTGGTTACAACTAAAGTAACCTGGTAAGTGCCATCATCAGTATAGGTGTGAACAGGGTTAGGCTCTGTAGAGTTTGGCTGACCATCGCCAAATATCCATAGGAAGCTTTGACCATTGTCTGACAGGTTAGAGAAGCTGGCTGTTAGGCTGAAGGTGTTGAACGTGAACGATGCGTTAGGGTCCTGAATAACAAGAACCGACATAGTATCGCTAGAAGAACAACCCGACGAGTCGGTAACAACTACCCAGTAGTTAGCAGATGATGAAGCGCTGATAACAGGCGTGTTAACACCTGTGCTCCACTGGTAATCAAAATAACCAGAACCGGCATCTAACAATACTGAACCGCCAAAGCAGAAGGTAGTTGGGCCATTAGCAGTAATATCAGCCACAGGACCATTGTTGATGAATACCTGTTGAGTGAAAGTAGCAGGGCAAACACCGCTTGTAGTGTACGTAACGGTATTAACACCTTGTTGGCTGGCCAACAAGTCTATTGTACCGTTTACAGAGCTTATTGATAAACCATTAGAACCGCTGAATACACCGCCAAGGTTACCGGTAATGGTAGGTGTTGGTGTTAGGGTTGATGATTGGCAATAAGTATACAATGGGTATTCAAACGCTGCGTTATCGGCCTGAGAAATAGTTACGCTGGCAGTAGTTGAACCAGGGCAAGAACCACCTACAGTGTAGGTAACGGTAAATGTACCGGTAGAGCTGTTTGCAAGGTCAATCTCGCCTGTTACAGGGTTAACTACAATACCGTTAGAGCCTGTGAAAGAACCACCAAAGTCGCCGGTAATGTTAGGCTGTGGGTTGGTTAGGTTATTACAGAACTGTGCAGAAGAATAGTTAAAGCCTGCGTTGGCACCGTTAGTAACAGATACGCTAAAGGTTTGGCTTGCAGGGCAAATGCCATTAGTAGTGTATGTTACAGTGTAAGTACCGGCTGTGCTGCCACCTAATGTAATTAAACCTGTAGCAGGGTTAATGCTTAAGCCCGCAGGAGAAGCGCTAAATGTTCCACCTAAAGTACCTGTAACGGTTGGTGTTGGATTGGTTAGGCCTGTTTGGCAATAAGCAGACTGGCCGTAGAAGAACGTAGCATTATCTAGCGGAGTAACGTTTACAATTTGTTGGATGCTACCGGCGCAAGTATTACCATCAGTATAAGTGTAGGTAATAATGTTTTGGCCAATGCTGGCGTTAGCTGGGGTAAATGTGTTGCTAACAACGCCCGGGCCGCTAAATGTACCACCGCTTGGGTTGCCTGTTAAGTTTACAGGGGCAGCATCAACACAGTAGTTGCTGCTTAGGCCTGTAATTTGAACAGATGGAGTAGCGTTAACAACAACTGTTTGTGTGCTTGTACCGCTGCAACCGTTACCTGTAGTGTATTGGTAGGTAATGGTGTGTGTACCGGCACCCGCAAATGTTGGGTTAAAGTTATCGCCAGACATGCCTGGACCGCTAAATGTGCCACCGGCAGGAGTACCAGTTAAAGTAACCGGAACCGCATCTTCGCAGTACTCAGCAGTGCCTAAACCTGTAAACGATACTACCGGAGCAGGGTTTACGGTTACAAACTGAGAGTATGAGTTAGAGCAAAGGTTACCATCAGTATACGAGTAGTTAACGGTAAATGTACCTACACCGGCTTGCGATGGGCTGAATATGTTGCCCGACACACCTGTGCCTGTAAATGAGCCACCTTGAGGGAAAGCTGTCATTTGAACATCAGCCGATGTGGTGCAGTAAGCATTTAGTAAGCCCGCAAAACCAACTGTTGGAAGTGGGTTAACAATTACCTGTACAGATGTTGTACCTGTACAACCTCCGCTGGTTACAGTATATGTAATAGTGTGAGAACCTGCACCGGCAGTTTGTGGGGTAAAGGTATTACCCGACATGCCCGGACCGCTGAATGTACCACCGGCTGGTGTTACGTTTACAGTTACAGGGTTAGCGCTAATACAGTAGCTTGCGGCTAAGCCAGATATTACAGGGCTTGGGGCTGGTGCTACCGTTACTTGTTGTGTAGCGGTGTTACCACAACCGTTACCATCTGTATAAGCATAGGTTACGGTATGTACACCTGCACCTGCTATAGCTGGGAAGAATGTGTTACCGGATACGCTCAGGGCCGCTGAATGTTCCACCAGAAGGTGTACCGGTAAAGGTTACAGCAGCATCGTTAGAGCAGAAGGTAGAAGCTAAACCGCTGATAGTAACCGTTGGCTGGGCATATACCTGTACTTGTTGGGTAGCAGTGTTTGAACAGCCATTAACATCAGAATAAGTATAAGTAACAGTATGTATACCTACACCTGCTGCTGCAGGGTCAAAGCTAACACCGGTTACACCTGTGCCGCTAAATATACCGCCCGATGGCAAACCACTTAGGGTTTGTACACCTGCTGATATACAGTATTGAGCCGCAAGGTTAGTTATAGCAACTTGTGGGAAGTTGTTTACAGTTACTGTTTGGCTTACTGAGTTTGAACAAGAGTTAACATCGGTATAGCTATAAGTAATAACGTGTGTACCAACACCTGTTGCAGATGGAGTAAAGTCTGTACCTGAAATACCTGCACCGGTAAATGTGCCACCCGCTGGGGCACCAATTAGTGCTTGTGGGGTAACGTTACCAATACAGTAGGTAGAGTTTAAGCCGCTAAATGCAACAACAGGAAGTGCGTTTACAACAACACCCTGGGTAGCTGTGTTAGAACAGCCGTTACCATCGGTATAAGAGTAAGTAATGTTATAAGTACCGGCACCGGCTAGTGCAGGGCTAAATGTGTTGCCTGATATACCTGAACCACTGAATGTGCCACCCACAGGTGAGCCACCAATGTTTACAGGAGCAGCATCAACACAGTATGCAGCGCCTAAGCCGCTTATAGATAATGTTGGAAGTGGGTTAACAGCTACTACTTGTGTAGCAGTGTTAGAGCAACCGTTACCATCGCTATAAGTGTAGGTAATGGTGTGCGAACCTTGGCCTGCAGTAGCCGGGCTAAAAGTGTTACCGCTTACGCCAATACCGCTAAATGTGCCACCTGCTGGTATACCTGTTAATGGAACGTTAGTAACACTAACACAGTATGCAGATTGTAAGTTGCTGATAGCTACGAATGGCAGAGTATTTACAACCACTGTTTGGGTAGCGCTATTAGAGCAAGAGTTACCATCGGTATAAGCAAAGGTAATTACGTGTGTGCCTACGCCTGCTGTTGCAGGGTCAAAAGTAGTACCTGATATGCCAGCACCGCTAAATGTACCAGCACCCGGTGTGCCTGTTAAAGTAACAGGGCCTGCGCTTACGCAGTACTCAGGGTTAAGGCCTGTAAAGCTTACAACCGGTAAATCATTAATAGTAACAAGCTGAGATGTAGAGTTTGAACAGCTTAAACCATCAGTATAGGTATAGGTTACCAATGTTTGGTTACCGTTTACAATAGATGGGAATAACTGGTTGTTTGATACACCAATACCTGTAAAAGAACCGCCCGGAGGTGTTGCTATAAGGTTGATTGGGCCTGCATCTTCACAGTAAGCATTGGCAAGGTTAGAAATTGATACAACCGGAAGGTCGTTAACCGTTACGTTTTGCGTAGTAGAGTTAGAGCAAGAGTTACCATCAGTATAAGCATAGGTAATAGTAAATGTACCTATACCGGCTACTGCTGGGTCAAATGTGTTGCCCGATATACCTGTGCCGCTAAAAGTGCCACCGTTAGGTATACCCCCTAAGTTAGCAGGCGATGCGCTTACGCAGTACGCATTGGCTAAGCCGCTGATACCTACAACAGGTAATGCGTTAACAACAGTATTTTGGGTTGATGTATTAGAACAACCGTTAACATCAGTATAAGTATAGGTAATAGTTACAAAACCTGTACCTGCGTTTGATGGAACAAAATCGGTACCTGAAATACTAGGACCAGAAAGTGTACCACCTGCAGCAGGAAGTATAGTTAAGGCTACAGGGTTTGAATTATCTGTACAGTATGATGTAGCTAAACCGCTTAAGCTAACAAATGGTAAACCGTTAATTTGAACAGTTTGGGTTGATGTGTTAGAACAAGCATTGCCATCAGTATAAGAGTATGTAATAACATGTTGGCCGGCAACAGTTAATGTTGGGCTAAACGTGTTACCAATAATGCCTAAGCCGCTAAATGTACCACCGGCAGGAGAACCTGCAAGGGTAACAGTAGGCTCGCTGATACAGTACTCAGGGTCTAAACCACTAAACGATACTACCGGGGCAGGCAATAATATAATTGACTGTGTGGTAGATGTTGGGCAGGCACCTGTAGTTAAATAAGTAACTGTAAATGGAGTGTTTACTGCAGAGTTAGCCAGGTTGATTAAACCTGTAGAAGCGTTAATATCTAAACCGGCAGGCGATGCTGAGAATATACCGCCTGTTAAGCCTGTAATAGTAGGCGTTGGGTTAGTACCGTTAATACATATTGATGGGTCGGCAAAAGCAAACGATGAGTTATCGGCAACAGTAATAGTTACTGTTTGGTTTTGCGATGCGGCACAAGCACCTGTTGTAGTATAGGTAACTGTGTATGGGCCACCAACGGTTGATGCTAATAAATCAATCTCGCCTGTTGTTCCATCAATTACTAAACCTGCGGGGGCAGATGTAAATGAACCACCCGGTAAGCCTGTAATGTTAGCTACAGGGTTAGTACCTGAGTTTTGGCAGTACGATGCTTGGGTGAAGTTGAATGATGGGTTATCGGCACCTGTAATAGCTATTGCAAACGTAGCACTTGCAGGGCAAGCACCGGTTGTAGTGTAGGTTACAGTGTATGGGCCACCCGGAGTAGATGCACTTAAGTTAACCTCGCCGGTTGCGCTGTTTACAAATAAGCCAGACTGTGCAGTAAACACACCGCCTGCTAAACCTGTAATCGTTGGTACAGGGTTAGTACCGTTAGTACAGTAGCTGTTTGTAGTGTAGCTGAAAGATGCATCATCAGCAGGGGTAATATTAATAGTAAAGGTAGATTGTGTTTGGCATGGCGCAGTGCTGGTATAAGTTACCGTGTATGGGCCACCTGCTGTAGAAGCTGCTAAATCAATCTGTCCGGTAGAGTTGTCTATAACTAAACCTGCGGTAGCTGTAAATGAACCACCCGGAGCCGATATGCTTGGCGTTGGGTTAGCTGCGTTTTTACAGTATGTGTTTTGGGCAAAGCTAAATGTAGAATTACCAGCTGCTACAATAGTAACAGATTGGGTTGAACTAGTTGGGCATGGGCCGTTGGTAGAATAAGTTATTGTGTACGGGCCACCAACTGTAGACGCAACAAGGTCAATTTCGCCTGTAGTGCCATCAATTACCAAACCTGATGTAGCAGAGAAAGAACCACCACCTAAACCTGTAATGGTTGGCGCTGGGTTAGTACCTGCATTTTTACAGTAGGTAGTAGAACCGTAGCTGAATGTAGCATCGTCTGTTGCAACTATAGTTACCGTATTGGTAGTTGTTGTTGGGCAAGGACCACCAGAGTTGTAAGTAATACTATATGTATTTGCTGCTGATGCAGAAAGATCTATAAAACCTGTGCTATTGTTAAATGATAAGCCTGCAGGTGTTGCGCTAAAAGTACCGCCCAATGCAGTAACAGAAGGCGTTGGGTCTGTTCCATTTTGGCAATAAGAGCTATTGGCATAGCTAAAGGTAGAAACACCTGCCGCCGTAATAGATACTGACTGGGTAGAAGTGTTAGGGCACGCACCATTAGTTGTATAGGTAATGGTATAAGGGCCGCCTGCTGTAGAAGCTGATACATCAATAACACCCGTAGAAGGGTCAATTGATAAGCCTGATGGTGCAGAGAATGTACCGCCTGCTAAACCTGAAACGCTTGGCGATGCGTCTGAACCATTGATACAGTAACTGGCAGAACCGTAAGCAAACGTAGCATTGTCAGCGTTTACAATAGTTACGTTATCTGTTGTTGTAGTTGGGCAAGTGCCACCAGAGTTGTAGGTAACAACATAAGAACCTGCTGAAGATGCAGAAGCATCAATAGTACCATTGTTAACGTCTAATGATAAACCTGCCGGGGTAGCGCTAAATGTGCCACCTAAAACAGAAACTGCCGGCACAGGGTCTATACCATTGCGGCAATATGAGTTATTTGCATAGTTAAAGTTAGAAACGCCTGCCGCGTTAATGGTTACAGTAACACTGGTTGGCGATGCAGGACAAGGATTTGATTGGGTGTAAGTAACAGTATAAGACCCAGGGGTAGATATTGAAACATCAATAGCACCAGTAGATGCATTTATAGATAAACCTGCCGGTGTAGCTGTAAACGTACCACCGCTAAGGGTTACTGTTGGTGTAGGGTCGCTAGCGTTTTGGCAGTAAGCTGATGCAGAATAGTTAAATGCAGTACTCCTTATTGGGTTAACAACAATAGTAACTGTATTAGAATACACGCTGGTTGTTCCACCGGTATAGTCTGTACAATAAGCCAGCCTTCTACGGTAAACGTAGGTACCGGGAGTGTTTAATGTTGGGGGTCGTAGTTTTGACCACCACTTCCTAACGAAGTAAAGCCTCCGCCATTAAAGCTCAATTCCCAATCGCGGTCGGCAAAACGGTCTGATAATAAAGATGTACCATTAATAATAGATGGGTTAGTACCCACACAAATACTGGCATCGGCCGAAACCGATAAAGAGGCAGTACCGCCTGCATTTGCATTTGTAAGGCTTGAAGCAACCCAGTGGTAGCGCAATTCTGTATCACTAGTGTAGGTTTGGGTTCCGCCCGATGTACAAGTCCTTTGTGCAGTAAAGCTATTCCATGCACCGGCACAACTTGGGGCCCAGGTAGTTAAAATAACACCTGATATTGCTGTAGGGCTTGAATAGCTGTTACAGTCGCCATCATCGCCAGAGCAAATAAAGTTATCATCCTCAAAACCACGGATGTCAACCCACCAGGCTTCACCAATACCAACACCCGAAACATCATAAATGCCGGGGTTTGTTGATAGGCCACCATCACATCCAACATCATCACGTTCATTTTTGTACTCAGCAGACCAAGGTTGGGCTGCGGTACTAATACGTGAGTTAATCCTGGGGTCGGCGCTGCTGTTACAGTCAGAACAGTCTGATAAACGCAGGTTTGTTACCCTTCCCTGTACCCGCAGTGTTTGCGCAGTAAGCATCCCCGTGACGCTTAAAAAGCAAACAAGTAACAGTAAATGTAAATTGTACTTGTTTTTCATGTTTATTAATTGATTAATGGAAACAATCTTCGTTTTGCGATTTCTCTAAAAAAACATTTATTTTTCTTGTATTAAGCTTAGTAAGGCGTTCAATAGTTTCTTTACTATAGTTATTGGCGCCTGCATTTATAATATTAATCTTGGGTAAACTAAATAAGCATTCAGGTAAGTCTTTTAACTCATTACCCAAAACATTTATGTACGTTAAGTTGGTGAAATTACAAACCTTATCTGAAATGGCTTTTATTTTGTTGTTGAAAAATGAAAAATAATTTATTTGTGGCAACAAGTAAATTTGTTCAGGCAGCTCTTCCAGGTTATTTTTTGCAAAGCAAACCTCTTCTAATTTGCGCATTTTAATAATGCCCATGGGTATGTTAACAACACGGTTACTGCGCACTAACAGCCTTTTAAGGTTATATAATTCATAAGCACCACCCATATCAATAATCTGATTATCAGACAGTACAAGTATTTCTAATTTACCCAGCCTGTTTATTTCAAAAGGTATAATGCTTAAATTATTGCCACTAAAATCAAGTTCTTTAAGGTTTACCATTTCAGTAATTACCCGTGGGATGGTATCAAAATTATTGTTTGATAGTATTAATGTTTCAATGCTTTTGCAATCGGCGAGCCAAGCGGGCAGGGTAGCCAGTTGGTTATGGGTTAGGTGCAGGCTTTTTAAATTGGTAAAGGTTAATACCTCTGCCGGCACATCGGTTAATTTTTTGCCATTAAGTACCAATAAGGCAACTTTTGTTGGGTGCGCTTTTGCCGAGTCTAAAGAATAAAAGCAAGAATCTTGAGGAATATCGCGTAATGCAAAAACCTTTGAACTTACTAGTAGGCAAAAGGTAAAAAACACATAGTATGTAAAATTTTTAATCATCTGCTTTAATTAATTGGTTCGTTCTCCAAAACAGGAAAAGACTGGTTTATAATTTTTGTAGCGGCAATAATGTTCCTTTTAATTGGGATTGAACTTACTGATTTTTGATTTGCAATAATATATAAATAATCGGTTAGGAAGATGTTTTTAATATCAACTTTATCTTTATTTACCTGTTTCAGCTTATAAGGTATCCAATATTTTAAAAATACCTGAAACTTACCACTACTGCCTTCTGGTGCATCAAAATTTCGGGCATACATAAGTAAATAGTACTCAAAGCCCGATGGTTTCCACAACTGCAATGGCTGTTCCAATACTTTTTGTCCTGACATAACATCAATTATATCGCCATTGTCTTTTAATTCTTCAAGTGCCAACCAACCACATTTTACCGGTGGGTTTGGGGCAAACATTTTCCAGTGTTGGGTGAAAAAAGACACCTTAACCAGTTTAGGAATATCAATATAGCCAAGCTTTTTGGCTGTACTTTCGGTTTTAGCAGATTTTTTACTGCCATACTTTACACTAAATATTATGCTTTTTATTGATATAACATAGATGGCAAAAAAGCAAAATACCTTTAGCCACACGTTAGCTGTTGGCACTGCATTTTCAGGTTTTATGGAACGTGCGGGTGTTTTGTCCCACAACCAGGCGGGTATTAGCAGCATGGCCACAGCCACTCCCGATACCGAGAAGTTTGCCACATGGTAGCTAAGCATAATACCTAAATGGAATGATATTAAAAAGACTACAGCCAACAGGCGGGTAATGTTGTTTTTGTAAGGGTTGAAAATCAAGAAGGGAAAGGTTAACTCAAAAAACAGGGTAAAATAAGTTAGAGATTTATACAAAAACGCGCTGCCTGCTATAGTCGAAGCAAGGCCCCAGGTAGCCATGTGGTCCATAAGCATATTGCGCACGGCATACCCCTCGTGCCAACTAACCCCATACTTTACTATACCTGTAGCAAAGTATACCCACACAATTTGTATGGTTAAAGCTACACACACAATCATATATGGTTTTTGGTATACATGGCTTTTAGTAAACCACAGCCTATGGCCTACAGGCAAAAAGCACGACCAGAACAGTAACTGGAAAGAGAAAAACTCAAAACCAAACACAAAAGATGAAGAACCCTGCAAAAGATTCCAATACAAAAATGTAAGCCCTATGGCAAAAAACCGGTAGTATTTGCCCCATATATATCCAAGGCAAAACAGCAATGCTATAACTATAAATACCTTGCTAAATAAATCGTTACGTATATAATCAAAAACAGAGTACGATGCGGGACCATTCATCTTTAGCATAATATCGCCCGGAATAATAGAATGCTCCCCATATAACTCAACAGCATACCCAAAACGTAGCACAAGGTTGTATATCAAGCTAATACCAAGCAATACCTGAAACCAACCTATAGAACGGTGGTCAAAGCGTAAAAATTCAAACCGGTTAGTATTATTCACCCTTGGTTATAATAAATGGGGCACTAAGTTATGAAAAATGAACTATTAACAATATCCTTTCAACCATTCTAAGGTTATTCTAATAGTTATTAGCCGCACAATTGGGCACGGTGCAAAAAGCACAGGTAAAGGTTATCAACAAAGTGAATAATTCCAGCCATTAAGCCCGACTTAAAACGTATCTTTGCGGGCTTTTTAAAATATACATGGCACTTATAAAGTCAATTTCGGGTATTAGGGGAACCATTGGTGGCAAAGCCGGCGATGCGCTAACCCCATACGATATAGTTAAGTTCTCGGCAGCATACGGTACGTGGATAAAACAACGCAGCGGTAAAAAAGCTACCATTGTTATAGGCCGCGATGCCCGTATATCTGGCGAGATGGTACGCAGCCTGGTTAGCGGCACCCTTATTGGTTTGGGTATTGATGTTATTGATTTGGGGCTTTCTACAACCCCAACGGTAGAAATTGCCGTACCTGAAGAAAAGGCCGATGGGGGTATTATTATTACCGCCAGCCACAACCCTAAACAGTGGAACGCCCTTAAACTGCTTAACGAAAAAGGTGAGTTTATTAGCGATGCTGATGGTAAAGAGGTTTTGGCCCTGACCGAGAGCGATGGCATCAGCTTTGCCGAAGTAACCCATATTGGTAAATACACCCAAAACAACTCTTACCTTCAAAAACACATAGATAAGATTTTAGCCCTTGGGCTGGTAGATGTTGAAGCCATTAAAAAGGCTGAGTTTACCGTTGCGGTTGATGCTGTTAATTCTACCGGCGGCATTTATGTGCCCGAGCTACTTACCGCACTTGGCGTTAAAAAGGTTATTAAACTTTACTGCGACCCTACAGGCGATTTTCCACACAACCCCGAGCCGCTGCCCGAAAACCTGTTGGATATTGCCAAAGAGGTTAAAAAGAGTAAGGCCCATTTAGGTATTGTGGTTGACCCTGATGTTGACCGCCTTACCATTGTGTGCGAAGACGGCGAAATGTTTGGCGAGGAGTATACCCTTGTTGCCGTTGCCGATTATATATTAAAGAATACCAAAGGCAATACGGTATCTAACATGTCATCTACCCGCGCCCTGCGCGATGTTACCCAAAAACACGGTGGTTCTTACGAAGCATCGGCCGTGGGCGAGGTTAACGTAGTTGAACTAATGAAGAAGAACAACGCCATTATTGGTGGCGAAGGCAACGGCGGTATTATTTACCCCGAACTACATTATGGCCGCGATGCTTTAGTAGGCATTGCCCTGTTCCTTACCCATTTGGCTAAGTCGGGCAAGTCGTGCTCTAAGTTGCGTTACGAATATCCTAACTACTACATATCTAAAAACAAGATTGAACTTACGCCCGAGATTAATGTAGATGAAGTGCTGGAGCGTATTAAGGATAAGTACAAAAAGTACCCTGTTAATACTGTTGATGGTGTTAAGATTGAATTTGATACCGAGTGGGTACACCTGCGCCGTTCTAATACAGAGCCTATCATCCGTATTTATGCCGAAAGTGCAAACGAGGTAACGGCTAATACACTGGCTAAGAAAATTATTTCTGATATTAAAGAAGTGCTACAGACCAAGGTCTAACACTCCAGTTGCGCTCAGCGAGACTATCTCCAGAATAATCTGATAAAACAAAAAAGCCCCAAAAGGGGCTTTTTTATTTTATAGGAAACAGATCCCGAAACAAGTTCGGGATGACGACCGACAGCTAACCAGCCGCGCGTTTCAGCCTATCATTAATAGCTAGGCCTAATCCACTATCGGGGAATTTAGCTGCTATAACAATATCAACATCCAACGTATCTGTTTTACGCAAAGCGGCAAACAGCTTTTGTGCCGCTTCGTTTATATTGCCTGTTTTAGAAAGTAGCAGTTGGTTTTCGGGTTTAACCAAATCGTGTGGTATATCAAACCCTATAAATGCAACCTTGCTATAGTCAATACCTGTAGGTTCTGTACCTTGTATGTATAACTTTTTACCCGGCGCATAGTGGCTTTTTAACTGGCCCGGTGCCCGTGGGTCTGATGATGAATTTATCTGCAATTCAACCTTGCCCACCGCGCCTTCTATATTATCAACACTTAATCCCCATAGGCGGTAAATAATGGTTTTACCATTTTCAAACCCCACAATGGTAGACTCTAAGCCAACCAAGCTAGGGCCACCATCTAGTATATAATCTACCTCTTCACCCAAATGCTGCTCAACATGCTGCGCTGTTGTTGGGCTTACATAGCCAAACGGGTTAGCGCTAGGCGCAGCCAGTGGAAAGTCCAGCTCTTGCAATAGGTTTAAAGTAAGCGGGTGGTTGGGTATACGCACGGCAACAGTGTCTAACCCCGATGTTACAATATCGGGTATCATATCTTTGTTACGCTCCAGTAGTATAGTAATTGGCCCATAAGCGCAAAGGCATCAAACAACTTACGGGCACGCGCCGGTATATCATTCACAAAACCGGTTGCCGCCTCCAGCGAGTGGGTATGCACAATCAGCGGGTCGAAGAAAGGGCGCTTTTTAGCCTCGAAAATTTTAACCACTGCGGCAGGGTCAAAAGCGTTAGCAGCCAGGCCATATACAGTTTCGGTAGGTATGCCCACCAAACCCGCATGCGCCAAAATACGTGCAGCATGGCTTATGTCAACTCCTGTTTTTTCCATCAACTAAAAGCCTATTCTAAGCCCTGCATACGGTTTATAAAATCTTTCTTCTTGCGGTCAGTTCCTAGGTTAAAGCGGTAAGGCTTTTCGCCGTTTTTAGTGTCAAGCGCACGCTTTTCAGGGTCTACGCCTTTTAACACATCGTTAAAGGCGGCAGCTCCCGATAGGGCCTGCATCTCTCCGGCAGCGTAATAAAAGTAATACCAGTTGCTGCCATCGGGTTCTAAGTATATATGAAACACATCGCCACCACGTTTCTTAACCAGTTCCACATACCCTTTCATTTTCTTGTTTACAGGTTCGCCACCAATATAGGCTACACCTAAATCGCCTTTAGAAATGTATGAGCGTGATGTTGAATTCCATTCAAAAGTTAAATCGCTAAACACAATAGTCTTTTTAAACTCGTCAGGAATCTTCTTCATAGCCCCTCCACTACCCGCTTCGCTAACGGCACGGTCGGCATCTTTTTTATCTTTAACTATATACGGTATTGCCTTTTTAAACTTTTCGGTATTTTGGCTTGCCGGCGGAATAGAACCATAGGTAACCAGCAGGTTTGTTAGCTGTTTCCATGCATCGGGCGGAAGGAAAAAGTCCATGGTCATAACTACATCAAACGTAGTTTTTTCTGTAGCCATGCTGTTATCTACACTGCCTACAACAGCTGTGGTAACACGCCCATAATCGGTACCAAGGTTCATTACACCCTCGCCAAACACATTACAGGTTTTATTATTAAGGGTAATGTATTGACCCGGTATGTTGTTGTTGGCCAGCTTTTCTTTAGAACCTATCTGGTATTCGCCCGATGTGTTATCATACGTTAAATACCCCATTGCCGAGATAATATCCACATCGGCAGGACGGAATTTCTTAGAAATAACCGCCGGGTAAATATGCGTAGAGTCTTTTACCAATATTAAGCCCGCAGAAAGCTTATCGCCCTCCATAGACATTGGCATGGTATCAACCGGTATATAAACCTCTTTAGGATCTATAACGGCAGAAAACTTCAACCAGTACTTAGCCAGTTTATCGCAAGCGTGTTTCATGCGTGCACCACCGGTAAACGTCATGTTAGGTATGTTGGCGGTAAAGTTTATAGCACCCTTATAATCAAATGCTGAATTGATAGTAAACTTAGCATCTTCGCCAATCTCTCCATAGCCTTTGGTATTACCCACAGCATCAACCCCTATACTACTAATGGTAATAGGTTGTTTCTTTCCGGCTTCATCAACATAATCATACATACCATTACCTGAGTAGCCTTTACGACTGAATACGGAAACGTTTGCATTGTAAATGTTGTAGAATTTAGAATCGCGGTTGGCATCAATTTTAGCATTTTTAATGTCCTCCATACGGCCACTCTTCTCAATCTTAATTTTACCATCGCCTGGGAATACTCGTGCATCGGCCACATCAACAAAAGGCACTTTACTACAGTTAATGGTTTTATCTTTCAGGTTGAATTTTGCCTGTGCGGCAATAAAAGTTAACGAGTCTTGGCTTGGGTCGGTAGAAACAAACTTGGCACCCAACAGGTCAATGTCTTTAATGGTGCTGTTCAAATCCACCTCATCCTTATCCATGTTCCAGCTCATCTCATCCATATAACAGATGTACTTGTTAATGGGGAAGTCTACAAACGACTCTTTAGAGTTTGATTTAAACCTGCCTTCGCGGCTGTTCATACTCACATCGGCCTTTACGTTAGTAGTAGAAAAAGCTACCTCTTTATCTTCTTTATTAGCAGCCCCATCCTTCATACTGGTTAATCTAAAATCCAGCGAGTCAGATTTAAAATCATCTTTCTTAAACTTAAAGTCTTTAGATTCTAACTCTGCCGATGCTAAGTCCATCAACCCCTTGCCACGCACACCGGCCTTACCAACCTGTATAGTACCTTTCAGTTTAGATTCTTCTTTATACATCAACAGCGGCTTGGTAGTGTTTGATACAAAGAAGGAGTTTTCTTTTTAGTGTCCCAATGTATCTTAACATCCTGTGCTTTAATATCAGGAAACTCAGCACCATCTTTCACCGCTTTTAGCATGTCAAACTTGCGGGCTTGGGCATTCATAGAGTCGGGGTAGAATATAAAGTTGCTAGACTCTGCCGTAGATGCCAGGTAGGTTAATTTACCCGCACCACGCAAACCGGCGTTGCTAAGCATAAGCGTATCTGTAAACGTAGCCTTATTGTTATAAACCGGGATAGATGTTGTTATGCGCTGGAAGCCAAGTGATAAATCGGGCTGTACGCGTATCTTCTCCCTGATATCTTCTAATATACCTGCCGATGCAAATGTACCATCCAACGCAACGGCGCTGGGGTCAAAGTTATCCAGAGAGTCGATGGTAAAGGGGTCTAGTTTAAAGTAGAACTTATCGCGCTTGTATACGCCTTGCTCTATGTATTTCCTATCGTAGTAAACAAAAGAGTTTTTAGCGCTGTTAAATATGGGGTACTGGCTAAAGGGTTTTAAGCCCGATTTATTATAGGGTTGATCAATCAACAAGTCGCCGGTAATATTCTCTACCTGCGATTTTAACCTGACTGTTTTTATATTGCCATACTCATCTTTAACGCCTTGCGGAATGCGGATTTTAGTAGAGTCAACATTCTTCAGGTCTATCTTAAACTTATCATACAAAAAGGCAAACTCTTTACCATACAACTCAAAGTTACCCGCCATAATAAGGCCCGAGAAGTTAAAGTCGCGGTTTTTCTTTACCAGCACTTCTTTGTTCTGGGGGAAGATTACCACCCGTTGCGAATCTGACAGGAATATTTTTTGTACACCATAAATTTTAAGGTCGTAGTTAAGCAAATTGATGGTGGCGTTGCGGCCCTTGCTGCGGGCTGTGTCCATTAAATCTGCCGACGATAAAAACTGTATTACATCGTAATCGGTTTTGCCTGCCTTAGAGTTTATGTAGTCTAGCGTTTTATCTTTAATAACTCCTTTTTCGGCTTCAATATCGTACAACAAAAAGCCCATATTGGCCAGGCGCATAAGCATGTGGCGCACCTGTGTAATGTCCATTTTCCAAAAGCCTGCTAAATCGGTTGCTTTAAAATCTCGCCTGCCGCCGTTGCGTTGCTGCATAAAGTTGCGGATAATAATAAGCGGATTTTGTGGGTCTATGCCCTGAATCTCGGTAAAGCGGCGGTCTTCGTAAAAATTGGCCGACTCAAAATTAGCATCGCCCTGATTGGTGCCTTTAATGGGGCGCAACTCAATAATAGGCTGGTCGGTTCTCCAATACAAGGCCTCAAAATACATATCAATTTTATGGAATGTATTAAAGTAGGGGCTAAAGCCGGTACCGTCTTTCTCGCGAAGTAACGATAGTAGCTTATCCTTTATAAAGTACTTAAAATTTAGTCCGGGGTGATAGATAGAATCTTCATCTAAAAAGAATGTAACCGAGGCTACCTTAGCATCAAACCTATCATCGCGGATAGACATACTCTTAGATTGTACTACCAGAAATTTCTTTTTATCGCGATTAAAAATAAACTTTGCCATTTGGTCGCCAACGCCCGAGCCAATAAGTTTAGCACCGGCAATGGTTATACCACCCAGGTAATCAACATCGGGGGCTATGTTTTTAATTACGAACTCGCTTTTATACGATTTGAATTTAGGGTACGATGCCCTGTTGGTATCAACATCGGCAATTACACGCTCTTCTAAAGAACCCTGCAATGGCACATCAAAATATTTTTTGTAGTGCATGGTTACAGAGTCTGCCGTGTACTTAGGGTTTTTAACACTAAGCGTATATGTTTTTAAATCGGCATATACATCGTCTTTCTTAGCCCCGGCACGCTCCCATGTTACTTTACCGTTTTTACCTACCCAATTAAATTTTAGTGGATAGTAAATGCCCGATGTGCTATAGATAACCGCACTATCGCCCTTAGCCCTGCATATTAAATTGCACGAACTGAAGATTACCTTAGGAACACTATCATACTGAAAGCTAAAATTACCGTTACTTGATAACCATGTTGCCCCCGGGGCTGCATACATTGTGTTGGCTGTAAGCAGGTTGTCTGTCATCTCTAAAAAATCGGTAAACTGGGCGGTAGAAATACGCTTGTTTGCCAACAGTTTATCAATAGAGTTTTGCCAACCTTTAAAACTCTCGTGCGGTTGGTTTTTATTGGCAAAACCATACACCACATTAACAAAGCTTTTAAACGGTGGCACCAGCAACCGCTTTTTCGACATGGTATTGGCTAAGGCCATAAATCCATTTACGTTCTTCGGGGGTATAGTAGCTGCCACTCCACACGGGTTCAAACTTTTCGCGCCACTCTTTAGCGTCTTTTTTGTCGGCTTCGGCAAAAAGGTCGTACAGTTCGTCAACAAACTTTACAGGGTCTTCAGTATAAACACGGGGAGCCTGTGCCTTAAGCGACACAAAACCAAGCACAAACAAAAACGCAATAATATGTTTCAATTTCATAAAGCCAATTGTAGGAGGTGTAAAGTTAACGGATTACGCTTACAATAGGTTTAGCGAGTTATTAACTATGCAGTAATCCGGGGCCAGAGGTCAGGGGTCAGTTTTAAGCGTGGTTGATTGAACTTTTGATTTTCCTTAATTCTTCCAGCAAATCAAGTATAGAATCTTCGTTCCATTCACCTATCATGTATTGCTTAATAGTATATGGATCTGGCAATTGTATAGTTAGGTTAGCCATAGCAAAACTCTTTTTATCGTAGTAGATAATAGTGCTAATATCTAAATCCATTTGTTTTTCTTCAGACTTTTCTAAATATTCAACTTTAAATCTCCCATCCTCAACAAAAGCTTTTGTAATGTAATTCTTGCTTTTTCTCAATGCTTTGTTCACATTAGAAAAAATAAGTAGTCCTATAAGTGCTAACGTTAAGTAAAATTGATACGAGGGTTTCCCATACGAATTATAAATCCACATAAAGAAGAACATCAACCCTACCAACACCATTACATCAATAAAAAAAGCTCTAAATAGCCTGTTATTATAGCTTAGTTTTTTCTTTGCTTCAAAAAGTACTTCCATAGGAATAATTGGTTTAGGCTAAGATATTAATATACCATAGATTATACTTCTCTTACGTCTATTTTCCTATCCTTCAAAAAATTTAAAAGGAAAAAATAATTTGCTTTATCTCTTTCTACAAACCGTAATTTTCTGTTCCCTATGTAAACAAGAAAATTTTTACCGGAATCCTTATAGCTCAGATTATAAATTTCAATTCGCTGTATATCTACATATTGAACGATTTTAACTTTCCCAAAGACATTTACTTCTTCAAGATAATCGTTATAAAAATTAACAGTTTTAGCAATCCTAATAAAAATAAAAGCCAGCAAAAGCAGAAATAGAATAGTTACTATCAATGCCTCCAAGATGAGCCATACTTTTAATAACAAGGCACCAAATAGCATAAAAACCAAAAAACCTACTCCAATGGCGATGTCTGATTTAATATGATGGATACGCTTACTCATTAATATTAATTGTTACTCTTTATCCTTGCACTCCATAATTATCATTTGGCCGCTGGTGTAGGTAATTTCTACAAAGCCATCGTGGGCGGCCTCGTTACTGCTGCCGGCTCGGTAGCCAAGTACCAAATCTTCGTGGTTTAGGGGTATTTTAAGTTGCCCGTAATAATACCCTTTACCGTGCCTACAGGTATTAGCGAAATGGTAGTACCGGCGGTATAAAACTTACGGAAGCCCTTAGCTATTGGGTAGATTACCGAATAGTCATCGTACATGGTTAGCTTAGCTTGGTTGGCATAGCGGGCAAGGTTAGTTATGTTGGTAATGGTATGGTCGGCACGCCAGCCCGTGGCCCAAATAATATCTATATGCTTGTAGCCTTTTTCTATGGCGTATTCTATGCCCTTATCAAGGTCGGTTTTTCCTGGTCGGGGGCAATTACAATCTCTGCACCGCCTAATAACTCGCGGGCTTCGTTCACATCAAAGCGGTCAAAATCGCCCAGCAAAACATCAATAGGTATTAACTTTTCCAACACCCGCAACAACGAGCCATCCAGGGCTATAACAAAAGGCTTATCGCGCAGCAACCGTTTAGTAAGCTGCATAGAACAGGCCTTACCATTTGCAATAATCAAACACTTTTTATCCTCCATCATTAATCTCCAATTTCGCCCGGCAGGGTTTCCGGCTTCACTTTTACCCCATCAAATTTCACCTCAATACCATATTCATATTCGGTATACATATACACCGTACCATCGGTATTAAACTTGCGCCACAAGCCATTCCGCTTGCCCGATATATATTCTCCTTCTTCTTTTACCCTTCCATTTTTAAAATACCATGTATGCTTACCTTCGGGCTGGCCATTGTTGTATTTCCCTTCAAAAGCCAATTCTCCCGATGGGTAATAATGTTTCCAAATGTTGTTTTGCTCTCCATCGTTATACTCGCCTTCCATCTTTACATCGCCGCTAAACTCAAGCCACATACCCTGTTTAAGGCCCATAACATAATCGCCTTTGGCTATTACACTTCCAGTATCAGAATATTCAGTAGAGTAACCATCTTCTAAACCATTAATGTAATTTTCTTCGCGCAGCACATCACCACTTTCGTAGTACCATTTCCATGCACCGGTAGGCTTGCCATTTTTGTAGCTGCCGGTTTGTTCCAACTTAGCCGACGGGTAATAATATTTCCAAACTCCGGTGCGTTTGCTATCGGTGTAATTACCCTCGCCACGCAATTCGCCCGTAGGGTAAAACTCTTTCCAAAAGCCTTGTAATAATCCTAAACTATCTGTCAATCCCTCTCCTGATAACACACCATTATCATACAGTTTTGATGTGTACTTTTTAGCCGTATCGGTATACTCTACATGCAAGCCAATAGGCCGACCGTCCAGGTAAGTACCTTTGTTCCAAGTTTTGGTAGGCTTATCGTAGGTAACCTTAGTATCAAATTTGGCAATGCTTTCTGTATTATTGGTAACCACCACATCGTCAACATAGCGTATTACCAATTTAACGCTGCCGTTGGTTTCATACTCGCGGTAGTAGCCGTTCTTTTTATCGTCTTTATAGGTTACCTCGGTTTTAATTTTTCCATCGGGGTAAATGGTACGCCACTCGCCTTGGCGCATGCCGCTTTTATCCTTTCTATTTATCTTTTCTTGAAACGATAAAAAACCGCTTTTGTATTGCATGCGGGTAATTATGGTGCTGTCTTGCTCAAACTCATACGCCCAACCCTCTTCGCGGCCTTTATCAAACCTGGTTATGGTTTTTAGCTTGCCGTTGGGGTAGTATCCATACGTATTGCCATTGCGTACATCGTCAACAAAGGTCTCGCTGTATTCTTTGGCACCCAGCTCATCGTATGCAGTGCGCATTCCGTTTTTCTTGCCTGCTTTGTAGGTAATGGAGTTGGTAATTATACCCTTATCGTTGTAAAACTTCCATACGCTGTCTAACTGCAAATTAACCCTGTTTCCTTCTGATTTAAGCTTACCATTCTCATGGTAGGTTTTCCAATACCCATCGGGTTTGCCATTTACCAGATTGCCTTCGCTAAGCACCTTGCCGTTATCATAAAAGTATTGCACAGGGCCTGTTTGGGCCATGCCAATTGTTATAAAACAACAGGTAATTAGTAATATGGAAATGTGTTTTATCAATTTACTTTTTCAATAGTATAATACAATTTAAAGCCTTTTTCCATTTTAAACTTGCTGCAGGGGCAAACATCTATGTTAACACCTTTTTGCGGCAACAGCTCAAACTTTTGTGTAGCCTGAATACTATCAGCCTTGTGCCATGCAGCAGCATCGCCAAAATGATCATCTAAACAGCCATGCAGGGCTACTTGTTTTAAATTGATTTTATCGCTTTTGTGCAGCATTTGTTTTGTATCAGTATTGCATGGTGAATTATCGTCTACAATATGTCCGAATGATAGGTCCATACCATCAGCTTCCCAACCGGTTACAAATACGCGGAAGTCTTTACCTGCTGGTACGTTAACATAAAAGCTCTCGTTAATTTTAAAATTACGGCGGTATGTTTTGCCAAGCGCCTTTATTCAATACATCATTTTTAGTGCCGAATAAATCATTAAGAAAAAGCCATTGTCCGCCAACATCCATAAACACCCTAAACTCCGACTTGGTTAAGAACTCTTTACGGCGTTTAATTTTAAGTTTTTTAACGGTTACTTTAACCGTGTTTACAGCGGTTGAAGGAGTTCCGGCAGCCTCATCCCAATACAGGTAGAGGGTATAGGCCAGCACGGCCGTATCAGCATCAACCCAGGGGATAGTAACTTTGCAAGCCCCGGTGCTTTGGTCTAAATCTAAATTTATGCTGCCTGCATAAGAGTTACCTTTTTCACTACTAAGCCTTGCCAATAATTTAGCACCGGCCGATGGCTTAGGCAACGTATTTTTAACAGTAAAGCTATAGGTTCGGCCTGCCATTTTAACCGGGTAAACAAACGGTTGTTGGTTGGGCAGGTTATTGTAAAATGCACCGCCATTGCCGCTGGCATATATATTTACTTCGGTAGCATACTTATCAAGGTCTTTAACCTTGGCAGGTAATTGGCGCTGTATAGCCATAAAACGCATGGGGTGTATCTCAGCTTCGGCAGGCGGGTGGCCGCGGTCCCAAATCCACAGGCCTTCTACATGAACCCAATCGCCTGTTGTAGGCCAGTTCCAAATATAGTCGCCACGTTCGTGCCCAACACTGGCAAAGCCGCAGCTTTTGCCCTGCCTGTTAAGTACAGAGCAGGGGTTGCCCTTGTTGCTTTGCCCCAGGCCACTCTCCCACTCCACATGCACATCGCGTTGGCGGGTAGTATCTCCCGGTTTGCTTCCCTTGTCAAAGCCTTCTACTATATGGGTTTCAGTACCTGTAAACACCTGGTAGGCCAACATGTGCTGAAAGGCAGAATCCGGGGTAATATTAAAACACATATCGTGTGTGTAATGAAAAAGGGGCAAGTCTTCGTAGCTAACAATAGGGCCGTTGTTAATGCCAAATTTGTCTACCCCGCTTTTTATAAGCCCTTCTAATACCACAACAGTGTCTTTACCTGCAACAGGCACCCAGGTAGGCATAATACGGTTTACATCCTGAATATTCTTTATTCCAAATAGTTTAATAGTATCAAAACAAGGGGTGCAACCAACTTCTGATGCGGTAGAATAACGGGGCTGTTGCGCATACACGCAGGTTATAGAAAGCAATAAAATAATGGTAATGTAAAACCTGAAAAAACCCTGTAGCATGCAGTAGCGTATTTATGCCAAATATAGAAAAGAAAGGGCTTAGCCCTACCCCTTACTTACGCAAAAGGGCTGCACGGGTTAAAAAATGATTTACAATGTGCGATGCTGCTATAAATAAAGCGCCAAAAGCGTGTAATAAGTAGCTGTGGGCAAGGTTTGTAAATGTGCCAACCGCTATTAAAGAAAAGCCTGTAATGCATATTGCCAGCGCTGCTAATTTGCGGTGATAGCTAAAGTACCCACGGAATAAAGATATAGAGGCTATAAAAAAACTAAGGGCTATAATAATAGCCTCAAATAATGGGTTGGCTAAAAACGCAAGGCCTGTCATAGGTAACGAAGCCAATAGCAACGGCATAAACGCGCAATGTACCGCGCATATAAACGAGGCTATAAAGCCGGCCGTATCTAAGCGGGTAGATTGTTTGTATGTAGTTGTGGTATCTTGCATTATCAGCTTACTGAAACAAAAGTACAAATTATTTGCAACATTGTTGCAAATAGACCGTAAAATTTTTATAATTTTGTAATAGAATGAAAAAGCATACCCATAGCAACGGCACTACCCTACTGGAAAACCACAAGCTACGTATTACACCCATACGCCAGCAGGTGCTTGGGTTGTTTATGGGTAAACCCCATGCCCTTAGCCATTCTGATATTGAACAAACCCTGGTGGGCGATTTTGACCGGGTTACTATTTACCGCACGCTAACATCGTTTGTAGAAAAAGGGTTGGTGCATAAAATACCTGCTGAAAACGGTGTTGTACGCTACGCTTTGTGCAAAGACAGTTGCAGCGAAGAGCAACACCACCATAGCCATGTACACTTTAACTGTGGCACATGCGGGCAAACTTTTTGCTTAGAGAATATTAGTGTGCCTACTATAACTTTACCGCAAGGCTACTCGTTTACCGACATGAATTACCTGACCACCGGCACTTGTAAAAATTGTAATAAGCAATAACATGAAAAAGTTACTTTTTATTCCCCTTATAGCATTGGCATTTGCCTGCAACAATAGTGGAAAGCCAACGGCAGAAGAAGATGCCAAAGCCAACAAACAAAGTGATTCTATTGCTAAAGCTGCTGATGATTTTTTAAACGATACTACTACTACAGCTACTTCAAAAGATACTACTCCGCCTAAAGAAGAAGTAAAAAAATCTAAGTAGTTTATTTTTTCAGGGTGATTCTTTTTACCCCGTAATATTTAGCCAAACTGCGGTTATACCAGTGCCCGGCTTCAGCATCAATATCAGCATGCAAAATAATATTGGGCTTATAGGTAAGCGGGGAAAATTCTACCTCTTCTCCCCCACTCATTTCTAATGTTGTATATCTGTTATTCACTTCTGCAACATATGTATTGATGTTTACCAAATCGGTAATGGCATAGCGCAGGTTAGAGCGCAAGCCAATAAATACAAATGTTGCTACTACTACTGCCAGTTTTACTTTAGGTTGATGCCAGCGTTTGCCGAAATAAGGTTTGTAATAAATAAACAATGCGGGTATGTAAAGTATGCTGAATGCTATAAAAGCGTAGTTGATAATACGCAGCGGAATAAATTCTAACCCTGTTGACCAATAATAGGGAAACAACAACACCGGTACAATGCCCAACGAACCAAAAAGCATATGTTTTGCAAGCTTTTTAACAGATTGACTTGGCTGATAACCTGGTATTACAATAGCTAATATCAAAACAATAAAAAGGGTAAATAAATTAAGCAGGAAAAAGTCTACAACTACCTCTAGCGATTTATTCATGGTAGCTTCAAAAGCGAAACTAATATTATGGATTTGAGCCCCGGAGAATAAATCGGCAATGCCTTTGTTACGGTGAAAATTACCGGGAGCTAATAATGCCAAAGCCGATGCTGAAAGCCCAATTATTAGTACAAAATAATAAAACCTTGGGGGCTTTATTTTATTGATGATGTGATACAATCCTATTGTAGCAAAAACAATCAGCATTATAAAAACTGCCAACTCGCAAGTGCCTGCAATAATTACAGGCAGCAAACAAATAAGCCATTTATCCAATGTATTATTACTTTCTCTCAACAGTAAATATCCCCAATAAAGTAAACCTATTAAACCGATGGTGTAAGAGTAAGCAGAACTATACCAATATATAAGTTCGCATACATTTGGCATAAGTAGCCACCAATAGAGCAACATTATTACAGCAATTAACGGTATATTTTCTTTTATACCAATACGCTTTGCTCCTTCTTTAAAAAAAAGTATGCAGAATGGGTAAACCCAATAAATATTAAAACAATAAAAACCCTGTACAACCAAAAGCTTTGGCTGCTTAGCGGGTTAAAAAGCTTTGTTGCAGCAATGGCTGTATAGCGCCCACTAAGGTGCGTGTAGCCCCAGTTTACAAACTCACCAAACGACCGTGTTTGTGTATCAGCGAAGAATGAATAATCGTCAGATACAGGAAAGGCGAAGAGTGTAAGTGCTAAAAAAGGCAGCAACATCAGCGTTAGCAACCCCAAAGGGAATTGCCTTGAACTGAGTATTTGCCTCCATTTCATGCAGGGAAAATACAAATTAAATTAGCGGCAAATTACTTACCACTGCGCAATACATCAATAGCCTTAATTACGGCTTTATCGTTTTTGTGCAGGCTACGGTAAACAGCCTCGCTACCAGCAACAGAACGGCCTATAATAGCTTTTACATTCTCTTTGATTAGTGCAGCAGAGCGTTGCAGTTGCACCGGGTTAGCAGGCACACCTTTGCTTACACCATAAGTTACAAGGTCGTTAAGCATACCATCGTCAACAATAAACCCATCGGCAAATGCTTTGGCATTAGTATAGCGTGCTTTAAGCGTACCGCGGTTCCTGTCTACATAGTTCAATGCAAAATCGTTCACCAACCCTTTACCATTTAGCATAGTAAAGTAGGGCGTAAATCCTGCCGTATCCAGCGGAATAAATATATCTGGCATAATGCCGCCGCCGCCGTAAACTACCTTGCCTTTAGGGGTTTTAAATACATTTTTCTTATCAAGCTTAATGCTGTCTATATTCTCCAGTTCACCACTATCAAAACGTTTGTTTACCTCCTCGTAATAATCATCAACACCTGTAACAAACGGTTTTTGAATGCTGCGGCCTGTCGGGGTATAGTAGCGTGCAATGGTTAAACGCAAAGCAGAGCCATCTTTCAACTCCTGCTGGTGTTGCACTAAGCCTTTCCCAAAAGTACGGCGACCTATAATAGTACCCCTGTCGTTATCCTGCACGGCGCCTGCTACAATTTCACTAGCCGATGCTGAACCTTCATCAACCAAAATAACCAGCGGGCTGTTTTCAAAGCTACCACGGTCAGTAGCAAAATCGTCGGAGCGGGGAGAGTTACGGCCTTCGGTATACACAATCAATTTGCCAGAGCTTAAAAACTCATCGGCAATATCAATACAAATGTTTAATAATCCACCGGGGTTATCTCGCAGGTCAAAAATCAGCTTCTTCATGCCTTGTTTCTTCAAGCCATTAAAGGCATCAACAAACTCATCGTAGCTGGTTTCGGCAAAGCGGGTAAGGCGTATGTAGCCAATATCACCATCTATCATGTATGATGTTTCTATGCTGTGGATAGGAATTTTACCACGGGTAATGGTAAAATCCAACGGCTTTTTCATATTGCCTGCACGTACTATGCCTACACGCACCTTGGTGCCCCTGTCGCCACGTAGTTTCTTAATAACATCGTTATTCTTAATACCTATGGATGCTACGTTTACGTTTTCAATTTTAACGATACGGTCGCCGGCACGTATGCCCACTTTTTCTGATGGCCCACCGGGGATAGCGGCAACTACCAAAATAGTATCGCGCTGTATGTTAAACTCCACACCTATGCCCTCAAAATTGCCTTCCATAACCTCATTTACACCTTTTAAATCTTCGGCAGGTATGTAAGATGAGTGCGGGTCTAAATGCGGGAGCATTAGGGTAAGTGCCATTTCGGTAAGCCTTTTCTTGCTTACGGTATCAACATACTCATCGCTTATATAGTCTATAACGGTTTCAAACTTACCGCCACCACCGCCGCCGGTAGAAAAAACCGTTTGCGAAGCAGGTGCTAAATATGTACCTAAATAAATACCTATACCCAACACGGCAGCAAAGGCCAGTGGCAGGTAAATATAGGGCGAGCTGTTCTTAATCATATTGCAAATATAACGGCATGTTGTATAGGCCCAAATTAAATATTAAGCCCATGCCTGTTAGACAGTTAAACTGCCAAAACGCAGATATGTTCAAAAACTTTACTATAACCCTATTATAAAGGCTACAAGTGCTGCAAAAAAGATTACAATAACTATCATTATTCGTAACGGATTGAGTTTACAGGATTGCCGGTTGCGGTGCGCAGGGCTTGTATACTAATGGTTGCCACGGCCACTACAGTGGTAATAAGCACCGCGACAATAAATAAGAGTACCGACACTTCGGTATGGTAGGCAAAGTCCATTAACCATTTGTTAATAGCCCAGTATGATAGTGGTATAGCAATTACCGATGCTACACCTATAAGTATTAAAAACTCCTTATTCAGCAGGAATAAAATACTGCCTACCGATGCACCCAGTACCTTGCGTATACCAATCTCTCGGGTACGGCGGCGGGTTATAAAATACGACAGGCCATAAATACCCATGCACGACAGGATTATTGTAAGCACCGCGAAATACACAAACACCTTTAGCATTTTATTTTCGGCAGTGTATAGTTGCTGTATAGTATCATCTAAAAAGAAATAATCAAACTCTTTATTAGGCAACACTGCTGCCCATTTGGTTTTTATCTTGTCTAAATTTTCCTGGTTATTACCATCCTGCAGGTTTATAAGCATGTTGCCGCCAACATAGCGCTTATCATTCATAAACAATACCAGCGGCTCTATAGGGTTGTGTAACGATGCGAAGTGAAAGTCTTTTACCACGCCAATTACGTTTATCTCAATATCTGCACTATCGCCCTGCACATAAAATTTTTCCTGCAAGGGGTTTGTCCAGCCCAGCATTTTAGCGCACGATTCGTTTATCATGCAACCAAAGTCGCGGTCGGTAGCATTGTCTTCATCAAAATAACGGCCCTTGGTTAGTTCCATGCCAAGCATTTTAGGGTAATCGGCATCGCCCTGCATGGTAGCAATTGGCTTATCTTCTCTACCCTTTTTGGCTTTTATCTTGTACACAATACGCGATAACTCTTTGCCCGGAAGGTTGCCGGTAAATGTGGCATCTTTTACAAAAGTCTCTTTCTTCAATTCATCTTTCAGGGTGCGTATTTTCTTTGTCGTCAAGCTATCGCCAAATATTTGCGGAATATTTATTGCCAGCATATTGTGGCTTTTAAACCCAAGGTCTTTATTAAGCATATAGTTTAACTGGCTGTACACTGATAAGGTGCCCACAATCATAAATACGGCAATGGCAAACTGGCCTGTGATAAGCACTTTGCGTATGCCGGCCCCACCGCCCTTAACCTCGCCAAAGCCTTTAAGCACCACCTGCGGTTTAAAGTTAGAAAGGAAGAAAGCCGGATAGCTACCTGCTATAATCCCTACCAAAATAATTATGCCTAACAGCACGGCAATAAAACTGCCATTTAAAAGGTATTTAAGGCTGATTTCTTTACCCGTAATCTCGTTAAACAAGGGCAACGATAATTCCAGCAAAGCAAGTGATATTACTATGGCTAACAATGTTACAATAATTGACTCGCTTAAAAACTGAAACACAAGCTGGCCGCGACTAGCACCTGCAACCTTACGCACGCCAACTTCTTTAGCCCTGCGTGTAGCCGCGGCGGTAGACATGTTTACATAGTTTATACAAGCAATTAGTAGTATAAGTATGGCTACTACAGAGAAGATTGTTACATACGCACGGTTGCCTTTTTTAGGCGTATCGTAAATTAAGTAGTTGTTAAAATGTACATCTTTTAATGGCTCCAGGTGCATGTTTAATTCACCAACAAAACCAAACTGTTTCCAATACGCGTCCATGTACTTTTTTACAAGCGTATCTAGCTTAGGTTGAAAATTTGTTGCCGCATTTTCATCGTCCATTACTACATAAGTAAACGAGTTGTTATTGCCCCAGTTGGTAGATATCTGCTTGCGGAAATCAGGGTTCATACTGCCCATAGAAATAAAGCCCCCATTTCTATATGGGTATTGTATTTTTTCTCGTCTATAACCCCTGTCACCTTTAATGATTTCTTATTCCATGTTACCATTTTACCCATAGGGTTGGCGGTGCCAAAAATCTTATTCGCTTCGCCTTGGGTAATAACCAAACTCATAGGCTGCGATAGTGCCGTTTTAGGGTCGCCGGCAATAAAAGGAAAATCAAAAATGTTAAAGAAAGTACTATCTGCCAGTTGCATTACCTCTACATTGTAAACCTTACCCTCATTTGTAATATTCTGCTGCCCCAGCACAAAAAGCCGTGTCATTTCTTTTACCTCAGGGTACTCGCTTTGCAGCGTAGGCCCGGTGGGAAAAGGTACAATGCCGAATTTATCTTCAACATCGTTAAACTTAAAAAAGCATTGTACCCGATATATATTATCGCGCTTAGCATGGTGCGCGTCAAAGCTCAACTCATCCTGTATAAAAATATAGATAAGCAGGCACGACACTATGCCTATGGCTAGACCAAGTATATTGAGAAACGCAAAACGCTTGTTGCGTACAATATTGCGTATGGCTACTGTTAAATAGTTTTTAAACATAGCTTATAATAATTGGCCTTCTACTTTAGAGTCTGTTACTACCTGCCCATCAAGTAGCTTAATTGTGCGGTGTGCAAAGCCTGCATCGCGCTGCGAGTGGGTTACCATTACTATGGTTGTGCCGCCTGCATTAAGGGTGGTTAGCATTTTCATTACCTCCTCGCCATGCACAGAGTCTAAGTTACCTGTAGGCTCATCCGCTAGAATAAGTTTGGGCGTATGCGCTACCGCCCTTGCCACGGCAACACGCTGTTGCTGCCCGCCTGATAGTTGAACAGGGAAATGGGTTTTGCGGTGCATAATATTCATGCGCTCTAACACTTCATCAACCATTTTTTTGCGCTCGCTTTTAGAAAAGCCCGCATATATTAATGGCAGTTCAATATTTTCAAAAACGGTTAGTTCTTCTATCAGGTTAAAGCTTTGAAAAACAAAGCCCAGGTTAGCTTTGCGCAAGCCCGATAGTTTTTTCTCGCTGTATTTAGATATATCGGTATTGTTAAAAATATATTGACCCGATGATGGATTATCTAACAAACCCAATATGTTAAGCAGGGTAGATTTACCGCAACCCGATGGACCCATAATGGCTACAAATTCGCCTTCTAATATTTCTATAGAAACGTTGTTTAACGCTGTGGTTTCAATATCCTCAGCACGGTAAACTTTTTAAGGTTGATTGTTTTTATCATGGTTGTATTTTTACGTTTCACACTTCGGCTACACTCAGTGTGACGGGTGTTTCAATGTTACAATATGCTATTTTATCACTATTTCATCGGCGTTGTTAAAGCCGCTGTATTTTGATGTTATTACCTTATCGCCGGGTTGCAAACCTTCTAATACCTCGTAATGATTTGGGTTTTGGCGGCCCAGTTTTACATCGCGTTTAGTTGCTACGCGGTTGGCATCAACTACATATACCCATGCGCCGCCAGTATCTTGAAAAAAGCTGCCTCGGGGCAAAAGTATGGCCTGGCTGGTTTGCCCCAGTTCTAATTTAATTTGTAATGTTTGGCCTCGCTTTATGTTGGTAGGCTTATCGCCTTCAAAAACCATATCGGCCTGAAACTCGCCATCCTTCACTTCGGGATATATCTTTTTTACTACCAACGTATAGGTTTTACCGTCAAACAAAAAACGACCTTTTAGCCCTTCAAACAAACGGTTGCCATAATACTCGCCTATGCGGGCCCGTATTTTATAGTCTGATATATCGTCAATCTGCGCTAAGGTTTTCGCCTTTGGTTTTAGTCTCTCCAAGTTCAGCTTTTAATGATGATAGCTGCCCGGTTATGGGTGCCTTTACCACCAAATTTTCTAAACTGCCCGAAAGGTAATTAAGGTTGCGGCTAATAAGGTTTAGCGAAAAATCAATCTGCCCTTCCTGGCTTTTTCTAAAGGTAGAATCGGCCTTAATGTTTTGCACCAACAGCTTACGTTTGCCTAGCAGGTAATAGTAATCTTCTTCTGATTTATTAAACTCGTTTTGCGATACATTTTTGCTTTTAATCAGTGTTTGGTTAGCCTTGTAGGTGCGTTCGGTTTGTTTTAAATCAAAATCCAGTTTCAGCAATTCGTCGCGCAGGCGGTTGGTTTGTTGGTCCATAGTAAGGCGAGACGAGCGCAGGTTGTTTTGCTGGTCTAGCAACTGTGCCTCATTACGTATGGTTTCCATGTGCAGTTGCTGGTTGGTTAGTTTAAGAATAGGTTCGCCGGCGGTAACCATTTTTCCATCTTCGGTAAAAAGCTTATCAACCGTGCCACCTTCTATAGCATCAATGTAAACTGTTTTAATGGGCTGCACCCTACCATCAACCGGAATAAACTCTTGAAACTGCCCGCTAACAACCTCTTCAATTGTAACCTTGTTTGCATCAACATTAATGCGGTTGTTGCCCACCACATTAGAAAAAGAAGGGTAGCAGCACCTAACACAACAATGCACGCTACAGCTGCTACCACTACTTTTACTCGCTTATTTTTAGTATTGTCAATTTTTACATCCATAATATATTCGAGTTCCCATCGCTTTGCTTATTACCCCTCCCGTTAAGAAGGGGATATAAGCATTCATTTGTACTTTACTCGCTGCCAAACCTATTTCTAATGCTGTGCCAAAGTTGTAAGTGTATAATTTACAGCCTATTGTAATTTAAATCAGCTTAACAACACCAATAAACATGTTCAATAGCAAACAAATAATGTTCATTATCGGACACATTTTATTAAATTGAAATCTGAAAGTAGAAATCTGAAAGTAATAATATACTGATAGTAAGAAACTTATCAATAATAAGATACAAGGCATGTAATTTGTGCAAGGGGTAGCAACACTTACTGCAATAGAAATAACCTAATAGATGAACAGCGGACGCGTACTTATAATTGAAGATAATATTGATATACAGCTATCGGCTAAGTTGCTGCTTAAAAAGAATTTTGCCGCTGTAAGCACGTTTGAAGACCCTGCCAATGCCTACGAGCACCTTAGGTTTAGCCCATACGATGTTGTATTGCTTGACATGAACTTTAGCCGGGGCGAAACATCGGGTACAGAGGGTTTTTACTGGTTGAAGAAGATTAAGCAACTTCGCCCGCAAATGGTGGTAATTATGGTTACCGCCTTTGGCGATGTTGACATTGCCATTAGGGCTATTAAAGCAGGGGCTAGCGATTTTGTATTAAAACCATGGCAAAACGAAAAGCTTTTGGCTACCGTATCTGCCGCTTACGAACTTAGCCAAAGCCGCGACAGGGTTGAGCTTTTAGAAGCCCGCCAACGTATACAGCACGAAGGTCCGGAATGGGAAAATGCAGGCCTTATAGGCACGTCAGACGCTATAAAACGGGTTAATCAATTAATAGATAAAGTAGCCGCTACCGATGCCAACGTATTGGTACTGGGCGAGAATGGGACTGGCAAAGAGGTTGTTGCCAAGCTTATACACAAACGCTCTTTACGCAAAAACGAGGTGTTTGTAAAAGTAGATTTAGGCGCTATACCTGAAAGCCTTTTTGAAAGCGAACTATTTGGCCACCGCAAAGGCGCTTTTACCGATGCCCGAGAAGACCGCACCGGCCGCTTTGAAGCTGCACAGGGAGGCACCTTGTTTTTAGATGAGATAGGAAACCTGTCGTTGCCTATGCAATCTAAGCTGTTAACCACGCTGCAAAGCAAGCAGGTTATTCGTGTAGGCAGCAACCTGCCGGTTGATATTGATATACGCATGATATGCGCTACCAATGTGCCTCTGCATAATCTGGCAGTTGAAAACAGGTTCAGGAAAGATTTGCTGTACCGCATTAATACAGTAGAGATAAACCTGCCGCCATTAAAGCAGCGGGGCAGCGATATTATTTTACTTGCCAATCATTTTTTGGAGCAGTATTCTAAAAAATATCAAAAAACAGAATTAAAATTCTCTAAGACTATAGAAAAAGCTTTGTTTGATTACCCATGGCCGGGCAATATACGCGAATTGCAACATGCTATAGAACGTGCTGTTATACTGGCCGACAACGCCACCATAATGCCCTACGACCTTATACCGCAGAATGGCGCTGTATACCCCGTTGAGCGTATTGAAAAAAGCAATAATTTAAACCTGGAAGAAGTAGAGAAGCAACTAATAAACAAGGCGCTGCAACAGCACAACGGAAACATAAGCTAAGGCATCGAAAGAGTTGGGGCTTACCCGTGCCGCATTGTACCGCCGTATGGAGAAGTATGGTATTTAAAAGTTACAGGTTTAAATTGGTTGTCCGCCTGCTGGTAATGCTGGCCCTAGCCTTTGCAGCTATGGCCTGCATATTTTGGTTTGGGTTTATTTTTACCACGTTTATTGTATTGGCTGCACTGGTATTTTCTATTATTGAATTCTTTTCTTTCAGCGATAAAACCAACCGCGAGTTAAAGCAATTTCTGCTTTCTATTAAGTACCACGATTTTTCTACGCAGTACAACACCTCGCTCGATTTATCAAATAAAGAACTCCGCGAAACCTATAACATTATCACCTCTGAATTTAACCGGCTTAAGCTTGAGAAAGAATACAACCACATATTTCTACAAAGTATAGTAGAGCAGGTGCCTATTGGTATAATAAGCATAGTGGCAGATGGTAGCATAGTACTTTTTAACCGCGCTGCCAAATACAGCACCGGTATAGAACATTTAGCCAATATGCAGCAACTGCAAAAAGTAAATGATGTATTGTTTAAAGCCACGCAGGCAGCCAAAACCAGCGGTAGCCAGATAGTTACTTTTTTAAAGGAAAGCGAAGAGCATACTTTATCCATAACCTTAGAAGAAATACCGGTAGGCAATACTGTACACAGCTTGTATTTGCTGCAGAACATAAAGAATGAACTGGATAAGCAGGAGATAGAATCGTGGCAAAAGCTGATACGGGTAATAACCCACGAGATAATGAACAGTATTACCCCTATTGCCTCATTATCAGCCACCTTATATGACAGCCTTCAAAAGCAACCCATAGATGCAGAAACCCTTGCCGATATTACAGCGGGGATGAATGCCATTAAAAACCGCAGCGAAAGCCTTACTGAATTTGTTGATAGCTACCGCCAAATGGCCCGCGTGCCCAAGCCCGAAGCTAAACACTTTGATATAGGCGATACGGTAAAACGCATAACAGGGTTGTATGAAAAACAGGCCAAAGAAAAGGGGATAGCACTTAGTTGTAGCATAGACACTGCCGACCTTGATGTATTTGCTGATGAGCGACAGGTAGAGCAGGTTCTTACCAACATGGTAAACAATGCTATGGATGCTATTGGCAGCAATGGTAAAATAAGCTTAACTGCTGTTCAGGATGAAAAGAATGTAACACTGTCTATTGCCGATAATGGCAGCGGTATAGATATTGAATACCTTGATAAAATATTTATTCCCTTTTTTACTACCAAACAGCATGGCAGCGGCATAGGCCTAACGCTAAGCAGGCAGTTGCTTTACAATAACAGGGCATCGGTATCGGTAAAGTCCGAAATGGGTAAGGGTACTGTATTTATAATTAAGTTTTGGAGGTAAAACCCCTCTTACAACTTAGGTAGCAGGCCGATAACAAGCGATACCAGCATTACAATAAGCATTACGAAAAATACCATACTATATGTTTTAGATTGGTTGGGTACTATAACTTAGTATCTATAAGATGTCAAATATTACAAAAAGTTACAGGCTGGCGTAAAAATAATTTAAAAACTGGCAATAATGGCATAAACAGTCAGTCCGGTGGCAGTTGGAATGGTAATTGAACTCGTTATTATGTAAAAAAGTTTTATCTGTTTTACAATATGGTATTAAATTAATCGTCAACCCTAATATAAAAGCGATAAAAAGTGGAACTTGTAACGGTGGCTGTGCAGCGCGAAAAAAGTATCAGAATGGTTTGCTAATTACAGCAAGCGCTTACTGGCTTTTATCACCAAGCGTGTTGACGATATTGAAGAGGCCGAAGATATTGCCCAAGACGTTTGGCTGCAGGTAAGCCGTCACCCTAATATAGATGCAATTGAGGAGATTGGAAGCTGGTTATTTACATCGGCACGCAACAGGGTTATAGACAATTACCGCAAAAAACGCCCGCTCACTATGAGTAAAATCGGGATGCATACCGAGAGTGGCGAAGATGGCAGCCCCGCAGACGAGTTCTACTTTGACCAATGGGCACAACATACATTACCCGACCGTACAGTTGAAAGCAAAGAGTTTTGGCGAGAATTGTACAAGGTATTGGATACGCTGCCCGCCGAACAGCGCGATGTTTTTATCGCTAATGAGTTGTACGACATCAGTTTTAAGGAAATGGCAGCCGAAAGCGGCCACTCTATAAACACCCTGCTTGCACGCAAACGTTATGCAGTACTGCAGCTGCGCAAGCATTTTGAGAATTGGAGAAAGTAGTAATAACAAGACAACAAACAAACAATTATAAAGAGATGAAAGCAAAGTGGATTTTTAAAGCCATATTCGGGGCCCTGTTTATTGGGGCAACCATGAGCTTTGTTACCATGTGGCTTTGGAATACCTTAGCCGTAGAGCTATTTGCCGCACCCATAATTACCTTTTGGCAAGCCATAGGCCTGCTTATACTGGGCCGCCTGCTAACAGGAGGTTTTGGGCACCGCGGCGGTGGCTGGGGAGAGCACTGGAAACACAAATACCAAATGAAGGCGCAAATGAAAGAGCGTTGGGGAAGCATGAACGAGCAAGAACGCAAAGACTTTATGGAAAGCTGGAAAAAACGCAACTATTGCGGCCCGTTTGAAATGAAGGATAAGGAGGAGAAGCGCGATATTGAAACAGCAGATTAGTTTGTGATTTTTTAATTAGACAACGAACCGGGGCGTTAACAATGTCCCGGTTTTTTGTTTCTTTAGGTTATGAAATTTGAGTTAAAGGCGTGGCATATATTTGTATTGATGATTTTATCATTAGGATATTTTGCAATTGAGATAGTAGTTGCACATAGCATATTATTTACCCGCAGGTATCAAACTTATACTGAGGATCAATTTAAAGAAGCCTTGCAAACTGTTTCTTCTTTAACTGATAATATACATTGGGTTTGTTTAATTTCTTGTGTATTATTTCTAATCCTGTCTAGTATCTATTTCTGGCAAAAAGGGAAAGGTTATTTCTTTCTTTTAACCATATTATATGTCGCTACAACCAGTAGCGTTTACTACTGGCTTATGGAAAAAATATTTATACTAAAAAAACAGAATGGGATTTGGGAGGGAGGCTTTTCTTTAAACTATTTTGCCCCGGTAATTATTACAATACTATTTGCTTTGGGTGTATTAATTAACTACAGCGCAATCAAGTATCTGCGTAACAGAAAACCCCAAACAGCATAAAGCCTTATATTTGCTGCGCTAATGAGTATAAAACTTCTAACCATAATAGGGGCGCGCCCCCAGATTATTAAGGCTGCCGCACTAAGCAGGGCTATCCGCACGCATTTTGCAGGGCAGATAGAAGAAGTAATTGTACACACGGGCCAGCATTATGATGAGGGAATGTCGGCCGTATTTTTTGAAGAGCTGGGTGTGCCTAAAGAAAATTACAACCTTAATGTAGGCTCTAAAAGCCACGGCCACCAAACAGGCCAAATGCTGGCAGGTATTGAAGATATCCTAATAAAGGAAAAGCCCGATGCATTGGTGGTTTATGGTGATACAAATTCTACGCTGGCAGGTGCACTGGCAGCGGCTAAGCTGCTAATACCGGTTATACATATTGAGGCAGGCTTACGGTCTTTTAACAAAACAATGCCCGAAGAGATTAACCGCATTGCAGCTGACCATGTTAGTACGTTGCTGTTTTCGCCATCAGAAAGTGGGTACGTAAACCTGGTGCAAGAGGGCTTTAAACCAAATAACGAAGGTCCATATACAGCAGATAACCCTAAGATTTACCATTGCGGCGATTTGATGCTGGATAACAGCGTTTATTTCGGCGATGTATCTGACAAAAAGAGTACTGTACTAAAACAACTAGGGCTAAAAGGCAAAAACTTTATACTGGCTACGATACACCGCAATGCCAATACCGACGATGCAAACAGGCTATCGGCATTGTTTTTAGCATTAAATAACATCAGTATAGAAAATAACCTGACGGTAGTATTGCCTTTGCACCCGCGCACCCGCAAAATGCTGGAGACACACCTGCATATTGAAGTAAAAACAGCAGTAGAAAAAACCCTGCTTTTTTAGTTACAGAACCTGTTGGCTTTTTAGATATGCTGGCGCTTGAAAAGCAGGCACAGATGATAATTACCGATAGCGGTGGCGTACAAAAAGAAGCCTACTTTTTAAGAAGCCCTGCATAATTTTAAGGCCCGAAACAGAGTGGATTGAAATTGTAAATGCAGGTGCTGCCATTGTTGTTGATGCCGATTATGGCAAAACAATGAAGGCGTATGAGGAGTTGAAAGATAAACAGATAGATTACAAGCCTATTTTTGGCGATGGCAAAGCTGCCGAATTTATGTGCGAAGAAATATTGAAGCACATATTGCCACAGGCTTAAAACGATATATTTTTACGGCATGAGATTACTTATTAAAATATTTGTTTCAGGAGTTGCGGCATTTTTAACCGCTATGTTATTGCACCCGCATGTGCGCATTGGCTATGGCGACAAGCCCGACTTTGTATTATCACTATTCCTGGCGGTGGTTCTATCTTTTTTAAATACCTTTTTAAAGCCGCTATTGCTGGTTTTAACCATACCTATTACGGTGTTTACCTTTGGCATATTCCTGTTGTTTATAAACGCAATTATACTTTACATAGCTACATTGGTATTGCCTGAGTTTCAGATAGACAGCTTGTGGTGGGCTATACTATTCAGTTTTATTTTAAGCATTATTACATCGCTACTGGAAAGTATATTGGGCACTAAAGAAAAAAGGCCCGACAACAACTAAGCGCAGTGCTTAAACGCAAGCTATATGTACGTATACAACAACAAAGACTTACTTAATATATTCCGTGTAAGGTCATCAGACACCGCATGGAAACTCTTTCCGTTAATATTGGTAGTTGGTGTATATACAGGAATTATTATCTGGGTTGAAGTATCGTACTTGCACCTTTCAGAGCAAAGCTCAATTAAAAACATTCCGGTTATGCACAGCCTGTTGGGCTTTGCTATTTCCATGCTGCTGGTATTCCGCACCAACACCGCTTACGACCGCTGGTGGGAGGGCCGCAAGCTTTGGGGCGCATTAGTAAATAATAGTCGCAACCTAGCTATAAAGCTAAACGCTATGTTGGAGCCTGACGATGATGAAAGCCGACTTTTCTTCCGTAAATCAATACCATTGTTTGCCGGTACATTGCGCAGGCATTTGCAGTTAGACTCTACCAAATATTCGTTAGACGATGTAGACCACCCCGAACTGGGCGATATTGATGCCCATAAGCACCTGCCTAATCAGGTAGCGTCTAAGATGTTTAACAAGGTTAACAGGCTATATAAATCGGGCCAAATAACCGGCGACCAGCTAATAGTGCTTAATGCCGAGTTACAATCGTTCAGCGATATCTGCGGGGCTTGTGAGCGTATTAAAAACACACCTATACCCTACTCTTACAGCGCGTTTATAAAGAAATTCATTTTTATGTATGTGGCAACCCTGCCCTTTGGCTTTGCCCTAAGCATGGGCTATTTAGCCATACCGGTGGTTGCTTTTATATTTTATGTGTTAGCCAGCCTTGAAATTGTAGCCGAAGAAATTGAAGACCCTTTTGGCTTTGACGACAACGACCTGCCAATGCAAAAAATTGCAGACAACATTAAAAAGCACGTAGCTGAATTAATATAGTTGGCAGTTCGCGGTTCATAGTTGATAGTGTTTTTACTGGCAACCGAGAACTGACAACCGGGAACTAATTACTATTCCAGAATCTTCGTTTTCATTGAGGCGTAGCGTAGTACAATAAAAGATACTACCACTACGACAGCATAAATTCCAGCTTCGCTGTACTCTTTAAATATAAGCTTGCCAATAAAGAATAGGGTTGAGTATATCATTACTATTGATGATATCCAACACAACACTAAATAGCCCGGCTTACCCACGTTGGCAGACAAAGTAAACTTACCCCAGTTGCCCATAGGGCGTACCTTGTTATAGAAGTGCGACAGGGTTTTATCATCTTCGGGTTTAGTGATAAATGTCACCACCAACCAAGTTACAGTGGTAAATGCAACGGTAATAAAGAAGGTGATTTTATTGCCTTGCCAGTAGGCTAACTCATCGCCAGTAACAAGGTTGCCTTCTATACCAAATTTGCAAACAGCATACGCAATAAACGGAGCAACAGTAGCTGCAATCTCGCTCCAGGCGTTAATTCGCCACCAATACCAACGCAGTATCAATACCAAGCCTAAGCCTGCGCCACACTCCATAATAAACTCCCACACACCTGATATTGATTTTATGTAAGGAGAAACCATTAAACCCACAGCCATAATAACAATGGTTACCACACGGCCAGCTAATACATAATGCTTTTCAGCAACATCTTCGGTTGCAAAACTGCTAACAGGGCGAGAGAAGCGTTTGTATAAATCGTTGATTAAATAGCTGGCACCCCAGTTTAACTGGGTAGAAATAGTACTCATATACGCCGCTAAAAATGCTACCAGCAACATACCCTTTAAACCCGGAGGCAAAAAGTCGTTCATAGCCATTACGTAACCTTCGCGGGGAACAGCGAGGTTTGGATATAATACCAAACAGCACAGGCCAACTAAAATCCATGGCCAGGGGCGCAATGCGTAATGGGCTATTTGAAAAAATAAGGTAGCGAAAATAGAATGCTTCTCGTTCTTAGCACTCATCATACGTTGGGCAACATAGCCACCACCACCGGGCTCTGCACCGGGGTACCAAGATGACCACCACTGCACGCCAATAAAGGCTACAAAGGTTAACCATGTTATAGAATAAACCCCGCCTGCAGCGCCGTTATTACCAATAGAAGGGAAAAAGTCGAAGGCCCAAGGCTTGTCTGCCAGTTGGGCTTTAAGGCCATCTATGCCACCAATTTTATCGCTGTTAACTACAATCACCGCCAAAATAATACAACCCGCCATGGCAATAAGAAACTGTACAGCATCAGTAACCGCTACGCCCCATAAACCTGATAGCGAAGAGTAAAAAGCCGTTATAACCATAGCCGCGGCGGTGTACATAAGCACTTGATCATCGGGCAAGCCGAACATTACTTTTAGTATAGTCATTAGCGCCACATTCACCCAGCCAATAATTAGTACATTCATTATCAACCCCAAGTAAACGGCTTTAAAACCACGCAAGAAACCCGCTTGTTTGCCGCCATAGCGAAGCTCTATAAACTCCAGTTCGGTAAGCACCTCGGCCCTGCGCCACATGCGGGCAAAAAGAAAGTGGTAAGCATGCCGCCGGTTAAGGCGCTCCACCATATCCAGTTGCCCGATATACCGTTTTGCACCACCAACTCATTAACCGCCAACGGGGTATCGGCAGCAAAAGTGGTTGCCACCATGCTTATGCCCGCAAGGTACCATGGCATGTTACGCCCACCCAGAAAAAACTCTGACGAACTTTTACCTGCACGCTTGCTGTACCAAAGGCCAATGCCTAGTGACAATACAAAGTATGCCGCAATGATTACCCAATCTATTGTTTCTAACATAAGAGCCTCACCCCTACCCTCTCCAAAGGAGAGGGAGTTAAACCCTTCAATAGCGGGGTGCTTATTGCAGGGCTGTGAAAATTATAAAAAGAGGAAAACCGATTTGCCACTCGTATTTATTACTTTTGAACGTATTTAATAACCATCCCTGTTTTATCCCTCCCCTTGGGGAGGTTAGGTGGGGCTAATAATTTTACTATGGCATCATTTGATATTGTAAGCAAAGTAGACCACCAGAGCCTTGACAATGCTATAAATGTGGCGCGTAAGGAAATAACCACCCGCTACGACTTTCGCGAGAGTAAGACAGAAATTGACTTTGATAAAAAGGGCATGAGCATTACCATTACTACTGAGAATGATATGCGCATGGAGGCTATTGAAGATGTGTTGCGCAGCCGCATGATGAAGCAAAAAATAGACCCTGCCGTATTAGATTTTGGCAAGGAACACTATGCCAGTGGTAATATGATACGCAAAGACATTAAGATAAAAGAGGGTATTGATAAAGACACCGCACGCAAAATTGTAAAGGACATTAAAGACTCACGATTGAAAGTGCAGCCCCAGATTATGGACGACCAGGTGCGTGTATCGGCTAAGTCTATAGATGATTTGCAAAGCACCATGGCTATTGTACGCAGTAAGGACTATGAGACGGCCTTGCAGTTTACTAATATGAAGTAATTCAGGGGTCAGGGTTCAGTAGTCAGAGGTCAGTAATCAGAAAGTAAGAATGAAATTTACCAAGATATTAGTAGTTGTATTGGCTATTGCCAGCTTTTTGTTTGGCATGATGCTGAATTCAAACAATAAAGAAATTGCCGATAAGCTTACCGTAGGTGCACTTGATGTTGCAGCTTATCCACCTGTATCAGAGTTTACAACAGGGGCAAGTGCTGCTTTTGCTACAGGGGGCTTTGCGTTGGTTTTAGCGCTCCTTGCCTTTCAAAAAAACAAAAAAATGTTGGTGGCTTTTGCATTGTTTACTATTATAGCGCTAATAGCATCGTACTACCTGCAACCTGAATATACTAAAATACCCAACGGCCCCGCTACCAGTAAAGAGTTGGCTTTGATACAATTATTAACGGGCAACATAGCCGCGTTTGCCGCCATACTATTTGCCCGCCAACAACAACCCGAAAAACAATTATAAGGGTTTACAAACCACTTGTGCGTTGGTTTTGTTCACTTGCTAATTTGCCCAAATAGATAGGCTTTATACGCTTTATGTTTGCTGAAAACTAAAACGTATGAAGATTGTATTGAAGGTGCTTATTGCCTTATTAGGATTAGCCAGCATTGGCATTGGTGTTATGTTATTTGCCAAAAATGGCAAAATGGCAAAAGAGGTAGCAGAGATAGGCAACACCTTTGGTTTATTACCATCTGAAATAGCTTTTAAAAATGGTGCTATAGCGGCAATAATAGCATCGCTGGGTACTTTTGTACTGATAGTATTTTCTTTTTTGAAAAACCCTAAAACAATTGTTATTGTGGCCCTTGCCAGCCTTGGCATTATGGCGGGCTCTTACTTTTTACAACCCGACTATAACGCAGGGCTTACCGGGGGCGCAAACAGCAAAGATATTGCACTAACACAACTGGGGGCAGGTGCTGTAGCCTGTGGATTAGCTTTCCTACTATCGCGCCAAAAAACGCGCCTATAATTACTTATGCTTAGTTTTTTATTTACAGTTAGTACAGTTGAAATAAAAATCCCGCATCTATCAGGTGCGGGATTTTTTATGGTCTAAAAAATGCCATACTAAGTACAGACATACCGGTAAGAAAAACAGAAAACAATAATCCTCCCCAATAAAGCAACTCCCTGTATTCAGCTAAACTCCATTTACCTTTGGAATTATGTATAATTATCGAATCAAGACCATATCCTAACGTGTAAAATGCATTTGCAAAAACACCGTAAAAAAAGCCTCCAAATAGAATAAAAATAAAAAAATACGGATTTACTACAAATGCAAACAGGCCAACAAATCCGACACAAACATTATAAATAAGCCTGCGCCTACCTTCCCAAAATCTAAACGATTCTAAAAGCATTAAACCCAATTGGGTTTCCTGTTCGGTAGGTTTAGCATCAGTTTCCATATTCATTCTGCATTATGAATTCTGAATTATATCTCTATCCCAGTATGCTCTTTAATGGCTTCTTTTATAGCCACAGAGTTATCCATTACCATGCTGTGGCCGGCGCCTTTAATAAGCACTACAGGGTCGGTAATATAGCGCGTGGGGAATAACGGGTCTCTGGTGCCATGCAGGTGCAATATATTCTCGGGGTACTCGGTGTTTTTCCAACCTAATACACGGTCTATAACCCAATGAATATAATCGCCACCGGTGGTATATACCATGTTGAAGAAGGTAGTCCACTCGCGGCTTTCTTTAGGGGCAAAAAAGCGGCTGGCAAACCCGCCAAAGCGTATTACACGCGGCGATACCCTTTTGTGCAAACGTAACAGGTGTATCAGGTTTTTATACCAAGCCAACTCATCTTGGTGCTTTACACTGCCTAATAAAATAACCTGTTTGGTTTTTATGTGTTTAGCAATTTCTATAGCCAATACACCGCCAAATGATGTGCCTATTAGTATCGGCTCAGGCTCGGTAATATGTTCTGCCAGGCGGCCTGCAAAATGGGCTAGTGTTTCGTTTCGCTCAGGCTGCGGGTATTGCACGTAATGAAACTCGCTGTTATTGCCTGTGGCAAAATTTTTAAATATGCGCCCATCGGCTAAAAGCCCCGGCAACAGGTAAACATTGTTCTTAGTAACTTCGCTTTGGGCAGATTTCATTTTTGTGTTTTCTACCTTAGTAATTTCTTTATTCAATGTCGCGTTCATTCTTAATTTTTAGCGCCGTATTCCATTAAATACGCCTTAATAAAATCATTTATCTCCCCATCAAGCACCTTGCCGGTGTCAGATGTTTCGTGGTCGGTACGCAGGTCTTTAACCAGCTTATATGGGTGTAAAACGTAGTTACGTATTTGCGACCCCCACTCTATTTTCATTTTAGTGCCTTCGGCCACAGCCTTGGCTTCGTTCCTTTTACGCAGTTCCTGCTCATACAGTTGCGACTTTAGCATTTTCAAAGCTAAATCTTTATTCCGAAGTTGGGAACGTTCTTTCTGGCACTCGATAATAATGCCTGATGGCTTGTGGTGCAACCTTACTGCCGTTTCTACTTTATTAACGTTTTGCCCGCCTGCTCCACCGCTGCGGAAGGTATCCCACGATACATCGCCCAGGTTAATTTCAATATTAATGCTATCGTCAATTAGCGGGTACACGTATACCGATGCAAATGAGGTGTGGCGTTTGGCATTACTATCAAACGGCGATATACGCACCAAACGGTGTACGCCGCTTTCGCCTTTCAGGTAGCCATAGGCAAACTCGCCCTCCACTTCAATAGTTACAGATTTTATGCCGGCCCCATCGCCATCCTGCTTATCAATTTCGCTAACTGCGTAGCCATTGCGTTCGGCCCAGCGCAGGTACATGCGTAGCAACATCTCGGCCCAGTCCTGACTTTCGGTACCACCGGCGCCAGAGTTTATGGTGAGTACAGCGCCCAAGTGGTCTTCTTCGCCACTTAGCATATTTTTAAATTCCAGTTCCTCTATCAGCTTAACCACACGAGCATATTCCGCATCAATTTCCTGTTCGGTAGCGGCGTCTTCTTTATAAAATTCAAAAAGCACCACAATATCGTCAACGGCTTTTTTAACTGCCGTAAACGCATCAGTCCATACTTTTTTCTGTTTTATGCTTTTAAGAAGTATTTCTGCGGCTTTGGGGTCATCCCAAAAACCATCGGTATGGCTTTTAGCTTCGTCGGCAGCCATAGCCTGTAGCTTGCTTTCAATGTCAAAGATATCCGTGCAAGGCCTTAATGCGCTGCACGAGTTCGTCTATCTGCTCTGCGGTAATCATGGGGGGCAAATGTAGTATTTTTTAGCTTGTAGCTTTTAGCTGATAGTAGGCAGAAAATAATATCCACCCATCCCCAACCTCTCCCCAAGGGAGAGGGGCTTAAACAATACAATGTGTATATTTACCCTGTGAACATTATCTCCCGCAAAAAGCCCCATTACAAGCCCTATAAGGGGCTAATGAGTTACCTTGAAAACTATAACAGGGTGCTTGATTTGCCTGTTACCTATACGCAACTGTTGGAGTATGATTTTGCCAATGCGCTAACCGACAAGACCGGCCGTGATACCTTATGGGAGAGTGTGCACTATGGGCCCGATAAACAACCCCAGATACATAGTGCCTTAAAAAATATTTATGCCCTGCTTAAAACCGAGGGCGATACCAGTGTTACCGAGCATTTGGAGGTTGACCGTGTTGACTATTGCACCTTTGGAAACAGCAAGCCTTTTCGTATACGGATTATAAACCGGTATAACGATAACTACGATTATTTTTATGTAAAGCAGGCCGATGCATCGCGCATATATGGGTTGGAGCTAGAGCATATATTATCGCCTAACCGGATTATTTATTTTGTTGATGGCGATACGCTTATTGAGGAACATATTGTGGGCATACCCGGCGACAGGTTTGTAGCTGAATACCTTGATCAACCGGCCACTAACAAAATACGCATAGCTAAAGAGTTTGTAAAGTTTAACGAGCGGTGTTTTATACGCCTGCTGGGCGATATGCGTAGCTATAACTATGTGGTAGATGCAACACAGGATTTTGAGGCCACCCAATACCGCATACGAGCCATTGACTTTGACCAGCAGTGCTACGAAGGCCGCAAGAACCTGTATTTGCCCCAGTTTTATAAAGAAAATATTGCCTTTGTAAACCTTACGCTGGAGTTTTTAAACCCTAAAACCATAACACAATACCAAAGCGAAGAACGGGCATTAATTGCCAAGCGGTTTAAAGCATCGCGCAATAGGTTTGAACGCTTAATGCAAGCTATGGAAACCGATATTATTTCTACCCCCGAAAAAACCATTGAGCTAGGCAAAGAACTGGCTACCCACTACAACGACAATACCTTTACAGATGCCAAAACCATGGGCGACTTGCTGCGCATGAGCCTGCATAGGCTGGAGAAGCATTAATTAGTCTTGAGTGGTGAGAGCTGAGAGTTGAGTTAAAAATTCCAGGAAAGGCCAACATTTAAGGACAGCATATTTATTGGGATTTTTGGTCCGGAAAATGGCTTGTAAGTGTAAATATAATTCCCCTCACTATCAATAAACTGACCCGCACCAACATATTGATGAGATTGGGCATTCGTTTTTAAATAAGAGGGGAAATACATTGCATAGGTGTATATGCAATCCACATTAAGCCGTGTTCTTTTATTCAGAACAAAGCCCAAATTAACTCCTAGGTTATATCCTAATGCAACTCCTTTTTTATAATTTTTATAGCTGAATGCACTGCTATGCCCCCACCAATAATTCATAGTGTCTGTTGCAGATGTTGCCCCAACTACAAAACCTACTCTTGTCGCAAAATGTCCGTTGCCTCTTTTTCCTAAAGGTATTTTATACCCATAGTTTAGCGCACTATAAATAAATTTATTTAACGCTAGCTTTCTGTAATAATACCCGGGATTATTATTTATAGTATAATTAGAATATGTAGGAAATGCAATTGCACATGAGATTTCTGTAAACGACCTTTTAGAGAAAAACATACCACTTGACACCGATGCTATAAAATTCTTGTAGTATTCAGTAGGCTTTTGCTTCTCATCGGTAGAATTATTGTTATCGTAGTTATAGCTTAAAGCAGGTATAGTATTTACTCCAATTTTAAGGGTATAAAATCCTTTAAAATTCTTTTTGCTTTAGTAGTATCAGCAGTTTGCGCTATACTGGTAAAGCATAGCAAACAAGCAAGTATGTATAGGCAGTTCTTTAACATTGAAGTACTAAGGTAAAAAAATCTATTATCTACCTAGAGCCATTTTTCTTATATCATAACTATAATAGGTTGTTGATGAGGGATTGTCAAGCATTGAAGGCCTATCAAGTATAGGTAATCTGCAAATAATGATGTTGCTAAGGTAATAAAGCAGGCGATAAGAAAGTTATTTTATCCTTTGTAACATACACAGTTGAATACTTAATAGGCCTTTGACCAATAAGCGTAAAGGTTAGGCTATATTCCCTTGGGGTAGGTTTGTAAATGAATACTCGCCTATTGCATTGGTAATTTGTATGCGGTCGCGGTTTGCAGTATCTGTTAATGTTATTACAACATCACCTAACGCGCTTTGGTAAGAGAGTCGCTTACAATACCCTTTATACTCCCTGTGTTTTGGGCAGACACTAAGAATGAACTGAATAACAGAAAAAATAAAAACGCATTTTTCATAACTTTAATATAGCTCATTTATTTAAACTAACCACTTTGCCACACGCCACTTTACTACTAACAAATGTAAAACCCCATCCCGGTTTGAAACGAGACAGGGCATTACGAACAACACTTTGGCTAACAGGAATAAAGGTTTTGAATATTATCTAAAACTTTTGGTGGTAATAAGCACCACACCGCTTGTTGTATCTCCGTATTTGGCAGGCAACCCGCCACTAATCATTGTAACCTCTTCTATAGCGCCCTGGGGTATATTTAACTCGCCTATAATTTTAACCCCATCAACATAATATTGTGTTGCATCGGGGCGGCTTCCGCCAATGCTAAGCTGTTTATTGTCGCGTCCGTTTACGGCTATTACTTTTGGAGCGTAGGTAATAAGCCCATCGTTAATGCCGCGGCCTGTGGGGTTACGGATAAAATCAATTGCCGGAATATGCACCGGGCCTGGATTTTCATTCATATCAATAGGTTTATACTCATCAGGGCGAATGGTTACCCCACCCAATGTTAGGGCCGCACTTATAACCTGGTTGTGAAACACTAAACCTTCGGCACTTAGACGTAAGCCTTGTACCTCGAAAGGTTTTTTGCCCATGGGTGTAAACACTAAATTGTAAATTCCAGGGTTTAATGGCTTAAAAGAATAATACCCTTTTTCATCAGTAAACACAACTGTAGGGTTGCCGCGGTCTATAAGTGTTACCACCACATCTTTTTGCGGCGCACCGGTTGTGGAATCTGTAACAATGCCCCTGATTTCGCCGGTTTGGGCGGTGGCGTTAAATGCAATAAAGGTTATTAATAGTAACCCAAGTGCGCGGAAGTTTTTAAGTGCTTTCATGGCGAGTAAAATTTGTTATGATAAAATTAGTTTACCAAAACCGCTATTAAAAAAACAAAAAACAGCCCTTATCGGAAAAAACAATGCGGTGTAGGTATATGTTTTACTTTTGTCTTTATAAGGGACTTAGAACATGCTTGAAAAAACATTTTACCCACGTATAGTTATGCTGGGCAGTTATTTTTTAACTGCGTTGGCAATACTGGCTGTTACTATTGTTGTTGAACGTATAATTAGCTACATACTTACCCGTTTTGTAGGCAAGGCCATTAAAAAAATTGGTGCTGCGCCCACCAACTTTATCTTCTTTAGCTACCTTATTTCGGGCTTTATATACATGAGTGGTATTATAGTGGCTATATACAGTATACCGCCTTTAAAAAACGTTGCCTTTTCTCTGTTTGCCGGTGCCGGTATATTGGCAGCCATTATTGGTTTCGCATCGCAACAGGCTATATCTAACGTTATAAGCGGTATATTTTTGGTTATATCAAAACCCTTTAAAGTAGGCGATAGGGTTGATATTGGCGTGCTTTACGAAGGCTATGTTGAAGACATTACGCTTCGCCATACCGTTATCCGTAATTTTGAGAACAGAAAGATTATAATCCCTAATTCTATTATCAATTCAGAGTACATCATCAACTCATCGGTAGATAAGGATATGATTTGCCGACATATTGAGTTCAATATCGCTTATTCTGCCAATATTGACCAGGCCATGGATATTATACGCGAAGAGGCTGAAAAGCACCCCGAAACGCAGGATCACCGCACGCCACAGGATATTGCAGCTGGCATTCCAAAAATATCCATACGGGTTATTGAATTGGGCGAATATTACGTAAAACTGCGAGCCTGGGTATGGGCTGTAGACTCGCCCAGCTCGTTCCACATATACACCGACATGCGCAAATCTGTAAAAGAGCGCTTTGAAAAAGAAGGTGTTGACCTGCCTATACCTATGCGGAAGATTATTGAGAAGGGTATTTAATCTGTTATTGAGAATTGCACTGTGTTAGAAACAACTTTACCGTGCCAAATATCGCTTTCTTTCTCTTTAATAAAGAGATTATTGTTATTGGTATAACAACCTCCATTTATAAATAAATCGTCAACAGTATAAGTAAAAACAGCGGTGTAATCGCCTTTGGGTAAATGGTCAAATTTTTCTCCTCCACTATCAAAATTACTAAAGCCCGAAACCCTGCTATCAGCATAGAGAAAAACTTTAGTAGTTATAAAACTATCAGGTAGTAAAGTATTTAAATTGGGCACACCATCAAAAGTACTTGCCGGGTTTATTGAGTTCGTAGGTATAATATTCTTCTCAAATACCTTTCCATTAGTATCATTTATTTTAATGTGCAACGTATTGCAACGCCCGTTTTGAAATGGGTTGAAAGTTAAGCCCATCATAGTGGCAGTATCTTTACCTGTGCTTTTAAAATTAACAGTAAAACTAACCTGGCTTTTCTCTTTGGTTTTATTTTTTATTGCTGTAGCATTAAGTTCTACGGTTTGCGCATTGGCCACAATACTTAAAAGTAAAAAGAAGATTATGAAATATGCAATTTTAATAGGCACGACCTATGATTTTCAGATTACAGAATATAAAGCTTCTGCCCTACTTTAATATCGGCGGGGCCTTTTAGCGTTGGGTTGGCTTTGATAATTTTATCCTGGTTGGTATTGTATTTCTTAGCGATGTTAAACAGCAAGTCGCCCGACTTAACGGTGTAAATACCCCTAACCTTAACCTTTATCTTCTGACCTTCTTTAAGCTGCGCATCGGCACCCAAACCGTTGCCTGATAACAGACCGGCTTTGGTTACCCCAAAACGGTCGGCAAGGCCGGTAACACTTTCGCCTTTTTTAACAGTATACACAAGGGTAGAGTCGCCACCGCCACTTTCTACAACCACAGGTTCGGCAACCTGTGCAGGTGGGGGAACAACAGCAACCTCCGGCTTTTTAGCTGTGTCTTGCGGCGCAGCTAGGGTATCAACCTTAACAGGCTTTTTGGTAGTATCAGCTACGGCTTCGCCATTATAATCGCTAAAATCAATATCGGCCAACTGCAAAGCAAAACTGCCCATAACAATTAAAAACAGTATAGCTGAGGCCCAAAACTGGAAGTTTTTGCTTTTTACCAACTTCATAAAACCACTTTGCTTGCGGTCTTCTTTAGGCTCAGGTTTTTGCTCTACCTGCTCTGCAATAGGCTTGGTTTTTTTATTATCAATCTCCGGATTGGTTTTCTTTTTAATATCAGGTGCCGGCGGGGTAACTACCGTATTGGTAGTAGCATTGGCTACCTGTATAGGTGTGTTGGTAAACGTTACTACCTGCACGGTTATATTATCGGGGCCGCCGTTATTATTGGCAACCTCTACCAACTTAACAGCCTTTTGCTGGCTGCTGGCTTTGGCACCTAGTATATTTTCAATCTCAGCCTCGCTGGCGGCATTGGTTAACCCATCAGAACACATTAAGATTATATCATTCTGAATGGTAGTGTAGGCATGCTCATAGACATCAACAGCCACATCGGCATGCACACCCAGGGCTGCAAGCAATTCGTTACGGCGTGGGTGGGTAAGGGCTTCTTCTTCGGTAATAGAACCCTCATCAATAAGGCGCTGAACAAAAGAATGGTCGTTGGTTAAACGGCGCAAGCCATCAAATGATTGTAAGTACATGCGGCTATCGCCAACGTGGCCCCACCATACTTTAGCGGCTTGCACAATAAGCATAACAGCGGTAGTGCCCATACCCGAAAACTCAGGGGTATTCTGCGCTTTATCGTATATGGCTTTATTGGCATATTCCAATGCTTCTTTTATAGCATCGGCAGGATCATCAAAATATTTACGTTCTAAAAACTCGCGCACAGAGGTAACGGCAAGCTGTGCCGCAAAAGCACCGCCTGCATGGCCGCCCATACCGTCGCATACCAAAAACACATCGCCGTTAAGTGTTTCAAAATAGCCCATGTAGTCTTCGTTCTCCCTGCGAACGCGACCTTTATCAGAGCAATTGCCAAACTCAAAGTTTTTTTGTTTAGACATAGTGTTTTTCCTGTAACAAATATATTTAATCGGCCAATTGGCGCAAGTAAAGTTGTATTGTATTTTCAAGCCCTAAATACAAAGCGTCGGCTATTAGCGCATGCCCTATAGACACTTCTAACAAGCCGGGTATATTCTGCTTAAAATACTTTAGGTTATCCAAATTTAAATCGTGACCGGCGTTTAAGCCCAGGCCCAGTTCTAGTGCAATATTTGCCGAAATTACGTACGAGGCAATAGCTGCTTCTTTGTCTTTATAAAAGTTAGCGGCATATGCTTCGGTATACAGCTCTACCCTATCAGTCCCCGTTTGGGCGGCGTATTCCATATTTTGGGGCAGTGTATCTACAAAAATAGAGGTGCGTATGCCTTCAGCTTTTAGTTCTGCAATTATGTCTTGCAACATGTGCAGGTTGGCTTTAGTATCCCACCCGGCGTTAGATGTTATCACATCAGGACCATCGGGCACCAGCGTTACCTGGTGGGGTTTAACCTCTTTTACAATACGTAAAAAATCGGCAGATGGATAGCCCTCAATATTAAACTCAGTAGTAACCAAGGGCTTAAGCGCATACACATCGGCATAGCGAATGTGGCGCTCATCGGGCCGCGGGTGTACAGTTATACCCTGCGCGCCAAAACGCTCGCAATCTACCGCCACTTTTTGTACGCTCGGATAGTCTCCTCCCTAGCATTACGTAGTGTTGCCACCTTGTTTATATTTACGCTTAACTTAGTCATACCGATGCAAATTTCGGTATAAAAACGCAGGTAGCTACCCTTTAGTACAGGAAGATTTCAAGTAGAATGTTAACAATTGCTTAAAATGAAAAACGATAAATGAAAAATGAGAAATATCTTAGTAACAGAAATTATATATTTGCAACAAATTGATAACTATGAAACTACAACTTACCTTGCTATTTGCATTACTAGCGCACACATTTAGTTCTTTTTCTCAAAAAGGTGTAAGCATTGGCGTAAGCGGCGGTTTTGTAAATCAATTTTCAACAATAAATTCATTTTATGGTAACGGCAACAAGTCTATTCAAAATAGTGCTCAAACCTATACCGCCGGTTTAGATTTAGGATACTCTTTTAACGATGTTTATACTTTACGTTTAGGGGGTAATATTTTCAATTTTACCAATGCCATCCGCTTTAACAACAAGCTTGAAAATTGGGTCCCTACAACTTTTGATAGAAAATCGGTAACTGCAGTGCCTGTAGGGCAACTACAAATAACCAACGATGTAGTTTTTTACAAAAAAAACAAATTTTCTATTGCAGGTTTATTGGGTTTAAACCTAAACTTTATAAGAGATAAAACCTACAATCAACCAACTGAAACTTATTCTGTTGATGTAATGGATGTAACCTGGACACTCTATTACGGTGGTGATACATATAACACTTCAAAAGTAAATTTTCAGCTTTTAGGTGGCCTTTCTTTTAACTACGTATTGGGCAAAAAACTTGAGTTGTTTGTAAGCCCTAAATTTTATTTTGGATTGAATTATGCCACCAAACGAGATATTAGTGGGTTTTATCAATATAACGAGCCCGTAATAGGTGCTGAATTATACTCTTCAATATCAAAAGGCGATGCTGTAGCAGCAATAGCTGGCTTACGATTTAAATTTTTAAAGAATATAGAATAGGAAGTTTGAGATAACTACCACCTGCGCTCTTTGGCTTTAACGGTGCAGGTATAGCTTTTGGTAGGTACCGGTGCAAAAGTTTTTATTTTGAATTTGTAGACTTTACCAGGTGTTAATACTTCTTTAGCAAAGAAAGAACGCTCGCCAACTTTCACATTCAGGCTATCAAAAAAATGGAAAGTTAACAGTAGCTCATCAAAAGTGGTAAGCTTAGCCTGATTTAATACGCTGCCGCTAAACACCTTTCGACCAACAAGGTTTTCTTTCCAAGTGCTATTAATCAATAAGTAACGTTCGGGACGGGAGTATTCTTTTGCGGTTTGCACAGCAGTAGCCAGTTGGTGGTGTTCCACACCATCGCTAATACCGGAGCAGGAAAACAACGTGATTATAATTAAGCTTAATACAAAGGTTTTCATTGTATTAAGGCAACACAAAAAATGGGAATTTTGTTGGGAGTGGCTTTAAAGTGAAGGTGAGACTTACTGTTTAACACTTGCCACGGCGGGAAACTTTTCTTTTATTACTTTTTGCTTGTCCAAAAAGTAACCAAAAAAGACACCACGCCCAAAAACACGTCGATTTTGCTTTCGCACTAGCTAACCGCACTAATTGCCATGCAAAATCTTGTGTTCACACAGGGCGTGGACTACCCACCGCGCTTTTAATTTCGATTAAATCTAGCACCACACACAAAATGAATTGCCCCTCCCGAGTTATCGAGAGGGGCAATTGTTTTGTCGAAACAGGAAGACCGCGTGGTGAGATTCCCGCCTACGCGGGAATGACATTCAGCAATGGGGTTTTACTCCCACTCGTCGGCCATGATGAAGTCCAGTTGCTTTTTAACAAGGTCGGCGCGGCGTACTTTTATGCGCAGCTTATCGCCCAACTGGTATTTGCGTTTGTGGCGTTGGCCTTTTACGCAGTAGTTGGCTTCGTCAAACACATAGTAATCGTCGGCCATATCTTTTAGGCGGAGCATGCCTTCGCACTTGTTCTCTTCAATCTCCACATAAATGCCCCACTCGGTAACACCTGTTATAACGCCATCAAAGGGACGGCCAATAGACTGGCTCATGTATTCTACCTGTTTAAACTTGATAGAGTCACGTTCTGCTTGCGAAGCCAGTTTTTCCATTTCAGACGAGTGCTTGCATTGTTCCTCCAACGCATCTTCATTCATCTTCGATTTTTTACCCTCTTTGGCCTCTTCCATATACTGCATAAGCAGGCGGTGTACCATTACATCAGGGTAACGGCGTATAGGCGATGTAAAATGCGAGTAGTGACCAAACGCCAGGCCGTAGTGGCCTATGTTGTGTATGCTGTATACAGCCATGGATAGCCAACTGCTCCACTATATTTTCTTCGGCTTTGCCTTTTACATTTTTCAATAATGTGTTCAGCGATTTTGCAATGCCTGTTGGCGAGCTGGAATCAATTTTTTTGTAGCCCAGTTTACCTATAAACTCAGAGAAGCTGGTTAGCTTTTCAGGGTCGGGCAGGTCGTGTATGCGATATACAAAAGGTAACACCGGTCCCGATTTTTTATCGAGCTTGCGCTTGCCAACATATTCGGCTACGCGGCGGTTTGCCAGCAGCATAAACTCTTCAATAAGTTTGTTAGAGTCTTTACTCTCTTTAAAGAACACACCGGTAGGTTTACCCTTTTCATCCAGGTGAAACTTTACTTCAATTTTATCAAACGCAAGGGCGCCTTTCTTCATACGTGCAGCACGCATAATCTTAGCCAAACGGTCGAAGGTTTTTATCTCTGTTACCAAATCGCCTTTGCCGGTTTCAATAACATCCTGTGCTTCTTCGTAGCTAAAGCGGCGGTCAGAGTGTATTACGGTACGACCAAACCAATCGTTTACAATCTCCGCCTCGTCTGTAATTTCAAATACGGCAGACATGGTAAACTTGTCTTCATTGGGGCGAAGCGAGCATACTCCGTTAGAGAGTTTTTCTGGCAACATAGGTACGCAACGGTCTACCAAATACACAGAGGTTGCGCGGGCATAGGCCTCTTTTTCTAATAATGTGCCGGGCCTTACGTAGTGAGATACATCGGCAATATGCACACCAATGCGCCAGTTGCCGTTATCTAATTTTTCAATAGAAAGGGCATCGTCAAAATCTTTTGCATCTGCAGGGTCTATAGTAAAGGTGGTAACACCCCTAAAATCCCAGCGCTTGGCAATTTCAGCCTTAGGCAGATCAAAGCTAATGGCTTCGGCTTCGGCTTCCACCTCAGCAGGAAAAACCATAGGCAAACCATAGTCGGCCATAATAGCGTTAATCTCGGTTTCATTATCTCCCGGCTTGCCTAATACGCGTAGAACTTCGCCAACAGGGTTTTTAGCCCCTGCGGGGTATTCTGTAATGCGTACAATAACCTTCTCTCCATCGGTAGCGCCATTAAGCGCGTTTAGCGGAATGAAGATATCAGTACCCATTTTATTGCTATCGGGCGATACAAAAGCAAAGTTTTTTGATACTTCAATAATACCAGAAAACTCTGATTTGCCGCGGCTGATAACTTCTACCACCTCGCCCTCGGGCTTTTTACCGGTACGGCGGGCGTATACAAATACCTTAACGGTATCGCCATTAAGGGCCGTTTTAAGGTTGCGCGCGTTTACATAAACATCTTCTGTGCTTCCTTCGCTTACCACGTAGCCAGAGCCTGATGCGGTCATATCTACCACACCTACTACATGCGTGCCTGTTTGCTTAGCGCGGTATTGGCCATGGCCTACCTCTTCTACCGTGCCACTGCTATGCATGGTTTTTAACACATCGGCAATGGTTTTTTTAACGTTTGGCTCTGCAATATTTAGGGCCGTAGCTACTTGCTTATAGTTTAATGGTTTTTTATTGCTCTTTTTCAGAACCGTCAGAATTTCATCAGTTAACCACTTACGCAGTTCTTTATCTTTTTTACTCATACAACAAATGTAATCTATCAATTGTGAAACAACAATTGACAGGGTATAATGATTTAGTTAAATTTAATTCTTTCATTGATTATGCCAGCTATGGAAACAATGGGGGCATTGTTTGGCGTGGGGTGTGCGGGCTAAGCCATTGCATTTAGGGCAGCGATTAATAAAAATATCCTCCGGGTATTTTTCTAATAAATAAGTAGCAACATCAGGATAAACATATTCTTCTAATCCCCCTTTATTATGGACAATTGCAAAATCTAATTTTTTTATTGTATTTATAAATTCGTCTGCATTCAGGCTATCTTTTTTTCTAAAAGAAGCTTATGATAAAAATCATGTTCTTTTTTAGATAATAAATACCTGTAATGCTTGATTATATAATCTTTTAATTCTATATCTAATTCCATTACCCTTTCTTTAACCCTTCGGCCTCAAACTGAAATGGTAACAACGTAGCAATATTTTTTGTTACCGTATATGCCCCGCTGCCGCTGGGCATTACTAGGGGTATGGGGTTGCCTTGTTTAGTTTCATATTCTGCCATTACCTGGCGGCAGGCACCGCAGGGGGTACAGGCCACATCGTCTTGGTCCTTCTCGTTTATTGCAGTTACGGCCACGGCTTTTATCTCCATACCGGGGTAGTTGGCCGATGCGGTAAAAAAGCAACCCTTTCGGCACATACGCCCGATGGGTAGGCTATATTTTCCTGGTTGTTGCCGATAATAATAGTACCATCTGCCAATAATAAAGCAGCCCCTACTTTGTATTGAGAGTAGGGTGCGTAGGCCGTTTTAGCAGCCTCCTGCGCCTTTAGCATCAGGGGTTTTAAATATTCAGGCAGTTGGTCGAAACTTTCGGCTTCGGCTACCGTAATATGTATAGAGCGTTCTGTCATTTATATATTTACGTAGGGCAATTTAAGTTAAAAAAGCAGGTTTTTCCGATAAACAGTAAAATTTAAGCAGGTTAGGCGATAAATTCTAGTGTTTAAATAACTGATTATCAATACAATATATGTTTTATTTATGAATTTTTGCCCCAAACTGCATCCGATAAATAGAAAAATGTGTATTTGAAATACCGGTTTATATTCGTAATATTTGCATAGTGAGTATTGGTAACCACTTAAAAACAAAGCAATCATGAAAACACATCAACCTAAATTAATGTTCGGGCAACGACTATTGCAGGGCATTTCAGCCGGCTTAAAAAGCATCACTTTACTAGCTTTTGTGTTTACATGTACTACAGGCTTTGCACAAAGCGGTTCGTTTAGCGTACCACTAACCCAGGAAGATATTGAAAGTGGTACTATAGAGGTTACTTTAAAAACCGAAAAAGGTAATATTACCAACTACCAACCTCAAAACTTTACTATACAGGTTAACGACCGTACGCAGCAAGTGGCCATAAAATCGTTGATTATAAAAGGCGATTATATGCTGGTATCAATAGATGCCTCTAACATATCTACTGACGATGTTACCGTAGAGCCGATTAACGGCGGTGGCAACTATGGCAGTGGTGGTAAACTTAGCCTATACGGTACCCTAAAAGAGATTACTATAGACAACGTATCGGGCGTTATACAAAACGACGATGCCGGTTCAGCATCGGTAGTTGTAGTTGATATTAAATCCGTTTCCGCCAACCATGGCGGAGACGGAATTAGTGGTGCATTTGCCAGCCCTAATGTTGGCAGCGACAACGGCGGTAACAATACCGGCGGCACCCGCGAAACCGATATTATTACTAAAGACGAAGTTCAGGGCTTTGTTAAGGCATACCCTAACCCTGCACGCGGCAGTGTAAAAATTAACACTACCCACAGCAAGCTTACCATTGTAGAAGTTACTATGCTAAGCGCCATTGGTTCTAAAGTTATGACTCAGCGCCCTGATGATATGGACGGCAAGCTGATGACTATTGATACCCAAAACATTCCGGCAGGTATTTACTTCCTTGCCATTAAAACCAACATGGGCGATGCTGTGAAACGCATTGTTGTTGTTGACTAAAGAAGTTTTAGTAGTTAATTGTTTTACTATTGTTAGTTGCGATTGCAGATGCTGTTATAGATACAGTATCTGCAATTTTGCTTTTCGGGGGTTTGGAAGAATTCCTCCTCTGTATTAAACAAGCGCGTAAGCAATTGCTGCAAAACACCCTCGTAGCCCGCCAAATCCTCATCGGTAATATAGCCCGCGTTAATTGGGGTTACGCACTCTTTAAGGCCATCGCTAATCTTTGTAAAGGCAACAATAGACGGGTGCAACTTACCGCTAACCCCCGGGTTGCTTTTATGGTATAACTAAGGCATAGGTTAGTAGCTGAAAGCTTTTGGCATAATCGGGGTAGAGGATTAAATCGTCCCAAGCGGTAAACTTTAGTTCGGCATTATCAACCTTGCCGGTTTTATAATCTATCAGGCGGATATCGTTCCCGCTTTGTTCTATACGGTCGGCATTGCCGGCAATTTTAATCTCTATACCTGCAACCGTAAATGGCGCCGCAAGAGGTTGCTCTAAATTGGTAACCACTGTATCAAATCCTTTACCTGTATCATCCTGCAATAATTGTTTCTGGAATGAAAGGAAATTCTCTACAAAGCGTTTAGACACACGGTATATCAGTAGGTTTTTGCCGTACTGGTAATTCTCGGGCCCTAGTAACTCATTAAACACATGGTCTATAACCATGGGCGCAAGGCCCTGCATGGTATCTACATGTTCAGTCTTTAACAACTGGTTTAAATAAGGTTTAAAAAGCGTTTCAAGTACCTTATGGATAACAGTACCCATAGTGGCGGCTTCCAGGGTTTCTTCTACCTCTTCGTTCTCTTTTAAGCCTGCTACATACCTAAAGTAAAACTGCAATGGGCAGCGGATAAACATGGTTAAGGCCGAGGGCGAGAAGCCTTTATCGCCCTGCCCTATTTGAGTTAGCTTTTCTATTACCGCAGGGGTTTTCTTAAAGCTGATAACATTATCGTGCGCTGTGCCTAAGGGAATCTCCAGCAACTTCTGTTCAATCTTGGGGCCTTTAAGCTCGTTTACCAACTGGGTAATAAAGCGGCTTTTCTCTTTACCGCCAATACCCCCATCAGTCTGTGTGCTGTAGAGTAGCCACACTTTTTTAGCACGCTGCAGCAGCCTGTAAAAATGGTAACCGAAGATGGAATCTTTATCAGAATACGTAGGCAACTCATACTCACGTTTTATATCAAACGGAATAAAAGAATGCCCGCCTTTGCCTTGTGGCAACACGCCTTCGTTAGCCGATAGCAGAACTATATTTTCAAAATCGAGTGTACGGGTTTCTAACATACCCATTACCTGCAAGCCCCGTAATGGCTCGCCATAAAAAGGGATTGTAGTATTGCTTATTAGTTGATTAAACAGTAAGCGCAGTGTTTGCAAATCGGCCACCAAAGGATTTTCTCCCAACAGGGTAATTAATTTCTTTAGATAGCGGTGATAGGTGTATAAATACTCCAACGTAAGCTCCGAACCTGGTTCGGCCTCCATCACCTCCAGCAACTTATCTTTCAGGGTAATTACAATATTCAGCAAATGCTCTACAAAAGGAATAACGTAGCTGTCTTCGCGCTGCACATTAAAAACAATGGTGTTGCCAATGCCGTTGCTAAACAAATCGTCTATCAGGCTTTTAGACAGGAACACGTAATTGCGTTTAGAAATGGTATTAAGAGGATTAGTAGCGCTAAGTTCTTTGCCAGTAAGCAAACTAAACAGCGGATGCGAAGCCAGGGTAATAATATCTTTATGGTAGTAGCGCGACTCTTTGCGGCCTTCTGAAAATTTAAGGCTGCTAATGTGCAGGCTAAAAACAGCATCTATAAACGAGGCCACCGGCGTGTATTTCAGCGGGTAACCCATGGTTACGTTTATGGCATCAATATTCTGTGGCAGCGAGTTTAATACCGGCAGCAATAAACCTTCATCGGCCAGTACCAATGCAGTGCCTGCCATTTTACCCCCGCGCTCGGCAGATAAGTCTTCCAGTATTTGCCCGGCCAGCTTGGCCTGCGCGGCGTTGCCCGACACGCCAATTATCTCAATTTCCTTTTCGGGATTGCTTAAATGGTTTTCTACCCAATTGAAATTCTCCTCACCAAAATACTCGCGGTACTTACGTAGGAACTTGCCTGCCTCGTGGTTGGGATTTTCCATGTAAAAGGTATCGGCATCCCAAAATATCTCGGCCTTTTTAATTTTAGAGAGATACTTCATCACCTTTTCCTCTGCAGTAGTCAAAGCATTAAAGCCTAAGAAGTACACCTTATCCCAACCTATATTCCCCTCGGCTTCTTCTAAATTTTCGGCAGCCTTGCGGTACGCCATGCCTTGGTAGGCCAACCCTTTAGCACTTAGTGTTGAAGTAAGCGTGGCATAAAACTGTTTCATTTGCCCCCAAAAGTGCAGGTACTTTTTCTGAAAGTCGGTCAGTTCATGGCCCATATTCCACAGGTCGATGGCTTTGGCTTCATTCAAATAGGCAAACAGTTGGCGGGTATCGGCAAGGTATTGGTCAATTTCGTTAAAGTCGGCCAGCAGGGTTGGTGCCCAGTGGATAAATTCGGCAAAGGCTTTAGCCTCTTCGCCCTCTATCTCCTTGTAAATTTCGTAGAAGTAAAACAGTTGGGTAAGCCTGTCGGCAACAGTGTAGTTAGACAGGTGGGCCATAAAATCGTCCTGTGCATAAATGCTCGGCGACCATACCGGGCCTGTGGCATTGTCAGCAATAATATTGCGGATAAACAGGCCTGCCCTGCGGTTGGGCACTACAATGCATACCTCGCTAAGGGCAGCACCGTGGCGTTCCATCAGTAGTTTTATACAGGTATGTAAAAAGGTTTCGTGCACAGTGGGGCCGAAGATAGTAATTTCAGTGGTGAGTGCTGAGGGCTGAGTCTTGAATTAAAGAGATAAAGAATTAAAGAATGTTTTGCCTCGTCCTCTTCTTAGTATTTTATCTTGCTTCTCATGTGAGGGGGTCTCTTACTTTTGTCTGCCGACGGCTTTCATTTCTTTGCTTGTCTCTTTCCTCCTATGCGGAGGGCACTTACTTTCTTCCCAGCCGAAGAAAGTAAGCAAAGAAGGCCGTGCAAAATTATAGCCCTTCATTACGTCTCGCCGCGCCAGACAGCCGCACAAAACCACCTGCTCAACTCCATTTCAGGTCCGCACGGAATTTTGCACAAAAAAGCCCACGCACTTATATATTCAACAATAAAATTTCAGATAGAACCTACCTCTCCAAATACCCAACCAACTTGCGGTACTCAATTGAGTTTAACCCGAAGGAACTGGCGAACTTTTTAAGCTCGTCGGCGCAGGTTTGGAAAAACTCGCGAATGTTGTCTATGGTTTCGTTTTCTAACCTTTCAGTAAAGGTTATATGGGGCATATTCTCAATGGCAGACAGCATAGCTTCGCGAGCGTAACGGTATTGGCGGAAAAGTTCTTTGCCTTTTCCGTCGTTTTCCATTAGTCCTATGAAATCGATGTATGTCACCGGAGATATGTTTGGTTTATGGGTAACCTATGGTGCAAATAGAATGTTTGGAAAAGAATTGAACATTACCGCAAATTTATTTTTACGTGTTTCCAATCACCTTATGTACATTTGATTAAGAAATCTGACCTCAATGGATAAGGATATACTATTCGCTTTACGCAGTACTCCAATTATTTTAATTTTGGGCCTGATTACCTACTTTGTAATTAGGGTTTTACGCAGAAAAAAGGTTCGGCTTATTCCTTTTTTAGTAGTGTTGAATATGCTTTTCTTCAGCTTTTCATTTCTTTTATTGTTTACTCTTGATATACTTGACTATTACGACTTATGGTTTCTGAAAATAGGCCACGCACGGGTATTTGATGTAATCCTTATGTTCGCAATGATCTATTATATTTTTCCCTGCATATTTTTTTGTGGCTCCGTTTTGTATGTAGTTTCTTCAAAAATTAAAACTTACCTATACCACAGGACAAGGCAGTAACTGTTAACAGTTGCCTATACTTTTCAACACTTCTTTGTGGTGGTGTAAAGTCAAACTACCTTTGTAGACATGGCAAACATTGACGAATTGAAGAACCTATGCACGCAGGTGCGTCGCGATATAGTACGTATGGTGCATGCACCGCAAAGCGGTCATCCGGGCGGCTCTTTGGGCTGTACCGAGTTTTTTGTGGCGTTGTATTTCGACATAATGAACCACAACCCGCAAAACTTTACCATGGATGGTAAAGGCGAAGACTTATTCTTTTTGTCGAATGGGCATATTTCGCCGGTTTGGTACAGTGTGTTGGCACGCTCGGGCTATTTTCCCGTTAGCGAGTTGGCTACCTTCCGCATGATTAACACCCGCCTGCAAGGCCACCCTACTACCCACGAGGGGTTGCCGGGGGTGCGTGTTGCATCGGGGTCGCTAGGCCAAGGCTTATCGGTTGCCATTGGCGCTGCAGAGAGCAAGAAACTAAACGGCGATAATAGCATTATCTACACGCTGCATGGCGATGGTGAAATGCAGGAAGGCCAGATTTGGGAGGCTGCTATGTATGCGGCCGCCAAAAAGGTTGACAACCTTATTTCTACCATAGATTATAACGGCCAACAGATTGATGGCTCTACCGACCATGTATTGCCAATGGGTAATATGGCTGCTAAATGGACGGCCTTTGGCTGGAATGTTTTAGAGATGGACGGAAACAATATTGAGGAAGTTATTACTACGCTTAACCACGCTAAAACCCTTACGGGCAAAGGGCAGCCTATTATGATTATAATGAAAACAGGCATGGGCAAAGGGGTAGATTTTATGGAAGGCAGCCACAAATGGCACGGCGTTGCTCCTAATGATGAGCAGCTGAAAGTTGCTTTAGAGCAATTGCAGACCACGCAAGTAGATTATTAAATACACATTGAGTTTCTATACAAAAGGCAGGTATTTACCTGCCTTTTTTTATTTGATGACGGTTGGTTATAAGGACGCTTTACCATGCAAATTTTAAACCTTCCTGATAAAAATTATGTTTATACTATAAAAAATGACACGTTAATGAAAAGACCCCTACCTAAACGTGGGATTGCCTTATTGTTTGTGGACGCTTGGAGAGCGAGGCTTTGCAATTTGGTTAATCCCACGTTTTTTAATTCTGTTATAACTGGTGGATTGCAACGTCCGCATAGGCGTTTGTCTGGCTTAGAATAGGCTTAGGGTAAATTTAACACATACATACCCCAAAACCTAAACTTATCTACTATATAGCCATAACAGTTTAATCTATAGCACGATTAATTTAATCTCCTGCACTATTAAAAGCTTGTAGTTTATAACTAGCCACATGCAATGGCATAGGCAACCCTGTGGCATGTATATTGCGTATACATATAAGCAATACATTACAGATTTTGAAAAAACTGTGTATAACAGCGTTATTACTGGCGTTTACGGGTATTTTACAAGCGCAGCCAACGGGCAAAGCCGTTAAACAGCTTACCCGTATTGAGTTTGTTTTTGACTCATCGCAAAGTATGTGGTCTAAGTGGGAAACATCTACCAAAATGGATGTATCAAAATCGTTGTTGAATAACCTGATAGACAGTTTACGCAAAATAGACAATCTGGAACTGGCCCTGCGTGTATATGGCCACCAGAAAAACTATCCGCCGCAAGATTGTGACGACACCAAACTGGAGGTGCCTTTTGGACCATTGAACCATAAGCGTATTAAAGATAAAGTAAACAGCCTTTCGCCGAGTGGTACTACGCCCATTGCCTTATCGCTAATGGCGTGTGAGAATGATTTTCCTGACCGTAATGCCCGCAACATTATTATACTTATTACCGATGGTAAAGAAGAGTGCGGCGGCGACCCTTGTGCGGTATCGCTGGCGCTGCAACGCAAAGGCATCGTACTTAAACCTTTTATTATTGGTGTGGGATTGGATGTGTCTACCAAAAGTGCTTTTGACTGTATGGGCAAATACTACGATGCCAATACCGAAGCGGCTTTTAAAAACATATTGAACATTGTAATATCACAGGCGCTGAATAATACATCGGCACAGGTAAACATACTAGATAAATACAACAAACCTACCGAGAGTAATATTGACTTTACGTTGTATGATGCACAATCGGGCGTTATTAAATACAACTACATACACACCCTTAACACCAAGGGCGTGCCCGATACGTTGTACATAGACCCTATAAGCACTTACAAGCTGGTGGTGCATACCATTCCCCCGGTTGAAAAGACTGATATTACCCTTACACCCGGCAAACACAACACCATTGGCATTAACGCGCCTACGGGCTACCTAAACCTTAAAATGGAGGGCAAAAGCGATTATGGCGATTTGAAGTGCATTATACGCAAGGCGAATGAATATAAAACGCTGCATTTACAATCGTTTGGGCGGACAGACAGATATTTGGAGGGTAAGTATGATTTGGAAATTTTAACTACACCCCGCATCCATTTAAGCAAGGTTGATGTTACCCAAAGCAGCACCACTACTATTGAAATTCCTAAGCCGGGGTTAGTTTCGCTGCAAATGCCTAGTGAAGGATATGGAACGATATTTTTAGATGAAAAAGGCAAGCTGGAATTTGTATTGAACTTAGACGATACATCAACCTACCAAAATTATGTACTGCAACCGGGTAACTACAAGGTGGTATGGCGCAGGCGCAACGCATCAGAAACGCTGTACACCGTAGAAAAACCGTTTACTATAGAGTCGGGGAAATCGGTGGCGATAAGTTTGAAGTAGGGATAATACTATTTAGACTTTAGTCTCTTTTTAATAAATTTATTTGAACGATGTGCATTAATTACAGCCACAACTATCAGCTCATTTTTTAAGCTCCTGTAGTATATCAAATAAGGGAAATCAGTTAGTAGTACCGCCCTGTAGCTATTTTCCCTGACTCTAAATTGTTGGGGGTGTTTTGAAATCTCTTCTATAGCAGTATCAAAATCTTTTAATAACCTTACAGCTAAATCATTTGATATTTCTTGATAAAAATCGGCGGCTTCTATTAACTCTGTAAAGGCATTGCTTTCAATTCTAACTTTTAGCTTTGCCATATTTTTTAAACAAATCCTTTTTTATTGTATTCCAATCTACTAATTGCGCAGAGCCATTTTCAATAGCGCTCCACCTTTCATCTAAAATTTGCTTATGTTCTTGAGGAATATCAAAATCATCGCCATCAATAATCTTAAACATTTTAACCTGCTTTAAAAACTCTAAAGCCATTTTGTAATCTTTATCTGCAACCTTTAGCCTGATTGTTTTCATATTACAAATATAGCAATTTGAACTTATATTTTTTTACCGAATATCAGTTATCAACTATAAAAACAACTTTCTAACAACTACCAATACCTCTGCAGGTAGTAGTATATTTGCGGCTTAGAAAAACCCACCCCCATGCAATATACCTCATCTGGCGATAAAGATACCCGTTCGGGCTTTGGCGAAGGCTTATTAGAACTTGGCCGCACCAACCCCGATGTTGTTGCCCTTTGTGCCGACCTTACCGGTTCGCTTAAAATGGATGCTTTTGAAAAGGAGTTCCCCGAGCGATTTTTTCAGATTGGTATTGCCGAGGCTAATATGATGGGCATTGCCGCAGGTATGACTATTGGTGGTAAAATACCATTTACAGGAACATTTGCTAACTTTTCTACCGGCAGGGTTTACGACCAAATTCGTCAATCAATAGCCTACAGCGGAAAAAACGTTAAGATATGTGCATCGCACGCGGGTTTAACCCTGGGCGAAGACGGCGCTACCCACCAGATACTTGAAGACCTTGGCATGATGCGTATGCTGCCGGGAATGACGGTTATTAACCCATGCGATTTTAACCAGACTAAAGCCGCTACCATTGCTATTGCTAAGCACAAGGGCCCTGTTTACCTGCGCTTTGGTCGCCCTAAGGTTGCCAATTTTACAGCCCCCGACCAGCCATTTGAAATTGGTAAAGCCATTACCTTTATTGAGGGTACCGATGTTAGTATTTTTGCTACCGGTCACCTGGTGTGGAAAGCGTTGCAGGCTGCTGAAATATTGAAAGAGAAAGGCATATCTGCCGAAGTAATAAACATACACACCATCAAGCCGCTGGATGAAGAGGCGATATTAAAATCGGTAGCTAAAACACGCTGTTTGGTTAGTGCCGAAGAACACCAACGCAACGGTGGCCTTGGCGATGCAATTGCCCAGGTATTGGCTATGAACACACCTGCCCCGCAAGAGTTTGTTGCCGTTAACGATAGTTTTGGCGAAAGCGGAACACCCGAGCAACTGCTTACCAAATATGGCTTAGATACAGCCGATGTGGTTGCCGCAGCCGAGCGAGCAATTGCCCGTAAATAAGTACCTGTTTTCAATTACATAATACAGACCCTCTTTGGTAACCAAAGGGTAGCCCCACCCCTCTAAATCTCCCCTCCCCAAAAGAGAGGGGAGACTTTTATTTTGGTAGTTATTTAATACTGAATGTTGTAACTTTGATTTAGACATCTATCTGATTGAGCATGAAAAAAGTAGTACTTAGTATACTAACTATTGTAACAATATTTGTGGCCTTTGGCTATGTAAACCAAAGTGCCCATGGTAATGGAGGCGGCGCACCGGCAGGCCGCACAGGCTCTCCGGGCGATGGGGGCCCATCGCAATCGTGTGCACGCTCCGGTTGCCATACCGGTGGCAGCAACCCTATTTCGGGTTCTACTAACGCATCTTTAACCTCTACCATACCCACAACAGGGTACATACCGGGGCAAACCTATACTGTAACAGGCTTTGTACAGGGCACGGGATTACAAGAATTCGGGTTTCAAATATCGCCCCAAAATACAGCAGGTACACAGCGTGGTACTCTTGTTGTTACCGATGCATCTGCAACACAAATAGTAAATACAAAATACATAACTCACAGGACAGCAGGCACGGCAGGCAGCGGCAGCCGCACCTGGAGCTTTAACTGGGTAGCCCCTGCTGCAGGTACAGGTGCGTTTAGCTTTTATGGGGCTTTTAACGCTACAAACAGCAACAACAATGTTACGGGCGATATTATTTACCTGGAAGAACTACTTATAGCAGAGGCCGCGCAAATAAGCACCCAGCCTACCAACCAAAGTGCATGTACAGGAGCCAACGCCAGCTTTACCATTAGTGCAACAGGTACCGGCATTACTTACCAATGGAAAAAGAACGGCAGCATTTTAACCAACGATGGCCACTTTAGCGGCGTTACTACCAATACCCTTACCATAACCAACGTAAACGCGGGCGATGTGGATAGCTACACCTGCGAAGTAACGGGCAGCGGCAATACCATAGCATCTAACCCTGCTACGTTTAGTTTGCTTACACCAGCATCCATATCAGACAATCCAAACCCTTTAATACTGTGTGGGGGCAATCGGCAACATTTAGCGTTACTGCAGCTGGCACTAACATTGCTTACCAATGGAAACGTAATAATGTAAACGTAACCAACGGCGGGGGCATATCGGGTGCTACAACAAACCAACTAACCATTACTAATGTTGCCGCAGGCAATGCCGGTACTTACACATGCCAGGTTAGCAATACATGCGCTACACCAACCAGCACAGGCGCTTTGCTTACTGTTAATGAAAATACAGCCATAGGTACGCAACCTGTTACGCAAACATTGTGCGCGGGGGCTAACTTAACTTTAACTGTTGGTGCTACGGGTACAAACCTTAACTACCAATGGAAACGCGGCACTACCAATGTGGGCACAAACTCACCTACGCTTACCATAAACGGCATAACCACAGGCGATGCGGGCAACTACACCTGCGAGGTAACGGGCGCGTGTGGCAACGTAACATCGGGCATTGCTGTTGTTACTGTAAATACTGTAACGGCTATAAACAATCAACCGGCACCTACCACCACATTGTGCCAGGGTGGAAACATCAATTTAAGCACAACGGCAGTAGGTACAAACCTTAGCTACCAATGGAAGCGCGGAAATACTAATGTAGGCACCAACTCTGCATCATTATCAATACCCAACGCTACGGTAAACGATGCAGGCACTTATACAGTAACAATAACAGGCGCTTGCGGCACAGTAACATCAACCAACGCGGTGGTAACGGTAAACCCAACAACGGCTATTACCACAGCACCTGTGGCGCAAAACGGTTGCGTGGGTAGCAATATTACGTTTAGTGTTGTTGCAACCGGTGCTAACCTAAGTTACCAATGGAAAAAAGCGGGTGCCCCTGTAGGTACAGATGCCCCTACCCTAACATTAAATAACATAACCCTTGCCGATGCGGCAAACTATACGGTAGATGTTACCGGCACTTGTGGGCCTGTAGTAACCAGCAATGCTGTGGCACTATCTGTAGTAAATTCTGCCAGCATAGCCCAACAACCCCAAGCCCAACAACTATGCGTTGGAGGCTCGTTAACGCTCACTGTTATTGGCAACGGCGGCAACAACACTACTTACCAATGGCGCAGAAATGGCAATAATGTGGGCACAAGCAGTGCTACTTATACCGTACCCGTTACAACAGCTAACGATTTAGGCAGCTACGATGTAGTAATTACAGGCAGTTGCGGTACTGTTACATCTACTGCTGTTAATGTAACTGCTATTACTCCAACATCAATAAATAATATTGCTACAAGTCAGCAGCTTTGTATTGGAGAGTCTCTGGCACTGGGCGTTTCTGCCAACGGCGAAAACTTAAGCTATCAATGGTTGTTTCAAGGAAGCCCTATTGATAATGAATCCGGCACAAGCCTTGTAATTGATAGCATTACTGCGGGCAATGCGGGATTATACTCTGTAACTGTTACCGGCGACTGTGGCACTGTTACAGGCAATATATCTACCATTGCTACAACAACCCCACCTGCTATTACAGGCTTGGGGCTACCCTTAGCGGTATGTGCAGGCAATGCTATTTTTATGGGCATACAGGCTACCGGAGACAATCTTGTATACCGATGGCAAAAAAACGGTGTAGATATACCTAATGCCAACCAAACGGGTTATACAGAAGTTCCTGCAAATGGTGATGTATTTACCGTTTTTGTATCAAACATTTGCGATACTGTTTCGCACGATTTTACTGCTGTGGTAAACCCGTTGCCGGTACCTATTGTTAGTCAAATTACGGGCTTGGTAGTACCGGGGATTTTAATTACCCAAAGTGGATTTACATCGTACCAATGGCTAAATAATGGTGCGCCTTTGCCTAATTCTAACAATGACACTATTTCAGTAGATAATAATTTTTCATCTTACTCTGTTATTGTAACTACTAGTGATGGCTGTAGCGATACCTCGGCTGTATATTTTTGGGCTGTAAGTAGTATTACTGAAAATACTTTGCCGGGTGTATCAATCTACCCTAACCCAAGCAGCTCTGATGTATACTTTACAACGCCTGCAAATATGGGTACTTTCAATGTAAAAATTATTAGCACTACCGGTCAGCTAGTGATGGATAAAATAGTTGAGAACAAGCAATTGAATATTGGTCAATTACCTAGTGGGTTGTATACTGTATTGGTTACTTACCAAGGCAAAATGGCGAGGGTGATGTTGATGAAGGAATAGGGCCTTGAATACTGAATGTTGAGTCTTGAGTTAAGGCAGGTTTTACCTGCCTTTTTTGTTGTAACATTTTATTTGCAAATAAGTATCAGTGTACACACTTTTCTATGAAATTACTGCTATTTACCTGCTGTTTTGTTTTACTGCTTATTGCTTGTGTAAATGATTCTCCTAGACAGGTTAATGCCCTTTCTAAAAAAGCGTTTGATAGCCAGTTGCCAAAAAGCATTTGTATACCATCTATCAACAACAGTATTTTGGGGCAATGGTTTGTTAAAGACCATATCTACCTGCTTAATGCAAATCTGAATGCCGACGAATTAATAAGAGAACGCGGCAACTTAAACCTATGCCTAAACAGCAGTGTAGTTATAGACAGTAATGGCATTGGTCCGGATAATACTGCTTGCGAATTAAGTGTCTATAATTTCAAAACGAATAAATGCACTGCAAGAAAATTACCTGTACATGAAGGCTCATCTTACACCAGGCGCTATATGGGTAGCGAAGTAGCCGACAGCAATTATATAAGCGTACAACTTGCATGGCTAATAAAACACGGTTATGCCGGGCGGACAATGACTGTGTTAAATACAAATTGCCATTTTGAGAATACAAACCAAGTAGTATGGATATGTATAGCTGATAGCAATACAATTGGATTATTAACTTATGCCGATTTGTTAGTATTGGAACGTAATAAACCAAAACAAATTCTTCAACCCGACACTTCACTATCCAAAACAATATGCCTGCAAAACTATAAGATAATAGAAGCCACCTTTGGCGATTTAATGCCTTATATTGATAAGGATAAAGACTTGCCCGAAGTTTATCTGAGCAATAAAACCGAAACTCAATTTGTAAAGCTCATCTTTCATCCGGGCAGTGTTAAAAATTCGTTTGATGAGTTTGAGGTAAGTACAAAAAGGCCTGCCAGGTTTCGTAAAACCAATATTGAAACGTTTGTAACAGAAAACGGGATACAACTAGGCATGAGCCTTTCAAAATTCCTTAGAATAAAAAAGAACAATTTTACTACAGTGGCCCATAGCGGTACTGTTATGGCATATACATTACGCATAGAATCGCCCAATATATTTTTAAGAGGGTACAATATGCCTGTATATTATTGCAAATATTTTTTTGATAATGAAAGGCTTACAAATTTTTCCTTTGGCTTTGAATATCCTTAGCTGAACAATTGTGTTTTTTCTGAGGTTATGAAAAAATAACCCTTTAAAAAACATGTACTATGAACCGTATTAAATTATTGCTAATTCCTGCTGTATGTGCAATGTTAGCCCTTTCATCTTGCAAAGTATGTAAACAATGTTATGAATATGCCGGCGAAGATGGCAATGGTAACCCAACCTACTCAAGCGCCAGCTCTGAAAAATGTGGCAATGAGTTAAAAGATGCCGAAGATGAGATGACAGACCCTATTATTGGCGACTCTCACCGCAAATACGATTGCAGGCTTGATTAACCCCTGTAATTATTATTATTTATAAAGAAAGGCAGGTATAGTATACCTGCCTTTTATTTTTTATTTGAACAATTGCCAAACATAGTAGGTTACCATGGTATAATTTCACTAATACAACAATCTGATGAACCGTTTTAAATTATTACTTATCCCTGCTGTAGTTGCTATACTGGCAATGTCGTCGTGCAAAGTGTGTAAACAATGCCACGAATATTCTGGTGAAGATGGTAACGGCAATGCAACCTATTCAAGCGCCAGCTCTGAAAAGTGCGGCAACGACTTGAAAGATGCTGAAGACGAAATGACGAACCCTATTATAGGCAACGCTCACCACAAGTATGACTGTAAGATTGAATAATCTTATTCAACACCTTTTAAAAAATCCCATTAGCTAACCAGTGGGATTTTTTTATTAACATTTTTTATTTTTTGCTTGACATTTGGTATTCAAATATAGTATCTTTGCAGTGTTATTGCAATAACAAATGTGACAGTCAATATTCTGATGGCATAATCAGGAAAAACCAAAAATGCAGTACTGCACCCCTCCCCAAACCCCTCCCCCAAAGGGAGAGGGGCTTAAAAAGAGTTAAGCGTTGTAAAGAAAGCGCTTTTTGATTATTAAATAGTTAAGTAAACGAAATCATCTTTGAATTAAGCTCTGTAAGTAAGTTAACCCAACTATATTTATGCTTTAACCCCGGTCTGGTAAAATCAGGTTGGGGTTGAGGTGTTTCTTTTAAAATTGTCTGAACCGCAGATTTAAAAAGATTTATATGATTAAAGGATCAACCCTCTCCCGTCTGTCGCCTTTGGCGACATCCTCCCTCTCAATGAGAGGGACCTTTGAAACAACCTGCGAAAACGAGTGCATTAACTACATGCTGTAGGGCTTTAACCTCTCCCCTGACAAAACAATAAATTGTCTTGTCTTTCCCCTCTCCACGCGTGGAGAGGGGTGGCTTACGCCAAAGGTGTAAGACGGGGAGAGGTAACTCCCGACGATAAATATCAGAACAGGCGCGAAAACGATTGTATTAGCTACATACTGTAGCATTGCATCTCTCCGCGATTGGTACCTTTAGTTCTTTGATTTTATGATAGGGAAATCGCACCCCTCTCTTAATACTAAGAGAGGGTTAGGAAACTTCTGGTGATGAATGAAAAAAGGGGAGCAAAACAAGTGTATTAACTACAGGCTGTAAGGGTTGAGTACCCCCACCGTCACTCACGCCTTTGGCGCGACCGACACCTCCCCCTACTAGTAGGGGAGGAAAGCCGGTCCCGATAACATCGGGAGAGGCAGGAGGGGGTACGAACCGCGAAAATGGAGCATTATCTACATGCTGTAGCGTTGTAACTCTCCGCGATTGGTAGCTTTAGTTCTTTGATTTTAAGATAGGGAACCGCAACCCTCTCTTAATACTAAGAGAGGGTTAGGAACTTTAGGAGACAAAAGAAATAGGGGGCGCGAAAACGAGTGTATTAGCTACACGCTGTAAGGGTTGAGTACCCCCACCGTCACTCACGCCTTTGGCGCGATCGACACCTCCCCCTACTTGTAGGGGAGGAAAGCCGGTCCCGATAACATCGGGAGAGGCAGGAGGGGTACGAACCGCGAAAATGGAGCATTATCTACATGCTGTAGCGTTGTAACTCTCCGCGATTGGTACCTTTAGTTCTTTGATTTTATGATAGGGAAATCGCACCCCTCTCTTAATACTAAGAGAGGGTTAGGAAACTTCTGGTGATGAATGAAAAAAGGGGAGCAAAACGAGTGCATTAGTTACATGCTGTAAGGAATACACTTGTTTATTTTATTACTTTTTGCTTGTCCAAAAAGTAATAAAAAAGACACCACCCCGCATCAAGCGCGGGGCAGGCTCCAAGCAAAAACACGGCGATTTTGCTCTCGCACTGCCTAACCGCACTAATTGCCATGCAAAATCTTGTGTTCGCACCGGGCGTGGACTACCCATCGCACTGTTTTGGGGCCAAAATAACCCGCGAAAATGATGCTATTAGCTACGTGCTGTAAGGGTTCCGTACCCCCACCGTCACTCACGCCTTTGGCGCGATCGACACCTCCCCTACTTGTAGGGGGAGGAAAGCCGGTCCCGATAACATCGGGAGAGGCAGGAGGGAGTACGAACCGCGAAAATGGAGCATTATCTACATACTGTAGCATTGCATCTCTCCGCGATTGGTAGCTTTAGTTCTTTGATTTTATGGTATGAGAATCGCCACCCTCTCTTAATACTAAGAGAGGGTTAGGAACTTTAGGTGACAAAAGAAATAGGGGGCGCGAAAACGAGTGCATTAGCTACAGGCTTTAAGGGTTTAATGAATAAAAAATGATGAAATAAAAATGAAAAATAACCACCCATACTTGCGAGGACCTAAAAACACCTCTCCCGTCTGTCGCCAAAGGCGACATCCACCCTCTCAATGAGAGGGACCTTTGAAACAACCCGCAAAAACGACAGTATTAGCTACACGCTCTAAGGATTGGCTGTCATTTTTAAATCCCTCCCCTCTGACATACGTCAGAGGTACTCCCTTTAAAAGGGAGAGTTGTTGGTGAATCAGGCAATGCCAAACCTAAGATTAACCCGCGAAAACGTAGTATTAACTACATACTCTAAGGGTTTGAGGATGGGACAGAGAAAATTTTAAGGGCTGATTAAACCTTTTGTTACTTTAGGCATCTAAAGCACTGTATACAAATTATTAAAACGGTTGTAGGGTATTAATGGAGTATAGCGATAAAGAGCTTCTGGAAAAATTTGCCGATGAGGGTACGCGCAACTACGCGTTTAACCTGTTGGTGAAAAAGTACTAGGAAAAAATATACTGGCATGTGCGCCGCATGGTTGTTGACCATGACGATGCTGACGACCTTGTGCAGGATATTTTTGTTAAGGTTTGGAAATCGCTGGAGGGGTTTAGGGAAGATGCTAAACTGTATACCTGGATGTACCGTATTGCTACTAACGAGTGTATTACGTTTTTAAATAAAAAGAAGAAAAGGATATTTGTTCCGCTGGTTGATGTGGAAGCCCAACTGAGCAAAAAAATAGACCAAGACCCGTTGTTTGATGGCGACAAAATACAACGCAAACTGCAACAGGCTATTTTAACATTACCGGAAAAACAACGAGTGGTTTTTCACCTTAAGTACTACGACGAGATGAAATATGAAGACATGTCGGAAGTTCTGGGAACATCGGTAGGGGCTTTAAAGGCATCGTACCACCACGCGGTTAAAAAAATTGAAGATTATATGAAAAGGCTTTAAACCTTTTTAAACAGATAGAGTCATAATACCAAATGAAAGAGAACACATATAATAACGAAGGCAACAGTACCTTGCTAGACACCCTGCCAAAGCTGAACTGCTTTAGGGTGCCCGATGGGTATTTTAACCGCCTGCACCAAGCCATAGAGCTTAGGGTGCAGTTGAAGGGCCTGCCGTTTGATGATGTGCTTTCTGCCCTTAAAAAAGCACAGCCTTATGCTTTGCCTGCTAATTATTTTGACAGCCTTGCCGATAAGATTGCCGCTAAAACCCAACCCCAGCAACTGCCACAGGAAACAGGCTTTGCAGTGCCCGAAGGGTATTTTGAAACCCTATACCTTAATGTGGTAGAAAGGGTGGCTCAGGAAAACGCACCAGCCAGGGTATGGTGGCAAAATGCCGGCGTAGTATTGCGCCCCGCCTTTGCGGTTGCCGCCGTAGTTGCCGTTGCTGTATTTATTGCTTTGCCCTATCTAAACAATAATCCTAGCCCACCGGCTGTGGTTGCCAACAATACCCCTGTAACCAATGATAATAAAAGTAACACCCCCAATAATACTACAGTAAAAACGGTTGCAACACCCGATGTAAAAACTGTTGCAGAAACTGCAAAAAACACTACAACCAAAAGGGTTGTAAGCAAAATAAATACCAATACCAATGTTGCCGCTGAGGCTGCCGCGCTTTTTGACTATACCGATGATTTTAATGCCGAAGGGTTGTTGAGCGAAGCACCGGAGAGGACAAGCAATGACGATAATAGCTTAGTGGAGTTGGTGGCGGAAGAAAATTTAGATTTAGCCGAGCTTATAGACGGTATGTAATTAGATGCTTATGAAAGCTGTGAGAACTGTGATTTTTATACTATTGGCGGCGGCGGGGCTCAATGCTTTTGCCCAACCCCGGGTAGTAACCCAATGGGTGGCCCGCCCGAAGATGATAAAGGGCCCGTACGCGACTGGATTAGGAGTAAGCGAATTGGCTTTTTTACTGATAAGCTTAACCTTACGCCCGATGAGGCTACCAAATTTTGGCCAGTATATAATGCGTATGCCAAAGCTATAGACGACCTGCGTGCAGAGCGTCGTAAAGATCAAAAGGCCGCTTTTAAAGGTTTGGATGATATGGATGACAACGCTATAGCCAAAGCGCTAGACGAGGAGTTTGTTTTTAGGCAACGAGAACTGGATATAGAAAAGAAATACTCTGGCCGAATGGAAAAAGGTGCTGCCAATGAAAAAAGTGGCATTGCTGCTAAAGGCCGAACAGGAATTTAAAATTTGGATACTGAAAGAGTGGAAAAACCACGGGTTAGGTCCCGGCAGAGCAGGCGATGGCCCTCCCGGTCCTCCGGGCGGTGGGTTTGACCGATAAACGATAGTGTAAGTAGTAGTAGTAAGAGTTAATATGAGTATTCCCCACCTTACAGGATATAGCTATCAGGTTAAGGCGGGGATTTACTTTTACCGTACATTTGTACTAAGAATTTTACCCATGTTGACAATAAATGAACTACCCGGCTATGCTCAGGGTGTGGATATACCAGGCCGACCGCCTTTTAACCGACAGTGAGCAGCAAATGCTAGCAGAAGCATCGGCACAATTTGTAGCCCAATGGTCGGCACACGGCACCCCGCTTACAGCAGCAGCACAGGTGCTTAACGGCTACTTTTTAGTGTTGGGGGTAGATGAGGCACAGGCGCAGGCATCGGGTTGCTCTATAGACAAATCTGTAAACTTTGTAAAAAGCGCTTGGGGCACAGTTAAACATAGACTTTTTTAACCGCCTTAACATTGCGGTAGAAATGCCCGAAATACAATTAGTAGCCCTTAGCGAGTTTGAAAATAAGGTAGCCGCAGGCGATATTACGCCCGATACCTACGTGTATGACAACACCATAACTACTGCTGAGGATTTTACCGGACGCTGGCATACCAAGGCATCGGCCACGTGGATGAGCCGTTATTTTACTAAGCAAACCGCCTAAAAAGCACTTTTTTATATTTATTTTGTTAATAGGTTTGTACGTAACAATATATTTACTATTTTTGCAATCCTTTTTTTCGAGGATATAATTATGAAAAAAGATATTCACCCAGAGAGCTACCGTATGGTAGTATTTAAAGATATGTCGATTGACAAGTCTTTCATCACCAAGTCTTGCGTTAACACAAAAGACACTATTGTATGGGAAGATGGCAATGAGTACCCACTGTTTAAAGTGGAGATTTCGAGCGAGTCTCACCCATTCTTTACCGGTAAGATGAAACTTGTTGACACTGCAGGCCGTGTTGATAAATTCCGTACTCGTTACGCGAAGAAAACCGACACCAAAACTGCTGCTCCTGAGGCACCAGCTTCAGAAGAATAACAACCGTATTTGTTGCGGATGTGGCGTAATTGGTAGCCGCGCCAGACTTAGGATCTGGTGTTGAAAGACGTGGGGGTTCGAGTCCCTTCATCCGCACAATTATTTTTAAACCCCGGTACCAATGCCGGGGTTTTTGTTGTTTAATAACCTAAGCTAGCCTATGTCCTACCCTACGCAAATGGCACAATTAATGCAGTACGCCTCTATTATAACAGAATAACGTATGAGGACTTTTTTACTCTTTAGCATACTATTAATTACCTCTGCCCTAAGTGCCCAAACGGTAAATGTACCACCACGCAAAAACAAAATGGCAGTATATGAGGGTATTATGAGGGTTGACAGCACCTTTAAAAAAGATGTACTGTATGAGCGTGCAAGGGGCTTTTTCAACTCGTGGTTTCCATCGGCTATACCAATTATACAGTATGCCAATAAAGACAGTGGGCAAATTATCATCAACCCGGCAATAAGCCTACAGTTTAAACGTTTAGGCATAGAATATTCAGGCGGGTTATGGTACTACATGGGCACCTTCGACTTTAAAGATGGTAAATACCGCTACAAGTTGGAGAATTTTACCAATACGGGCTTTATGGCAGGAAGCCGTAGTGCACAAGATTTGGGGCCTATAGAGTGCCTGTATGAAGATGCCACCTGCTGGCCCGGTGTAAATATGGGTAGCCGCCCCTTAATGCCCGAAAGAAAGGTTATACTAACTGATGTACACAAGGAGATAGTTAAGTTTATGGCTGCTTTTGATGCTGAAATGCGCAAACCGCTAAAAGATGACTGGTAAGCCACTATATTAGTAGAATGAAAATAGTACTGTTGGGCCTGGCCCTTTTTATAACGCTTACTAGCATTGCCCAAGGCACACTACCCCCGCGTAAAAACGATGTGGTAGTATACTCAGGGCACTATGGTGGTAGACAGTACTACCCAAAGCCAGCTTTTTGACCGCGCCGCAACGTATTTAACAACCTACTTTAGTACCACAAAATCCTTTATATATAAGATAGACAAGAGTATTGGGCAAATAGTTATTAAGCCCTGTATAAACTTCCCCTTTAAGAGAGACCGTACTGAATATAACGGTGGCCTGTGGCACTATACCGGCACTTTTACTATTAAACATGGCAAATACTTTTACCGGCTTGATAATTTTTACAATACCGATTTTATGTTTGGAACCCCCGGCCGCATGGACTTAGGGCCTATAGAATGCCTATACGAAAACAATAACTGCAATACCTACATGCTAAGCAACAACCGCCCCGATGCTATCCAATGCCGTATGATATTAAAAAACATACACAAAACCATGGTTGCCTTTATGCAAGATTTTGATACCGCTATGCGCACAAAATAGTTGTATATGTAAGAAAAGTACGCCCATTTAGCCTACCTGCCAATTACATAAAGTTACTATTAAGTTAATGTAAAGAACAAAAAGCAGGGTTAAACGCCTTATACCTGCTAGTAACGTCTATAAAAGCTCCATTTTCAATCATTTATCAGATAAGAGCGCTACTTGCCCAAACTAATTATACACCTGTAAAGCGTATTGAAATTTGCATGTTGTTAATGTACGTTTACATTAACGAGGATTATACGATTTTAAGGATGCCTAAAACCATTCTTTTACTCATAACCTTAGTTTGAAAAAACATTAAACCCATTATATTTTAATACTATACGTATGAAAAGGTTTTTACTATTATTAATTATTGCAATTACCGGCTTTGCAAACAGCGCGTTGGGGCAAACATTTAATTACGGCACAGGAAACATTAGCAGCAATGCTGCACCCTTTTCTACTGCCGGTGGTACAGGTATTACCGTATCTGGTAATGACATTACTGTTACTGCCAATGTAAACATGGCTGTGGGCACATACAACTTTGCCAATTTTACCATTAATGCAGGTGTTACGGTAACAGTTACAGGTACAGGAGCTCCTTTAATTATAAAGTGTACCGGTAACTTTACCAACAATGGCGAATTACGTGCTGTTCCCGCTAATGCTGGCAATGCTTCGGGTGCAACAGCCGGGGCGGCAGGTGCAGGCTTAGGTGGCGGAGCAGCAGGCGGTATTGGTGGCGCAGGTGGTAACAATGGCACATCTACTACAGCAAGTGGCACAAATTTCGGCACCTCAACAGGAGCAGGCATAAGAGGTTGTGGCGTTACTGTTACACGACCATCTTGGGCAGGCCCAGGTGGAGGTGGCGGAAGCTATGGCAGTGCCGGAACTAATGGAGGCAATGGCAGTGGCCAAAGCACAGGTTGCGCAACAGGCGGCGTTGCAGGTACTGTATATGGTAACGCAAGCTTAACTACCCAGGTAGGCGCAGGCGTAGGTTTTTCTCAGCAGGTGCTACAGCAGCCGGAGACCGTTGGTTACTGGCAGGTAGTGGCGGAGCCGGTGGCCATGGAACACAAAGTATTGTAGCCAGTGCCCGCGCAGCGGGCGGCGGCGGCGGCGGTGGTGGTGCCGCTATTCAAATTACTGCTACTAACGTTACAATAGGTACTGGCGCATGGATACGCGCCCGCGGCGGCTTTGGCGGCAATGGCTCATTATCGTCTGGTGGCAGCGCTTCCGGCGGTGGCGGTGGCGGTGGTTCCGGTGGCACAATCAACATTCAATATTTAAGCAGCTATACTAATACAGGCAATGCCCCCAAGTTTCGGGTGGTATTGGCGGATCTGGACAATTTGGAACCACCGGAACAGGTGGTTCTGGTGGTAGCGGTGGTTCAGGTAGGGTTTTGATTGAGCAAGACGTAATTTTATGCACCGCACCAAGTACACAGGCAACTACTTTTAACTTTAATACCGTAACCACTACATCTTGTAATGTAACTTTTACACGTGGCAATGGTACAGGAGGTGTTTTAGTTGTAGCACGCCAGGGTTCTGCGGTAAATACAGACCCAACAAGTGGAACTAGCTACACTGCCAATAGTAGCTTTGGTAGTGGTTCTCAAATTGGTACAGGCAATTGGGTTGTATTTAATTCTAACTCACCATCATCGGGCACTGTTACTGTTCCCGTTAATAATTTGGTTGGTGGACAAACCTACCACTTTGCTATATATGAATATAACGCTACTGCAACTTGTTATAATATGACTGAATTAGCCGGCAGTGTGGCTATTCCAATATGTTCGCCCCCATCTGTACAAGCCAGCGGACAAAACACCCCTACCATTAATTCTACTAATGCAACAATTGCTTGGACAGGTAATGGAAACGGAGACGCAGGGGTTATTGTTGTTGTTAGGCAAGGTTCTGCTGTTAATGCTGACCCTGTAAACACAACTACTTATACTGCCAACACAGCATTTGGAATTGGTTCGCAAATAGGAACCGGCAATTACGTAGCATACATTGGTTCGGGTAGTTCAGTAAATGTAACAGGTTTGTTACCCAACACTGCATACCATTATGCAATTTACACCTATAATAGCTCTGGTCCGTGTTATATGACACCAGCAGCAATAGGTAATTTCACATCTGCAAACGGGCCTATGGCTTATATTAGTAGTACTAGCATACAACAAACAGGTAGCGTGCTACCGGGGTCTGTTAACTAAGGCAATTTTACAGGTACAAATTGTTACCAATACAGGAACAGCGCCTGCACTAACACTTAACTCGCTAACATTTAACACCAATGGCACCACGGCTACAACCAACTTAAATGGTGCCCGCATATATTATACCAGCACTAGTTCTACTTTTGCTACTACTACGCAATATGGTAGCGATGTTACAACGTTTCCGGGCGGAAGTAATCCTATTGTAGTAAATGGGTCGCAGACATTGGTTCCAGGGACAAACTATTTTTGGATAGTTTACGATGTTGCTATTTCTGCCCCTACGGGTAATCTTTTAGATGCTGAATGTACTAGTATAAATATAGGCTCTGCAAACACCCCTTCTGTTACTGCACCAAGTGGCAACAGGCCAATAGTTTCTCTATCTTCTCCTTCTTGTGCATATACTTATGCATCATTCTCTTCCTTCCCATCAATAGTTGGTCTAAGCGGCACTGTTGTTGCAGGTTCGGGCACTGCTTTGGATGATAACCAGTATACTAACATAACTATGCCCGGCAGTATGACTTTTGAATACAATGGCAAAGTATATAGCTCATTTGGCATTAATGCCAATGGCTTTATTTGGTTTGGTTCATACAACCCCGTTACCGGCAACGTTTATAACCCGATATCAACAACCTTGCCTTACGAGGGGTTATTTCTGCTATGGGCGGCGATTTGCAAGCCCACTCTTCCGCTACTACTACACCACAAATAAGTTATAGGCTTGCCGGTACAGCACCCAACCGTACCCTTGCTATAGAGTGGACTGCGTTTATGCAGTGGGGAAATACCGGTGGATTATGCCCAGCTTTTGGCTCTCCATCAGATTGGAACAGGTTAGATTTTCAAATTAAATTATATGAAAACGATTTAACCGGTACAGCACCCAACAGAATAGAAATTACTTATTTTTCGCAAGCAGGATATTGTATTAATGGTAATGGTGGCAGTTATCAAATTGGACTTCGGGGAGCAGCTAATACCGATTATTTAAACCGCACCCAAGCTAGCGGCAACTGGACAACCTCTAGTACAGCAGCAGGTTCTGCTAATAACTCAACCTGCGCATTTGGTGGTTCAAACTATATTAATGGCAACTTAGGCTTTAGGTTTACACCTGTATTTCAAAAACCTACGGTTAGCCCTACACCAACTGCATCAAATATATGTCCGGCTGCTTCAGTTACCCTAACAGGTTCAGTAGGTGCAACTACCCGCCAATGGTATGCAAATAACATAGCTATACCTGCTGCTACAACTACTACCACATCGGCTGCTGCTACCGGTTCTTACGTTTATACAGTATCCTCAGGAGGTTGTACAAAAATTTCTGAGCCTGTTGCGGTTACTATAAACTCTTGCGGCCCTATGACATGGGTAGGTGGCACTAGCGGCAACCTTACTAACTGGGATACCCCAAGTAACTGGACACCTGCGGGGCCGCCTAGTGCCGGTAATGATATTATTATACCTAATACTGTAAACGATCCTGTAATATCATTAGGTGTTAATGCTTCTTGTAAAGATGTTTCTATTGCTGGCGGCGCAACAATATTTGTTGATGCAAACAAAACACTGGATGTTAAAGGCAACTGGACAGGTGCTAATAACGTAGTATCGGGCCCGGGTAAAACCATATTCTCTGGCTCTACAGCGCAAACAATAACAGGTGGTGGCACTTTCAGCAATTTGCAAGTAAATAACTCTGCAGGCGTTACTGTTGCAAGTGGTATAAACAAGGTTAATATTACTGGTGTGCTTGAGTTAAAAGCAGGCCAACTTACTACCAATGGTAACCTTAGAACAATTTCTAACGCATCGGGTACTGCCTATATAAATGATTATTCAGTGGGCTTTGCTGGCACACTAAGCGGTAATGTTGCTGTGCAACGTTACATAACCTCTAACAACAACAGCGGTTTCCGCTACATTGGCACACCTGTTATTACTACCGCCGGAGGCTCTACACTAAATTTGAGTGGTGTTAGCGGCTTTGTTATATCTGGTACTCCGGGGCAAACAATACCTGCAACCGGCTGCCCTAGCAACATCGTTGCAGTGAACTCTCCATACGGCACATTTATGCGTTGGGAAGAATCTGGTCCGTTTACATTTAGCCCATTATGCCGTCAACAAGGTTGGTGGTTCCAAACCACAGGCACTATGACATCGGGCCGTGGCTACGGTGCCAAAGTAAGCAGCGGCAACGTTATTACTTACACAGGTGCGGCCCAAACTGGCAACGTATCTGTGCCTTGTACCCATACTGTTGTTTTTTCTGACCTTAATAATGGCTGGAATTTGGTGGCCAATCCATACCCATCGCCAATTAAAATTAGCAATAGCGATGTTGGTAACACTGCTAATGACATGCCGGCAGGTTTTGATGGACAGGTGCAGTTTTACCTAAGCAGTGGGCCTCTTACCGGCACATACTATACTTATAACGTTGGCAGCCCTAACCCAACAATACCAGCAATAGCATTAGGCCAGGGATTTTGGGTACGCTTAACCAACCCGGGTACAGGAAACTTTGTATTAAGTAATGGTCATCGTAAAGACACTACGGCAACATACTACAACAATAACTCTATACTTGACCATAACTTAAACGTTACGGTAACGGGCAACGGTTATAGCGATGCTACCTACATTAACTTTATACCGGCATCGCAAACAGGTTTTGATTATTATGATGGGCAGAAATGGGATAGCCGCAACGTTCAGCCAACATTGTATACCAAAATTGGCAGTGAACAGGCTTCTATAAACTCTCTACCATCGCTACAAGAAACCGTAGTTGTGCCAATGGGCATGAAACCCGGCACTAATGGTAACTTTACTTTTACCTTTGATGATATTGCTACCTTCCCGCAAACTTCTATGATTTTCTTAGAAGATTTGAAACTGGGCACTATGGTTAACTTACGCGCTAACAATAGCTACAACTTTAACATGACAATTAATGATGATGCTAACAGGTTTATGCTACACTTCCAACCCGGTTTACAAGCTGAAGTTGCAGACCAGGATTGCGACAATGCAGGCTCTATTGAGTTAACCCAGCCTGCACCAACCGTATGGTCTACTTACGAAGTACGCGGTAACGATAACAACGTGTATGCACAAGGCACAAACCTAAGCGGTACTATCACTATAGCTAATCTGCCTCCACAAGAATATGTGGTATCGGTAACCCATGCATCAGGCTATACTGCACAAGAGTATATTACTGTAAATGGTAACAGCCAGGTTAACGCTACTATCAGCGCATCGGCTACCAATGTAATGGTAGACGAGATGGTAAGCCTAACCGCTAATGCAAACAATGCTACAGAATATGTTTGGAACTTTGGCGATGGTAATACCGCCGCAGGAAGCAATAGCGTAGTTCATGCTTACGATGCCGCAGGAACTTACAATGTTACGGTAACAGCCGCAAGCAATGTGTGCGATGATGTTGCAAACAAAACCATTGTTGTTGGTAATACTACAGGCATTACAGGCACAGAAGCCAATACCGTAAACATTTACGGACAGGGTGAACATGTGGTTATAGAGTTTAACAGCTGGGGTGGCAACAAAGCCGACATATTTATGTACAATGCCCTGGGGCAGCGCATGGAAAGCCTAACAGGGGTATCTACCCTAAAAGGCCGCCAAGAGCTATACATTGCCGATATTGTGCCGGGAACATACTTTATACAAGTAGTAAGCAATGGTAAAACACAAGGCAAAAAACTACTACTAGGAAAAAGTAAATAGCTAATTTACAATAGCTTGAAAGCCCCACCTGACTAAGTCAGGTGGGGCTTTTTTGTGCCAATAACAAGCCGTAACTTAAACTTAAAAATGGTCGAACATTAAGTAAAAATCATCCTTTTAAAATATAACTGCCTGATTATGTGTAATTTAAATAATATATATATGATTTTTACAAAAATCACTAGGATATAACACAAAAAAAAATTAATCTTGTTTTAACATTGCATATGTAAGGATTAACAGTAAAATGTGCCTATGAATTAACTTTTACCTTTTATTACACACGTACCCTAATTTATTTTCAATCTCCAGGATTTCGTAACTATCTCATTTTAAGGTAGTGTAATCAGGGGTAATTGTATTATCAAACTAATTTTAAAACTTAGTTATGACAAATACAGTTATTTGCAATCAAATCAGTACTTCATTTCTGCCTGTAAGGTTTCTTACGGTTTTGGCAGCTTTTTGTGGCTTATTTAACACAATTAGCGGCTTATTTAGCATACATACCCAAGAATATCCTATTGGTTTTGCTTATAAAACCAACACCAATTATACCACCCCAACCAATTTATTACCATATAAATAGTAAGCCTATGACAAGTTTTTATCCTTTACTTAAAACATTAGCAACCAAAGTAGTATTGCTACTTTTTACGTTTACAGCTTTGTTTGCTATTAATGCAAAAGCTCAAACAACAATTTGGACAGAAAATTTTACTGGTGGTGCAATACCTGCCGGCTGGTCAACGAATAATCTAGGTTTGGGTAGTAATTGGGCATTTAATACTACAGCAGCATACAATTCAGATGGAACACCCGCTGGACACGTCAGGGTTGGACAAAATCTTTTATTTGCTACTGATGCAGTAATTACTACAGCAAATGTTGCCATGACTGCAGGCCGTACCTATAAGCTTCAATTTAAAGTAAGGACAAATGCAGCAAGCGGACAAAATATTCCATTAGAAGTAAGGGTAGGGACTGGCACCGGAACTTTGGCCAACTATCCAACTGTTGTGCATTCATCTACACAAAATGGTACAAGTTTTACAACTATTACTACCAGCGATTTTACCTGCTTATTAACAGCCAATTATAAATTTGCATTTCGTGCACAAGTAGCTTCCGGTTTTACAACAAGAACAATTGGTATAGATAATGTTATTGCAATAGAAAACCCACCATTACCCATGGCTTTTGCCTCTTGCACTGTAGCACAGGCATCTACTGCAGCGGTAGATAGGGGCAGCAGCAACAATGCCATTTTAAACTTACAGATTGTAACAACGGGTACAGCATCTCCATTAACGTGTAGCTCTATAACATTTAATACTACGGGTACACCTGTACCGGCAAACCTTACCAATGCTCAACTATATTATACCGGCAACACAGCTACTTTTTCTACCGGCACACCTTTCGGCTCGGCATATCCAAACCCCAATGGCGGTTATACGGTAACACCGGGTACGGCTGTAACATTAGCCGGTGGCACCAACCATTTTTGGCTGGCTTACGATATAGACCCCAATGCCCCGGTTGGCAATGTGGTAGATGGGCAAATAACATTATGCAACGTAGGAGGAACTGACCGAACACCTACGGCAACAAACCCTGCCGGTACCAGAACTATTTTAAACGATGGGCCTTGTGGTGCAGTAGCATTAACAGCAAACCTTACGTGTACAAATGTTACACAAACTAATACTGGCTCGGCCACATCTTCAGGCATAACTCTGTCTAGTTGCGGTGGGGCCGCAGGCGATGTTTGGTATTCATTTACCCCATCTACAACATCATCTTATACTGTTACTGTAGCCCGCTTAGGAGCTTATGACCCTGTTCTTCAGGCTTTTTCTTCAACGGGAACTTGCCCTTCTCTTACTTTAACTAATATTAGTTGTTCTGATGCAATATCGGCAGGAACAGCCGAAGTAATAACATTTACAGGAACTAGTGGGATAACTTATTATTTTAGGGTTACTGATTATAATAGTGTAACACAAGCGGATGGCTTTAACATTTGTTTGACGCAGGCCCCCGCAAACGATGTTTGTTCTGGTTCCACAACATTATCAATAAATGGTTCTGCAATAGCCGGAGCAAATTCTACTGCAAGTGCGGAGAGCCCATTGCCAACAACAACAGGTTGCGGGAGTTACCCGCCTACCGCCACTGATAAAGGTTTGTGGTATACTTTTACAACTACATGTGCCGGTAATTACACTGTATCGGCAGTGCCCACAGGCAGTTTTGATGTGGAAATGGCTGCATTTACCGGTGCTTGCGGTAGCACTACCGGCGCTGGTTGCGGTGTAGCACAGGGTGGCGGCGGAACAGAAAGCATTACTATTATCAGCGCTCCTGCAAATACCGTTTACAGAGTATTAGTATGGGGTTATAATGCCGCTGTAGGTACCTTTGATATATCGCTAACAGGGCCACCTGCAAGCTTAGTACTAAGCAATGCAGGCACCCCGGCTGCAGGGTCAATACCTGCCGGTGGTACCTCTCAATTATTGCACGGGTTTACGCTAACACCTGCATGTGGTTCTACAACTTACAACCTTACCAGTGTTACAGTTAATAATAGCGGTACTGCTTCTGCATCTGACTTTAGCACCAATGCTAAATTATACTACGATGCTGATAATAGTGGAACTGTAAATGGTGGCGACGTATTAATTACATCAACACCCGTTAGCTCTGTATTAACATTTAATATTAGCACACAAACAGGCATAAGTGGCACTAGGCAGTATATTATTGTTGCCGATGTTGCTATAACTGCGGTTGGAGGAAATACTTTTATTGCTTCATCTACAGCAGCTAATGCCAGCATAGCTGTAAATGCAGGCACTACCAATGGTAATACCCGCACAATAACTCCTTTTAATGATAATTGCGCAGGTGCATTTGCATTCGGTACGTTATCAACCTCTGGTTGCACATCGCAAACAGTAGTTACAACAGGTGCCACCCAAACTTTTGCTGGTTGCGTTGGCACTGCTGATGATGATGTTTGGTTTAGCTTTACAATGCCTGCAGGGTATACAAGCATAGCTTATTCTAACATTAATATATCGGGCAATACAGACAGGGTTCTACAATTTTATAGCGGCACTTGTGGTAGCCTTACGCCAATTAGCCCTACATCGTGTTTTGACCCAGAATCTGGAACCGTTACTGGATTTGTAGGTGGACAAACATATTATGTTAGGGCTTATACATCTGCCAATGCTGTTAACTCAACATTTACCTTATGTTTAACTGTACCTCCTGTAAATGATAATTGTGCCGGTGTTATTGCATTCCCCACATTAGCGCCCGGTTGTACTAACGTTAATGGTAATACTTTAGGAGCAACTAACTCTGGTGTTGCAACATGTTCTGGCACTGCCGATGATGATGTGTGGTTCTCTTTTGTTATGCCTGCAGGCTACACATCAGTTGCATACTCTTTTAGTAACATTAGCGGGGATAATAATAGGGTAATCCAGTTTTTTAACAGTTCTTGTGGTGTTGGTCCTTTTAGCTGCCAAACAACCCCAACAGGTAGTTTAAGTGGTTTAACAGCAGGTAATACCTATTGGTTAAGGGTATATACTTCTGCGGCAACCCCTGCCTATTCAGAATTTACCTTATGCCTTGCATTACCGCCAACTAATGATGATTGTGCAGGTGCATTGCCTATACCTTCTTCTGGAGCATTACAACCGGGCTGTAATACTGTTACAGCAAGTACAGCGGCATCTACAGCTACTACCGGAGTAACACCTGCACCTTGCACCGGCACTGCCGATGATGATGTTTGGTATAAATTTGTCATCTCATCAACTACAAACGTTGGGTATAGCATTACAGATATATCTGGCAATAACGACAGGATAATACAGGTGTTTGACGCTTGTGGCGGTTCTCAAGTTTATTGTAATACTGCAGAGGCAGGCTTGTTAGGAAGTTTAACAGCCGGCACTTACTATGTTAGGGTATTTACTGCGGGTACAGGTGTTATTTCAGACTTTGACCTATGTATCTCTTTGCCACCGGCAAATGATGTTCCTTGTAACGCAATAGCTCTTGCATCGCCAGATGATGCATGTTTACCAACAGCCGGTACCACTCAGTTAGCTACAGCATCGCAAGGCACTAATGGTGTTCCTGCTGCTTGCAGTGGAACAGCCGAAGATGATGTTTGGTACTCTTTTGTAGCAACCAGCACTACACATACCGTAACGGTAACCGGTTCATCAGGCTTTAATGCCGCTTTTGAATTGTATACACGCAGCGGTAGCTGCCCAAGTGCTACATTTACAGCAGTAGCATCTAGCTGTACAAATAATATTGCTACACTGGGCAGTGCAGAATCACTTACAATACGTGGGTTAACCATTGGCACTACCTATTTTGTCCGTGTTTACGATGCGGGAGCATCTGTCCCTACAACACCTGGCTTTACTATTTGTGTGGTTGAAAATCCAACAGGTATACCTATTACATACTATGACTTTGAGTTAAACTCTAACCGGAACGGTTTCTTTGAAACAACGCCGGAGGTATCTGTTAATACTGCCGCATCGTTTACATCGCTACAGGCACTATTTCAGGCTATGGGGGTGCAGCACTTTCTTTGGGTATACCCGGAGTAACAATAAGTGGCTCTTGTGTAAGCGTTACTCCTGCATCAGCAGGCTCTTTAACATTGGCCCCTAGCAATTATTTAGAAGTTAGCTTAAATGCAGCAGGCTTTCAAACTTTGTCGCTAGACTTTGACTTTCAGTCTAATTGGAGCCAGTTCCTTGATTTGGATTATCCTTGGGTGGCTGTTAATTTAAGTACAGATGGTGGCACAACCTGGTCTAACATTGCAGACTTTCAGGTGCCGAGTGCTAGTACAGATATTTGGCTATCGCCACAATACCCATTAATACTACCTGCTGCATGTAATAATAATGCCAACATTAAAGTCCGTTTTTATGGATATAATAGCTTTGCAAGCGCAGGCCGTATTTATATAGACAATGTTACATTATTGGCAGCATCAACCGTTGTAAACGCGGGCTCTAAAACACTGGTAAATTTTAGTACTGTTTATACCGGAGTAACCTCTGGCCTTACAGGCAGTTTATTTGTATATGATAAATTTACCGCGAATGGCATTGGAAGTACTGTTAACTTATTAAACAGTAACATTTTATTAAGCAACCAACTAAATGTAACAAACAGCGGTACATTTAATTTTGGCGTAGGGGGTACTCCACGATATATGTTAGGCAATACCTTGGGCACAGCAGCGTTTAATGTAAATACATCGGGCACCGTTGGTGTTACAGATATTGTAGGTATTACAGCAACCGGAGGCACATTGGGCAATGTGCAATGTCTTGGTACACGTACCTATGGTACCGATGGAAGCTATGCCTACTTTGCAAATGCTGCGCAGGTTACAGGTAATGGATTACCTGCTACTGTTAAAAATTTAACTATTGATAATGCTGCAGGTGTTACCCTTACAGGCGCAGGAGTTACTATTAATGGTATACTTGGGCTAAATAATGGTATATTAAGAACAGCCACTTTTGCTACAGATAATGTAAGTATAACCAATACCGGAAGTGTAAGTTTGACAAACGGTTGGGTATATGGAAACTTACAGAAATATGTTGCAACAGGAAGCAACGTGCTTAGGAATTTTGAGGTAGGTACACTATCTAATTATACACCTGCTTTAATTACTTTCCCATCTGTTACTACAGCAGGAAATTATACTGCAAGAGCAAATCCTACTACATTCTTCACAGGGTCTTGTTTAAGCACTTCTAAATATTTAAACCAGATATGGAATTTGGCTAATAATAGTGTTTTGCCAAATAACTATAATGTTATTTTAGACTGGAATACAGCAGGTAACTTGGTTGGATCGCCAACGGCTGCCAATTTAATTGTTGGTAATTACAATGGTTCTACTTGGGCTTATCCGGCACTTGCAACAACACCAAATAGCACTACGCTTTCTGCCACCGGTGTTACTGGTAGTGGCTTGTTTCAGGTTGCCGAGGGTAAAACCCCATCGGTTACTATAGCACAAAGCCCAACAGGCGCGCAATGTGTTGGTACTTCTTTAACATTTACTGCTACACCTACTAATGGTGGTTCAAGCCCCAATTATGAGTTTTTAGTAAACGGTTCGCCGGTTCAAAATTCTGGTATAAATACGTTTACCACATCAGCACTTGCTAATGGAGATATTGTAACAGTTACCATTACAAGTAACGAAAACTGCGTTATTTTTAATAATACAGCCAATGCTCCAACACCAATTACTGTGGCGGTTAACCCAAGGCCTAGCCTTTCTGTAACTAACCCAGCAGCAGTTTGTGCGCCGGGCACAGTTAACATAACAACTGCGGCTACTGATCTAAATGGAATACCTGGTAGTACATTTACTTATTATAACGACTCTACCAGCGCGGTAAATCAAACAGGTGTAATAAGCCCAGCTGCTGCCAGTGCAATAGCCGTTAATGGTGTGTACTGGGTAAGGTGTACTACACCAGCAGGCTGTTTTGAAGTACGCCCCATAACAGCAACAATAAACAACTGTACTACACTTACCTGGGAAGGTGGTTTTGGTGGTGTAGGTAACGAGAATAACTGGAACATAGCAACTAATTGGAATCCTGATTTTGTACCTACAGTTAATAATGATATTATTATACCAAACCGTCCTTTTGACCCTGAATTGTCTACCGGAGCTAATGGTTTTGCCAGAAATACAACTATTGCAGCAGGTGCAACTATTTATGTTGATGCAGGCTACACACTTGATATAAAAGGTAACTGGACAGGTGCTAATAACGTAGTATCTGGCCCGGGTAAAACCATATTCTCTGGCTCTGCCGCACAAAGCATTACTGGCGGTGGCATATTTAGCAATTTGCAGGTAAATAATACTAACGGTGTTTCTGTTGCCAGTGGTGTAAACAAGGTTAATATTACCGGTGTGCTTGAGTTAAAAGCTGGCCAGCTTACTACCAATGGTAACATTAGAACAATTTCTAACGCATCGGGTACTGCTTATATAAATGATTATTCAGTGGGCTTTGCCGGTACGCTAAGCGGCAATGTTGCTGTACAACGTTACATAACCTCTAACAACAATAACGGTTTCCGCTATATTGGCACACCGGTTGTTACTACCAACGGAGGTTCTACACTTGATTTAAGTGGTGTTAGCGGCTTTGTTATATCTGGTACTCCGGGGCAAACAATACCTGCAACCGGCTGCCCTAGCAACATCGTTGCAATGAACTCGCCCTACGGCACATTTATGCGTTGGGAAGAGGCTGGTCCGTTTACATTTACTCCATTATGCCGTCAACAAGGTTGGTGGTTCCAAACCACAGGCACTATGACATCGGGTCGTGGCTACGGTGCCAAAGTAAGCAGCGGCAACGTTATTACTTACACAGGTGCAGCCCAAACTGGCAACGTATCTTTACCTTGTACCCATACTGCTGTTTTTTCTAACGCTAACAACGGCTGGAACCTTGTTGCTAACCCATATCCATCGGCAATTAAAATCAGTGATGTTGACAATAACCCCAATAACAATATGCCTGCAGGTTTTGATGGACAGGTACAGTTCTACTTAAGCAGCGGCCCGCTAACCGGTACCTATTATACCTACAATGCTGGCAGCAGCCCTAATATCCCTATAACTGCATTAGGCCAAGGTTTCTGGGTACGTAAAACTAACCCGGGTACAGGAAACTTTGTATTTACCAACGGCCACCGTAGAGATACTTTAGCTACTTACTACGACGATAACTCTCATCTCTTACATAATTTAGATGTTATGGTTAGTGGCAATGGTTATAACGATGTTACCTACATCTACTTTATGGCAGCTGCGCAAACAGGTTTTGATTATTATGATGGGCAGAAATGGGAGAGCCGGGCAGAGCAGCCTACACTGTATACCAAAGTGGGCAGCGAAATGGCTTCTATAAACTCTCTACCATCGCTACAAGAAACTGTAGTTGTGCCAATGGGCTTGAAACCCGGCACCAATGGTAACTTTACTTTTACCTTTGATGATATTGCTACCTTCCCGCAAACTACTATGATTTTCTTAGAAGATTTGAAACTGGGCACTATGGTTGACTTACGCAATAACAATAGCTACAACTTTAACATGACAATTAATGATGATGCTAACAGGTTTATGCTACACTTCCAACCCGGTTTACAAGCTGAAGTTGCAGACCAGGATTGTGATAATGCAGGCTCTATTGAGTTAACACAACCTGCGCCAACGGTATGGTCTACTTACGAAGTACGTGGTAACGATAACAACGTGTATGCACAAGGTACCAACTTTACAGGCTCTGTATCTGTAACCAACCTGCCTCCGCAAGAATATGTTGTATCGGTAACCCATGCATCGGGCTATACTGCACAAGAGTTTATTACCGTAAATGGCAATAGCCAGGTTGATGCTACTATCAACGCATCGGCTACCAATGTAATGGTAGATGAGATGGTAAGCTTAACCGGTGTAGCTGCTGATGCTAACGAGTATGTTTGGAACTTTGGCGATGGTAACACCCAAAGCGGTTCATCATCAGTAGTTCACGCATACGATGCCGAAGGTATTTACACGGTAAGCATGACAGCCTCTAACAGCACATGTAACGATGTGGCCACTAAAGTGATTAATGTTTCTAAATCTACCACCGGCATAGACGGTATAGATGCTAATAACATTAACATCTACGGACAGGGCGAGCGTGTGGTAATAGAGTTTAACAACTGGGGTGGCAACAAAGCCGACATATTTATGTACAATGCCTTGGGTCAGCGCATGGAAAGCCTAACAGGGGTATCTACCCTAAAAGGCCGCCAAGAGCTATACATTGCCGATATTGTGCCGGGAACCTACTTTATACAAGTAATAAGCGATGGTAAAATACAAGGCAAAAAAGTGTTTTTAGGAAAGCAATAACTTCTTTATCAACCTTACATAAAAAAGAGGCCGACTACATGTAGTCGGCCTCTTTTTTATGTAATAATCTGCTCTAACAATTGAGCTTATCAGCATTTCTTTAAAGCTTTGATTTGTTGCCTGTAGAGATAAATTTATTATACTTATTTTCGCTACAATCAATGCCTCAATTTATTGACAGGATCAATCGCAATTCAATAATAACTCCAACTAAAAATTCTAAACTATGGAACAAGAAATTGAATTATGTATACCAAAACTAAAAGAGCTTAAACTGAAATAAATTTAGGGAGTAGTTCGTGGTGTTCGGCCTTTCATGTCTAAATATGTTACTTATCTGAACGCTACCCTGTCGTATTTCACCCTTTGCAATGTCGTTTTTGCACGTTACGTAAGTTGAAATTCCTTTCCATATTTGCAAAGTAAATTTAAAAATTGAGCATGATGAGGAAGTTGAAATTGCAGGTGCAAATGTCTATTGATGGATATGTTGCAGGCCCAAACCATGAAATGGACTGGATGACCTGGAACTGGGACGATGAACTTAAAGATTTTGTAGATAACCTGCACAAGCCTATTGGCACAATATTACTGGGCCGAGGCATGGCCGATGGTTTTATAACACACTGGACCAATGTTGCCAACAACCCCGAAGACCCTAGCCATGATTTTGCTAAGCTAATGGTAGATACCCCTAAGGTAGTATTTACTAAAACGCTTGAAGAGTCAACCTGGGCCAATACGGTGTTAGCCAAAGGCAACCTGGCCGATGAAATTAATCAGTTAAAAAAACAAGAAGGCGATAATATTATAGTTTACGGCGGAGCAGGCTTTAATGCCAGCCTTATTGCCGAAGGACTTATAGATGAGCTTAACCTGTTTGTAAACCCTACCGCTATTGGCACGGGCTTAAAAATATTTAACGGGCTAACAAAGCTTGAACTTGTTAAGGCCACACCCTTTAGCTGTGGTATTGTAGTACTAACTTATAAACCTATAAAAGCATAATAATTATGAAAGCAACTAAAATTACCTATTGGGTATCTACAGTATTGTTTGCAGGCTTTATGGCCTTTACCGCTATACCTAACATATTGGGCAATGCAGATTCGGTTGGCCTTTTTACATCGCTGGGATTTCCGTTATACATGCAGGGCTTTATTGGTATGGCCAAGCTATTAGGTTCAATAGCATTACTGGTTCCTGCTTTTCCGCGTATTAAAGAATGGGCCTATGCCGGCTTATTCTTCGACCTTTCGGGCGCTATGTACGCCGTTATGGCCTTGGGCGCACCGTTTACAGATTGGTCGTTTTTCCTTATTTTTATTGCTGTTGAAGCGGTGTCGTATTTTAGCTACCATAAACTACAAGCAGCAAAACTAAAATCGGTATAGCATGTCGTTTAAAGCATATTTAGATAATATACAGGCCAAAACTGGTAAAGGGCCTGACGAGTTGAAAAAACTGGCTGAAGATAAAGGCTTGTTAAAAGAGGGTTTTAAAGCCGGCGAAATTGTAAAATGGCTTAAAGAAGATTTTGACTTAGGTCATGGGCACGCTATGGCTGTTTATGCTTATTTAAAAGGGAAGAGGGAATAGCCAACCATTTTAGCTTAACGGTTAAAGAAATGCATTTTGAATTAGCCAACTATCTTTTTTTCACTAAAATTGCACCCTTATTCAACTACCATGGCAGAAAAAGAAGTTATTGAAGCGGCAAAAGCGCAAATGGAAAAAGCCATTAGCCACTTAGAGTCTGAATTACAAAAAATACGCGCCGGACGTGCAAACCCCGGTATGCTTGATTCTATCCACGTTGATTATTACGGCAACAGCACCCCGCTTAGCCAAATAGCCAACATTAGTACACCCGATGCACGTACACTGGCTATACAACCTTGGGAAAAAATATGATTACGCCTATTGAAAAGGCTATATCTAACGCTAACCTTGGTTACAACCCAACTAACGATGGGGCCACTATCCGCATTAACATACCTGCATTAACAGAAGAGCGCCGCAAGGGCCTTGTTAAGCAGTCTAAAGAAGAAACGGAGCACGCTCGCGTTACCGTTCGCAGCCTTCGCCGCGATGCTAACGAGGCTATTAAAAAGCTTCAAAAAGAAGGCCTTCCTGAAGACCAGGCTAAAAGTGCTGAAACTAAAATACAAGGCATTACTGATGATGCTATTGCTAAGATAGATAAGCACCTGGAGGCAAAAGAAAAAGAAATTATGACCGTTTAACGGATGAAAATAATTCCGGGCGAAATGCCCACCCCAAAATTGCATGGCTATTTACAGGAGCCGTTGGCCCCCGCCCTATAGCTTTTGCCAGCACACTTGATTCTCAAGGGCGACCTAACCTGTCGCCCTTTAGTTTTTTTAACCTGTTTAGCAGCAACCCTGCAACACTCATATTTTCGCCCAACCGCCGTGTGCGCGATAATACCACCAAGCACACGCTGGAGAATGCCCGCGCTACGGGCGAGGTGGTGATTAATGTAGTTACCTATCCCATTGTTCAACAGGCATCGTTAGCCAGTGTAGAATATGCCCAGGGCGTTAACGAGTTTGTAAAAGCTGGCTTTACCCAACTAGAGTCGGAAATTGTTAAGCCCTACAGGGTTAAAGAATCACCTGTTCAGTTTGAGTGTAAAGTAAAAGATATTATTGAGCTGGGCCAGCAGGGCGGCGCAGGCAACCTTATTGTTTGCGAGGTTGTGTTGATGCATATTGACGATAGCATATTAGATGAAAAGGGTGTTATAGACCCACGTAAAATAGACCTTGTGGCCCGTATGGGTGGCGATTGGTATACACGCGCAGCCGATGGGCTGTTTGAGGTTGCCAAGCCCATTACCACTATGGGTATTGGGGTAGATTCTATTCCCGAAGCAATACGGTTGAGTACTATACTTACGGGTAATAACCTGGGCCAATTGGGCAATGTAGAAAAACTACCTACTAACGATGAGGTGGAAAATTATAAGCAGCATGCTATTCTTGAATTGTATGATGATTATAAGAACAAGCCCGAAGAACTTAAATTGCACCTGCACCAAATAGCCAAGCACCTGCTTGATGATAATAAGGTTGAAGAAGCCTGGAAGGTGTTGATGTGTTCTTTGTAGTTGCCAGTTGTCGGTTCCCAGTTAATAAGCAGCCTTTGCTTTTTCTATATAAAGTATTGATTTTTAGTTTGTTGCGTGGTTTGGCAAGCTACTTGTATTATTAGTATTAAAACCAATTTGTTATGAAAGCTTCCTTACGTATCTCAGCATTGTTATTGGCCTTTCTACTACTGGCAAGTGCATGTACTACTTCTAAAACCATTAGGGTTATGAAGCCTGCCGATATTGATGTTTCTAAAGACGTTAAAAAAATTGTGGTGGTAAACCGCTACAAGCCAAAAGGCAAAAACGCCTGGATGAATGTATTGGAAGGATTGTTTACCGGCGAGATGCTTATGGCCGACCGCCGTGGTGTAGACCAAGCCATGAATGGGGTGGTTGATGGCCTACGCGATTCTGACCGCTATACCGTTATTGTATCAAACGAGCAACTGGAAGGTAATGGAATGGGCTTTTTCCCCGCGCCGCTAACCCAGGCGCAAATAGCAAGCCTATGTGCTAAATACGGCGCCGATGCCGTACTAGCGGTAGAAGCTTTTGATAGCGATGTGAAAATTGTTACCGAGCAGAAAACCCGCACCGAGAAACAGAATGGTAAAGACGTTAATGTAATTTACTTTGATGCTAACGAGAATGTAAACCTGACTATTGGTTGGAGGTTGTATGCCAAAGATGGCGGCCTTATGGACCAATATCAGATGTATAAATCTATGTTCTTTAACGGGCAGGGTAAAACCCCCAAGAGGCTATTGCCCGCACTGTATTTCCGGTAGATGCGGTAATGCGCACCGGTTTTGAAGGTGGCCGTGTATACGGTGGCCGCATAGCCCCGGTGTGGATGCTTACCAGCAGGGAGTTTTATGGCAGCGGCAGCAAGGGTATGCGCAGGGCTAAGCAAATGGCATTACGCGATGATTGGGCCAACGCGGCTATAGAGTGGAAAAGCCTTAGTAAAAGCGAAAAGAAACGTATAGCCAGAAAAGCAACTTATAACATGGCTGTAGCTGCCGAAATGATGGGTGACTATAACATGGCGCTGGAGTGGGCCCGCAGGGCGGCAGACCGTATGGGTTCTAAAAAGGCTAATAGCTACATATACGTTTTAAAAGGCCGCATGGCCGATATTGACCGTTTAAACAACCAATTAGCCCCTGCCGATACAACTGCTAAGTAATGGTAACATTAGTTACACTTCCATTTAAACATTATAGGTAACTTTGCATTTTATAATTAGAGTATATGACAAACGTAGGAACAGGCCATTGGATATTTGCAGGCATATTTGCCTTGGTATTTATTGGCGGTTTGGTTTGGTCTTACTCTAAAGACAGAAGGATTACAAAAATCCACTACAATAAGAGCCTGTTGTTTATATTGGGCGTTATAGTAGCCTTATTTTTAATGTTTGTATTTAGAAAATATCTACGATGAAACTTCTTAAATCACTATCGGTTATTGCTGTATTTACCTTTTTAGCGTGCAATGCAGGGTCTAGCCAAAACTTGTTAGATGTTGACAAGTTTGAAACAAAGCTAAATGCCACACCCGAGGCTCAAATAGTAGACGTGCGCACGCCCGACGAATACGGCAGCGGGCACTTGGTTAATGCATCAAACATTAATATAGACGATGCTGCTTTTGATAGCAAAATAGCCAAGCTTGATAAAAGTAAACCTACGTTTGTTTATTGCCTTGCCGGTGGCCGCAGTGCCACAGCGGTAAAGAAAATGAAAGATCTGGGCTTTACAGAGCTTTACGATATGAAAGGCGGGTTCAGGGCATGGTCTGGTGCAGGTAAACCGGTTGATACAGGTAATGGTGTTGTAGCCCCGGCTGAGAAAAAATTACCGGTATGACCAAGGCCGACCTTGAAAAACTACTAACCGGCAAACGCTACGCTATTGTAGATTTTAGCGCTAAATGGTGTGGCCCTTGTAAAGTATTGGCCCCCGTGCTTGATAAAATTGGCAAAGAAATGGGCGACGAGGTATTTATTATTAAAATTGACACCGACGAAAATCCTTTAGTATCTGACGAGTTTGCTGTAGAAAGCTTGCCTACCATTATGTACTTTAACGGTGCTAAGGTTATAGGTAAAACATTGGGTTGGAGGGGCGAAGCCGCCCTGCGTGCCGATGTGGAAAGCTTTAACAAACTGGCTAAGTAATAGCCCTCACCCCTAAATCCCCCTCTCCTAAAGGAGTGAGGGGGACTTTTAATATCACGTTAGCTTTATTGCCTTTACCGGGCTAATACCGCGAATAATCATAGACGTTATCCAGAGCACTATAAATGATGCGGCTATGGTTAGCACGTTTAGCCCCACAATATGCAGCGGGCTTATTAATACGGGTACCCTATCAACATAATACGATTCTTTTGGCAGCGTTATTACGCCGGTATACAACTGTATCACGCACAAGCCTATACCCAATATATTGCCTGCTATAAGACCACGCAGTAATAGGTTTGATGAGTAATTAATAAACACCCAACGTACAAGGCTGTTGCTGCCCCCATTGCTTTAAGCATACCAATCATAGAGGTGCGCTCCAGTATCAGTACCAGCATGGCTGATATGATGTTTATAACAGCCACAAACAACATTAGCGACAGGATGATAATGGCGTTGATGTCTTGCATATCTAACCACACAAAAATATCGGCCTGGGTTTCTTTTATAGTTTTAGCCTGCAGGCTTGGTGGTAATGCTCGGTTAATATCATCGCCGGTTTGGTCAAGCTTATCAAAGTTATTTACCAAAATTTCAAGGCCCGATGCCTGGGTACTATCCCAGCCGTTTAGTTGCTGCAAATGTCTTGTGTCGGCAAATGCAAAAAGCTTATCAAAATCTTCAAAGCCGGAGTCTGTAATGCCTGCTACGGTTAGCTTGCGTTTACGTATATCGTTTTTAACAATAAAGTAAACCAGTACATCATCGCCGGGCTTAATTTTAAGTCGGTTGGCGGTAAATTTAGAGATTATCAGTTGCTTAGACGGCGCACTGTCGGGTAGCGAAATTAATTCCCCATCAACCAATACACTTTGCAAAAAATCTTTGTTATAACCGTGCGGAAGCCCTTTTATTACTATGTTTTCAATCTCATCGCCGGTTTTAAACATACCCGCTTTAAGTATAAAAGGCTGCACATGCTTAACACCTTCAATCCGTCGTATGCCCGTAGCTAAAGAGTCTGCGTGGCTTAAAGGGTTTCCTTCGTACGATTCGTTTTGGTTGTAGGGCTTAACAATAACATGGCTGCCAAAGCCCACCACTTTATCGCGCACCTGCTGCTGAAAGCCCGTAACAATGGCCACAGCAACTATCATAACGGCCATGCCCAGCGCAATAGCGCCAATGGCTATGCCCACCACCGTGCGCGATGGCCTGCGGCCTTTTCGGGGCGTGCCTTTTACCAGCTTACGTGCTATAAATAATGATAACCTCATTGTTTTACCTCATCCTAAATCCTTCTCCTAAAGGAGAAGGACTTTTAAGGAATAATATGGTTAATTGTTTTGTTGGCATAATTTTTACGCATTCAAATATAGAGCCATGCGTTGGAGTAATTTAGAAACTGATGAAAAAGATAGTAACCATTTTATTAATTAGTGTAATTACCAGCCTATCAACCACGGTTACAGGGCAGGCATTGCAATATTACAAAGGCCCTATTGTGCGCGATACTATGGTGCTTAACGGCGCCGATAATATACCTGATATAACAAAACTATTGCCCGGCAAAAGGGCGGCCATTGTGGCTAACCAAACATCGGTAGTGCGCACCCAATACAATACCTATACGCACTTGGTGGATACCCTTGTGTATTTAGGCGTACCCATTGCTAAAATTTTTGCTCCCGAACACGGTTTTAGGGGAATGGGCGATGCAGGTGAACATATTAAAGACAGCATAGATGCTAAAACGGGTAAAAAGATTGTATCGTTATACGGTAAAAATGCCAAGCCCGACTCTGCTATGTTGGCCGATGTGGATTATGTGATTTTTGATATACAGGATGTGGGTGCACGTTTTTACACCTACATAAGCACACTTACGGATATGATGTATGCCTGTGCTAAATACAACAAAGAACTATTGATACTGGACAGGCCCAACCCTAATGGTTTTTATGTTGATGGAGCTGTTTTAGATACTACATACCGGTCGTTTGTGGGTATGCATACCGTACCCGTGGTGCATGGTATGACAGTTGCCGAATTTGCGTTGATGATAAACGGTGAGCGTTGGCTAAAAGATAGTTTAACCTGCAAGCTTAGTTATATAAAGGTTGATTATTGGGACCATAAAATGATGTACCAACTGCCCATAGCCCCATCGCCTAATTTAAAAACTATGGAATCGGTGTACTTGTACCCCTCGTTATGTTTGTTTGAAGGGACTAATGTAAGTGTAGGCCGTGGCACTAAAACACCTTTTGAAATGTATGGCAGCCCTTATTTAAAAGATATGCCCTTTACATTTACTCCTAAGAGCATGGCAGGCAGTAAAAAGCCTATGCATATCGATGCAGCCTGCTATGGCGAGAACCTGCATTATAATGCGGCTAAAGATGGTGCGGTAAAATATTCATTATCCTATTTAATAAACGCATACAACCACACCTCTAAACCCGATGATTTCTTTGGCAAAAGTTCTTTCTTTGAAAAGCTAGAGGGTAGCGGATTGCTACGTCAACAGGTTAAAGATAAGGTTAGTGAAGAAGACATACGCAAAAGCTGGCAACCGGCCCTTGATAACTTTAAAAAGCTAAGAAAGAAGTATTTATTGTATCCTGATTTTGAGTAGGTAAGGCTAATTATCTTCCCAGCTTTTTGTAGAAGAATAATATATTTTTGATTCTCCAAGCGAAGTGCCGAACCATATAATGTAGTTCACACTATCTTTCTTCTCATAGTATGTAGGCCCATCTATTGCTTCTCTAATACCAAGGTCGGCTATGCTTTCAGGTAGCTTATGGTGCTGTTTTTTGTATTGCTCTACCATATCAACCATTCTATTTCCTTCGTCTATCCGGCTATTATTACCGCAACCGCCTAAAAGAATAAGTATAGCTAATGCCGGCAACAGGGTTTTACTTGGTTTAATAAGCATACCTAAAGGTATAGAAATAAAAAGCCCCCTGAGTATTCAGGAGGCTTTTATTTTTAGCAATTGAACAGGTTATTTAATAACCACAATTTTAGTAAATGCACGTGCATGGGTAGCTTTATTATTTACCTCTAGCATATAGTAACCCGGTTTAAGGTTAGTAATATCAAGCATGTAGTTTGATGCCTGAAGCATAGCGTGGGTAGTAATTTGTTTGCCTTGCAAATCGTAAACAGTAACAGTCAGGTTATCATTTAAATTACCTGCCAGTGTTACAAAGTTTTGTGCAGGGTTAGGGTATACTTTAATGCCAAACTCAGCCTCAATATTATTAACGCCAATTACAAGGTCGCCACCAACACAATCTTCATCAATGCCATTGTTGGGTATTTCTAACGTATTAGGGTGCACATCGGTATTAGCATCGTTACAATCAGTATTGTCTAGCACATAACCGGCAGGGGCTAGTGTAGAGCACGTTTGCAAAGAGTCCATAGGGTCGCCATAGTTATCGGCATCAAAATCCCTGTAGTAAGTAATAACAGCAATGCCATTGTCTATACCGTTAGCACAGTCGTTATCTACACCGTCGCAAACCTCTGTAGCTCCGGGGTAAACAGTGTTGTTGGCATCGTCACAATCTCCACCAACCAAAATGTAGCCTACGGGTGGCGTTTGAGAGCATGTGGTAGAATCTACCGAGGTATTACCAAAACCATCGTTATCAAAATCAAGGAAATAAGTAGTTAAAGTAAGTCCTTCGTCGGCACTGCCAGAGCAGTTGTTGTCAATACCATCGCAAATTTCAGTAGCGCCTGGGTTTATAGCGGCATTAGCATCATTACAATCGGCTTGGGCAGCCGCGTAACCCGCAGGTGCTGTTGCGCTACAGGTTGTAATAGGAAAGTTAGAGTCGCCATAGTTATCGTTATCATTATCCTGATAGTAGGTAAATTGTGGAAGGCCATTGTCTACACCGCCTGCACAGTCGTTATCTATACCATCGCAAATTTCGGTAGCACCGGGGTATACGTTGGCGTTATTGTCGTTACAATCGGTATTGTTAGTTGTGTAACCATTTGGGGCTGTTACCGAACATGAAGATATTGATGTAGTAGAACCGAAACCATCATTATCACTATCTAAGTAATAGGTAGTAAAAGTTAGACCTTCGTCTACGCCACCGGCGCAGTTATTGTCAAGGCCATCGCATAGCTCGGGGGCGCCAGGGTAAACAGTATTGTTATTGTCATTACAATCTACAGATGAGTTAAAACCATCATTATCATTGTCAACCACACCTAAGTTGCCATCGCAGTTCTCGTCAACGCCATTGTTTGGTATTTCTAATGCATTAGGATTAATTGCGTTATTGGTATCATCACAATCCAAATCATTAGTAACATAACCCCCGGAGATATCCCAACACATGAAGTAGTAATAACTGTAGGATTTCCAAAGCCATCGTTGTCGCTGTCTTCATAATAAGTAATTAAAGCCAGGCCCTCGTCTATTTGTACGTTACAATTATTGTCAATATCATCGCATACTTCTTGCGATCCCGGGTTGATTAGGTTGTTATTGTCATTACAATCAAACGCAACAGGAGCATAACCAGCAGGTGCGGTAGAAGAACATGAGCTAAGTGCAAAACCTATAAGGCCATAACCATCGTTATCATTATCTAAGTAATAAGTAAATGATGGTGCTGAAACGGTAACGGTAACCAACATACTATCGGCAGCCGGGGCAACAGCGGCTCCCTCTTGGCGAGAAACTTTGTATTTGATGGTATGTGTACCAGCACCTGCAGTAGCGGGGTTAAATGTGCTACCCGTAACGCCCGGGCCGGTAAATGTGCCGCCTGTGGTGCCTGTAACAGTTAGTGTAACGGCGGCATCGGTAGTGCAATAAGTAGAACCCAGACCGGTAAAGGTTGGGTCGGGCAATACAGTCATATTTAATGGGTATGAAGCTGCATTGTTACTAACAGGTATAGGGAAACCACATACTACAACATCGGCTAAAAAGTTTACTGTAGGGGTAAAAACACCAATTTGAGTAGGGGTGCCTAAAAAACGTACACAACCTGCAATATTGCCGGGGTTTGGCGGGCTGTAAGAGTTTTGGTTAGAAGCCGCCGTAATACCTGCAGGCAGTAGGGTGTAGGTAAAGTTATCTACATTGGTAATGCGCACACTGGTGCCCGCATTGGGTGGCGAAATTAAGCCAGCATCAAAACATGTACTTGTTATTACAAACGATTCAAAATCGCCGGTGCCGTTGTTGTAAGGCACGTTTACCCTGCCGGTAAGCAACATGGTATCGCAAATACCGCCATAGGCCGGTAAGCTGCCCAAACAGTTAACAGGCGTACACTGGGAGTAGCCCATTTGGCTTGCTAAAACAAGCACTAGCGTAAATAGGGGTAGAAATATTTTTTTCATATAAATTAGATGGTTTTTCAACGTTATTTATTCCCAACCTTCAGCTAATACATCGGCCAGGTGTTTCACCTCTAAAGGTAGGTTGTTTTTCTTAATATAGCCGTCCATGTGCATTAGGCACGATAGGTCTGTAGATATCAGGTATTTAGCACCTGTTTTCATTGCATTCTCCACTTTCTGTTCGGCAAGGCTTACAGATATAGCTTCAAATTTTACAGCAAACAAGCCGCCAAATCCACAGCAGGTTTCGGTTTGCTCCATTTCTACAATTTCTAACCCACGAACTTTTTCAAGTAACTGACGGGGTTCCTGTTTTATTCCACACTCACGTAAAGCCGCGCACGAGTCGTGGTAGGTAGCAAGGCCATTAAGGGTTGCACCAACATCACTAACCTTTAAAACGTTTATTAAAAAGTCGCTAAGTTCAAACATATTCTTACGCACGGTATTGCATTGGTTGTGCATAGAGGTGTTGTTGAAGAGTTCAGGGTAATAGTTTTTAACCATGCCCACGCACGATGCTGAAGGGGCTACTATATAGCGGTCGCCATCAAACTCTTTAATAAATTTTTTGCCAATTTCTTTGGCAATTTCCCAATGTCCTGCATTAAATGCGGGTTGACCGCAACAGGTTTGCTCTGGGTTGTAATTAACCTCGCAGCCTACTTTCTCAAGCACTTTAACCATGTTAAAGGCTGTTTGCGGAAAAAGTTGGTCTACAAAGCAGGGTATAAAAATATCTACTCTCATAAGGCTGCTAAATTAGCCGATTTTTCCTTTTGTATCCTTAATAAAAACAGCATGCCTACTATAAAGAATAACGACATGGCCAGTAACGAGTAGCGCATACTCTCTGTACGCTGCTCTACAAGCCCAAAGCTTGCAGAGCCTATAAAGGCCGCCATCTTTTCCATAATGTCGTAAAAGCTGAAAAATGAAGTGTTATCTTGGGTTTCGGGTAGTAGCTTAGAATAAGTAGAGCGCGATAAAGCCTGCATGCCTCCCATAAACAGCCCCACGCTACAGGCTATAATAATAAATTCAAGCTGGCTATTCATAAAATAGCCGTACCCACACATAACGGCCCATGCCAACGTGCCACCAATAAGTACTTTGGTATTACCGTATGTTTTAGATAAACGGGCAAACGCCATAGCACCCACAATGCCTAAAAGCTGTATGCCTACTACGGTGGCTATAAGTACATCGTCGGGTATTTTTAGCACCTTACTGCCGAATGATGGGGCCAAGTACATCATAGTAAGTAACCCCATGGTGTAAAAAAAGAACCCACCTAAAAACAAGCGTAGCAGGCGCATGGTCCAAATCTGTTTCCAAACCCCTTGCAGTTCTTTATAACCGTTGCGTAAAGGTTTTTTCTTGGTTGATTTGTTGTAGATGTTGCGAGGCAGGCGGCGGAATGAGTATTGGGCAAACACTATCCACCATATACCTACACTTAAAAATGATATTTGGGCTGGTTTGTTAGATGAAGAATCAAACCCAAACAGGTTTGGTGCTAATAGCATTACCAGGTTAAAAATTAGCAGCACTATTCCTCCCAAATAGCCCATGGCAAAACCTTGGGCCGATATTTTATCATGGTCTTTAGGTTCGGCAATTTCGGGGAGGTAGGAGTTGTAATAAACCAGGCTGCCTAAATAGCCTATTAATGCGGTGGTGTAACAAATAATACCTAACTCTAAGTGGTTTCTGTCGAACCAAAATAAGCCAATGCAACTAAAGGCTCCCAAATAGGTAAAAAACTTCATAAAGGCTTTCTTTTCGCCGGTATAATCGGCAACAGAGGATAAGAAAGGAGAGATGATAGCAGTAAATAAAAAGGCAGCGGCTATTGCGTAAGCCAGCAACACAGTGTTAGGAAAATGGTACCCGAAAAAATTTACCATCTGCACATCATCGGCCACAGTACCTTTTGTTACTGCCTTGGTAATAAACAGGAAACACTACCGAAGTTACGGTAAGCTGGTAGGCCGAGTTGGCCCAATCGTACATTATCCAGCCGCGTATAACCCTTTTGTTGCCTTTTATCTGTTTCATAATTAATCTTTTAAGGAACCTCCTTTACGTGGGATAAATGTCGGGATTTGTTCCAAACCAACAGTATTGGCTTGCCACAAATATAAACTTTACGCAATAAAGCGGCATTTTTCAAAAAAAGTTCTATTTTTGCACCCCTTGTTGCCCGGATGGCGGAATTGGTAGACGCGCTGGTCTCAAACACCTGTGTCTTCGGACATGCCGGTTCGACTCCGGCTCCGGGTACGGAACCGGATTTCTCAAATCTTTTGAGAAATCCGGTTTTTATTTTTACCTAATTCCTTTGATAATGCTGCGATGCAGCTAATTACATTGTTGACTTCAAGGGTTCGATAAGTGTTATTTTTAGAATTGAAGGAGAGGCCTTTAGGAAAAAGCGTATTTTGGAATGTTTGCTTTTGGTAGTAATCGCTGGAATGCCACACCTGCGCTAGTTTAGATGTTAAATTGCAAGCAAAATGTATCAAATCTTTAGGGTTCGATATTTTTTTATCAAGTTTTTCTAGTTCTGAAATAATGGCATCTCGCCTTGAAGTCATTTCTTGTGAAAATTCCTCATAGATATCTAAATGTACAGTTCCTAAAGCATGTCTTTTTCTCAAATTATAGAATTCCTCATCAACTTCTTTCAGCTTTAAGGAGAGTATGTTTCTTTCAGATGTTGTACTTTCTGAAAGATTTTGCTAGAGTATAGTGTAGCTGCTTTTCTAACGGGGCTATTAATTTGGGGTTTATTGTATATTCATTTAGGAGTTCAGTGAACTTATCATGCATGATTTGAGAACTCCTATTTATTTTTAGCCCAACCTTGTTGACCTTATAATAATAAAGCCCTTTCTTCTTTACTAAATAGCCTGTAAACGGAATTCCACTTCCGGCATCTTTAACAAATCCCTTTAATGGTAAGTAATCATTTGCTTTTTTAGAGGTGTAGCCTTCTAATTTTTTAACCTGATTAGCTTCTAAAAATGTTTCTTCATCAATTATCGCCGGATGTTTGCCCTTAACCACTTCGCCATTTAATAGATTATGACATATAAATCCACAGTAGAAGGGGTTTCTCAAAATTTCCGAAAGTGTTTGAATAGGTAATCTTAAACCTAAGGGTACTAGCTTCGAGATAATTTGCTCATGGGTAATGCCCTTACTTCTCCATAAGAAGGCTTGCTTTATCAAATCACCTTTTTCATTTATTACAATGGTTTGAGTAGCCTGTCCTTTTAAAAAGTATAGCCAGTTGGTGCATGGCCAATCCATTCACCCTTTAAAAGTTTCTCTCGCATGCCATCAATAGTCTTTTGCCTGCGAAGGTCATTATCATACTTACTGAAGATAAATTGAATGTTTTGCTGTAAAGTACCAGCATGAGAGTTTGTATCTATCGGTTGGCTCACAGCCATTATAGATACTCCCGTTTTCTTTAATTCACTTGATATATAAATAGCACTGTCCCCCGTTCTACTAAAACGGTCTAAGCTATAAACCAGTATAAATGAGATTTTCTCTTTACTTGCTTTCACAAATTTGAGCATGCGTCCAAATTCCTTTCTTTCATCACTTTTGGCGCTTTCATAAGTACCTCCAAAGGAGCCTTTGATATTAAGATTGTTCTTTAATGCATACTCAATACAATACTTCTTTTGCCATTCAAGGCTTTGGTTAGTATCCATTTGCTCTTTAGAACTAACCCGAGTATATATTACACAATTTTGAATACCTAAGTCTATTGACTGTGCACTTTTGCCCTTAGCAAATTGCTTGAGTAGCATTTCGTTTCCTGTTTTATCTTCTTTCATAGGACATTATGTTTAATGGCTTTCACAATTATTCGTTAGGTTTTGCTTAATAGAATTTTGACTTGAGTGTAAATCAAATAACAAAACTGAAAGCACCTCTAAATCATTTATGGTTTCCTCGGCCTCCTTTTCTGAGTAGTTTTCAAAACCTTCGTATTTTTTTAATTCTTCAATCGTTAATCTTTTTTGATTGCTTTTTTTGTTAGTTAACATGGATCGCACAAATGCGATTGAATGCCTTTTTATGGGGATTCAGTCCTTGTTTTTTTTAGAGCCATTATTAATGGGTCTTATTTTTTGATTTGCTTTCTATAAAAATGTGCTTATCATTTCGTAATACTACTCTCATCTCATCAAAATCATTCATTCCAAGTAGGCGCTTTATCATCCTCACTTTTTCCCCTGTTATTTCTCTTTTTGTGATTTGGATTATGGTAGGTTCATTTTCATTGCTTTTGCGTATCTGTATTTCTTTTACATCATCGTTTCGTAGAGCCTTTATTACAGACTCTTCTGTTTCTGAAAAAAGTCCAAATTCTCTGCTAAGAGTTTCTGTCTTATCAAATTCAATAAATTCTTCAATAAGGTTATTAAGCGGTATACATATGAATGGTTTGGTTTTGAATTCTTCGATCTCTTTAAGTAAACCTTTTGTCGCATTACGTGAACCGTCTATTTTAATTCCTTCTTTACTATATAATAAACTTAACCTAGCTCCTCCTAATAAGATTTCTACAATATGACTAGCTAAAACAGAAGAGAGTTCTGGTTTAATATAAGTTTCCGGGGAAGCAAATACCTTTTTTACTGCTTCCAGCATTTCAGCTGAATTCTCTAATCCTTTAAATTTTTTTCAAACTCAGCTATTATTTCTTCAGAATGCGCAGTAATCTGTGGAAATAAGTTTCCAAACAACAATTGTTTAATGCGTACTATTTCTTTTATAGGTACTCCAAAATCACGGAAGGTCTCGATTATTCTTACCCAAATTACCTCTATCAAATTAAGCCTTACCCATCCACGCGCATCATCACTTTCAACACCCTCATAATCAATAGCTTTTAAAGCTCTCCAGTTAAAAAATGTCCTAGGGCTTATGTTTAGATCAGATAATTTTGCTACAGGTTCTAGGGCTTTTGGATAGTATTTCTCAATTCTAGCCTCATCATACCCAAACGTATTTAGTAGTTTATTGTAATTTTTTTTATTTTTTTCATTGTTCATTTGCCAAATGTAATAAAAAGTAATTATATTTGCAAAAACAAAAACTATTTATGAAACAGCAATCTACATTTAAACTTGATCCTCAATCGGATAGATATAGAATCTGTCCGTATTGTAAAAATCCACATATGGTTGTCCACCGTAATGCCGATTTTTGCAATCGAAAGTGTGCTAATGATTTTCATAATAGAAACAAGAAGATTGCCAAAGAATTAAGTGCTCTTCTTGGGCCTTTAGAGCCTAGTGCAGTAACCGAGGAAAGTACTATTTCTATTGTACCAGTGCTTACCCCTTCTCAAGTAAATATCCAAATTTTTGATTCGTTTGAAATTGAACCTGGCGATGAGCTTGAAGTTCATTTTGATGAATTAGAAATAAAGGGCTTTGACTTTGATGGTAAATATGCCTCCGGAAGGGGCAACCTATTTAATATGCATAAAAAATATAATGGACATTACACACAATATGGACGTTATAAAACGTTTAGAACTGATTTCAGCAAATTATTAATCTATAAAGAAAACTAGAAGCTATGACTTACGAACTAATTCAAAAAAATTGGGGCACACCTTTAAATCAAATCCCTTTACCACGGAAACTTACTAAGGGGTATATTGCAGTGGCTGCTGTATGCATAACATTTATGATTGTCGGAGTTATAACTGTTAAAAATAAATTTAACAATTATAGAAATTCCAAAATCGACAATAACAAGAAGCTATAATATCACCTAAAATCTTTCACTAACAATCCTCTGCGCTATGATCATCTCAGAGGGTAATATTATATGCGCTTTTGTTTTCCAATAAAGATTGGGAGGACATATTTATTCCTCATAGGGCTCAAAGTATTCTCTTCTATCAGGATCTTTCCCGATTCCCCAACCTATATTTTCTTTGTAAAATGATTTATAATAGTAATAGTCTTCAAAAAAGTAAATTTTTTGATATGGTTCTAATCCCTGTAAGTTAAACTTTACCTCAAGTCCATCAAAGTCTATTTTTATTACATCTATAAGCTCCTTTAAGGATAAAATTACTCCGTATTTATTGATTCCTAAACTGTGAAATCTATCTATATTATCTTGACCTATTGCATTAGATATGCGTCCAAGCATAATATTCTTTTGTTGGGCATTCATTAATAAATGAAACATATTACTATGGGTTTAATTAGTATTTTCTAATAGTATCTACTGGTGCTGAAGGGTCATCTTGCGATTCGGTTTTATTAAATAATCTCTTTGTAGGATTATTTAAGTCCTTAACTAAAATACCATCGTCAACGGTATATAGCAGGTTGTTTTTGTAATACAACCTTAAAAGGGGAGTTTCAGCACTATGCTCATTGGCATTAAATCCTATATTATCATCACCAAGTATTTTAAAAAAGTAGATTTCATATTGATTGCCTTTATCCCTGCCAACACATAATAATTTATAAGTAGTAGTTTGACCATCTGCTTCCAATAAACATGCGTTTGCGTTTCCAATGGTTAATTTATAATACATAACTCCGGTATCCCAACTCAATACATACTCATACTGGCCTTCCCAGAAATCTGATCTGTCATTTGGTATGCATCGAGAGGTGGGGCTAGGTAGTTTTGAACCAGTTGTGGTAGTGAAAGCGATTACTCCAAGCAGAATTGATGTTAAGACTAAGGTTTTCATTTAATGTTTGTTTAGCCCTAGTCCCTACAGGCAGTTAAACAAAAAAATGCGTGGGACTTAGCCATTCGTCTCTTAGGTACGTCCAAGCACCTGCCGACAAAATAACCAAGCCCACGCATAGCGTGGGCGTTGAGTTATTCTTAGTCGGCTTTTAAAATTTGGACGTTTTAAGAGACCAGAATTAACTAACGCACTATCTTAATTATAGCAAATATATAAAATCCAATTGCTTAGACATATATTAGTTATAACCTTTATTACAAAATAGGTGCCAATATCAAAAAAAACCTGCCTGATTAAAAATTGATAAAATAGAAGTGGCTTCTCTTTTTATATTAGTGATAAAATAATATGATCTCATTAAATCCTTTCATAGTAAAGGGTTTTAAGAGGTAAATTACTTTTAAAACTAATTTCTACTTGTTTACTATCGTATACAATTGTTGACGCACGTAAACAACTAAGTTGTAATAGCCTATAAATAAGAACTTTATACAAAATACGATCGTATTTTGTATGCATACAATTGTAAACGATTGTAAATAATTGTTTACGATCGTTTACAATTGTACTATCAAAATAATTTGATTAATAAGAAGAGTTTTTATTTTAGAAAAGTGTAATAAAAATAGTATTTTATCGTCATTAGTTACACTTTAGTGTAATTAAAACAATAAATTAAGAGTATTATTGCACTTTTAGAAAATTGAACAGTCTAATACAAATAAGTAAAATACTTATTTGTAATTAAAAGATTAATCCAAATTTGCATGCAGAGGGATGATCTGTGGCATATTCAACTTTTGTAATTCAATAGGGGCATTTTATGGTAATCTCAAATTCGCAACCTCTTAGGCAAAATACTCTTGAGGTAAATCTTGGTGCAGCCGCAAAAAATATACAGGCAGTACGTAATCTTGTTGGTCCTAACAGAAAAATTTTTGCCGTTGTTAAAGCAAATGGTTACGGTTATGGTGCTGCTGAGATGGGGTCTGTTTTTGTCAAACATGGAGCAGATGCCCTTGCAGTAGGAAATCTATCAGAAGGGATTCGTCTTCGCAAACATGGAATAAATGTCCCTATTTTGGTTTACCCTAACTCTCTTCCAGAGGCAGCTAAAGAAACTATTGTGTATGGCCTTCTTCCAGTCTTGGTTGATCTTGAATCCGCACAAGCATATTCAAATGCAGCTAAATCACCATATGATGTGTTCGTTAATATTGATGTTGGATATGAACGACTTGGCATCCCGGCTGAAATGGCCCCTGATTTTATAGCAGAACTATTAAAATTACCAAATATAAGATTGGGAGGGATTTGTGCGCATGGACATGCAGAAAGAGCTGACCAAGCTTACGTTGAATGGCAGCTTAATCGCTTTGTCTCCGTGGTAGATAAAGTAGAAAAATCTGGAGTGAAAGTTCCTATCAGACTACTTGCTGCCTCTCCATTCATCATGAATTTTCCGGAAACATACCTTAATGCTGTGGACCCAGGCCGAATGCTTTACGGTATAAATTATACTGATGAAGAAACATCCATTTCTTTAAAACCAGTGCTCAAGTCATTAAAAACTTATGTAATTGCAATAAAGGATGTAATACCTAGAAAGCAATTTGCCGAACTTGTACCTTTTCCCATAACGAGACCTATGAAGTTAGGGATGATACCAATCGGTATTGCCGATGGTTTAACGTGGTTAAAAGGGGGCGAGTACTTATTCGTTCACATAGTGTACCAGTAATATCCAATCCATTGCTTGAGTTTACATGCATTGATCTAACAGATGTACATGATGCGCGTGTTGGAGATGAAGTTAAAATTATTGGACGCCAAGGAGCTGTCGAGATTCCTATTTCGGAAATAACTTCACGGCATAAACTCAAACACCTAGCTGTTACAATTGGGCCGAATATAACTCGTGTTTATAAATATTAGGTAACAAAACACAATTGAATAACAATTAACTTTTAAAACCGTTGCCTTAAAACCGAGTCCTATTAAAGACATTATTTTATATCCTCTTTTAGATTAACATTTAATGTTATTTTTGTAATAACGAAACCTACTTAAAGCACATTACATGTTTCATAGCAAAAATTCGGAGACTTCTTTGCATTCAAATAATTCAATTTGTATCGTTGGGACAGGATTTCGAGGATTAGGTATATTGGAAAGGATTGTTGCGCATTCAAGAAAGTATAAAATTTCAAAATCTATAAAGGTGCATCTAGTTGATCGTACTTCAGAAGCCCCCGATCAATATAATATACATCAACCTGATTATCTGTTACTAAACATTGTATGTGGGCAAGTCTCTGTTTTCCCTGATAATGCATCTGTTCATTCTTGCCCTCCAACAAAGGGACCTAGTCTTTTTGAGTGGGTTCGCGAACGTAAGCTAAGATTAGCTGATGATGGATTTACAGTTGGTAAGAATGGGCGTGAAATTGAATATGACGACTTTCTACCTAGGCGTATTTTAGGCGAATACTTAGCTTGGTATAGGGAATTAATCAAAAGTCAGACTGCATCATCAATAGAGATAATTGAGCATAAGGCAAAAGCTATGGATTTACGCGCTATAAATGACAGGTTTGTAGTTGACCTAAATAATGGTGTGAGTTTAGACACAGATTATCTTTTTCTGGCAGTTGGTCACATTACCGATCCTAATCAACTATACCATGAAGATATAACTGCTCAATATATTGGTAAGCCTTACCCTTTACCGGAGCAAATAGAAGCCGTTAAACCTGATGAAACAATAGCCATTGCAGGTCTTGGACTTTCTGCTGTTGATAGCATCCTTGCTTTGACTATTGGGCGCGGGGGTAAGATGCAAATCTATGATGGGGAGGTGCAATATGTACCAAGCGGAAAGGAACCGAAAATTATTGCTTTTTCTCATTCTGGGTTGCCTTACAGGTCTCGACCGGCGCTGGGGGCACCACTGGCTTATGAGCCCATAGCCTTTACTCGAAATGGTGTAGATGCTCTACGGAAAGAACAAGGCACACAGCTGGATTATGACCGCGATATCCTGCCTCTGATTTTTCTTGAAATGCGTATAGCATATCGACGTGCTCAATATGGAATAGATTTCGGCTGGGAAAAGGCTAATATCCTACTAGAAAATTTGCGTGATGCTTTCAACAATGGAAACCTTGAATCTGAACTGGACAAGTTAGATTCAGTAGATTCGGTAGTATTTGATCCGAAACTTGCCTACTTTGAATCTCCATTTATGCATGATTCATTCTATCCAAATGCCCTTCTAAATTCAGAGGGATATGAACAATGGTTTCAAAGATTTCTAACTAAGGATCTAAATGAAGCTCGGGTAGGGACTATGCATAGCTCATTTAAAACTGCCTTGGAAGCCTGCCGTGAGTTCCGCGATATTATCAGATATGCTGTTGAATTTGATGGCTTGACAGAAGAATCTACAGAACGATTTTTTAGTATTCATGCACAAACGCTAAACAGAATTGGGGTAGGACCACAAAAAGAGCGCACTGCTGATATCCTTGCTTTAATTAAATCTAAAATATTACATGTGCCTTTGGGACCTGCTCCAACCATCTTGTGGGATAGTTCAATCGGTAAATGGAAGCTGAAATCCTCGATGTTGGAAGAGAAGCAGGAAATATATGCTGATTGGTTATACCGGGGATCAATCAGCCATTTTAAAAACTTAGTTGATGACCCTACAATTGTAGGAGCTATGGCTCGTCGTGGCTTTTTACGACAACATTATCCTGAAAGTAATGTAATTAAGGCAGTAGACATTGATCGGAATTATCATCCTATATCAAGTTCAGGGACAGCAAATGAACATATATGGATTATGGGCTTACTATGTGAAGGCGTAACGTTTTACAATGGCTATGTTACTTCTCCTAGGAAGTTTGTTCGAGCGCACTATGATGCAGATAATGCAGTGGCGAAAATCTTCTCCTTGTTACAAGACAATACGGTTTAGTATATGAAAGCGGTTCAAAGTTTTAACAAATAGTAATACCTTTAAATTCAAACTCACTATATGAATCCACTTGAAGATCCCCGGTTCAGTAACTTTGTTAAAGGCCTCGTTGAGCCAGAAATTGCACAAGAACCTCCAAGGCAAAGATGGAGATCCACAACTTGCAGCGTTAAGACAATATCTTCAAGTTCTATCGAGCACACTGAATAGTGACGATGTCATTTTGGATGTGGGTAGTGGTAGGGGTGTTTTGGCTGACTCCATGCAGAAAATATGGAAAGATTCTCCTCGGCTGCCTTGGTATTACGCAGTTGATCTGGATGAATTACTTTATGACCTTAACCTACCTCGTGAAATTCATAATCACTCCCGAAAAATATTGTTTTCCGAGTTTCTAAATGCACAACTCCCTTGTAACCTAAAACAGGTAAAAGTTATTGTTATACGGAATACTTTTCATGAACTCAATATAAAGATAACAGCTGAGGTACTAATAGCTCTTCGGAAAATCACCCGTTTTGGTGCAGTTGTTTATTTGCAGGATATGGAGAATCTTCCGCAGGGAGAACGGGAAAATGCTGGATGGCACTCAAAATTATTAAAACCAGTTCTTGAGCAAGTTGGTTTTGAGTGTGGAGTAGCTAATCGCGAAAAAGTCGTTCTGGGATATATTGGTATACAATGATTTTAAAGGATAAGCATGGAGTGGCTATACCAAGTATAGCTTATGCAATGAATGCCATTTCTCACGGCAGAACGCTACAGTTGAATAGTGATGCTAAACGTTTATCTGAAATTAAAGGTAGCTCAAAAGAGACATTGCATGAGTTTGTTATCCTTGCAACAGAAGTAGCCGCACTAACTGTTCAATTAAGTACAACCCAATTGGCTTCAGGTGTGAAGAATGATATGAAGGAGGTAGGCGAGGTACCTTTGATTGGTTTTTCTTCGACGTTGGATTATGCTGAAGAAACGCCAACTGATTTGCGCAAACGTAGCGGCCTGAGTGGAATACTTTCTTCCAAGAATCTTATCAATTTACCCGTACTTATAGATCGGGCCGTAAGCAGGATCTGGTTTGCAGGTTATTCTCAACGATTACTTTTTACAATTCCGGAGATCAGAGTAGCACTTTTAAATGCTGCAAAGCGAAATGTAGACATCCGTATATTGATGGTAGATCCCGATTCACTGGCAGGACAAGCGCGAAGCCTTAGTCAAGCTTACGCCAGTCCTGACGACTTTTTTAATGACGTTCGTCTAACAGTTCAACAATTTGCTTTGTTCAAAGAAGAGTTGGAAAAAGATAAACCTATGAATCCAGTTACATGTGACCTGCGATTAAGCAAATGCATGTTATCTGCTTCCTACTTTTTTGTCGATGATACATGTATTTGTAGCCTGTACAGTTCAAACTTAACCGGTGGCGTAGGCGGGGCATTTGTATTTAATTCAAGTTCTGTGCAATCCAACGGATATTACCAGGTGTTACTTCGTGAATTTCAAAGTGACTGGGGAACGGATAAAGAATAAGTAGAGTAAATCTAGAAGCTTATGAAATACGACAGCGTTATATGGGATTTTGATGGCGTTTTGGTAGATTCCCGGAAGGAAGCTTGGAGGGCTGGTTCTGAAATCCTGTGCCTATTAGGCATTGAGATAGATATTCAGTCTCAACTTACTTTTCGCAGTTATTTTACTCAAGATGGCATTTTTACTGAGGCGGATAGGTTGATTCTACGAGCCGTTCATGGGTTGATCATGCAGAGTAGAACTGATCAATTGATACCATTACCTTCACTTAAAATCGTTACCAAACTAAAAGTTGATTCTGAAATTGTTTCTTCGGGTTTAGCATCTGTGGCCGAAGCTGTTGTTGGCGATGCAGCAAAATTCTTCACAAATATACGTGGTAGGGAACATGGCACGAAGGAGGAATTATTCAAGACTATATCCCCAACTGCAATCTGTATTACAGATACAATTGTGGATGTTGAACGTTGTCACAAGCAATCTCTGCCTGTTATTGCGGTAGGATGGGGATATGATTCAATTTCTATTCTCAAAGGATCTCGTCCAACCTATTTTGTTGAGTCATTTACACAACTCGAAGGACTATTTAGAAAATTGGATTTGTTATAGTTCTATGGAAAGACAAAAAAAACTATATCTCTAATTAAAATCTTTTAATACTATCGCCTAATTTCAGGAACTTCCATTTTTCTTATCATTTTCTGGCGGCTTACATAAGGAATTAATGATTTTCCCCAAGCTTAATAAGGTTTTACATTTTGTCTCCCATAACAATTTCAAAAAGTGTTAGAGACATTCAGAAGGTAAATAATTTAATCTGAGGTAGACAATGAATATTTTTCGATGGCTGCTTTATCAATGTTGTTTACTGTTTCAAGAAGATACACAAAATAATTTAGCATCTCATCTATAGAGAGTTGATGTGTATCATTAACATTATACAGTCCTGGGTGATATTGAATAAATTTCTCATCTACAACACCATTTCTATGAGAATATAAATGCCTTATTTGTAATATTCTCTCAATTTCATCCATTTGAGTTTCGTCTATTACATTTAAGGAACTGATTTGGTTATTTTCATTAATGAATCCTTTAACGCTTCCTTTTTGTAATTTTCCTAGTTTCTTTTTAGCCCAATAATAAACAAACTCTTGCATATCCGTACAATCTAAAACCTCTTTAATTGTAACTGTTTGCGCTGATTTTAGAGATTCTGGTGAGGCCAGAAATATTTCATACAAGATATTTGATAAATAGGTTTCGAAGTTGTCAGCACATGAAGCGAACAAAATTCGCATTAAGATTTTACCTTCTTGATTATTAGTAGGAGTAAATGGTGATTCAGGGTATAAAAGGTTCTCTAAATCATCTACAAGATTTATTATTCCTTGGTAATGATCAATAAAGCTACTTTTAGAGTCAGTGCAATTCTTCTTATATGTGTTAAGTTTTTCATTTATAGTTTGAATTCTACCAAACTTATTCTTTTCCGCCTCTCTAGTTGGAGGATTTGTTAATAAAGAACGGTCTCCTTTCCTAACATATATCTTTCCTTCAATAGAAACGGTTGTTGATGATGGATTTACCTTAATTACATATAGCCTTTTACCTTCAAAAGTTATATATTGGTAAGCCACCTCCGGCCTAGGAGAAATCATATCTATGGCCTTATGTGTTACACTATTGGCGTGAAAATCTTCACTTAATCCGTGAGCGACTACTTTTCCAGTATTGTCTGAAACACCGAGCACAATAAAACCACCCTTGGAATTTGCAAAGGCACTAATAATTTGTCCTAACCCTCTAGCAGGCGGCAAAACAGATTTATATTCAAGCTTTTCCACCTTCAGGAAGCCCAATAATTTTTATTATTTCGTCTTCTAAGCCCATGTTTATACTGGAAATTTTACAATGTTAGCTGATTTCAAAATATGCCCAAGTGAAATTTTTCTCGGTTCTTTACCATCATCTATCCATAATTCTGAATTTTCATAATCTAGTATATCCCTTTCTGAACCATAATAGACTATAACTTCACCATCATATGCAGGTCTTACAACTATACTAATACTTTCACCGTCCTTTAATATTCCTGCCAATACTGTTGGGGCCGTGGAATCATCTAATAAAGCTAAATCATAATTGTCTAATGTTTCTAAATGCTTTATCACATTCTCCTTTGCTTGTTTAATTAAGCTTTGGACATATACAAACATATCAGTCGTAGGTGTTGATTCATGTGAAAACAGTTCAGCTAAGTTCTTATCTTTAATAGCTTCTTGCCACTGTTCTATAGATGTGATGCCCATAGACACTAAAATATCCTCAGTAACTTGTAGTATGGAATTTTTATTTTTTCCCTTTGTAAGAAGATTTCTTAACTCACTCAAATCTTTAGCATCAAATTCAACAAGCAAATCGTCCAATTGCTCTGCTTTATTAAGATTATCCATAATTTCGTCATCATTATAAAGCAAGTGTCTATTTTTAAATAGATGCGGGAATAAATTATCTGCTTTTGATGGATTTTTTGAAACCATAACAACAACTTTTTGAATGCTTCTGAGTATTTTTTAGCTACTTCTCTATCTGTAGATTTCTCATTTACTTCAGCATTTATAATCTTGATTGCGAATGATTCGTCTTTTTTATCCTCCTCTTCAAAATCAATATCAATTCTATTATCTATTAATTTCTCTCTAATATCTTCATCAAGCAGTTTTAAAATATCTTTGAATTCATCACTAATACCATTATCAAAAAGCAGGTGTGTTCTTTTGCTCAGTATGCCTTTTTGATTTGGGAAAATGGCTTTATTATTTAATATTGAATCAAATTCGTTTTCTTCATCTTTCAATAATGAATAGAACTCATTTAGCCATTCGAATGCATCCCTTGTTTTTAATTTTTCGGCTAGAACATCAATAGTTTCTAAGGCTTCGATAAATTCGGCTAATTGTGTCAGAGTCAATTTACCACATTCTTTCCAGATTAATTTATTCCAGAGTTCAACCTCGTTTTCCTTTGGTAAACAATGAGGAAACCAATCTTTTGTTAAATTCCAAATACCAAGGCGAATTTCTTTGCTACTTCCTGTTGGGAACCACATGTAATTTCCTCCATCATTTGTCAGGATTGCTTGTAAGGAGGATGTTGCAGTCGTTACTATTTTTGCGTATAATAATTTCAGTCTAATTGGCTTTAAGACATTATCTTTATACCAATCATTATCAATCCAAGCTGGAATTTCACGTAAAGATTTGATTTGTGCTAACAAATGCAAATTCTCCCATTTGTTCTCAATAGCAAAATCTAGTAATCGAGTAAATAACTCAACGGCTTCTAATATATAAGACTTGTTTTCTTCAATTAATCTATTCCCCCTAGTAGAATTAGTCAGAAAAATGCCATTTCTAGGGTCTGTAGGATTAAAATTTGGATTATTAATTACAGCCGGAAATGAGAAAATCTCCGACCCTATTAAAGGAAAATCACAGAAAAGTTTAGGAATATTTTCTTCAATAGCAGTTAATTTAATTTTTCCATCTATTTTTTTACGGGTATAGCTATGAAAGTAAATCCTTTACTTAATAAAATTAATCTGAATAACTGGTAATCTTCAGGATTTTCAATTGATTCATTTCTTATTGTAATCAATTGAATATTATCAGACAAGTCTACGGCTTTTCTTGTATTAAAGAATTTCCTACCCTCATGTTCAATCTCTAAACTTGTAATATCATTAACAAATGCAAGAGTATACGGTAAACATTCTTGCAAATCGGCTAAACCTAATTCTGCTACTTTTAAACTGACGTTATCTGTCAAAGGATAACGAAAACTAGTATTAAATGCCCCTTTCTCATAGTTAACATATACCTCACTATCATCTAAATCTTCTATATACTCCTTTGAATTCTGTACTGCATCAGTAATTTCATCCAATTCGTAGCCGCTTCTATCCAAGACCAGTTTGAACTTATGGAAATCTAATTCGGGTTCTTTTGCAACGCCTTCAACTGTAACAACTTCAGATAATAAATGAGTAGCGAGAAAGCCAGTGCCAAATTTTCCTGTATTTTTGCGCTTTCCATCTTCATCATTATCTCTATCTTTTGAAGAAATTTGTTCTATCAGGTATCGAATATTATCAGCTGAGAAAGGCTCCCCAGTGTGTATGAATTTTATATATGGATTAGTGACATTGGGCCGGTATTTAATTTTTATTTTAACACCATCTTCAGAATGAACATCTTTAGCATTTTGAATTAACTCCCAAACCCATCGTCTAGGTGCAGTTGAAGAACTTTCAACGGATGCTCTAAGTTCATTCATATCCCTTATAATTTTTGTAGCAATTATCTTAGAATGCGCCCTATTTTCTGACTGCCTAAATTTATCTTTGTAGGTCATTGAGAATTTATGAGTGGTTTAATTATATTGTATATGAATTGAGGGTTCAAAAATACAAATTATTTTGTTGTATATTATTGATACAGAACTGTTGATATTTGATAACTAATTAAATAGCAATCAAAAAATATTTAAATTGTGTGCAATGAATTCGCACGAAATTTTATACTCATTGCACTCAAATTTTATGATCGCCTATTAATTTAACTATTATGGCTATACCAAACATACCATCTTTATACCAAAAAATCGCAAGAGGGGCAGAAGGAGGATTAGAATTTGCAAGAATTATAAATCAACTGCTTGTCATTGAAGGAAAGCAGACAGATTGTGAAGTTATAATTACGGATGATGCCGCCGGAGATTTTAAAGGGGTTGATTGTATTATTAGAAAATTAGGAAGTATTGCTTATACGGGGTTTCAATACAAATATTACCCATCAAATTTATCAATCCAACATAAAAGGCGTATCGAAGAATCTTTGATAAATGCTATTGATCAGTTTCCTGAAATGGAAGAATGGATATTAGTAACACCTGAAGATTTTACAAAATATGATGCAAAATGGTTTGAAAGCTTAAAGAAAAAATACGCCAAAGAGCCAGAGTGTATCGAAATTGGAGGGAGAAAGTACTACTTTAAGAAGGATAAAATGTTGACATTCCAGCATTGGGGACATACGGCTATTACGGGTTTGATGTTAGAGTACCCAAGTATTGGGCGTTATTATTATCGTGAGGAGCTCTTTGCCCATGATGAAAATAAACTTGTTCTAAGTAAGGTGTCTGTAGATACAGAGAACACTATTTGGTTTCATTCAGGACGTTTTAAAAATCGTGTTATCCAAGATGCAGATAACGCCAACAATAAAAAATCAAGTGAATTAGTGTTTGATATTCAATTCATTAATAATTCTGAACATATTTATCATCTCCAATATATTTATGTGCATTTGGATAAGATATGGACTAAGTTAAAAGGCTTCCCCAAAGATGAAATATTACGGCCAATTGGCTCTATAGAAGTTGATATTGATTTTAAGAAAAAGTAAACTGTTTTAGTCTAAATCAAATTTTGGGTGGCCCAATTATATTTAGTCCAAAGTCATCAAAGAGATTTAATTTACAATTGAACTCCTTTGCAAATAAATGCCCCGGCAACATGGCTATTATTAGCTTAGAATTTGCTTTTGATAATATTTCGTTGAAAAGTGTACAAATGACACTGGACTTTTAATGGAAAAATTGCCTTTAAGCGGTCTTTTATTTGTTAGTGATGGTAATACTGTTGCGGTGTCGTACAAGGTACGATTGAAGCCGCATGATAGAAGTATTGGTTACATCCGGGTTCTTAGATAAAAAGCTATTTAGTACTTAATAATCATTCTTTTAAGTTACTAAATATTTCATGTTGATGTAAATGTGATAGAGGGGAATATTATTATTGTGGGTGCATTTAGCAACTTTTATACTCTCAATGTCAAACTCTTCTGATATTTCATCAATTGATATCAATTCATATGGTTCTGGATATAAGACCTCTTTCTCAATAGTACTTTTATAAATTTCCCAATCTGGTGCAAATTTTAATGTTCCGCCTTCATAAAAAATTATAATGTAAAAGCATTTTCGCAATGGGTCATAATTAAACACCTTTTCGCAATGCTCTTGAGTTTTAGTTAAGTCCTTACCTGAGAGCTTAAAAGCTTCACATATTGCTAGTTTTTCCCTTTGGGAATAAATTGCAATATCAATTTCTCCAGGATTAAATCGCAAAGTACTAGCAAACCCTCCCCTTGTAGGGCCAAAATGCCACCCATAGAAATTCAACTTGGAATTTAGAGCTAATGAAAGTAAGTCTGAGAATTTATCTTCATAATTTATCTCAGATATGCTATTTATGTAGTCGAGTATATTGGCTCCTGAATAGACAATTTCTTGTAACAAGAAATCTGGAATATTGTTGCTTTTATTTATATTATCAGGTATTATTTGTACTAAATCCTTTGAGGATTTACTGAATATTTTGGAATATTGATATTGTAGATATTCTAATTGGTCTTTGATATCAATAAGTGAATCTAGTTTATCAATAAAATTAGGCATACTCCCATTTGATAAAACATGGAAACTTTTGGCTTCGAAGAGAGTTTTTTCAGCTTGTTCAATTAATTTTCGCTTTGCTAAATTCTCAATTCTTAATTGTAGAAACTCTTGCTTTAGTTGTATTGATTTTTCAAGGTTTTGATATAGCAAGTCAAATTCAATCTCATTACCTAGTAATTCATAGCATACCAAGGTATTATATGTAATCTTTTCTTTTATAAAATCTAAGGATACATCTGATAGGGTATTTTCATATGCTATCCACTCGTCAATTGCACTTTGTGCTATATTTTTTTGCACTGATAAGTCTGCTGTTTTCTTAGCCCAATCGACTTTGGCTGCAAATCTATTTAAACCTAACACAGGGCTTTGTGGTGAGCTTTTTACAAGATTGTCGTAAATTGTATATGCTTCATTCGGTAAGCCTTCCTTTAAAGATAATAATGCTTTATAAAAATTACGTTCATGATGTGGCAAAAACTCATCAGAATGAATATTTATATCAGGGTCCTCAATAGTATCAACATCCCTTACTGTTCCTTTATGATAAATATGTAGCAATTTTATTCTAAACGTAAATATTTTAGATTCATTTGTAGCCAATCGTGGATTACGCTCTACCTTAGTTTCCCAATATTCCAATGCTTCTTCGCTTTTTTCAATAAAAAAGTCATATCTGGATAGTTGTGATAAAGCATATTGAATATTTGGCAGCGAATATAAACTTTCAAAATAAGTAGCAATATCAATGTTCTTTACTAATGAAATTATTGCCTGATAATCGGTTTCGCTAGATATGTAATCTAACAATTTTAAGTTTTTAATTAGGCTATTTGATTCTGTAAATGCTGTTATAATAATTTTTTTATTATCTGTAGAGAATCTATTTAGAGCTATCCCGATTAAAGGAATTAATTCAAAATCATGAGTTTCGTAGTGGTCAGAGAAAATATCTATTTTTCCTTCACTAGGATTATCCAAATAATTTTGGCTTATAAATTCAATAATTTTAATTTCTAATATAGAAAGAATATTTTTTACCTCTACTCCTTTATTTGTTAGTTGTTTTTGCTTAAAATATATAGCGTTAAAGCCAGATAATAGTATGCATAAATGAATTCTTAACTTATTGCCAATATTTCTATTGTATTCGTCGTATAAGCTTGTAGAATTTTTAGGTTGAAAATTTGCTAAATTTGAAAATGCATTTAACTTTTTTGAAAATGAAGTTCTAATATAATTGAACCCCAATCAATTATGAGTAAGAGCTCTTTTTTTACAAATAAATGAGGAATTTTTATGACTTTTTTAATCTCCCACAAATCATCTACCTCAACTAGTTCCTTGCCTATAAAATTTTGATAAATTTCTAATACTGCATCGCATATTCTTGCTGGTAAATTATCTAGATCATTAGATTGGTTTTTATATTTTTGCGATAATCGTAATTCCAGTATCCAATTAAATAAATCAATTTTAACATATGGGAATTCTAATATCCCATTGGAATATCCAGTAATGCTATCGAATGATTTTATTAATTCATAAATAGATACTAAATAATCTATAAATAGATTTTGTTTCTGTTTGCCATATTCAGTAAATATAGTGTGTGGCAACTTATATATTTCAAATTCATTCCGTAGTAGATTTGAGGATTCTATATCTCGTGTGTGATTATTATCAATGATCTCTTGAGCAAAACCTTTAATTTTAAATTTCTCAGATGTTGTCGATCGTATGCATTGAAAAATTATATTTGAAAATATATCTTTAGCTATATTTTGATCTACTAAAGAGTCAATTATTAGCTTGAATGCTCCTTTTTGTATTAGAGGCGAAATATTGGTTTCATGAAATGATAAGTTTGAAAGTACATGGAATGAATAAACACTAATTTCCTTATCAGTTAATAAATAAGGTGTTATTTCAGGTTTATAATATTTAATAGCTTTATATACTTCCCATATTATATAGGGTTTTTTAGTTTGTAGTAAAGCAGTTGTTAATGAATAATATTTACCATTATTATGTTTAGGGTCATTTTTTACTATTTGTCCAATTAGCAATGATAGCATGCTGCGGGCCGACTGCTCATAGAGCATTCCTTGGTATGTTCGGTTCCAATCATATAGACATTCAAAAATTACTTCTATTTTGTCTGTCTCTGGGAATTTAAAAAATGTTCCATAATCGAAATTATTTAAAGTGTTATCCCGTTTGTCAATTATTGTTTTTTTATACTCTTTTTCTCCTATGGCAATATCATCATCTGATATAATTATATTATATGCTATATCAATGAATTTTTTGTCTTATCGGGCTCTAAGTATTCTCCTATATGGCTAACATAGCTGTTCATTTGATATATTCTATTGCACCAATAGCGCATTCTAGATACATCATCTAGAAATGTTATATCATTAATTAAGTCGATCCACAATAAAGCTCCAATTTTATTACTTGTACTTGGGTCAAAATCAAAATTTAATGAAAGAAAGTCGTCAGATTTTACTAGCTTTCCATCATCTATTAGATTGCTGATATTTGGAGTATTAGGAAAGGCAATTTTATGCGAGTTAATAAGGTTCTCGCACTCTTCAAAATCAATACGAATATTGTAGTTATTTGACTTGACATCATATAAATATTTTAGAAATTTAAAAATATCTGCGTTTTTTGCAACTTCTATATAATATCCGGCTTTATGAATTTGTATTTCGTTATCTGATTCTTCTATATATTTAGCCTCTTGGGCCTTTGCTACATCTATCTTTATATTATTTTCCTTTTCATATTTTTCCAAGTAATCTTTAAATACATCTTTTTTAATCTTACCCATTTTGCATTCCATCAAAGCACTATGTAGGAATATAATTTCATTTTCATATCCTAATGCATCATCAATGCGGTATAGATACGAACGTATTACTTCAGGAAATAGAATTTTACCAAAAACTAGACGTAACCACTCATTTTCAAAGACTTTTTTAAATCTATTGGATTACCTCCCGAAGTGATATAGGTTTGATATATATCTTCAAGTTTTTCCTCGTCAATTTCATAGTAGATGTCTTCCTTAGCTTTATATAGAATTTTTGAGAAGAGATAAGAAACTCCCCAGTTTGCATCATCCGATTTATTGTAGCCGCTAGAATAATTATTTCTCTTCTCTTTATTAATTGAAATTAATCTTTCTAATTCTTCTGCTTGTTTGGTTATTTGGTATTGCATTTAATAGTATTGTTTTAAATACTTTAATTATTTCTTAGCTTCAATTTCTACTTTCATACTCTTTAACATATCCATAACGCTTTGCATATTGATTTCCTCTTCCTTCTGGTCAGATAGGTTAATACAACATACAAATTTCCATAGCTCTAACACATCTTCCAATTTAACCTGGTAAGGTTGATAGTTTTTATTATCGGAATGTAACTCTAAAGCAGCCTCTTTCTTATATACCCTCTTATATACTAAACCATCATTAGAAGTAAGCACTATATAAGTATCACCATCTTCAATTTCAGTAATTGATTCAACAAACTTACCTACAACAAAAGAGCCTTCTTTAACCGGTGGCATAGAATCACCTGTAATTGGGAACGCCCTGTGTTTGCCAATAATCTTAAAGGGTAAATTCATTGTTTTTAGTTTGTCTATGTAGGTTGGGTCTGTATAGCCTTGTAAATATCCGGCTTTAGATTTCACAGATATTATTTCAATAACATCGTTGTTTTGGTCATCCACTAATATAGGGAAAAGCAAACGGTTGTCAGCCACCATCATTAGTTTATTCAGGTCAGCCTTTCGTAAGTCAGCTTTTAGTAGCACTTCGGTGGAGAATTTTAATACAGACGATATATAAATTAGCTTCTCGTAAGATGGACGCCTAAGCCCTGCTTCATATTTTCGATAGCTATCTTCCGGTATATCCAGTTTAGTTGCCATTTCGGCAATGCTTAACCTTCCCCTAAGGAATTTTAAATTTTCGTGCAATAGCATAATTGGACAATTTGTCCAACAAATGTATGGACAAAATGTCAAACTTTGCAAAACGATAGATTTTTAACATGGATAGGCGCATTGTACATATGGATTTAGATACGTTTTTCGTTTCGGTAGAGCGCCTAATGGATAGTAGTTTAATCGGTAAGCCAATAATAATTGGAGGAACTTCGGATAGGGGAGTAGTAGCATCATGTAGTTACGAGGCTCGTAAATATGGAGTTCACTCTGCCATGCCAGCTAAAATAGCAAAGCAGCTTTGCCCACATGCAGTGTTTGTGAGAGGTGATATGGATAACTACTCTAAATACTCTAATATGGTTACGGAAGTTATTCAGGATAGGGCTCCGGTAGTTGAAAAAGCCTCAATTGATGAACATTACATTGATATATCAGGGATGGACAGGTATATCAAAAACAGCATGCTTTGGACCCACGAGTTGCGGGGAATGGTAATGAAAGAAACAGGCCTCCCAATCTCCTTTGGCCTTTCTATTAATAAAACCGTTTCTAAAGTGGCTACCGGCGAAGCAAAGCCTAACGGAGAGAAACAGGTTGACGAAGGCATAGAAAAGCTATTTCTGGCTCCTTTATCGATTAAAAAGATACCGGGTATAGGTGGCAAGACTTTTACCCTTTTGCGAAATATGGGAGTTGACCGGGTAGAAACTATCCAACAAATGCCTTTGCTGGTTATGCAGAAAGTGTTAGGTGAAAACGGACAAAGCATTTGGTACAAGGCAAACGGAATAGATAATAACCCGGTTGTTCCCTATTCTGAGCAAAAAAGCATGAGTACGGAAACGACCTTTGATAGAGATACTACAGATGTAGAAACGCTTAAAAATATGCTGGTGGCTATGATTGACAGGCTGGCGTTTGATCTACGCAAGTCTAAACGGGTTACCGGTTGTATTACCCTGAAATTGAAATATTCAGATTTTCAAACCCATACCTTTCAAAGAAGGATAGGTTATACGGCATCTGACCACGTACTACTCAACCATATATTAGAGCTATTTAAGCTCAATTATACCCGTAGGGTACTTATTAGGCTTATTGGCATCAAGTTCTCAAATATAGTATCGGGCTTTACCCAAATAAACCTGTTTGAAGATACAGAGATACTGATGAACCTATACCAGGCTATGGATAAGATACGCTTGAGGTTTGGAAATTATGCAATAATGAAAGCTGTTGGAATTGGTACAGGGCGATGATTTTAAATGCACATTCAAACTACAGTTTGAGATATGGGGTAGTACCAATAGAAGACCTCGTGCAAACAGCTATTGACTTTAATTATGAGGCAATTGCTATTACAGATATTAATAACTCTTCAGGTGTACTTGAATTTGTCAAAGTATGTACTGAAAAAGGAATAAAGCCCATTGTCGGGATGGAGTTTCGGGACGGTGACACCCTTTTGTTTGTTGCCATAGCAAGGAATAGTGAAGGATTTCGAGAGGTAAATGAGCAGGTAACCGAATCAAATCTTTCTAACACGCCGCTCCCGAGACGTCCCGATTTTAGGCACTGCTATGTAGTGTATGAATATGGAACACCAATTGACAATCTCCGGGAAAATGAATTTATCGGTATACGACCACGGCAAATAAACAAACTACTGTTCGAGAAAAAAGACCATCAAACTAAGTATGTAATATTACAGGCTTATACCTATAAGGACTACAATGGCTTTGAGGTTCATAAAAAGCTAAGGGCTATTAACCATAATATCCTCTTATCGCAGCTTCAGCCCAAAGAATTTGCAGCTACTGATGAATACTTGATTTCACAGAAAGAATTACTTCAAAAGTTTGAAGACTACCCGCATATTATCGAAAATACTCGACGACTTGTAAACGATTGCAGTTTTAGTTTCGACTTTATTGCTAAAAAGAATAAGAAAACCTTTACAGGCACTACTTATGACGATAAATTATTATTAGAGAAACTAGCCTATGATGGTTTGAGATATCGTTATGGTAATGATAAAATAGCTGAAGGTAGGGTTAAGAAAGAACTGGCTATTATTGACCAACTTGGTTTTAGTTCGTATTTCCTTATTGCAAACGATATTATCAAGTACTCCATGCAAAAGGGGTATTACCATGTAGGGCGGGGTAGTGGGGCAAATAGTGTAGTGGCTTATTGTTTGCAAATTACAGATGTATGCCCTATTGAGTTGGACTTATATTTTGAACGCTTTTTAAATCCAAAACGTAAATCTCCCCAGATTTTGATATTGATTATAGTTGGAAAGAACGAGATGATGTCATTGAATACATCTTTAAACGGTATGGCAGGAAACATACGGCTTTGTTAGGCGCTATGTCAACCTTTAAAGACCGTTCTATTATTCGTGAAATGGGGAAGGTTTATGGCTTACCTAAAGAGGAAATAGATAGACTCATAAAAGACCCAAATAATCCATTGAATGCAAATGAGATTTGCAGGGATATTCTAGCCCATTACACAGCCATTGAAGATTACCCCAACCTACGGACTATTCATGCCGGTGGAATATTAATTTCAGACGAACCAATTTCCAACTACACGGCTCTGGATATGCCCCCTAAAGGTTTTCCAACAACACAATTTGATATGTATCTGGCTGAAGATATAGGATTAGATAAGCTAGATATATTAAGCCAACGGGGTATTGGCCATATAAAAGATGCAGCAGAACTAGTCTTTAAAAATAAAGGGATTAAGATTGATGTTCACGATGTGCAAAAGTTTAAAAAGGACGAAAAGGTTAGGCAACAGTTAAAAGCTGCTGATACTATTGGATGTTTCTATATCGAAAGTCCTGCTATGCGGGGGCTACTTAAAAAGTTGAAATGCGATGACTACCTGACTTTGGTAGCAGCTAGTTCTATTATCCGTCCCGGTGTTGCCAAAAGTGGGATGATGAAGGAGTATATTTCCCGTTTCCAGAACCCAAACAATTTTAAGTATCTACACCCAATAATGGAGGAACAGCTGAAGGAAACATTTGGTGTAATGGTGTATCAGGAAGACGTAATTAAGGTGGGGCACTACTTTGGAGGACTGGATTTAGCAGATGCCGATGTATTGCGCAGGATGATGAGTGGAAAATCACGAAACCGTAAACACTTACTAGAAATTGAGGAGAAATACTACGACAATTGTAAGGCAATGGGTCACCCCGAAGCCTTGGCCAAAGAAGTTTGGAGACAAATTGAATCGTTTGCGGGGTATTCATTTTCGAAAGCCCATTCAGCTTCGTATGCTGTGGAGAGCTACCAAAGCCTGTATTTAAAGTCGCATTACCCCTTAGAGTTTATGGTTGGGGTGATTAATAACTTTGGTGGCTTTTACGCAACCTGGGTGTATGTTAATGAGATTAAGAAAGCTGGAGGCACATTGCACTTACCTTGTGTAAATAATAGTACTTACCTAACCAACCTTTACGGTACCGATGTGTACTTAGGATTTATACATATTAAATCGCTGGAGCAAAGCATTGGACAACAAATAGAGATAGAAAGGCAGAAAAATGGCTCTTTTTTAGGATTAGAAGATTTCGTTTTGCGGACAAGTCTAGGTTTAGAATCATTAAAAATATTAGTACGAATAGATGCATTTAGATTTACAGGCCAAAACAAACGAGAGTTGCTTTGGGAAGCCCACATGGTATTTGACAGGCAAAAGCAGAAAGAATTTACCAATACTAAGGCATTGTTTCATGAGGAGCCTCTAGAATGGAAGTTACCCAAGTTAGAAGGAAATGAGATAGCAAACCTATACGATGAAATAGAAATAATGGGCTTTCCTATTACTAAAACTTATTTTGACTTACTGAAGACTAAAAATCGGGGTGATTGTAAAGCCAAAGACCTAATGACAAATTTAGGTAAGAAAGTTAGAATTTTGGGTAATTACGTTGCTACCAAACCTGTTCGGACCGTACGTGGGGATATGATGGCATTCGGTACCTTTTTGGATGTTGAAGATAATTTCTTCGATACAACCCATTTCTCCCAAAGTCTTAAAGCATATCCATTTAAGGGATCAGGTGTTTATCTTATCCTTGGAAAAGTTGTTGAAGAGTTTGGCTTCCCAAGTTTGGAAGTAGAGAAAATGGCTAAACTGGAGATTACACAAGATTCACGTATTCTATAACCGTATTAATTTACGCTGCATTCGGATTTTCTCGGGAAATCCCGAGAAAAATTGAGCATTATCAGGTATTCCAGTGTATTTTAAGGAAAGCTGAATTCATTAAGTTCCATGTTTATAGAACTAATCGATTTTCACCACATCAATATATACTACGTTTATAGAACATAATGCTGCAAATTAATGGAATTAGTTATTTTAGATGTATTCATATGTGAATCTAGTTCATTAAGTTCTATGTTTATAGAACTAATCGATTTATTGAGTTCTATATTTATAGAATGTATATTAGAATTCAATATATTAGCAACAGCCCTACTTTAATATAAAATTCAAATGGAAGTTCAACTTAAGACATACCCTGCTAAAAATGGAGACTGTTTTCTAGTGAGTTTTGGAAATTCTGGTGAAAGAAAGAAACACATGCTTATAGATTGTGGATATTTTGATACGGTCAATAATTATTTAAAGACAGATTTAACTTTAGTTTCAAAAAATGGGGAATATCTTGAGAAACTAATTCTAACTCACATTGACGCAGACCATATTCAAGGAGCGATTAAGCTCCTGAAAGATAATAATGTAGAGAATTTTATTCAAATTAGAGAAATATGGCATAATACATTTAGGCATTTATTTAAAAGAGAAATTGAAGAAGGAGCAAATGTTGATACTATAAATATTCAAATAATAAAACAGATAGTACAGCGGGGGTATCCTAAAAATGTACAAAAAGATGGTAAGAGTGCTATTAGTGCGGAACAAGGAACTGCTGTCGGGGCTTTGATTTTACAAGGTGAGTATGCATGGAATAGTGATTTTAAAAACAAAGCTGTTTGTGTCGAAAACGGAAGAATAATATGTGTGGATATAAATTCTACTATTTATTTATTATCTCCAAACAATGAAAAGCTAGAAAAATTAAAAGATTTATGGAAAAACGAGTTAAAAAAGTATGATGTAAATTATCTTTCTAAAAATGATGAATTATATGATGACGCATTTGAGATGTTAATGACATGGGAAAAGAATGCTTTGCCAAGAACTCCTAAACAAATTTCGGCTACCAAAGATCTGAATGTAGAAACATTAATTACATTGCCGATTATTGAAGATACAACTCCAACTAATGGCAGTTCTATTGCATTTGTCTTACAAATTCAAGAAAAGAAATTATTATTCCTTGCGGATGCTCATCCTAATCTTATATTAGAATCACTAAATGAATATCAAAAAAATGATGTTATTTTTTTTGATATTATTAAAGTTTCTCACCATGGTAGCATGAATAACATAAGTAAGCAATTATTAGATAAAATAGATTCAGAAAAATATATTTTTTCTACTAATGGTGCAAAGCATAATCATCCTGATTTAGAAACTATTGCAAGTATAATTGTTAGAAAGACCACATTTAATCGATGTTTGTATTTTAACTATAGAACTAGTAATTCTGAGTTTTTTAATAGAAAAGACTGGATAGAAAAATACAATTACTCTATTTATTACATTGATAATATACCATATACCATTGAATTGTAATGCAAAAAATACTTCATGTAAGCGAAATTGAATCTGCCACTATTAGAATAAATTGTGACAGTAATGCTGGATCGGCATTTATTATTTCTAGTAAAGATGGACAATGTATAGTTTTGTCTTCTGATCATAATATTATTGATAACAAACCTGTTATATTAAGTATAGGGGGAGAAGAGATTGAAGCGGAAATTTTGGAAAGAATACCAGAGAGGGATGTAGTGATATTGAGATTAGAACTCCTTTCCGAACAAACTATTCATGCATTGCCTATGAAAAGTAGGCAAATAGCTTATGATGAAAAATGGGAGACCTTTGGATATCCGGCAATGAGAATTGGTTCTGGAGGACGTTACAATGGGCTTATTTCACGCACTAATGATGGTTCAAAATGGGATATTGACTTAGAGTGTGAACAATATAACAATTTGGATGATTTTAGCGGATTATCTGGTGCTCCATTAGTTATTGATGGCTTTGTTGTTGGAGTAATTGGTTATGACATTCCCGGTACATTTGGAGCAACTAGTTTAAGTAGCATACTTGAAAATATAGTAAAAAATGACATTCAAATTGATGTAGATGAGCATAAATCTATTCCACAATCTATAGAAAACGATATTTCTACTCATACAGCTAATGAAATTGTTTTGCAAAGAATCAATGAAGTATTAGAGGAAAACAAAGCAAGGAGTTATTTTTTGATTAGTGGTAGTCCAGGGTCTGGAAAAACTACTATTGCTGCACAGTTAGAATTTGAGAATAATAACCATATTGTATGTGACAGGTTTTTTGTTAAAGTTCCCCAAGAAGAAGAAATTCCAACTCAGATAAGGGCAACACCAGAATTTTTCCTAAAATGGGTGGAGGAGATTTACCATAGAATTTTGTATAATAAGCCACCCGCTAAATCACAAAAGCCTCTAAACGAGAAAATTATAGAAATTCATCAAGGTATTGGTCAATTATCAAATCACTATTTAGCACTTGGTAAGACAGCTTATTTGATTGTTGATGGCCTTGATGACGTGAAGGTATCTCAGATAGAAGAATTTTTATCTGTTTTGCCAATAATATTGCCCGCAAATTTCAAAATTCTATTTTCTTGTACGTCTAAGGAAATATTACCTGCGAATTTTAATGTTCTAATAGATTCTGAGGTAGAAATAAAAGTTACTCCTCTTTCTCTACAAAATGCTAAAGATTACTTGTCAGAAAAATTAATGGATAGAGGGATTACTGAATCTCAAATATCTGAACTAGCTGAAAAATCAGAAGGTCACCCACTCTATCTTAGATATTTAACAAAATATGTCCTGAATAGCAATGAACTTTCGACTATTAGTGAATGGATAAACCAGATTCCGACAATTAGTGGAGAGATTGAGAATTACTATAATAAACTTTGGTCACAACTTGAAGGTAATAATGATACATTGTGGCTTATGGCAACATTATCTAGATTAAGAATACCAATTAATAAGGAGATATTATTGGAGATTTTACCTGAAACTACTAAGCATCATTTTATTACAAGTTTTAATAAGATTCAACATTTATTAAAGGATGATACTAATGTTAGCATTTATCACACATCGTTTTCCGATTTTATAAATAAAAATTCAGCACTTTTAGAACATCAAATCCATGATAACATAACAGAATATAATCTAAGCCATCCTGATGTAATTTTTGGAATTTCCGAAAGGATTTATCATTTAGCAAATGGAAGTGAAGTAAATCGCCGAAAAGCTATAGATGAGTGCAACCAACATTGGGCTGATGCATGTGCCTTTAATAGTATTAGCCCAGACGTTGTTTTATCAGATATAAAGAAGGTAATAGGGCTAGCTGCCGAATTTGGGATTTCTCATAAAGTAATTTCGTTATTGTTATTGTCCCAAAGAATAAATTTTCGTTATAACGTTTTATTTCATGGAAATGCTCTTTTCCTGGTGAATGCATTAATTTCTATTGATAAACCGGAGGAAGCTATTAGATATGTTGTTCGAAATAAAACTTTAACGACATCAGATAATGATGCATTATTTCTACTACAAAAATTCTATGAGAACGGCAATCTGAAAGAAGCTGGTATTTTACAGGAAGCAATTGATGATGTATGTTCTAATCTTTTACAGAATGGTTTTGATAAAGAATCCTTTAATCGCTATATCTCTATTAAGTTTAAAGCTGTTATTCTATCTAGTAATATAAAGAAAGGACAAGCATTTGAGGAATTCATGCACTATAAAAGGCATATTAGTAAGATGATTGAGGTAAGTGGAAATAGTGATGAAATTCTAGATTGGTTTAGAAATGACGTAAGTTCCAGTCAGACAGGCTATGTAATTTGGAGATATAATTCACCCCCAATATCTGGGTTGTTTGAGCAACACAATCCTGAGAATATTGATAATAATCTCAGTGGTTTAATTGCGCAGAGCATTTATAAAGCCTTAGAGTATGAAATGAGAAGCCCAGTTATTAAACCTATTGATCAGATATTACCCTGGATTACTGATCTGGAAAATGTTATTGATAAATATGGTTTGACTAGCGACAATAATTATTTAATACTTTATGTCCTTTTGGGAAGATCGAGGCGGATTGATTTAATGAAAGCAATATTCCATGAGCTATATCCACATACTGAAAACCTTAATTTTAGAACTGAGAATGGAGTTGATTTGAATTATAAGAGTTTACAAAATTATGGGCTATATAGTGAATGTATTGGTTTTTTTGATGATTCTGATAATTTCCCTGTACTAAATGATTGGGCATATCATATAAATTGGGAAATAAATTTTAAATCCTTATTTAATTATATTTGTTTTCTCTCTGGCAAATTGGCCAATCATAGACTTGAAGGAATAGATATTAACAATCTGCATATTAGAGTTCAATCGTTATTTGCTTTATTTATACCAGACCTAAAACTGAGAATAAGCTGGAAAAGAGCCTATGCTTTACCAGAAGCTGCTTACCCTTTCTTCTATAGCAAATTAATACCGCTATTGGCTAGTTCATTTCCTGAAATTTTAATACAATTTGTTGAAGATATTGTAGGCAATAAATACTATCAGCTTGGTTTATATACAGAAGGATATATTGAAAGTCTTTTTACAATTGCAAGTGCTCTTGCAAAGAAATCGGATTTTGAAGTGCAAGTATTTAAAGTAGCTAAAGTATTAGAAACTCACATTATCAATACTGTTGAGAATAGAGAAGAAAGGAATGAATACTTGCTAAGGCTTGTAGAGTTGTATGGGCAATTAAAGAATCAAGATAAAGCTTCAGAGGTGTTTAAAGAAGTAATAAATACATCTATGGGGCCATCTTGGTATAAAGAATCGCAATTAGGGATTATAAATACTACTATTTCTAATATAATTCCTAAAGATGGAGATACACATTATCTACATAAATTTGCTGCACATTTACACAATGCCTCTGGAGAAATGACTTTTCAGAGATATGTTAAACAGCAACAAGAGAGTTTTGTCGGAGATCTTGCTAAGATAGGCTTTACTCAAGATGCTATCTTATATTTGAAATATCTATTGTTACCGGATTATAAGACTGTTGTTGCAAATGCGGAATCTGGCTTAGTTGATATGCCATTTAAAGGGTACGGATATATATTAGGCGCTAGGGCTATTGAGGAACAAAGTACTGTTTTAAACTTGTTGCAAAGTGTTGATAGCTCAAATTCAATTTTTGCTTGGGGATTATGTGAACTTTTCATTTTGGGGGATGACAGATATGTTGATGAATATGCAAAAATTCTAACAACTATTTTGAATAGTTTTGAAATTAATGATCCTACAACTCTTGAATTTTTAATTCAGCGTGTCTCTAAATTTGCAATTACTGAAGTTAGCGATGAATTTAGAAATAAGTTTTTAAGAGATTTACTATTTGGCTTAACTGAATCAAATTACTCAAAAATTAAAAATCACTTGAAAGCTTTTGGCATGCAACCCGAAAGAGAAAACAAAAATAGTGATGGATACCAAAGACCCGATGATTATACAGATCCCCTAAATATTCTTGTTGTTGCAAAAGATAAAGCAAAGAAGCAGATTGAAATTGAGAATTTGACTGGAGCAAGAGAAACAATTATTGAAGCTTTGCAAAGCATTCAAGTTCAAAAATATAGTATTTGGTCTTCAAACTATTCAAATAAAATCAATGAAATTAGGGAATTACTTTCTCAAACTTTTACTAATTCGAGCGATTTTATTCGACATGTGAAGAATTTAATTATTGACGAGCCGTATTTCGAGGAATGGATTATTGCTAATCAATTAATAGAAATATTCAAAAATATAAATGAGGAGAGTGAAAAACAACATATTCTTGATGCTGTATTAGACCATATTAATTTGATGGTTAGAACACCTCAGTTATGTTATGATAGATATTCCTGGATGAAGAATCCTGCTGCAAATGGACTATTTCAGAAGGATGAGATTCTATTGGAATTATTAATATGGTTTTTAAATCATCCATCTTTGGTAGTTAAAAATAGAACTACAGAGATACTAGTTTGGATTGGTACAATTATACCAAAACCTATTATTGAGAGTTTAATAAAAGAAATTATTACTGATGGATATCAAATTTCTAGAGAACTTGCTGCTTCAATATTGCATCAACTTGCAATTTTGAATCCTCATGATTATGGAAAACTACTTATGGTGGCTATTGAGGAAAATGAGGAGAAGTTATTAAGTATTAATCATTTCATGATCAGGGATTCTATAATTGCTTCCCTTTTGGAGATAAGTAAAAATGGTACTTTTGCTGTTGATGAAACGTTATCCAAATTTGATCAAACTTTTGCAACTTCAAATGCTAATGCTGGAGATATAATTTTGGATGAGGATTATCTAAAACCAATAAGTCTATATTTAGATGAGCTAAATGAATTAAATTTTTTAAGTAGAGAGTTCGCAGAGCTACTTTTAAGGCAAATAGAAGTGTATGCGCCATTGCCGATTAATGAATCGAAGAAAGCTAGTCGCTATATAGATAGAAGTTTTAATGACCACAATGATATTACTCTTGTTCCAGATTTTAATAATATTTTGAGGTTTGCTTTAAATGAAGCTGTTTCTTTGTTTGTAGTAAAAGATGACAGAGAAAAAGTGGCAGATGTCTTGAGATTTTATCAACCAACATTTCCTGAGAATAAATTAATTGCTGGATTAGGGGACGAAGTTGTAACTTTTGAAAATGAAATTAGGACTCTATTTAATTTAGGTGGATTTAAGTTTGAGAACTTATTAATTGAGGGCAATATAGTATTGAACTATTTTAGTAATAAGTTTTCTGATATAAAAAGAAATGATGATGAGAAGTTTGAATTAACATCCTATTTGGTCCCAATTGATAATTTCATATCAGCTAATAAGTCATATATACCATCTTTTTTTGCATCCAATTGCTACCCTAGTGCACCTGAAGAAGGTCTTTCAATTCCTTTATTTATTAAAAGTGATAATTATAGTAAAATAATAGGTAGTGATTTTGTGCCTTCAGTAGTTAATACATTTTCGAACATTATCCCGGCACATATCATTCAAAATATAAAGGAGCGTTACTGGAGAAGAGGAAGGAATTGGAACCAGAATAGGATGGGGGAACCTCAAAATAGTGGTTATTATTCAACAATTTCAATGAAGCAATTACTAGAATTTAGAGGAAATTATAAATTAGTTTTACAAATAGGTTACGGATATAAATTTAAATATATAGATGTTTTTGAACAAATTGAAATTGCATAATTATGACGCCAAATAATAGAAGAGCATTTGAGAGACATATAGATTTATTGATTGAAAGTGTTAATAATAACAAATTTAAAATACCACGGGATGCAAGAATGATTCAAAGCCTTGTCAATATTAAAAAATTGCCAAACGGGAGAGCGAATTTTGTAACTGTTGATGAGTCTGCTAGATTACTTGCCAATATGTCTGCAAACTTTGCTAACCCCAATTTTAAAATTAGAAACGATGCCGAATAGTAGAAAGGAGTTTGAGCATAATATGAACCTGTTGGCTGAATCATTCGAAACGGATAGAGTAACCATTAATATAAACATGAGTGAGACAATTAAAGGAATAATGGCTGTCAAATATGCTCCTAATAGAAGAGTTAACTTACATACAGTTAATGAAATGGCTAGACTAATGGCCAATACGACAGCTAATATGCGGTATTTTAACGAATCTAAATTTGAAGATGATAATAAGTAGCATACATGCTTTCATTACTCATTTTTGAACAGTTTAGTCTTAATAAGAATATTTATAAAGACCAAGCTAGACGTATTTGTGCAAACATGCATCCAGGGTAAATGCTTCTACGAATTTACCCACCACGAATGAACTTTAAATATCAGCATAGTAAAAACTTTTGCCAATTGGATGAATAGTACAGGAAGGTTCTCCGGTATTTGTAAAAATTATCATTCTTGGCATTTCGGTCAAATATTCCTTTTGATAGGATATCTGCGTCAGGCTTTTAATATCTGTTCCATTAGGTGTATTTTGATTGTTTGGGTGCGAATGCCATTCCCCAATATATACTGTTCTCGGCAACTTGTGTTAGGTCGATTTTATTCATAGATAATCTTTAGTTATCAATTGTTCGCAAATATATTATTTTAATCACATATTATACTACAGTGTAATGGAAAGCCACTTCATGCATTTAATTTACACTAAAGTGTAAGTTTTTTATCAAAATTCCAATTTGCTTACACTTATGCATGAAATTAATGTAAATATTTAAAATAAAATTAGGAGGTTATTGATTTGTTTTGGAAATTGATATTCCAAACTAATCAACCATGAGAAAACTAATCTCCCTACTTGCCGGGCTAACATTATTTCTAAGTACCCAAGCCCAAACGAATCCAATAGAGCATATGGATGTTTTTCTGTCCCCTATACAGTCTGACACAGTAAGCTTTCACTTACCTCAAATGCTAGTCAATTTGAATGACACAATAAATGTCGTAACTATTGAAGTAACATTAGGAACTTCGGAAGGGGGAACAGATATTATTAGTAAGACGTTTAGCTATCCGGTTGAGGGTGAGTTTTTAGATGGTACTTCTTATAGGAGAGATGGAAATCTCTTGTATTTCAATCTCGGAACCTATCCGCCAATTTCGAGTTGCTATGCAGCGATTCGGTTATTTATGACGAATGGGTCATCTACTAGCCCCTATCTTTTTAATATAGAATTCTAAGCCAACCTACCAAAACGTATAAGAAATGAAAAATTTTATCAGTATTTCTATAGTCATTATTATGCTCCTTATCGTAGGGGACGTTTCATCACAAACAACTAAAACGTGGTCAGGAGGTACATCTACAGCTTGGGCAACGGCAGCTAACTGGAGTCCATCAGGTGTGCCAGCGTCAACAGACCACGTTGTGTTTAACGGAACTGGTACTTTTCAACCGACCCTAGATGCAAACCGAACAGTTGCCAATATTACAGTTACTGGCAATACAGTAAATTTAAATTCCAAAATATTGACGGTAACTGGCACGACCACGCTGACAGGTGGGACAGTAAATAGTGGAACCATATCCTTTACTAATACCACTACTACTTTTGCAGGTACGACTTTCGGTTCCAAGGTGAAATTTAGTGGTGGTAATGTCTATTTTAACGGCTCTACCTTTAATGGTGTTGTTGATGTTGTAAAAGGCGGTGCTGGTACAAATAATTCTACGGGTGGTAATACTTTCAATGATTCTTTGAAAATTAAATTAACTTCCAATGGGACCATTACTATGCACAGTAGTACAAGCAATGATGCGTTTAACGGACATATCAACATTAGCAATGTATATTGTTTTACATGTATTACTGGTTATGGTTCTGTATATTTTGGTGCTGTAGGTGGCACTGGAGTTGGTACTTTAGCAAGTGGGAAAACCATTTCTATTGGTAGTTCTGGGTTTGCAGGAGCTACACTAGGATTTATTCGATTTACTCAAAGTGGGAGTACTGCTCAATCAATAACCTTAACAGGCTCTGCTGTATTTAAGTTAGGTGATAAGTCTGGCGGCACATTGGCACCTACCACTTGGAATGGAAACCTTACAGTAAGTTCACCCAATATACTTATCGAGAACTCTACTTTTAATGGTACAGCGACATTCAGCAAGACAGGTACTTCCTCAAATGTTTGTAATGGCAATAATACATTTAACAGCACATGCACGTATAACGTAAACAACTCCGGTTATTTGACCTTAGCAAACATTACCGGAGATACTCATAATGGGGCTAGTAATTTTAATCGCGCATCTTCAGGGTTGATTTATCCAGCATACAATGGAGATAATTATTTCTATGGAAACATAGCTGTAGGGACCAACAATGGTGCCGTAACGCTAAACAATAGTGGCAGCGGAACGATAAATTTCAATGGTAGCGCTTCACAAACTTTGAGTAAAACTGGAACAGGTCTTATAACAATCAAATCAATGGTGATGGGCAAAACCTCAAACAGCCTAACACTGAATACGCCAATACAGGTTAGCGGTACATCTGCTTTTAATGGAGGGAAGATTATTACTACCTCAACAAACTTAATTACATATATTGATAATGCCACAGTTAGTGGAGCAAGTAATGCGAGCTTTGTTTCAGGCCCTGCTGCCAAAGTTGGCGATGATGCATTTTCTTTTCCCACTGGCAAAAGTTCTTCTTATAGGCCAATTGATATTACATCACCAAGCAGTGCTTCAACTGTTTTTACAGCACAATACTTTGCAGCTAATCAATCTTTAGGTAGCACTTTGGATACTGGATATGTGAAAATCAGCAATTGCGAATATTGGACAATGACACGGAGTGGGAGTTCAAATACTGTGAATGTGACATTAGGTTGGGACAATAACAGCTGCAATTATGCCGTTCCTACAAAAATGCGTGTTGTCGGATGGGACGGTAGCAAATGGAAGAATTATGGAAACAATACTAGTACGGGTACAAGTACAATTGGCACCGTTTTAAGCAACACTAATCCAACATCGTACACGGCTTTTACCTTAGGCAATGCTGGGGCTCTAGAGCAACCAAATGTGTATGAAGTGTGGACTACGACTGCCGGAACACAGAATTTATTCTACAAAAATATTACCAAAGTTGACGGGAGTTTCAACACATACGTTGCCGGAGCTACCGTAGATAGCACGGGCAGTTATGACATGATTGTTTCAAAATACAATTCGTCAGGCGTCCTAAGTTGGACAAAACAATACAATGGCGCAGGAAACGGGAACGATATGGCAGCGGACGTTCTAATCGACGGGTCAGGGAACGTCTATATTACAGGAGCAGCATATGTGTCGGCACCGAATAGTTACGACTTAATCGTAATCAAATATAACAGCGGTGGGACACAACAATGGGTGTATACCTATAATGGAGGAGGGAGCCTGTATGATGGTGGTATTTCTTTGAGATTGAGCGGTTCCGACTTATTCGTTACTGGCGGAGCCTTCAATTCTTCTCTGAATTCAGATTTTGCTACGATAAAGCTCAGCTCATCAACCGGGACGCAACAATGGGTGAACATCTGGAACAGTTCTTGGAACAAGAATGACCTACCAGTAAAAATGGATGTCGGCTCAGGCGATACATTATTGGTCACTGGGATGACACAGAAAACGACAAATACCTATCGCATCGCTGCTTTGAAACTGAGCAAAACATCCGGCTCAGTACTTGCAACTAATAGTTACTTAACGAGTGATTCAACCACAATGTCAACAGTTACCGACATAGCTGAGGATGACTATCATAATATTTATGTTACAGGAACAATAAGCAATGGGGTGTCAGCTAGTTCGGGTGTTGACTTTCATACTATCAAAATCAACTACAGCGACCTTCATATAGCTTGGCAACATAGCTATAGTAGTGATACGACTGCTGAGGACCAGGCAAACTCTATTGATGTGGATTTAAATGGGAATGTTTATGTTAGTGGATATGTTACGAAAAATAACCAACGTGATATTGCGATAATTAAATACAATAGTAGCGGCACATTACAATGGGAGCAAAAGTATGACCAAGCTAATGGTAGCGATGAAGGCAATGCAATCATAGTAGATGATTTAGGAACATATATATACACAGCTGGAAGTATTTATAGTGGAAGCAATACGGATTATGCAACGATGTGTTATTCCTCATTAGGTGAATTAAAATGGATTATTGCTTATAATGCCCCATACGTTGGAAACGACCAAGCTTTTGATATTACATTAGATAGTCTAACAAATATTTATGTCTCAGGACAAACACAAACTGGAAGTTCGACTAGTAATTATACAACTGTTAAATATGGCCAGTTGAATTTACCACTAGATGTTGAAAGTACGGGAACAGCAGGCTACATAAATGATCAAATAATAGTTAAGTTTCGGGATGGTAATTTAAAAATGAGTGCAATTAATAATAAAGGCAAGCTAGCCGGATATATTGGAGATTTTATAAATGCATCAACCATAGATTCATTGCAAGCTAAACTAGGCACTCGTTTAAAACATTTGCCGGTATTTAAAGTTTTTACAAATATGACCGAGGGAGATTCATTGGCGATTAACAGGCAGGGAGATACAATAAAAGTACCTAAATTTTGGGCCACCTTGTTACTAACACTTCCCTCTGGATATGAGGAACAAACAGCCATCGATAGTCTTAATAAACTAAGGAATATTGTAGTGTTTAGTCAAAAGAACGGTGTGTTTATGAGTACTTCATCGCCAAATGATCCTCAATATGCAAATCAAAATTCTTTGGAAAGTACTACGTTCACTAATGCAGATATAAATATAGAAAATGCATGGAATTATGAAACAGGGAAAGATTATATCAAATTAGCGGTAATTGGGTCGGGGTATAACGGGCATACAGACCTTCAAAGGCCAAATGTTAATGGAGGTTTTACAGATATTTTGTCAGGCGGAAAAAACTTTATAACAGGGGGTCAATTTTTAGCCCACCAGATAATGATGCAAGTGGGCATGAAACACAAGTAATGGGAATTATCGGGGCGGTAAGAAATAATGGTATAGGGATTGCGGGAATTGCAGGCGGCGATGCAACTAATTCCGATTTTGGAATAAAGAAATTTTCCATGAAAATTACTGGAGGTGGCAACAATACAACTCAATTGCTTTGTAACTCAATATATGAATCTGTGTCTGGAGTAGATTTCAGTATGAATATTCTTAATTTGAGCTTAAGCACATCAGAATATAATCAATTATTATGGGAGATGTATAGGTATTCTTCTCAAATGGGAGTCGTAATGGTATCAAGCAGTGGCAATTATCCAGCCAACGCAAATTCTGTGAATGCAATTTTGTATCCGGCCTGCGTTAAAAAAGATTGGAATATATGTGTTGGGGCCTCAGGAATTAATGGTGAATTAAAAGTTAACGGAAACGGTAACTCTTTGGATAATCTTGACAATCAATATCAGTCGATACACGGGGGAGATTTCGTAGATGTGATTGCTCCTGGTACTAATGCAATGGTTAAAACAGTAAACGGACTCGTTCCGACATCTTTTGTGTCATTTACCGGAACAAGTGCCGCAGCTCCTCATGTTTCTGCTGTGGCTGGATTAGTGCTAAGCTATTGGAATCAGCCCCAACCTGACAATTCTAATCTTGCTCCAGAAGATGTTTCATACTTAATTACAAGGACTGCAACGGATAAAATTCCAGCTGGACAACCAGACAATTCAACGGGGTGGGGCCTGTTGAATGGTGGAAATATTTTCACTACTTATTCTCAGCCAGAATATTCAATTTATCATAATTCAGTACCTACTAGCAGAACTGTGACTATGTATCATGCTAATACAGGGATTTTTATTCCAGACCAAAATTATCCAGATGTTGACAATCTTGCTTATATAGGGGATGTATATGAAGTCACCGAAACTGTAGACCACAATTTTCCCCTTAATTATGAAATAGTGGATTATTGGATTAGAAACAGCGGGCAATCAATGGGAGTACAGTTATCATTAATCAATGGGTTCTATACACTAACTAGCGCTGAAACTGATATTGTTTTTGATTCGTTCGACCAAAATACGGCAGTAACAAAATCCTATGTGTGCTTTTTAAAAGACAAATGGCCGAACATTCCATATAATGTTTGGTTTCCGTATAACCCTAATAATGGCAATGCGCAAACCCATAATTACTCTGTATTACTGAAGGATTTGGCGGTGTCAACAAACGAACAAATATCGGGAAATGGAGATGCTAAATTATTCCCCAACCCAGCTACGGATAATGTCACAATTGAATTATCAAACAATAAGTCTACATCTGTGGAAATCAAGGTCACTGACATAAGCGGTAGGACGTTGATAGATAAAAAATACTCGCTATCTTTAGGTACAAATAGGATAAATTTGGATGTGAGCTCATTGGCTAATTCGGTTTATTTTGTAAATCTCCAAACCAATGCAAAAAATGAAAATATCAAGTTTGTTAAATCTAAATAGGGTAGGATTTAGTATTATTTTAGTTATGGTCTTTTCTTGCGGAAAGCACAATTCCCCCAACTGTGGGGAAATTGTGCTTTCCAATTATACTATCGTGAATGATGATGAACCATCGTATTTTTCTCCACTATATATAAACAATAAACTAATCTATATCACCTCTGATATTGCAAACGGTGGCGATTCTTCTTTAATCCGAAGCTATGACATTACCACGTCATATGATGAACTTTTATTAAAGACTCCCTTGACGCATTATCCTGTTTATAAATCGGGGGATTTAATAGCGCTAAGTATAAATTACCGGATTACTCTTTTTAATATTAGTAACAAGCAATTAACTACTTTGCAAACTCCGTTTGATGCCTTATATCCTAATTTTAACTACGATAGCGATACTGTTTTATTTTATGATTTTTCTTATAAAATTTATAAAAGAGGAATTTCCGGTGGGAGTTATTCGCTCTTAAGCTCAGACACCATTTGCATATTTAGAAAACGTAGATTTTAAAAATGATTCGACTTTCATAGCTGTAGAATATAGTGGTGCTGATACCATTAAACTTTATAAATATCCTACAGTAACCACTTTGAAAACTTATATAGACATTCCTTATTCTGACAACAGCAATGTGTTTGACGTCCACTGGATAAATGGTACGGAGGATTTTATATGGACTAACACTAACGGCATTTATAAAACGAATTCATTGACCCATGAGACAACCATAATTAAAACTGATTGTGGTCAAGCAGAGAATTACGGAAGGTTTTCAATTGATAACCAAAATCAAAAGTTATATGTCCAAAAAACGACATACACAGAGAAAGATGATGAAACATTGAAAATTCGCAGTGATATATATTCTATCAATTTTGACGGAGGTGGCGAGATAAGAATAAACTTGCCATAGGTTAAGCAGTTTTCAATATAAATGGCAAGGTATACAATAAGAAAATTGTTAAGCTATAAGATATATTGCTTGATATTGGCATTTCTAGTTACTAGCTGTAAAAAGGATCATGGGGATGACTGTGAAAGTCTTCCCGATGGTCCTTTAACAGGCTATCAATATTCTGAGAGCTATCCTTATTATCAATTTCCCGATATAAACCCAGCAAATAATAATGAGATAGTATACTATAAAAAATCAAGTAGCCAGCCTTATAATGCTATTTATGCCTACAATATAACCACCCAACAAATAATATTTTTAGCAGAAGATGCTCTATTCAATAAGCCAATATGGAAAAAAATAATCTAATAGCTTATTCTACTGCTCAGGGTGTTTTAAAAAGTGTTAAGTCAAACGGAGATAGTTCACAAACCTTGGATAACGCTAATTTTAATTTAGTATGCGATTGGAATATACATGGACAAAAGATTTTACTAACACGATATGTACAACCAAACTACCATACCTATATCTACGATTATACTTCGAATTTAATAGAAGATACTGTAGCAACTTTGCTTCCTAATCTAACTGTGTGGCCCAAAGATAGTTTTATATATTCGGGCTATTCAAATGGAATTTCTAATGAGATTGGATTTGTAAATAGATATTTAAACAAGTTGACTTACAATGATTTAGTTGGCATTGGTTTTTCAAGTTTTATAAATAGCCTGGATATTGACACAATTCATAATATAGTTTATTGGGCCGATACACATACTGGCGTTTATTCAACAGAACTATCAACCCAAAAAACTAATTGTATAAAACCTGGATGCGAAAGCCGATCATACTCGTAAATCAATTATTCTTATAGCGCTAATAAACTAATTTTGCAGCAAACAGAATATGTTTATCATAATACCACAACACTTAAAGTTAGGAGTTCGTTAGTTTTTATGAATATTGATGGAAGTAATGTTCAGAAAATTGCCATTCCATAAAAATTTAATATTAACGTATCCTTAATTTATTCGAATAGCGTTTATTTAATGTTGTAGATATAAATTATTGAAGGTAAAACATTACATGGCTTGCGACAGATTGATGTTGGCAACCTAAGTCCTAGTATTTATATCTTAAAATACTTCAACGGAAAAACGACCCGGTTCGTGAAGTAGAAGTTAGACTTGAAAGCCCTGTGAAAATTCACAGGGCTTTCTTAATGGTGTAACTTTAATATGAAAGGCCATTAACTATTTACCTAAAGGTGTAAGAAATAATTCAAAAAATAAAAAGCAATACACTTTCATGTGAACTAATTGTAAATAATTAAAATAAAATTAGGATGTTACTGATTTGTTTTAGAAATTGATATTCCAAACTAATCAATCATGAGAAAATTTATCTCCCTACTTGCCGGGATAGCTTTCGCTACAATTTTGCAAGCACAATCAAATCCCATTATTAAAATGGATGTCTACTTAAAGCCAATTTATGGCGATTCTATCTCACCGCAGATGTTTGTTGAACTTGATGATACCCTATTAATAAGCGAAATAGATGTTAAGTTAGGTACAACAGAAACAGGTGCAGAAATCTTTCAAAAATCTTTTGAATTTAATACTAATGGAGAGTTTGAAGATGGAACCACTTACGTTCGCGAAGGTAATGTACTACGCATGGATTTAGGCCGCTACCTGGGATTCTCAACATGTTTTGCAACTGTCAGATTGCAATACAGTAACGGCACTTTTTCTTCCCCAGTATCATTTAACCAATAATTTACGCCAAAAACTAACATTATATGAATAAGCTTAAAAGCCTTTTTGCATGTATTGCTATACTATTGTGTGTAGCGAGTACATCGGCACAAACAACCAAAACATGGGCAGGAGGAACTTCTACCGCTTGGAATACGGCATCAAACTGGAGCCCATCCGGAGTGCCAGCATCTGGCGACCATGTTATTTTTAATGGTACGGGCACGTATCAACCAACGCTAGACCAAGACCGCACTGTAGGTAATATTACTGTTACAGGAAATACCGTTAGTTTGGCGACTTATAGCCTAACAGTTAATGGGACAACAACATTAACCGCTGGGACGGTAAACAATGGCACAATAAAATTTACTAATGCCACAACCACTTTTGGTGGCACTACTTTTGGATCTTTAGTTGTTATAACCGCCTCAAATATCTACTTCAATGGGTCAACTTTTAATGGCGTAGTAAGGGTAAATAAAACGGGCATATCAGCAAATAATTCCACAGGTGGCAACACATTTAATGACTCATTGGTTATTAATAACGCGGGAGGTACCTTGGCCATGTATAGCAGTACCTCTAATGATGCATATAATGGCAACATAGCTGTAAGTCAAACCGGATGTGGTGCGTGTGGATCTCCTAGTACAATTTCCTTTGGTACCGTGGCAAGTTCGGCTACTGCATCATTGGCAAGTGGAAAAACAGTTACTATCAACCCTAAAGGTGGCTTTACTGTAGGCACATTGTTGTTTGCAAGATTCACTCAATTGGGTTCAACTGCTCAATCTTTAACATTAACTGGTACTGCTACGCTACAAATAGGCTCTGCCCCTGCAACTAGGTTTCAAAGCCCTGCACCTACAACTTGGAATGGAAATGTAACAACTAGTGCACCAAATGTTATTGTGGAACATTCTACATTTAACGGTACATCAGCATTTACAAAATCAAGCACAACCTCTAATGCGTGGTATGGGGACAATACATTTGTGGGTGCTATGACCTTAAATGTAACAGGGACAGGAAATGTTACATTGTCAAACACGCTAGGCGACACCTATAATAGTACTGCTAATTACAATTTAAGTTCTACTGGCTTAGTTTATCCAGCTAATACTGATACAAGCTTTTACAAAGGCAATATTGCCTTTGCTACTAATAATAACAATGTAACATTTAGCAACGGGGCAGGAATAACGCAATTTTCAGGCAGTACAGCACAAGCCATATCTAAAACAGGCACTGGTATCATTACTATAAAGTCAACTATTATAAATAAAACATCTAATGACCTTACACTAAGCACTCCGGTAAAAATTTCGTCATCCCTAAAGCTTAGTTCAGGTAAAATAATAACAACATCGACCAATATTCTTACCCTAACAAGCACTGCAAGTTCAGGTGCTGGAAGTAATACAAGCTATGTGCAGGGGCCAATGGCTAAAGAAGGAAACTCTGCATTTACTTTTCCGGTGGGCAAAAGTGGTACACTACGCTCATTGGGAATATCTGCACCTTCTAGCAGCGCTAGTGTTTTTACTGCTGAATATTTTTTTACTGGTCAGAGTTTTGGTTCAAGTAAAGATACAAGTCTTCACAATATAAGCAATTGTGAGTATTGGACACTAACGCGGAGTGGAAGTTCGAGCAACGTAAATACAACATTAAGTTGGAATCGAACTACTTGTAATATATATGAGAAAAATACTACGAAAGTAGCTACATGGACAGGCTCAATGTGGTCAAACCAAGGCGGAACAAGCCGTACTGGCGATTTTAAATCTGGAACTGTGACATCATCATCTGCTTCATCAAATTACACTGCATATATTTTAGATATCGGTGATGACCCAGATGACCCTAGTTTTAATAGTTGTTCTTCCCAAGCATGCAACCTCATTTATAATGGTGGATATGAAGCTGGTGCTCCAAATAATAGTCAAAACGATGTGTATTTTGGTAGCTATGTTGATTGTTGGGTAAAAAATAAAGCAGCAGATGTTTCTATTACTGCATATCCACAAGGCTTACTCTTTATTACATCAAAAAACACTCCTGATATTCACGATGCAACTGCTACCACAGGAACAGGTTGTGTTGATGGCTCAACTACCGATCCCTATTACTTTAGTGTGCCCACTAACTTCACCGGTTCAAAGGCACATAATTCGGGTACATGGGCTCCCGGCGGAGGTGGCAGGTATGTAAGTTTATACCACCAAGAATCAGTTGTAGGAAAATTCAGCTCCGTACAATCTAATAGGGTTATGTACTTGGAGTTATATGCCTCTAAAAGTACTTGTTCTGGACTTAGTGATTTTAATTTTCGAATTGGTGTAGGCGCTTCCAATTATTCAGGAACTAATTCTGCCGGAACCCATTCTTCAAAAACCCCACTAGCGCTTTTTAATTATCCAAGCGGTTCAGGTTCTGGATGGACAAAGTTTAACTCTTGTTTTGACCCTAATGTTATTGACTTCCCGTCTTTAAGTAATATTATTATCTATGGCGTTAATCCTGATGGCGGAAACGATGTAAACAAAAGGATATATTTAGATGATGCAAGGCTATGTTATTTAGCCGATGCCGGGGATGATGACGAAGTGTGTACCGACGCAACTATTGGACCAGAATGCCCGATTAGTGGCGCAACTTATCTATGGTCTTGTGTAAGTTGTAATGGTGCAACGTTTTCTGATGTGAACGTAGCAAATCCTGTTGTAACACTTTATAACTATACCAGTTCGCCAATTTATTCTACATTTAAAGTAACTGTAACGTCTCCGGCAAGTAGCCCTACCCTGAATTTGGGTGGAGATTTTGAGACTTATGGTGATGCATCGTGCACTGATGAAGATGAGGTAACAATTATATTTAATCCAACACCACTACCACCAGAGGTTACTGGAAGTGAATGGGCTTGCGGAATTAATACCTATACTGTTACTAATCCACACAATAATAGTATCTATGTAGTATCAGTAAAGGATTATGTAAATCCAACTGCGCCTGTAGATGTTAGCGGCATATTAGTCAATATTACTCCATTTACCTATACAACCTTAGCTGGCAATAATTCATTTAATGTTGATTGGACAGGGGTTACTTTAAGCCCAACAGGAGTGTATAAAATTATAGTTACAGAAATTAATACATACGACTGCCCCAATTCTACAATAATTGATCTTAAAAATTGCTGTATTGGCAGTGGCGTATATGCAAATGTTGATATTTCTAATACAAAAGCAAGTCAACTAGCTACGTTAGCACTAGCGCATCCTAGTTCTGGGCTGAGTAGTATTTTAAATACAACCGTACCAAATGTGGTCACACTTAATAATAGCTATACAGGTGTGATAGTTCCACCTAACTCCAGCACACCAACAATTTCAATTAATGGTGATTTTATAGTAGATGTGGCAACCGTTAACTTTACAAATTGCAACGTTATTTTAGGGCCCAATGCCAATATTATTCTTCAGGGGAGCAGTAATTTAACATTAAATATTACAGATTCTTGGTTACATGCTTGTTCTGATAAATTATGGAATGGGATATTTGAGGGTGATGCAACTTATAACCAAGTGATTAACGTTAATCACAGTCTTATTGAAGATGCCAGAAATGCTATAGTGTCTTCGTTAGGTGATAAAGTCAAAACTTATGGGGGCTCTATTTTTAATAAAAATGTTAAGCATATAGTCTTTACAAATTCAGCTATAACAGCTCCCGGTCCCGGAGAAATTTACAACACAACGTTTAAATGCTCTGCTATGCCACTTGCAGGCGTTCCTCCAATTTCTCCTACACCACAAAGGACTGAGCGAGCAATTGATATTAACGCTGTGTTTACGGTAACTGTTGGAGATATTGGCCAAACATATAACACCTTTACAGATGCCAACTATGGTATTTACAGTGTAAATAGTAATACGTTTGTATGGAATTCTAGGTTTACTAATTTCAACCAATTATTCACCAATAACAGGACTGCAATATTTGCAAAAGGGAGCAAATCATATGTTTCTTCTATCACTGTATGGGGTACAACATCGTCAAGCACGACAAATTTATTTACGAATTGTAGGTATGGGGTCCGGACTGAAAATTTTGTAAATGTCGACGTGAGAAATAACATCTTTAAAGATGGTACACCTATCGTGCCACGCTCAATAGGTGTGCAAGTTTCAAATTCAGCTAAAAACAATATTAATGTTAGCAATAACACGTTTGAGAATATTGATTTTTCTATACTTTCTTACGATAATCGGGGTTCAATTGTAAAACTCAATAGCAATATCGTTACCAATAATTTGATTGATTCTGCAAGAGCAATTAGTGCAATTGATGTCAGTCCTCTATGGGCCCAAAACGGTAGCAGCCTTTGTTGCAACAATGTAAAAATCCAATACAATACGATATCAGATACCCGTCATGGTATTTTGTCCCAACAACTTGCTCATACCAACATTTTTTATAATCATATTGGAATACAGAGTAGTTTAACAAATACACAAGCCAACAGAACACATAATGGAATTTGGCTAAGGGGTACCATAGAAAACCTTGTAAGAAATAACAGAGTGTATTCTGATGCTAATAATAACAGAAGGATTATAGGCATTAAGGATGATAATAGTTTCTTTGGAGCAATACAATGCAACTGGATAAATCGCGATTTTAATGACGATGATTTAGGGACTGTAGGAATTGCTATTAGTATGGGTAATTCTTTCATTTTTAGAATTGCCGGTAACCATATGCAAAATGCACCAAGAGGTATTTTGATAACAAATCAATCTTTATTAGGAGACCAAAGCGGATCGAAACGTGCTGCTGATAATCATTGGCATTTAACATCTGGGGGTAACGATTTTAATATTGGGTATATACGAACTGAAGCAGGGACAAATGGAACCTGGTCTAGGTATTGGCCCCACCCAAATAATATTTCAGGAACCGACATATTGTTCCCGCCAACTTGTGTTGGTTGCACAGGATATACTGAAGATTTTAATATTCAGACTGTACCTGTACCATTTACTGCGTTAGATAATAATGACCCGGGTTTTAGTTGTACTACTTACGGTTGGACTGACCCAGCTCCGGCTTTAGCGGGTTATGATTTTAAAAACCTACGAAAAATGAGTAGGAATGTAGCCAAAGACTCTATTGCATACGGGATGTTGCCAACAGAAACCAGCTACCTAAATAAACTCCGTTTGTATACAGCAATAAAGTTTTACCACGATAGCCTAGCAGCAGATACTTATTTGGCTGGTTTTGAAACAACAAATAACACAACCAATATTGGCCGATTGTATAAGTATTCAAACGTAATAGCCGGTTCTTATTTTACTTCTGCCCTTAGTTTGCCCGATACGGTATTTGCAGCCAGAAATTTGACAGAATATAACACCTCTCAGTTTTCTGTAGATACTACACTACTAAAACAAACTGCTGATAGTTTACTGGCATTTACACCAACAAATAAACCAGAAGTTTGTGCGAAGGCTGTTTTTTCTGTTGCAATTTCTTCCCTAATAAAAGAAACCAGGCTGTCGCCCAATTCTACTTTTAGCTTAAACCTTGTGCAAACAGAGATTGATTCGTTAAGTAAATACGCAGTACTTTGTCCATTAGAATATGGAACAGGCGTATACTCTGCAAGGGCAATGCTAATGCACCAAAATGATAGTTTAGCAGCGAAATATGTGGGTTATGTGACTCACTGCGATACAATTGGTGGTGGATTATATGCCCGGTTAACTGATATAGACAATGAAACGGAATCGCCGTTAATTGTTAAAGTGTTCCCAAACCCTGCTCAAGATGTTTTAAATGTTGCATTTAGCAAGGAAATTGAGGAAGATGCGATTATCCGATTATATGATGTAACAGGTAAAAATGTGGCCAGCTACCCATTACGGTCTACAACTACAGAAATATCTATTGGAAATATGAGTAATGGTTTGTATATTTATGATATAAGTCGACAAGGAAAGGTTATAGAGCATGGCAAAATTGTCATATATAAGTAAGTTAATTGATTATTTAACAAAGAGGGGACTCATTGTCCCCTCTTTGTTAATTTGTATTAATACTGTTGCTCAGCCTAATCTTATCCCTAACGGAAGCTTTGAAAGCTATGTAACTTGTCCTGTTTCTTCAAATGATTATGAAGGTTTTGTGTCTGATTGGTATAATCCTACAGATAGTATACCGTACATCCCTACTCCAGACTATTACAATTCATGCGCCAATCCTTCTAATGTTGGGGTTCCTCAAAATTTTTGTGGTTTTTTAAATGCTAAGAATGGCAGTGCTTATGCTGGAATATTTTTTTATAATCCTGCCGGGTTTACTGATTGTGATAGTAGAGAATACCTAACTGTAAAATTGGCCTCTCCTTTAATTAAGGATAGTATCTATAATTATAAAATGAGTGTAAGCTTTGCTTTGCGATATAATTCTGTAGCCTTGTCAAATATCGGGGTTGTATTAAGTAAAGATTCAATACATCAGTATTTAGCTTGCGTTATAGATTTGCCTGATTCATCTATAATCTTAAAAAATCATCAAGACAGTATTGTGTACAATCCAGGCAGTTGGAAAGAACTTAATTTTACTTTCAAGGCTAATGGTGGTGAGGCTTTTTTATGCATAGGAAATTTTGATACAGATAATGATATTGATAGTATTCATTATAACTCACCTCAAGGGTATTTTGAAAATACATATTATCTAATCGATGATGTTTCTTTAGTCAGAGCTACAAGCGTGGGTGTGGATGAGAATGAAATGGGTAATAAAATAAAAGTGTTCCCAAACCCTGCTCAAGATCTTGTAACAATAAAATTACCTCCAAGTTATAACCAAGCCATCCTAGATATCTACAATCTAACTGGGCAATTAATTGCTCAAAAGCTCATAACTACAAGCCAACTAATACCCATTTCAGAGCTTGGTAATGGTGTGTATATCTTTGTTTTCCAAAATGAGGATAAGGTTATTGGTAGGCACAGAGTGGTGGTGGCTAGGTGATCAATTAAATAATACCAAATAAACAGAATAATAAAGATGCTTTTTCCCGATCCTTTTTTGAGGAATGTTGAGAAACACTCCTTCAAAGTTTGTTATAATAATAGCATAATCTTATCATAACTCTTTTCTTAATGGTGTAACTTTAATATGAAAAGCTACCAACTATTTACATAAAGGTGTAAGAAATAATTAAAATCGAAAAAATATTTACACTTAATGTGAATTAATCGTAAATAAACAGAAAATAATTTGGAGGTTATTGATTTGTTTTGGAAATTAATATCCTAAACTAATCAATCATGAGAAAACTAATCTCCCTACTTGCCGGGCTAACATTATTTTTGAGTGCCCAAGCCCAAATGAATCCAATCAAACATATGGATATCACAGTAGAATCTATCCATAAAGACACTTTGACATTTATAGATAACGATACGATACCTCTTTTATTAACGCACCATAAAGCTAATATGCTTGTAGATTTGGTAGATGTAGACAATATCAGTTCAGTAGAGGTAATATTAGGTAGTACTGACGGCACATCAAATTTACTATCTAAAAGCTTCAACTTTTCTACTGAAGGAATATTTACAGATGGGACTTCATATAGCAGACAAGGCAATCTTCTAAATATAGGGTTGGGATTATTTCCAGTCACCCAGGCTTACTTTGCATCTGTAAAGTTACATCTTGAAGATGGTTCTTATAGTTCGCCATTATACTTTTCAATACAATACTAACGAACCAAACTAAATATATTTATGAAAAAGCTAATCTGCCTTATTAGTTTTATTGCCTTATTGGGTACATACACTAATCTAAATGCGCAAACAACAAAAACATGGGTTGGTATAACTAGTGCATGGGGTACAGCATCCAATTGGAGCCCTTCGGGTGTTCCCGCTTCTATAGATCATATTGTTATTACGAGTGGCACACCCCTACTTGATGCTAACCGGTCTGTTAAAAATATAACCGTAAGTGGCGGCACAGTAAATTTAAATGGCTTTACTTTAACTATTACAGGCACAACAAGTCTTAGTGCTGGAACAGTCAATAGTGGCATTATAAGTTTCAGTAATACTACCACCACTTTTTCGGGTACAACTTTTGGCTCTGTTGTTACAGTCAGTGCTCAAAATATCAATTTCAACGGCTCTATTTTCAATGGCAATGTTACAGCAACAAAAACAGCAAGTGGCACCAATACAAGTACAGGTGCAAATACATTTAACGGCACGCTGGATTTAAGAGTAAACGCCGGTGAAATAGCATTAAACCCAAGCGGGGGAACAAAAAATGCATACAACAACAATGTACAAGTTAGTACTACCGGTAGCGGTATATTAGGTTTTGGCGGAACTGGAAATCAGCTTGCTTCCGGAAAAACAATTACAATAGGTAGCGGAGGATGGGCTGCGGGGACATTAAAGTTTACCGCATTTGAGCAACTGGGAACCACAGCCCAAACCTTAACTCTTACAGGAACAACTACCATTCTAGAATTTGGTAGCGGTAATACTTGGGCAGGTAAACTTACTGTTTCTGCCCCTATTATAAAATTTAATGGAGCAACGTTTAGTAAAAGGTAATTGCCACCAAGAGTGGTTCGGGTGATGCAATTTGCTCAGGCGGAAACACATTTAATGATACGCTGGATTTAAGACAATCTGCTGGCCAATGGCTTATGCACAATAGTACATCTAACGATGCTTTTAATGGACACGTTTTTGTTAGTAATACAGGCAGCGGTGGCATTTATTTTGGTAGCACTAGTACCGGAACAGGTACATTAGCCTCTGGAAAAATAATAAGTGTTGGAGCTAATGGTTTTTCAAATGGAACACTAGGTTTACGCAGGTTTACCCAAACAGGAAGCACTGCGCAAAATATTACATTAACAGGCACAACAACTACGCTAGCTATTGGTGGAACCGATGCATCAGGGCTTGTAACCTGGAATGGCAATATCACAACATCTTCGGCTAATGTAACTATTGCAAATACAACTTGTAACGGTAAGGCTACATTCACTAAAACAGGTACATCTTCTAACTTTTGCGTTGGTAATAATACATTTAATGATACTTTAAAGATATATGTAAATAATTCAGGTTTTGTAAAACTAACAAATACATTATCAGACACTTATAATAGCGGCGTTGAGTATCGTTTAGCCTCTACCGGTTTAATTGCATCGGGAACTACTGCAACTTATAAGGGTAATCTGTTTATTGCCACAAACAATAACAACATTTCCTTTGGGGGTTCTATAACTTTTTCTGGAACAAATTCTCAATCCATATCTAAATCGGGAACAGGTGCTATTCGGACAGAAACAATTGTCATAAATAAAGCAAGTAATAATCTTACCATTTATAATAATCTTGGAGCTGACGCTATAACTCTTACATCAGGTAAAATTATAGCTAACTCTCCAACCGACACATTGAAATTAGGTGGGGCTGCGCCAAGTGGGGGCTCTTCTACCAGTTATATAGATGCAGCCTTAACATTTAGGATTACTTATGCTGCAACAAATTATACATTACCTATCGGGAGTGGTTCGGTTTATCAACCTGTAACTATAAATGCCCCATCTGTAGGGTCCAAGTCTGATTTTTTCTTTAGGTACTTTGGACAAGGGCAATTGTTAGGAAGCAGTGCAGATACAAGTGTGGCTAATTTATCGTACTGTGAATATTGGAGGGTAGTTCAAATTTCAGGAACAGCTACTAGTCCATATATTACTTTTGGATGGAAAAGCACCAGTTGTAATGCTGCAAAGCCTGCCAACATGCGCGTAGCTCGCTGGACTGGAAGCCAGTGGGTAAATGAGGGTAATGGTGCAAGTACAGGTAACAATACTGCTGGAACAGTAAGAACTAATGGTACGCAAGCAACACAAGGCTACTATACTATTTCAAATAAAACTTGTAGCTATGCTGCTAGTATTACACCAACAGGGGCTACCTCGTTTTGCCCTGGTGGTGATGTAACTTTAACAGCCAACAGTTCTAAATATTATAACTGGAGTACGGGCGCCACCAGTCAAGCAATAGTATCAGGAGCAAACGGAATCCATACAGTTATTGTGCGAGATACAAGCGGTTGTAAAGGAACCGCAAACCAAACTCTAACTGTTTACCCAAAACCAATAGCAGAAGCAGGGAATGATACAACAATAACGTACTCGGAGAACTTTATTTTAGGTACCTCGACTGCTGGTTACAGCGGGACTGCCCCCTATTCTTATTTATGGACAGCGGTTAATTTTATAGATTCCATAAATATAAAAAGACCAAGAATATATATAGAATCTGAAGATGCTGTCGTATTTAAAGTTACAGATGCAAATGGTTGTTTTGATGTTGACACATTAGATATTTCTGTATTATATAGTACATCTAGTTCGAATGAAGACTTAGAGTGTTGGACACCTAATATAACCTTTCAAACTACATATAGTCCTGTAGGATGTATTAATTATTTACAAGACTTAGAAAATGGTATCTTAAATGAAAGAACTTATAGATTAAAAGTCCATGTTTTTCAAAAGGATGACACAACAGGAGACTTCTCATTATCAGATTCCTCCTATATTAGGAATATTGTAAATGAGTTAAATGATGTCTATTCTAATTTACAATCCCCGACTCTTCTTGTAGATACAAATATTACTATTCCAACAATTATTGATTCTAAAATTCGGTTTAATGTTATTGGTGAAATTAATTTTCACCAAGATACTGAAGCATGGAAAGGTTCTTCTAGAAGGGTGAAATTTTATAAACCATCAATAAGTATTACTAGTAACTATATTGATAATGATTCAAATTATATAGTAATTCCACAGACGAGATTTCGTGATTATTACCTAAATCAAATTAGTAGTACAAATCAAGTAAAACTAATAAATTTCGATGATTTTACAGAATATGACTTATTAATAGATACAGTTACACCATTTCAAAACAATAAATCAAAGGTTAAAATTAGTGGCGATCTAAATCTTCCACCATCTGCCGCGAATTACAGAATAGCATACAACTATGGCCAAAAGATTATTTCTGTTGATACTGTTCAAAGAGTTTTTGTATTAAAAGGTTTTAAACCAGAAATCAGAGGTGATTTTGATGTGAATTTTGAAGGATATTTTAGAAATGGAAAAGGTAAAATTGAGCTTGGAATTCCAACAGATAGCATACTGATCAATTACTTTAATAATACATCTGTAAAATTTAGTATTGATAGTGTATATGGTTCAGGAACATTGACAGGAGGATTGACTTATGTAAAAGTCAATGAGCCTATATCTAATATCTCAAACACTGCAATTGTTTATACATGGTATGTAGAAAAAAATATTGCCCCAGTAGGCACAGCTTGGCAATTTGACAAAATAAAGCATAAATATTTTTCAGACAAATCATTTGTTCATCTATATTTTAATGGAGTTGATTATATCACAGATAAAACTGGTGGTTACGGGAAACCTAACTTTCTAGAAATGAATAATTTTAATTCATCATTACCAACCGCACCTGGATTAAGATCTTTATTAAAACATGAAATAGGACATACTATTGGACTACCGCACCCTTCAGATAATGTTGATGGTATTTGCAGTTGGCAAGATACTTACTGGGATACATTTCACCCTGATTGTGAAAGTGGGGATTGTAACACTTCAACAATATCAAACAATATTATGGGGCAAAGTAATTGTAGAAACTATTTGTCTCCATTACAGATAAACAAGTTATATGAAGTGGTAACAAATTATCAAGACGGTCTGATTTATACTGGTTGCAGCGTTGGCGGAGGAGATCCCTTTCACGTAAGTTCAAATCAAACTTGGTTAAATACAAGAGCATTTGACGGTGATCTGATTATTGATCCGGGAGTTACATTAATAGTAAAGTGTACAGTAAACATGGCAAAACATACGCGTGTTATTATTAAAAATGATTCTTTGGGATTACAAAATGCTGGCAAACTTATAATTGATGGGGGAACATTTACAAATGGGTGTTACCAATTTTGGAAAGGTATTGAAGTTTGGGGAGATAGGACTGCATCACAAACTGCTTCCCCACAAAAACAAGGAATTATTGAAGTTAAAAATGGAGGTAGAATTGAAAATGCTCTAACAGGAATTTCAACAATAAGACGAAATTCTAATGGCTCATTGAACTGGGCATATACGGGTGGAATTGTAAGAATAGATAGTGCTTATTTTATAAATAATGTACAAGGGATAAATATACTCTCTTACCATAGCACTGCTAGCAGTCCGGAGCCATATAACAGGAGTTATATCAGAAATAGCAATTTCGAAACCAATTATAATTGGCCAAATGTTGAAAAAAATTCTATGAATTTATAGGAATCTTTGATGTTAGGGGTATCATTCTTTCTGGTAATACATATGCAAATATTAGAAATCAGAACACATTTGTATCAGAAGGGGGTTTAGGAGTAAATGTTTTAGACGGAGATTTATTTACAGTGAAGAATTATTGTCAAAACTTAGGTTGCACTAATGTTGTTCAGAACAAATTTTCCGGACTGGCTAAAGGAGTAATGGTAAGAAACACCCTAGATATTCCGTTTAGTGGTAAAGTTACGAAGAGTAAATTCCAAAATAATTTATTTGGTACAGTTGCTTTTGGAGGGAACACAATACGCATAACAGAAAACGACTTTTTTATGCGCACAGATAGTTTGTATGATTTTATTGCTGCTGGAGTTGCTCTTTTTGGAAATACTGGGTATGTTGTGACAGAAAATAATTTTACAAGGTTAGGCAATGTCTCTGGGCCAAATACATTTGGGGTAGCAGTTGTAAATAGTGGCGATTTTGATAATGAAATTAGGTTAAATAATTTTGACAGCTTAGGATTTGCTAGTTACTCTGAAGGTGATAATAGAGGCCCCGCAGTAAGCAATGGATTATTGTTTAAATGTAATAGTAATAACAAAAATGGGTATGATATATTTGTAGAGGCTACAGATACAGTTGATCAAGGCATAGCTGAAAACCAAGGCTCGGATATTAATACTGAAAGCGTGGCGGGTAATGTGTTTAGTCGATATAGTTTAAGTACTGAGGTTGATTTTATCAATAATGGCGGCCCTATTAATTATTTTCATCATGATTCTACCTCTAATGCATTTGTAAAACCATTAGATAAAATCGGAGTCATTACACTAGTTGATACTGAGATTGACTATACTGTTGGTAGTTGTTTGTCATTTATTAATGAAACTAAACCTACTATTAAACTACGAATTGCTAATAATGCAAGTAACCTATTTCCACGACTCACCATACATAATAGTCTAACAGACAATGGAAACACAGGTTCATTAATTAATAGAATAGATACAACTAGTACGGCTTCAAAGGCTTCTTTACGTACTTATTTACTTTCACTATCACCCTACTTAAGTAATGAAAGTCTTTTACATGCAGCTTCTTTGAATGCATTTGACAATGCTGATATTGTGGATATTTTAACCGTAAACCCTCATGGTAGCAGATATCAAAGGCTAGTGGACACATTAAGTACAAAAATAAAACCATTTAATGTAGGCCAATTACAAGATATAGGTGATTTACAAGCAAATATTACCGGTAGGGATACTCTAATTGCAAATATTAATTTTTTAAACACAGATCGTAAATCAAATATTGAGGAATTAATATACCTGCACCTTACTGATACTGCATATAATGGATTAGATAGTTCAATTGCTATTTTAAGAGGTGAAAATACCTTATGGTCAGGGTATAAGTTGGTTTCATGCTATTTACAGAATGGACAAGATAATTATGCCATGAACGTTTTGGATAGTTTGCCAATCCGATACAAAATATCAGGTGTAGAACTCAAAAATTATCGTGATTATAAATATTTGGTTAGAAAGGCCGATAGCCTAGGTACAATTAAAAATAGCTATAAATGGAATAATCTTGATAGTAGCAGCATAGCAAGACTTCAGACTATGTCAAATACAAATGCTTTTTGGTCAGGGATGCAAGCATGTAATATTCTGATGCTAATTGGAGTAGATACATGTACAGTTCAGTTAAATGCAAGTATCGTTAGTCCTAGACTTGCTCAAGATATAGACGTGTCATCTCCAATTAAGCAGGTTTCTCCAAAAGAGAATTTCATGAAACTCTACCCAAATCCAGCCCAAGGCACTGTCAATGTTAAGTATGAGTTAAATAAATTAACTAATAATCAAACATTTATTGAAATTTATACATTAACTGGAGCTAAGACATATTCTCAAAATTTATCTGGAGTAACAGGCACAATTCAAATAGATATTAGTAACTTACAGCAAGGATTGTATTTTGTGGTCCTTAAAAATGGTAGTACTATTGTAGGTGCGGATAAACTAATAGTTAATTGAGAGAACAATTAAGATACAAGATGCTTTTTACAGCCGTTATACTATTAATAATGGCTGTAAATTCATTTGGGCAAATAAGGTTCAACAAAACCAGTGAATATAATTTAGATGATTCTTATAGAACCGTTATAGTTACTGATACTGGATATGTATGCTTAGGATTTCGCTCAGATTCAATTTTTTTTCAAACACGCTAAGTTTTGTTTGGCATAATCTGAATGGAGATATAATAAAAAGAAAGCAACTCAAACGCCAAGGCTCATCGTATTATTCTATTTGGCACAACTCAAGCATTTTATATAATAACGAATTTATAACTTTCACTGGTTATGATGATAGCCTAACTTTCAATCCACCAAATACTGGTGATATTTTATTAGTTAATTATAACTTAAATGGTGACACGTTATGGACAAAAAGGTATGATTCGGGCTTTTTTGATACGGGTTATGCTGCTCTACAAACAGAAAACAAGTCAATACTTGGTGTTGGTTCAAGTAGTTTAACCGGTGATGGTATACCTAATATTTCACGAGCAATAAAATACGATAGCCTTGGTAACATTTTATGGAATAAAACATATTATTCAGGGGCAACTTCCTCGCTAAGTGCTGCGATAAATTCAAGTGATGGGAATTATTATGTCGGCGGCCAACATAGGCAGTGGAGCAATACATATTCACGAACGATGATTTTAAAGTTAGACCAGGATGGAGAATTGGTTTGGCCTAAGTTTTTAAATAATATTTGTGATGAGTATACACCAAGTCTATGCCTATGCTCAGATGGTAATTTAATTGTTGGTGGATCTAAATGCGTTTATCAAGCTACTGTTACCTCAAATCCTAAGCAGCTTTTATATTTGGGTAAATTAAGCAAGGTTGATGGTTCAACCATTTGGGATACAACCTATAATACTGATATTGTTGGATTTAATGGATTGCTATTTGTACAGGAACTTACTAATGGGGACATTCTAGGAGGCGGCACGGGTTATAAAATGGAAGTTAATGGTAATGATACTACCTACAATGATTTAGGTGTACTTATTAGGACTAATTCATTTGGTGAACTTATTTGGAAGCGTTACTATAACTATGATGAAGGTACTGCTACCAATTGCTTTTTATCCAGTGGAAAAGAAACACCTGATGGAGGATTTATTTTAGCTGGGCGAGTAAGGGGTACAGGATTTGATGATGGGTGGCTGTTAAAAACCGATGCCAATGGCTGTATAGATTTAAGCTGCGTAAATGGTGTTGAGGAGTTAGATGATGATGATTTTAGGTTATCTATTTACCCCAACCCGGCAGAGGAATATGTTAGTATAGATTTACCCATACTATATAACAAAGGCATCTTGCAAGTCTATAATATGCAGGGACAAATAGTTAAAATAGCTCCTATCACTACCGGCGGCACGCAAAGTTTCAGCATTTCAGACATGCCCAATGGGATTTACCAATTGGTGGTATATTCTTCTACCAGTAAGCTTTTAGGTAGGGAGAAGTTGGTCGTGGGTAGGTAATTTTCTTTATCTTTAAATCACTCATGGAAGCTCAACTGGGCTCTAACGGGATTTAATGTTAGGTTTTTCGCATGCGTTTCACCTAAAGTGAAATTTAAATCATAAGTTTTTGATTTTGAAGCTTCAACATAAAGTATATTAATTCCAGCGGGACAATCTGATTCATGCTTTAGTTAACTCCATAACTTTCATGGCCAAACAGTTTTCGCTAACCAATTTTTTCTGGAGGTAATTGCAATAATCCTTTTTGCCATTCTTTTTAGGGCCGTATTGCTGTAAATCGTGATGGGCAATAAACATATATCCATAATTTGCGCAGAATGTATAGTTTATGATCCTGTTTCGATTTCTTGTTCCATAGTGTTGATTTTTATTTAGTAAAAAGAATTGGTGAAAGGGCGGAGAAGGCCATAAGCGTATTCAGGCTTTGGAAATCGGTAATAAAGTTCGATAAGTCTATACCCACAGGGTACTTTTAGGTTTTAAAACCCCTGTATTTACAGGGGTTTTATTTTTTAGGTGAAACATAGGTAAAACATTGGGAGTTATGTATTGTGTTAATAACTCTGTTACTATTACCCTCTTAAAACTAACTAACAAAACGCAACCTTTTCTCGTAGAACAAATGTCCCCGCTCAGTGTGCGTGTATAGTTTTTTAACTATAAATCCATAAACGCGCACCATTATGAAAATTGAGATTCATGTAGGAAACGTCCTTAAAACTGACGTATTTACCAAAGAAGATGTAAACCTAGATCAGGCATTTGAAGCAATCAGATACACATCCAGAAAAGGAACATTTTATATCTATGAGATGAGAAAGTACTCAACTAATAATATAGTTGAGTTTTATCCACGTGTTATCGGTACTTTTCCTTATTCATCTAAAGAAGAAGCTGAAGAAATAAAAGTAAACAGTCTTAGACCCGAACAATTTAGTCTTAATAAGAATATTTGTAAAGACCTAGCTAAACGTATTTGTGCAAACCTGCACCTAGGGTATTTACTTAAAGATTATCATTTGATAGAGTTTGAGGGTTATAATGTTATTATTATAGACACTATACAACTAAGTTGTGGTAATGGGACCTTGGAAAATCTAAGAATTGAAGTTGCAAAGATCGTAATTGAAAATACATGCTCAGATTCCCTTGATCAACTTGCTACATATTATAGAAGTTGTATAACTCAAGATGAGAAAAGAGGACTAATTAAAGATTTTAAAGCTGACACTCTTCAGCAGATTAATGATAATATGAATTTTGTTCAGGAGAATATTGATAATCCAATAATCACTAAGGGAAATGAATTAGTCTTAGAAGCTCAACAAATAGTACTTAAAACGATTGAACAACTATACCCCAATGAATTGGACATTGTCATTTCAGAACCTTCCAATCTCAGTCATCCTTTAGTTACAAAGCAATTTAATAAGAATACTAAACTAAAATGGCATGGCAACACAAATGCCTTAGTAGATATTTTTTATCAAATGGCCTTTGAGCTAAAAAGAGATTGTGTGCCTTTATTGCAAGCTGAGCCAAAAGATTTAATAAGATTGATACAAGATAACTTTACAGATAAATATGGCGATACCATTAGTGAAACCACAATCCGCACAATAATTACCCCGTCAAGAGTTGATAAGCGACCTAAAGGTGCTAAAAAACTTAATCTGCAAGAGTTTTTTAGTGAAGAAGATTGGGATGATGATATTTTCGTTATAGTTAAATAGTCTTAACGTTTTATTCTTTAAGACCTTTTCTAATGCTTAATACCATTTTGTTGGTTCTAAGACTGTTTTAGTTGCATTAAGACCATAATCAATTGTATTCATTTGCCGGGTAATTAATCCGCAATGGACGTAATTGTTATTGAATCAAATGCTTTTAAAGAGATAATGTCGCGCCTTCAGGGTATGGAAAAGGCTATTACGTCTATTCTTTGCGAGCCTAAAGAAAGAATAATAGACAATGATGAGTTTATTGCTGAAATGAAAATCTCTCGCCGCACAGCTCAAACATGGAGAGATGAGGGATTAATTAACTTTTATCAAATAGATCGTAAGATATATTATAAGCAAACGGATATAGATACTTTTTTAGAAAAGCATAGGATAAACGGATTTCATAGATAGTTCTTAAAAGTTAAAAAGGTGCTAAAAATTTGGAAGTTTCAGTTAGGTTTATCATATTTGTTACCAACTAATTGACCATGAAAAAACTAACCACCCTACTTGCAGGGCTTATTCTTAGTGTTACACTACAAGCTCAAAACATTTCACACATGGACGTATTTGTCCAAACTCATTTTAATCGAATAGACAGTATTAATGGCAACGACACGCTTCATTTAACTGAAGTTCTAAAGGAGCCTCAAATGTTTGTGGTGTTAAATGACACAAATGATATTGCTTCATTTTCAGTTAAGTTGGGCACAACTCCGGGTGGTAACGATATTTTAGACAAAACCTTTAGTTTTAGTGAAGAAGGGAGTTTCAAGACGGGACATCCTATACTCGAGATGGTAATTACGTCCGCTTATTCCTAGGTAAATATGCCACCTTACCTGCTTACCATGCACAAGTTAGAGCAACTGTTGGTGGAAGCCAACAATCTGCTTTTGTATTCAACGGCCAATAATCTAACACCTTTTTTACAACCAATTGACCATTCCAACCAATCATACCATGAAAAAATTTGCCGTTTTATTTACATTGCTAATACTAGCTATTAGTCTGTCAGCCCAAACCAGCCGAACGTGGACAGGTTCAACTTCAACTGATTGGAACACTGACAGTAACTGGAGCCCATCAGGTGTTCCAAGCAGCAGCGACCATATTGTACTAAATAATGGCAGTTTAACGAATATGCCATTACTAGATGCATCATATAGCATAAACAACATTACGGTTAGCGCAGGCACTTTAGATTTAAATGGTTATACATTAACCATAACAGGTACTACTAGCCTTACAGGTGGCAATATTAATAATGGTACGGCAACATTTAGCAATAATACTACAACCATTGCTGGAACTAATTGCGGTGCTAAGGTTAATATTACTGCAAACACGGTAACATTAAACACTTCAACATTTAATAAAAAAGTTGTTATCATTAAAAATGGTAACAGTGCAGATTATTGGGCATCAGGCACGTTTAATGACACCTTAGATATTCATAACTCTTCTACCTCTGGATCTTTAATGGTTGGGAGTAATTACACATTAAATCTGAATGAGAATGTATGGATTAGTAATTCAAGTTCTGGTTCCATAACATTTGGGCATAATAGTAACGGAGGTAAAACTGTACTTGCATCAGGTAAAAAAATACAGATAGGTTCGGGGGCTTTACTACAGGCACATTGAGTTTCTTAAGGATAGATATTTTAGGGACATTGCCTATTGCTTACTCCTTAGGGAATAATGTAACAATTAATATTGGCGAATTGTATGGGAGCTATAATTCGTTTAACTGCCCCATCTCATTGTCGGCAGGGAATGTGAGTCTATTCAGATCAATTTATAATAAGAAACTAGTAGTAACAAAAACAGCAAATAGTAATACAAATGGTTGGGGTGGTAATATTTATAATGATACCCTGGATGTAACAAATGCTTCTACAGGGACTATAATGCTTGGCAATTTTGTGAACGATAGCTTAAAAGGCGATGTCTGGGTAAGTAATACAAGTACAGGTTATATAGCATTTGGGCATTCGAATAATGGCACAAAAGCAGTTCTATTGTCAGGAAAAAAATTCAAATTGGTTCTGGTGGATTTAATACCGGTGCATTGGCCTTTTATAATTTAAACGTATTAGGAACAAGCCCTATTTCCTATTCATTACCAAGCACTGCGACAATTTTGATTGGGGATTATTATACACCCCGTGTCACGTATAATTGTCCCATAACGCTTAATGCTGGCACTGTCCATATATATAATACAATATTCAATAAAAAACTCACTGTAACCAAAACAGCTACTGCTACCAGTGCTTTTAACGGCAATTCATATAATGACACATTAGATATAATCAATTCATCCACCGGCACACTTTATCTTGCAAGCTCTATAACAGATAGTTTAAAAGGCAATGTTTGGTTTAGTAATACAAGTACCGGACAAATTGCATTAGGACATGTTTATGCCGGTTCAAAAGTTGTTTTGTCATCCGGTAAAAGCATACAAATTGGTACGAGTGGATACGGCGCTGGAACATTAAGCTTTTATAAATTTGAAAGATTGGGGACCATGCCTGTTAGCTATTCTTTTAGCAATAGTGTTACAGTTGATATTGGGTATGTAGGAGGTAATGGTTCTATATTTAATGGACCAGTCAATATAACAGCAGGTAATATAAATGTTAATTCGTCTACCTTTCATAAGAAAGCGTTGTTTAACAAGACATCAAACACTACAAATAGCTTTAATGCCAATACATTTAATGACACGCTTGATATAACAAATAGCTCTACAGCGGGCGCACTATTTATATCAAGCAATGGAAATAACTTCTTTAACGAAGATATTTACCTAAGTAATACAGGAAGCGCGGGTATTTACTTTGGCTTTAGCGGCAATACAGCGACACTGGCAGCGGGTAAGAAGATATATATAGGGTCAAGTGGGTTTACAGCCGGTAATTTAGCCTTTTATAAGTTTACTCAATCAGGAAGTACAGCTCAAAGTATAACTACAACTGGAACATCAACAGTTACCTTCGGTAGTGCCAATGCTACCGTTGCTACATTCAATGGCGCAATAACGGTATCTGCCCCAAACCTGATTTTTAATGGCAGTGTATTTAATAGTACGCTAACAGCTACTAAAACAAGCTCATCAACAAACAACTCTACAGGGGAAATACCTTTAATGGGGATGTTGTTATAAATAATAACGGCAGTGGCTATATAAACATGGCTTACAACTATGCCGATACGTATACCGGAAATGCAACATTTAATAAAAACAGTACTGGTGATATCACCCTTAGCATAAATGGAAATACCACTTTTAAAGGTGATGCTACCTTGGTATCATCAAGCGCGGCAAGTTTTGCTACTGGTAATATAATTTTTAATGGTAGCAACAACCAAACACTAACTAAAACAGGTTCCGGAACATTAAGTTTTGGCAGGCTAACCATTAATAAGGCCAGTAACAACCTTACCCTTAGCTCTCCGCTAACGGTAAGCACAGCTTTAACCTTAACTAGCGGCAAGATTATAACTACTGGCACTAACATACTTAATCTGGCCGATAATGCCACCGTAAGTGGGGCAAGTAATAGCAGCTATGTGCAAGGCCCCATGAAAAAGACTGGTAACGATGCCTTTACCTTTCCTACGGGTAAGAACAACTACTACCGCCCTATAGGTATTGCAGCTCCTACCATTGCAGCTACCGTATTTACAGCCGAGTACCTTGATGCCAACCAAACCCTTGGCACAACAGCCGATACCAGCATTGCCAACCTTAGCGACTGCGAGCATTGGACACTTACCCGCAGCGGAAGCTCTGACAATGTAAACGTAACCCTTAGCTGGAATAGTACTAGCTGCAACGGAGCATTAGCTTCCAATATGCGGGTGGCGGGTTGGAATGGTAGCCTGTGGACAAATTATGGCAATGGTAGCCGCACAGGTACAAGCATCGCCGGAACTGTAACTACCGGGACTACCCCAACAGCTTTTAATGCTTTTACTTTGGGTAATAAGAATTGTACAGGTGTTGCTACTATTACCCCAAGCGGTGCAACCTCATTTTGTAGCGGAAACAACATTACTCTTTCTACCCCCGCAGGAGCAAAAAAATACACTTGGTTGCCAAGTGGTTTTACTAATAGCATTACCGTTAGCACAAGTAACGAGTATTTTGTAAAAGTGGTTGATAGTTTAGGCTGCACAGGAAAAGATTCTGTTGATGTTAATGTATGGGCTAATCCTACTATTAATGCCGGAACTGATACAGTTATTATTGCAGGCGACACCATACAACTAAATGCAACAGCGGGTGGCGGTGCTACACCTTACACTTATGAATGGACACCAAGCACTGGATTAAGCAGCACAACGGTCGCTAACCCATTTGTATATCCAGATACATTGTCTAATTACATTGTAAAGGTTACTGATACTAATGGTTGTATAAATAGAGATACATTGAAAGTTTGGGTAGGAATTTTAAATTTTACATTGAGTACTGATACAGCGAACATAGGTGACAGTGTTTTCATTTTTATTAATTGCAGTGGATTTCCAAGCGATACATTAAAATTATTTTTTGGAGATTTCTGTGATGAGTATAGTAATTTAAACTACCAAGCATGTAATCAACAAACATTAATGGTTGATACTTTACTTAAAAAATACTATGTTAAAGGAGATTTATTAGTACAATTATCATATAAAACTTTGTTTAAAGTTAAGCCAATTAGTATTTTAGGCAATTGTACTAATTGCCCATTCCCTATTTGTGACTTAGTTTGCAATGGCGATTTTGAAACTACAACCAGTTCATTTTTTGGTGGTATTAATTGTGCATCTGCGAATAATATAGATTTGGCTTGCCCTTGGACTGATGATGGTGAGAATGCAACTGCGGATCACTACAATACAGCCTATGCTGATGATTCTAATGGAAGGGATTTTCATCCTCCTGCAACTGTATTTTCAAATAGCATGGGCTTTAATGGGTCAAACGGATATGCAGGCATAGCAACATTTACTAATCCTCCAAACAATACAATTATGCCCGTTAGAGAATATATCAGAGAACCTTTAATTGAGCCATTAGTTCCAGGTATTCAATACAAGTGTAGCATGCAAATCAAAAGAAGCGCCCCAAACAGCAATGATTGCAATAATAAAATCTTTAATCAATTTGCAACCGAAATAGGGTTCGTATTATCTGAAAATGCTACTGATTTTAATTTTGGAACTGGCACAAGTTCTGGGAAACTTGTACCAATAAATAATTTTCATCAGAAAACTACGGGTATAATTACTGACGATAATAATTGGACGAATGTTGAACTAACTTTTACAAATAGCTTTTCAAATATTAGTTGGATAACAATAGGTAGGTTTGGAAATGTAAATGATAATTCACCTCAGCCAACAAATTTGGGATTTACTTTAGATCCCGATAACAGGGTACAAGCATATTATTTAATTGACAACGTTTCCATAGTTCCTATTTTGGATGAAGTGAATCCTTTATCAGTTGATAACCAAACGCCTTGTGTTAATGAAGAAATAACTTTAACCGTAGACGATGGATTTACTGTTATTGCATGGGTTATTAATGGTGTTCCAAATTATTTTATCCCGACTACGAATGTTATTAATTATACTATTCCCGAATCGGCCAATGATACTTTTACTATTGGTGTGAGCTTAGAGTTGCATGGTTGCGAATTCTATAAAGAAGTAGCGATTTATCCTAATGCTATGTGTTGCCCTGGAACAGTTGATATTCGTAATTTACTATATCCCGTAAATAAAATTACATCGGCTACAGTTCTTGCAAATGCTAGTGGTTACTATGATGATTATTTAATCCCCTCCACCAATCAGTTTAGTACGGGTTACAATAGATGTGGTTTCGGTACGGCTTTTACATTAGCACTTTCAGGCACTTTTGAAATAGACCAAGACTTTGAGTTCAGCTATGCAGATGTAATTTTAGCAAAGGATGCCAAGATTATTGTAAAGCCTGGAAAAACTCTAACAATTACCAATTCTCACTTACATGCCTGCTCAGGGTTTATGTGGAAGAGTATTATTGTTGAGAATGGTGGTAATTTAATCATCCAAGGATCAGGGACTAACCCTGCTTGTGGAACTCTAATTCAAGATGCCGAAGTTGCTATTGATTACTGGGGTAACTCTAATTTTGATATTATCACTTCTGAATTTGATAATAATTATAGGCATGTTCAAATAAGAGATTTTACTGGAGCACATAATTTTTTTGCATCTAACTCAACTTTTCATAAAACCGGGAATCTACTGTTACCGTATTCTTCATTAACACGATCAATGTCTTGTATAAACATACCGTTATCTACTGCAACCGCTGCTAGTATAATGATTGGAGATCCATCGGATATTGATAACCAAAACTATTTTGCTGATGCTCAATACGGAATTATAGGGCGGGACGTAAGTGTTACCTCACAGAATAATATGTTTGAGAACATAAAAGGCAACATAACAACAGCCGCTATATATACCTATCCGCGTTTTAAGACGAATTATTCGTTAACTGTAGGAAATACCAATCCTGCAACTAGATATAAAAATATCTTTACTGATTGCACAAACGGCATACGAGCATTTAGTAGATTGGATGCAAATATTCATCGTAACGATTTTACCAATATACAGCGTGTAGGTATTAATATTTACAACGCGGCTAAAATACCTCCCGCAGGCAGTTTATTAAATATTACTTATAATGATATGACGACAGTTAGAACAGGCATTTTACTTAATAATATTCGCCCTATTAGTTCTGTTGTGAATTATAATTCTATTGATAATACGGCTATTGACTTAGGTATAGGGATTAGCCAATCGGAAGGATGGACTGCAAAAGGTACATTTGAGATTAATGAAAACACTATTACAGGTGTATCGCATGGAATAATTGCTAGAGGACTTACTGAAGCTGTTGGTAATTTCAACGTTGATGGGTTTGAATGCATTGGTAATAATGTTACTGTTACTAGTGCCAATTCTGATTACCCAATAGGTATATCAGCTCTTCAATGCCCTGATGTACTTATTCGTCAAAATAATGTTTTCGGAGACGATCAAAATTGGGATGGTGGTTCTGGAATAGAAGTTGATTTGTGTAATAATGCCGATGTTTTTTGTAATTCTGTAGAAGATATTGGGCGGTCTTTTTGGTTTGAGCGTAATAATTTCCCAACTAGATTTGCTGGCAACAGAATGGAGAATGGTGAAAGTGCTGTCGTACTAATTGATAATGCTATTTGCGGTCAACAAGCTCCCGCAGGCCAATTTAATTGGAACCAGTTTTTTGGACCTTACGATTTTAGCTTTAATGTTTTTAACTCTGATGGTGTTACTGCAATGTCCAAGTTTGTTATTTGGAATACGATTTCGGAATTTTCCCCCGCTTTTTTTGATACTCAAAGAAGATTCCCACTTTCGCCATTACCCAACCCTGTTATCTCTAATGATATAAGTGAAAGTTTTATATTTCCAATCGAACCACCTCTACCAAACTATGTAGATGATTGCTTTGATAATATCTTACCAACCCATTTATTATGGGCTAAAGTTATGATTGCAGACAGCAGTTCTCGTTATGATACATTAAATAGCAAATGGAGAAACTGGAAGTATTTGTATGAGTATATAAAAGGAGATAGTATTCTATCAGTTAGCACAGATACTGTTATTACCAACTTTTTAGACAGTATGGAAAACCATAGCATTGGAGATTTACATATTGTTAATAGTCTGATTCAAGTTGACAGTATTCTTGATGCTGATGATTTAAATAAGTTATTGGCGACCACCACTGACATGGAATATCTACAAAAGAGTTTTATCAATGGATAATTGATAAGATTATTGAAGATGCAGATAGCGTAGTATTTACAGAAAGTGATAGCACTTACCTTCATAATCTTGCCTTCGAGTGTCCACAAGAAAAGGGCGATGTTGTATTCATGGCCCGGACGTATTATTCATATATTGATCCTACAGTTTATCCCTTGAATATTTGCGAAATAGCAGAACCTATTTCACCGCGCATGCAAAACCAACAACAGCAGGTTGATACTAAAATTCAAAAAGTAACGTTTTATCCTAATCCAGCCCAAAACATAGGGTATTTCAATGTTGATAATTTGTTAGAGAACGAAACCTTAGATATAAGTATCTATTCTATGGAAGGGGCATTATTATTTGAAAGACATACGGACACAGGGCAAAGTATAATAACGGTAGATTTTACTACCTTTGCTAATGGTATGTATTATTACAATATTGCAACTAATACTAATAAAGCGTTTAGAGGTAAGTTTTTTGTTATAAAATAATTGAACAATTTATTATTGATATTATTTTTAGGATTAGGAATTAAATTATCTGCTCAGGTAAATTTAGTTCCTAATCCTTCTTTTGAAGATTTTAATATTTGTCCAGATAATAGTGGTCAAATTGCAAACTGTTTCGGTTGGTATAGCCCAACTACCGGTACTCCTGATTATTATAATACTTGTTCACCTAATATTTTTTCTGCTATACCTACAAATACACAAGGCTTTCAAAATCCACATACTGGGAACGCTTATTCTGGGATTGGCGTGATGTCAACACCAAGTGATTTTAGAGAATATTTACAATGTAATTTAACCTCCGAATTACTACCACAGAAATATTACTGTATTTCATACTATGTTTCAGTTAATGAAAACTATATAAATTATTTTATTAAAAATATTGATTGTTACTTCTCCAATATTGCAATAAATGATTTTATAAATTTTTATCCTGTTTTAAACTACACTCCACAATTTACAAATTCACAAATTATAACGGATTCAATAGCATGGACTAAAGTGGAAGGCTTATACCTTGCCCAGGAGGAGAGAAGTATCTGACCTTGGGTAATTTCAATAACAATTCTAATACAACTTATCTTCAAGTAAATAACATTCAGGGATGGGGATGTGCATTTTACATTGATGATGTCAGTGTTGTTGAATGCGATACCGTTTTACATCTGAACATACCTAATGTTTTTACACCAAATAATGATGGTGGTAATGATACTTTTAAGATAGAGAATCTACCTGATAGTAGCAGTATAACTATATACAGCCGTTGGGGGGCTATTGTTTATCAATCAGATAATTACCAAAATGACTGGGATGGGAGTAACTTTAGCGATGGAGTATATTACTATATTTTGAATTTACCTGAGGGCAAATCTAAAAAGGGGACAGTTACTATTTTAAGAAGTAGTAATTAAATTACCAGCTACACTTAATATTTGCAACCAAGCCGGACAGCTAATTTTTCAAAAGCAATTAACACAGCCTAACCAGCAAATAGACATTACAGAGTTAGGTAATGGTATGTATATTTTTGTTATTCAAGACAAGGATAGGGTTATAGGTAGGCAAGGGGTTGTGGTGGCGAGGTAACTATTCCAAATTTAACCGTATTTCACTACCAGTAAAAGGATTATAAGAAGGCTCGTATGTTAAGTAGTTCCATTTAATAAGTTCACTAAGGCATTTGTGGTAAGTGGCTTGGGCTTTTATTTTGCTAGTTAGCATTAGCTTAGAGCGAGAAGAGCTAAAAGGGTTCTGCATTTTACTTTCAATATAGCTGTGTAATAATGATAAGCAAAGGCTAACATGCTGTGGTGTTAGACGAGAATCGCCCAGCACCTTTTTAAGCTAACTGTATACTGCTTATACTTTATAAAAACCTAGCAAATATTAGAACCTTTGTAAAACAACGTGGAGGTTAATGGAGACTAATGGAGATTAATTCCCTCTGATGGAGGTTAATGGAAACTAATGGAGATTAATACCCTATAATGGAAACTAATGGATGTTAATACCTGATTATCTATATTATTATCTTTTTGTTATTAACTAGGTTGTTTGAGTAACTATTGCCAAGCCTTACTGTTATTATAAGAGTAAACTCTAAATTTGGGTTAAACAGTTAAAGTAATATGTCTGAAGACCATAAACGAATATTAGAGCACCAACTTTGGGCCATAGCCAACACCCTCCGCGGCAAAATGACTGCTGATGACTATCGCGACTATATACTAGGCTTTATATTTTACAAGTATTTAGCTGAGAAGTTGGAGATATATGCTGACAGTATTTTAAAGACTGATAAAATACGCTTTAGGGATATTGATGAAAACTCTACCGAAGGCAAAGAATATATTGAAGCGGTGCGCGAAGAAGCGATTGCAAAGCTTGGGTATTTTTTATTGCCTTCCGAGTTGTTTAGTGAACTGGCTAAACGCGGCAACACCATTGAAGATAATGTTACTGGGGATGGTAAAGTTAAAGAAGGAGCAGACGAAACTAAAGCTAACTTTATACTTGAAGACTTGCAAAAAATACTCAACAATATACAATTGAGTACCATGGGGTCTGAGAGCGAAGAAGATTTTGACCATCTGTTTGAAGATATTGATCTTAATAGCCAAAAATTAGGTAAAACGCCTGAGGCCCGTAATGCTCTTATAGCAAAAGTACTTAGCCATCTTGATAAAATTGATTTTAAGTTAAAAGATACTGAGTTGGATGTATTGGGTGATGCCTACGAATATCTTATTGGCCAGTTTGCCAGCGGAGCAGGTAAAAAGGCCGGCGAGTTTTACACCCCGCAACAGGTAAGTAAAGTGCTTGCTAAAATTGTTACTACGGGTAAAAAGAAAATAAAAAGTGTTTATGACCCCACCTGTGGATCAGGCTCATTGTTGTTGCGGGTAAATAAAGAAGCTGCCGTTGCTAATTTTTATGGGCAGGAACTAGGTCGTACTACCTTTAACCTCGCCCGCATGAATATGATTATGCATGGGGTACATTTCCGCAATTTTGATATTAAGCATGAGGATACACTGGAGCATCCCCAACATATAGACAAAACTTTTGAGGCTATTGTAGCCAACCCCCTTTTTCGGCAGAATGGAGCGCTAACCCACTTTTTACGGGCGACGATCGCTTTAGTCAATATGGGCGGTTAGCACCCGGCAGCAAGGCCGATTTTGCTTTTGTGCAACACATGGTACACCACATGCAGGATAATACAATAATGGCTGTTGTATTGCCCCACGGCGCATTGTTCAGGGGCGGAGCAGAACTGCACATACGCCGCTATTTGATAGAAAATAAGAACTATTTAGATGCTGTAATTGGCCTGCCTGCCAATATATTTTATGGCACTAGCATACCTACTTGTATACTGGTATTTAAGCAGTGTAAAGAACACCCGGACGATGTACTGTTTATTGATGCCAGCCGCGATTTTGAAAAGGTAAAGACACAAAACTACCTGCGAGATGAAGATGTAGATAAAATAATAGATACTTATAGGAATAGGAAGCAAATAGAAAAGTACAGTTATAGAGCCTCATTAAAAGAAATTGCCGATAATGATTACAATCTTAACATTCCGAGGTATGTAGACACCTTTGAAGAACAAGAGGATATAGATATTAAAGCAGTAATGGGCGAAATAAAACAACTTGAGGCCAAACGCGCTGAACTGGATAAAGAGATTGATGTGTTTTTTAAAGAATTGGGTTTAGTTTTTTAACTCTAAAATCCTCTAGTGAACGCACATAATACAACAAATCAGCAATGGCAAAAAATAACAGCAAAATTATAGCAAAGGTTCCTAATTTGAGATTTCCTAGCTTTGAAGGGGAATGGGAGGAAAAAAAGTTGGGGGAAATATGTAAAATGCAAGCGGGCAAATTTATTAGTGCCTCTGAAATAGATGAAAAATTTAATGATTATTTGTTACCTTGCTATGGCGGAAATGGATTAAGGGGTTATACAAAAACATACAATTACGATGGAAAATATTCTTTAATTGGTCGCCAAGGTGCGCTTTGTGGAAATATTAATCTTGCAAATGGGAAGTTTTATGCAACCGAACACGCCGTAGTTGTTACATCAAGCAACGATGTTGATGTAGATATGATGTATTACCTACTTTCATATTTAAATTTGAACCAATATGCAACAGGAGCGGCACAGCCAGGATTATCTGTACAAAATATAGAAAAGGTAAAAACGACAATCCCCACATCAAAGCTAGAACAAAACAAAATCTCTTCTTTTCTATCCCTTTTAGACGAGCGTATTCAAACCCAAAGCAAAATAATTGAGGAATTGAAGTTATTAAAACGTACTGTTAAAGAAAAAATATTTTCTAGAAGATTAAGATTTCAAGATGATGAGTTTTCTGAATGGAAAAACATGCAGCTAAGCAATATTGGAAAATTTTATGCAGGTGGGGACTTGACTAAGTTGGAGTACAAAAAGGAAAAGTCTGAAAAATATATTTACCCTGTTTACGCAAATGGATCTGGCTCTGGGCTTTATGGATATGCAACAAGTTTTCAATATCCAGAAAATTGTGTTACTGTCAGTGGGAGGGGCAATTTAGGATTTGCTAATGCTCGATTTGAAAAGTTTAACGCGATTGTTCGTCTCATTGTCATTATTCCGAATACAGATATTAATCCGAAATACTTAGAAGAGGCAATAAATAATATGAAATTTTCCATTGAGAGTACAGGGGTGCCTCAATTAACAGTTCCGCAGATTTCAAAATACTCTTGTTTAATTCCTTCTTTGAAAGAACAAATAAAAATAGCCGACTGTCTTTCCGCAATCGATAAAAAAATTGAAATAGAAAATAATGTATTGGAACAATACGAAAGACAGAAGAAATATCTATTGCAAAATTTATTTATATAAAGAGGTTTTGTAATAGGTGCGTTTTTTGATTTTTATATTGTAATAGTATTTGCTTTTCTGTTTCTACCTTATCATTAATGTGTGAGAAAAATTTTGCAATAGAACTCTGCTCTTCTAAAGATGGAATAGGCAAATCAATATTGGATAGTCTACCAGTAGAGATACTTAGCACTTTAGTACCTTGTGCCTCTTTTTGAATTTGTAACTTAACTCTTTTCGAGGTAAAAAGATGTCCACAAAAACCAATATAAAAAATGTTGCTAAAGGGGCGTGCGTGTATTGTATGTAGACCAGCCAATATTCTTTGCGAATCAATATTTATAACTTCAATGCTCTTTCCAACATCTTGCAAATCTTCAGAAGCATCAGCAAGTATGACATCCCCAACCATACAATAATTATCTTGCGATATTTTTTGAATATTAGTATCTAAGTTTATAAATGGAGTACTTTCTTTCTTGGCATCAAAGAGTGTTCTATATTGGGTATGGATATCACCATAATGAATATTCTTAACATCACCCACTTCATAATTTAATTTTTCTCTGGAATAAGAATTGGTAGTTTTAAACGAAAATACTTGTCCCATTTTTTTACTTTCCAATCCCCAAATTCACTCGTATCCCTATTTTTAAATCTCATTTTTTGTGTAAAAATCTGATTTTTCAATCCTTCCATTAAGGATTCTAATCTCTCAATTATTTTGCTTTGGGTTTGGATCCGCTCATCAATAAGGGATAAAAATGTACCTATTTTTTGTTGCTCAAGTATACAAGGAAAAGGAAGTTGAATGGATTTGATGCCTTCTATTCCAACATTTGTTTGGTTTCCAGTACCTCCTTTGGCTTCATTAAAAAAGCGTCAAGAAATTTCTTACTTGATACAAATTGAGCAATAAATTCATTTACTGTTGAGTTTTTTCTTTCACGAAGTAATGCAACTCTTTGATTTAATAAATACTTGTTGTCTTCTTTTATTTGCACAGAGTAACCAAAGTCTTTTTTCCAACAGTTCCTGTTAAAGTTAATATAGTGTCACCTTTTTTAGTATGTAATCTTGTTGGTTATCTTCGATGGTTTGCCAAAAGAAGGATTTCTGTCTAATCGCAATTCATTTTGATAAACGTTTGACATTTTTATTAGCTGGTATGTGCTTCTTTCCGATAACATTTTCTCGCTTTTAAATGCATATCCAGTTTTAAACTCAACCATCTCTCTTAATGACATAAGCCCCCAATCTCCCTCAAAGCCGGAAAATCTCAAATTAGGAACAATAGTGCTTGTGAATCTCTAATATTAAATTCTTTTCCTTTGGGATTAATTACTAATCTCAAAAAAACCTTTATGCACAATCAAAAAAATCTATCGTCAATTGTTACCCTTTGGAAAAAAGAAAAGAAGCAGTTTGTTAAAAAGTCAACCTTTTCGGCCTATGTACTATTAATTGAAAATCATTTATCGCCTGTATTTGGTGATAAACATGTTATTACAGAAGCAGAAGTTCAGAAATTTGTGCTCGCCAAACTAACACTGGGGTTAAGCCACAAAACAGTAAAAGATATCTTAATTGTACTTAAAATGGTACTAAAATATGGAGCTAAGCACAAATGGATTGAATACATTCCATTTGAGATACGGTTTCCAACAGAGAGGGTAAAGCACACTGTTGATGTTCTTACCCGGTCTCACCAAAAAGTATTAATGCAATACATTCAACAACATTTTACGTTTCGCAACCTAGGCGTATATATTTGCCTTTGCTCGGGTATTAGGATTGGCGAAATTTGTGCCTTAACATGGGAAGATATTGACACTGAAAATGGAGTAATAAACGTAAGACGTACCATACAGCGCATTTATAATATTGAAGACGACAGCCGGAAAACTGAAGTTGTACTTGATACCCCAAAAACAAAAAACTCTATAAGAGAAATACCTATAAATAAAGAACTTTTAAGGATGCTTAAACCTATGAAAAAGATAGTAAACCCTTCGTTTTTTGTTTTAACTAATGATGCTAAACCAACTGAACCACGAACGTACAGAAATTATTATAAAGAACTGATTAAGACAATTGGGCTACCTGAGCTTAAATTCCATGGGTTACGTCACAGTTTTGCAACAAGGTGCATTGAAAGCAAATGCGACTATAAAACAGTAAGCGTTCTACTGGGCCACTCTAATATCAGTACTACGTTAAACCTATATGTACATCCCAATTTAGAGCAAAAGAAAAAGGTGATAGATTTGATGTTTAATGGATTAAAGTAGTGGAACTAATTAACCAGCAAATAATCCACAATATAAGTTTGTGGATTATTTGCTAATTTTGAGGTTTAAACTAAAATAATAGTTATTAAACACCTACAGTCATTTTATTTTGAGCAAACAATCCGAACAAATATTAGAAGAGCAATTGATTGAGCTTTTGCAGAAGCAAGGGTATAACTATGTTACTATTTCAAACGAAAATGCGCTGGTTAACAACCTCAAAATACAATTAGAAAAGCACAATAACATCTCCTTCTCGACCACTGAGTTTGAAAAAGTATTAAATATACTCAGCAAGGGTTCGGTATTTGAAAAAGCCCGCACTCTTCGTCAAAAGCAACATATTATTCGCGATAATGGAGACAATCTTTACTTTGAGTTTATTAATACTGAGTTTTGGTGCCAAAACCAGTTTCAGGTAACCAATCAAGTTGCGGTTGATGGCAAATATAAAAACAGGTATGATGTTACTTTGCTTATTAACGGGCTGCCCTTAGTTCACATAGAGCTTAAACGCCGAGGACTTGAGCTTAAAGAGGCGTTTAACCAAGTAAACAGATACCAGCGCCACTCGTTTGGATCAAATTCGGCGCTATACCAATATGTGCAAATTTTTGTAATTAGTAATGGTGTAAATACTAAATACTATGCCAATAACAGGTTACAATCGTTTAAGCAAACCTTTTATTGGACAGACAAGGAAAACAATAGATATACTAATATCCTTAATGATTTTACCAAAGAATTTTTAGAGCCTTGCCACATATCTAAAATGATATGTAAATACATAGTACTTAATGAGACTGAGAAGATTTTAATGGTGTTGCGCCCATACCAGTACTATGCTGTTGAGGCTATTATAGACAGGGTGAAAAATACCGATAAGAACGGTTATATATGGCATACAACAGGTTCGGGCAAAACGCTAACATCATTTAAGGCCAGCCAGGTGTTAACGCACTTAGCCGAAGTAAAAAAGTAGTGTTTGTAGTAGACCGGCGCGACCTTGATTACCAAACTACCAAAGAGTTTAATAGTTTTAGCAAGGGCAGTATAGACGGCACTAGCAATACACGCGCTTTTGTGCAGCAAATGAGCGACGATACTAAACTTATAGTTACTACCATTCAAAAATTAAATACGGCTATAAGCAAAAGGCAATATGTAGGCAAAATGGAAAGGCTGCAAAATGAGCGGATTGTGTTTATTTTTGATGAATGCCATCGTTCACAGTTTGGCGATACCCATAAAAATATTGTATCGTTCTTTAACAATATGCAAATGTTTGGCTTTACTGGTACTCCTATTTTTGCTGATAATTCAGTAAAAAATGAGGCCGGTAAGCGTACTACTAAAGACCTTTTTGGTGAACGTTTACATAGGTATGTTATTACAGATGCCATAAAGGATGAGAACGTGCTTAAATTCTCGGTTGAGTATATAGGGCGGTACAAACAGAAAGAAGGCAGTCCTACCAATATTGATATAGAGGTTCAAGATATAGACCGCGAAGAATTGATGGAATCGCCCTTAAGGTTAGAGAAAATTGCTGACTATATTATAGACAACCACGACCGTAAAACCCACAGTCGCCAATTTACTGCTATGTTTTGCGTAAGTAGTGTTGAAACGCTTATAAAGTATTACGACATATTGCAAAAAAAGAAAGAGGACGGACAACATACCCTAAAAACAGCAACTATATTTAGCTACGCTGCAAATGAAGAAGACCCGGAAGCTAATGGTTTTTTACCTGAGGAGTTGCCAATAGCTGAAGAACCCAAAGTGTTATATGCGCTTTCTAAAGATAAGCGCGAACGCTTGGATGAATTTATAGGGCATTACAATGCCATGTTTGACACTAAGTTTTCTACTACGGATAGCGAATCTTTTTACAACTATTATAAAGACATTTCAAAAAAGGTAAAAGAACGTAAAGTTGATATCTTACTGGTAGTAAATATGTTTTTAACTGGTTTCGACAGCAAAACACTTAACACACTATATGTAGATAAAAACCTTAAATTCCATGGGCTAGTGCAAGCTTATTCCCGTACAAATCGTATTTTGAATGAGTTGAAGTCACAAGGTAATATTGTTGCTTTCCGTAATCTTAAAAATGCTACTGATGATGCTATTACACTTTTTAGTAACAAAGAGGCTATAGAGGTAGTAGTAATGAAACCTTATGAAGAGTACGTAAATAAATTTAATGATGCTTATATTGAATTATTAAAAATAACACCTACAGTAAAAAGTGTAGATAGTTTACCCGATGAAGATGCTGAATTAGATTTTATAAGGGCTTTTAGAGATTTGATCAGAATAAAAAATATTATGGCTGCTTTTTCCGACTTTAAGTGGGAAGACTTAGCTATGACAGAACAGCTTTTTGAAGATTATAAAAGTAAATACCTTGATTTATACGATAAGGTTAAAACCGATACACAAAAAGAAAAGGTTTCAATTTTAGATGATGTTGATTTTGAATTAGAGCTAATACATCGCGATGAGATAAATGTTAAGTATATACTTCAACTACTAATTAAGCTTAAATCAAAGGTTAATGCAGATGTGCAACAAACCGAGAAGGAAATATTTAATCTGCTTAACACTAATGTTGAACTGCGAAGCAAACGTGAGTTGATAGAACGCTTTATTGCCGAAAATATTCCACATATTGAAGATATAGATGATATACCCGAAGAGTTTGAGAAATTCTGGAATATAGAGCAACAAAAAGCTTTTGAAAACATTGTTAATGAGGAAGATCTCTTTGCTGATAAAACCCAAAAGTTAATAGAGGAATACTTGTATGCAGAAAAAGAACCTCTTAGAGATGAAGTGCTTGACCTAATAAATGGCCCTAGGCCATCAGTATTAGAACGTAAAAAGATTGGAGACCGCATTTTGAAAAAGATAACTAACTTTATTGATACTTTTATAAATGGAATAACTGGTTAGTTTGGTTATTGGGGGTATAAATTTTTACCCCCACATCCCCTACAATTTCTTCATATCCTGGCTAACTTTAAAGTTGTTTGTTTTTGAATAAACAGCTTAGGTAACCCACAAGTTTAATGAAATTATAGGTCTTAATGGTTTTTAGGTTTAAGACCTAATCAAATAATTCCATAGCCTTGTCCAGCTCTTCGTTTACTATTTTGGCATATATCTGGGTGATTTTAATGTTTGAGTGCCCCATAAGCTTTGAAACATACTCTATACGCATACCTTTTTTCAATGCTCTTGTCGCTCAGGTATGTCTGGAACTATGAAAATAGATTGTTTTTTCTATCTCCGCAAGCTTCCCAATGGTCTTGAGGTTTTTGTTAATGTATGCGTTGTTTGATGAGATTGCTTGAGTTAGTTGCTTATTACCGATATTTTCAGCCCCACTAAATTTTAAACAAGGAAATATAAAGTCATTGTGTGTTTTATCTGGGGTATATAAAGAGATTATCTCAATTGCCTTTTTAGGTAGCTTTATTGATATAATGGTTCCAGTCTTTTGTGTTTTTAAGTACAGTTTTTCACCATCAAAGTCTTTGATACGTAGTTGTAGAAGGTCTGATATTCTTATCCCCCCGGCATAAGCTGCAAAAACATACATATTCCTATGTAATGATAACACTGAGGTAGGGGGTAAGTCAAGCTTTTCAAAAGCTATTAGTTCATCTTCAGTAAGGAACTCGCGTTTAGTGGCTTCTGCTTTGGGCTTAAACCGCAAAAAAGGACTTTTCTCAAAGGGGATAATATCATCCTTTATTGCTTCATTGTATATTCTACGTATGGTCTTAAAGTCAGTGTATATGGTATTAACTGCATTTTTTAGTGTACCTTTTAAATAAGCTTCATACCCTTTTAGCCATGTTTGTGTAATATCGCTAAAGTGTAAATCCTTGCCATCTAAATACTTTTTTAGTTTGCCTAAAATTGCCTTTACCCTTTTATAGCTGAGGTATGTTCCGGTACTTTCCAATTGTGCCTTGTAGTTTTCAGCATACATAATGAAAGACTCGTCCACACGACCTAAAATGTTCTGTTTTATCTTCTTTGCGGATATTATCTCTTTGGAAGTACTAATATCCAAAATCACACCTTGGGCTTCAGCAACCTTATTAGCCAGAAAATTATTAAATCGTGTTGAATTTGGATGTGATTTTTTCGCTATTTGCTTTGTATCATCCCAGTGTTCGGGCTTAATAGCAAATCCTAAAGAGATATACTGGGCTTTGCGGCCATTTATTATACGAAGATATAATGGGGCTTCGCCAGCTTTATTTTGTTTTTCAGTCTTTAGTATTATTTTTACACTTGCCATTTATCAAGGGATTAAAATGCAATAATAGGTAAAACATTTGGTAAAACAATTGCTGCTTTTCGTTGCTTTTTAATGCTTCATATTGCACACTGATATTGTGTAAGTAATTGATAAATAAATATATTAGTAAATTTGAGCTATTTAGAATATTTCAGTTTGAGACCGGCTCCGGGTACGGAACAAGTAAAAGCCTCATCAGTTTGATGGGGCTTTTTATATGCTTAGTCTGAGTTGGTCACCCAATGCTCTATCCGGCATTTATCTAATCCGCTGTTCTTAATAATATCTTATTGTATTTATGCAGGCAAAAGTTAATATACTATTGATTATTAGCATTTTGATGGTTTTATAAATTGCTTACTTAACTTTTTTAGGTGTGTTTTAAACAAAACGTTGGTATGTTATGTTTGAAGCCGGGTAAAACATAATCAGCATCACAAAACATTAATTAAAAATTTGAATGTCAAATTTTTATATTGGCCGTGAATAGTATTTGGTTATTAATTTTTGCATAACAAATATATTACAACATATTATGTTGAAAGCAGTAAAAGTGTCCGTATTAATGGCCGTTTACAATACTGATTTTTTTATATCAAAAGAGCGATTGATTCATTGTTAAATCAAGATTTTCAAGATTTCGAACTTATAATTATTGATGATGGCAGTACGTATGGTTTTCAAAACCCCATTGTACACTATGCCGAAAAACATGAAGATAAAATAGTTTATATCCGGCATAGTAACAGGGGGCAATCACAATCAATAAATCGTGGAATTTTAAATAGTGTAGGAGAGTATATTACAATACTTGATAGTGATGATGCTTATAAACCATGGCATTTAAGTTCTTGCCTAAAAGAAATTAATACATTTGATTTGATTGCTTCTACTACAGAAACAGTGGTAAATAAGGTAGATGATTATTATGTTCCAGATAAAAACAACCAAAACCATCTTGTTCATGTAGATGATTGTATTTTATTTGCCACCCTATTTGGTCGCAGGGAGGTTTTTACCTCTATTGCTTTTAGAAATGGATTTGCTGCGGATGCAGATTTTTATGAAAAAGCTAATGCAAAGTTTAACGTAAAAAAAGTAGATTTAAGAACCTACATTTACTACAGAAATATGCCAGATAGTATTTGCTCAACCATCAAAAGGCAAAATTTAAGTGATTGATAGTGTAAGACCTACTTTTAAAAATCATCACTTTATGCGCACCCATAATAGTGATAGCGTTCTGTTTTATACTAAGCGACTTTACATTCAAGTTAGGCAATTAATAATAGGCTTGTTTAAATTGATAAAACTACAAAAGGAATAGTATAAAGCATTGACAGAAATGTTGGAGCTTTCTCCTTTTAAGCACTCCCCAGTTGATATGAAAGCTAGCTTATAAATAAAGTTATGGTAACCGATAAAAGCCCTATCGTTTCCGATAAGGCTAAAATATATTCTTATTATCTATTACTGAATATCGACTACTAAACTTCAACTAAAGTACCAACCTTATCGCCTGCTACTAAATGTTGCAGGTTGCCTTCTTTATTCATATCAAAAACAATGATAGGCAGGTTATTTTCTTTACAAAGGGTAAAGGCAGTCATATCCATAACATTAAGGCCTTTTTCGTACACCTCGTTAAAGGTAATAGTCTCATATTTTGTAGCTGTAGGGTCTTTCTCAGGGTCGGCAGTGTAAATACCATCTACACGGGTACCTTTAAGAATAACATCAGCTTCAATTTCAATAGCGCGTAAAGATGCTGCTGTATCTGTTGTAAAATAAGGGTTACCGGTACCGGCGCCAAATATTACCACACGGCCTTTTTCTAAATGGCGTACTGCACGACGGCGTATAAAAGGCTCGCATATCTGCTCCATTTTAATAGCCGAAAGTAAGCGGGTATCTACCCCCATTTTTTCTAGCGCAGCCTGTAATGCCATGCTATTAATAACCGTTGCCAGCATACCCATATAGTCGCCCTGCACACGGTCCATGCCACCTTCTTCGGCTTGCATACCCCTAAAAATATTTCCACCGCCAATAACAACACCTACTTCTATCCCCTTTTCTACCGCTTGCTGAATTTCTGTAGCGTATTGGGTTAACCGGTCGTTATCAATTCCAAATTGCTTGTCGCCCATCAGGGCCTCTCCACTAAGTTTTAAGAGTATACGTTTATATTTCATTTGTTACTGTGTGTATCTGCTAAGTTACTTTTTTTGTTTAGCCTTCGACTTGCTCAGGCTGACCCACCCGCCATAGGGAGATTAGGGCAAAAAAAGAGGCCTAAGCCTCTTTTTTCTAAATATCAATAAATTACTTAATTGCGTATCGTTTAAAGTCTGTAACCTTAAGGTCTTTATCAACCGATTGTAGGTATTGAAGAACGTTAATTTTACCGTCTTTAATATACTCCTGGTTGTTAAGGGTGCTTTCTTTATAGAATTTGTTAACCTTACCTTGGGCAATTTTCTCAACCATATCTTCAGGTTTGCCTTCTGCACGAACAACGTCGCGGGCAATTTCAAGCTCACGGTCAAGTGTTTCTTGTGTAACACCTTCTTTATCTATAGCTACAGGGGCCATAGCTGCAATTTGCATAGCTACGTTTTTGCCTACTTCCTGATCAACCGCTTTGTTAAAAGCTACTATAGTAGCAATTTGGTTGCTAGGGTGGTTGTAGCCGTATACTAATTCGCCGGTAATGTTAGCGTAAAAAGCAATTTCTATTTTCTCGCCTATTTTACCAACCTGCTCAGTAATATGGTCAGCAACAGAACGGCCATCAATTGTAAGAGCTAAAAGAGCATCTTTATCGGCAGCGTTTTGTTCTAGTGCAAGGTCTACCAATTGGTTAGCAAAGGCACCAAACGCTTCGTTAATAGCAACAAAGTCAGTTTCGCAGCTAAGTACTAAAAGAACAGCGTGGCCATTAGCAGTTTTAGCAATAGCTAAACCTTCAGTTGAATCACGGTCGGCACGGTTAGCAGCTACTTTTTGTCCTTTTTTACGAAGAAAATCAATAGCAGCTTCAAAATCTCCACCGGTTTCTACAAGAGCTTTCTTGCAGTCCATCATTCCGGCACCTGTTGTTTGACGTAATTTATTTACGTCAGCAGCGGTAATCATTACTTCTGACATTATAAATGGGTTTTAATGGTAATTGTTATGCTAACTAATTAGTTTACTTTGGTTTTAGCACCGCGGCGTACACCTACCTTTTTAGGTAAACCTGCACCACCTTTAGGGGCTCCACCTTTATCATCTTCATCGTCAAGACGAACTTCGTATTGCTTATCTGATGAACCTTCTTCTTCGTTAGTTTGCTCTTTATCGTGCTTGCGCTCTGATAAACCTTCTTGTATAGCTGCAACAACTTGTTTCAATAACAATTCGATAGACTTAGCGGCATCATCATTAGCCGGTATAGCGTAATCTACATCGTTAGGGTTAGAGTTGGTATCAACAATAGCAAAGGTTGGTATGTTAAGGCGTTTGGCCTCAGCAACAGCAATGTGCTCTTTGTGAATGTCAACAATAAACAAAGCTGCAGGTAGGCGAGACAAGTCGGCAATAGAGCCAAGGTTACGCTCTAGTTTCTCACGTTCGCGAGAAATTTGAAGGCGCTCACGCTTAGAGATGCTTGTGTAAGAAACATCGCCTAACATTTTGTCAATGCTGCTCATTTTCTTTACAGCCTTACGTATGGTTGCAAAGTTTGTAAGCATACCACCTGGCCAACGCTCAGTTACATAAGGCATATTGATGCCTTTAACTTCGGCAGCAACAATGTCTTTAGCCTGCTTTTTGGTAGCAACAAACAAAATCTTTTTACCAGAACGGGCAATAGATTTAAGTGCGTTGCAAGCTTCATCCAGCTTGGCGGCAGTTTTATTAAGGTCTATAATATGGATGCCACCTTTTTCAGTAAAGATGTACGGAGCCATATTAGGATTCCATTTGCGCTTAAGGTGGCCGAAGTGAACACCGGCATCAAGCATTTCGTCGAAAGATACTCTTGACATATATTGTGCTTTCTGTATAAAAAATGATTAACGTTTGCTGAATTGGAAGCGACGACGTGCTTTCTTTTGGCCGAATTTTTTACGTTCTACCATACGTGGGTCGCGGGTTAAAAGACCGGCTGCTTTAAGTGCAGGGCGGTTTTCACCATTAATTTCGCATAGTGCACGGGCAATACCAAGGCGAATAGCTTGGGCTTGACCGGTAATACCGCCACCGTTTACATTAACGGTTACGTCGTATTTCTCGTTCAGGTTTAAAATGGCAAAAGCCTGGTTAACGGCATTGTGCAGGGTAACGGTAGAGAAATACTCTTTATAATCGCGTTTGTTAACTACGATTTTACCATTGCCATCTTTCACAAAAACGCGTGCTACGGCTGTTTTCCTTCTTCCTAAAGCGTTTGTAACTTGCATAGGGAAACTATTTTAAATTGTCTAGATTTATTAATTCTGGTTGTTGGCCTGAGTGTTTGTGCTCTGTACCAACATAAACGTGCAGGTTACCAAGTATAGCACGGCCTAAACGGTTTTTAGGCAACATACCCTTAATAGCGTTTTCTAAAATACGCTCTGGGAATTTGCGCATTACCTCGGCAGGGGTAGCAAAGCGCTGGCCGCCTGGGTAACCGGTATGGCGTGTATACACCTTATCGTTCATTTTATTACCAGTAAACACCACTTTCTCGGCGTTTATGATAATAACGTTATCGCCGCAATCAGCGTGCGGGGTAAAAGACGGCTTGTATTTGCCACGTAGTATTTTAGCTACTTTGGCGCTTAAACGTCCTACCACTTGGTTTTCGGCATCCACAATAACCCACTTCTTGTTGGCGGTGGCTTTATTGGCCGATACGGTTTTATAACTTAAAGTATCCACTTTATTAACTGTTTTATTAACACTATCCCTAAAAAGGGCTGCAAAGCTAAAACTTTTTTTGAGTGGGCAACTTTTTAGCAAACAAAAGAAAAATAATTTGCCGGCTGCCCGTTTGAAGAGTGTAAAGATAATCTATATCTTTGATACTATGCAACCTACACCTATATTAAAAGCTATATTTACCCTTACTGCCTTAATACTATGCGGATTAATTAAGGCGCAAATTATAAATTACGCCCATGGCCCAGAGCAAGATTGCGTAAATGCAATACACATTAGCGCTAATGGACAGTTTTATTATGACATGCCTTACGAAGGTTACGGCAGCGTGAGTGAAGTAAACCCGAAAAATTCTTGTTTAACCTATGCTGATGAAAATAGTGTGTGGTTTAAAGTATGTATTGCCAACCCGGGCGAACTTAATTTCTGCATACAGCCCGAAGATGGTAACGCTGATTATAATTATGCTGTTTACAACCTGACTACAGCCAGTTGTAGCGATATTTATAATAATAGCACATTAGAGGTTAGCTGTAACAGTTCTAACGGCACTTTTCCATCAAATTGTACGGGGCCCAGCGGAGGGGCATACCCTATGGAAGAACCCACAATACAGGTAGATGCAGGTGATATATACTATATACTTGTTAGTAGACATGATGGGAGCAACACACCCGACGGTTTTTACATTTACTGTATATATACCCCCACAGGTATTATCAGTAATATAGATTGTAATGCCCCATTATCTGTCAATAACAATTCAATTGCCAGTTTAACCCTTTACCCTAACCCGGCAGGTAACACCCTTACACTTTATTTACCAGCAATTAAACAAGGGCAAAGTGCTGGCATTATCATTTACAACAGCAGCGGTGCAATGGTTAAACAGGTAGCTGATATAAGCCAACCTAAAACCCTGCTAGATGTTGCTAATTTACCTACCGGCCTATATTATTATATTATAAATACTTGCAACGGGCAACACAGTGGTAGGTTTTTAAAAAATTAATTATATACATTTGGTTATGTAAAGTCTAATGCCATGAAAAAACTAATACTTATTGCCGCCATTACTATTTCATCTTCGCTATCAATAGCACAAAACTTATTGCTGATGAATCCCTCTTTTGAAGGACAATCGCAAGCGCATATAATGCCTGCACCTTGGATACCGTGTTTTGATGGAGGGTCTCCGGATACACAACCCGGCCAATGGGGTGTAAATTTACAAGCCAGCCATGGCAATACATATGCAGCATTTTTACTTGAGCCTAATTCAACATATCAAGAAGGGGCAAGTATTCAACTAACATCGTGCCTATACGCCAGTGTAGAATATACCTTATCAGTAGACTTAGCTTTTGCTCCGGTATTTAATACTGCTGAACCCGGCAGCTGCTACGGTAGCTTTGCTATTTGGGGCGGCACGGGCGGGTGCGGTAAAAATGAACTTTTAGCCTATACAGGCCCAATATACGATACCACATGGAATACGTATACTTTCAATTTTACCCCAACCCAAGATTGGTGTTACATATCAATTGGACCTATTTTATCTGACACATGTACTGGTTACATAAACTGCCTTAGTTGATAATATTCACAATTTTAATCCAGTAAACGAGCCCGACTTTACTACAATAAATGGCAAGGTTTATTTTGATGCAAACAACAATTGTTCTTATAACCAACAGGACGACTATCCAATGCAGTATAAACTAGTAGAACTACAACCTAATAATCGCTATGCTTTAACCGATAACAATGGAGATTACACCTTGCAGGTATTAGCTAATTTTAATGGGGCTGTTAATGTAAATTGTGATTTTAATATGCCTACTTTTGATATAACATGCCCCGATACTGCAGGCTATACAATTACTCTTAATGGCGTATTAGATTCGCTAACTGGCTATGATTTTTCATCTTCCAGCAGCTTAGGCCCTTGTACACACTTAGGCATAACAAGTTATGCTACTGCTCATCGTCCAATTGCAAGTGCAACCCGTTATGTATATATTACTAACAACAGTACAATACCTGTAACCAATGCCGTGGTTACTATTGAATATGCAGATACACTTGTATGGCCTGAAAATATTAACATACCAGCACCATTTACCTGGACATTAAATAATAACATACTTAGTGTTAATCTACCTACATTAATGTATGGGCAAAACGTGCAGTTTTCTTATAATGAGGAAGTAAATGATTTTGCACAAATTGGAATGCAGACAACTGTAAACCTATCTATTACACCACAAAACACTTGCAATGTTGCATCGCTTGGCGGCTTAAATGATACCTACACGGATATAACCCCAATTGTAAATTCTTACGACCCTAACGATAAACAGGCTGTACCACCCGGACAGGGCGATAATAATGAGGTTTTAAAAACCGATGATATAGAATATATTATTCGATTTCAGAACCTGGGTACCGACACTGCCTTTATTGTGAAAGTGATTGATACGTTAAGTACTTATTTTGATATTACCACATTAAATATTGGTGGTGCTACGCATCCGTTTAATTTGGAGTTGTTAAATAATAATGTGCTGGTTTATACCTTCAATAACATATTACTACCTCCAGCTTCTGTAAATGAAGAAGGAAGCATTGGTATGTTCAGCTATAAAATTGCTCAAAAGCAATCTAACCAGGTACCTTACCAACTAAATAATACTGCACATATTTATTTTGACCTTAACCCTGCCGTTGTAACCAATACGTATACGCACAATGTTGTTGATGTGTTGGCTGTTAATGAGGATATACAGGTATTAAAAACAAGGCTATACCCTAACCCGGCGGGCAATGCAATTACGATAACTATACCGGGCATAAAAAACCAAACTGCCAGTATACATCTATACAACGCATCGGGCCAGTTGGTAAAGGCTATAACCAATATAAAGCAACAGGAAAATACTATTGATATAGCCAATTTTGCTACAGGGTTATACTACTACACCGTTACAACCGTTAATGGGTTTGGAAGCGGCAAATTTGCCAAAGACTAACCGATACACCCTTAAATATGTAGTTGTTAAACAAATAACTGCCCACTACTTTTGACCTTAAACCATTTTACCATGAAAAAACTTACACTATTAATCTTGGTGGCCTTTATAAGCTTTGCAGCCTATGCACAGCAGCCCTCTAATGCTGCAATTGAAGCCGCTAAGCGAGACCGCTTAATGGATATACTGGCTGCAAAAAACGGCGGTAATGGTGCCAACCAGGTTACAGATTTAGAGCCCGAACAAGACTGCTTAGGTGCTATAACGGTATGCCAAAGTTTATACATACAACCCAACTCTTATACAGGGCAGGGAAATGCTACCAACGAAATAGACAATACCACATCTTGCCTTGGTGCCGGAGAGTTAAATGGTGTATGGTATAAAATTGTTGCCGCAGGTCAGGGCTTTTTAGGCTTTAACATTACTCCAAATTCTAATACTGATGATTACGATTGGGCTGTTTTTGACCTAACTTATAGCCCTTGTACTGCACTTTTAACCGACCCGACTTTAGAAGTAAGTTGCAATTTTTCAGGTAGCACCTTCCCAACAACTGTAACCGGAGCTAACGGAGGCCCTAACCCACAAGATGAAACACTAATTGCAGTGTTACCCGGGCATGTATACTACATCTATATTAGCAACTTTTCTAGCACGCAAACAGGCTATACACTAGATTTTTCGCCCTCTACCATACCTATTGGCAATTGCTCATTTATATATGGCAATGTGTATTATGACACCAATCAAAATTGCCAGCGCAATGGTAACGATTTTGGTCTTGGACATCAAATTGTTTATGCAACGCCTTAGCCCTTATTATACCATTACAGATGCTGATGGATTTTATACACTTGGTGTTCCACAGGCGCAAAACACCTACTATATATCAAGCATACCTATAAATGGAGAACTGGAATTGACCTGCCCATCGCCCGATAATTTTAGGGTAGTAAATATTATTGATATAGACAGTGTTTACAGCGGTAATGATTTTGCTTACTTTGGTAATGATAATGGTACTTCGCCATGCGCTGTTATACAAGTTTCAAGCGTAGCATCAGTACACAGGGCCTGCTGCCCGGGTAGCCGTTATATTCAAATATGTAATGAGGGGTCTGCCCCATACACCAATGGAACTTTAACGCTTAACTATTGGGATAATTTTATTGTTCCTACATCAGCATCTATGCCCTATACCGAAAATGGAAATTCAATAGTATTTAACCTACCAACCATTGGTATTGGCCAGTGTATAGATGTAGAAGTAGTAGAGGCTGTGGTAGACTCTACTACCATAGGCGGAACAGCTTGTGTAGAGGTTGTAGTGGGCCCACCACCTGCATGTTCATTACCCAACAATCTATGGGATGGTTCTAACCTTATTGTTACCGGCAATTGTAATGTTACTACTGTAGAGTTTACTATTACTAATACCGGTATTGGCAATATGGCACAGGGCGAAGTATATGAATTGTATAGTGAAAATAACCTTATTGACAACGGTACTGTAATGTTACAAGCAGGCCAAAGCCAAACCCTAACCTATACCGCAACAGGCAACCTTTTAACCATGCGCGTTAACCAAAGCGATTATAACCCTAACAATAGCAACCCTTGCAGTTTTGTTGCTGATTGTGGTCCCGAAATGCCCCCATCGCAAGCATATAATTTATTTACCTTGGGCGATGAGCCTGATTATGTTGATGTAGACTGCTCGCCTATTGTAAACTCTTACGACCCTAACGACAAATCTGCAACACCAATAGGTGTTGGCCCACAGCATTTTGTTTCTTCAACCGATGAGATACAATATAAAATACGTTTCCAAAACCTGGGGAACGGCGCTGCAAATAAAGTTGTTATTGTAGATACACTGCATGCCAACCTTGATCCTGCCACATTGCAGTTGGGCGCATCATCTCACCCATACGCGGCAGAGCTGGTGGGCAGCAATGTGCTTAAATTTACATTCAACAACATTGAGTTACCTCCGGCATCGGTAGACGAAGCGGGAAGCATGGGCGTTGTTACCTACAGCATAAAACAGCGCTGGGGCTTACCTGTAAACTATTATTTTGAAAACAGGGCACATATTTATTTCGACCTAAACCCTGCTATAATAACAAACACAGTCTTTCATAACGTTAAAGAAAATACTACCGGCATAACAGAAAGTACAGCAGGCAATATTTTGGCAGAGTTATACCCTAACCCGGCAGGCAATAGCTTTACAATAAGGCTAGATGCACTTAAAGTTGGACAAGGGTACAATATGCAATTATTTACCTCTACAGGTGCGCTGGTGCGTGATATAGCCAATATAAAAGAAGCTGAAAATATTGTTGATGTTAGCAACCTGGCAACAGGCCTATACTACTACCGCATTTTAACTACCGATGGCAAAACTGCTGCCGGCAGATTTGTTAAAGAATAGAGTTTAAAAATTTCGATAAAAGCCTGAAAATGTATTTTTTCAGGCTTTTTCATTTCTCTTTATTTGTAACATGAAACAGTTATACACTATAATACTCATTTGCATACTTGCGTTAGTACAACTTAATGCTCAAAATCCTGATTCATTAAAGCAAGCATTGGTTAAGTCTAAAAGCTTATTTAGTGGTTATCAAACACAAACATATTATCCTGAATCAGACTGTGTTGGAGCTATACCCATATGTACAGATACATTTATCAGCACTACCATTTATAATGGCAGAGGATACTATCAGGAAATAAATTATTTAAATTCATGTTTGGGTGTTGGAGAATATAGAGGCGCTCTGGTATAAAATTTATATAACCCAGCCCGGCCTTTTGGGTTTCAATATTATACCCGCAGATACTTCTGATGATTATGATTGGTCGTTATTTAATTTAACTTATGCATCTTGTAGCGATATTTTCACAATTGACACTTTGCAAATCTCATGCAGTTTTGCAGGCTATAATGGTATTACCGGAGCTAATTCAGACACAACCATTAATATTGGCAATAATAATCCAAAAGTGAATGTACTAGCTAATGAAACCTATTATTTATATATATCCTTTTTTAATGATGAGAGTCATGGTTCCAACGATACAAGTTTTACATATCAATCCGGTTATACAATAGATTTCTCTATTTCATCTTGCGCGATAGACTCTTGCTTACAACAAATAATAACCAACATTCCGGAGGATAAAAGTAATATTTTGGCAGAGTTATACCCTAACCCGGCAGGCAATAGCTTTACAATAAGGCTAGATGCACTTAAAGCCGGACAAGGATACAACATGCAATTGTTTACCTCTACAGGTGCGCTGGTGCGTGATATAGTCAATATAAAAGAATCTGAAAATATTGTTGATGTTAGCAACCTTGCAACAGGCTTATACTACTACCGCATTTTAACTACCGATGGCAAAACCGCCGCCGGCAGGTTTGTTAAGGAATAAGAAAATCTCCCTCTAAGAGGCCCGCCCGGATAAATGGATTATCCATTCGGACGGGGAGTACCCGAGCCTGCGAGGGGAGGGAGTTTATGCACTTATTCATTAAGCCGTATTGTTTATTCAATGCGGCTTTTTATTTTCGATATTTTATGTAATTTCATCGCCATTATTACTACATATTAAGAAACAAAAAACACAATGGGAATTTTTGATAAGTTAAGAGGAGAGTTTATTGATATTATTGAGTGGGTAGATGCTACGCACGATACGATAATCTACAAGTTTCCGCGCTATAACAATGAGATTAAAATGAATGGCAAACTTGTGGTTCGCGAATCGCAGGAAGCGCTGTTTTTAAATGAAGGTGTACTGGCAGATACATACAAGCCCGGCACCCATACCCTTACCACACAAAATATGCCCATACTATCTACCCTGCGCGGTTGGAAGTATGGTTTTGAAAGCCCTTTTAAAGTTGATGTATACTACGTTAGCACCAAGCAGTTTATTGGGCAAAAATGGGGTACGTTAAACCCTATTACATTAAACGACGACCGCTTTGGTATGATTGAACTGCGCGCCTTTGGTGTGTTTGGCTTTCAGGTTATAGATGGTGGCAAGTTTTTTAAAGAAGTAGCCGGTACAAACCCCAACTTTACTACCGAGGGTGTTTTTGGCCAGTTACGCAGCATTGTGGTTACCCGTTTTACAGATATGCTGGGCGAATCGGGCATTACAATAGACCGCATAGCATCTAACCTTGACGAAATTTCTAAACTGGGTTTAGAGCGCATTAATCCTGATTTAGAAGGCTACGGCATTAAGCTTACCAACTTTTTGGTAGAGAATGTATCAATGCCAGATGAGCTTAAGAAAGAGATATTTGAATACTCTCGCCTTAACAAGGTAGATATGCAAAAGCTGGCCCAAATGAAAGCCGCTAAAAGCATTGAAATTGCAGCAGGTAACGAGGGTGGCGCAGCAGGCATTGGCGCCGGTATAGCATCGGGTATGGCTATAGGCAACGTTATGACCAACTCACTAAACACGCAACAAAACAATGGCGGCGGTAATACTATGCCCCCACCTGTTGCCCAATACTACTTTGCGGTAAATGGCGAGCGTAAAGGCCCATTTGGTGCAGAACAACTGCCTGCCCTTGTAGAAAGTGGCGAGGTAAAACAAGACACAATGGTTTGGAAAACCGGCATGGCCGACTGGGCAAAAGCATCTACCGTGGCTGATTTTGCCAATGTGTTTACCAGTGTTCCTCCTCCCCCACCCCCGGCTATTTAATTAAACCTACCAATGAATTTTGACGAAAAAACTGCCGAGGTAAATAACACGCTAAAGTGTAAAAACTGCGCTGCATCTTTAACCTTTGCACCCGGCACAAAAAGCCTAGCATGCCAATATTGTGGCACTACCAACGAAATAACGCACGCCGAAGAGGAGTTTAAAGAGATAGAAGAGCTTGATTATTTTGACTATGAGCATGTAAACGATGCAGAGAAATATACCGTACAGGTTTTAAAATGCAACTCGTGCGGGGCATCTACTACTTACGATGGTAAAACAGCAGCATCTAGCTGCCCGTTTTGTACTGCACCGTTGGTGGTTACAGGCGGTGGGCAGGCTGCCAGCGTTATTAAGCCAAAATCGCTTATACCGTTTATTATAGACCAAAACAAGGCCATTGAAAGTTTTAAAAGCTATGCCAAAAACCAATGGTTTGCACCCGATGCTTTTTTAAAGCTGACAAAGAACCACGATAAGGTTAAGGGCATGTACATTCCCTATTGGAGTTTTGATACTGATGTGCATACGCAGTATATAGGCCAGCGCGGTATAGATTATGTTACTACCGAAACCTATACTGCTACTGAAAATGGTAAAAGTGTGGTGCGCACCCGCCAGGTTACCCGTACCAACTGGTGGCCGGTTAGTGGCGCGGTTGATAATAACTTTGACGATTTAATGGTTACAGCATCCAGCACATTGCCTGTTGATGTAGCCAATAACCTTGACCGCTTGGGATAGCACAGGTCTTGTGCCTTACAACGACAGCTATATAGCGGGTTTTGTGGCCGAGATGTATAACATAGAGCTAAAGGCAGGTTTTGAATCAGGCAAAAACAAAATGTGGCCTGTTATTGAGAACACGATTAACCGAGATATTGGCGGCGACCACCAACGTATTACCCGCCACCAAAGCAACTATTCTAACGTAAAGTTTAAGCATGCGCTGCTCCCTATTTGGATAAGCGTTGTGCCCTACAAAGAAAAGATGTATTACTTTTTGGTAAACGGCCAAACAGGTAAAGTACAAGGGCAACAGCCTTATAGCGCCATTAAAATTATACTGGCGGTATTATTAGCCCTGCTTATAATATTTGGCATTTATTGGGCTACACAGGCCGGAAACTAGCCAAATAATAGCTGTATTTCTTTAGAGCCCACGGTTAACCTGTGGGCTTTTTATTTAAAATTTAAAGTACACAAACAGCCTTCCAAAGTTTTTGCTGTCGTTTTCTATTCGGTGGTAAGATGGTTTAATATGGGGCAGTTGTAAAAAACGCTCTACCTTTTTGCGCAGCTGCCCACTGCCTTTGCCGGGAATAATCTCAATTTCGCGTATTTTACACTCAATGGCTTTTTCAAAAGCATCGTTCAGGGCTTTGTCTATAGCCTTGCTGTTGTTGTATATATCGTGAAGGTCTACTTTAATGCGTGCCATAACAAACGGTATTATGTGCAAATGAAGGTATTTTAAGCCATATTTATATCAGCATGTAATAGAAATTAGGTTAAACCCTATTTAGTATCTTTGTGTTATAATAGAATATATATTGCAGTATGAAATTTGGCTGGGGAAAAAAAGACGAAATACGGAACAACTTTAAGTTTAAAGAGATAAAGGTTTACTCTTCTAACGAGTGGATGGCATACGGTGGTAAAAAATACCGCCAGGTGTTTGAAAACACGGAGACAACCTATATGTACTTTGAAGTATCGTTGTATAACAAGCTTTTTGACGAAGAGGATTGGGATATTAATATTACCGTAAAGGGCTTTCAGCTAGAGCCCGGCAACAAGCGCCGCGAATTGTGCAGCCTTGATTTATCTAAAAAAGTAACCAAAGAAGAAAACATTGTTTATTTCCGCGATGGCTGGGGCATGGAGGTGCAAGGTACTTTTTGGCGCCGCGGCGATTATATTTGGGAAGCGTATGTAGATGGCGAAGCCATTGGCAATGCGAAGTTTTTTATAGAAGACGGTGGCGGAGTATCGCCCGATTATAACCCCTATTTTGAAATACAAAACATAAAACTGTACGAAGGCAATTTTGAGGGGATAGAAAAGGGCAAACGTGTGTACCTTAACCAGTTTAGCAAGGCAGACACGCGGTATGTATGGATTGAATTCAACATACAGAATAAGCAGATAAAATCGTACTACTGCGAGTTGTTTTTTAATTTTTATGATGATGCCCACCAGCTAAAGGCATCAACCAGTATAAATAATAATGTGCCCGATAATAGCGAGGGGCAAACCTTTAGCTACACCACCGGTTGGGGTAGCGATATTCCCGGTACATGGGTAGATGAGCGCTACACCGTAGAGGTAGTATTTATGGACCAACTACTGGCCATAGTACCTTTTGATGTAGATGAGGAGCACGAAGAGGGCGAAGTAAAAATTTATAAGGCCGGCAACCCATTTTTAATGGATGAGCACGAAATTGCCCAGACCGGAGAAACTGAACATAAGCTGGAAGACCTGTTAATTGAGTTTAACTCGCTGATAGGTCTGGAAGAGATGAAGAAGAAAATTCACGATTATGTGAATTACCTCAACTTTATAAAATTACGTAACGAGCGGGGTTTTAAAGACTCGTCGCGCATTAACCTGCACTCTGTATTTACCGGCAACCCCGGCACCGGTAAAACTACTGTGGTGCAATATTTGGCTAAGATTTATAAGTCGATGGGGTTATTGAGCAAAGGCCACGTTTACGAGGTTGACCGCTCTGACCTTATTGGGGAGTTTATAGGCCAAACAGCGCCCAAAGTTAAAGATGCCATAGAGCAGGCCCGTGGCGGTATTTTGTTTATTGATGAGGCGTATGCCCTGTCTCGCGACCAAAACGACACGAAAGACTATGGAAAAGAAGCAATAGAGATCTTAATAAAAGAAATGAGCGATGGCCCCGGCGATATTGCCATTATGGTAGCTGGCTATCCTGCCGAGATGGAGACCTTCTTAAACTCTAACCCCGGCCTTAAATCGCGGTTTAACCAGTATTACAGTTTCCCCGATTATACCCCAACAGAACTGTTGGCTATTGCTATGCAGTATGCCGATAAAAACGCTGTTACTTTTAACGACGATGCCAAAGGTTATATGGAGCTTAAGCTTACAGAGGCTTACCGCAACCGCAACCGCCAGTTTGGCAATGCACGCTATGTTGTGGGGGTTATAGACCAGTCTAAGCTTGATTTAGGCTTACGCCTAATACAGCATGGCAATTTAGAAAGCCTTACCGAAGACCAGCTTAAAGAGATTACAGTAGAAGACCTGCAAAAGGTGTTTCACGATGTTAAAAAGCCGCAGGTTGAGATTAAGATTGATGAGCCGCAACTGGCCGAGGCACTGGCCGAGCTGCATAACCTAACAGGGCTTGAGGAAGTTAAGAAAGAGATAGACGAGTTAGTTCGCTTGGTGCGTTTTTACCGCGAAACCGGAAAGGATGTTACCAACCGCATATCATTACACGCGGTATTTACCGGCAACCCCGGCACAGGTAAAACAACCGTTGCCCGCATTATTGCCAAAATATACAAAGGCTTGGGCTTGTTAGAGCGGGGCCATTTGGTAGAAACCGACCGCGAAGGGCTGGTAGCCGCTTTTGTAGGACAAACCGCCATAAAAACGCAACAAAAAATAGATGAAGCCCAAAGTGGTATTTTGTTTATTGATGAGGCTTATGCCCTATCGCGTGGAGGGAATGATTTTGGCAGCGAAGCCATTGAAACCTTGCTGAAAAAGATGGAAGACCTGCGCGGCAAATTTGCTGTTATTGTAGCGGGTTATACTGATAATATGAAAATCTTCCTTGAATCGAACCCCGGCTTAAAATCGAGGTTTGACAAGGTATATGAGTTTAAAGACTATACTGTGGAGCAACTGTATAACATAGCTGCTGAACTATTTAAAAAAGAAGATTTAGCACCTAATGCAGAAGCGGTAACCCACATTAAAAAGTACCTGCAAGAGCTTTACGATAACCGCGATAAGTTTTTTGGCAATGGGCGTACCGTGCGCAACATGGTAAACGAGGCCGTACGTAACCAACACTTACGTTTGGCCGCTATACCATCGGCAGAGCGTACCCCTGAAATGCTTATAACCCTAACGCTAGATGATGTCAAGGAGTTTGTGATAAAAGATAGCGGGGCAAGGTTAGGATTTAGGTCTGGAAGCAGGTAGTTAGCACTATACCCTTAATGAACCACGGAAAGCGCGGGCAGCATAATACGATTCTGCACCGTTGTGGTATACAAAAACAGTATCGTAGCGGCGGTCGGCAAACAGGGCTCCTTTCAGTTTCCTTATGTTGGCAGGGGTTTCTATCCAGCTCGATGTTTTTAAGTCAAACTCGCCCAACTGCTGCAACTCGCGGTATTGCTCTTCTGTCAATATATTAATGCCCATATCATTTGCCATACCTATGGCGCTATTGGCGGGTTTATTCTCTTTACGCGATTCAAGCGCCTGATGGTCGTAACATATACTGCGGCGGCCTTTGGGGCTTTCGGCAGCACAATCAAAAAAGATAAACTCTGCTGATTTTTTATCAAAGCCAACAACATCGGGTTCTCCGCCGGTTTCTTCCATAGCATCAAGGCTCCATAGCTTTTCGGGTTTGGCTTCTAACCTAGCCTGCACATCGTCCCATTTGATGCCTTTATGGCGTTCTGTATGCTTATCAAAACGGGCTTTTAATACTTTATGCAGCGCTTCTTGTTGTTCGGGTGATAGTTTGTTTGTCATACTATTTTCTATTTAATATGTTCAAGTGCTTTAAGGCCAAATAAAATCTTTTGCATTTTGGCTTCCCGGGTCAAAACATTCCGAACCACCTTCTTTATAAGTAGGTGTACCGTCTTTATTAACCCTAATCAAAATTAAATCACCAACAGGTGCACCATGCAAATATCTCAATCGTCCTTTTGAATCAAACTTTATCTTTCCTGTATCATACAATGCTTTAAACTTAGGCCAGTTATCAATATTATCTTTTGTTATTCTAATACTTTCCATTCTGAAACAGTTATAGATTACTCTTTCTGCACGCGGGCTAAAATAACAAAATATTGATTGTTTTAAAGAGGATTAACTGCGTTGATCCTCCGCAGGGGAGGCTGATTATACTCAAAAGCCTTTAGGCTTACTTCGTAAGCTTAACTTTTTGTTTTTATTGCCTTACGAAAGCAAACTTTCGACAGCTCAAAAACAAAAAGCCTCTCTGCTTTGCAGAAAGGCTTTTGAAGTATTATCGTCGGGACGAGAGGATTTGAACCTCCGACCTCCAGCACCCCATGCTGGCGCGATACCAGGCTACGCTACGTCCCGAACAATCTTTCCCGTTAAGGGTCGGCAAAGATACAATTTTATCTAAATTCTCCAACCGCGTTATATTTCCCTTAATTTTTGGTACTTATAGGCTTTTGCCCATGGCTTTGCATTGTATTATAGAGTAATTTTGCACGCCTTACAATATTAACCCCCGTCAATCGTTCAAAATAGCATGACAAAATACTTAGTTGGCCTTATTTTATTGGTACTATTACAAGCGCCCAACGCACTTTTTGCCCAAAACTTTACCATTAGCGGTACCGTTACCGATGGCAAAACCGGCGAAACCCTTATTGGCGCTACGGTAATTCTTAAAGAAAACAGCAAGGGTGGAGCAACCAATGTATACGGTTTTTACTCTGTTACATCAGAAAAAGGAACCTATAGTCTGGTAGCTTCGTACCTGAGCTACGAAGACTATAAGCAAACCGTTACCCTTGATAAAGACCAACGCATTAGCATTGCGTTAAACCCCAAAACCATTACTACCAAAACGGTAGAAATTACCGGAGAGCGTAACGATGATAACGTTACAAAAACCACCATGGGGCAAATAAAGCTGGATATAAACACTATAAAATCTATACCGGTGTTTATGGGCGAGGTTGACGTGCTTAAAACCATACAGTTGCTGCCGGGGGTTAAAGGTGGCTCTGAAGGCAATGCCGGCTTTTATGTGCGTGGCGGTGGGCCCGACCAAAACCTTATTTTGCTTGACGAGGCTACGGTGTACAATGCGGGCCACTTGTTTGGCTTTTTCTCTGTTTTTAATGGCGATGCGGTAAAAAGCATCAACCTGATAAAAGGCGGTATGCCTGCGCAGTATGGTGGCCGTTTGGCATCGGTATTGGATATTAGCATGAAGGATGGTAACAACCAGAAGTTTCATGGCGATGGTGGTATTGGTATGATAGCCTCTCGCCTTACGCTACAAGGGCCTATTAAAAAGAACAAGGCATCATTTATAGTATCGGGGCGCAGAACATACGCTGATATTTTAGCACAGCCCTTTATTCCGGATACATCTCCGTTTAAAGGTTCGGGCTACTATTTTTATGATTTAAATGCCAAGCTTAACTGGCAAATTGGCGACCGCGACCGTGTGTTTTTAAGCGGGTATTTTGGTAGAGATGTGTTTACATTCTCTAACCAGGATTTTGGGTTTAAAACCAAAATAGCCTGGGGCAACGCTACGCTAACCGGCCGTTGGAACCACGTGTTTAACGATAAGCTATTCTCTAACGTGTCGGTAATATTTACTGATTACAAGTTTAGTTTTGATGCATCGCAGGCCGAGTTTAAACTTGGATTTTATTCCGGCATACGAGACTATAACGCCAAAATGGACTTTAACTGGGTGCCCAATGTGCGGCATAATGTTAAGTTTGGCGTAAATTATGTGTACCATAAGTTTACCCCTAACAACGCTTATGCCTACGCCGGAGACCAAGAGTTTAACCTTGGTGAACCGGAAACACTGTATGCAAACGAAGGCGCTATTTACATAAGTGATGATTTTGATGTTACCGAGAACTTCTCTATAAGCGGAGGTTTACGCCTTTCGGGCTTTCAGCAAATTGGGCCCTTTACCCGTTACTATAAAGACAGCTAGGGCTACACTACAGATTCTGTAAACTATAGCCGTGGCGAATCTATTAAGTTATACGGCGGTTTGGAGCCACGACTTGCGTTTAAGTATGCTTTCAACTCTAAAATGTCAATAAAGGCATCGTACACCCGCAACCTGCAATACCTGCATTTAACCAACATAGCCTCTATATCATTACCAACCGATTTATGGTTCCCATCAACCGAACGTGTAAAGCCGCAAATAGGCAGCCAATACTCGTTGGGCGCGTTCCGCAATTTTGCTGATAATACCTGGGAAACATCGGTAGAGGTGTACTACAAAAACATGCTTAACCAAATTGAATACGAAGACGGTTATGTACCGGGTTCATCGTTAAACGATAACCTGGATAACTCTTTGGTATTTGGTAAAGGCTGGGCTTATGGCGCTGAGTTTTTTGTGAAGAAAGCACTGGGTAAAACAACAGGTTGGGTTGGCTACACCTTATCGTGGACACAGCGTCAGTTTAAAGACATTAACAACGGCGAACCTTATTTTGCCCGCTACGACCGCCGCCACGATATACAGTTTATTTTAACCCACGAGTTTAGCCCAAAATGGACAGTTTCTGCCGTGTGGGTATACTCTACGGGCAATGCTTTAACCCTGCAAACCGGCCGCTATATTTACGATGGTAATATTGTAAACGAGTTTGGCCCCCGCAACGCGTTCCGGATGGTGCCCTACCACCGCATGGACTTATCTGTAAACTGGACAGCCAAGAAGACAGAGAAGTTTACATCGGCCTGGAACCTATCTATTTACAACGTATACAGTCGCCAAAACCCATACTTTATATACTTTGCCGCCGAGGGCGATATTACCCAGGGGCAGGTAAAGCTATCGGCAAGGCAGGTATCGTTATTCCCTATTATTCCCGCCATTACCTGGAACTTTAGCTTTTAATAAAAATGAGAGCGCCTAAACACATAGTATTATTTGCTTTTGCAGCCATATTTATGTTCTATGCCTGCGAAAAAGAAATTACGGTAGACCTGCCCAAGCCCGACCCTAAAATTGTGGTGGAAGGGTATATTTTTGAGGGCGAACGCCCGTACGTCATCTTATCTCGCAACACGGGTTATTTTGAGCCTATTGATTCTGCATCGCTTATAAACAGCTTTATATTTGATGGCATTGTTACGGTTTCTGACGGTACTAATACAGATACGCTAACCTTTCAATCAGCTGCTGAATCTGTTTTAGGCTTTGCTTATGTAAAATCTAACCCAACAGTTATAGGGCAGGCAGGCAAAACATATACGCTTACAGCAACCGCAGACGGGCAAACGGTAACATCAACTACCACTATTGTTCCGGCTGTGCAGCTAGACAGCATACGTTGGAAAACACAGGTAAATGAAGACAGCCTGGGCTTTGTGTGGATATATTTTACCGACCCGGGCATTGACCTTAGGGGCTACCGTATTATGTCTCGCCGGGTTAGTGCAAACCCCGACCGGAACCAGCCTTACTTCCGTACCAATTTTTATTTTGAAAACGCATTGTTTGCAGGCCAGCAGGCTCCTGTAGGTTTTGACCAGGCCAGCCAATATGGCGAAGATTTGCTTGCCGATGAACCGGAAGACCCCGATAATGGTTACTTTAGGGTTGGCGATACGGTGCAGGTTAGGCTGTGTACTATAGATAAACCCTATTACGACTTTTTAAACTCGCTGGGTAACTCTACCAGCAGCAACGGCAGCCCCTTTGCATCGCCCAACAATGTAATTGGCAACATTACCGGCGGACTTGGTGGCTTTGGCGGACATGGTGTTGCGCAGTACCAAATAGTGTGTGCATATTAATGACGAAACTACAGAAATACAAAGCGTTTTTAACCGGTGTAACACTGCTGGTGGGCTTGGTATTTCTACAAAGTTGCGAGAAAGAGATTACTGTTGATATGCCACAACCCGACCCGAAAATTGTGGTGGAGGGCTATATTTTTGAAGGCGAAAGGCCCTATGTAATCCTATCTAAAAATTCGCCATACTTTGCGCCTATAGACTCTGCCGCGCTGGTAAACACTTTTATTTACGATGCTGTAGTTACAGTAAGTGATGGTACCAATACCGACACGCTAACCTTTCAACCGGCTAATGAATCGGCGTATGGTTTTGCTTATGTAAAATCCAGCCCAACGGTTATAGGCTAAGGCAGGCAAAACATATAACCTAACCGTAACAGCCATAGGGCAAACGGTAACATCTACCACCCGCATTATACCTATGGTGCCGTTGGATAGTACCAAATGGGTTAAGTATGATGATTACGATTCGTTAGGATACGTTTATGTACATTTTAACGACCCCGGTATTGATGAACGCGCTTACCGCATATTCTCTCGCCGTGTAAGTGCTAACCCAGAGCGTAATGAGCCATTATTCAGGCCTAATTTTTCTTTTGAAAACCGTTTTTATAAAGGGCAGCCTGTAGAATTCGGCATTAACAGGGCCCGCCAATTTACCGACCAGTTTAGTGAGGATAACCCTGACCCCGACCGACGGGCCTACCGCTTGGGCGATACTGCGCAGGTGCGTGTCTGCACTATGGATTTGCCCAACTTTAACTTCTATAACTCGCTAAATAATTCAGACAATGCAGGCAACCCATTTTCATCGCCTGGCAATGTGCAAACCAATATAGAGGGCGGCTTAGGTTGCTGGGGAGGCTATGGTGTTAACCAGTTTCAAATTATTTGCTATCCATAATGCGTGCATGGGTAAAATACCGCTTGTTATATGCTGCCCCTATAGTAACAGCAATGCTGGTTATTTTACAATCGTGCGAGAAAGAAATTACGGTAGACCTGCCCCAACCCGACCCTAAAATTGTAGTAGAGGGGTATATTTTTGAAGGGTTACGGCCCTATGTAGTCCTGTCAAAAAACTCGGGCTACTTTGCCCCTATTGATTCTGTTGCACTGGCAAATTCTGTTATTTACGATGCACTGGTTATAGTTAGTGATGGGGTTAATATTGACACGCTTACCTTTCAACCCGCTAATGAGGCCCCCTAAAGTTTGCCTACATAAAGCAAAACGGTTTGGTAAAGGGCGAGGCAGGAAAAACATACTCACTATTTGTAGTTGCCAATGGCGATACTGTTACCTCTACAACACATATTATTGCAAGCCCACCAATAGACAGCCTGTACTGGGTTGCCGATGAGGTTGATGACACCTTAGGTTTGGTATGGGTATATTTTCAAGACCCGGGTATTGACCAAAGGGGCTACCGGTTTATGTCTCGCCGGGTTAGCAACATACCTAAACGTAACGACCGTATGTTCAGGCCCAATACTTTGTTAAACAACCAATTGTTTTACGGGCAAAACTATTCTTTTGGCATTGGCAGGCCCGATAAATATGCCGATGGATTATCTGAAGACAACTACGACCATGCTGACAGAAAACGCTACCGCCTGGGCGATACTGTAAGGATTAGGCTTTGCAGTATTGATGTGCCTGCCTATAACTTTTTTAACAGTGTAGAGCAGTCTATGGATAATAGTAACAGCCCCTTTGCAGCGCCAAACAATGTAATTAGCAATATACAGGGTGGGTTGGGGTGCTGGGTTGGTTATGGCGTAAGCGAAAAGAAAGTAGTCTGCCTACCGTAATACCTTAACTAGTTTTTCTTGTCTTTATTTTTGAATGCCCCACTGCGCCACGCATCAATAAACTTAGCCCAAGCCAAAGGGTTTAACAGGCTTATTTGTTGCGCCTGGCCCGCATAATACAACCTGGATTGTTGCTGGTTCATGCTATACTTGTAGCTCATGTAAGGATCGGCGCCACCGGCATTGGTTGGTAAGCCCGCAGGATCTAAATTCTTTTGGGCACGCATAAGGTCGTTATCAGGCAGGTCAAGGTTTAAGAACGATGTTTTAAATTGCTCACGCGTAGGCCATGGGTAAATATCAATAGTAGGCAGAGCAATGGTATCGCGCTTTAATACCTGTATCAAAGAGTAACGGCCATCTTCTAAACTATCAGGAATAATAAACCTTACTTTACGGTAGCCAATGGCAGAAAACTCAATAGTATCCCTCTCATACGCTACAAAGGTGAAAAAGCCATAATAGTCGGAAACCGTGCCCCGGGCAGAATTATGAACCATAATGCTGGTAAAGGGTATGGGGTATAAACTATCTGCGCTTACAACCACGCCCGAAAACTGGACAAGGTTGTTTTGGCCCCTGGCAAATGAAAACGCACACAGCGCTATAAATAGTATAAATAACTTTTTCATCACATCAAAATTAGCATCTTACCTACAAATAACAACGTTTAAAATGCAAAAACGTTTGAAATACCCAACGTTTTAATATTAAAACTATTTTTACGCCATGATAAATAAGGCGCAAAAGCCATTATACAAACGTTTATGGTTTAGGGTAATGGTTGCCCTTGGGCTTGGTATTGCCCTATTTCTTGCATTTAAGGTGCCTATATTACAGGCTGTAAGCAACAATTTACGTAGCGAAGATGAGCCAGTAAAAACCCGATACCTTTTTGTTTTAAGTGGTGGCGCATATGACCGTGCCCACGAGGCCGCTCGATTATACAAAGCCGGGCTTGTGGACACATTGGTATGCACAGGCGAAAATGTAGAAAAAACCTAAAGGTATTAGATATAAATTTAAACGAGGCACAACTGACTGATAGCGCTTTGGTGCGTTTTGGCGTTCCGCAAGAGCGAATATTACTTTTACAAAAAGGGACTAGTACCTTAGAAGAGGCCAGCGTAATACGCGATTTTTGCTTGAAAAAAGGGCAATTAAGGGCGTCTGTTATTAGCGATAAGTTTCATAGTGGACGCGCCAAGGCGTTAATAACCCCTGTTTTAAAAAAGGAAGGCATTAAATTAACCATGCTGGGTTCGCCTTCATCATCATACAATGAAGACCGCTGGTGGGAAAGCGAGAGCGGCCTTATTATGGTAAACAATGAGTATGCTAAAAAGCTTTATTATTTGTTGAATTAAAAAAGCCCGCTGGTTTCTCAGCAGGCTCTCCATTCGTATCTTAGAATTTTACAAGCTTTTCAGCACCTCGTTAATGCTCACTTTAGCATTAACAATGCGTTGCAAATCGGCAATGGCTACACGCTCTTGTGTCATGGTATCACGCTCGCGGATGGTAACGGTATTATCTTCCAGCGTTTGGTGGTCAACCGTAATGCAGAATGGTGTACCAATAGCATCCTGACGGCGGTAGCGTTTGCCAATAGCATCTTTCTCGTCGTACTGGTAAATATGTTCGTATTTTAAAATATCAATAATCTCGCGGGCTTTCTCGGGCAGGCCATCTTTCTTGGTAAGTGGCATAACAGCAACCTTAACCGGAGCCAAGAAGGCGGGGATATTTAGCACATCGCGTGTGCTGCCATCTTCCAACTTCTCCTCGTTATAAGCAGAGCTTAAAATAGCCAGAAACATACGGTCTAAACCTATTGATGTTTCTACTACATAAGGAATATAGCTTTCGTTCAATTCAGGGTCGAAGTAGCGAAGCTTTTTGCCAGAGAATTCTTCATGGCTTTTTAGGTCGAAATCGGTACGAGAGTGAATACCTTCCAGCTCTTTAAACCCGAATGGGAATTCAAACTCAATATCTGCCGCTGCATTAGCGTAATGGGCCAATTTTAAATGGTCGTGGAAGCGTTGTTTACCTTCGCCTAAACCAAGAGCCTTATGCCACTGCATACGCTTGGCTTTCCATGTTTCGTACCATTCCATTTCTGTACCCGGACGAACAAAGAATTGCATTTCCATTTGTTCAAACTCGCGCATGCGGAAAATGAATTGGCGGGCTACAATCTCGTTACGGAACGCCTTACCAATTTGCGCTATACCAAAAGGAATGCGCATACGGCCTGTTTTCTGTACGTTTAAGAAGTTTACAAAGATACCTTGGGCCGTTTCGGGGCGCAGGTATATTTTAGATGAATCTTCGCTAACGCTGCCCATTTCGGTGCTAAACATCAGGTTAAACTGGCGCACATCTGTCCAGTTTTTGGTGCCTGATATAGGGCAAACAATCTCCAAATCGATAATGATTTGTTTAATGCCCTCCATATCGTTAGCCTCTAAGGCAGACTTAAAGCGGGTATTAATAGTATCTATCTTGGTTTGGTTTTCTACCACGCGGCCATTGGTGCTGCGGAACATAGCCTCATCAAACGGAGAAAAACGAGCGCTTGGCCTTTTCTACTTCCTTTTCAATTTTGGCTTCTATTTTTTGTACCGCTTCTTCAATAAGCACATCGGCACGGTAGCGTTTTTTACTGTCTTTGTTATCAATCAAGGGGTCGTTAAAGGCATCAACGTGGCCCGATGCTTTCCATACCGTAGGGTGCATAAAAATAGCGGAATCAATGCCCACAATATTCTCATTCATTTGCACCATGGCTTTCCACCAATACTCACGTATGTTCTTTTTTAACTCAGCACCGTACTGGCCATAATCGTAAACGGCGGCAAGGCCATCGTAAATTTCTGACGATTGGAAAATAAAGCCATACTCTTTGGCGTGCGATATAATTTTAGGAAAAAGCTCTGCGTTATTGCTCATAATGGCGGCAAAGATAGTAATTGTCAATTGACAATGGTAAATTGACAATTGACAATTAATTTTTCCGATAAAGGGTGAAATGTGTTCCTGAATGTATACTATTTAGATAGTATATTTGAAATATTAAACACACTGGCTATGAAAACACCGTTACTTGCCCTATTTGCTATTATATGTGGCTACGCTAATGCACAATGCGACCCTTCTTTCAGCTATTCTTTTGATTCAACTACTGATAAATTAACCTGTTGGCCTAATGATACAATTGGAGAGCATAATTGGTCTTTAAATAACTGGGGATATTTCATAGGGAACGATGGCAACTTTATATTGTGGGAACTTGATACCCTGATACTAACTTTGCCTTATGGGCATTCAGAGATAGAGATAGTGCATGGTAGTATTTGCGGTTATGCCTCTGCGACTGTTGTAGTAGATAATTTTGATGGCAGTTATTGCAATGCTAATTTTTATAGCATAATAGAACCTGCCGTCATGGATTACTACTTTTTTGGAGCTGACTACCCGGGAATAAACCACGCATGGCTATATGGCGTAGATACCATATCAACTGATTACTTATGTGGATTTTTACCTGTAGATGCATTTCAGCTTACACACATTGTATACGACAACAACGGATGTTACAGCAGTGTAACTGACACGTTTTATTATAATAATTATTTAGTGTGCAATGCGCAGCCAACTATTTACCCAACACCAAACGGTTTACCGTACCAGTATAATTTGCGTAGCTACTCATCTAACCTACTAACCCATACATGGACAGTAGATGGCGATACTATAAGCAATGGATTTATTTTTGATTATGAGTTACTTAAGGCCTGCACAATGTTTGCTTAACGGTAAACAGCGATACCTGTAATGATACCAAATGCTTTGCTATTGAGCCAGACAATAACAGCCTGCTAATAAACCCAAGGCTGGAAGACAACCAACAATGTATAACTTGTGTAACAGATGCTACCGCATGGCTGTATAAACTTGAACGTGTTGATACTACAACCTATGGAGTATTGGTTGGAAGTACGCAGCTTGCAAACAACTTATTTACATTTACAGGACTTGCTAACGGAGAATATATTATTAGGGCAGCTTTAAACCCTACAAACCCTGATTTTGAAAACTACCTGCCCACTTATAACTATAGTGAGGAAGATTGGGATGCAGCTTATGCAATTAATTTATATGGCATGGTTTGGAGCCAAGACCCATTGAACATGGTATTACTATCGGTAAACCTGAATCCGGGTTCGGGTCTTATTGGCGGGGGAATTGTAATTGAAGATACCGTTAGGTCTATAGCGCTGGAAAATGTTATGGTTTATGTAAAAAACCAACAAGGGGTAATAACAAAATATGATATGACAGATGCTAATGGTGTATTTCAACTAACAAACCTTGCATTTGGCACTTATACCATAAGCGCTGACATACCAGGCTATATATGCCCATCACAAACCATTACGCTAAATGCGCAAAACCCTGCATTTAGTGAGGTTGAATTGCATTTATTCCCTGTTACCGAATTTCTTACTTCAATAAATCAAACAGAAAATAATTTTAGTGTCGGGACACCTTATCCAAATCCTACAGAAGGGGCTATAGCTGTAAATATTATTACTAACAAATCGCAAAGTTTAACGTTTACCGTTTACAACATGCTTAGCCAACCTGTGCTAAGCCAAAGCAATGCTGTAGGAATAGGCAACCAAACAATACAATTACAAACTGAGAGCCTTGCCCAAGGCATATACATACTGCAAATAGCCGATAAGAAGACCGGTGCGGTTGTAACTAAAAAAATTGTGAAAGACTAATTTCAAGAGCCATGAAAGGAAAAATACTTGCCATATTTATATTTCTGTCTGGTATTGCTACTGCGCAATGCGATGCTGGCTTTACCTGGATTCACAACTCAGCCAACAGCAGTATTACCTGCACAGCCAATGCAGACAACTCCGGTTATTTTGACAGATGGATTTTGACCGATACCGTAACTTTAGCCGGATTAGACATTAACCCTGTTTCAAACTTCAATAGCTGTACTTTTAATATCCCCTACGGTCAATATTACTTTTACATTACACACATTATTAGCAATAGCGGTGCTACTGTATGTTATGATACTGACACAATATATATAGACAATACACAAGGCAGTATTTGTAATGCAAATTATTTAAAAAGGGTAGATTTTATGGTGCCATACACCAGATTAGTAGGTAGTAATGCGCCTAGCCTTAACCATCTATGGATTTATGGGAATGATACGATTTCGACAACCAACATTTGCACTTTAAACAGGCTTGTGCATTTTAGCATTACCCATGTTATTAGCGATAATGGCACATGCCAGCAAACACAAACAGATACAATAACAGAAAGTTATTACAATGATAAGGAATGTGGGGCGAGCTTTATATTTAACCTTACAGAGAACCCTAATGAGTTTGAACTTTACAGCGTTACCGGCAATTTATATAACCATATTTGGGTAATAGATGGCGATACTGTAGCGAATGGAGACTTTGTTTTTAACCATTTGTTTGAATGGGGTGGGCCGCACACCGTGTGCTTAACTGTATATAATGATAATTGCAGCAATACCATGGTGCGACCAAATAATAGCTGCGGGTATTGAAGATATGGCATCTACTGTAAGTAGCATATATCCTAACCCAACCAGCGGCAGCATTTTTATAAGCCTATTTGCTAAACAGAATACCGATTTGCAATTAACCGTTTACAACCTATTAGGGCAACCTGTGCTAAGGCAAAATAATACTGTTGCAGTTGGCAACCAAACCATACAACTGCCTACAGAAAACTTAGCGCAAGGCATATACATAGTGCAAATAGCCGATAAAAAAACCGGCGCTGTAGTAACTAAAAAGATTGTGAAGGATTAGTTTCTTCCGCCCAGGCCATTGAGCAGCTTGGGCATTTTAAAGTCTTTAGAAGAATCGAACTGGATTTTTTTGCCGAAGATAAACCAGCGGGTTTTGATGGTACCTACCAAACGCAGGTTTGTTTGCTTGTTGCCGCCGCCTAAAAAGGTACCAAGCAAATCGGGCAGGGCACCAATAACGGCTGCATTGCTGGCCGATACCGTTACGTTGTAAGGCCTTTCGCCCTGCGATATAAGCTTAAAAGGCATTTTGCCCTTAACTACGCCAACGGCTTTATCGTTAAGCATTACATTCATATCTATGCGCTTAACCCTGAAACCCCAAGTGCCGGGGTTGTTAATTTTTAGTACCACATCCATGTGCACAGAGTCGGCGGCTATTTTGCTGACTTTAACATCATCTATACCCTTAACCATAGGCATACGGCCCATAGAGCAAGATGTTAACAGGGTTGCTATAACCAGTGTAAGTATGAATAAATGGGCTTTGCGCATGTTAAAAGGCTTATGTAAACTCTTTTTGAACTATTTTTATGCCAAATTTACCGTTTAGTATGAAAGGTAGGCACTTAATTGTTTTTTTAACTGCATTATTATTGTCAAACACATTGCTTGCAACCGGCAATGATGATACTACACGCGCCATAAACCGTGCCATAGACAACCTTAAAAGTAAGGGCAACAACGTTTTGCCAACTATGGTACCTACCCTTAATTACGTAATTGGTGCTTATAAGCTTGATATTGATATAGATGCACAGAAAAAAGACATTATAAAACGTGCTTTTGGCGACGAGAAGATTTTTTTGCACGCCCTTGATACCGCAATAAAAGCACCAAAAAACCAACTTGAAAATTTAACAGGTACAGATAAAGTTATAGCAACCGCTATGTATTGCGATTGCTATGGGTTGCCAAAGGATTTCTTTTCGGCTGTTAATGATATGGCCTACGAAGGTGGCTTTACCCTTAGCCATGCTACCATGGCCCTGATGATTTTAAAAAACAACCACTGTAATTACGATACAGTTGCTTATAAACGAGAACTTGGTATACAGGTACCTAAACTTATAGACCTTGTAAATGTAACCGGCGCTACCAGCAATTTTGGTATAGAAGCTATTGCTTTACTTTATATTAGCGGGAATGGCCATTTGGTAAAACCAGAGTGGTTAGCCACGGTTATATCTACCCAAATGCCTAATGGCACCTGGAATGCTAATGAGCGCACAACGATATTCGGTTTATGGGCCTTGCTGGAGGCTAAACGCTATAAAACTTTAAAGCCTTAACCTGGTTATATTAATTGATTTGTTCGAGATGAAAATTGAAGATATAGAAAACGAAATTATTGAGGAGTTTCAGTTGTTTGACGATGAATTTAGTAAATATGAATACCTTGTAGAGGTTGGTAAGGCATTGCCTCTGATAAACGAAAAGTATAAAACGGCAGAATATGAAATTACCGGCTGCCAAAGTAAGGTTTGGCTTAATGCAGAACTAATTGAGGGGAAGGTTGTTTATAGTGCCGACAGTACGGGTATTATACCCAAAGGCATTGTATCGTTGCTACTTAGGATGTTATCAGGCCAAACACCTGAAGACATTGTAAATGCAGACCCGGTAAGCCTTTTTAGTAAAATTGGAATAAGTGAACTGTCTATGACACGCTCTAACGGGCTACGGTCTATGGCAAAACAAATGAAATTATACGCCCTGGCCTTTCAAGCCCAAGGTAAATGGATAATATATGGGAGCGATTGTAATTGCTAAAGACACTGAGTTTGCTAATAAAGTTATAGACGTGCTACGCACCGTTTACGACCCCGAAATACCTGTTGATATTTGGGAACTTGGCCTTATTTACGAAGTAGATGTTAATGATACGAAGGACGTTAACATCAAAATGACGTTAACATCGCCATCGTGCCCGGCAGCAGAGAGTATGCCAAGCGAGGTGGAAACAAAGGTGAAAGAACTGGAGGGTGTTACATCATCTAAAGTAGAAGTGGTGTTTGACCCCACCTGGACACAGGATATGATGAGCGATGTTGCCCGTTTGGAACTGGGTTTTATGTAATTAATAGAGCCATGGCAGATATACCGGAAGAATTCCAGATAAAGAATAAAGTAGCTAACAGTGGTTTGGTTGAACTAAACCTGGAAGATTATTATACCAAAGGCGAGCGTGTTTTAATTGATATTAAAGACCAACTTTGGCAGGGCCTTATTTTGCGCGAAGATGAATTCAGGGCCTATATAAAAGATACCGACTGGAGCCAATACGCTAATAAATATGTGGCTGTTAGCTGCACTGCCGATGCTATTGTACCTCTGTGGGCCTACATGTTAGTAGCATCTGCCGTAGAGCCATTCGCTAAAAAAGTGTTTTTTGGCAATATGGAAGCTTTGGAAACCGCCTTGTATTTTGAGTCGCTGGCCAAACTAGATTACGATGAGTTTAAAGACAAGCGCATAATTGTAAAGGGTTGCAGCAAGTACGATGTACCCGCAGCGGCATACGTAGAAATTACCAACCGCCTGCGCCCTATCGCCAAAAGTATTATGTATGGTGAGGCTTGCTCTACCGTACCGGTATACAAGGCTAAAGGGGTTAAAGAATAGCCCGATATTATTTCTATCAAAATATTAAGGCAGTTTTTTTGTTAGCGTAGGTAAATTTCTATATTTGTAGAAAACGTGCTTATGAAAAAACCTTTACTGCTACTGTTTCTTAGTTTATTCTCGCTACAATTTGTTAAAGCCCAAACCGATAATGAATTTTGGTTTGTTGCGCCCGAAGCTACATCTAGCCATGGCGATGCACCTATTGTTATACGCATGGCGGCATTAAACCAGGCTGCAACCGTTACTATAGACCAGCCTGCAAACATTGGCTTTACACCTATTGTAGTTACTATACCTGCCAACAGCACCAGCACAGTTGATTTAACACCGTGGATTGCTACTATAGAAAATAAACCGGCAAACCAAGTATTAAACTATGGCTTACACATTGTATCAAACGTAAATATTACCGCTTACTACGAGATTAACACATCGTGCAATTGTAACCCAGAAATATTCGCTCTTAAAGGCCGTAATGCGCTTGGTACAGAGTTTTATACGCCGTTTCAAAATTTTTGGAGCAATGGTACGTACACTCCTAACGCATACTCATCGTTTGAGATTGTGGCTACAGAAGATAACACTACCGTTACCATAACCCCAACACAAAATATTACCGGCCACACGGCCGGAGTTCCTTTTCAAATAGTACTAAACAAAGGCCAAACCTATTCAGCGGCAGCTACAGGCACATCGCCTGCGGCCCACTTGGGGGGTCTTACGTAACCGCCAATAAACCTATTGCCATTACTATTAAAGATGACTCTGTTGCTGACAATGAATGCCAAGACATGATGGGCGATCAGATTGTACCGATTAATATTTTAGGAAATGAGTACATTGTTATGAAAGGCTTTTTAGATGCCAATGCTAATGAGCAGGTGTTTATTTTAGCCATTGCAGACAATACTGATATTTTCATTGATGGCAATGGCACACCAGCTGCAACAATAAACACAGGCCAAACATTTGCCTACCCAATTACCAACGCATCAACCTACATAAATACCAGCCAAAATGTATATGTGCTGCACGCTAGTGGCTTTGGTTGCGAGTTAGCTTCAGCACTATTGCCACCAATTAACTGTACAGGATCATCAGCAGTATATTTTATACGGTCTACAGGAGAAGAGTTTGGCTTAAATATAATGATACGTGCGGGCGATGAAGGCAACTTTATACTTAATGGCAGTAGCACATTGGTGCCACCTGGCTCTTTTGCCCCGGTACCAAGGCACAGGTGGCAATTGGGTTGCGGCACAAATTCAATATAACACAACCGATGTGCCTGTAAATACTACCAGCTTGCTTACTAATACTTCCGGCATATTCCACATGGGCTTGATTAACGGAGACGTAATAAGTGGATCTCGCTACGGCTATTTCTCTAACTACAGCCAAATAAATATTGGTCCTGATATAGCTGTTTGTCCTGATACTGCTGCTATATTAGATGCAGGCGCTAACTACGACAGCTACCTTTGGAGCACTGGCGATACTACCCAAACCATTACCATGCCAACACCCGGAACCTATTGGGTAACAGTAACCCGTTTTGGCTGCACAGCTACCGATACTGTTGCGGTTTCAATCAATCCGGCACCTAGCATTTCGTTAAACCAAGATACTGTTATCTGTTCTCAAAGCGCGCAGGTGGTGCTAAATGCCGGTAGTGGCTACGATAATTACCTGTGGAGCAACGGCGACACTACCCAAACCACAACTGTTGGGCCGGGTACTTATGTGGTAGTAGTAACTAATAACTTTGGTTGTTCATCACCCTCATCAGACTCTGCAAACGTTGTTTTAAATATACCGCAACCTACCCTAGGGCAAGACACTGTTATATGCGACCCTAATGGCGCTATCACTATTAATGCCGGAAGCGGCTTTACAAGTTACCTGTGGAGCAATGGCGACCAAACACAAACAACAGTTGTGCCACCGGGCAGCTACTTTGTAACCGTTACCAATGCTGATGGTTGTACAGGCATTTCTGTTGATTCTATTACTATAAATGTATTGCCAACCATAGCGTTGTTTGATAATAGTGTAGATACTACCTTGATTGGTTTACCCGTGCAGTTTGTTGATAGTTCTGAAGCCGGAACCGGCACACTGGCTACATGGCTTTGGAATTTTGGCGATGGAACAACATCTACCGAGCAAAACCCGCAACACCAATACAGCGATACCGGAAGCTATAACGTAACGCTTATTGTAACCAACTCTGAAGGTTGTACCGATACGTTTACCGTTGTGGTTACTGTTATAGAACTGCCTGTGTTTGTGCCAAACGTATTTACACCTAACGGCGATGGGTTTAACGATAATTTAGTATTTGCCGCTTTAGAGCAATTCCCCGGAAGCAAGCTTTGGGTTTATAACCGTTGGGGCAACATGCTATATAGCAGCAGCGATTATAAAAACGATTGGAATGGCGACAATGCTACCGATGGGGTATACTATTTCATTCTGGAAGTAAACCACCCATCGGGGGTTAAAAAGAATAACGGTACAGTAACGATATTGACGGGAAAGTAATATCGATTTAGCCCAAACTCCCCGCCCTTTGGGCACCCCCTCTTAGAGGGGGATTTTAAAAGATTAAAAAAATCCCGCTGATGGCGGGATTTTTTTAATATGATGGTTTACTTTTATGCTTTGCTTTCAACAAAGTACATCTCAATCTCGCCTTTGTTTTTGGCCTGTATTTTACCCCTGTATACGCAGGCAAATTTATCTTTCACCAACTCGTAGGTACTGCCTGATATGTTGATTTTCCCTTCCTCGCCACTACTCTCCATGCGCGATGCAATGTTTACCGTATCGCCCCAAATATCGTAAGCAAACTTGCGTATACCTACAATACCGGCAATAATGGGCCCGGTGTTTATGCCTATGCGTATTTCCCAGTATTCTTCTTTAATTTTTTTACGGTCTTTACGCATTTGCACCATAAAATCGCGTATTTCTATGGCGGCCGCTACTACAGCAGCGGCATCGTTACTATTTTCTGCCGGCACCCCCGATGCACACATATAGGCATCGCCAATAGTCTTGATTTTCTCTAAACCGTGGCGGCCAATAATCTCATCAAACTTGCGGAAACAAAAGTCAATTTCGGCTACCAGCTTATCAGGGCTATAGGTTTCGGCATACTGGGTAAAGTTTTTAAAATCGGTAAACAGCACCGTTACTTCTGAATAATAGCGAGGCGATGCTTTGCCATATTTTTTAAGCTCTTCGGCTGTTTCGGCAGGTAAAATATTTAGCAACAACTCTTCAGACCGCTCTTTTTCGTGCGCAATAATGCGGTTTTTAGCCTCCAGTTCTTCGGCGGTTTTTTGCTTTTCTTTATAGTTACGATAGATGAAAAAGGCTATAACACACAACACCACAAAGGCGGCAATAAAGAGGTTGCGCACTACAATCTGGCGCTGTATTTCAATCTCGCTCTCCTGTTCTCTAATCTTAATCTTGTTTTCTTTTAGTTGTAATTCAAGCCTGCTGGTTTCCAGTTCCTTGCTTAAACCTGCATTCTCTTTCTTGCTGCTGTCTAACGCACCACCCAACAACTTTAGCTCTCCTTCCTGGTTTAGCAGGTCTTTTTCTTTGGCTGACAGGTCTTTTATCTTACCCTCCAGCTCTTTGTTTTTATTGGCAATTTCAGAGCTTAGGTTAGATATTTTATTGCTATCGTCTATCTTTTGTTTAGTAATATTAAACTGGTTTTTGTAGTAATTGGCCTATGGTCTTTATCGCCCAGGGCAGAGTGTACCAGCGACAGGTTATAATAACTAATGGCCAAGCCATTAACATACTTTATTTGCAAAGACAGCTTTTGGGCCTGTTCAAAGCTTTTAAGCGCTTTTTTAGGCTTAGAAAGAAAGTACTCCATGCCCAGTTTATTAAGCAGGTCTACCTTGTGGGTATCGGTAGGTGTTTTGGGCAGCACTTTTTCTAAACTGTCTATCAACCGCTTATTTTGGGCGGTGGCAGGCAGCGTAAACGCAAAAAACAGTATTATTACAGAAACAAAAACCTCATTAAGCAGTACAAATATGATTGGCTAAATTAAGTAAGGATTTTTGGTTTGTAAGATATTTAGTAATATTCGGGCCTGAAATGTTAAAAAAAGTAATAAATAGTTAATATGGAGTACGAAAGGCTGTATGCCGACATGATGTTAAAATTGAAGGAGGGCCTGTCGCCTAAGCTCTATTACCATGGGGTACACCATACTATTGATGTGCTTTCTGCATTAACCCAAATATCAAAACAAGAAAATATAGCAGACGAGCAGTTGGTTTTACTAAAAACAGCCGCCCTAATGCACGACTCGGGCTTTACCGAGACCTACACCGACCATGAAGAGGCCGGTTGCCGCATTACCCGCCAAATGCTGCCGGGCTATGGTTATTCTGATGCCGACATTGACATTATTTGCGGCATGATAATGGCCACCAAAATACCCCAAACACCCGATAATAAGCTTGAGGAGATAATTTGCGATGCTGACCTTGATTACCTGGGGCGCGACGACTTCTACCCTATTTCGCACAGCTTGTTTAAAGAGCTGGTGTTTAGGGGTGTGTTGACTGATGAGAATGAGTGGAACAAGATACAGGTGCGGTTTTTAAGTGCCCACCATTATTTTACGGCTACCTGCTAGGATTTGCGGGAGGCTAATAAGCAAACTAGGATTGAGGAAATAATGAAGATTGTGAAGGATGCATAATGGTCAATTGACAATGGTCAATGGTCAATGGTCAATGGTCAGTAAAGGAACTCCCCCGCCCTACGGGCACCCCCTCAGGAGGGGATTAAAACTATCCGTAATTAAATAGCTTTTAGGGTTTGGATGGTGGCTACAGGGTCTGTAGCGGAGAATACATAGTTGCCTGCCACCAAAACATCGGCACCGGTGGCTATAAGTTTAGCGGCGTTATTGCCATCTACCCCTCCATCAATTTCAATAAGTGCTTTAGAGCCTGACTTAAGTATAAGGTCTTTCAGCTTTTCTATTTTGCGGTAGGTATTCTCTATAAATTTTTGTCCGCCAAAACCGGGGTTTACACTCATCAGGCAAAACAAATCGGTATCGGCTACAATATCTTCCAGTTGATTAACGGGCGTGTGTGGGTTAACAGCTACACCGGCTTTCATGCCCTCGGCCTTAATGTATTGCAGGGTGCGGTGCAGGTGGTGGCAAGCTTCTATATGCACACTTAAATAATCGGCACCGGCATCGGCAAAGGCTTTTATGTAACGATCGGGGTCTACAATCATTAAATGCACATCGAGCGGCTTGGCAGCATGCTTTTTAAGCGCTTTAACAACGGGAAACCCAAACGATATATTGGGTACAAACACCCCATCCATAATATCAACATGAAACCAGTCGGCAGCCGATTGGTTAAGCATTTCGCTATCGCGTTGCAGGTTAGCAAAATCGGCAGATAGTACTGATGGTGCAATAATAGCCATGGGTGTTATTTCTTCTTCTGCAGGTTTTTAATTTTCGCTTCGGTAATGCTGGGGTCTTCGTGGTTGGCAACATGCTCGTTGCGGGCAAGCACCTTACGCATGCGCATATTAAGTAACTCTACCACCATAGAGAATGCCATAGCTACGTAAACGTATGTTTTATCTACGTGTATGTGCAACGCCTCTACAACCAAAATAACGCCAATTAACACAAGGAAAGCCAAGGCAAGCATTTTGATAGACGGGTTGCGGTTGATAAACTCGCTAACCTTGCCAGAGAAAATCATCATAATAATCATAGAGATTATTACTGCGCTAATCATAATAGGCAGGCCCTGAGCCAGCGATAAATCGCTGCTTACGCCTACGGCTGTTAATATAGAATCGAAAGAAAATACAATATCAATAAGTACTATTTGGAAAATAGCGGCAGCCAGGCTGCGATTTTTAAAGTCTTTAGAATTTTCGTGCTGGTCTGATAGTTTTTCAATAATCTCTACAATGGTTTTGTAGATAAGGAATACACCACCGGCAAATAGAATTAAATCGCGGCCCGTTACTCCAAAGTCGCTAATGTGGAAAAGCGGACTTACCATGCTTGCAATAAACGAAATGGTAGACAGCAGTATTACACGCATAACCAACAGCAAGGCTTAAACCCCACATACGGGCGGTGCCTTGTTGGGCGCGCGGTAGTTTACCTGCTATAATTGAAATAAAAATGATATTGTCTATACCCAACACAATCTCTAGTATAGAGAGTGTAAGTAAGCGAATAAGCCCGTCTACGGTTAAAAGGTGGTCAAAACTAATTTCCATCAGGTGTTTTAAAGGGGCAAAGGTAGTAATAAGGGGTCAGTAGTCAGGGGTCAGTAGTCAGATTTTTAAATAAATGATAAATGAAGGGGTTAGGGGTCAGTAGTCAGATTTTTAAATAAATGATAAATGAAGGGGTTAGGGGTCAGTAGTCAGGGGCCAGAAACTGTACTAATAATAAAGAATTATACAATTCCTGATGCATAAACAGCCTGCATTTGGGCCAGTAAACCCGCAGGATTATTGCTAACTAACATACTTTGCCTTGTACCGTCTTTTAAGAAGTTGGTGGCAACCATAAAGTCTAAAAAATCGTTCAGCTTATCGTAATAGCCATCAACATTTAGCAGGGCGCAGGGCTTGTGGTGATATTCCAGTTGCAGCTAAGGTAAAAACCTCTATAATTTCTTCTAATGTCCCAATACCGCCGGGCATGGCTATAAAGCCATCGCATAAGTTAGCCATAAGGGCTTTACGCTCGTGCATGGTTTCTACAATGTGCAGTTTGGTAAGGTTTAAGTGGCCTACTTCCCTCTCCATTAGCTTGCGTGGAATAACGCCTATGGCTTCGCCACCAAGGCGTAAAACCTCATCGGCAATATGGCCCATAAGGCCAATGTTGCCACCGCCGTATATCAGGCCTATATTATTTTGCACCATAAGTGCTGCTAACTCTTCGGCAGCTTTGGCATAGGCGGGGCTATTTCCATAGCTTGAACCGCAAAAAACAGTGATACGTTTCATTGATAAACAATTAACACAAACATAAGTTATTCTGCCTTAATTTTAATCCATCAAAAAAATCAACCTAAAAAACAATGAGTAAAAACATAGGCATATTAGGATCGGGCGCGGTAGCAAAAGCACTGGGCGCGGGCTTTATAAAACACGGGTACAACGTAATGCTGGGCACTACCAACCCCGCCAAGCTTGACGAATGGAAAAGCAAAAACGATGCCGCCCAAATTGGCAGTTTTGAAGACGCTGCTAAGTTTGGCGATATTGTAGTAATAGCCGTTAAAGGCCATGCGGCTATAGACGTAGTTACCAGCGCCGGCATAGCTAACCTGGCAGGCAAAACGGTTATAGACACTACCAACCCTATAGACGAAACCAAGCCACCGGTAAACGGGGTGCTTAATTATTTTACTACTGATAAATCGCTGCTGGAATTGTTGCAAGATGTTGCACCCGATGCCAACTTTGTAAAGGCCTTTAACTCTATTGGCAGCCACCTGATGGTTAACCCGCCATTCCCGCAAAAAGCTACCATGTTTATTTGCGGCGATAATGATGAGGCCAGAAAAGAGGTAAGCGCTATACTAGACCAGTTTGGTTTTGAAGTGGAAGACAGCGGCAAGGCCAACGCAGGCCGTGCGGTAGAAGCCTTGTGCATACTTTGGTGTATTCCGGGCTTTGCCCAAAACCGTTGGACGCAGGGCTTTAGGTTGATGAAGTTGTAATTAGTTGCCGGTTCTCAGTTGCCGGTTGCCAGCAAAATAAAAGGGGAAGTACTTAGTAGTATTTCCCTTTTTCCATTAAAAAACATTTACCTATTCTGCGAGTTTAATAAAGCGGAATTGTTGAATGTTTCCTGTGCTGTTTTGTAGCCTTAGTATGTATACGCCTCCGGCTAAAGAGCCAATATCAACCGTAGTGTTTATGGCTGCATTAACCATGTTTTGTTGTAAAATGTGGCGGCCGGTAAGGTCTGTTATTTGCAAGGCTATATTAGCATAAGGTGCTGAGCCATTGTAACGCAGCATTAAGGTAGATTTTGCCGGGTTTGGATATAATGTAAAATTGGCCAAGTTTGCAGCCTGAGTATTTATTCCGGTAGTGGTATCAATTACAAAATAGGCATCAAATTGGATATTTGAAATATCCAGCGTGTCGTTATACACGGCAGCCAAGGTATCTGTAATCAAGCTGTTAGCTTCCCAATGGTTAAATAGGAAACCCTGATTCGCAATAGCTTCTATTTTAACGGGCACACCATTAAAATACACGCCCGACCATGGATAGGTAGTGGGCTCTATGGTGCTTATGTGTATTTTGCCTGCACCGGCAGGGTGAACATCAAGCGTTAGGTTTACAGTATTGGGCAAATCAAAGTTTGTAACAATATCTTCTCGCACTACAGAGGTGCGTTGCTGCAGTTGCGAGTTGAATGTAGCGTGGTTATTCTGGTAATCATTCATTTGCCCCGGCACATTGTTAGGGTCGCCCCAGCGGGCAAACTGCTTAGGGGTTTCTGTTACCGTTTGGTTATAAAACCAGTTTTCTACCTGTTGTAAACGTGAGTTTAGGTAAGCGGTATTCATTACATCGGCAAAGCGGTTTATAAAGTAGTTTTTAAACCTGCCGTTTTGCATGCTTTTAAGCCAAATATTTATGTAGATGTTGTTAGGGTCTTGGTTTAGCAAATAATCAATATGGTCGAAATAACAATCTGTCCAACTGTTTGGCGCTAACGATAGTTCCTAGTCTATGGTACAAAAGCGCCAGCGGCGGTTTGTTTTTTCCGACCGGTAAATTTTGATGTTGTTCTGCGGCCAGTCGGTATTCGCCATCCACGATTGGCCAATAATATAATCAGCATAATATTGCATATCCACATACCTGTCGGCCTTGTTCCAGTAGGCGGTATCGTTAGTGTTAAGTGCGTTTAAGGCTGCATAGCTATTGTAAAAACTATCGGGCGGGCAACCCAGGGTAGAACGTAACACACTGCCATACCAATAGCTTAGCGATAATATGTCAACGCTATCTGCATCTTCCAATGTTTTAAAATATTCATCGTCTATTTTCTCCCTCAACTCATACAAGCCAAAATAATCGCCATTTATGTATACCGATATGGGCCTCCATGCGGTGTAATATCCATTGGTTTCATCGCACATCATTTTAACCTGCGATGCATCTTTATAGGGGAGTGTTAAATATTGGTTACTGCCGTTGCGCAAATAAAAATTACTGTATTTATAGCGGTTGGGCCTGCCGGGTATTACCTCGTAGTTTATGCTACCATCGCCTAACACACCATTGGCAAGCTCTATGCGGAAAGAGTGCTGCGGTTGCGAGCGGCTGCCACCGGCACCGCCATCTATTTGCATACCCGCGTTTTGAGAAAACACTATGCCGTGGGTAGCGGTAGAATCAAAATACTCTACATACGCGGGGCGTTGCCAGTCTTGCCACCAGTTATCAAAAATACCATCGTCGCCATACAGGTTTTCATCATCAGTAATAACAGAAAGTATAGGCGTAATATGGTTTATATTGAAGAAATAGGAATTAACCTTTTGCTGGCTGGGCAGTTGGCCATTGGCAAACACGCGGGCTTTTAAAACCTTGGTTGATGTTATTGATAATGGAAAACCCTGGTATAGTGTTGATGAGGTTGTAGGATCGCTACCATCCAGTGTAAAGTATATTTTTGATTGTAATTGCGTTGGATTGGGATTTACCAACGTAACCAATATAGGGTTGCTGTAAAAGCCCGATGGCACTGATATAACAGGGGCCTGCAAATAATTGGTATAGGCGTTAGAATTGTTGTTGGTGGCATTTGGCGTTGGGGTACCGAAGAGCACGCTATTCTGCACCGTATCGGGGAAACAGCCGCTGCTGTTATCTAAATTAACGCAGTTTACATTTAACTGGCTTATTAAAGTTTGATTGGGAGCATACAGGTAAACCACCTCGCCATTGGCAGCAAGGGTAAAGTTTGTATGTTGGTTGTTTAACGGGCTAATGGGTATAAACTGAGAGCTTAGCGAATTAACGGTTGTAAGCTGCAGGTTAAAGTCGATATAATCGTAAACAGTGTTAGGGTCGGTGCCCACTACATTAAACGCAATGGTATTTATAGGGCCGGGGGTAACACCGGCTGCAGTAAGTTCTGAGGCTAGTATCAACATCTCGTTACGGGCACCCCAATACCAGTTGCCATAGGGCGCGGGGTAGCAGGTATTGCAGTTTTGCTCTGTACCGCTACCTATGGTTTGCCCATTAATGCGCATGTTAGGCCGCAGGTTAGCGGGTGTTCCGTACTGTGCAGAACAGGCATTAGGACTGCCATCTTCGTAAGAATAGACAGTAGAAACAAAAGGGGTAACACTTTGCCTAAACTCTGAATTTGATGTATAGCCGGTAGAGCTGTAAGAGCAGGTATTGATAATAAGGTTAGATACACCATCCCACACAATAGGGTTGGTAACTGTATGGATGTTCCAACCTGTAACAGCATTGTAAGTACCGGTGTTTAACACATTGGTAAAGCCGGTAACAGGCTTACGGTCTTTGGCACTGCAAAAAACGGTTCTATACTGGCCGGGGGCTAATTTAATATTAGGAAAAACCCATTTTACAGGGTTATAAATATCATCAGTAATAGAATAGTTGTATAGGCTGATGGTATCGGCACGGGGGTTATAAAGTTCTATCCAGTCTTTGTATTCGCCATCTTCATCGGCAATAGTAGAATAGTTACGGTTACTACCCTCATTTATAAAAACCTGCGCGGTACCAATATGGGTTAATAAAACAAAAGATAATAAGAGATATAATTTGTAAAAATGTGACAATGTCATACTGCTAATATATATAACAAAGATAACCAATTAACAGTATCTTAACATAAGGTAACATGCAGCAACTCCCCATAGGTTTTGCTTCTTAAAAACCCGATAGCCTAAACAAAAATTCATACTATTATAACCCACGCGGTTGTAGTAAAATTCAATGTTTTTGCAACTTCCCTCACCCACCGAATCCGACGTTGTCGTCTCCGGCACCCTCTCCCACCGAGATAGGGTAGACTCATACGTCATGGCGGAGGAGTCCCGATAGCTATCGGGTGGGTGAGGGAAAATCCGATAAACCCCACAAAATTTCATCGAACTATAACCCACGTGGCGGTAAATAAATTTTACAAAATGAACTTGACTTTTTATATTTTTCATCACTAAATATTCCGATAAACATTTTGCCAATAGTCCTCCCTGCAAAGGGAGAGAAAACATCGCTACAACCCTTGCGGCTGCAAGATAAAGCGCACGTTTTGAGCCCTCTTTTTAGGTCCCTCTCATTGAGAGCCTGTGCTGACATTAATCGTCAGTAGGTGGATGTCGCCAAAGGCGACAGACGGGAGAGGGTTTTGTTTTTCCAAACTCACTCGGTTGTCCCAAAGGGATGCCTTTGGCATAATAAAATTTAACGTTTTTGCAACTTCCCTCACCCGCCGAATCCGATGTTGTCGTCTCCGGCACCCTCTCCCACCGGGAGAGGGTAGACTTATACGCCTTGGCGAAAGAGTCCCGATAGCTATCGGGTGGGTGAGGAAAAATCCGATAAACCCCACAAAATTCCATCGCACTATAACCCACATGGCGGTAAATAAATTTTGCAAAATTAACTTGACAAATTATAGTTCTTTGATGAAAATATTCCGATAACATCTTCTTTATTTTTATCCCCCTCTCACTTTAGGAGAGGGGGTTAGAGGGTGAGGTAAAACCCACGGGGTTGTAAGAAAAAATAGCAAAATGAATTCTGTTTTTTAAAGTCCCCCTCACTCCTTTAGGAGAGGGGGATTTAGGGGTGAGGGAATAGGCATAAAAGGCAGTTTTTAGTATACTGCAAAGATACAACCTCAGGTAGGGGCTTGTCAAGAGCATGTGTCAATCTATTAGAAATAATATATTTGAAGGCACGTAATTTCAAAAATGAAAAAGGCCTTTACATACCTGCTTTGTTTGATTTGCCTTGGTGGATTAGCCCAAAGTAAAATTGGGTATGTAAATATGCAAGCACTATTTGACAGCCTGCCTGAAAAGATAGTTGCAGATAATAAAGTACAAAGCTTCAGCGACAGTTTATTTAACACACACAGGGCTCTAATAAATAAATACATTGATTTGCCTTGTGGAGGAATTGGGTTACCCAAAACAAATCCTAATTCAGCACATGTTATTATTGATAGTCTTAACACCTTACAAGACCAACTTCTACTGCTGATTAATACTTATTCAGACAGTGTATATAATACTATAAGAAAAACTATAATAACCGCTGTAGATGCTGTTGCAAAAGAAAACGGCTATCATTATGTGCTAGACAGCAGCAATGGTTCTACTTTGGTATTAAAGGAAGATGAGGATGATATAACTCCCCTTGTGATGCAACGGTTAAAGATAAACTAACAGCTATGCTTTTAGAGATTGTTAATGTATTGTTATTTATGTGGTTACTCACAGGTATTGGGCTTATGGGTTACTATATCATAAACAGAAAAAAACAACATAGTTTTAAATACCTTCCATGGGGTATTCTACTTGCACTTCCCGCCATAATAAAATTGGTATTTTTTGTAAATTATAGTTCGCCTAATATGGATGGTTACAAAGAGATACTCTTATGGTTTACTGCATTATTAATTATTGCATTTCCTATTATCGTTATATTAGCTGTAGTTCTTTCCATTATTGCTATTCCGGCATATTTTATAATGAAGAAAAACAAATTAAAAAGAGAGAAAGAGTATAATACGTTTATTAAAAACTTAAACGGACATAAATAATTTCGGTTGAGGCTATTTTAAGCCTGGTATGGTGTATCTCGAGATCTCGAATCAAGTTCGGGATGACGTTATGGTGAGATTCCCGCCTTCGCGGGAATGACGATTAACCTTTTCCGTTAACTAAATAGTAAATAATCAGGCCTACCGCCCCTATCACCGCCAACCCAATAGTATTGCGCAGTAGTGCCTTTTTGCCCCTTTTAACACGCGCAGGTTGGTTTTTCTGTGTGCCGGTAATAATCAATATAAAGGGCCTTGCAATAAGGTAGCCCAGAGTGAACAACCCAAATCCTATATAAAATATCAGCATTACAACTCGTGGGTAATTTGGTTAGTTACTTTAGATAATATTTCAAAGGCATGCTCGGCCGTGCGGTTTTCATCATCAAGGGTGGGGTTTATCTCCACCATCTCAAAGCAGCATACTTTGCTATCGCGCACCAAACGCAACAGCAGGTTACCTGCTTCGCGCTCATCCAATCCGCCCGGGGCTCGCGTACCGGTACCTTTAGAAATTGTCGGGTCCAGGCAATCAATATCAAACGATATATAAATCAGGTCGCAGTCTTCCAGTTGGTTCAATATCTCGTGGGCAATACGGTCAACACCCTTTTTGCGTAATTCGGTTACCGAATAGCTTTTAATCTTATGTCGTTTAATTAAGTAATCTTCCTGTGGTTCGGTATCACGCACTGCAACATATACAAGGTCTTGGTATTGTATTTTGGGCGTTATACCACCAAAGTCTTTCAGTTTTTCCCACCACTGCACGGTGTAGTCGTCTAGCTTATTAAGCTTCTTCTCTTGGTTATCTTCGGCCAAAACTATAGAAAGGGGCATGCCATGCATGTTGCCCGATGGGGTTGTGTAAGGCGAATGGATATCGGCATGGGCATCAATCCAGATAACGCCAAGGCGTTTTTTAGGGTGGGCCATTTTTATGGCCGTTATAGTTGCGGCGGCTGTGCTATGGTCGCCGCCCAGTATAATAGGGAACACCTTTTCGTTTTTAAGCACCGGCACCAGCTCTGCGGCTATCTTGGTAAACATTTTGTGCAGGCCGTTTATACGCTTGGCATCAAAGTGCTTATCAGGCTCCATTAGCAGGCGGTTCTCGTTTGGTATTTCTATAGTGCGGTTCTTCTTAAAGAAGGTACTGCCAAAGTCTAAGGCAGCAATCTTAATAGCTTCAGAACCTAAGCTGGCCCCGCGGGTACCTGCCCCAATCTCTGATTTTACTTCGTATATCTTAATCTTTTTCATACTTTATTAGTTGTTTCACCCCCACCCCAACCCTCCCCCTTTAAGGGGAGGGCTTATCCCCTCTCTCTTTAGGAGAGGGGTTAGAGGTGAGGCAATACCAATGTTAAATCTCTTATTACCACTCAAAAAATTAAAGTAAATTACTTACATTTGCTAAAATATAGCAATGTAACTTACTTGGATTTGGTAGTTTTTAAAATTCTGAGTGGTACAGGCTTCAAAAAACCTGTTTAAAGTAGTAAGATATGAAAAATAAGTATTCCGACCTTATAAACCAAACCTTTGAATTTCCGCAAGAGGGCTTTAACGTTGTAGATGGAGAGCTACATTTCTACGATATTCCCCTTATGGATATTATAGATCAATACGGTACGCCACTTAAAATTTCATACCTGCCAAAAATATCATCTAATATACAAAGAGCCAAAAAGCTGTTTAACGTAGCCATGGCAAAGGCTGATTATAAGGGCAAATACACCTATTGCTACTGCACCAAAAGCTCGCACTTTAATTTTGTGCTTGAGCAGGTGCTGAAAAGCGATGCCCACTTAGAAACATCATCGGCCTACGACATGGCCATTATTCGCGAATTAATAGCGCAAGGCCTTATTACTAAAGATAAATACATACTATGCAACGGCTTTAAACGCCCCCTGTATCAAGAGGAGATAGTTAACCTGATTAATGAGGGATTTGAGAACGTTATACCTATACTGGATAGCAAAGGGAGATTGCCTACTACAAAGACAATTTGAAGAAACCGGCTAAGGTGGGTATGCGTATTGCTTGTGAAGAAGAACCTAACTTTGAGTTCTACACTTCGCGTCTTGGCATTCGTTACAAGGACATTGTTGACTTTTATAAGACCGAGTTTAAGGGCAATAAAATGTTTGAAGTAAAGATGCTCCACTTCTTTATTAATACCGGTATAAAAGATACCACTTACTATTGGAGCGAGCTTAACAAGTGCCTTGAAGTGTATTGCCAGCTTAAAAAGGTATGCCCTACATTAGACTCTTTAGACATAGGCGGCGGCTTACCCATACAAAACTCTTTGGCATTTGAGTACGACTACGACTATATAATTGAGGCCGTAGTGCAGCAGATTAAAACCTTCTGTAACCAGAATGGAGTTGAGGAGCCTAACATATTTACCGAGTTTGGATCATTCACGGTTGGCGAAAGTGGCGCTGCTTTATACTCTGTGGTTGACCAAAAACAACAGAACGATACCGAGCTTTGGTATATGATTGACAGCTCTTTTATTACTACCCTACCCGATATTTGGGGTATTAACCACCGCTTTGTAATGCTTGCCATTAACAATTGGGAGAAGGAATATAACCGTGTTAACCTTGGTGGCCTTACCTGCGACAGTCTTGATTACTATAACGCCGAAGCACACGTTGGGCAAGTGTACCTGCCCAAAATTACCGGCGACCAGGAAGAGCCGCAATATGTGGGCTTTTTCCACACCGGCGCTTACCAAGAAAGCTTGGGTGGTTACGGTGGTATACAACATTGCCTTATACCGGCCCCTAAGCATGTTATTATAGACCGCGATGAGAATGGCGAGGTTGTTACCCGCCTGTTTAGCAAAGAGCAAAGCTATAAGAGCATGCTTAAAACGCTAGGTTATTAGTCTTGAGGTGTTAGTGGTGAGTCTTGAGTAAAAAAATAATTCAGCCCTCAAGACTCAAGACTTAAAACTTAGTATCTTCGAAACATGAAAAAATTATTACTCCTAACTGTACTGGCAATTAGCACAACCGGTGTGTTTGCCCAATTTTCTACCCAAACACTAAGTGTTGACGGCACTAACCGCCAGTTTAGGCAATACCTGCCCAGCGGCTTAACTAACAGCGAGAGTGTACCCCTTATTATTGCCCTGCACGGTATGGGCGATGATATGCAAAACTTTTCTAACGTAGGCTTTTCCTGGTTTGCTGATACGGCCCGTTTTATTTGTGTTTTTCCACAAGGCCTTAATAGCGATTTGGTTGGCCAATCGGCTTGGAACAACGGCACGCTTATAGGCTCTAGCGCTGATGATATTGGCTTTATGAACCGCCTGATAGACAGCCTGTATGTACGCCATAATATAGACCTGTCTCGCGTATATGTTTGCGGCTTTTCTATGGGTGCTATAATGAGCAACCGCCTGGCGTGTAGCATTCCACAACGCATTGCCGCTATTGCCCCTGTATGTGGCGCTTTAAGCTCTCCTGATTTAGAATCGTGCAACCCGGGCCGCCCATTTCCTGTAATGATGATGAACAGCACGGTAGACCAGTTAGTACCCTATGCCCCGGCAAGTACGCCTACCTTATCATCGGCACAACAAACCCTTGATTTTTGGAACCAAAACAACAACAATACCGATAGCACTGTAACCGCTATGCCCGATACGGAAAATGATACCATTACCGTAGATAAAATTGCTTTTACCGGTGGCGGTGCCCCGGTAAATATGTGGAAGCAAAACGATGCCGGCCACCAATGGCTTTATACCCCGGTAAACGATATTGATGCTACTACAGAAATTTGGCTATTCTTCCGCGATAAAGTACACCCTGCACCTGCAGCCGTTGGTCTTACCGAACAAACTGCGCCTAAAGTAAGCATGTATTACAACGGTACTGATGTTGTGCTAAAAGCCGATAAGAAAATACAAGGTGTTGAAGTGTATGATATGCAAGGAAAGTTGCTTATAAAATCAACAGAGAATAACTTTACAGAAACACGCCTGCCCCTTATCAATATTAGCAATCAAATGCTGATAGTGAAAATGATGGTAAATGGTGCAACGGTAGCTAAAAAATTAGCCGTTAATTAATAGAATTGCCTCTGTTAATTGAAAAGCCATAACATTAAAAAACCTCACCGCGACTACGGCACTGCGCTGTTTGTGCTGATGTTGATTTCGGCAGCTTACTATTTAATTGCCGATTACGATTACATAGGGCATAACAACAATTATCTTATTTACATAGGTATTTTACCTGTGCTTGCCGGATTGCTTTTTATTGGTTTCTACCGGCGTAAAATACTATTGGCAGAGTTAAGAAAAATGCGTTGGGGTTTTTCTAAATTCCTTGTTATTATCTTCCTGCTTTTACAAGGTTTGGTATTCTCATTATTCTCATTTGGCCTTGTTGCAAAGGTAACCTGGGACATACTAAATAAACGTGCAGCAGGGCAAAGCGCGACAGAAATAAAATACTGTCCTATAACCTACTTCTACACAAGAAAATCATCTGTTATATATTTCAAGTATGAAAACAGAAGTGAGCGTTTGCAGGTAAACTATGATTCTATAAAAGACTTAGTTAATTCCAAAGCCGACTATGTGCTTAAATTAACCGTTAGAAAAGGGCTGTGGAATTATTATATAATTGAAAGCTGGCAAATATTAACCAAAAAGTAACCCTTACGAGAAATCCTTCTTTAATAACCTTTCTAACTCCTGCACGCTAATGTGGTACTGGTAATTGCCTGTTTGAAAGTAGGAGATGTTACCCGTTTGTTCTGATACTACAATGGCTACCGCATCGGCATGCTCTGTAATACCAATGGCCGCGCGGTGGCGCAGGCCCAGGTTAGCGGGCAGGTTAAGCTTCTCGCTAACGGGTAAAATACACTTAACGGCCTTAATACGGTTTTCGGTAATAATCATGGCCCCATCGTGCATAGGGTTGTTTTTGTAAAAGATGTTTTCCATCAAAATAGACGATACCTCAGCATCTATTATATAGCCGGTGTTGGCATAGAATTTTAAGTCGGTTTTGCGCGATACTACTATCAGCACCCCTGTTTTAGTTTTAGACATTTTACTGCAGGCCGATGCTATGGCCTGGGTGTTAAGTTTTGGCAATGTTTTGCGGGCTATAAAGGGCCCGAAGAAGGTAAAATTCTCGAAGAATGTTTTGTTGCCAACCAGCAATAAAAAGCGCCGAATCTCCTGCTGAAACACCACAATTACCGCCACTACGCCCACCCCAATAAACTGCCCTAAAATGGTACTTAACAATTGCAGGTTTAGCGCTTTAACCACTAGCCACAACACATAAAAAGCCACAATGCCTATAAACACATTTACCGCCGCCGAATCTTTAATCAGCGCGTAAAACTCGTAAATAAGCAAAGCCACCAGCAGTATATCAACTACATCAATCCAGCGGAGGGTTAAAAAATCCATAGTTCAAATATATTATTAACTTTCGGTTTGTTTGGTTTGATTAAACAATGAAATATACAGTAGCCCTGTTTATACTTCTTTTTGCGGCGTTGCCCAAGGGCAAAACCTGCCTGTAAATAACTATAAGCAAGAGTTTACTGATGCCTATACAGTTTACCCAGACATTCCACGTGGATTGCTGGAAGCCATAGCATGGACTAACACCCGTTTTACCCATTTACAACCCGATAGCAATGCAGAAAGTTGTAACGGAATGCCACAGGCGTATGGGGTTATGGGGTTGTATTTGGATGGTAAAGGTTATTTTACAAATACGGCAGTTACGTTAAGCCAGTTTAGCGGAATTAGTTTACAAAACGTTAAAACCAATCCGCATTTCAATATTCTGAGTGTTGCAGAGGCGCTTTATTATGTAAAAGGCAAAAAGCCCGAAGATTATTTTTCAGCATTAAATTATATATCGGGCTTTCCCCATTCTACTACCGGCCAAAAATATGCTATTGATTTATGGAAGTATGAAGTTGCATCGTTCCTAACATCGCCTGAAAAGGCTGCCTTTTATGGCTTCCCTGTTTGGAAGATTGATATGGCTGATTTGTTTGGGGAGCAAAATTTGAAGGCGCTTTCCTCATCGCATGTAATGGTTTCTGAAGGGAGTGTAATTACCAAATCGGGTATAGAATACCAGCCCGAAAAAAGCACAGAGTCGGTTGATTATGGTCCTGCCGTTTGGACTGCCGCTGCAAGCTGCAACTATAGCAGCCGCAATGGCACTGCCGTATCTGCCGTAACCATACATACCGTGCAGGGTAGCTATGCAGGGTGCATATCGTGGTTTCAAAACTGCAATGCACAAGTATCGGCGCATTATGTTGTACGCTCCAGCGATGGGCAGGTAACGCAAATGGTGCTAGAAAGCGACAAGGCATGGCATGTGGGCAACGAAAACCCTTACACCATTGGCATAGAACATGAAGGTTATGTAGACAACCCTGCATGGTATACCAATGCCATGTATACCTCATCGGCCAACTTATGTAGAGATATTTGCAACAGCGGATATGGTATAAACCCATTGCGCACCTATTATGGCCCTGCATGCACCGGAGGTTCTGCTAATTGCCAATTAGGAGGTTGCATAAAAATAAAAGGCCACCAGCACTTTGCCAACCAAAGCCATAGCGACCCCGGCCCTAATTGGGACTGGATAAAATTTTATAACCTGATAAACAACAGTACTCCCGTAAACACATTAACCGCCAACGCAGGTACTATTTATGATAGCGGCGGTGCTAATGGAAACTATGCCGATGATGAGCATACGGTAACGCTTATCAATCCGCCGAACACAACAAGCATTACACTTACGTTTACCCAATTCAACATAGAAAATAATTGGGACTATTTGTATTTGTACGATGGCAATAGCGTTAACGCCCCATTGCTTGGAACGTACACCGGCACTACACTGCCGGGGCCGATAACCTCATCGGGCAATGCATTGTTATTACGGTTCAGGTCCGATTGCGCTACTACCGCACCCGGCTGGGCTGCAACCTACACTACAGTGCCAAATGGTGATTATATTGCACCTACTACAGTTGTTAACTCTGTTGCTGCATGGTATGATAGTAGTTTTGTAGCTATGTATACTGATGCAGACAATGTTGGCGGCAGTGGCCTACAACAGCGTTTTTACACTGTTGCCTTTTACGACAGCACGCGGTGGAGTGCCAACAACAATAATGGCTTTTACCGTGATGATTTTGAGAGCATAGATATGTGGACAGCCCACACAGGCACATGGGGCATTGTAAACGCCAGCTTGGTGCAGAGCGATGAAGCGCTTGCTAACACTAATATCTATTCAACCGTAAAAGAAGATTTAGCTAATACTTATCTGTACCATTGGAGGGGTAAGATAGACGGCAGTGGAACCAACCGCCGTGCGGGCTTTCATTTTATGGCCAGCAGCGATACATTAGACAACCACGGCAACTCGTATTTTGTGTGGTTTAGGGCCGACCAGGACGAGGTGCAGATTTACAAAGTAGCTAATAACGTATTCAGTTTAACAACTAGTTTTTTACTGCCAATAAACAATAACCAATGGTACGATTACAAGGTAAGCTTTGACCGTATTACAGGTAAAACAATGGTGTGGATGGATAATGCATTAGTAGGTACATGGATTGATACCTCGCCTTATACTACAGGCAAATACATAGCATTTCGCAGTGGGAATTGTGTTTATACTATTGATGATTTTGAGGTGTACCGTTCACGCCCTGCAACTACTACCATAAGCATTGCACAGGCTGATACTACCGCCGATATTTGGCGTCAAAACCCGAGCATGAACCAACCTGCGGGAATGGTACGTTCTATTGTTACAGACAATGCAGGTAATATATCAGCCATAGATAATAAAGCTGTAAACGTAGCCTTTACTATTAACTGGACCGGCGCCGTAAGCACCGATTGGAACAACAATTTAAATTGGTCGCCGCCGCGGGTACCTACCCTACATACCGATGCTATTATACCCGATGTTAGTTTGCAAAGTGGTAACTTCCCTGTGCTAAGTACAGGCAATAATGCGGTAGTAAAAAACCTGGATATACGTGTAGGTGCAAGCGTTACCAATACTAATGGCAAAACCATAACAGTGGTAAAAGACCTAACAAACAAAGGCACGCTTAACGCGGGGGCTGATGTGTTTATAGGCAACTAAATTTGCAATAGTAATTACGCTTCTAATTGCCTAACAATCAAACACTATAGATAATTAGTTAACTTACGCTCTGTTCTTTATTTACAAATACGTTGGTGGCTTTAGCGTTAATTGTAAATTTCTTTCTAATGCGTATAAAGGTCATAGCCTGGCTGGCTAAGGTTTTCAACATTGTTTTTTGATGTGAAGAAAGAGTACGTGGTTTACTATCTACCACACATAACGTTCCTAACGGTAAACCCTCTGGCGTTGCCAATACAACGGCATAGTAAAAAACAATATTGGGTGGGCCGGTAACTAATGGGTTATTAGCATGGTTAGGTTCGGCCAGGGTGTTGTATATTTCATACGTTCCGTCCGGTTGTAGTATAGCATCTGAACATATACCGCAATCGCGGGGTATTTCAGGCATATCCATTCCTACTATCGATTTAAACCATACACGGCCTTCATCTACCAATGCAATAGCACATACCGGCACGTTGCACATTTTGGCACCCTGCCTGGTTATTTCATCAAAAATATCTTCGGCCGGTGTATCAAGGATGTTGTAGCTGCGGAGTGCAGCCATCCTTTCTTCTTCGTTTACTCCTAAATTACAATGCATTCTTGTTGTGTTTAAACACTCACCAATGCTTATTTGTACTAAATTTTACAGACTGTCAACATCGTACCTGTAGTGTAATACAATTTAATAATTGTTAATTGTCCGGTTTTGGAGAGCGGGGCAACGATTGTTTTATTATGAACCCTGGTTGTAACGATTTAATAATGCAGCTAAAACCCGGGAAGTGGTGCAGAGAAAAATCTGATTTTTACCTGCTGATTATGAGTGTTAAGATGGCATAACGCTTAAAATGTATTAAAGCACACACCGATGTTTTCATTTCAAAATGGTAGATTCCTCTGTATCAACATTATGCCCCGGTGCGAGAATAATATACTTAGCTGGTACACTTACAAAGATACAATTATTACTTGCTTAAAAGACATTATAAGATGGACGCATGCAGAGTGGTTTTACAATGCCCTGCTAATCAACAGTAATATTTTCTATTAAAGGCTTTTGGTTGACAAGTAAGCCAAGAAATAAGATTAAAAGCATGCTAAAATAGCTACAACCCGCTAAAAATAAAAGCCGCAGATTCCTCTACGGCTTTTTCAAAATAAAATCCCCGTTTTTGCTTGGTAGCAAAAACACCCCCTTTAAAAAGGGGGAATTTAAATTTTAGCTAATTATATCAAACTTTGTGTATGGCACCAAAGCCGCCGGTATTTTAACACCATCGGGTGTTTGGTGGTTCTCTAACAAGGCAGCCACAATACGTGGCAGTGCTAGAGCTGAACCATTTAGGGTATGTGCCAGTTTGGTTTTACCGTCAACATCTTTAAAACGCAGTTTCAATCGGTTTGTCTGGAAGGTTTCAAAGTTAGAAACCGAGCTGCACTCTAACCAACGCTGTTGGGCGGTAGAATACACCTCAAAATCGTACGTGCAGGCCGATGCAAAGCCCATATCGCCACCGCACAGGTGCAGTATACGGAAAGGCAGCTCCAGCTTAACCAATAAGCCTTTTACGTGCTCTTTCATCTGCTCCAGTGTTTCGTAGCTTTTATCAGGGTGCTGCAGTTGTACAATTTCTACCTTATCAAACTGATGCAGGCGGTTTAGGCCACGCACGTGCGCACCGTAAGAGCCTGCCTCGCGGCGGAAGCATGGGGTATAACCCATATTCTTAATAGGAAACTGGTCTGCTTTAAGAATAACATCGCGGTACAGGTTGGTAATAGGTACCTCGGCAGTTGGTATCAAATACAAATCATCAACCTGTGCATGGTACATCTGGCCTTCCTTATCAGGCAACTGCCCGGTACCAAAGCCCGAAGCGGCATTCACCAACAAAGGCACTTGCACTTCATCGTAGCCTGCTTTAGAGGCTTCATCTAAAAAGAAGTTTATAAGCGCCCTTTGCAACTTAGCGCCTTTACCGGTGTATACAGGAAAACCCGCCCCGGTAATTTTATTGCCCAGTTCAAAATCAATCAGTTTGTACTGCTCTGTTAGCTCCCAATGCGGCTTAGCGCCTTCGTGTAGGGTTGGTATAGCACCGTGCTCAAAAACGGTAACATTCTCCTCGGGCGTAGCGCCTTTAGGCACAAACAGGGCCGGGGTGTTGGGCAGGGTAACCAGCAAATCGTAAATAGCGGTTTCAGGGCTTCCAGTTCGGCGGTAAGCACCTTTTCGCGCTCTTTCCAGTCGCCCGATTTGGCTTTTAACTCGTTGGCCTTATCTGTTTGGCCCGATTTAAACAGGGTACCAATTTCTTTGGCCAGAGCATTGGCTTCGGCAAGGCCTGTTTCCAGTTCTGCCTGTTTTTTGCGCTTATCGGCATCGGTAGCCAAAATACTCTCGATGGTGGCGCGGGCATCAATATTACGTATGGCAAGGCGTTCAATGGCCTCGTCTTTGTTTTCGCGTATGTACGGTAGGGTAATCATGCGGCAAAAATAACAAAATAGCCAACAGCTATTTTGTTATTTTTGCAGGGGTCAGAGGTCCGGGGTCAGAAAATTAGCTTATTGCTGATTAACAAAAAAGCTACCGGCATACATTAATTCAATCTATCATTGAATTTTCTTGCCCTAAAGGCTATTTATTAACAAAATAATATTATCTTTGCCGTCCTTTTGTAAAAAGGAATAGTTGTGGGTAAGCTTCGTGAATATATGATTCCCTTTACAGGGCTGGGTATCGGAAAGCATACTTATGAATTTGATATTGACAAAAAGTTCTTTGACGTTTACGGTACAGAATTAATACATAGCGGCCAGATAAAGGTGGTTTTAGACCTATCCAAATCGGCCAACATGCTATTGCTTGAATTTTCTCACTCGGGTGTTTTTGATACCGAGTGCGACCGTTGCCTTAACAACATCCAAATGCCTATTGAAGGTAAAAACAGGGTGGTTGTTAAATTTGGCACGGAAAGCGGCGATGAAAGCGAAGAAATAGTAGTGCTGCCAACAGAGGCGCACGAAATTGACGTAGCCCCGCTTATTTACGAGTTTATTGGCATTACGGTGCCATACCGCAGGGTTCCTGAAGAGTGCGACGAGACCGACAGGTATTGCGACGCTGAAATAGGAAACCGCCTTAGCGGAATAATTTTAACCGGAGACGAAGAAGACGATGAAATAATAGAGCCCGAACCTGACCCGCGCTGGCAAAAGTTAAAAGGGTTATTAGACGATAGTAAAGAGAATAAAGACAATAAGAATAACAGTAAAAAGAAATAAAATAAACAATGGCACATCCTAAGCATAAGATATCAAAATCTCGCCGCGATAAACGCCGTACGCACTATAAGGCTACATCAATGCCTATTGCTACAGACTCATCAACCGGTATGCCCCACATTTACCACCGCGCCCACTGGCACGAAGGCAAATTGTACTACAAAGGCAAAGTGGTTATTGATAAAACTGCAACAGCCTAGTTTTTAAACTAAGGTTAAGCCCGTATGCAAAAAGTAAGGGCGGCCATTACGGCCGTTTACGGTTATGTTCCACCGTATATTTTGGCTAACGCTGAGTTAGAAAAAATGGTGGAAACCACGGATGAGTGGATAACCTCCCGTACGGGCATAAAAGAACGCCGTATTTTAAAGGGCGAAAATCAAGGTACATCAGTAATGGCGGTAGAAGCCGCTAAAGGGGTTCTGGCTAAACGCGGTATATCTGCGGACGAGCTGGACCTTGTTATTTGTGCTACCACCACGCCCGATATGCAGTTTCCGGCAACGGCCAATATTGTAGCCGATAAGATTGGCGCGGTAAATGCCTTTAGCTACGATTTACAGGCGGCCTGTTCGGGCTTTATCTACGCTTTAACTACCGCATCTAAGTTTATAGAAAGCGGCACCCACAAAAAGGTGCTGGTTATTGGTGCCGATAAAATGTCGTCTATTATAGACTATACCGACCGCCAAACCTGTGTAATATTTGGCGATGGCGCAGGCGCTGTATTACTTGAGCCTAACGAAGAGGGCCTGGGTATACAAGACGCCATTTTAAAAAGTGATGGTTCAGGCTGCACGCACCTGCACCAAAAAGCAGGCGGCAGCGCAAGGCCGGCCAGTCACGAAACGGTTGATGCCCGTCAGCATTACGTTTACCAAGAAGGACAGGCTGTTTTTAAATTCGCGGTTACCCGCATGGCCGATGTATCTGTAGAAATAATGGAGCGCAACAACCTTACTGCCGACGATGTGGCATGGCTTGTACCGCACCAGGCTAACCTGCGTATTATAGAGGCTACGGCCAACCGTATGGGTGTGGGTATGGATAAGGTAATGCTTAACATACAACGCTACGGCAATACCACCAATGGCACTATTCCGCTGTGCCTGTGGGAGTGGGAGAGCAAACTTAAAAAAGGTGATAACATTGTACTGGCTGCTTTTGGCGGCGGTTTTACCTGGGGCTCTGTTTATCTTAAATGGGCTTATTAGTTGCCAGTTCCCTGTTCCCAGTTGTCAGTTCAATTATGAATTAGTAATTATGAATTATGAGATTCATAGTTATCTTTAGTGCATGAAACTATTGATGTTCTTCTCTTGCTTTTTATTAGTTGGCTGTGTCAATTACAACCATGCTAAAGAAGACGATACCGATGCTAGCGGTGCTCATCTACCCGACCCTCAACCTCAAAGCATTATTATACCCGGAGAAAAGCAGTTTAAAGACAAATGCGCCAGTTGCCATAGGGTACGTGGCAATGTATTAATTGGGCCGCCTTTGTTTGACTATCGCGATTCGCTTAAGTCCGCTTATAAGTATAAAACAAAATATCACCACGACACTACAATCACTTGGCTAACAATAGATTCTTTGGAATCTTATATCAGGTAGGGTTAATAATTATTAATAAGTAGGGTTTTAGCAGGTTCTAATAATTACTAATTCATAATTAATAATTATCTCCTACATTTACCCTAACCAATCAATTTTAAAGGACTATGCGCTTTTTAAACCCCGGAATGTTTGCCTTGGCGCTGCTGTGTTTTCTTTTACCTTTTACCAACATCAAGTGTAACCAACAAAGAATAGCATCGGTAAAGGGGATAGACCTTATACGCAATGCCCCTGTGCAAGAGGTTGTACAGGTACAAGGTATGATGTCGGGTATGTTTAGCAAAATAACATCGCAAATGCCTAAAGATGGTGATGGTGGCGATGAAAGACTTACTGAATACCCTTTGCTTGGCGCTTTTTTAGTTTTGTTGGTGGCAGGCATTGCTACGCTGGTATTAGCCATTAAAAAGAAAAGCAATAAAACACTGGCTATATGGGGTATAGCTGCATTTGCTTTAGTGCTGCTTCTTTTACTGTTAGAAATGGTGGCAATGGAATTTGCCATGGCTAAAATAAACCAGTAAATAGCATCCAGACAGGGAGAGTCTCCATTTAGGATGGAATTTGACTGGGGACTTGAAATGGGTTACTTGTTTTTGTTACTTATTGCGCTAGGGATGATTATTTACAATATTATTCTTTTGCGCAAAAAGCCCGCTGCTATTATACAGGCTATAGAGCCACCATTGCCGCCTGACTTTACCAACGGCACAGGGGCCATGGGCAACGGATAGGCTATTTAGTAATTATCCCCTACATTTACCCTAAACAAACAATTAAAAAACTATGCGCTTTTTAAATCCCGGCTCTTTTGGCATTGTAATACTTTGCTTTCTTCTTCCTTTCATCAATATAAAATGTAATGGGGTTAAACTGATTACCCTTAGCGGCGTGCAAATGGCTACGGGCGCAAATATTAATGCCGGCGACCAAGGGATGTTTGGCAAACGTATGATGGACGAAACCAGTACAGCTGACAAAACAAAAATGATGTCGATACCGCTATTGGTTACGCTTATAGTGCTGGTTGCTGCATTAGCAACAGTTTTAACTATGACCCTGAAAAATAAAGACCAACGCAAAATTCGCCGCACGGCAATTGTTTTTCATGGTGTTGTAATATTTGGACTGATAGCCGAAATGGGCCGTATGGAATACAGCATTATACATGCCAACAACTATAGGCATCGTTTGGGCCCATAAGCCTATCGTGGGGGCTGGATGTTGGCTTTTGGCTGGCCTTGCTTATACCCATTGGCATTATTATTTACAATATAGTAGAGCTGCGCAAACCGCCGGTAGTAATACCTTTGGGCGACAACAACCCGCTTGCCCCACCCCAACCTAACGATGGGGCGCCTACCCTACCCCAGCCTTAAAAGCTATTTTACCCCTTAATTTAAGGCGATTTTAATACCCTGTTCTTTATATTGCATTAACTTTGATATATGAAAATTTTAGTAGCAGAAGACGAGGTTAAAACCGCTATGATGATTAAGCAGGGGCTTGATGAAAACGGTTACGAAACTGATATTGCTTTTGATGGCGAAGCCGCATTGCTTAAATACCACGAAAAAAATACGATTTAATTGTTACCGATATTATAATGCCCAAGCTTACCGGGCTTGAATTGTGCACAATTATCCGCGGCGAAAAAACTCACCACCCATAATAATGCTTACGGCCCTGGGCATGACAACCGATAAAATAAGCGGTTTTAATGCCGGTACCGATGATTATATTGTTAAGCCTTTTGAGTTTGTAGAATTACTTGCCCGCATAAAAGCGGTTTTAAAAAGGGCCAATAAAACTGCCGAAGAGCCTAAAAGCAACATAATTGCCTTTGCCGATCTGGAACTTAACCTTGACTCTAGAGAAGTTATACGCGGCGGCAAAAACATATCGCTAACAGCAAAAGAGTTTATGCTGCTAATGTATTTAATAGAGAATAAAGGCAAGGTTATATCTAAAGCCGAGATTGCTACCAACGTATGGGACCAGGATTTTGACCCGGGTACAAATGTTATAGAAGTGTATGTAAACTACCTGCGCAATAAAATAGACAAGGGCTTTGCCACCAAGCTGATACACACCAAAGTGGGCATGGGTTATATTTTAAAAGCCGATAGTTAGCATGCAAATAAAAACGAGGTTAACACTGCAGTTTTTAATGGCCGTAGCGCCTATTGTATTGGTTAGCTTCTTTTTTATCTACTACTCATCGGCCAAGTACCGCAAAGACGAGTTTTACGACCGGCTAGAGAAAAGGGCTTTAACCACTGTTGAGTTTTTAGCCAAAGAAGAACGGGTAGATACCAGCCTTTTAAAGGTGATAGACAGGGTGCAAAAAGATAATTTGCCCAAAGAAAATGTTACAATTTACAACGAATTTAATAAGCCTATATACTCTAGCAACGACTCTACTTCTTTTGCATTTGGCAGTTTTGTTTTTAAAGAAATAAAAGAAAAATCGCCGGTGTATTTTATGCAGGGCGATTATGAAATTGTGGGGCTTACCTACAGCCATAATAAACAAAAATACACAGTAATTGCTGGAGCCTTAGATAAGTATGGCCTGTCTAAACTTAACAACCTGCGCAACACCTTATTCTTCCTCTTTTTTTATTTATAGGCCTTACCGCTTTGGCCGGTTGGGTATACTCATCGCGCGCACTAAAACCCATATCAAGCGTAATAAACAGGGCAGAAAGAATATCGGCCAACAACCTGAGCGAACGGTTGGCGCCGCCTATACACAACGATGAAATTGGCAAATTGGTAAGCGCCTTTAATAAGATGCTGGCGAGGATTGAATCATCTTTTAAAATACAGAAATTGTTTGTTAACGGGGCATCGCACGAGCTGAAAAACCCGCTAACGGTAATAACCACACAGCTTGAAGTTGCCCTACTGAAAAACCGCAGCAGCGATGAGTATAAAGACACCATACACTCTGTATTAGAAGATATAAAAGGGTTGAATGTTATTACTACGCAGTTGATAGATTTCAGCCGCCTGTCGCAAGAAAACAAAGACATTACGTTTGCCCCCATGCGTATTGATGAGTTGCTAAATGATTTTGTTGAAGCCTTTAAAAAGCGTAACCCAACTTTAACCCTTAACTACAAAATAGAAACGCTGCCGCTGGAAGAAAAATACCTGATGGTAGATGCTAACGAGGCCTTGTTGCTTACCGCCTTTAACAACCTGGCCGATAATGCCTGCAAATTCTCTCCCGACCATAAAGTAGATGTTCGGTTAAAGGCTGAAAGGGCAGCTATAGATATACTCTTTATTAATAACGGGCCTGCAATACCCGAAGAAGACCGTGCGTTTATTTTTGAACCCTTTTACCGTTCCAAATCGTCCATATCAGTACAAGGGCATGGCATTGGGTTGGCGCTGGTGTTTAAAATTGTGCGCCTGCACAATGCTATCGTATCGGTAGATAGTTCATCGGCAGGGAATGTGGTGTTTAAAGTACGTTTTGAAAGGGAAGAGTTTAATAGGCTTTAAACCAACGTACGCTTCGCTTTTCTCCATTCTATCAGGTAATACATTCCTACTAATAATACTATGTACAGTATCAGATTAGTAATACTGGATTTAAAAGGATAGTACATTATCCAAGTTGATGGAAGGTAGTCGCGGTGAAGGCTGGCAATAATCATAATAATCCACTCAAATAACAGCGGTAAAATGCTTAAAGGTAAAACCCATGTTGCCTGTCTGATTTTTTTAAACCAAAGTAAATTGGGTAATACTACCATGTTAAATATCATCAACCAATAGGCATACCAGTAGGGGCCTGTAAGGCGGTTCGCAAATACATATTGCTCATATTCCACATCCGAAAATAACGATTGTGATACTTCAAAAATATACTTTATGCTTAGCGGCACTCCTATTACAAGAAACACATTGTTTGCAGCAACAATCCACTTATGCATTTTGATTTTAAAATTGCCTTTTCTAATAAACCAATAGGCAATACATACAAAAGCCACAAGCTTATTACCATCTGAAAAAGTACTGACAAACAAGTAATAGAGGCCGGTTGATTCCATCGGGATAAATATAGAAAATAACAGAGCATAGAGATTACTTCGTTCCTTACAATGACTTTAATCTCCAAGCATTCTTATATAAAGTGAACGCTGCCGCATAAGCAATAGCATACACTGTAAGGGCTATAAAAAAGTAAAACACGTCCATATCATTAAACTTGAAAAAACGATTGCCATAAGGAGCAATGCGACTTAGCAGGAAATTGCTTAGGGTAATACATGGCGCAATAATTAATGAGCCCCTGAAATTTTTTAAAGCCAATAATAATGGCAGCAATGATAGGTTAATCACCGATATCCAAAACACATACCAATAAGGACCAAACATCCTTTTTATTACCAAATGTTCTCCAAAAGTACCGCCTAGGCTATGATATTCTCTAACCAAATCATAAGCCCAGCCAAGGCTATACAATACAGAGCCTGCAACATAAGTAAGATTATAAACTTTAACCATATCAACTGCCCATTGGGTAGTGCGGTAATATTTGGCAAACAGCAAAGGCACAAAGACTATAGCCAATACATTACTAAGGATAATTATACATACAGAAAGTACATGGATGAAATACATTGTATAGGCAAGTTAAAATATTTATCAATTAGAAAACAACTAACTAAGCATACTCTTCGCCTTTAGCAAGCCCGCTACCAAGGCATCAACCTCGGCTTTGGTGTTGTAAAATGCGAATGATGCACGGATAGTGCCGGGTATAGAGTAAAACTCCATTATGGGTTGGCAGCAGTGGTGTCCGGTACGTACGGCAATGCCCAACTTATCAAGCAATACGCCCACATCGTACGGGTGTATATCGCCAATAAGAAAAGACAGCACGCTTACACGTTCTTTGGCATTGCCTACAAAGCGCAAGCCTTCTATGGTACTTAGTTGTTCAACTGCATAGGCTACCAAATCGTGCTCGTAAGCGGCGATATTATCTATACCTATGGCGTTGATGTAATCTATTGCAGCACCCAGGCCAATAATGCCCTCTACGTGCGGGGTACCGGCTTCAAACTTAAAGGGCAAATCGTTATAGGTGGTTTTTTCAAAAGTAACCTGCTTTATCATGCTGCCGCCGCCTTGGTAGGGAGGCATAGCATTCAGGTATTTCTCTTTGCCATATAACACTCCAATACCGGTAGGGCCAAATAGTTTGTGGCCTGAAAAGACAAAGAAATCGGCATCCATAGCCTGCACATCAACCGCCATGTGCTGCACACTTTGCGCACCGTCTATAAGCACGGCAGCGCCTACGGCATGGGCTTTGGCAATAATATCGTTTACAGGATTTACGGTGCCTAACGTATTAGATACATGAACAAGGGCAACCAATTTGGTGCGCTCGTTCAGTAACTTTTCGTATTCTTCAAGTATTAACTCCCCATCAGCATTAATAGGAATAACGCGGAGTTTGGCCCCACGCTCTTCGCATAGCATTTGCCAGGGTACTATGTTGCTATGGTGTTCCATAGCGGTGATGATGATTTCATCGCCTGCTTTAACAAAGGCTTTACCAAAGCTATGGGCAACTATATTTACACTCTCTGTAGTGCCACGGGTAAAGATTACCTCGTGTGTATGTTCTGCATTGATAAAGGCCTGTACTTTCTCGCGCACCAACTCGTGCGCATCGGTAGCTTTTTGGCTAAGGAAATGCACCCCACGGTGAACGTTGGCGTTGTAGCCTTTGTAATAATCAACCATGGAGTTGATAACAGCCAGTGGCTTTTGGGCCGTAGCGCCGTTATCTAAATAAACCAAGGGCCTGCCATACACCGTAGTTTGCAGTATAGGAAAATCGGCGCGAATTTTCTCTACGTCGAAGTTTACTGTTGGTGCTATGTTGGTGTTGGTATTCATTTTTTATTATTCCCAAGGTTTAAACCTTGGGCTATGTTTTCCTCTCCTCGCTCCTCGCTTCTCTCTCCTCTAGTAGTTTATAAAACGTTGCGAGATTATTTTGTCTACATACTCGCGTAGTGGTTCTATTTCTATGTGGTTAATAACATCGTTAGCAAAGGCATACATAAGCAGTGCCTTGGCGTTGGTTTGGTCTATACCGCGAGAACGCAGGTAGAACAAGGCATCGGTATCTAATTGACCGGTTGATGAGCCGTGCGAGCACTTAACATCATCGGCATAAATTTCTAACTGTGGCTTGGTGTTTACTGTTGCCGTATCAGTAAGTAATATATTCTTGTTGCTTTGGTAAGCGTTGGTTTTTTGCGCGTCTTTACGCACAAATACCTTACCGTTGAATATGGCTACGCCTTCATCATCAACAATGCCTTTATACAGCTCGTTGCTGGTGCAATTAGGTACACGGTGGTCTACCAAGGTGTGGTTATCTACCAACTGCTTAGCTACAGGTAAATACAAGCCGTAAAGCTCAGCATGGCCGGTTTGACCGTTTAACGAAATATTCAGGTTATTGCGCACCCAACCCCCGCTAAGGGTAATGTTATTTGTGATGTAGTTTGCATTAGCCTCTATAAATACTTCAGACGTTAACACCTGCGCGCCGTTGGCATTGCCATTTTGTATGCGGTAGTGCTTTAGGTTGGCATCGTGCCCAACGTACAATTCAGAAACGGTATTGCTAAAGGTGGTATTTTCCCCTCTACAGAAGCGAAGAAAGAAACCAATTCGGCCTGCGCTAAACGCTCTACCACAATAAGATTGCGGCTTTGCAAAAACGCGTTATTCTTTGCCTTACCAATATTCAATACCCAAATAGGCTTTTTAGCAACGGTTTTAGCCGCTACGTGAATGTACACACCGTGGTGTGCAAAGGCCATATTCAGGGCCGAGAAACCATCGGTTTCGGCAGTGGTGTAATTGGTAAAATGCTTTTCTACGGTTACAGGGTATTTCTCAAACGCATCGGTTAACGAGCATACGGTAATACCTTCTTCTGTAACAGTATCAGACAGTGTTTCAGAATACACACCATTTACCAAAACAATGCGGTGCGCATCTAATCCTTCTACAAAAAGGCTATCTACCGTTTCTTTATCTAACCTAGAGTCGGGGTTAAAACTCAACTCAAAATCGGTACGCAACAACGCATCAACGTTGGCGTATTTATACTCTTCGTTGCGCTTGGTTGGCAAGCCTAACGATGCAAAGCGCTCAATTGCCTTGGCACGTTGGGTATTTACAAAAGCGTTGTTGCTCTTGTAAATGTTTGAAAACTCGTTATACGCGCTAACGAATTTATCTTTTAAACTTATGGTTTCTGCTGTTTGCATGCTTAGGCCAGTTCTGCAACTTCTTTCTTAATCCAATCGTAGCCTTTTTCTTCCAGTTCAAGGGCCAACTCTTTGCCGCCAGACTTAACTATGCGGCCATTGTACAATACGTGTACAAAATCAGGAACAATATAATCTAACAAACGCTGGTAGTGGGTAATTACCACCGTAGCATTATCAGGAGATTTTAGCTTGTTAACGCCATTGGCAACAATGCGCAGGGCATCAATATCAAGGCCTGAATCAGTCTCGTCTAATATAGCCAGTTTAGGCTCCAGCATTGCCATTTGAAGAATCTCGTTACGCTTTTTCTCGCCACCCGAAAAGCCCTCGTTTACCGAACGGCTGGTAAGGTTAGAGTCCATTTCTACCAAGGCTTTTTTCTCGTTAAAGAATTTAAGGAAATCTTTAGCTTCTAACGGAGCTAAGCCACGGTGCTTGCGCACTTCGGCTACGGCAGTTTTAAGGAAGTTGATGTTAGACACACCCGGAATTTCTACAGGGTATTGAAAAGCAAGGAACAAGCCTTCGCGGGCACGTTCTTCGGGGGCCATATCTAACAGGTCTTTACCATTAAAGGTTACTTCGCCTTCGGTAACTTCGTAATCGGCACGGCCTGCTAAAACAGATGCCAAGGTGCTTTTACCAGAGCCGTTAGGGCCCATAATGGCGTGCACTTCGCCGGCTTTTACTTCAGGTTAAAGCCCTTTAAAATTTCTTTCTCCTCTATGCGGGCCTTTAAATTTTTAATTACTAGCATTATCGTTTGTGTTCTAAATCTTGTTTGTTGTTCAATACACACCCCGCCTTCGCTTCGCTCGGCACCCCTCTCAAGAGGGGATTTTTACTCCCTCCCCTTAAAGGGGAGGGTTGGGGAGGGGGTCATTTAACCTACGCTGCCCTCTAAGCTAATGCTTAGCAGCTTTTGGGCTTCAACGGCAAACTCCATAGGCAGTTTGTTAAGTACCTCTTTGCAGTAGCCGTTTACAATTAACCCTATAGCATCTTCGTTGCTAATGCCGCGTTGGTTGCAGTAAAATATTTGGTCTTCGCCAATTTTAGAGGTGGTTGCTTCGTGTTCTACCACGCCGCTGCTGTTGCCAATCTCAATGTATGGGTAAGTATGCGCACCGCATTTATCGCCCATAAGTAAACTGTCGCATTGCGAGAAGTTACGGGCATTTTCGGCCTTTTTACCAATACGCACCAACCCGCGGTACGAGTTGTTGCTCTTGCCTGCCGATATACCTTTAGATATAATGGTAGACTTGGTGTTTTTGCCAATATGAATCATCTTGGTGCCGGTATCGGCCTGCTGCATGTTGTTGGTAACGGCTACCGAGTAAAACTCGCCGGTAGAGTTATCGCCCTTTAAAATAACGCTTGGGTATTTGCAGGTAATAGCCGAGCCGGTTTCTACCTGTGTCCATGATATTTTGGCGTTGGTATAGCAAACGCCGCGCTTGGTTACAAAGTTGTAAATGCCGCCTTTGCCATCTTTATCGCCGGGGTACCAGTTTTGCACGGTAGAGTATTTAATTTCGGCATTATCGTGCGAAATTAACTCAACCACCGCGGCATGCAGTTGGTTTTCATCGCGCATTGGGGCGGTGCAGCCTTCAAGGTACGATACATAGCTGCCTTCATCAGCAACAATTAGCGTACGCTCAAACTGGCCTGTACCCGCAGAGTTTATGCGGAAGTATGTAGACAGTTCCATTGGGCAACGCACCCCTTTGGGTATGTAGCAGAAAGAACCATCGCTAAACACAGCCGCGTTAAGGGCCGCGTAGTAATTATCAGTATACGGCACTACTGAACCCATGTACTTTTTAATCAGTTCGGGGTGCTCGTGCACGGCTTCGCTAAACGATGAGAAGATAATCCCCAACTCGCCCAGCTTTTCTTTAAAGGTGGTTTTAACCGATACGCTATCAATAACCGCATCTACAGCCACACCGGTAAGGCGCTTTTGCTCTTCTAGCGATATTCCCAGCTTTTCAAACGTCTTTAACAACTCAGGATCTACCTCGTCAAGGCTGTTTAACACCTTGGTTTGCTTAGGGGCCGAGTAGTAAATGATATTCTGAAAATCGATTTTTGGGTACTGAACGTGCGCCCATGTAGGCTCTTCCATTTTAAGCCAATGGCGGTAGGCTTTTAAACGGGATTCAAGCATCCACTCGGGTTCGTTCTTTTTGGCTGAAATAAAGCGCACAATGTCTTCGCTCAGGCCCATTGGGGCGCTATCGGCCTCAATGTCTGTTACAAAGCCGTACTTGTATTCCGACGAGGTTATTTCTTCTAAAATATCTTGTGCCATTACGGGCTTGTGTGTTAAACTGTTAAAGCGAAAAACTCTCGCCACAACCGCAGGTGCGCTTGGCGTTAGGGTTGTTAAATTCAAAGCCTTTGCCGTTGATACCGCCTGAGTAATCAAGCTCGGTACCAATTAAATACAAAAAGCTTTTTTTATCTACGGCAATTTTTACGCCTTTGTCTTCAAATACCTGGTCGTCGGGGCGAAGCTCGTTGCTAAACTCAAGCTTGTACGACAAGCCCGAGCAGCCGCCGCTCTCTACCCCTACCCTAATGTAGCTTTCAGCAGGGTTTTTACCCTCTTCGCCCAGCAGGCTAACTACTTTACTTTTTGCTGTTTCAGATACTGTAATCATAATACGGTAATTTGCAATCAAACAAAGGTTTACGTAATATGTTTACCTCTATTTAGATTTATTCTATACAAAGGTACGAAAAAAGCAAATGCAGGGCAAATTTCTTTTAGAGATCAGGGGTCAGCGGACAGGGGTCAGAAAACAAATCTCCCTTTTAAAGCTCACAGTGCTGACCGTAGCGTCAGTAGGAGTACCCGAGCATCGCGAAGGGGAGGGATTTCAAAGTTATTTCCTTAGGATTTTCTCCATGGTTTTGCCTTTGGCCAGCTCGTCTACCAGCTTATCCAGGTAGCGGACTTTCTGCATAAGTGGGTCTTCAATATCCTCTACACGGTAGCCGCAGATAACGCCGGTAATTTTAGATACATTGGGGTTTAGTTGCGGTGCTTGGGCAAAGAAGGTTTCAAAGTCTATCTGCTGGTCTATTTGTTGTTGCAGTTTCTCTTGGCTGTAGCCGGTAAGCCAACGGATAACCTCGTCTACCTCTTCTTTAGTGCGGCCTTTTTTCTCGGCCTTGGCTATGTAGTGCGGGTATACCCCTGAAAATTTCATTTTATAAACGCGGGTGTTGTCCATGGGGTAAAATTGGCAAGGCAAATTTAAGTGGAAATAACAGATGGTCGGTGACGCTTCGCTAAACACCGACCATGGCGAAATTATAAAGACAAAAACATAAGTATTAAAAAAAAATTGTAATTATAAAAATGAAAATATAATATTGTGGTACTAAACACATAAGCTATGCCGAAAATTGAAAATGTTGACATGACAAATCGTTCTATTAAAGAACCAAGCGAGATTGATCACATTCTGTGGTGGTTTGCAGCAGGAAATAAAGAAATTCTAAAAGACTCAGTTAATTCACGTTTCAATTATAAAATAGTTGGCTTAGCTGTAATGGTAACTTGGATTTTTGCAACCTTTTCATGGTTTTTTTATGCTAGTACAATTTTTAGCGGCATACTCCCTAAATTATTAATGGGTGGGTTTATGGGCTATGCAATTTTAACAATTGACCGAACACTTGTTGCTGGCAAATTTACAATAACAGGTTTTATAGCACGTCTTATATTGGCTACTTTAATTGGTGCATTTGTAGGAGAAGCATGGATTTTATTTATCTACAAAGACGACATTAATAGACAGATACCATTAATTACAGAAACAAAAGTGCTTCAGCAGAGAAATAAAATTGACAGCACGTATTCAGTTCCTAAAAAAGAATTCCAAATTTTAATATCTACAGTCGACAATGAAACTAAAAAGAAATATGAGGAAGTAGAAGATTTAAGAAAAAATACTTTCAAGAAATGGATGCTAGCGGAGGCACTGGCATAAGAGGATATGCAGGTGTTTCTGAAAGAAAACAAAAAGAATTCAATGCAGAATATAACGTTTTTACAGAATTAAAAGAACGCAATGATAAAAAAATAAAAAAGTATCAAGCAAGCGTTGATAGTATTAATAATATTATTAACGTTCAAACTGATAAATATAGAAAAAATCTAACTGAAAAAGGAATTTTGATACGATATGAAGCTTTTGACGAACTTCTTAGTGAGGACAAAACGGGAAGGCTTAGTAACAGATACTATTTACTAATGGCAATTTTAATTGTTTTTGAGTTAATTCCATTAATAGCAAAGTATTATATTCAAGACAGGTCTTATCAAGAGAAAAGAAAGTTAATAGACACAAATGAAATTGAAATAGCACAAGATAATGCAAGCCGAGATTTAAACGTTAAAAAAGAAAGAAATAGAATTGCCTTAGAAAAAGATATAGATTTAATTAAAATACTATTTGAAGAAGTTCACCCTAATAGAACTGAAGAAACAAAGCGAATTATTACTGATTGGAAAACCAACAAAAAGTCTTTTGATGAACTTTGGAGAGACTTTAAAAAACAAATATTATCTAAGCAAGAAAGTTAATTTTAAAATCGCACTTATCTTCTTACTAAATAATAAGTATATCTCCATAATCTTAACTTACATTGAGCCACATAGACATAAGAACAAATATCAAATATGGAAGCCCAAAACCTAATAGAATTTTACGATTTTAAAAATTGTATTATATCAGCTAAAGAATTTGCAAATGGCAATATTCAATTTCCTGCTACCGTTGAATATTATTATAATGGTATAAGAATAAGAGAGGATTTGAACGTAACACTTACATTAACCACATTTGAGTATGGTAAAATATGTATCGATGAAGGAAATATAATAAATTCGCAAAATCATTATTTAGATTTATACCCTCAATTTCAATCATATAAATTTAAAAATAATTCTTTTTATATTGAGTATAAATCTGCTTCAAAAATAGGCCCTTACGAGATAGTAATTACACCACTTTAAATCTCAAATCAAATAATTTTACCCAGTCCTTGTATCACTAACTTATTTAATTTAAACTGTGGAACGCCCTTTATCCCTACCTTTGCAGCCGTAATTATTTAAAACTATGGAAGCCCAGAACATATTGGAGTTTGATAAATTTAAAGATTCTATTACCTATATGCAGGTGCTGGGTAATGGTAATATGCTGTTCCCGGCTACTATAGAATATGCTTACAACGGGCTGAAAGTGATAGAAAACCTGAACGTTAAACTTACTTTAACCAAGTTTAACTACGGCACTATAAATATTGACGAGGGTGATGCGATTAACTCGGAGGATTTGCATTTAAAGTTATCGCCCAAGTTTCAATCGTACGAATTTAGGGACGGGGCATTATACATTGATAATAAGAGTAAATCGAAGATTGGGTTTTATAAAATCACCATTACTCCATATGTTTTTAAAAAGTAGCCTTGCTGCTATTAGCTTGTAGCTGATTAAAGCATTAACGTAAATCTTCGTAATCAGATTCGGTTTCGGTTAATAAGAACTTGCGCTTCTTGTTATCTCTTAACCTTGTCCAAGTACCTGAAATGGTGTTCTCATTCAGCTTGCCTTTATATTCGCCTTCTTTTCTACCATTGGGCCATTGTTCCCATAGCAATATGGTTTCATTTTCCTTATTATAAGTTCCAACAATTATAATGTCTTTTCTTATTTCTTTATAATATTCCCTTCCAGATATTTTACCATTACTAATTGTAAGTTCCATTACAACCCCCACATCATCAATTTTACCCTCATACACTTTATCATAACTGCTAGATAATGTAGCTGCGATGAATATAATACCGCCAACGATAATTAATGTTAAGGTTGAAAGAAACACTTTACCTGCTGATGATACTCCTTTTAAACTCCAATCGAATTTAATAGCTAATATGATTGCCCCTAACAAAGCAAGACCTGTGATACCGTATCCGGCAAATATTTCTACTATTTTTGAATCAAACATAGAAAGTAACATAGCAAGTGGTTTTAGTTTTGATTCAAAATTAAATTTTTTTTAACAGACTAACTATCAAACGCATTTAAACTTATTATACTAAAACACTTGACTTATCTTATAAAGTGTCGTATCTTTGTACCCGTTATTGCGCAATAACTTCTTGGCACCGTATGCTGTCGGTTATCAGTAAAAAACCAAAAATGCAGTACTGCAAAAGTAACCACCCCGTCCCGCATAGCGGACACCCCTCCTTAAAAAGGAGGGGACTTAAAACTAAAAATGAATAGTTAAGTATGCTGAAATCATCTTTGAATTAGGCTCTGTAAGTAAGATACCCAGCTGTATTTATGCTTTAACCCCGACGAGTTAAAAACTGTCGGGGTTGAGGTGTTTGTATTAAACTAAAAATGAAAAGTGAAAAATGAAAAATCAAATAATAACACACCTCCCCTCGGCATAGCCGAGGTACTCCTCTCGAGAGGAGATAAAACGTACCGTGAAAACGTGTTATCGGGCTACACGCTGCAGGGGTGTAACCTCTCCCCTGACAATACAATAAATTGAATTGTCTTTCCCCTCTCCACGCGTGGAGAGGGGTGGCTGAAAGCCGGGGTGTAAGACGGGGAGAGCCCCGTGAAAATGAGTGGATTAACTACACACTGTAAGGTTTTGACACCAATTAAAATCCCTCCCCTCTGACACAAGGTCAGAGGTACTCCCTTTAAAAGGGAGAGTTGTTGGTGTGTTAAGACATAGCAGTGTTTTATTAAAACATAGGAGCGAAAACGGCTGTATTAACTACGGGATGTAGCATTTAAAAGGATAAACTATAGTAACAAACAGTGCTAACTATTAACTTAAGATTAATTAAATAAAACAGAGGAAAACGAAGTTTATGGCTGATATTTGTCATACACCAGTTGTATTGCCTGTTTACCTTTGCAGGGTTAAACAATGCATATAACTACGGGGTTTTGTTTACACTACCAACGCAAACTAAATGTGGATAGCGCTACTAATACTACTAATAATTATACTTGGCATATTAATTTATGTGATGGTTGCCCCGGTGGTGTTAGAAATAGATACTTTAAACAACTTATACAGGATACGTTTTTTGGCTTTGCGCGCGGGCGATTTTACTTTAATGGGTTAGACCCACGGGTTGAAGTAAAAATAGCCTGGTGGCATAAGGAGTATGACCTGATTACCGCGCTAAAAAATATACCAACTGATAGCCCCGAGCCGTTGGCTGAAACAACAGAAAAAACTACAAATGAACGCACTGTGCCCTGGAGAAAGGTACTGGCCATTATACGTTCTTTTAAAGTAGAAAAATTTAGTTGGCATTTAGATACCGGCGACTTTGCCCTTAACGGAGAGCTGTATGGGCTTTTTGCCTGGTACCGCTATACATGGGGCCACGATGTAACAATAAATTTTACGGGAGATAATTACCTGTTACTTACTGTAAAAAACAGCGCATGGCGCGTATTAAAAACAATACTAAAAACAAATAAAACGAAAACTAAATAATACAAATAACTATGGGTACTAATGTTAATATTGACGAGCTATTGGCTAAAATGACTGAGTTTTTAAAAAACGAAGCAAAAATAGAATCTATTGTAGGGCAACCGTTTAAACTGGGTGAGTATGAGTGTGTACCTGTTATGCGCATTGGGTTTGGACTTGGTGGTGGCGGTGGCGAAGGTGGCACCGGTACAAACAATGGTGGTGGCGTTGCCGCAGGTGTAGGCATGGGGCCGGTAGGCTTTTTGGTATCTCGCGGTAACGAGATAAATTTTATACCCATTAAGCAAGGAGCTTTAGCATCGGCTGTTGATAAAATACCCGGGCTATTGGAAACTATATTAGACCGCACCAAGAAAACCGATAAAGCCGAAAAACCCGAGAAAAAGAAGGAAAATAAATCCTTCGACCAAAAAGGGATGCGGTGAATTTGGAGCTACTGAAACAATAACGATAATTATTGGGACAGGATGACGTGCAGAGATTTTATAACTTGCCCATTAAAGTTTTGAAAATGGATTTTAGGATAAAGAGCTTTGCCGAGTACGAGGCAGCATATAAACACAGTGTAGAAAACCCGGAAGGTTTTTGGGATGATGTAGCCGGCAACTTTAATTGGCGCAAGCGTTGGGATAAAACCCTTAGCTGGAACTTTACAGAGCCAGTTATTAAATGGTTTGAGGGTGGTAAATTGAACATTACCGAAAACTGCCTTGACCGCCACTTAGCCACACGCGGCGATAAAACAGCCCTGATATGGGAACCTAATGAACCCGGCGAAGCGGTTAAAAAATACACTTACCGCGAACTATACGAAAACGTTTGCCGCATGGCCAACGTGCTAAAAAACATGGGGGTGCAAAAAGGCGACAGGGTGTGCATTTATATGCCAATGATTCCTGAATTGAGTTTTACAGTATTGGCCTGTGCACGCATTGGAGCTGTACACTCGGTGGTGTTTGCGGGTTTCTCTGCCAACTCCATTGCCGACAGGATAAACGATTCTGATTGCGCGTATGTGCTTACATCGGATGGTATGAGTCGCGGTAACAAGCAAATTGCAGTTAAAGCTGTGGTTGATGAAGCGGTAAAAAGCTGCCCATCAATTAAAAAAGTATTGGTGGTAAACCGACTGGATATGGCTGTTGACATGGATAGCAACCGGGATGTTTGGTACCACGAAGCTGTACAGTCTGTATCAGCTGAATGCCCCGCTACCGAAATGGACGCGGAGGATATGTTGTTTATACTCTACACATCGGGCTCTACCGGAAAACCCAAAGGCGTAGTGCATACCTGCGGCGGCTATATGGTGTATGCAGGCTACAGTTTTGCCAATGTTTTTCAGTATAACGAAAGTGATGTGTACTGGTGTACGGCCGATATTGGCTGGGTTACAGGCCATACCTACATACTATACGGGCCGCTGCTTAACGGCGCTACTACGCTTATGTTTGAGGGCGTACCCACCTACCCCGATGCCGGCCGCTTTTGGCAGGTAATTGACAAGCACCAAGTGAATATATTCTACACCGCGCCAACGGCTATACGGTCGTTAATGGCGCAAGGGTTAGAGTATGTTACGCCTTATGATTTAAGCTCGTTGAAAACGCTGGGAAGCGTGGGCGAACCTATAAACGAAGAGGCCTTAGCATTGGTACGATGAGCATATAGGCAAGAAAAACTGCCCTGTGGTAGATACTTGGTGGCAGACCGAAACAGGAGGTATAATGATATCGGCACTGGCGGGTGTATCGCCCTTAAAGCCATCGTTTGCCGGGTTGCCGTTGCCGGGCATACAGCCTGTGTTGGTTGATGCCGTTGGCGATGAAATAAAAGAGAACGGTGTGGAAGGTTATCTCGCTATAAAATTCCCTTGGCCGGGTATGATACGCACCACCTATGGCGACCATGAGCGTTGCCGTGTAAACTACTTCTCAACCTATAAAAACCTATACTTTACAGGCGATGGTGCACGCAGGGATATGGAGGGTATGTACCGTATTATTGGCAGGGTTGATGATGTGATAAATGTATCGGGCCACCGCTTTGGCACTGCCGAAATTGAGAATGCCATTAATGAAGACATAAATGTGGTAGAGAGTGCTGTTGTTGGGTTTCCGCACGATATTAAAGGGCAGGGTATTTACGCCTTTGTTATTTTGGAACACGACGACCATGAGAGTGAAGAAGCAATAAAGGCCAGTATACTAAAAACAGTTACGGGCCAAATTGGCCCTATTGCCAAGCCCGATAAGATTCAGATTGTACCAGGCTTACCTAAAACCCGCAGCGGTAAAATTATGCGCCGAATACTACGTAAGGTTGCTGAGGGTGACGTGTCTAATTTAGGCGATACCACTACCCTGCTAGACCCCACTGTGGTTGATGTAATTGTTAAAGGGGCGGGGTTGTAGTTATGAGTGAAATTGTATGCGATAAAACAATGGTTGGAGGCCAGCCTACATTAAAGGGTACTCGGCTTACAGTACATAATATTGTATACGGGGTTTATATTGATGGCAAGGATTATATGACAGACCACGAATTAACGAGTGAAGATGTTATGGCCGCCATTACCTATTGTACCGCACTTGAATGTGAAAACAACCCATACGGCAGGTTTTGCGAGCATTGTATTTTGGACAAAACTTGGGATGTAGAACCGGGTGATAGTAAAGTGGCGGGCTGGATTTATGCTAAGGCCATATTGTATCCACCAAAATAGAAGATTAGTTAATCAGCCAAAGATAAATAAGTGTCCACGCTAAGGCAAAGCCGCCGTAGGTATACAAAGCAGTTGTGTTTTGCCTAAGGTCTTTTTTAATTAAAAGCCTGTATAACGCCCATACTACAAAGGCTGCAACAATTATTATTCCTGCTACAAGTCTCATAATGTATTATTGAATTGCAAAATGTATGTAATAATGGTTTACCAATTTTTAATTGATAACAACTTGAATTTATAAACTCCATATATGCCCATTAGCCAAAGTATTCCTACAGCAATAAAATTAAATGTATAATAACTTTCTCGGTTTAAACATAGGGCATACTTCTTATACTTAGCGCTGTATTTTAAACAGATGGTGTCGCCCTCGTTTAAACCTTCAGAAGGGTAATTATATACGTTGATAGAATGGTATTCTCCTTTATGGTGAAATCCGATTGAATGGTAGCTGGCTCCCCGGCTCCGATAGTGCTCATCAACCTTTTCCAGTTTAACTTGTATAGGCGTTCCTTTGGTATAGGTAATATAATATTGAATTACGCTAACGGTACATATAATTACAATTACTAAATAAATAGCTGTAGCAATATGAATAATATACCGGGCCATACTATCGGATTAATGAATACATTATAGGTAATAACAAAAAATCCCGCCGAGGCGGGATTTGAAGTGGAGAATATCGGAGTCGAACCGATGACCTCTTGCATGCCATGCAAGCGCTCTAGCCAGCTGAGCTAATCCCCCGTTTTAAAGAACCGATGACCTCTTTCCCGATGAATCGGGACAAGCAAGCGCTTGTGAAATCACCTAATCCCCGAAAAAACAAAAGCCTATTTTCATAAGCTTTTGTTGAGAACTGTTGTGGTGTGGGAGGGAATCGAACCCCCGACACAAGGATTTTCAGTCCTTTGCTCTACCGACTGAGCTACCGCACCAACCTTAAATAGGGCTGCAAAGATAATATTTTTTGTTAATCTCCAAACCCTAAATGCAAATTTTACGATTTAAGTGCTGAAAAATGTGAAAAAAGGCAAAAAAAGTATTTGGTACATGTTTTAACTCCCTCAAATAACCTTTTACAGTCTGTAAGTTATTATTAATCATGTAAATCGTTTTTGCCGCCGCCTTTTCCCTTTCCAATCCGCTTAAAAATCTTACATCCGCAAGTGTAAGTACTTCTATTGCCTTGGCACCCTATAGTGGTAGTCTTTCTTTGTATCACCCAATTAATACAACAAAGAAGAATTGCTATGAAAAAAGCTTTAATACTCGCAATTGTACTGCTAATAGCACTAGCCATGAGTGTAAACGCACAAAACACATTCCCTGTAAACGCGCAGAACTACCGCGTTACGGCTTTTAAAAAGAACCAGCCACAGGTGCAAAGCACGTCTAACTACGCACGTGTTACCCCGGGGGCTATTCTTTATATACCTAATGCATTTACCCCAAATGGCGATGGCATTAATGAAACCTTTGTACCTAAAGGCGATGGTATTGAAACATTTAAGATGCTTATATACAACCGCTGGGGCGAATTATTATACGAAACCACAGATTTGCAACAAGGCTGGGATGGAACATACCAAGGTGTTTTAAGTCAGCAAGATGTATATATATACAAAGTTAGCGCCCGCGGCCTTGCATATGGCATAGTAGAGCAAGAGGGTACTGTAACATTAATAAACTAATACCAAAAGCATACCAACCCAACCACAAACCACCCCCAATTAAGATGAACCCATTTTTTACACTAATAAAGGAAAAAGCCAAATACATAGCTTGCCTTGCAGTAGCCCTACTGTGGGGCACCGGCATGTTTGCCATAGGCATCGTTTACGGTGTCTGATAATACGCTGTTTTTGTGTGGCGGTACTACTGCTTCGGTACAATTTACCAATACCTCTACCAACGTGCCTTTAGGTGCTACCTACCTATGGAACTTTGGTAACGGCACGCCCGGCAGCAGCCAAACCAACCCTACGCAGGTGTATACCTATGCGGGCAGCTTTACCGTTACCCTGCAAATTATGCAAGGTGGCACGCCTATAAGCACAGCTACAGAAACCTTAACAGTACAAGCCCCTTCTGTATCTTTTACTGCTGCACCACCAGCAGGTTGCGAGCAACAAACGCTTTTTCAATTTACTAACCAGCCTGTGGTAGGAGATTCTTTTGTATGGAATTTTGGCGATGGTGTACTATTATCTAACATAAATAACCCAACCCACATTTATAACAACTTTAACCCGAACACCAATGTAAGTGTTTTGGTATTTGTTGATGGTTTTCAAAACGCTTGCGCATCGGCTATTGTGCCGGTAAATGTGCAGCCTAAGCCTAATGCTATAGCAACGGCAAACAGCACTGTAATATGCGACCCTAACGAATCTCTTAACTTCTCTCAAACATCTACCAACGCAGTATCTCACTATTGGGAATTTGGCGATGGCCAAACGGCATCAATAGCAGCCCCATCGCACATATACGGAAGCTTTGGTATATATACTGTAACTTATATAGCAACCGGCAGCAGCGGCTGTACCGACACTACAAACTTTGATATTAATATTACCAACGGAATTATACCTGATGTTACAGCATCAGTAGATAGTGGTTGCAGCCCTTTGGCCGTAACACTTAACTGTACAAACGTTTTAAACGCCCAACAATATGTTTGGGATTTTGGCGATGGCACCGCACCGGTAACAACTAATGTGCCTACTGTTAACCACACCTTTGTAAACAGCACACAAAACGTAGTAAGCTACACAGTATCGCTTACTACTATTTTTGGTAGTGGATCATCTTGTAACTCATCAGTAACATTAACAGATTTTATAAGTGTTAACCCACAGCCTATAAGTGCTTTTACTGTAGGTTCACCATCGGCATGTGTATTATCGCCCGTAAGCTTTACAAGCACATCTACCAACGCTGTAAGTTATGCGTGGGAGTTGGGTAACGGAACAACATCTACCGATGAAAACCCGGTAGCAACATACAACGCCAGCGGCAACTACAATGTAACCCTTATTACAACCAACAGCTATGGTTGTACAGATACTGCCAGCGTAGTAAATGCTGTAAACATTATACATGTTATGGCAGATTTTAATGCTACAAACACATCGGGCTGTACTGTAAATGCCCAGTTTATAAACTATACGCAAGGCGCTACCGGCTTTAGCTGGATTTTTGGCGATGGTACAACATCTACCCAAGCAAACCCAACACATTACTACAACACCCCCGGCGCTTACGATGTAACGTTGGTGGCAATGAATGGCTCTTGTGCCGATACGCTTGTGATAAATGACTTTATAAATGTAAATTATGTAACACCTGCTTACACTACACCAACGGTACCTTTTGCAGGTTGCGTGGGCATAGCTTCTACCTTCCAAGCAAACAACTCTAACGCAATAAGCTATTTGTGGAATTTTGGCGATGGTAACACCGGCACAGGCGCTAATCCAACACACGTTTACGAGCAACCGGGCACCTACACCATATCATTAATTACAATGACAGCCGATAGCTGCCAGGAACTTATAGCCAACTTTGCCGATATAGAAGTATTTGGTGGCGAACCAGATGTGGTTACTATAAACCAAAGCTGCAATGCCCCTTATACCGTATCGTTAAGCACACCCAATAACGGCATTAGCTACCAATGGAATTTTGGCGATGGATCTCCTATTAGCAACGAGCAAAGCCCAACACATGTTTATGGTGCCGATGGTTACTACAACGTATCGTTAACCATAGTTACTCCTAGCGGATGTTTAAATACATACAATGGTTTTAACCAACTGGCTTTGTTTCCCTTTGCTGCAGGCGCATCGTCTGACTGTGGCGCTGGTCCCGGCAACGGTTTAATTCAATCTGAATTCCGCCCTATACCTGAAGATTCTGTTACTGTGCAATGGTTTTTTAGCGATGGTCAAACATCAACAGAAAATAGCCCTGTAATTGTAATTGATACCATTGCTTTCCCCAACCCTACATACACCGCTATTATTACAAACCAATTTGGTTGTGTAGATACCGTTACAGCAGAAATTTGTGCCGATTCTCCGCCGGCTATACCACAACCTATTGGTTACGATGCCCCACCTGATACTCTAGCCCCAGACAGTACTTACCTTATAAGTGCCTGCGCACCATACCAGCTTACCTTTAACAATCAGTTTTTGTATGCCGACTCTGTAATATGGCATTTTGGCGATGGTGTTACATCAACAGAATTTTCGCCAACACATGAGTTTGGCTCGTCAGGAAATTATATAGTTTACACCGAAGTTTGGTACGATAACTATAGCACCTACGATGTTGTTTACCAACCTTATGTATATGATATTGGAGGGCATACACCAAGTATAAGCGTATCGCAACAAAATTTTTGCGATAGTATTGTGGTGCTGTTTACCGGAAACTCTCCTGACGCCGTATCGTGGTTATGGACAATGGGAAATGGCGATATAGAAACAGCACAAAGCTTTACCTATGTATACAATTCTACAGACCAAACATACCACGTGCAGCTAACAACAATAGATGCCGAAGGTTGCCCGGGTTCTGCCACCAGCAGTGTTTACTCACCTATTACAGCTCCTGAATTTAACTACCAGGCTACATTGTGCAACGCACCCTTAAACATAGCCCACAACCTGGACTCTGCCTTTACTTACCTGTGGAGTTTTGGCGATAGCACCACATCAACAGACATGTTCCCTGTGCACCAATACGCTAATCCGGGTACATATAATTTATCGTTACACATTACTGATGGTTTGGGCTGCCCACACGATTATGTGTTAGACCCTGTTGCGGTATACCTGCCTACAGCAAACTTTACCGCAAGCACCCATGGCGGCTGCGCACCGCTTACTGTTGATTTTAATTCCCTGTCGGCAAACTATACCCCCGGCAATACACACTACTGGTTTATGGGCAACCTTGCTGTTATAAACAATAACGGCAATACAACAACCAGCTATACCTTTACCCAACCCGGCGATTATGCCGTTAAACTACAGGTATTTAATGTTGATGGCCAAAACTGCTCAGGTACGTTTATAGACACTATACATGTTTATGGTGCTACGGCAGACTTTAGCTATACTCAAAATAAATCGTGCTTTCAGCCTGATATTGCTGTGCAATTTGCTGATAGCAGCACTAACGCGGTATCATGGCATTGGGATTTTGGCGATGGTAACACATCTACCCAACAAAACCCATTGCATACATTTACTTATATGCCTACCGATAGCATTACGCTTGCTATTGTAGATATTAATGGTTGTGCCGATACTATTAGCAAACCAAACATTAGCCTGTTTAGCGCAAACTTCAGCTTAAACAACAATACAGTTTGTGGTTATACACCTATCAACTTTAACCTTACAGCAAGTGGCACTAACTACACTACTGTTTGGAATTTTGGCGATGGCAGCCCAACAGTTACAGGCAACTCTGTGCAATACACCTATGGTTTAGATGGTAGTTATATTGCTACAGCTTATGTAACATCTGCCGACGGCTGCACTGATACTGTTGTAAACACTGTTACTATTGTACAACCAGCTCCATTGTTCTCATCAAGCTCATCGGTAACCTGCGCACCGTCAAATGTGGTATTTAATAACATTTCTACTGCACCAATGGGCTCTACCTATATTTGGGATTTTGGCGATGGTACTATCATTACCAACAACAACCCAATGGTTGCCCAAACGTATATTACCCCCGGTGTGTACGATGTAAGCCTTACTATTATTACCCCACAAGGCTGCACGGCAGATACAACCTACAACGATTATGTAACCGTACTAGGGCCTGTGGCCAACTTCTTTGTATCTAACACCAGCGGTTGCGAAACCCTGCCCGTAGACTTTATTAACCTTAGCACCAATGCCGACCACTGGATATGGTATTTTGGCGATGGCAGGGTTGACTCTACAAACTTTTCTACCACGCATGCTTTTGATATAGCAGGTACCTATCTAAGCACTATTGTAGTGTTTGATACTGTGGGCTGCTCTAGCTCTATGACCTTACAAAACCCTATTACCATTTACAATATGCCTAATGCCGATATGGTAGTAGATTACCCATCGGGCTGTGCACCATACCTGCCACAGTTTTACAACAACTCTACAGAGGCTACTACGTACACTTGGACATTTGGCGATGGTAACTACAGCTTTGACTCTATACCGCAATACACCTATGTAAACCCCGGTGTTTACGATATTGTGTTGGTTGTAGGTAATGGCACCGGTTGCCAGGATACATCGTGGGCCAATGTGGTAGTTAACGCACCACCCATTGCCGACTTTACCATAGCTGTTGTTGATAGCTCTTGCGCCGGTATTACCATTGGTTATACCAACACATCGCAAACCGATAGCGTAGCTAATTTTAAATGGGTACTGTCTTACGATGACCCTTATGCAACCACTACCCCACCCAACTATTTAGTAGACAGCAGCGGCACATACACCGCATGGCTAACGGTATTTAATACCTATACCGGTTGTATGGATACTGTTTCGCACAGTATAACTATTACAGTACCAAGCAAACCATCGGGAACGCTGGCTACCGCAGATACTATAGGCTGCGGACAGGTTGTTGCCAACTTTGCCTTTAATTACCAGGATGCAAACAGCATGTTTGTTGATTATGGTGATGGCACAACAGATACCGTATTTAACCCACAACATACCTACAGCCAACCCGGCACTTACAACCCGTATGTAATTTTATATAACCAGTTTGGTTGTACCGATACATTATATTCTAACCCTGTAACAGTTATTTCTATTCCCGTAGCTGCTTTTGTTGCCGATACTACAATGGGTTGCTCAGGTATTACGGTAAACTTTACCAATAACTCTACCGGTTTAGATAACCCAACCTATGCATGGGATTTTGGTAACGGGCAAACATCTGCACTAGATGCTCCACAAGGCATTGCATTTACCAACCCGGGTGGTTATAACATATCGTTAATTGTTACCAATACATTTGGCTGTGCCGATACATTGGTACAAAGCAACTACATAGTAATTGCCGATACTTTACCACCGGCCGTTACAGCTATGCGCCGTGTTACTGTTGTATCAGAAACCAAAGTAAAAATTGAATGGGCAGCAGCTACCGCATTTGACTTTGGCAGCTACGATATTTACCGTTACGATGGTACTACTTACCAGCTAATTAGCACCATTAATAACATAAACCAAACTGAGTTTACTGATAATAATGGCCTTAGCTACATTAACAAACTCTTATTGCTACAAAGTAGGTGTTACAGACCAATGCGGCTATACTAAAGGCATTGACAGTGTTGAGGCACATTGCACCATGGATGTTACCGCTTACCTGCTGCAAAGCACCGACAGGCTTATTAAGTGGACTCCTTATGGTGGCTGTACTGTAGATTACTATGAAATTTACCGCACACAGGCCAATGGCTGGACCGATACTACTGCGGCATTCTTAATTGGCACCGTACCGGGCAACGTTACCGGCTACTTAGACCAAGACAGGATTTGCCCACGCGAATATAAATACCGTATACGTGCGGTTAGCTTGTGCGGTGGCACACTATACTCTATGAGCGACACAGCAACATCGCCATTGCCTAAAATTGATTACACCACACTGCCTGCAAACGTAACCCGCACTACCGTGGTTGATAACCAGTTTACCCGTACAGAATGGAAAGCGCCTTACTTCCCCGAGTTGGTTAGCTACTACACCGTTTTCCGGTCTGCCGATAGTGTAAGCTACCAAAGCGTTGGCCAAATTACCGGTCCGTTTACGGCGGCAGATACCCTACAGGCTTACGATGATTGGGATGCCAGCATACAAACTACCAAATACTACTACCGTATAGAAACAAACAGCGTTTGTAACGATAAGAGCTATACCGGAAAAACCGGCGATAATATTGTGCTGGAAGCCAATATAGACCACTCTGCATACGAAGTTAAACTGGAGTGGACCCCATACAAAAGCTGGGGTGCAAACCAGGTTGACCATTACATTATAGAATGGCAGGATGAAGCAGGCCAATGGCATATTTTAGAATTGCCGCCCAACATGTACCAAAACAATGAAATACCGGGCAATGCCCCTACCAGCTATACAGCGCCGTATTAAAAGCCGGTTTCGCTGTCGGTAATCTTACCCTCCTCGCCATTTGTACCGTTAGGTGCAAATGGCGAGTTTTTTTGTGCTGGCGTATGGCTTTAAAAGAAAGGTATACACAAAACAGCAGCGATATAGCCGCGCCCAGGTATACGTAAGGCATGTTTTGTATGAATAAGAAAAAGTCGTAGAAGCCGTGGGCTAATGTAGCCGCTAAAACACCCAGAAACAGGTAGCCCGTTTTGTGGTTGGTATGCTTGGCAAGGCCCACAAAATAACCCATAATAACCGCAAACACCGCATGGGCCGGTATGGCGGTAAACATGCGCAACAGCGCTATTTGAATACCGTTACCCTCGTTACTCAATACATACAGTAGGTTCTCTATCATAGCAAAGCCCATGCCTACCATTATAGAGTACATTATACCATCAAAAGGCTCATTAAAATTTTTGTTGGGGTAGGCTATAAACCTAAGAAAAAAGTATTTAGATATTTCTTCGGCAAAGGCAACGCATACAAAGGCATCAATAGCAATTTCAAAGGTAGTAAGTGTTTGGCCTGCCAGTATAATATCTTCGAGCCCACGGCTAAGAAAATATGCAGGTACTACCGATGCTATGCCGCCAAAAAAAGTGCCTACAAGCAGGTTAAATGGCTCCTTGTCAAACTTATCGCGCCAGTAAATAAACAGGGCAATAATTATACAGGGGGCCACCGCCAGGGCTATAAGTATCAGCAAATCATTCATTGGCCTTCACAAACAAACAAGGGTTGAAGATAGCGCAAATTGTGAGATTGAAGAAAAAAATGCGTTTAAGCTACTCTTGTGCCCAACCAATTGGCCTATTGGCATTACATTTGTCATTATCAGCCTATGCAAAAGTTAGCAGCATTTATACTTGTTTTGATTGCCGCCGCGCTAAATGCCCAGCCTCCGGGTGAGGATACTACGCGCTGGAAACAAACCTTTGCCGATGAGTTTACCGGCACGCGACTAGACCGTACAAAGTGGGATGTGGGCTATAGCTGGGGCCAGCACCCCAACAATATGATATCTGTTTGCAACTACAACCAGCCCAACGAGATTAAGGAATTACAGGCATACGTTGATTATAAAAGCGATACCCATAACGTAAAGGTGTTTGATGGAACTGTAAAACTATATACCCGCAAAGAGAATATGGAGGGCGAGTTTTGGGATTGGGACAATGGTACTTTTAACATTACTAAAAAAGATGTAAGCCACACTACGGGCATTTTATTTTCTAAACAAAAGTATTACCGCGGCTATTACGAGATACGCTTTAAGCTGCCCCCGCACCTAAATTCCCGATGACGTATGCCCCCTTTGGAGCCAACTTTTGGATGTACGATGGTGACTGCTGGCACGAGATTGACGGTTTTGAATTTATAAACGGGCAAGACCGCACCATTACATCAAACGTACATTATGTGCTGCCACCAACCATGATAGGCTCCGATACCGTATGCGAAAATACTTTTACAACACCAAAACACTATTCTGACTATAAACGCCACATAACCGTGACTGACAATGAGTGGCATACCTTTGGCTTTAATTGGGAAGGAAATTCTATATCCTTCTACTTAGATGGGGTAAACTTTTTCACCTCTGCCATGCCCTATATAAGCAGCTTAAAGCCAATGAATATTATTCTTAATGTTAATGCGCCACTTAGCAATACATGCGTAGGGCTAAATGGCTTGTTTACCAAATTCCCCTACGTATATGAGATTGATTATATACGTATTTGGGAGAGGAAATAGGCGTGTTTTAGTTCATTTCACCTCCCTTTCTTTCGTTCTTATACAGAACGAAATTCAATCCCCTCTGCAGGGAGGGGTATGAGCTTGCTGACGGACGGGGTGGTTACAAAATCCCCCGTCCTGACTTTACAGTCAGGACACCCCCTTTTTAAAGGGGGAACTTTTAAACTACTGCAGCTAATTCTTTCTTAGCAACAACAGCATCGGCCAGCCATAAAAACTCTGCTACAAAGTTGTTTATGCTGTTTTCAAACAAGGGCAATTTCAGGGTGCCGTCTTCTTCAAACTTATCTGTCACGTTGCCTACAGGCAGCATATACGGCACAACATAGCCAAACAAGGCGGCAATTAAGTTTTGTAACTGCACGGCAGAGCGCATACCGGCTAAGGCACCGGTAGAAATGGTAACTATGCCAATCGCCTTTTTAATAAACTCGGTTTTGTTATAATAGTCTACCAGGTTTTTAAGGGCGGGGGCATAAGTGCCGTTATACTCGGGGGTTAAAAACACCATAGCATCGGCCCAATTGAGCATTTTAGCTACTTCTTTGGCTGTGTCTGTAGGGTTTTCATCGCGCACATACACCTCTTCAAACATGGGCAATTTATGCTCTGCCAGGTCTAATATGCGTGCCTCAATACCATCAGTATTGTTAAACCTGTTATTTAAATGCACTGCAACCCTATGGCTGGTGCGGCCCTTGCGGGTACTTGAACTTATAATTAAGACTTTCATTTTCTTGTTTTATTTAGCCTTCAAAACCTACTTTGCGGTGTGTCCCATCGCAATAGGGCTTGTTGGCCGATTGTCCGCAACGGCATAGTGCCGTTACCTTGTTTTTTATTGTTTCGTTGCCTTCGGCATCTTTAATTTTAATATTGCCATACACCAATAATGGACCGTTGGGCGATACCTCTACAATAGTTTCAATATCTACCGCAGGGTTTGTCATTTCGCTATTGCGATAGTAAGTAAGCGCGCCCGATGGGCATTTGTTTACCTGTGCAACAATCTCATCTGTTTTACCACCCTCTAGCGTTACCCAAGGGCGCTTGCGCGGGTCAAACACACCGGGCAAACCATGGAAACACAAGGCAGAGTGTATACACAGACCCGGTTGCCACACTACGGTAACATCGCCATTGCTATACTTTTTGGTTATGTCCTTTTCCATTATAGGTTTTTATTCTATTGTATTAATTTTTATTGGGCCGGTAAGTATGCGGTGTATTGGGCATGCATTAGCAACTTCTATAAGGCGGCTATGTTGCTCTGTAGTTAGCATTGGGCCTGTAATATTAATGCGGCGGTTTATAGTGGTATTAGCACCGTCCTTACTTATATCCAACTCAACATCTACTGCCTCTAAAGGCCATTCTTTCCTGTCGGCATACATACGCAGGGTTATAGCAGTGCATGCACCCAGTGCCTCTAACAAAAGCTCGTGCGGAACAGGCCCTAAGTCGCTACCATTATCCTCGGCAGGCTCATCGGCAATACCGGTGTGGTTGCGTGCCGTTAGTGTAGTTTTGTATTTATCGCGGGCTATACTTGCCGCAGCTGTAGCTAATACCATATTTTATTTATTTAAACCGCCATGGGTATTTCAATAGCTAAAAGTTCGGTTTCGGCATTGGTTTTAATGGTAACGCTATCAGCATCCCAAATTCCAATAGCATCGCGCCTGCTAAGCACTTGCCCATCAACTTCGGCTTCACCTTCAACAACCATCAAAAACACACCATTGCCATTAGTGTTCATTTTATAGTCAACATTGCTGTTAGCATCAAAGTGTCCAAGGTTAAAATACGCATCCTGGTTAATCCAAACTGCACCTTCGTCTTTTGGCGATACTACTACCTGCCAGCTGTTTTTGCGACCCTCTAGCGGGTACGATTTTTGGTCGTAGCGGGGGTAATGTTGCGCTCTTTGGGGAAAACCCATATCTGAAACAGTTTTAAAGCTTCCTCTTTACTGGCGTTAAACTCAGAGTGGGCAATACCTGAGCCTGCGCTCATTATTTGCACATCGCCACGCTTAATAATGCCATGGTTGCCCATGCTGTCTTTATGTTCTACCGCACCTTCTAATGGTATGGTAACAATCTCAAAATTATCGTGCGGGTGGGTACCAAAGCCCATACCGGCGGCTATATAATCGTCGTTTAATACGCGCAATGCGCCAAAGTGAGAGCGTTCAGGGTTGTAGTATTGGGCAAAGCTAAAGGTGTGCCAACTCTCTAACCATCCGTGGTTGGCGTGGCCCCTTTCTTCTGCTTTAAAAAATTTAGTTTTCATAACAATTGCTTTTTATGGTAAAAATGCTAAAATTAAAAAGGTTTAAAAATCATTGTATCAACATTAATGTTGCAACAACAATTATGCCAAAAAAGAAGTTAGGCACTTCTTAATTTATCCAAAAGGTGGTTTAAGGTTTCGGCTTCGGCACTACTTAACCCACTGGAGTGCATCATTTTATCGGCGCCATACTGCTTCTCTATCTGGGCAAGCAGGTCGCTCCCTTTATCAGTTAATGCTATTTGTACTTCGCGCCTGTCGCTGGCCGATGTTTCTCGTACCGCCCAACCTTTGTCTGCCAACTTGTCTACAATTCGCGATGTGTTAGAATTTCTGTCTACCATGCGGCAGGTAATATCTTTTAAGCAAATAGCCTGGGGGTGGCTGCCACGCAGTATGCGCAGCACGTTATACTGCTCTGGTGTTACTCCATAATTTTTAAGCGCTGCTGATATGGCGCAGCGCACCCAGCCGGCAGTAAACATTATGTTAAGCTGCGCCTTTTGGTTTTCGCTAACAAAAGCTTTTGTTTTTAACTCCTCTTCAATCCTCATAAAAAGGTTATTTTTGCAACTACTGTATAAACACTAATTGTAGGTTCAACTAAAAAATAAAGTTGAAATAATAATTTGAATATTTGAAACATTTACATTCGTTTTTGTTATAGAATAATAATACACCACAAAATGAAAAACAAAACAGAAAAAGCCGCCAAAACGCTTAACGTTATTGGCCTTGATGCTAAAAAATGCCAACAGTTGGCAGACGGACTTAACGATTTACTTACAAATTATCAGATATTCTATATGAATGTACGCGGGTACCATTGGAATATTAAAGGCGAAAAGTTTTTTGAACTACACGTTAAGTTTGAAGAATTGTATAACGATGCCGCAATTAAAATTGATGAAATAGCCGAACGTATTTTAACCCTTAGCCACACGCCAATACATAGCTATAGCGAGTATATTAAAAACTCTAAGATAAAAGAAAAAACAAACGTATCTGACGGTAAAGCAGCGCTTATAGAAATACTGGAGAGCTTTAAAATAATTATTACCAAGGAGCGCGAATTGCTAGATCTATCTGACGAGGCGAACGACGAAGGGACAAACTCTATTATGAGCGATTATGTAAGCCAGCAGGAAAAACTTGTTTGGATGTACAGTGCCTACCTAAACCGCTAAAAAGATGATAAAATACGAATCGTTAGTGGATGGTTTGGCCGACCTTAAAGCGCGCGGCTATACCTTCGACTTTAACATGAAAAACGATTGCCTTGAATGTGGCGACCTTGTGCTTATGCCCGATGATTTTGAGGTAACAGAGGTTTACCGCTTTGAAGGCATGACCGACCCCGACGACCAATCTGTGCTATATGCGCTGGAAAGTAAAGACGGGATAAAAGGAACATTGGTAAATGGCTATGGCTTATATAGCGATGATGCAAGTGATGAGCTTATTGCTAAGTTGCATATAGTACATTAGCCCCCTCCCAACCGATAGCTATCGGGACTTCACGCTAAAACTCCCCACCCTACGGGCACCCCCTCTTAGAGGGGGATTAACTCAGCCGGTTAAATATAATTTTCAAAACCCTTTACCCTAAGGTTATTTTTGCCTTTGGGGATAAAAGTAAAGCCTTCTTTGGCAAGCAACTCTGCCTGGTGGTTAATACCGCCGGGCAGTTTGTCTATCAGCGACCCATCATCGCGGATAACGCGCCAAAAAGGGGTAACGTTTTTAATGCCGTTGTTCATTTGCTCGTTGGCATATTCAGCGGCTATGCGCAGAAAAATGCCTGTTGTCATAGGGCAGGCGTAATCAGCATCAAACTTATCAGCCAAAATACTACGCAACTTGGCTGATGTCATAAGCTCACCCTTGGGTATGGTTTTCACAATTTCATCAATAACCATAGGGGTTGCAATAAGCATACGGCCTGTGGGGTAAATTGGGCCTTTTTGTTCGTTAAGCACCTCTACAACAGGCTTGGCAGGGTGTTTCATCTTTTCGGCCCACGGCTTTTTAGTGGTGAATTTGCTGGGTGTTTTTGCCATGGGGTAAAGATAATTCATAATGCAGAATTCATAATGCAAAATGCCCCTAAAAACATGCTATACCCCATCCCTACACCCTATCCCCTAATTTGCTATCTTTGCACAAAATTTAGTATAATGTTAGATAAGTTAGAAGCTATTAAGAAACGTTGGCAAGATGTTGAAGTGATGTTGTCTCAGCCCGAGGCAATGAGCGATATGAAGCGTTTTGCCCAGCTTAACAAAGAATATAAAGACCTTAAAACCATTGTTGACGCGTACCATATTTATAAAAACGTGTTTGACAACCTTGACTACGCTAAACAGGTTTTGGCTACGGAAAAGGACCCCGAAATGCGCGAGATGGCCAAAGTGGAACTGGACGAACTGACCCAGGAATTCCAAAAGCTGGAAGAGGAAATGAAGGTGCTATTGATACCTAAAGAGCCTGAAGACGCTAAAAACGCTATTGTGGAAGTGCGCGCGGGTACCGGTGGCGACGAGGCAGGTATTTTTGCCGGAGACCTTTACCGCATGTATACCCGCTTTTGCGAACGCGAAGGCTGGAAAATTGAACTGGTTGACCATACCGATGGCTCATCGGGTGGATATAAAGAGGTTATTTTTAACGTAATGGGCGATGGTGCTTACGGTATACTAAAGTTTGAGAGCGGCGTACACCGTGTACAACGTGTGCCTGAGACCGAAACCCAAGGCCGTGTACATACCTCTGCTGCTACCGTTATTGTGCTGCCCGAGGCTGAAGAGTTTGACGTGGTGGTAAACGCTAACGATGTGCGTAAAGATTTATTCTGCTCATCGGGCCCCGGTGGACAGTCGGTAAATACTACTTACTCTGCGGTGCGTTTAACGCATATACCAACGGGTATTGTAGTATCGTGCCAGGACGAGAAATCGCAGTTGAAAAACGCCGAAAAGGCCATGAAGGTATTACGCTCTCGTATATACGAAATGGAACTTGCCAAGCGTAACGAGGAAATGAGCAAGAAACGGAAGACTATGGTTTCTACCGGCGACCGTTCTGCCAAAATCCGCACTTATAACTACGCTCAAAGCCGCGTTACCGACCACCGCATTGGCTGGAGCAACCATAACCTGCCTGTGTTTATGGATGGCGACATACGCGAGGTTATTGATGCCCTTGCTGTAGCTGAAAACGCCGAACGCCTGAAAGAAGGTGTGGGCGAGGATGCATAACCCTAACTGTCATCCCGAACTTGATTCGGGATCTAATAATATCATGAACCCTTCCGCCTGAAGCGGAGGGGTTTTGTTTTTATATATTTACACTAATGAAACTTCTGCCGGCACAAGAAATTATTTATAAAACTAATCTTACAGAAGAAGAGGCAATAGAACGTATAACCCTGGCGGTGATTCCTACCCGCTCTTTAGAGTACAGACTACCTGCTAACATGGTTAAAAGAAAATATAGTGGCGATATCTACGGGCCTGTGTTTAAAATACAGCGAAAAATAGGCTACCGCAACTCTTTTCTACCTCAAATAACCGGAACTATTAAAGAAGAGCCAACAGGCACAGTAGTTAATGTTAGCATGCAAATGCACAGTTTTGTAAATACTTTCTTACTAATTTATATAAGCATCCCCTCGGCTGTGTTCATTACATGGCTGGTGGCAATTTTGGCAGGCGGAGAATTTAGTCTCGGAGTTTTTATCCCTTTTCTTTTTATTGGCTTTGCAATGCTAATATCGCATGTAGGCTTTAACTACGAAGCAACTACAGCACGTATTGATTTGAAGAAAATTTTTGAAGCAGAAATAGTATCACAAACAAATTAATTTTTTAATGAAATATTTTCCCGCAGAAACTATTACCTATAAAACCAAACTATCTAAAGACGAAGTATTGGAGCGTATTAAAAAGGAAATTACTCCCAAGTATTTGCACCAAACCCATACCGATAGATTTAAGGGAACAATAGCAGGCAATACATTTTTGTTGAAGCAAGTTAATACAAGCGCAACATCCGTTTTACCCACAATTTGGGGTAGTGTTTCAGAAAATGGCGCAGAATCAACTGTAACGTTGAACATAACACTAACACAATTTATTCAAGCATTTGCCGGATTATTTGTTGGTTTAATGGCATTACAATGTTTAATAGCTATTGTACTAATAAGAGATTTAAAAGGTGTAGGGCTTGTATTAAGCATGCTTATTTTTTATGCATTTTTTATTTTTGTATTGCATAAATTAATAGGCTTTGCATTTAAAAAAGAAACAGATAAAATTTACACTGATTTTTATATAATGCTAGATGCAAAATCGTTTGAAAAAAGTAAATAAAAAAGGTGTCTTTGACCGGGTTCTGTTTTTGAAGACCCCTCTTGAAACCAATAAAGGTGTTCCTCATTCCCGCGCAGGCGGGACTCTCACCGTTAAATTAACGCTCCCTAACTTTAGTGTTTTTACGTATCTAAATTATCCCATTCATCACCAATTACCCATCTTAAAGCAGACAACTTTCCATTGATCATTCCCCATTCGAAATCATCATATTGCAAATTTTTAACCCCGTATTTTTTTTCAACTTTTTTTGCTGCCTTTAATGCACCTCTCCAAATATCTTTTACTATTGTATTTTGAGACGTTTTAATATCAAAATCTTTTCTATCAATCAATTTAATCTTTCCATTTTCAATTAAATGTTCACGGAATTTGTGTCTGTTATACCATATTTTTTGTTCAAGTTCTTTTTCAATTTCTAAAATTTCAGAAAAGCTGCGAAATTCAAAATTCCAATCGTTTTCAAAATCAATTTCTTCCATTAAGTCTGGATTAATGGAGTTCAAAGCCTCAGGAAGGCTAATAAAATATTGTGATTTCGAGCTGTTAAAAATATCCGACAAATCCTTATGAGGGTATTTCTGATTACCATTTCGCAGGCTAAAGTCACTTGTATTGTATGTCACAAAAATAAGATTGAATTCTTGTGCTGCATTTTGGATTTTATATTCATTGTAAGCTTCTATAATAATCGCATCTCCGATACTGTTTTTTGCCAGATGAAACGGAGCTTTTTTATCAATAGCCCTTTGAGTTGCCCTAAGTTTAATATCATTAGAAATTGTTATAATCTCCGCAGCCTTTATCATATCATCAATGCGTTGAATTGAATTAAAAGCGTTTTCTCCTAAAGTGGGAATTTTTTTGTCAATATTTTCTAATTGCACTAGAATACTCTCTTTTAATTGCTTATCTGCGTGCTCTACGACCATTTCTTTAACTTTTTTGAAATGGCTTGACAAGCTTTTACCTGCCTCAGTTATTACACGTTCTTTATTTCTATCAAATTCATCAATTATTATTTCCGGAAGAATTAAGCTAACTTCATTTCTTTTAATAAATTCTTGAAGTAAATCTAATATCTTCTCACCTTTAGATGTTTTGGCAATGTCTAACCAAACGCAAGTATCTATTAATACTTTGACCATAATTTAAATTTTAACTTTCTAAAGATAAACAGGGGATTCATTTACAGCAAACAAAAAAGCCCCGCATCCCGATTCTTCGGGACTGCGAGGCTTTAATTTATCATTTATCGTTTTTAATTTTTCATTACTAATTCCCTACAATTACCTTAACCGATTTGCTCTCGTTTTCTGTTGTTACGGTTAAGAAATACATGCCTTGGCTTAACTCTTTTACCGACATATTAAATTGGTACGTATTGGCTTTGTTGCCGTTGGTTGTCTGGCTTATTTTGCGGCCTAACACATCAACCAAATCAACTACTACTTTTTGTGGTGTTACAAGGTTAACGGTAATGGTAATATTATCGCTTGCCGGGTTAGGGAATACGTTGATGTTGGCAAAGTTGCTGGCCTCTTCTACTCCGGTAATAACAATAATATTAGAACCAAATTTACACGGCCCTACCGATGTTGTTACGTAGTACGACCCAGGCTGTGTTGCATTGTATGTTTGGCCATTGGCACCAATAATAATATCGCCATTAAAATACCATTGGTAGTTAGGCGCTGTAGTGGCTGTTAGCACACCGTTAGAAACGCTAATTGTTATTGGGAAATCATCGCCTGCTATAACCGTTCCTGTTTGTGTTGTTACACAACCATTAGCATCGGTTACGGTAACGGTATACGTACCATCGTCAAGGTCGTCAATATCTTCAGTTATAGCATTGTTGCTCCACAAGAAACTATATGGGCCTGTGCCACCGGTTACGGTTAAATCTATTTCTCCATCGCCGGCTTCTTTACAGGTTTCATTGGTAACAACAACACTTGCCGTTGGTACCTCCGGTGCTTCTATTTCATACGTTTGGGTTATAATACAACCGGCATCGTCTGTAATGGTAACTGTATAGGTACCCGCTGTAACACCGCTAAGATCTTGCGTTATAGCGTTGTTACTCCAAAGGTATGTATAGCTTGGTGTGCCGCCGCCTACGGTTAAATCTACCGTGCCAGAGTTTGGACTGGTACAGGTTATACCGGTGCCGGTAACAGATGCTGTCATAGACGTGTTTTGACCAACTGTAACCGATGATGTTGCAGAACAACCTTGCCCATCATTAACAGTAACGGTATAGGTACCTGTAGCCAGGTTTTGTATGCTGCTGCCCGATTGGTTATTGCTCCACAGGTAGGTGTAGCTGCCGCTTGCGCCGCTTGCCGCTACGCTTGCAGTACCATCGGCCTGGTTGCAGTTTGCATTGGTTGATGATGGTACAAGTGTTATTCCTGTTGACGGTAATATGGTAAATGATGATGTAGCGGTGCAATTGCCTGCGCCCGTTACGGTTACTGTGTAAGTACCCGCGGCAAGGTTGCTTATAGATTGCCCCTAGCCGCCATTGCTCCATGCATAAGTAAACGGGCCGGTACCCGCAGTTACGTTAACAGTTGCTGTGCCATTAGCCAAGCCACAATTGGTGTTTTGTTGCAGAGAGTTTAACGTTACCGGACTGCTAGCCGCTACCAATATGGTTTGTGTAGTGGTGCAACCATTGCTGGTAATTGTTACCGTGTATTGGCCTGCGGCAACATTGCTTATAGAAGGGCCTGAAGCGTTATTGCTCCACAGGTAAGTATAGGTGCCATTGCCACCCGCTGCCACTACTGATGCGCCGCCATTAGCATTGCCGCAGGTTGTTGGTGTTGATGATGGTGTAGCTGTTACGGCAGGTGTGGTATTTACGTTTACTGTAGTAGTAGATGAACAACCACCGCCGGTTACCGTAACAGTATATGTACCGCCCGGTACGTTTGTTATAGACTGGCCTGTACCACCATTGCTCCACACATAGGTATAAGGGCCTGTACCCTGCGTTACTGATACCGATGCTGTACCATTAGAACCGCCACAGGTAGCGGCTGTGCTGTTGGTAGAAAGTGATAGCACACATTGGCAACTTGGTATGCCGGTAAGGGTAGATATAACATTGCTGTTGCCAGCATTATCTAAAACACGGAAAGGGAATGTACCCGGAGGGGTAGCTGTTGCACCGTTAGCAAAGTTTGTCCATACGGTTACAGTTGTGCCTGTGCATATTGGTGGAAAGCACTGCCCAAAGGGGCAGCCGCTACAATCTTGCTGGGTAGATTGAGTCTGCCATTGGTAAGGGCCTGTGCCACCGGTTACAGTAATATTGCCGTTAGGCTCCATACATAAAACCAAGGCAGCGCAATTGTTTACTATAATGGTTGTAGTGGCTGTTTGCCCGCACGCTAGTGTGTAGGTGATAGTATGGGTACCCACGCCCGCAGTAGCAGGGTTAAACGTGCCTAAATTGGCATTGGTAATTCCGGGGCCGCTCCATGTGCCGGTAACCGTTGGGTTACAGTTTACACCCAATGGCGCAACCGCGGTAAGGTTAAAAGCAGCATCGGTTGGGCATTTTGGTGTAACAGGTGCTATGCTTGCCGCACAGCAGGTGTTAGGGGTTATGCTAACATCATCAATATAATAATAAGCATAGGGGTTGATGCTGGCGCCGCTGTTAGCGCAACCTACAGTTGTATTGTTATTGTTATAAAAGTTACCTATGGTAAACCAACGTTCGCCACCTACAGCTACATAATCCCACTGTATGCGCACCCAGTTTGCGTTAGAGGTATCGGTAATAGGTGTGGTGCAGCTATAGTTAAGTTGCGGTGGAAGGTTTATAAGCGAGTTATTTCCATTAGCACAAGCATCGCGCAGGTATTGTGTGTTTGTAAAACGCACGCCTATGTTGTTGGTAGCCCAAACCACATTATCGCCAAGGCTTACATACATAGATACGCAATAGGTTTGCCCAGCAACCAGCGGTGTGGTTGTGTGGCCCTGTATGTACTCACGGTAATTATCATTACCCACGGCAGAGCAGCCCGCAGCTATACCCGGTGCATAGGTAATAATACCGGCGTGGCGGGTACCTGTGCGCGAGCGCTGAAAACCTAAAAATGAGTTGGGCATATTGGTAGGGCTTGGGCCGCCAATAATTGGTATGGTGTTACATGCCGAGAACAAATCGGGCGATGAGCAACTGTCGCCGGGAGCGTTAGAGTTGGCATTGTCCCAATCTAAAAGGTCGGTGCCAAAGCCCTCGCCGCCAAAGTTGCCGCAGTTGCTGGATGTATTTTCAAAGCTGGGGTTTATTACCAGGTTTTGACCAAAAAGAGCAGTGCCGGTAAATAAAATAAGCAATAAGAGTAAGCGTGTTTTCATGTGGTTTTTTTGAGCGTGTTTACAAATGTAAAAATCCCCACCAATAATCCCAAAGAAATAATATAGCCCAAAAATGTTTTATTGCTAATTAACTTATAATTGCATAAATAAATTACACTATGCATTCGGGAAGAAGCTATAAGCTTACAGAGTTTTTAATGTGGACGCGCCGCGACATTTATATACTAACTGTTTTAGCTATAATACCCACCATTTTATATGCCGGGCTTGATATTAAATGGGTAGGCATAACGTGGGTGCCTGTGGCCCTGCTTGGCACCGCTGCGGCTTTTATTGCAGGCTTTAGAAACAACGCTACGTACGCCCGCGCATGGGAGGCCCGCCAAATATGGGGCGCTATAGTAAACACCAGCCGCAGCTGGGGTGTAATGTCTCGCGATTTTGTTAGCAAGCCCGGCGCAAGCAGCGAGGAGCTAAAGCAAATACATAAAGACCTTGTATACCGGCATATTGCTTGGCTTACAGCATTGCGCTTTCAGCTGCGCGAAAAACGCACCTGGGAGAATATGGATAAAAGCTATAACATTGAATACCTTAAATATTTTACTGTTGATGAATGGGTAAATAAGCTGGAGGATGAACTGAAAGAATACCTAAGTGCTGAAGAGTTTAATTATGTGCTGAAAAAGAAAAACCGTGCCACCCAAATAATAGCATTGCAAAGCGCACACTTAAAAAGGCTTGCCGATGATGGGTTTATTGAGAATAACCGCTATGTAGAACTGGAGCTTTTACTTAAAGATTTATACGACAGCCAAGGCAAATGCGAGCGTATAAAAAACTACCCCTACCCCAGACAATTTGCTACTATAAACACATTATTTATTTGGCTATTTATTTTTATGGTACCCTTTGGTATGGTTAAAGAGTTTGATAAACTGGGCAATGGTATGGCTTGGCTTACTATACCTTTTAGTGTTATTGTTATGTGGGTATTTACATCGCTGGAGCGGGTAGGCGAAAGTACCGAAAACCCTTTTGAAGGCAGCGCTAACGATGTACCTATTACAGCCCTGAGCCGCACCATAGAAATAGACCTGCGCGAGATGCTTGATGAAACTGATTTACCAGCTGCTTTGCAACCGGTAAATAGTATTTTAACGTAGTTGTTATTTAGGTTTATACAGGCAATTCTATTGTAAAGCGGGTGCCCTCTCCTACTTTGCTATCTACGCTAATTTTTCCGCCCAGGGTTTCTATTTGGGTTTTGGTCATGTACAGGCCAATGCCCTTACCCTCTGCATGGGTGTGGAACCGCTTGTACAGGCCAAATACCTGGTTGCCTTTGGTATTTAAATCTATGCCCAGGCCATTGTCTTCAAATTCAAGAATAACCCTGTTGCCGCTTTTGCGGCTTGTTACAGAAATTACCGGGGCCACATCGGCACGGCGGTACTTAATGCTATTTGATATAAGGTTGTAAAATATGCTGTGTATATAGCTTTTAAGGGTGATAATTTCGTCAACCTCAACAAAGTCTGTTTCAATTTGCACACCCTCTTTGGCTATCATATTTTTAATGCTTACCTGCACATTGTTTATGGTTTTGCCAAAGCTTACCTGCTCTTTAACCTCGCTAACCTCTCGGCGCACCTGTAGTATAGTATTCAAATCACGTATAACCTCATCAAGCTTTGAAACCGAGATATTTAACTCATTAATGTATGTTTTTTGTGTTTCGGAATCAATATCATCATCATTCAACACATCGGTAAAGCCCATGATATTGGCTACCGGGGCACGCAGGTTGTGCGATATGATGTAGGCAAACTGCTCAAGGTCTTTGTTGCGTTGCATAAGGTCGCTGGCTACTTCCTCGCGTTGTTTGTCTACTAGCTTACGCTCTATGTATACTTTAAGCATTTCGGTAAGCATATTTAGCAAGTCTCGCTCTTCTTTTAAAAAGGGCCCTTCAAATGCAGCAGGCTTATCATCAAAATACACCACCTCTACCCTACCCTGCACACCGCCAAAGGTTGTAAAATTTGCCGATTGGTTAGCCACGCCGGGGCCAAAGTTGGGTGTTTTGTACTCTACGTTGTTGTATACAATGCGGGCCGCGGCCGTGTTGCCAAACTGCCAGCCATTAAGCATAGCGCTTGCTAAGGCTAGCAGGGTATCATCAATATTAGTGTGCAATGCTTGTAACATACGGCTAATGCCATAAAGGGTAGAAAGCTCTTTTACCCGCTCGTTTAACAAATAGGTAGCGCGCTCTTTTTCTTCTTCCATTTTTTTGCGCTCGGTAATATCGCGCGCAATGGCCATTATCATATTATCATCAAGCCGCTTAATATTTACCTCAAAGTGAAGCAAAGTACCATCTTTACAAATAACTTTGCGCTTGTTAAGCATGTGTTCACCTTGGTGTAACCTATCGTAAGGTATGGGGTTTGTTTGCAGGTTTTCAGGCTCTACTATTTTGCTTGCATGCATGCCCAACAGTTCTTCTTTAGTATAACCAATAATAGTGCACATACTCTGGTTTACATCAACAAAATAGCCATCAAAATCGCAAATAAAAATAGCATCGGTAGCTTGTTCAAACAGCGAGTGGTATTTCTTTTCGCTCTTATGCACTATCTCCTCCATTTTTATTTTCTCGGTAATATCTACCCCCGCCCCTATAATGCAACGTTGGCCATTGTATATTACCCCGCAGCCCATAAAGTAATAGGGTACCCTTTCGCCGGTTTTTCTAACAATGGTAGCTTCTACCTGCGATTTGCCTTGGGTAAAAGCATCGGCAATGCGGTCTGCAATTAACTGTTTGTTATCTCCATCAAAAAAATCGAAGGCATTAAGACCCAAAATTTCTTGTTTAGTGTAGCCCGATACCCTTTCAAAATTATCATTCCACCTAATGTATTTGCCCTCTTCGGTTTGTAGAAAGAACACACCGGGCATGCAGTTAATTACATAGTCTGAAAGGTCTTTTTCTTCGAGTATTTTAATATCAGCATTTAATGATTCGGCGTTTTCCATTTGGATAAAGTTCCGGTCAGAATATTAGGTTTTTAATTGAACAAAGTAAGAATTAATAATTGAATTTGAAAGACTTAGTAAATAGCATTGTAAATTAATGAAAATAAATTTACCCCTTAGCTACCAGCAATTTAAGTTACCATTTGATTAAAAAAATTGACTGTCAGTTAATTAAACTATCTTTGTACCATAAGGATGAAATAAGCCTTAAAGAAATTTCCCTCTTCTCTTAACAGTCGAATCTCCATAAGTACACTAAATGTAGAAGGATGAGAGGGCAATCCCATAACGCGGGGCTGCCATCTTTAATCTATTACCGCTATGGAGAGCGTGACTGTTTTAATTTTGGCTTCCCCCGTTATTTTTATATTTGTAGAAATTTCTTTTTTACTATGCCTGACAAAGTTCCTTATATCTTACTGGTTGATGATAACATGCACGATGCAGAGATGACCATGCGGGTATTAAAAAATGTAATGTTACCAACCCTGTTATACATCTAATAAACGGCGTTTTTGCTCTTGATTTTTTATTATGCCGCGGCGAGTATGCCGACAGGGATATTACCGATACCCCCGCTTTAGTTTTACTGGATTTAAAAATGCCAAAGGTTGATGGTTGGGAGGTTATGGCAAAGCTGCATGAAACCGGCGAGGTAAACAAAATGCCGGTAGTGGTGCTGACAGCCTCTAAAGACCACCCCGACAGTGGAAAGTGCCTTGAAATGGGCGCCAGGGCCCTAATTGCAAAACCGGTAAGTATTGATGGTTTTGTAACCTGTATGGAGGAGATAAAAATGTACTGGATAATAGAAAAAGACCCTGACGAACAGTACTAGTGCCCAACCCCACCAAATAATTTCACTTTTTATTGCTCTAAATAATCGTTTCTTATAATGGAAACAGGCTACGCAATGTGTCGCGGGTAAGGGGTTTTTCTAAATACCCGGTTACTAGTGGGTTGCTTACTGCCTTTTGTTTATCAGCAGGGTCTACAGATGAGGAGAGGATGTAGATAGAAATATGCGGCACTACCAAATGAGCCACCTCGGTTAGTTTATCTAATACCTCCCACCCGGTAAGAACAGGCATGTTAATATCTAAAAACAATACCGTATTTACAGGGCTATTGCTATACTCATTCACAACATATTCCACACCCCGTTCGGGCAAGGTAAAGTCTACAACATCTACAGCACCTATAATTTTTTTTATAGAAATTTTAGTAAGCAGGTTGTTGCTAGGGTCGTCATCTATCAATAAAAAGCGTTGTGGTACTGTCATGGTTTTTTGGATAATATGCTCATTACAATAGTAACTATTATATTTAAAAAACAATGGTATACTATTACTTTAAACACATTATAAATAATAATTTACATTGTTTAAACATTGATATTATGGCTTTATGTAACCGTAATTTTAGCATGCACTACCAGGCATTACCCAAAAAGCGCTAGTATTTTATTTTTGGATAATGGTTTTGATATATAGCCTTTTACCAATTCGTTTTCTTCGGCGTGCCATTTATCGGCACTGTCCATTGATGCTGATAAAATATAAATAGAAATTTGCGGGGCTAATTGGTGTAAATTGATTTTAAATTTTCGTAGAACATCCCACCCGCTTAGCGATGGCATACTAACATCTAGAAAAAGGATAGTGGGTACAGGGTTTAGGGGTAAATATTTTCTATGTACTTAATACCATCATCAGGATTTACAAAAGAAATTACATCGGCCCCGGCAAAGGCTTTTTAAGCGCGGCCTCGCACAACATATTGTTGGTAGAGTCGTCATCAATAATTAAAAAATTGTTTGGAGTAGTCAAAATAAGTGGTTGGTTTATGTATTGGTTTAAACTGGCAATTCTATTGTAAACACAGTGCCCTCGTTAACCTCGCTGGCTATAAATATTTTTCCACCTATAGCTTCTACTTGTGTTTTTGTCATGTATAAGCCCATGCCCTTACCTTCGGCAGCTTGTGTATGAAACCGCTTGTAAAGACCAAAAACCTGTTCGCCTTTTTGGGTTAGGTCTATGCCCATACCATTGTCTTCAACAACAATAGCAATGCTGTCTTTGTTCAGTTTACTTGTAATTTCAATTACAGGCGCAATGCCTTTGCGGCGGTATTTTATGCTGTTTGTTATAAGGTTGTAAAATATGCTGTACAAATAGCTTTTAATGGTAACAACCTCATCAATAGCACTAAAGTTGGCACGTATGGTTACCTTCTCTTTATTAATCATATTGATGATGCTATTTTCAATATCACTTACCAAGCTACTAAAACTTACGCTTTCTTTACGCTCGCTAATTTCCTGTTTTACCTGTAAAATGTAGTTAAGGTCTTTTATAACCCCATCAAGCTTATTGGCAGATGTTGCAAGGTGGTCTGCAAAAACCTGTTTTTCATCAATGCTGTAAGAGGTATCATTAAAAATTTCGGCAAAGCCAATAATATTTGCTACCGGTGCACGCAGGTTGTGCGATACGATGTAGGCAAACTGTTCCAAATCTTTATTACGTTGCAACATATTGGCAGCCAGTTTATCTTTTTGCATTTCAGTAGCCTTACGTACGCTAATATCGCGCAGAAAGCCGCAGGCAAACCTGTCGTTTCCATTGCCTATAGACACTATACTCATTTCAACAGGAAACTCTTGCCCTGCTTTGTTTAGTGCTGCAATCTCTATTAATTTACCTAATAAAGGGCCGCTATTAGAGGCTAAGTAATGCTTAAACCCAATGGCGTGCTGCTCCCTGTATTTTTCGGGTATTATGGTTTCTGCCAGTGTTTTGCCCTTTGCTTCGGCCTCTGTCCAGCCAAAAGTTTCTTCGGCACGTTTACTCCACAGGATAATTTCGCCTTTCATGTTAATGCATATAACAGCATCTAACGACGATTCCATAACCAACCTTTGGGTTTCTTCACTAACCCGAATAGCCTCTTCGGCAATTTTCTTCTCGTGTATATCTATAATAGAACCTACTATTCTCAATAAATTGCCTTCGCTATCGTACGCTGCCTTTCCGCTATTAGAAAACCACCGTTTACTACCATCGGCCATTATATAGCGCAGGTCTATTTTATAGTGGGGTGTTTTATTACTCAAGTAGTCAATAAAAGCTACTTCCGATAGTTTGTAATCATCTGGGTCTATCCAACTTTCCAACTCTTCTTGTGTATACGGGCGGTCTTCATACACACGCCCCATAAGTTGTAAGTACCTTGGCGATAGCAGTAGCAAACGGTTTTCAAGGTCGTAATAATCCCAAACACCAGCCTCTATACCCTGCAAAGCATTATTATAGCGTTGCTCACGCTCTAGAATTTCCTTTTCCGATTTTCTTTTTTCGGTAATATCCCTAGCAATTTTTGTAGCACCAATTATAGTACCGACAACATCTTTAAGCGGCGATACGGTAAGTGAAATATCTATTAAACGCCCGTCTTTTGTTAGCCGCTTTGTTTCATAAAGTTCAACCGTTTGCCCATTTCTAATTTTTGTAAGTATTTCAATCTCTTCGTGCTGCCTTTCTTCGGGTATTAATATAAAAACGTGCTTGCCAATTACCTCATTGGCTAAATGTCCAAAAACATTTTCCGCTCCCTTGTTCCACGTCCCGATAAACCCATCCAGGTTTATAGATAAAATAGCATCTAGTGATGAGTCTACAATTGAAGCAAAGATAGACTGCTCATTCTGTAGTTCTTTTCTTGCTGTTATGTCCAGTATATTGCCCATAATAGCAGGCTCGCCATTATAATTGGCTAACCTACCGTGTACCTCTACCCAAACTATAGAACCATCTTTTCTTATTGCACGCGTTTCGTAGTGCGCTGTTTCTACAATACCATCTATACGGTCTTGTACATGTTCTTTTACACTTTCAACATCGGGTTTAAAAACTAAAAAATCTACAGGGTTTTTATCCAGCATTTCCTGCTGGGTATAGCCAAAAATTTCGGCATAGCGGGCGTTAACATACACAAACTTGTTGTTTTGCATTATGGCAGCGCCTACCAAAGAATTTTCTATAAGCCTTTTGAACTTTAATTCTTCGGATTTTTTTGCTGAAATATCTATACCTATAACAGCTATACAGCTTTGCCCCAAGTATTGAATAGCATTTGCCGTATAAAGGAAATGTATTTTTTGTTTATTTTTTGTAACCGATTCTACTTCAACCTCGGCATAGCCCGATGTAAAAGCCTCAACAATTTTATCTGAAATTAATGCATGGTCTTTTTCATCAAAAAAACCCAAAGGACCAATGGCAGCTATTTCTTCATTAGAAAAACCAAACACATCAGCCAGCTTTTTATTCCATTTAAGTATTTTTCCTTCGGCAGAAATAATAGAAAATGTACCGGGTAAAATATTGATTATATCATCAGAAAATTTATCTGAAATATTTCCATTACCCTTATTGTACAATGAATTATAATTCTCTACGTTACTCATATTCTATATGATATATGCAAATAGGATAGATTATGAGTACTTGAAATTGTTGGGGAATGGAATCGCCAGCCTAATGTCTAATAACCATAAAAATGCTCAATACAAAATTAGGTATAATACTAACATAAAAAGTGTGCAATACTATTTAAATTATAATATCTATATGTATTTAATTATGTAAAAATTGCAATTACTAACCATCATAAAATACTAATTATCAATAATTTAAATAAAACTCAATATATTATAACCTATGATATATCTGCCGTATGCAAGACTATATGATTTATAATAACACCATGATAAACAAGTATTTATGTGCCAATTTTATATGTTGCTACATTGGGATATGGGGTAACTTTTAGTTTTCCAATTTCTTGACAAAGGGGTGTTTGGGGTTGTATCTTTGTAGTAACCCAACAGTTAATGTTGGGGCAAGCCTAAAACTGCCTTTATGCCTTTTCGTACCCTCTCCCAACCCCTCCCTAAAATTAGGGACGGAAGATTCGACTCACAAAGTTTTCTATTACCATTTCACTCCTCGGGAGTTAAGGTTCATTTTGCGAAATTTATTTACAGCCGCGTGGGGTTTATACCGTTCTTCCGTACCCTCTGTCCTTTAACAATTAGGGCAAGGAAATTTGTTATTGGAGGGCGTTGCAAAAACGTTAAATTTTACTACAACCGTGCGGGGTTGAGAAGTGAAGGACTCCCCGCCTTTTCAGGTACCTACTTACGCTAGGGTCTGTAATGTAAGCCCTCTTAGAAGGGGATTAAATTTATTATCGGAAATTTTGAGAACAGAAAATATAATTTGTCAAGTTCATTTTGTAAAAAATATTTACCGCCACAAGGGTTATAGCCCATTGGTTTTAGGTCTTGTTTATCGGATATTTAGTAACCTCACCGTCCTCCTTCGTCGCCCCCCTTACGAGTAGGGGAGGAAATTTATTATCGGAGAGTGTTGCAAAAACGTTAAATTTTGTTACAGCTGTGCGGGATTGAGAAGTGAAGAACTCCTCAGCCTTTCAGGCACTCCTCTTAGAGGAATGTTAAAAATGAAAGTTCTTTGAAATTGTGAGAAAAGAAAAATCTACCTACGCTAGTTGAAACATAGATTTTAACACCTCGCGCGATAGTGGTTTTTCTAAATAGCCTGCTACTAAATTATTGCTTGCGGCCTTTGCCTTGTCTGACGGGTCTACCGACGATGATAGCACGTAGATAGTAAAATTGGGCACTATCAATTCGGGTATTTCGGCAAACTTATCAAGCACATCCCAGCCCGATAGGGTTGGCATGTTAATATCTAAAAACAACACCGTTTGCACAGGGTTTGCAGCATACTCATCAATAATATATTGTATGCCTGCTTCGGGCATTGTGTGGGCAATAACCTCAGCATTATCAATTACTTTTTTAATTGATATTTTGGTAAGCAGATTGTTACTCGGGTCATCATCTATTAATAAAAAGCGTTGTGGTGTTTCCATAATACAGTTTGGTTGGGTTTAAATTTTTTAAGCTGCAAACTCTAAGTAAAACTCTGTGCCTTTATTAACTTCGCTATGCACACTTATTTTGCCGCCCAGTATTTCTGTTTGCGTTTTTGTAATGTATAAGCCCATGCCTTTTCCATCGGCAATGTGGGTGTGGAAGCGCTTGTAAAGGCCAAATACCTGTAGTCGCGCTTGTGCTCTAAATCAATACCCAGGCCATTATCTTTAAACGATAGTATAATACTGTCTTTCTTTTTAATGCTCTTAATTTGAATTAAGGTAGCAGCATCGGGCTTGCGGTATTTTACACTGTTTGATATAAGGTTGTAGAAAATGCTTTGCATGTAGGTACCCTTTGTGGTAATATCTTCTACCTCGCTAAAGTCGGCCTCTATTACAATATTTTGGGCAAACAACTGGTTTTTAATAGATGCTTTGGTGTTTTCTACCAAATCGGCAAACTTTACCACCTCTGCTTTTTCTTCTGTGCCTTCTTTAATTTGCAGTATATCGTTAAGGTCGCGTATTACACTATCCAGTTTATCTACCGATGTGTTAAGCTCTGCAATAAACTCCTTTTGGGTTTCAGCATCGTAATCGTTTTGAAGCTCGCGGCTAAAGCCCATAATGTTGGCAATAGGGGCACGCAGGTTGTGCGATACGATGTAGGTAAACTGCTCAAGGTCTTTGTTGCGCTGGGTTAGGTTGTTATTTACCTGTTCTTTTTGCAGCTCAATATCTTTACGTGCCGATATGTCTGTAATAGCCAACATTAGGCCAATGGCCTGTTTGGCGGCGTTGGTAATGGGGTACATGCGCACGTTGTACCAATGCATGGTACCATCGGCCTGCCTAAAATCGGCATCAACATCAATTTTATGTCCGGCAAAAACACCTTTCGATGCCATAACCATCATAGGGCGGCGGTCTTCGTAAAAGAAATCGGCTAGCGAGTCGCCGGCTTTAATATCACGACCCAGTTCGCGCAAGGCAAAATCGTGTGCCCCTGGTTGTGCGATAGCATGTTCAGCTCTAAATCGAACAAGGCATAGGCTACATCGGTAGTATCAAAAATGGTATGAAGGTAAGCTTCAGACTGCACTAGTGCCTGCTCTGCAATTTTACGCTCGGTAATATCTGTAGCGTAGCACGATACACCTGTTACCACCCCATTATCAAACATTGGGTTGTACGATATGTGGAAGTGGCGTAAGTTGTTGTTAAGGGTATAAGCCGTTTCATGCTTTTGTTTGTTGCCGGCCAGTGCCAAGTCTATTATTTGGTCACGCTCGTCTTTATTATCTCCGCCTAAAAAGCCGTACATTTCCATACCAGCAACAGGTTCCACACCTGTAACGCTTTTGTAAGCATCGGCAAAGTGGTGGTTAAAAACGATAAGATGTTTGTGGGTATCTATAAGCCACATAGCACCCTCTACATTTTCAAACACTGCCCTTAAAACAGACGCGTCTTCTGCTGCCGTTGAAGAGTGGTTCGTCTTCATTAAATCGGCCAATATTTCTTTCCTCATAACTGGTTGGTAATACAAAAAATAGTCCTTGTCAAAGTAAGTGCATGTAGCTACAATGCAACGTGTTTTGCACCAGCAATACATTACCTGTGTAAGAATTACAGCGAGTTATTAGTCGGGGAGGTTATTTAATACTTACAAACGGGGCATAAAAAATTTGAATGCAAGCATAATATTTGTCCGTAAAATATTTACTTACAGCGCCTTGCTAAAGCTATAATTGCTGCAATTTTACTTCCACCACATTATTTAAGGCTGTTGATAACCAACTAAAACAGCATAATGCTATGTAAGGTTTTGCAAATTGGGTTGTGGGGAGTTGGGAGGGTTCGCATTATTTAACTCTCCCGCGACACAGGAACTGTAACACATCTTAGTAGCTTCAGAACTGTCACATCCCTCTTTTACTACCAGGCAATGCAACAGAATAATGTTGAATAATGCAGCTCCGCAGGAGCTCATAAGATATTCATTTTTGATTTCTATTGACATGCCGTCCCTCCGGGACTTAAAGACAGAGCTCCAGAGGAGCGATATGTCAAGGGTCTGGGGGAGAATTTTTAAAGGGGTTAAAACAAAAATCCCGAAGATTTCTCTTCGGGATTTTCTATTGTTAGTTTTTAACTTTTCATTTTTAGTTTGCTTACACTTGCATAGCTAGGCGCTTCTCTAAATCTTCAATATAAGAGCGGAAACGTTTGTCGGTATCTATAAGGTTATTAACCGTGCGGTAAGCGTGTAGTACCGTAGCATGGTCTTTGCCACCGCAGTTCATACCTATGGTTGCTAACGATGATTTGGTCATGTTTTTAGCAAAGAACATAGCTATTTGGCGGGCTTGTACAACCTCGCGGCGGCGGGTTTTAGACTTCATCATCTCAACAGACATGTTGAAGTAGTCGCACACAATTTTTTGTATCAACTCTATAGAAACCTCGCGGGTGGTGTTCTTAACAAACTTATCAATCAACTGGCGGGCAAGGTCTATAGTAACCGCACGCTTATTTAATGATGATTGGGCGATAAGTGATATTAGGGCACCTTCCAGCTCACGAATGTTGGTAGTAATGCTGTAAGCAAGGTATTCTACAACGTCGCGTGGCAGGTCTATACCATCGGCATATAGTTTCTTCTCAAGGATAGCAATACGGGTTTCCAAATCGGGCACCTGAAGGTCGGCCGATAGGCCCCACTTAAAGCGAGACAACAGGCGTTGCTCAATGCCTTGCATCTCAACCGGCGGCTTATCTGATGTTAAGATAATTTGCTTGCCTGTTTGGTGCAGGTGGTTAAAGATGTGGAAGAACACGTCTTGGGTTTTCTCCTTACCTGCAAAAAACTGTACATCGTCTATTATTAACACATCTATCATTTGATAGAAGTGGATAAAGTCGTTTTGGGTGTTGTTTTTTACCGCATCGATAAACTGGTGGGTAAACTTCTCAGACGAAACGTATAGTACCGTTTTGCCGGGGAACAGGTGCTTAACGCGTAAACCTACTGCTTGTGCAAGGTGGGTTTTACCTAAACCAACACCACCGTATATTAATAGCGGGTTGAATGATGTGCCACCCGGCTTGTTAGCAACGGCAAAAGAAGCCGAGCGTGCAAAGCGGTTACAATCGCCCTCTACAAAGTTATCAAACGAGTAGTTAGGGTTTAGTTGAGACTCTATGCTTATCTTTTTAAGGCCCGGTAAAATAAACGGGTTCTTAATAGTGTTTTGGTTTAGGTCTATAGGAACAGTAACAGGGTTGTTCTTAGGGGTCCTGCCGCTTTCTGCCGGTATTTTAACCGTGTAGGGCATGCTGTTGTTAACATAGTTATTTTCCATAACTATAGAATACTCTAACCTGCCTTCCGGCCCTAATTCTTTGGTTATCGTCTTCTTTAAAAGGGTAATGTAATGCTCTTCCAGCCACTCGTAAAAAAACTGGCTCGGAACCTGTATTGTTAATACGTTACCTGCAAGTTTAACAGGCTTAATTGGTTCAAACCATGTGCGGAAACTTTGAGCGTTAACATTGTCTTTTATTACTTTGAGACATTTGTCCCATACCTCATCAAAGGTTTTGTCCATAAAGTGTTGTTCTGTATAAAGGGTTTAACTTTATATTATAAGTAGTTTCTTCAATCTAATTCCAAGGGAGTTGTCAACATGTTTTAGGTTGTTGACAATCGGATGGCAAAAATTTCTAAAAAAAGCTGAAAAAAAAATTTTTTATCTATTGACTTTTAAAAATTTTTAGTGCATGGCCCTCAACAGCATGTTTATTCAGGCCCGGGCTTATAAAATAATCTATTCTTCCTAATCTCAAACCTGCCCAACCAACTTGATTTACTAACACCTCTGCACCTTTGTTGTTTTTTACCCTGGTGGGGTGGTCTAAAAAAGTATGGGTATGGCCCCCAATTATAAGATTGATATGTTCTGATTGGGCAGCTAAAACAAGGTCGCTTACCTGAGAACCGGTGTAGCTGTAGCCCAGGTGCGACAGGCATATCACAAGGTCGCACTTCTGGTTTAGCTTTAAATAGCGGGCTGTAGCGTTTGCCTTTTCAACCGGGTTGTTATATACAATATTGCCATACAGGTTTTTGGGTACCAACCCGTTTAGTTCTACCCCTACCCCAAAAACGCCAATGCGCAAACCGCCCTTGTTAAAAATTTTGTGCGGTACGGTTTTACCTTCCAGTGGCGAATCTGCAAAATCATAATTGCAGTTAAGCATGGGGAAGTTGGCATGCACCAGTTGGGTAGCAAGCCCATCGGCACCGGCATCAAAATCGTGGTTGCCTATTGTGGCGGCATCGTAGCCCATTTGGCTCATCAGCTTCATCTCGGGTTCGCCTTTGTATACATTAAAGTATGGCGTACCCTGAAAAATATCGCCTGCATCAAACAACAGCACATTGGGTTCTGTATTCCTAATGCTGTTAATTAACGCAGCGCGGCGTGCCGCACCACCCATACCCGGAAACTTAGGGTCGTTCATTGGGAAGGGCTCTAAGCGGCTATGCACATCGTTAGTGTGCAGTATAGTAAGCTTGATAGTTTCTTTTTTAGCAAACCAATCGGCAGCGCTTAGGTTACTAAAGGCCAGCATACCGCCGGCACCTAACATATACCTTAAAAATGTGCGCCTGCTATTTTGCATCTGCTTTGTAAATACGGTTATCTAACTTTCCATTCAACTCTATACCTGCGGCGCCATATTGCTTTAGCTTAGTTATAACGGCATCGCGCAGTATAATATTCAAATCGGTGTATTCTTTAGCCCCGGTAAAAAACCACATTTGGTCGCCGCCGGTGGCACAAAAATCGTTGGTTAATACTTTGTATGTTTTACTCTTGTCAAAAGGTACATTATTAATAAGGATATCAACCGGTTTTTTCTTTAATACCCACTTGCAACCCTGCTACAGGGTCGCCGCCTTTTTTGGCAATGTAGTTAAACAAGGCCACAGCACTGTCGCCACTAAGGGTAATAACGGTTAGCCGGTTATCAAACGGAAGTACCTCAAAAACATTGCGTGTAGTAATAGCGCCTTTGGGTAATGATGTGCGTATACCGCCGGTATTCATCAATACAAAATCTACATTCCTTCCATCGGTGGGTTTGTAGGCGTTGCGCCCGGCCTCTAAAAATATATCGGCCAGCATATTACCTAATAGCGATTCTGTAGCTATGTTTTTCCTGTCGGGGGCGGGAAACTCTATGGCCGAGTTTACCAACTGCTCGCCCATGGTGGCATCTACCGTAGTTTTATAGGGCAGTATCATTTTATATACAACGCTGTCAATACCCAGGGTATCGGTCTTCATGGGGTATAAAACATCATCGGCCCTAACAATTTTAGACGGCCTGCACGATGTGGCTAAAACAATAAGTATGATGTATAATAATTGGCGATGCATGATGGTATACAAAGATAGCGATATTGTCTGAACCGCAGATTAATAGGATTAAGTTGATTGTAGGATTACCCCGCTTTGTCCTGCCATGGCGGAACCGCTCATTTACCTTGCAGGTGCCCGTTTCGAAATATAGGCCGGTCCTCTCCGCCCACGTCTATAAAGTGATTTATTGCAATTTTCTGCTTACTTTGGAATGCTATTTTATGCGCCATACTGAAGAAAATATTGAGTTATGTGCCTTGTGTGGCAGGCCGTTGGCTAAGCCATTCAACAAGCACCATTTAATACCAAAATCGCGCGGGGAAAACACACCCCCACGGTGCTGCTGCATAAAATTTGCCATGATAAGATACATTCTGTTTTAACCGAGAAAGAGCTAAAGCGCTATTACCATACCATAGAGCGCATTAAACAGGTAGAAGAAATTGACAATTTTATTACTTGGGTACGCAAAAAGCCCGACGATTTCTACGACAGCTCTGTTAAAAGCAACGTGCTAAAGGAGAAGAAGGGGAGTAAATGGTGAGTTACAATTAAAAAGATAAAGAGATAAAAAATTAAAGAATATTTCTTGCGTTGTAGTTCTTATTGGATGAAACTAAATAAACTGACTACTGACTACTGACCTCTGACTACTAATAGATACCTTTGTGCTGTGTTAAAGATAATTGACCGCTATATAATAAAGAAGTTTTTAGGCACGTTTTTGTACGCCATTATATTGGTGGTGCTTATTGCGGTTATATTTGATATATCGGAAAAGCTGGACGATTTTTTGAAGCGTGACGCGCCGATGAACGCCATCTTCTTTGATTATTACCTAAACTTTATCCCCTACTTTGTTAACCTGTTTAGCCCACTGTTTATCTTTATATCGGTGGTATTTTTTACCTCGCGCCTATGGCGCAGCAAACAGAAATTATTGCCATTATAAACAGCGGGGTTAGCTTTTGGCGCCTAATGCGGCCTTACTTTATTACCGCGGCCATGCTGGCTGTTTTTTCTTTCTGGCTGAATAATTTTATTCTTCCCCATGCTAACCGCGACAGGCTGGAGTTTGAGAATACTTACATAAACGGAATTAAAGGCTTTACCGAGCGCAACATTCACCGCCAAACCGCACCGGGCGAAAGTATCTACTTTCAAAGCTTTAACAACCGCGATAATAGGGGCTACCGCTTTACACTAGAGAGATTCCAAAACAGCCAATTGGTGTTTAAGCTTAGCGCCGAAACCTGCCAGTGGGACAGTCTTAAAAACAAGTGGACCCTAAAGAACTTTAAAGAGCATACGTTTAACGGCATGGACGAGAAAATACGTGTGGGCCGTGTTATGGATACTACCATTAACATTAACCCTGCCGAGTTTCGCCGCAGGGTTACCAATGTGCAAACCCTGAACTATATGGAGCTAAACGACTTTATAGAGCAGGAAACCAAGCAGGGCAGCGGCGATATTGAGTTTTACAAGGTGGAGAAATACATGCGCACCTCTATGCCTTTCGCATCATTTATATTAACCCTTATTGGGGTTGCATTATCTAGTCGTAAGGTGCGTGGGGGTATTGGCGTAAACCTGGCCTTTGGGTTTGTTATCAGCTTTGCCTACATCATGTTTATGCAGGTATCGTCTACCTTTGCAACCAACGGGAGCTTGCACCCTGCACTAGCAGTGTGGATACCTAATTTAACATTCTCTATACTGGCTATTTATTTGGCTATTAAAGCACCGAAGTAGGGCCTTGATTGAAGGATTAAAGGATTGCTTGATTATTCAAATTTATATTCGCAAGACTTAGTGTATTTTCTGTTATGCAATTTGTAAAACAGTATGATGTTATTATCAGCTGTTTTAGAAACTGAGTCACCCGGCTGTATATTATATTCTCGTATATACCAAGCTATCTGCATAACGTAAGAGAGTTTTGTTTTTGAAATATTATCGTCAATATCGATAAACCAAGAACCTTTTTGAGCATCCCTTAAAGAAACTACTTTACCATTTATCGGCCTTTTAGTATAATCGGCAACCATGGCATTGTGTTTTTTTTGACCGTTATAAAAGAATGGTATAGCAATGATAGCAACGGTAAGAGGAATAAGTAAGGGCCATAAAAACTTATACTTTTTTTGCATAAGTATTAATATTAATTACCATCCTCAATCTTCTTTATTTCCAAACTATCCAAATCAATGTCAATTTCTTCGTCGTATAGTTCGGCGTAGGGCTCGCGTAGCGATTTAATCATTATTACCTTATCAAGGCTCATTAGTAGCGATGGTAATACCAACAGGTTGGTGAAGATTGACGTAAACAGGGTAATACAAATTAACATACCCAGCGCCTGTGTGCCTCCAAATTTTGATAGCATAAATATGCTAAAACCAAACAGTAGGATAATAGAGGTATACATAATAGAGAAGCCTGTTTCTTTTAAGCTGGCTTCTACCGATTGTTTAATATCTTGGGTGTTCTTTTTAAGCTCGTGCCCGTAAACAGAGAAGAAGTGTATGGCACTGTCTATGGCTATGCCGTAAGCTATGTTAAACACCAGTATGGTTGATATGCGGAGCGAAATATCGGCAAAACCCATAATTCCCGCCGTTAGCACCAACGGTATAAGGTTGGGTACAATAGATATTAGCACCATGCGGAACGACGAGAACATAAACGCCATTAGGCCCGAAATAAGGATAATGGCTGCCAGTAAACTCCACAGCAGGTTATCAACCAGATAGTCTGTACCTTTTACAAACACCAAACTAGAGCCTGTAATGGTTACCTTGTACTTATCTTTAGGAAAGATAGAATCAATTCGCGGCCTTACACTTTTAAGCAGGTCTTTCATTTCGGCAGAGCCAATATCAGCCACCTGCACGCTTATGCGGGTTTTTTGTTGTAGGCTGTCTATAAACGGCTTGGTAAGCTCATCGCGCTTACCGTCTTTGCCTTTGGGTATATAGTCGTAAATAAAGTTAAGCTCGTCACGGTCGGGCAGGCCATACTGGTCGGGGTTGCCATTGTAATAAGCCTGTTTGGCATATTTAATAATCTCTACAATAGAAACCGGGCGAGAGAATTCGGGGTACTCAGCCAAAATCTTTTGTACCTCGTCTATCTTCTTTATGGTGGTATACTTAACAATGCCCTTTTTCTGCTCTGTTTCAACAACAATTTCAAAAGGCATTACCCCATGGAAGTTATCTTCTAAGAATACCAAATCGGTATACACCTTATCCCTTTTAGGTATATCATCTGTTAACGCTCCGGTGGTGCGCATTTTAGTCATACCCCAAACAGAAATACCTAACAGCACAACCGTTACCGCATAAATGGCAATACGATGGTGGGTAATAAGCCACATAATGCGTTTTACCAGGTTGGCCATCCACTTATAATCTAAGTGCTTGGTATGCTTTGGTGGTGGCGCATCTACATAGCTAAATAAAATAGGTACGTGTACAATAGAGAAGATGAATACCAACATTACGTTGATAGACGATACCACGCCAAACTCGCTAAGTATTTTACTCTCTGTAAAAGTAAAGGTGGCAAAGCCCACGGCGGTATTAAAGTTGGTAAGGAACAAGGCCATGCCCATGCGCACAATAACGCGGGCTATGGCTTTTATTTTGTTGCCGTGGTTTACAAACTCTCGGTGGAATATGTTGGTAATAAATATGCAGTTGGGTATGCCTATAATAATAATGAGGGGTGGAATAAGCCCTGTTAACGCACTAAGCTTGTAGCCAAACAGCACTACAGTGCCAATACTCCATATAAGGCTTAAAAAAACCACCACCATGGGTATAAGTATGGCCTTAAACGAGCGGAAGATAACAAACAGTACTATGGCGGTAATTAATATAGATAGAAGGGAGAACAGGATAAGCTCGCTACTTAGGCGCTTGGTATTTATAGTACGTATATAGGGCAGGCCAGAGTAGTGGGTTTCTATATTAGTGGTTTGGGTAAACTTATCGCCCAGGTCGGTAATTTGGGTAACCAGAGCCAGGCGGTTTTTAGAGTCTACTATTTTACGGTCTAGCGTTAGCAGCATTACCGTAACATTAGATTTGCGGTTAAGCAGCAACTCATCATAAAAAGGCATATTGTAAATTTCGCCCTTTATGCTATCCACCTCGGCCTGGGTGCCGGGGCGCCTGTTCATTATCTTTTGAAACTTGAATACCCCCTCTGTAGTATCTTTAACCAGGTTTTGCAACTGGGTAATAGATAGCATGCTTTGTACCCCTTTTATCTTGCTAACATTTACCCCTAAATCATACTCAGGCATTAAAAACATCTTTCTGAAAAAGCTTATCAGACTGTATGCCCACCGCCATAACAGAGCCGTCTTCGCCAAACTGGGTTTTAAAGGCTTCGTACTCAATATTGGTGCTGTCGTCTTCGGGTAAAATGCGGGTGCCGTTGTACGTTAGCTCTACCTTAAAAGCAAGGTAGGCCATGAAAACCGTTATAATACCCGTAACAATGAGTATAGCTAAGCGGTTGCGTAATATTATCCTAGCAAAAACTGTCCACATAATGTATAGAGGGGGCGAAGTTACAACATAATTTTATAGGGCTTAAATTGTTGTACGCACAACATTAATTTTACCCTTGGGCATGCTCAATTATAATAATATACGGTTTTTTAGGCCCTATAAGCGCTCAATAATCAAATTTTTGGGCAGCACTTACATTGCAAACACCCTTAACGGCCAATTAGTTTAGCGCTAAAACGCTTTATTACAGGAGTGTGTAAATAAAACTACGGTGTAAGGTTGTAAAATTTCTTACATCTGCTATGTTTTTAGGTGCAATGTATTTCAGTATCATATTAATACGCCCAATATTGCAATGTTATTATAGTTATAGTTTTATTCAACCACCACATTAGTTTTTAAAGTATGAACCAACCAGTACAGTCAACCAACGGAATGGAAAAGTTTGACAACCTTTTGCAAACCCAAATAAACGATCTATTATTAAATAGCGGTATAGAGCTGGATAAGCTTATGCCCTTTTTAGAGGCGGTTAATACTACATATACCGACAAACAGGCATCGTTTAAAGCAATAATGGATAGCGCACTGGATATTATGTGTATAATAGACACTAATGGCCGCATTACCTACGAAAGCCCCAGCGCAGTGCCCATTACCGGCTACACAAATGAGGAAACCGTTGGTACACATTGTTTTGACAACCTACATCCTGATGATTTACAGGCTTGCATAAACCGTTTTAAAGAAGGTGTAAATGGTGCTAATGTTGAATTAACCCAAAGCTACCGCTTTAGGGCTAAAAATGGCGATTACCTTTATTTTGAAGCCAAAGCAAGCCCCCTATTTGAGAATGGTGAGCTTAGCGGCTTTGTATTAAACACACGCAACGCTACAGAGCGTGTGCGCATGGAAAGGCAATTAACCGCTCAAAACCATTTATTGGAAACTATTATACGCAGCATGCCTGTTTTGCTATACAAGGCCAATAAAGAGGGTATTTGTACCAGCATAAGCGGAAACGCCCTAAACCGTATTGGCAAAGAAGAAAAAGATTTTATTGGCGTATCGCTATACGACCATTTTAAAGATAAAGGCGAAGAGGTTGCCAAGGCATATTCTGGCGAGATTGTAAACTTTATCAATAAAAACCACTATAAAGGCGAAGAAATGTTTTTTGAACATTTCCTGTTTACCGATGAATTAGCCGGCGAACGCACCCTTATAGGTTTTGCTATGGACATTACCGAAGGTAAACAAAGCCAGAACCGCCTTACCGATTATTACGAAACCCTGGAAAAGACAAATAAAGAACTAGACCAGTTTGCCTACATTGTATCGCACGATTTAAAAGCACCCCTGCGTGCCATTAGCAACCTGTCTATTTGGATTGAAGAAGACCTGGAAGATAAAATTACCGAAGACTCTCGCACCAATTTTAACCTAATGCGCAGCCGCGTAGTACGCATGGAGCAGCTTATAAACGGTATTTTAGAGTACTCGCGTGCGGGCCGTATGCAAAGCAACCCATCGCAGTTTAATATTACTACCATGGTTAGCGAAACCGTTAACGACCTTGCACCACCGGCTAATTTTGCAGTAGAAATTCAGCAGGATATGCCCGAAATTACTGCCGACCGTATTAAGGTAGAGCAGGTGTTTAGCAACTTTATAAGCAACGCCATAAAATACAACAGCAACCCAAACCCTACCCTGCGTATAGGCTATACCGAAGAGTTAGACCAGCACGTATTTTATGTAGCCGATAATGGCCCCGGCATAGACCCTGAGTACCACGAAAAGGTATTTGTAATCTTCCAAACGCTGCAAGCGCGCGATAAGATAGAAAGCACCGGTGTAGGCCTTGCTATTGTTAAAAAGATTATAGAAGATGCCGGTGGCAGAGTATGGCTTGAGTCTGGTTTAGGACAAGGCTCTACCTTCTACTTTAGCCTGCCCAAAATGGTAGCCATGGCCGCGGCCTAAAAAAGAACCATTCTATATTACACATAGGCTTGTATTTAGGCAATATTTACCTAAATTTGGGCCTATGTCAGCAAATAGCGGAACCCCTTTAATAGAGCTAATCAGGGCCGATGTGCGTTTCGCATCGGTAATAGACCGCTTTGGGATAAAATTTGAGCATTATAACCTACCGCTGGTTAAGGCCTGCAACCAATCTAATGTTGATGCGCAGTTTGTAATGGCTATTTACAAGGCTTTTGAGTGCGAAAATTACTTCCCCAAGCAAGAGCTACAGGCTTTTCCGCTGCGTACTATTATAGAGTACCTTATTAAAACCCACGTATACTATATTAACCAAAAAATGCCCAAGCTTGAGAAGTTGTTGGATGCCCTTATTACCAACTACGGCAACTCTGAGCTTATGCTTTTTAAGGTTAAAGACTTTTTTGTGGAGTATAAGCGCAACCTAATAGCCCATATTCAAAAAGAAGAGGTTAATCTTTTCCCATACATACTTAAGCTGATAAACGGTGTAGACCATGTTACTATGCCCCACAGCCTGTATGTTATATTGGAGAAATACTCTTTGGAGCAGTTTGCCAAAGACCACGACCATGCTGATAGTGAGTTGGAAGAACTGGGTCGCCGTTTGCGCAACTTTTCTGCAATAAATACCCACCCGGCACAGGTATCATTAATATTGGAAGAACTTAGGCAGTTTGAGAGCGACCTTGCCATGCACGGCCGTTTAGAAGACGAAATACTATTGCCCCGCGCCCTTGAACTGCAAGAGGCTGCTAAGGCCAAATTGCAACTATTGTGTGTTAATAATTAACCGGCACCACACCAAACCCAATACCTAAGAGCAAGTAATTTAGGCTAATCAAATTATAGGGTTAAATTGTTTAACAATTAAAACTACCGAACCATGTTATCAAAGAAAATAGAAGACGCATTAAACGCGCAAATTACTAAAGAGGCAAATGCTACGTTTTATTACTTAGCCATGGCATCGTGGGCACAATCTCAGGCGCTTGATGGTACTGCAAGCTTTTTGTATGGCCACAGCAATGAAGAGAATATGCACATGCATAAAATCTTCAATTACATAAACGAAACCGGTGGCCATGCCTTGGTACCGGAAATTAAAAACGTACGTAACGATTACAAGTCTATTGAAGAGGTTTTTAACCTGATACTGGAAAGTGAGCTTGCCGTTACACAATCGGTAAACAACATAGTATCTATGTGCTACGAAGAAAAAGACTATGCTACCCTAAACTTTATGCAGTGGTTTGTTGCCGAGCAGCACGAAGAGGAAGTCCTTTTCCGCCGCATACTTGATAAAATCAAACTTATAGGTACCGATTTTAAAGGTATTTATACCCTTGATAAAGAAATAGGCATGATACAAGTTGGCGGCGCATCGCAAGGTGGCGGCCACGGACGATAAAACCGAACGATAGTTGATACTTGTAGCCGACAGCGGATCAACCAAGGCCGATTGGAACTTGGTTGATGATAAAGGAAATATTGTAAAGCAAGCCAGCACCATTGGCTTAAACCCTTTGTTTATTACTACAGAGGGCATAGTTGCCGAACTAAGTAAAACCCTGGTTCCGGCGCTTGGCGATGCCTCTATTACTAACGTTTATTTTTACGGTGCATCGTGCTCTAGTACAGAGCGTAAGGGTGTTGTTGCCAATGGCTTGCAGCAGTTGTTTGCAGGCAGCCATGTTATGGTAGACCACGATATGCTGGCTGCAGCGCGTGCCTTGTGTGGTAACGAGCCCGGCTTTGCTGCCATTTTAGGCACAGGTTCTAACTCTTGCTATTATGATGGGGTTGATATTATAGATAATATACCCGCCCTTGGCTTTATTTTGGGCGATGAAGGCAGTGGTGCCTACATAGGCCGAATGCTCATCCGCGAGTATATTTATGAAACCCTTCCGGCAGATTTGCACGAGCAGTTTACCGCAGATTATGGCCTAAGCAAAGACGATATTTTTGCTGCTGTATACAGCAAGCCACTACCTAACCGTTTTTTGGCGCAGTTTGCGCGCTTTTGCACCCGCCACCAAAGCCATCCTCATGTAGAGGGTATCCTTACCAAAGCGCTAGACGATTATTTTGTACACCATATTTGCCGCTACGAGAAACATAAGCAACACCCAGTGGGTTTTGTGGGTTCTGTAGCGCACTTCCATAGTAACATTCTAAAGGCTGTTGCTGAAAAGCATGGTGTTACCGTAGGTAAAATTATAGAAGCACCTATAGCGGCGCTTACGCTGTACCATATAAACCAGGCATTGTAGCTGGTTATGCTGCTTTATCTAATTAAAAAGGCCCTGTATATACAGGGCCTTTGTTGTAAACAAACCTATTATATACTTACTTAATCAGCTTAATAGAATATTCAATACCGCAAGAGCGGCAAATGGCATAATCGCTCATATCTTTAGGTTCGTCTTTGGCGCGTTTGCAGCCTTGTACCAGCAAACGTACAGATGATGTATCGCCGGGCTTTACTTTGGTCTTTTCTTCGCCGCCAAAAGTGCCATTTGCTAAACGGTCTTTGTAGCTAAAAACCACTACTGCGCCAAATTTAGAGGCTGATGTGTTTTTTATCTCCACATCGTAATTGCAGGCAAAGGCATTTTTCTTGGTAAGGCTGCAGGCGGTATTCAAAAGTAACATCGGTACCATCAGGTAATTTATCGGTTACTTTTTGCCATTCGCCATACTCGCCTTCTTTGCCCGTTTCAGGTAAGCCTACACCCACTGTTTGTGCATTTAACCCCCAACAGGCCATTAAAAATAAAATTAAGAGTGCATTTTTCATTGTTTTAGTTTTTATTAATTGTTGTTACTTTTTTGTACGCATAGCATAGCGTTTATCGCCATTAAATAAGTTGTAAGAAAAGTTTAAGTTGAAATAATTAAGCCCGGGAATAATGCCAACTTGCGGACCGGGGCGCAAGCCAAACTCAAAGCCTGTTACCACACCCATTTGGTCCCACTCAAAACCTATGCGATAGCCTATGGGCGATGATTTTACAGCCTCAACCTGATATGTTTGCCCTGCGGCAACAACATCTTTAAGGTTAGCCCCGCCAATAATGGCATCTAAATAAATGCGCCTGCCGTAGTGGCGGTAATACTTCCACCCATCAGAATGGATAGTAGCTTTGCGTGTTTTCTTAAATATTAAACCGGCAAAAAATGCCGAGTTAGCCGACCGTATAATGTAGGTACGGTCATCGGGCAGGGTATTGCTGTTTTTGGTGGTAAATGTAAAGGTAGAATCCTCTCCACTGCCGGGAGTATAAATGCCTTTGTTAAAATAATAAACACCCCCATGCACACCAAACTGCGTGCGCTTATCTATATAAGCGGTAAAGTAGCGCGAGTAGGTGTAGCTTCCATAACTTTCAGAACTGGTTACCACCTTTAAAGGCGAGCTGCCTTCTTTAACTTTATTGGTAAAAAGAAGTCTACGCTAGCCTCAAAATAATTGCTGCGGCGCTCATCATCAATATTGCCCACTTCATCTTTAGGAACAAAAAAATTGCGTACATAATCGTGCCTGAAAGCGGTATTATAGCCCAGGCGTTTGCCTATGGCCCCTTCAATAGTAAAACCAAATTGGGGAGTTAACCCTTCTAAAGCCAATAGGGTAAGCGATGGTTTAAAAGGGCTTAGCTTTTCTATATAATTATCTACAGTGTAGGTTACTGTTTGGGCGCTACCAACCATGCCGGTAAACAGCAATGAAAATATAAGCAGGAGCTTTCGCATAAATGGTTGGTTTTTTATACAAAAGTCTACTTATTAAAGCGTTATGTAAATACTACTTTAGTGGTATTTTAGGGGAGTACGTCCCGATAGCTATCGGGACGGGAGGGGGTATTCTTTTTGTGTGATGAAACTGCTCCGAAGGAGGATTAAAAAAACTTACCGTGGGTAGAGTTTATTGATGGCTTCGGTGCGAGATTGCACCTCCAGTTTACGGTAAATATTATTGATGTGTTTACGCACAGTTTCATGGCTAAGGCTTAGGTCTGCGGCAATTTCTTTATAGCGCAGGCCTTTAGAAAGCAATTCTACAATTTGCAGTTCGCGCTGGGTAAGCTTATCAACCTCTTGCGTTGCCAATGATTTTGTTTGCACAAACTCCATAACCTTGCGGGCTATTTGAAAACTCATCGGCGAACCTCCGTTGTGCAGGTCTTGTATAGCCTGCAAAAATTCTTCTTCGGTAGCTGTTTTAAGCAGGTAGCCGGTAGCACCGTTGCAAATAGCGTTAAACACCAAATCGTCTTCGGCATGTATGCTACAAACCAAAAACTGGCAGTTTGGCCAAAACAAGCGGAGTTGCTTTATCAACTCATAGCCCGGCATATCGGGCAGGCCAATATCTATAATGGCTATGTTGGGGTTTATAGCATTGGCAACAGCCAAAACGCTATTGGCATTTTTATAGGCGTTGATAAGGCTCAGTTTGGAGTCTGACTTAACCCGGGCCGAATATTCATCAGCAAAAAAATCCTGGTCTTCTACAATTACAACGCTTATGCTTTCCATCTAAATTATAGGTGCACTAAATATAATACAAAGTCCGGCTGGGGCATTATTCACCAACTGAAAGTTACCACCAATAGCATCCATACGGTGCTTAAAATTGATAAGCCCATTGCCATTAGTAATATCAGCCGTTAAACCCCTGCCATTATCTTGCACGGTAATGGTTACACTTTGGTTATTTTCAATTTTTACTGTTATAAACACCTGTGTTGCGCCCGAGTGTTTTAGCACATTATTCAACGCTTCTTTATAGGTAAGAAAAAGGTTGCGCCTAACGTTGGGCAGCAGGGTTATTGTGGGTATATCAGCCGGTAAATCAAATACGGTTTCAATAGCAGTATTTTCAAAAAACGTGTTAGCGTGGTTGCGCAGGTAGTATACAAAGTTCGCCAAATCATCATGTACGGGGTTTACAGACCATATTAACTCCCTGAAACCCTTTTGTGCATTGCGGGCCATATCGGCAATTTTACCGGCGTTGGGGTTGTCTTTTATTTTGTCAGACAGCAGGGCTATCATGCTTAGGTTTCCGCCAATATCATCGTGAATATCTTGCGATAGTTGCAGGCGTATTTTTTGCAATGCTTTTTCCTTTTCCAATATAACTAACCGCCTGCGGTAGCGTGCGCGTGTTATGCTATACACAATAAGCGACACTGCCGTAATTACCAATAAAATAATAATGGTAATAAACCACCATGTTTGCCAAAAAGGCGGGTGGATAATTATGCTAAGCATTTTTTGCGGGGCGCATCAGGTACCATCCCTGTTGGCCGATTTTAACCAGAAATTATATGTGCCCGGCCTTAGTGCAGAAAAGCGTACAAAGTTGCTATTGCCAATGTTGGTATAGCCGGTGTCTTGCCCCTCTAGCCTATAGGCAAATTGATTTTTATCTGGCTCAGTAAAATCTAACGATGCAAATTGCAGATAAATAGAGTTTTGGTTGTAGGCAAGGCTTAGCTTATCTGTTATACTTAGCAGCGAATCGGCATTAATAGTACGTTCATATATTTTGATAGCGGTAAGGGCTTGCAGCGGCTGTATAGTATCAATAGTAACACTATCAGGATAAAAATAATTTAACCCGTTAATTCCGCCAAAAAATAACTCGCCATCATCAGCGCGGAACAAAGAGCCTGTATTAAACTCGTTAGATTGCAGGTTGTAGCTAACATCAAAATTACGAAAGGTTTCTGTTGATTTATTAAACACACTAAGCCCGGCATTAGTGCTAACCCATAGTGTATTATTGCCGCCCTGCAAAACACCGTAGAGGTACAAATTATTTAGCCCGTTTTTATCGTTATAAATTTTAGTTTCAAGCGTTTTAGTATTGTATTTAAGCAACCCATTTTCAGTTGCCATCCAAATAACATCCTTACCTTCGGGCAGCATTGCACGCGGGTTTCGGGCATTTATATTTAATGGTTTGCCCTGCCTTGTAGTTTTATCGGTGCTTATTGTACTGCGCTTTAATGTACCATCGTATTGCGAAATAATAACATTATTATTATCAATAAAATGAAACGATAAGTTATACGATTCGCCAAAAATATATTTTACTGTTTTTTCATCTTCATTGTAATAATATAAGCCCGATGTTGTTCCAAAATAGATTGTTCCATCGGGCGACTCGTTAATCCAGAAAACAAAGTTGCCACCCAGTACCAGTTTATCAAGTGCATTTAGCTTTTGCTTTTTAAAATCGAGGTTGTTATTAGCCACATATATGCCATCATCGGCCCCAACCCAAATGCGTTGTTTGCTATCGCGATATAGGAAATTAATATTACGTCCATTTAAAACAACATTATTTAGCCCAGTTTTTCGGTTATAAATATTTAACCCCCATTGGCTGTGCCAATAAGCACAACATCTTTATTATACCTTAAAAGGCCTTTAATAAAATTAGAACTTATGCCATTATTCTCACGGTTAATTACCCTAAACGCATAATTTTTTTGGTCGGTTTTTACAACGCCACTACCCTCTGTACCTATCCATAAATTATTATTCCTATCGTAATAATAGCAGTTTATATTAATAGTGTTTTGGGCAATGGTTGCAGGCAGTGGGTATTGGGTAACCTTTTTTGTTTTAGTATCAAACACTGTTGCTTAAGGTTATTTTCAGCCGACGAGAAAAAAGCTGGGTATTATTCCTTTTAAAAAACCGCATTACCGGAAAATCAACCTCGCTTATTTTTTCAATCCCATCTTCATTAACAACATGCAAACCATAAACAGAAGACAGGTATACCTTGCCATTGCAGTACTCCAAATCTAACGGGGTAAACATTTCATTCCCCTCAATTTTTATCGACTTAAAGGTGCCGGTTTTAATATCAAAAACCACAACCCTGTTAACCAGCCCCAGGTATATTTTATCATTAGTAAACAACGATGCGGATATGGACGTTGACTGCTTATAAACATACTTGCTGAAGTTATATGCCGTTGTTTTATTTGTTAAAGTATTGGTTTTATAGAGGTAGCCATTGCCTCCTATCCACGCTGTATTGCCATTTTGAATACCTATTAAATGTATAATATGGTTGAAAAACTTTGCAGTATCGGCATTGGGGCAAAAGTAGGTTACCGCATTACTTTCGGGCTTTATGTAATACGCCCCCGATGAGTTTGAAAACCATAACGAGCCTGCACTATCAGTATACAAGGCTGTATTATAAAGGTTGCTGGCAGGCTTGCCCTTGTAGGTGAAATTGTTTCGATAGGTTTTCCACTCGCGGCCATCAAAACGGCAAATACCATCACCGGTGGCAAACCACATATAGCCCTGCCTGCTTTGTAATATACCATATACCGAGCTTTGCGATAGGCCATTGTTGGTGGTATAAACCTGCGGGTTGTTAAAGGTAAGCTGCGCATGGCTAACCACACAGCATAAGCAGGTAACAACCAGCACCGTATATTTTAGAAAAGAGCCCATGTTTACACCTGCAGCAAATATGTAAAAAATATAACCGCCAATGCATAAAACTTAGTAGTTTTGATGTCTTAATAAAGCGATACGATGAAAAGCATATACAAAGTAACTTTTTTGTGCGCGGCAGTTGCTACGCTTGCAGCCTGCGGACCTAAAGGTGCCGATGAAAATAACACTACCGATGCGGCGGGTTCTGATACTTCTATAGAAGCCAAGATAGGCCAACTGGCAACCGTTGAGCTTACTGCAGACCTTAGCGGCCTTAGCGAAAACGAGCGCAAAATGCTACCCTTTATGTTTGCCGCGGCAGATATTATGGACGAGCTGTTTTGGGAAGAAAGCGTTGGCGATAAAAAGGCTTTTTTAGATACCATTAAAGACCCTAACATTCGCCGCTACGCCATGATTAACTACGGCCCGTGGGAGCGCCTAAATGATGATAAGCCTTTTGTTAAAGGGGTTGGCAAAAAGCCCGAGGGTGCTAATTTCTACCCAAAGGATATGACCAAGGAAGATTTTGACAAGTGGACGTCTCCCCGCAAAAAAGGCTTATACAGCATGGTGCGCCGCGATGATGGTGGCTTTTTACAAACCATACCCTACCACGAATATTTTGGCGATAAAATTGACCGTGCCGCAGCATTAATAGACAGCGCCGCTAAATATGCCGACGATAAAGGCCTTAAAAACTACCTTACCCTGCGTGCCAAAGCCCTGCGTACCGACGAATACCAAGCGAGTGATATGGCTTGGCTGGACATGAAAAACAACAATATTGACTTTGTAATAGGGCCAATTGAAAGCTACGAAGACAAGATGTTTGGCTACCGTGCCGCGCACGAGGCATACATCTTAATTAAAGATAAAAAGTGGAGCGATAAGCTGGCTAAATACGCAGCCATGTTGCCCGAACTACAGGCAGGCCTTCCGGTTGATGGTAAATACAAAGCAGAGAAAGCAGGATCGGACAGCGACTTGGGTGCTTACGATGTTGTATACTACGCCGGCGATTGTAACGCAGGCAGCAAAACCATTGCGGTAAATTTGCCTAACGATGAGGAAGTTCAGCTAAAGAAAGGTACCCGCCGCCTGCAACTTAAAAACGCTATGCGTGCAAAGTTTGATAAAATTATGATTCCAATTTCTGATGAGTTAATAGACCCATCGCAGCGTGCCAACATTACGTTTGACGCCTTCTTTAGCACCATTATGTTCCACGAGGTGGCGCACGGCTTGGGCATTAAAAACACCATTAACGGTAAAGGCACCGTACGCGAAGCGTTGAAAGACGAGGGTTCTGCCCTGGAAGAAGGAAAGGCTGATATTCTTGGCCTATACATGATTACCAAGCTGCACGAGAAAGGCGAGTTTAGCAAAAAGAGCTTGACGATTGCTACATAACTTTTATGGCAGGCATTTTCCGCTCTGTGCGTTTTGGCGCTGCCAGCGCGCATGGCAAAGCCAATATGCTACGCTTTAATTATTTTGCCGACAAAGGCGCGTTTACCCGCACTGCCGAAGGCAAGTACAAAGTAGACCTGGTGAAGATGAAAGATGCCATGACATCATTATCTGCCCTGATACTGGAACTGCAAGGCAATGGCGACTATGATGGTGTGAAGAAACTAATGGCCGATAAAGGCAAAATACTACCTCAGCTACAAGGCGATTTAGACCGCTTAAAAGCCAAGAAAATACCGGTAGATATTGTGTTTGAACAAGGCATGAAAGTGTTGGGATTGAAGTAATTTTGATTAACTTTGAGATGTATGAGCACAATCAATATTGAAATATTAAATCCGAAGGCACAGAAACTTTTAAACGACCTTGCTGATTTGCAGTTAATCCGCATTAATAGTAATGATGCAAAGAAAGATTTATTAAGATTTCTGGAGTCTAAACGTAAGGTTAAACCGGAGATTAGCTTTGATGATGTAGCAAAAGAGGTAGATGCTGTGAGAACTAAGCGCTATGCAAAAAGAAAGATTAGAATTATAATTGACACCAATATTCTAATCAGTTATTTAATCTCTAAAAGGCTGATAAATTTAGACAAGATTTTTCTAGCTGATAATATTTCAATATTATTTAGCAAAGAATTAATTGACGAACTGCACGAAGTAATCCAACGTCCTAAAATGAGGAAATATTTTAGCGAAGAGGATGCTTTGACTATTTTAATTAAAATAGTGCAACTTGGAGAGGTTTATTATCCCCAAGCTATAGCAAATGAATGTGCTGACCCAAAAGACAATTTCTTACTTGACCTAGCATCAGAGGGCAAAGCTGATTTTTTGATGACTGGCGATGCAGAATTATTAGCATTAAATAAATTTAACAAAACACATATAGGAACTTACAATCAATTTATTGAAAAATATAAATTATGAAAAGTTGGATTGAAATACCCGCCAATAGCGATTTTAGTATACATAACATTCCGTTTGGGGTTTATAAAAGTGCCCATGGCCCGCGCGTAGCTACTGCTATAGGTGGCTATGTTGTAGACCTGTTTCAGATAAACGCCGCCGGTTTGCTGGGACATTTTAACATACCTAGCGAGGTGTTTAAAAGCGCCTACCTTAACGATTTTATATCGCTGGGAAAGGTAATGACCAATGGGGTACGTAACAGGCTACAAGAGCTTTTTAGCGAGGGCAACACCGAACTGAAAGAAAACGAAGCGCTGCGTAATGCAGCCATGTTGCCAATTAATGGAGTAGAAATGATGTTGCCTGTACACATTGGCGACTATACCGACTTTTACTCGAGCGAAGACCACGCTACCAACGTAGGTAAAATGTTCCGAGACCCTGCAAACGCTCTGTTGCCTAACTGGAAACACCTGCCTGTGGGTTACCATGGCCGTTCATCGTCTATTGTAATATCGGGCACACCCATACACCGGCCTAAAGGTCAGACCAAATTAGATACTGAAGAAGTACCAACCTTTGGCCCATCTAAACGCCTAGACTTTGAGCTGGAGATGGCTTTTATTATTGGTAAAGAAACCCAACTGGGCGACAGCATTACCACAGCCCACGCCGATGACCACATTTTTGGTATGGTGATATTTAACGATTGGAGCGCCCGCGATATACAGAAGTGGGAATACGTTCCGCTGGGGCCATTTTTGGCTAAGAACTTTGGCTCGTCTATATCGCCATGGGTGGTTACGTTAGAGGCTTTAGAACCCTTCCGCACCAAGGGAGCCGAGCAAGACCCTAAGGTACTGCCTTACTTGGAGTACCAAGGCGAAAAGAACATAGACATAAACCTTGAAGTACTGCTTACTCCACCCAGCGCAGAGGAGAGTACCATAAGCCGCTCTAACTACAAGTACATGTACTGGACTATGGAGCAGCAACTGGCGCACCATACAGTAAACGGCTGTAATGTGCGTGTGGGCGATATGATGGCATCGGGTACTATTAGCGGACCCGAAGAAACATCGTTTGGCTCTATGCTGGAACTTAGTTGGGGCGGCAAAAACACGCTGCACCTAAACGGCGGTGTTGAGCGTAAATTTATAGAAGATAACGATACCGTTACCATGCGTGCTTACTCTGAAAAGAATGGCATACGCGTAGGCTTTGGCGAGGTAGTTACAACCATTTTGCCGGCGAAGTAGGGTATAGCTTCTAGGTGTTAGGTTTCAGGAAAAGGACTACCCCACCCCGCAAAGCGGGGTACCCCTCTTAGAGGGGGATTTTTTTAGCTCAACGCGAATTTAACGGCTGCATCGGAGTGGATAAGAGCGGTGTCGAAAACAGGCACGCTTACATCTTCCGGCTTTATAAGTAAAGGTATTTCTGTACATCCCAGTATAATACCTTCTGCACCTTGGGCAATCATATCTTCAATTATGCGCAGGTAGCGCTGTTTGCTGCTTTCCAGTATAACATCGCGGCCCAACTCTTCAAAAATGGTGTAGTGTATAAAGGCCCTGTCATCATCATTAGGAATAATAGCCTCTATGTTAAACCCATCTAGTTTTTGCTGGTAAAAGCCACGCTCCATAGTTACTTTAGTGCCTAGTAGTGCGACTTTCCTCAAGCCCTTGCGGGCAATGGCTTCAGCTGTGGCGGTAGCAATGTGTATTACTGGTAGGCCCACGGCATCTTCAATCCTATCGGCTAACAGGTGCATGGTGTTGGCGCATAACACCAAGGCTTCGGCACCGCTAATTTTAAGGTGCAGGCAGGCATCTAAGGCTAATTCAAAATTAGCGTCCCAATCGTTCTTGTCGTTGTTCTCTTTTATCTCCTGGTAGTTCAGGGAGTAGATAATGCACTCGGCAAAGTTTAAATCGCCCAACTGTTTGTTAATGCCCTGGTTTATGGCGCGGTAATAATCTATGGTAGATACCCAGCTAATACCGCCCAACAAGCCTAATTTTTTCATATTATAATTCTAGTTCTTTACGTGGGTCCCAAAACACCTCAGAGAAGTTTTGCACCTATGGTCGTTTTTTATGGTTATACCTTCGGCTTCCAATAGTTCCTGCATGCGGTTGCCACCAAAATGCACCTTGCCGGTAAGCAACCCTTTGCTGTTTACCACGCGGTGTGCAGGCACTTCTTTGTCTTGTTGTGTGTTTACCCCATTCATAGCCCAGCCCACCATGCGTGCGCCGCTTTTTATGCCTAGGTACTCGGCAATAGCACCGTAGCTGGTTACGCGGCCGTGGGGCACTAGTTTAGCTACCTCGTATACGTCTTTAAAAAAATCGGTATGGTTAGATTTGCTGCGCGTCATCAGGGGTCAGATGTCAGTAGTCAGGGTACAGGCAAATGTATAAAACATTCTATGTTATCGATTGTATTTATCACCCCAATTATACCAACACAACCCTAAATTATATTTGGCTAATTTTGCTTTATGGAGAATATTACCATTATCATATTACTACTCTTCGGCATTACGTTTATAAGCATACTAAGCAGCAAGTACCGCTTTCCGCTACCCATAGCGTTGGTGCTATGCGGCGTGTGCATAAGCATGGTGCCCAGCCTGCCTATTATTACACTAAACCCTAATGTGGTGTTTATTATCTTTCTGCCACCCCTACTCTATGGCGCGGCATGGAACACCAGTTGGCACGACTTTAAAGCCAACATACGCCCCATAAGCCTTGCAGCCATTGGGCTGGTTATATTTACTACCGCCTTAGTGGCGGTTACAGTACACTACTTAATACCCGCCATCAGTTGGGAAGCATCGTTTTTAATAGGGGCTATAGTATCGCCGCCCGATGCTGTTGCAGCAACATCTATTACCAAAGGCCTGGGAATACAACCGCGTATAATAACTATACTGGAGGGCGAAAGCCTTGTTAACGATGCCAGCGGACTGGTGGCCTACAAATACGCTTTAATAGCTATTACGGCCGGTAACTTTGTGTTGTGGGAAGCAGGCCTTAACTTTTTAATTATTGCCGCAGCAGGCATAGCTATTGGCCTGGGTATTGGGTACCTGATGTATTTGGTACACAAAAAATTTGTGTCCGACCCTATACTTGAAGTTACCTTTACCTTTTTAACGCCTTTTGCATCGTACCTGCTGGCAGAGCATTTTCACTTTTCAGGAGTGTTGGCAGTGGTAACCACGGGCTTGTACCTATCATTCCAATCAGGGCAAATATTTACCAACCAAAGCCGCATTATGGCTTACTCTGTATGGGAGGTGGTAATATTTATACTTAACGGACTTATATTTATTTTGATAGGCCTGCAATTGCGCAGTGTTATGGATGGTATTACCGATTACCCACTTAGCGAACTGATTATATACGGCGTTATTACCAGCCTTGTAGTTATAGCCGTGCGCTTTGTGTGGGTTGTTCCGGCGGCGTTGTTACCACGTGCGCTAAGTAAAAGAATACGTACTAAAGAAAGCTTTGACCCACGGAATATGGTAATATTTGGTTGGGCCGGTATGCGCGGTGTAGTATCTATGGCTGCGGCTTTAGCGTTACCCCTTACCTTGCCCAATGGCAGCCCATTCCCCCACCGGAACCTGATTATTTACATTTGCTTTTGTGTGATACTTTCTACCTTGGTATTACTGGGCTTTACCCTGCCATGGATTATCCGCTTTATGAAGATGAAGCCCCACTCTATTGCCTTGGAAGAGTACCAGGTGCGTACGCAAATTGTAACGCATACCATTGGGCATATTGAAGATAACCTGTCGCTTGTGCAAGATGAGTTGCTGCATAACATTAAAAGCAAGTACGAGGTTAAGTATAACCGCCTGCAAAAGACCGACCTACCCGCTAACTACTTTGGCAAAGGCAAAACGCTGGCAGGCAATATTTTTAATGAGTATACCAAGTTGCAAATGGACCTGATAAATGTGGAGCGCGACGTTATTAATAACCTTCACCGCAAGGGCGAGGCTAGCGAGGAAATATTGCGCAAGATTGAGCGCGAGCTTGATTTGGAAGAAACACGTTTGCAGCTTGATATGTATAGTGGGTAATTTTATCTGAAAGATGAAATTTGAAATTTGAAAGCCCTTTACCTCATCCTATCCCGATAGCTATCGGGACGCTACGAAATATAGGCTGGTCTTAAAAAATCCCAATTATCTTTGCTGAATGGCACAGCAAAAAATAAAGGTATTAATGGTTTGTTTAGGCAACATTTGCCGCAGCCCAATGGCCGAGGGTATATTACGCCACAAGGCGAAAGAACAGGGATTACCTATTGAAACCGATTCGGCGGGCACATCGCAATGGCACGAGGGCGAAGCTCCCGACCGCCGCGCGGTGCAAAACCTGCACGAGCGGGGCATTGATATTGCCGACCTTAGGGCAAGGCCATTCCACCATACCGACTTAAGGAGTTTGACTACATTTTCGCTATGGATAGTTCTAACTACGAAGATATACTGTCGCTAGCGCGCGATGATGAAGAGCGCAGCCGTGTGCGTATGATTATGGACCTGGTTGCAGGGCATGAAAACGAGTCGGTACCCGACCCTTATTTTGGCGGGCCTATGCAATTTCAGCGGGTGTTTGATATGCTGGATGAGGCAACGGATGTGTTTTTGAAAGAAATAGACCCCTCCCCAACCCCTCCCCTTGAAGGGAGGGGCTAAAAAGTAACCACCCCGCCCGCCTAAGGCGGGCACCCTCCTTAAAAAGGAGGGGACTTTAATCAATCTAACTTTACTAATAGTACTACTAATTTAAATAGATTCTCCTGTGCGGAGGGTACTTCCTTTTTATCCGTTAGTTAATTGTATTTCAATTTGTACGAATGAACTTCGTTTGCTTGATCAAAAAGGAAGCAAAAAATCAACGGCTAATATTTCTTAGCGACCTGCTACAGGTTGTGAGCTAAACCGCGCAAACTTGTTAGCCAAAGGCTGACTTCAAACAGCGTGCGCTTTGTCCCACCATGGCGGCACCGCTAACTTTCTTTACAGGTGCCCACTGCGAAATATAGGCCGGTCAAATAAAAATTATCTAATTAAAGAGATAGAAAAAACAGAAAACAATACATTTAATGGATGTTAGGTATGCAGTAAAAAATTAACTTCCAGCAAATCAACATAGTAAATATTTAATATATTTTTATACTTGACTTATCTTTTTAATTATTGTACCTTTGTACTGTTATTCGAATAACAAGTCTTGGCACCCTTATTACTGTGGGTTATCAGTAAAAAAACAAACTAACCGCTGTACAGCACCCCACCCCAAACCCCTCCCCCAAAGGGAGAGGGGCTTAAAAAGAGTAATAGTGCATTTAAAAAGATAGTTAAGTACATACCGAAATCATCTTTGAATAAAGCTCTGTAAGTAGGAACCAACGCGACTATTTTTACACTCCTTAACCCTGATCTCCTTAAAACGGGATTGGGGTTGAGGTGTTTATTTTAAATGAAAAATGATAAACTAAAAATGAAAAATCACCCTCTCCCGTCTGTCGCCGTTGGCGACATCCACCTACTGACGATTAATGTCAGCAGAGGCTCTCAATGAGAGGGACCTTTAAAATAAGCTTACGAAAACGAGTTATCGGGCTACGTGCTGTAGGCTACCACCCCCGTCACGACTATCGTCGCGACACCCCCTCCTAAATTTAGGAGGGGAAGGGGGAGGTTGCACCCGCGAAAACGAGTGCATTAACTACTGCCTGTAGGGATTTGGCGCTGTTTCCCCTCTTGAGAGGGGTGCCGAGCGAAGCGAAGGCGGGGTGTGTAAAGTGAGGAAGAACACACACACCGACAGAATCGGGGGACTCCTCTCGAGAGGAGATAAAGCACCCGCGAAAAAGATGTTATTAGTTACTGCCTGTAGGGATTTGGCTTGTTTCCCTCACCCCACTGACGCTACGGTCAGCACAGGCATAAATCCCCCTCTCCTAAAGCCTTGCCTGCCGGCAGGCAGGGAGTGAGGGGACTTTAAAAAGGGGCGCGAAAATGTGTTATCGGACTATGCCAAAGGCATCCCTTTGGGACATGCTGTAGGGGTTTTAAAATAATCCCTCCCCTCTGACACAAGGTCAGAGGTACTCCCTTTAAAAGGGAGAGTTGTTCGTGAATTAGGTATGGCTGAGTCAGGATTATGTAATATAAAACATAACCGCGAAAAAGCAGTATTAGCTACATACTGTATGGGTTTCAGGAGATGTTGTTAACTTTTAAGTTTTCACTTTTTGTTTTTAGTTATTTTCGCTCTTCTTAAGAAATACGATAATGACTCCCCAACACGATAAGAAACTATTTTTGCTTGATGCGTACGCGCTTATATACCGTGCTTATTTTGCTTTTGCAAATAACCACCGCTATAACTCTAAGGGCCTAAATACATCGGCTATGTTTGGTTTTACCAATACGCTGCTAGAGGTGCTTAATAAGGAAAAGCCTACGCATATTGCGGTAGTGTTTGATACGCCTGCACAAACGGCCCGCCACGAGGAATATGTGGAATATAAAGCCCACCGCGAAGAAATGCCCGAAGACCTGTCGCTGTCTATCCCTTATATCATTAAGATTATAGAGGCATTTGATATTCCGGTAATAATGAGTGACGGGTATGAAGCTGATGATGTTATTGGAACCCTTGCCAAGAAAGCCTGTAAAGAGGGTTTTGTTACGTATATGATGACGCCCGACAAAGACTTTGGGCAGTTGGTTGAAGAGTGTATATTGATATATAAACCAGCCCGTTTGGGTAATGGTGCGGAGATACTGGGTGTGAAAGAGGTATGCGCCAAGTTTGAGGTGCAAAACCCAGACCAGGTGCGCGATATCCTTGGCCTTTGGGGCGATAGTGCCGATAACATTCCGGGTATACCGGGCGTGGGCGAGAAAACCGCTAAAGAACTGATTAAGCAATTTGGCAGTGTTGAGGGTGTATTGGAGAATACTGACAAGCTGAAAGGCAAACTACAGGAGCGTGTAAGGGAGCATGGTGAAAAGGCCATCCTTTCTAAACGCCTTGCTACCATTTGGATTGACGCGCCTGTGGAGCTTAACGAAGAAGCACTTAGGATAAGTAAGCCTAAAGAAGATTTGGTGCGGGAAGTGTTTGGTGAATTGGAGTTCCGTACGCTGATGCAAAGGGTATTGGGCGAAACGTTACCACCGGTTGTTAAAGCCGCAAAACCTAAGGACACCAACCAAATGGACTTGTTTGGCGGTGGCGGCGAAGCTACTACCGAGGCTGCTGTGGTTAGCAACTTTAAGACGATTAATGATGTTGAGCATAACTACATACTGGCTGACACGCCTGAAAAGCGTGCGGCTTTAATAGCGGAACTTAGCGCTGCACAACAGTTTTGCTTTGATAGTGAAACTACCAGCCTTGATGAGCTAAGTGCCGAGATTGTGGGCTTATCCTTCAGCTTAAAAGAGCACGAGGGATATTATGTTCCCGTACCGGCAGACCAAGCAGAAGCGAATGCTGTAATAGCTGAATTTAAAGGTGTTTTAGAGGATGAAGCCATAGAAAAAACCGGTCAGAATATTAAATATGATTTGGCTGTTTTGGCTAACTATGGTGTGCATGTTAAAGGCCCGTTGTTTGATACCATGATTGCCCATTACCTTATTCAGCCTGATAACCGCCAGCGTAGCATGGACGCGTTAGCTCAGCATTTTTTGGGTTATACTCCCGTTAAAATTGAGGAGCTGATTGGCAAAAAAGGCAAGAACCAAGGCAGCATGCGCGATGTGGAAGTGGAGAAGATAAAGGAGTATGCCGCTGAAGATGCCGATATAACCCTACAACTGCGTAACATACTTGAACCGCAATTGCAAGATACCACTACACGTAAACTTTTTGACGAGGTGGAGATGCCATTAGTGCCTGTATTGGCTGATATGGAGCGCGAAGGCGTGAATATGGATGTTAAGGTAATGAGCGATTTTTCGGCCATGCTGCAAACGGATATTACCACTTTTGAAGGGGAGATTTACGAGTTGGCAGGCGAGCGTTTTAACCTGAACTCGCCTAAGCAACTGGGCGACATATTATTTGTTAAACTAGGAATAGACGACAAGGCTAAAAAGACTGCTACCAAACAGTTTGCTACCGGTGAAGAGGTGTTGGTAAAGCTGATAAACAAGCACCCTATAGTGCAAAAAATACTAGACTACCGCACGGTGCAAAAGTTAAAATCGACCTACGCCGATTCGTTACCGCAACTGATAAACCCCAAGACGGGCCGTATACATACATCGTTCAACCAAACGGTAGCAGCTACGGGCCGCTTAAGCAGCAACAACCCTAACCTGCAAAACATACCTATTAAAACCGAAAAAGGCCGAGAACTGCGCAAGGCTTTTGTTCCGCGGGGCGAGGGGTACACAATGGTATCGGCCGACTACTCGCAGGTGGAACTACGCATTATAGCCCACCTTAGCGGCGATGTGGGTATGATTGATGCCTTTAAGAACGGGGTAGACATTCACGCTGCTACGGCTGCCAAAATAAACGGGGTAGAACTGGCTGATGTAACCAGCGAAATGCGCCGTAATGCCAAAGCGGTAAACTTTGGTATAATCTACGGTATATCGGCTTTTGGCTTATCAGAGCAATTGCAGATTCCGCGCGGCGAAGCGGGTGAAATTATTAAGCAATACTTTATCTCTTACCCCCAGCTAAAGGAGTATATGGATAACAGCATTGAAAGGGCCCGCGAAACAGGCTATACAGAAACCATACTGGGCCGCAGGCGTGTGTTGCCAGACATTAACTCTACCAACGCAACCGTGCGCGGGTATGCCGAACGAAATGCCATTAACGCGCCGATACAAGGCACTGCTGCTGATATTATTAAGCTGGCGATGATTAACATACACAGGGAAATGCGGAAGCTGAATACCAAATCGCGGATGGTGCTGCAGGTGCATGACGAGTTAGTGTTTGACGTTCACAACGATGAGTTGGAAATGTTGAAACCGTTGATAAAAGACCTGATGATGAATGCTGTGCAACTGTCTGTACCCTTAGAGGTAGAAGTAGGCGCGGGCAGCAATTGGTTGGAGGCGCATTAAAAAACTAAAAATGAAAAGTGAAAAACTAAAAATACTATTTGGAGTCTTATGCCTAATGGTAATTGTTTCGTGCAATAATACATCACCTAAATCTCTTACTGAGAAGCCTATAAATGAAGACCTAAAGCATCAACTTGAAATGACACCAAAGACAATGCAGGAATTAAGAAAAATTGGAGTTACAGAGGATAAACTATTAAAAGTTGAATTTTTCTTTTATACTCCTAAAATTGAAGATGCTCGTAATCTATCTGAAGATTTAAAAAAGCTGAATTATGATGTGGATTATAGATTAGGCGCAGATACTACAACAATTGAATATGTAGTAACAGGGCTTACAACCAAATTAATCATGACAGATGATGCAATGATTAAGTGGACAAAGGAAATGTGGGAAATAGGTGATAAAAATCATGCAGAGTTTGACGGTTGGGGAACATCTCCAGAAAGCGAAGAATTTAACTAACTACTTCTGCCCAACAAGAATAACCCTGTCTGATTGGCCTTCTATAAAGGGGTTCAGGTAATAATCGCCGAATTGGTGGATAACGGTAAAGCCTGCTTTTTGTAGCATATCAACCAGTTGGTCGTGTTTTATGGCACGCACTTTCTCGTGGAAAACATAGTCCTGGCCTTTATCGCTAAAGTTGATTTGCTTGGTGATAAACCCGTTTGATAAGGCGCGGCGCATATCAAAGGTAATACCATCAATAACCTTGGTTTCGCGACGCAGCATGTGGTCTATTACCTTTTTGCTGTTTAAATAATCGATAATGAATAAGCCACCCGGTTTTAGCCCTGCATAAGCGGCAGCAAGCACATCGTGGTTCTCGCTCTCTTTATCAAAATAGCCAAAGCTGGTAAAGAGGTTAAATATTTGGTCGAAATAGTTGATGTAAAGCTCATGGCGCATATCGTGCACAAAAAAGCTTAGGGTGTCATTCTCAAACTGGCGTGCATGCTCAATACTGGCATCAGATAAGTCTACCCCCGTAACCTCAAACCCAAGTTTGTTAAGGTATACAGAGTGGCGGCCTCGGCCACAGGCAAGGTCTAGCACCTTATTGCCCTTGCTTAGTTGCAGCTTTTCAATTAGGTGGTCAATAAAATAGCAAGCCTCTTTCTCATCCCTGTTTTTATAAAGGATGTGGTAGTAGGGCGAATTGAACCAATCTTCAAACCAAGTCATAGTGCAAATATCGGCATTTGCATTAATACGGTGGTAAATAATATCAGATTAGGTATAATTACTTTATTTTTACAGCCTACAACCATGCCCTTGAATACCGTGCGCCCCTATTTATACACTTTTATTTTAATAGTTAGCGCGCTATTGGGCAAGGCGCAGCAACAGCTGGAAGCACGGCTGCATGGTGAGTTGGACATTGCTAAAACCGATACTGCCAAAGCCCGCCTTTATTCTGAACTGGCGCGTATGTACTCTAACGGCAATACCGACAGCCTTAAAACCTACGCATATAAAAGCCTGGCTGTTTTCAAAAAAGACAAGAATGATTATAGCGGCATGTATGCTTACAATGCTATTGCAGCGTACTACCGGTCTGAAAGCGTGTATGACTCAGCATTGTATTATTATAATGAGGCGCGCAAAAAGGCCGAGAAATTGGGTAACTGGCGCAGGGTAATATCGGGTTATAATAACATGTCGAATGTATATTGCGACGTTGGCAAATTCGACAAAAGTGTTGCTTGCGGTTTTAAAGCGCTATCGTTGGCCGAGAAGATAAAGAACGGGGAAAGCCTTGCTAAAACGCATAAATCGTTAATATCGCCTTACAACGAAATGGAAATGTGGCCCGAGGTTGTTTACCACAGTAAAGCCGGCCTCTCTTACTTTTTGCCCCATAAAGATTCTGCAAACGCAGCAAGGTGCTATAGCGGATTAGGCATAGGTTATATACAGCTAAAAAATACGCGTTGGCAGAAGATGCCCTTACTAAATCGCTGCTGCTAAATGACTCTACCGGGGCGCCAAGCACTTACTATGCGGCACTAACTAACCTTGGGTTGTTGTATGATGAAACAAACAGGGATGATAAAGCACTAACGGTTTATCTTAAAGCATACAACCATTTGTTAAAAATGGGCAATGACAGGCAAACAGGCATAGTTACCAATAATATAGCCCATATATACCTGCAAAAAAACGACAAAACTAATGCCGAAAAATATTTTTTAATGAGCTTATCGATATCAAAAGAACAAAACTCGCCAATAGATATTAGGGATGCAGCTTTATCATTAGCTACACTATCATCAGAAAGAGGTGATTATGCCAAAGCTTTTGAGTTTCAGCAGTTGGCTTATGCATATAACGATACTGTAACCAATGCCGACAAAGCTAAGGCTGTGGCAGAAGTAAGTACCTTGTACGAAGTAGATAAGAAAGAAGAGGAAAATAAACGGCTAGTGCAGATTGCCCAAATTAAAGACCTGCAAATAACCCAGCAATATATTGCTATTGGCGCAATGGCATTCGCATTGTTGTTTATTGTATTTGGAGGTGTTTATTTTTACCGACAGCGCAGGTTTATAGCCAAACAGCGCGAAAAAATACTGGAACAAAAATTGCTGCAAATGCAACTAAATCCACACTTTATTTTCAATTCGTTAATAGCCATACAAGATTATATTTATAACAATAACACCACACAGGCAGGCAGCTATTTATCTAAGTTTGCCAAGCTTATGCGCTCTACGTTAGAGAATTCGCGTGCTGAGGTTATTCCTTTATTTAAAGAGATTGAAGGGCTAGAAAACTACCTTGCACTGCAAAAGCTACGCATGGGTAACAAGCTGCACTACGAGGTTATTGTTAGCGATAGTGTAGACTTATTTACTACCGAAATACCCCCATGCTTATACAACCATTTGTAGAAAATGCGGTAGAGCATGGTGTGCAAATGAAAGAGGGAAAAGGGCTGGTAACCGTTAGCTTTGAACTTAAAAACACCCTGCTTAACATTAGCATAAAAGATGATGGCCCCGGTATGAGTGAGAAGACTAAAGCAAACAGCAGCCACAATTCTTTATCTATACAAATAATAAACGAACGGCTTGAACTGCTTGCCAAACGCAAAAACAACGAGCCTGCAATAACCATACACAGCAAAGAAAAACTGGGTACGTTGGTTGAACTTTCTTTTCCTGTAGCATAAAAAACCCGGCCTATTGCTAAGCCGGGTGGTTGTAAAAAAATAGGTTAGTGTAGTAGTTTATTTAGCTTTTTCGCATTTAATAAGTTCTAAATCACTAGAAAAACCGTTGTAATATAGGTTTGTGCTGTACACCCCGCCACCCGAATAATCTTGTGCAAACTGGAACGATTTTACGTAACATTTGCCTTTGTTTTTAATCACCACCTCGCACGATATGTAACGGTTTAGTATAAGGCCATATTTGTTTTTGCTAATATTCCAGTCTGTAGATGTAATAATTAAACCGCCAATGGTAGCATCTTGCCAATACTCAGGTTTTCTAAATTGGCTTTTAAAGTTAGCTGTTAAATATGTTAGCATCGTTTTTTCGTAGGCAGCATTTGTCATACCTTTTGTAGAACGGGTATTGGCATTGGTTTTAGCATCGGCATCTGCTTTGCTTTTAGCATCCATTTCGTCTAAAATCTTTTTAGTAAGGTCAATTGCCATGGTTTTAGCAGTTGCAAAATCTGCTGTTTTGGCTCCCGCTTCTGTGCGGGTTAGTATCTCAACCTCAGTATTATTCAAATCAAACTCTGCCGCCTTAGGGTTATAGCCTAAAGATACGTAGCTAACATAATCATTATATTCTTTATCAGCCGCGTCAGGAAACTTAGGAACCACGTACGTTATAATAGAACCATCGGCTTGTTTAATTATGCCTGTAAAGCCTTTGTGTTTGGTAGAAGAGCCCCACGCATTATACTGCAAATTGCCGCTGGTGGTATAGCTACTTTTATCCCAATCCCATTTTTGGTAGGTATATCTGTCCCAGTTATCGCTGGTAACAGAAAACGATGCTAATGGCTTAGCCATACTCTCGTAAATAGCAAAGTAGCAATAAAATATCTTGCCTTCTTTATCATGAAAATTAACCAGCTTAGGCACAAACTGGTCTTCCATATACGATGATGAATTTTGGATTTTAGGCACAATGTATTTAGACTCTTTGCCCTGTATTATAAGAGAGCTGTAATACAAATCTTCATCGCCTATAACTTTTATCAGGTCGTTGTTAACCTTCTTGTAGTCTTTAACCGGAGCTGCATCATTTCCTTTGTCCGAAGAACTGCCGCCGGAAGAAGTTTTAGCGGGCTCATCTGCCTTATCTTTTTTATCTTTGGTAACAGCATTTTTAGCTTTGTTAAGCAAGCCACCACCAATTTGTGCATTTACTGTTGTAAATGTTAGTGCGGCTAAAGCCACGCATACAAGGTGTTTCATAGTTAGATATGTATTTTAAGGCTAATTTAATACGTGTCGTTAAGATTTATTGGCATTTTAAACAACTGCTGTATTTAGATGTACAGGTGCAAAAGGCCGAATAAAATCTGAACAGTGTAAATATAAAACACGTAAGTGAGCATATTAAACCAATAAGTGTTTGGGTTTATAAAACAACTGCAAAGCCTTGAAAATTCTAATAAAAAAGTAATATATAAATGTTTAAACTACCGTCAAATATGATTATTTTGCACGGATAAATGACAATGATTAAAAACGTAGTAACGATATTATTTTTGGTAGTTTTTGCAATTGCCATAAAAGCGCAGGAGCCCGCAGAAATTGTGCGCCTAAAACAACGCGCGCAAGCCTCTGTTAGCGATACTCAATTGGTTAATATTTACAATAATTTAGCCCGGGAGTATAGCAAAAGCAATTTTGATAGTGTACAGCATTATTCCCATAAGTGCTTAACTGTAGCTAAACGGTCGGGCAGTGCAAAGTCTTTATACCTTGGCTAATAATACAGCGGGGGTATTCCACGTTATGAAAGGGGAGCATTTAGACTCTGCCATTACGTACCTTAATGAGGCTATAAGAATTGCCAAAGTATTGAAACGGCCTGAAGATGAGGCCGCGTCGCTGTACAACCTCTCTTACGTTTACCTTACACTTAACCTTTACGATAAGGCACTAAAAATAAATATTGACTTACTTAAAATACGGGAGAAAAAAGGCGATGCCCACGGTGTTATAAACTCTAATAACGCTATAGGCATAGTGCTGGTAAAAATGCACCGGTATAACGAGGGGCTTGTTTATGCCGAAAAGGCTTTAAAACTATCGCTGGATAATAATTTTGAAAACAGTACCATGTCTAGCTACATAAACTTAGGGGCGGCTTACCTAGGTTTAAAAAAGAACGACCTTGCCGAAGACTGCTTTATTAAGGCCCGCAACATAGCCATAAAAACACGCGACATGGTTAGCTACTCAAACGCGTTAACTAACCTTGGCACGGTGTATATGGAAAAAGGGGAGTTAACAAAAGCCAAAGCTACCTTTAGAGAACTTATGGCTACAGGCATTTTAGATCAACAAGACCTTTATACAAACAATATATTGTACTATAACTTTGGCGAGATTTATTTTAAAGAAAAAATCCCGACAGTGCGATATTCTACTACAACAAGGCGCTGTCTGTTTCTCTGCCTATAAAAAATTACGATGGCATTTTTTCTGCTTACTATGGGTTGGCGCAGAGTGAACACATGAAGAAGAATTACACTGCCGCTTACGAAAATCTTAACAATGCCTATAGCTACCGCGACTCTGTATTTACCGAAGAAAAAGACCGCAGCATTAGCGACCTTAAAATTGGCTACGAGACCGATAAAAAAGAGGAGGAAAACAAAATACTAACCCAAGATGGGGAGTTAAAAGACCTTCGTATAAACCAACAATACATTATTATTATAGGCTTAGCCATAGTATTAATTATAATTATTATTGGAGGATTTTATTTCTACCGCCAACGCCGTATAATTACCCAACAACGTGAAAAACTATTAGAGCAAAAACTACTGCAAATGCAGTTAAACCCACATTTTATATTCAATTCTTTACAGGCTATACAAGATTATATTTATACCAATAACCAGAAAGAGGCATCGCAGTACCTGTCTAAGTTTGCAAGGTTGATGAGGCTTACATTAGAAAACAGTAGGCAAGAAAACATATTGCTAAAAAAGGAAATTGAAAGTTTAGACAATTACCTATCACTACAAAAACTGCGTTTGGGCAATAAGCTTGAATACGCTATTACGGTTAGCGATAATATAGACCCCACCTTTACAGAAGTGCCCCCATGCTTATACAGCCCTTTGTAGAAAATGCTGTAGAGCATGGTATAAAAATGAAAGATGGGGCTGGTAAAGTAAATGTTGACTTTAATATGGAAGGCGATATATTGATAATCAAAATTATTGATAACGGTCCGGGGTTTGTTAAAAAGGATGATGTTAGCGGCGAGCACCAATCGCTATCTATGCAAATAATAAGTGAGCGTTTAGAGCTGTTTGGCAAAAAGAAAAAACAAAAACCTCAGCTTATAATAACCAACTTGGGCAAAACCCAAACCAGCGGTACCCAAATAGAAATTAAATTACCTATAGAAGTTTAAGCCTGACATAACCATGAGAATATTATTAATTGACGATGAAGCTGCCGCCCGTAACACCTTAAAAAGAATGCTGGCCGATATAGCGCCTGAAATTAAAGTGGAAGCGGAAGCCGACAATATAGAAACTGCTTATGAACTTTGCCTGGAGCACAAACCCGACCTTATTTTTTTAGATGTTGAATTGGGTAGTGAAAAAGGCTTTTCGTTACTACAAAAGCCAAACATACCACCGTTTAAAGTAATTTTTGTTACCGCGCACGAAAAGTACAGCTTGCAAGCCATACGTAGTAGCGCATTAGATTTTTTGCTAAAGCCTGTAGACCCCGATGAGTTAAAAGCCGCTATAGAAAAGGCAATGGTTGCCGTTGACAAAGAAGATATTACCAAACGCTTAGACACATTACTACACAACCTTTACCATGTTGAAAAAGACAAGAAAAAGCTGGTACTAAAAACCTTCGACCAAATACAGATTATTGATGTAAAAGACATAGTGCAGTGCATATCTGATAAAAACTACACCATATTTTCTATGGCCGATGGTAGTAGGCTTATGGTATCTAAAAACCTGGGCGAATATGAAGATATGTTGTCTGATTATGGGTTCTTCCGTATACACCACAGCCACCTTGTTAATGTTGACTTTATAAGCAAATACGACAAGAAAAACGGGGGTGTTTTAATACTAAAAGACCAAAGCCAGGTGCCTGTATCGCTACGTAAAAAGAATATCCTGCTAAAAATATTTGAATCGTTGTAAATCAAACACTTACATTCTGTTCTTCATTAAAGAACAAAAATTGTTGGTTCATACACATTAATTCGCCAACTTTGCAATTGCTCGCTATTTTATGCATGGTATTGTAAAGTTATTGGTCGTAACAACAGTATTGTTTTTTGGCTTAAGTGCCTGTAAAACAAAACAGTTGAAAGAACAGCCCCTTAAAGAGGCCAGTCGCTCGGCTACGTTTACGCACCTTACTGCCACAACAAATTACCTGGTTAATTCTGCCGAGGTAAAAGACAGCATATTGTATCTTAATGTTACCTACCCTGCAGGCTGCGCCCCTAAAGGATTTGATTTGGTTGCCGACGGCAAAATGGCCAAAAGCATGCCCCCGCAAATAAATACCAACCTACTATATGCTGCCGGTGGCACAGCAAATTGTGGTGGCAAAAAAAGGTAACAGAAATTATCCCTTTCAACATAAACCCTTTGCGTGTTAACGGCCAAAGCAAGGTGGTGTTGGTATTGAACGACGGTAAAAACATTGAGTTTAATTATTTTCCATTTATAAGCATCGATTAACCATGAAAATTAAAATGACTCTTACGCTGCTATTTGCAGCCATTGGTTTTTGGGCCAGTGCTCAAATTAGCCATGGAGGTACGCCACCTAGTTTTACTTACGCAAACCAGTTAAGTAAAAATGTTTCTTTTGTAGAAATGCCATTGGTAAATGTAGATGCTCTTTTACAGGAAGATAACCTGAATGAAGGTAAAGATATACCCTACCGTTTTGGGTTTAACCACATGGTTAACCTAACGCCCCAAAACTCGGGCGAGTGGACAACACTTAAAAAAGGCGATAAAATTTGGCGCTTGGGCATTAAGTGTACCGATGCATATTCAATAAATATTGCTCTTGATAAGTTTAATATACCCGCAGGTGCGCAGTTATTTGTTTACAGTGCCGACAGAAGTTATGTTTTAGGCTCTTTTACAGAAGCTAACGTGCAACCACATGGCGAATTGGGTATTGACTTAGTGCCGGGACAGGAAATAATTGTTGAATACTACGAACCTGCTAAACCTGCCTTTAAAGGTGAGCTTAGCATTTTCCGTGTTACACATGCCTACCGCGATGCTTTTAAAATTGCTAAAGACCTTACAGGCTCTGGCAACTGCCACAACAACGTAATTTGCCCTGTTGGTTTGCGCTTGGGCCGATCAAATACGCTCTGTAGCTATTATGGTTGTTAACGGTAGCGGCTTTTGCACAGGCTCTTTATTAAACAATACCTTGAATGATGGGAAACCATATTTTCTATCGGCTTACCATTGCGGCACCAATGCCAATAACTGGGTGTTCCGTTTTAACTACAATAGCACCAACTGCGCTAACGATGTGGGAGGCATAACCACCCAATCAGTATCAGGCGCTACGTACCGTGCAGGTGCATCGGCATCAGACTTTACGTTATTTGAGTTAAGCTCTACTCCTCCGGCTAACTATGGTGTTTACTACGCCGGCTGGAACCGCTCTAATATTGCCCCAACATCGGGCGCGAGCATACACCACCCCAGTGGCGATGTTAAAAAATATCATTCATAACCCAAACATTTGATTCTACACAATGGACTGGTAACGGTGTAGAAAACCATTGGTTTGTACAATGGAGCAGCGGTGTTACAGAGGGTGGCTCATCGGGTTCACCATTATACGACCAAAACAAACGTGTTGTGGGCCAGTTGCATGGCGGAGCATCTTATTGCGGTGCACCTACAAACTCGTTGAATGATGAGTATGGCAAATTCTTTTACTCTTGGGATAAACAAGGCAGCAATGCCAACCAACGCCTTAAACCATGGCTAGACCCAAACAATTCAGGGGCTATTACTATTGACGGGTACGACCCTAACGTAGTAGGCTTACCTGCGGTAGAAGCTGTTTCTGTTGCTTTACTTTTACCTGCTAATAATACTTGTGCTACTACTGCCATACCTGCTTTAATAGTACAAAATGGTGGTACAAATGCTATTACATCGCTATTTATTAACTGGACATTTGATGGTGGTGCACAACAAAACTTCCCAGCAAATAACCTTAGTATTGCATCGGGTGCTACCGATACTATTTTCTTGCCTCAAATTACATTTGCATCGGGCGCGCACACCTACTCTACAGTTATAGCAACTGTAAATGGTGGGGTTGATGCTAATAATACAAATAATAGCTCTACAGGTGCATTTACATCTAACACAGGCAATACCTATACTGTAAACATTACAGGCGATGATTATGCCGAAGAAACATCGCTATACATCATATCACTGCAAACCGGCGATACCTTGCTTGCTGTTGATACCGGCATGGTAGAAAGCAACGCCACTGTAAACTTTAGCGCCTGCTTACCCGATGGCTGTTATAAACTTGTAGTTAATGATGTTTATGGCGATGGTATGTGCTGTGAATATGGCGAAGGTTCTTACGAATTATTAAACCCGCTTAGCGCTGTTATTACAGCCGGTGGCCAGTTTGGGCTTACAGAGTCTTATTATTTCTGCACTACACCTGCAGTTAACAATGCTGCTTTAGTTAGCCTTGCAGAACCTATTGGCGAATATTGCAGCAATAAAATTGACCCAACATTTACTGTAGAAAACCAAGGTACTGCGCCGATAACACAACTTACTATTAAGTATAAAGTAGATAACGGCACATTGCAAACCTATGCTTGGACAGGTACTTTAGCTGCCGGTCAGTCTACGGTTATTACCTTGCCCCAAATTACAGTAACCGCGGGCAACCATGTTTTTCTGGTATACAGCATATTGCCTAATGGTGTTGCTGATGAGTTGCCACAAAACGATACGCTAACCTCTGCATTTACTTACACAGTTGGTTCTAAGGTTACACTTACATTGATAACTGACCAGTACCCTGACGAAACAACATGGACATTAAGCAATAGCGGAGGCACTGTTCTATACCAAAGTGCAGACCCTAACGGTTATGTCCCCGAAACATCATACGATTTGCAATTCTGCTTACCTGATGGTTGCTACAGTTTTCTTATAACAGACAGCGAAGGTGATGGTATATGCTGCGGCTTTGGCGATGGACAGTTTACACTAACAGGGCCCGAAACTGAAACGATTGGCACAGGCGGTCAGTTTACCGACTCTGATACTATTGACTTCTGTTTACCACTGGTTGGCATTGCAGAAAACGATGCCCCTAAATTTAGCGTGTACCCTAACCCGGCAGCCGGCGAGTTGTTCATTATGATGGGTAATACCATTAATGATGATTTAACTATAGACCTGATAAATGCACAAGGCCAAATAGTACAAACAGCCCATTTACAAAATGCACCATTAGCTAAAATGAGTGTTGGCAATGTAGCCGCAGGTATTTATTTAGTACGCTTATACGGACAAAAAACCAAGGCTGCATCACTAACAGTACTTATTAGAAATTAATACAAACTATTTTTATTATAAAAAGGGTGGTTTATATAAATCGCCCTTTTTTATTGTATAAACAATAAATATAATTAGTTGACCACAAATTGCTTACAAGCGCATGACGTAAATCATTTGTTTGCTATTTAAACTATGCGAAACTTGCAGTTAAATAATTTATCCATCATGACAAAGATTCTACTGCCTTTTCTATTGATAGTAGGTGCTGCGGGAGCAAAAGCCCAAGTAAACGTTGAGAACCATGCCATTTCAAATGCCGGCGAATTTTATAGCGGCAGTTGGGGTTCGTTGCAAGTAAACATTGCAGGCGAACCGGTTATTGAAACCATTAGCAGCGGTAACTCAGTTTTTACCTAGGGCTTTGAGCAACCTAATTTTAAAGGTGTTGGCATAATTAGTTTGCCTGCCAACGCTCCAAGCATAAACCTCTATCCTAACCCTGCAAGCAATGAGGTAAACATTGCTTTTAACCTTCCTAATGCCGGTAAATTAGCTTTCCGCCTATTTGATATGGCTGGGCGAGAGCTTAACGGTTATGCAAAAGCCACCCAAAGCGGACAACAAACAGAGGTTATAAACCTTGATAATGTTAGCCAGGGGCTTTACATGCTCAATATTATATTTGATGCCGATGACAAAACCAAATCGTTTAGTATTGTAAAACGCATTGAGGTAATCAAGTAAAATTAAACCAGTCCAAACCACATCTATTCTAACCAAACATCATTTAACCATGAACACGATTACAAAAACGTTAAAAGCTTTTACGGTGCTTATGCTATTTGCATTAGCAGTAAATGCCCAAGCGCCGCAAAAATTTAACTATCAAGCTATAGCGCGCAATAATACGGGAGTTGAATTAACCAACCAAGCCGTTGGTATACGCGTAAGTATTTTAGACGGTGGCCCAAGCGGCACCCTTGTATACTAGGAAACACATACAAAAACCACCAACACTTTCGGTTTATTTAACCTTGAAGTAGGCGGTGGCTCTGTTGTTAGTGGCAACTTTGCATCTATTGCATGGGGCAGCGGCAGCAAATACATTAAAACTGAAATTGACCCTACGGGTGGTGCTAACTACACTGTAGCAGGCAACAGCCAGTTACTAAGTGTACCTTATGCTTTGTATGCTAACCAAGCTACCAGTGGCTCTCAAGGCCCAACAGGTCCAACAGGCGGTGTAGGTCCGGCCGGACCTACAGGTGCTACCGGTGCAGGTGTGCAAGGTGCAACCGGCCCTACAGGCCCCGGCGGCGGCGCAACCGGCCCAACAGGAGCTCCTAGTAATACAGGTGCTCAAGGCCCTACGGGCCCAACAGGTGTTGGCACTACAGGCTTACAAGGTCCTGCCGGCCCAACAGGAGCAACAGGCGCTCCGGGAGCTGGCTCTGTTAGTGGTACTATTAACTATGTAGCTAAGTTTACTCCTAATGGCACAACAGCAGGAAACTCTCAAATATTTGACGATGGAAGCAAGGTTACCATAGGTAGCACAACATCAACTACAGGTCGTTTAGGTATTACCGGAACGGGCGCGTATGGCGCGTCATTGAGTTTAAACAACTCCGCTGCGGTCCAAGAATGGAACATGAATGTATCTACCACTGGTCTTTTACAATTTATTGATGTTACTGGGACTGCAACAACTCCATTAGTTATAGATCCAAGCAACGGCAATGTAGGTATCGGATCAACTTTCCCAATCCATAGTTTACAGATACTTCGTGCAACAGGCCAGTCAACAGCACAAATTAAGGCTACAGCAGGAGATGCATACTTAATTATGGACAGGGCAGCAGGGTCTACTTTATATAACTTTATGGCTTACCGCGTTAATGGTCTTGACAACTGGATTGTCGGCCAATATACAGGAGGCACCAGCTCTAATAGTGATTTTAGGATAATTGACTGGACTGCAGGTGCCGATAACAACGAATCTTTTACAATACAGCAAGGCTCTAACTACGTAGGTATTGGCACTGGCACACCTAACTACAAATTAGCAGTTGTTCATGGTGGTTCAACAGGCATCCTATCAAAATCAACCAGTTCTTTCACCCTTGTAGATATTGATGGTTTTACCGGCGATGCTGCCCTGCGTTTTGCTGCAAATGGTGTAAACCAATGGAACTTACGTAACCGCCCGGGCGATAATTATTTTGAACTTTTTGAATTAGGTGTTGGCCTTAGCCGTATAACAGTTGCCGATGGTACAGGTAACTTAGGTGTAGGTGCTGATGCACCTGCAACCGATAAAATTTATAGCTCTGCTAACGTTTCAACTATTTCTACCGCTATACATGGTATTAACTCATTTGCCAGTTCAAGCTCTATAGGTGTTAATGGAGAATTTGGTGCATCTGGCACTTTCGACGGTATTGGTGTGTTAGGCACCGCAGTTAATACTGCCGATGGTTATGGTTATGGTGGATATTTTAGCGGTAAATACAGGGCAGCCTACGCAACTGCCAACGGTGGAGCTTATACGGGTAGCGTATTTGGTGTATATGGTACTGCATCCGGTAATGCCGGCACACGTTATGGTGTATATGGTTCAGCAAGTGGTGGTACAAACTACGCAATGTACGCCGCTGGTAACTTTACCTGCACAGGTACTAAAGCTGCTACCGTTCGCACAGTTAATGGCCCTAAAGAAGTTTACGCTCAGGAATCTCCAGAGCTTTGGTTTGAAGATTTTGGTTCGGCAGCAGTTAACGGCGGTATAGCTACAGTTACTTTAGCTGCCGATTTTATGCAAACCGTTACTATTAATGATAACCATGAGATGAAAGTATTTGTTACCCCTAACGATGATTTAGGCAACTGGTATATTAAAAAATCAGGCAACACGTTCACTTTACACGCTCCAAATGCTGTTAACGGTGCTAAATTCGACTTCCGCGTTGTTGCTAAACGCAAAGGTTATGAAGACCTTCGTTTAAGGACTAATGATGCGGCATGGTCTGATACTTACTTGTATCATGACATTAACGATGTTCCTGCACAATACCGTGCCGATTGGGTTCTTAACCATGATATATCTACATGGGACACTGCCTGGTTTACTTCTTTAACTGGCGAAGGCAAAACCAAAGTTGAGAACATGTACAAAGGCGAGCAGGCACGTATTGCTGCTGCAAACGCACCTAAGCATGTTGTTCCTCAGATAAGCGGCCCTCAATCAACTTCTGACGATGTTGTTAAACCTGCCGTTAAAAAGACGTCAGGCACTACAAAATCTGCAGGCAGCAGATAATTAACCTAATGATTTATTAACAAAAAAACCCTGCCACATGGCAGGTTTTTTTGTTAATACCGTGCTCATAGTTTGTTAAAATCTTTGCCTCCTAAAATTTCGTATAACCACAAAAAGAAACTGCTAACAATTACTAAACAAAGCGGCACATAACCATTTTTTTGCTATATTTTTGTATTCTTATGGAAGAAAGAGGAGGCTCAGATAAAGCTAATACCCGTTTACGCAAAAAACCATTGACCATTCAACAGGTTGGAGATTTACATGGCAAAACACCACCGCAAGACGTAGAGCTTGAAAAAGTGGTGTTGGGCGCCATTATGCTGGAGAAAAATGCACTATCAGAGGTAATTGATATACTTACCCCCGAAACATTTTACCAGCCACAGCACACCAAAATATTTTCTTCAATACAAAGGCTTTTCCAAGCATCGCAGCCGGTAGATATTTTAACTGTTACGGCAGAACTGCGCAAAGCCGGCGACCTTGAATATGCCGGTGGCCCCTACTACGTAGCATCGTTAACCAACCGCGTAGGCTCATCAGCCAACGTAGAGTACCATGCGCGTATATTGCTGCAAAAGCATATACAACGCTCGCTAATACAGGTTTCTGATATTATTATTAAAGAAGCCTATGAAGATACTACCGATGTTTTTGACCTGCTTGATACTGCCGAAAGCAGCATTTTTAAGGTATCGGAAGGTTTAATTGGTAAAGAAATTGTGCCAATGAAGCTGCTGGTAAGCCAATCTATAAAAGAGGTTGAAGCCGCTAAAAACCACGGTACCGGTATTACAGGTATAGAGTCGGGCTTTACCAGTTTAGACCGTGTAACATCGGGCTGGCAACGCAGCGACCTTATTGTACTGGCTGCCCGCCCCGGTATGGGTAAAACAGCGTTTGTACTTTCTATGGCGCGCAATGCCGCGGTAGAGTTTCAACGCCCTATAGCCCTTTTCTCTTTAGAGATGGCATCGCTGCAATTGGTAAACCGTTTGGTATCCAGTGAAACAGGCATATCAGTAGAAAAAATGAAAAAAGGTACGCTGGAAGACCACGAGTTTGAACAGCTAAACGCACTAAGCGGTAAGCTTGCTGAGGCGCCTTTATACATTGACGACACACCTGGTTTATCTGTATTCCAGCTACGTGCAAAGGCCCGCCGTTTAAAAGCGCAGTACGATATTCAAATGATTATTATTGACTACTTGCAGCTTATGACAGTAGGTGGCGATAATAAAACCGGCAACCGAGAGCAGGAGATTAGTACCATATCGCGGTCGCTAAAAACCATTGCAAAAGAACTTAACGTACCTATTATAGCCCTTTCTCAGCTAAGCCGTGCGGTAGAAACCCGCGGGGGTACTAAACGCCCGCAACTATCTGACTTACGTGAATCGGGCGCTATTGAGCAGGATGCCGACATGGTATGCTTTATTTACCGCCCCGATTATTACGGCTTTACAGCTGATGAAGAAGGGCAGCCTTACCCACAGGGCCTTACCGAGATTATTATTGCAAAGCACCGTAACGGCGCGCTGGAGGATATTAAGCTACAGTTTAACGGCAAGCTATCTAAGTTTACCGACCTTGCCCAAGGCGAATACGGTACTATGGGTGTTACCGGCGATACCAACTTTAGCAGCATGAGCGCTAATACAGGCTTTGACGGCCCGCCAACAGTTGTGTTTCAATCTAAAATGAATAACCCCGGTGGTGAGCCACCATTTAGCTCTCCAATACCGGGCGATGACGCTCCGTTTTAGCGGAATATTCCCCTCACCCCTAAATCCCCCTCTCCTAAAGGAGTAGGGGGACTTTATTTTAATGGCATTATGACAAAGTAATCCTATGGATTAACCCTGGGACATTCTTTATCTTTTTATCTCTTTAATTCTTTAATTGATTAACGGGCCAGGTTATTCTCGTACATAATACGGTTGGCAATAGAACGGCCAAGCGTAACCTCATCGGTGTATTCCAACTCATCGCCTACAGGAACACCTCGGGCAATGGTAGTTATTTTAACATCAATACCACTTAGTTTTTTAAATATGTAAAAGTTGGTGGTATCGCCCTCCATAGTTGCAGAAAGCGCTAGTATAACCTCGTTTACATGGCCTGTGCCCACACGGCTTACCAAGCTGTCTATATTTAAATCGGCGGGGCCAATACCATCCATAGGCGATATAATGCCGCCCAGCAAATGGTATACGCCGCGGTAGGTAAGGGTATTTTCAATAGCCATAACATCGCGCAGGTTTTCTACCACACATATAACGGTAGTATCGCGGCGGGTATCGGCGCACACGGCGCAAAGGTCAACATCAGCAATATTATGGCACTGGGTACAATACTTAATCTCGTTACGCATGCGGGTAAAAGCGGTAGCAAAATTCTCTACCTCGCCGGGTTCGCGTTTAAGCAGGTTAAGCACCAAACGTAACGCTGTGCGCTTACCCACACCGGGTAATGATGACATTGCGTTTACCGCGTCTTCTATAAGTTTTGATGGGTATTGGTCCATTACCTGCAAAGGTAGATAATTTAGGCCCTCTCTAATCTACCATATCTTCATTATAACTAAACAATCATTTTAAAAACGTTATTACCTATCAACAATCTATTCATAATAAATAAACTAAAGTGCCGTGTTGTTACCATTCACATATTGCTAAATTTGTATAAGGCTAACCGTTAAAACCATTATCTATGATGAAAACATTTACTCGATTTATATGCTTATTGGTAGTGCTTTTGAGCATATCAGGGCGTATTACAGCACAAGACTTTACAGGTTATATCAACAGCCAGTATTCTGGCGCGCAAGGTATGTTCTACCAGCCGGCATCTATTGCCGATAGCCGTTACCTTGTTGATATTAACCTATTATCGGGTGGCTTTAATGTCTACAACAACGTTGTTGGCATAGACCCATACACTCTTAGGCGCCCAAGCACCTTTAATGAGAGTGGGTTTGAAGATAAGTACCTAACCTACAACCTGCAAGATAAAAACCGCGGCTCTATAGCGTTAAACATATATGGCCCTAGCTTTATGGCTACGTTAAACCAGACTATGGCCCTTGGTGTAAGTTCTCGTTTCCGCACGGGTGTATCGTTTAACAACCTTAGTAAAGAAATTGTAGACATGGCCCGCAATGGTTTTGATGAGCAAAGCCTGTTTAACGTACAGCTTAATGAAAAAAACGCCCGTATAAGCACCCATAGCTGGGCAGAGTATGGTATAACATGGGGCTAAGGTAATTAAAGCCAAAGGCAAGCATTTTGCTAAAGTGGGTGCTACCGTAAAGCTGTTGCAAGGTTTTTCTTCGGCTTATGTGTATGCTGATGATGTAACGTATAGCTTTAAGAATAAAGATACCTTATCATTCTTCAACGCCCAATTTGGTTACGGCCACGCCGAAACCTTTGATTGGGACAACCCAAACATCAGCTTCGACTTTATTGCTAAACCATCTATTGGGTTTGATTTAGGCGCGGTATATGAGTGGCGCCCCGATGCACCTGATGATGAGTACACAGACCCATCTAACCCGCATAAATATAAACTACGTGCAGGTATTTCTATTCTTGATATTGGCCGCTTACGTTACGACAAGTTTGGCTCTAACGACTTTATTGCAAATGGCAATAACATACCTATTGATATTTTTGAGGTTGAAAGCATAGATGCGCTTGACGATACTCTAGAGCAGCGCTTTGGTTTTCAGCCAGAGGCTACAGATTATAAAGTAAGCCTGCCTACCAGCTTTGGCCTACAGTTAGATTACCATGCTGTAGACCGCCTGTATATTAACTTTAACGGCCTTATAGCTTTAAACCCGGTTAAAAACCGCGCCTTTATAAATGGCGTTTCTCAGTTTTCATTATCGCCACGTTACGAGGGTAAGCTATGGGGCATTTACCTGCCACAAACAGTTAACGCCTTTGGTAAATATTACTCAGGCATTACCCTACGCTTAGGGCCATTTGTAGTAGGCTCTAACACTGTTGTAAGCCAACTTATACAAAAAGACCCAACCTACGGGTTAGACATTCATGCCGGGGTACGCATACCTATTTTGTATGCTTATCAGAAAATAGAGAAAAAAGTAGCTATTGTTGACCGCGATGGTGATGGCTTAAATGACACAGACGATGCCTGCCCCGATATTGCCGGACCGGTTGACAACAAAGGTTGTCCATACCCAGACCGCGATGCTGACGGTACGTTTGATAAAGATGACGACTGCCCAGATGTTGCCGGTAAAAAAGACTTACGTGGCTGCCCAGACCGTGACGATGACGGAACCCGTGATAGTGAAGACCGTTGTCCTGATATTGCCGGTGTACTTGATTTACAAGGCTGCCCAGACCGTGATGTGGATGGCATAGCTGACCTTGACGACTTATGCCCTGATAAACCGGGAGACAAAGCGCACAGCGGTTGCCCAGATAGCGATGGCGATGGTATTTACGATAACGAAGATGCCTGTATTGATGTGAAAGGTTTAGTTGAAAACAGGGGCTGCCCTTATGCTGATAAAGACGGCGACGGAATAAAAGACACCGAAGACGCATGTCCTGAAACCCCCGGCCCATTTGAGAACAAAGGTTGCCCATGGAGCGATATTGACGGCGACGGTGTATTTGATAAAGACGACGACTGCCCTAAAACCCCTGGTGTACTAGAAAACCGTGGCTGTCCTAAAATTGAGAAAAGGGAGCAGGATATTCTTGACTATGCTTTCCAAAACCTAGAGTTTGAAACAGGCAAAGCCATTATCCGCACCACCTCTTTCGAGTCGCTTAACCGTTTAGCTGACTTATTGGTTAGCAAGCCAACGTATAAACTTAAAATATCGGGCCATACCGATAACGTAGGTAACGATGCCTCTAACATGACCTTATCTAAAAACCGTGCTAACGCGGTTAAAAAATATTTGCAAGACAAAGGCGTGAAAGGCGATAACCTGTTACCTGAATGGTTTGGCGAAACTAAACCTATTGATAGCAACGATACCCCTGCCGGCCGCCAACGCAACCGCCGTGTAGAAATGAAAGTGGTATTTGAATAGTCTTTAGCTTATAGCTTATAGCTTATAGCTTATAGCTTATAGCTTATAGCTTATAGCTTATAGCTTATAGCTTATAGAAAATCCCGCTCCTTAACAGGGCGGGATTTTTTTGTTTTATACTATTGAATTATGAGATATAAGTTGGCAGGGTTTCTTATTAGCTAAGCTTAACATTACTGCTTAAATTAAATAGCAATGGGGCATAAAAAAGCCCCGGTAAAATAACCGGGGCTGTAATACTATTAAAGGGTCTGTAAGCTATGCGCTACAAGCTATAAGCTAATTAATCAAGCTTAGGAAGCGGGGCGCGTTTATATTCTTTCTTTTTAGGCTTTAGCAAATCGGGGAAGATGATATTGATTAACTCATCATCAATAGTAACCATGGTGGTTGATATACCATTTATAACGGTTGTTGGCTGCTTATCAAACTTCTTCCACTTTTTTTGCAGGCGCTCTGTATCATCGTCAGAAAATTTGACAAAAATATCGGCAATGGTGTCTTTCAATATCCTCACCTTCCCAATATAACAGTCGGCGTCTGTACCGCGGCGCATGGTAATAATTACATTGTCGGCCCAGCCATCAACAGCAGGGTTTGCACCACGGTCTTCAAACAATTTAGCGTATGTTTGGTAGCAGTTGTCTTCCTTTTCGGCAGGGGGTTGAGCAAATGCCGAAACGCCCAAAAGGGTTAACGAAGCCGCGAAAAAGTGTTTTAATTTCATTTGTTTATGTAAACTTTGTGCAGAAAGAGCAAAAATAGCAATACTTAGCTCAATCGCAAATCAACATTTAAGGTATTTTTGCAGATAGCTATGACAGACAAAATTCGTACCCATTTTGAAGAAGCCGCCGCCGTGCTGCAAAAATTTATGGCCGATAGCCATAACTATCAACTGATTGCAGATGCAGCAGGAATTATGGCTACATCGGTAAAAGGGGGCGGAAAGATACTGTCGTGCGGAAACGGAGGCTCTATGGCCGATGCTATGCACTTTGCCGAAGAGCTTACCGGACGCTTTAGGGGCGACCGTAAGCCAATAGCTGCCATTTCTATTGCCGACCCAACCCATATATCGTGCACTGCTAATGATTATGGTTATGAGCAGATATTCTCTCGTTACATAGAAGCCCTTGGAAAGCCCGGCGATGTGTTATTAGCCATTAGCACCAGCGGCAACTCTGCCAACGTTATAAAAGCTGCCGAAGTAGCCAAAGCCCACGGAATGAAGGTTGTTGCCCTAACCGGAAAAGATGGCGGTAAACTAGCCGCCCTGGCCGATGTAGAAATTCGTGCGCCACACAGCCCCTACGCCGACCGTGTGCAGGAAATACATATTAAGGTAATCCACTCATTGATTGATAGTATTGAAGGGTTGGTGTAATTCAAAATGCATAATTCAGAATGCAAAATGGTTATTTCTATAGATATCTATAGAACAAAATCTTCATACCTTTGTAAATAATACTACTTAGTATTTTTTATGAAAAAGGCAGAGGCTACCCGCCGCACCATTTTAGAAAAAGCGTTTGATTTGATTTACATGCAGGGCTACCAGGCCACCAGCATAGACGAGATTATTGCCACAACCAAAGTAACCAAAGGGGCCTTTTTCTATCACTTTAAAAACAAGGAAGAAATGGGGCTGGCGGTTATTAAAGAGATTATGTACGAGGGTATGTATAAAAACATGACCCAGTCAATTGCCGATTCTAAAAATCCCCTAAAAGACATTTATAACTTATTTAAAGAGTTACTGCTGCTTAACCCTTATATGCAGGTAAAATATGGCTGCCCGGCTAATAATTTTATGCAAGAAATGGCCCCATTGAACGATGCCTTTAACATTGCGTTTATAAATATGGTAACTGAGTGGCATAATATGATTGAACAGTGTATTAAAAGAGGAAAGGCACTGGGACAAATACGCAAAGATGTAAACCCAAAACAGGTAGCATACTTTGTTATGTCGGGCTACGGGGGCATTCGTATTTTAGGGAAGGTATATAATAGTACAGACTGCTATGTTACCTACTTGAAAGAATTAAAAAGCTACCTGAATAGTTTGCAATAATTTTTTATCTAAAAACATACTACTTAGTATGTTTTTGATTTACATTTGCAGCATAAAACTGCTATAATGTTCGCAACATTACTTTCAATACACTCCTTTATGCGCTGGCTGGTGCTGGCAAGCCTGCTATATTCTATATATAGGGCATACAATGGGTACATAAAAAAATCAACTTTTACCAAAGCAGATAATTCTATCAGGCATTGGACAGCCACTATAAGCCATATACAATTAACCATCGGTTTGATTGTATACATGTACAGCCCGGTGATAAAATATTTCAGGTTGAATTTTAGCGAGGCTGTAAAGAATATAGACACGCTATTCTTTGGCTTGATACATATCACGCTAATGATAACGTCTGTAGTGCTTATAACCATAGGTTCAGCTTTGGCAAAGCGTAAAGCTGTAGATAATGAGAAATTCAAAACCATGCTGGTATACTTTGGCACAGCATTGCTAATAATATTTATAGCCATACCCTGGCCGTTTTCACCACTTGCACAGCGCCCGTACATAAGACCATTTTAAATATGATAGCATTAGTAAAAACCAATGTAGGCCGGTTGCGCATTATCGGCTTTTTAGAAGGCATATCGTTATTGATATTAATAATGATAGCCGTACCTATGAAATACTATTTTAATAACCCCGCAGGCACTAAGCTTATGGGACCAATACACGGGGCGCTATTCCTGCTGTTTGTGTTTAACACGCTAAGTGTTGGTGTAGAACAAAAGTGGAACTTTAAGCAGACCACATGGAAAGTATTGCTGGCGTGTTTAATTCCTTTAGGTACTTTCTACATTGACTATTCAATTCTGAGTAAAATAAAAGAAAATGCATAGCTATGATTTATGTATTTAAAACCACGGTAACCACCAAAGCACAGGTTAAAAAGCTAAAGCCTTTGTTTGACAATCGGCTTGTAAAATCGACTTGGAATTTTGATTTGGAAGACAAAGACAAAATACTGCGGGTAGAAAGTCCGCTTAACATAACCCGCATTGTTGCTACCGAGCTGCATAAGCAGGGCTTTGAATGCGAAGAGTTAGTATAAATAAAAATCCCCAAACAAAGTGCTTGGGGATTTAAATATGATGTCAAATAAAAGCGTTACGCTTTTTTCCATTTAATGCCGCAGCCAATGGCTTTGGTAGTAGGCACGCTTACAGGTTTACCGGCATTAAGCTCGTCAATGGCTTGCTCTACGTATTTAACTTTAACGGCAGATGGATTATCAGTATTATCGTCAATAGCCCCTACATATTTAACAACATAGTCGCTGCCTTCTTTTTGCAATAAATATACGTGTGGTGTTTTGGTAGCTCCGTAGGTTTTAGCAACAACCTGTGTATCGTCTAACAAATAAGGAAAAACAAAGCCTTTGTCTTTTGCACGCACCTGCATTTTAGAGTACGAATCATCAGGGTAAGCAACAGAATCGTTAGGGTTAACAGCAATTACAGGGTAGCTCTCTTTATCGTATTTCTTGGCAAGGTCGTTTATACGGTCTTCATATTTAACGGCAAAAGGGCAATGGTTGCAGGTAAACACAACAATAAAACCTTTGGCGTTTTTAAAATCATCGAAAGAAGTTGTACCACCCCTTTGGTTTTTCAATTTAATGTTCATGGCTTTATCGCCGGGCTTATAGCCTTGTGCCGATGCGCCTAAGGCAGCGAATACAATAACTAACAGTAAGCTTAACTTTTTCATGCTTTATTTTTTATGTGTTTCTATTAATGAATTTAATTCAGTTTGTTCAAAATCGCCCTAGCGGAAATATACCTTTTTACCGGCTTTATAAAAGATAGTAGCTGGTATACCACCATCCCAGGTAGTTTCAAAATTATCTATCCATTCGTTGGGGTTTCCGGCGTTAAGTTGATACACTTCGCTTTGCAATTTTTTAGCTGCCGCAAACTTTTTAACCTTTGCGGTATCGCTTATAAAATCAAGACTAACTAATAATACCTTTACCTCTTTGCCACCGTACTTTTTAGTTACCTCTTCAAAATAAGGAATCTCTTTTACGCAAGGCACACACCATGTAGCCCAAAAATTAACTACATACAGGGTGTTATCTTCAGGCCTGTCAACCTCTGCCAATAACTGACCTGTAGTTATAACCTTAACTGTAGCAGGTTGTTGAGCAAATGCAAAGGCTGAAAATGATAACAGGAGTATGGTAAGCGCTTTTTTCATTGTCCTATTACTATACAAAAATCCTGCCTGTTTGTTTAGCGTAGCACCTTTTCGTAAAAGCCGCCCATTTGGTTAGCCGCATCAACCATGTGTATTTCCAATATCCAAAAACGCTCGGTACCATTGGGGTACATAAGCGACATGCGCTCCCTGTTATCGGGGTGTATGTAGTTAATTATTTTATCGCCGGGTATTACCTCGTGCGGAAAGCGCCCAACCAAATGCCCCGCCATGGTATTGCCAAAAGCCCAGCCATATTCTTGCGCTATCTTCTTAGCAAATGCGTATAGCTCAGCACCTGTAATGGTCTCTTTGTTAACTATGTAATAATCGCGCACCTCATCCCAAACGCTTTCTACATCCCTGCTTAATTTCAGCTTGCGGGCATCATCACCAATAACATAGGTTTTGCCAATATCGGCTTCCCATTTTTCAAACACAGGGCCAAAATCAACAAAAAGAATATCATCAGGTTGCAGGGCTAAATCGGGCGGATTTTCTGAATAGGGCAACAATGTATTTCTACCCGAGCGCACTATGCGTTTGTGCCAGTATTTCTTTATCGCGAATAGTTCAAAAGCCAAATCGTACAGGCGGTTGCTAAGGTCTTTCTCTGTTTGCCCCGCTGTAAAATAGTTGCGTTCTTCAGCAACCTCAAATAGTTGCCATGCCTTTGTTTCAGCTTCTAAAAGCTGCTCTAATGTGCCCATGCCTGCCATAAAACGAAGGTAGCAAATAGCGCAACTATATTTTACTACAATTTACAAGAGGCAAAGAAAAAGGGGCACTATTACAATAGTATTATCCATTTAAATACATTTGTAGTTACAGATACATTATATAATTACAGAGATAAGACACATACGATGCTGGTAAAAACCTACGGAAGTGCCGTTTATGGCATAAGTGCTACTACAATAACTGTTGAAGTAAGTGCAACAAACGGGGCACGATTTTTTTAGTAGGCCTGCCCGATAATGCTGTTAAAGAAAGTCAACAGCGCATAAACACAGCGGTTACGCAAAGCGGATACCGTATTCCCGGAAAAAATATAGTAGTAAACATGGCCCCTGCCGATATTAGGAAAGAGGGCTCTGCATACGATTTAACCATTGCCATAGGCATACTATCTGCAACAGGCCAAATTAAGGCCGATGATTTAGAGAAGTATATTATGATGGGCGAACTGTCGTTAGACGGCACCTTGCAGCCCATTAAAGGCATATTGCCCATTGCAATACAGGCCCGGAAAGAGGGTTTTAAAGGCCTTATAGTGCCGGTAGCCAATGCACGGGAGGCCGCTATAGTTGGAGAGATTGAGGTTATTGGGGTTGAAAATTTAAAAGATGTTGTTGAATACCTTAATGGCGATATAACCATTGCGCCAACAGTAGTAAATACCCGCGATGAGTTTTTTAAAGCCGAAGGCAAATATGAGTTTGACTTTGCCGATGTTAAGGGCCAGGAGAATATAAAAAGGGCAATGGAAATTGCCGCGGCGGGTGGGCATAATGTAATTATGATTGGCCCGCCGGGTGCGGGTAAAACCATGTTGGCCAAACGCTTGCCAACTATATTGCCCCCATGAGCCTGCACGAAGCATTGGAAACCACCAAAATATATTCCGTTGCCGGTAAAATGGGTAACAAGGCATCGTTGGTGGCGCAAAGGCCGTTCCGCTCTCCACACCATACAGTTAGCGATGTTGCCCTTGTGGGCGGTGGCGCTGTGCCGCAGCCGGGCGAAATATCGTTAGCGCATAACGGGGTTTTGTTTTTAGATGAATTACCCGAGTATAAGCGTACAGCATTAGAAGTGTTGCGCCAGCCGCTGGAAGACCGTGTGGTCAGCATATCGCGGGCCAAATTCTCAGTAGAATACCAAGCCAGTTTTCAGCTTGTTGCATCAATGAATCCCTGCCCTTGCGGGTATTATAACCACCCCGAGAAAGACTGCACATGCAGCCCCGGTATTGTAGCCAAATACTTAAGCCGCATTAGCGGCCCTTTATTAGACCGTATAGACCTGCATATAGAAGTAACACCTGTTCCGTTTAAAGAGCTTAGCTCTACCCGGGTATCAGAAACCAGCGTAGACATACGCAAACGGGTAATGACAGCCCGCGAAGTACAAAAAACACGCTTTGAACAAGAAGAAGGCACTTATTGCAATGCCCAAATGAGTGCCAAGCAACTCCGCACCCATTGCCAGATAGATGAAACAGGCAAGCAACTGTTAAATGCTGCTATGGAACGTTTAGGACTATCGGCCCGTGCATACGACCGTATCTTAAAAGTATCGCGCACCATTGCCGACCTTGAAGGCACAGAAAACATTCAACCCGACCATTTAGCCGAGGCTATTCAATATCGCAGCCTCGACCGCGAAGGATGGGCCGGCTAATTTTCAATGGAGAATTAAATCGCTATATTTGATAAAAATATAGTTTTAATGTTACGATTAATAGTCCTTTTAGTAGCTGTTTTACCTTTATGGTTAAACGCCCAAGTTTACGGTTTTGAAAAGTGTGCCAACGTAAAATCGTTGAGTAACGCTAACCCTGAAAAATCTACAGATATAGCATCAGTTGAGGAGTTGAAGTATGATGTAAAATACCATAAGATTGAACTGGGCCTTGACAACACATCTACCTACATAACTGATGGCAAAGTAACCACCCTAGCGCAGGTTACCGCTACGCCCTTTACCATTTTTGTATTTGAACTACTTAGCGACCTTAGCCTTGATTCGGTTAAGATAAACGGTAGCATTAGGCCTGTAACTAGTAACGGAAGCGTACGCACCGTAAGCTTAAGTTCTGCATTAAGTGTAGGCAGTTTATTTACTGCTGAAATATTTTACCATGGGCAGGGCGATGTAAACAACGGTTTCTTCTCAGGCATTACTACGGAAACCGACAACGATTATAATTTTAATGCTACGTGGACATTGAGCGAATCGTACCACGCATACGAATGGTGGCCTTGTAAACAACTGCTTACCGATAAGATTGACTCATCCGATGTTTGGATTACCGTAAACAGTAACCTTAAAGCGGGTTCTAATGGTGTGTTAACTAATGTTACATCGCTACCCGGTAATAAAAAACGCTACGAGTGGAAATCGCGACACCCTATTGCTTACTACCTTATATCGGTTGCGGTAGCTAACTATCAGGAGTATAATACTTATGCCCACCCTGCGGCTTTGCAGGGCGACTCTATCCTTATTCAAAATTACATATACAATACCCCTGCGGTGTTTAACGATTACCAAGAGGGTATGGATAGTACAAACCAACTGGTGGAATACCTTTCTGACATTTATGGTTTATACCCATTTTATGATGAGAAGTATGGGCATTGCCAAACACCTATAGGTGGCGGCATGGAACACCAAACCATGACTACCCTTTATGGCTTTGATTTTACCCTTGTAGCACACGAACTGGGCCACCAGTGGTTTGGCGACAATGTTACCTGTGGCACCTGGGGCGATATTTGGGTAAACGAAGGGTTTGCATCCTATACCGAATACTTGTCTTTAGAACATTTCCGTGTACCATCTGATGCACGCAACTGGATGAATTATGCGCATGCCTATGCCATGTTTAACCCCGGCGGTAGCGTTTTTTGTACCGATACTACTAACGAGAACAGGATATTCAGCACACGTTTAACCTATTTAAAAGGCGGTGCTATAATCCACTCGCTGCGGTTTGAGGTTAATAACGACTCGCTGTTTTTTGCCGCCCTTAGGCAGTACCAGCATACATACGCTGACAGTAACGCCATTGGTAACGACGTAAAGAGTGTGTTTGAGAATGTAACAGGGCTAGACCTTACCGACTTTTTTAACCAATGGTATTATGGCGAAGGCTACCCTACCATAAGCCTGCAATACAACCAAAGCAACAACCAAACTATTGTTGTGGTTAGCGAAACAACATCAGTACCCAATGTTACACCATTTTTTAAAACACCGTTGGAGTTAAAATTGAACTCGGCACAGGGCGATACCATTGTGCGCGTTTATGTTGACCAAAATAACCAGCAATTTACCTTTAACTGGAACAAGCCTTTGCAGAGCATAGATATAGACCCTAACCAGTGGATTTTAAATGCTGTGGGCGGTGTAACCCCTAATCCAAACTTAGTAGGCTTGCAAGCTAATGAGGTTGATACTAAACTGAATGTGTATCCTGTACCTGCAACCAATCAATTAACTGTTAATGCTGCAAAAGCAATTAATACCATACGCCTGTTTGATATGACAGGGCGTGCAATTGAAAGCTATGCCGGAACAGGTGAAAGCACTACTATTGATATAAGCACCCTTAGTGCAGGTGCCTATATAATTGAGGTATCGTTTAACGATATAGCAGGTTCTGCAAAGAGGTTGATTGTAAAAGACTAATCATTCATATTGGCGGCTACACCTTTAAAGAATTGGATGCCGCCAAATACTATAGCGCCCCAAAATATATAGCCTGTATCTGATACAGTAAGGATAGTTCCGCCTATACACCACAAAGCACCGAATAGCATATCCCTGTTACCGCTTTTCTTTTCTGCAGATTGGTAGGCAAACGAATCTACTATCTTGCTGGCTTCTTCATAGCTTACGCCTTTATCTACCAACATAGAGCGTACCTCATCGGTATCTTTACCATGCTCCTTCAAAAGCTTTTCAGCTAACAGGTAATAATGTGATTGTGTTTCGGTAGTAGGCTGGCTATTTTCCATTGTAACAGGTTTTTTACAAGAACTAAAAAGTACTATTTATTAGTAATTAAATAAAAAGGCGATAGTTACCTATCGCCTTTTGGTGAGATTCCCGCCTGCGCGGGAATGACAATCAAATTTATTCTACCGTTACCGATTTTGCCAGGTTACGTGGCTGGTCTACATTACAGCCGCGCAGTACCGCAATGTGGTACGACAGTAACTGCAATGGTACTACCGTTACCAATGGCGATGTTGCCTCTTCGGTTTCCGGTACTTCAATAACGTGGTCGGCCATTTTGCGTACTTCAGTATCACCCTCGGTAACAACAGCTATAATAATCCCTTTACGGGCTTTAACCTCTTGTATATTGCTAATGATTTTCTCGTAGTTGCCTTTTTTGGTGGCTATTACCACAACAGGCATTTGCTCGTCAATAAGAGCAATAGGGCCGTGCTTCATTTCAGCAGCAGGGTAACCTTCGGCATGTATATACGATATCTCTTTTAATTTTAAAGCACCCTCTAACGCCACCGGGAAGTTGTAACCACGGCCTAAATACAAGAAGTTAGGCGAGTTTTTAAACTCCTCAGCCAGGTATCGGATTTGCTCGTCTGTTTTAAGGGCTTTCTCTACCTTTTCAGGGATAGAAAGTAAGTCGGCAATAAGAGTACGGTACTCTGTTTCGCCCATGGTGCCGCGTTTGTGCGCAAGCGATAAAGCAATAAGGGTAAGCACCGTTACCTGCGCGGTAAATGCTTTGGTAGATGCTACACCAATTTCTGGCCCGGCGTGGGTATAAGAACCTGCATGTGTAGCACGCGCAATGCTTGAACCTACTACGTTACATACACCATAAATTAAGGCGCCTTTGCTCTTAGCTAATTCAATAGCTGCAAGTGTATCTGCCGTTTCGCCAGATTGCGAAATAGCCATAACAATATCTTTCTCGCTTAGTATAGGGTTGCGGTAACGAAACTCCGATGCATACTCAACCTCTACAGGTATACGCGCCAAGTCTTCAATTAAATATTCGGCAACTAAACCGGCGTGCCACGATGTACCACAGGCAACAATAATAATACGCTTGGCTTTGTTAAAGCGGGCATCATACTCTTGCAGGCCACCCATGGTAACAATACCATCTTCAAGATTAATACGTCCGCGCAAGCTGTCTAAAATAGACTTAGGCTGCTCGTGTATCTCCTTAATCATAAAGTGTTCGTAGCCGCCTTTTTCTATCGCCTCCAGATTTAACTCCAACTCGTGGATATAGGGGGTAATAGCTACGTTGCCTACGGTTATAATTTTCAGTTCCTCGCTACGGTCAAGTATAGCAATTTGCTCATCTTCCAAATACACCACATTCTTTGTGTATTCTACAATTGGCGTAGCATCTGATGCAAGGTAAAATTCTCCCTTACCAATACCTACAACAAGCGGGCTGCCTTTTTTAGCAGCTACCAGTTGGTTAGGGTTTTCTTTTGCCATAATAACAATGGCATAAGCCCCAATAGCCTGTGTTAATGCAATACGCACCGACTCTACTAACGATGCCCCGGTTTTATCCTGCACATCTTCTATAAGGTGTATTAACACTTCGGTATCGGTATCGCTTTCAAAGGTATGGCCACGCTTAATAAGCTCTTCTTTTAAAGGGCCGTAATTCTCAATAATACCATTGTGTATTATTACTTTAGATTTTGACTCTGAAGTATGGGGGTGGGCATTAATATCGCTGGGCACACCGTGGGTAGCCCAACGGGTATGGCCAATGCCTATAGTACCTGTTGTGTCTTTATCGCCAATATACTCTTGCAACTCGGCAACCTTGCCTTTTTTCTTATATAAATTAAGCTCGCCGGCATCTGTAATAAGAGAAATACCAGAGCTATCGTAGCCCCTGTATTCTAAGCGCTGAAGGCCTTTAATTAATATTGGCGAGGCTTGTTTGGGTCCGATGTAAGCAACTATGCCACACATAATGGTTAAATTTTAGTGTAAATAATCCTGAGCCTTATTTTACGCTCGGGTGAATTGGATATTACTACCCTGTTTGCGGTAATACTTGGCAACTCAACGCCCAGGTACATACCCTTATCTTTTATCTTTCTGTTTATGATGTCACTCATTTGCAGCGACAGGCGTATTATGTACTCCTGTTTATCTTTGTTGTATTGTCCGCCGTAAAAATACTGCGAAACTTCAAGATAATCGCGTATAAGTTTATTGGGCGGATTTATTAAATTGTTATATGTAGTATCGGTATTAGCCGCATATAAAATAAGCCCGTTTGGTAACGGGTAAAAATAGCTGTATGCATCATTATCTACCGGAACAATAAGCTCGGCCTTGTTTATTACATAGGTAGCTGTGGTATCGCTAAATTCAGGCAATTGCTGAAAATTGGGTAGGGTAAGTTTGGTTTTTACACCGCCCATTGCCTGTGCATATACCCTGTTAGCATTGGTACCACCGTAAAGCATATCTTGCAATAGCTGGGTGTTTTTATAGTTGTGCTGATAGATATTAAGCTTACGTGTGGTCTTTTTTACCTGAAAATCGTAATAATCAAATGGGTTGGTATCAGTGCTGGCATCGTTATGGTAAAATACACGTATACGGCAAAAGTTATCATCAGCATTAAAGCGCAGTATGGCGCCTTCTCCACTTTTTTGGTATCCATTATCAGCCACTACGTACAGCCCTTTAAAATAGTTATAAAAAGCAGTGCCACTAGCTAAATCGGCAGGATTAGCGTTTTGAAAAATATTTTTAGCTATGTCGTTTTTATCAAGCGTAATGCGCAGCTGTGGTTTTTCTGGTACGCTAAGAGTATCTTCTTTCCAGGTAAAGCCGGCTGTTATATTAGGCACCGTAGTTTTTTCACCCAATAATGTAGGCTTGTACTGCACGTTGTGGTTAGAAAAATAAGTGGTAAGCGAATCAGAAACAATATCTTCATTCAGTTGATACACTTTAAAGCGTTGAGCACCCCTGTATTTAGTTATATCACCATAATACGTATTGGTGGTAAAATACTCTAACGATAATACAACCGAGTCTATTACATGGTTGGTGCCAAACGTAAAATTGCTGGTACTGGGTGTAAATTCAGCGGCAAAATTAGCCTGCACTTTACCAAACAAAGGGTCTACATAGCTACCCAATAAAAAGGTAGAAAGGCTAACATCATTTGCAAAAACAGATAAAGAATCTTCGCGCACCGTTTGGGCACCAACCTCTGCTTCGTATGTAAACATATTAAGCTGGTCTTCGCCGGGTATTAAATCAGAGCCAATATCTGTCTCGTCCGGTTTACACGAAAATAGCATTACCGCTAAAAATAGCAGCACAAAAGAATAAAGGGAAGGGGTTTTCATCTTCCTAATAACGTTAGATGGTGAGAGTTATTTTAAATTAAGCCGGCGCGTTACGCCATGACCGACTCGTCAACCAAAACTTCGTCGTAAAAAGTGTTGTAAGCGTCAATATATTCGCTTTCGTTTTTATAGTCTAACATAGGCTTGCCCGATGCTTTAAGGTATTTCTTAACATCAGCGCCAATATTATCATCGCCAAGTATAATACCATCGGCGTGGTCTATAGCCAGTTTGGTAAGGGCCAGGTGGGTAGGGTCTTTAGCAACTGTTACATCCTTATCAGCAATACCTTCAAGCTTAAGTTTTTTAGCAAAATCTTTATTCAGGCTGCCTTCAAACTGGTCGTTGTAAATAGAATAAACCACTTTGGTATCGGCAAACATCGGATCGTCTTTAAACGCTTTTTTAATGTAAACAGCCATTAGGGCAGTAAACCAGCCATGGCAATGGATAACATCGGGTTGCCAACCTAGTTTTTTAACCGTTTCTAAAACACCGCGGTTAAAAAAGATGCTACGCTCGTCGTTATCGGCAAATAAGGCACCGTCTTTATCAGTAAGTATGGCTTTACGGTTAAAGTACTCTTCGTTATCAATAAAATATACCTGCATACGGGCAGCTTGTATAGAAGCTACTTTAATAATCAGGGGTTGGTCTGTATCGTTAATTATTATGTTAATGCCAGACAGGCGGATAACTTCGTGCAACTGGTTACGGCGCTCATTAACCACACCGTAGCGTGGCATAAAGGTGCGTATTTCGCGTCCTTTCTCTTGTATACCTTGTGGAAGTTTGCGTGATATTTTGGAGATATATGTTTCGTCTAGATATGGAGTAATTTCTTGCGACACGAATAGTACCTTTGCTTTTTTCATATTTATCTCGAGTATGTGTAAGATTAAACTGTAATGTGTAACAAAGTTACGAAATATTTTATTAAAATTCAAGCCGTGTTGCAACACTGACCATTTAAAATAATGAAATTGAATTACTTAGGCTTTAGATACGCCTAATCTGTCTGCGTTTTTTTCAGTTTTTTAACTGTAACGTTCTCATTCTTATTAGCTAACTGCCCGCAAGCGGCATCAATATCTTTTCCGCGGCTGCGGCGTACGCTAATCATAATACCCCTGTTGCGCACATAGGCTGCAAAGGCGTTAATCTTCTCATCATCAGCCTTTTGAAACTCCCCTTCATCAATCGGGTTGTATTCAATTACATTAACCTTGCTGGGTATGTGTTTACAAAAAGCAACCAGCTCTTTAGCATCCTCAATGGTATCGTTAAAGTCTTTAAAGATGATGTACTCGTAAGTTACAGGTAGCTTGGTCTTATTGTAGTAATACTTCAACGCATCGGCCAGGGCTTCCAAAGCATTAGCCTCGTTAATTGGCATAATGTGGTTACGCTTAACATCGTTTGCCGCGTGTAACGATAGGGCCAGGTTAAACTTAGCACCATCATCACCCAGTTTCATTATCATTTTAGCAATGCCGGCGGTAGATACGGTAATTCTGCTTGGCGACATGCCCAACCCATCGGGCGAGGTTATTTTTTCTATAGAACCTATTACGTTTTTATAATTCAGCAAAGGCTCGCCCATGCCCATGTATACAATGTTGGTAAGGGGCTGGTTGTAGTTTTCTAAGGCCTGGTTGCGTATAAGTACTACCTTGGTCGTAAATCTCATCAGCATTAAGGTTGCGCAGTCGTTCTAAACGGCCGGTGGCGCAAAACTTACAGGTAAGGCTACAGCCCACCTGGCTGCTTATGCAGGCCGTCATGCGTTTTTCAGTCGGAATTAAAACCCCTCAACAATATGGCTGTCGTATAAGCGAAAAGCGTCTTTAATGGTTCTGTCGCTGCTAATTTGCTGCGATGCTACCTCTACGGCGTGAATATCAAAATGCTCTTTTAAATGGTCGCGCAGGGCGGCAGGCAGGTTGCTCATCTCATCGAACCCGCGGGCCGATTTTTGCCACAACCACTCGTACACCTGTTTGGCGCGGAATGGTTTTTCGCCCATAGAAACAAAGTATTCCTTTATCTCGTTGAGTGTTAGCGCCCGTATGTCCTTTTTTGTAGCAACCACAGTACAAAGGTAGTGATTTTTTCTGAAGGGGCGAGGGGCGAGAGGCTTGGGACTAGGTTAATTAATAGATAAAAAGATAAAGAATTAAATAATCGCTAAATCTAACAACAGGCAACCGGGAACTGGCAACTGTAACTATATTTGCCCCATGAAAAAACTGCTTTTTACTCCCGGCCCGTTAACTACATCTGATACTGTTAAACAAGCCATGTTGAACGATGTTGGCTCTCGCGATAAAGCCTTTATTGAGGCTGTAAAATACATTCGCAGCGAGATGTTAACACTTGCCGGAGTAAGCAAAGAAGAAGGCTACGAAACAACCATTATCCAGGGCAGTGGTACCTTTGGTGTAGAAAGCGTAATAAGCAGCGCGGTTGGGGTTAATGAAACACTTTTGGTATTAGCCAACGGTGCCTACGGGGAGCGTATTGTTAAAATAGCCCAGATACATAAAATCAATCACCTGGTGCTTAGGTTTGAAGAAGACCAAATAGTTGACCCGGAAGCTACCGCAGCATTTATTGCTGAGCACCCGGAGGTTACCCACGTAGCCTGCATACACAGCGAAACAACTACCGGCTTATTCAACCCTATAAAAGAAATAGGGGCTATTTGCAAAGCCGCTAACAAGGTTTTTATTGTTGATGCCATGAGCAGCTTTGGCGGTGTGCAAATGGATATTAAAGGTTGGAATATTGATTATATGGTATCATCGTCTAACAAGTGTATAGAGGGTGTACCGGGGTTTGCCTTTGCCGTTATTAAGCGCAGCGAACTGGAGAAATGCAAAGGCCAGGCACGCAGCCTTACCCTTGACTTATACGAGCAATGGAACGGATTGGAAACTACAGGGCAATTCCGTTTTACCCCTCCTACCCTTAGCCTGATGGCTTTTCGCCAGGCAATGGAAGAGTTGAAACAAGAAGGTGGTATAGCAGCCCGCGAAGCCCGCTACCAACAAAACAAACAGGTGCTTGATGCAGGTATGTTAAAGCTGGGCTTTCAATTCTACTTAAAGCACGATATACAGGGGCATATCATTACATCGTTCCTATATCCTACCGATACCAACTTTAACTTTGAGCGCTTTTACAGCAAGCTTAGCGAGCGCGGATTTGTTATTTACCCCGGTAAACTTAGCAAAGCCGATGCGTTCCGTATTGGTAACATAGGCCAGATTTTCCCGGCTGACGTGGAGGCTTTATTAAAGGCTGTTGAGGAGATTTTGGCCGAAGAAAATGTCCTTCTTCAAATGCAGAGTTCATAATGCATAATGGCAAGGCGACACTATAGTTCCTTTTAGATAAAAGGGAAACCAGCCATTGCAGAATTTTTCTGCCCCCTGACCCCTGACTGCTGACTACTATACCCTATCTTTGCAGTATGATTACCAAAGAGAAAGTTATAGACGCGTTAAGCAACGTGCTAGACCCCGATTTAGGCAAAGACCTTGTTACCCTTAACATGATTGAAGATGTGAAGATAGAGGGCAACAAAGTGTTTTTTACCGTGGTGTTAACCACGCCTGCCTGCCCAATGAAAGAGTTAATACACAATGCCTGTGTAAATGCTATAAAACACTTTGTAAGCCAAGAGGCTGAGGTTGAAGTTAACATGACATCGCGCGTTACCAGCAAGCGCGGTGGCGACACCCTTTATTGCCGGGTGTGCGTAATATTATTGCAGTAGCATCGGGCAAAGGCGGTGTAGGCAAAAGCACTGTAGCCGCTAACCTTGCCGTAGCCCTTGCAAAACAAGGCGCTAATGTGGGTTTGATAGATGCTGATATCTACGGCCCATCGGTGCCCATTATGTTTGATGTGGAGCACGAAAAGCCTTTTGTACGTGAAGTAAACGGCCGCAACCTTATTGTGCCTATAGAAAGTTACGGGGTTAAGTTGTTATCTATAGGCTTTTTTGCTGATACCAGCCAGGCTATTGCATGGCGTGGCCCTATGGCCACCAAAGCGCTTAACCAAATGTTTGGCGATGCTGATTGGGGCGATTTAGATTACTTATTGGTAGACCTTCCTCCCGGCACGGGCGATATCCATTTAACGTTGGTTTCTGCTGTTCCGGTAACAGGCGCTGTTATAGTAAGCACTCCGCAGCGTGTGGCCCTGACCGATGCGCAAAAAGGAGTGTCTATGTTCCAGTTGCCTAACATTAATGTACCGGTATTGGGCATTGTAGAAAACATGGCTTACTTTACCCCCGATGAGTTGCCTGATAACAAATACTACATTTTTGGTAAAGGCGGCGCGCGCGATTTAGCTACCAAACTGGATGTGCCCTTTTAGGCGAGATACCATTAGTACAATCTATTCGCGAAGCTGGCGATGCAGGCCGCCCCGCAGTGTTGCAGGATGGCACACCTACCGCCGAAGCTTTTGAGCAACTGGCTAAAAACGTAGCGCAACAGGTAGCTATTAAAAATGCCAATGCTGCTGCTGTGGTAGCTTAAGTATTTGCTAAACATTTAATGTATACCTTTGTATTTATATTTGAGCATGTTACAGAACAACCCCGAGATAATAGCAAAAATTGAAAAGGCAATTGATGGCATACGCCCTTATTTAGAGGCTGATGGTGGCGATATGACCTTTGTTGAACTTACATCTGATAACATTGTTAAAATGCAATTGCATGGCTCTTGCCACAGTTGCAGCATGAGTGCCATGACACTTAAAGCAGGCATTGAGCAGGCTATTAAGAGCGCCGTGCCACAGGTGGTAGCTGTAGAGGCTATAGACTAGCTTATAGCTTGCAGCTGATAGCTGATAGTTTTGTGGAATTTTCTATTTAGATAATCCAAAGGGTATAAAGTTAATTTATACCCTTTTCTTTTGCTAGTATTACCCTATTTTGAAAGTGCGCATTGAGATGCCACCAAAGGTTAATTCCTCGTAGGTGTTTATAAACTCCTCGCCGGGGTTGGTCATGCCTAAGCTATACAGCATAGGTATGTAATGGTCGGGTGTGGGGACCGATAGTAGCCCTGCATTACCCGCCTTACCATAATCAGTTAGCGATGCATAATCGCCTTTGCTAAGCTTCTCCCCTACCCACGTATCAAACTCTGTAGCCCAGTCATATACAAAGGTATCATTGCCCTTTTGCAGGGCTTCCATGCTCATGCGGAGGTTGTGTACCACATTGCCGCTGCCTATAACAAGCACTCCTCGCTCGCGGAGGGCTTTAAGCTGTTGCGCCAGTTTGTAGTGATAATCCATAGGCTTATCGTAATAGTCTATACTTAACTGAAATACCGGGATATCAGCCTTGGGGAAAAGGTGCATTAAAATAGTCCACGCGCCGTGGTCAAGGCCCCAGTCGGTGGTGGTTTTAACCGTGGGCGCAAGCTTGGGCACTTCAATAGCGTATTCGGGTGAGCCTGGGGCATTGTATTGGGCATCAAATAACTCCTGCGGGAAGCCGCCAAAATCGTGTATGGTTTCGGGGGCTGTGCTAGCCTGTACAAAGCTGCCCTTGGTAAGCCAGTGGGCCGATACCACCAATATGGCATTTATCCGGTAGTTGCTGCGCAGGTATTCTCCGGTCTTTCTCAGGCTTTGGGTAAAAGGGTTATCCAGCAGGGCATTCATAGGGTTGCCATGGCCTACAAAAAGCACAGGCAGGCGGTTGGTCTTTTCAAAGCCCGACGATAGTTTATTTAAGTCACTCAAATTCATAGCTGCTGCGGCTAAAGGGGTGGCGGCTAATAATTTTATAAAATGGGTACGTTTCATAAGCCGGTAATCTTACACAAATATACAAACAATGTTGCAACATTAAAAATAAACCCTTCTACCCTAAAAGCAAACAATCCCCTGCCGTTAGGCAGAGGATTGTTTCAAATTCTATGTACCGTGCTAATTACTCAGCAGCAGGAGCTTCGCCTTCAGCGGCAGGAGCTTCAGCAACCGGAGCTTCTTCAACTGCCGGGGTAGCTTCGTCAGCAACAGGAGCAGCTTCTTCTTCTACGGCTACTTCTTCAACCGGAGGAGTGTTTTTAGCCTCTATAGCTTTTGCTTTAGCTTCTTTAACAGCAGCTTCGGCAGCCATACGGTTTTGTTCAACCGATTTTTTAGCATCACCTAATTTGGTTTTCTTAGCATCAACTTCAGCAGTTTTACCTTCTAACCATTTAGCAAACTTTTCGTTGGCTTGGTCTTCAGTTAAAGCGCCTTTAGTAACACCACCTAAAAGATGTTTTTTGTAAAGCACACCTTTGTAAGATAGAATAGCGCGAACGGTATCAGTAGGCTGCGCACCGTTTTGTATCCAGTTAAGGGCACTATCAAAATTTAAATCGATGGTGGCAGGGTTAGTGTTTGGGTTGTAAGTGCCTATCTTTTCGATAAACTTCCCGTCACGTGGTGCACGACCATCAGCAATTACGATATGGTAGAAAGCGTAAGACTTTTTACCATGACGTTGTAATCTGATTTTTGCAGGCATTTTTAAATTGTTTTTATTAATAATTAATTAAGGGGTGCAAAGATAGTAATTTGTTTCAAATCTCCAACACTTACCTATAAAACTACTGTGACTGTTCCGCTTTAGGCCAAAACTCTTACAAATTGTGCTATAACAACGTTATGTCGCAGTTTTAAAAAAGCCCCGGCTACTACCGGGGCTATAAAAGGTTAATACTATTTAGGCTATTTGTATCTGCCAATCGATTAGGTGTAAAATAACATCTTCAAATTTATCGAGAATGCTATTACTACCATTTTTTTGGGGTTTAATAAGCAGGTTAAACCGTCCTAAATGCTGCACAACAAAATAATGGCCATTGTGCGTATCGGTAAGCTTAATGGTATACGGGTTGTTGTTGTATACCTTAATTTGAATCCTGCTTAGTCCTAACCCCTGTTCTACAGTCCTGGAGAGTATCTCCAGTTCTTTTTCTGTTAACGACATAAGTTTTTTCATCTTTAGGATTACTATAATAGTAACTCTAAAAACTACTATCTTGTTCATTATCAGTATACTGTAGAAATATATCGTAGAAATTATACTAATTATCGAAAGTATAATACCAATGGTAGATTAATAGAAACAAAAAGCCCCATCCGAAGACAGGGCTTTATAATTTATTTAAGATTAACACTAACCGTTCAATGCTTCGGCACCACCAACAATCTCCAAAATATCGTTGGTAATTGCTGCCTGACGGGCTTTGTTATAGGTTAATTTCAGCTCTTTAATAAGCTCTTTTGCGTTATCTGTTGCTTTATGCATGGCTGTCATACGTGCGCCATGTTCTGCAGCGTGAGAGTCTAATAAAGCCTTGTATACCTGCGTTTTTAACGATAGGGGTATAAGGTCTTTTACTATCTCTTCTTTTGATGGTTCAAAAATGTAATCGTTAGCCGCTGCTTTTTTACCTGCCACTATAGGCGCAGGGGTGCTAACTACCGGTAAAAACTGCTCGGTTTGCAGTTCTTGCACAGCCGCGTTTTTAAAACGGTTGTATACAAGTTCTACTACATCAAAATCACCATTAGCAAAACCATTCATTGCAAACTCTGCAATGGGTGCAGCTTTAGCAAAGCTAAGGCCATCAAAAACACCATTATCAGCCAAGGCAACGTTGTAACCATTTTTAGCAAAAAAGTCTGATGCTTTTTTACCTAATGTAACTACAGATACGTTACCTGCTTTTAATTGGGCTGCGTACTTAGTATTTAACACTATACGTGCCTGCTTAAGTACGTTGGCATTAAAAGCACCTGCAAGGCCGCGGTTAGATGTGATAACAATAAGCAACACTTTTTTAGGCTCGCGCTCCTGAGAAAAAATACTGTCAGAATTATCAAGCGTACTGCTTAGGTTTTCCAAAATCTCGCGGAGCTTGGTTGCATAGGGGCGCATTTGGGTAATAGCATCTTGGGCACGCTTTAATTTAGCGGCAGATACCATCTTCATTGCGCTGGTAATTTGTACGGTAGAGCTTACCGATACTATGCGGGTTTTAACCTCTTTTAAACTCGGCATTTATTGTTTTATTAAGCTTTATATGTGCTCGACAAATCGCGGGCTACACTTTCTAATGTATTGGTAATTTCGTCTGTCAACTGGCCTTTTTTCAAACCGTCAAGCACGTTTTTGTGTTGTGCCTCTAACAAGCCTAAAAAGTTAGTTTCAAATTCTTTTACCTTTTCTACAGGCACATCGCGCAATAAGCCTTTAGTACCGCAGTAAATAATAGCTACCTGCTGCTCTACACGTAGTGGAGAGAACTGGGCTTGCTTTAGAATTTCAACGTTACGTGCACCTTTATCAAGTACCGATTTTGTTGCAGCATCAAGGTCTGAACCGAATTTAGAGAACGCCTCTAACTCGCGGAACTGGGCCTGGTCTAACTTTAACGTACCGGCAATTTTCTTCATTGATTTAATTTGGGCGTTACCACCTACACGAGATACCGAAATACCTACGTTAATAGCCGGGCGGATACCTGAGTTGAATAAGTTCGACTCAAGGAATATCTGTCCATCGGTAATAGAAATTACGTTGGTTGGGATGTATGCCGAAACGTCGCCTGCTTGTGTTTCAATAATAGGTAGTGCTGTTAACGATCCGCCACCTTTAACCAAGCCCTTAATAGAGTCTGGAAGGTCGTTCATGTTACGGGCAATATCATCGTTAGCATTTACCTTAGCGGCACGCTCTAACAATCTGCTGTGAAGGTAGAATACGTCACCAGGGTAAGCCTCGCGGCCCGGTGGGCGACGAAGTAAAAGAGATACCTCGCGGTAAGCAACTGCTTGTTTAGACAAGTCATCGTATACAATAAGGGCCGGGCGGCCGGTATCGCGGAAGTACTCGCCAATAGCAGCGCCTGCAAACGGAGCGTAGAACTGCATTGGTGCAGGGTCTGATGCTGTTGCACAAACCACTACGGTGTATGGCATAGCGCCATTTTCTTCAAGCGTACGAACAATACCGGCAACGGTAGAGCCTTTTTGTCCGCAGGCTACGTATATACAAAATACAGGCTGGCCTGCATCGTAAAACTCTTTCTGGTTAATAATGGTATCAATAGCCACGGTAGTCTTACCTGTTTGACGGTCGCCAATGATAAGCTCACGTTGGCCACGGCCAATAGGAATCATCGCATCAATAGCTTTGATACCTGTTTGCAATGGCTCGTTTACCGGCTGGCGGTAGATAACACCCGGGGCTTTACGCTCCAAAGGCATCTCAAACAATTCGCCACCAATAGGGCCTTTGCCATCAATAGGTTCGCCAAGTGTATTAACAACACGACCAACCATATTTTCGCCTACGCGGATAGAAGCAATGCGGCCTGTACGTTTAGCTGTAGCGCCTTCTTTAATATCGTTAGATGCACCAAGCAATACGGCACCTACGTTGTCGGCTTCTAAGTTAAGTACAATACCCTGTAAGCCGTTTTCAAACTCAATAAGCTCGCCCGACTGTACATTGTTAAGGCCGTAGATGCGGGCAATACCATCGCCCACTTGTAGCACTGTGCCTACTTCTTCCAATTCGGCGGCTGTTTTGTAGCCGGCCAATTGTTGGCGCAATATCGCCGATACTTCTGCAGGTTTAACGTCTGCCATTTTATCTTAAGTTTTAAAAAATTTATTAGTATTCTTTAACGTATAGGTTTTGGTCAAACTCCTTGCCCAATTCGCGTATCTTGCCAGATACGCTGGTATCAATTTGCTTATCGCCAAAACGTAATATAAAGCCGCCAATAATATCAGCGTCAATTTTTTCTGTTAGTTGCACCTCTTTACCGGTTTGGGCATGCACCATAGCCGATATTTTGTTGCGGGTTTCCTCGTCTAACGGCACCGCGGTAGTTACCGATGCTGTTTCAATACCCTTAAACAAGTTATACATTTTTAAATACTCAGCAGCAATGCCCGGCACATAATGCTCGCGGCGTTTGGTAAGTATTATATTTAAAAAGGCCATTGTAAGGGTACCTATAGCGCCCTTAAAAACCTCTTCAACAATGGCTTTCTTTTTGTCGGTATTAATTACAGGACTGTTAAATACATTAACAAGGTCGCGGTTTCCACGGCAGGCCTCTGCAATAACAGCCATATCTGCAAATACAACTTCTTGCTGCCCTTGCTCTTTTGCCAAATCAAACAACGACTTAGCGTAACGTGTAGCTACTATACCTGTACCGCTCATGTTAGTTTAACTTAGCTTCTTCTAAATATTTATTAATAAGATCTTTTTGGCTTTCTTTATTAGAAAGTTCAACCTTAATTAGTTTTTCAGCAATTTCTACCGATAGGTTAGCCACCTGGTTTTTCAAATCGGTAATAGCAGCCATCTTCTCGTTGTTGATGTTTTCGCGCGCTATTTTAATTAAGCGGTCAGCCTCTTCAGTAGCTTTTGCTTTAGCTTCAGAAATCATCATTTCTTTAGCATCGCGGGCCGATTTTAAAATGGCATCGCGCTCAGCTTTAGCTTCTTGTATAAGCTGCTCGTTGTTAGCCTGTAAACGGGCCATTTCAAGTTTAGCTTTTTCGGCGGCCTGCAAAGCGTTTTCAATGCTTGTTTCGCGCTCTTTAAGCATCTCAAGTATGGGTGTCCATGCAAACTTCTTTAGTAAAAAGAAAACAAGCAGGAAGGAAACAACCATCCAAAACAATAAGCCTAACTCGGGTTTTATTAAATCCATACGTGTTGTATAGTTTATATTTTGTGTTTTTTACTTTTTTAAAAACCGTTTGCCAACCAACCGTTGGCAAACGGTTTAAATAACTTTATTCTTAGCTGTACTTTTGAATAATTATACGAAAAGTATAAGTAGACAAACTACAATTGCGAAGAACACAGCACCCTCTACAAGAGCGGCAGCAACAATCATGTTACCACGAATGTCGCCTGTAGCTTCAGGCTGGCGGGCGATAGACTCAAGAGCTGAGCCACCGATACGGCCAATACCTAAACCTGCGCCAATTGCAGCAATACCTGCACCAATACCGGCACCGGCTGCAGCAAGAGGTTGAGCTGCTAAAAGAACTGTTAAAATTGTTAATAGTGACATATATGTTGTTTTAAATAATTTCTAATTAGTGGTGTGCTTCTTCGTGGTGGTGTTCCTCAACAGCTGTACCTATATATATAGCCGATAGAAGAGTAAATACGTAAGCCTGTAAAAAAGCCACCAACAGCTCTAACACAAGCATAAACACTTTAAATGCAACTGAGAAAACAGCAACGCCGTAACCTGCACCGGCATTCATCTCGCCAAAAATAAAGATAAGGCTGATAAAAGCCAGGCCAATAATGTGGCCCGCAGTTATGTTAGCGAAAAGACGCAGCGTTAATACTACCGGTTTAATAAAAACACCCATAATCTCAATAGGTATTAATATAGGCAATACAAACCCCGGAACGCCCGGTGGGTTAAATATGTGCGCCCAGTAGTTTTTGTTGGCGCTAACGTGGGTAATAATAAAGGTAAGTACCGCAAGCGTTACTGTTACCGCAATGTTACCTGTTAGGTTACCGCCAAATGGTGGGGGAAAAGGCACCAAGCCCATCATGTTATTAATCCAAATAAAGAAGAATATCATTAACAGGTATGGGGTGTACTTTTCGTACTTAGGACCAATTGAAGCCTTAGAAACATCGTCGCGGATGAAAACAATAAACGGTTCGAATATAGCTTGTATGCCTTTAGGTGCTTTGCCGCGGTTTTTAGCAAAAGAGCGGGCAACACCTATAAATATAAGGCACATTAAGAAAAGGCTGGCAAACAGTATGGTTACGTTTTTGGTGATAGAGAAATCGTAAAAGTCGCTACCGTCTACAGATGCTACTTTGCCATTATGCAATAATTTATAGCCATCAACTATTTTAGTACCATGTTCAAATTTAGCTGAAGAGAAAACTTTTAGGCCTTTATCGGCAGAATAAAGAATTACAGGAAGAGGAATAGCTACATCGCCAAACAGGTGCCAGTCGTGCGCATCGCCAATGTGTTCCAAAATCATTTCGCCGGGGTTAAACTTCTTATCACCCTCGCCGTGGCCGTCAACTTCGTCGTGGCCAGTAGCACCCTCAGCATGCTCCTCGCCATGGGCGGGGGCTGCATCGTTGTGGTTCTCGGTTTTTGCCTCCTCATTACCATGGGGTTGAGGCTCATTGGCCATTAATGCTACATTTAAAAATATTGTAGCAAAAGCAGCCAAAAACAAACTTAACTTGCTGATTTTAATGTTATTATATGTTGAATTTCGCACCTTGTAGACCTTTTTGAAATCGAGTGCAAAAGTAGGTAATAAACTCTTACAAAGAAAGGACGGTTAATAAAATTTTTAGTGGCGCTTAAAAATATGTAGCCAAGTGTTGAGGTTACCCTGGATAAAAGTACTCAAAAAAGCTCTATGCTAAGGCCTGTATAAGCTAGCTATTAGGCTTTTCTACGAATTGTATTATTTAGAACTACTAATTAATTTCGGTCTTTTCCATTTTCTAATACATGTTTATTACAAAAACGGTAGTTTAGCCCGTTAAGTATTAAAAATGAAAACAAGAATGAAAAAGGGCTCTTTTGAATATAGGCTATTGTTAGTAATTTTAACATTAAATATGTATAATGTCGATTCACAAACATTATCTATATACGGTGGCCCAGCATTAAAACTAGGCATGGCTCAAAACAGCGAAGAATCTATTGTAGATGAATATACATACTACAATAAATTTTATGACATTGAGGCATTTGATAAAACGTTTAAACTATTTGAAGACTTAACTAAGTCAAATCCCGGAATAAAGGAAGACATTAACTATCTTAAAGATGCCGCAGTAATACGAATTGATTTTAATATGACAAGATGCAATGTTAATGGACGACAAACCTGCCATATTGTTTTACATAGTTCGGGTAAGATTAGAAATATAAATGGAAATATTTATTGTATAAATAAAAAATATATCGCCACCTAAAGACATTCTTTCCCAGTAAAAACCAAAGTGTGCTTAAACGCTATTCATCATACAATAAATAGCCTTAGTTATACAATATTTATGATAATTATGAAGACGAATTACATTTTATTATTCGTGTTATTTACTAACGCCCTAACAGCACAATCTATATTTAGCATTGCGGCAAAAAAAATGATACTGTTAAGGTATATATACCAACATTTATTTTTGAAAAGGACACGGTTTTGCCAACTATTAATGTTTTTTCAAAAAAGGAAAATACTGAAAGCTTTACTGTTATAATTATATCCGGAGATACCTTATCTGACCCTAGAAGCAAAATGCATATTGGTAATGCGTATGGAAGTATGTATGCCCACTTTGGCAGTGGCCCCATTTATGGTAAAAATTGCAATATTATAACTTGGGTAAATATGGAAATATTCAAAAAAATGTCTAATCCTAAAAGGAGTTTTAAGATATTTTATTATAAAGACCAACCAGATTTAAAAGGCGAGGCGGCGTTTGAAGATAAATTTAAACCTAACTTAACAAGCATAACCATTAATGTTTTAAACGAATAAAAAAACCTTCCGCAGCTTTTTTAATATTTGTTTTACTGCTTTCTAACTTCTAAATTAAAAGCCATTTTCCTATAAACTTGCAGATCTATTTAAAATCAAGAAAAACTTCTCTAAATGAAATCGCTAAGCTTTATTATATTTTCTTTACTAGTTAGTCAATGTGTTTTTGCACAAGCAGTTAACTATTCTGAAAGCAATATAAAAGCTAGAACAGAAAGAGTGAAAACTACAACTATATTCTATTCCGATGCCAGCAATACCCTTGATAAATATGCTATTGGCAAAATACATTATGATAGTTTAAGTGGAAACCCATATAAAATTGAACAGTATAATAAAGACAGGAGCGTTGTAAATATTTATAAGTTCACTTTTTCTAAATGTAATAATGCATTGATGATAAAGGATTATGTGGTGATTACTACTAGAAACAACAAAACAGATTCTGTAACAAAGAAAATACACCAAACTATTAGTGATGCGATAGTTGCTGATACTTGCTCTCCTGCTCAGGAGTTTTATTTGTTTGAAGCTGAGTTATCCAAACCTTTGGAAAGAGAATTTAATAATTTGGACTTTAGCGAATATTACTATCCTAATGGACTTAGATATTTATACGTCTTCACTAAAAGAGATAAGCAAAAAGCCAAGAGCAATATTATTAATAATTGCATTTTTTTCAGCATGACTTTTTTAGAGAATAAGCTATCACAATAAAAAAGCCCCTTGCGGGGCTTTTACTAATTATTTTTTCCTGCTCTTAGTTTATCAAGCAGTTCGTTAAGTTTATGTGCATCGGCTTCGGTAAGGTTGCCCATCATATTCATAATCATGGCATCTTCTTTTTCTACAAGTATTTGCACCAACTCTTTTCCTTTATCAGTTATGGTAACATCTACAAGGCGCTTGTCTTTATCGCAGCCCTTTTTCATTACTAAATCTTTAGCAATTAGCCTGTCTACAATACGCGATGCGTCTGATGCTTTATCAAGCATACGGTTACGTATTTCTTGTGTTGATAAGGGGGCCGGGTGGCTGCCATTTAAAATGCGCATAACATTAAACTGTTGGTGAGACAGGTCGTACTCATCCAAATATCCCCTTAAACTATAACTAACCCAGTTGTAAGTGTACAACAGGTTAATCATGCCCTTCTGCCACTCGTGGCGGAAACGCGACTGCTTTATATCTTCTCCAATACCCATTGTTTACAGTAAGCCCCGGAAACTTTTAGTTAATCCCGGGGCTGCAAAATTAAATATTAATTAATATGATACTACTAATTTTTCTCTCCATATTTTGGTAGAAATAGTAGTAGGCCAATTATTTCTTGGCAAACTCTACGTTTACTTTAATGTTAACGTCTTTACCTACAACGGCTCCACCCGCCTCGGTAAGGGTGTTCCATTTAAGGTTATAATCAAAACGGTTTACGGTTAAGCTAGCGGTAAAACCTGCTTTAATGTTACCCCAAGGGTCTTTAACGGTTGGCTTGCTAACTACAGACCAGCTAACAGACTTTGTAATGTCGCGGATGGTTAAATCGCCGGTTAAAAGGTATTTGTTACCTGCCAGTTTTTTAAACTTGGTGCTTTTAAATTTAATGTTAGGGAATTTATCGGCATTAAAAAAGTCATCGCTTTTAAGGTGGCCATCGCGTTTGTCATCATCCGTATCAATAGAGCTAACATCAGCTTTAAAGTCTACCACGGCATCGCTGTAATCTTCTTTTTCGCCGGTCATTGTACCTTCAAACTTGCGGAATTTACCTTCTACTTCAGATACCATTAAGTGCTCAATAGAAAAGCTGATGCTAGAGTGAGAGCGGTCTAAGGTCCATGTAGTAGCATTTGGGTTTGCAACCTCTGCACCATTGATAGATGCTGCGGTTATACCAATCATTTTATCGCTTTTAGTGTTAAAAGCTACTAATACAACTGTAATTGCTACGGCTATGGTAGCTAACATTATACGTGCTGTTTTCATTATTATAGTTTTTATGAAGTTATAATTTTTTTATTGATTTTAGTTGTTTGAGTAGTAAAAACGTTCGAAAACAATTTTACCGTTCTCCCATTTTTGCACAGCAACCTGTGTGCGGGCTACGCGGCCATAACCTTTAAGGGTAACATCCATAAAAGATTCTACCATGGCTGTGCCGGTTTCTTCGTTTACTGCTACCGCTTTAATTTCGGCACCGTGAAACTCTTCTATTGAGTTTACAAAATTTGCCTCATACTCGCGGTTAACAGCTTTGCCAATGCGTTGAGCTTCGTTGTTTTCCTGCATAATAATGTTATCGGCATACAACTCATCAAATGCTCCTAATATGTTGCCTTTTAAAATTTCTCCGTTTAAATAGTCAACTTTTTCTTTTAGCGTATTCATTGTTATTACTTTTAAGTTCAAATATTAATTACAAGACAAATTTAACGTTATAACTTCAATGTTGCAACATTTAAATTGTATTTATACGGTATTATATTGATTATCAAACAAATTAATTTTTATGACTATAGGTAAAAAAGTGCTTTTTGTTCTATTTGTGTTTATGTTTATAGCCGGAGGGGTAAACCATTTTGTAAACCCTGAGTTCTATTTTCAGTTAATGCACTACATAATTCCGCCGGGGAATGGCGAGTTAAATGAACTACTTATATATATAAGCGGTGCAACAGAAATACTTGCCGGGTTGTTATTTATAATACCACAAACACGCAGGTTAGGGGCTCTATTTATACTGCTGCACCTAATAGCCTTTTTACCAATACACGTTGCCATGTGCTTTGTGGAGTTACCAAACCAAAACCCGAATATGGTTTACGTGGCATGGGTACGACTAATAGTGCAGTTTATGCTTATATACTGGATAGCTACTTTTAAAACCAATAAAACAACACAAATATGAAAAAGCTAATTGTACTGCTGATACTAGCCTTTGCAGGCCAAACAGTATTTGCCAATAGCGCGGGTGGTAACGATACCATTGCCATAGAAATATCAAAAGACATTACCGTAAACTGGACCATCAAAGGCTCTAAAATTGTGCAAGACGATGTGTTTTTAAAGCATAAAGCCAACAAAAAAGCTATTAAGTTGCAGTTGATAGACTTACTATCTGATGCTACAGTACTGGATTTAGAGGCCTGCTTTAAAAAAGGCAAAGTAACTAAGGGCGATGTGGCTTTCTACCTGTTTGACGAGCTATTTAACGTACCCTACCCCACAGCCGTTGGCAAAGCTTTTCCTGATATACTGCTATCGTGCAAGCCACCCGTTGGGCTGTATGATTATATTGATGCTAACCGCACAGTGGTTTCAGCCAACATGCATACCTTTTATACCAAGGCTACTAAATAATTATGGCTATTATGAAGCCCTCCCTTTCAGGGGAGGGTTGGGAGGGGTCTTAAGGCTGCTAAATAGTCTGCCCAATTGCAGCAAAGTGGGCTATGCTGCCACCCAGCACAAATACGTGCCATATAGCGTGACTGTATGTTAGCTTTTTAGACATGTAGAAGAACGTACCGGTAAGGTAAAACACACCCCCTACTATCACAGCCATATATACCTCGGGCGGTAGTGCATTAAACAAGGGCGCCCCCATAATAACGGGTAGCATACCCATGGCTATATATATTAGGGTTGATACCAGTTTAAACTTACCGGTAAAAAACAGCTTAAATATAGTGCCACCCAGCACCAGCGACCATTGTACAATCAAAAAGGTCTTGGCGGTTTCTACCGGCACATAACGCACCACAATAGGCGTAGCCGAGCCTGCTATTAAAAAGTAAATGGCTATGTGGTCTATACTACGCCATAGCTTTTTTAGCTTGGGCTTGGTTATAGCATGGTATATGGTTGATGTAGAAAACACCAACAATAGCGAGAAACAGTAAATAGCCAGGGCAGTAATTTGTATACCCGGCGCCTGGTTTTTAACCGCGCTGTATAGCAACATAGGCACACCCACCAACCCGAATAGTATTCCGGCAGCGTGGGTAACAATATTGGCTAATTCTTGCTTTTTTGAATATTCACTCATAGATACTTAAAAGTACAAAGTTACGTTGATATTGTTTTATATATTGAGGTATGAAAAACTATTTGCTTTTATTATTTGCTACCATACTTTTATCCTGTAAAAAAGAAGAACCTGCAACTACAGTAGATTTATTAAGTACCCCATTAGAATCAACACCTATTGGATTTACGGGTAATGTTGGAAACAACTACTTATATTTTAGCAACTCCAGTACTCAAAGCTACGGCAGCATGGGTGTTTATACATTTGAGAATATTCTTTCAGGCAACACGGCCAATCTATATTTAGTTAATAGTATTAACTTTTTAACAAGCGAAAATATTCATGTTACTGACAGCGAATTTTACAATTATTTTAAGCTGATTGATTACGAATACATGAATGAGTATGTAGCAGATGACATCACTCAAAATCAATATAAAGTTGGTTTATTGCTTAGCACCCCTAATGAGGGTTACCAATCTTACCACGCATTAAACCATAGCCCTAAAAGCCATTTTACATTATTAGACACAGTACATACAACACATCAGAATAAAACCGCTGTAAAATACCGTGCAAAGTTTGAATGTACAATGCTTGATGGACCACAGGGCGATTCGATAAGAGTGGAAAATGGAGTTATCGTTGGCCTGTTTGTAAAACCCTAATATCATCATAAATAAGCAATAGGCATTTTTGTACCTTAGCCCTATGCAATTCGCGGCTATAATACCATCAGATATTACCTTCTTCAAAACCACTCTTGGCGATGCTTTTGTATTGGCCGATGAGGAAACCCTGCGCAACTACGGCCACGACGAAACCGAAGACCTGGTATATCTACCCGAGGTGGTGTTAAAACCTGCCGATACCGCACAAATTTCAGCCATAGTAAAACATTGCAACAGTAACAATATACCCGTTACTACCCGTGGCGGTGGCACAGGCCTTAGTGGCGGTGCATTGCCCGTACACGGCGGCGTTATACTAAGCATGGAGCGCTTTAACAAGATTATAGCCATTGACGAGCGCAACCTGCAGGTTACGGTAGAGCCGGGCGTTATTACCCAGGTGCTACAAGAAACTGTTTTGGCCAAAGGCCTCTCCTACCCCCCGACCCATCAAGCCGTGGCTCGTGTTTTATTGGGGGTAATATTGCCCACAACTCGGGCGGGCCGCGTGCGGTAAAGTATGGCGTGGTTAAAGACTATGTACTAAACCTACAGGTAGTACTAGCCAATGGCGAGGTTATTTGGACAGGCGCCAACACTCTGAAGAACTCTACAGGCTATAACCTAACCCAGCTAATGGTGGGCAGCGAGGGCACATTGGGCATAGTAACCCAAATAGTGCTCAAGCTTATCCCCGCGCCGGTTTTTAACCTGGTAATGCTGGTACCATTCAATTCTGCCGAAAGGGCCTGCGAAGCTGTATCGGCTGTATTTAGGGCTGGTGTGGTGCCATCGGCAATGGAGTTTATGGAGCGTGATGCTATAGACTGGGTGCTGCAATACCGTACCGATATAGCTGTAAACGTAGCCCCCGATGTTAAAGCCCACCTGCTTATAGAAGTTGATGGTAACGATATGGACGTACTTTTTAAAGACTGTGAACGCATAACCGAAGTAATGCAGGCTTTTGATGCAGGCGAGATACTCTTCGCCGAAAGTGCCGCTGAAAAAGACACCCTCTGGAAAATGCGCCGCAGTGTAGCCGAGGCTGTAAAGTCAAACTCTGTTTACAAAGAAGAAGATACCGTTGTACCCCGCGCCGAACTGGCCAAATTGTTAAAGGGCGTTAAAGATATTGGCGCTGAATATGGCTTTAAAAGCGTTTGCTACGGCCACGCTGGCGATGGCAACCTGCACATTAACATTGTTAAGGGCAACCTTACTGATGATATGTGGAAGAATGAGCTGCCCAAGGCCATACGCAAGTTGTTTGAGTTGACTGTAGCATTAGGTGGCACCCTGTCGGGCGAACATGGCATAGGCTGGGTACAAAAATCGTATATGGATATTGCCTTTGGCCAAACCTCCTTAACCCTGCAAAAGGGCATCAAACAACTCTTCGACCCTAAAGGAATTCTTAATCCCGGCAAGATGTTTTAGACAGGGCAATTGCCCTTTTACCCAAATTAATTACATTTGCTGCCCAAACATTTTTTTATGGCTAAGACAAGCGATTTATCAACCGGCAACTTTATCCGTTTTAACGGCGAGTTGATGAAGGTAGTTGAACTTCAACACCGCACCCCCGGTAACTTACGTGCTTTTTACCAGGCGGTAATGCGCAGCGTACGCACCGGCAAACAAATAGAAAACCGTTTCCGTCCTGATGAGGAGGTAGATTTGGTACGTGTTGAAATGCGCACTATGCAATACCTGTACCGCGAGGGCGACGACTTTATCTGCATGGATAACGAAACGTATGAGCAAATTCCCGTGGCGGCTAACGTTATTGGCGATGCTGCTAAATACATTAAAGAGAACACCAATGTTGACATGGCTTTTCATGCCGACGAAGTAATATTCGTTCAGCCTCCAAAGCATGTTGAACTGGAAGTTACTTATACCGAGCCGGGCGTGCGTGGCGACACCGCTACCCGCACCCTTAAGCCTGCTAAAGTTGAAACAGGTGCCGAGGTTATGATTCCACTATTTGTAAACACCGGCGAGATTATCCGCGTTGATACTACTACCGGCGAATACATGGAGCGCGTTAAGTAACCCCTTACATAGTATTGCATAAAGCCCCGTAGATTATTCTTCGGGGTTTTGTATTTTATTGGAGTTAGATACCCAATCCTGCTCATTATACATATCTTTAATAGAGCCAAAGCCAATCAAATCCTGGTAGGCAGCAGAATGGCCTTCTTTCAGCTCAATAGCCTTTAGCAGCTTATCATATCCATAGCGGTCTTTAACATCGTAAACGGCTTTGCGCAGGTGGTCTTTTTTAATGTTATCCTCAAACAGTTCTACCTGCAGCACATCCGCAGTTACAAAATCGCTCACATTTACACCCAGGCCTGCAACACCTTCGTGCAAAAGGGTTTTACCGCCGTGCTCTTTGGCATACTTATCAAGCTGTTGTTTCAAGGTGTGGTAAATAGTCATACCATCTTGCAAAGGCGCGTTTTTGCTGTGGTATTTCCAGCGCTGCCCGTTTTGATAAGATATGTTCATACCAAACTCCTTGCAATACACGCCTTGCGCTACCATCCGCTTCTCCAGCTTCATACAAAGCGATATAAATATATTGTCTATCGTTTGGGCCGAACTCCTTTGCTCCCGCGATAGTTGCCGCATGGCCTGCATATTTTTATACGGACTTGAAACCAAATCAACCTCAGAAAAGTTTAGCCTGTAATGCCAGTAAACGCCCACAATGCTTTGGCAGGCTACCTTTAGCACTGCAGGGTCGGTATATCGTAGTTTAAGCGGAGTGTCTATCCCTGCGTTCTTCAACCTGTTCTCCATTCCACCGGCAATTCCCGGCAAGTCTGTCAGCTTTAATTTAGATAATACCTCGTCTATATTTTCAGGGGTGATGATGGTAAGTCCGTCGGGTTTTTGCAAATCGCTGGCCAGCTTAGCTAAAAAAGCGTTAGGCGCAATACCAATAGAGCATTTCAGGTAATCTCCAATAGTATCCCTAATATCCTGCTTTATCTGGTTAGCCAGCTTTTTCATATCCTCAATATTCTTGTAGATATGCTTATGGTGTTGCAGGTCAACAATAGCCTCGTCAATACTTTTGGGTATCACATCGCCAGAGTATTTACGCAGCAGGTTCATAATCTTCAGGTGTATCTCGCGGTACCGGCCAGAGTTGGTTTCTAGCGGAACCAAATCAGGACAAAGCAGCATGGCATCGTTTAAGCGCATACCTGTTTTCACCCCCATTTTTTTAGCCTCTATAGAGGGAGCAATAACAGCACCGTATTTACCCGTATAAACACAAACACCTACCGGCCTGCCACGCAGGTAGTAGTTAAATTGCTGCTCGCAAGTAGCAAAAAAGCTGTTCATGTCTATAAATAAAATCATACTGTAAAGATAAGGCAGAAACTGCGCTGTTGTAGTAAAATTTAACGTTTTAGCAATCGTACTTTTAACCACAAGGGCGCAAAGAATTACACAAAGAACACAAAGTTTAATTTTTCACTTTTCATTTATAGTTTTTCATTTCCTAAACCCTTACAGGCAGTAGCTAATAACATAGTTTTCGCGGGGCATTTTTAATCCCCCTCTAAGAGGGGGTGCCCGAAGGGCGGGGGAGTCTTGTAACCACAAAACTAAATTTTTCACTTTTCATTTTTAGTTTTTCATTTCCTAACCACTACAGCATGTAGCTGATAACACCGTTTTCGCGGGTCACTTTATAGCTTTTTAACCACAAAGGGCGCAAAGCATTACGCAAAGAACACAAAGTTTAATTTTTCAATTTTCATTTCTAGTTTTTCATTTCCTAAATCCCTACAGCATGTCCCAAAGAGATGCCTTTGGCATAGCTAATACACTCGTTTTCGCGGGTGCTTTTCGTCTCCCTTCCGTACCCCTCCTGCCTCACTTTGTTCGGCTTTCCTCCCCCTACTAGTAGGGGAGGTGTCGACACGCTTTAGCGGGTCGGCGGTGGGTGTACGAAACCTTTACAGCGTGTAGCTAATACACTCGTTTTCGCAGTCCATTTTTAATCCCCCTCTAAGAGGGGGTGCCCGAAGGGCGGGGAGTCTTTTCTGTCTACAATCTTATTTTTTTAGCCCTCCCTTAGAGGGGAGGGGTTGCCTGCCTGCCGGCAGGGAGGGGAAGGGTCAACACAAACACTTTAGCCCCTTGTCATGGTGAGCGGAGTCGAACCATAAAGCAAGGGGTTAAAGCAGGTTAATAGTTTTGTTTAGTCTAATTGAAAACAGGAGGGAGTAATTCTCTTTCAGACTTTATTTAACTATCTTTTTAAAATCATTATGGTCGATTTCTTTACACCAACCTTTCATTCTTCTTAAGTCCCTTGCCCTTTAAGGGGAAAGGGATTTAGGGATAGGGGTCTTTGCTACGTAGCAAATAAGTTGCTTTTGCCCAATTAACCCATCAGGCAGGGTGTCACGTTATTATTCCGGAATAACACTGCAAAGATACAACAATTAAAAACACAAGTCAAGCAATATATACAAAAACAGTATTTTAATTTATTTTTTTCGAAGTCTTACCTGTCTTAATATATCGGGGATTTCTGACCATTCATTAATCCAAATTGTCCGTACTCCAAAAGATGATGTGTCAGATTCTTCAAAACGTTCTATTATTTGAATTAGAAACGTAACTGTATCATCAAAGTTTAACTCAGCTAAAGATTTCTCATCTAATAACTGCCTATTCTCCTTCAATAAAACTTGTAAGCGTTGTTTAACATATTCCTCTTTATGTCTCATTTTGAAAACAAAATGTTGTTCCTCTTTATCTCCACTTTGCTTTTTAGCGATATCTAATAATCTACGGGTATTAGGATCGGTTAAAGACGAGCCTATAAATAAACAGTTCGAATCTCTAAATTTATTAATTTGGACTATGTTATTCCAGCTATATATATCAATATATTGTTTATGATAAATAGATTCGCCAAATGTAATTTGGTTTTGTTCATCAAGCTTACCTTTTTGTTTTAAATACCCATGAACATGATAAATTGGAAGCTGTCCGTCTGGTGTCATACCTATGCCATAAATAGACTTATATGGTATTGGGATTGCTATTTTAGAAAGACGCTGTTCTAAAATATCATCAAAATTATACGTTATAATGCTATTTAAATTAGGGCTATTTCCAGGGGCAACACAAAAATTGACTATCTCATCCATCAATTCTGAAGGTTTATCAATCTCTATTGTTTCATAAAGTACTTTTCGAACTGCCTCTTCAAAAGATAGTCTTTTGTCTTCGTAATATTTCTGCAAATACCTTCCTGCTATTAATGGACTGGGGGAAAAAATGTTTGTAAATAACTTTGATAGAACTGTAGAAGCATTTTGTTCTTTTTCAATAGTTGTTATCATTAATTTTTGTAATAGCGTATCCCAGTTAGGTAAACCAAAACCCATCGAGACTCCAGCTCCTAAAACAAAAACTAAATCCTCTTTCTCATAATATGTGATAAGCTTATTAACTATCTGCTGTCTGGAAAGAGTTTTAGATTCTGGTAATTTATTTATAAAATCATCCTTTACTTTTCTATTATTAAATACTTCTAAAAAAGCTCTTGTAAGGATTTCCTTTGTAATTTCAGTAGTTATTGTCGTATCAATACTCATATTTAGGAGTTTTTGGCAATTAGTTATTCAAATGTAATTATTAATTTGAAACTTATTATCTTAACCTAGCGGCTGAGCTCTATGAATATCTCCGGCTTCACATGCATACGTAAAGCTAATTCCCGCCCTAGGTAATATTCCCAACTGTTAGTAGTACGTTAGAATCATCTGATACCCCAAAAAAATCCCGGGTAAATTTTGTTAAATCTACCCGGGATAATAATAATACTGCTTAACTAACTATTCTTCTTTTCTACTTAAAACATATATAACCAAACCAAAACCAATTTTATTTACCGCATCGCCAATGTTGTATACAATATCCATAGCATGAGATGCAGCCGCAGGGTCAGCAACAATTTGCATTCCAAATAAGCCTCCTTTAGTACCTAAAATATATCCTAGTGGATAAATAGCCCAACCTACTAAAACAAACCAACCCAATGTTTTAACTGCAAGTAGCTACAGCAGGGCTGCTTGATTTAGCTAGTTTGGCAACATCGCCGGCCCAAATTAAGTATACAATGTAAAAATACGCTGCGCCGCTAATTGCACCCCAAACCCAACTTTGTAATTCGCCGGGGTAAATGGCCTCGCCAATATAACCGGTAACCAGCATAAATACTGATGCAGCAATTAGTTTCCATAATAAACCCTGTTTTGCACCGGCTTTTTTAGTAATTAAATAAAACTCTACACACATTAAGGGAACAGTTAAAAGCCAATCAACATACCTAAAAAATGTTGGCGATTGACCAGTCTCTAAATTATAACCCCTCATGTAATAGTAATGCACAGCAGCAATAAATGTAATAATGCCGGATACTAAAACCGACGTTCGCCACTTAGTTGGTGTTGTACTCAATTCAAAGAAAAAGAATACAGATGCAGCCATCATTGCCATTGTGCCAATGAAAAACGTAAAGGCTACGTAGTTGTCGTTTGCAATTTGTAAATGTTCCATTTTGTGTGTTTTTTAAATTAACTTTTATTTAACAGAAACTCACAAGTATTATTTAACAATTGAAGGGCAAATGTTAAACAAACAATTTTCGAGTACTGATTTCCTTTATTAGTAGGTGTTTCATCCTCAATAAATTATTGATTATGCATAGGTTAGGCACTAGTTTTCACTATTGCTTCTTTCCAAATTTTTGCCTTGGCAGGTGTTAAAGCGAATTCCTAACACAAATGTCTTCAGGACACAGAGTTTACCTACAACTATAACAAAGCAAACAAGTCAAATTATGCATTTTGCATTCTGAGTTATGCATTACCCTATATTTGCTCAACCCTGACGGCTGACCCCTGAACCCTATGTATATAAGCGGCTTCACATTCATTCGCAATGCCATTAAGTACGATTATCCTATTGTAGAGGCTATATCGTCTATACTACCCTTGTGCGATGAGGTAGTGGTGGCAGTAGGCAATTCAGAAGACGGAACCCGTGCGTTAATTGAAAACATAGGCAGCCCAAAAATTAGGATTATTGATACTGTTTGGGACGATAGCCTGCGCGAGGGTGGCAAAGTACTGGCCTTAGAAACCCAAAAAGCCTACGAAGCCATTAACCCCCAAGCCGACTGGTGTTTTTACATTCAGGGCGATGAGGTGCTGCATGAGGATAGTATTCCCGCTGTTAAGCAAGCCATGCTTACGTATAAAGACGATGCTAAGGTGGAGGGGTTATTGTTTGATTACATCCACTTTTATGGCTCGTACGATTATGTTGGTGCATCGCGACGCTGGTACAGGCGCGAGGTACGTATTGTGCGCAAGCGCCCGGGCATACAATCGTACCGCGATGCGCAGGGCTTTAGGATTGATAACCGCAAGCTAAATGTTAAGCATTGCGGCGGAATAATTCACCATTACGGCTGGGTAAAACCACCCGACAAGCAGCAGGCCAAACAACAGGCTTTTCACCGCTTGTGGCATGGCGATAAATGGCTGGAAGAAAACGTAGGGAATAAAAATGAGTTTGACTACTCGCAGATAGACTCGCTGGCGCACTTTACCGGTAAGCACCCTGCCATTATGCAACCACGCATAAACAATACCAACTGGCACTTCAGCTACGACCCTACCAAGGGAATAAAAACACCGTTAAAATACCGCGTTACGGGCTTAATAGAACGCCTTACCGGCTGGCGTATGTTTGAGTATAAAAATTACAGGTTGCTGTAACTATTAGCGGGAAAAGTAATAGACATTATTACTTATTAGCTTAAGTCCTTTATAATTTAAAGAATCTTTTGTTAGTTTTCTTTGACTATATAGTAAGCCTTCATTAATATCAGATCCTTTCCACTTAAAAAAACACTCTTTATTTTTTATAGCAATGTCTGAAACATCCATTTCTTTCATTTGTGTCAATAAAGAATAAAGACTAATACTATCCAATACAATTTTTTGGGATTTTAAAAGGGAGTCTAATTGTGTATATCGAGTCCTATCACCCTGTTTATAATAATCCCCATAAAAGCCAAGTTCAGGTTCATAACCGAATGTGTTCCGTTTCGTATTAATTACCAGTCCATTTACAACTATATACTCTTCTTCTGTCAATATGGATATATTATGGATTGAAGTATCAAGGTTAGCAGTTTGGTTGAGTAATGTTTTAAACTCTGCACTTTCTGCTGTCTCTTTAAAATCTATTCTTGTTAATTTGTAATAACCTATATAGCTTATAAAACCTATAACAACGACAATAACCACCAAAACAACTGATGCAATAGCCCATAGTATGAATTGCAGGCAGCCTTTCATGTTTATTTTGACTGATAACCCGCCGCCATTTTTTGCAGGTATTTGCCCACAATATCAAACTCCAGGTTAACCTTATCGCCCGCTTTTAAATCCTTAAAATTGGTATGCTCGTAGGTATAGGGAATAATAGCTACAGAGAACGTATCAGCACCTGAATCTACCACCGTTAGGCTAACGCCGTTAATGCATATAGAACCTTTGGCAACGGTCATAAATCCCGGCCCTTGCGGGTGCTTAAAAGAGAAAAGCCAACTGCCGTCAGCTTCGCGCACTTCCACACACTCGCCCATGGTGTCTACATGGCCTTGCACCATGTGCCCATCAAGCCTGTCTCCTACCCTAAGGCAGCGTTCTAAGTTTACATTATTACCTGCCTGCAACTGCCCAAGGTTAGACCGTTTCAACGTTTCGTCAATAGCCGTTACCGTATATTGATTATCATTTATAGCCACAACCGTTAAGCATACCCCATTGTGGGCCAGGCTTTGGTCAATCTTCAACTCATGGGTAAAAGGGCATTCAACTGTAATATCAATATTACTGCCTTGTGGCTTTATGGCTACCACCGTGCCCATTGCTTCTATAATTCCTGTAAACACAATTTCAATTTTAATATTAAAGTCCCTCTCCTTTAAGAGAAGGGTTAGGGATGAGGTAGCTAATCACTCACCGGCTCAATCATTATCAACTCTACAAATCCTGCTATTTTGCGCGGCACAATTCCATAGAGCGTTATCTCATTCACTTCGCAAACATAGTAATATGTTCCCGATGAACAGGGCTTATCGCCATTATCAAAAGTACCTTTCCACAAAATATCGGCATTTTTTGTTCCAAATACTTTATTGCCCCAACGGCTGTAAATAACCATATCTATACTCTGCACGTACTTATACGGGAACGGGCGGAACACATCATTTATTCCATCGTTATTTGGGGTGAAGATATTGGGCAACGTGTAGTTTGGGCAGTTATCTACGCACCACTCGGCCGATGGTGCGCTCTCATTCCCCGCCGAATCGGTTGCCGTTACATAGTAACAGCCTGCTACCGATAACAGGTTGCTATGCAGGAACGATGTATCGTTAGGGGCAAATGTGCCTAGCACGGTGTACGGCAAATCAAACCTGTCTTTGTAATACAGCGTATACTCCACCACCTCATCAGCGCAAGGCAAGGCCTGTGGGTGCCAGCTTACAGTATTCTCATCATCGTCGCACGATGATGATACCGTACTTATTGGCGGACAAGGGGCAATGGTATCTAACGGCGTTGCGCACACCTCTTGCGATAAATTCTCTATAGGATTAACAAACCCACTGGCCGAATATGCCCCAATGCTCTTTACGTAGTAGCAGTATTGCGCCCCATTAGTTAAGCCTGCATCAACATATATACCTGCCGATGTTGTATCTAAAAACACAAAGTTAGGCTGGCTTGGCGCTTTGCGGTAAACTTCGTAAAGGGTATTGTTCCATGGCACATTAAACGCCCACGATAACTGGCACTCATTATCAGCAGGAACAACAGTCAAAAACACCGACGATGCAACAGTAGAAGCCCCCATTTTAAATCGGTTGCCGGGGGTATTGTTTATTAAACCAATTCGGTAAGAATATGGGCTGTTGATGGTATTCAATCCCCCATCATTATAAATGGTATCATTCAGGTTGAAAAGAGAATCAATTAATAGCGGATTAGCAAAGTTGAATCCTTCGCCACGGTAAATATGGTAAATGTATGGGCCAGGTGCTGCCGTTGTATTAATCTGCGTAGGCTTGCTCCAAGCCACATACATAGTGCCTGCACCGCCATCTGTCGCCGTTACGCTGGCGTTGGTAATTACGGGGATGTCTTTTACCAGTTCAGCACACACCTCTGCCGATGCATAGCTCTCCACCCCATCGGGAAACACCGCCACAATCATGTAGCAATAATCGGTGCCGTGGTTTAAGCCTGCCCCATTATTATTGTCTACAAATACAGTATCAACAATACTATCGGTAGTAGCAACTAAAGTATAGCCCGTATAAGCAGGCACGCCTGTTTCGCAAGGGCCGTGTACATATCCGAAAAAGCCTTCGCGGCGGTAAATTTTATAGCCAACTACATTATCGCAGGTGTGTTGCGCCCAACTTACTACCATGCTATTACCGGCAGGGTTTACCGTAAGGTTTTGCGGTGCAGGGCCAACAACAGTTATCAGCACCGTTTCAATATCAACCAAATTTATAGGGTTTGAATTGTCTTGTGCTTTAAGGCTTATCTGGTAAGGCTGTTTGCGCACACGGGCACATGTTGTTTGCCATTTCAGGGTATCAGCATAGGGTACATTAACCGTAACAGGCGCCAATATCTGCGGCGCTGGGGTTAACAAAAACGGCCCTCCTGATGCAGAAAGGGTAACCATATCGTTATCAGGGTCGGTAATGGTAAAGGGTAGCACAAGCACCGTACCGGCCTCAACACAAATTTGGTTTTGGGTATCAATATCGGGCGGCTGGTTATCACAATCCAATACCCGTATCTGCATATCGCGAACCAAGGAGCCTACCAGCACCCCATCGCGCCATTCTTCAATTAGTATCGCCACATTAAACTCTCCCAGGCTTTGCGGCGAATCCCAAACCATATCGCCCGTAAAGGCATCAATAGTAAAAGACACATTAGCCTGCGGAAAACTAAAGCCCGGAATAAAAAGCCCATCCTCTCCCCTGCACTCAATTAGTTTATAAGCAAGGCTGTCGCCATCTAAATCAAACGCCCCGGGGTTGTGTATAAACTTCTTATCTACACAGGCATCGTCAATAGGTGGGTTCAACAGTATGGGCGATGAATTAAAGCCCGTAAAAGGGTTTATTACCAACGTTGTTTGCACATAAAAAGGTACGTTGATAGAGTTAGGAATATTAACTACCCCTCCATTGCGGTTGGGGTCTTCAAAATACATAATGTAAGTATCAGAACCGGGGTAGGTATGCGTGCCCACATAGCGGTTTACCTTGGTATCATTTCCTACAGGGGTTTCGCTAACACGGTCTAGCGAGTCGGCAGAGTTATCGCCCCAATTAATCAAAAGCCTTGGCCTGTCTGCCGGACTCGATATTTTGGTATAGGTAACAATAGTAACCTCGTAGGTAAAAGAGCCCACCTGTCGGTAGGTAATTTCGCCCGCACGGTTGTGGGTAGCCTGCGCGGTTTGCACCGCCATAAAAAGCAGGAAAAACAAAGCTATGTATCTTACCAAAACGCGCATCAGCACTTATAACTCAAATTAAGCCGTTATGTTGTAAATATAGGCAGAAAAACAAAATAGTACCCTTTTGGTTAGTATGTTAGTATTGCAATTATTATATTTGCATTAGAAGGAATGAAAAAATCGGGAATCATAACGCTGGTTATATTGTACACCATAGCCATGGTGGGCATAAACCTATCGGTGCATTATTGCGGCGAGCGCCTTGATTCTGTAACCATTGGCGCCAAGCAGGATAAATGCTGCTGCGGTACCGAGAAAGACGATTCTTGCTGTACTACCAAGTACATCAAAACCAAGGTTAACGATACCCACACCCCCGGCACCAAGCAAAAAATTACCCCACCAATAGCTGTCCCCATTAATACAGACAGCGCCTTAACACCGGTAATACCATCTTCTAAGGTTTACCAAAACGAGATTGAGCAAGCCAACCCACCCCCACCGGGTATTGCCCTCTATTTGCGTAACCGCAACATCCTGATTTGATTTTTTAAGATACCTGTATACCGGGCGTAGCATGCTATGACCTGTGGTTTAGTATTTATCTTAAAAATTATCAAAAAATGAAAACATTAAAATATAAAGGCATTATAGCCTTCGTTATAGCTGTACTTATCAGCAGCGCAACATTCGCGCAAAACACATCTAACCTTTTAGAAAAAGGCACGTTCAAAGTATCAGGCAATTGCGAAATGTGCAAAAAGCGCATAGAAACCGCTGCCCTTACTACCAAAGGCGTTAAAACCGCCACTTGGGACGATGCCACCCAAACAATAACCGTTACCTACAAAGCCGATAAAACATCGGAACAAGCAATAGGAAAAAACATAGCAAAAGCAGGGTACGATAACGACCATGCCACCGCCGAACCCGGTGCATACGGTAAACTGCCTGCCTGCTGTAAATACACACGCGACAAAAAGTAACCTAACCAAAAACTACTTTTTGTATGAAAAAATTTCTTGTACTCGCTTTGCTAGCGATGCCTTTTATTGGCCTTGCCCAGCAAACCATTACCGGCAGCGTGTTTAACGCCAAAGGTAAGTCTCCCCTGCCCGGTGCTGTTATTAAAGCACCACTTAATGGCAATGCTGTGGTTAGCGATGTTAACGGCCTGTTTACCATTTTGGCAGACAGTGCCGAAACTATGCTTATTACAACCTTTATTGGCTATACCCCTGATACGTTAAAGATTACCCCCGCAACCTCAGCAGTAACCATCCTTCTAAAAGAAGGGACACAACTGCGTACAGTTACGGTTAAGGGTAACGATAAATCTACCTATGTATCGGGTATAAACCCTATAAAAACACAGATTATGACAGAGGATGAGCTGGAAAAAGCCCCTTGTTGTAACCTATCTGAAAGTTTTGAAACCAACCCATCGGTAGACGTAAACTATGGCGATGCCGTTACCGGCACCCGCCAGATTCAAATGCTGGGCCTATCAGGCGTATACAGCCCTGTGCAGGTAGAGAACATCCCCTACTCGCGCGGCCTTGCTGCTACCAGCGGTCTTGGCTTTATTCCCGGCCCATGGATAGAGAGCATACAGGTATCTAAAGGTGCAGGTAGCGTGGTAAACGGCTACGAAAGCACCACAGGCCTTATAAACGTAGAGCTTAAAAAGCCCGAAAGCAGCGAAAAGCTATACCTGAATGGCTACATGAACAGCATGCTACGGTCTGAAGGCAACCTTAACCTATCTAAGCGTATTGACAGTGCGTGGAGCACCGGCCTTTTACTGCATTTTGATGGCTGGCAAAGTGAAATGGACCTGAACAAGGATGGGTTTATGGAGATGCCCTTGAGCACCGACTATGCCCTTATAAACCGTTGGAAATACCAAGGCAAACGGGGTTTTGAAAGTATGTTTGGCATTAAAGCCCTTTACGACCGCCGCAGTGGTGGGCAAATGGGTTTCAGGCCTAAGGAGGATAAGCTATCTACCCAAACATGGGGCTTTGATATGCAAACCCAACGCTACGAGGTTTTTGCCAAAAATGGCTATGTTTTCCCCGTCACAAGGGCCATAGTATTGGCACTATTGTATCGGCCACCTACCACAAGCAAAACAACTTTTTTGGCTTGCGCACACTTAACCAGGAGCAACGCTCGTTATACGCTAACTTTATTTACCAGGGTGAGATTGGAACCGATGAGCGCCATAAGTTTAAAACCGGGGCCAGCTTTTTGTACGATAATATTAACGAAACCTTTGTGGGGCAGGACTACCTAAGGAAAGAGGTTGTACCCGGTGCGTTCTTAGAATATACCTACAATAAAGACGACCGCTTTGTAGTTGTAGCTGGTGGCCGTGCCGATTTTCACAACCTGTTTGGCTTGTTCTTTACCCCGCGCCTGCATATTAAATACAATGTTACCGAGTTGCTAATCGTTCGCCTTTCCGGCGGACGGGGCCAACGCACCGCGGGCATTTTTGCCGATAATATGGGCTTACTGGCCAGCAACAGGCAATGGGTTATTAATGGCAACGGAGGGCAAGCATACGGCTTGCAACCCGAGGTTGCATGGAACTACGGTGCTAACCTTACCTGGGGCTTTTTCATTCGCCAGCGCGATGCAACGTTCAGCCTTGATTTTTACCGGTCAGATTTTATGAACCAGATTGTGGTAGATATGGAAAACCCGCAGTTGGTGCAGTTCTATAACCTGCAAGGGGCATCATATTCTAACAGCGCGCAGGCACAGTTCGATTTTCTGCCTTTGGAGCGTTTTGAAGTACGCCTTGCCTACCGCTTTTTTGATGTTAAAACCCAGTACACTACCGGCCTGCTGCAACGCCCGTTTGTTGCAAGGCACAGGGCTTTTATCAACTTAGGGTACAAAACGCTTAATGAAAAGTGGAAGTTTGATTTTACCGCCCAATGGTTCGGGGCTAAGCGTATACCTTCTACTGCCAGCAACCCCGAGGCTTACACAGGCACCTGCCCAATCGCCTAAGTATTTTATTTTAAACGCACAGGTAAGCCGCACCTTTAACCGTTGGGATGTGTATGTTGGAGCAGAAAACCTGACCAACTTCCGCCAGCGCGATTTAATCATCGATTCGCAAAACCCTTTTGGGCAAAACTTTGACGCTTCGTTGGTGTGGGGCCCAACCATAGGCCGTATGTTTTATGCAGGCTTCCGCTTTAAGATTGATTACAAAACAGAAGAATAGAAATAGAATAAAAAAGGGGGCCTAAGCCCCCTTTTTACTTTACAAATAATTAATAGATTTTGCATATGATATAATATGGTCTATTTCATATTTCGCTACCTGATAACAATTGCTATTTAGATTCCTCTGCTCGTTTAGGTGATAAGAAATCCTTGCGAAAATTTCACCCGGAGTACCGAGCATTAATTGATAATTTAAAATTTCGTCAGATTCTACCGTAAACCCATTATCAGCAAATTTTTGCTTTACAATGTTTACCGTTTCTACCCAATTATCCATACAAAACTATTAAGAGAAAGAATTACACAGCAACAGTTATTTTCGCCTTCTCAGCCTGTTTCATAAAAGGCAATAACCAGACAGTAGTAATACCCAAATATAACAGCGCACCCGATGCACTGGCCCATAGCGGAACAGTATTTTGTAACGACACAACCAATATTACCGATGCAGTAATGTTCTTGGCTATCTCCATTATAAAAGCCCAACGGCGCATATCGCTAAGGCCGCCAATAGCTGTAATAGATACTACCACCAAAAACACCGGCCCGGCTACGGTTAGCAAGTCCCACTCTTTAGACTTTAACAGCACAAACACCGCGAATAGCAATGCCAATACAAACTGTACAAAAGCGTAAACATTAAGCCCTAATGGCACTTCGGTATCGTATTTAATTACGTTTGTGGGGTCAATTTTCACACTTTGGTAGGGCGGTAGGTTTGCGGGCCTCCAACCGGGTGGCTTAAACCACACGGCAAATTTATCTTTCCAACTTTTGGCATGCCATGCATCGTAAGCTAAATCATAAAAAGATTCAATATTGGCCCACAAAGGGTTCCAGCTATTCAGGGGTTTGGTAATGCCATAAACTACCTCTTCGCCCTCAGGCTCAAAAGTACCAAACAACCTGTCCCATATAATTAATGCGCCCGCATGGTTACGGTCTATGTATTGGGGGTTTTTACCATGGTGTACCCTATGGTGCGATGGGGTATTCATAAACCACTCTAACGGGCCTAACTTGCCTACAGAGCGGGTATGCAAAAAGTATTGCCACAATAAATTAAGCGCGGCTACTACCAAAAACATTTCTAACGGAAAGCCTGCAAAAGCCATTACCAAATAAAAAGGCCACGAAAATAGCCCTTGGAATGTACCCTGGCGCAGGGCGGTAGAAAGATTATACTCTTCGCTGCTGTGGTGTACTACGTGCGATGCCCAAACCACATTTACCTCGTGGCTTATCCGGTGGAACCAGTAATACAAAAAGTCGAATGCGAGGAATGCTATAATGTACCACCAGATATTTTCGGGTATGGCCGATATGCCAAATAGTTGCTGAATAGATATATGCTGCTGAATCCAGAAATAGCTGCCATATACCATCAGGTGGATAAAAATGCCTATTATTTGCTGGATAACGCCCGTGCTGATAGACGATAACGAATCGTTTAAGCGGTAATACTTTTGTTTTGCAAACCGCAGGTAAAGCAGTTCAATACCTATAAACCCAAGATAGATGGGTATTACAATCATTGATAAAAGTTCACTAAGCATTGTTACAGTATATTCATCAAATTTAAAAAATAAAGGCTGAATCCCAATAGGAATTCAGCCTTACCTTAATAATTTTCAGCAGCAAATATTAGTCGCGCAGCTTGCTTAAAAGCCTTAAAATTTCAATGTATAACCAAACCAGTGTTACCAATATGCCAAAAGCACCAAACCACTCCATGTATTTGGGGGCGTTGCGCTGGCTGCCTTCTTCAATAAAAGCAAAATCTAGCAACAGGTTAAACGCTGCAATACCTACAATAAGAAGGCTTATGCCAATGCTAAGCATGCTGTTGCCGGCGTAGAAAGATGTATCGCCACCAAACAACCTCATTACCCACATTACTAAATAAAATAACGCCACTGCACCCGTAGCAGCCATAATGCCGCTCTTTAGCTTTTCTGTAACTTTAATAATGCGGAATTTGTACATAGCCAGCATTACAAACAATACACCAAAAGTTAAAATTACAGCCTGCATAACAATACCATCGGCCATAGAGTTAAACATGGCAGATATGCCACCAATAAACAACCCTTCGGCAGCGGCATAGGCTGGTGCCAACACCATACCCCAGTTGGGTTTAAACATATACACTATGGCAATAATTAATGCCACAATAGCGCCGCCAATTACATAGCCCATAATTTCTGATGGGTTTAGCAACTCGTTATACCTTGTCCAGGTAAATATGGCGGTTGATAATAGTATTAAAAGCAGGATAAACGTTTTGTTTACCGTACCGTTAATAGTCATGGTTTGACCACTCTCGGTAAAGTTATTTGCCGCGCGCTCAAATATTTTTTCTGATAATACGGGGCTTGATGATTTTGGCATGTTAGACATAGCTCTCTTCTGTTTTATTTAACGTTGCGAAATTATAAATTTTATTGTTTGTGCTGTATTTGCCGACAAAAACCGTGCTACATAAACACCGCTTGCCAGGTTATTAGTATTATACACTACGGTATTATTACTGCCTGCTGCAAATTGTTGCTTAGCAACCAAGCTGCCATGCAGGTTATAAACCTCCATTACGGTTGCGCCCTGTTGTGTAGCGCCAAACTCAAACATAACATTGTCTGTGGCGGGTTGGGGATATACTTTTATGGTTGGGGCACTTGCCAATTGGCTTGGGGTGCTAACAAATACGCCCCCTTCTTTATATACCGATATGCCCTTGAAGGTAGCAAACCATTTATAGCTGCTATCATCAACCACAACATCGTACACATAATTGCTGGCAATGCCGGTAGAACCAAACTGATATTCGGCCCACATGGCGGTATCTTGGCGGGCAAAGGCAAAAGCATTATCGTTGGTACCCACATACACATCGTTATTATCATCAAACGTTATGGCCCACACCTTATCAAACTTTATTCCGGTTGTTGCTGAGTCTAACACCGTTACCTCTTCGGTAACAGGGTCAAAAACCACCAGGCCACTATCGGGCAAATCAGAACCCGACCCTGCCCAAATTTTGCCATCGGACGCTACGGTTACTTTCTTTACAAAATCAAACGGAACACCGCTATTATCGGGGTTATAAGTAATAAACACCTCGGCAATAGGATCAAACTTAACCAGGCCCGCGCTGTTTGTACCCAACCAAATGGTGTTATTTACATTAGCAACGCTCTCTACCCTGTTTTGGGGTATGTTTGATGTAAGGGTGTTAAACACCACCCAGTTGGTGTTAGCTGCATCGTACCAAAAAGACCATCAGCCTCGCTTCCGGCCAGTACATTGCCCTGCGCATCGGCCTTAATGCATAAAAAATACGTAGGGTTAGCATTGGTGGTATCTTCGTAATAGGTAGTCCAGTCTGTACCATCAAACTTGGCTATACCGTTATTGGTAGCGGCCCATACGTTGTTAAAACCATCTATAGCCACGGCACGCACAATATTATCGGGCAGACCGGAGTTGGCTGTGTTGTAAGTTGTCCACTCGTTACCATCGGTCTTAACCAAGCCACTGTAGGTGCCAATCCATTTGTTATTGTTAAGGTCTACAGCCAGGCTAATAACAATATTTGTTGGCAGGGCCACGTTAGACGAGTCAAAGGTTTTCCACTCTGTCACCTGGGCATTGGCAATGCAGGCAAAGGCAATAAATAAGGCTGTAAACACTTTTTTCATAAGGTAAATATACTACCGGTTTGGCATGTTATATGCTGCTTGTGTACGATTTACCAACCATTGCCCTGTGGATTTCATTTTAGTGTAATTTTGCAGCTTATGCGCCGTTGGCCTTTTATACTTTTAATATCGCCCCTGCTGTGGCTAACTGTTGCCTGCCAGCAGTTTTCGGGTATTCCTGAGCCTACCTCTACCCCGGCAGATAGTTTGCCTGTCCGCATATCGTTTGAGTCGCGCTCAACCATATTCCCAGACCATTGGCGGGTACCCCCATCAACGCCAAGGTAAAAAGTTAGATAGCGACGAGGAAGAACGTTCTACCAAATGCATTAAGGCGGCTATTGCCAAATACCCTAAAAAATGCTAAAGGAAAACCTTAAAACGGTTTACGTTCTGCGGACGTTAAACTTTTACGATGTTGGCTTTGGCGCTACTTACTACGCTAAAAACCTGTACATAGCCAATAGCGGCACTAGCAACGGCTATTCTGATAAATTTATAGAACAAAGCTTTCACCACGAATTCTCCAGCATATTGTTTTTTGCCTACGAAGAGCTATTTGATAAAGCCAACTGGATGAGTTGCAACCCCGATGGCTTTGAATATAAAGACGAAGCTACGGGCGGTGTACAATCGTTAAAAGATGATATGGATGGTACGTACTTCTCCTTTCAATACAACAAACAAGGCTTTATAGACCAATACTCGCAAAGCAGCATGGAGAATGATGTTAACCAACTGGCCCAACAGCTTTTTTGCCCCGACAATGGTTTTTGGGATGTGGTAGACCGCCACCCAAAGCTGCAATGCAAGGTGCAAAAGCTTATAGCGTTTTACAATAAAATAGACCCTGCCTTTACGCTTGAATATTTTAAGTCATTTAACACCGGCCTGTAATGCCCCGCATACTTATTATTGATAAAATACACCCCTACCTGGCCACAACACTTAGCCAACAAGGGTTTGATTGTATAGATGGCTCTGCATGGGATAAAGGCCGCTATGCCGAAGAAATTGGCAACTACGATGGCTTGGTTATCCGCACAAAAATTAAGGTTGACAAAGAATTTATTGATAAAGCCATCAACCTGCGCTTTATAGCCCGCGCCGGTGCCGGTATGGAAAATATTGATGTAGCCTATGCCGAAAGCAAGGGTATTACTTGCCTTAGCTCGCCCGAGGGTAACCGCGATAGCGTAGCCGAGCATTGCGTAGCCGTATTGCTTAGTTTGATGAATAACATTTTACGTGCCGATAAAGAAATACGCCAGGGCCTTTGGCGCCGCGATGCTAACTGGGGTACGGAGCTTATGGGCAAAACCGTTGGCATTATAGGCTATGGATATATGGGGCCTGCCTTTGCTCAGCGCTTGCGTGGCTTTGGGGTTACTATTTTGGCGCACGACAAGTACAAAACAGGCTTTGGCGACGAATATATTACCGAAGCTAGCATAGCTGATATTTACCAAAAGGCTGATGTGGTTAGCCTGCACCTGCCCTTAACTGAAGAAACACAATACTACGCCAGCAAAGCCTTTTTTAACTCATTTGCTAAGCCCATTTACTTTTTAAATACTGCCCGGGGTAACAATGTAGATACCTTGGCCTTGGTTGATGCCCTTAAAGCTGGTAAGGTTTTAGGCGCTGCGCTTGATGTTACCGAGTATGAATCGTTTAGCTTTGAAGCGCTATCGCAAGCCGATTTGCCCGCCCCGTTTAAGTATTTAGCCAACAGCGACAATGTTATTCTTACCCCCACATAGCAGGTTGGACTAATGAGAGTTACGAAAAACATTCGATAGTATTGACCGAGAAGATTTTAGAATTGTATAACAAATCTTAACATGGATTTAGCTGCTGATAATTTTATTATTGAAGTAATAAATTTCATAGAGAAAGAAGGTGCATACAACCTACTTTACGAAAATCACGGGCAGACTATTGACTTTATTTCTAAATTTAATAGAAGCCATCCAGGAATTTCTATGCAACTAATTAGAGGTACTTATATAAATTTTTGGATAGCTATATATTATAAGAAAATGCAATTTCAGAATGAAACCAGTTTCACAGAAAATATTTTAAATAGTGTAAAATATAAGAATAGAATAAAATTTCATACAGAAGAAAACGACAAAAATATAAAATACAATACTGTATTAATTCATTTCGACATAGAGGAAAAGGCAGAATATGCCTACATTTCTGACATTCTAATTAAAGTACAAAAAAAGAAGATAAGTATATTTCCCAAAAAATAAGTGCTTTAGATAAATCTCCTAAAACTAAACTTAATAAAACTATTATAACTATTACATTAATCACTTTATCCTTAGCTTTATATTACATTTTAGATGCATATACAGTTTTAATTCAAATTGCTACGGGACTTCTGATAACATTTCTCGTAATTTGCGGCATAATATATTTAGGTATAGATAGAAAGTAATGCAGAACAAGAAAGTATGGCTCGCTATAGGAGCATTATTACTAATCAATTTAGGAACTATTGTAGTGTTGCTGGCTGTAAAAAGCAAGGCCGAAGGTCGCTTGGTTAAAGCTACCGGCTTTTTGCGCGACCTTGGCAACCAATACATTGATTATGAGGTAGAAGTGCACGATACCATACCGCTTACCACCTCTATACAGGTTACAGAAACCATTCCGGTTGATATTGCAATGACTATAGACGACTCAGTGATGATTGTAGCCAACGTACCCGTGCGCGATACTATATCTGTTCCCGTTAGCTTAATGATAGACCAGCAGATAGGCGTGGATAATCCTGTTATGATACCCGGTATTGTTACCGTGCAGCTTAATACCATGATACCCATCAACCAGAAATTTAAAATGCCAATGGGTAAAAAAGGCAAGGGCATGAAAATTCCTATTATGGCTGAAATACCATTAAACCAGGCTGTGGGTATCACCTTTAACGATTCTATGCGCATCAACACCAAAATACCGGTAAAATTCCCGTTAAACGAGATGCTGCGCGTACCTATTGAATTGAATGTACCAATGAACCAGGAAATACCCTTACGACTGCCGCTTAAGCAAATGGCAACGGTGGGCTTCCCCACAGCTATGCCCGTTAACGGCAAAGTGCCTATTGTGTTAAAGGTACCGGTTCATATCCCACTATCAAAAACCCCTATTAAAACATACCTTGACAAAACCGCCGACGAACTGGACGATATGTTGAGTTTTTAGATTTTGAATCAGCTAATCGACAAATCAGCTAATTAGCTAATCAAGTATATTTGCACCGTATGAAAAATCGTATTGAAGAACTGAATGATAAATTAGCCAAGGCACAGTTGGGTGGCGGGCAGGCACGTATTGATGCACAGCACAAGCGCGGCAAACTTACCGCCCGCGAGCGTATTGCCCTGCTTATTGACGAAGGCTCTTTTGAAGAAATTGGCGCCCTGGTTACCCACCGCAGCACCAACTTTGGCTTAGATAAACAAAAGTTTTATGGCGATGGTGTTGTTACCGGCTACGGTACAATACATGGCCGTTTGGTTTATGTTTTCTCTCAGGACTTTACGGTTGTGGGTGGCTCGTTAGCCGAGGCCCACGCCCAAAAAATTTGCCGCATAATGGACCTTGCCATGCAAAATGGCGCTCCTGTTATAGGTTTGAATGATAGCGGCGGTGCCCGCATCCAGGAAGGCGTAGTATCGCTTGGTGGCTATGCCGATATTTTTTACCGCAACACATTAGCATCGGGGGTTATCCCTCAAATATCGGCCATAATGGGGCCTTGCGCCGGTGGTGCGGTATACTCGCCCGCCATTACCGATTTTATAATGATGGTAGAAAACACCTCATACATGTTTGTTACCGGCCCTAACGTAGTTAAAACCGTAACGCACGAAGAGGTAAGCAGCGAAGATTTAGGTGGAGCATCGGCCCACTCGGTAAAATCGGGCGTTACCCATTTTGCCTGCGCTAACGAGGTGGAGCTTATAAACAACCTTAAAGCCCTGCTTAGCTACGTACCCCAAAACTGCGAAGAAGAAGCACCTGCCCTGCCCTACACACCGGGCAACGAAAAGCGCGAAAAGCTGAATACCATTATCCCCGAAAATGCAAACTCACCCTACGATATTCGCGAGGTGATTAGCGAAGTGGTAGACAATGGTGAGTTTTTAGAAGTACATAAAGATTATGCAAGCAACATAGTGGTAGGCTTTGCCCGTTTAGGTGGTAAAAGCATTGGCATTGTTGCCAACCAGCCTGCTTATTTAGCAGGAGTGTTAGATATTAATGCCTCTAAAAAAGGTGCGCGCTTTGTGCGCTTTTGCGATTGCTTTAACATTCCCCTATTGGTTTTTGAAGATGTTCCGGGTTTTTTACCGGGTACCGACCAGAATGGAATGGCATTATTACCAACGGCGCTAAATTGCTTTATGCCTTTTGCGAAGCTACCGTGCCACGCGTAACCGTTATTACCCGCAAGGCTTATGGTGGCGCGTACGATGTAATGAACAGCAAGCACATTGGCGCCGATATGAACTACGCATGGCCTACGGCAGAAATTGCCGTTATGGGTGCTAAGGGTGCTGCCGAAATCATCTTTAAAAAGAAATTGACGAAGCCCCTGATAAAGAAGCGAAGCTGAAAGAAAAAGAGCAGGAATATGCCGAGCTTTTTGCTAACCCATATAGCGCTACAGAGCGTGGGTATGTTGATGAGGTAATACTACCTGAACAAACCCGTGGAAAACTTATTAAAGCATTTAAAATGCTGGAAAATAAAGTGGCTACCTTGCCCCGTAAGAAACACGGCAACATTCCACTGTAAAGTTTCGTTATACTTTATATAAATAACTTATGAAAACTATAAGACTAGTAGGTATATTATCAATCGTAGCGGTGCTATTATCAACATCGTGCGGGGTAGAAAAAAGGCGCTACCGCAAAGGGTTTAACGTTAAAAAAGACACCAAAAACGAAAAGTCTGATATTAAAGACACACAAACCACTACCACAACAGAACCTGCTAAAACTACTACTACTACCGCTACACCGGAGAAGAAAGTGGAACAGCCTGCTACCACAACAGTATCTAGCAGCAGCGGCACCTATACTTTTAAGGTTGTAGAAGGCCCAAGGAAAGATAAAAAGGGTAAGAAAAAGTACCCTATGAATATGCGCTAAAAACATTTCGTGTCTTTTTGCTGTTAAACTAGTAAATAGTGTAAAAGCAATAGATATGAAAACGATCAGAAATATTAGTTTTGCAGCTATTACAACTGCACTTCTATTGAGTTCGTGCTCTGTAGAAAAAAGGCGCTACCGCCCCGGTTATAATGTAGATGCGGGCAAAAAAACACCTAAAACTGAGGCAGCTAAAACACCCAATCAGGCTGATACGGGAGACAAAACTGTTATTATTATTCCCGAGTATGCCATACCTCCTGCATCTAAAGAAAATGTAGCTGTAGATTATACTAATGAATACAGCATTTATTTAGTAGTTGGCCCAAGGCCCGACAAAAAGGGTAAAAAAAATACCCCATGAACATGTAATAATACTGGCCATTCAGCCAATAAGGGTAGTAATGTAAATTACTACCCTTTATTTTTTAAACCATTTACAAACTTCCATACTTATGTAGTTATAAAACACTTAAACATTATAACTATGAAACATTTTAGACTCTTAACCCTTACCTCATTAGCTTTATCTTTAGTACTTGCATCGTGCTCTGTAGAAAAACGCCATTATAACAAAGGCTATAATGTAGACTGGAACGCTAAAGCACCTAAAGCCACGGAAAAAAGTACTACCAAACCTCCTACAGAAACTGCAATAAAAGAAACAACTACGCAGCCTACAGTTAACAACACACAACCGGCACAAACAACACCTGTAGCAACGCAAACAGCTAAGGCCCCTGCTAAAACAACCAAAAAGGAAAACAAACAAAAAGTTGTTGTTGATACTAAAGCTGATAACACACAATCAGCATCGGCCAGCGATGATATTGACACCAAAGCTACTGTAAGGCCTTACGACTTTAAAGTACAAGAAGGGGTAGATGTTGCCAAAGTAAAAGCCAAGCCGCTTGCCTTTATTAGCAAGATGGCCAAAGCCGCTGAAGGTTCAGACATTTTAGCTATCCTGGCCTTTATATTTGGTATACTGGCATTGTTTACCTACTACGCATCATTCTTACTGGCACTTGCTGCTATTATTTTAGGTGCTATTGCCATGGGCCGCACCAGCGGAACCATGCACCTATTAGCCCTGTTAGGTTTAATATTTGGTATTGTGGCCATCTTCTTATGGATTGGACTGTTTGTTTTTGTTTTATAACAAGCAATACACCTGGTATAAAGCTTAGTATAAAAATCTCCGGACGCAACTCCGGAGATTTTTTTGTAATTACTTGGCTGCAATTAAATTAATTAGTTTGTTTGCAAAAAACAATTTTAATAATCAAAATGAAAAACTTCAAACTAATCACATCAATCGGGCTAGCGCTGACGTTGGTATTTGCCTCATGCTCAGTAGAAAAACGCCATTACACCAAAGGCTATAGTGTAAATTGGAATTCTAACGCCCCTAAAGCTACAGAGCAAGCCCAAAAAACATCTAAAGTTGCTGTTGAAACCGGCAAAAGTGTAGTTACCGTTACAGGTGTTGAAAGAAATGCTAAAATTGAATCGGTTGCTACTCCTGAGTTAAGCGCTTCCACTACTACAACAGTTGCTAGCACTAAAAAAGCTACTCAACCTGCTTTAGCTAAAGCTAACACTAATGCAAACCCAACAAAAGCTAACAATAGCAAGGTAGACATTAAGAAAAATACTGACTTTGCTGCTAAAATTGCCAAAAAAGTTACCGGGGCTGCTGCTGGTGGTAAAAGCCAATTAATAGCTCTTTTACTAGTTATTTTTGTTGGTGTATTAGGCATCCACCGTATGTACCTTGGCTACATTGGTATTGGAATAATTCAGTTATTAACTGCAGGTGGCTGTGGTGTTTGGGCTTTAATTGACCTTATAAGAATTATTACCGGCGACCTTGGCCCTAAAGATGGTAGTGGCTATTCTGAAACGTTGTAATTGAAAAAGAACTTTTAAAAATTTATTTCGGCGGGTTAATATTGGCACCTTTAGTTTTGCTGGTATTACCCGCCGATTTTTTTGACAATGGGCAAACGGTGTGCCTTTCGGTACTGCTATTTAACATAAAATGTTACGGATGCGGCATAACCCGGGCCGTGCAACACCTTATCCACTTTGATTTTGCTACCGCCTGGGAGTACAATAAATTAGTAGTAGCTGTGGTTCCTTTGTTGTTGATTGTGTGGGTACAAGAACTTATCAGGGTGCGAAAGCTGATAAAAACTTGGCCCTAAATTTGCGTATTACATTTAATTATTCATAACTTAGTGCAAGAGAAACACGTTATATAAGTAGCTACAGAAGAAACTATGAAAAAATCTATTACACATATTTCGTTGATAGCCATGGCTATCATTGTATTTTTAAGCGCATGCTCAGTAGAGAAAAGGCACTACAGGCCGGGTCTTCACTTTAAATCAGAAGCTAAAGTACCAAAACCTGAAGTTAAAAAGCACGATGTAGCCCCTGAACCGGAGACTGTTGTAGTAGAAGCTGAAGTAGCTCCTGAAGATTTAACCGTAGAAACTACCACAACAACCTCTACAACAGATGTTGTTGCTGTACCCGAGGCTAAAAAAACTACCACTAACAAAGTTGCTAAAGCCACAGAAAAGCCTGTTACCAAGTTGGGCGATAAGGCTATAGCCCTTAGCATGATTAGCAAAAAAGCGTTAAAAGGTCAAAGCCCAAAAGGTATGATGGCTGATAAAATTATCTCTATCATTCTTTGTATTTTCTTAGGTTGGTTAGGTATACACCGTTTTTACTTAGGCTATCCTGTTTCTGCCATCCTTATGATTGTGCTATTTGTAGCATCTGTAGTGTTGGGCGGTTTTGTACTTGGCTGGATAGGTTATTTATGTGGTATTTTACTCTTTGTATGGATTATTATTGACCTGATATACTTAATACTAGACAGACCATTGTTCTTCCCTTCGTAATACAACATTTTGACATAAGAAAAAGCCTTTGGTAAATTCCAGAGGCTTTTTTATTTAGCACAATTTTAAAATGGTAAATGCGTTGTGTATACATGAATTATTTGCCAACCATTTTTATACCATTTATACTTTTTATTGTATGGTATGCCTGCCGTTTCCACCGGCACAGATTACCAGCTACATCACATACCCTGTTTAGCAACAACATATGGTTTATAGCGGTTAATATTATTTTATTTACCGTTGCTGCTATTGCCAATTTTAAACTAGACCAACTGTTTTGCACACCGGTTAACTGGGTAACAATATTCTTAGCCTTGTTATTCCTTACAACTCTTACTATACCAATTACCATAACATCAAAGCCTGTAAAATATCTACAGGCCATTATACTGGGCAGCGGCGTTTTTATCCTTCTATATATTATTGCTTTTGCTTCGTATGAATATCTCATATTTATGTTGGTACTAACCACCCTTGCTATACCTGTTGATGTTGCAATACGTTACTTTAAGAAAACCTATAGAACGAAAGAGTTAGATATTATTTACCTGCCCATAATAATAGTAATTACACCTTATTTCCTGTTGGTTCAATTAGCACATTATTATACCACCCTGCATTCTAAAGCACTAAAAAGGGCATTTATAATAAGTCCTGTTGTTATCTTAATTATGGGTGTTTGTTTAGCGCTACGTATAAATTACCTAACAAATACATTTACTGCTAATCTAAACAATCCGCAAGCTATTAGGGCCATATTGAACAACCCGGTTGATGAATATTTAGGTGAATTAATTTTAGGCGCCCACTGGAAATACCATACAGAGCTTTGCATGTACGATGGCATACGCCCACCGTTTCACAACCCTATATTAGGCTTTGCGCACATGCTACATTTGCATACCGGTGTTAGCGCTTACCACGAAAACTTTGTTTTGTATACTAAGGTTTTCCCTGATGAGGATATTACTTTCGATTGTAAATGTTCGTACTAAGGTTTACAGGCGGATATTTTACCTCTTGCTTCTTTTATAAATTTATTATGCTGTATAACTCCTGTTCCGCAAGTCCATATAACATTTACATGTTTTTCAAAATAAGTTAAATAATTGCTTGCCAAAGTGTATTGCTTACGGGCTATATAAATATCAACTAATGCCTGTAGCAGCTCCATACTTAGCCCATTGTTGCTTTTTAGTTTTACTTATTCTTTCAAAACGTCCAGCTTTAATATTTGTATTAACTGCATTTCCAATCAACTTCTCTAGTATGTTTGTTGCTTCGGCAGTATCACCTTTAATCAACTGATATCGAGAAAGGCCCTCGGAGGCTCGTTTGCGTATTCGGCTGTTATAAAAGCCCAATCGTTTAGCTGTAATAAATTTTTTGCGGGCCTCTTCAATATTAGCCGGGCCGCAATTGCGGCCTGTCAATTTCCCCAACCCTCATCAATCATATTATGCAATACCTGAGCTTTCCCAATCAGGGTACACAGGCACAACAACAATACAATTATCTTTTTCATACTTACAAAATTAAGCTACATCAACCTTACCTTGAAAATACAGGCAAAGGGGTTTTAAGCCACAATCAGCGCACTTTGGGCTGCGGGCCACACATACATAACGCCCATGCAAAATAAGCCAGTGGTGGGCTTTTGGCACAATTGCTTCCGGTATGTATTTAATCAGTTCTTTTTCTACCGCCAAAGGGGTAGTTGCTGCAACAGGCGCTAAGCCAATTCTGCGCGATACGCGGTACACATGGGTATCTACCGCCATGGTAGGTTGGTCATACACTACCGATGCTATTACATTGGCTGTTTTGCGGCCTACACCCGGCAACTGCACCAACTCATCTATAGTACCCGGCACCTCACCATTAAACTTTTCTTTAAGCATTTGTGCCATGCCTACCAGATGCTTTGCCTTGTTATTAGGATAGCTAATGCTTTTAATATACTCAAAGACCTCATCAACCGAAGAGGCTGCCATGGTATCAACATCAGGAAAACGTTTGAACAACGCCGGGGTAACTATATTCACCCTTTTATCAGTACACTGCGCAGACAGGGCCACAGCTACAATCAACTCATATGGGTTACTGTAATTCAGTTCCGTTTCAGCAGGGGCATTATTCTCTTCAAAATAGGCTAAAACACGCTTATAACGTTCTTTCGTTGTCATAAGGCAAATATGCGAATTTTTCACTCCCTTCTCCCCTCGGAAGAAGGGTTGGGGATGAGGGTAAAGAAAAATCCCGCCGTGGACGCGGGATTCTTCTTAAACAAAACAACTTACTTTTATCTTAAAACTAACTAACTACGAGGCTAAAAGCACACCATTATCATCAATCATTTTGCGCAGGTTTTTCAAAGCATAGCGCATACGTCCCAGAGCGGTGTTAAGGTTTACATCAATTTCTTCTGCAATTTCATGGAATTTAAGTCCAGCATAGTGACGTAGGAAAATTATTTCGCGTTGCGATGCGGGCAAAGAATTAACCAGTTTTTTCAGGTCGTTTTGTATTTGCTCGCTAATAATATCGTCTTCGCGGCTTTTGTCTAACACTTTAATAGTGTCAAAAATGTCATATTCATCATCGTCGTTACGCACCATTTGCATTTTCTCGCTACGGCGAATGTGGTCAATTGCCATGTTGTGGGCAATACGGCCTATCCATGCACCAAAACAGCTTTGGTCAACATAACGGCCTTTACGAATTTCATTGATTGCTTTCAGAAATACATCCTGTACAATATCCTTTGCCACTTCGGCATCGCGAACGATGTACATTACAGTTTGGTAGATACGGCTGCGGTACTTTTTAACTAGCGTTTCAAAAGAGCGCTCGTCGCCGTTAACAAAATTGCTAAGTAGCAATTGATCGTTGGTGTTTTCTGTATTCATAATACCTCTTTAGGAATTGGTTTTTACTAATCACTTGTAGAGTAGAGGTATATGCTATAGAATATTTTAGGTGTGTCTAAATTTATATTTCGACCATTATAACGCCGCGGTGTAGATAAGGTTACAACATTGTGTAAGATATATTTCATTTTAGCTACGAAAAATACAATAAACACCTAATAATCAGTTTATTAAATTTATAAAAATATTAATTTTAAGCTGAAATATGTGTAAGATTTGGGTTGAAAGTGGCTCATTTATCATTTATCGAACACCACTATTTCAAATGCAATTGAAAAGTAGCCTGCAAAAATTTACTTCCTTACTCTTTAAAGCACCAGCCTATTCATGGGTCTACGCCGAACCCCATTACGCGGCGGTTTACAAAGTTCACAGCTCTGGTATTACAATATGTAAATATTTTTTATTAGTAATTAAGATTGAAAATAATCTATATTTGAGTATATGAACCTTAAAAACTATCTGTTCGCTGTTATATTTTGTATGTCTTCCTCTGCAGGCATGGCTCAGAGCAACAAATGTGTGTGGTATATGGTTAGGATATGGTTACCAATGCTATACACTCGATTCTACTGGCAACGAACAATATTATACCGTTCCTTTAGAAGTTATTGCTATAAATCAGATTCCGGATCCTTTTTCTATGCCAGATACGTTAGGACTATTTCTATCGAATGACAGTGTATATGCTGTTAAAATTATTGGCGACCCTTGCGTACCAGCAGGTTATAAAACATTCGCCGGCGTATTTTCTCAAACTAATATGATAGATGCAGTGATGGTAATGGGCTCTCCCGATTATCCGGCTAGTAGTCTCTTCCCTTTTACAATTTTTATTTCAGATTCTATATATATGGAAACTGCAATTACTTATTATATAAAAGCAACTTGTAAACAAATTGATAGTTTAGGAATTAATCCATCGGAATGGCTTAATAATTGTGAAATATGTCCCGAACTTACAGATATAAACGAATCGCAAATAAAACTCTCCCCACCTTATCCAAACCCGGCAAATCAATATATTTCTTTTGATTTTTCCACTTTGGTAAGTAAAATCAAATTGAGAGTTTACAATTCGATTGGAAGTATTATTAATACTATTACTTTATGTGATGCTAAAACATTAACGTTTGATACTTCTGCTTTAAACCCAGGATTATATTTGTATAGCATATCTATAAATAACAATCCTGAAAAAACAGGGAGGTTTGTTGTAGTAAAATAGTAATGACACTACTTCCTTACCCTTTTAAGCACCAAGCGGTTCATGGGGTCTATGCCGAAGCCCGTAATGCGGCGGTTTACAAAGCGCACTGCACGGTCGTAGTACAAAAACATAACCGGGGCATTGTCTACCACCATTTGGTCTAGCTGTTGGTACAGCACAAAACGGGCACTATCATCAACCACCCGCATGGCCTCTTCAAAAAGCTTGTCGTATTCGGCGCTTTTAAAGTGGGTGTAGTTGGGGCCTCCGGGGGCAAAGTTTTTGCTGTAGAAAAGGCTAAGGTAGTTTTCGGCATCGGGGTAATCGCCCAGCCACGAGCCACGGAAAAAGTCCATGCCCTGGTTGGCCACAATTTTGCGGTGGGTGGCACTCTCGTTAACCTCTATTTTAGACTTAACGCCAATAGCAGAGAGTTCGCTTTGTATAAACTCGCAAATATCTAAGTAGTTAGCCGTGGTATTAATAACCAGCATGGGCAGGCCAACCCCATTAGGGTAACCGGCTTCTTTAAGCAGGCGGCGGGCCTCGGTTGGGTTGTAGCTATAGCCCTTTACTACATCAGCATTGAACGATGGCATACCCTTGGGTACAAACCCTGCTGTGGCAGGCGTTATCATATTATTTCGCAGGTAGCGCGCCATCTTATCTCGGTCTATAGCGTAGTTTAGGGCCTGACGTATGCGCTTGTCTTTATACACGCCGGTTTGTACACGGGGCAGGGTTTCATCAACCAAAAAGCCCATGTACTCTGTGTTTAAATAGGGTATAGATAGCAGGCTGAACCTATCGGCATACTTGGTGTTAAGTGTTCCGGCCTTGGTTAAAAGCTCATCTTTATACACGCCATCAATATCTTGCAGCATGTCTATTTGACCTTTGGCAAACTCTAAAAATGCTACCTGCTTATCGGCTATAAACGATATGCAAACGGCATCTAAATACGGTAAGCGTTGACCTTTATCGTCACGCTCAAAATAGTTAGGATTTTTCCATAGTATAAGGCGGTTTCCCTCGTACCAATACTTAACAAAGAAGGGGCCTGTGCCTACGGGGTGGCTGCGGAAATCTTTACCATACTTCTCTATTCCCTCGCGCGGCACTACCACACAGTAGGGCATAGTTAGTATCTGCAAAAAGGGGGCATAAGGCTCTTTAAGGGTGATGGTAAATGTTGTATCGTTAGGGGCGGCAAAACCATCACTAGCCACGGTGCGGAACACCCACTCGCCCGGCGATGCGGTTTTGCTGTCTTTTATACGATTGAAACTATAGAGGAAATCGGCCGCGGTGACCTTGCGCCCTACAGAATCTGCGAACACCTCGCTACGGTTAAAAAACACATCGGTACGCAGGGTAAAGGTGTAGGTTTTGCCATCGGGACTAATATTCCAAGTTTTGGCAATGCAAGGCTCTACCAACAAGCTATCGTTAAGCTGAACAAGGCCGTTGAAGAGTTGGGTTACGGGCCAAATATTGGCTTTGTTGTTGGCAAAGGCAGGGTCTAACGATGTTACGCCCTGCGGCTCGTTATAATAAAAGCAGGAGCGGCCATTGGCGGCATCTTTACGGCCACAGGCAACCAACGCACAAAGCGCCAAAAATATAAATGTATGTGTGTGCCGCATGTTTACCCCTGCGCCCGGCAGATGGAAAGCTTGGTATTTACTCCTTATCAATCATCTTATCCAACAAAGGGCGCTCATCGCGGTTGGCTATATTCCACGCGGTGTAGAATACTAGTTGGGCTATTTTAGCAGCCTTATCGTACAGTATTTTATCGTACGTATCGGTAGGCTGGTGGTAATCTTCGTGCACGCCACTAAAATAGAATATTACCGGTATGTTGTTTTTGGCAAAGTTGTAATGGTCAGACCGGTAATAGAAACGGTTAGGGTCGCTATCGGAGTTAAAGGTGTAATCCAAATTCAGGTTAGTGTGCATAGAGTTGCTCTTCTCGCTAATGAAGTGTAGGTCGTAGCTAAGTTTATCAGAGCCAATAAGGTATACGTAGTTAGTGTCTTTAGCATGGGTGCTGTCTAAGCGGCCAATCATGTCTACATTAAGGTTTGCCACCGTATTTTTTAGCGGGTATGTAGGGTTCTTTACATAATATTCAGAGCCTAAAAGACCTTTCTCCTCGCCCGATGCGTTTAGTATTAAAATGCTGCGGCGTGGTCTGTAGCCATCTTTAGCGGCTTGTGCAAATGCTTTGGCAATAAGCATAATAGCGGCAGTACCCGATGCATCATCATCAGCCCCATAATAAATATCCTTACCGTCTTTGCCTAAATGGTCGTAGTGTGCGCTAATAACCAGTACCTCGCCTTGCTTGTCGGTACCTTCAATATAGCCCAACACATTCTCGCTCATGCCGCCGGTAGTGCCGTTGCGTTCTTTTACCTCAAACTCTTGAAAGTAGGTATCGCCATTGCCCGGCTCTATGCCGTTGCGCTTATAAAATTTACGTATGTAGTTAGCAGCTTTCTGCTGCCCTTCCGTCCCCGACTCGCGGCCTTCAAACTTTCTTGATGCCAGTGCTTTTACCAGCTTTTTCATATCCCCGGCATTTACCACCTTAGCATATTTTGGGGCATAATCAGTAACGGGTGCCTGGGCACCGCTGTTTATATACAAAGCCAACAGGCTTAGCAAAAGCATTATTCTAATCATTGTAAAGCAATATTTTTAGCTAAAGTACTAATTATTGTGTAGCGGTATAATAGCAAAAGGCGGGCCAATAGCCCGCCTCTGCAAAATATCATAGTATGGTAGGTGTTTTAATGCTACTGTTTAGGCGCCTCGCTTTTTATTGCCGGAGCATTGCTACTTTTATTAGTAGTAATGCTTTGCAAAGCAGGTGTCTGTGTATTGGTTGAATTTATTACGTCTCTGTCAACAGCCTTATCCTTAGTTGGCGCTTGCTTTTCTAGAATAGGTGCATTAGCATCAATAGATTTTGAGGCTGCATTATCACCGCCGGCATTTTTAAACGGAGTTGCCGGAGTGGTAGATTCTGCTACTTTATTAGGACGGTTAGCCGTTACTTTTTGCCCTGTAGATACACCGCCTACTGTTGTTGCTTTAGTATCGGTAGCAACCTGTGCTGATGCTGACAGTGCAAAAAACGATGCCATTGCCGTTATTAATAATGCTTTCATAGCGTGTAGTTTATTGTTATGGATATTAATTTATATTCAATATTAACTAATTTTTTCGGCTAAAGCAATTTTTTCAACCCTTTTTTGGTGCCTTCCTCCTTCAAAATCGGCACTAAGAAAAGCGTCTAATATTTTGCGCCCCTCATCAGTACTAATAAACCTTGCAGGCAGTGCTAATACGTTAGCATTGTTATGCAGGCGCGCCAGTTCTGCCACCTCTTTGTTCCAGCTAAGGGCAGAGCGTATACCGGCATGCTTATTAGCAGCCATATTTATACCATTGCCACTGCCGCAAATAAGTATACCAAAATCGGCATTGCCATTTTCTACTGCCGTAGCAACGCGGTGGGCATAATCAGGGTAGTCGGTACTATCTAAAGAGTAGGTGCCAAAATCTTCAACCCCCGCTACTTTAGTTTTAATGTATTCGCGCAACTCTTCTTTAAGTTCAAAACCTGCGTGGTCTGACCCAAAAGCTAATTTAATTTCACTCAACGGCTTGCTCATTATCTATCGTATAAGGCTTACACGGCCTATGTATTCTTTTGATGTATTGCTGTTTGTTTCGGTAACGGTTACCTTGTATATATATACGTCTACCGGCACATCTTCATTTTTATGTGTACCATCCCAACCGTTTGCTAAATCGGTAGAAACAAATAATTTTTCGCCCCAACGGTTAAATATTATCATTTCAAATTCAGCATTAGCGCCAATTATACCACGTGGCATAAACAATTCGTTTTTACCATCGTTGTTGGGCGTAAAACCGTTAGGTATATACAGGGTTTTTACTTCGGCAATGTATATATCGGCCACAACGGTATCTACACAACCATAGTTATTGGTAACTACAAGTGTTATAGGATATGAGCCCGAACCGGGGAAGAAGAATAGCGGGTTTTGTGCTGTTGAGTTGCCTAAACCTGCAAAATCCCAAGCCCAGTCAACAACATCATTGGTAGACCCATCGTAAAACTCAACTTCGGGTTCTAAAACATCAGCCTGGGCCGCGTTGCTAGAGAACATAGCCGTTGGTGGCGGCAATGTATTAACAGCCTGCGCACCGGTTTCAACACAACCATTAGCATCGGTAGCTGTGTAAGTATAGTTGCCGCCGCATAGGCCTGTTGCTGTGCTGTCATAAACGTTACCCGGCATCCACTCTATAGTGTACGGGGCCACACCGCCAGATAGGCTTGCCGTAACCGTTCCATCGCAAAAATTTGGGCAGGTTTCGGGCGTGGTGCTTGTAACCACCCTAAACTCAGGCGGAGAGGTAAGCGCAACAGTATCGGTAGCTATACAACCAAAATCATCTATAGTTTGAATAATGTATATACCGGCACATAGTGTTGAACTATTGCTAAGCGACGATACGTTTGGCAACCAATTGTATGTAAACGGTGCCTTAGCCTTGTGTTGGGGTTATGGTAATTTGCCCATCGCAGGTGTTAAAGCAATTTAAGTTTGTAGTAGCTACCTGGGTAGTTATTAGCGAGTTTGAGCCTATAACAAACGATACCGTATCAGAGCAGCCTGAGTTATCGGCTACTATTACATCATAATTATCGGCACATAAGTTGGTGCCATTGGCAGTGCTGGCCAGGTTGGGCAGCCATGTATAGGTTACCGCTCCGGTTGAGTTTTGCACAGCAATATCCGCTGTTCCATCGCATAGGCCCACGCACGACGCGTTGGTGCTTTGTATGAGCGATGCTGATATTTGCGGCACCTGATTGACCACTATATTGGCCGAACCTGTGCAACCGTTAGTATCTGTAACGGTAATGGTGTAGTTACCAAGTGCTACCAGTATGGTATCGTTAGTTAAGTTACCGGGTGTCCATAGGTAAGACACAAAATCATTGGGTGTTGCAATAAGCGTATTCAGGCCGGTTACACAGTTAGCAATAGGGCCAACTATTTGCGGCACCGGCGGTGGCAATGCGTATACCGTAAAGTCCGAATCTACAGCGCAAGAACCACTATCTACCGTTACGGTATAAACACCGGCAGCGTTAACTGTTGTGGTATTTGTAGTATCGCCATTAGACCATAAATAACTAAAATAGCCCGGTGTTGCCGTAAGCACGGTAGACTGGCCGGGGCAGATTGTAGAATCGCCCGTAATTACAGGCTTTACTGGTGGCTCTGTAACATAAACCACAATAGATATTATGGTACTGGCAGGTGGCACAGCATTATCAGTAGCTACAAATTGAAGCGTATTGTAACCTATGTTGGTAGAATCTGGAGCAAAGGTTGCCGTAACCTGGCTAATATTACCCGTTGTTGCGCTTCCGCTAAAATTAGGCACGCCCGTTGGGTTTACAACTGTTGATGTTGTTTGGTTTGATTCGGGAGAAAGGAAGTCAAACGCAAAGTTCAACACATCGCCCGGGCACACAATATTGGTATCGCACCCGTTAACTAAGCCCGTAACAATGGGGGCAATATTATTGTTGTTGGTACAGGTGTTAAAGTTAAAGCTGCGGTTATCTAACCAGCTTACACCATCGCTGGTGTTGTTTGGGCCATCATAATCTACACCGGCATGGTCAAAACGACCAAACTGTGCAAATGCGCTCCCATCGCCTTTGTTGGCGCCCACTGTTGCAGGCGTTCCACCAAAACCGTTTGACCCGCCCGATGCCGAGCCGGTAGTCCACTGCATATCGCCATAGCAAAAGGCCACGTTGGTACCAATGGGTATAATGCTATCATTACCGTTGGTAAGTATCAGCTGAAAGTCGTTAAGCTTATCCGCCTGGCTGCTGAAATAGCCAACCTGCCTCCAACGCACTACAATGTGTGTAGGCCTAACCCTAAAGTAAACTATACCACTGGCTGGGTTTCGGGTATCAACATCAGCCCAAAAAGGCGCAACCATGGTATACTGGTTACTGGGGAATGAGCTTGAACTGAATGTGCCGTACGATGCACCAAACGATACGTTACCGTTGTTGTTGATGTACAACGAGTTGTAGTTGGTTCCATAAAGGCAAAAGTTAAACGGCAGGTTTATAACGCCGGTAGAGCCGTCGTCGTTCCTGTAGTCTGGTGCGCTGTAAAAGGTGAAAGGCGCCACGTTAAACGTGTTGTCTATCGGTATCATACAATCGCACTGGGTAGTTTGCTTTTCCTGGGCTATGCCGCCTTGTACAGGAATTAGCGGCGCCAACTCGGTTGACGTGCCATAAATATCTTGCGGAAGCAAATTTTGCTCTTTTAATGATTGATAATCGGGATGCTCAGGGGTTATTAACGCACCATTTTGGGCGTAAGCAGCCAAAGATATAAATACCGCAAATATTGTTGAGAGTAGACGTGTTTCTATAGATTTCATTTTATGATGGTGAACAAATTTAGAAAAGTGGTTTTGTATTTCCTACAAAAAACTACTTTAGCGTTAATAAAAAATGAAATAATTATGAAGAAAATAGCTAAGCAATTGTTAAACAACCTATTTGGTATTATATTATTGTTTAGCCTACCCGCTTTTTCGCAAACCAAAGCCGATAAAATAGCCCTGGCAATAAGCAATGGCACAGTAATTATTAATGGCACAACATTTAATAGTTTTGATGCCTTTACCATGGATGCTGTAACTAAGCTGCTGGGCAAGCCCGACAGGGCAAAAAATGGCTACAATAAACTGCATACGTATGATAATTTAGGCGTAGTTTTTTTGAAAACACTACCAACGGGCGTATAAACGAAGTGCAAGTATTTTTAAAGCCCGAAACAGCGCTAGATTTTTGCCCTAAAACTATGTTTAGCGGCTCTGTTAAAATTGACAACTTTGCTGTAAATGAAACCGTTAAATTAAAAAAGTAGTACGGAAGTTAAAAAAATACGACTTTAAAAAATCGGTGCTGAGTGATAATAGCTACCGTGGCGAGCGTAATAATATTTATACATTTATCCGCTTCAATAGTAATAATATTGGGGTTGATAAAGTATCTTTCGGCATGAAAGAACCTAAAAACTAACAACTTAAAATTTACACTAAAACAACTACACTATGCAAGAAAGTGCATTGTCAACCATAGTTTTACCCGTAGCATTAGGCATTATAATGTTGGGCTTGGGCTTATCATTAACCGTTGCCGATTTTACTAGGGTTATTAAATTCCCCAAAGCAGTGTTTATAGGCCTTATGTGCCAAATGTTAATACTGCCTTTTGGCGCTTTTATTATAGCCAAAGGCTTGGGCCTTGCACCTGAATTTGCTGTGGGCCTTATGCTGTTGGCGGCATCGCCCGGCGGTGCTACAGCTAATCTTTTCAGTCACCTTTCTAATGGCGATGTTGCACTTAATATTACCCTTACAGCCATAAACAGTGTTTTAACCCTGTTTACCCTACCATTTATTGTTAGCACCTCTATGGATTATTTTATGGGCAGCGCACAAGCTATACCTATGCCGTTTGATAAAATAATACAGGTTTTTGCCATAGTGCTTATTCCTGTTTCAATAGGTATGCTGGTAAAAAAATACAACCCCACATTAACCACCAAGCTGGAAAAACCGGTACGCATTGCATCGGCCATACTTTTAGTGTTGGTAATAGTAGCAGCTATTTTAAAAGAAAAAGAAAACATTGGCAGCTACTTTGCCCAAGTGGGCTTGGCTGCATTGGCCTTCAACCTGTTAAGCATGCTTAGTGGCTACTTTATTCCCCGTTTATTCAAAATAAACAACCGCCAAAGTATAGCCATTGGTATGGAAATAGGTATACACAACGGCACCTTAGCTATATTTTTGGCATTAACCGTTTTAAACAACCAGGCAATGTCTATACCCCCGCTGTATATAGCATTATCATGTTTTTTACCGCCGGTTTATTTGGCTATTTAGTTAGGAGCAAAAACAGCTAATAACTTATTTTTAAACAAGCATTAATCTTTTTTTATCCACGCTTTATATAGACTTTAGCGCCATGCAAACACCTTTTGCGACGCTTATACTCCCCGGCCTTTTAGTTTTGTTAATGCTAGGGCTTGGCATGTCATTATCTGTTGCCGATTTTACAAGGGTTGTTAAATACCCCAAGGCGGCAATTATAGCACTGGTATGCCAAATGTTCTTTTTACCTGTATGTGCATTTTTCATAGCTATAATTTTCAACCTTAAACCTGATTACGCAGTGGGGTTAATGATTATAGCAGCGGCCCCCGGCGGCTCTTCCGCATCTTTACTAAGCCATTTATTTAAGGGCGATGTAGCGTTAAACATCAGCCTTACAGCAGTTAACAGCGTTTTGGCCCTTTTTACCATGCCGCTAATTGTAAAATTTGCCGTGTTGTACTTTTTTGGCAACGCTACAGATATATCTCTTCCGCTTGATAAAGTAGCCCAGGTATTTACACTGGTAATAGTGCCTGCTGCTATAGGTATGGTTATAAAAAACTACTTTCCCGCGCTTACCTTAAAAACAGAAAAGCCACTTAGGTACGGGTCTATAGCTATCGTAGCCCTACTTATTGGTTTTATAGCCTATTCGCTTGGCAATAGGTTAGATAACTATGCCGACCTGCCTGTAATAATAGCAGCAGCGGCAACCTTTAACATAATAAGCCTGTTGTTTGGCTACTTTTTGCCCCAGGTGTTTGATGTAAGCCCCAAACAGGCCACCGCCATTTCTATGGAAATTGGTATACACAATACCACTCTATCCCTTTTTGTGGCTTTTACGGCCATGCAAATGCCATACATGGCCATACTGCCTGCTATTTACGGCCTTATAATGTTTTTTACCGCCGCAGGCTTTGGCTATCTAATCAGGCATAACAATTCTGACGAAGTTGAATCTTAATACCGCTAAACAATAATAGGGTATTCGGCTGTTTAATTATAATTACTACCTTTGTAGTGCATTCAAAAAGCAAATAATATGTTAAATTCAGTTTTTTTAATCGCCGGATTGGGTACTACCGAGATAATCCTAATTTTGGCCGTTGTGCTGTTAATGTTTGGTGGCCGTAAAATTCCCGAGCTTATGCGTGGTTTAGGCAAAGGCGTTAAAGAATTTAAAGACGCTAAAGACGGCACAGATAAGCTAAGGTAACGAACCAACCAAAGAAGAAAAATAATATTCTTTTAAAAGCACGGTGGTAACAGAAACTCCCTCATCGCTCAAGGCCATTCGCTCGGCTTTGGCACAAAATAATTATACTCTTAAGCAACTTGTTGCATTCTACTTGGGCCGTATTGATAAAAACGCCCACCTTAACGCCTTTTTAGAGGTGTTTGCTGATGAAGCCCTTGCTAATGCTGAGGCTGCCGACAGTAACCTGCAAGCCGAATTGCAAAAACCACTTACCGGCTTGGTACTGGCTATTAAAGATAACCTTTGCTTTAAAGGCCACAAGGTTAGCGCTTCGTCTAAAATTTTAGAAAATTTCGAATCATTATATACAGCTACCGCCGTTCAGCGTTTGATAGATGCGGGCGCTATAATTATTGGCCGCACCAGTTGCGACGAGTTTGCCATGGGTAGCTCTAACGAAACTTCGGCCTTTGGCAATGTATTAAACCCTTTAGATAGTGCCCGTGTACCGGGTGGCTCATCGGGCGGGTCGGCAGCAGCAGTTGCAGCAGGCCTATGTACCGCAGCTTTGGGTACCGATACAGGTGGTTCTATCCGCCAGCCATCATCGCTATGCGGAGTGGTAGGCTTAAAACCAACCTACGGCAGGGTATCGCGCTACGGCGCTATTGCCTACGCTTCATCGTTCGACCAAATAGGCCCAATAGCCCTAACGGTAGACGATACAGCACTTATTTACGAGGTTATGGGTGGTAAGGATGATATGGACGCAACCACATCAACCAAACCCATTGTTAGCTACTCTACAGCCGAAACAGGCAAAAAATATAAAATTGCTTACATTAAAGAAACCGTAGAATCGGAAGGGTTAGACCCTGAAATACGCGAGCGCCTGTATGCCATACGCGATGCGTTGGTTGCGCAGGGCCACACGGTTGAAGCGGTTGATTTTCCTTATCTGGATTATTTAATACCTACCTATTATATACTTACCACGGCAGAAGCATCGTCTAACCTTGCCCGCTACGATGGTATACACTACGGCTACCGCAGCACTAAAGCTACCGATTTAGAAAGCACTTACAAGCTGAGCCGGTCTGAAGGTTTTGGCAAAGAAGTACAACGCCGCATTATGCTGGGCACTTTTGTGCTTAGCGCCGGCTACTACGATGCTTATTACTCTAAAGGACAAAAAGTTAGGCGCATTTTGCGCGATAAGTGCAACGAAATTCTTTCGTCGTACGACTTTATGCTTACCCCTACTACCCCTTCTACAGCGTTTAAAATTGGAGAGAACACAAGCGACCCGATTAAAATGTATTTAGAAGATATTTATACCGTACTGGCTAATTTGGCCGGCTTACCCGCCATTTCCCTTCCGTTGGGAAAACACAGCAATGGCCTGCCTTTCGGCATGCAACTAACCGCCCGCAACTTTGATGAGGCACGATTATTGCAGTTCTCTATTGAATTAGAACAGAATTTTAAAGGCTAACAATTAGGTAATTAACAAAAAGTAGTGAAAAACTTACATTGGCACGGGCAAAATGCCCTTGTAACAATGAAACCTGGACACTATCTTGTGCGTTTAATTAATAAGGGTTAACCCGGAAACAATTTAGAACAGATGAAGATTACATTCAAAAAGGTTTTAGCAACTTTAGCTGCCGGTGCTATTAGCACTGTTGTGGCAGCCAATGTTACTCCTCCGGACAGCACGCTTAGGCTGATAAAAGACGACCCTATTGTGGCCGCTCTTGATAGCTTAGCGTCGTCTAAGATTTTGAACTCGGCAGATTTTTGTGCGCCTCTTGGCTCTAATGTAGACGATACCGCCCCTTATTTTGATGAGGCTACGTACCGTAAACGTATGGCTAAGCTTGATGCACAGTCACCATTCGACTTGGTTTATAACGATGCCGTAAGGGCTTACATTGACCTTTATGCTGTTAGAAAACGTAAAGTATCGCAAAAAATGTTGGGTTTAGCCCAAGGCTATTTCCCGTTGTTCGAAGATAAATTAGCACAATTTAATCTACCCTTAGAGTTAAAATACCTAGCTATTGTTGAGTCTGCATTAAACCCAACAATCCGCTCTCGCGTGGGTGCTACCGGCCTATGGCAGTTTATGTACGGTACCGGTAAGTTGTTCAACCTAAACACATCATCGTATGTTGATGACCGTTGCGACCCATACAAATCTACTGTTGCAGCATGCCGCTATTTTACCTATTTGTATAACATATACAAAGACTGGTCTTTAGTATTGGCAGCATACAACAGCGGTCCGGGTAACGTAAACAAAGCTATACGCCGTTCTGGTGGGGGCCGCACCTATTGGGAAATTCGCCCATACCTGCCACAAGAAACGCAAGGTTATGTGCCTGCCTTTATAGCGGTTAACTACGTAATGAATTATGCTGATGAGCATAACTTAAAAGCTATTGTGCCGCCAATTAGCCGTGTAGATATGGATACCGTGCATGTAAACCATGAAGTATCTCTTAAAAACATTAGCGATATATTGGATGTACCTTACGAAGACCTTCGTTACTTAAACCCAAGCTATATTATAGGTATTATACCTTACACCGGCGAGCCTTCTACCCTTGTATTACCTCGCCAGAAAATAGCTGCTTTTATTAATAACGAGCGTGCTATTTATGATTATGCAGACCGTGCCAAGCCAAGCCGCAACTACAGCGTACCAAGCCCGGTAAATGGTGGTAGCAAAGCTGCCCCATCAACTATGTTGACTTCTATTGCTAAATACCACACGGTAAAATCGGGCGAGAGTTTAGGTACTATCGCATCGCGCTACCACGTTACCACTACCCAGTTACGTAAATGGAATGGTATGCGCAGCAGCACAGTACGTAAAGGCCAAAAGCTGGTTGTAAAACCTGCCGTTAAAGCACCTGCAGCATCTACTGCTAAACCTGAAGATGCTCCTAAAGCAGACGCTACACCAACAGACAATACCTCTACCGAAAAGAAAACTGATGGTAACGATGTAGATAACAGGGAAGATAAAACAGAGCCGGTAAAAACTACCAGCACTACCGCCCCTAAAACTACAACAACACCTAAAACTACTACCACCGCAACAACATCGGCCAAAAAAGTTACTTACTACACTGTTAAACGTGGCGATAGCTTATTTGCCATTGCCAGCAAGTACAAGGTAAACGTAAACGATGTTAAAAAGTGGAATAACCTAAAAAGCAACAACCTGCAAGCAGGCCAAAAGCTTAAAATACAAACCGGTAAGTAATACAGGTTTATAGATATAGAAAAGCCCTGGCAATAAAATGTCGGGGCTTTTTGTTTACTGTACATAAAGTAAAAAATAGGAATAAAAAAATCCCGCTATTCGCGGGATTTCAGGTTTGTGGGTGGTCCCACCTGGGCTCGAACCAGGGACCCACAGATTATGAGTCTGTTGCTCTAACCAACTGAGCTATAGGACCGGCCTTTTATTAAAGGGCTGCAAATGTAATAATACTATTTATACAATGCAAATCTTAGTTATAGATTACTATCTAGTTAAATTTTCAGACTCACTATAGCCCTTGCAACGAGAACAAATACGCTTGATGTTGGCATAGCATTATGGTAACTTGCACAAAACTTAATAAGGAACTATTTATATGATAAAGAAATTTACTTTGCTGTTATCTTGTTTAGCAATTGCATCGGTTGCAGGCGCTCAAACACTAACAGTTAACGCAACCCCAACTGCAGGCCCTACGTGTAACAACGGAACCAATGGTTCTGCTACAATCAACTTTAGCGGCTGTTCGGGTCCATACACTTACACTGTAAACGGTGGCACCCCACAGGTAACCAACAACGCCAGCGTTAACTTAACCAACCTGTCGGCGGGTGCATATACGGTAGCTGCTACCACCGGCGGTGGCGGGGGTACAACAACCCTTTTTAGCGACAATTTTGATAACACCTCTAACTGGACTTTAAACACTGCTATTGGTGCACAAGATGCTGAAGCTAACGCCTGGGTTATTGATGATTTTGAGTCGTGGGATGGTGTTTGCAACTCTGGCAACCTTGTTACTACGGGCGATAAAACCCTGCACGTATATTGCACGGGCCAATTTTGCAGCCTATTTGGCTCGGGCGCTATTTACGATGCCGGTGGCGGTATTTTAAGCAACACCACTACCGATAAATTTGCATCGTTAAACACCAACATTAACACCACAGGCCAAACCAACATAGTGGTTAAATTTGGCTGGCGTTGTATGGGCCAAACCGATATTGACTACGGCACATTACGTTATAGCATTAACGGTGGCACCAGCTGGATAGACCTTGCAACCAAATACCAAAACCAATTAAACTGGGCTTGCGCATCGGTTACACTACCCGCAGCCTGCGAAAATATCCCCAACCTTAGGTTAGCTTTCCGTTGGAGGAATAATGATGACGGTGTAGGTACTGACCCTACATTTGCTATTGACGATTTAGTAGTAACCGGCGGCAGCGGCAGTGGTGGCTGCGCAGGCACTGTTTCTTTTAACCTGGCAAACCCTGCTCCATTTGTGCCTACTACAAACCTTACCGGCAACGTAGACCTTTGCCAGGGCGATGTTATTACCCTATCAGCAACAAACGCAAACAACTGCACCCCTGTTACCATTACTGGCGAAGGTACTTATACCCTTACCTGCCAAAACCAGGCCGGTTGCTCTGGCACATCGGCACCGGTAATTGTTACTTTGGTTAACGACCCTGTAGCTAACTTTAGCTTTAACCAAATAGACAACTACACTGTTGACTTTACCAGCACTGGTAGCGGAGCTACAACTTATGAGTGGAGCATATCTGACAATGTTATAGGCACTGGCTCTAACCTGTCGTACGATTTTGCATCTGATGGCAACTATAACGTTACGCTAATTGTAACCAATGCCTGCGGTAGCGATACTATTACACTGCCGGTACAGGTTATTAAAGTAGGTATTAACGAGTCTGCTGTGTTCTCAACATTCGATTTGTTCCCTAACCCTGCCAGCAGCCAGGTAATGTTACAGTTAAACGCTATTAAGCCTGTTAATGGAGTTATAAAAGTTGTTACTCCGTTAGGGCAGATAGTAGCCGAAGAGATTATTAAATTTAACGGCGCTTTTAACAAAACTTTTGATATTACAAACCTTGCAAGTGGTATATACTCTATTGTAATTACTACAGAGGGCAACTCATTCAGCAGAAAATTGGTTGTAGAATAGTTTATAGGTTAGTTTATATTTTTATGCCAACGGCCCGGGTAACCCCGGGCCGTTGGTGTTTTAGCACTTCGCTAATCTTCTATACACGTGATAACAAACATACTTTATAAAAAATATTAACCCCAATTTTAAACCCTTGTAGAAAAACGCAGTCATACCCCCACAAAACACCAATTATGAAGCTAAACAAAAATTTAGCAGTAAGCGAAACGGGATTTATATTCAACCCTACCAGTGGCGATTCTTTTACCGCCAACGAAATAGGTACGGAGATAATAAACCTGATGAAGGAGAGTAAAAGCATTGCCGACATTAAAACCGCTTTGCTGGATAAATACGATGTAGAGGGCAACCAGCTGGAGAAAGATGTGGATGATTTTATGGTATTGCTACGCGACAACAACCTGATACAGTATGAACGCTAAAAAACGCCAACTTACTGTTGCTGTAACAGGCTTAAACGCTATAGACAGTCCCGGGCCGGGTGTTGCTGTTATACGCGGCATACGCGATTGTGCCGACTGGGATGTCCGCATCATTGGCCTCTCGTACGAATCGTTAGAGCCCGGCATTTACATGGAAGGGGTTTGCGATAAAGTGTACCAGATACCCTACCCCGCAGCTGGTACAGAGGCTATTTTCAACCGTATAGAATACATACATGAAAAGGAATCTATTGATGTATTAATTCCCAATTTTGATGCAGAGCTTTACAACTTTATAAAGCTATCGCCCAAGCTGGAAGAAATAGGCATACACACCTTTTTACCTACTACCGCCCAGTTTGAGGCCCGCGATAAAATAAACCTGTTTGAGTTTGGCAAAAAGCATGGTTTTTACGTACCTAAACAAGTAGTTATATACAGCGTAAGCGAACTGCCCAAAGTGGCCGAAGAACTTGGGTATCCACTAGTGGTTAAAGGCAAGTTTTACGATGCTATCATTGCCCAAACATTAGAGCAGGCACAAAAGGCTTTTCATAAACTTAGCGCTAAATGGGGCACACCTATTATTGTGCAGGAGTTTATTAATGGTACCGAGATAAACGTTGCCGCACTGGGCGATGGTAAAGGCGGTACAATAAGCGCTGTGCCTATGCGCAAAATGTATATTACTGATAAAGGCAAAGCATGGGCCGGTATTACCTTAGAAGACGACCGCTTTTTAGAAATGGCCCGCAAGTTTTGCAAAGCCACCAAATGGCGCGGCGGGTACGAGTTAGAGATTATGCTTTCTATTGATGGCAAGCCCTATATAATGGAAGTAAACCCGCGTTTCCCCGCATGGATATACCTAACTGTAGGTGCAGGGCAAAATCAGCCGGCAGCGCTTGTTAAAATGGCTATGGGGCACGATGTAAAACCATACGACAAGTATGCTATTGGCAAGTTGTTTATACGCTACTCGTGGGATTTGATAACCGATATAGAAGACTTTCAAAAAATATCAGCCTTTGGCGAATATTAATAGCCCCACCCCTTGCCCCTCCCCAAAGGAGAGGGGTAAAAATTAAAATCAGTACCAAAATATTTATTGTGTAAAAGTAGGATTATGGAAAAGTTGAAATACGAACGCCCATTTATTAAAAAGCTTAATGCAGGCTTGATGAATAAATTTGGCACCCGCACAGAGTACACCCCACACACCCATATTGATGGTGTTGCGGTAAAAGAACTGGTTGCAAAATATGGCTCACCGGTATTTGTTATCAGCGAAAAACAAATACGCCGCAACTACCAAAATGCGGTGCGTGCTTTTAAAACACGCTACCCAAAAGTGCAATTTGCATGGAGCTATAAAACCAATTATATAAACGCGGTTTGCAACGTTTTTCACCAGGAAGGTTCGTGGGCCGAAGTAGTATCGGGCTTTGAATACCAAAAGGCCAAGGGCAACGGCGTTCCGGGCAATAAAATAATATTTAACGGTCCTGATAAAACCGTTGCTGATTTAGAACTGGCTATTAACGATGGCGCAATGATACATATTGACCATTTTGACGAGCTATACGAACTACAAGAGCTGCTTACCCGCCTTAACAAGAAAGCACGCGTAGCCATACGTGTAAATATGGATACCGGCATTTACCCTATGTGGGACCGCTTTGGCTTTAATTACGAGAGTGGGCAGGCATGGAACGCCATTACCAAAATTATGGCCAGCGATAATTTAGAACTTACCGGCCTGCATTGCCACATAGGCACGTTTATGCTAAGCACCGCCGCCTATGGTGTGGCCGCAGCCAAACTTAGCGACCTAGCCATGAACATAAAAAGCCGCTTTGGAAAAATCATTCAATACCTGGATTTAGGTGGTGGTTTTCCATCGGCTAATACGCTAAAAGGCTCGTACCTTCCGGGGGCTGATATTGTACCATCGATAGATGAGTTTGCCGAGGTTATTACCTCTACCCTATTAAACTACGGCTACAAGCAAGATGAGTTGCCCCTGTTGATTTTAGAAACAGGCCGCGCGCTTATTGACGATGCCGGTTACCTGTTGGGCAGCGTATTAGCCACTAAACGCCTTAGCGATGGCCGCCGCGCTACCATTATGGACTTTGGCGTGAATATTTTATTTACCGCCTTTTGGTACGACCATAAAATATCGCCCGCGCAAGAGTTTACCCACCATACCGAAGACATGGTATTATATGGCCCATTGTGCATGAATATTGATGTGGTGCGCGAGAGTATTAGTCTGCCCTTGCTAAACAAAGGCGACCAGGTAGTGGTGCATAAAGTAGGCGCTTATAACATGACCCAATGGATGCAATTTATACAAATGCGGCCCAACGTGGTAATGATTGATGTAAACGGCAACCCCCACCTTATACGCAACAAAGAAACCATAGACACTTTGCATGATATGGAAGTGCTGCCCGATTACTTAAAAAAGTTTGAACTGTAGTGTTGAATACTTGCCTATAAAAGCATTAAAAGCAACAGATTAATTATAGTATAATTGGCGAAAATTATAATACAGGTTGATTAAAAAACACAACATACAAACATTAGCAGAAGGTATAGTACATAGCTATGCCCAAATATTCTTCTCCCAAGATAAAGTACTGGGGTTGCTGCTAATGCTGTGTACTTTCTTAGACCCTGTATTGGGCGTTTGTGGCCTTTTTGCTGTTATGCTGGCTAACCTTGTAGCTACATTTTTAGGGTTTGATAAAACACAAATACGCGAAGGCATTTTTGGTTTTAACGCTCTTTTATTAGGCATGGCCATTGGCTACGATTACAGGCTTACTCCGGCATTTTGGGTGGTATTAAGCTTTGCTATTTTACTGGCAATAATTGTACAGGCATGGCTTACCGGCATACTAAGCAAACAAGGCCTGCCGGTGGTTAGTTTGCCGTTTATACTCACCGCTTATATTGTAACATTGGCTATACGCCAAACCCAATTGTTAGAGGTTGTAAACCACAACGCATACCTGTTAGATAACACATTCTTTAACCCTTTTGGTGTGCTTGATACGTTAGAAGAAGGTACCAAATCATTGTCGTTCCCAACAATGATAAAAGGATATTTTTTATCGTTGGGCGCTATATTCTTTCAGGCTAAATTAGCCACAGGTGTATTAGTTGGTATAGGGTTGCTTTACCATTCGCGCATAGCATTCAGCCTAACATTACTTTCTTTTTGCTGGGCTTGGGTTTGTATAGATTTGGCAGGGGCAGAAATGCACTGGCTTAAATACCAGGCTGGCGCCAACTTTATATTTATTGCTATTGCCGTAGGGTGTTTTTATATCGTACCATCGTTGTATTCATACCTATCGGTAATGCTGTTGGTGCCACTTACCATTATGGCGCACCTGGCATTTTTCAAGCTATTCAGCACCTGGATGCTGCCTGTGTATACACTGGCGTTTAGCTTTATAACCATTGTGTTTTTAGCTATGCTGCGAGCACGGTCGGTACATCAGTATTTACAGCTTATAGTAATACAATATTACTCGCCTGAGAAAACTATTTATAAATCGCTTAGCTCTGCATCGCGCTACAAAAACAACCTCTTTAAACATATACAACTACCTTTTTGGGGCGATTGGTTTGTGTCGCAGGGCCATAATGGTAAGCACACGCATTTGGGCGATTGGAGCAAGGCTTTCGACTTTATCATCCTTGATTCTGAATTAAAACAATACCATAATGGGGGTACAGAAAAAGAAGATTACTACTGCTATAACAAACCGGTAATTGCCCCGGCAGATGGACATGTTATTGAGGTGGTAGATTATGTTGATGATAACAATGTGGCTGCTATGGATATGCAGAAAAACTGGGGCAACAGCATTGTTATAGACCATGGCGATAACCTGTATAGCCAGCTTAGCCACTTAAAGAAAGACAGCCTTAAAGTGCAGGCAGGTAGCTACGTAAAAAAGGTGATGTTATTGCATCCTGTGGTAATTCAGGTCGGTCGCCCGAGCCTCACATTCATTTCCAATTGCAAAATAATGCAAAGGTGGGCGCTAAAACAACAGACTATCCCCTATCGTACTACCTGTTAAAAGAGAATAATAAACTTCAGCTTAAAACATTTGAAAAGCCCGAAGAAGGACAGTGTATAAGCAATATTACCACAACACCTTTGCTTACAAAAGCGTTTGGCTTAACGCCAGGGATGAAGTTTACCTACCATGTTGAAAGGGCCGGAAAGACAACTGAAAACGAGTGGGAAGTATTTACCAACGCCTATAACCGCACCTATATTTATTGCCATACTACACAGTCTGTTGCCTACTTTGTAAACGATGGCACACTGTTTTACTTTACCGATTTTGAAGGCGATAAAGAATCGGCACTGTATGCCTTTTACCTTGCCGCCTATAAGGTTTTGTTAGGCTATTATAAGGGCATTATGGTTGAAGATAATTACCCGCTTACCGAGTTTAATAATTCTGCCGCTATGCTGGTGCAAGATTTTGTTGCGCCTTTCTATCGCTTTGCTAAAGCAGAATACAGTATAGCGCATATTAATTGCGATAACATCCATAACCCTACCAGCATTATATTACAGGCTACAGCAGCCATAAAATTTGTAGGCAACACCTTTAAGCAAAACAGTTTTACACTGATAATAGAAAATGATAAAGTAGCCCGCATTGAAGCCGCTATTGGGAAAGAAAAATTAATTGCAACATGCGTATAGTATTACTCTGCATACTCTTATTTGTAGCAGGTGCTTTACAGGCGCAGCAATTAGCCTACACCCAAATATACAGTGCCAGCTATGTGCAATACAAAACCAACGATTTAAAAGGCATGCGCCGCACGTTAAAAAAGCGGCTGAAAATGATATTGATTTTTACCACCTGCGTTTGTGTGCAGGCAGCGTGTATTATAACAAAGGAAGGTACGAGAGGGCTGCCCTGCATTTTAAAAAGGCGCTAAAGTTTTTTCCTGCTGATAGTCTGGCGCGGGAATACCTTTACTACACTTACGATTTTACAGGCAATGCATTTGAAAAGCAACGCACAGCTACCAAGTTATTGGCTACACAAAAGCAGCGCCTGGGTTATAAACTAAGGGCTGTGCAATCTGTATCGCTTAGCGGAGGCTATGCTGTTAGCGATAACAATGCACTAAACGGCGGTATTGCCCTGTGGCAGCCCGGTGTTATTAATGCAGAAACCCGCCAGCTAAACAACACAGGCTTTGTGCAACTAAGCATGGTAAACAACCTATCTAAAAATATAAAATTAATAAGTGCATACAACTATGTCGGGCTGGGTTCTACCTACCGTGTTGATGCTATATTTTTTGATAGTTCGGCTACGTATACCACACATCAAAACTCGCTGTATCTATCGCCGGTACTTTACTTAGGCAAAGGTTGGACTGTAGCACCGGCGGGGCACATTACCCATTTTGCATATAAAAGCTACCGCAGGGCTTATGAAACGGGAACGCCAACTAACACTATAGACACCGTTAGCATTACACAGTATTATGGCGGACTTGAGGTTGCCAAACGTTTTACAGGTGGCAGCGCATCGCTGGCTGTGGGAGTTTCTAATTTAGCGGGGCAGCTTGTACACGCCGATGTGGGCCTTTTATACTACCCATTGGGCAATACTAATTTATACGGCATTACGCATGTATTAGCCTTGCGAGATAGTATTAAACCACACTTTGCCATAACCCAAAAAGTAGGTTTTAAAATGGCTAAAAAACTGTGGGTAGAGTTGGGTTTTGCTAAGGGGCTATTGCGGTATTTTGTAGAGGGCAATGGGTTTACTATTTATAATATTCCTGATGAGATAACGACGAAGTTATCGGCCACATTAAACTATTACCATAGCAGCCACGTCAATATGTTTGTAGGCTATACCTATATGCAAAGGCAAGGCAGCTACAGGCAGTCATTTGGTGCCGGCAACGCAATTGATTACAACACATACTATAACAACCATTTTATAACAACCGGAATAACCTTTACACCATGATACGACACATTTTTACCCTTATTTTGGCCTGCATGGTTAGCGTAGCCATAGCCCAAGACAATAAAAAACTGCAAGATGCTTTTACAGCAAGTTACACGCACGAGTATAACCTTGACTATAAAAAAGCCATTGATGTGCTTAAAGCTGAATATGGCAGCGGCAGTTATGAGCTTAACCTGCGCCTTGGTTGGCTGTACTATTTAAACGGCGATTTTTCCGTGTCGGTAGATTATTACCAAAAGGCCGTTACATCTGCCCCAGGTGCTATAGAAGCACGCTTTGGTGTGGTATACCCTTTATCAGCACTAAACAAGTGGGACGATGTTGCCAAGCAATATGAAGAGATTTTGAAAGTAGACCCTAACCAGGTTACGGCGAACTACCGCATTGGGCTTATCAATTACAACAAGGGAAACTTTACAAAAGCCAAACCGTATTTTGATAAATACCTATGGCACTATATCCTTTTGATTATGATGCTAACCACATGGCTGCATGGAACTACCTAAACCTTGGTAAAACTGCCGAAGCACGCACTTTATTCAACAAAGCATTGTTGTTAAAACCCGGCGATTCAAGCGCTTTGGATGGATTGGGAAGAAGCAAATAATTCAGAGATCAGTAGTCAGTAGTCAGAAAATAAAAAGATTACGGGTGCTAATGGTGAGTTTATCAGCTCTGCGCTTTGCAAGCAAAACTTGTAGTCCCGCCTACGCGGGAATGACATGAAGCATTTGGGTTTATTGCTGTTCTTGGAGGAAATTGGTTAGCTCTACAAACTCAGCTACCGACAGTTGCTCTGCGCGTTGGGTAAATAAACGGTGCTCTCGGCCCTTAGCAAGCGATGAGAGCCCATTGCGGAGCATTTTACGGCGTTGGTTAAAGGCAAGCTTTATTACAGTCTTAAACAGCTTCTCGTCGCAGCCTAAATCAACTACATTATTGCGCACCAAACGGATAACACCGGAGTCTACTTTTGGGGGTGGAATAAACACGCTGGGCGGTACATCAAACAGGTACTCAATATCGTAATAGGCCTGTAGCAACACGCTTAAAATGCCATAATCTTTATTACCCGGAGGTGATGCTATACGCTTGGCAACCTCCTTTTGAAACATGCCTGCACACTCTGTTACCAGGTGCCTTTCATCATAAACCTTAAATAGTATTTGCGATGAAATATTGTACGGAAAGTTGCCAATTATACCTATGGGTTGCCCACCATTAAAGGCTTCCAAATCCATTTGCAAAAAATCACCCTCTATAATTTTACCCGCTAATTGGGCATAATTCTTTTTAAATAATCAACGGATTCGGTGTCAATTTCGGCAACGTATAAATCGAAACGGGTATCGTTAAGCAGGTGTTGGGTAAGTACGCCTGTGCCGGGGCCAATTTCCAGCAGTCGTTTATAATCGCCATGGCCCGTAAGGCATTCGGCAATATTTTGGGCTATAGTAGCATCGTTTAAAAAATGCTGCCCCAGGTGCTTTTTAGCCCGTACCGGATGCATTAGTCTACAATTTTTAGCAATGTTCGGAAAGCGACAAACTTGTTCTTATACCTCTTCTCCGTTTCGGCCTGCAATGCAGGGGCATACGTAGCGCGATAAATTTCATAATCGCCAATATCATTAACAAGGTATTGTACAGAATAGGTAAAGCCCTCTGTGGCCTCTTCTGCCATAACACGGGCAAAGCGGTATTCAACAAACATATTGGTAGCCATAACAGCGGGGATATGTTCATTCTTCATCCACTGCAGCCAGTCTAAATGCACATCGGCATCAATGTTAATGGTAACGTTGTAAATAATCATAGTGTGGCCTCGGCAGGAATCGAATGCTGACGCTTGCGGTCAGCATCCAGACAAGCTACGCTTCGTCAGGACCTGCATTTAAAATTGTTAGTGGCCTCGGCAGGAATCGAACCTGCATTTAGGGCTTCGGAAACCCTCGTACTATCCATTGTACTACGAGGCCAATGGGGTGCAAAGATACAAAACCCAAACAAAACGTTTACACTTGGTTACTTTACTAGGAATGGCGCTACTTTGCCTGCGCAATAAGAACATAAGTCGCCCGACTCGTTATCCACCCTTTTAATCTGGCCTTCAACTGCCTGCATAACACAGTTTACCGTGCTGCAATGGTCTAAGCCTAATGTATGCCCTACCTCGTGGTTTACTATCTTAACAAAGCGTTCCATCATTGTTTTGTTTGATGCTCCGCGCTTAATCCTGTGGGTACTTACCACACAGCTTTTACCACCTAAAGTGGCAAGGCCCATAATGCCATAATTTCTTATGCTTCCTTTTTCTGTGCTGATGTGTTTATTGGTAAGGCCTAAAATCCTAAAAGCGGTTTCAGGTGAATTTTTGTGTAAATTATTAACCAAGCTATCGGCTATGTAACGGCTTCGTGGGTTATAGTATGCGGCAGAAGGTAATGGCACAGGTTTTAAAACTTCTACTTTAAACCTGTACTTCGACTTTATTCCATCAACCGCAACCTTAACATGCTTATCAGAAAAATCGCCGTAGGGCTGTATTAATAGTAATGGCTCGCCTTTAGGATATTCTACTGTTGTTGTATTATTACATGCAATACAAGCAAAAAACAATACGCTTAATATGGTCTTAATAGCATGTGTTAACTGAACCATTAGCAACTATGTTAGTTTGCCTTATCACTCAGCTCAAACACTAAATTACCGCCCTCTAAAATATCCTTATGGGTTATAAAAGGCGTAGTAAGTTCTTTACCGTTCAGCTTAATTGATTTAACGTATACATTGCCCTCGCCCTGGTTTTGGGTATCAACGGTAAACGTTTTGCCATTGTCTAATTTCAAAGTGGCTTTTTTAACCATTGGGCTACCTATGTAATACTTACCATCGGCCGGGTTTAAAGGGTAAAAGCCTAAGGCTGAAAACACATACCATGCCGACATTTGCCCGCAATCCTCATTACCACAAAGGCCGCCGTTGGTATCGTTATACATGGTGCGCATAATTTTACGCACCATAGCCTGTGTTTTAGCGGGCTTGCCTGCGGCAGAATATAAATAGGCTATGTGGTGACTAGGCTCGTTACCATGAGCATATAAACCTATTAGACCCGATACATCGGGTGGTGCGCCGGGACCAAGCTCCAGCTTTTGGGTAAACAGAGTATCAAGCTTTGCCGTAAAGCGGTCTTTACCACCCATTAGGGTAATAAGGCCATCCACATCGTGCGGAACAAACCAGGTATACTGCCATGCATTACCCTCTGTATACTCAGGTTGCCTGTTGGTAGCAAACGTAGGGTTAAAGGGCGATACCCAATCGCCGTTGCTGCGTTTGCCACGCATAAAGCCGGTGCTTTTATCGTAGTAGTTTTTGTAGTAGTTAGAGCGGGCTGTAAACAAGTCGTAATCGGCTGTTTTGCCAAGGGCTTTTGCTACCTGCGCAATGCACCAATCATCATACGCATACTCCAACGCCTTAGAAACACTCTCATGCTCTTTGTCTGATGGTATATAGTCGTTATTGCCCACAGGCTCTAGTTCTATGCTGCCTGTCAGCGCCACGCCATCGGCCTTAACATTAAACGTATGCTTGATTTTCTTCGCCCTTATTTCCAGCGGAACCCATACAATATTTACACCCGGATATAGCATAGCAGACATCTTGCCAACCGCATCGTTATCCCATGTAATATCAGCCTTAACGGGCTTACCCAAATGCTCAATTTCCAGCTTTACAAAACGCTTTTGCACCTTGCCATCTATACCTATGGCAAAGTCTTTTTCTATAGTTAGTTTATTGCTAAGCTCGTATTGGTGTACAAAGTAAAAATCACGACTGCCGGCATCTTCGCCCTCAACTTTAAATTTAACAGGTGCACCGTTGGTAAGGTTTACAGGTACCTCCAGGTACATCATACCAAACACATCCTGGTATTGGTCTATATATGTGGGCCTGAAGGATAGCTTAGCACCATCGGCACCCTCTTTAACCCAACCGGTAGATGTGGAGTCTTTAAACGAGGTAAAGTCGAAAAGCTTTTTGCCGTTTACATATAAGTCGAACTTGTGCGCACCTAAGTTGCTGGCCATGCCTGCCAGCCAAACGTAGGTAATGGTTTTTGCAGTGCCTTTATTGGCAACAGCCGGTGCCTGCCATTCAATAACGCGGTTACCCTCGCCACAACGGGCTATAATGCTACTATGCGCCAACGGGTGTGCCGAGTGGTATGCCAGTTGCTGCCCGCTAATGGTAGTGCCATATCCGGGAGCTACCATTTCATTACCAACAAGGTATTTATCTTCAGGGAAACGGTACTCTTTTTTCAGGAAGCTAACCGCTTCGTTAAATGGTTGCGGTGCTGATGAGGCATAAAACTCTAAGCCATTTTTGCCACTAAAGGCACTCTTCTTCATGGCTTCGTAAGCCTTGTTTATATCAAAGCCGCCCAAGCCTTTCAAATAAGCATCGGTAATAACGGGTATAGAATGGTAGCCAATCATGCAATTGGTTTCGCAGCCCTGCAATGTCCACACCGGCAGCAAGCCACCCTGCTCTTGAAAGCTCATAAGCGAGTTTACCATATCGGGTACGCGCTTGGGCTGTGTTATAGTAAACAGCGGGTGCTCTGCCCTAAAGGTGTCCCATAATGAGAAGGTACAGTAGTTGGTAAACGAGCCTATATGCACCTGGTCGTCTGGGCCGCGGTATTGGCCATCAACATCGTTATAGGTTGTAGGTGCCAGCATGCTATGGTACATGGCGGTATAAAAGGTAGTTTTATCGCCCTCGGTAATCATATCCACATCAACCTTCTCCAGTTCTGCTTGCCATGCTGCTTTGGCTGCTGTGCGTATATCGTCAAACGATTTATCAGCCGCTTCGGCAGCTAGGTTTTTCTTTGCCCCCTCAATGCCCACACACGATATGGCCACCTTAACAACTATAGGTTGCCCATCTTCTGTATTAAAACGCAACACAGAAAAAACATCCTTGCCCTTGGCATTATTTGCTTTATTATCTACCGATGCTTTTGGCCCCACATAGCTGCTGCTAAAGGCTTTTGAAAAGGTAGCAGTAAAAAAAGCTTTTGGTTATTGGCCCATCCTTTAGAAAAACGGTAGCCCGAAATTTGGTTAGGCCCATCAATCTGAATAAAGGTTTCCAGCGGGGTATCATCATTACCATAGCCCAGGTTTACTACAATATCGGCTTCTGTGCTTTTAGGAAATGTGTAGCGCTGCACCCCTACCCTATTGGTTGCCGTAAGCTCGGCTTTTATCTTTTTATCGTCTAGTATGACCGAGTAATACCCTGCTTCTGATTTTTCATTAGCATGCTTAAATTTTGATGCGTAGCCGCGTGCCTCAGGCGGATTAATGCTTATACCTGGCATAAACAGAATGTCGCCTAAATCGGCACAGCCGGTACCACTTAAATGGGTGTTGGCAAAGCCTATTATTTTATCCTCGCTATAATGGTAGCCACTACACCAGTCCCAGCCTTTGCGGCCATTGTCCGGACTTAGCTGCACCATACCAAACGGCACGGTAGCGCCGGGATAGGTATGCCCATGTTCGGCAGTGCCTATCATGGGGTTTACATAATCAACCGCGGGCTTTTGGGCAAACAACGCCGTGGGCAACAGTAAGGCGAGTAATAACTTTTTCATGGGGTTAAGATAGCATTTTGCAATGAATGAAAAATGAAAAACTAAAAGTGAAAAATATATAATGTTACTTTAGCATACAATTTACTTTAAACATGAAACGATTACTGCCCAAACTGCTTGCAATTCTAGTATTTTTCACCGCTTTTGCAATATTAGAAAAGCCGGCGATACGCGATGCTAAATGGATGCTGGGCAAGTGGGAAAATGTCTCGGCCAATGGCACGTTAATAGAAGCCTTAGCAAAAACAAAACGACACTGTATACACAGGCTACAGTCATTTTATTATGGGTAAAGACACCGTATTTTCTGAACAGATACGCATGGAGCAACACGGCAGTGATTTATTCTACATGCCAACCGTAGCAGACCAAAACGGTGGAAAACCTGTTGTATTTAAAGCATCGTTACACAACAAAAAGCAATTAATTTTTGAAAACCCCTTGCATGATTTTCCACAAAAAATAAGCTACTCGCACCCCACCAAAGATTCCCTTGTTGCCGAAATATCGGGCACCGAAAAAGGCCAAATTAAAAGCCAGAAGTTTTTGATGGTCCGCGCTAAATAGTTCTGAGTATTCAGGGCTAAGTCTTGAATAAAAAACGCCTTTAATCCAACAGTATGTAGTCCGACAACCCGCTTTTGCAGGCCGTTTTATGGTCTCCCTCTTAAAGCTTACAGTGCTAACTGTAGCGCCATGAGGAGTACCCGAATGTAATGAGGGGGATAGATTTTTAGGGTGCGTAGCAATATGTAGTAGCCCCGCCCTTTAGGGCGGGGAATAAGGCACGAAACATAACCCGGGCTTTAGTCCAAATTCTTCATTTGCCTATGCGGCAGGCACTTCATTTCTTTCACCGCGAAAGAAACCCCGTATCAAGTACGGGGCAGGCCTACGGCAAAGAAAGCTCCCGGCTGAAAATTAATTGTCTAAAACTACACTCTGTTGCGCTGAACCCTGCATTCTAGCCCAACGCACTTAGCAGTGCTTATGGACGTCGCTCAGGCGCAGGCTTCATCCCCGCTATTGTGGGGCTACGCTTCACTGCGTTTGTTTTATTACGACACTTAATTTAAGGCCGTATTGTTTCCGCCTGTGGCGGAGATGTGGGGAATTTAACTCCCCTACTCCCCGATGTTTCGGGATGAAGTCTGGACTGGCATAAAGTTGTCAAGGAGGGGAATACCGCGCCTTAGGCGGAACGGAGGAGGTTTATGTTTGGTTGTAATGTATTAACTAACAGCACATAGAAAACAAAAGGAGTGTTTATTCCTTACTTTGTTATAAGTTTGCACATGAAATCTAAATGTTACTTTGAAACTGTAAACGATACAAAGTATTCTTTTTGTATAGAATATTCTAATGAAAAAGACTATTTAAGCATTATAAACAGCCTTATAATACTAAATAAGTTAACCCTTGTATTTACAAGAACAGAGCTGTTTAAGGTTGATTTTAAGGGAATGGCATTTACTTACGACCCCAAAGTAAAATCTGAAGATATTGCTAACTACATTAAATTTTTAGATACAAAACCTAAACCTGATTTAACCCTTAAAATTGGGTATAAGACAAAACAAAATACTATTAGATGGAACTCTTTTCCTATCCAGTTAAATTATGTTCGTCTCCTGTAGTAATACTTTCATAACAGTATAGTGTTTTAGTGGGTTGGTTCCCTCTCCCCTTTTTACCTCATCCCCCGGCCCCTTCTCCTGAAGAGAGAAGGGAGTGTTACGCGGATTAACCCCAGAAGGGCGATAAGAAGGAAACAACTCTCCCTTTCTAAAGGCCCGAATGGATGAATGGCTTCATCCATTCGGACGGGGAGTACCCGAGTGTAACGAGGGGGAGCGATTTATAGCCGAGTAAATAATTGCCTACCGGCGGTTGTCTGCCGATGGCTGCCTTTGCGGAGGGCACTTTCTTTTTGTTTCCCCTCTCCCTAAATCCCTCTCCCCTTTAAGGGCGAGGGACTTTAATTAACCCCAAAGGGGTGAAAGTATTGTAGAATAAAAACGGTGGTATTTATTTAAACCCCGAAGGGGTGATACATTTCTTCATTGCCCCGACGATAAATGTCGGGATTATAAACCTACCGGTAGTTCCCTATGCTGGAGACACTCCTTTGCGGAGGCACTTCCTTTTTCTTGATAAAAAAGGAAGCAAAAAATCAACGGCTGAAAATTAATTGTCTAAAAACTACACGCTGTTGCGCTGAACCCTGCATTCTAGCCCAACGCACTTAGCAGTGCTTTTGGACGTCGCTCAGGCGCAGGCTTCATCCCCGCTATTGCGGGGCTACGCTTCACTGCGCTTGTTTTATTACGACATTTAATTTAAGGCCGGATGTTTCCGCCGATGGCGGAATTGGGTTAAGGAAACAACTCTCCCTTGTAAAGGGAGTACCTCGCGCAGCGAGGGGAGGGATTTTTAATTTGCGTAAGCAATGTCCCCTCCTCGGAGGGGGTGTCCAAAGGGCGGGGAGGTTTTTAGTGGCAGGTGACGCTACGCTTTAACACCTGCCACGGTGGAAAGGGGTGATACTATTTTTGGCTGCCTATCGGCGGTTGTCTGCCGACAGCATTACTTTCTTCCCGGCCGAAGAAAGTAACCAAAGAAGGCCGTGCAAAATAATAGACCTCTCATTTCGTTTCGCCGCGCTAGACAGCCGCACAAAACCTCCTGCTCTACGAAATTGCAGGTCCGCACGGAATTTTGCACAAAATGCCCACGCACAAAAAACAACTCTCCCTTGTAAAGGGAGTACCTCGCGCAGCGAGGGGAGGGATTTTTAGTCTGCGTAAGCAATGTCTCCCTCTCGGAGGGGTGTCCGCCTTAGGCGGACGGGGGAGGTTTTTATGGACGGTGACGCTCCCGAAGCCTCGGGAGCTTTAACACCTGCCACGGTGGAAAAGCTTACAGTACTGACCGTAGCGTCAGTAGGAGTACCCGAATGTAATGAGGGGAGGGATTTTAGTCTGCGTAAACAATGTCTCCCTCTCGGAGGGAGTACCGCGTAGCGGGGAGGGAGGTTTTAGTGGCAGGTGACGCTACGCTTTAACACCTAACATAGCTGGAACGATGCTGACTTGCATAGTGCTGATTATCTCCTAATAGTTTCACTATAGTAGATATTTATTATTTTTGTCCCCTCATCGTAATAAACCTAAAAACTTACTTGAGAATAATTTTTTCGCTTTTTTAAGTTATAACTTAAACTTTATGAGTATATTTGTTGTTAAACATGTCGATAAGCCACATATTCGACAACCTATCTGCAAGCTAGTTAGGGACAACAAGTGTATTATTGATGATTTTTTTGATGAAATAAAGGCCGACAATAATCTAAAGGGTGAATTATTTAAAGTTTGGGCTATTATAGAGGATGTTGCAAACGGATTATTAATTCCTCCTAACAAATATAAGAGTGTGGGGAATGATGCTTACGAAGTAAAAACAAAACATTTAAGAGTCTATCACTGTAGGAAAGATGGTTTAATAATATTGGTTTCAGGTGGAAAGAAAACTACACAAGATGTAGATATTAAGAGGGCTAAGAAAATTATTAAAGAATATTTACAATCAAAGTAAAGATATATGTTAAGTAAAGAGGAATTATTAGAATATCCAGACTACTTGCTTGAAAAGTATCAAAATGATATATACAGGGAGGTTATTACGTATATGCATGCAAATAATCTTAATCAAACAGATTTAGCGAAAAAATTAAATGTTTCTAATTCTTATATTAGTCAAGTATTAAATGGAAATTTCAATTTCACATTAAAAAAACTAATTGAATTAGCACTTGCAATTGGGAAAGTACCTAAAATCAGTTTCGTTACAACAGAAGATTTTTGGGGCTATTCTGTGTCTAATAAATGTTTGAAAGTAGAGTTTACGATAGATGGGGTAACACAAGCCCCACAAGCCTTAGATAATTATTCTAGCGCTATTCCTGAATATAATGAATTAATTTTAAGTTAGAAAAGTGGAACAGAAAATTTATATTTCAATTGAGGATGTAAAACTAGTCTCTTTTGCAAAAACTGATTTGTTTGATCAGATTACGGAGTTCGGAAATAAAGAAAATTATCAGTTTACATTTGAGTTTAAAGGAGAGCCTATTGTCGATGATAAAATTTATATAGCGAGCTACACAATAACGCCACAACTTAAGACACCTGATGGCAGTAAGGATATTGCAATATTAAAAACATCTTGTGTTTTTAGTGTAACTAATTGGGATGAGGTTGTAACAAAGGATAATAATCAACTTAATATACCATACTCATTAATTTACAATGCAGCTGGAATAGCATTATCAACAACTAGAGGAATATTAGCAATGCTTGTTAAAGATACAGCATTATCTAAGTTAATACTTCCAATAATTAACGTGCAAGAGCAAGTTTTAAGTCACCTAAATAGTATAGGTGTTCAAATAAAATGATTTAGAATCAAGGTTATTGTTTTAGCCATGCCAGGTGTTTTCACCTGCCATTATTATTGATGGTCGGTTACGCGTTGCTTTAACACCGACCATGGCGTGAAAGTTTCCATTGACGGTCAGTTATAAATAATTGTTAGTAAACTACTTCTATTAATCCGAAATTTTCACTATACTTTTGCAGTAACTTAAATCAGTATCCACTAATTAAAACTACAATGGTATTCTTATCAAAAACAGCAGAAGTAAAAAAGGTAGAAAAACCTTATATTTCAATGAATAAACTTGCAGAATTTATGACCGCAAGACCACTTAGAAGAAAACAAATAGTAAAAGCACTTAGAATAGATGCTGATTATAATAAAGTCCGGTATTCAGAAGTTAGAAATATACTCCCCTTATATTATAAGAAAGAATATGATAATACTATTTTAACAACTTGTATAGATAAAATTAAAGCTAAAACTGCAATATCTGAATGGGAAATCTCAGACAATAAAAATTCTATCTTAGCATTAAAAGCAATTTTAGCTACTGATTTACCTGACCTTTCAAATTATACTATTAGTAACAATCTTTTTAAACTAAATTCTATGCAAATTTCTGGAGTTAAGGTTACACTAAAACCAGAGTTGTATTTACAGAATAAAAAGACAGGTAAATATGGAGCAATAAAGATTCATTTTGCTAAAACATTACCTAATAGATTACAGCATGATAATAGGGAATATGCGTCAGTTTTATTAAAATATGCCATGTTAGAAGAAGGTATAGAGTCTAAAGAGATAGAAAATAAAGCTTGTTTTTCTCATGACATATTTTTGCAGGAATATAGCCATTCCCCTGCAACCCATATAAGCAAGATAAAGGAAATACAAGCTTCTTGTCATGAGATTGCATCTCTTTGGAATACATTGTAGCAGTTTTCTTTTTATGGCAATAAAGGCATAAAGTTTGGAAATTATCTAAATCACATGCTCCACCTCCAAATTTAACAGGTATTATATGGTCTGCTTGCCAATCTTCTGAATAAACTCCACAACTTCTGCAAAATCCCTCATCTATTTCAAATAATAGTTTTCGGATTATACCTGTATTACCTTTTAATATGGCAAAGGAAAAATAAGCTTGTTGACTACAAGCTTCAGAAGCCCATCTTTTTTGCCTGCCTTTTAATGGAATACCACAACCACAAGCACATATATTAGATAAGGTTGGAAATAGTTCTCCAACCTTTAAATCTTTTTGTACCCTTTTAAATTTGTCCATATTAGATAAAGCAAGTTAAACCCCTGCCATATCCTAATATGGCATGATAACCCTAAATTATAAACACTGAATAGTTCATTAGATTAAACCCTTTAGTGTAAATTGAGGAATTGGTTCCTCTTAGAGGGGGATTTTGTTAACAATAATTGACAAGCAATATATATTGTTGTATATTTGTATCTTTATTTAACCTGCCAAACCCAAACCTCCTCCCGATTTATCCCGACGATAAATGTCGGGACTTTACAAGCTTGCCTATGAAAAAGCCTTTTAATCCGCCTACGGTTAAGCACGATATTCAGCTTATTAAAACAATGGAGCCTAACGCCAAGGGCGAGATGGTGGAAAAACACATTGTGCGTGTAACCGGTCCGGGGCTTCCGGGTATTGATTATCCGTATAAAGACCCATCGGTACCCGATGTGCTTAAACGCTACAGCTTGACAGACGAATTAAACAAACCCATAAAACCACCCGAAAAGCTGTGGGGTAATTATTGGCAAACCGGCCAGCTTTGCATACTGGCGGGCGATATGGGTACGGGCAAAAGTACGGTGGCTATACGGTTGGCGAAAAGCTTGAGCCTCACTCCCGGCCCCTCTCCAAAGGAGAGGGGGTTATTACTAACTCCCCTCCTGCAAAGGAGGGAATGAATCCCGACACCAAGGGTCGTCGGGAGAAAGGGGTGGTGGCATCGAGTTACCGAAAGACCAAGATAGCATCCACCCCTCCCTCACGCCAACGGCGTGAGTACTCCCCTTTGCAGGGGGAGAGTCGTTTACTTCCTAAAAAGGTGCTATTTATTGGGTTTGAGTTGGGGGCGGCGGATATGCGGATGCGGTATGGCGAGGGTGAGGTATCGGAGAACTTTTTCTACGCTAATATTAGTGCTGATGCGTTTGCTTCGGGAAGGGCTACGCTGGGCGAGCGGTTGGTGGCATCGCTAGACGAAATGGTAGCTGAAACAAATGCAGAGGTGGTTATTATAGACCAGCCCGACCGTATGCACCTGCAACCTGCTATGTGGAATTACTTCATGTTAAAATTGAATGAAATGAAGGTGCAAAAGGGTATTTCTATACTCATCACCCTAAACAATAAGCCCCGCAACCTTAGCAAAGCACCCACCATTAGTAGCTTTTATAAAAGCAATCTACTGGCTCCGCATGCAGATAGTATTATATGCCTTAGCTAACCACTGTCGCCAGGAAGGTAAACGCTACCTGAAATCGCTTAAAAATACGGCACTGCCCCTGGGTGAAAATACGTTGGTTGAAGTGTTGGAAATTGGTTTGCAAAACAATGAAATTTTGCTACAACTGTGCGGAACAGAGCGAGAAGAGAAAGTCCTTATGCCGACTGCTACCGAGCGGAGAAATACGCTGATGATTACCGCCGAAGAAATGCGGTACAACGGAATGAGTTTTAGGGATATTGCGCAGCAAATGGAGCTGCCGGAACGCACGGTGAGGAGTTGGGTATCGTTTATAGGGGAGAGAGCAGTGAGGAGTGAGGGGCGGGAAGTTGTGAGTGTAGAGGAGAGAGAAGCGAGGAGTGAGGAGAGGGAAGGTGTGAGTGTTGAAGGTGGAGGGGTGAGTGAAAAGCATGAGGAGGCTTCGTCTACTCCCGATACATCGGGACTGACTAACCCTCCGATTAAGTCTTTCTCCCCCGTCATGGTGAGCGTAGACGAACCACAGGTGGAGAAGGAGATACCGCTGACTGGGAGTTTACGTGTTGGAAGTGAAGCTAGCATTAATACCACCATGCCGCTTCGTGGCAGTCCTACTGACGCTGCGGTAAGCACTGAGAGCCCTCTTTAGGGGGAGAGTTTTAAAACACCTGCTTTAGCAACTCCGGCTTCTCGTTGTAGAGTTTCACTATCAACTCGCCGAAGAGGGTGTTGGCCCAGGCAAACCACTTGCGGGTGTAGTTGGTGGGGTTGTCTTTGTTAAAGGCCTCGTGCATAAAACCTGTTTTGGCGTGGGTGGCTTTTAGCATTTTAATGCATTGGGTTATCTCTTTATCGTCGGTACTGGTAAGGGCGCGCATAATAATACTCATGGGCCAAACCATATCCATGCCTACGTGGGGCCCACCAATACCCTCGGCATACAGGCCTTTGAAGAAGTAGGGATTGTCGTTGCTCAACACAAACTTGCGGGTGTTTTGGTAGGTAGCGTCGTTGGGTGTGCAGCAGCCTAAATAAGGCAGCGCTAGTAGCGATGGCACATTGGCATCGTCCATAAACAGGGCGTTGCCAAAACCATCAACCTCGTAAGCATACATATTGCCGTAGGTTTTGTGCAGCTGTATGGCGTATAGTTTTACGGCACCGGCAACCTCATCGGCCAGGGTGTTGCATTGCGCGGCAAACTCTTTGTCAAGCAACACATCGAGAAAGATGTCGGCCACCTGGCGCAGGCTGGTTTCGGCAAACAGGTTGGATGGTATTAGGTAAGGATAGATACAGGCATCATCACTCGGGCGGAACATGGAATGTATAAGTCCCACCTTTTTGGTAGGGTTGCCATAGCCCGAAAGGGGCAGTGTATCGGTAGATGTTTCGGTAATACGTTGGAACTTGTAGGGGCCGTTATCGGTTTTGCGCTGTTGGGCTTTAAACGTGGTAAGCACTGTGCGCATGGCCTTTTGCCACTCCTCGTCAAACACCGCTGTATCGCCGGTAGTTTTCCAATAGCCGTGGGCCAGGCGTATGGGGTAGCATAGCGAGTCTATCTCCCATTTACGCTCGTGCAACTCCAGCTTCATGGTGGTTTTGTCGGTTATCCAGCCACTGCCTGTTTTGCCCTTATTAAAGGCGTTGGCATAAGGGTCTATATTGATGCATTTGGTTTGGCGGCGGATAACGCCCTCTATCAGCTTTTTCAGTTCTTTGTCTTTAGTAACCAAGGGGAGATAGGGCCACACCTGGGCGGTGCTATCGCGCAGCCACATGGCTTTAATATCGCCTGTAATAACAAAGGTATCAGGCTTGCCGTTAAGCTCGCCAACGGTAACGGTAGTGTCTAAGGTGTTGGGGTAGCAATTCTCAAACAGCCAAGCTACTTCTTCATCGGCAATGCCCTTTTTAACTTCTATAATAAGGTTCTCTACCGCATCGCTTACAAACCTACGGTTGGCAGGCAAAGGGCGTTTTGTTGGGAAGGCATCAAAGCTGAAAGCGAAGGCATTTTTATGTAAACCCAGCGCCAATCCTGTAGTAGCAATGGCGGCGGTTTTAATCATATCGCGGCGGGTGTTTTTCATAGTTGAATAATTGATTTTACTGAACCCTGCCTGCTGAACCCTGAGCCCTAAAAGCAAACCACACTATGTACGCGTAGCATATAACGGGAATGATAAATGCTTTTTGAATGCCTACCTCATCGGCTAAAGCACCCTGCAATAGCGGAATTACACCTCCGCCCACAATGCACATTATAAGTACCGCAGAGCCTTGTCCTGTTAGTTTGCCCAGCCCGTTTATGCCTAACGTAAATATAGTGGGGAACATGATTGAGTTGAACAGGCCTACACAAATTACACTTACCATGGCTGCCTGCCCACTGCCAAACATGGTTGCCAACACCAGCAACATAGCGGTAACTGCGCTATAGCCTAATGCCTTTGCAGGGTTTGTTTTTTGCATAATGAACGAGCCGGCAAAGCGCCCTATCATAGCCGCCAGCCAGTAGTACGATACCAGCTTGCCTGCCTCTTCCTCCTTCAACCCGCCAATGTTAGGCTGGCCAAAAAAGTTAACCAAAAAGCTGCCTATAGAAACCTCTGCCCCTACGTATACAAATATGCCAATAGCGGCAAGTAATAGCCCTTTGTGTTTCAATGCATCGGCAAGGCGGGTGTTGGTAGCACCATGGTCTTCTACATTAGCAATAACAGGCAGCTTAACCAGCGCCATAAATACCATAAGCAACAGCAATGCAATGGCTAACCCAATGTATGGCACCTGCACCAGGGCGGCCTTATCCATCTTGTATTCCAACTGTTCAAGTGCAGGCAGTTTTAGTAGTTGTTCGGTCGTTAATACCGTTCCTCCTAAAATCAGCAAAGCACCAATGTATGGCCCTATGGTATGCCCTAATGAGTTTAACGCTTGCGATAGGGTTAAACGGCTCGATGCTGTTTTCTCTGGCCCCAATACTGCCACATACGGATTGGCAGCTACCTGTAACACCGTTATGCCCGATGCCAGTACAAACAACGCCACTAAAAACATGGGGTACGACAGCATGGCCGCCGCAGGGTAAAACAACAATGCGCCCAAACTTGCAATGCCTAACCCTGTTAAAATACCTTTGCGATAGCCAAACCGGCTTACTACCCACCTTGCAGGCAGCGACATTACAAAGTAGGCAATAAAAAATGCCGATTGCACCAACATAACCTGAGCGTAGCTCAACTCAAATACCGACTTCAGGTGGGGGATTAAAATATCGTTTAACGATGTTAAAAAGCCCCACATAAAAAACAGTGAGGTTAGCGTTACAAGCGCCGATGTATAGTTGGTTTGAGAACCGTTATGGGTAGGTGTATTGCCAATTGTTGCAGCCATGCTCTTTTATCAAATTAAAATGCACAGGCAAAGTACTATAAGTTTACTTACATGCCAATAAATTTATGTTGAAACAAAGACGTCAAAAGAAGAGCCTAAGAGCAATGTTAGGATAAAACTAAAGGCTAACTAATATGGGTTAAAACATAACTAATAACCCTATTAGGAATTTGTTGTTAAGGTTTGCCAACCAACTTAGTATAAAGACAGTACAGAGAATAATTTGCTGTTTTTAAAGCTAATGTGTTGATAATGTTAACTTAATGTTTTTATGATTGTTTAAAAACCGACCTTAAATTAGGCTTAAAAACCCTATCAAACCCCTTGGTACTTGCACAATTCAACTATTTTACATATCTTCACGCCGGTTTGTTAATAAATTTATTCTAAGTATCAATATGAAGAAGTTCTTACTGGTTTCAATTTGTTTGATTTTTACGTTTTTTGCAGGTGCGCAAGTAAACGGTGATTTTCGCTCGCGTATAACTGGTAACTGGGGCACAGCAGCCACTTGGGAAAGGTATAACGGCTCAACCTGGGCAACCTCAACCGTTATCCCCGCCAGTAGCGCCGCAAATAATGGTAATGTTACCATTCAAGATGGGCATACAGTAACCGTAGCGGCACTTGTTTCGCAAGGAGTAACTTCACTTACTGTAGGGGGGTACAAGTGGTGTATTAAATATTGGAGGTTTTAACCTTACCGTTGCCGGAGCTACGACAGTTTCGGCTGGCGCTACAGTAAATAACACCAGCACAACAGGTACCAAAACCTTTACCGGTGCTTTTACCAATAACGGTATATGGAATAATACTGCCAACGAAGGATTCACTTTCGGGGGTGATTTTACCAATAATGGAACTTATAACGGCACAACAGGTGCTACAACAATAGCGGGTAATTTTTTAAATGCCGGTACTTTTAATGGCAGTTCTGGTACTGTAAGTATTGCCGGAGACTTTACAAATAATGGCACATTTACCTCTGGTACAAGTGTGTACACATTAAGTGGAACAAACAAAACTATTTCGGGCACAACAAGTCCAACTACTTTTACAAACCTAACAATTTCTATTGGAGCAGCTTCTTATACAAACAATATACCTCTTTTAACCGTAGGCACAGCATTTGCGGGTACAGGCACCTTAATAATGGGCGCAAATACCCAATTAAATATTGGTGGCACATTAACAGTTACTAACCTTAACTGTACAACCAATACGCCTAATACCATTGCATATAACGGTACTGGTGCGCAAACTATAAAGATTGCCACTTACGATAATTTAACTATAAATAAAGCAGGACAAACGGGTACATTAGCTGTTGGAAATGCTGTTGTAAAAAACACATTAACCATTGATGCAGGTACTTTCTCACTAGGGAGCGTTGGTAACACAATAACCCTAGAAGGCAACTATTTAAACAACGGCACTTTTACATGTAACTCTTCGTCAACTCTTATATTAGCTGGCAATACCAACACTACCTTTACACCCGGCACACTTACTGGCTCTTCTATTTTTGCCTTAACCATTGCAAAAGCAGTTGGAGCAGCTGTAACGCTAAACGCTCCTGTTACCACGGCAACGTTAAACATGACATCGGGCCTGTTAAATACTACCTCTACCAACATTTTAACAGTATCGGGCACTACAGCGGCAAGCGTTGTAGGCGGGTCATCCACCAGCTATGTTAACGGCCCCTTGCAACGCACTTTTCCTGCTAGCTTAGCTACAGGTTCAACATACTCTTTTCCAATAGGTACAACGGCAGGCTATGGCATGTTTCAACTTATCAACCCCATAACCAACACCGGTGGTGCTTTTATTGTTAGGGCAGAAGTTACCGATGGCACAACAGGCGGAGGCAATAGTACTTATTTCAGCCTCATCACTACAGGAACCCGTTATTGGCAAGCACAAAAAATTAGCGGCACCAGCGTGTTTACCTCTATTGGTAACGTGCAAATTGATGATGACACCTATACTGCCACAGGCACAAATGCCATTGGAACATCATCAACCCTTACAGGCACATACAACTCTATTGGCGGCCTGCTAACCAGTGAGATTATAAGCACCGCAACCGTGCCAACAGCTTTAGGCTTTTTTACCATTGGCTCTAAGCCATGTTTAAACGGAAACTATACCATTGGCAGCGGCGGAGACTATACTAGTATTACAGCGGCGGTTGCAGCACTAAATCAATCGGCAGTATGCAGTAATCTTGTTTTTGAATTACTAAGCACTTATAATGGAACTTCTGGCGAAACATTCCCTATTGCAATAAACCAATTAAGCTATGGTAGTGGTGGTCCGTTTACTGTTATTTTTAGGCCACAAACCGGGGTTACAGCCAGGGTAACATCGGGCACCCCAGGTGCTAATAACCCATTGATTAATTTCAATGGTGCCGACAGGGTAATTTTTGATGGCCGTGCCGGAGGAATAGGTACTAGTGAGTGGACAATTACCAATACTTTGGCCGCATCTTCAGGCGCTGTTATACTTTTTAATAATGACTCGCAGCGTGACACTTTGCGCTTTCTTACACTTTCAGGCACGTCAACCGGAGCCTCTGTAGGTATAATACATATTTCTACTGCCAATGCAAGTGGTTTTGGTAATGACAGTTTAGGTATTGCTAATAACAATATCATAGGCAGCCTTAACACAACCGCAAGTGCTGTTAACGCAATTTATAGTGAAGGAACTAATACCCGCTTTAACGATCATGTTACAATTGCTAATAATAACATTAGCCTATTTAGAACTTATGGTATTAACGCAAACCAATACACCGGCGTTGGCTGGAATATTAATAATAACAACCTTTTTAATGCCACAGCAACTTCCGTAGCAATATACTTAAACTCAAATACTGCAAATGATTATATTATAAACAGTAATAAGATTGGTGGCGCGGCACGCGATGGTAGTGGAAATGTTACAGGAGTGTGGAATAATGGCGCAACAAGTTTTACAGGTATTGATGTGCAGGTCTATACAACTGGCGGAACAGCAACCATTAGCAATAATATAATACAAGAGTTTAGTGGGTCTGGTTTGTTTACAGGTATTGAGGTTGGTGTTGGCAATGTAAGTATTACTGGCAACCTTATAGGCAATACTAACTCTGCTAACTCTATAAACCTGACAGGTACTGTTTTTACCGGTATTCAATTTGGAGCGGGCACCACAGTAGACATTAATGGTAATACAATAGCCGGTGTAACACAAACCAACGGTAGCGTTACAAGCTGTAATGGAATATTGGGCAATGTTGCAAGTAATATAACTATCCGAAATAATACTATTTCTACGCTAACAGCAATTGCAAGTGCTACTACAATACCAAACATGTTTGGCATAAGCGTAGGTGGTACAGCCGCTTCTTTAGTAACTGTAAACCAAAACACCATAAAATCATTATACTTGGCAACAGGCAGTGGTGCGGCTAAAATAACCGGTATTAATCACACAGGTCCAAGCACAGCACAAGATGTTTCTAATAACAACATCCATAGCTTCCGCCTAGTTACTAGCTCTACTAGTGGAAACATGACGGGAATTGCCTTAAATGCAGGCAACTCTCATTGTTTTAATAATATGATACGCTTGGGCATTGATAGTACCGGTACCTCTGTTGTTACAAATCATATCATACGTGGTATAGATGTTATAACTACGGGTACATATAAAATTACCCACAACTCTGTATATATTGGCGGTACCGCTGCTGCATCCAATACTATTGGCACTGCTGCTTTTTATAAAACCACTACAGGCACAACAAACCTGGCAAACAACATTTTTGTAAACAACCGTAACAACGGAACATCTGGAACGGCAAGAAATACTGCCATTTTCTGTGTTAATGCAACTAACTTAACCGGATCTAACTACAATTTATACCAAGCAACAGGAACTGGTGGTGCCTTAGCAACATATGACGGAGGCACAAACTACCGTACAACAATTGCTGATATATATAATAATACAGCTTTTGATGATAACTCATTAAGTGGCGACCCCCAATTTATAGCTCCTACAACTGCTGCTGCAAACCTACACATTAGCACTACAAACCCTACACCTATTGAGGGCGTTGGAACAACCATTAGCCCTGCTGTAAATACCGATATTGATGGCGATGACCGCACAGATGTAGCTAACACGCCTATTGATTTGGGTGCAGATGCAGGTAATTTTGTTCCAGTAGACCAAACCCCTCCATTAGTAGCTGCAAACGCGGTTACCCCTCCTTGTAACATTGTTTCAACATTTGCTATCACAGCCAATGCTAGTGATGCATCAGGAATTGATATTACTGCCGGAACGGCACCCGTATATACTACAAAAAATCAACAGATCTTTCCAATACCTTTAACGACAACACAGCAGCTACTGCGGGTTGGAAATGGGTTGAAAGCACTACAGGCAGTTCACCTTTCACTTTCAATGTTGACTTAACCCTGCTAAATACAACTGCTGCCCCAGGCGATGTTATACAGTTTTTTGTTGTAGCCCAAGACCTTGCAACAATACCCAACGTTGGCATAAGTTCAGGCACTTTTACCGCAGCGCCCGCCACTGTTGCTTTAACAACAGCGGCCTTCCCTATAGGCGGCACAATAAACACTTTTACCTTACTACCTTGCTAGGGTACAGTTACTGTTGGTACTGGTGGTAACTACCCATCGCTAACTAATGATGGCGGAATATTCCAAGCCATAAACGCGTCTCAATTAACCGGAAACCTTACTGTAAATATAGTATCTGATTTAACAGGAGAGCTTGGTACACATGCCCTAAACCAGTGGGTAGAATCGCCAACAAATAGTAATTACACATTAACTATACAGGCCGATGGAACAACACTACGAACTATTAGCAGTGATGCTACCGGATATGCCGGTAACTTATTTAGATTAAATGGGGCTGACCGTGTAACAATTACAGGTGGTACGGGTACTAACCGATATTTAACTTTCCGTAATAGAAATACTACTGCGGCAGCGGGTACTTTCTTATTAATTAATGATGCAACAAATAATACTATCAAAAACTGCATTATTGAGGGTGGTACGATTAATACAAGTACAACTTCTGCCACCATACATTTTTCTACTACTACTGGCACAACAGGTAACGACAATAACCTGATTGATAATTGCGACATACGCGATTTAACAACGGCTACGGCTTATCCATACAATGCAATTTTATCAACGGGAACAACAGGCAAAGAAAACTCTGGCAACACTATTTCTAACTGTAATATTTATAATTTTTACGCTACCGCCCAACAAAGTAGCGGTATTTGGTTAGCTTCGGGCAGTTCTAACTTTACAATTAATGGAAATAAGTTTTACCAAACAGCCGTAGGCACACGCACTACCGTAAACGAACATTATGTTATACGCGTAGCTGAAGCCGTAACGGGACAAACAACTACCATTAGCAACAACATTATTGGTTATAATACCAGCGCTGGTACAGGCTCTTACACCATTAATACAGGTGGCGGCTCTGGCCGTTTTACTGCTATTTGGGCTATCAGTGGCACAACCAGCATTACAGATAATACTATTCAGGCTATTACCTATTTATCAGCTAGTACTACTGTAAATATAACGCCACCTGCTTTTTGCGGTATATATGTTGCGGCGGGTAATAGCACTATTAGTGGCAACACTATTGGTTCTACAACCAGTATTGCATCTGGCACCAATATTAGTTTAGGTTTTTGGGGCAACGGCGTAACACAGATGTATGGTATACGCAGCGTATCAACAGGTACGGTAAGCATATCAAATAACAATATTGGTAATATTTCCTTATCTACATTTACAGGCGCGTATGGTGGAACCTTTTACGGTATTAATACCACTACGGGAACAAACACAATATCGGGCAATACAATTGGTAGCCCAACACTGGCAAATAGCATACAGGTTACTTCGGCAACAGGTTCTGCCAACCCGCTATCTATACAGGGTATTATTAACACGGCTACATCTGGCGCCCAACCTATTACCAATAATATAATTGCCAACCTTACCAACCCAAATACAAGTACCAATGCTAATACCCCGGCATCGGCAGGTGTGGGTGGTATTTCTGTTACTGGCGGCGGGCAGTATACTATCACAGGTAATAGTATTAGAAACCTAAGTGCAGGAACAAGCTTTAGCGCCTCTACAGGTCCTGCGGCGTTTGGTATTATATCAGCATCAACCAACGGGGCTAATACTATTAGCAATAACCTTATTACAGATATTACATCATCGGTTACTACACAAACCACCCAAACTGTTGGTATTAGTGTTACTGCCGGTATAAATACTATTAGCAACAACAAGATTACCGTAATACGGAATAACTCTCAAAACAATACAAGCATTGCTGCTATTGGTATTAATATGACTAGTTCAACAGCTGGACAAACCATATCGGGCAATACCATCCACTCGCTAATAACAAATGCAAATGTAACAATTAGGGCTTATGGTATTAATTTTGCAGGCTCAACAACGGGTGCCACTAATACCATTTCTGCCAATAGTATACATAGTTTCACTCCCAACAATTCTACCAGCAACAACATACAGGCAGGTATTTACCTTACCTCAGGCGCTTGTAACGTTATAAATAACGTAATACGTTTAGGAGTAAGGGCTGATAATACAGATATTGATTATTCTAACGTATTAGTCGGTATACAAGATGCCTCAACAGCTGTAAACAACATTTACTACAACTCGGTATTCATTACCGGAGCATCAACATCGACCAGCGTAGCAGGTAATACTTACGCAATGTATAGGTCGGCAACGCCGACAGGGGCCGAAATTGTGAGGAACAATATTTTTGCTAATAACCGTACCGGCGGTTTGTCAACATCTCGCCACTTTGCATACGCATCAAACACGTCGGGTAACATAACAATGGATAATAATATTTTCCAAACCAACCCCGCCATTACTACATATTATGGTTTTAGTGTTGATGGAACAAATGCTGTTACCGGCGTAACCGCTTTGCATGCTATACGTGCTTCAATTTCAGGTCAAAATATGCTGTCGGGAATTGGAACGCTGGCTAAAATTAACTTTACATCGGCCACAGCCGATACTGCATCGTTTAACCTGATGCTGGGCAATAGCAACTGCGCAGCAGGAGCAGGCTTGGGTATTGCAGGTATAACTAGCGATGCATACGGCTACACATCAAGGGCAACAGGAAGTACAGCACCAACAGCCATTGGCGCGCACGAGTCGGGTTCATTCCAGCCTATTAGCACAACAGATGCTGCCGATGGTACTGATATTTATACCCCTGTTGTAACTGTTTCTGCAATTGGCACACAAAGTGCAGCGTGCGGTACTACTATAACCATACCGGTTACAGCAACTGTTACCGATGTGGGCACCGGGGTTGGCACAGGCTCTTTAGCCCCAACACTTTGGTATAAAGAATCTACAGCCTCTAGCTGGACAGCGGTTACTGCCGGCGCACCAACTGGCAATACCTATCCGTTTACTGCTAACATTACAGGTGTAGTTGCGGGCCAAACATACTATTACTATGTAGCGGCACAAGACCAGGCTGCGGCACCTAACGTTTGGTACAGCCACTTTAACGCTACAACACCGTTGCACTCTGCTGTTAACGCAGCTCCAAGTCCGGAGGCTACTGTGTACAGCTCTTTTGTTGTTTCGGCAACTTCTCCCCTAACCGGAACAGTTACTGTAGGTGCTACAGGCGGTGCTACCTACCCTTCTTTCTCTGGCACAGGTGGTTTATTTGCAGCTATTAATACCAGTGGCTTATCGGGCAACTTAACTGTATTGGTAAGAAGTAATACTACAGAAGACGGAAGTAACCCACTAAACCAGTGGACAGAACATTGTGGAACAGGCTACAAAGTACTCGTGCAACCCGAGGATGCATCGCTTAAAACCATTACCGGAAGTGTTTCTTCTAACGTTGCCGTTATACGCATTGCAGGTGCCGACCGCGTTACTTTTGATGGTCGTTACAACGGCACAGGAACTACCCGTTACCTTAAGTTTGCTAACACTTATGCTAGCAGTTTAGGTACAGAAAACAGTGTAATTAAGTTTAGCCACACCGCACAGAATGATACCGTACGCTTTTGCGATATTGAAGGACAATCAACCAAATCAATTGGTGGCGTTGTTAAGCTGGCCCAAAGCTCTTCAAACATTGTTATTAATAACAACTTAATACATGGTGGCAGTGCTTGGGCTGTTAACTGTATTGTTGCCGATACCAGCTCTAACATTACCATACAAGACAATGAAATTTACAACTTTATGGCTTGGAGCGGTGGCACAGGCACGCGTGCGTATGGTATACGTGTAAAAGCAGCCAATGGCAGCAACTGGAACATAAACGGAAACAGTATTTACAATACCGGCATAAACGGGCAAAGCGTACAAACGGCAATTGAGTTTGTGCCCGGCAGCTCTTCTACCGGAAATAGTATTAGCAATAACTGGATTGGCGGCAGCTCTGCACAGTGTGGTACCGGAGGTTCTGTTACATATTGGGGCAATAGCTATTCAGGCGGTTCTACAGAGACTATATTATATGGTATGAGTATTAATGCCGGCAACGTTACTATCGATAACAATAACATATCTAACATTTGGACATCGGGTTGCGACTATGTTGCAATACGTTGTATTGATATTGCCGGTTCTACTGTTGCTACAATTACAAATAATACATTTGGTAAAGGCACCGGCACTACGCCCGATGTTACAAGCACAATACGTACCTCTGGCGGAGGATGCTCTACATATCCACTCCCGGGATATGTGTACGGTGTATATAATAGAAGTACGAGTACTTCTACAACTACTTATTCTAATAATAAATTCTATTCTTTATTACAAACAGGCGCTTATTGGGGTGGCTCTGTATATTGTATACAACATTCAACCGCAGGTGCTGCAGTTATAACCGATAACATAATTAGTGGCCCAAGGGCTACTGGTTTAGGTTGGAATAGTTTTGGTTTCCGCGTAGAACCTACTGCCGGTTCTACAGGTAATGATATATCAAGAAACCAAATTGCAGGCCCAATTATATCTTTAACAGATCCATTTGCATATCAAAGCTATAATTTTGGTATACGCGTATTAATCCCGGGTACTTCAACTGTTAGTGGTACCATTGACAAAAACACTATTTGGGATATGCGAAATGGCGATTATGGTGGATTTGGGGTAACAGAAGGAATTTATGTATACTCTACAACCGGAGGAAATGGCAACTGGGATATTACCAATAACCAAATAACACTTAATAACAATGCAAGCACAGTTAACTGTGTGGGTTTATATGGTATTGATATTGGCCTTAACTCTGCCTCTAACACTAACGTGCTATATAACACGGTATACATTAGCGGTTCTAACGGTGGCGATCCTCTGGATGGTGCCAACTTTAGCTCATACGCGTTCTTAAGAAATCCTGGGAATTCTGGTACTGTTACAGGCGATAACATCAATTTAAAAAACAATATTTTTATCAACTGGCGCCTTGGTGCTTCAACTTCTGTGTTTGGCCATTATGCAATTGCCAACGAGGGAACTTCTAACTTTGGTAACAACTTTAACAACAGCGATTATAATTTTCTTGCTGTTGCAGATGGTGCTAGATCATACCTGGGCCGTTGGGGAACAACTAACCGTTTAACACTGGCAAACTGGCAAACATCGTCTGGCGATGATTTGAACAGCTTTACAGCGACTTATACAGCAGGCTCATCAAACTTTGCATCGGGCTTATTAAATGCAGACAACCTGTTTGTAAACCCATTATCTGACGTACATATTTCTACTACCGATGGAGAAAGCTACCAGTTTGTAAGCGACAGAGGCACCCCGATAACTTTAGCTACCGACTTTGATAATGAGGCACGCAGCAGCACGCCCGACATTGGAATGGATGAGTTTGCGGCCTGCTCTATAACACTAAACACAGTTACCGCAGCACAAACCATTTGTAGTGGTACAGCACCTACTGCGCTTGATGGCAGCACACCAACTACCAACCCAAGTGGTCCTACGTACCAATGGGAGTCTAGTACAACTTCTGCTACTACCGGCTTTACACCTATTAGTGGCGCAACAATTGAAGATTATACCCCGGGTACACTATCGCAAACAACATGGTTCCGCCGTATTGTATATGCCGGGTCTTGTAGCAATACCAGCTCCGCCATACAGACAACTGTTAGTCCTGCTTTAGCTATTACTGCAGAAAGCCCATCGGGCCTTGTAAACAGTGTTTGCGAAGGCAGTACTACCTTCTTTGAAGTAACAGCTACCGGATCTAGCCTTGTATACACCTTGGCAGGTTAATAGTGGCAGCGGCTGGTCTACAACCGGTTTAGGCACTACGCCATACAGTGGCAACGGCACCAACAGGCTTACTGTAAACAACTCTCCAACATCTGTAAGCGGTAACACTTACAGGGTAATTGTTGGTAATGGCGGTGCTTGTCCTAACGATACATCATCTGTATTTACACTTAACGTAACACCTAACGCTGTTGCCCCAACATTTACAGCGGGTACAACTACTATATGTTTAGGTGGTACAGATACCTACACAGCTACAACTACAGCAGGTACTGTTACCTACTCTATAGTAGGTGGTACCGGAGCATCAATAAATTCTACAACGGGTGTTGTAAGCAGTGTAACGGGTAACTTTACCGTACGTGCAACAGCTACTACAATTTGTGGCACTGCAACAACAGACAGGGCTGTAACGGTTAACCCTGCCCCTAGTGCATTATCTGGTGGCGACCAAAGCATTTGCTATACCGGTGGTACTATTACTGGCGCATCGGCATCTAACTACGGTACCATAACCTGGACAACCAGCGGCACGGGTACCTTCTCTGACGCCAACGTATTGGCACCTACCTATACCCCAAGCGCGGGTGATATTGGTGCCGGTATTGTTACCTTAACCTTTACCGCAAGCAACCCGGGTTGCACAAGCGCGGTGGCTACTAAAGATGTTACCATACTGTCTGCTAACACATGGGTTGGTTCTGTTAGTACCGATTGGTTTACTGCGGCCAACTGGTGTTTAAGTGGTGCTATACCAACCGCTACAACTGATGTTATAATACCTAACGAAGCGTTAACAAATTTTGACCCATTGGTTAACGGTGTTGGCGGTGTTTGCCAAAACATCAATATTAATGCTAGTGGTATTATAGGTATTGCAGGCACTAACAACCTTGATATTTATGGCGACTGGAATAATAGCGGTACGTTTAACATAAACAGTAGCACCGTTACCTTCCGCGGTAGCACAAACACCAACATTGGTGGTTTTGCATCGCCGCAACCATTCTACAACCTTACCATAAACAAAGGCACCTCTGCGGCATCTGTTACCACAACGGCTGATGTAGATGTGGCCAACCTGATAACCATAACACAAGGTCAACTGGTTGTTGATGTTGGTACTGTGGTAGATATGGGCTCTGTAAGCACTGTAATATCAACTAACGGCACATTGCATGTTAATGGTGGCGATGCTACCGGTAACGGCATTAACGCGTCAGGAACAGTGAATATGGAAACCGGCACATTGGGTATTGCCAACACGGTAGTTTTAACAGCAGGCACATTTAACCAAACCGGTGGTGTGGTTACATTAAACACCGCGGGCGTTAACACCAACAGCAATGCTGTATTTACTGCCGATGCCAACGCAAACCTAAATATAAGCGGGGGCTCTGTTATTTTTGAACGCGCTAACGCAGGCACCGGCTACGATGTAAGCATTACATCGGGTAGTGGCACTAAAACCATTACCGGCGGCACATTCCAGTTTGGTAATGCTACAACCCCAACAAGCCAGGTGTTTAAAGTAGATAACAGCCTGGTTGATTTTAACAACGTTACCATAAACAGCGCCAACGCACCAACATTGCGCTTAATAAGCAATGTAGCTATAAACAGCACGGGTGTATTAAGCCCTAGCAGCGTGTTAGACCTTAACCAGAAACTAATGCTGGTAAACAACAACTCTGCTAGTGCCATTACCCGTTCTGGCAACGGATATGTGTTGAGCGAAACACAAATTGGTTCTGCACGCCTTGTGTGGAATATTGGCAGCACAACGGCTACTAACTATGTGTTCCCGTTAGGTAATGCGGCCGGCGAGTATATGCCGCTAACCATGCGATTAAACAGCGGTAACATAGGCTTTGCCGGTGTATCATCATTTAAATCGGTAAACGTAAGCAGCGGCAACTGGCCAACAGGTTCTGAACAAGTAACCAGTGTGGCTAATCCTGCACAGGCTATTCAACGCTTTTGGCATTTAGAAAGTAGCGCTAGCCCAAGTAGCTACAATGCAGATGTTACTTTCTCTTTCCACAATGCAGAAGACCCAACAATTGGTATAAGCTCTGTAGTAAAAATGCAACGTTACAATAAGCCAACCAACTCGTGGGATTTGGCACTAGCCGGACAGGTGTTTAATAATACCAATACCCGCACGGTTATGGTACCAAGGCATTACCAAGTTCTCATGGTGGGGTGGTGGAAATGATGATAGCAACAACAACCCGCTACCTATTGAGCTGATAAACTTTGGCGCTACATGCGATGGAAACGTTGTAAATGTTGGCTGGTCAACATCTACCGAAACAAACAACGATTACTTTACCGTGCAACGCTCTACCGACCTTGTTACCTTTGATAACATTGCGGTGGTTGAAGGCGCAGGCAACAGCAATACTATACGCACTTATACCGCTATAGATAACAACCCTGTAGATGGTGTTGCTTATTACCGCCTAATGCAAACCGATTTTAATGGTGTATTTGAAGCGTTTAGCCCTGTAGCGGTTACCTGCAGCAGCAGACCTGTTGATGTTGTTAGCGTATACCCTAACCCGGCACAAAATGAGCTGCATGTAAACGTTAACCTAACCGGCACAGATAAAGGTACTCTGGCTATTTACAATAGCTTTGGTCAGGTGGTAACCATGCAAACAATAAATGCCGATAAGGGCTTTAACAATTACACTATGGATGTAAGCGGCCTTGCAGCAGGTCAGTACTTTGTTAGTGTTAACCTTAGCACACGCGTGCTGCCGATACAAAAACTGGTTATAACGAAATAACTGTAAGTATTAATAATAAAAAAGCCCGAAACTGTAATGGTTTCGGGCTTTTTTGTATGTAAAACCCAAGTAATTAGACAAAACTGACAAAAGTCATATTTCGGGCTGACAAGCCTCATTATTTTAGCTGCCAGTCCATATTAATTTTGTTATCGGTATTCTAAAAAGCACCGTATACCTTAGCTAATGAATATAATAATAAACGATAGCAGAAAAATTTTCACTATCCAGGAGGAATTCAACACCGTGTTTCCGTACCTGAGGCTTGAGTTTTTTTCAAGGCCACATAACGTAGGTGGTGCATCAGCTAAAAAGCAAATAAAGTCTAACAACAAAACCCTGGGAGAATGCCGCACCATTCAAAAAGAGGGCAGCATGGTGGTTACTGGGCAAACAACGGTGGCCGAACTAGAACAGGATTTTAAAACACTTTTTGGACTTAATGTGCAGGTTTTTCGCAAATCGGGCAAGGTGTGGCTTGAAACTACGGTTACCGATGGTTGGACCCTAGCCGAACAAAACGAACAAGGCGAAGCATTAAGCCTGATGCACAACAACTAAATTTTCTATTATTAAAAACCTATTAGCTACATTTGCTTTGAACACCGGTTTAAATAACACCATGGAGAGCAAAGAAGGCTTAGAGGCCCTGTTTATATACGCAACCGAAGGCATATTGGTAGCCGATGAAACAGGGGCCATTATCCGCATAAACCCCAGTGCCGAAAAACTATTTGGCTACGAAAGTGGCGAACTTTTGGGACAAAAAATTGAAACATTAGTTCCGCGCCGGTTAGCGCAAAACCATATTGCAAGCCGAGATAAATACAACGTTCACCCCCACCCCCGCTCTATGGGCGCCGGTATGGATTTGCATGCATTGAAAAAAGACGGCACAGAATTTCCTGTAGAAATTAGCCTTAGCCCCTATGTAAACGAAAAAGGCCGCAGGGTAATTGCTTTTATTATTGATATATCTGTGCGCAAACAAGCCGAAGAAAAGTTAAAAAATTACTCTACTGAATTAGAACGGCAAGTAAAAAACCGGACATTGATTTTAGAAGAAGCCATTGCAGAACTGGAAAAAACCAAGCGAGACCTGCATTATGCACTTGAAAAAGAACGGGAACTGAATGAACTAAAATCAAGGTTTGTTTCAATGGCATCGCACGAGTTTAGGACCCCACTTACCACTATGATGTCGTCACTGTCTTTGGTAACAAAATATGGCGAGTTAAATGATATTGAAAACCAGCAAAAGCACGCCGGTAAAATTAAAACCTCTATACACAACCTTACCGAAATACTAAACGATTTTCTATCAGTAAGTAAGTTAGAAGAAGGCAAGGTTGACAACAACCCGGAAAACACAAACCTGAAAATATTTATAGGTGATATAGTAACCGAAATGCAGGTTATGCTGCAAAAAGGGCAGACCTTGCTATACAATCATACCGGCAGCGACAATGCTAGTATTGACAATAAGTTACTAAAAAATATACTATTCAATTTAATATCAAACGCTATTAAATTTTCGCCGCAGGATAAGGCAATAGAAGTAAATACCCACGTACAAAATTCTACTGTTAAAGTAGCTGTAAAGGATAATGGTATAGGCATACCAAAAGAAGACCAGAAACATTTGTTTGAACGCTTTTTCAGAGGCCACAATGCAACCAATATACAAGGCACCGGCCTGGGCTTAAATATTGTTACCAAATATGTAGAGCTTATGAATGGCTCCATCCATTTTGAAAGCGCAGAAAACCAAGGCACTACATTTACTATTATTATACCTCAATAGTTATGAAAAAGATATTGATTATTGAAGACAACCCCGATGTTCGCGAAAACACGGCTGAAATATTGCAGCTTGCTCAATACAAAGTTATAACCGCCGAAAACGGCAAAATTGGCGTTGAACTGGCGCAAAAAGAATTACCCGACCTTATTATTTGTGATATTATGATGCCCGAATTAAATGGGCACGGAGTGCTTTTAATGTTAGGTAAAAATAAAGAAACAGCCAATATTCCTTTTATATTTTTAACTGCAAAAGCAGAGCGTAGCGATATGCGCAAGGGTATGGAAATGGGCGCCGACGACTATATTACCAAGCCCTTTGACGATGTGGAACTATTAAATGCTATTAGCGCACGATTGAAAAAAGCGATGCGCTAAAAAAGAATTTACCCGTGATATTGATGGACTTAACGATTTTATTAATAGCGCCAAAGGTATAGAACAACTGCAAAAACTACCCGCTGAACGCGAGGTTAAAAAGTATAAAAAGAAAGCATATGTGTACACCGAAGGTAGCTACCCCAAAGGGATATACTTTGTTAGCAAAGGCAAAGTAAAAACATACCAAAGCAACGACTCTGGAAAAGAGCTGATTGTAGGCCTGCACAATGAGGGTGATTTTTTTGGCTACCTGTCTTTATTACAAGAAGAGCAATATACAACATCGGCCACGGCAATGGAAGATTCTGAAATTTGCCTTATACCCAAAGAAGAATTTTTTGACTTGCTTTATAAAAACGCAGAAGTATCGCGCAGGTTTATAGAAATACTAACCCACGATTTGCGAGACAATGAGCAACAGCTATTAGAAATGGCATACAACTCTGTCCGCAAAAGGGTTGCACAGGCATTGGTAAAACTATCAGACAAGTATAAAAAAGAAGGCGAGCAAACATTTAGCATGCAAATTTCTCGCGAAGATTTAGCAAACCTTGTTGGTACTGCTACTGAAACTGTAATACGCACCCTTAGCGACTTTAAAGAAGAAAACTACATAGAAGTATCGGGTAGTACAATTAAGGTTTTAAACTACGATAAACTTGCAAAATTGAAGAACTAAACTCTTCATTTCAAAACCTGATATACATCATTTTTAATACCATATACCCAAGGTAAATTTGCCCTGTGTTTATTACAGAGCAAGAAAAAGTAAAACCCGGTATCCATGGTAAACAAAAGCTGTGGTGCTACCATTGTGGGCAAGAGTGTAAAACAACCACTATTGCTACTGGCGATAAATACTTTTGCTGCGAAGGGTGCAAATCGGTTTACGAGATTTTAGACAGTAACAACCTTTGCAACTATTACGACCTTAATAACAGTACGGCACCTGGTGTAACCCAACGTGTGCCTATATACGAAGGGCGCTTTGCCTATCTTGATGATGAAAAAACCAAAGCGCAGCTTATAGAGTTTACTGATGGTAAACAAACATCTGTATCATTTTTTATACCCGGTATACATTGCACATCGTGCATTTGGCTGTTAGAGAATATGCACCGCCTGCACAAAGGGTTTATCCGCTCTCAGGTAAACTTTTTAAAGCGCACCGTAAGCCTTACTTATAACGAGGAAGACCTTAGCCTGCGCAAGGTTGTAGAACTATTAACATCAGTAGGCTACGAGCCCCATATTGATATTGCCGATTTAGAGAAAAAACAGATAAAGAAAAACGGTAAAGAACTTTGGTACAAAGTAGGTGTTGCAGGCTTTTGCGCAGGCAATGTTATGATGCTTAGTTTTCCTGAATATTTTGCCGGCGAAGGAAACCTTACTACCGATTTGCAGCGCACCTTTAGCTACCTAAGTTTAGGCCTATCATTACCCGCCGTATTTTACAGCGCATCGCACATTTTTTTATCTGCCTATAATGGACTTAAACAAAGGGTACTTAATATAGATTTTCCGGTATCGCTGGGTTTAGCTATTACATTTATACGCAGTGTTTACGAGATACTTTGGCATGTAGGCCCGGGCTTTATGGACTCATTATGTGGCCTTATATTCTTTCTGCTTATTGGCCGTGCATTCCAAAGCAAAACATACCAAACACTATCGTTCGAACGGGATTTTAAATCATACTTCCCTGTATCGGTAATGATTAAGAAAAACGGGCACGAAAAAAGTGTTCCTATATCAGCCCTTAAAATTGGCGATATAATAGTAGTGCGCAACCACGAGGTTATTCCGGCTGATGCCCTACTCCTATCGCCCAACGCCAATATAGATTACAGTTTTGTTACGGGTGAATCTACCATTAATGATAAACTGGCGAACCAAACCATATATGCCGGTGGCCGCCAGCAAGGCCCTGCTATTGAGCTTAAAATAATGAAAGAGGTTTCTGCAAGCTATTTAACTCGTTTGTGGAACGATGAAACCTTTAATAAAACCAACGAAGACGGAGGTATAACCAAACTGGCAAATAAAGCAGGGCAGTACTTTACTGTATTAATATTGCTATTTTCTTTTGGTGCTGCGGCATACTGGTGGCCTAATGTACACAAGGCCATGGATGCGTTTATTGCAATTTTGATAATATCGTGTCCTTGTGGTTTAGCATTAACATCTCCCTTTGCATTGGGCAACGCTATGCGCATAGCAGGTAAAAATAAACTCTACTTAAAAAATGCCCAGGTACTAGAGCACCTGTCGGCTGTAGATTGTGTAGTATTTGACAAAACAGGCACTATAACCCAAAGCCACGAGGCGCGTGTAGAAATATTGCCACTAACAGGCAAAAGTGTTACTGATGATGATTTTGATTTAATACGCTCTGTAGTGCGTCACTCTGCCCACCCGCTTAGCAAAATCATAAACGATTATTTAAAAGGATATACATTTTATGATGTATCTGAATTTAAAGAGCAGCCCGGCAAAGGCATTACAGCGCAGGTAAACGGCAATTTAGTTACAATTGGCTCTGCTGCCTATATTGGCATAGAGACCGATGAAAACCCGGGCAACTCAGCTGTATATGTTGCTATAAACGGACAGGCACTTTGCACCTTCAACATAAAAAACAATTATCGCCAGGGCTGGAAACTATTGCTAAAACATTGGGCAAAAAATTCCAACTATACATTGTATCCGGCGATAATGAAAATGAACGAAAAGAGCTAAGAGCAATATTTGGCAATAAAGTAAAAATGTATTTTAACCAAAGCCCTACCGATAAGTTGAATATTATAAAAACATTGCAGGTAGAAGGTAAGCGTGTGCTTATGATTGGCGATGGCTTAAACGATGCAGGCGCATTAAAACAAAGCAATGTTGGCATAGCAGTATCAGACAATATAAACAACTTTTCTCCCGCTTGCGATGCCATTTTAGATGCCGCTTCTTTTGCCAAAATACCGGGCTTTATACGTTACGCCCACGCATCAAAATGGATAATAATTACCGCCCTTTTAGTATCGGGCGCGTATAATGTTGTAGGTGTAATTATTGGCGCACAGGCAATTTTATCTCCGCTGGTTGCAGCCATTTTAATGCCCATAGCATCGGTTAGTGCAATACTTGTTGCCGTATTAGGCACCAGTATATTCTCCCGCACTATCAACAGGTAATACCCAATCATTCTAAAATATTGTAAAACGTGATATATATCATGTTTGTGGCTGATGCACGTCATTATATACCCCTTTGCGCTAAGGTAATTTTGCTAGTGTAAAAAAACCGTTACAAATGAGCGTGATAATCATATTAATAGGGGTTAGTGTAACAGTAGCCATAGGCTTTTTAGCGGCCTTTCTATGGGCAGTAAAAAGCGGCCAGTTTGAAGATGATTATACCCCATCGGTGCGCATACTTTTTGAAGACGAAAAAAACAATTCAGAAACTACTGAAAAACAATTATAATTATGGAATTAGAGAAATTTGAGTACGATAACCGTATAGTCAAAAATTTTGCCTTTGCATCGATTTTCTGGGGAGTAATTGGTATGCTGGTAGGCTTGCTGGCGGCTTTCCAAATGTACTACCCGCAACTAAATTTTAACCTGCCCTTTACTACGTTTGGGCGCATTAGGCCACTGCATACCAACGCGGTAATTTTTGCGTTTGTGGGCAACGGTATTTTTGCCGGGGTTTATTACTCTTTGCAAAGGCTGCTTAAAGCACGAATGTTTAATGATGTTTTAAGTAAAATCAATTTTTGGGGTTGGCAATTTATTATTCTATTAGCTGCCATAACCCTTCCATTAGGCTTAACTACCGGTAAAGAATACGCCGAATTAGAGTGGCCTATTGATATTTTAATAACCATTGTTTGGGTAGTATTTGGCATTAACATGGTGGGTACTATTATAAAGCGCCGCGTGCAGCATTTGTATGTTGCTATTTGGTTTTATATAGCCACATTTGTAACAGTAGCTGTGCTTCACCTTGTAAACTCTTTTGAGTTACCTATAAGCCTGTTTAAAAGCTACTCTTGGTATGCAGGCGTTCAAGATGCCTTGGTGCAATGGTGGTATGGCCACAACGCTGTAGCATTTTTCTTAACTACACCATACTTGGGTTTAATGTATTATTTTGTGCCTAAAGCAGCAGGGCGCCCTGTATATTCTTACCGCCTTTCTATCATCCACTTTTGGGCACTTATTTTCTTATACATTTGGGCAGGCCCTCACCACTTATTATACACCGCTTTGCCAGACTGGGCTCAATCATTAGGTGTAGTTTTTTCTGTAATGCTAATTTTCCCATCCTGGGGCGGTATGATAAATGGCCTGTTAACACTGCGCGGAGCTTGGGATAAAGTGCGTGAAGATGTAGTGTTGAAATTTATGGTTGTTGCTATTACCGCATACGGTATGGCAACATTTGAAGGCCCTATGCTATCGCTTAAAAACTTTAACGCCATAGGCCATTTTACCGATTGGATTATTGCCCACGTACACGTTGGTGCATTGGGTTGGAATGGTATGTTAACCTTTGGTATGCTGTATTGGATGGTACCAAAAATGTATGGCACCAAACTACACTCTACTAAATTGGCCAACTGGCACTTTTGGATTGCCACCCTGGGTATATTATTCTATACCATACCAATGTACTGGGCGGGCTTTACCAATGCCTTTATACTAAAAGAATTTACGCCTGAGGGTGTATTAAAATACCCCAATTTTTTATACATAACAGAGCAATTAAAACCAATGTACATGATGCGCGGTATTGGCGGAAGCATGTTTATTATTGGTTCGCTGATAATGGTTTACAACCTTTGGAAAACCGTTGCATCGGGCAAACTTATTGCTAACGAAGCTGCTGAAGCACCTGCATTACGTGGCCAAAAAGTACACGACGATGGCTACTGGCACCGTTGGGTTGAACGTCGCCCTATTGCCCTGTTAGTATTGGCCTTAGTTGTAATACTTATTGGTGGCATAGTAGAGTTTATGCCAACATTCTTAATCAAATCTAATATACCAACTATAGCCAGTGTAAAACCTTATACACCGCTTGAATTGCAAGGACGCGACATTTATGTAAGAGAAGGTTGCTATACCTGCCACTCGCAAATGATACGCCCTTTCAGAAGCGAAACAGAACGTTACGGCGAATACTCTAAAGGCGGTGAGTTTATATACGACCACCCTTTCCAATGGGGTTCTAAACGCACCGGGCCCGACTTGCACCGCGAAGGTGGAAAACGTGGCGACAACTGGCATTTTAACCACATGTACGATCCTACATCAACATCGCCGGGCTCTATTATGCCTCGCTACCCATGGTTGTTTGATGATGTTTTAGATACTACTACAACCCCGGCCAAAATACGCGCTATGCAAACCCTGGGTGTACCCTACCCAGATGGTTACGATGCTGTTGCCAATAAAGACTTAACAGCCCAGGCAAACAAGATAAAAGAGAACCTTAGCAAAAGACAAGATTATTGTAAACGGCAACGAGGAAATTATTGGCCTTATTGCTTACCTGCAACGCTTGGGTACTGATATAAAAGCCGAGAAAAAAGACACCACTTTAAACACCAAGTAACCATGTTTAAGTTTATAAAACAATACGCCGAAACCATTGTGGGTATAGAGGTTTACCCACTGGTATCAATGATGATTTTTATTCTGTTTTTTCTTGGTGTTACCGCTTATGTGTTTTTTCTGCGCAAAGGGTACATACACGAAATGGAAGAATTGCCTTTAGAAAAAGATGGTATAACTCCTGAAAACCTTAACTAATGAAAAGTAGCACACATAAAATAACAACAGCAGGTATTGCAGCATTACTAATAGCCAATACAGCTTTTGGCCAAACAGAATCAGTAAAAACAGCACAGTGGTGGGATGCTTTTTTAACCCTACCCAATCAGGATTAATTATTGTAGCTATACTACTGCTGGTTGTAATTGCAGTATTATCAAGTGTTTTAAAAGGCTTAGCCCGTCAAAACACAAACATCAATATTAAAAATAATGAGGGCAAATCCAAATATCAAACCCCTGAAATAAAAACATCGTGGGTTAGGGGCGCATCGGTAATTGTGTTTATATTATTCTCTACCGTATCAGCATTTGCACAAGGTGCAGCAGCAGTAGAAACTGTGCAAACTACACAGGTAAAACCACCCAGCATAGACCCGTTTGTAATTATAATGCTGCTCTTTATCATACTTGAGTTTTCCATTATTATAGGCTTAATAGCATCAATAAAAAGGCTGTTTGTTGCCAATGGTTTAATGGCCGATGCAGTATTGTTAGAAGAAGTTGCTGTAGAAGCAAAGGTTCAAAAAGCCAAAAAGCCATCGTTTATGCAAAAATGGCTTACCCGCGCTGTACCTATTGAGCAGGAAGAGGCCATTGTTTTTGACCATGAGTATGATGGTATACGCGAGTTAGATAACTCATTACCCCCATGGTGGTTGTATGGCTTTTACATTTCAATTGCCTTTGCTGCCGTTTACCTGCTACACTACCATGTTTTTGATACCGGTAACCTGCAAGCGGCTGAGTATAAACAAGAGCTTGCCGATGCTGATGCTACCAAGGCCGAGCTGATGAAAAAAATGGCTGAGAAAGGGGAGGTTATGGTTAACGAAGAAAATGTAACCACACTGGTTGATGCTACCTCTATTGCCAATGGCAAAGCCACTTACGATGGTATGTGCATTGCCTGCCATGGCGACAAAGCACAAGGTAATATTGGCCCCAACTTAACCGATGAATATTGGATATATGGCGGTAGCATTAAAAACATTTTCAAAATTATAACCAATGGCACACCCAACGGTATGCAATCGTGGAAATCTCAATTATCACCTAAAAATATTCAGGAAGTAGCAAGCTATATCAAATCCATAAACGGCTCTAAACCCGCCGGAGCTAAAGCACCCCAGGGCGACCTTTGGAAAGAAGAAGTTGTTGCTCCTGTTGATACTGCCTCTGCTAAAGCAGATAGTACAGTGGCACAAAAAACAGCAGGGGTTAAATAACCCCTGCTGTTATAATTAAAATTTTACGAGCATGGACAAATTAGATGGTAACGATGGCCCGCATAATGATGAGTCGTTTCGTGATTCGGTAGCAACTATAAGTGAGCAAGGCAAACGCAATTGGATTTATCCGCAAAAGCCCAAAGGCAGGCTTTACAAATACCGCACCTATATTAGTTGGGCGTTTTTAGCTGTACTATTTACCCTGCCTTTTATAAAGCTTAATGGCCAACCTCTTTTTTTGGCCAATATTTTAGAACGTAAGTTCATTCTTTTTGGAGTAGTTTTTTGGCCCCAAGATTTTTTTATTTTTATGCTGGGCATGCTCACTTTTATAGTATTTATAGTACTGTTTACTATTATTTTTGGCCGTGTATTTTGTGGATGGGTTTGCCCGCAAACCATCTTTTTAGAAATGGTATTCCGCAAGATAGAATACCTTATAGAGGGCGATGCTTCTGCCCAAAAAGCCTTAAACAAAGCCCCGTGGACAGCCGAAAAATCCGCAAAAGGGTATTAAAACACGTTGCATTTTTCAGCCTCTCGTTTATAATAGCTAACACCTTTTTATCATACATAATTAGTATGGATGAGGTAATGGATATTTATGTAAACATAGGCGACAATATCCGCAGCCTTATTGGCCTTATACTCTTCACCTTTGTGTTTTACGGTGTATTCTCGTGGTTTAGAGAGCAGGTATGCCTTATTGTTTGTCCTTATGGACGTTTACAAGGTGTACTGCTAGACAAAAAAAGCATTGTAGTAGCATACGATTATATACGTGGCGAACCCCGCGAACACTTCCGTAAAACTGCCGAGCGCAAAGGCGGCGATTGTATAGACTGTGGCCTGTGTGTGCGGGTATGCCCAACAGGTATAGACATACGCAACGGCACACAACTAGAGTGTGTAAACTGTACCGCCTGTATTGATGCCTGCGATAGTGTTATGGACAGTATACACAAACCAAAAACCTTATCCGTTACGACTCTGAAGACGGTATTGCCAATGGCGAAAAGCTACGCTTTACCCCTCGTATGAAAGCTTACTCGGTAATACTTACACTGCTTGTTGGTGTACTGGTTTTTCTACTCGCCACGCGAGATGATATACAGGCAAACATACTACGCGCATCGGGCATGCTGTATCAGGAACAGGCCGATAGTGTTACCATATCCAACATATACAATATAAAACTGCTTAACAAAACCCATAAAGAGCTGCCTGTAGAGTTAAAGCTTGAAGATGGTATAAACGGCACCATTAAACTGGTAGGTAGCAATAATATGCTGGTTCCTAAAGAAGCATCGCTAGAGCGGGTTTTCTTTGTGTACTTAAACAAGGCAGATATTAAAGAACGAAAAATGCCCTTAAAAATTGGTATATACGCCAACGGTAAAAAACTAGACGTTGTAAAAACCAACTTTTTAGGCCCATTTATAGCAAACAAAAAATAAAAGTTATGAAACTAAAATGGAATTGGGGTACCAAAATAGTAGTAGCATACGCAATATTTATAGTGCTGATACTTACAGCGGTATTTAAAGCTATGAACGAGAAGGTAGACCTTGTTACACCCGACTACTACGCGCAAGAAGTTGGCTACCAAACCAAGCTTGACAAGATGGAAAATGCTGAGTCGCTAAGCATTCCCGTTAGTGCAATACAAACTGCCGATGGGGTTATAATAACATTTCCTGTAGAGGTAAAAGGCCCCTACACGGGCACAGTGTTGTTTTATCGCCCATCAAACTCAGCCGATGACATTACAATGCCTATTACCACTACTGCTAATGGCCAAATGGTTGCGCCAATAACCAAGCTTAAAAAAGGCAACTACAACCTGTTGGTAGACTGGGCCGCACAAGGCAAAACATATTTTAGTAAACTGTCTATATTCATTCAATAATGCAATTATTAGCTGCATTTACCATAGGCCTTTTAGGTAGCCTGCACTGCATAGGCATGTGTGGCCCTATAGCCCTTGCGTTGCCCGTTCCCGGGTATGGCGTGGGTGGCAGGCTTTGGGCAGCAGTATTATACAATGTTGGCCGTGCAACTACCTACGCTGTGTTGGGCTTGCTGTTTGGCGCCCTTGGCCAAACCTTATCGCTGGCCGGCATACAGCAATGGTTTTCTATAGGTCTGGGTGTTTTTATACTATTGATAGTAGCAACACCCTTGCTGGTAAGTAAGCTAACCCGCACACCCCAATTTTACAATAATGCCATAGCAAGGTTAAAAACTGCTATGCAAAAACAATTACAAAAAAGGGGCTTTATTACCCTGTTTACCATAGGCCTGTTAAACGGCCTTTTACCCTGCGGTTTTGTATACATAGGCTTGGCCGGGGCCACAGCTACAGGACAATGGTATACAGGCGCAGCCTATATGGCCCTGTTTGGCTTAGGTACACTGCCCCTAATGGCTACACTGGTAATTATAAAAACCCAGGTAAGCCTTTCGGCCCGAAAAACCCTTACCAAGCTACTACCCTATGGCATGGTAATAATGGGTGCTCTATTTATTGTCCGCGGACTAAATTTAGGTATCCCCTACCTAAGCCCCAGCACCACCACCAAACAGGTTTCAGCTGAATACTGCAAGCACGATGGGCACAGCGTTATAGAGTGCCATTAATCTTAATTGGCAACACTTAATAAAAAAAGAACGGTTGGTTTTGGTTTTGGCATTCCAATTATCTTTTTTTGACAATTAGGACTTGTTATAGAATACGAGAATCCCCAAGGCAATTATTGTCAGGGGGATTCTTGTATTTATGTAATTGATTGGTTAGTAGCTAAGCACTTTAAATGTGGTGCGGCGGTTGCGTTGGTGTTCTTCCTCGGTACACGTAGCATCGTTAACACAGCCATTAACAAGTTTGGTTTCGCCATATCCTTTCCATGTTAGGCGGTCTTTGGCAATGCCGCGTTTTACAAGGTATGCCACGGCCGATTTTGCCCGGTTGTCAGACAGTGTAATGTTATACTGGTCGTTAGCACGAGAGTCGGTATGAGAACCTAACTCAATAACCATGCTTGGATATTCATTCATCAGCTTAACAATTTTATCAAGCTCAACAGCCGCATCAGGGCGAATATTGTATTTATCCAAATCGTAGTAAATGTTTTCTAAAGCAAAATCTACGCTAAGTTTAGGCTTGTAGGGATCAAGAATAAAGTCTTTACGTAGTGTTTCAGATTTTGTTAAGCCCTTGGTTGTAGCATCATCTGTAGCGGTAGAGTATTTGTCTTTAGTAGCTATTAAAGAGTAATCGGTATTAACCGCTATAGGGGTTTGGTAGTTACCGTTTGCATCGGTAGTAAACTCTAGCTTGGTATTGTTTTGCATATCAATAACCTCAACCTTAGAGTTTGGCAATGGCAACCCGGTAGATTTATCTATAACCGTACCCACTAGCATAAAGGCCATTTGTGGTACTACTTTCTTCTTAACAAAAGTAAATATTTTATCGCCACCTAAACGGTTAGACGATATGTACCCGTTTTTCATATCTCCTTTCATAGTAAAAGCGAAATCGTCTTGGGTAGTATTTAAAGGGTAGCCTTCGTTTACTGCGCGGTCAAATTTACCGCTGCCTAAATCTTTAGCGCTAAACACATCTAGCCCGCCCATATTTGTATGGCCTTGCGATGAGAAATACAACGTAGAATCGCCGGGGCAGTAAAAGGGGAACATCTCGTTTAACGATGTGTTAATACCCGGGCCCAGGTTAATTGGGTTACCCCAGCCTTCGCCTTCTTTTTTAGCCATGTAAATATCTGTACCACCTAAACCACCGGGCATGTCTGATATAAAGTACAATGTCTGTTCATCAGCCGATAAGGTAGGGTGGCCCATAGAATATTCATCGCTGTTATATTTAAACTCCATCAGGTCTTTCCACTTATCGCCATCAAGCGTGGCTTTAAATAGCTTTAGGTTGTTGGTATTGTCTTTGCTCTTTCTAAGCTTAGTTTTGCTGTAGTTGCTGCGGGTAAAGTAAATGGTTTTACCATCTTTAGAAACAACCGATGGACCTTCGTGAAAAGGGCCGTTAACCTGCCCGCCAATCAGCGCAGGTTCAGTCCATTTATTAGTGCCTTTATTTTCGGTATAATACAAATCAAGGTAAGAGTTGCCTGTCCATGGGTTTACCTTGTCGGCATCAATTTCGCTACGGTCGGCAGCAAAAATAAAACCGTCTTTATACAAGGCAGTGGTATAGTAGTTTTCCAAGCCTTTCAGTTGCACCTCGTCTATCTGGTAGCGCAGGGTGTCTCGGTTAAACATAACAGTAGAGTCGCACGATGCTAATAGCACCTGCGCTGTTTTATCATCAGGTTTTACTGATAGGTATTTGTTGTACCAAACCTTAGCCTCATCGTACTTTTTATTAGCCGCCAGCATGCGTGCATAGTGAAAGTAGTTTACAGGGTCAGTATCGGGCTGTAACACCACATCGGCATAGGCTTTTTCTGCCTTTAGCGTATTGTTGGTTAGGCGGTAAGAGTTTGCTAGGCCTTCGCGGGCGTTAGGGATATCTTTTTCTCTAATGCTTTTTCAAAAGACTCAATAGCCTTTGAAAAACGCAGTGTTTCAAACGATTTGTTTCCCTGCTTAAAATACATTTTTGCGCAGCCTGAAGCCATAGCTATAAGGGCCGCCGCACTTGCAATATGTATATACCTTTTCATCATCGTGTAGTTAAATAAATGAACCTAAATATTAGAAATAACGTGGTGTTTTAATCTTTAATAAACCACGGCCAAAATCAAAGCCCAGCATAAATTCGTGCGATGCACCAACGTAGTTATATTTTACGCTTTGCAGCTTATAATCGTAAGCATAGCCAATGCGGAAACGGCGGTTTATCAATATCTCGGCCATACCTACAATAGCATCTTGTGTACGGTACGATGCACCAATCCAAAATTTATCGTTAATTAAAAAATGTACGTTAAAATCGAACTGAACAGGAGCTACCGTAGCTGTTTGGTATTTCATAAGAAATGACGGGCGGATTTTTAAGAAATCGTTAGCCTTAATTATGTAGCCCGCCTGTAAAAAATAGTGGCGACGCAAAAAACTTGTTTTAGTAAAGTCCACATTAAACTTGGTGCGCGGCACGTATGCCATTAATGTTGGGAATGATAAGCCTGCGTAAAACTTATCGCTGTTAAAAAACATACCAAAGCCCACACGGGTGGCAAAACCCCGGTAAGGATCCATGTTAGGGTCGCCGCCATTTTGCCCATCCCAGTACACATCGGGCCTGTTAGCGTTTATAAATGTACCACCGGCGCGTACACCAAAGCTTAAACGGCTTTTATCGCCGAGCCTAACTTTGTATGCATAGCTTGCATAAATATCGGTGTTATTGTTTACGCCAATCTTATCGTTACAAAGAGATAAACCCCAACCCATTGTGTTGTTGGCAAAAGCACCGTCTACCGATAGTACTGCGGTTTTGGGTGCGCCATCCCAGTTAGCCCATTGGTCGCGGTAAAGCAAGGTGCTAGATATATAACCATTGTGGCCTGCATACGCGGGGTTTAAAAATACCTGGTTAAACATATACTGGCTAAACATTGCCTCCTGCTGGGCCTTTAGGCCGGTAAGTGCTGCAATTGCCAGTGCTGCTGTTAGTATAACCTTTTTCATATTCTACTGGTATTTGTTTTTTATAAAATCCGGCGCGGCAAAGCCGCGCCGGAAATGTTTAATTAATTATTTGCTAAAGTTTTTACGTAGTTCTACTGTTGCTTTAAAGGTTTGCTCACCAAGATTTGGCACCTTAACAGTAAACAATACAAAGTAAGTTCCGTCTGGCATCATATCGCCGCCTTTGTTAGTACCTGCCCAATCGTTGGTATACCCTTCTTTCTCATAAATTACTTGTCCCCAACGGTTGAATACGGTAAACCTATTGTCTATTAAACCATCAATACCTTTTATCACGTAGTAATCGTTCATGCCATCCATATTGCCGGGGCTAAAGCCAGTTGGCAGTTCAATAACAGGAGGTTGTTCTAAAATGTATTCGGCAGTAACAGCACAGCCATTGGTATCGGTAACAACAACAACGTATGTATCGGCAGGTAATGATATTTGGTCTTCTAGTGTAGTGCTACCATTGCCAACGTTCCAGTTATAGGCATAAGAACCAGAACCGCCGCTTACTGTTATATCAATTGCACCATCTGTACCATCAATTACGCTAATGTTATAACCATTAGGGTAAACCAATACATCGCCGGCAATAGCCAACATTTCAGGCTCGGTAATTACAATGGTATCAGAACCTGTACAACCGTTAGCATCAATAATAGTAACAATGTAAGTACCCGGTGCAAGGCTGTCTACACACTGTGTAGTGTCGCCGTTAGACCATAGGTAGCTTATAGGTGCAGTAGCACCGGTAGCCTGAGCACAGCCGCTGCCATTGTTTATACCGTGGCAGGTTGCGTTAACCGCAGTTGCAGCCAGTGCAAGGTTAGATACAGAACCTACGTTTATGGTTTGGTCGTGAGAGCAGCCAAGGCTATCGGTAACAGATACAGTATATGCGCCGCTGGCGAGGCCTGTTGGGTTTTGCTCTGTTGATGTATAGCCGTTAGGGCCTGTCCAGCTAAAGCTATAGCCACCGTGGCCACCTGTTGGGTTAATGGTTATAGAACCGTTGCTTGCAGTACAAGTAGCGGCGTTGTTTGCTATAACAGTTAAGGCAACAGCATCAGGAGCGGTAATGTTAAACGTATCAGTAAATGTACAGCCGTCAGCATCGGTAACAACTACAGTATATGTACCCTGGCATAGGGCTGATATATCTTCTGATGTAGATGAGAAGCTGTTAGGGCCTGACCAAGCAAAGCCATAAGGGCTTTCGCCGGTAGTTACGGTTAAGTCTATAGAGCCGTTGCAGCTGCTATTGCATAAGCTGTTGGTTACAACTGCTGTTGCAGCTACCGGAGGCTTAACGTTTACAATAACAGTATCTATTACAGAGCAGCCATTGCTGTCTAGCACCTCTACAATGTATTGGCCACCAATAATACCTGTTAAGTCTTGGGTGTTTGCGGTAAAGCCGTTAGGGCCTGTCCAGTTGTAGGCAAACGCGCCCGAACCACCGGCTACAGTTAAGTCTATAGAACCGTTAAACTGGCCGCAAGAACTTGGAGAGCTGGTTGCTGATGTAGTAATAACTTCAGGCTCTGTTAAGTTGAATGATAATGTATCTGAACAACCGTTAACATCGGCAATAATAACAGTGTAATTACCTGCTACTAAATCGCTCACATCTTCGGTAGAAGCTGTGTAGTTATTGGGGCCTGACCAAGTGAAAGTATATGTACCAGAACCACCAGTTACGGTAATATCAATAGCACCATCGTTGCCACCGTTGCATCCCACATTAAAGCCGCCTGCGTAAACAGATTCTACACCCGATGCATTTACAGGAGGAGGCTCTGATAAAGTAACAGTTGCAGTAGCCGAGCAGTTGTTAGCATCGGTAATAGTAGCCACATAAGTACCTGCGCACAGGCTGCTTATATCTTCTGTTGCTGATACAAAACCGTTAGGGCCAACCCAGCTTATTATGTATGGCGCAGTGCCACCGGCAATAGTAAGGTTAATAGAACCATCGCAAACACCGTTGCAGCTAATGTTTGTGCCACCGTTAGTAGTAGCACCTACTGCTGTTGCAGTTAAGGTATCTGGCGCTAGTAAAGTTATTGTACCGGTTGATGTACAGTTGTTAGCATCGGTAACTGTTAATACATAAGTACCGGCGCATAAGTTGCTTAGGTCGTCAGTAACGGCAACAAAACCGTTAGGGCCAACCCAGCTGTAAGAGTATGGTGTAGTGCCACCGCTTATAGTAGCGTTTATAGAACCATCGCAAGCGTTAGCACAGCTAATGTTTACCCCGCCATTATATAATGCAGCTTGCAGAAAAACTGATATTACAGGAGGTTGGGTTAATGTTATGGTTTGTGTTGCAGAGCAACCGTTAGCATCAGTAACCGTTACGGTGTAAGCACCGGCACATAGGTTGCTAATATCTTCGGTAGAAGAAGCAAAGCCGTTAGGACCAACCCAGCTAATTGTAAATGGAGCTACACCACCGTTAATTACAAGGTCTATAGCACCATCGCAAGCGTTGGCACAGCTTATGTTATTTCCACCCAAATATTCTAGCGCTACGCCGCCAACTTCTAATGCCGGAGGAGCTACCAGTGTTACTGTTTGGGTAGCTATACAACCGTTAGCATCTGTTACAGTTAATGTATACGTACCAACACACAGGGCGCCAATATCTTCAGTTACCGCAACAAAACCGTTAGGGCCAATCCAGCTATAAGAGTATGGTGCAGTACCACCTGTTACAGTGCCGTTAATAGAACCATCGCAGGCAGGTATTACTCCGCCACAGCTTACATTATAACCGCCATTGTATAGGGCAGCTGCAAGGCTTATAGATACAGGGGCAGGTTGGGTAAGTGTAATGGTTTGTGTGGTAGTGCAACCGTTAGCATCGGTAACATTCAATACATACGTACCTGCACACAGCGCGCTTATATCTTCTAATGAAGAGGTAAAGCCGTTAGGGCCTGTCCATGAGTATGTAAATGGTGCAACACCGCCGGTAATAGTTGCGTTGATAGAACCATCGCAAGCATTGGAACAACTAATGTTTACACCACCGTTGTAAGTAGCGGCAAGTAAACTTGCAGCAAGCACCGGAGGCTCGGTTAATGTTACGTTTATAGTAGATGTACAACCGTTAGCATCGGTAACAACTACTGTGTAGTTACCGGCACATAGGTTATTTATATCTTCTGATGTTGAAGAATAGTTGTTAGGGCCAACCCAGGCATAAGTAAATGGTGCAACACCGCCGTTTACAGTTAGGTTTATAGAACCATTGCAAGCACCGTTACAAGTTACGTTATAGCCATTGTAGTTTGCGTAAGACACTATTGGGTCTAATGCAGGCGGTGCAGTTAAGGTGTATGTATTGGTTACAGTACAACCGTTAACATCAGTAACAACTATAGTGTAAGTACCGGCACATAGGCCTGATATATCCTGTGTGTTAGCGGTAAAGCCGTTAGGGCCAGTCCAGCTTACAGAGTAAGCAGGAGAACCACCTGTTACAGTATAATCAATAGAACCATCGCAAGCAGGGGTTATACCGCCACAGCTTACGTTGTAGCCACCGTTGTAAGACAATACTATGCCGCTGCCTTGCAATAAGGTTGGCTCAGTAAGGGTTACAGAACCTTGGGCTATGTTACCGTTTAAGTCGGTTATGGTTACGTTGTAAGTACCCGGAGCAAGGCCGCTAATGTCTTCGTCTGCCGAAGTAAAACTGTTAGGGCCGGTCCAGCTTATAGTATATGGAGGTGTTCCTAAATCTATAGTTAAATCAATAGAACCATCGTTAGCGCCAAAGCAGCTAATGTTGTTACCACTTGGGAAAACATTTGGGTCTATGGTTATATCAGGTACACTTTCAATTACAATGTATACCCAAGCGGTATCGCATAAACCAAGGCTGTCGCAAATTTGGTACAACAAGCTATCAGTACCAAAGAAGTTATTGTTTGGTGTGTATATTATTTCGCCCAGTGTAGGGTCGAAAATAGCGCTACCATTTACCGGCGGTATAACAATTACTACACTGTTAGTATCAAGGTTGCCATCAACATCATAGTCGTTAAAGTCTATGTTAATGTTGATTGGGGTGTCTTCTAAAGTACTAGCTGTATCTGTTAAAGCTACAGGAGGATCGTTAACCGGGGTTACGTTGATAATTACATACGCAGTGTCGCACAACACAGGCATACCTGTATCGCATATCTGGTAGATTAATGAGTCAACACCGTTGAAATCCTGGTTTGGAGTGTAGATAATTGAACCATCAGGATTAATTGTTACTGAACCGTTGTTTGGTTGGTCAACAATAGTTACGCTGCTGTTATCAAGGTTACCATCAACATCGGTATCATTACCCGGAACAACAACAGTTACTGGGGTATCTTCAGGTGTTGAAGTAGTATCAAGGTTAGCAATAGGAGCATCGTTAACCGGGGTTACGTTGATTATTACATACGCAGTATCGCACAACACAGGTATACCTGTATCGCATATCTGGTAGATTAATGAATCAACACCATTGAAATCCTGGTTAGGAGTATAGATAATTGAACCATCAGGGTTAATTACTACTGAACCATTGTTTGGTTGGTCAATAATAGTTACGCTGCTGTTATCAAGGTTACCATCAACATCCGTATCGTTACCTGTAACAACAATAGTTACAGGGGTGTCTTCAGGTGTGGTTGTATTGTCCTGGTTAGCAATAGGAGCATCGTTTACAGGAGTTACGTTGATTATTACATACGCAGTGTCGCACAACACAGGCATACCTGTATCGCATATCTGGTAAATTAATGAATCAACACCGTTAAAGTCCTGATTTGGGGTGTAGATAATAGAACCATCAGGGTTAATTACTACTGAACCATTGTTTGGTTGGTCAATAATAGTTACGCTGCTGTTATCAAGGTTACCATCAACATCCGTATCGTTACCTGGAACAACAATAGTTACAGGGGTGTCTTCAGGTGTGGTTGTATTGTCCTGGTTAGCAATAGGAGCATCGTTTACAGGAGTTACGTTGATTATTACATACGCAGTGTCGCACAACACAGGCATACCTGTATCGCATATCTGGTAAATTAATGAATCAACACCGTTAAAGTCCTGATTTGGGGTGTAGATAATAGAACCGTCAGGATTAATTGTTACTGAACCGTTGTTTGGTTGTTCAACAATAGTTACGCTGCCGTTATCAAGGTTACCATCAACATCCGTATCGTTACCCGGAACAACAATAGTTACAGGGGTATCTTCAGGTGTTGAAGTAGTATCTAGGTTAGCAATAGGGGCATCGTTAACCGGGGTTACGTTGATTATTACATACGCAGTGTCGCACAACACAGGCATACCTGTATCACATATCTGGTAGATTAATGAATCAACGCCGTTAAAGTCCTGATTTGGGGTATAGATAATTGAACCGTCAGGGTTAACTACTACTGTGCCATTGTTTGGTTGGTCAATAATAGTTACGCTGCTGTTATCAAGGTTACCATCAACATCGGTATCATTACCCGGAACAACAACAGTTACTGGGGTATCTTCAGGTGTTGAAGTAGTATCAAGGTTAGCAATAGGAGCATCATTAACCGGGGTAACAACAATAACTACTAAAGCGGTATCGCAATATACCGGCATACCCGTATCGCAAATCTGGTAGATTAACGTGTCGGTGCCGTTGTAGTTAGGGTTTGGAGTGTAGATTATAGTACCGTCAGGGTTAATTACTACTGAACCGTTGTTTGGTTGGTCAATAATAGTTACACTACTGTTATCAATATTACCGTCAGGGTCAACATCGTTACCCGGAGCGTTAATTGTTACCGTAGAATCTTCAGGAGTAGTTACATAATCAGGATTAGCAATAATAGGGCAGTTAGATGTGGTGGTTACAGCAACTGTATCAGAACAACCAAATGTGCTTGTCAATACAAATAAGTACGTGCCACCTGCTGTCATACCCGATACAGCACCTGTAACAGCGTTAACTGTTCCGTTAGCAGGGTTACCTGCTACGGCAGACCATGATTGGTCTTGCGCAGCATCAACAAGGTCTGCTGTTTCTTCGCAAACGTTTAAGTCGCCACCGGCATTAGGTATAGCGTTGCTGTTAATGGTTACCGAAGCAGTTGTAGTACAACCGTTAGAATCGGTAACTGTAACAATATATGAACTCGCTGCTAAACCGGTAGCTGTAGCACCTGTTTGTGCAGGAACCGTGTTCCATGAATAAGTATATGGAGTTGTACCTCCGCTTGGGCTAACTGTAGCCGAACCTACTGCATAACCGAAGCAAACATCAACACTGTTGCTGATTGTTGCTGATAGTGGTGCGTTAGGCTGAGTTATTGTTATACTTACCGTTGTAGTACAACCGTTTGCATCTTTTACAGTAACAACATAGCTACCGGCAGTTAAACCAGAGAATACATTGCTGTTGCCAAAGGCGCCATTATCTAATTGGTAAGTATAACCTGTTGTACCACCTGTTACATCAACCTGGAATGAACCTGTAGCATTGCCATAGCAAAGTACGTTTACCTGATTAGATGATGAAGCTGATAGCGGAGCGTTAGGCTGCGTAATAGTTACGTTTACGGTAGTTGTACAACCGTTGTTGTCTTTCACAGTAACAACATAGCTACCGGCTGTTAAACCAGAGAATACATTGCTATTGCCAAACTGTCCGTTATCTAATTGGTAAGTATAACCTGGTGTGCCACCAGTCGCATCAACCTGGAATGAACCTGTAGCATTGCCGTAGCAAAGTACATTTACCTTGGTTAGATGATGAAGCTGATAGTGGGGCGTTAGGTTGAGTAATAGTTACACTAACAGCAGTAGTACAGCCGTTATTATCTTTTACAGTTACAACGTATGTACCGGCAGTAAGGCCGCTAAACACATTGCTATTGCCAAACTGTCCGTTATCTAATTGGTAAGTATAACCTGGTGTGCCACCTAAAGCATCAACTTGGAATGAACCAGTAGCATTGCCATAGCAAAGTACGTTTACCTGATTAGATGATGAAGCTGATAGCGGAGCGTTAGGCTGCGTAATAGTTACACTTACGGTAGTAGTACAACCGTTAGCATCTTTTACAGTAACAACATAGCTACCGGCTGTTAAACCAGAGAATACATTGCTATTGCCAAAGGCGCCGTTGCCTAATTGGTAAGTATAACCTGTTGTACCACCTGTTACATCAACCTTGAATGAACCTGTAGCATTGCCATAGCAAAGTACGTTTACCTGATTAGATGATGAAGCTGATAGCGGAGCGTTAGGTTGAGTAATAGTTACGTTTACAGTTGTAGTACAACCGTTGGCATCTTTTACAGTTACAACGTATGTACCGGCAGTAAGGCCGCTAAACACATTGCTATTGCCAAACTGTCCGTTATCTAATTGGTAAGTATAACCTGGTGTGCCACCTAAAGCATCAACTTGGAATGAACCTGTAGCATTGCCATAGCAAAGTACGTTTACCTGATTAGATGATGAAGCTGATAGCGGAGCGTTAGGTTGAGTAATAGTTACGTTTACAGTTGTAGTACAACCGTTGGCATCTTTTACAGTTACAACGTATGTACCGGCAGTAAGGCCGCTAAACACATTGCTATTGCCAAACTGTCCGTTATCTAATTGGTAAGTATAACCTGGTGTGCCACCTAAAGCATCAACTTGGAATGAACCTGTAGCATTGCCATAGCAAAGTACGTTTACCTGATTAGATGATGATGCTGATAATGGAGCGTTAGGTTGAGTGATAGTTACACTTACGGTAGTAGTACAACCGTTAGCATCTTTTACAGTAACAACATACGTACCGGATACCAGGCCAGAGAATACATTGCTATTGCCAAAGGCGCCGTTGCCTAATTGGTAAGTATAACCTGTTGTACCACCTGTTACATCAACCTGGAATGAACCAGTAGCATTGCCATAGCAAAGGACATTTACTTGGTTAGATGATGAAGCTGATAGCGGAGCGTTAGGCTGCGTAATAGTTACGTTTACGGTAGTTGTACAACCGTTGTTGTCTTTCACAGTAACAACATAGCTACCGGCTGTTAAACCAGAGAATACATTGCTATTGCCAAACTGTCCGTTATCTAATTGGTAAGTATAACCTGTTGTACCACCTGTTACATCAACCTTGAATGAACCAGTAGCATTGCCATAGCAAAGGACATTTACTTGGTTAGATGATGAAGCTGATAGCGGAGCGTTAGGCTGCGTAATAGTTACGTTTACGGTAGTTGTACAACCGTTGTTATCTTTTACAGTAACAACATAGCTACCGGCTGTTAAACCAGAGAATACATTGCTATTGCCAAAAGCGCCGTTACCTAATTGGTAAGTATAACCCGGCGTGCCACCTGTAGCATCAATAGTTACAGAGCCTGTTGCATCACCAAAACATAGTACATTGGTTTGAGACCTGATGCTGCCTGAAAGAGCTGCAGCTGGTCCACCTATGGTTACGTTAACGGTAGTAGTACAGTTGTTAGCATCTCTTACGGTGATAACATAGCTGCCTGCGGTTAGTCCGTTAAATGTAGAGCTTGATTGGAACGAGCCACTACCTAATTGGTATTGGTAAGATGGTGTTCCACCTGTTGCGTTTATAGTTACAGCGCCGTTATTGCCACCAAAGCATAAAACATTGGTTGGTGTGCCTGCAGTTGCAGATAGTGCTGCAGCTGGTCCACCTATGGTTACGTTAACGGTAGTAGTACAGTTGTTAGCATCTCTTACGGTGATAACATAGTTGCCTGCGGTTAGGCCGTTAAAAGTAGAGCTTGATTGGAACGAGCCGCTACCTAATTGATATTGATAAGATGGTGTACCACCTGTTGCATTAATAGTTACAGCACCGTTATTTCCACCAAAACATGAAACGTTGGTTGGTGTGCCTGCGGTTGCAGATAGGGCTGCAGCGGGTCCGCCTATGGTTACATTTACTGTAGTAGTACAGTTGTTGGCATCTCTTACGGTGATAACATAGCTGCCTGCGGTTAGTCCGTTAAAAGTAGAGCTTGATTGGAACGAGCCACTACCTAATTGGTATTGGTAAGATGGTGTTCCACCTGTTGCGTTTATAGTTACAGCGCCGTTATTGCCACCAAAGCATAAAACATTGGTTGGTGTGCCTGCAGTTGCAGATAGTGCTGCAGCCGGTCCACCTATGGTTACGTTAACGGTAGCAGTACAGTTGTTAGCATCTCTTACGGTGATAACATAGCTGCCTGCGGTTAGTCCGTTAAAAGTAGAGCTTGATTGGAACGAGCCGCTACCTAATTGATATTGATAAGATGGTGTACCACCTGTTGCATTAATAGTTACAGCACCGTTATTTCCACCAAAACATGAAACGTTGGTTGGTGTGCCTGCGGTTGCAGATAGGGCTGCAGCGGGTCCGCCTATGGTTACATTTACTGTAGTAGTACAGTTGTTGGCATCTCTTACGGTGATAACATAGCTGCCTGCGGTTAGTCCGTTAAAAGTAGAGCTTGATTGGAACGAGCCACTACCTAATTGGTATTGGTAAGATGGTGTTCCACCTGTTGCGTTTATAGTTACAGCGCCGTTATTGCCACCAAAGCATAAAACATTGGTTGGTGTGCCTGCAGTTGCAGATAGTGCTGCAGCGGGTCCGCCTATGGTTACATTTACTGTAGTAGTACAGTTGTTGGCATCTCTTACGGTGATAACATAGTTGCCTGCGGTTAGGCCGTTAAAAGTAGAGCTTGATTGGAACGAGCCGCTACCTAATTGATATTGATAAGATGGTGTACCACCTGTTGCATTAATAGTTACAGCACCGTTATTTCCACCAAAACATGAAACATTGGTTGGTGTGCCTGCGGTTGCGGTTAATGTATTTACACTACCTACAGTTACCTGTACAGAGCGTATACAACCTGCTCCATCTTTTACAGAAACGGTATATATTCCACCGGCTAAGCCTGTAAAAGAACCACCGGCTTGGTAAGCACCGCCAATGCTATAGGTATATCCGCTGCCAGAACCACCGGTAGGGCTTGTTATATTAATTGCACCGTTATTAGCACCGCAACTTGCGTTAGTTGGTGTAGCGGTAAATGTTATTTGGTTAGGTTGTGTAATGGTAAATGTAGCTGTAGCAGTACATCCGTTGGCTGCCGTAGCAGTAACCGTGTAGGTGCCTGCAGCTAAACCTGTACGGTCTTGCGATACTATGCCGCCGCCCCAGTTATAGGTAACAGCACCGCTATTGCCACTAATAGATAAATCTATACTACCACTATTGCCACCAAAGCAAGTGTTGTTTACGTGCGTGCCGCTAATAGTAAATACCGATACAGTAACTACAGAGTTGCCATTGTTTAACACACAGGCATCGCCGTTAATAATACGGCGGTAGTACCTTGTTTGTGTTAACGGACCCATTTGGGCAGCCGTTAAGTTCATACCAGTAGCACCAGATATATCTGTCCAGAGTAACCTGGTCTGCAGATACCTGCCATTGGTATGCCGAAGCTGAACCAACGCTTGGGTGGGCTGATGTAGTAGTATTTCTTATTATAGTAGGTAATTCATAAACCGGTGTAGACCCATTTAGTTGGGCAGGTGTGCCACCGCTACAAACAAATTGGTTTGCAGTAATGGTATTGTTACCTAAATCGGGCGGGTTGGCCCAAACAATTAGTGCAGGCTCATAAACACTTGTAGAGCTTGATTTTGATGTAGTTACAGCGCCTTGTGTTAAGGGTATATTGTTAGAACGTGAAGTAACAATAGTATAAATACGGCAATTAGAAAACTTAATACCCCTTTCACCTACAGGGTCGCTATCATCGGCAGCGCCACCATAATAGGTGCTATACAATAAGGCCGATAAATCAGTTTCTAATTTAAAAACACTTTATCTCTGCTACCGCCTGCCATGCTAGATTGTAGCGGGTTGCCTGTTGTAGGGAATAGGGTGCCGGTAGCATACGTGTAACCAAAAATGTAAACATCATCATTAGCATCAACGTTAAGGCCCATCATATTGTCTTCATCAGCAGTACTACCTATATAAGTAGAGTAAGCAAATGTTTGGTCCAGTGCCATTTTAGCAACATAAAAATCTCTGCTGCCGTTATGTGAGTTATCATATACTCCTGACGATGAAATATTGGTTGATGCCAAGCCTTCTGTCATACCACCAAAATATATTGCATTTTTTAGCGCGTTAAACTCCATACAAAGTATGGTAGTAGTGCGTGAGTTTGATGATGAGTTAAAATACGAACTCCACTGGATTGTACCGGCAGAATTCATTTTTTGTAAGTAACCTACCGCTTCGCTACCATTACCGCTAGAAGAGCTTTGGCGGGCCGATGTTAAGGAAAGGTTAGTACTAAAAGTATTGCCACCGGCATAAATATCGCCTGTGGTTGGGTGGTTTACTAATATGTTTATTTGGTCGGCACCGCTGCCTCCATAATTCTTCATCCATAAAACAGCATCAAGATTTTGGTTTACTTTAAAAATCCAAAAATCGGTGCTGCCATTGTTTGTGTTAGAGGCTCCAGAACCTGAGTAAATTGTAGCAAGGTTAGTAGCACTTGTAAAACCTGCAGCCACAATATCGCCGGTAGGGGTAATACGCATATCGTAAACCTCTTCGTTACTGCTGCTGCTACCAGAAATACTGCCACCTAATACGGCTCCTTTAATAGAGTTACCGGCAGGGTTTATCTTTACAATAAATGTATTTTCACCATCTTCACTGCGCCTGTCAAGACTAGAACCCGAAAAGCCCGATCCACCCAAAAGTGGAAAATCTGTACTGGTGGTGTAACCTGCAATGTATAAGTTACCGTCAGGCCCCATTTCAGCAACATAAGGGTTTTCATCGCTTGTGCCGCCTAAGTAGGTTTGCCATACACGACTACCCGCACCGCCAACAGCAGTGGGCTCTGTATATTTACCAATGTTAAGGTCAAGGCCACCGTTGTTTGTTGAGTCAAATGGGCCAGGGGTAGTTATAAGGCCTGAACCTGAAAAACGAGAAACTACATAAATATTACCCGCTGGGTCTACCCATATAGCGTGGCCGTGGTTATCGTTGGCAGAGTTATTTGTAATCCACGTGGCCCAACGCATTGCAATAGGGTCTATAATAAGTGGAAGGGCTGTATTGTATTTACCTAATGTAAAAGTTAATTCACCGTTGGCATTTAAAGCATATTTGGCATCAATTTTAACCTCTGTTCCATTTACCGTTTGGTATGCATAAGGCTCTGGAAGGTCCATTGCACCAACTGTTGTATATAAAACAAGATGCCCTTCGGCATTTAGTTCCATATTATCAATACCATCAAACTTAATGGCAATATTGGCAGGGTTAAAGCCGGGGTTTGCTATAATATCATATTCTAAAGCACCTTCTGCCGATGGGTAATAGCGCACATCTACATTTTTGTAAACGTTGTTGTACCATACCTCGTTAAAGCTTTGCACGTTAGTAGCATGGTTGCGGGCATCGCCAATAAAGTAGTTGGTTAAATCTTTATGCCCGTCGCGGTTAGAGATTGTCATTGTTGGCGACATGTCCACAAAATTCATCAACCACGCATGCCCTTTAAGGTTGGGCATAGGCGTTGTAAACAAGCGGCCCTCGTGCTGAGCTTCTTCCTAGTCCATAACCCATTTAGACCTTGCCCCTACTGATGTGGGGTCAAAAGAGCTAACAAGCATACCATTGCGTGTGGCTACAGCCTGCCCATAGGTAAAATTGGCCTTGTACAACACCTCTGCTGGCCACTGACCATTGTTTTGGGTAAAGTAGATTTGCTTGTCATACTTCTTTAGCATTTCGTCAATACCGCTGTTGTGTGCATCTACTTTAGAGCCTAAGTGGGCCGGTTGCTGGGCAAATAGCGCGCTGCTTAAAAACACCATCAACAACAAAACCAACAAATTTTTGGCATGCAGCTGCATTGTAATAATGTTTTTAAAACTAGGTAGTAAGGTTTTTTCATAAGTACTGTTTTTTTCACTCTTCTCGTTAAGCAATTACGTTACTCTATTATACAAATCGTCAAAAAAGACGAAAAATCTTACATCAATATTACACTTACAGATTGGTGGTTGGATGGTGTGAATTCCGCTTTGTATGGCAGTTTTAACAGGCGGTGGTTTATTAATTAAGCAAATTAATAGTGCAAACTTACATAAAAAAAACGGGGTGCGCAAATTTATTTACCGTGCCAATTTGTGAATTGTAATATGAAAAATAGCCTTGAATATATAAAGTGTTAGTATTTAGCGATTTAAAAAAAATGAGGCTTTAATTATGGGGCTGGATTTCTTGTGAAATGCAATTAAAAAAAGCTTGTATATACACTCAATATCAACTACAAACGCACAATTCGGGTATACCTTAGAAAGGACTAATAGAGGTTGAGTAGTTGACAAAGGATATGGAGGGTTTTATTTTTACAGTGAGCTAAAACACTAAAAGTGAAAAACGAAAAATAATGTTTGCCAATAACCTCCCTGCCTTGCTACGTGCCACCCAGCAAAAACAATATGACTTGGCAAAACTTGTAAGTATGTTAGGAGCTTTGCTTATTTTATGATAGCTCAGCTATAAATAATTTCACATCAATGCTGATTTCTCTTACCTATTGTAGAAAGTTGTCCGGGGTTGCTTTAATCTTTCTTCAATATTTTCACAACAACCTTTTTTTATAACGTAGGCATTGTACATTCATTCTAAATTTCTGTAAAACTAAGGAGCCACATATTGCACTTTGTTATTCAGACCAACGAATAAAAAAGCCCCCTAACATTTATCGTCAAGGGGCTTTTTATTAAAATCCAACATAGGTTAATACGTCACCACCATGCGTTTGGTGTCGTAGAGTTTACCATCAAGGTAAAGTGAGTAGAAATAAATACCCGGGGTTAGTGTTCCTCGGTTTACTTCTATTTTATTTATTCCCGGCGATGATAGTTTCTTCAACATCAGTTCCTCGCCCAGTACATTTACAATACGTATTAAAGCACTGTTGTATGCCTTGTTCAGCGTACAGGTAATGCTTGTTGTTTCTGTAAACGGGTTAGGTATGTTTTGCTCTAACACAGGGCCATCCATTTGTGGACGGTTGGTATTGTAGCTGTCTGTTTTATCATCCTGTGGCAGGGTGTTATCAAAGCTAACATATTCATCCTCTCGGCAAGTTATGATAGTTACCTTGCGGCAGTTGGTAGCCCATTGGCTGCCCGCACAGGGCGTTCCGCTAGCTGTTACCATACAGGCATAGGTGCGGCTGGTGGTTAAGCCAACGGGTGGGTCGTAGTTTATAGCCGTAGCCCCGCTTATTAAACTCCATCCAGCAGTAGAGCTTCCAGTTGGACAATTGCCGCTAACCCCGTCTTTGTAATACCATTGGTAGGCTTTAGTCCCGTAGCCTCCTGGTGCGGTTGAAAAGCTTATTAAAGCCGGGTTGCCTCCCGAGCACACACTCTCATTAGCGTTGATCAGAGTACCATAGGTTGGTGGCGGTACTACTGTTTGTATTACACAGTTGGTTGCCCAACGCATGCCGTTACTACAGTTGCCACTTCCGCTCGATGTTACCATACAGGCGTAGGTGCGGGTTTGGGTTAAGCCTGCCGGTGGGTCGTAGTTTTGGGTTGTTCCGCCCGGAATTAATGTCCAGCCGCTAGTATTAGTGCCCGATGGACATGTCAAGCTTTGGCCATTTTTATAATACCATTGGTAGGTATACGTTGTTCCGCCAGATGGTAAGGTTTGGAACGCTAACGGATCAGGATTGCCGCCTTTGCATATACGTTTGGTGCTAGGGTATAGCGTGCCATAAGTAGGCAATGGTGTTACGTTGACTATACGGCAATTAGCAGCCCAGTTATTAGATGCTAAACAGCCGTTACCTGCCGCTATATTTACCATACAAGCATAGGTGCGGGTTTGGTTAAGACCTGCCGGTGGGTCATACGTTGCAGATGTAGCCCCTGCAATTAATACCATACCAAAAATTGATGTACCTGTAGGGCACACTTGTGTGCCATTACGATAATACCATTGGTAGGTTATTGCTCCACCACCGCTAGGTGCTGTTCCAAAGCTAATAGCTGCGGGGTCGCCATTAATACAAATGGTTTCTGAGGCATTGGCTATTGTTCCGTAGCTAACCGCATTTACCGTTACCTGGCGGCAGTTAGCAGCCCAGTTTGATGTAACAGGGCAGATACCATTTCCAGCATCAGTAACTAAACAAGCATACGTTCGCGAGGCTGTTATTGAAGTTGGGTCATAGCTTGGTGCTGTTGCACCGCTAATTATTGTCCAGCCTGCTGTGCTACTTCCACTAGGGCAAATAATTAATCCATCCTGATAGTACCATTGGTAGGTTTGTATTCCGCTACCTCCACTTGGTGCAGTTGAGAAGACTATGTTAGTCGGATCTCCACCGTTACAGTAAGTTTCTGCGGCAGTTACTAATGTACCATAGTTAACCGGAGGTAATACACCTATAGTTACCTGACGGCATTGCGCGGCCCATGAGGAGCCCGACGCGCAAGCTGTGTTGGTAGAAACAAAACACGCATAGGTCCGGCTTTGGGTTAATCCGCTTGGTGCATCGTAATTACTTGATGTAGCTCCGCTAATAATCGTCCAGCCTGATATTGATGTTCCGCTTGGGCAGGTTACTAAACCATCCTGATAATACCACTGGTAGGTAAACGTACCTCCTCCACCACTTGGTGTTGTTGCGAAGGTAATATTTGCTGGATCGCCAGTATTACAGAAGCTCTCGTTAGCCAATGTTAGCTCACCATAATTGATGGTTGGGTTAGTGGTTATTGTTATCTGGCGGCACAGGGTGGCCCAACCGGTAGTTGCCGCACATCCGTTACCTGCGGTTGCTGTAACTAAACAAGCATAGGTACGGTTTTGTGTTAAGCCTGTTGGTGGGTCATAACTTGATGATACGGCTCCGCTGATAATAGTCCAGCCTGAAGTTGAACTTCCACTTGGGCAGCTTATCAATCCATCTTGATAATACCACTGGTAGGTATAGTTGCCACTGCCGCCCGAAGGTGTTATTGCAAATGGTATAACTACAGGGTCGCCGCCGGTACATATCGTCTCGTTATTTGATGCTAACGTACCAAATGTTGCTGTTGGTGCTATAGTTACCTGACGGCATTGCGTTGCCCATGCTGTTGATGCTGTGCAACCATTGCCTGCTGTTGCAGTTACTAAACATGCATAGGTACGCGATTGTGTTAAACCTCCCGGGGCATCGTAACTACTTACTGTAGCTCCGTTGATGATTGTCCAGCCTGTAGTTGAAGAACCACTCGGGCAAGTAATCAATCCATCTTGATAATACCACTGGTAAGTAAAGTTATTTGAGCCTCCCGATGGTGTGGAAGCAAAGGTTATGTTTGATGGATCAGCAGTTCCGCAAAAGCTCTCATTGCCTGAGGCTAGTATACCAAAGGTTGCCGCTGGAGTTATGGTTACCTTAGCGACAGTTAGTAGCCCAGGCATTACCCGATACACACGCTCCTGTTACAGTTACCATACAAGAGTAAGTGCGGCTTTGTGTTAAGCCCGATGGTGCATCATAATTACTTCCAGTAGCACCTGAGATAATCGTCCAGCCTGCGGTTGATGTGCCGCTTGGGCAGGTAATAATACCATCCTGGTAATACCATTGATAAGTAAATATGCCTCCGCTTGGCGCTGTTGCAAAAGTTATATTACTTGGATCTCCCGTAATACAGAAGCTTTCGTTACCTGTTGTTAATACACCATAGGTTACTACCGGTGGTGCTGTTATGGTTACCTGGCGGCATTGTGTAGCCCAACCTGTTGATGTGACACATCCACCACCCGTTGCAGCAGTTACCAAACATGCATAAGTGCGGTTTCCTATTAAACCACTAGGCGGATCATAACTACCAGTAGTAGCCCCACTAATGATTGTCCAGCCTATAGTTGATGGACCTGTAGGACAAGTAATTAATCCGTCCTGATAGTACCATTGGTAAGTGTAAATGCCGCTACCTCCGCTTGGTATTGTTGCAAAAGTAATAGTAGTAGGATCGCCTCCTGAACATATACTTTCGTTAGCGTTTGTTAGTGTACCAAATAATACACCTGCACCAATAGTTATCTGGCGGCATTGTGTTGCCCAACCTGTAGAAGCTACACATCCATTACCTGCTGTTGCAGTTACTAAACATGCAAAAGTCCGCGATTGTGATAAGCCCGATGGAGGATCGTACGATACTGTTGTGGCACCGCTTATAATAGTCCAACCGGTAGTTGATGAACCTGCTGGGCAGGTAATCAATCCATTTTGGTAATACCATTGATATGTATAGTTACCACTACCGCCTGATGGTATTGTTGCAAAAGTTATTGCAGAAGGGTCTCCCGTTGCACAGAAACTTTCGTTAGCATTAGTAAGTGTGCCAAATGTTGCGGCAGGAGTAATAGTTACCTTGACGGCAATTGGTTGCCCATGCACTACCCGATACGCAAGCTCCTGTTACCGTTACCATACAAGCATAAGTGCGAGAAGTTGACAAACCAATTGGTGCATCATAGCTTGAAGATGTTGCTCCTACTATGATTGTCCAACCTGTAATTGCTGACCCTGTTGGGCAGCTTATCAATCCATCCTGATAGTACCATTGATAAGTAAATGTACCTCCACTTGGCGCCGTGGCAAATGTTATATTAGTTGGGTCGCCTGTAATACAGAAACTTTCGTTGCCACTGGTTAGTGTTCCGTAGTTAATGGTTGGGTTGGTGGTTACTGTTACCTGGCGGCATTGCGCGGCCCAGCCTGTAGAAGCCGCACAACTATTACCTGCTGCTGCTGCTACTAAACAGGCGTAGGTACGGTTTGCTACTAAGCCCGATGGTGGATCATAACTTGATGTTGTTCCTCCGCTGATAATAGTCCAACCTGTTGTTGAACTTCCTGTTGGGCAGGTTATCAATCCATCTTGATAATACCACTGGTAAGTAAAGTTACCACTTCCACCCGAAGGGAGGTTGCAAAACTTATTGCTGTAGCGTCGCCACCTGAACATAACGATTCATTACCTGAAACCAAGGTACCAAAAGTGGCACCCGGTGTTATAGTTACCTTGACGGCATTGTGATGCCCAATTTGTTGTAGCTGTACATCCTCCACCTGCTGTTGCTGTTACTAAACATGCATAGGTACGCGATGTTGACAATCCGATTGGTGCATCATAAGATGATATTGTTGCTCCGCTGATAATAGTCCAACCGGTTGTTGAAGAACCACTAGGGCATGTTATCAATCCATCTTGATAGTACCACTGATAGGTAAAGTTGCCACTACCTCCGCTTGGTATTGTTGCAAAACTTATAGCAACAGGATCTCCGCCTGAACATAATGATTCGTTACCTGAAACCAACGTACCAAAAGTGGCACCCTGTGTTATAGTTACCTTGACGGCATTGTGATGCCCAATTTGTTGTAGCTGTGCATCCTCCACCTGCTGTTGCTGTTACTAAACAAGCATAGGTACGAGATATTGACAGACCCGACGGTGGATCATAACTTGATGTTGTTCCTCCACTGATAATTGTCCAGCCTGCTGTTGAACCTCCTGTTGGGCAGGTTATTAATCCATCTTGATAGTACCATTGATAGGTAAAGCTACTACTACCGCCTGACGGAACTGTTGCAAAACTTATGTTAGCCGGGTCGCCGCCGGAACATAACGATTGATTACCTGAAGCAAGTGTACCAAATGTTGCAGCCGGCGATATAGTTAATTGCCGGCAGCCTGTTGCCCAAGCGGTAGATGCTGTGCATCCACCATCTGCAGTTGCTGTTACCAAACATGCATAAGTACGTGTTTGTGTAACGCCCGATGGAGGATCATAAGTAGCAGTTGTTGCGCCACTAATAATGGTCCAACCGGTAGTTGATGAGCCCGAAGGGCATGTTATAATACCATTTTGATAATACCATTGATAGGTATACGTGCCGCTGCCTCCAGATGGGATTGTTGCAAATGAAATTGCCGCAGGGTCTCCACCAGAACATATAGACTCATTGCCAGCTGCAAGTGTACCGTATGCAACCGTATTACTAATAGTAACCTGCCTACAATTTGTAGCCCAGCCTGTAGATGCGCTGCAACCTCCGCCTGACGTGCCTGTTACCAAACAAGCATATGTCCTTGACTGGGTTAATGCTGATGGTGGATCGTATGACGATGTTGTAGCTCCACTAATAATAGTCCACCCGGTAGTTGATGAACCCGAAGGGCATGGTATTATTCCGTTTTGATAATACCATTGGTAAGTAAAGCTTCCGCTACCTCCACTTGGTATTGTAGTAAAGGTAATGTTTGCCGGGTCGCCGCTTGAACAGAAACTTTGGTTTGCAGATGTAAGTGTGCCAAAAGCAGCTGCGGGGTTAACCGTTATTTTGCGGCACGATGTAGCCCACAAACTATCAGCAGCACAACCTGTCACTCCTCCATAAGTTACAAAACAAGCATATGTGCGGCTGTTTGTTAAACCTGCAGCGGGATTATGGTTAGAATTGGTAGCACCCGGTATTAATGTCCATCCTGCAGTTGATGTGCCTGTGGGGCATGCAACTATTGCATCCTGATAATACCATTTATAAGAAAGAACCCCGGACCGCCTGATGGGAATGTAGAGAATGTTATGTTTAGCGGATCGGCTGTGGCGCAATATGATGCATCGCCACTTATTAGTGTACCAAAAACAGTTGTTGATGATATTGTTACCTTGGCGGCAGCCTGTTGCCCAGGCGCTGCTGGCTGTGCATGTTTGATAAGCCGTAACATTAACAAAACAGGCATAAGTACGGTTATTTGCAAGGCCTGTAGGTGGGTTATATGTAGCAGATGTAGCACCGCTAATTAAACTCCAACCTGTAGTAGAAGTGCCTGAAGGACATGTAACCAAACCATCCTGATAATACCATTGGTATGCATATACACCTGAACCACCTGAAACAGGTGTAGAGAAACTAATTGCATTAGGGTCTCCACCCGGACAAACAGACTCATTGCCAGATGCTAACGCTCCATAAGATACTGTGCCATTAATTAATATCTGTCGGCAATTATTAGCCCAACCCGATGTTCCTGTACAACCATTAGCTGTAATAAAACAGGCATAAGTGCGGCTTGCCGATATAGTAGTTGGATTATAGGAAGCACTTGTTTCGCCACTTATCATTATCCAACCAGAAGTAGAACTACCCGATGGGCATGCGTTAACACCTGCTTTGTAATACCATTGGTAGCTAAATATACCATTGCCACCTGTTGGTGCAGTTTCAAACGAAATATTGGTAGGATCGCCCGATGTACAGAAACTCTCCGTATACACAGGTAAAGAACCAAAATTTGCTGCCGGAACTATAGTTATTTTACAACATGAATTAGCCCATAACGAACCTGCTAAGCACCCCGAACCGGCAGCTACTGTTACATAACATGCATAAGTACGGCTGTTAGTTAAACCTGCAGGAGCATCGTAAGTAGCAGCAGTAGCCCCGCTTATCAATGTCCACCCTGTGGTAGAGCTTCCTGATGGGCACAATGCTAAACCATCCTGATAATACCATTGGTATGTAAAGTTGCCCGAACCGCCTGATGGTGCTGTAGCAAAAGAAAAAGCTGCAGGGTCTGCAGTGCTGCAATAAGTAGCGTCGCTGTAATTTAATGTACCAAAAGTAGCGGGGCCTAAGATAGTTACCTTGCGGCAATCTGTGGCCCAGGCAGATGTTTGAGCACATGTTAAACCTGCGGCAGCAGTTACATAACAAGCGTAAGTTCGGTTGCCTGTTATGCCTGTTGGCGGGTCGTAGCTTGTACCGGTAGCGCCTGCTATAGGCAGCCAGTCTGATGGTATTAAAGTCCCGGTTAAGCATGTATTTATTCCAGCTTTAGAATACCATTGATACGTATATACACCAGAGCCACCTGCAGGTAGGCTTGCAAAAGTAATATTTGCAGGGTCGCCCAAATAACATATTGTTTCGTTACCTGTTGTTAGAGTCCCATAACTTAAAGGTGAAAGAACGGAAACCTGCCTGCAACCTGATGCCCAATTATTACTTGCTATACACGTGCCGCCTGCTGCCATTGTAACCATACAGGCATAAGTACGGGTAGTAGTTAGGTTGGACGGATCGTATGTAGGTGAAGTGGCATTGCTGATTATTGTCCAGCCTGTGGTTGAATTTCCCGTTGGACAGGTTGCTAAGCCATCTTGGTAATACCATTGGTAGGTATAAATTCCGGAGCCGCCTGAAACAGGCGTTGAGAAGTTTATTAGGGAAGGATTGGCCACATAACAAAGTGTTTCATTTGCTGCTGTAAGAGTACCATAGTTGGGTTGGCCTCCAATTACTACCTGCTTACATCCAATTGCCCAACCATTAACAGCATTGCAGCCGCATAAATCATACAAGCATAAGTGCGGCTATTTGTTAAGCCTGCCGGAGGATCATATGTATTTGCATTAGCTCCGCTAATTAATGTCCAACCTGTTGTTGAATTTCCTGACGGCGCACTTACTATACCATCCTGATAGTACCATTCGTAAGTATATGTTCCCGGGCCACCAAATGTTGGTGATGAAAAAGATATGGCAGATGGGTCGCCTGTTGTGCAGAAACTTTGAGCTACTGCATTTAAAGTACCAAAAGTAACCGGATTAGTAATTGTAATCTGTCGACATTGAGTTGCCCAACCTGAAGTAGCAGCACAGCCCGGAGATGATGTTGCTGTTACATAACATGCATAAGCTCGGCTTGCACTAAGGCCTGCAGGCGGTGTATAACTACTTGCTGTAGCTCCATTAATAACTGTCCAATTTATTGTTGATATACCTGCCGGGCAGGGTACAACATTTACCCTATAGTACCATTGATAAGTAAACGAGCCTGAACCGCCTGATGGAGGTATAGCAAAATTGATTGTAGATGGGTTACCCGGTCCGCAGAAGCTTTCATTAGCATCTACTAAAGTACCAAGCACAATTGGTGTACTACCAACAGTAATTTTACGGCATTGCGCTGCCCAATTTGTAGTTGCAGAACAACCACCGCCGCTGCTATTTGTAACCAAACATGCATAGGTTCTTGATGTTGTTAGGCCTGTTGGTGGGTCGTAGCTAACTGCAGTAGCACCACTTATTAAAGTCCATCCAGCAGTAGAAGAACCCGCGGGGCAACTTACTAACCCATCTTGGTAATACCACTGATAAGTAAATGATCCACTACCGCCAGATGGTACTGTAGCAAATGTAATTGGCAAGGGGTCTGCCGGTGTACATAAAGATGCATCAGCACTTGTAAGTGTTCCATATGCAACAGGTTGCGCTATAGAAACCTGCCTGCATTGCGCAGCCCATCCACTGCTGCCTAAACATGCTCCATTAGGCGTTGTAACGTAGCATGAATAGGTGCGAGATGTTTGTAAACCTGATGGTGGGTCGTAAGTATTTGATGTAGCCCCGCTTATTAATGTCCATCCTGTGGTAGATGTGCCGGATGGGCAACTGCCTAATCCATCTTGGTAATACCATTGAAAAGTTGAGCCTGCAGCTGGTAGTGTTGTAAAGCTAATTCCAGCTGGGTCTCCGCCGGTGCATATAGTTTCGTTACCAGATACCATTGTACCAAACGTACTGCCAGGCCTTATTATTACCCAACGGCATTGTGTTGAAAAAGCACTTGTTTGAGGACAACCTCCACCGGCTAATATTGTTACGTAGCATCCATATGTTCTACTGGTATACAAACCTGCGGGTGGGTTATAGCTGGTGCTTGTGGCACCGTTTATAATAGTCCAGTTTGATATATTACCACCACAAGAACTATTTCCTTCTTTATAATACCACTGGTATGCAAAAATATTAGAGCCCCCGCTTGGCAGTTGGCCTAGTGTAATATTTACAGGGTCTCCACCGGGGCAAATTGTATCCAGCAAATAATTAACGTATCCATAAAGCGGATTACTTGCAAGCCTAATTTGCCTGCTACCGGCTGCCCACTGGAATGTTTGCGGACAACCCAAACCTGCATAGCCAGTAACATAGCATGCATACGTGCGGGTAGCTGTTAATGGCCCTGGAAGATAGGTGCTTGATGTTGCACCGGGAATAGCGGTCCAACCGTTGGTGTTATCATAATAGTCAGGCCAACCTACCAAGCCGTTTTGGTAGTACCACTGGTAAGTATAAGAACCAGAGCCGCCACTTGGTAATGTTATAAATGATATTAAATCAGGTACTCCGCCTGAGCAAATTGAGTCTGTTACATACCCTAAGGAACCATAATTAAGGTTAGCATTTACTGTAACCTGCCTGCATTGCAATGCCCAACCGGCAGATGGTACACAACCACCACCTGCGGTAGCAGTTACCAAACATGCATAGGTACGACTTGTTGTTAAGTTTGTGGGAGGGTCGTAAGAAAAGCTATTGCCTCCATTTACTATTGTCCAGCCTGTAGTAGAAGAACCGGTAGGGCAATTGAATATGCCATCCTTATAATACCACTGGTATGTGTAATTACCCGATCCGCCAGTTGGCAATGTTTCAAAAGAAATAATACTTGGGTCGCCATTATAACAAATATTTTCATTGTTAGAAACCAATGTACCATACTCAACCTTAGCCACTTACATATTCTTGCCTGCATTGCGATGCCCAACCCGATGATGCCGCACAACCACTACCTGCAGTTGCTGTTACTAAACAAGCATAGGTACGGCTGGTTAACAAGCCTGTTGGTGGGTTGTAATTATCTGCATTTGCTCCGCTTATAACAGTCCAACCTGATGTTGAACTACCTGTAGGGCAGTTTACCAAACCATTTTGGTAATACCATTGATAGGTGTAATTACCACTACCACCTGATGGTGGTGTGTTAAAATAAATTTGTGCAGGGTCGCCGGGCGAACATACATAATCAATATCATAAACCAGAGAGCCATAATATACCGGCGCACCAATATTTACTTTACGACATTCGCTTGCCCACCCGCTTAATGTTGATGGACAACGCTTGGTTACCAACAGATGTAACCATACATGCATAGGTACGTGTATTGGTTAAACCTGCGGGGGATCGTAGCTTGCAGAAGTAGCCCCCGATATAATTGTCCAGCCTGTGGTTGTATTGCCTCCCGGGCAAATAAAATCACCATCAGCATAATACCATTGGTATGTAAAATTACCCGATCCGCCTGTTGGCGTTGAAGAAAAACTAATAGCTGTTGGGTTAGCAGTTCCACATAAATTTTCGTTGCCCGGTGCTAGGGTACCAAAATTAATAGCAGGTGCAATAGTAACTTGCCTGCAACCTGTTGCCCAACCTGTGGTTGCTAAGCAACCTATGCCTGCATTGGCTGTTACAAAACAGGCAAATGTTCTTGAAAATACTGTTGTTGCCGGATCGTAAGTAGCACTTGTAGCACCCGATATTGCTGTCCAACCGTTAGCGGTGCTACCTGTTGGGCAACTAATTATTCCTGATTTATAATACCATTGATATGAAAAGCTGCTGCTGCCGCCTGTAGCGGGTGTAGCAAATGTAATTAAAGCAGGGTCGCCGGGGGCACAGAATGTTTCATTAGCATTGGTAATTGTTCCAAAATTAGGCGCTGTAGAAATTGTTATTTGGCGGCATTGCGCTGCCCAACCTACTGATGCAACACAACCATTACCAGCTGCCAGACTCACAAAACAGGCATAAGTGCGGCTAGCCGTTAATCCTGTTGGAGGATCGTAGCTTGCAGTAGTAGCACCTGATATAATTGTCCAACCGTTGGTAGAAGAACCTGTAGGACATGTTATTAAACCATCTTGATAATACCACTGATAAGTAAAGTTGCCACTACCACCCGATGGAACTGTTTGTAATGTAATTATTGATGGATCGCCATTTACAGGACAAACAGTTTGGTTGCCACTAGCAATAGTTCCATAATTTACAGTACCACCAATAATGACTTTACGGCATTGGGTAGCCCAGCCGGCTGTTGCAGGGCAACTTGCATTAGATGCTACACTAACATAACATGCGTAGGTTCGGCTTGCCGATATTGTAGGGGGATCGTATGTATTTGTTGTTGCACCTGATATAATTGTCCAGCCTGTGGTAGAAGAACCTACAGGGCAACTTATATCACCATCCTGATAATACCACTGGTAGCTATAAGACCCCGAACCGCCTGATGGCGCAGTGGCAAAAGATATTGCCGCAGGGTCTCCACTTGTACAATAACTTTCATCAGCATAAGCTAATACACCAAGCAATGCATTAGGAGTAACTGTAATTTGCCTGATAGAACCAACCCATTGAACAACCTCCGGACAATTTGCATTTGCCACATTTGTAACAAGTAAAGAATAAGACCTGCTATTGGTTAAACCTGCAGGCGGATCATAAGTATTTGACGTTGCACTAAGGTATTAATGTCCAACCGGTTGTGTCGCTGCCTGATGGAGCAGGCACAATTCCATTTTTATAAAACCATTGTAATGTATTTACGCCCGAGCCATTGGCAGGCTGCACCAACAATGTAATATTTGCAGGATCGCCAACTGCGCAAAAAGTTTGGTTGCCTCCCGTTATAGTACCCGCTACAGGATAATTGGCTACTGAAATTTTTCTACAGCTATTTGCCCAAACCGAACTGTTTGTTAAACATACACCATTAGCAGTAATTAAACATGCATAGGTTCTTGATTGGGTTGAAGGTGCCGGATCATAAAATGGTGTTGTAACGCCTAATGATGTGCCCCAGGTTTGGTTACCTGTTGGGCAGCCAACCACATTATTTGCATAATACCAATTATAAGTTATTGTTGCTTCTGGCGCAGATGGTGGAATACTAAAATTGATAATATTAGGATCTACCATATAGCATACTGATTGATCGCCAGCTTCTATAGTTCCACCATTTACTATAGGGGTTAAAACCTCTACATGCCTGCAGCCCGATGCCCATTGAACACCCGACCCGCAAGGGCCTGTAGCCATTACCAAACAAGCAAATGTTGTAGTTACCCCATAATTTCCGGCACCAGGAAAGGTTGAAGACGTAGCGCCGCTAATGGGGGTCCAGCCTGCCGTATTGCTACCTGTTGGGCAGTTTACAATACCTGCTTGAGAATACCACTGATAGGTAAACGTGGTACTTGGCCCCGATGGTAAAACCTCAAACGGAACAGCAGATACAGGCTCTACTAGACAAAGCCTTTCATCAGCAAAAAGTATAGACCCATAGTTAATTGCAGAACTATTACTAATAGTCACCTTTCTACAGCCACTTGCCCAACCCGATGCTGCAATACACGTTTGTGTTGCTGCTGCAGTTACAAAACATGCGTAGGTTCTAGATGCTGATAAGCCGGCAGGTGGTTCATAACTATTATTAGTTTCGCCACTTAAAACTGTCCAGCCTGTAGTTGAAGTGCCTGATGGGCAAGAAACTAATCCATCCTAGTAATACCATTGGTAAGTAAACACGCCATTGTTACCTGTTGGATACAAACTAAAATTTATAACTGTTGGGTTGCCCGATTGGCAGAAAGATTCATCGGCATTAACCAACGTACCAAATACAACATTAGAGCCTATAGTTACCTGCCTGCATTGCGATGCCCAAGCAGGAGTAGATGAACAAGATGATTGTGGTGTTACAAAACAAGCATATGTTCTTGATTGGGCCAAGCCCGCTGCAGGTTGGTATGTTGTAGCTGTTGCGCCAGAAATTATAGTCCAACCTGTGGTTGAAGAACCCGATGGACAAGCATTTATTCCATTTTTATAATACCATTGGTAAATAAAATTACCCGAACCACCCGATGGTTCGGTAGCAAATGTTATTGCAGAAGGATTGCCTGTAGTACAAAAAGATTCGTTACCACTAGCTAATGTACCGTATGCTATTGTGGGGTTACCTGTAATGGTAACCTTGGCTACAACCGCCTGCCCATATAGACTGCACAAAGCATGTTTGCGAGTTTATTGGAGACAGAAAACATGCGTATGTTCTTGATAGTGTTAAACCCGGTGGGGGATTATATGTATTATTATTGGCTCCATTTATAATTGTCCAACCAGCGGTTGAAGAACCTGTTGGCGCAGCCACTATGCCGTTTTGGTAATACCATTGATAAACAAACGCGCCACCCGTTGGCAGGCTACTAAAACTGATTAGTGAAGGATTAGCGTTGGTACACAGCTGTTGGTTATTTTGCTGTATTGTACCGTATGTAGCAGTTGTGTTTGGTGTAACAATTACAATATGACAACCTTGCGACCATGAGAAATTTGTTTGGCAAGGATTATCAACGGCTTTAACAGCACACTTGTAAATTCTGCTTTGATTAAGGCCCGGAGGTGGATCATAAGTAGGGCTATTGGCTCCATATATAGGGTACCAACCTGTAAAATCTAATTCATTAATATTTTCGCATGTAATACCCGGTTGGTAATACCATTGGTATTCAAAATAATCAGCACCAGATGGAAGAGCGTTGTACGTAATCGGTTCAGGATCGGCAAACTGACAAATACTATCAGTAGGTGCAGATACTGAACCAACATTAGGAATAAGTGTAACCTGGTCTATGTGCCTGCAACCAGACACCCAGCCATATGTTTTACAATTTGGGCCGAATGTAATTTCTACACTACATGCTACCGAAACAGGATCAATAGTAATTGGCGGTTGCCAATATGGCACTGTGGTAGTAGCCATTAAGCTGCCCCATAGCATGGTTGTGCCTGTTGCAGGGCATACGGTTGTAGCATTGCCCCCATATACCATTTGTATTTATAGCTTTGGCCGCCAGTGGGTAAGGTAGCAAGAGAAACAACCTGTGGTATGCCGCCTCCGGCACAAATAGTTTCATCGCCCTGCGCCATAGTACCAAAAGTTACCACCGGATAATAATTACTAACCGGAACTTTGTGGCATCCGGCAGCCCACTGTCCGCTGGTGGCGCAACCAATAATTGTTGGCACTGGCGAAACAAAACATGCATATGTACGAGAGTTGTTTACAGGGCCTATAACATTATATGAAGCTGTATTTGCGCCAGACAATACTGTCCAACCCGCTGTTGAGCTACCTGTAGGGGCAGATACTAGGCCGTTTATATAATACCATTGATATGTAAAACCTCCGGTACCACCACTTGGCAGTTGGGTAAATGAAAGCTGTGCCTGTATATTATTAGTACACCATATACTATCAGTTATAGTTGGTGTAGTACCAAAATTTACCGGGGTGTTGGCAAATTTAACATAGCTGCAACCATTGGCCCATGCAGCTGCTGGAGGGCAATTGCTGTATGGGGTGGGCGATACAAAACAAGCATAAGTACGCGCATGCCCCAAAACAGCAGGCGGATCATAAGTAGCTAAATTTGCATTCTCTATTAATGTCCAACCTGTGGTATTGTTACCTGTTGGGGCTGCTACTATTGTGTCCTGGTAATACCATTGATAATTAAACTGACCGGCATTAGAGGGTAGTGATGAAAATGTTATTTGTTGGGGATTAACGTTGTTTGAGTCAACAAGCAGGCAAAACGTTTCATTGTTATTTAGCACCGTACCATAGTTAACTGTATTTAATCCGGTAACATATACTTTTCTGCAATTAGCCGCCCACTCAAAACCTTCACAAGCGGTTGAGTATGTTGTAACCATAGCCGTTTGGCATGCATAGGTACGGTTTTGTGTAAGGCCTAGCGGTGGGTTGTGCGCGTAAAAAGAACTATCTGCTGTTGTAACCGGTGTCCAACCTAAGGTAGATTGGCCTGTTGGACAGGTATTAATACCATCCTTATAATACCACTTATATCTGGCAGGCAATACATCAAAATCAGTAGTGTCTGCCATTGTTGCCGGCAGATAGGAAAAGAAAACCGGCCCCGGGTCTCCACCCGGGCAAATATTCTCATCTCCACTTGCTATGCGTCCTCTATAGGGCAGGGCATCGCCACTGTTATAATATAAATGGCAACAACCCTGTGCAAACTGCCCTAAGCTGCATGTTTGCGGCGTTACATAACACCTGTAGTAACCTGATGTTGCATTTGCAGGTGGATAATATGTTGATGATGTAGCACCCGGTACTAAAACAAAATCATTAGTAATAGTTAAATTATTATCGCAAAGTATCTCAGAAAAAGAGTTGGTATAATACCATTGGTAAGTAAAAAAATCTTCGTCAAAAGAATAAGGATTAAATGTTAATGATATTGGATCTGGAATGCCCCCGTAACAATGTTGAATAGAAGCAATTTCTAACGTTGGATAATTTATACTACCGGGTGTATATAGCTTTTGGCAACCAGCAGCCCATTGTGCGCCACAGCCAGGCGATGCATCTGTTACAAAACAAGCAACAATGTAACCGTCTGCACTACCCGGAGGATTTAAACCATATGCATATGTTGAACCGGTACCATTTGGTGCTATTGACCAACCAACTGTTGAAGTTCCACTTGGGCAAGAGTCCTGCCCTACCATATAATACCATTGGTAGGTAAAATTACCTGTACCGCCCGATGGTAAAACAGCAAAGTTTGTTGGGTCGGCGTTATTATTACAATATGATTGCGTTAGTGAGTTTATTGTACCAAAATTGATATTGGCTGGGTTATCTACTAACGTAACCTGCCTGCAACCTGCAGCCCAGCCACTAGGGAAACAACCTGTAGGCGGGTTTGGTGTTGTTATAAAGCATGCATAGGTACGGCTATTGTATAAAGGTTGAGTTGGAGTATACAATTGCGTTGCTCCATCTGGTATAAGTATCCATCCATCAGTGTTATTACCTAAAGGTGCATTAACAATACCATCGCGGTAATACCATTGATAAGCATAAGTTCAAGGCACACCCGATGGTGTAGATAAAGACATTGGCAACGGAATACCACCTGCACATAAGTTATGGTTATTATTAGATACAGATCCCCAATTGGGTGTTGAACCTGCAACAAAAGGCTTGCAGTTTGTTGCCCAACGCCCTGCATTAGTAACACCGCATGGGTTTGTGCCCACAGGTGTTATGTAACAAGCAAACTTCCTGTCTATTGTTAATGGTGGAGAGTCGTAAGTGGCACCGGTAGCACCAGGTATTATTGTCACATTGTTTATACTTGGGCCTGATGGGCATGCACCCGTGCCCCCTGTATAATACCATTGATAGGTAAATGCCTGCCCTGTGCCAACAGTTGGTATTGAAAAGCCTATTGGGTCAGGGTCGTAGCCGGGGCAAAAGTTAACCTGGGTGTTATCTACCCAACCATAAAAAAGTTCTGACGAAACATTAATGGTGAAACAACCTGAAGCTACTTTTCCTGAACAGCCAGGGTAAGCAGCATCGTAAACCATGCATTTATAAACGCGCCCTGCGGTTAATACAGGTGGGTCTAATGTTGGCGAGTTTGAGTTTGCAACTACAGCCCACGATGAAAAATCAGTCTCAGAACAGGTACCTCCATTCATTATAGGCCTATAAATCCAAGTATAGGTATATGTACCCGAACCGCCCGATGGCAAAGTGCTAAAGGTAATTGGGGTTGGGTCTCCATTAGGGCATATTTCCTGGTTGCCTGTAGTTATAGCTCCGGAGTTAAATACAGGATAGTTTGCTGTATATTTTCTGCACGATGTGGCCCACTGCGGCCCACAACTATTGTTAGCCGGGTTTGGCGATACCAGGCATGCATAGGTTTTATTATTATTAAGCAGTGGTATTGATAATTGAGGGGAAGAAAAACCAGTTTCTGTTGCCGGTATCCAGCCTGTGGTTGAGCCACCTGTAGGGCAGCCAACAACACTATCTTTATAATACCACTTATAATTAAACGATAAATTACCATTGCTTGTAGGCATGGTACTGAAATTGATAAGCTGCGATTGTGTAAAGGGGGTACAAAAAGTTTGGTCTCCGGCGGTAATAGTACCGTAGTCTATTTGAGTTGCAACGCCCATATAAATGCAGTTTGTCCAAGGGTCATTGCAAGCTAAATTATCGGGGTGACGGTCTATTTTACAAACGTACGTCCTGGAATTTGTAAGATCCGCTGGCGGGTCATAAACAAATTCAGTTGCTCCGGGTATTACGTTCCACCCTAGCCCACTTTCGCCATCTTGGGGGCATGCATTAAAACCATCTTTATAATACCATTGTAGTGTATAGCTGGTGCCAAAATTAGCATCGGGTATGCCCATAAATGACATAGGCTGTGGATCTGCGGGTATACTACAGGTTGAAGGAGATGTACCTTGTATACCCCCCACACCAATATAGCCACTAGATACTATTTTTACTTTTTTACATGATTGAGCATAGGCTCCAAGGTTTGTAAACTGGCTTCCGTTAGACGATGAATCGGGTGTTACAATACAAGCATAGGTAGCATCATATTGGTCTGATGGAACAACATAATTTTGCTGAGAACCAACAGCTCCCCACATAGTATAGTTGCCATCCGTTATATCAGAGGGGCACTGGCAATCGCCATTACAAGAGAACCACTGATACCTGTATGTACCAACAAAACCCGTTGGTGGTGTAGTAAACCTAACTGTATCTGGGCTTTCACAAGCAACAAAAACTGTATCTGTAACACCATCAACCACACCATAACTTATAGGTTGCGGAGCGTTAACCGTAATACGCCTACAGCCCGTTGCCCACTGCTTAGGACTACAGGTACTCCAAATAGCAGTAATAAAGCAAGCATAGGTACGTGTTTCTATTAAATTATATGGAGGGATGTATTTTACCCCACCATTTATTAATGTTCCACCTGTGGCAGGTATCCAGCCATTTGTTGATGTTCCGCTTGGTGCACTAAAAATGCCAAGGCTTATAATACCATTTATAGGTATAATTTAATATAGGGCCCGACTGAGGAATGGAAAATTCAATAGTATCGGGCATACTGGCAAAAGGTATAACAGTTTCATCCCCGCTCTCAATGGTACCAAAATTAACTAACGATGGATATAATACTGTTACATGCTTACAACCAGCTGCCCACTGCGCAAAGCAGTTAGGTACATTCACCGGTATAATCATACAGGCAAACGTTCGCGATTGAGACAATCCGCCTGCTATGTATGCAGTAGATGTGGCGCCTGGAATCAGTGTCCAGCCAGTTGTATTATTTCCTACGGGGCAAGGTATAATATCACCATCGGCATAATACCATTGGCAAGTATAGCTACCACCCGTGGGTAATACATCTAAACTTGGCGGAAACGGAGCAGTACCCGGACATACCAACTGAGCATCACTATCAACTGAGCCATAAGTAAAAGTGCAGGTTTGCGCGCTAAGTGTTGACGAAATAAGAATTATAGCAAGGAGTAGTAATTTGGCTATTTTTATCATGTTATCGAAATAGGGGTGATAAAAATAAGAATTTTTGATTACCAAGCGATTAACTCGTATTAAAAGAATAATAAGTTATCTTTTGCAGCCCTAATCTTAATAAAGCCAAGGTCAATAAGCTGCTATTAAATCCCATTAGGGGATTGATTAAGCTAAAAACACGATTTTTAAAAGTACTAACCAAAAACAATCATTTTACAATATTGGTTGGTATGTATTTTGCTTTTAACCCAATTCATTTATACCTTGGTACAAAATCCTACAATGCAAACAAAATATATAGACCTGCTGCCGCTATACAAGAAATACATAGCCGATACCAAATCTGGTAAGCGTTTTATTAAGAATAATAAAAAGATATCACCCTCAACCATAAAACTACAAACCTATATATATAATCACCTTGTAAATTTCTCAACCAAGCAAGGCTTTGAACTAAAAATCATCCCTGCTAACAAGCTTAATAAACAATCTTTTAAGGCACAAAAGAAATATTGGAAAGAGTTTTTTACCAAATTTTGCTCCTATTTGTATGATGAAAAGAAATGTTCAGACAACTATGTTGGGATGATTATAGGCCGCATCAAAGCTTTTTTACATACATAGAGCGAGAACACAACATTCCAGTAAGCCCCTACTACAAAAACTTTAAGATAGAACGCCCGCAACCTGCCATTTTAGTATTAAGCCCCGAACGTTTTAATTATCTGATATACAACTCTGAGTTTGAAGAAAGTCTTACCCCGGGCGAGCAGCGCATTAAAGACATTTTTATCCTAGGCTGTGTAACAGCACTCCGCTTTTCCGACCTTATAAAGCTATCCAAGAGCAATATCCTTACAATTAACGGCGAGTGTTATGTTTCTAACGTATCTCAAAAAACATCTACCACCACAAAAGTAAAACTACCAACCTTTGCCCATGCGATAGTAAAAAAACATATTGGGCGCAGGCAACAGTTGTTTACAACTATAAGCCTTTTTAACTTCAATAAAACACTTAAAAATATTGGCGAAAAAGCTGGCTGGACAGAACCCATTTTTAAAACCCGCAAACGCAAAGGGCAAGAGGTAGTGCTCTATAAGAATAATGCCAAAAGAGAGCACTATCGCTTTTGCGACCTTATGTCGTCGCACATTATGCGCCGCACCGCCATTACCACAATGCTTACTCTGGGGGTTGATGAAACTGTTGCCCGTAAAATATCTGGACACGCACCGGGTAGTGCAGAGTTTCACCGCTATGTTAAATTTTCGCAAGATTTCTTAAACCACCAAACCAACGATTACTTTAGTAAGCTAGCGCAAATACACGTACCACAAAAAGAAAACACATTAAGCTTGCAACATTAAACAATTGCCCATGATTAAATATCTAGCATATAGTATACTCTTTAGCGCCTGCTTATATACCACTGCTTTACAAGCACAGGCTAAAGCAGATATTACACCTCAAAATGCAGATTGTCTAAACGCCATTGAGCTTACCGATACAGTATTTGGCCCTACAGCCCCGCCCAACAAGTATGGTACACAACTCGAGGTTTCAGGCAACGACAAAAAGTCAATGTACTATATAGAAGAAGAGCACCATACCGTTTGGTACACCTTCAAATGCCCATGTGCAGGCACTTTAAGCTTAGACATAATACCCCAAAGCATTAACGACGATTACGACTTCCTCCTATTTCGTAACCAAGCTACCAATAACTATTGCGACAAAATTGCCAACCGCCAAATAAAGCCTATACGTAGCAACATTGCCCGAAACGACAAAACCATACTAAGCAAAACAGGCTTATCAAAATCAGCTACCGATGATTATGTACACTCTGGCCCGGGCAGTAGCTATAGCAGGCCAATTGATATTAAAGTGGGCCAACGCTACTACCTGCTTGTAGATAATGTATATACCGCCGGCAAAGGCCACACCATTAAGCTACATTATAATTGCACACCTCTTGTTGGCGATTCTACATCCCTATTTGATGTAAGCAAACTAAGTGTAGGCACTACAGTAGCCATGCGCAACATAAACTTTTACCCCGATACTACAACCCTTTTACCCCAGAGCATGCCAGAGTTAAACAAACTATTAAGGCTGATGCAAAACAACCCCGGCCTTAAAATTGAAATTGGTGGCCATGTAGATGGTATAGACAAACTACAAAGCGGCTTTTACCAAAAACTGTCTGATGCCCGCGCTAAAACTATCTATACATACCTTGTAGAAAACAAAATAGATGCAGCCAGGCTTACGTGGAAAGGGTATAGCAACACTAAAAAAATACACGAAAAGCCAAAAAACCAAGCCGAAGCCAAGGCCAACCGCAGGGTTGAGATAAAAATACTAGAAAAGTAGCTAAAAGTAATTATACAATCCTAGGCATCTAAACCCAACACACTAACCGACAAACCTCTCAAAAATTCATTGGCATCAAACCCTTGCGGCTGTAAATTTTTTTACAAAATGAACTTGACTTTTTATATTTTTCATACCTAAACATTCCGATAAAATTTCAAACTGCCCTACCTTTTAAGCCTGCCCAGGTACTAATGGCGTTAGGATAGAATAACGTTGCTTTATAATACAAACCCAACACACTAACCGACAAACCTCTAAAAAATTCATTGCTGTTAAACCCACGTGGCTGTAAATATTTTTTACAAAATGAACTTGACTAATTATATTTTTCATACCCAAACATTCCGATAAAATTTCAACTCCCTCCTCTTTAAGCGTGCACAGGCACTAATGGCGTTAGGATAGAATAACGTTGCTTTATAATACAAACCCAACACACTAACCGACAAACCTCTAAAAATTTCATTGCTGTTAAACCCACGTGGCTGTAAATATTTTTTACAAAATGAACTTGACTAATTATATTTTTCATACCCAAACATTCCGATAAAATTTCAACTCCCCTCCTCTTTAAGCGTGCACAGGCACAGATGTCGTCAGGAGAGGGAAATTCTGACTCTTTAAGTCAGAATGGGGTGGTTACTTTCAGTCCCGTTAAACCCTTGTGGCTGTCCCATAGGGATGCCTTTGGCATAAATAAAAGAACGCGTTTTGAGCCTTGCTTTTATCTTCCTTTGGAGGGAGTACCGCGAAGCGGGGAGGGAGGGCCACATTGCCATTTTTATCTGTTAATTTTTTCTTCTAAACATTCGGTAATTGTAGAAGCGAAAACAACTCTCCCTTATAAAGGGAGTACCTCTGACCTTGGTCAGAGGGGAGGGATTTCCAGTCCCGTTAAACCCTTGTGGCTGTTCCATACGGATGCCTTTGGCATAAATAAAAGAAAGCGTTTTGAGCCTTATTTTTCATTCTTTATCTTTTTATCTCTTTAATTGCCTGCAAGGCCTGCTGTTGTAGCAAAAGTTAACGTTTTTGCAATATTTTTTAAGTCTCCCACATTGAGAGGGTACCTCGGCATAGCCGAGGGAGGGAGGGTATAATTCTCACTTTTCCCCTCTATTAAAACAAAATCCCACAGGCGTGGCAATGCACCGTAAAACAGCGGAGGGGGTTAACTGCTCAACAATACATTACCACACATGCAGGACTTGCTCCAACATTTTACTGTCAGAAATCTTTCAATTATAATCTACATAGTCTACTTAAATTGGTTAGTTTCTTTACACTAACCATACATTCTTTAATCGCCATCCTAATTTCCTGTCCCATACTTGATGGGAGAATTCAGAACCTCGTGATATCACTAATACTCTTTGCTGCGCAGCCCCCGATTACTATCGGGAAATCTTACTGTCATCCCGCACTTGATGCGGGATCTCCTAAATAACCCATCAGGAATCAGGTGTCACATGTTAGTTTGCAAATAACACTACAAAGATACAACATCAAAACGCATTTGTCAAGCTATTAATATAAATTGTTAGTAAATTAGATAGACTCATATACAATGAAAGTATCTTGAAAATTTAACATCAAAAATGTTGCTTTTCAGTTGAAATGGTTAATTTAGCAATACTGAACCGTTCTTTGAAATACCTAATTGCGTAAGGCAAAACATCATGTCTATTACTATTCATTTGTAGCCTAATCCAAAACCGCTCCGAAACCCCGGAAGACTATAGGTTTGGCTTTAATGGCAAGGAATATGATAAACAAACCAGTACGCAGGATTATGGCTTTAGGATTTACAATCCATCTCTTGCACGCTTTTTAAGTGTGGACCCACTTGCTGATGATTATCCTTTTTATACTCCTTATCAATTTGCAGGCAACAACCCAATTCAATATATTGACTTGGATGGCAAAGAACCGACATTGCCTGCAACACCTAGCTTTTTTAATTTTAGCATAACTATAAAAACCACAATACAGGAAATAAAAAAGTTATTAATAAGATTTTTCACCCTCACCGTCCTGTTAAAAATCCTGAAGATGAAAAACCTGAATTTAAAATGAGTGGGGAGATTAAACTTACGCCTCTGGTAGATGGAGTGGGGGTGATAAAACCACATCAGGAGAATTTAAAGTAGAGGGTAATTATAATACAAAAACTAATGATGGCGGAGTAACAACTAGCGGTAAGGTACCCGCTGAATTGGGTCCTATTAAAACTGATATTCCTCTTACTACAACTGAAATTCCAACTGATGGAGACAATAGCAATAATAAAACTAGTGGTCCGTCAGGGCCTAAAACATATACAAGAAAGAATGATCCAACTATGCCTCCTGACCCTAACAATAAAGCTGGAGGCACAAAAGAGTCAAACAATGACTTTAAACAAAAATTAAAAAATTCTATGAACTCTTCTGTACCAAATCCTAAAAAGATAAATTTGGGCAATTCAGGATATTATGAGGATGGCACACCGAATAATAGCACAAATACACCAAGTGACAAAAGTACCCCAACTAATACAACAACACCTGTAAATGAGGAAGATGACAGATAGTATAAATTCAATTAGAAGAATAATAGCATATGTAATATGTATGTTATTTATATTTTATAATGCTAAGGCTCAAATTGACACAAAACAAGCAAAACTTAATTTTGATAAAGGTATTAGTGAGTATAATAATAATAATTTTCCCTCTGCATTAGGCTATGTAAATAAGGCTATAGCATTTGATTCCACTAAGTACTACTATTATATGTCTAAGGCCGAAATTGAAAGTAATATGAATTTATATGATGAAGCTATAAATAATATTAACAAGGCAATAATTCTAAATAACAAGAATTCATTATCACATTTAATAAAAGGCCGCATTGAGTTATATGGCTTTAATAATTACACAGGGGCTATTGAATCGTTATTAAAAGCAATTAAACTTGATTCAAATACTGTTGATGCCTATAGCCATTTAGCATTTGCCTATAGATATAGGGGCATATCTTATTTAGATTCTTTTGACTACAATAATGCAGTAAAAGATTTTAGTTCATGTATAAATATAAGTGCAGATTACCAGGCATATGCATATCGCGCAAAGTCGTATTATTATTTAAATGACAGTACAAATGCATATAAAGATATTTATGAATCGCAAAAATTGGCACCTGCAAACGACACAATTGTATATTTAATTCTTGCTAAAATAGAAGCTACTTACAACCCAAATTGCAATATTGCTATAGAAGCAATATCAATATACTCTAATAATTTAGGACAAACCAATAAGAACGATGAGTATTACGAGATAAAAGCACAAATATGCATTTGTCAGGATGATACACTTGGAGCTATAGGTAATTATAATAAAGCTTTAAATATTCAACCTAATAATATCTCGCTAAATTACAGAAGATTAAAATATTTATTTGGAGATTTGAAATATGCTGATATTTTTTTGAAGGACATTGACAGTATTATATCTAAAATCGATGATAAAATGCAAATCAGTGGTTTTTATACTATCAAGGCTATGATTAATCATTTGTTAGGAAACAAAACAGAAGCAAAAAACAATCTATCCCTATCATTATCAACATCAAGAGCTTCTAAAGACAGCTCAATAGCGTACTATAACTTAGCGCAATATGAATTTTTCATGGGGAACTGCATCGACAATAAAAATTCAATAATTAATAACTTGAATAAATCTGTGATAATAAATCCGAATTTCCCCAGGGCATATTTTTTATATTCTATTGCACAGTATTTATTATTTAAAGATGCTATAACAGCTTTAAAAATATTACAAAGTGGCGATAAATATTATAAAAAGAAAATACAGAGTTCTACAACTCTTTAAAGAATATATATATTAAACATATTAAGAATAAACGTTCAAAAAATATTGGAACAATTAGTTTAGATAGTTTTGGGTTATTTATGATTAATAACGATCGAGCTCTAGTCAATAAATTGTACATGAAGCTTTTGTATATAAAATCCTCATTAAATTTATTCTATTCTATTTCTCCTCAATTTAAAAGCTTATTAAATTAAATAAAGTATAATCTGAAATACTACGTTTCCTATTGGTCTTGTATCTTAGTGGCCCTATGCTAAACACCTGCCACGGCTGAAAAATTATTTTCCTTATAAGCAACGTACTATTTGGAGCATAGAAGAAAAAAAGCCAACTTTTATATACTTTTAATTTTTACCATGGCAAGTAAAAATAAATTTAATTGAGTAGCCATGAGTTACATTTATCGTTTTTAATATTTTTAAGTATTCTTAGTCAAGAAATTAATTATCGATTTTTTGTTTTTTATTTAAATATTCCCTCATAGTTAAGTTTAATACCTTAATGTAATTGTATAATAGATATTAAGAATTAGTATAATTTCCTAATCAGATTTACACTAATAACTATAGATGAAAATTTAGAGTTTTGTGGATAAGTAGACATAAAATTGTATTTATAATAAATAGGATACGTAATATTTCGCTTTTTAAGCTCAATATGTATTTCATTACTTATAGAATCTATTCTTTTATAGATAATATTTTTTTTGTCTTTTTCTTTGTCTGTAAAAAAGGCCTCAATAGTTACATATATAAATGCATTTAAATTGTCAATTTTCATTGTATCAAGAATTGTGGCAATTTTGTTTTTTACTTCCAGAATATTAGAAGTATTGAAGTTATATAATTTAACTGAATTTGTTTTATAATTTATCGTGTCATATGAAACATATGAATGCCAATATGTTTGGCTAAACATGTTTAGCGGCATTAAAAAAATAAAAATGGTTGAAAAAATAAAAAACTTAATCATATCGTATTATTTTTTATCTGTTGATTTGGGTGGACAATCAGGATTATCAATCATAAATGATTGACCGCCTTCCCCTGATGTTGTTTTGCAAGGCAAATTAGTAACATCGCAACCATTATTATCTGATATTTTTTGTTTAGCAAATTTAAATAGATCATCAAAGTGCTGTTGACTTATATTATTATTTCCTAAATTATCCATTATATCACCACTAAATTCTGTGGGTGTAAAAATTGTCCATGCATTACCGGGCACTAGTTCACAATATCTATCGTCCATTCCTAAAAAATGGCCTGTTTCATGGAAAGGTATACCAAAACCTTGAGTGTTAGCAATTTTAGCAGAATTTCCACCCTGCGCTATTGTCCAGCCTCTACCTCCTTTCATATTCAATCTGTCATCTATCATCATTATATTATCACCATCTTTAAATTTCATAGAGGTTAAAAGAGGGCTACCTAAATCATCTGGTTCTAAATATGTTTCAGAGTTATCTTCGGGATTTTCACCACATGCCACTTTATCTAAAAATGTACTTGTCATTTGGTCAGACATTTTTGCTCCAACATATTTATAAGTGACTTTCATAGTCACAGTCCAAACTTTTCCATCGCTATCTCTCACTTGACCAGAGTTTCCTATCTCTCCCCATTTTTCATTTAAAAAACCTACATCCACTTTACTAGATTGATTGCCGTATATATATACTACTGTTTCTAAAGTAACCGTATGGTTTTTTGAATCTGTAGTTAATCTACCATCGCGTCCGTCTGGATCCTTATAAATTATCGGATTATTATATGTAAATACATATGGTGATAATCCTGGATATTTATTCTGTAATGGATCAGTGCTAAACCATTTCCCCAATCTACTATCGTAAATCCGGGCACCAAAATCCAAAGCATTACCGCTGCCTTGTAGGTCGTTTACTTTCTCCATGCCATTAAAGCCAAACCTATAGTCTTCCGGGGTTTCGGAGCGGTTTTGGATTAGGCTACCAAATGAATAGTAATCTTGTACGCTTTTTACCTGGGGTAAAAATGCTACAAATTGGTCAAGCGTTGGCTCGGTTGAGCTCAGGGTCGGTATCAGGGCCGTCAATACATTTTGTTTTAGTATCGGCACTTACTACACTTTGCACATCGCCCCTAAAGTTACTAATCTCATAATTTAGCTGGTAAGGTTTTAGCAGCGCAAAACTTAAATCTATAGGCATGCCGGGTAAACCTACCAAGTCTTTAAATTCTGTAGTGTCCATGTCTGTAGATGGGTATGCTACCGGAACATCGCCACCGGTAAACAAGGCATCGGTCAGGCCTTTTACAACCCCCAGCCTGCTGCTGCCATACATAACAAACTCATCGGCTTTCATAACCCAATCATCATCAGCCTTGTTTACGTTATATGTACACATTATGTTGCCTTGCGCATCGCGCACGTAATAGGTAATTATCCAGTCGCTTACAGGTTTTATGCCTGTAACAATATCGCGTGGTTTTACAATTTTCAATAGGCGGTTACCATCGGGGCCATAACAAAACTCAAGATCGGCCTTAGGGCTATCGGCTACACGTGTTATAGTCCGTATTTTTCCATACATGTTCCACTCTATATTGTCAATATCTTCGGCTACATCTTTGGTTAGGTTGCCATCATCATCGTACTCGTAGTTATTGGCGGCCTGGTCGTCTATATCGCCACTGTGGTTGCTTGTAAATGCAACATTATCATCTACATGGGTAAGCTTATTGGTATTAGCTTGGTAGGTATAAATTAAGCTGTCCATTTGTGTTGGTGCACCAACACCTGCGTGGCGTACAAGGGTATCTATATTGCCATTAGGGTCGTAAGAATACCTTTCGTAGTAACCACCTTTTAAGCTAAAATATTCGTTATCAAGGTCCATATCAGGGTCGCCATAGCCATATACCTGTTTCTCTTTAAGTCTGTTTAGCTGGTCGTATTTGTAGGCATTTCCTTGCACATCCATCAGGGTATTATCAACATCCGTTCTCATCAAGGCATTGGTTACACGGCTAATGTTGCCATTGTATAGTGGCTGGGTTGTCATACCGGTGGTTGGTGTATTAAAATCCACACTTCCACCACCAATTGGCGTATAGTCGCCATCAAAATACCCCACAGTATACCCAAAGGCATCTTTAGGAAATAAGCTGGTAGTTGTACCATCTTCGCCCATGTCTTTTGCTGGGTCTAGCTGGTCACTGTTCATGCCTTTAATCCAGCCTTGCAATGTGTAGGCATAGTCTAAACCCTGCACCGGCCAAGATACAACCGTGCCCTGCTCATTTTCATTAACCTCGCCATTGCCCAGTTCTACCCTTTTTAGGGGGCCATGCAAATAATAATCATAACCGGCATTATTATAGAAAATATTTCCATCGCGGCTGGTTTGCACTGTAGTTATGCGGTTATCAGCATCGTATTTATAGCGGTGTATAAACTGGTCTTGCTGGTTTTTTTGGTAGGTAACGGTATTAACTTTTCCGCTAATTAAATCATAATCATAATCAATAGTAAAATAGCGTTTACCAACAATAGCCAAACCGGGGTATTCTTGCACTACCCTATCCACATTGCCACTTACATCGTAGGTATAATGGGTAGCATAGTCGTACTGGTCGGGCACATCGTCTCCCCCGGGGGCTGTATATCAACATACGTATCGCTAATGGTAATAGAAGAAACCCTGTTGCGCAGGTTTTTCTGTTCAAAACCTATAATGTCAACCCTTGCTACATCGTATGTAGTATGGGTAACCTGGCGGCGTGTATGGCTTGCAACAAAGCTAACAAAATCGTCGCCGGGGTCGTTATTATAAGATTTAAACGTTTTATAAGGTGTAACATAATTGCCTATAGTTGGCGATAATTCATCTGAGGCCACACCGGTAATTTCTCCAGTTTCGGTAATACGGCCAAGCTTATCGTACAGCGTATAACTAAAGTTATTTTGGCCGCCCTAGCGCTGGCGCCCGCTTTGGCTAAGCAATACCCTGCCAAGTTGATCATAATACAGTTCTACATATTCAGCATCAGGCGTTTTTTGCCAAAGCACCTGGTTTAAGCTATTCATTTGGTAGTTTGTATTAAACTTATGTGTGGTTGGCACACGGGTGCTGCCCGGTACGTTGTTATTATAATCAATAGCATCGTCAATATCGGGCTGACCAAGCAATTCAACACCCTTGGGCGGAACGGTTTTAATTAGGTTACCGGCCCTGTCATAATAATACAAAGTAAAATGGTATTCCTTATCGGTATACTCCATATCCCACAGCTCTGTAGCTTTTACGCACTTGCGCTTATATTCTAAAGTAAAAGCTGTATTTAACGAATCTAAATACGTTTGATAACTATTAAACGCATTGGTTAGGGCAGAGTTAATAAGGTCTTCTACACAAGTTAAACTATCGTTAGGAATGTTAAGTGGCAAATCTTGTGGGCAAATGCGCATTGTATCTGGGTAAGTACACGTTACCATAGATATATTTATGCGGCCTGAAAATTTAAATTTGTTGCCACCGGTAACATACATCTCGCCTTCAAACAATGTTGAAGCACCATCTTTACTTGGCAAAATACTTTTCAGGCTTAGGTCGGTAAAATCTTCCGGGTTATATTCGGTAGGATAGCTGAAGTTTATAACCGGTTCAGGTTCTGCTAATGCTCCTATCCTATCGTCTAAAATAATTTGCACGTTAGTAACACCTATAGCATTGCTTCTTCTGTATATTGTTGCTGTAGGGCGGTAAAATGCCGTATCTGATGGTGCAAAACCTATACCTGTAGCAATCACAGGGTATAAGCTTAAAGGAAAAACATGATTGTTATTAAGCCTTCCATCTTGTGCAAAATTAAGTATAGCATATTTTATTAGGCCTGCCTGTGGTGCAAAATCGGTGGTATCGCACTCTACATGCTGGTTGCATTGTTGGTAAGCATAAAGTACATCTTGTGCTGTTAAATAATGATATGTTGGATAATCTTTATAATCTGCCCAGTTGCGCAATAAAGATTCTATAAGGTCAATATCATCACGTTGGCTGGGCCTAATTTGTTTGTATACCCAGTTCATAACATCGTATGCTTCTGTACATGTTATGCAATCGCTACAGGCAAGTTCTGCGGGTACCAGTATGGTTTCTTCTTTAGGGCCTTCAGTATAACAATCAACAAATGTTAAGCCACAGCCAAAGGAGCCATTCATAGCAATTGTTACCGGTGTTCCTGCATCATTAAATGTTACATCAATTAAAAATTGATTGGTTGATGAAGTATTGTTTATTGGCCTTATGTTACTAAAACCAGTAACTAAATTCCAAAAATGAAATGAATTAGGCGCACTTATTTCAATTGTTTTGCATGCAAAGCCAAAACGGTCTGTCAAATATGCAACATAATACCCGCCCGGCGTTCCGCCATTATGAGTTCCAAACGAACTCCAATACAAACCTTGAAAGCCCTGTTGGACTATATTTGGATAAAGTGTACTGTTTATATATGACTCTCCTGTTAAATTAGTTGTATTGGGCGACGTAAAAGCCCCATCAGCTAATATACCGTTTAAAAAGTTTAACGCTATCGAACCTAGTTGTTGGTTTTCATAACAATCTGTATTTGAACTGTTGTCATAAATTTCATTAATTAACCCTTCGTAATATCGCCAATCTTCACTTAACAAGAATTCTGCATTAAATAAATTTACCAGTGTATCTCGCACCAATAAATCCGTAGGCATAACCCTATTAGTGTAGTTTCTTGCTGTTAATTCTGCCAATATATATGGTGCCTTAGTCATATCTGTGTTATCACAGTTAAATCCTGTGCCGGGGTCTGGCCTGTAAGGTGTAGCATAAGCATTATCCATTTGTTGGTAACTACTAGTCATAACCATATCAAAAGGATGTAATGGGTCGCCGCTCACAATTTTATATATCATAGCAGACCCTCCACTTAGGTTATTGTTATCTAATTCTGTACCAGCTACAGAGGTAATAGTTGATACATCTAAAAATTTATGCGATGCTGTTCTAAAGCTAGCTTTGGGTGCTCCTATTCTTTCTATTAAGGTTGCGCCAGATATTGTAATATCAAAACCATCGGCCATAGTAGGATTTACCACTACCGGTATCATTACAAACGTTTCTATCGCAATGCTATCTGAATGTTCAAAAATGTGAAAAGTTATGCTGTCATTAGTATAACAAGATTCTGGTTCAAAAACATACTCAAATGATGCTGAAGTACTTCCGGGCATATAAAAATAGGTACCTACAGAATCTAATGGAGTTGGCCCACATAGCACCCCTTCAATTCGCTTAATCCCAAAGGCAAGGGTATCAGCATAACTCGTTGTATCGGCAGTGTTTTTTGTAATGCTAATATGTACCTTGTAATAAGTATTTAAAGTATCTGTAATTATTTTTGGACGAGTTACCTGAACAGTATACCTTTCTCGGCTAAGCTGCATTACACTATCAGGTCTTGAAAGATTAATCTCTATTACATTAGGTACACTACCAGTATTTAATAATGGTAACTGTTTTAATACGTTAACACCTGCCCAATCTTCAATAATAGTATCTTTAATTGCACCTATTGAAATTAACGTATCTACTAAATTATTTATACCATTAATATTATTTGTGTTAAGAGTAACAGCATAAGGACTTGTTCTTTCAATGGTTGTTTTTAACAAATCTCTAACTGATGTTGCCGTAGTAGAAGTATATATAGTAGAATGACCATTAACATAATCTGAAAAAGCAGCAAAATCAAGGTTTTGCCAAGGTGTAGTTTCTGAAATAGAAAGAGAGTCTTTATATGTTGTATACAAATCAAGTATTTCTTTGTAATCTGCCCTAACAGTTGGTTTAACCGGATTTACTACATCTGTTAATGCATCCATTATTTTGCATTTTCTCAATAGTAATGGTATATCTAATGAATAGCCATAAACATGTTGGCTATAATCACTAATGCTGTTAACACCGTCTGGTAAAGTTTCTGATAATACAAGTGCCTTAGTAGTCTGCCTGCAAATCGGCCAGCTTATCACAAGCGCAATCATCTAGTGGGCGCATTGTTGATGAACCATAACCCGGCGGTTTGGGCAAGGTAACAGTCATTTCATTACAACTTGTTGTTTTAGTATAGTCACTACTATAATCATCAAAAAAATTGTCAATGGCACCTACAAAACTACCTTCACTTGAAATTGAAACAGGTATAGGGTTAGACGGATTGTAGCCTGCAACACAAATTGATGTTAATTCTGTTTTTAATGACGCCAACCTTGTATTTAGTAAAGTTTGGTCTCCGCCATTATACAATTCATTTGTTTCTATTATGCAATTTCTAAGTTGTGCAATTACAACATCTGCTGCTGCTGCACATTGGTTGTTATAACTGTCAGCAGCTTGGTCGCTAATATAATCCTGTGTTGCGTCCGGGTTATCCCAATCAACATCATCGGCACCATCCATACCTCCTGCTGTGTAAGCATCTTCTTGATTAAAAAATATACGCTGCTTTATATCTTCTCCAAATTCGCCATCCCCACTAATAAAAACATTTGGGCATGCAGCAACTACCAAGTCATTAATTATTTGCAGCTTATATTTAATATAATATGCTTTAAAAGCATTCCAATGTTGAGAAGTTGGGACACTTACACCATAGGTAGTGCTGTCCATATATAGGCGTCATTTGTACCATTGTTATCAAAATCTTCATCTATTAAATAATCCTCCATTACGGCTATTTGATCATCGTCGAATATAAATAGTGGATCTTTATTATTTGTTAAATCAAATGGAGCAGGTATATCATCATTATCAGTTGGGTTATAATAACCCCCATCCAAAGCATCTTGGGCGTTATTTATATTCATTATGGTATTGTTGTAGTCTAAAGCTCCACTTAAGTTTGTGCACAAAAAGTTGCTTCGGCAATACTCGGGGTGCAATTGTATTAATGATGGCAACCACGAATTATCAAAGTATTTATCAAACTCTTCTGGTGAAAGTTCGTCTACATGCTTTGTAGTCACACCGTCATCCAACGTTACAACTATTTCTGGTTGCAGTGGGTCGCCATTTATATGGTATTGAATAGACTTATAGTACAGCACATGCTCATCGCCCACGGTTGGATTATAGAATATAGAGTATCGGTCATCTGTGTTTAACACATACGATCCTGTTTCATCAACTTTATACTTTGCATATTGGCCACCCGGCATTACATCTGCCTGTAGCATGGTTTTATATATATCGCAACTTATCCCTGTCTGTTCATCATCGCACAGCTCATCACAGTTGGCCAGTGCTATATCATATTGGTCTTGGGTAAGATAAACGTAATTAGGATCATAACTCAAGTTTGCTGGGTTAGCTTTGGCAGTATCATTGTGGTCTGTATACAAGCCTAACTTTTCATTACAGCTATTACAGTCAAGCCCGCAAGTAGAAAAATCTACATCAGCTAAAAAATCTTCTTCAAAATCGTCCAATGTTTTTATACATGTATTTTGCTTAACATATAAGTCCCAATAATCTTTAATAGCTTTGGTATTAATAGTTAATGTTTTATTTACTATGTATGTGCCAATATCCAAGTTAATTTCTAATGGCTCCGGGTTTAATTCAAAATGCAATTCGCCGCCGCAAATAGTATCAACAGTACCAACTGTTTGGGTTATACCATTTTCATAATCAGGTATCATAGATACGCCGCACGCATCGGTAACAGTAATATTCAAATCGTATACGCAGCTGTAGCACAAATCAGGCAAACACTCATCCGTAAGATATTGCCTATCCAACTCATAAGTAAAAAAGTGGTCGCCTTTTGTGGCAACAAAGTGGCTTGTGGTAGCCTTTATTTGCCAAATTGCATTTATTGTATCATACTTATTTGTGCTTAGCAAATCTGCGGTAATATTTTGAGAGAATGAAGAACTTGGTAACGGTTGCAAGCTTGGTGTAGTGCTAGCATCGCCCGCGAGCGATGTTGCTATTACCTTGCCCGCAGCATCTTTGTATGTAACACTAATAGAGCCGTTGGCATCTATTACGGCTTCTTTTGGTAATGCACATTAAATCCTACCTCGTTGCCAAATAAGCGAAATAGCTGTTCTGGGAGCGGGGTGGCATAAAAGAACTTGGTTTCGTGCCCTGTTCCTAGCTTATGCGTTTCTCCTGCTCCACTCTTTGCACTTATCCTGCCTGTATTATCGGGAGTATACTCTGTTTGTACAAATGGATAGTTATTAGCATCCGGCACTAATTTGTTTTCTCCGGTAGCATCAAGGTTTTCTGTTGAATAATACTTTGATGAGCCTGAATTATCAGACATACCATCTATATTTCCAGAACAATCATCACCACCCTCACCCTCAAAATCTTTATAATTATAAGACCTGTTATCATGTGCAACAGGGCGGTTAAAGTTATCATGATAGGTCATTACTTTATTACCCTTATTGCCTTGTGGTGTTGCAGTTTGCACAGGCACAGGCAAAACTTCTACAGCAGGGCGGCCTTGAGAGTCATAAATTGTTTCGCCAACAATTGCTACACTATCTGTAGAATTTACGCGTGTAACCGATTGTCGTTTTCTAAGCGTTCCATCAAAATACGAAATTAACTGCTTAGTCTTTCCTTCCTCTGCAAAGGTTATAGAATGTTGCCAATTAATCTTGTTTTCAAAGCCATTGGTATAGAAATAATAGGCTCCTGGTGATAATAAAGGTGGAGACATAGACGTGTAATTATCCATTGTGTTAGATGGCCCAAAACCGTCATTACTCCAACCCAGCTCTGTTACTACGTTAGGGTCATCAATATCTCTGCCCAAGGGTTTAACCCTTGCAACTATATAACCCTTTTCGTAAATAAGCGGTATTTCATATTTTGTACCAACAACAATAACCCTGCTTGAATTATCGGTAAAATTATATCTTAAAAGTTCGGGGTTAACCAAACTTGATGAACTGCTTAAAGGGTTAGGATCACTTACCCATGTCCATTCTACAACATACTCTTCTGCGCCATATACATTGTCCCATTTCAATGAAATCCTATCAACAATTCCGGGTTCGTTTGCAAATCTAAATGTTTGGTTAAAGCCTGATCCGGCTGATGTGTATGAACCGGGGTACATTGATGTGGTATTAAGGTTTACCATATCAATATATCTGTCGTATTCTAAAACATTGTCTACATACAAATTCTCTGGCCAAAATGGTGTGCTAAAGGCAGTTGTAGTATTGGGTTGGTAAATATTTATTCCTGTAATAGTTATTTGTTGGTACAAGTGGTCTGCCGGGCCTGTAAATACATCTAATAACTGCAATTTGATGCCGCCATCTTTTCTAAATTTTACCCATAACTCAATATTTTGTGTTGGAGTTGATGTGTTTGATTGGTTTATATAATTTATGGTTATACTAACCTTTGCATCATAATCAGGAATTCCACACAAAGGGTTTGTATTATCAATGCCAAAAATTACTTTATCCTTAACATTATAATACTTGTAATTATTACTCCATGTTGTGCTGCTACCTAATACCGCATCAATATACCAATTGGCATCGCCAACGGTTGTAGATGTGCCTGGGGTACTCTTAGCGAAACATACCATGCATTTGATGGGCCCGTAACTAACCGCTGGCTAATTGTTTGGTGATATGCCAACGCGTTTAGCTGCAGTAACAACATAAACAATAATGCAATTATGCTACCCGATTGTGCATATTTATTTTCTTTATAATTTAATGTATTAACCTTCATTTTAGTTAGGTTTAGTAGGTGTAGGTATCCATTAATTCATAATTAACATAGCCAGGTTTACACTCAAACCCTGCTTGTGTTTTTGTAACATATTTAGTAATTGGAAAACTTTCCTTTGCAATATTTTTTGGAATTATTTTTCCATACTTAATTTCAATAATTACAGGCTCTTTTAAATCTTCTGCGGCACTATCATAAATTTTAATACTGTTTACATGATATGATTTTACATTAAAACTTATTTCAATTTTTGAATAATTTCCAGAGGCAAAAAACATTGCATAGGTTTTAATATCATTTTTAACTGACTGGTTAACAGATTTTATATACTTTTCTGTAATAATAGTTGTGGGGTTTAAATCCAATTGCATTCTGCCCTGGGTTTTTGAAACTATTATTGTCTTATCCGTATGAAAAACATCAACCGTTAAGCCATCATAACTTATAAACTCAGCTTCTAATGATTTATAATACCTGTTATTACCGCTTTGCAACAATGTACCGTTAGATTTTTGTAATACGTTTAATGTTATTTTATCGTACATAATAAATTCAACCGGTACTTCGTAAGAGGTAAATGCAGAATAAACCTTCTTAATTTTATCAAAGTCTGCCTTGTAATCTGTTTGTGCTTTTGATGGGTTATTTGCTAAAATGAGCAACAACAATGCAAAAGCTATATTTATCCTGTAGTATTTCATGTATGCTTTTACTTTGAGTTGCTTTGCCTGTTTTCTTGTATTGTCATTATACCACGTTCTGTTTCTTTTTTAACGCGTATAAGAGTACCCTCTTCATCATATTCATAAAAAGTGGCATAGTTATTTTCATCTAACTGGGCCAATAATCTTAAACTTACAGGGTCATACACAAAAGATTTCATGTTTCCGTTGTATGGATGTATTCTTAAATCATCATAATAGCAGTCTCCATCAGTATCATTCACTATTTCTACTACAATTTTTTTAATTGTAGCCCCTACACTAAATGTGCCTTCTACTCTTACCCATTTTTCAATTGGTTTAGTTGCCGGGTCTGCAATTACGGTTGTAGTAGATATTAGTGTATTTGATGCATCGTATTGTTTTACTAATATTTTGCTATCTACATAATCGTTTACAGGAGAGTAAATCCAGCCGCCCATAACATAATTGCCTTCTTGCGGAGCAAACAACCCAAGCTTGTCTTCAGGCTGTAATACATAGTTTTCAAAAGGTTGGGTGCTCAATGCAGTGCCATCAACACTTCTTGAATTTGACAAGCTGGTACCGGTAGCTAGTTTTAAGCTTATTTTACCACTATGCTTATGCGTAGTGCTTAACTGAGATGGGCTTGCAGATTCAACAAAGTTCCAATGTGGTTTTAAAATACACACACCTTTTAGTTCTTGAAATAAACTAGGAAATTCATAATCCTCAAAACCATCAAAGGCCAGCTGGTTATACCTTGCGTTATTGCCTACTGCAGAAGGCATAGAGTTATAATAACCATATACGGTTGCAGAGTACCTGTTAAGAGGGTCTTTATTTTCAACCTCAAAACCATACGGACTGTATTTTGTCACCTCAGATGTCCACTGCCATCCTCCGTTAGGGCTTGACAACGATGGTTCTTTAATATGTGTTGTGCCCGAGGGTTTCCAGAAAGGAATAAATTCAGAATACGTACCATCTACCCTAATATTGGTGCTGTTATTTATACCTGAATAATTGCGCTTGGTATTAAACGCATACGATTTTTTCTGCCTCCAGTTACCCCTAACACCTGTTACATAAGGGTTTACAATTTCGCTAAGCGGAATATCGCAAGTATTAGAAACATCATCGCCATCTTCGCAGTCCATATACACGCGCTGTGTAAATGGGAAATTTTCTGTAAACGATGTATTCCAGTATGTTCTTATTAATACAAAATTATCGCCATGGCTACCCTCTACACCGCGTAATAATAAATAGCCAGGGTAATGGTCATCTAGCTGTTGTTTAACAGATAAAGGTACACCTATGGCACAACCTGTAAAATCTATTCCTTTTACCCCCATATCAAGCTTACCGTTAAAATCGTTCTCATCAAATTCTGATGTAGGCGATAAGCAATACAACTCGTATGTAGCTATAAGTGTACTGGCTGTAGAGCATGGCGTAGCCGACTCATAAAAATTCATAGTTAGTTTTGCTTGTCCGGCCAATGGAGCAGGCAATCCGGAACTGGCTGTAGATTTTATTCCGGTGTAGCAATAAGGTGTTGTTCCTGAGCCTCCAAAACACCCTGCAGGGGCCAATACGGGTCTTTTGGTATTAATTTGCAAATTACCTCCCTCTGAAATATCCGAAAGAAATTGTACAAGGCAACTTCCAGGTGTTTGTACTGCACTATTCCAGCCATATATACAACATTCTGTATTTTCGGCACCTTTGCGCATACCCTCTCCTGTTAGCATTTGCCATTTATCAGACATTTCTACGGCAGATGCATTTAAAATGCCATTGGCATTGCTTATGCCAAGCGCAGTAGCGCCAGTGTTAATAACACTGAGACGTGTTTGAAGACTGCCTATAGGCGTACTTTGCATATTGCGCCTGCCCGATCGTATAATTTTGTATTCATAATCTCCACTAGGTATAGGTGCACCATCTATATCAATAAAGCTTACATTGGTTGAGTTGTTGTTTAATACCCATGCCTTGTGTTTAAACGCACCACTTTGCCATAAACCTACTTCATCTCCCGGCACAAATACACTTGCAAGGGTTGATATTACACCATCATCAATTGTTATATTTCCTCTTGAGTTAATATTCTTATAGGTCTGGCCCATACCGGCATCATACACCCAGTGTGCGGGGTATGTAAACGAGTATTCTTTATCCCTAAACTCGTTTTGGGTTTGGGTAAGTAATACATCTCCTGTTTGAGAATCGTATAGTAAATTATGAGTTTCTAAATGGCTTCCATCTTTGGTAACTACTACTTTATCTATAATACCGCTACGGGTTACAATTTTTGTTGTAGTGGCAACAAATGATGTGTTTTTGCTGCTGCCCCACGATGGAAATGGAAATGGAATTGGCAAATACCACCATGCAAAACTTAATTCAGTATTCATGTTAACTCCGTAGGTATTTGAACTTTCAAAGGCATACCTTGAATCGAATACCATATCAATTTCTTTACCTAAAGTGCCTTTTGCAATACTACCCGATGTATTAACCAAATCAACTTCATTAACAAGCTTTAATGTATTGTTGGGCCCTGTTGTACATTTATAAAAATACTCCGTTTCGCTTATTGGTACTGTTTGTCCTTCAGCATAAACGCGTTGTGCTTTAGGTTTTCCATGCATATCATTAGTTTCTATGCTAAAACCTTGAGATGCGCCCCCACTTTGCTGTGTACTACCAAAAAACGCACTAAATATTGCTTTAAGTCCAACTTTTGGCGATATACTTTTCTGTATTGGTGTGTAATCTACTATTGTTGGAAAATCTTTAGCCGTATAAAACTCATGTACAACCTTACCGGTTTTTTCTTTGTAGCTATCGTATAGTCTGCCGGTACAAGGTTTTTAACTGTAACCCTGCTATAACCCACACTTGGGCTAGGAAAGTGGCTTTCTCCAATAGGGCCTTCCATATAAAACTCGTTATCGGGTCCTAATGGAATTTTATTTTGGGCCACATACAAAGGCACTTTAAATGGGTTTTCATCACCACCTATTGTAGGCTCATAAGACGCTACGCCAGAGCTTTTACCATCTGTAGTTGTATAATCATACTCTTGTCCATAAGTTACATTAAGGTTTGTAGATATATCGGTAAGATCATTCCACACATCACTAAATGCAATTTTCTTTACCCTGCTACCGCCTCCAATTTTGCATTCATCCTCATCAGCAAGCCTTATCCATGATGAACTGTTGATTGTTGTAATTGTTTTGCATAAGCCTTTTAACTCCATTGACTGGTTAAAACCTATGGCCATGGTATTAAACTCGTCAGCCATGTTTACAATAGCTGGAAACATGCCCACCATATCTAAAATACCTGGATTGTCATCAACTCCTAACCCTTCAGAAGCCGGATATATAATTTGTGGCCTGTAAAGACGTGCAAACTGCTAGGCTGTTTTAGCTACCGGGCTAATCAACCTATCCTTAGCTACCGGAGGGCCTGTGCCTATCTCTACCGGTTCCATATCAATGTAGGCACTTGTGCCTGATCCACCTACAATACCTGCATTTACAATTCTTGCGTAACCTCCAATATATTCCTTCTTGTCAGCATCATCATTAATATTGACTAAAAAATTATAGTAAAGCCAATCTACCCCTTTTAAGTATTTGCTTTTAAATTCTGAAGTTGTGCAGCTTTGTGGCAATGTCAGGTGTATTCGGTTATTATGTGTTACACCTAAAAGCGACGTAGAATATATGTTGGGAGTATGGGTATATGAATCTGTTTTAGAAAGTCCTTTAATGGGCATCATACTCATAGCAGGCTTATCCTGTACGTAAGCGTAATCATCTTTATCATAGGTAACATTTATTACACCTCCCGATGGTAGTTTAATACTGTGTAAAGACCATACACCTGCTTGTTGCTCTCTTTGTTCAGTATTTAAGTTTTGGTCGGTATATGGGAAATCTTCATTCTCTGGCGTATTTAATACATGCTTTTTGTAATTGCCCCACCTATCCGTCTCTTTAGAATTATAATTGGGATTGTATAATGGTTCATCATCTTTATAATCAAAAACATAAGGGCTTAACCTTCCTTTATCGTTTTTACCATAGGTAAACCATACTTCTTTAAGTGTTAGTTTACCATGTGTATCAGCTTCTGAGTTTGGAGAGTTTTTGCATAGTGAATAATCATACTTAAAATGCACTGTTTTTATAGGTGTTGCTGTACCCGGATTTTTTCTAAATCACTTTTAGAGAACAACTCTATTTTATCAATATAAACTAATTGCTTGTTATAGTCTATAGTATAATTGCTAATATTAGCACCCAAGCCATCTTCCCTTGGTTTTAGCGTAAATTTAGCTATCTGCGTTTTTGATTCTATTGTACACACATACCACAGTTCTTTCTTTCCGCAAACCATATTTCCTTTATCATCTTTACTATCAGACCTAAGCCCTTTACTGTAGTTGGCTTTTCCTGAATTTATAGGGGTTTTCCAGCCAAAATCATCATGTACACGTACATAATTAATTTTTGTATAATCACCAAAGTCATCTTCGGTTGGGCCATCTCCTGTTAGGTCTACATAATCTGCTGATAACACAGTGGTTAATAAATAAGAGTGGGCATAAGCAGGGGTTTTAGTTTTTGATGAGTAATGGTCGCGGCCATTATCGTTATTGGTAATATCGGTTGGTGTAAAATCTACAAGGCCACCTGTAACATCATTTCCTCCATTAGGGTCAACATTAAAGGTGTATTCCGTTTGTTCTGTATTGTAAGCAGCTATACCATAAACATACCTGCTACCATCTGTATTTGTTACAACAACTTCTGATAAATGGTGGGGCTTTTTATATTCATGTATCATGGTTGAGCTACCGCCCCTTTCTAATACTTGTGGCATAGGCTTTATGGCACTGTTTTCCAAGGTAAATACGCCTGAGTTATTTCTTAATGCATCATAATGTTTTAATGATTTATCCAACGCTAAATGTTGAGCTTCGGCTGCAGTTAAGTAGGAAATAACCTGATTCCTTTTATCGCGCCCTGTGCGTTTTATGCTTGATGAGATTTGCTTAGCAAAAGAACCGCTGCTATTTTTTAATACGCTGGCAACAGAATAATAATGCCCTGAATTTGATAGTGGAAGGTATACAGCTTCTGCATCTCCAAACTTGTTAAAGAAAGTTTGGTCGTTCGGAGCCATATCTCCAACACTCTTCATATACACAGGTTCTCCTGTTGTGCCATAGCCCGCATAATCTTCGCTATTTGTATACTTTAAATTATGGTATGGAGAGTATCCGTCTTCAGGTTTCCAACGTCCCATTTTTGCATTAGATACAATAAATGATATATCTACTCCTAAATGCGTATCGCCAGAAAAACCAAATTCTACACCACCGTTAACTCCATTCAATGATGTTACATTACTTGAGGGTCAGAAACCGCACCAATATTATCTCTATATGGGCGGAATGAGCCGCCGGTTCCCTGACCCGAAATTGAATAGGTATCAAAAGTTTGTACTGTAGTATGCAGATACCTTGTTGTCTTGCTTAAATCAACATCTTTATCCCTGTTAAAGTCCTGCATTTTTCTGCTTTCGGGGCTATAGCTGTAATCGCCGGCATAGAGGTATCCTAATGCTTCATATTCTAACTTAGTGTTTTTTAACCTTTGTGTTGAGTATGAGCCACGGCCTGTAACAGATTTTAAATGTGTGCCTGTACCAGCCAGTCCTAATGAAAAACCAAGTGAATAAGAACGGTTTACCATATCAGGGTTTACATTAGGCGTAAACGTAGGGCCTGCAAATGAAAGTAACCCCGAAGTAGAAGACCCTGCAGATGCGTCGCCTTTAAACTTACTTGCACTTAAACCCAATGTTAAACCTTTTAACCCTGCCCGGCTATTAAACCCCAGCGAAACATTACCTTTAATTGAACCACGGTCTCCGCTCTCTTTACTTTGCAAGGCTTTTGTAAGAGATACACTTACATCTACATCTATACCGCTTTGAGAATCGTAGCCAAAACCAATCTGGGCAGCGCCTAAGCCTATGTTTAGGTTTAACGATTGTCCTAAGCCTTTATAGTTGTTATAATAAATGCTATACTGTGGTGATATACCAGTTATAGGAACCCCAAATGCCTCTACCTGTAAACCAAAACCGGCAGATAAGGTGTAGGTATTATTAGGCCTTATATGGGTAGTTTTTTCAATTTTATCATTTTTAAAATCATCAGGTAGTCCACGCATTTGGCGGTTAATTGTACCCGGGTTTATATTCCAACCTAAACCAACCCAACTGGCCTCATCGTCCATGCCTATGCCGCCATGGTAAAATAGATTAATAGGATAGTTACCCACCTTCATTAATGGCAGGTTATAATTAAAATCTCCTGAAAAAACATCCACCATATCTGATGTACCAATTGGCTCAAAACTTTGAACCTCTGGCTGAGACGGGCCTGATGTAAGTGCCAGTGATACTGTTGGAAATATTGCTGAATTTAGTATGCAAGCAGCAAGCAATGCGGCTGTATACTTTTTAAAGGCAGTATTAAATAGCAAGTTGGTCTTCATCATATTTAAAATGTGATGGTTGGTATATTATTAATATCTTCTATGTTGTAGTTAAACCTTATCCTCCCCAAACCAAGTGCTTGGTCGTCCCATACAAACTTTAAATCGCTTTTAAGAGGTTGTGTAGGTTTTTCAAAAACTAGTTGCCAATTGTTAAATGGCGTTATTTCATAATTATTTTCAAAATTTGAAAGAGCACATTGTAAAGTGTCATTACCTGCTATAAGGTGTACATCACTTTCTGATAAAAAATTAAAATATTCTACTCTGTAATAATAATCATCAGCTGATGCCAAATCTTTTCTTAATGCTGATTTATTACCACTCAATGGCGCTAGCTGTATGTATATATTATACTGTCCACTTACTTCTTTTAACTTTTTATTATATGTCTCCTGATTAAATTCTTTATGCTCGGCATAGGTTTCTTTAATAGCTATATACTCTGACGGTATAAGCTTTGAGGTGATTTTAAAGCCATTAAGTTCTTTATATTTTACAAGACCGCTATTATCTGAGTCTACCCACCTAACATATTCTTGCGGGCTCAACGCACTTTGCCCGCAACCTAATATTAGTAAGCTTAATATAGCTAATATAGCTGTGCTGTATCTTTGTGTAAATTTATTTGCCACTATACTTATCATTAACGTAAGCAATAACTTCATTAGTAACATTATGGGAACTGTCTGCATACATTATGCTGCCATTGCCGGCTGCCCCATGCAGGTAGTCAAATTTATTTTCCCTGCCATAATCACTTATATATTGATTTAACTGTTTCCATATCTTATCATTATATGTTGTTGTTAACGTGGCCATATCATCATCATAGCTTTGCTTTTTCAAATAGTATTCATACTCTTTTCTTTTAATACTATCCACAAGCGCAGGATTGTATTGTGTGTTTAACATGCGTTTAAACATTTCTATCCTAACACCTATTGTATCTAGCTGCATCTCCCTGACTTTTTGAACTTTTTCAATATCTACAGACATTTCCTTAGTCATTTCAAACCCGTCAAATACCTTCTGCAATTCAACATAAGCAGTTTTGGGCTTGTCTAAATGTTGGTAGGTAGCATATCCAACAAATAATAAAATTGTAATAATTAGCAGTATTGTGTTCTTCATATATATTGAATCTTCTAGTCGCAGGTATATTTTGGATTATTATTAAATACAAGAAACAATTCTTTATTATTTGGGTCGGTAACTACAAGGGTATAAATACCTTTCTTTAGTGTAATACCATCTTTTCCGCACAAATCAATTTCGTATCTGTTATCACCATTTTTTACAGTAAGGGCTACATCATTATCTGTACCTACAATTTTGCCGCCATCATCAATAATTTTAAAAGCAAGCTTACCATTACCATTTTTACCGGTATACTTAAAGCGCAAAAAATTGTCGGTAATTAAAACCCCTCCATCAACATGTGCTTTCAAATCTATAAAAGCAAGGCCAAACAGAGGTTTTTCTTCAGTTTTATGTTGTTGAAAGCATGAGGTAAAAGACCACACCTCGCTATAAGCAACAGGCTTATTATTGCTGTTGGCTATTACCTGCTATAGGCATAATTTTTCCCGGTATTAAACCCCTTGCCGAAACAGGGTACTGTAAAAACGTTGAACTAAAATTTTCTTCTACAAAATAGGGAGGGTTATACATAATGCCATCGTATTGATTTTGCCCATCAGCCAACTCCACCATTATCAGCTTATATGTAATAGTGTTGTCTACTAATAATGGGTTAGAATATACCCAAGAGTACATGGGTACTTCTTCGCAAAGTGTATCAGCATCCATTGGGCTAGTTTGAAAAATAACTGCCATAGGATCTATAACTAGCGTGTAGTCTGTTTCGGCAGCTACAACCTGTTTAATAGGCCCATCGCATTCCAGTAATGTTAAGTGGATAATATAGGTACCCTCTGGCAACCTGCTATTATTAGCTAATATGGTAGAGTAGCTAAACCCGCCAGAGTAATTCATGCTTAAAGGCTCTAGCTTGCTGCGGTTACCCTGGTTTATATTTACTATTGGAGCATCAAGTGTAAATCTTGTGCTATTAGCCGATATTACCATGCCTTCTCCCTGTTTAGAAATATCCATTTTAACCAAATACTCCAATGTGTTATCGCTAGTGGTTTTTACGATGCTAAATGACCACAAATCGCTAAAATTAAAGATACCGGCAGGCTCTATAGCTGTAATACTATACTGGCATAGCAAAGGCTTTACACTAAATAGAAAACAGCATATTAACAGTAATTTTATACTTTTCATTACCATAAAATATTTAAGGTTGTTCTTAATAACCACTCATTAAAAGATGGCTTAACTATCAATGTATTATCTGTAGCATAATTTGTAAAAACATTTCTGTCGGCCCTTACTTTAAAGGCAAGGTTTTTACCTATATTAATAGATGCTTCGGCAAATCCGCCAAGTTTGTTTTGTGTTACAGCAAGGTTGTAGTTAAGGCCAGCTTTTGTAACCAAACGTTTAAAAAATATAGCGCCACCATTTGCTTCAAAAGTTTTTATTTCAACACTACCTGTAAAGTCAGAATTAGTAATGCAATGGTTGTATGATGCGCCCGCACTTACATTGTTTTTAAACTGAATTGTGTTTGCAACAGTAATTGAGTTTACGTTAAAATTACCTTTTACAAACTGGCTTTGCGCATCTTGCATTAACCAATTAGCTGTTAGTGTATGCTTTACTTTGCCCGTTCTAAAATTATAAACCGTGTTAAAGTTGAATGTATTAACCTGTATTTGTATAGTATCTAACTGTTGAAAATTGGGGATATATGATAAGCGTAGCATTGGGTAGCGTGGAAAATTAGCTACAATATTAAAACCGCCCTGCAATGTATAACGGGTTAAATTTTTAGAGTCTTTTAAGCCTGTAACATTATATTTTACAATAGCTGTTGCCTTAAGCCTTTTCTTAAATATATTTTGTGTAATGTTTAAGTCTACACCCGATATATCGCGCACCAAAAATGGATTGCCAAAGGTTCTAAAACTGCTGTTTACTCTTTTGTAAGTTGCAGCAATAATAGTATTACGCTTAAATAGCATAGAGCTTAGTTTTATTTTGCCCGCATAACCAACCGTTGTGTTAATATTTGGGCTTCTTTGCGTAAATATATTTTGTACCCATCCGCCAGAGCCATTATTATCTTCCCCGGCAATTGCAATAGCTTGGCTACCGGGGCTTGATGTGTATTGAGAACCGGCAATATCAAACTCAGCTAATAAGTAGTCTTTTTTTGTAGAGTATTTTCCCGAGAAAGAAACCACTTTATTTCCACCTGCAAGGGTATTAACGTTTAATCCGTTAATACTATCGGCACTATTGTCTTTGCCCTCTAAATAGTAAACATACAAATGGGCATTTTCTTTTTTCCATAGCCAAAACCTGTTGTTGTAACTCTTCTGCCCGATTGTGCTCCCGTATTAAAACCTATAGGGTTATCTACGTTACCGGTAGAAAACAGCATATATACCTTTGCCGGATCAATCTCTGTTGTTATACCATTTATTGGCACATTGCAAAGTGTATATTCAGATACATTTGTTACTGATTTTCCAACATTTAAAGTGCGTACCGATGAAAGTATTTTATCCTTCGTATTTAGGATATTTTCATCTTTCAAAAACTTATCGTAAGCCTCTCTATTATTAAGAATATTGGTCGAATTTTTTAAAACATCCAGTTTACTCTCATCTACACCTTTTATACTCTTTAGTGTGCCTTTTATATCGTCATACTTTTTCTTCATTTTATCAAAATATTCTTTCTTTTTTTCAGCGATTCAATTTCTGCCCTCTTTTTATTTATAAAATTTTGAACTGAATCTACCTTAGTTTGCAATGCAGAAAGAGTATCGTTAAGCTTGCTCTTTTTTAATGAGTATAATTTATCAGCAATAGTATCCCTAACAACATCAACAAAATCATCAGGATGCGCTTTAATAAGGTCTTCAGTTTTCTTTACGCTGTCTTGTACCAATTTATTAAGGTTGGCTCTATAAATATCCAGTGTAGTTTTTAAAGTATCTTTTAGTTTCTTCTCAATATTTTCAAACTTTGAATATTTATCAATATCGGCTAGCAAATCCTTATTAGTAATAATCTTTTCTATTTTATTCATATCATCTACCAAAGCCTGTTTGCCAGGAGGTAAAATCTGTTTAATATCATAGTTTTTGCCTATATAGTCTTCGGCTTTTTTCCTTATTTTATTTTTGTATTCTTCGCTATCAAAATTCACTGAAATGCGAGAACTTGAAGGGCTAAAATCGTAATCTGGAAAGTTGAGTAATACATTTAACTGAATGGGTATATTAAATAATGATACAGAAGGTGTACCATAAACTTGTACATAATTATGCGGATACTCTGGCCTGTTAGGGCTACCCCATGAATTAAATGTCATTATTTGTACATTCCCATCTAATGCAATTCCCCATTTGTCAAAAATTGTCTTTTTTGAAGTTCTATCAATATTAAGAATGGTGAATGATGCACATACTGTGGCTATTACAAAATCAAACTCATTATCAATTAAATTAATGCACACATTGTAATTGCCATTAGGTATCATCTTGGCTGTTTCGTAACCAATTTTGAATGTATCTGCGGTGAAAGATGATTTTATTCCTGTGAATGAACTGTAGCTGTAGTTTTCATCTGGTTTATCAATAGCAAATACAGGCCCTTCTGAATTCCAAACCACAGTACCTGATTTGCTATCGGTAAGGACTATTTTGAATTTCAAAAATTTATTCTCTATCGTTCCATTAGTCTTTAGGTTTATAGCCCACAAATCATTTAATGTGGCATTGGTTGTTTTATTAAATAACGATGAAATAGTTATTTGGCCATAAGCAGTAATGCCATAGGCAAACAAATAACTAACATCATTAAAATATAAAACCTTTTTACCATTTTACTAATCAATTACAATATTGCGTTGTGCTGTTATTTTTTTGCGTGGTGCATTAACTAATGGAGCAACCGTAACATTAACATCCTTTGTTGTCTGGCAACCATTGGCATCTGTTATTTCTACTGTGTAGGTTGTAGATGTAACAGGCGTACTTAAAGGTGTTGCTATGGTATCATCATCCAGATTGGTGTTCGGGCTCCAGCTATATGTATAAGGCCCAATACCGCTTAGTATTGCTATATCATTACCTATCACTACACCACTTCCCGCACATACTGTTTTACTACCCCCGCCGTTTAATAGTACCCCGGGGTTTACTGTTACTTGTACCGTATCCTTATCTAAACAACCATTAGCATCTGATACCTCTAATACATACTGGCTACCTATTATACCATTAAAATTGGGGTTAGCACCAAACGCATTATCTAAATAATCTGCTGGTGACCATGTATAACTATAACCTGGGGTACCACTGCTGGCTGATGGGCTGCCACCCAGGTTTACTGTATTAAAGCTACAAAAGGTTGTATCTGTGCCTGCATTGGCAACTGGGTTGGCATGTACAGTTACTACTTGGTTAGCAATACCATTACACCCACTTGTATCTGTTAAGTTTATTGTATACGTTGCCGATGTTGTGGCATTTATTGCTTGCGTGATAGCTGTGGTGCTCCACAAGTAATTTATAGCACCTGCTGTGGCCGTTAGTGTTACAGCGTTACCTGCACAAAATGTTGTTGCTCCCGATGGGGTAATTGCTGCTGTGGCTGTGCAGGTTTTATTGCTTAAGGCAAATACGTTGTACGCGCTTGGGTTGGTTGATGATGTTACCGTACCTGCTGTGCTATTGCCTGTTCTTGCACCGTTACCATGGTTAGTCCAGCTACTACCGCTCCAGCCCGATACGCGCATGTTTAATGCCGAAGCACGGTTGCAGGTAGTACTGTTCCAGCTTAGGGTTACATTTACATTACTGCTACTGCCGCTGCGGCTTAAAAGCCAATGTTCACAAGTACTTAGGTTGGTTACACTGGTATCAGCGCTTGAGCCTGCTGTTTGTACAGATGGTATGTAATCTGCGGTGAATATTGTTGCTGTGCTGGCAGGGGCACTTATTCCTAGTGGACGATAAGTGCCAGACTTGCCAATAGGAAAGGTAAAAATATCATTCCCTGTCTTAGCTACAGGGCCCTCTACATAACTGCTATTGCTTGCTCCGCTTACTGTTGCATTATCAGCAAAGGTTAATAGGTTGGTGGACGTGCTTATTATCTTACCGCTGGTTAATGTTAAGGCCGTTCCAATTGTTAATGGTGCTCCTAAGGTTAAATTATTGCTGGCTTTGTTAACGGTTATTCTGTTAAAACCCATTAAACCGCTACTCTGAGTTAGTGTTTGTCCTGCTGTGCCTGTAAAAACTACTACTGAGCTGCCCGATTGCTGCGCTGTTGAAATATTATTTAATGTGACATCTCCTTTAAAATATACAGTAGCATTATAGCCTGCTAAAAACATACCACCGCTACTTGATTTGGTAAAAGTAGCATTAGCATTATAATTATCGCTGCCACTAGCAGCATAAGATGCATATAGGTTACCTGTACTGTTATTGGTAACATCAACATTACTATTAAATGTATTGCCCCCCATTGGTTCTCAGTACTGCCCGTTTTAGTTACGGTAACAACCCCATTAAAAGTTGAGCTGCTCAATCCAATACTAGGACCTGATATTGTGAGATCACCATTAAATACTGAATTAGTACTAATTGAAAAAATTCCGCCGGTAAAAGTTATATTTTGAGCGGTACTGCCCGTTTGTGTAAACCTTGTTAAAGATATTGTACCTGCACTAAAGCCTCCACTACCAACATAAATACGTTTACCCGATGCTAAAGTAGAATTAGCAAAGTAGCCAAAAGTTAAAGTTCCGGCAGCGGTACTGTTTAAAATTATATCACCATTGTAAACATCAGGAGAGCTAGTTGCCGTAAGTATAATGCCGGCACCCTGAATATTAAACTCTGTGGTATCATTAAACGTATTGCCACCCCATTGCTGATAGGATGTACCCGTTTTGGTTATTGAACATTTTTTATTAAAAGTACCACCACCTATAGTGATACCTTGTGCCGTTAAAAATGTACGTCCATTAAATGTTGATGCCCCCCAATAACTAACCCTGCGGTGCCTGTTAAAGTAATAATTTGGTCTGCTGTGCCATTTTGTACAAACCTATTTAAAGTAAGCCCACCATTTGCAAAGCCTGCGCTTCCAATTTCTATTTTTTTACCCGATGCTAATGTGCTAGAGCCATGAAAGCCAAATGTCATAGTCCCTGAACCAGTATTACTTACAATTAAATCTCCATTATATGTATCGTTATAACTGGTTGCAAATAATATGTTACCATTTTGCAATTGGTAATCCACTGTATCATTAAATGTATTACCACCTGTAAGTTCTAGATTTGTTGCCCCGTTTTTTATAAGGGTAAACTTTTTATTGAAAGTAGCACCACTAATAAATACACTAGGTGTTGTTGCAGTTACCCTGCCATTAAAAGTGCACGCCCCAAAAGAAATGGCAGCTGAACTTGTAAGTGTTATAGACTGGTCTGTAGTACCTGATTGTATAAAACGGCCAAAAGCTAAAGTACCTGATGCAAAACCAGCACTACCTATGTATATTTTTTTACCTGTTGCTAAAGTAAATGTAGGGCTTGAGCCAAGAGTAATTGATCCTGAACCTGTATTGCTAACATATAAATCTCCATTTGCAACATCATTGCCATAATAATTAATAAATAATGAGCCTGCCTGCAACCTTATGTCTAAAGTATCATTGTATGTATTACCTCCATAAGAGTAGTTTGTCACACTACCTGTTTTAGTAAGTGTAACTTTTTTATTAAACGTTGAATTTCCAATATCAATATTAGGTGCTTGAATGGTAAGAGTGCCATTAAATGTACTGCTGTTACCTATAAAAAAACTTGTAGTTGTACCGCCAAGTGTAATTGATTGTGCTGTTGTGCTGGTTTGAGTAAATTTTTGTAACGATAATGTGCCACTATTAAAACCTGATGAGCCGATTAATATTCTTTTGCCACTAGCCAGTGTACAACCGTTGCCTCCATTACCAAAATACAACACACCTGTACCAGTATTGCTAACATATATATCCTCATTATAGGCATCATTAGCATTAAGATGCATAGTAATATTGCCTGCACCTAAACGAATATCTAAGGTGTCGTTAAATGTATTACCCCCATAAATATTATTAACTCCTGTACCTGTTTTTGTAACAGTAAATTTATCATTAAAAGTGCCCTTTGACAAATTAAAATAGCCACTTGTTATATCAAAAGGATTACTATAAGCTATTGCAAAATTGGGGTTTCCGATATTTACAGAACTTGAACTGTTTATAGATAATGTAAATGGGCTACTACCATTAATTTCTACATTATATAATTGTATACTTCCGCTACCAGACCAGCCTGAAGGGCCTATTTTTATCCGCTTATTGCTTGCTAAAGTAAACTTATTAGTAGAAGTTGCATAAGAACCAAAAATTAGAGTGTATGTGTTAGCCGTGCTTATATATACATCTTCGTTTGCTGTGCTGTTTAAAAAGGAAATACTACTGCCGCTTGTTCCTCCGGTATAACGATAATCCAACGTATCGTTAAAGGTATTACCAGTCCATGTAACAGGACCTGTATAGGATTGGGAAACTAATAGCTTTTTGTTAAATGTTGCATTGGTAATAGTAGCTGAGGCTGCCGTTATATTAAAAGCCGGGCCATAAGAAGTAGCAAATGCTGAATTACCTATATTAAGCCCCCGCTGTAGTTTAAGGTAAAAGGGTTAGCGTCGTTAAATTCTACATTATATAAGTTTATGTTAGCACCTGATGACCAACCAGAGGAGCCAATTTTAATACGCTTATTAGCGGCTAAAGTAAACTTATTAGTAGAGGTAGCACCAGAGCCAAAAACTAGATTGTATGTGTTAGCCGTGCTTATATATACATCTTCGTTTGCTGTGCTGTTTAAAAAGGAAATATTGTGGCCACTTCCTGCACCAGTATATCGGTAATCCAGCGTATCGTTAAAGGTATTACCTGTCCATGTAACAGGACCTGTATAGGATTGGGAAACTAATAGCTTTTTGTTAAATGTTGCATTGGTAATAGTAGCTGAGGCTGCCGTTATATTAAAAGCCGGGCCATAAGAAGTAGCAAATGCTGAATTACCTATATTAAGCCCCCCGCTGTAGTTTAAGGTAAAAGGGTTAGCGTCGTTAAATTCTACATTATATAAGTTTATGTTAGCACCTGATGACCAACCAGAGGAGCCAATTTTAATACGCTTATTAGCGGCTAAAGTAAACTTATTAGTAGATGTAGCACCAGAGCCAAAAATTAGAGTGTATGTGTTTGCCGTGCTTATATATACATCTCCATTTGCCGTGCTATTTAAAAAACTGATGCCAGCACTTGTAGCGCTACCGGTGTAACGGTAATCTAATGTATCGTTATAGGTATTGCCTGTCCAGGTATAACTACCCGCACCTGATGTTTGGGTAACAAATAACTTTTTATTAAAAGTACTATTAGTAATTGTGGCGCCCGTTGCTGTTATATTAACTGTCGCACCAATTGTCATTCCACTAATATTAGTAGTAGTATTATTAAAGGTTAAAACACCATTAATAATATTTCCACCTGTTAAATTAGTTGAACCAGTAACAGTTAAAGTATAACCATTAACATCTATGGTGCCTGCACTTACAGTAATGTTAGTAATGTTACGGTTCGCATCTAGTACGGGTTGGTTCCCACTTGCGGTATTTAGCACAATATGATCAGCTGTAGATGGCACGCCCGAAGGACTCCAATTACCTGCAGTATTCCAGTCTGTAGAAGAAGAACCGGTCCACGTACGGCTGGTTTGTGAGTTTAGCGAAAGAGATAAAAATATGCCGGCAAGTAGCAGTAATTTTTTCATTTCTGGTTGATTGGCTCTGCTAAAATGAATACTTGAAAATTAAAATCAAAATGTTTTTCAATATTTTAACAATTATTTTTTATCAAAGTGTAACCAAAGAAATATTTTCTAAAATCTATTACACTTTAATGTAATAAAATATATGTTTTTAAGTTTTTGTTACACTATTAATCAATTACAATTTCAGATTGTACATTCACTTTTTTGCGTGGTGCATTAACTAATGGAGCAACCGTAACATTAACATCCTTTGTTGTCTGGCAACCATTGGCATCTGTTATTTCTACTGTATAGGTTGTAGATGTAACAGGCGTACTTAAAGGTGTTGCTATGGTATCATCATCCAGATGGGTGTTCGGGCTCCAGCTATATGTATAAGGCCCAATACCGCTTAGTATTGCTATATCATTACCTATCACTACACCACTTCCCGCACATACTGTTTTACTACCCCCGCCGTTTAATAGTACCCCGGGGTTTACTGTTACTTGTACCGTATCCTTATCTAAACAACCATTAGCATCTGATACCTCTAATACATACTGGCTACCTATTATACCATTAAAATTGGGGTTAGCACCAAACGCATTATCTAAATAATCTGCTGGTGACCATGTATAACTATAACCTGGGGTACCACTGCTGGCTGATGGGCTGCCACCCAGGTTTACTGTATTAAAGCTACAAAAGGTTGTATCTGTGCCTGCATTGGCAACTGGGTTGGCATGTACAGTTACTACTTGGTTAGCAATACCATTACACCCACTTGTATCTGTTAAGTTTATTGTATACGTTGCCGATGTTGTGGCATTTATTGCTTGCGTGGTAGCTGTGGTGCTCCACAAGTAATTTATAGCACCTGCTGTGGCCGTTAGTGTTACAGCGTTGCCTGCACAAAATGTTGTTGCTCCCGATGGGGTAATTGCTGCTGTGGCTGTGCAGGTTTTATTGCTTAAGGCAAATACGTTGTACGCGCTTGGGTTGGTTGATGATGTTACCGTACCTGCTGTGCTATTGCCTGTTCTTGCACCGTTACCATGGTTAGTCCAGCTACTACCGCTCCAGCCCGATACGCGCATGTTTAATGCCGAAGCACGGTTGCAGGTAGTACTGTTCCAGCTCAGGGTTACATTTACATTACTGCTACTGCCGCTGCGGCTTAAAAGCCAATGTTCACAAGTACTTAGGTTGGTCACACTGGTATCAGCGCTTGAGCCTGCTGTTTGTACAGATGGTATGTAATCTGCGGTGAATATTGTTGCTGTGCTGGCAGGGGCACTTATTCCTAGTGGACGATAAGTGCCAGACTTGCCAATAGGAAAGGTAAAAATATCATTCCCTGTCTTAGCTACAGGCCCCTCTACATAACTGCTATTGCTTGCTCCGCTTACTGTTGCATTATCGGCAAAGGTTAATAGGTTGGTGGATGTGCTTACTATCTTACCGCTGGTTAATGTTAAGGCATTGCCTACTGTTAAAGGAGAAGCAAGGGTAAGATTATTGCTTGCCTTATTAATAGTAACACGGCCAAAGTTTAAACTACCACCACTCTGGCTTAGTGTTTGGTTGTTTGTTCCGGTAAACAAGGCCACCTGGCCTGCGGCTAACTGGTTAGATGATATGTTATTTACAGTTACATCGCCTTTGAAAGTTACAGTACCTGAAGTAATAATATTAATATCTCCTGAACCTGATTTAGTAAATGTAGCGTTGGCATTATAAGTATCGGCACCCAATGCTAATATTCCAGTTCCTAAATTTGTAATACTGGCATCTGCATTATAAATATTAGAAGAGTTTGGCAAACTTGTAGAATTCCCTGTTTTAGTAATGTTTGCTGTTGAATTAAATGTAGTGTAACCAAGATTAATATTTCCGGCTAATAATATAGTGCTACCATTAAATACATTACCGCCATTATGAAAAACAATATTTGATGATTTACTCAGAATAATTGATTGCGCTGTTGTGCCTAATTGGTTAAAACGCTTGAAATAAATGTTTCCTTTGCATGTAGTAGAGTCTACAATAATTTTTTTACCCGCTGCCAGAGTTAAAATATTGCTATTAGTATATGGACCGAAAAAATTGAATGTACCACCGCCGGTAGCGTTTAACAAGTATACATCTCCTTTTAATGTATCTGCTCCGCCATCCCATCCCCCAAAAGAAATGATACCGTTTGATTGGTTGTTTAGTATTACAGTATCTTCTAATACCGTACTATTGTAAAAAGCATCTCCTGCTGTTGAACTACCACCTGTTTTATTACGCGTTAGTTTCTTTTTAAATCGGCTACTGATTGAATTCATTGTAGGGCTGGTTACTGTTATTGGTGCATTAAAAGTACCAGTAGTTACTACAAGGTTTGCTGTACCTGTAAAAACAATATTTTGAGGTATGGTATTGGTTTGAGTAATATTAGTTAATGCCAAGGTACCTGCACTAAACCCATCAGGTCCCGCAGCTATATATCCATTGCCACCTATCGTAATAGTAGAACCATATATATTACGAAACCCGCCAGAGGAACTATTACTAAAAAATGTAGGCCCATTAAATGTAGCATGTGCATAGGCAAGGGTTATTAAATCTACTGCAGTACATCTTAAATCAAATGTATCGTTAGTTATTAAATTTGCACCCCACCAGCCTGCTACTGCTGTTTTAACAAATAGCTTTTTATTGAATCTTCCGCCTATACCACTAATACCATAAGCGTCTAGTTTAACAGGTACATTAATAGAATCTGTTGTAAGGTTGCCTAATGCTAATGTTGCGGTACCTGAAAGAGTTATGTTTAATGGCTGGGTTGTTCCGTGCAAAAACAAACGGTTTATAGATAACCCCCAGTTGAAAAACCTTCTGAACCAATAAAAATACGTTTGTTGTTTTCAAACGTTACAGAATATGTACCGGAGCCCAACGCTAAAGTACCTGTACCTGTATTACTAACATATAAATCGCCGTTATGTGTTGAACTACCCCATCTGTTAAATAAAATTGTTCCCCCATGTATAATAAACTCTGTTGTGTCGTTAAAAGTATTGCCCGCTGACCAATCATTATTTGTTGTACTATTCTTAATTAACTTAAAAGGTTTATTAAATGTAGAGGTTGATATATTATAGATGGAATTAGCTGTAACGGCTGTTTTTCTATTGAATACAGATTGTGTTATACTAACTAAGTGGGCATCAATAGTTAGCTTTGAATGCCAGGTGCTGTAATTTATTACTAGCGATCCTGTACCTGTAATTGTTAATGACTGTAGTGTGGTATCTAATTGAGTAAAGCCATTAAAAGTAAGGTTGCCGGTTGCAAATCCTGCTGACCCAATATAGATTTTTTTAGATATAGCTTGAGAAGAAGATACGCCTAGCCACCTACCTATATTTAATGTGCCTGTTGATGAATTACTAAAATATATGTGGCCATTATAAGCATCAGGCAAACTATTAGAAGTTGTAAAATCACCTGTTTGTAAACGTATATCCAATGTATCATTAAACGTATTTCCACCGTACGATAGACTTGCCGCAGTAGCTGTTTTAGTTAATATTACTTTTTTATTAAAAATACCTTTTGTCAAACTTATTTGCCCATTTGTTATGCTAATTGGTAAATTATACGTTGTATTAAATGTATAATTACCTAAAATTATAGCGGCTGTATTACTCAGAGAAATGGCAAAGTTGGCAGAATCATTAAACTGAATATTCTGTAGCGCAAGGGTTCCGGTGGAAGTCCAACCTGCCGGGCCAACAAATATTCGCTTATTTGCAGCCAGGGTAAACTTATTGGTTGAAGTTGTACTCGAGCCAAATGCTAAATAACCCGTTCCGGTATTACTTAGGTAAACATTTGCATTTGCTGTGCTGTTTAAAAAGCCTACTGTGGCACCTCCCGAAAATGTAAATCTATAGTCAAGTGTATCATTAAATGTATTCCCTGTCCAATTAACATCCCCTCCAGCTGTTTTGGTAACGGTAAGTTTTTTATTGAATGTGGTATTGGTAATTGTAGGGTTGGTAGATGTAAGTGTAAATACATTGGTAAAACTATTGCTAAAGCTGGCAGAGCCTAACCCTATAGGCCCGCTTGTATTTAACGTAAAGGCAGCTGTATCGCCAAGAGCAATATTGTTAAAGTACAGATACGTGCCGGATGCTAAACCGGAGGTACCTATTATTACTCGTTTATTAGCCCCCAAAGTAAATTTATTAGTAGATATTGATGATGATCCAAAAGCAAAACCATAGCGGTTTGTAGCACTTATATAGAATTGGCCGTTTGCCACACTATTTAAAAAGCTAATAGATCCGTTAGAAACAGCACTTGTATACTGGTAATCTACAGTATCATTATAAATATTACCTGTCCAAACATAGCTATTACCACTTGTTTGGGTATACAGCAGTTTTTTATTAAAAGTAGCGCTGTTTATATTGCCCCCCAACGATGTTATTGTAAAGGCTAGGTTATAAGTAGTATTAAAGGTTGATGTGCCAATTCCTACAGAGCCACTACAGTTTAAAATAAACAGATTGGTATCATTAAACTCTACATTATTTAAACTCAGACCCGCCGCTGATGACCAACCCGATGAGCCTATTTTAATACGCTTATTGGCAGCCAGTGTAAATTTATTGGTGGAAATTGTTGCAGAGCCAAAATGCAGATAGTATTGGTTTGTTGTACTTACATAAACATCGCCATTAGCTGTACTATTAAGAAAAGATAAGGCTGTAGTTGTTGGGCCTCCATTATAGCGGTAGTCTAATGTGTCATTATAGGTATTGCCTGTCCATAAGCATAATTTTGGGCTACAGTTTGGGTATACTGCAGTTTTTTATTAAATGTAGAATTAGTTATAATAGCATATGCTGCAGTAATATTAAATGTAGGGCCATAAGCAGTGCTAAAACTCGAACTTCCTATTGATATGGGCCCGCTTAAACTTATTGTAAAGGGATTGGTATCGTTAAACTCTACATTATTTAAACTTATAAGCGCCCCTGAGGACCAACCCAATGAGCCTATTTTAATACGCTTATTGGCTGCTAATGTAAATTTGTTGGTAGAAATTGTTGAAGAGCCAAAATGCAGATAGTATTGGTTTGTTGCACTTACATATACATCGCCATTAGCAGCACTATTTAGAAATGAGATGCCTGAATTTGAAGCGCTACCTGTATATCGGTAGTCTAATGTATCGTTATAGGTATTACCCATACAAATGTAATTACCTCCCGTTGTTTGAATAAGTAATAGTTTTTTATTAAATGTAGAATTAGTTATAATAGCATATGCTGCAGTAATATTAAATGTAGGGCCATAAGCAGTGCTAAAACTCGAACTTCCTATTGATATGGGCCCGCTTAAACTTATTGTAAAGGGATTGGTATCGTTAAACTCTACATTATTTAAACTTATAAGCGCCCCTGAGGACCAACCCGATGAGCCTATTTTAATACGCTTATTGGCTGCTAATGTAAATTTGTTGGTGGATATTGTACCAGAGCCAAAATACAGATAGTATTGGTTTGTTGCACTTACATATACATCGCCATTAGCAGCACTATTTAGAAATGAGATGCCTGAATTTGAAGCGCTACCTGTATATCGGTAGTCTAATGTATCGTTATAGGTATTACCCGTACAAATGTAATTACCTCCCGTTGTTTGAATAAGTAATAGTTTTTTATTAAATGTAGAATTAGTTATAATAGCATATGCTGCAGTAATATTAAATGCAGGGCCATAAGCAGTGCTAAAACTCGAACTTCCTATTGATATGGGCCCGCTTAAACTTATTGTAAAGGGATTGGTATCGTTAAACTCTACATTATTTAGATATAGAGATGCTGAGGATGACCACCCCGATGAGCCTATTTTAATACGTTTATTTGCTGCTAATGTAAATTTGTTGGTGGATATTGTACCAGAACCAAAACTTATATAATACAAATTAGAAGTGCTAACATACACATCGCCATTAGCCGTGCTATTTAAAAAACTGATGCCAGCACTTGTAGCGCTACCGGTGTAACGGTAATCTAATGTATCGTTATAGGTATTGCCAGTCCAGGTATAACTAGCCGCACCTGATGTTTGGGTAACAAATAACTTTTTATTAAAAGTACTGTTGGTAATTGTGGTGGCCGTGGCTGTTATATTAACCTTCGCACCAATTGTCATTGCACTAATATTAGTAGAAGTATTAATAAAGGTTAAAACACCATTATTAATATTACCACCTGTTAAATTAGTTGAGCCTGTAACAGTTAAAGTATAACCATTAACATCTATGGTGCCGGCACTTACAGTAATGTTTGTGATGCTGCGGTTTGCATCTAACACAGGCTGATTGCCGCTTGCGGTATTTAATATTATATGATCGCTTGATGATGGCACACCCGATGGGCTCCAATTACCTGCTGTATTCCAGTCTGTTGAAGATGAGCCTGTCCACGTTCGGCTGGTTTGGGCAGATAATTCAAGTGTACAAATTAACAAGCTTAATACTATTGCAATATTTTTCATATATGTAGGCTGGAATGGTCAATAGGTTTGAAAAAAAGAATGGATGTTAGATTATTGCCCGCTTGATGTTACAGCAGATTGTTGGCTGCCATTAACAGTAGCCATTACTTGTGCATGGTAAGCAGAAAAGACAGGGTATTTACCTAACAGTATACGAACGTAATTACCTTGCCGTATGTAAGACGTACCGTCTTGAAATTCCCCTATATTGTTAAAATCAAATGTTTTCTCGAAAATTTCACTCCCACCAAAGGTTGTTCCTAACTTAACATTAAAAGTCGTAATATTATTAGTATCAGTTAATTCTATTAGCATTTGTGGCTCTTTCAACACTTCTAAATACAGTGAGTCGCTTCCATTAATACTATCTGTTGAGTTAAAATGAGTCTCTACAAAAATATTCATGCGTTTAATTGCATCAATTTGTGCTTTAGCCGAATAGGATAATATTAAAAGAGCAAGTAGCGAGATTGATTTTCTCATTATTAGTTAGTTTGGAATTTTAAAATTGAAAAACAAAATAATTAACTCCAAATTTTATTATATTTTTTTGAAATAATTTAATCTAAAAGTGTAACGATTTACTATTTTTAAATCACTTACTACACTTTTAGGTAAAAAGAAGAGTTTTTTTGGCTGGGTGTTACACCATCAATCCTGATGGGATTACACAATTTATTGCAAAATAAAAAAACAAGTAGCTGCTTTTTATAACGTAGGCAAAGTACATTCACTCTTCAATTTTTGTAGAACTAATGTCCCAAATATCGAACTTTTGGTCAGATAAATTTTAGATACTTAAATGGTTAAATACTTAATAATGAAATAGTTAACGTTTATTATTAACTTGCTCTAAAGCTATTCATTAGGATTTCTTAGAATGTTCCTTCTTTAAGTATTCTACCAATAGGTTTTCAAAATCTTCTAATCCAGATCCCTTCTCAATATATTTTAATGGGATATGAGTTCTATAATCTCCATCAAGTCTAAACTTATCAGGTTGATTTGTTTCTTGGTATATAGAAATCAAATGCTCAACTCGTTCACCAATATCTGTATTAAAATACATGAATTCTTTAATAACATCTATAGACTGAACCTCTTCCCTGTCTTGTCCCTTGTACTTTGTCATATCAATAGAGCATAAGGCATATCTGTTTTTCTCTTCAAAAGCTCTAATTGTTTGATTTCGAGAAATTCGTATGGGTGTACTTTCCAGCCATTTAGATTTCACTTCTATAAAGTAAACAGGTTTGTCGTCTATACATATAATCAAATCTTGACCGTCTTGTTCACTTATTATTCGGGTGGTAATTTTATCAGGAATAAGTTCAGCTAGTGATTTCATAAGGACCTCCTCTAAATGATTTCCGATTTTCTTTTTGTACTGAAGTTCGGCTTCATCTTGATGCTTCTTTCTTAGAGCATCCTCTCCAAATTTTAATAAGTCATCAAGCTCCGGGTGAGCTGCAATACCAGCAAGCTTTTTTATGACATCTTCCCTTGGCTTAAAATAGAAAATGAGTCTTCGCCATCCGCAAGTTGAACCAAAATTGTAGACTTATTTCGAAATGTGGCAGGAAAATACTTTTCGTACAATAAACTGTCAGGGTTAATTTCACTTTTAAAATTCCTTATTATTTCGATAATATCTGACCTAAATGGGTGATTTTCCATACGAATATCATTCTCACTCTCCCCAAAAATACCTGTTCAATCTTTCTAGTTAAATCCAAACTATTAGTTGGCTTCATCTCATCATGTAAATCTTGGAATTCAGGGTGTACCAATTTGGATTTAATATTCCCATCAGAATCCACGACTTTATCGTACAATTCTTTTATGAAATCAGGTATTCCGTTGTCTCTATTTAGGTCGTTAATTGCCCTTAGCTGAAACAATTGATTTGGAAATACATCATATTTCAAAAAATATTTCTTAACATCGACAAGCTTAAATGCTTGATGCAAAATATCCGACAACTCCACTACATTCTCCTTAACCCAATCACTGTCTTTTTCACTAATATCATTTAAATACAATTTGAAGAAATCGAATTGTCCTTTCCTCACATCTATATTTTCATCGCCAGGCAAGGAAGGCAATATCACCTGAGTAAACGGTAAATTATAATATTGAGCAATTAACTTTATAATTTGAATTAACCCACTTGTAGATCCTTCTTTTGATGTAATACTAGAATATTGCATTAAGCCCTGTAAATAGCCTTGAGGTAGTTCATAGCTTTTTGTATTATCCTTTAGGTGAGCAGTTAACGAAGAATTTATCAGTTCCATATATTTCTTACGACCAAATGGTTCAAATTCCAAACCATTAAACAAGAAGTCGGAGGCCACTTGCCTAGTAGAAATTTCGGGATTAATCAAATCAGCAATTTCAATCAATTCTTTAGTTAGTTCCACTGTTTTGCTTAACTCGATTTGCTTCCGCAGATTGCCTTTAATATTTGGCAGAATAGCTAAGGTAGAAAATAGACCCTCATGACCTTTTACCAATATTTCTTTATACAGGAGAATTAAATCTTCCTTTGAAAAGTTTGTAAGTGATCCTTCATTATGGATTATTTTAGCAATATCAGAAAATCCAATTCTGCTGATATCGGATATACGCCATTCATCCACCAATTGAGTCCAAATAGGAATTAAATTTTGGTGAGGGATATTGGTATAAAATTTTTCTATGATTCTATATATAGCTTGCAGTGTGTCTTTTGAAGCATTATCTAATATTTCGTTACTCAAAAAAATAGCATTTTCAGCTGCGATACGATTAGTTGTTGTCTGCACCAATGGTAGCTTTCTAAATTTTGCTATCCATTTTTCTTTGAAAACAGAGAAGTACTGGTTGAGTTCATTATCATCAGACTCTACAGTAAAGTTAATACTAGCTAAATAGTGAGGGTCTCGAATACTCTCAAGATTATTCTCTAGAAAATCGAAAATTAATTGAGAACCTTCTTCCAATAATAGCTGATTAGCGTCTTCTTCGACCTTGTTTTTTTCATTTTCCGAATTTAGATGTAGGCCATCCCTTGGTTCGGTGGGTTGGAAATTTTTTGAGTGAATAACGAAGTTAAATCCAAAATCTTCTGTGCCTATTAGAGGGTAAAACAAGAATAATTTTGGCAATGTATCAGGAAGATATTCTGCTTCAAGCGTATAAGGCAATTCATCTTTTAACTGCCTTAAAGGAAGAACTATCGTTAATTTATCCGATTTTAGGTAATTTATCTGTTTTAACTCATCATTAATGTGTATCGTTCTACTGCAATAGCTTTGCCCTATTATATCATTTTCATCTTTTACATATGTTGCAATATCACCTTTTAAATCCGTAACTGTCACTTTCTCCAATCTCTCATTAAAGACCATTACATATGGTAAAATTGTCCTAAGCGCGTTAACGGCTTCAATAGCACGTTGTTTATTTTGCTCTGTTGCCAATTGAAAGGAAAAACGGTTGGAGGAAACTCCTTAGTGGAAGCAGGAGATTTCAATAACTCTTCAACATTAATTCTTAAGTTTCTTATGTCGTCAGACAATTTTTCCCAATCTTGGGTGCTTCTGTCTATCACAAAGTCATTAAAATCAATATGAGATTCACTCAATTCCCCGTCAATATTGTCCTCATCCAGAATTGCACCGCTAACTTTGATAATGTCTCCAAAGGCATGTGAGGTCATAAACCCAGTTCCGTATTGACCAACAGGATCTGCCTCTTCTCTATCAAGTTTCTTTTCCTTTAATGTCTTTGAGCTGACCTGAGTAAAAAGACAGTCTAAAGTTTGTTCAGTAAAAGGCACACCATTATGTGAAAAGATTAACTCTGTTTCAGTAAGAGTAATAGAGACCTCGCAATGCTCGCTGAGATCTACAGCATTTTGGAATAATTCCCAAATAGCTCTTTTAGCATGATTGGGGCCAATTTTTTTATCCCTTGAATAATTTTATCAGCGTGCTGTTTTAAATCATTCAATTGTGTCTGTAATCTATATTTATCAGCCCTGGTAGATACAGGGGCTTCTGATTCAGTTTCGTTGATGTTACTAGGCATAGGTAAATTAATAATTAATGGAGATTATTTAGATATATACATTGTGATCATCTTGTGAATTCATCTTAACTTATAGCTATTTTTTCGAAACCGATATAATTGGCCCAAAGTTACCTCCGGTATTTGCAGACTTTTCATTTGATAAATATATTAACGAAATTGCTCCATCAAGAAATAAGGCATTCTCACATTTATAAATATCTTTGAAAAACAAACCAAAATCATAAAAATTACTTCCTCCTTTGGTAACAGCGAAAACAATTTTCCTATTATTTATAATTCCAACACCACTGCGAATCTTATAGTTTTTTGAACCTTGCTTAAAAGATGGATGAAGCTTTTTATCTATAACAAGCATTGGTCCAGATTGAGTTGCTAATTTTACTCTTAGATTTAATGTCGCTTTCTTATAGTCTTCCGTCTTTACGATATGAGGCGTATTGGCTGAATCTATAAAGAATACACCGTTAGGCTTTAAATAAAAATTCAAATTCCCTTTAGGGTTAAGGGTATCAAGTTCAAAATAAGTCTTTGAATTTTCTTCAATATATAGACCTTCCGGTTTATATTCTGGTGTATACATTCCAGCATTGGTAATCATTAATGGTTTGATTTTCTGACTTTCTAAATATTCCTTAACAGCACCTAAGCTACCAAAATTTTTCTTGCTCTTAGGATTGTACAGATGCATTCTAATATAATGGCTATCTAAATTGACCACGAAAATATGATATTTAATACCTAATATATCAAGTGCTACTTCACCTTCAGTTTTATCAGTCAGTTTTTGTATTTTTTCAATACAACTTTTGATTAGCGGCTCGTTGAAGGCAACAATATTTTTAGCTGGTATATTAACTTTTCGCTCTTTTATATCCTTCTCAACATAGTCAATATTCTTAGTAATATTTTTTATTATAGAATCATTAATAAACAAAAATTTCAAATTAGTAGATTTTACTAACGAATCATTAGAAGGGGAGATTTTCAAGGCCGAATCCCTCTTAGCTTTAAAACTATTTAAATCAATTTTATAACTTGCTAAAAGTATTGAGTTATGTTTATTTATTGAATCATTTTCTTTCGCTAAAGAAATAGCAGACATATAACTCACAATTTCATCATTTAGTCTACTGTACTCATCAATATACAACTGCAAAGAATCGCTTTGTGAAAACACTTTTGACTTAGCAACAGCATTTCTATAAAACAGAAAACTTGCCAACAGAGATATAGCTATACATAAATATAGCCCAAAGACTTTAGTATTAGTTTTATTTGCCATTACAATTTAGATTTAGCCCAGCAGCTTGTCCTCGCTTGGAATGAAGGATAAGTGATTTCGCAGATTTTTGCTTCTTATAAATTCCTTCAAAAAAATCAACTTTCAAAGTATTATTACCCAAAGTACCCTCATTCCAAGCTTTAATTACCAAGTCGTTTCGCCCTTGTTTATTTAGTTTAATATTGACAGAAATTATTCCATTTTTAGGTGATTTAATCATAGCTTGAGGAACAATTTCTACACCATTAAAAAAACAGAAATGGTATCCCCATCCTCTTCTCTGTCATCATACATTTCTAGAGTTAGGTTACAATCATCAAATTTCAGTTCCTCTGCATTAAACTTAACTAAATCAGCTATATAGTCAACTTTTTCAAGCCTCTCTGTTTTGTGTACAATAATCTTCTCACCTGTTATTGGGTTTATTGGCTTAACAATGCTCGCTTTACTTTCTTGTAAGTCTTGTTTTTCCAATACTGATATCTTAAAACCACATTGTGCTGTATTACCATAAATATCTATCACTTTATAGGCATTGGTAGTAATACCTAAAGGAAATTTGGAACCAGATTCCATACCAGCAATTTGTAAAACATCTTTAATTGAACAGTTATCTGTGGCCGTAATATTTTTAAAATTTAACCTTGATTCAAACTCTCCTTTATTTATATAAAGTATTGTATCATTAGGGCATCTTATAACCGGCTTCTCTCTGTCTATAACTGTAACATTAAAAAAACACTCGGCAGTATTACCGGTATTCAGCAATTTCTGATACTTTGTAGGGGTTTCCCCTACCTCAAAAAAAACGCCGCTTCTTTTTCCTTCAATGAGTTTTAATTTAGCAGGCTCCGAGTCTGTTAGGGAATAAGTGACAATAGAACCACATTTACCGTAGTCGTTGATTTTTGTAATATCGCTAGGACAATCTATTTTATCAATTATTATAGCCTTATTCTTAGTAGTTGAATCAATATCCGCCTTAATAACATTCTTTTTTACTGTTACTGTATAACTACATGTTTTGCTATTTCCTGAATTGTCCGTAGCAGTAAATTCAAGCAAGGTATTGCCTATGGGAAATTCAGCACCACTTTTAATTCCTCTTGTTAGTTGAACATTTACAGGGAAACAATTATCCGTTGCAACAGGTAGATTATAACTATATGGTAAAGAATTTTTTATGCTGTATGCATCAATAAAAAGCGTAGTGTCATTTTTGCAATTAATTATTGGAGCTTCATTATCCTCGACCGTAATTTTCAAATTACAAGTTTTTGATATCCCAGTGCTACTTGTCGCTTCATAAGTGATATAGTTATCTCCTATTGAAAAATCAGAACCGCTTTTTTTACCGTTTATAAGTTTAAAAGTTGCAGTATTGCAAGTAATCAGAAGTTTAGGATTTTCATACTTTACAGTCGCATAACATTCGCCCTTATTGTTAACAATTTTTATATCTGATGGGCAAGTTATAGTAAATCCATCAGTAAAAGTTGCCCCACTTTTATCAGAGTACAATTGGGATATTTTCAAATTATTAATAGCGGTATTATATATTCTAATGTCATCTAACGAGCCATAGAAAAACTCAAGTGCTCCAGGGATATCCTTTCCAATAAAAAGGGAAGAATTATTTGGTTCGAGTGAAGATGCATATGGAAACTCCCAAACTTTAACCCCATCAATATATTCAATTACTACCGATCCATTATAAACTAAAGTGTAAAAGGCCCATTGACCAATTTTAAAAGGATGACTTGAAAAGTCCAAATCATATTCGGTAAAATCTGTATTAATAGATACTGTACTTTGGCTATTATTTTGAAATGTTTGACAACGATATTGAGGATTATTGGGTTTTTCTGTAGTGTTATCTCCTTTGCATATTAGAGTTAGCCATTTAAAAGACGTGTTTTGATATCCTTCAAGTTTTACCCAACAAGCTAAGGAAAAGCTACTTTGAGGCGATTGCAAGGATTTAGAATTGGGTACTTCAACATATCCATCACTTCCATTGAACATTAAAGCCCCACATGGATTCCCAAATCTATCAGCAGTGGTTGTTACACCACCCTTTAAAACGCCGGTATTATTATTACCACTATCATCATTTGCATCTCCATTACAAGGGTAATAAGCAATAAGACCACCTTGCGCTATACATGATTGTACAAGTAAAATACTTATACAAGTTAATAAAAACATTTTGCGATAATAATTATTCATAGTAGTAGGCAAGCAAATTAATTGCAACAGACAAATCCTTTTCACCATATATAGCACTATTAATAGTCCCATCTTCATTATATAGCTTAAAAACGTCTTGATATCCTGTATCAAGATTAATCATAAAGGTTATATCCATTGATTGCTTCTCTCGTAGAAAATTAAAAGTTTTATTTGCTCCCTCATACAAGGTGCAAGCATTTGGGCATTGAACAATCATATGTACTAATTTTCCATCCTCATCCTTTCCAACTGCCAAAAATCTCCTTCGAGCAACATTGGTACTTGAGTTAATTGATGAAATGGTTAATTTATTATTGTAAACTAGCAAATGTGTTTGAAAAACAGTGGCCTCTTCATCTTCCGCCCATGTTTTAAATTCAGCTAGATCGCGTCCATTACCTCTTAAATCATATTTCCTACCTTTAATAGTCAAATCTGCATTTTTAAGATTAGAGCAAACAACACCGCCTGTTGCATATACGATTACTAATGCATCCATATCACTGTCACGTAAGGTTGAATTAACTATAATCCCATTATCGATTGAAAACCCAACTGGTGCTTTAGATCCATCCATATATGTTCCACTAGACACTAATACAATGTTGCCATCCTTCCCGTTGCTCCAACTTTTGTAACGTTCGGAAACGGATTTTCCATTCATCGGCGCTACAAAATACTTTGCCTTGATTTTATTACCTTCTCTTTTGAGAGTAACCACATTGAATTTTTCATTCTTATGTGTCACATTTGCTATGGTAACATACCCAGGAGGATAAAGTGATTTTTGTTTTTTATCACCTTCAAGAGAATTGTAAATAGACGGTACGGCTATTAGGGTGCTTAATAATAATGCAAATAGAATTTTCATGATCTATTGTTTTTTGATTTTTGAACGCAATATAATAATATAGGGATAAGGCATTATTAGAAATACAGCAAAAAGAAGAAGAAAAATTTTAAATACCCAACCAGTATTATTCCAAAATTTATTATAAAGGTATGCCCAATTATTTTCGCCAATATTAATCGCAATTTTCTCCAGATTGCTAACCTTTATTGATACATTATATTTTTTTCTTGACAGCGACTTACCAGATACTTAAATTTATAATCATAAATTAGAGCAGGCTGTGAATCATATAGTTTAGCTAATTTATTAGCAATAAAGTTCATCCAGTAATCATAAATAATATTAAAGAAGACTTTTCTTTGGGAGTTAATTATTGAATATGATTCAAACTTCTCAGTCCATTGAAATAGTGAAATTAGAGTATCCGGATTGTATTCATTATATATATTCTTGTTACGCTCTGCAAGCTTCTTTGTTAAAGCATCAATTAAAATATCTTCATTTAAAGTCATATTAAATGGTTGCACTGAATCTAAATCAGCCAGATCTTTTATAATACTAGCTGGGTGATTTATGTTAGCAATCTTAAGATAATCATCATATGGAAAGGTTTCCTTAATTTTAGCAGTATCAATTTTTTCACTATAGTTAAATAAGCTAAAATCAGATTTTTTAACATACTTTTTTTCTTGAGGAATATTAGATGAATAATCTGACTTACCAACTAAAAGCAAGATAAATGAAGTTACAAATAGTATAACTATTCCCAATATAACTATAGTCCTTTTTATTGAATTATTCATAGGAATGGAAGTTAAGATTAATAAAAGAAATCTAAATTATAAACAACAGACAAATTATAGAATGGATAAGAGTTAATATTTGTTTTTTAGCTTTTTCAAATATAAATGTACCTTGTATTTTTAAAAGACTGTGTAGCCAATATGATGCGCCTATACCATAATTCCATTTAGGTAACGTATTATAACCTGAAGTCAAATGAGAAATATCCCCATTGAGCAATTGCCTACTAACGTTTGCAACTATATCAATACTATGCGGCCTACTCTTTACGCTCTTATATCTGCCAAGTCTAATACCAGCGCTAAAAGATTGCCGGGCAATTGTATTTTGAAATGAATAATTGTATACTCCTTGCGTTCTTTTAATGTTGGATAACGTAACTATTGAATTATTAGATTGAATTAAAAGTTTAACTGGGTTTGAACCAACAGCCATTTCTGCACCGTAGTTCAAATTTCTATAAGACTCTTTTGTGCCAAAACTATATGAGCCAAACAAACCAAAAGTAAACCCTTCTTTCATAATCGGCCTAAAAATAGCCTCAACTCTATATGCAATGCCTGTCAATGCTAAATATGAGCTATCATTGGGTAGAAAATCATTTTGACCATAAGCAGACTGAGCATAATAATCAAATCCGCCACCAATTCCAAGATGAAGAAATTTATTTTGTTTCTCATTATACCTACCAGCACTAAAAACATGAGTATTTCTTGTAGCTATAGTAATGCAAGTGGATTCTGAGACGCCACAACTGCCTTCTGCTCTGACAGAATAAGCCGTATTCTTTCTTACTTTGACATTTATAGAAGAACCAGAACCAATTGAATGTCCGGCTGGATCACAACCTCCTTTATACCATTTCCATTGTGCTCCTTTCGCCAAATTCCCTCCCTTTACTGATAAGCTTGTTTTGGAACGTTTGTCCACAATATAGCCAGCAGAAGTATTTATATCATAAGGTTTAATGGAATTCCCTATAATATTCAACGTATATGATAAGCAATCTTCACTTATACAAGACCCTTCTGGCCTAACGTAATATGTAACGCTATTTTTAGGACTTACAGCTAATGAAGTTCCGGAACCTATCGAACTACCCCCGCAATAATTTTGATACCAAATCCAATTTGCATCACCTACTAAATTTCCGCCATTTAACCTTAAAACCACGTTGTTACCCTCACAAACAGGCCCATTATAATTTGATGTTATAGATGTTGGCATAATGGATTTCTCATTAACAGTTATTTCAATCTTTGCACACTGCGTATTGTTAATCAGTCCTTCCGCTCTTACAAAATAAGTTGTTGCTTTCGTCGGTTTTATGTTAATGAATGTTCCGGTACCTATATTATCACCGTTACAATCTCCTTCATACCAAACCCATTGAGCATTTTCTCCTAAAATACCACCAACCACTGTCAATGTAGCTTTTTCTCCCTTACATAATTTAGTATTTCCATTTATACCAGTAGGAGGCTTACTGCTTTTATCCACATCAATGTTTATTTGCGCACAATTACTGATATTATTATCTCCCTCTGCACGGACGTATATTGTCCCAGAATTTTGTAGAGGTTTGGGCATGGTTCTGTCTCTGCTCCTATAAATCACTTTGCCATTGCCACAACTTCCACTATACCATACCCATTGAGCTCCCCGGCCTAATCTTCCACCATTAACTGTTAGGTTTAATGGTTCGTTCATATATACATGGCTTTTGCCTTTAATATATAATGGATCAGTAGAGAATTCAGGCTCAGCAACACCTCCCTTGACTTTTGGATATTTGGATATTGCTATTGAATCAAACTGATTTATTATTGATTTAGCTGAAAACCTTGTGTCTTCATCATTTACTAATGTAAGCTCTGTATAAGTATCAAGTCTGTTAGAAGTAGACGTGGGGTCTGTTTTTTGACTAATATCAATTGCAAGAGAATATTGTTGAAACCTTGTCTCTCCATTACAATTTTCATATAGCATTGTCCATGTCAAATAGCGCGGAGAATTTGTTAATAGCTCCCCTTGGCCTGGCATTTTAATCGAAATGGCTTAACATCACAGATACTATCTGGATATCTAAAACTAATTTCAACATTAATGTCTGAATTCCCGGTAGGTAAATTCACCCAAGACTGCCATCCTTTCTGAGAAAAAGCATTGAAAGGAACTAATTGCAAGAAAACAGTAACTATTATGAGCCTAAATAGCATTTTACCTTTTTAGATTAAAACCAAGTTTATTTATGTTGATAACAGAATTTATCACCTATAGCTGAAACACAATGTTTGCACTGAACGCCAGTACTTTTAGCATTAGCCTGACATTGGCCATATTGGCATTTAAGAATATGAAAGGAATAAGCAGTATTTCCTTTAAATTTTGAAAATCTGCTGTATTCAGTATTGCCTAAGCCTATAAGACAACAAAATAATAATAAGGCAGCTAGTATTTTAGTTTTCATTAAGTTAGCAAAAGTAATGCAAACATATAAAGAATATTATAATTATAACAAAATTCTTTATAAATTAAATAATAGAGAAATTTCTCTTTGATACAATTGTATGTATTATATAGAAAATATAACTCATCTAACTTTATAATAAGGACTATATAAAGGCTTTTTAAGATTGGCAACGCTATAAAGCTTCGAAATATGAAAGTATCAATAACAAAGCAATATAGTTGTAAAGGACCTAAATGAGGTAAAGGAAATTCGACCCCAAACTATATAATAGTGAATTTAAGAAATGGCTTAGAGGAAGTTTTTAGCTATGCCAAATACGGTTTCCTCAACACTTTTTTCAAGCAAGGCTTTCAATTTGTCTTTTGTTGTCATTCTTCATAAGGTTTAAAATATTCGTTTCTGTCTGGGTCTATGCCAATACCATAGCTTATGTTGCCCTTATAGTAGGATTTATAACAATAATAATCTTCATGGAAATAGACCTTTGTAAAATAGGGTAATAGATGAAGCGTTGTAGTATATTCAATGCCTACAATATCCTTTATCTCTAACTCTGAAATGCCACAAGCCCCATATTTCTCATAGCCCATAGATTTTAGGCTATTGATGTGCTCTTGGCCTCCTAACAGGGGAATAATCTTATCAAGCATACACATTGATATTATTCTGGTCTTTTAATCATGCTGTTCACCCTCCACTCTCCATCATTTCTATTCCTTGAAGCTATCATCATTATCTTTTTTCCACTATAATATGTAAGGGTGATATTATTGGTAACAGGCTGTATTTTGTATGTCCCGCTATATGTACCTGCATCTTCATCTACACTGAATTTTTTACTTCTATAAAAGCTAATGCTTTCACCTCCTCCATCAAGAATAAACCAGTACCCTGCCAACTCTTCGTAACTAATATATGCGCTCATACTGGTATCTGTTGGATAGTAAGCCAAACTTGCCATAGAATCCGCATTAAGTTTAGGTTTATTCGGCTTAGTCGTTTCTGTAATTCTCTTTTCAATTACAGTAGGCGCATTGGTAATAGGCGTAGCTGTGGCTTTATCTTTCTGGTCAAGCTCTTTCTCCTTTAGTTCTAGTTCCTTTTGTTTCAATTCCAGTTCTTTCTCCTTTTGAGAATCGGCACAACTGCTGAATAGCCATATTGATACAATGGCTATAATTATTACAGGGATATTTTTCATGTCTAATGTTTATAGAATTGGTGGTAGCCCGCTTATAGTGTCGTTATCAAAGCTTATTGTATATTCCTTAAAAACGGTAGGACCTGAAACGGGGTCGATTTCGCCCCAAGTTTTAGTTTTTAAGATTATGGTTTTGTCTTTAATAGCTAATTTATCAAAAACTCCATCGAAAGGCTTGTCTTGCTTATATATCAGTTTGTTATTGGTGTTTTTAAAGAGGGCTACTGACTGCTGGGCTATGCTGCCACCAGCATCTTCATTAAATACAATAATAACGTCATCAAACCCATCAACATCATAATCTAAGGGTATTATTTCCATTAGGTTATAACCGTACATTGGATTTTCTGAATTACGAGGGAATATCTCTTCAAATGCTTTGTTTGATAACGACTTTAGGCTATCTAAGCTTATTTTTTGAGATGAGGCAGCGTTTTTTGGAGTACAACCTGTCCAAATAAGAAAGGCTGTAACAATAACAACAAGGCTTTTCATTGCTTATTATTCTGCAACTTTATAGTCTTGGTCTTTTGCCATATCCTTAATATAAACTGTAAACAGGCTCATATTACTTTTAGGAATGTCATAAGTTGCTCCATCAGCAACTTGTATCTTAATCGTAGAATTGGCTATGTTTTGGCCGACAATCCAGTAATAAGCCCCTCCATTCAGCTTATCCCCAGTTATTAACTCAATTTCCTCGTCCATCCTGCCTACTCCACAACCAGTAACAATTGGCGCTTTTATTAGGCAATTTTGACCCTGAAACACAACCATTCTGCCGTTTGGGTCAAAACAATAGAATTTACCTTTGGAAAACTCAAAGGCGATAACTACCTCACCAGCAGCCATTTTCAAACCTGTATATTGCTTAAAGCATCCATCACCAGTATCATAGTAATCTGCGCCACTCGGCATTATAACGCTATATTGAGCATTAGAATTTATGATGTAATAACCTGCTTCAAAAGCAGGTGTTTGGGAAAATACTGGAATTACTAATAGGCATAGTAATCCTATTAACAAAAAGGCTCTTGTTCTCATCTTATAGGTTTTATCGTTAATTACATTTGACTGATTACAAACTTATATTAAGAATCTTAATTGTGCAAATATATTTCTCATATTGAGAAGTAATGCATCTCAATAATTGCAGCCTTATGTGAGGTTTAAGTTGGAATTTTCACCCTATGGCAGTACATATAGGGAAAATAATTCAGGCTCTCGTTAAGAGCAAGGGGATTAGTGTTACAGACTTTGCAGATATGGTTAACTATTCCCGCAGAAATGTCTATGAAATTTTTGAAAAACCTACCATAGATACTGGCCTACTTATAAAGATTAGCAAGGTCTTGAAAAAGAACCTATTTTTTGAGTATATCAAAGAAGAGGAGATTATTGAATGTGCTAATATACTAAGTAATGAAAATGATTTGTTGGCTGCAATAAAGGATGTTAAGAAAACAGTTGTTGAGTTAAAGGAGGAAATTGAAAAAATAACAGCAGAAGCACCCAATATAACAAAACCTAAAAAGGCCGAACCAGTTAAAAAGGTTAAAAAATCATAAAATCCCTGCCATTTAGTTTGTTTCAAATACATTTCTATATTTGCACCGTTAGGTTGACTTTAAACTTCTTTATCATAGGCAAGTAGGTTTAGTTTTTGGTTTAGTGGGAAAGCCCTGTCGCAAGACGGGGTTTTTCTTTTTTGCTTATTCCATTTGATATTTTAACGGAAGCAGCCGTCGTTAATCGGCAAGCAAGCTGCAACACATAATTCGTTGAATAAATTGTTTTAAGCAAAAAGGAACCAAACAGGTCCCTTTTTTGCTAATTCATCCCTACTTTATATCTTTAGGAGGAGCTAAACGCACACCATCAAGTATAGTTTTTAGACCGTCAGCCTTCTCTTTGCCAATATCGTGAATGTCTTTAAAAATACCCCACGCCAAATCTATTACCGCTAATGGATCTACTAATGCAGCTTTATTGCTTAATCCAGTAAAATCTTCGGCAACCTTAATGTATTCACTAAGTTGGATTTTAAAGTCTTTGATAGCCGCGCATCCTTTATTGTCGAAATCTCCTGAAACTTTAAAACGCTTATTAATTTTGTCGAACTGACAGCGGAGACCATTCTTGCGGTTAAGCTCATAATCGAATTGGTTTAGGGCTGCATCCAACTGCATCTTCAACGTGCTGTAGGTTGCATTTGCAGCAGCATCGTTTGCGGTAGCGCCATCTGTCAACTGTTCGTTCAATTTGGCTTCACAAGCAAATTTAAGGACAGTCAGCGTATAGACAATCCCACGTTTTTTAAGGTCGTCGTATTTTGGTTTTTGCGCAATAACCGTAGTGCTAATCGCGAATAGGAAAAAAAGGAGAAAAATTCTCATGGTGGTAGGTTTTTAGTGGTTATTGTGAGTTGGTTTTCTTCAAATTACAATGATGGTTTTGTCAGGGTTTGCTCGAAACCGAAACCGGAGTCTGACAGTATCAGTTTTGTATCCAGATATACCTGAGATAAATTATCTTTATCTTGATTATAAATGTATTTGACCCATATAACTTGACTTTTGGATGAGTTGACTGTCGGAGTAAGGTATCGAATGCTGCTGCAAGAACTTCTAATCTTCGTTGTATTCCCTGATAAAATAGAGGTGGTATATACCCCCTCCTTATTAGCCCAAAGCATTGTGTTTTGGCCAATGAAAATAGGGCTTACTACTGACCCCGGGTCTACTTCTTTGATATTGTTTATCACATGGGATTTTACATTATATGTGGATAGGAAACATTTATCAGCGGTATAATTTTTTGCTACTGCAATGCTGTCGTTTATATAGTCAACAAAATTACTCATAGCTGGATGATTGTCCAAAGTATCCAAAATATTCCCATCCAAATCAGCCAAGAAGTGCTTGTTCACATTGTTGTTCAAAAAAGAAAAGGTATGATTGGTATTAAAGGTAGGGTAAACAGAAAGCTCCATATCGACTATCTTTTGTAGACTATCACCATTAGTCTTAATCTTCCATATTTTTGCATCTCCTAACGTTAAAAGTATCCATTCGCCATCAGGCGATACATCAAACCCATTCCAAATATTGTCTTGATATATGAGCGTATAAGCACTGTTTGTTAAGTCTAATTTATATAACTGGTGAGGCCCCTCAGCATTCTTCTGCATAACCAAGAACAATTCATTGTCATTTGATGGATTAAGACAAATTTTATAGACAAAATCCTTGTCAAATGAATAATTTAAGTTCTGGGATGTATCAAGGGGAGTACAATCGTTGCCGTCCTTTTTGCAAGAGAGAAGCCCCATGATACATACCAGTAAATATGCTAATCTTCTCATTCTTTAAGCAATTTTGAAGAAAATTGTTCAGTGTCGGTTGATACCCTAATCATGTATAAGCCACTTGAAAGGTTTATTAAAGGTAAGGAAATTATTCCTTTAGATTGATTTTCATAGCTGCTTTTAAGAACCAGCTTACCTTGAACATCTAAAATATCAATTATAATGTCCTGTTTGCCAGGAAAATCCATCACAATGTTTACGTCAGAATTTGCAGGATTGGGGTAAACTTCAAAATGGGAAGTGGAATTTTCATTAACCCCTACAACGGTAGGCTTGTATAGATGCAAAGAAAAAGCAGTTTTAAGGAATGAAGCCTGGCTAGGTATCCACACATCTAAAATGTGGCCTGAAAAATCAGCGGTAATGTGTCTTGCATATGTCTTCATAGTCACTGTACCAGCGTTATTAGTTATGGCTGACGAAAAACTTGCAAAGGGATTTTCCGCATCGAAACCTGTACTCGAAGTAATACCCCTGACCCTGCTATTCAAACTCCAGCCATCCAGCACTTGCGTACCTGTCGGAAAGGAGACATTATAAACATCCGTTACTTCGACAAGGTCGCTAACATATGGGCCTGCCGAGAGGTTCAAGTATGGTTCTACCAAAGAAATGGTTTGATTAGTCTGTGTTGTGCTTTGGCTTCTCGAGTTGTATACTCCCGAATGGTAAATTCTATATTCAGGGTCGTCTATTTTCGCCAAACTTGCACCTGCATTCAATCTTCCCATACCGTTGAAGTTGTCATAACCGGAGGCACCAACATCTGTAGCGAAGGTTCTAATCAAATATTCAACATCTTCTGGTGCAAGATTATTATTGTAACCCTGTGCAGTGTTGTGTTTACTAAGGAGTAGTGCTGCAACACCTGATACGTGAGGTGCGGCAGCCGATGTTCCAGAAAAGCAAGAGTAGCCATTTGTTCCAGCCCCAGCACAAAATGAATTTGTTGGGTTTAAGGGAAACATTGTTGTTGTTATCTGCTCTCTTGTTCCAGGGCGGTAACATCTACATCATCTCCAAAGTTTGAGGTAAAATCCGACAATCCATCACTTGGGTCACTTCCATCTTTCCAATCACCATCAAGACCATTCGCGCTCACGCAGAGAACAAAATTATGGTCATATGATGCAGGGAAGAACAACTCATCAACACCATCATTTCCTCTTGCAGCAACAAAAACACAACCATTTTTCCAACATGTCCTTACAGCACGCCTTAGTAACACCCTCTCATTATGGTTTAATCCAGTCGAGCCACCTAAACCGCCTCCCCAACTGTTATTTTCAACGTGAAGGCCATATCCATATGAGCCATCAGGAGTATACGCAGACCCTTCAATAATTGCCGAAGCAGAAACTGAAACAGGAACAAAAAAATTCTGGATGGTAATTGCCATTGAAAATAATTGGCAGCCGCTACTTGTCGTTCCATTTCCGCCCGCTATGCCTGCAATTCCTATTGAGTTATTCCTAAGTGCACCAATTATGCCATTACAAGATGTACCATGACTACCTCCGGGTGAAGTGGTATTTGATATATGCTGATTTAGTTTAAAATTCCAGCCACCTACAATTTTTGAACCTGCAAATGTCCCATCACCAAAATCCTCGTGTGCCCATAAGACTGCTTCATCATTCACCCCGACTTTTACATTCGACTTACCATCCTCAATATCCCATGCTGGTTCGATATTTATACCAAACACACTACTATTAAGAGAAGGCTGGTCAGTACCTACATAAAACGCATCATTAGGAGTACTTGCTAGCATACATACTCCATTAAGGGCAGAATATTCAATTAATGAATCTAACCCATTCAAACTGTCGACAGCAGCTAATTCATCAATATTATTGGGAAGTGCTATTAATATAGTATTGTAATAATCCTCCAATCGAATGGTATCTCCCAACCTCGTTATTGAAAGCGTATCATCGCTGGTCATCCTTTCAAAAATCTTATAGACAGGAAGGTGTTTCAAAGCGGTTCCTATCTTATCGCTCATTGCCTCGATAACGTCATCATCTAGGAAGTCTTCTATATATCCTGCCCTCCTTGATTTGTTATCTATTACATCATGCGGGATAACTCCATCATGGAATTTTACGATTAACTCATCGTTTATGTTCAAAGGCACGCTGTCATTTAGATACTCCAAAGCAAAGGGATGGTCCAATTGTCCATACTTAACGGTAGTAAATTTGGTTATTCCAAGACTATCTGTCTGACCGCTAACAAAAACTCCCGCATTATTTACCGTAATATCAAAAGCCCTGTCATTTCCATTATTAGGCCCATTATAAAATATTATCCAATCTGAATCGCCAGCACTTGAATAACGCATTGTAATATAATCACTATTACTACCATTATGCGAATTACCTGTAACGTATATATTGCCATTATTATCTGCATCTATTGCACTACCTTCATCACTTCCATTATGTTCATTGTTATAGGTCTTTACCCATTGTTGGGTGCCGTCAAGATTATATTTTACTGTAGTAATATCGTGACTGTTAGTTGCACTACTGGTGAAGCCAGTTACATACACATTACCACTTCCATCCACCGTTATGCCATTGGCACGGTCTTCCATGTTGCCGCTACTGCTATAACTCTTTTTCCAAGCAACTTGAAGATTGCTGTAATTTACTTTAATAGTATGATAATCCACACCTGAACTACCTGAAACGCCATTAGATATAGTACCTGTTACATAAATATTATGGGATGCATCTTCAGCTACTTCAGTTACAGATGTCATTGCCGTTGTATCTGAAACAAGGTTGCTTGATGAGATTAAAGAGCCTGTGGTGTTGGCTATTTTAATTGTGCTAAGGCTTGTATATATTAGTGCTTATTTGAACAGCGCCAACAACTTGCACAGTATCATTGGAAATAGACACTTTAATAGGTAAATCGTGACTGTTATAGCTGCTGTTCCATACATTAGTCCATTGGTTTGCACCGGTAGATGAACTAAGTTTAATGGTGGCATAATCGGCATTAACAGAAGAATTGAAAGCGCCACCAGTAATATAAACGTAAGCACCACCTAACCCAATAGCTGTCCCTGCATCATAAAGGTTGCCACCGCCATTATAGGTATAGGTCCATTGGTGTGTGCCACTTGTATTATATTTTTGGCCAATTATGTCGTATGAGTTAGACGACGTATATACTGTTCCGGTTAAATACACATTGCCTGATGCATCAATGGTCATATCGGCAACCATATCGTTGCCATGGGCTGCGCCATCATATTGCTGGGTCCATAAAATAGTACCTGATGAATTGTACTTAATGAGCAAAATATCATAATTGCCGCTATTATTTGCCGTTGTACCTGCTACATAGGTATTAGAGCTTATATCTGTTTTAGTTATGGTCTTATAAAAGAAATTTTGCGAGTTACTTGTGGTTGCCCAAATTTCGTAGGGCACATATTCTACGTAGGGGGATGTATTAGCTAATGTAAATGCTGTGTAGCTTGCTGGATTACTGACACTTGTCACTGTGCCTGAAGTACTAGTACCTGTAATACTCGCATTTCCGTAATTTGTCCATTGACTGCCATTCCATCCTGCGACCCTGTAAGCATTCGGAACAGCATTGTTACAATTGGTGCTATTCCAACTTAAAGTGACATTTACTGTATTAGAAGTTCCGCTACGGGCAAGTGTCCAATACTCACAGTTACTAATCTTCGCCATACCTGTATCTATAGTACTGCCATATGATTGATTAGCTGCAAAGTACTCTGCTGTAAAAACAGTTGAAGTACTACTTGGAGATGTAATATCAATCGGTCTGTAAGAAGAACTTTTGCCAGTAGGAAAAGAAAAGGCATCATTACCAACTTTGGCAGCAGGTCCTGAAACAAAGCTCGTATTACTTGCTCCGCTAACTGTGGCATTATCAATATATGTAATTAAGTTGGTTGAGGTAGTAATAATCTTTCCTCCATTAAACGCAGATGTACCGCTAACTTGTATTGGAGTATTCAGTGTTAGGCTATTTGAGGTTTTGCCCATCACCATTGATTTGATTGTTATAAGACCTGTTCCGGTTTTACTGAACGTTTGCGAAGCGCTACCATTGAAATTTATCGTTCCGCTACCACTATTGTTTAGCGTTACGGCAGCATTGTTAGTCGCTACGGCTATGTTTCCATAGAAATAATTATCTCCATTGTATGCCGGATAAATCAACCCTGAAGAAGCGCGATTAAAATTGCTAGCCCCATTATAAGTATCTCCGGTAATATTTGCTAAGGTCAAATAACCGGAATTGTTTACGTTATATGTACATGTACTGTTAAATGTATTATTGCCATTACAAACATTTGAGGATGTCCCCGTCTTGCTAAATGTCGCTGTACCATTAAAAGTAGAGTTTTCAATAAGTATATTGGGCGAACTTACTGTAACGTTCCCATTCCAAGTGGTAGGAGCCAATGTGCCGCCAGACTTATCACCTAATTTAAATACAGCATTGGTTGTCAAAGTGATTGACTGTGCCGTGCCACCGCTCTGAGTGAACCGTATAAAACCTAAGGTAGCTCCCGCAAAACCTGAGCTACCAATACTTATTATTTTTCCACTTGCTAGAGTTCCGATACCTGAACTGCCAACGGTCCCGAAGTAAATCGAGCCATAAATAGTTGAGCAGGTTAAACAAGCAGCATTACTTACGGATATATGCCCATTAAAGGCATCATTACTAGTACTACTATGCATCGTAATAGTTCCCCCTCCTGTTGTTTTAAGTTTCAAAGAATCATTGAATGTATTACCTCCTGTAGAACTATTAGCGGCTCCTCCATTGCGCGTCGCATCTACTACGCCATTAAATACAGAGCCATTAAAATAGACATTTACAGAGGCTACTTTAACTTTGGAACCGAAAGTCGTGCCTGCAAAAGTAGTAGTAGTATTAGTAAAATATATAGTTCCACTATTTACTGTCCCGCCTGTAAGTGTGGTCGTGCCAGTTACCGTCAATATTTGGGCATTTAAATTTACTGTATTACCCGTAACGGTTATATTAGCTACTGTGCGATTCGCATCTAGAGTGGGTTGAAAAGTACCTGTTCCATTGAATACAACATGGTCAGTTGATGCCGGAACACCTGATGGACTCCAGTTTGCTGCTGTCGCCCATGCTGTGGATGTGCCACCTGCCCATGTTTTCGTTGTTTGTGCCGAAACATCTCCTGCAATTAAGAGAATAATGATGGCTATAGAAATACCGATTAGATTTTTCATTTCTTATTAGTTTAGGTAGGTTAGCTTAGAATTCTATATTGAAAAGATAGGGACTAGTAGATGACCCGTTTGTCATAAATAATCTAATCGCAGCATAGCAGTTTGCTATTGATGGGTAGGTTCCCAGATTAAAATACAAAAGATTTCCATCTCTCCTGTAAGAAGTGCCATCCAAAAAATTACCCTCATCTGTAAAGGTAAATGTCTTTCCTATAATATCTGTTCCCCCTCTGAAGTTCCTAATGTTACTTCAATAGTTACGACATTTATTGTATCATTCAGATTGACAAGCATTTGAGGTGAGTGAAAGCTAACAGTATCAGACTGTATCGGAGCTAGAAACACATCCATATGCTCTATTGGATTCGTTTGGGCCTGGGTACTCAGAAATAATATTAGCCCGGCAAGTAGGGAGATTAGTTTTCTCATGGTTGATTAGTTTGGAATGTCAATTTGACGTTTTAAAAAATATCATCCTAATTATATTTCAAGTATTTACATTAAATTAATATGAAAGTGTAATGGTTTTAGTAAAAGGATTATTTCTTTACACAAAAGTGTAATTTTCAGCAAAAAATTGAAGTTTTATTACACTTAAAAAAAGCCAGACCAAGACTTGTGAGAGATAGTTCTTTATAAAAGGTAAGTATAAAATAAAAAGCCCCGGAGAAAGCCGAGGCACTTAAATGTTTTCACAACGGAAAAATCCTTATTGTGAATTGCTCTGAATCGTTAGAACAAATATATTTGTAAATTGCATTATACCAACAACTAAAATGAAAAAAATTCTTGGCCTTGACATTGGCCCCAACTCTATAGGCTGGGCTTTAGTTAGTGAAAATGGCACTAATGATACCCAATTGTTAGATGCTGGGGTCAGAATAATATCAGCCGAAACTGACTTTGTTAAAGAGTTTGAGCGTGGACAAGCCATATCAAAAAATGCCGATAGGCGCACCAAAAGGAGCATACGCCGAAGCAACCAGCGGTACAAATTGCGCAAAAAACAGCTCATTGAAAAACTCGCTGAATTGGGCATGGCACCTACCAAAGAGTTGTTTGAACTCTCAACCATATTGTTATACCAGTTGAGAGATAAGGCAGCAAAAGGTGAACAACTAACACTTGAAGAAATAGGCCGCATATTTTACCAGCTAAACCAAAAAAGAGGGTACAAAAGCAACCGCAAAGCTAATATTGAAGAGCAGGAAGAGGTTGAAACTACATCAAAAACTGATGAAGCGGACAATAGAAAACCAAAAAAACTAGGCTATTTAGATGAGATAGCTTTACGAGAAACAGAACTAAAAAAACAAGGGCTTACTATTGGCCAGTATTTTTATGCACAACTAAAAGCTAATACCAACTACCGTGTAAAAGAAAACATATTTACCCGCGAGAGTTATATGGAGGAATTTAACCGTATTTGGGAGGTTCAAAAAAAAATTACCCAACTGTTTTAACCGATGAAAACCTAAAAAGCATTAGGGACAAAATTATATACTATCAACGCAGGCTAAAATCGCAAAAACATTTAGTAAACAAATGCCGGTTTGAAAAACGGGTATATATAAAAGATGGCAAACCTGCATTTGCGCCTATCAATGCCTGTACCAAAAGTTCACCCATATTTCAGGTATTTAAAATATGGCAACAAATAAATAATGTAGAGGTTAGCAACGTAAACAAAATAAATGAAGGCGGCTTTGATGCCTTAGGAAATAGAAAACTATCTCCTGAAGAAAAAGCGAAACTTTATCATGCGCTTGATAGTGTTAAAGAACTTAAAGCGCCTACTATTCTTAAAAAGTATTGGGGCTAAACCCCAATGATGGCTATATTTTAAACTACGAAAAGCTTGACGGCAATACTACCAAATCTGCTATTGCAAAGGCATTGGCAAAAGCCGGGGTAAACACGTCTGAATTACTTGAATTTAACCCTGATAATATCATTAGAAATGAAAGCCAGCCGTTTTTAAGCTATGGCACTTATTATATTCTATTGAAGAGCCTAACCATCTTATAACTGCCTTAACAAAGCAGTTTGGCTTTAAAGAGGCTGAGGCTAAAACAATGGGCAAAGTGGGTTTTAAAAACGACTATGGTAGCTTGAGCGAGAAAGCCATACGCAAACTATTGCCCGAATTGATGAGTGGGTATACGTATGATAAAGCTTGTGAGCATTTATCAGAAGAAGTGGGCAACCTTGCCTACCGCGAGCAAAAACTAACCATGGCCGAAAAAATGGACAGGTATTTGGATGATGACATTAAACCCATTGCTAAAAACTCGCTTCGCCAACCTATTGTAGAGCAAGTTGTAAACCAGGTTATAAATTTGGTAAACGAGGTAATTGGCAATGGCGTATTGGTAACAAAAGAAGAACGCAAAGACGACCAATTTGAAATACGTGTAGAACTTGCCCGAGAGCTCAAAGCCAGCATAAAACAACGCGCAACGGCCTTTAAACGCAATAAAGAATCTCGCGATAAAAACGCTAAAATAGTTGATAGGCTACAAACAGAATTCGGCATAAAACACCCATCGCTTAGTGATATTGAGAAGTATAAACTATGGGAAGAACTGGGCCATAAATCGCCCTACACATTTCAAACCATTTCATTGGCGGACTTATTTAATAAAAAACAAAAGCTGTATGAAATAGAACACATCATACCAAAATCGCGCTTGTTTGACGATTCGATGATGAATAAGACCATTGCCGAAGTAGCTGAAAACAGCAAAAAAGGCAATATGACGGCTTATGAATACATGGAAAGCAAAGGCATGGTTGACCAATACGTTCAGTTTATTAAAGACGTTAAAAACCGTACGCTATCAAAAGCCAAGCAAGACCGATTTTTAGCCACCGAAGTGCCCGAGGGCTTTATAAACCGCCAGCTAAATGAAACCCAATACATAGCCAAAAAGGTAGTTGAAGAATTGCATAAAATTAGCTACAAAGTACACAGCACATCAGGCCAAATAACCAGCTATTTAAGGCAAGAGTGGGGGTTGAACGATTTACTTAAAACTCTTGCTATTGAAAAATATAACGAGTTTGGACTGGGCGATAACGTAGTAACCTTTGACAGGGAAAATGCCATAGGGCAAGTACACCAACGTACCAAAATAAAAGACTGGAGCAAGCGAGACGACCACCGTCACCATGCTGTTGATGCCTTGGTAGTTGCCTGTACTACGCAAAAATATATACAAGACTTAAACAAGCTAAACACCACTTTTGAAGAAAACCACCAATTAAAACAAAGTGGCTACAAAGTAGACGCGCCTTTTACCCACCAACAGGCAAAAGATATAATTAGCGGCATACTTATATCGCACCGCCAAAATAACAAGGTAGTAACCCGGGCAAAAAATACAATACAAAAAAAGGGCTGCACAGCAGGGCAAATTACCCTTACCCCACGCGGCCCACTACATAAAGAAAGCGTTTACGGGCAAATTGAACGTTATGAAAAACGAGCCTTAAACCGAAAATTTATTACCAAAAACACTATTGTAGATAAAAGAGGCAAGCCTAAAGAAGAAGTATTGGTAGATATGTTAAAAGATGGGGAAATAGCTAAAATTACAGATGCTAAACTAAAAGCCGCGCTCACTGAAAGGCATATTGCCGCAGGTAGTAATTTAACCGCCCTGTTTAAAGATTTAGAGAAAAACCCAATTTATACCGACAGCAAAAAGAAAAAGCCGCTAAAATACGTTACCATAACCAAACCTGAATTTGTATTGCGCTATAAGCTAGATGCAAACTTTAAACCCGATGATGCGGAATACATAGTTGACGAAAGCATAAAACGTAAAGTAAAACAGCATTTAACCCTGTACGGCAACAACCCTAAAGAGGCTTTTAATTTTGAGAAAAACCCGTTGTGGTTGAATGAAGAAAAAGGCATTGCCATAAAGGCAGTACGGTTGTTTACAAACTCTACCGGATTGATGCCCATGCATAAAAATGACGCGGGTAAGAATATAGATTATGTACAACCCTACCATAAGCACCACATAGCAATTTATAAAGATGCTGAGGGCAAATACTTTGAGCGTGTTGTTAATTTTATTGATGCTGTAAAATTTAAACAACATGGCCTACCGGCTATAATTACTAACCCTAGTAAGGTAATTGATAAAGTAATACAAGCCGGTATAGAAGATGAATTTATACTACAAAAAATAGAAGAGGTAAACCCCGGCTGGCAATTTGTAACATCGTTACAGGCTAATGATATGTTTGTGCTAAACACAACCCTAACCGAGTTGAACGTATTTATTGCCCAAAACAACTACAAAGCAATTAGCAAAAAACTATACAGGGTGCAGAAGATACAAGCATCAGACTATACTTTCCGATTGCATTTGGAAACTTCGGTTGACAAATCAAATCCATTTTATATTCGTGTTGCTAGCTTAGGAAAGCTTGTAGAGACAAATCCTATAAAAGTTAGGCTAAATAAATTGGGCAAAATAAAATCAATAGAAAATACGCTATGATTAAACGCACCCTATACTTTGGTAACCCAGCATACCTCAGCCTTAATAACGCTCAGTTAGTTGTAAGGCTTCCTGAAATTGAGAAAGACGAATACCTAAGTACAGAGTTTAAGAAAACAGCTACCGCCACTATTCCAGTAGAAGATGTAGGTGTAGTGGTGTTAGACCATAAGCAAATAACCATTACCCAAGGGCTAATAGCGGCCTTGGTAGATAACAATGCAGCCATAATTACCTGCAATGACACTCGCCACCCTACGGGCCTGTTAATGCCGTTGGATAAGAATGAAATACAGAGCCAACGCTTTCAAGCGCAAATAGAGGCCTCTGCGCCACTAAAAAAGAACTTGTGGCAGCAGACTATCCAAATGAAGATTACCAACTAAGGCAATGGTGCTTAAACGCCAAGGTATACCACACGATAATATGTTGCACTGGGCCAATAGCGTTAAAAGTGGCGATGGCGATAATCACGAAAGCCGCGCAGCAGCTTATTATTGGGGCACTGTTTTTGGCAATAAGTACGGTTTCTTTTTGCGAGACCGAGAGGGTGAACCACCCAATAACTTGCTAAATTATGGTTATGCTATACTCAGGGCTATTGTTGCACGGGGTTTAGTAGGTTCGGGGTTGCTGCCCACTTTGGGCATACACCACCGTAACAAATACAATGCGTATTGCCTATAGCCGATGATATTATGGAACCCTATAGGCCTTATGTTGATGAGGTGGTGCTTGATATAATTAAGCAAGCGCCTATACCTAATGAACTAACCAAAGAATTAAAAGCTGAGTTGCTGAAAATACCTACACTGGATATTGAAATTGAGGGCTATAAAAGCCCATTGATGGTGGGTTTACAACGCACAACGGCCAGCCTTGCCAAGTGTTATGAGGGCGAACTGCGAAAAATTGTGTATCCCCAAATGGCGTGAGCTATTTTAACCAATACAGAATTATGTGGGTAATGGTATTTTTTGACCTGCCTACCGAAACCAAAAAGGAACGTAAGGATGCTGCCAAATTTAGAAAAGAAATTATGGCTGATGGGTTTACTATGTTTCAATTTTCTATATACATACGCCACTGTATGAGCCGCGACAATGCGGATGTTCATATTAAGCGAACGCAAAAAAGTTGCCCGAAAAAGGGCATGTGGTTATTATGTGTGTTACCGATAAGCAGTTTGGCGATATTGAAATTTTTTACGGAAGAAAAGAGATTGAAAAGCCACAGGTATCTCAACAACTTGAACTTTTTTAGAAAATAAAAAAGCCCATGCTTTTGGGCCTTGGGCTGAGATTGACAAATACTTTTTTTAATTCTAAATACCGTGTTAATTTGTTGGTTATCAATGAAAGATGAGGGGGTATGGTATTTATCAGTCTATCAAAGATACGATTCGGAAGCAATCCACAACAGTACACCATATCGCCCGGGGCGAGCGGTGGGTATTTATCAGTCTATCAAAGATACGATTCGGAAGCAATCCACAACTACAAACGATAGAATGGCTTTAACCACATGGGTATTTATCAGTCTATCAAAGATACGATTCGGAAGCAATCCACAACTAACATCGGTTTTGCTCTCCTTGCCATTAAGGTATTTATCAGTCTATCAAAGATACGATTCGGAAGCAATCCACAACTACCAGTGTGGTGTAAACATGGTTCATTCGGTATTTATCAGTCTATCAAAGATACGATTCGGAAGCAATCCACAACCCAGTGCCCTTACTGATATTTTCCATGTTGGTATTTATCAGTCTATCAAAGATACGATTCGGAAGCAATCCACAACAAATTTGATTATATGAATACATATGGTAAGGTATTTATCAGTCTATCAAAGATACGATTCGGAAGCAATCCACAACTGTAAAAAATTCGCATAGAAAAAAAGACGGGTATTTATCAGTCTATCAAAGATACGATTCGGAAGCAATCCACAACCAATCTCAATTTCTGTAGATATATAGGTTGGTATTTATCAGTCTATCAAAGATACGATTCGGAAGCAATCCACAACCCAAAAGATAGTTCAGAAAACTAAAAAAAGGTATTTATCAGTCTATCAAAGATACGATTCGGAAGCAATCCACAACTATTTATTAATGTCTCGTATAAGATATAAACTGATTTTTAGTATTTTGCAAATAGTTGTGAAAGATAACTAAAATTAAACCTTAATAAAATGACAGATAGTTCAACTATAGCGTATTTATTAAACAGCTCGCCAAGTGTAGAATTACTTAGGCTACGAAATAGAGAGGCTATAATCGTATTTCTTGTAAATACCTTTTCAAATCAACAAAGATTTATCTCTTCAGATACTATACACAATCAACTAACAGACTATTTAGAATTTCAAGAGATTGATGATGAAAATGAATTTGAGGTGTTTGACACATACGAAATAAAAGCTAAAAAATGCATTCAGATATGGACAAATAAGGGATTTCTAACAAACTATCAAGATGAAAGTGGCGAAATATTTTATGAACTATCTTCTTATTCTAGCAAAACAATAGATTGGCTTTATAGCTTGAAAAAGGTAGAATATATTGGGACAGAATCAAAATTTAAAAACATATTTAGTCAATTAAAAGAGCTTGTAGAATATACTAATGAAGATATTGAGAAAAGAGTTTTTATACTGGAACAAAGAAAATTAGAAATAGAAAACCAAATTCTGAAGATTAAAGAGGGAGAAAACGTAACTGTCTTTGAAGAATTTGAAATTGTCCCTCGATTTAATCAACTAAACCAATCTGCAAAGGAACTTCTCTCAGACTTTAGGGAAGTAGAGGACAATTTCAAAGAAATTACAAAGTTAATATATGAGAAACATACAGATGGAACTCTGACCAAAGGCGATATTCTCGATTTCGCATTTGATTCACTGGATGCACTAAAAGAAAGCCAACAAGGAAAAAGTTTTTATGCTTTTTGGTCTTTTCTTTTAAATCCTGAATTACAAAACGAATGGAAGAACTTAATTGATGAATTATATAATACGCTTAAAGAAAGAGAGATACCTGTTGATGATTTCTTCTTGAAAGGAATGAAAAAACACCTACATACTTTTGGCCAAAAAGTTTATAAAGCCAATGATAAAATGGCGGAAAAGCTTAGTCGTATTATTGGCGAAAATGAAAAATCTAAATCGGAAGTAACAAAAAATAAAATCCGCGAAATAAAAAAATCACTAATTGAATTGGGAAGATCAAGAAAGAAGCCTGATATCTCATTTGATATCGAAACTGAAGTTGAAATAAATGTACCGTTCGAAAGAAAATTAACGTTTGAACAAACAGAGGAATTAATATATAAAGTAAAGCCTAAGCTAGCAGATGAGGACTTAACGCATTCAAACTATTTAAGTAAATTATTTGCACAGTCAAGTATTGACAAAGATTTGCTTCGAAAAAGAATTAGAGATGAATTAAAAACTAAGTCAGAAGTTACATTAAAAGATATCATTGATAATTATGGAGGGGTCTTAAAAGGGCTTCCTGAACTTTTTGGATATATTGCAATTGTAAAGGAATTTAAGCATAATATTAGCCCAAATGCTACACAAAGAATAGTATTTAATACCGAAACCAATAAATCAATTAAAATCCCTCAAATTATCCTATTAAAATGACCCATTTAGAAAATAAAGTAGTACCATACTCTAAAGCAATAGTTAAGCTCCTAAAATCACCAATTGAGAGGAACTCAACCGTATGGGATGATGTAATTATGTATACTAATGAAATACAAGAGTATCTATGCAAAATTGGATTAGAACTTATTGTTAAGAAAGATGAAGGGTTCGCATTTTTGAAGCAAATTGAGGATAGCGAAGGTAATACATTAGGCTTAATTACTAGAAGACAAATCGGTTTTGAAACATCTATAGTAATAATAGTTTTAAGGCAAAGTTTAGAAGAGTTTGATAGCAATCCTAGTCAATTCCAAGTAAGCGAGAAATTTATAACCAATATACAAATCAAAGAAGAGCTCGAGCTTTTTTTACAAGAGGGCTACAATAGATTAAAATTTCAAAAAGACCTGGATAAATACATTAAAAATGTAGTAGAATTAGGCTACTTAATAGAGATTGAGAAAAAAGAAAAGGAAACAAAATATCAGATTCATAGAATAATAAAAGAAAAAATCACATTAGACATTTTGCAAGAGTTTAAAACAAAACTACAAGAATATGCTGAGTCTATTTAGTACAAGTTCAGATAAGGCTGGGTATAGACTTCAATACATGGAAGTCTATAATTGGGGAACATTTGACCATAAAGTGTTTAGAATAGCCCCAGAAGGCAACAATTCATTATTAACCGGCGCAAACGCATCAGGGAAAAGCACATTTATTGATGCGCTTTTAACATTATTAGTTCCCGTTAAAAAAGACAGATTTTATAATCAATCGTCAGGAGTTGACAAAAAGGGAGATAGGACAGAGGAAACATATGTTCTTGGGCATTATGGAAATATACAAAGAGAAGGAGAGAATACAACATCTACACAGGCCTTGAGGGATAAAACTGCTTATTCTGTAATACTTGCATCATTTTCCAATACTGATCTAAAGCAACTTACACTATTTCAAGTAAGATGGTTCTCTAATGGGGAACTCAAAAGATCATTTGGCATTTCGCATTCACCACTTGTAATTGACAAAGATTTCAATCAATTTGATGCAAAAGGAACCTGGAAAAAACGGCTTGAAAAAACGTATAATGCTAATAGTAATAAACGAAAAATCGAATTTTTCGATGGCCCTACTATGTATGCAGAAAGAATGTCACAAATACTTGGTATGCGTTCAACTAAAGCATTAAGCTTATTTAATCAAGTTGTTGGAGTAAAGGTATTAGAAGATCTGGATGAATTCATTAGAACAAATATGTTAGAAGAGCAAAATGCCGAAGCTGAATTTTATCAGCTAAAAGAAAGCTTTATAACCCTGATGGATGCAAAAAATAATATTGAAAAAGCTAAAGAACAAATTACCCAATTAACACCGATTAACGACATAGCAGATATTCTGTATAAAACTCAAGAGCAATACGACCAGCTAAGTAATTTTAAAGAAGTTGGGGTATATTGGTTTGCCAGCAAATTTATTGAATTATCAACACAGGAATTGAAAAAATGCGAGGATGAATTAGGTGTAAATAATAAACAGTTGAATAAATTAAAAATAAAAGAGAAAGAATTAAAAACAGAAGAAACCGACCTAATGGTTGAAATTAAGTCGGATGAAGTTGGAAGTAAAATTGAGAAATTAAAAAACGAAATTCATCTTTTAGAACAAAAAAGAGATGCAAGGAAAGAAAAAATAAATGAATATAATAAAATAGCAAAGGAAATTAATTTAAACATAAACCCCAATGCAAGCCTGTTTAAGTCTAATAAAGATAATGCTGATATTAAACGTGTAGAAATTAGTAAATATTTAAATCAAATAAATGAAAACCTAAGACAGTCTAAAAACAAATATGATGATATAAAATCACAAATAGAAGACAAAATCGAAACAATAAATACCCTTCAAAAGAATAAAAATAATATTGTGGGAAGAGAAGCTAGTATTAGAGAAGAGATACTAGAAAAAACAGGCGCTACAAAAGAAGAAATTCCATTTATTGGAGAATTGATAAGAGTTAAAGACGAAGAAATATTGTGGGAGCCTTCTATTGAAAAAGTGTTACATAGCTTAGCTTATCGTCTCATTATACCTGAAAAATATTACTCTCAGGTAAACAAATATGTGAATAATACAAACCTAAAAGGGAGAATAGTATATCAACGTTACAGAGGACATACCTCATTAGCTAACATGATAAATAATAATCCCCCTTTAAATGCTTTAATAAGCAAAATTGAATTCAAACCAAATTCTTTATATGCGGAATGGTTGGAAGACACAATCACTAATCAATATAATTACATATGTGTAGGAGATTTAAAGGAGTTTGCGCTATATGATGAAAAAGCTATGACTAAAGAAGGTCTTATAAAATTCGGGAAAGGCAGACATGAAAAAGATGATAGGCCTCATGTTTTAAAAAAAGAAAATTATGTATTAGGATGGGATAATAGAGATAAAATCAAACTTCTTCAAAAAGAAATAAAAAAATTGGCAGAAGATGAAGAATCTAATAAACGGGAAATAGAATCAATAGAAAATGAGATTAAAAGAACAGAAACATTAAAAGATCTATTTTCTGATATCTATAAACTATTTACAAGTTTCGATGATATCGACTGGCAAACTTATAATAATGAGATAGAGAAAAAACAATTTTAAAAAACACATTACAAAAAACAAATAATAGGATAAAAAAATTAGAGGAGCAATTAATACATGTTCAAGAAGCTCTCAAACAATTATTAGACGTTGATATAAAAAACCAAGACAGACAAATATTTACCCTAGAGAATAAAATTAAACAAATAAATAATGACATACTAAATAGCAAGAACATTCTTAAACCTCTAGGAATAATCAATACAAATAAATTTGAAGAGCTCTATAGTGAATTGGAAAGTATAACATATTCGGATTTTGAGCAAACTCGTAAAGATTTCCAAGAGGAAATATCAAAAAAGATATCAGATTTAAAGACTAAAAAACACCAAAATGAAACAGAGGTAAGAATTAAAATCAATGCATTTAAACAACCTTCAGATGAAATAACCAAAAATTTTGCCGGGTGGCGTTCAGATGTTAGTAGTCTTCCTGAATCAACTCACTTGGAATTTATCAGTGAATATCAAATATATTTTAAAAAATTAGTTGAAGATAATTTACCAAAGTTTGAAACTAAATTTAATAACTACCTTCAGGAAACCATTACCAACAAAATAGGAGACTTTAGAATGTTTTTTGAAAATTGGTCAGATTCGATCAAAGAAAATATTAGAATCCTTAACGATTCCCTGAGAGGAATTGATTTCAGAAGTAATGAGGTGAAAACATACATACAAATTGTTGCTCCAATTAAAATTAGTGATGAGGTAAAATTTTTTAGGTTACTATTAAATAATGCCATTCCAAATATCAGGGAAATTGATTCAGTAGTTGATGGTCGAAAAATACATTTCATCAATAATATTGAACCTTTAATTGCAAAGCTCGATAAAGAAGAATGGAGAAAAAGAGTAATGGACGCCCGCTCATGGTATAGTTACAAAGCAGAAGAATTCTACAAAGAAACTAATTCGAAATATAAAACATATGAAAATATGGGTCAACTTTCGGGTGGGGAAAAAGCACAATTAACTTATACTATTCTAGGGTCTGCAATAGCATATCAGTTTGGCCTAACCAAAGAAGGGTTTCAATCTGACTCCTTCAGATTTATTGCTATTGACGAAGCATTTAAGGCACAAGATGAAGATAAAGCAAGATACCTTATTACACTTTGTAAGCAGCTTCATTTACAGCTGTTGGTTGTTACCCCTAGTGACAATATTCATATAGTTGAAAATGACATTTCATATGTTCACTTTGTTGAACGTAAGGAGGAAAAACATTCTTGGCTATATGATATGCCAATTGAACAATTTAAAGAAGAAAAAGCACTTTATTTAAGCCAATGATAACACCTAACGAAATAAAGGATAAAACAGAAAAAAATATTTGTTGTTTCTGAAGTCATTGATAAACAATGAACAATTTTCAAGAATACTAATTCGAGGAGATAAAAATTATACTAAATCATCCTTATCAGAATTTGAAAAAGAATTATTGTTATTAAATAGCCATTCAAAAGAAAAAAGAGGCTTTGGTTATACCATAGAGTTTCAAAAAGTAAAAACTAGACATTTAGGAGTACAAGACCTTCCAATAGCTATTTATTATAATTCATTAGATTTTTTTAAAATATTTGAGTAAGGAAAAAGAAGTTAAAATATTTAAGCAGGATTCCAATTTGATACTCGAACAATTTCCCGTTTTAAAAGAATGGGCAATTAAAAATCCTATAAAAATTATTCAAAATAAAAACAATTGGGATAACATATTAAAAGTGTGTAATTATTTCAAAGAAAATCCACAACCCAGATTGTACATAAGAGAATTGCCAATAAATGTACACACAAAGTTTATAGAAAAAAATCAAAGTATTATAAGAGAATTACTTGATATTATAATTTCCCATTATGCCAGTAAGGAAGAAATAAACTTCGAAAAAAGGTTTAATCTTAAATATAGTGAGCCTCAAGTTAGGTTTAAAATTCTTGATAAAGAAATAAGTCAAAGAAATTTCATGGGTATAGACGATATTGCAATACCTATCACGCAGTTTGAATCAATGTTGTTGCCAATCAGCAAAGTATTAATAGTAGAAAATAAAACCTCATTATATACTACGCTAACATTACCTGAAATGAATGGAGCTATCGCAATATTTGGTAGTGGCTACAGCGTTAACAATCTCAAAAATGTTGGGTGGTTTAAGGATGTTGAGCTACTCTACTGGGGGGATATTGATGTGCAAGGCTTTGAAATTTTATCGCAATTCAGAAACTACCATCAACATGTTAAGAGTCTCTTAATGGACAAGGAAACTTTTCATACGTTTTTTGAAAATGAAACAGGTACGGTTTCAAATATTGGTATAGAACTTAACTTATCTGAACAGGAAAAATTGCTATACGATAATCTTAAAATAAAGAATTGGCGTTTAGAACAAGAAAAAATTCCTTTAGCGTGGGTTGTTGAGAAATTAAAATTCGAACAACTATACCGGTAACTATAATTTTTACCTAATCAATTTTGCATTAATTTTTGAGAAAACTTTTGATATCATTGGGTTATACGTTTAAAATTATTTTAAAAGCTAATTTACTCGAATTTACAGCTGTTTACGCTCGTAAACGCCCGTAAACGACAATCGCACAATATATTAATTACCAATCTCTTAAATTCATAATTGTACGTAAACGGCCGTACATGCCCGTAAACGGCTGTTTACGAATGTATACAGCCGTCAAATAAATTATAAGTCATTTGGATTTGGCATAGTTAATAACGTGTTTTTAATTGTTTTCTAATGGATACTAGTCTATGAAACAAATTGAAGAAGCTGATTAATGATTTGGGTGTAGGTGTAATCTAGGTTTACATCTTGTTGAAGTTTATTTCTATCTCCATCCGATAAAAGTTGCTTTAGGCGGATTAGTTTAAGCCTAAGCTTAATTTTTTCAATTTTTTCTTGCTTTTCAAGTGTGGTCAAATGTTGCTGAATTTCAAAAAGCGATAATCTCTGCTCTTCTGCTAAAAGCAATATTTTGAAAAGAGTATTTTGGCTAAGGACATAACTCCTAATATTGTCTGTGGAATAACCTATTACTGAAGGTAATGGTATGTTTAGAAATTTACAATATTGCTTAATATGCAAAATAAGATCAAGGCGGCGCATATCTTGCACCGCCAACTCATAAATTGGCTCAATATCATAATACAAAATCTTCCGGAATTAACTATCCCGATACTTAGAAATCTTAGGCTCTGCTTTAGCAAAAACAGGATTGAAATTTTGGGTTAAACTATATACACCATAGCCTGCCAATCCAACTATTACAAGACCTGTTACTAAATGCCAAGTTTCAAACTTAATGGGCCTTGGCAATTGTGTTATAGGAGTCCCATACAGAGTATTAATTTTTGTGTAGTCCATCTTCTTGCTTTTTAAATATTATGAATGTTGTATCTTCTAATCTATAAAAACGATAGCGGCCAAGAACTGTAAAAAATGCAATATACTTCTTGGGTATATTATAAAGCCGAAATAAGCCACTGTACACATCAAAATCATATCCTGCATCTTCCAGGTCCTGCATTTCGACTATTGAATATCCATTTGGCTCAATCTCATAGGAATCAATAATGGCAATATTATCTCGCAGCTTTTGATTTTGAGGTTTAATTTCTGCCATAGGCTCTACAATTTTTTCTATTACATCATTTGGTTGAACCTGATGTTCTTCGGACTGTATTAATAGTCGAAGATCTTTTTTCAACCTATTGTTATAATCATCATTGCATTTATCACTACAAAAATCTCTCTTACCATGTGTAATCATATGCCCTTTTTTACAGTTTGGGCATATCCGGTAACGGTCTGACAAAGGATTAAGTTTAAAAGATGATTTTTTAATTACATTTCTCATCGTAAATCAATTTTTATTCAAAGGTAAACTAAAAAAATTTAATATACAACACCGTATATTATATTTTTCTTTTATGTATATTTGTAATATGAAGTTAGATGATAATTTTAAAGACGGTGACCTTGAGGCTATCGGCAAACTATTTTCGGATCTGTTAGACCCAAGATTAACCTTAGCAGATGTTGGTATTTCTAATAAAACCTTTTATGATTGGAGAAGATATGATGTTGTATCTCCTCGCCTAGAGAAGGCAGAAGAAGAAGGTTATAAAAACCTTCGATTTACGATTTATGATTTGATTTGGTTTAAAATACTTACTAACCTGCGTCAAATGGGGATCAAGTATAGTAGTTTAAAGGACTTAAGAGATAAAGTTTGGGGAAAAGTCGATTTAGCTGTCATTCCGCAAATGCTTAAAGGACAAAATCTTGAATCTGCAAAAAAAGGGCAACCTGAATTTGCTAAGAGTATTCAAGGGGTAGCCGACCTAATGAATGTTGAATTAGAAACAACTATTAAAGAAAGTGATTTTACGATTTATGCGTTTGAGCTTCTAATTTTTACTTCAATTTGCGACAAAAAAAGAATAACCATGCTATATAGGTTTGATGGCACTGTGGGTTACCTTAAAGATATACCTGAACTAATATTCGACAACACCCCAATTGATTTTCTCCGGCAATACAATGAAGATTTTGTTCCATTTCCACATATTTCAATACCGATAAATAAATATATTGATACACTTATCGGAGATTATAACAGTATTAATATGCTGCCTGTCCTGGGTTTTATTAACCAAGATGAATATGAGGTTTTATCCTTTTTAAAGAAGAATGACCTGAAACATATTTTGATTATTAAAGACAAAGGAAATAATCAGATAAAGGAAATTGAATATACTATTGACGCAGATTTAAGCCAAGCAGATTATTTTAAACTTTTAAGAACACTAACCTTAAAAGACTATACCAGCATAAGCTTTAAATCAAGGAACAACAAATCCGTATATTTTGAAAAAACAGTAAAGAAAAAATGAACTAACTGCTACAGCTTAGCAGCATTGGAAAATTGCGCCTAATCTAACTGACAGCCTCAGTAGTATGGTGGCTATTGACCCTACAATGCAACCTAAAATCAATGAAATAACAATTGATGATTTAAGAAAATTCAAAGAATACAAAGATCTAAGTGACGAAGAGGCTTCTATGATAGTAGAATCTATAAAGGAATTCTGCCGTATAGTCGTTGATTCTGTAGTAAGTACGAATAATTACATTGATGATGAACCATAATAAAAATACTCCCAAAAGTGGTTTAATAAATAACCTTGATAGGTTTAAGCGCTTTATTGAAAATGAGCCAGCAAATGTTGACTCTAAGGGAACCATCTATGGTGTTATCTATACGCGGGTATCCTCCAAAGACCAATTTGACAAAAATGGGTCTTTGGAAACCCAATTGAAAATGTGCAATAACCTAGCACAAAACTACCATGTCGAAGTTTTAGAAGCCTTTGGAGGTACTTATGAGTCAGCAAAAACCGAAGAAAGGAAGGAGTTTCAACGGATGATGAAGTTCATCAACAGTTCAAAAAAGCCATCCGATACATATTAGTATCGGACAATGACCGTTTTTCCCGAACTGGTGGTAATGCTATATTTCTAGCCAGCAACCTGCGCAAAAGAGGAATTCAAATATTAGCAGCTTCCTCCCCCATTGATACCCTAACTGCAACAGGGGCATTTCAACAAGATATGCAATTGCTTTTCTCCTACTATGACAACCAACAGCGAAGGGAAAAGACTATTCGAGGAATGAAACAGAAGTACCAAAAGGGCATTTTCTTTGGTAGACCGCCTCTTGGATATAATCTTATAATTGCAAATGGTCAGAAATCTATCATTATCAACGAGCATGGTAGATTACTTGCTAAAGCTTTTAAATGGAAAGCGCAAAAACAGCTCCCTACCTTTATTATCGGTGAGAAACTCAGAGGTCTTGGAGTAGATGTTAGCGATAAGCACCTCAGCCGGGTATTTAGGAATGTATTCTATTGTGGGCTGCTTTCTAACAAAATGCTTGGGCAAGAGATTATGGAGGGCCAAAATTGGGAACCGTTGGTATCTAAAGAAATTTTTCTTAAGGCCAATGAAGTTTTAGAAAATGCCCATGTGAAATATGAATCAAGGGCAGAAGACCAAAATTTACCCTTGAAGCAGGTAGTAAAGTGTGACAAATGTAAAAATCCAATGACAGGGTATGTTGCAAGGAAAAAGGGCATATATTACTACAAATGCAATACTGTAGGCTGCAAAAGCAATAAAAATGCTATGCATATGAACAGTAAATTCTTTGACTTCCTAGACCAATATAAAATTGAACCTACCCTCCACCCATTGATAAAACAGCAGCTTATAGCTAATGTTAAAAACTGCATTTTAGACAAAGTCTCTGACAAAGATGATTTTCAGTCCAGGTGAAGGAACTTCAAAAAAGCATCGAAAAATTAGAACTGCGGTTTTTGAAGGAGGATATTGAAAAGGAATTCTATGATAAATATAGGGGGCAATATGTTGCCGAATTGGAAAATCTGTTGCAGAAAAGCCAGGGAACTCAAAATAAATTATCGAACCTTGAAAACACTCTAAAAGAGTGTTTCGAAAGAAGCCAAAACATCAATAAAATATGGCAATCTGGAGATTTAGCTGAAAAGCAACGCTTGGTAAAGTTCCTGTTCAAAGACGATATTTACTATAATGTGCAAAATGACGATTATCGAACCTCTGTATCTAATCCTATAATCGCCTACTTCGCCCAAGGGGCAAAGCTTTCCAGCGGCCTTAAAACTAAGAATGCCCCACTTTTAGTGGAGCATTCTTCTTTGGTAGCCCCGACGAGAATCGAACTCATATCAAAAGTTTAGGAAACTTCTATTCTATCCATTGAACTACGGGGCCAATATGTCAAACTAAAAACGAAAAGCTAAAAATGAAAAATTACTTTTCACTGTTAGTTTTTCACTTTTAACTTACGCTAGAGCCTGCGGGTGCATCTCCCTCAGGCGATACAAACAATAGCTTACCATCTTCGGCTTCTGCCATCAATATCATCCCTTCAGACATGATACCCCTGAGCTTACGCGGCTGCAAATTTATCAAAATTGTGACTTGTTTTCCAAGTGCTTGCTCCGGAGTGTAGTATAATGCTATACCCGACACCACCGTGCGAACCTCAGAACCTATGTCAACACCCAGTTTCAGCAGCTTATCAGCCCCCTCAACTTTTTCTGCCGATACTATTTTACCCGTGCGAATATCCAACTTGGCAAAATCATCGTATGTAATAGGTGCCTTGCCTTGCGGTTTAGCCTCTTCGGCAGCAACGGCAGGCTGTGCAGGTGGAGTATTATTCACTTTATTGGCGTTTAGTTTTTCAATTTGCGCTTCAACATCTTTATCTTCTACCTTGCGTATTAAAGGCTCGGCAGCGTTAAGCTTATGCCCTGCGCTAAGGTCTATAGGCTCATCAAAACGATACTCAGTTTTATCTACATTAAGTAGCTTAAATATGCGCTTGGCCATGTGTGGCAAAAATGGCTGCAACAGCGTACCTAAATGGGCCGTAAGCTTAATGCAGTTGTATAGCACCTCGGCAGTACCTTCAGGGTTGCTCTCTTGCGTTTTCCAAGGCTCTTTATCGGTAAGGTATTTATTGCCGGCACGGCAAAGGTCTATCACTTCAGCAAGGCCCTCTCTAAAGCGGAAATTTGCCAAATACCTATCCACCTCGTCGTAGGCTTTGTTAGTGCGGTCTAGCAAGGCTTGCTCGGTAAACTCAGCTGTAGTGCCTATATTAGGAATAATACCGCCATAGTACTTATTGGTAAGCACCATTACACGGTTTATAAAGTTGGCCAAAATAGCCACCAACTCGTTGTTAACACGAGCCTGGTAATCTTTCCACGTAAACTCGCTGTCGCTGCTTTCGGGCATTATCGATGTAAGCACATAGCGAAGCTCGTCTTGCCTGTCGGGCATATCTTCCATATACTCGTGCAGCCACACTGCCCAGTTGCGCGATGTTGACAGCTTGCCACCCTCTAAGTTCAAAAACTCATTGGCCGGTACATTATCGGGTTGAATATAGGTGCCATCAGCATAAAGCATAGCGGGGAATATCAGTGTGTGGAACACAATATTATCCTTACCAATAAAATGCAACAGGCGGGTGTCTTTATCTTTCCACCACATTTCCCAGCTTTTGCCCTCTTTAATGGCCCACTCTTTGGTGGCCGAGATATAGCCTATAGGCGCATCAAACCACACATACAGCACTTTGCCCTCTGCACCTTCCAGCGGAACGGGTACACCCCAGTCAAGGTCGCGGGTAACGGCGCGGGGCTGCAAGCCTTGGCCTAGCCAGCTTTTTACCTGACCATAAACATTACTTTTCCAATCTTCTTTATGGCTGCCAACGTATTCATTTAAAAATTTATCCTGAATCTCATCCAGCTTTAAAAACCAGTGCTTGGTAGGTTTTTTAACCGGTGTGTTGCCACTCAGCTTGCTCCGCGGGTTAATTAAATCGGTTGGGTTAAGCGATTTTCCACAGTTTTCACATTGGTCGCCATAGGCATTATCGTTGCCACAGTTGGGGCAGGTACCAACAATATAACGGTCGGCCAAAAACTGCTTGGCCTCCTCATCATAATATTGCTCACTTTCTTTTTCTTCAAAACTGCCCTTGTTGTTAAGTATGGTAAAAAACTCAGCCGCTGTTTGGTAATGCACCGGCGATGATGTTCTTGAGTAGTGAGAAAAATCAATACCAAACTTTTCAAACGCCCCCTTCATCATGTTGTGGTAATAATCTACCACCTGTTGCGGGGTTTTACCCTCGGCTTTAGCTTTTATGGTAATGGGTACACCATGCTCATCGCTTCCGCAAATAAACAACACCTCTTCGCCTTTAAGCTTAAGGTAACGCACGTATATATCGGCAGGCAGGTAACAACCCGCCAGGTGACCCAAATGCACAGGGCCATTGGCATAAGGCAACGCCGCCGTAACTAATGTTCTTTTAAAATCGCTCATTATGTCGCAAATATAGTAAATCCCCCTCTAAGAGGGGGCGCCCAAAGGGTGGGGGAGTTTTTTCAATTATCAATTATCATACTACCCATGCTTTATGGGCGTTGCACTTCGTGCCCGGGCTGTCCGTTACAAGTGGCTACGCCAACTTTCCACTTCTATCCCTAACGCAGCTTGCGCAGCCTAAGTACTCTCACAAAACTCCCCCTTATAAAGGGGGTATCCGCACTATGAAGTGCGGATGGGAGGATTTTTTGCCACACCTACTACTCACTCTCACTACTCACTCGCCTCTACCCCCTTGCCTCACTCTCCACCAAATACGGATTATACGCTAGCGCATCGTAATTCTCACTTTCAGGGTTGTTTACACACACCGCCCATTCTTCATCAGTCAACTCCACAGGCTTCGCATAAAAATCAAAGCCGACGGCAGGAACTTGCCCATACGAAGAGAAATCCCCCTCTAAGAGGGGGTGCCCGGAGGGCGGGGAGTTTTGTCTACGGGGAGTGGCTCCACCCCCGCCACCCAGCGCTTCACCGTACCTTCGGGTACATCCAGTTCTATAGCTATATTATCTATCAACATTCCATCCTTGCGCATACTCTCAGCCGCTATCATTTTTTGCTCCCGTATTTTCGTTTTACTTGGTTTCAGGTACGCCTCTTCATCCATTGCCGCTGTAAGAAAAATTTGCAAAATGAACCCTCTATCAGTACCGTCATCCCGAACTTGTTTCGGGATCTGTCCATAACCTGGAAAACTATTTAAACCCGCCTCCCCTTCACCATCATTAACCTCATCGCCCGTCATGGTGAGCGTAGACAAACCATGTTCCACCAAATCCACCAAAAACCCTCCAACCCCTCATTCCTCCACACGGGCCTGTTCTTATTCTTAAACACCTTAATAAACCGTAGCGCACCATTCTTATAATCAGCCCCAATGCCAATAATACTATCAGCGGCAAAACTCATGTCGCGGTGGTTATAAATATGGGCCAGCTCCATGGGCCGGTTATAGTTTCTCGGTTTGGTGTTTACAATAAGCATCACCGCAATACCATATTCAGCCATCAGGCGTTTAATAGCAAACAAAAATCCTGCCATTGCTTAGGCGATAGGCGCAGCCTATCCGGCTGGTCAATTATCACCGCCTCTATGCCATACTCTTTTATATAGGCTTTTATGCTGTCAAGCATCCACTCGCAGGCGTTGTCAACATGGCCCGGCATGCTGCCACTTTGGTTGTAGCCTGCCCAATACAGGTGCTCCAGCGTATCATCGTTACCGTAGCGCAGGTAAAAGCCCTCGCGGTCAAGCTCAAAATCAACATACAACACCTTGCGCGGCCTGCCAACATTGTCTTCAACACCAACCACACAACCACCCGCAAGGGCCTTGGCAATATGCAGTGCCAGCACCGTCTTACCCACACCCGTATCGCCCGCAACAATACACAGCTCCCGCTCGCTCCAATAATTACCCCACAAGGGCTGTTTTATGTAGGAGTAAGTCCCCTCCTTTTAAGGAGGGGTGCCTGAAAGGCGGGGTGGTTATCAGACGCAACTTCATTCACCAAAAACATCTTCCCTTGTGTTTTTACAAACCCCTTATACAATTCCTTCCGTTGAGCCGATTTTACTCGCTCCTCTTCGCGTTCCTCAGGCGTAGTATCAATATAGTACTGCTCTTCGCGGGTATACTTTCCATCATCGTAATCAATAATGTTTCCGTCAGCGTCTGTATAATCATACAGCCCGTTCTTATACTTCTTTTTGTAGATGTAATTTATTTCCATGGCAAATAGGTTTAGTAATAATCGTTAAAACTCTCCCTTTAAATAAAGCTTACAGTCCTGACCATTGCGTCAGGAGGAGTACTCACGCCTTGGGCGTAGACGAGGGATTCTTTTTAGGTTTAGTAATAATCGTTAAAACTCTCCCTTATAAAGGGAGTGGCTGACGCTATAAGCGTCAGACGAGGGATTCTTTTTAGGTTTAGTTTATAATATGCGCTAGCTGTCTCCCTTTGGAGGGAGTACCGTCTCGTTTAAAACGAGACGGGGAGGGAGGACTGCTCTCTACCGAACACAAAGATACAACCCCACACAGGGGCTTGTCAATGGTGCGTTATATTATTGGGGTTACCTGACTAAAAGCCAAACAATTAATTTGTTAACGCGCTTGACAAAGAATCGGATAGCGCGTTGTCAATGGGAAGTTGTAAAGTGGTTGGGGATAAGAAAGATTAAATGAATTTATTTAGGAATATTATAGGTTTCCGTAAAATTTAGCTTCTGCGTCAATTAAAGGTTTATACCATTCCCACATTTCTTCTAATGATTGAAAATTGTTTGGCACTAAGTTTCCTTGTTGAAATGCATCGCTGGGAGTTAACGGCTCTACCATATTACGATAACTTTCAATAGTTCTTCTGGGATGGCGTGCTATAGAACAATTAAAAAAGATGTACGATAATCATAATGATGAGTGTGAATAAATGTATTCCAAGAAGATTTTACTGTTTGTTCTTCTCTTACATCAATCATTTCAAATTGTTCCATATCCCTTTCTTCTACAGTTCCCCAAGCATTTTGAAGTAACGAAATTGCTTCTACGTCTGTAACTGGTGCTGAATATCCAAATATTGTTACTCTTTCTGCAGCATCTAATCCTGCTTGTAACTTCTCCCACTCTCCTTTGATGTATGCATCATTATTATAATCTTTATGTTCTACAGGATATAATAATTGGGTAGGCTCATACGCATTTCCATCTTTTGTTTCATATCCAACGGGACCAGATTTGCCTGTAGTTTTATCTACGCCAATAGCAACACAACCATGCAAAAACATTATTGAAGGCATTTTAACAAACTTACTATTCCTCACGTATGCTTAATATAGAAAAGGGTCCCAATTAAATGTTGCTATTGCATCCTTTCCATTTCTTAGTGAAAGAACAAGATAGTCATAGATTGTAGGCTCGTTGGGTAGTTCTAACTCACTAAAATACTTATGAATTCTTTTTCTATTTCCTCCCGTTGGTGAACATACTCTGCCATTCCATACAAAGTACTATACAGTTTTTCAAAATCATTTGCTAAATTTTGGAGATTACTTGGAAGTGTAGCGACAATATCTTTAAGTCCAATAACATCTACAATATTCCACATTAAAGGCAAAGATTTGCCATTTTTTTCAGGTCGATAAATGGTTGATGCTAATGTTGCACCTGCTCCAAGCAATACAATATGAGTACCATTGGCATGTACTCTTTCAATTTCATCCTGCGTTGTCATATATGTTACATTACACCAGCATTTTCTTTTATTTTAGGGTCTTGCTCCACCCATTCATCCTCATCATTGACCCACCCCAATTGCTTGTACAATTCCGTCTGTCTTTTTTCATACTGAGGTAACACTTCAATATTATCTCTGTCATGGCATACAAAGGGAAAATTAGTAGCTAAAGTTGCCTTCTCAGCAGCATAAGTAGGGGAAGCCTGATTGCTTTCAACGTGGTGTATAAAAACTACAAAACCTGTAGTCAAATCCCAACCCCTAACTTTACAATCAACTCCACATACAAAGTTAATTTTATTGCAAATTGCCATAATGTCTGTAGCCACTCTAAATAATCCTCCTTTGCAGCAAGCTATTAAGAATATTGTTTCATGATTTAAAATATCATTTTCACACATTAGTTCAGAAAATGTGAACCAAGGAACTGTACTTTTAGCAACATCTTCAATGTTTATGTTAAAACCATATTTATTGCCATGTGCACATAAGTATATGTAATCAAAGTACATTTGTATATCAGCATATTTTCGGACTATACTATCTAACCCCTGTTCTTTGGATATTGACTCTGAGTATACTTGTAGACCTAAGAAACGGAAATGGTTTTCTACCATGCCAATTTCATGGCCACATACGTCAGAATCAGCTTTAATAATTAATGCTCTTTTTTCGTTCATTACTGTTTAGTTAATATCATCAAAGTTACGTTTTTTGTGGCTATGATTAGTGTTTAAAAAAGCACGTTGCTTTTATAATAAAACCCTCCCTCCGTCACTCCTGTCCCGACCACAAGCGTCAGGGTCGTGCCACCTCCTCCAAAGGAGGACATTTTCTACTACCGCTTGGTGAGATAATCAGCTCTGCGCTTTGCAAGCAAAGCTTGTAGTCCTGCCTTCGCAGGAATGACAATCAACGATAAAGTTTTTTCCCACCGTGGCAGGTGTTAAAGTGCAACGTCACCTGCCACTAAAACCTCCTCCGTCACTTAGCACCACCTCCTCCAAAGCGAGATATGTCAGCGCGAATAAATACCCCTCTTTGGAGAGGGTGGATTCACGCCTAGGCGTGAAGACGGGAGAGGACAGTGGAAAGAACGAAGCCCCCGCCAGGGAAACGCCGTCGGCAATGAGTAACCACCCCGCCCGCCTAAGGCGGGCACCCCTCCTTAAAAAGGAGGGGAGTTTCTGTTCTGCATTGTTTTCTATTGACATGCCGCCCCGCCGGGGCTAAAAACCTCCTCCATCACTCCTGTCCCAGCCCCAAGCGTCGGGGTCGTGCCACCTCCTCCAAAGCGAGATATGTCAGCGCGAATAAATACCCCTCTTTGGAGAGGGTGGATTCACGCCTAGGCGTGAAGACGGGAGAGGACAGTGGAAAGAACGAAGCCCCCGACAGGGAAACGCCGTCGGCAATGAGTAACCACCCCGCCCGCCTAAGGCGGGCACCCCTCCTTAAAAGGAGGGGAGTTAAAATACCGCCGTGTAAAATTACCGTTAACCCTTTGGTAAATAATGATAATAACATATCTTTGAAATCCTAAGTATTTAACCAACCATGAAATACACTTTTACCCGCAACCTTTTGTTGATGTTTGCTTTTGTTGCAATGTTTACGGCTAATAGTAACGCCCAAAACCTTGGCAACGTAGGCATTGGCACTATGAATCCCGACAGTACGGCTATTCTGGATTTAGTATCTACCAAACTGGGATTTCTTGCCCCGCGGATGAACACCGTTCAGCGCGATGCTATTGCCAACCCAGCCCATGGACTAACTATCTTTAACGTACAAGACAGTACCATACAGTACTGGAACGGTGTGTGCTGGCTACATGTGTACCAGGTAGATTGCAACGATTGTTTTTTTAACGCTAACCTTAGTGCTACTGGCGATACTATAGACCGCGTAGTTAGCGACTCTGTAAGCGTTACCCTTACGCTAACCCAAACAACAGGCAACCCGCAAAACATAGCGGTAAACATACTTAGCCAGTTACCCCAAGGTGTAACTTACACCATAAACCCTAATCCGCAATTTAGCAGCGGGGCGGTATCTATAACTTTCCACGCCACCCCATTTGCACAAAGCGGCACCTATCCCGTAGTTATACAATCACTTTGCGGCCCAAACATTGTAAACCAGGTATTCTCTCTTTATATAGAGCCTTGCTACATACTTAACGTTATCAACTCGGCGCAAAACTATAACATGGCCGCCGACTTATACTCTACTTACCAAAACGTGCCAACCAACAGCCCTGTGTGTGTTACAGCCATTGTAAACACCGGTGTTACACTGCAAAGCGGTAGCACAGGCCTGCCTACATTTACTACCGGCAACATTCCTGCTGGCTCTTTAGTAGCCATTATAAACAACGGAAACATTTTAGGCCACGGTGGCGATGGTGGCACAGCCAACGACCCTACCGCTAACCCACCACTTACCGGTGCCGGTTTTGACGGTGGCGATGCGGTGTCTTTAACCCTACCCGCTACTGTAATAAACAACTTTAACATTTGGGGCGGCGGCGGCGGCGGCAACGCCATGGCATTCCGCATTGGGGTACAGGTAGGTCCTGTTTTTCTTGGCGCGCTAATTGGCGGCGGCGGCGGTGGTGGTGCCGGTGGCGGCCTTGGTGGCAACACCCAAAATATTATTGGCCTTTCGTTTTACTCGCCGGGCACTAACGCTACTGCAGGGCAGTTTGGCGTTCCGGGCATTGGCGGTATCTTAAACTTTCCAATACCTATTACATTGGGGCCTGTTACCATTACCTTGAACCCTTATGTTTTAGGTGGCGATGGTGGCGCTTACGGTTTTCCCGGCAACACCGGCACTTTTGCATTAAACCTATCGGCTAGTGTTACTATTAACATTCCGTTTATTGGGCCGGTTACTGTGCCTATTGTAAACAACCTTAATATACCTGTTCCGGTACCTGTGCCTAACCCCGGCAATAGCGGCTACGCTATACGCCGCAATGGCAACAACTGCAACGTGCCCGATAATAACTACAACACGGCTTTCTTAAAAGGACCGGTAGGCAACTAAAAACTAAAAGTGAAAAACTAAAAATGAAAAATTTAAAATATATACTAAGTGTTTTGGCAATAGTATTTGCTGCTTCTGCAACATTTGCACAGGCTGCTTTTGAGGGCGAAATACGCGTTACCACTAGCAACAAAGACCTAAACGAAACAGCTTCTGTAACCTGGCTTATAAAAGGTGGCAACAACAAGTTGGTATTTAACACCGTTACCAAAGGCGAGCCTTATACCTATACCATCATCATTCCGGCAAACGGTATAAACGCTGTTATGCTTACTGAGGTGCAAGGTAAAAAGCCCGTTACGATATTCCGCTTAGCAGCCTTAACAACCCTGCGCTGGCTATCTACTACAAGTTTACAGAAACAGGAGTTACAGAGAATGCCATAGGCTATACTACCACACAAGTGGTTATAGAAGCCCCGGCACTACCACCACCTGCAAGGTTGCCGAGGTTAAAGGCCTTAAAGTAGCCGACTTTCCCCTACTGTTTAAAATGGGGGTGTTATGAAAGCCTTTGCCGATAAAAACTACAATGGTATACCGCTTAGCATCTCTACACTAGACAGCCGCACCGGCGAACTTAAATTCACTCAAAACATAGAGAGCATAACCCCGCGTGCTATTGGCGACAATGAGTTTGTTATTGGTGCCGAATGGGTAACGCCTAAGTAGTCAGGGGCCTGTAGTCAGAAATTAATTTAGCCCCTACAATAAAAGGGGCTTTTTTGTGTTTTAATATTTCCTTTTTATCTTGCCAAAAAAACTAACAATCATTTACATATTATGAACTTAAGAACTATTGCACTTGCCGTTTTAAGCTTGCTTTTTTAACTACAAATGCCCAAAAAATCGATTTTAAACAAGGGCCTGAATATAATCCCAGTACTGGTAAATCAGGCAACCTATTAGCTAACTCATCAGTATTATTGAATACTAGTGATGGTCTATACCAAATCAATTCTTTTGGATCTGAAATGATTGGGTACACTTCTTACAGAAACGCTGCGCAAGTATCTATTAAAAAATTTGACATAAATACTAATAAGCAAATAAGCGAAGATAAAATAGAAAAAACCGGCAAAACAGGCAAAGCACTTAAAGAACCCGGCTTTGGTAAAATAGGCAACAATGTTATCTGCTATGGGCTCGACAATCCTGATAAAAAGACGGTTTTATACGTGCAATCTTGTGATGTAGCTAATAATCTTAAGGTTAATCAGGAAATATCGTTTGAGGTATTAGAGTGGTCTATGAAAGCAGCCATGCAAGATGAACTGCATAGCAGGTTTGTCATATCGCCCGATGGTAATTACGGGGCTGTTATATATTCCCTACACTATAAATTGCCGGTTGTGGGGGTTAAATTTGAAGACCATGTTTTTGGTGTTGTATTTGACAAAAACCTGAATGAAGTATCAAAATTTACAACCTTAATAGATACTGATTCTAAAAAATGTAAATTAAACGATGCTTGTATTGATAACAATGGAAATCTTATTGCCCTAATTTCTACCAGCACACTTTCCGCCAGTGTAATTAAAGTAGATAAAGCTGCTACTACTGCAGTTATTAAAGAACTGCCTATTAACGGTAAAGAAATAGATTATATTAGTTTACAAAGCACTACTGGCGGTAAATACAATATTCTGGGGTTTGCAAAAAATAAAGGAGGTAAAGAAGGGTCTACCAATACTGTATTTGTTTTTCAAACGGATGATAAACTTACTATAACAAAAACAGAAGAAAATGGCGACAACCTGCTAAAACTGATAAATATTTACAGCAACAAAAAAAATGAAATAACGGGACCATCCCCATTATCTAATGAATTAAAAAGTGATTTGCAGTTTAAAACTTCCAAAGGCCTTACACTACCCGATGGCTCTAATATTTTTATATTTAATAAGTATTATAAAACAACTCCCACTAACGGAAGCACACAAACACATAGCTTAGATATATATGTAGTAAAAATAGATAAAGAGGGTAAAATAACTTGGTCAATAAGGGTACCGCGGTATATATTTTATAGCAACACAATACCCATTAGCTATAACCAAGATAATGACGAATTGAATATTTTATTTAATACCCATTTTGAAGATATAGCATCAGATATAAACGCCCCAACTCCTAATAGGTATATAAATAATCCTGATGCGCCTTTGCTTATGGGTATGCAAATAGATAATGCTAAAGGTGAGGCTACGTTTTTAAAAATTGAAAGCGGTATGCTTATTAATGCGCCTGAAGATGCTTTTATGGACATTAATAGCCCGTATTATGAAAAAGCCGGGGTAATTACAATTCCTGTAAAATCTGGCAATAAGTACAGCCTTTCAACATTTACATTTGAATAATATATATTATTACAAAGCCTCCGCAATAGTGGGGGCTTTTTTGTAAACTACTCCTGCTGTTTCCTTACCAACTCCGTTTGTACATGGATAGACTCTTTGTGGATGAGTTGCATCAACGCTTTTACAAACTCTTCTTCTAACCCCACAGAATTGCCAATGGCAGTACGGGTTTCAAGTATCTCTTTCCAGCGTTTCATCTGGAGTATGGTAACATGGTTTTGGTATTTGTACTCGCCAATTTTTTCGGCAATAGCCATGCGGCGGGCAATAACACGCAGCATCTCCTCATCAATACTATCCATTATACTGCGCAACTCTTCCAGCCTGCTTTGAAACTCCAGGTTGGTGCTGTTTGCATGGCGCAGTTCAAGGTTACTTATTAACGAAGTTAGTTCGGCAGGAGTTATTTGCTGGCGGGCATCGCTAAGCGCGTTAGCCGGGTTGGGGTGCGTTTCTATCATCAGCCCGTCCATATCCATATCCAGCGCCTTTTGGGCAACATCAGCCACTAGTTCGCTTTTGCCTGCAATATGACTTGGGTCTATAAATAAGGGCAAACCCGGGAACATCGTTTTAAGCTCAATAGGAATCTCCCACAAAGGGTTATTGCGGTATTTGGTTTTTGCAATGGTTTGAAAGCCCCTGTGAACCGCTATAATCTTATTTACCCCTGCCGATGCTACACGCTCTATAGCACCTATCCACAATTGCAAATCGGGCGCTACGGGGTTCTTTACCATTACCGGCACATCTACGCCTTGCAGGGCATCGGCAATATCTTGTACAGAGAAAGGGTTAACCGTAGTCCTTGCCCCTATCCATAACACATCAACACCTGCTTTAAGTGCTTCTTCAACATGTTTTGGAGTAGCAATTTCGCAGGCCGATAGCAAGCCATTTTCTTTAGCGGCACTAACAAGCCAAGGCAAAGCAATACTGCCCATGCCCTCAAAACTACCGGGGCGGGTACGCGGTTTCCATATACCGGCACGCATAATTTTTACCTGCGGAATTTGTGCTATGCCCTTTGCTACTTCATTAACCTGTTCCGGTGTTTCGGCACTGCACGGCCCTGCAATTACTACGGGCTTATTATCGGTATTTAACCAGCTATGTAAGGGGAGAATATCCAATGCTAAATTTACTTGCTATTAAAAAAGCAAATATCGGGCTTTATTGTTTATGGTTGGCTTAGCACAACTTAGTTTTCAGTTGGCTGCAACCAGTATGGAATAATCTTATCAGGGTGCTCTGTATTATACAATGTAACGCTATCCCCTTTCAAATTCAAGTACAAAACGTAGCGGGTAAAACCTTCAGACATTGCTTTGTCTATCTTTAATATAGTTCCTTTTTTTAATGTGCCTACATCTGCAATTGTATAATCCCCATTAAGCTGGACATATTTATTTGACTGCCCATTTTTATCGGATAAAAAATATACAATAGCTAAAGTAACCATTACTCCTACTACTATACCCCAAACAAAGCCCTTGTTTAATTTCATGTTTACATTTTAGTTAGGCTATTAATGCAATACCTCTTACCCTCAAACTTAGTATATTTATAGCTGAAAAATATACCAACTCTCGTAACCCTTGAAATAATTATAAAAAAGCAGCCGTTTTGAAAAACTTACAACATGCAATAATAGCTGTTTGTGTTCTTGCATTTTACAATAACATTTATTGCCAGGACACTACAACATATAAGCCGTGGGACAAAGGAATGCTATTAACTTTTGAAGACTTTAAAATAATTAAGAACGAGGTAATTAAGAAGGGAAATTGCGCAATTACATCTGCAAAGTTTCACTACAAGATAAATACAGATGATATTAATGTAGTCTCTTTATTTAACAAAAAGAAGTCGTGGATATTTACTAAATGTAAAGATGAATACACTTTAAACCACGAACAACGCCATTTTGATATATTAGAGATATACAGGCGAAAATTGATAAAAAGGATAGGTGCAAAAAAATAAGTGAGATTAGCCTCAACCATCTTGTTTATAGATACATGGTGAAATGTAATAGGTTCCAAAAAAATACGACAATCAAACTGATCATGCCAACATTGCTGAAAAGCAAACAAAATGGAATATAAAAATTGATGCGTTGTTACTAAAATATAACAAATACAGTTATACTACATTATCAAAATAGACAGCTAAAACCCAATTATGAAAAAACTAATCATACTAAGCGCATACACCATAATAGCATTAATAAGTATAAGCTGCATTACTAAACGAGGCAATGCCAATGAAAAATTTATGTACATCATAGTCCGCCCCAATGCTAGCGTAAATCAAAGCTCCAACTGTTTTTTCAGCACGGTAATAAAGCATAGCAGTAACTGTAGCAAAGATCAATCGCCGTACGAGTTTTTTACTAAAGCGGGCAAATTATTCTTTACTGATATAGCCAAGAAGTACAATTTGGTAATTGAAGACTGGATACTGGAATTTGCGGGCGATGATGTTAACAGATATCCAATACCCGGCTTATCAAACTATTTTGAGAACCAAGGCAAAGCAGAAAATGCACGAGCTACCGACATTAAAAAACTCAGCAATAAAACCGGTGGCAAATACGAACTAATAGAATCGCCACACACTTATAGCTGCGATTGAAAAAATTTCTGTTTACATAAAAAAACTATGTCCGGCAACGGACAATGATAGGCCTTGCGTTTTGAAACGGGGACCCACTGAGAAAGTGAGCGGCCAAAATCGGCGCTGTCTGAGTTTCGCAAAGCGGAACGAGTTTGCCGATTTTAGCGAACGCCCTCGTAGTGGGTCGTTGAAAAATGCAGCCTTGATTTTTTGATTACTTTTTTATCAAGAAAAAGTAATGCCGTCGGCAAACAAATGCCATAGGCAGCCAAAAAAACTATTACCGCTTGGTGAGATTCCCGCATACACGGGAATGACGATTAACTTTTTTACTATCCGGTGCTTACCAAGCCGCCATTAGCAAATCCAAATCGGTATACGGTATGTTCAAGCTATCGCCTATAAATTTATTGGTAAGTATGCCGTTGTATATATAAATACCATTACGCACCCCGGCATCGCGTTTCAAAAAGCGCTCAATACCGCCACTCTCTCCTATCTTTAATAATATAGGGGCAAATATGTTGCTTAAAGCATACGATGCTGTATACGAAACGCGTGAAGCGATATTAGGCACACAGTAATGGATAACACCATGCTTTTTAAATATAGGCGTGGTATGGTTGGTAACGCGCGATGTTTCAAAGCAACCGCCCTAGTCAATACTTACGTCCACAATCACTGCACCTTGTTTCATTTGCTCTACCATTTCTTCTGTAACCACACAAGGGGTGCGACCATCTTTGGCACGTATAGCCCCAATGGCAAGGTCAGCCTCTTTAAGGGCCTTAGCCAGTACCGTTGGTTGAATGATAGAAGTATAAATACGGGTACCTAAATCGTTTTGCAGACGGCGTAGGCGGTACAAAGAATTATCAAACACCTTAACCGATGCACCCAAACCTATAGCGGCACGGGCAGCATACTCGCCCACCGTACCGGCACCTATAATAACAACCTCGGTTGGCGGAACACCCGATATGCCACCCAGCATGGCCGCGCGGCCACCACTGTTAAAGCCACTAAGGTATTCAGCACCCACCAGCATAGACATGTTGCCGGCAATCTCGCTCATAGAGCGTACCACGGGGAATATACCTGCCTTATCTTTTATAAAATCAAACGATACGGCCGTAACTTTATTTGACATTAGCTTGGCTATATAATTCTCCGGCTGCACAGTCATTTGCAGGGCCGAGAATAGCGTTTGCTTTTTGCCCATCATCTCTATTTCTGATAACGATGGCGGGGCTATTTTTAATATTATATGCGATTGAAAAACCGTTTTGGTATCGTAGGCTATTTGCGCACCCGCTTCGCTATACAGGCGATCGTCGTAGTTAGCCGCCTTGCCGGCATTGGTTTCTACTACCACATTATGGCCGTTGCTTACCAATAGGCTTACCGCCTCGGGCACCAGAGCTACCCGCGTTTCCTGAAAAGTAGTTTCTTTGGGTATACCTATTTGTAGTGCGCTGCGGTGGTGTGCAACCTCCAGCATTTCTTCCTGTGGCAATAATCTACCCAGTTCAGAAAAGCCGGGTATGCCCGGTTTATCGGTTTTCATTGGTTGGCGTGCTTAGTATTATTATTCTGTTGTTGTCCTGTATATCAATATTAACTAATAAAACCGAGAAAGGCAATAGCGTATCAACCTTTTCGGGCCATTCTATTAAACAAACGTTTCCGCTGTCAAAATATTCTGTTGCGCCCATGTCTACCGCTTCATCTAAACTGTTAATGCGGTAAAAGTCGAAATGATAAACCGGCTTGCCGCTTTGGGTAGCGTACTCGTTTACCAAAGAGTATGTGGGGCTGCTAACACCATCGGTTACATCAAGCAGCTTACATACTTCTTTTATAAGCGTAGTTTTACCTGCGCCCATAGGGCCATTAAAGCAAATAACAGGGTATTGGGTGCTCAAATTAGCAATTTCGCGGGCGGGCAGCGGCAGTTCTGCTACCTCATTTACCACAAACTGACCTAATGTTGAATATCCACCCACCTTACACCACTAAAAGTTAGTTAGCGTACACTTTCTCAAACCAGGCGTTGAGTATGGTATTAAACTCTGCAGGGCGCTCCATCATAGGGGCATGTCCGCACTGGTCTATCCAAAACAGGTCAGAGTTTTCAATCAGTTTATGAAATTCCTCGGCCACATCGGGCGGGGTAATATTATCATTCTTGCCCCATATAAGGCAGGTAGGCACTTTTATATTGTGCAGCTCTTCAGCCATATTATGGCGTATGGCCGATTTGGCTAGTGCCAGTATACGCAACAGCCTTTCGCGGTCGTTCACAATCTCAAAAACCTCGTCTACCAGTTCGTCGGTAGCCATGGCGGGGTCGTAAAAGGTAACACCCACTTTTTCTTTCATATAGTTGCGGTCTTCCCTGCGAGGGAAAGAACCACCCATAGCATTCTCATATAAGCCAGAGCTACCGGTTAAAATCAGCTTATCTACACGGTTTTGATGCTCTACAGTATATACTAAAGCTACGTGGCCACCCAGTGAGTTGCCCAACAAGCTAAATTTTTCAAAGCCCTTATAATCTACAAAGCGATGAATGAATGCTGCCAGGTTTTTTACATCCGTTTCGCGCACGGGCAGGGTGTAAATAGGCATCATGGGTATAACAACCTTAAAGTTGTGAGAAAAAGCATCCATCACATCTTTAAAATTGCTGAGCGCGCCAAAAAGGCCGTGCAGTATAACCAGCACCGGGCCTTCGCCTTGCTCTATATAATTAAATTCTCCTTCTTCTTTTAATTGGTACTGCATGCCGTTATTGTTTTAGGGCAATAGAACTAAAAATCTGCGCTAAGTTAATGATATACCTACATAAGGCAAAAAATTGTATCAGGTATAGTCCACAACAGGGTGTTAATAGCATTTCAGGGTTCAGAAGTCAGGGGTCAGGGCTATGTTCAAGTAACCCTTCAGTACCATTTTGCATTCTGAATTATGCATTTTGCATTACCCATAGTCCCTCCTTCCACTTTTCCCCACCAATCATTTTTAGTTGTTGGTTCCTTATTCTCAGTTTCCGGTATTAATTCTCCGTCAAAAAACTCAACACAAAAATAACATACCCTAATAATATCAAAGCTTTCCACTCAAATCACCCCTCTCTTCTCTCTCCTATCTTCTCAAAATTCTGGCAACGGGGAACTGAAAACCGGGAACTGGCAACCGGGAACAAAAACTGTTAACTTCTCCCACCTTGCTTTTTATTGATAATATTGATACTTTAGCACAGATTTTTGAAACTTATTAACAAAAGTGTCGTAAAGTGGCACAAAGTGGGAATTTTTACTTTACATTCGCAAAACAATTGAATGACAACGCTTCTAGGAGAATATGATATCCGGATTGACGCCAAGAGCCGCTTAATGCTGCCCTCGGGGTTAAAGAAGCAACTGCCGCAAAACGAGCAGGAGAGTTTTGTCATCAACCGCGGGTTTGAGCAATGCTTAAATCTTTACCCCAAAAAGAGTGGGATAAGATAGCAGCCAAACTGGCGGCCCTTAATCAATACGTTGCTGCGAACCGTGAAGTAACCCGTTTTATCCTGAACGGTGCTACCGAGGTTCAACTCGACGATAGCGGCCGCCTTCTGGTACCCAAAAAATTGCTCGAATACGCCAAAGTCGAAAAGGATGTGGTGGTGCTTGCATCATTCAACCGAATCGAAATCTGGGCGAAAGAACAGTTTGACAAAGCAGCCAATTACGACATGAAAGTCATGTCGGCCTCGGCAGAGCAAGTATTGGGTAACGGTAACGAAGGCAGCATTGAGACCTTATCATAACCCCGTACTCCTCTCCGAGAGCATTGATGCTCTGAACATTGCGCCCGAGGGCACTTACGTTGACGCCACCTTTGGCGGAGGCGGCCACTCGGCAGCCATACTTAATAAACTGGAAGGCGGCAGGCTTTTCGCGTTCGACCAAGACCCCGACGCATTAGCCAACGTCCCACAGCATAGTGGTTTCGTTCTTTTCCAATCAAACTTCAGGTACCTGAAAAACTACCTAAGGCTGCAAAAAGCTTTACCTGTTAATGGCATCCTGGCCGACTTAGGCATCTCATCGCACCAGATAGACACTCCCGAACGCGGGTTTGCTACCCGCTTTGATGCACGGCTGGATATGCGTATGGACAAGGCTAAGCCTATTAGCGCTTACGAGGTGGTAAACAACTACGAGCAGGGTAAACTGGCCGATGTAATCTTTCAGTACGGCGAATTGCGCAACGCACGCCAACTGGCTAAGATAATTGTAGAGCGCCGCGCAAACGGCCCTATAGAAACAACAGGCCAATTGCTTGATGCAGTAAAAAAGGTAATGCCGGGGCAGTATGCCGATAAGTTTTCGGCCATGCTTTTTCAAGCCCTGCGCATAGAGGTTAATGAAGAGTTGGAGGTGCTAAAAGAGTTTTTAAGCCAAACGGTTGAGGTGCTTGCACCAGGCGGCAGGCTGGTAGTTATAAGCTACCACTCTTTAGAAGACCGGATGGTAAAGAATTTTTTGAAGAGCGGAAATTTTGAAGGCAAGATTGAAAAGGACTTCTTCGGTAACCCCAACGTCCCTTTTAAAGTGCTGAAAAAAGTAACCGCTACCGATGCCGAAGTAAAGCAGAACCCAAGGGCACGCAGCGCAGTGATGCGGATAGCCGAAAAATTATAATACATCTAACCAATGAGTAACAACACAATGAAGGAGCAGGCAGAGGAACCCGAAACAACGGGTAACGAAGCCGCAGCCCCGAAAAGTCTGGTGGCAACCGCGTAGGCAGGTTCTTCTCATCGCTATTAGATGGGCGTGCTTTTAAAGGCGAAAATGCTGCAAAGCAAATCACCTTTTTCGTTTTTCTGGCTGTGGTAACGGTGGTGTATATAGGCAACGGCTACTACGCCCAAAAAACAATGAGCGAGAGTATTAAGCTAACCAACGATATTAAAAATATGCAGGGTGAATATGTAAACCTGCAATCTAAACTGGCACAAAAAACAACACTAAGTACCATAGCAGTACAGGGCAAAAACCTTGGTCTGCGCGAAGCAATAACACCACCCGCAAAACTGATTGTAAATACACAAAAATAAATCCTATAACCTCCCTCCCCTTCAAGGGGGAGGGTTGGGGAGGGGGTAAATAAAATGGACGCTATCAAACAAATAAAACGCCGCATATATGCAACATACTTTTTAGTATGCCTGCTGGGCCTTGCCATAATGGGCCAGGTATTGCGCGTTCAGTTTGTTCAGGGCGAAGAGCTACGCAAACGTGCCGAAGACCACACCATGGCTTACCGTACCGTTAGCGCTATGCGGGGCAATATTTACGATGCTAACTACAATGTTATTGCCACATCTGTTCCGGTGTACGATGTGTATGTAGATGTTAACGCGGGCGCCATTACCAATAAAATATTCCAAAGCCGTATAGATACCTTAACTATAGCGCTGGCCAACTTATTTAAAGATAAAACACGTAACCAGTTCCGCCGCGAGCTAACCAGCGCACGCAACACCAAAGACCGCTACATATTATTAAAGCGCGAGGTTAGCTTTGACGATTTAAAACAGCTGCGCAAATTCCCCATTTTTTACGAGAACAAAAGAAGTACCGGAAGCCTTATTGTTGAGCAAAAAAGCAAACGCCGATTACCTTTTGGCCTGTTGGCTGCACGTACCATTGGCCGTGAGGTTGACTCGTTAGGTGTTGAGGGTGGCTTTAATAAATACTTAGAAGGTACAGGGGGCAAACGCCTGATGGAGAAAATGGCAGGCGGCATGTGGAAACCCGTTAACGATGAAAACAGTGTTGAGCCTAAAAATGGTAAAGACATTGTTACCACTATTGATATCAACTTACAAGATGTTGCTGAGAACGAACTGAATAATAAGCTTGTTGAAACAGGCGCATCATTTGGTTGTGTTGTGTTGATGGAAGTTGGCACCGGCGATATTAAAGCCATGGCCAACCTTACCCGTGGCAAAGATGGCAAGTACCACGAAAGCCTAAACCACGCCGTAGGCAGCAAAGCCGAACCGGGTTCTACATTCAAATTAATGTCGTTAGTGGCAGGTATAGAAGATGGTTTTATCAACCCCAACCAATACCAGGAATCGTATAACGGCACACGCAGCTTTTGCGATGGCCGCACCATTCGCGATGTGCACTCCTTAGGTGGAAAAATAACCATACAACAAGCTTTTGAAACATCATCAAACGTAGTTATTGCAGGCGCTGTAAACGATGCTTACAAAGGCAATCCGCAAAAACTATATAACCGCTTTAAAGCCATGCACATTACCGAGCCTACTGGTATCGATATTCGTGGCGAGGCAACCCCAAACATAAAAGACCCATCTAAGCAATACTGGTCGTGTACCTCTATTCCATGGATGGCGCATGGTTACGAACTTGAGTTAACCCCGCTGCAAACCCTTACTTTTTACAATGCCATTGCCAACAACGGCAAAATGATGAAGCCTAAATTGGTTAAAGAAGTACGCGACCACGATGTGGTTGTAGAAACTTTTGCACCACAGGTTTTAGCAGAGCAGGTATGTAGCCCCGCTACCGCTATGAAAGCACGCCGTATGATGGAAGCTGTTGTTAACGGCGACCATGGCACAGGTAAAAAACTACAGGCTTGTTTATTTAAAGTAGGCGGCAAAACCGGTACCGCGGTAATTAACCGCGCAGGTGGTTTTAATGCTGATGGTACCAAGGCTTACAATGCTTCGTTCTGCGGATATTTTCCTGCTGATAAGCCTAAATATTCTTGCATAGTATTTATTAGCAACCCGGTAAACGGACAGATATACGGTGGCGAAGTAGCCATGCCGGTATTTAAAGCCGTAGCCGATAAGGTATATGCTTTAGACCTTGAATTCCACCACCCTATTGATAACAGCATAGCTTCTGCGGCGCTGCCTATTAATTCAAGAGGTTCTGTATTAGATATTGAAACCGCCGCTAAAACTATGGGTTACCAAGTTATCGCAAGCGGAGATGGTCCTTGGGCCAGCACCACCATTACAGGTAAAGCGGCCCGCGTTAGCGCGTCAAACATAAATGAGAAACTAATACCCGATGTAACAGGCATGAGCCTTAAAGACGCTCTGTACCTATTGGAAAATGTAGGCCTTAAAGTTAAACCAATTGGCTACGGCAAAGTGCTTCGCCAATCTATACCTCCGGGCAGCCCTGTTACCGCGCAACAATTCATAACCATAGAACTGGCAAACTAGTGAAGGTATTAAAAGACATATTATACAAAGCAGGCATTACCGAGGTAATTGGCGATACAGAAACACCTATTATGAGTGTTACTGCAGACTCGCGCGCGGTAGAGCTTATGTCGTTGTTTGTTGCAGTGCGCGGCACAATTGTAAATGGCCATAATTTTATTGATAAGGCTCTAGAAAACGGCGCGGGCGCTATTGTTTGCGAAGAGCTTCCTAAAGAATTAAACCCTGCCATTACTTATATACGTGTGCACGATGCATCGTATGCCTTGGGTAATATAGCATCTAACTTTTACAACGTACCATCATCTCGCTTACGTTTAATAGGCATTACAGGCACCAACGGCAAAACAACCTGTGCTACCTTACTATACAATTTATTTACTGCGCTGGGCCATAAATGCGGTTTAATATCAACAGTAGAAAATAAAATTGGCCGCGATGTTATTCCATCAACCCATACAACGCCCGACCCGGTAAGCCTTAACAAGCTGTTGGCTGATATGGTTGACCAAAACTGCACTTACGCCTTTATGGAAGTAAGCTCACACGCGGCAGCACAAAACCGCATTACGGGTATTGAGTTTATTGGTGCTGTATTTACCAACCTTACGCTAGACCATTTAGATTACCACGGCACACTGGAAAACTACCGCGACGCCAAAAAGAAATTCTTTGACCAAATGCCTTACGGCTCTTTTGCATTAGTAAATAATGACGACCGTAACGGCATGTTTATGATGCAAAACACCAAGGCCAAGCGTTATACATACGGCCTTAAAAACATGGCCGATTACAAAACAAAGGTGCTTGAAAACCACTTGATAGGCCTACACTTAATTATTGATGGGCAAGAGTTTTGGACTAAGCTAATTGGCAATTTCAACGCGTATAATTTATTAGCTGTTTACGCAACGGCTGTGTTATTAGGCGAAAGCAAAGTAGATGTACTTACCGCGCTTAGCGCGCTTAACCCGCCCGAGGGCCGTTTCCAATACATAAAATCTAAAGGGGGTGTTGCCGCTATTGTAGACTATGCCCACACGCCCGATGCGTTAGAGAATGTTTTAAAAACCATTGAAGAAATACGTACCCGTAACGAACAGGTTATAACTGTTGTGGGTTGCGGCGGCGACCGTGACCGTAGCAAACGCCCGTTAATGGCAAAGATTGCTTGTGAGTTGAGTGATAAAGTTATCCTTACTTCTGATAACCCACGCACCGAAAACCCGGAAGATATTTTAGCCGAAATGCAGGCCGGTGTTGAACCACCTCACTATAAAAAAGTATTGAAAGTAACCGACCGTAAAGAGGCTATACGCACCGCTATTTCTCTTGCAAAAGATGGCGACATAATTCTGGTTGCCGGCAAGGGCCACGAAAAATACCAGGAAATACAAGGGGTTAAACACCCTTTTGATGATATGGAAGTGATTACAGAAACATTTAATCAACTGGAAAACTAATGTTGTACTATCTGTTTACATATTTAGAAGAGCAATTTAATTTTCCGGGTGCCGGGTTGTTTCAGTACATCTCGTTCCGCGCGGCAATGTCTATCCTTACCTCGCTATTCATCTCGTTAATCATTGGCCGTAGGATTATTGAATATATCCGCCGCCGCCAGATTGGAGAGACCGTACGCGACCTTGGCCTGCAAGGCGAAGGCAGCAAAAAAGGCACGCCTACCATGGGTGGCTTAATCATCCTGAGCATCTATACTTGTGCCTGTTTTATTGTTTGCAAAGCTGCATAACATCTACATCATCTTAATGATACTTTCTACTATTTGGCTTGGTTTAATAGGCTTTATAGATGATTACATTAAAGTATTTAAAAAGAATAAAGAGGGCCTTTCAGGCAGATATAAAATTGTAGGCCAGCTTACCATTGGCATTATTGTAGGCGCTGTTATTTACTTCAGCCCCGGCGTGGTGGTTAAAGAAATTTACAGCGAAGCCGAATTGCCATTGCCGCTTAAAGCACAGGTAGATTCTATCAAAGCCAAGATGGACCCAAACACGCCTATCGAAACACAGGTTAAAATTCAAGATGGCGAATTAGGCAACCACATTACCGTATTGCAAATAGATGGTAAACCCGCCTATGCGGTTAACCAAAAGTCGATGAAGACTACGCTGCCCTTTACCAAAAACCACGAGTTTAACTACAGCCGTATTGTAGAGTGGTTGGGTTTACATGGTTCTTGGGGTTGGTTGATATTTATTCCTATTGTAATTTTTATTGTAACTGCCGTATCTAACGGTGCCAATATTACCGATGGGTTAGATGGATTAGCCGCAGGTACTTCGGCCATTATCGGGGTTACATTGGGCATATTCGCTTACGTATCGGGCAACGCAATTTTTGCCGATTACTTGAATATAATGTACATACCCAACACGGGCGAGCTTACCATTTTTATTGGTGCGTTTGTGGGTGCTTGCGTAGGCTTTATGTGGTACAACTCTTACCCGGCGCAAGTGTTTATGGGCGATACCGGAAGCCTTGCCCTTGGTGGCATTATAGCTGTGTTCGCTATCGCTATCCGTAAAGAATTATTGATACCGATTTTATGTGGGATTTTCTTGGTTGAAAATTTATCGGTGCTGATGCAAATCAGCTACTTCAAATACACCAAAAAACGTTTTGGCGAAGGCCGCAGAATATTCAAAATGTCGCCACTCCACCACCATTACCAAAAGCTGGGTTTTCACGAATCTAAAATTGTATCGCGCTTTTGGATTGTAGGCGTGGCCCTTGCAATGCTAACCATAATAACCCTGAAAATACGCTAACTGTGAGCAACGTTGCACAACATAGGATTGTAATTTTAGGCGCTGCCGAAAGTGGTGTTGGCTCTGCTATTTTAGCAAAGGTCAAAGGCTTTGATGTGTTTGTTAGCGATAAAGGAACCATTGCCGAACAATACAAAACCAAGCTTACTGCAAACAATATTGCGTTTGAAGAAGGCCAACATACTACTGAGCTAATACTTAATGCCAGCGAAGTAATTAAATCGCCCGGCATACCTGATAAAGCTCCGCTTATTAAAGAGCTGCACGCAAACAACATTCCGGTAATATCTGAGATTGAATTTGGCGCACGTTACACCAATGCTACGCTGATAGCTATTACGGGGACAAATGGTAAGTCTACCACTACCATGCTTACCTACCACACATTGCAAAAAGCAGGCTTAAATGTAGGCTTAGGCGGCAACATAGGTAAAAGCTTTGCCGAGCAGGTTGCTACTGAAAATTTTGAATACTACGTATTAGAATTAAGCAGCTTTCAGCTTGATGGTATGTTTAATACCCGCGCCCATATTGCGGTGTTATTAAACATCACCCCCGACCATTTAGACCGTTACGATTACAATGTAGACAACTACGCTATGTCGAAATTCCGCATAGCGCAAAACCAAACGGCTGAAGACTATTTCATTTTTTGTGCTGATGATGAACTGACACAACAGTACATACAACGTGCAAACATAGCCGCGCAAAAGCTGGGCTTTTCTATTAAAGAAAAAGCTAACGGCGCTTACATAGAAAATAATAATCTCATCATAAATCAACCAACCAAGGAAACAATTATGCCAATCGACGAACTAAATTTAAAAGGTAAGCACAACGTTTACAACTCAATGGCCGCAGGTATTGCAGCGCGTGTATTAGATCTTCGTAAAGAAGTAGTACGCGAGAGTTTTATGGACTTTCAAAGCATTGAACACCGTATGGAGTTTGTTGCCAAAGTACATGGTATTGAGTATATAAACGACTCTAAAGCTACCAACATTAACTCTACATGGTATGCCCTTGAAAGCATGGTAACACCTACCGTTCTTATTCTTGGCGGCGTTGACAAAGGCAACGATTATACCATGATTAAAGATTTAGTACGCGACAAAGTTACCGCTATTGTGTGCCTTGGTGTAGAAAACCAAAAAATACTGGATGCTTTTGGCGATTTAAATATAGAAATGGTAGAAACTACAAGCGCAACAGCAGCTGTTAAAGCGGCATACCGTTTGGCTAAAAAAGGCGATACTGTTTTATTATCTCCTGCCTGCGCCAGCTTCGATTTATTTACCAACTACGAAGACCGTGGCCGCCAGTTTAAAATGGCCGTGCGCGAATTGTAGATAGTTAACAGTTCACGGTTGACAGTTCGCAGTAAAATATTGCGATGTAAAACTATCAACTGCGAAAAGCCAACTACCAACTAATAAAAATGGAACAACTAATTAAAGGCATAAAAGTAGAGGGCGACCGCGTTGTATGGGCGGTTATTATCATCCTCTCGTTGTTTTCGGTAGTGGCGGTATATACTGCTACCGGAAGCCTTGCTTTTAATAAACAAGCGGGTAATACCGAGTACTACCTACTAAAACATGTGATGATTTTATTTATGGGCTTCGGCATAATGTATGTAGCCCACTATATCCGTTACCAATACTACTCGCGCATTGCGCAAATACTCTTGTTTATTGCCGTACCGTTGCTGGCCATAACACTGGCAACAGGTACTAATATAAACGCTGCAAGCCGCTGGCTTACCGTGCCCGTTATCAATATGACGTTTCAAACATCAGACTTTGCAAAACTGGCACTGGTAATGTATTTAGCCCGCATACTTTCTAAAAAGCAGGAAAATATAAAGAGCTTTAAAGAAGCCTTTGTACCCATAATGCTACCGGTTGGTATAGTGTGCATGTTAATTTTACCCGCTAACTTTTCTACCGCAGCATTACTATTTACCACTTGCATTGTGCTAATGTTTATTGGCCGTGTAAGCACTAAATACATTGCCGCAACCGTTGGTGGTGCCATTGTAGCTTTCGGGTTATTTTTAGTAGTAATGTCGGCCTTAGGCATAAAGGGCCGCGTAGGTGTATGGATACAACGTATAGAGTCTTTTGTTAGCGCCGATGAAGGTGTTAAAGATGATGATAAAGATTACCAGGTAGACCACGCCAAAATGGCCGTGGCAGGTGGTGGCATTATTGGCAAAGGCCCGGGTCACAGCCTACAACGCATTAGCCTGCCCCACCCCTACTCAGATTTTATTTACGCTATTATTATTGAAGAATACGGTTTTATTGGCGGCATGGTAGTACTTATACTCTACCTGATATTACTCTTGCGGGGCGTTAAAATTGCTGCCAATGCAACCAGTCCGTTTGGCACGTTGCTAGCTATGGGCTGCTGCTTTATGCTGGTATTCCAGGCTATGATAAATATGGCAGTTGCAGTTAATTTATTCCCGGTAACAGGCCAAAGTTTACCGCTTATATCAATGGGCGGTACCTCTATTTGGTTTACAAGTTTAGCTATTGGCATACTACTTAGTGTAAGCCGCAAAGACAGTAAAGAAACCGCTGCCGAAGCACAAGCAATGAAAGGAGGGGACTATGCAATGGCCTAATAACTTAGCATTTGCAGGTTCTTCTCAAACTATTGAGAATGGTGGCTAAGGCAGGCGCTTTTGCAGAGCAGGGTCAATCTGCTTACGCAAAGAAAAAGTAAAAGTAATTATCAGCGGCGGCGGCACCGGCGGGCATATATTCCCTGCTATATCTATTGCCAATGCGCTAAAAGCAAAGGTTGACGGCATTGAAATTTTGTTTGTAGGTGCTAATGGCCGCATGGAAATGGAAAAAGTGCCTGCTGCGGGCTATAACATTGTAGGGCTTAACATAAGCGGCATACAGCGTCGTTTAACCACTGCAAACCTGTCGTTACCATTTAAGTTAATTGGCAGCGTAAGGCAATCATCAAAAATTATAAAAGAATTTAAGCCCGATGTAGTAGTGGGTGTTGGTGGTTATGCCAGCGGCCCTTTGTTAATGGCTGCAACATTAAAAAAACTACCTGTACTTATACAAGAGCAAAATTCGTATGCAGGCGTTACCAATAAATTTTTAGGCAAGTGGGCCAATAAAATTTGTGTTGCCTACCCTAACATGGAACGCTTCTTTCAGAAAGAAAAAATCATTTTAACAGGCAACCCTGTAAGGCAGGACATAAATAATTTAGAGGGTAAACGCCAACGGGGCATTGAGCTTTTTGGCTTAGACCCCAACAAAAAAACAATACTTGTTATTGGTGGAAGCCTAGGCGCACGCACTATTAATCATGCTATAGAAAACACCCTGTCAAAGTTTGCACGCAACAACATACAACTAGTGTGGCAAACCGGTAAAGGTTATTCAGAAAAAGCTAAAATTGCCGCAAAGCCATTTGAAGGCCAGGGCATCCGCGCATTAGATTTTATACAAAAAATGGACTATGCCTATGCAGTTGCCGACATGGTAATATCGCGCGCAGGTGCAAGCTCCGTATCTGAATTATGCATAGTACACAAGGCATGCATTTTAGTACCATCGCCCAACGTAGCCGAAGACCACCAAACACAAAACGCTATGGCGCTGGTTAACCACAACGCCGCGGTATTGGTAAAAGACACTGAAGCTATACAAAAGCTGGGCGACATTGCTATTGAACTATTAAATAACGATAAAAAACTGCTTGACTTAGAACGAAACATTGCTCATTTAGCAATGCATAACTCAGCAGAAATTATTGCTAACGAAGTATTGAAATTAATAAAGTAGACCCCACCCAAACCCTCCCCTTAAAGGGAGGGCTTTAAAATAAATAGCCTCTTTCAAGTCCCTCTCCCTTCAAGGGGAGAGGGATTTAGGGAGAGGGGTATAAAGATAAAAAGTGACAGGATTTAACAACATATATTTTGTAGGCATAGGCGGCATAGGCATGAGCGCCCTGGCACGCTACTTTAACCGCATTGGCATGCAGGTGGCGGGTTACGACCGTACTTCAACAGAGCTTACCCAAGAGTTGGAGCATGAAGGCATTGCCATACACTATACCGATGATGTTAATTTAATTACCGGTAATTTTAAAAATACCGAAGACACAATTGTTGTTTACACTCCCGCCGTTCCTAAAGACCATACAGAGCTAAACTACTTTCGAGATAACGGTTTCAGGGTGATAAAACGCTCAGAAGCATTAGGTGAAATTACCAAGGCAGCTAAAACAATTGCGGTTGCAGGCACACACGGAAAAACCACCACATCGAGCATGGTGGCGCATATTTTAAAAGTTGCCGATATTGATATTGCAGCCTTTTTAGGTGGCATTACACTTAACTATAATTCTAACTTAATACTGCCCGAAAGCACCAATTTAAACGACAGCATTATTGTTACCGAAGCGGACGAATACGACCGTTCTTTTTTAACCCTGCACCCCTACATTGCCATCATCACATCTATAGATGCTGACCATTTAGACATTTATGGCGACAAGGAAAATATGCATAAATCATACATTGATTTTGCTAAACAAATTGTGCCAAATGGCACCCTTATTGTTAAAAACGACCTTGTATTTGAACAAAAAGGAAGAGGTTATTTTATTGATGATTTAGTAAAAAACACCAACATAGTTACCTATAGTATAAGCGATGAAAAGGCTGATTACCGTGCATCGCAGCTACGTATTGAAAATGGATTTTTTGTTTACGATATAATAACACCTGATGGTGTAATTGATAATATCCACTTAGGCCTGCCGGGCATACACAATGTTGAAAACTCCGTTGCGGCATGCGCAGCAGCAAGCCTTGCCGGTGCCAACTTTACTAGTATTAAAGAAGCCCTGCAAAGCTTTAAAGGTGCTAAGCGCCGTTTTGAATACATTTTGCGCACACCGCAAATAGTTTTTATAGACGATTACGCCCACCACCCCAGCGAGTTAGACGCGGCAATTAAATCGGTGAGGATGTTATACCCGGATAAAAAAATAACGGGCATTTTTCAACCCCACCTTTTTACCCGCACCCGCGATTTTGCACAAGGCTTTGCGCAGAGTTTAGACATGCTGGACGAAGCTATTTTGCTTGACATATACCCTGCAAGGGAATTACCTATTGAGGGGTAACATCTGGTATGTTACTGGGTATGATGAAGAGCAACAACAAACGCTTATCAACCAAAAAAGATTTGGTGAGCGAATTAGAAAAAGAAAACAACGAGGTGATTGTAACGCTGGGTGCCGGCGATATAGATACACTGGTTGAACCGATAAAACGAATGCTAACTAACAAACACGGCGTTTAGTGTTAAAACGAATTTTGAACATATCAGCTTGGGTAGCGGCTTGTGCCGCCCTGGTGTTTTTGTTGGCCTTTACCAACAACCAACGCCATGCTGCGCTATGCTCATCGGTTAAAATAAATATTGAACGCAGTAACGTAGATAACCGCTTTTTAGACAGTACCGTTATTACACAGCAGTTTGCCGATAAACGCATTGCGTTGCAGGGCGAACGGTTAAGCTCTATCAATGTTGCAGAGCTGGAAGACATTTTGAAACAGCGTGCCGATGTACAAAGCGCGCAAGTGTTTACATCAATGAACGGAAAAGTAACCATGACGGTGAAAGAGCGCCAACCTATTTTGCGCATCATAACCTACACCGGTGATAGTTACTACATAGATGATGAAGGCGAGCTTATGCCCCTTAGCGACCGCTACACCGCGCACGTACCCATTGCATCGGGTTTAATAACAGAGGGCTACTCTGCCTTTTACAAATTTGGTGTTAAGGGTATTGAAGCTGATGAGAAACTGAAGAAAACATCAATACTGGATGATTTGTACAACATGGCAAAATTTATGGGGTCCGATAGTTTGTGGAACTCGCAAATAGACCAGTTGTATGTAACCCCCAATAGCGAGATTAACCTGGTACCCAAAATAGGCAACGGCCTTGTTTTATTTGGCACCGCCGACGATATGCAGGAAAAATTTGTTAAGCTGCGCGCATTTTACAAGCACGCGGTAAGTGCAGGCACGCTTAACGTATACCAAACCATCAACCTGAAATTTAAAAACCAAGTAGTGTGCACTAAAAAATTGTAAGCCATGGAAAATGAAATTGTAGCCAGCTTAGACATTGGCACCACCAAAATTGCTTGTATTGTTGGTCGTAGAACAGAACACGGCAAAGTAGAAATTTTGGGTTATGGCAAAACCGATTCGGTAGGTGTATCGCGTGGTGTTGTTACCAACATCATAAGCACTGTAGAGTCTATTAAACGCGCTGTTGAAGAAGCAAGTAACCGCAGCGGGGTAGACATTAAAGTGGTTAACGTAGGCATTGCAGGCCAGCACATACGCAGCTACCAGCACCGCGGCATACGTATACGTAACCGCCACGATGATGAGATTAGCCAACCGGATATTGACATGCTTATTGAAGATATGTACAAGCTGGTTATGCAACCGGGCGAAGAAATTATACATGTACTTCCGCAGGAATATATTATTGATAACGAGCAGGGCATTACCAAACCTATTGGCATGTCGGGCGTGCGTTTAGAGGCTAACTTCCACGTAATTACAGGCCAGGTTACTGCCGCCAACAACATTAAAAAATGTGTTGAGAAGGCGGGCCTTGATGTGTCTGAAATTATTCTTGAGCCTCTGGCATCGTCAGAAGCTGTGCTAAGTGAAGAAGAAAAGAAGCAGGCATTGTGCTTGTTGATATAGGCGGCGGCACTACTGATATTGCCATTTTCCAGGATGGCATCATTCGCCACACGGCTGTAATACCATTTGGTGGCAACGTTATTACCGAAGATGTGCAGGAAGGTTGCAGCATTATAAAACTGCAAGCCGAAGCATTAAAAGTAAAATTCGGTTCTGCGTTTGCGCACGAGAATTTAGAGAACCAAATGATATCTATACCCGGCTTACGTGGCCGCGAACCAAAAGAAATTTCGCAATTCAATTTGGCGCGCATTATACAAGCCCGTATGACAGAGATTATAGAGTATGTTGATTACGAAATAAAAAATTCAGGCTTTAAACGTAAGCTTATTGCTGGCATTGTGGTAACAGGCGGCGGCGCGCAAATGAAAAATTTGCCACAGTTGTTTGAATATACTACCGGCATGGCTACACGCATTGGCTACCCTAACGAGCATCTTGCAAAAGGCATGGTTGATGAAATGACCAGCCCAATGTTTGCAACCGGTGTAGGCTTATTAATTAAAGGCATGGAGCGTACAGAGAAAACGTATGCAAACATGCCTATTGAGCAGGTTGTTGTTGAAGCACCTATTAAAGAGGAAAAAATTACAACCCACTCTAACCCTGACAAGAAAGGAAGCTTTTTTGAAAACCTGTTTAAAAAAGCTGAGAACTGGCTTGCAGACGAAGAGAAATAACCTTGAATTTTACAGTGAAATCCAACCCATCAAAACATCAATAAATAATGGAAACTATTCGATTTAATCTTCCAAAAGAATACGCATCAATCATTAAGGTGATTGGCGTAGGCGGCGGTGGCAGCAATGCTGTTAACCACATGTTTCGTCAGGGAATTAAAGGTGTTGACTTTGTTGTGTGCAACACCGACGCACAAGCCCTAGACTTTAGCCCAATACCTGCTAAGGTACAATTAGGCTCTACACTAACCGAAGGCCGCGGTGCAGGCTCTTTACCACAAGTGGGTAAAGATGCTGCCGTAGAAAATATTGAAGACATAAAAGCGTTGCTGGGCGAAACCACTAAAATGGTTTTTATTACTGCAGGTATGGGCGGTGGCACCGGTACAGGTGCCGCACCTATTGTTGCGCAAACAGCACGCGATATGGGCATTTTAACTGTTGGCATTGTTACGTTACCTTTTAGCTTTGAAGGTAAACGCCGCCGCCAACAAGCCGAAGAAGGCATTGAAGAAATGCGCAACGCGGTTGATACGTTACTTGTTATATCTAACGATAAACTTCGTGAGATGTACGGTAACCTATCGTTATCTAACGCCTTTGCACAAGCAGATAATGTATTAACAACTGCAGCTAAAGGCATTGCCGAAATTATAACCGTTACCGGTTACATAAACGTTGACTTTGAAGACGTACGTACGGTAATGAACAAAGGTGGTTCAGCCATTATGGGCTCGGCATCTGCAGAAGGTGAAAACCGTGCTGCACGTGCTATAGAATCAGCCTTGTCATCTCCTCTATTAAACGATAACATCATTAAAGGTGCTAAGCACATTTTATTAAATATTACTGCGGGCGATATTGAAGCTACTATGGACGAAGTTTCTGAAATATCAGACTTTGTACAAGAAGAAGCAGGCATGTCTGCAAACATTATTTTTGGTACCGGCCACGACCCAGAGCTTGGCGACAAAATTAATGTTACCGTTATTGCTACAGGCTTTAACACCGCTCCGCTATTGCCGTTTGAAAACCGCAACCAGCCTGAGAAAATTGTTCACGTATTGAAAACGGAGAACACCGGTTTTAGCGCTGCAACAACAACTAATAATACAACTACTACAACGGTAAATACTAAAGTAGAAGAAACTCCTGTTACCCAATCGTGGGATGTAGCTGAGCCTACAACTAAAGCAACCGTTACCGATTTGTTTACCACTCCTCCGGCAGAAGAAAAAACACTTCTATCAAAGCGCTTGATATTAACTTTGACGATAAAATAAGGACTGAGAAATTGGTGCGCACCGTTTACCCATCAAACGAACTTAAGAAAGACCTTGAGCCTACGTTTGTAAACAACAATAACAGCAACGCCCCTGCCGGTAACGATGTTGACGATGCTAACTTTAACCGTGCACGCATTAACCGCCTGCGCGAGATGAGCTTAAAGCTGAAAACATCATCGGGCCTTAGCGAGATGGAAAACGTTCCGGCTTATGTACGCGCCGGTGTTGAGTTAGGTAATACTCCTAAGTCAGACGAGTCGCAGGTATCGCGTTACACCCTTGAAGAAGGCAACGATAAAACTGCCGAATTAAAGCGTAACAATCCATTTTTACACGATAACGTAGACTAGTTATGACCCTTGCGGAAAAAATAAACGCCGATATAAAAACGGCCATGCTGGCAAAAGACAAAGACTCTTTAGATGCTTTGCGCGCTGTAAAATCAGCCCTATTGCTTGCACAAACCGAGAAAGGCGCATCGGAACAAATGACGGAAGAAGCCGAGATTAAATTGCTACAAAAACTGGTTAAACAACGCCGCGAAAGCGCCGAGATTTATGTTACCCAGGGCCGCGACGATTTAGCCAAAGTAGAAAGCCTGCAAGCCGATGTTATAGAACGCTATTTACCCGCACAAATGAGCCGCGAAGAACTTACCGAAGCCATTAAAGCTATAATAGCACAGGTAGGAGCAACAGGCCCGCAAGATATGGGCAAAGTTATGGGCGTTGCCAGCAAACAACTGGCAGGCAAATCTGATAACAAAGCCGTATCTGAAGTAGTAAAATCTTTATTGCAATAGAGTACTCTTACCTCTTACCGAGGGATTTATTAATAATTGATGTTTTGGTCATTAAGCCCCCGGCGCAAGTTGGGGGTTTAGTGTTTTATTGGGTAGTGAGTACACAGTATCACTTTAGTCACTTTAATTCAAATATTTATCAAACAAATCCCTTACGTCTTCAGACATCAATGGTTTGCTCCTAAACTCGGCAACGCTGCCAAAACTTGCAGCACGCTCCTTAGTCGCGGGGGTCTACAGATGATGAAAGAATAACTATCCAGGTTTTTTTACTTCAGCCATATTCCGTGTACCCCATTCTTCTAAAAAGTCAAAGCCATTCATTAATGGCATGTTAATATCCAGAAAAATAAAATCAGGTATGCAATCAATCTGCTTTTGGCATTCGTCAACCATGTCAATTGCATTTTTGCCATTATCAGCAACATTTACAACATAGCTATCAGCAATAGCAGCAATATGCCTTTTAAGCAAAAGCGGGATAATGGGATCGTCGTCAACAATTAAAATTCTACTCATGTGTTTTAGTTAAGTATAAGATAAATTTCGCGCCGCTGTCAGGTGCGCTTTCTACTTCAATTTTACCTCCTAAGGCAATTACCTGAGAGTTAACAATATATAACCCAAGGCCTTTACTATCTTTATTACCATGAAAACGCTGATACAAGCCAAACAAACGGTCTTTAACACGTTGTAAATCCAAGCCTAAACCATTATCGGCAAATTCAAGCACAACATAACCATCAATAACAGTAGTTGTAATATTGATTTTTAAAGGCCTGTTTGTTGATTTATATTTAATAGCATTGGTAAGCAAATTAAGCAATATACTTTCCATATAAACCTTGTTATAGTTTATAACTGGTACTTTGCTAAAGTCTGTTACAATATCGGCACCAGACTCTTCAATAATATTTGAAACACTTTGCACAATTTTATTGAATTCTGTTTCAAAATCTAATTGTTCGCGCTTTATACCCATGTTGCTGCGTATGGTTACAACATCGGTAAGGTCTCTCAACGTATTACTTAATTGGCTGGTAGCTGTGGCCATCCCATCAATAATAACCTTATTAAAATCATCTGCGGGGTTGTCTTTGTTGTATGCCTCAAGCAAGGCCTGTAAATTTGCTAATGGTGAACGTAAATTGTGTGATGTTATAAATGAAAACTGTTGCAAATCTTTATTGTTCCGCAATAGCTCTTCAATTAGTGCTTTTTCTCTTTCTTCGGCCTCTTTTCTTTTAGTTATATCAGCCCTGATAGCCATGTACTGATAGGGCTTTCCATATTCATTTAAAAAAGGTACGATAGTGGTATCAACCCAATAAATGGTTCCATCTTTGGCTTTATTTTTAAGCTCACCTTTCCAAATATTACCGTTAGCTATAGTAACCCATAAATCGCGTATATATTCTTTAGGGTGAAATTGAGAATTGAGAATGCGGTGGTCTTGGCCAAGTAATTCCTCTCTGCTATACTTTGATATTTTACAGAAGTTATCATTTACATGAAGAATAACTCCTTTTTGGTCGGTAATGGCTACAATTGCCGCCTCATCTAGTGCATGCTTATAGTCAGAAATTTCGGCAGCACGTTCAGCAACCATGTATTCTAACTTTTCATTCAAAGCCCTTAATTCATTTTTTACTGCATTTTTTTGGGCTATTTCAGCCTCAAACTCTGTAGCAGTTTTTAAAGAAAAGGCGGTAGGTAGGGTTTTAAATAAAAAGTAAACCGTTAACCAGCTTATAATTGCCGTAATAAAAAGCACTACTGCATTTAAGCGGTACATGGGAAACCAAAACGCAACAGCATCTAGCAAATGGGTAAGCCCGCAAGCCAAAATAAAGGCAGCAAACAGAAAATATAAGCGGGGGAATTTTGCATTATTTTTTTTGGCAATAAACTTCAAAATAACCAGGGAATAGCAAAATAAGCAGCCCAAATTAACAGGTCGCTAATAATGTATAACCATCCATGAAAATCAGTCCATTTGCCACAATGCCAGCGCGGTGGCCAGTCTGTAGTGTCTAATAGATTACTAAAAAAATGGGCAAGTTCGTCCATACCAATAAACTGTGTTCAATTCTTAAGGCAATGGAGTGCCTAGATTATCATGCTCAGTGTAAAGCTACATAACATTTAAATTGATAACACTATACGCAATTGTAAAAAAGCCATACAACACATTATCAGACAATTAATTTTCATATTGTTAAATATGCATTTTTATACGAAATTTGCAGCATAATGCATAAAACGCTTGATATTGTTTTGCTGCCAGAAGAGGCCGCCAACGAAGAGTTTATTGCCCAACGCATTTATGGCGATTTAGGGTTAAAAAATTCTGACGTTTTAAAAATACGTGTGCTTAAACGTTCTATAGATGCACGCAGCCGCCGCCAGGTAAAAGTTAGTTTACGGGTAGAAGCTTTTGTAAATGAGGATGTTATTCCGCAACGTATTACCAACCCCACATATAAAAACGTAGCCAACGCAAAGCCCGTAATAATAATAGGTGCAGGCCCGGCGGGTTTGTTTGCCGCCTTGCGTTTTTTAGAACTTGGCTTTAAACCCATAGTAATAGAACGCGGCAAAAATGTAAAAGACCGCCGTAGAGATTTAGCTGCCATTAACCGTATGCAAACCGTTAACCCAGAAAGCAATTATTGCTTTGGCGAAGGGGGCGCAGGCACATACTCTGACGGTAAATTATACACCCGGTCTAACAAGCGCGGCAACATTCAAAAGGTATTAGAATCGTTTGTCTTTCATGGGGCTGATGAAAATATTTTAGTAGAAGCACACCCGCATATAGGCACCAACAAACTGCCTAAAATTATTACCGATATGCGCGAGTGTATTATTGCCCATGGTGGTGAGGTACACTTTAACACGAAGTTAATTGGCTTAGAAAAGCAAGGCGATACCCTTAAAAAGACAATCGTTCAGCAGGGCGATACTTCGCCGGTAAGTATAGATACTGAAGCGTTGATATTAGCCACAGGCCATTCAGCAAGAGATGTGTTTGAGTTATTGCATACCAGTGGCATATTAATTGAAGCAAAGCCGTTTGCCTTGGGTGTGCGTGCTGAACATCCCCAAACATTAATAGACAGTATACAATACCATTGCGATTTGCGTGGCGATTATTTGCCGCCTGCATCGTACAGTTTAGTAGAGCAGATAAACGACCGTGGGGTATATTCTTTCTGCATGTGCCCGGGAGGCATTATAGCGCCTTGCGCCACCAATCCGGGCGAGGTAGTAACCAATGGTTGGTCGCCCTCTAAACGCAACAACCCGTTTGCCAATTCGGGCATTGTGGTTGAAGTGAGGTTGGAAGACATGAAAGACTTTGAAAAACACGGCCCGCTAATGGCTATGAAATTTCAACAAAGTGTAGAGCAGTTGGCCTGTACATTAGGTGGTGGCTCGCAAGTGGTGCCTGCCCAGCGCATGGTAGATTTTGTTAACGGAAAGGTATCTTCTACGCTACCCGACACATCGTACCAACCTGGTATTATCAGCACCGATTTAAGAGAGGTTTTTCCGGCTTTCATACACCAGAGTTTACAAGGGGCTTTTAAAGCCTTTGGTAAAAAAATGAATGGCTACTATACTAACGATGCTGTATTGCATGCCCCCGAAAGCCGTACTTCATCGCCCGTACGCATTCCGCGCGACAATGAGCGTCTTCATCACCCGCAAATAACTAACCTATACCCATGTGCCGAAGGCGCAGGCTATGCCGGAGGAATTGTATCTGCCGCTATGGATGGGATAAGGGTAGCTGACGCGATAGCTTTAACATTATAAGTGCTAAACATTTAATTTATTGATATGTTGTGTATGCAATGGCACAACCTATTGTTAATATTGACAGTGTTTATAAGCAGTACGGCACATTTAAAGCTGTAGACGGAATATCCTTAACTATTGATGAAGGGGATATTTATGGTTTTTTAGGCCCCAATGGCGCCGGCAAAAGCACTACGCTTCGCATGCTTTTATCGCTAATAAAACCCACCGCAGGCAGTATAGAAATTATGGGCAAAAGCCTTGATAAAAGCAGGAATGATATTCTTGCTGAAACAGGCTCTATAATTGAAAAACCCGACTTTTACCTGTACCTAAGTGCAAAGCAAAATCTTTGGTTATTATCTAAAATGTATAACCAAAATATTGGTGCAAAAAGAATACAGGAAGTAATACAACAAGTGGGCCTTAGCGGACGCGAAAATGATAAAGTAAAAACATACAGCCACGGTATGAAACAGCGGCTGGGCCTTGCACAAGCATTGCTACACAACCCTAAACTTATTATACTTGACGAGCCTACAACAGGCTTAGACCCGCAAGGTATAATAGAACTTCGCGAGTTGATTTTAAAACTGAAAAACGAGGGCAAAACAGTAGTGCTTTCATCGCACATATTATCAGAAATACAACTGATAGCCGATAGTATGGTTATAATAAACAACGGCAAAGCAGTTGCACAAGGCAAGGTAAACAGCCTTTTGGGCGATGATGATGTTGTTGTTTATGTAGAGCTGGCCGATACTGAAAAGTTTAATACTGAAATTGGTCAATCTGGTTTTGTAGCCGCATTAACCGGAATAGAGCATAACGTAGCTGCGCTAAAACTGGCTAAGCAAGAAATTCCGCATTTAGTAAGTTGGTTAAATGATAAGGGTATTGCCTTTTACGCGTTAGACTATAAAAAAGGCTGGAAGATTATTTTTTAAAAATAACCCATAAATAAGCTATGCTGGTAAAACTTACGCTTAACGAATTATATAAAATACTGGCAAAGCCGCGTAGTTACATAGGTTTTTTAGCTATTACAACCATTATAATGCTTATAGAATTTGCATTGTATGTTGATGGAAAAAATTACATAGGCTTTATATTTCAGGCGCTGGAGCAAACCGTTACCATACAGGGCGAAATATTAAACGGCAGCCTGAGTATGTTTTATCATATTGCAAACATTAATTATACAAATGCCCCTATTGGTTGCCCTTGTTACCGGCGATTTGATAAGTGGCGAAATGGCATCGGGAACAATAAGGCTATTAGCAACACGCCCTGTATCGCGCGGGGAAATACTGTGGAGCAAAATTTTAGCCGGTGGCATTTACGTTTTTGCTTTGCTATTTTGGCTGGGTTTACTGGCACTGGGCGGCGGCTTGCTGTTTTTTGGCACCGGCGATTTAACGGTACTTAAAACAGATGAGCTGGTTATACTTAGGGAAAGCGATGTAATATGGCGTTTTATTAGCGCGTTTGGTGTAGCCTTTGTAAGTCTGCTGCTTGTAGCATCATTCTCGCTAATGCTATCGTGCTTTACCGATAACTCTATAGGGCCTATAATAATGGCTATGAGTGTAATAGTGCTCTTTACTATTATTGGCACTATGGAGGTGCCCTTGTTTGATAAGATAAAACCCTTTTTATTTACCACCCATATGGTAATATGGCGCAACTTATTTGACAATCCCGTACCCAAAGAAATGGTAGTACAATCTATTGCCGTTTTGATGGGCCACATAGGGCTGTTTTTAGGCATAGCCCATTATAAATTTACCAGAACAGATATACAGAATTAACCGATATGAGAAACTTACTGATAGTATGTTTTATAGTAATACTACTACCTGCATTTGGGCAAAGCCCCAGCGGGCTTTTGCAGGAAGTAAATAAAAAATTTTCTACCGTTAAAACCTACAGTGCAGGGCTAAATTTAGTGTTTGATATACCCGGCGTAAAGGTTGACCCAATTAATGGAAATGTATTTTACAAGGCACCCAAAAAGTTCAGGATTAAAACAAAGGGCATCATATTTCTTCCTAAACAAAATCCTTACGAAGCTATATTGCTGCTTAGCGATAGCAACAGCTATGTTGCCGTAAAAATGGCCGACGAAACAGTAAGCAATGTAAAAACTACGGTGATAAATGTTTTGCCTAAAAAGCAGGCCGACTTTATTGTGGGCAAATTTTGGATAGACCCTGTAAATAAGCTGGTATTAAAGTCAGAAATTACTACCCAAGCCAATGGTACACTTGTTACCAACTACACCTATGGCACTATGGCAAAAAATGCATTGCCCGATAAAATGGAACTTACATTTGATGTAGCTAAATTTAAAGTGCCTAAAGCGGTGGCTGTTGATATAAACTCTAAAACCAAGGCTGCCGACAACAAAAACAAAGGCACAGGCAACGTTAAATTTACCTTTACCAACTATGTGGTAAACAAAAATATTGACGACAAGGTGTTTTCCGAGTAAGCTACAACCCTTTAAAATCAGCCAAAAGTAAAATTTATTAAAAATTTATTTGGTAGTTTGATTTTTCTAGCTTTAACTTTGCAGCAAGTTCTTTGACGAATTCTTATCAAGAAAGACGGAGGGAAATGGCCCGATGATGTCTTGACAACCTAGTTACGCTTAGGCGTAAAAAAGGTGCCACATCCTGCCCCAACCGGGGATAGATAAGTTCAGATTACAGCAATTAATAATTTAACATATTAAAAGCTCTTCTGACCCTGTCGGAAGAGCTTTTTTGTTTTAAGGCTCTTTCTACAAGTGTGTTTTGGTAAGCGTTCGGCATGAACGAAAAAAATGTCGAACACTTAAATTTTACAAAACAATGAGCGAGCAAACAACAATCCTACACAGCATTCCGGTTGATGAATTAACAGGTGCCATATCGGTACCAATCTACCAAACATCAACCTACGTTCAAGACGCACCCGGAGTAAACAAAGGATACGACTATGCCCGTAGCAACAACCCCACACGCAAGGCATTAGAAGACCTTATTGCCAAACTGGAAAATGGCACCAACGGATATGCCTTTGCCAGCGGTTTGGCTGCTATTGATGCGGTTATAAAACTATTGCAGGCCGGCGATGAGATAGTAGCTGTTGACGATATCTACGGAGGCGCCTTTAGGCTGTTTACCCATGTTTATGAGAAGTTTGGTATAACTGTAACCTACGTAGATACTACCGATGCTGAAAATGTGCTGAATGCAATAACGCCAAAAACCAAGCTGATTTGGATAGAGTCGCCAACCAACCCAACACTAAAAATATCAGATATTGAAGCCATTGGTAAAATAGCCAAGGCAAGTAATGTACTGCTTTGTGTAGATAACACATTTGCATCGCCGGCAGCACAAAAGCCCATAAACTATGGTGCCGATATTGTGGTACACAGCGCTACAAAATACCTTGCCGGCCATAGCGATTTAATTGCCGGATTAGTAGTTACCGCTACGCCCGAATTAGGCGAAAAAATAAAATTCATCCAAAACGCATCGGGCGCAATACTGGCACCTTTTGATAGCTGGCTTGTTATCCGCGGTATAGAAACACTTAGCCTGCGGATAAAACAACATAGCGAAAACGCACAAGCCATTGCCGAGTTTTTAACTACACAACCCTTAATTAAAAATGTGTATTACCCGGGCTTGCCAACACATAAAAACCATGCTATTGCAGCTGAGCAGCTTAAATACTTTGGAGGTGTAGTTACATTTGATTTAAAGATTGACGACAAGCAACTTGCAACCGATATTGTTAGTAATACCAAACTTTTTAAACTAGCCGAGAGCCTTGGCGGCGTTAAGAGTTTACTATGCCTGCCCTGCGAAATGACACACAAATCAATACCCGTAGAAAAGCGCTATGCAGCCGGTGTTACAGATAGTTTAATACGCCTTTCCGTAGGTATTGAAGATGTTGAAGACCTGATTGCCGACCTGCAACAAGCCATAGAACTGGCAACCAAAAATCACAACGCAAAACAACAGGTATTTACAGCTTAAAAATTAGAAAACATGGAAAGGAAAAATTTAAACATAGGCCTGTTTGGCTTTGGCTGTGTAGGCTATGGCTTGTACGAAGTGTTGCACAAAACACCCAGCCTTAACGCGCAAATAAGCAAAATATGCGTTAAAAACAAAGGCAAACAACGCCCCATTAGCGCCGACAATTTTACGTTTGACAAAGACGATATTCTATTGAATGAAGACATTAACGTAGTAGTAGAATTAATTGATGATGCAGATGCTGCATTTGAAATAGTTACCGCTGCTATAAAAAGCGGAAAGGCTGTTGTTTCCGCCAACAAAAAAATGATTGCCGAACACTTTGAAGAATTGCTGCTATTGCAGCAGCAGTATGGCGTGCCTTTACTTTACGAGGCTGCCTGTTGCGCCAGCATCCCTATTATCCGCAATCTTGAGGAGTATTATGACAACGACCTGTTAGAATCTGTAGAGGGCATTGTAAATGGCTCTACCAACTACATACTTACCAAAACATTTGCAGAAAATTTATCGTATGCTAATGCCTTGCAACAGGCCCAGGAGAAAGGCTATGCAGAAAGTAACCCAATATTAGACACCGGGGGTTTTGATGCTAAATATAAACTGCAAATTTTACTGGCCCACGCCTTTGGCATTAAAACCATACCTGCTGATATCTTTAACTATGGTATTGATAATATTGGCGAACTGGAATTAAAATATGCTAAAGAAAAAGGCTTAAAGATTAAGCTGGTAGCGCAGGCATTTAAAACTGCCGACAATAAAGTAGCCGCTTTTGTATTGCCAAAGTTTGTAAGCAACACAAACAAGCTATACCAGGTAGATGATGTTTTTAATGGCGTTATAACCAAAACCTGCTTTGCCGATACGCAGTTTTTTGTTGGCAAGGGAGCAGGGGCCTACCCCACTGCATCGGCAGTAATATCAGATATTTCAGCCCTTAGCTATGATTATAAATATGAGTATAAAAAACTACAACAACAGCAGGGGCTTGAATTAGATAATAATGTCCTACTGAACGTTTTTCTTCGCCACAAAAAAGAAGAAGCACTGGTACTTACTACATATTTTGATAGTATAGAAGAGTCGTACTTAAATAACGAGCAGGGGTATATAAGCGGAGTTATCAGCCTTAAAAATTTACAGAAGATTACCAATACCTATGGCGCAAATACATCAGTAATACTGCACGATGCGGTGCTTAATTATGAGCTGGGAGAAAATGAAAACGCTCCGGCTTTTACTAATACGGCAGCCGTGTATTAAGCAATCAAACCTTTTCAATTTTATTATGGTTAGTTAGGTGATTAATTAATCAATTACTTAAACAACCAACCATGACAGCGGAAGCATTAGATGGATTATTGCAAGAAGTAAAGGCGATGAAGTTGGCCTATGTAACCGACAAAAAACCGGGCTACACACGGGAGAAGAAAGGCGACAGCTTTATATATCTTGACAAAGCAGGCAATAAAATTACCGATGAAGAGGAGATAAAACGTATCCGCTCGTTAGTTATTCCCCCGGCATGGACAAGCGTATGGATATGCCCCAAACCCAACGGCCATTTGCAAGTTACAGGTATAGATGTTGCAGGCCGCAAGCAATACAAATACCACAAACTATGGTCTGAAGCACGGAACGAGCGTAAGCACAACCGCATGGCCGATTTTGCCAAAGCATTACCACTTATCCGCGAGCAAGTAGAAAAAGATTTACGGATAAAAGAACTAACCAAAGAAAAAGTATTGGCTATTGCTGTTAGCGTTATTGATAAAACATATATACGGGTGGGCAATTCTGAATACGCCAAATTGTATGGCTCGTTTGGTTTAACCAGCCTACGAGACAGGCACCTGAAAGTATCGGGCAATACCATGAAGGTAGCTTTTGTAGGCAAAAAAGGTGTGTTTCAGGAAATAACCTTAACCCATGCCCGCCTAAGTAAGCTGATGAAAAAGCTACAGGATATTCCGGGACAGGAATTGTTTCAATACTACGATAAAGATGGCAACCGCCATAGTTTGGAGTCGGGCGATGTGAATGCGTATTTAAAAAGTATATCCGGTAAGGACTTTACCGCGAAGGATTTTCGCACCTGGTGGGGTACCGTTACAGCGGCAGCAAGGTTGGCAGAGTTACTGCCCTATGCATCAGAAACAGAAGCCAAGCGCAACATAGTAGAAACATTAGATTTTGTGGCGAGTAAGCTGGGCAACACACGGACGGTGTGTAAAAAATATTATGTGCACCCTACCCTACTTAGCCGTTATGAAGATGGCAAGTTTGACCAATATGTGGGCCGCCTTAAAAAGCTACGTGGCAGTAGCAACACTACTGAGCTATTAGAAGCAGAAGAACGCTTGATTGGTGAGTTTATAAAGGCGGAGTGTAGTTAAATTATAAACTTTTCAAACCCCTTATTAGCTTCTTCAATAAAGTCTAGCACTTCTTCGGCACCTTCTTTTTTTCGGCTGAAGTAATAAAGTAAGTAGGCATAACCTCCCAATACTGCAATAGCACATTCTTAAAAACTTCAACATTGGCTTGGGTATGCTGTGGCTTTTGCTTATCGGCTTTAGTAAAAATAATAGCTAGGGGCACACTATTATCGCCCAACCAGTTTATAAAATCAAGATCGTTTTTTTGGGGTTCAAGACGGCTATCTACCAACACAAAAACACACATCAGGTTGGTACGGTTGGCTATGTAGCCCTTCATCAGGTCGTCAAAAGTATCGCGAACTGTTTTAGCAACTTTAGCAAAGCCATAGCCGGGTAAATCAACCAAATACCAATTTTCATTAATTAAAAAGTGGTTTATAAGCTGTGTTTTACCGGGGGTGCCTGATGTTTTAGCCAAGTCTTTTTTCTCGGTAATCATATTGATTAGCGACGACTTACCCACATTAGACCTGCCCACAAAAGCATACTCAGGTATAGTGGGTTTAGGGCAACCTTGCCACTCCGATGCTGATATTACAAACTTCGCCGATTTTATTTTCATAACACTTAATATGATGTATGCGGAACAATTTTACTAATTTAACCGTATAAATGCGCCTTATATGGTGTATAATACTAGTGCGTAGGCTTTTATGAAGAAACTTTTTACACTTTTTGTCCTTACAATAATGCTTAACACGTTGGCATTTGCGCAACCCACGCCAAATGTACGCAATAAGACCACTGAAAAGTTCAGTACGGCATTGTTTTACCTGCAAAGTGCTTATGTAGACACCGTTAACCAAGAGGCACTAACTGAACACGCCATACGCGGCATGCTTAAAAAGCTAGACCCGCATACCGTATACATGACCCCTAAAGAAATGAAAGATGCCAACGAGCCCCTACAGGGCAATTTTGAGGGCATTGGGGTTATGTTTAATGTAATTGAAGATACCATTACCGTAATATCAGCAGTAAGCAACGGGCCATCAGAAAAACTGGGCATACGCGCCGGCGATAAAATTATTAAGGTTGATACTACTAACCTGACAGGCAAAACCATTACCGATGCTTTTGTAATGAAAAAGCTGCGTGGGCAAAAAGGCACCAGCGTTAAAATATCGATACTGCGCAGGGGCGAGAAAAACCTGTTGGAGTTTGACATTATCCGCGATAAAATTCCCATTCTGAGTGTGGATGCTACGTATATGATTGATTCTGAAACGGGCTACATTAAAATAAACCGTTTTGGTGCATCAACTATGAAGGAATTCCGCGATGGGCTTAGCGACCTTAAAGGCAAGGGCATGAAAAACCTTATCCTTGACCTGCAAGGCAACTCAGGAGGCTACCTACAAACCGCTATTGACCTTTGCGATGAGTTTTTGGGCAAAGACAAAATGATTGTATATACCGAAGGTGTGCATAGCCCCAAGCAAGAGTCAAACTCTAAAATTGGCGGTATGTTTGAAAACGGTAAACTGATTGTACTTATTGATGAAGGTTCAGCATCGGCAAGCGAAATTGTAGGCGGTTGCGTGCAAGACCATGACCGTGCTTTGGTAGTAGGTCGACGCTCTTTTGGTAAAGGCCTGGTGCAAAACACCTATTTATTACCAGATGGATCGGCCATGCGTATTACTACTGCTAAATATTTTACCCCATCGGGCCGGTGCATACAGCGCTCCTATAAAGATGGTGTGGATGCTTATTACAGAGACTTACGTTCGCGCTACAAAAATGGGGAACTTACCAACCCTGATAGTATCCACGTAGCTAACGACTCGTTAAAGTTTTTTACTGATGGAAAACGCCTTGTTTATGGTGGTGGCGGCATTATGCCCGACTTTTTTGTACCTATTGATACCAGCTACAATACCCCCTACCTGCAAAAGCTATACAGCAAAACAACCATACGCAACTTTGCCAATATTTACGTAGATAAAAACCGCGCCGACTTAAAATTGCGCTACCCTACCATAGATGAGTTTAAACGCAACTTTAGGGTAGACGATGCTATGATGAATACCTTGGCAACCATGGGCGAGAAAGATGGCATACCACGTAACGATGTAGACATGAAAACATCGGCTGTGGCTATTAAAACCCAGTTTAAGGCCATAATTGCTAATGTGTTGTTTAACTCTACAGCCTATTACTAAGGTACTAAACGACCTTAATCCTACCTATAAAAAAGCGTTAGAACTTATTAAAGACGACACCTTTGATAAGATGAAAATTGCCTACACAACAGGTCAGTAATTCCTATGCGTAAGTTGCTGCTACTCTTCTTAACTATTATAGGTAGCGCTGTTTATGCCCAAAATAAAATCGGCTTATACAATACCATTGCAGAATTAAAGCTGCAAGGCATTGACACCTTTATTGTATACAATAAAACTACCATTAACAGGGCCGCTCTACCCCCTACTGCCGAATGCAGTATTGATGAAAACCGGGTGTTTTTTCTGTATTATATTCTCAAAGGCAACACATCTCTTGTAAGGGTAGATAATTGTTATACCTATCAGCCGGTAGTCAACCTGCAATCGGCATTTGTAAAGCAATTTAGCAGTAACCTAAAAAAGGTTGATGCTGAAATAGTAAGGCCCTATACATATGCCAAACCATCTGAAAAGAAAAAGAAAAAATGGGAGCGTATTAATGTAACTGCTAAGCAATCTACCTGCTATGAGCTAACCTACATTACACCTACCGATACTATACATGCAGTATACGATGGTTTTGATACACTGCCACAAGCTGACAATACATTACCCAACGAGAACTATAAGTACAACAGCAGTACCTGGACAGTTAAACTGGCTGCCATGGCTGCTACCGAAGTGCAGGGCTTTACGTTTATGCTGAAAGGGAATTAACCAATTGCCTTAGTTAGGCTTAGCTTTTTTAAGTGTAATGCCAAAGGTAGAGCCTACACCGGGAGTGCTGCGCACGGTAATGGTTTGGTTGTGCGCTTCTATAATGTGCTTAACAATAGAAAGACCCAAGCCTGTACCACCCGCCTCGCGGCTGCGGCTTTTGTCTACACGGTAAAAACGCTCGAACAGGCGAGAAAGGTGTTTCTCTTCAATGCCAATACCATCATCGGTTACCTCTACCAAAATATTTTCGTCCATATCAAAGAACGATATTTTGGTGCGTCCGTTAGGTTTACCGTATTTAATAGAGTTCTCAAACAGGTTGGTAAGTAACTGTTTAATGCGGTCGCCATCGGCCATTACATAAATAGGATCGTATTCTTCTTTAAGCACCAGCTTAATACCTTTTTCTTGGCTTTAAGTTCTAAGGCGCTAATAACCTCATTGGCTACCCGCACAATATCTGTACGCTCAATATCCAGTATCAACTGTCCACTCTCAAATTGCGATATAGACTCTAAATCCTGCACAATGTTAATCATGCGCTCTATACTAGCCTCGGCACGTTGCAGGTAATTACGGTTGATAGTAGGGTCTTCAAGGCCCCCATCTAACAGCGTAAGCACATACCCCTGGATATTGAAAATTGGGGTTTTAAGCTCGTGCGATACGTTGCCCACAAACTCCTTACGGTAATTCTCCAGGTTGCGCAGGTATTCAATCTCCTTATCCCTCTCATTGGCCCACTCGGCAACCTCGTTGTTAACCTCGCCAATAATATCGCGGTCAAGGTCTACAGTAGGTTTTGTTTTATCCTCCTTTTTAACCTTTTGGCTGTGTATTAGCTTATAGATAACCTTTATCTTATCATATATAAAACGCTCTACCGCAAAGGCGGCAATAAAATAAGTTAATATAAATGTGGTAGTTAACGATGCTACCGGGACCCACCATATAGCCTCTCCGGCTGCAACAAACGATGTTATTGTAACAACTACGGCTACCGTTACCGATACCCACAAAGCTAATATAAGCGCAAACCTGCGCGGGGTTGAATATGCCATTTATTTAATTAAAATTCAAACTTGTAACCTACGCCTTTTACGGTTTTGATACAATCTTCACCAAATTTTTCGCGTAGCTTACGTATGTGTACGTCAATGGTACGGTCGCCAACAACTACCTGGCCGCCCCATACCTGTTTCAAAATATCATCGCGGGTAAACACTTTGCCGGGTTTAGAAGCCAGCAGCGATAGCAGCTCAAACTCTTTTCTGGGCAGGTTATGTTCAACCCCGTCTTGCGTTACCAAATACTTTTCGCGGTTAATGCTAAGGCCAGCCACATCAATCTGCCCGCTCTTATCATCCCCACTAAGCCTGCGAAGTAAGGCTTGTAACCTACTAGTTAAAACACGCGGTTTTATAGGTTTGTTTATGTAATCATCGGCACCGGCATCAAAGCCTGCAATTTGCGAGTAATCCTCGTTTCGGGCGGTTAAAAATGCAATAATGGTGTCTTTTAAAGAACTGTCTTCGCGAATAATGCGGCAGGTTTCAATACCGTCAAGGTCGGGCATCATCACATCCAACAATATTAAATGTGGATTTACCCTTTTAGCCGTTTGAATAGCATCGCGGCCATTGTTGTTTACATATACTTCGTAGCCTTCTTTTTAAGATTGTAGCTGATAAACTCCAGGATATCCGGTTCATCATCTACAATTAAAACACGATAGTTAGCGTTGTTGCTCATGTGTTAAATTTTTGCGGCTAATATATTACTGCAAAGTAAACTTAAAATTAACAATTGGTTTTCATTGCTTTAAACTTCTACCAACCCTTTATAAACAAATTTTGCGGGCCCCGTAAGCCAAACATCGCTGAACTGCCCATTATTGTAAGTAAAGCGTACGTTAAGGTTTCCTCCTTTTGTAGCAACGGGGTAAATACCGCCGCTTACTTCCATTCCAAACAGCTTTGCGGCAATGGCCGATGCGGTAACTCCGGTGCCACAAGAAAGGGTTTCATCTTCTACCCCACGCTCGTATGTACGCACGTTTATTTTACCATTGCTAAGACTTATAAAATTAACGTTGGTACCCTCCGCGGCAAAACGGTCTGAGTAACGTATTTTACGGCCTTCAGCATAAACGTCTACCTCATCGGTATTGTTTACAAACCTTATGTAGTGTGGTGAGCCTGTATTGATGAAGTAATCATCGCCAATTTTCTCAAAACCATTTACATCAATCATTTTAAGGCTTACCTCCCATTCTTTACCCTCTTGCAGGTTAATGGTAGCATCGTGCTCGCCGTCTACTGCAATAAAGTGTGCTTTGTTACCTGTATAGCTTAATAGGTTAGAAAAAGCAGTAAGGCAGCGGCCACCGTTGCCACACATGGTACTTAACCGGCCATCAGAATTATAATACACCATGCGGAAATCGTACTCCGCATCGGGGGTAAGTATAATAAGGCCATCAGCACCAATGCCAAAACGGCGGTTGCATAAATGCTCAACCTGCTGTTGGGTAAGAGAACTATAATCTATTGTGCGCCCATCAAGCATTACAAAATCGTTGCCCGTACCTTCAAACTTATAAAATTCAATATCCATTACTGACTTAACTGGGCTAATACATTTTTATCTGTTACCGGGCTAAAGCTGCAAAAATCTTCAGAGGGCTCTAAGCGGAAGTATATATCCCTATTTTTTAAAAACAGGTTGTTGCCTAATGCTACAAGACTTATATCATCGCTTTGGTAAATGCCAAACAGGGCCAGCTTGCCGCGCCCCATTTTGTAGCCTTTGTAGTTTATGGGCGATTTCCAAAACTCTACCGAATAAACCGCAGGCAGGCCCGATGGGTCAACATCGGCAGCATTGGCCATGGCACTATCTATAACGGCACCGTTTCTATTTAACGAGATTAGCTTAATGTTTTTGGTATACAGCAACTCATCTTTTTTCACCATCATGCCCAGGCTGTCTACGGCTGAACTATCGGTAGCCAAGGTATCAACGGCAGAATCGTCTAAGGTGTAATCTACGGCGGGGACTTCTTTTTCTACAATAATCTTAATGGTGTCGTGCTTGGTTTTATCGTTAGAAAACACCTGTTGTACTCTAGCCTATTACTTTTTGCGATATACGGCCAAAATCGAGCCATACAATACCAAACGCCACAAGCATACCTACAAGTATGCCTAGTGCTAAAAATATTCCTTTGGTTTTTGCTGTGTCGCGCATTGGGTAATAATCATACAAAGATAAGAAAATTCAGGCTTAAATGCTTTGTCTATCAGCTAAAAATCCCTCCCCTAGCAAGCTCGGGTACTCCCTTTATTTAAAGGGAGATTAAAAAATTAAATACTGCAACAAAGCTACTCGCCCGATTTTTTAAACTGCTCTTCTATGGGTTCTTTGCGTGCCATACTTTTATAAACCTCGTCTTTTGTAAAGTATACAAAGTTGGGCAACGGGCCTTCCCATGCCGCAGGGTTGTAGGTATATTTGCAGCCGTATAGGTTTATATCGCTTACAAACTTATCGGCATAATCTGCGGCAACTTTATCGGTAACCGTAGTATCGGCATACCACTCAAAACACTCGGTAATGTTACTTGATGTTATGCCCGTAATCCTATAGTATATATTATTGGTATACTCGCGCAGCATTTTCTTCAGGTACCACTTATCGCCTATTTGCCTGTATTCTGTTACCGATGAACCGCTTACAAAGTCGGTGCCGTAGGTTTCAGATAGCACCCCACGGTAATCGCTATTGGTATTTTTCTCGTTAGTGTTTACAATCTTCTTTATGGCGTATGTTTCTTTATCTATGGTAATCTTTCCTGACGACAGCTCAGGTTTATTAAAATCAAGCGACTTGTATAGTATTATATAATCTGTTGCCGATTTGTTGGTAGTATCAAATGTAAACTTAAAATAGTCGAGCGAGCGGGGTTAAGAACCGTGCTTACGGGGTGGTAAACCGGGTTTTCTATTAGCAAATCGAAAAAATGGTCGAGGTGGGGCAGCCGGTTTACCTCATAATCATAGCCCCGGCGCATTTGTACCAGGGCCACGGCATCTTTACAGGTTAGCTGCTTGCGCACGGTTTCTACCCTGAACATATTTATGCCCTGCACCTCTATCAGCTTTACAAACTTGCCATTTTCTTTATGGTATTGCCTAAAAAACGAATTGGTAAAGTAACTTGATGACGCGTAGTTATTAGGAATTTCAGCAATGGCTTTTTCAACCACCCGGGCGGCGGTTATGCCTGTTACCTGTACTGTAGGAATGGTTAACGCTTGCTTTTCTACCAACACGGTTTGCACCTTGTCTTTAGTTAATACATATAGTATAGTAGCATGGTAACCAATGTCGGCAATTTCTAACTGTACCCGTTTAGTAGTATCAGCTACCTTAAACCCAAACCTGCCAAGCGAGTCGGTAAGTTGTACCTCTGCCCCATTATCAATCTTAACCCAGGCATAGGGCATTGGCTGCTTATCGGCCTTATTGAGCAACACAGCTTTTACAGGGCGTTGAGCCATAATGCTAAGGCTTGCAAAAAGAAAGAGTATGAGTAGCGGGTGTTTCATCTACCCAAATATATAAAAGGCGCTACAGTTTTATCAGAAACAAATTGTGGGGTTTGTCGGGAAAATAGTCACACCCATTAAATAGTTTCCAGCTCCCGGTTATTAGAATACTGCCAACCGGGAACTGAGAACTTACTATTACATTACCTGCTAATAACCAGTTTTTTATACGCCTGCCCTTTAGCGGTGTGTAATACCATAGAGTATACGCCCACAGGTAAATAGGTAGGTATGATAAACGTAGTGCCTTGCAGCTTTTCAGTATGTACCATTTGGCCTACACTATTAAATAGCTGTATACCGGTTATAGGCACTAGGCTTTTAATGGTAACCATATCGTTGGCGGGGTTAGGCAGTATATTTATTAAAGACTCAAATGCATTTTCGTCCACGCCGGTGGGCTGCACAATTACGTCTGTGCAAAAAGTATCGGGTGGGCATGTTAAGCCGTTAGGGTCAACTACTGTTACATACAAGCACACAAAATAAATTGCAGGCGCAGGATAAACATGGGTAGGATTTGTTAGGATAGAAGTATTAAGAGGACCCGAACCGGGGTCGCCAAAATCCCAACTGAAGGACATGGTATACCCTAAATTTACTGTTGACGTGTTAGTAAAGTTTACCTGAAGGCCCGGCCCTTGGGTGTAGGTAAAACCGGGTACTAAGCCGGATGCGGCACAAGAGTTTGGACAAGGCCTGCTTTGTAGGCAAAGATTATCTACCCTAACATCGGTACCTAAGTTGCCAATGGTTTGATTAACTACTACAAATTGGGTAAAGTTACCTGTAGCTGTAAATTGAGCAGGACATTGTACAATTGGGGTAAACCCATTATTGCCCGTTATAACATCAATGATTTGGGCTTGAGAAGCAGTAAACGCGCCGCTTAACAATTGGCTAGAGGTAATACTCCCATTAGTTACAGCAATAACCAATTTAGTATTGAATAATGCTCCAACAAATGGAAATTCAACACAATAGCAAAGATCATAGCAACTATCTTGTTTAATTATTACCGGTTGGCTAATTCCAACATCGCTATTATTTGTTGCCTGAAGTGCCAAAAAGTTATTTAAGCACCCATTGGTAGCAGTTAATGTAGTGGCCGTGGTGGTATTGCCATATTGGCTCCACCCTGTTAGGCCCGCCGCGAAGGCCGGGTTTGTAGTAATAAGGTTGCCGGGACAGGCCTGACTAAAGCTTTTTATGCTAAATGCCAGTAGTACAATTGTTAGTGAAAGTAGAAGTTTATTCATGAGCGAAAGTGTTAGTGTTTTGGGTAAACTTACAAAATATAAATACTTGTATATAGTAATAAAATCAAATATTTACAGGAAACTTTGGTGTTTAAACACGCATGTGTATACACCTTTAAAATTTACCAACAGGTGCCGTTAACAACTCGGGCCTGGGGCAGTAACCCCAAACTGTTTTATGCCGTATCTTTAGGTTATAGACGAGTTATTATGTTTTTAAAGACAAACGACAGCCCCGAGTTGGAAATATATACACTGGATACTGAGAGTATTGCAGCCAAAGTGCCTTTGTTCGAAAACCCTGTTTCGGCAGGTTTTCCTAATGTAGCTGAGAATGCTGTTGAAGCCGAACTTGACCTTAACACCTTTTTGGTTAAGCACCCCGATACTACCTTTTGTGTAAGGGTTAAAGGCCAATCTATGATAAACGCAGGTATTAACAGCGGCGATATGCTTATTGTAGACCGTGCAGGCCAGCCGCAAAACAACTCTATTGTTATTGCTATGGTAGACGGCGACTTTACCGTGAAACGCATTACCAAAGCTGATGGGAAGCTATTCCTTATGCCGGAGAACGATAGCTACAAGCCCCTGGAGATTACCGATAACATGAAGTTTGAGGTTTGGGGTGTAGTATTATATATAATAAAGAAGGCTTAATCTAGGGACTAGGTTTTAGGTGCTAGGGGTTAGTTAATTCGCCGACCCATAGATTGCCCATTTTTACCTTATAGTTTTTATAGGGATTTCCATTAGAATATACACCTTCTACAATCCGTGCTTTCTTTTTAATTTTCTTAAACCAACGCACTGAATAGTAATAATCCTCCATTGACTCGTATTGATGAGGTTCTGCCAAGTCGCTATCATCATATGTTTCCTCATCTAAATGTAAATCCCAGTTAAATTCATTTAGTTTGTTTGCTACAGAACCAAAGTGTACTGGACCAGGCTGCCCATTTTTTTTAGCTTTGGTAAATACATTTTCATACCATTCAATACGTTCATTAAAAGCACATACTACTTCAGATTTTTCAATTCTAGAGTCCCGCAACCATATCTTTAGGTAATAGGGCTTACCTAATTTATCTAATTGCACTTTCCAACTTTTATATATTTCAATAAGTCCTTCAATTATTAGCGCACGGCACTTTCCATAGGGCGATGGTATTTTGCAGTTAAGTATAGAAATGTCGCACCAAGGGTGTACGACAATATCTGCGCTTTGATAGTTATATTCTTTAATCCAATAATCTGATAGTAGCAGGCTTTCGTTCTTCCACTGTTCAATTTCTTTAAATTTCCTTCTTCCTCCTCTTACTTTTCTAATTCTCATAAAGCTGTTGTTTTATATTGCTCAAAAGCATCCTTCATTATCTTTTTCAGTTCTTCGGGTTTCATTCCTATAGTAGAAGGCGCTATATTAATAGGGCTGCCATACCTGTCTGTATTCCACTGCATAGCATAGCGCGCCGCCACGTTTCTGCCTTTGGCAATATATTCGTCGGGATTATTAACCATAATAGTAATAAAATGGGTTTTACTAAACCGGTGTGTCTGCATGGTGGTAAGGCGTACATTAGTAATATCCTGCCAAGGCACCAAGCCACGGCTTACCGCCGAAGTTTTATCTGTAATACCCTTACTATTAATTACTAGAGCTGTTTTGTCTTTGCTGAAAATGCGTTTTAAGAATACCACTAAACCAATTGCGCCAAATACCATACAAATAACACTGACTATATACAAAACCTCTTTAGGGTAACGGCCAGATTCTTTACCCAACATAAAGTAACCTCCAACTACAAATAGCAAGCTTACAAATGAATAAAAGATGTGTTTGGGTATATTATACTTTATAACAATAGGTTCCATGGCCCAAATCTGCGCTAAAAAGCTTATTTTTGCAATTCCTGATAAAAAATTTTAGGGTAGGCTTTGTAATTAACAAAAAGTTGTTAACTTTGCAGCCCCTTAATTAGGGCCTAATACAATTTTATTATGTACGCAATTGTAACCATTGGTGGACACCAATATAAAGTAGAGAAAGATCAAAAGCTTTACGTAAACCGCTTAGACGCTAAAGAAGGCGACTCAGTTAAGTTTGACAACGTACTGTTGGTTGATAACGGCGGCAGCGTAACTGTAGGTGCTCCTACTGTTAGCGGCGCTTCTGTTTCTGCTACTGTTTTAACACACGATAAAGCTGATAAAGTAATCATTTTCAAAAAGAAACGCCGTAAAGGCTATCAAAAATGGAATGGCCACCGTCAGTCTATATCAAAAATTCAAATTGTAGGTATTAACGCTTAATTGCATTAAATTTTTTATAACCCATGGCACATAAGAAAGGCGTCGGTAGTTCTAAAAACGGTCGCGAATCGCATAGCAAACGCTTAGGCGTTAAAATATACGGAGGTCAGGCAGCTATCTCTGGTAACATTATTGTACGTCAGCGTGGCACTAAACACCACCCGGGCACAAACGTAGGTATTGGTAAAGACCACACCTTGTTTGCACTGGTTGACGGTACTGTTGAGTTCCGCAAGCGCGCAGAAGGTAAATCGTTTGTATCGGTTGTTCCTTTTGCTGAAGCAGTAGCTTAAGACATTCTAATTTTTTTATTTTTCTCCCATCCTTGCAAAAGGGTGGGAGTTTTTTTGCCCCGGCGGCTAATTAAAAAGCCCCAAACAGTTACGAATGGGGCTTTAAAGTAGAAGTGGAAACCTATAACCACTAATACTTTGCTATCCTAACACTCTATTAAAGTAATTTGTTTGAAAAGGGTTAATTAACCTTATCGCCTCTGAGGGTGCGGAAGCGTTTACGGGCTTCTACCACATATACGCTACCGGGAAAATCAGTCATTAGCTTTTGGTAGGCATCCATGGCCTTTATATTGTCGCCCAGGTTAAACTGATAGATAGACGCTAACTTAAATAGGGAATCATCGCCCAATAGCTCTTCGGCATACTTGGTAACTACCTCATTATAAAAATCAGCGGCCTTGGTAAAATTGCCTGTACGGTATGCTATGTTGGCCTTGCGATAGATAATATCGTCGGCAAGGTCGTTATCAGGAAAAACAAAGGCTATGCTATCCAGTACCTTTTGCGACTCATCAAAACGGTTTTGGAAGTACAACAAATCGGCCCTGGAGAACATCTCCAGCGGGGTAGTTAACGAATCTGAACCTATGTTAGACGATATAAACAGCGACAAATCCATTGCGTCGTTAGATATAAACTTAGCTGTAGCGGCTTTTAACACATCCAATTGGGCCTTTGCCCATTGAAAATCGCCCTTATAATAATACAGTCGCGAGTTACGGAACTTGGCCTCCTGCCCTATGGGTTCGTTTTTATAGGCTTTTTCTACCTGAGAGTATAGCAAGCTGGCCTCCCAAATATCGCCTTGTAGCAGCATAATGTCTCCTAACTCCAGTTTACACTGTGCGGTGGTCTTATCCCTAAAGGTTTGTATTTTAAGCGCATCCTGTAGCAAAGCAGCAGCGGTATCGGTCTTATTTAAGTAGAATGCCTGCAGGTGGGCAAGGTTCAGCATTAAATCTAACGTACCGTTGTTGCGGCCCAACTCATTAAGGGTTTGCTTATAGTTGGTTTCCAGTTGGGTTAAATCGGCTGGGGTGTAGCTGTAGGTATTGGTTATCTTTTTGTACTGAACATCTAGCATATTTAACCTGGCCTGCACGTAGTTAGGGCCCGAGGTGCCTTTGTCTACCACATATTGGTAGGCGCGGGCGGCGGCATCGTAATTATCGTTAGTGGCGCATACATCGCCCAGTTCCATAAGGCGGAAGCCGTCTTCTTTAAAACGCCTGTCCAGCGCCTTGGCCTGTACAATGGCGGCATCAAACTCTTTTAGCTGCATGTGCAGCCATATTAACAATTCAGGATAAACAATCTTGTCGGGCTGTTTGGTAATCTCGGCCAACAGCAACCCTTTTAGCTGTTTGCCTTTGTCGCCGGTAGCATCGTCGGCTATAACATCCAGCATTTCGGTTTGCACCTCGGGGCGTTTTTCGGGGTTCTCCTTTAAATAGTCAAGGTATTCCTTAAACATATCGCCGGGATTGTTTTGTGCCTTGTATATGGAAGCCAGCTCTATATTAAAACCATAAAAGCCTTTTAGGTTATCGCGGCCTTGTTTAAGGGCAGTTAGCGCAAAGGGCACCTGTTCGCGGTTTATAAAGGCGTTGGCCAAATCAACATAGTAATTCTGATTAGTGGTTTTGGTAGATTTAATAAGGTTTTCCCAATATTTTTTGGCCTTATCAGCATCACCACCCTTATCATAAATAAACCCTAAGTCTACCGTATAGCCCGGCTCTGTTGGATAGCGTTTTATTTGCTTGTTTACCAGTTTTTCGCCTTTTTTAAAGTCTTTAAGCTGTAGGTAGCAATTAAGTAAAAAGTTGTAATAGTACCTGTTGGGGGTTTTATCAAACAGCTTTTCGTACTGGTCGGCAGCTTTATCGTATTCGCCATTAAGGTAATAGTGGGCGGCCAGCTCTTCTACCTTGCCACCGGGCAGGGGAACAATAGTATCTGTGGCCGTAGCAGCATCGGCACCGGGTTGCGCCATACCTACAGCCGCAAAAAGCAGCATACATGCACAAACCAATGTTAAATGGTAGCTATACCTCATTTTTTCCTAGTAACAAAAACAATCCGGTGCAAAACGCAAAGGCAGCTAAAATTAGTACAAAAGCCTTTGTTGCAACAGAGTTGTTTAACTGTGCAGCGGTATTAATAGTTTCAGTTTTGCGCACCAATTGTGCCACTTTAGTCATATTGTAATCGGCTAATTTGGCTGAATTATCAGCACCCAGGTATAAGGGCTTAAATTCAATATTATCCTTATAAACAGTAGCCTCTATAACAGCATCGGTTGGCAAATCGCCCATACCGGTAGCTATAAATGTAATGTTACCCTCGCGCTGGTAAAAGAAAGGCAGCTTATTGTTCAACCCAACATCGCCCGACAAGAAATAGAATTGCTTATCTAAATGGGGTTTTAGCATGTTAAGGTCTATCAACTGCTGGCCTGTATGCATTTCGGGACTGTTGGTTAGCTGCAACAAATCGGCAAACATAGGGTTGCCTGTTGCCCATATAAGCCTGTGCGAAAGGATAAATATATTTTTAACCGCTGCGTTATTTATATATTCGCCAAGCTGTTTATCCCAAAAAGCCTTTTGCTCTTTATTGCCCCAATCTTCGCTGTTAAGGATAATAAATGCCGAACCGGGGGCTTCTATAATATAGTATGGAAAGCCCAGGTACATTTGCGATGTAATAGGGTCTGTCCACTCATGGTTGCCCATGGCGGTAAATACGGGGGCATCAATTTTTTGGGTTAGGTCAGAAAAAACATCGTACGATGCTAAATCGGCATTACGTACGGCATCGCCCAGAGAAAAAACAGGCTGGCTTTTTCGTTGTTTATTTTATTGAAAGATGTTGATAATGAAAGATATGGCTTAGAAACAGAATCTTGGTTGCCATACAGGTGCCCGGCAAAAATAACCTTGTAAGGGTAGGTTAACGAGTCGGGCGAGAACGTTTTCTGGTTTAACTCTGATACAAACGTATGCTGAGCGCTGCTTACCAAAAAAACCAGCAACAATAGGCCGGTACTTATATGCTTTTTCATTTGCTTATATTAACCACCGAACCAATGTCGGTGGCAGATTGTTTTGTGCAGTTAACAAACTTTATGCCGTTTGCATCTGCTTTAGCATAGCCAAATTCGGGCTTTTTGCGGTACAAATTTAGGCCTGTTGCACAATTTACTAACGTTGAGTTGCTGATTTTAGCATACGACAGGTCTTTTATTCCTATACCACTGGTGGCACCGGTTACAGTAAAGCCTGTTATTGTGGCTGTTGACCCCTCGCCTACCGATATGCCTTTATCGCCGGCGTTGGTAACAGTGCAATTTATAAACTCCACTTTGCTGCCCGATATGTCAAAACCATCGTTTTTGCAGTTTTCTACCTTGCAGTTGATTACTTTGCCGGTACAAAAATCGGCATCAAAGGCATCGCTGGTGCAGTTACGGAAGGTGCAGTTTTCCATCACAAAGTCGCAACGGATAAGGTTAAGCGCGTCTTCTGATGTTATATTCTCGAACAAGCAGTCTTTTATTATAACCTTGCCACCGTAGAAGGTAAACGAGCCGGTAATGTTACGGCCTTTAGCATCAATTCCACGACCTTTAACGTTAGCAAACTTATAATCTGTTATGGTTGATGTACTGTCTGATATTACTAAAAAGCCATCGGGATAAGTATCGTTATGCCAGCCATAGCTAAATTTAAGGTGTAACGGCTTTTCAATTATCCAAAAACCATGATACTTATCGGGGCTAAATCCTGCCAATGAACTTTGGGTTCGTGCATGCCGGGCAACATTTTAACAATGGATTTACTTTTTGCCGGGTTATAAAACACAGCATCTTCATCCATCCTTTCAAAGCCCAACACCTTATCCTTACCATCATTACCCAATACCGCAGTTTTATACAGCAACTTCATTTTTGTTTTTGGGTTGATTGCCATATCGGCCGGAACATTAAAATCTGTTGTTTGATACGTAGCAGGGTAGCCCGGTAAAATGCCTTTTGCCGTGGGTTTGGCTGTAGGTTTAATCACCTGCTTATCTACCTGCAAACCGGTTACCTCTACCCCTAATGGCTGCACCGTAGCCCACTCTATGGTTAGTTTATCTTTTGATTTTTTCTTTAAATAGGCATTTACGCATTTATCAGGATGGACAGCCAAACAAATGGTGCGCATGTTTTGGTAAAAGGCGCTATCGCTATATTCTGCATCTATAAACTCAACAGCCAGTTTTTTTGCAACTTCTCTAACTCTGGTTTCTTCTTCGCCAATAATTTATCCAGGTAGCTTCTTTTAGATACCCTTTCCAGCTGATGCAAGTAGCAACGGTAAAACAGGCTATCGTCAAACAAGCGCTGGTAAAACAAATCCAAATCTTTTGGGTGAGAGCCTATACCAAACACATCAGTAATTTCTTTGCCCGCATCGCCCTCCGATGCAATGGGCTCCAATTTGGCGGTAATAGGGTTGTAGTAGAAACGCAGGTTGTGCCAGCGTCCGCTACTGTGGCGCCCTCCCAATAATTCTGACAGGGCAAAGTATTTAGCCATGCGGGTAGTATCAAATACTTTATCGGCAGTGTATTTACCGTCTCTAAAGCCTTCAAGCAAGGTGCGTGCGGCTAAAAATTCGCCGGTAAGCATGCTGTCTTTCAAAATTTTGCCATCTCTAAAAGCAATAATGGGGGCTGTAGCGCTGGTTTGCAACCCGGTAGGGTCGCCCTCCATAAAGGGATGTCGCTCACGCTCGGCCCATAGGGCACTTTCATCAAACTTAACAATGGGGCCTTCCCTGCGGTGCAGGTTCTCTACCAATATCTTATCAAAATGCTCCTCAAAAGCGTAGGTACCGTAGCTTTTTCCGTTAACCTCTAACTCTACAAACATGTAGCGGGGGCAAGAATATCTTCATCGTGCATAGCCTCCAGATACAGCCATTCGTATATATAATTGCGGTTGCGGGGGTGCTGTAGCGAGAAACGTTGCATGCCCATAATAGAAACACTGTCGCCCATGGTAACACGCAACGATGGTTTTTCTCGCATGGCATGGTCTGTCCAATCGCCTTTTAGGCGCACTTTACAGTCCGCGTCTTTATCATCAGCATAGGTAGCCTTGGCAGCAAATTCTGTTTTGTATTTATCGGCTATCATGCCCTGCATGCGGGCCGAATCGGTAAAGGCCAATATGGTGTTCCAATCTTTTTCTTTCAGGGTAACAGATAGCTTAGGGAAACCGGCATTTCCACCCTGTGCTGCATGTTGGGCACGTTTAAACAGGGGTTTAATGTAATTGCCAACTATACCGTAGCGTTGAATAAGAATGCCCAGCGTAAGACCTACTACTACTAAAAGAGAATATTTTATTGCCGGACGCATGGGGTAAAGGTAATACTAATTAGACCCCCTCCCAACCCTCCCCCTGAAAGGGAGGGCCAGGTAAAGAACTAGTAATTAGCTCCTCTGCCTTACCACCTCGTAGCATACTACGCCCATAGCTACCGATACGTTTAAGGAGCCTATTTCGCCCATCATAGGTATCTTCACTTTATGGTCGGCTATTTTAAGTAGTTGTTCAGATATGCCATCTTCTTCAGAACCCATAATAACAGCCACAGGGCCTTCTATTTTGGCTTCAAAAAGCATTGTGTTGGTCTTTTCAGTACAAGCCACAATTTGCAAGCCCGATTTTTTAAGGTAATCGGCCACCATAAACAGGTTGTTGGCACGGCATACGGGTATGTTGTTTAATGCACCGGCCGATGTTTTCATGGCATCGGCACTAACGGGTGCAGCCCCTTTTAACGGAACAACAATGGCATGAACCCCGCAGCACTCGGCAGTACGGGCTATGGCGCCAAAGTTGCGCACATCGGTAATACGGTCTAGCACCAAAATAAAAGGCACCTTGCCTTCTTCGTATAGTTTGGGTATTATGGCTTCAATATCATCAAACTCAATAGGCGATGTAAAGGCCACAATGCCCTGGTGGTTTGCATTGGTAAACTGGTTAAGTTTTTCAATAGGAACCTTAACATAGGGTATGTTTAGCTCTTTAAAAAGACGGAACAACTCATCGCTTTGCTCGCCACGTAAAGTGCCCTGCACAAAGGCTTTCTCTATTATTTTTCCGCTTTTAAGGGCTTCAATAACAGGGTGCATTCCATATAACATTCCTTCGGGCGCGCTGCGGCGTTTTGGGTATTGCGGGCGGTCTTCGTACATCAATTAAATTTTGCCCAAAGTTAATACCAATAAATTAAACGGGCATTACGCCAGTTTTCTACCATATCATACTAAGGCAATTTTAAGCAAATCGTTTCGGCGCAAATAGTAGTCGTAGCCTGCAATACCATCGGGTTTGCGCTCAAAAACATAACTGGTGGCGGGGTTGTTTCCACTGGTGCTGTAGAGCCATGTTTCACTATTATTACCCTTAAAAACCGATAGCGGCTGCCCAAATATTATCAAAATCATGCCCCGGTCGGTTTTCCAGCCCTCGCGGGTGGTGGTAAACAAATCGTTGGTAAGGCGCACCCCGCCATAGTAGTTTTTAAGTACCTCGCGGGCACGGCTGTTGTTGTTAGACGCTGTTTTCAGCCAAAAATCGTCAACCTCTTTTTTAACATCGCCTTTGGCAGCCATTTTATCATAATCCCATTGCGATACCAAATAACGTAGCGGGCGTAGCACATCCATGGGTTTAGTCAGTTCGGGAAAGTCGTTATCAGTACGCAACACCACCAAGCCACGGCGACTGGCAGTATCGGTAGTAATAACATACAAGCCTGTAGGGGTTAGTTGCAAAGGACCGCTGGTTCCATCGGCCAGTTCTACGCTAAAGGTAGTATCGGGCCTGGGGACTTCTATTACAGCCCCTTTAGTAAAAGGCGGCGGTGGAAAGGCGGTTTCTTTACGGTAATATTTTACAAAGGCCGTCGTTGCCGTTTTGTTATTGGTGTTGATGTAGAACACCTTATCGCTGCGTATGTAGTTGGTATACACCGGCATACTATCTGTATAGGCACGGAGCATGTAGTTTTGTTCTGAGGTAAAATAGGATTTCTCCACCTCTAAAAAGCTGGTGTTGTGTTTTTTACGATTTACATCGCTAAAAATAACCTCGGCCACATAATTACGCCCAAAGGGGGCTTTTAGCTTAATACTGCCTTGTATAAGCTTAGTAGTATCAACAGGTTGGGTGTATTGAAAGGCAAAGCTTGCAGTGTCTACCGGTAGTTTATCATCAATAGTATTAAATAAAGAGTACCTGACCTTTACATTAGCTACAAACCCCTGCGGGCTGTTGATAAATAGTAAACGGCTGGGTTTTATAGCGAAGTAGATGGTGCTACTGTCGGCGGTATTGTGGTAAACCTTATAAAACGGCTTTAGTTCTGTAATGCTTTTAGAATATGTCCAGTTGGTGTTTTGCTGCGAAATGCGCCCCTGCGTAAAGCAAGAAACCAATGTTGTAATAATTATGGCAATAAGTATACTAAGCTTAATAGGGCCTTTCATAAACGGGTATTTGTGGAATATGGGCATGGCAAACATCTGTTAAACTACAACAAATAACGCACCAAGTATGATAAAGTGGTACAAAAACAGCATTTCGGGGGTATAAATGGCCGCAAACAAGCTAAGGCAACAATCACAATATCAAACAATTAACCCAAAATGTTAATAACCTTTACAGTAAAGGCGCAAAAGCATTTGTTAAATTATAATTACCTTTGTACATTAAATAAACAACCGGGTATGAACAAAACTTTACCCCTACGGTGGCTGACTGTGCTGATGGCGATTTTTGTGGTTACAGCAGGCACCCTAAACGCCCAAAATTTAACTATAAAGGGCACTGTTACCGATGGAAACACTAACGCCGCAATACCCTTTGCAGCAGTTACCGTTCCTAGTACATCTATAGGCACCCAAACCGATTTTAACGGTTTTTATAAGCTGACTTTAAAAGAAGGCGACTGGCGTGTAGAATACAAATCGCTTACCTATAAAACGGAATACCGCACGTTTAAGGTAAAACTGGAAGACACCCTTACGCTTGAAATAAACGTCAGGCTGGCTCCAGCGGCTAAAGACCTTGGCCCTGTTATAGTTGCAGGCAGCAAATACGGCCAGCGGTTTGAAGACCTTACCGTAACGGTAGAGGTTATCCGCCCCAACATAATAGAGAATAAAAACGCTACCAGCATTGATAAGGCTATAGAGTCTGCTCCCGGTATTACGGTGGTAGACAATGAGCCACAAGTGCGTGGTGGTAGCGGCTTTAGCTCTGGCCTGGGTAGCCGTGTGCAGCTTATTATTGATGATATTCCCCTATTGCGTGGCGATGCCGGCCGACCTGTATGGCCGCTTGTACCTGTAGAAAATGTGGAGCAGATTGAGGTGCTAAAAGGGGCATCGTCAGTACTTTACGGTTCATCGGCCTTAAACGGTGCTATTAATATACGTACCGCTTATGCTAAAGATAAGCCAGAAACTAAAATGTTTGCCTTTACCGGCATGTACAGCAAGCCACAACGCCGCTATGCTACCTATTGGGAGGGTTTAAACCCAATGGTATCGGGCATGAGCTTTGTACATACGCGCCGGGTTAAAAACGTAGATTTTGTATTTGGCGGCAACTTTTTTAGGGATGATGGATATATTGGTCCTGAGCCTGTAAGCCCGCTAAACGGAAACAAAGTAAACAGGGGCGAATATGACCGTCGTGGCCGTTTAAACTTTAGCGTACGCATAAAAAATAAAAAAGTAGAGGGTTTATTTTATGGTGTTAATGCCAATGGCATGGCATCTAAAAACGCGCAGGCATTTTTCTGGGCAAATTCAGATACCAGCATATACCGCGCTTTCCCGGGTTCTATAACCAACTTTAACGAGTTGTTGTGGTATGTAGACCCTTATGTGCAATACTTTACCCCAAACGGGCACCGCCATGTTTTGCGCAACCGTGTGTTTTACAGCAACAACAAGGCCGATAATAACCAAAACACCGCGTCTATACAGGTATATAATGAGTACCAGCACGTAAATAAGGTTAAAAAGATTGACGATTTTTACATTACCGCGGGTGTTACCAGCATTTACACAAAATCTAACGGGCAGGTATTCTCGGGTAATGAAGTAGGCAATGGCAACAGCTACTCTTATAATATGGCTGCCTATGCCCAGTTTGATAAAAAATTCTTCGGCAGGCTAAACCTTTCGGCCGGGGGGCGCTTTGAGTATTTTGAGATTAACAAAAAACGCCAGACCAAACCCGTATTCCGTGCCGGAGCTAACTACGCTCTAACTGAAGGCACTTATATCCGTGCATCGTTTGGCTAGGGCTTCCGCTTCCCTAGTATTGGCGAACGCTATATAAGGACACAGTCGGGTGGCTTTGGTTTCTTCCCAAACAACGATTTAGTATCAGAAAGCAGTTGGAATGCAGAATCGGGCCTAAAGCAATTCTTTAAAATACGTGACTTTAAAGGCTTTGCCGATGTGGCAGCCTTTTACCAGTAATACGACAACTTTATAGAGTTTAATGCAGGCGTGTGGGGCACATCGCCCAACTTTGCCGATAATATTGGCTTTAAATTCTTGAACACCGGCCCGGCCCGTGTTACGGGTATAGACTTCTCTGTTAGCGCCGTGGGCGAGATTGCCAAAGACCTTTCTATAACTATGTTGGCAGGTTACACCTATTCTCACCCCATTACCCTAAAGCCTGATTTGGTTTATGCATACTCAAACGCGCAGGGCAACAATGCTTATACCTACCGCTCATCATCTACCGACCAAAGCGGGGTACTTAAATACCGTATAGAGCATTTGGGCAAGGCTGATATTGAGTTGAACTACAAAGCACTTATGATTGGCTTTAGCGCACGCTACTACAGCCAAATGCGCAATATTGATGTGTTCTTTATTCAACTAGACCAGCCGGGCTTATTAAATACCGGCATTACAGAATACCGCGAGGCGCATACCGAAGGTATGTATGTGTTTGATGCCCGCGTAGGCGTAAAAATTTACAAAGCGCTGGGGGCAACATTTATCATGTCTAACTTGTTTAATAAAGAGTACTCGCTAAGGCCGCTTAACCTAGAAGCACCAAGGTTGAGCACATTACAATTAAGCTACAAACTATAATAAAAACAGAAAAGGAAAACTATGAAAAGGATAATTTTTACTCTAACACTACTAACGGCTGCCACATTTGGGTTTGCACAAACCCCGGTAACAAACGGTAGTTTTGAAACATGGGCTAACCCTACAGGCCCTAACGGATCTTACGAAGATCTTCCGGGACCATTTTTAAAAACACTAAACAGCTTATACGACCTGCCTGCAGTTATTGGTGGACCTGGCCCTATTACTACCACCAAAGTTAGCGACCCTTGCGATGGTACTTTTGGAGCTTTAATGACTTCAAAATCTTTCCAAGGTATATTTATACCGGGTGCTATGGGTACTTTTGATGTTAGTTTAGCCCCTCCGGGTGCTAAATTGGGTAAACCGTATACCGATAAGCCATTAAAAGTTAAATACTGCGCTAAATACGCTCCTGTTGCAGGCGACTCTGCCGAGGTGTTTTGCTTACTTACCAAATGGAACGGTACCAGCCGCGATACTATTGCTTATGGCAATATAAAACACTTATCGGCTGTAGCATCTTACACCAACTTTGAGTTTCCGTTAACTTATAACTCTCAAGTTACCCCAGACACCTGCACATTATTATGTGTAGCCAGTGCCGGTTACGATTTTGGCACCCTTACCAACTCTGCCGGACAGGTAAACAGCGCGTTAACTGTAGACAACCTGCGTTTTGATTTTACTACCGCAATTGATGAGAATGCTGCTAAGCCAGAGGTTAAAATGTTCCCCAGCCCTGTAGCCGATGTGTTGAATATTACCCTGGAAAAAGGCCAACTAAGCACTACCTACCGCATTATTGACCTTGCAGGCCGCACCGTACTTAACGGTAGCATTAATGGCACTACAAGTGCTGTAAACGTAAGCACACTTGCCCAAGGTACTTACTGGGTGCAGGTTGCTAATGCTAAAGGCATTATTACTACTAAGCAAATACACAAACAATAGTAATTTACCCCTCTAAAAGTAAAAAGCCCTGATAGAAATGTCGGGGCTTTTTTGTTTTGTGGTGTTTTGATGGCAGGTGACGTCCCGAGGTCTCGGGACTAAACACCTGCCATGGTGGGAATGACTCAAACAATTCTCGATTTAATTCAACAGTTAGATAAAAATGCTACACCTGATGTAGTTTTATACGAAAACCTATTGCATTGCATAGACTTTACTATAGATGCCAATTATTTATCTTTTATAAAAGAATATAATGGCGCAGGAGGCTTCGTAGGAGAGTCGTTTATTTATCTGTGGAGTATTGAAGATGTAATAAAGCTAAACCCTTATTATGCTGACGATGAGAGAACCTTTTCTCTACTGTTTTTTGGTAGTAATGGCGGTATGTGTGGATATGCTTTTGATAAAACAACAGGAAATATTTTAGAGGTGGATTGGATAGGCTTAGATACTATATTGATGGGTTCTACTTTTGAAGAGTTTTTAAGCCACTTATAAAACCATACAATCATGGGTTACGTATCAACGTTATGCTGAAAACTTTATTTATAGTATTTGTCTGTTTATTTATTGGAAAGCTACATGCGCAAACGGCAAATAGTGCTGATAATTGGAAAATAACTTTTCAAGGCGATACCGCTACTTACCACCTAAAGCTTGTACCTGATATTGATATACATGGCTATAGCGTAAAGCTAAAACGCGATGCTACAGCCAAATTCTATAAGCTGGAAGTAGCACGTGGAGGTACCCAAACGGATGTTGTATTATATGATGGCGAAAAAAGCTTAGGTGCGATACAATATTGGGCAGGAGATGATGTATTGCCTTATTTTGACATTACAAACCTAAAGCCCGGTAAATACATGTTGCACATGATGGCATGCAACAATGGCGGCTTTATTCAATTTGAACTGGAATAAAAACTACCATCTTTGTAGTAATGACAGAATTTGAAAAATACAAGGAGTTATTAATAGGCCGCACGCTTAGCAACTTATATTATACTGAGCAAAACGGGCCTCACGACTTTTGTCCGGGAATTGCGCCTGCCTATTATTTTGCTACTATTATGGAAGTAGACAATAAGGTAAAATACTGTTTTTGGAGTGATTGTATTAATGAATGGAATAACGAAGAACCTCTGCTTACTGTAACAAGTAAAAATTGGGTGTTACCCAAAGGCCTTGTTTTTAAAGGGCAAAAAATAGTAGACCTAACAAAAGATGAGGACGAACAACTGACTTTTCATTTAGAAAATAGAACTACCATAAGGCACACACAAGATTATGGGGATGGGTTGTATATTGAAAATCCTGATTTTCCCGATGACATTAATCAATATGAACGATATGAATTTGTTGCACCTAAGAGCAAGAAGCCAAAGCAAACGTTGTGGCAGAGAATCTATGTCTATCTTGACTCTTTAGATAAATCTTTCCCATGGAACAAATAAATGCAGTTATTAATAATTTTTATAAAACACTTGACAAACGCTTTTTATGGTTGTATCTTTGTACTGTTATTTGCAAACTAACAAATGTGACACCCAAGCCTGATGGGTTATTCAGGCAAAGCAAGTAGTATTAAATGCTGCGCAGCACCCATCCCCAACCCCTCCCTCCAAGGGAGAGGGGCTTTAAAAAGTAAAGTACGTGTCGTAAAGAAGGCTTGAAAACAATGAAATTAACCACCTCGCCCTAAAGGACACTCCTCCTTAAAAAGGAGGAGACTTAAAAAAATAGTTTATATAAAGTCGAAAAGGAAACTCCCTCCCACTCCCCGAAGTAGACATAAAAAACTAACTAGCCTTTAACCCCTTTCTGCCCCACAGAGAGGGGTTAAGGTGTATGTTTTAGAAACTAAGAAGTAAAAAAGCCAGGATACCCTCTCCCGTCCACGCCGCAGGCGTGGCCACCTCCGCCCGGATAAATGGATTTATCCATTCGGACGGGCTCTCAATGAGAGGGACCTTGCAAAAGAAGGGTTCATTTTGATGATTTTATTTATGCCAAGGGCATCCCTACGGGACAGCCACAAGGGTTATAGATAGATAAAAATCCCTCCCCTCTGACTAAGGTCAGAGGTACTCCCTTTAAAAGGGAGAGTTTTTTCCTATGAAGGGAACTACTTCCACTTAGGGGATAGAGTTAAAAATGAAGTTCAAAACGCGTTCTTTATCTTACAGCCATGGGGGGTTTAACTAAATGAAAAATGTAACCACCCCAATTCTGACTTAGCAGTCAGAATTACCCCTCCTTAAAAAGGAGGGGACTTGAAATAGTAAAGACTCAAAACGTGCGCTTTGTCTTGCAGCCGCAAGGGTTATAGACAGGATAAAATCCCTCCCTCAGTCTTCGATTGGGGACTCCTACTGACGCTTACGGTCAGCACTGTAAGCTTTAAAAGGGAGACCTTAAAATATTCTGCAATATGTTACTTGATTTTTACCGCTGTGCCATATAAGGTAATGCGCGGGGTAGCATCAAGCTTGCTAAGTTCTATGCGCGTGTTTATTACAGCATCGGCACCTAAATCGCGGCACTTCTCGGCCAGGTTTTCCATACCTAAACGGGTAGCATCGTCGTATGCTGTTGGGGCTGTTCCGGGTTGCTCGTATTGATAGACTAAACCTATGTAGGTATAGGGTTCTTTAATATCGCCGGTATGCATGGGTACAGGCTTTATAAGGCCACGCACATAATCGCGGCTGCGCAGGTAAATGCCTTTATCATCGTAAAACTTTACGGTGCCGTTTATGTATTGGTCGGCAAAGGATATAAACTTACCCTCTTGCTGCACGGTACCGTTGGTATAGTAGACTTTATAGGTGCCATCTTTATTTACAATTTGGTAATAAGAGGCATCTTTCTCGTTAGCTGTTACCCTAAAACCGGCATCGAGCCATTGTTTGGTTTGCGCGTTAACTGAAAAAGTTAAGAGCATGGAGGCTAGTAATATTGTTAATGCGTATTTCATTGCAGGTGTTTTATGTTAAGCTACAGAGGTAGTCACTATTATTGGGCTTAGCTAATTAAATGGGGTTTATTATAGCTTACGTAACATACATTACATACTTTAAACTATATGGTGCTTAATTTTGTAGTTAAATAAACACATTATATTATGTCGGCTTTTATGGATTTGATTAATGGGGATGTGCCTGTATTGGTAGATTTTACCGCTACCTGGTGCGGCCCATGCAAAACACAGGCACCTATACTTAGCGATGTTGCCAAACAGCTTGGCGACAAGGTGAAGATTATTAAGGTAGATGTTGACGCTAACCCTAATGCGGCGGCGCATTACCAAATACAGGGGTGCCTACGCTTATACTCTTTAAAAAGGGGAGATTAAGTGGCGGCAATCGGGCGTGGTGCCGGGCGCGCAGCTAACGGCTATTATAAACCAACACGGATAACTTCTTCTTGACAAAGGGGGTGCGGGGTTGTATCTTTGTAGTGAACTAAAAACTAAAAGTGAAAAACTAAAAATCTGCTCTTTAAAAAACCTAAATATGCCTATTGAAAACGCTCAAAATCAAGGTTCATTTTGTAATTTTTTCTTACAGCCGCAGGGTTTACACGTGGGTCAGCCATGTTGGGTTTAAAGACCCTCTCCCGTCTGTCGCATTTGGCGACATCCCCCTACTGACGATTAATGTCAGCACAGGCTCTCAATGAGAGGGACCTTAAATAAATGCATTGCAAAAACGTTAAAATTTGCTGCAATGGAAAGGAGTTTAGGTGGGGCTTGGTGAGATTCCTGCCTACGCAGGAATGACATGAAACTTATAGTTTAAAACGCGTTCTTTTATTTATGCCAAAGGCATCCCTTTGGGAGAGTAGCAGCGGTTACAGAGCAATTCACCACCCCATTCTGACTTAACAGTCAGAATTACCCCTCCTTTGCAGGAGGGGAGCTAATAGAATTTATAAAAGCCAAAAAGCCACACATTGCTGCGTGGCTCTTGGCGGATTTTGGATATGGATTTGGTTGGATATACTAATTAATGTTGTCAACCCTCGGTTGCCGACGCTTGTGTTCCAACCGACACAAAAGCAACCAGAAGCATTAATATATTCTTAGTGGTTAAACTGCTCCTCTTCGGTAGAACCTTTAAGGGCGGTTGTAGAGGCAGTGCCTTGCATAACAGTGTTTTGTACGGCATCAAAATAGCCTGTGCCAACAAACGACTGGTGCTTAACAGCTTTAAAGCCTTCAGCCTGTAGGGCAAACTCACGCTCTTGCAGTTGAGAGTAACCGGCCATACCACGTTTTTTGTAGTTAAGGGCAAGTTCGAACATGCTGGTGTTAAGGGCGTGGAAGCCTGCAAGGGTAATAAACTGGAATTTAAAGCCAAGTGCAGCAAGGTCTTCGCGGAATGTTTCCATCTCGGCAACGCTTAATTTGCTAGCCCAGTTAAATGATGGAGAACAGTTGTAAGCCAACATTTTACCTGGGTAAACAGCGTGGATACCTTTTGCAAAAGCAGCAGCCTCAGCTAAATCAGGCTTGCCAGTTTCCATCCAAATAAGGTCGGCGTATGGAGCGTAAGCTAAGCCACGGTTAATACACTGCTCCAGGCCGTTACGAACGTAGTAGAAACCTTCGGCAGTACGTTCGCCGGTAATAAAGTCGGCATCGCGTGGGTCAATATCACTGGTTATAAGGTTTGCAGCTTCGGCATCGGTACGGGCAATAATTAATGATGGAACGCCCATAACATCGGTAGCTAAACGGGCAGCAACCAATTTAGCAATAGCCTCTTGGGTTGGTACCAATACTTTACCACCTAAGTGACCGCATTTTTTAGCTGATGATAATTGGTCTTCGAAGTGAACACCAGCAGCACCTGCCTCAATCATCTGCTTCATTAATTCGAAGGCGTTAAGGTTGCCACCAAAGCCGGCTTCGGCATCGGCAACAATAGGCACTAAGTAATGAGTATCTTCAACACCTGCAAGGGTTTGAATTTGGTCGGCACGAAGAAGCGCCTTGGTTAATTTTTTTAACTACAGAAGGTACGCTGTTAGCAGGGTAAAGGCTTTGGTCAGGGTACATTTCGCCGCTTAGGTTAGCATCGGCAGCAACTTGCCAGCCGCTAAGGTAAATAGCCTCTAAACCGGCTTGCACCTCTTGAATGGCTTGGTTACCGGTTAAAGCACCAAGCGCCTGCAACCCAATCCTGGCTGTTAAGTTTGGTCCATAAACGCTCAGCGCCAAGTTTGGCAATGGTGTACTCAATTTTGTAAGAGCCTGATAGGTTAACTACCTCTTCGGCAGTGTATGGGCGCTCAATACCTTTCCAACGTGGGTTGGTAGACCAGTCGGCCACAAGGGCGTCTATTCTTGCTTGCTTATTCATTGTGTGGGGGATTTTTTATGTTTTTAATAATTGATGTATGGTTAATCTATTTGATTGTAAGCGTTTAATGTTAGGAACTCTGAAAACTCGGGGGCCGTAGCCAGTTCTACAAACATGGTGGTAGCCTCTTTGTATTTGCCGGCGTTAAATTTATCTTCGCCAAAGGTGGTTTTCAGTTGCTCTACAACATCGGCAACACATTGGTTAAACAGGGCACGGTCTATTACAGTACCACCTGTCAGGGCAGCACCATTGTGCAACCACTGCCATACTTGCGCACGGCTAATTTCGGCTGTTGCGGCATCTTCCATAAGGTTATAGATAGGTACACAACCGCTGCCACGCAACCAAGCTTCTATATATTGTATAGAAACGTCTATGTTGTTTTTAAAACCCTCCAGCGTAATGGTGCCTGTAGGTACCTGCAGTAAATCGGCAGCAGTAACCTCAACATCTAAACGCTTGTTGGCAATTTGGTTAGGCGTAGGCATGTATTTGTCGAACACCTCTTTAGCCACACTTACTAAGCCGGGGTGGGCAACCCATGTTCCATCGTGGCCGTTTTGCGCTTCGCGCTCTTTATCGGCCCGTACTTTAGCCAAAGCCGCAGTATTAGCATCCTCATCATTTTTAATTGGTATTTGTGCAGCCATGCCGCCCATTGCATGCACATTGCGGCGGTGGCAGGTTTTAATTACTAGTTGTGAATATGAGCTCATAAAATGCACCGTCATAGTAACCTGCGCACGCTCTGGCAAAGTAAACTCGGGGCGTTTTTGAAACTTTTTGATGTATGAGAAGATATAGTCCCAGCGGCCACAGTTAAGGCCAGCTGAGTGCTGACGAAGCTCATATAGAATCTCGTCCATTTCAAAAGCAGCCAAAATGGTTTCTATAAGCACGGTAGCTTTAATGGTGCCCTGGGGTATGCCTAATTCGTTTTGGGCAAATACAAAAACATCGTTCCACAGGCGGGCCTCTAAATGACTCTCCAGTTTAGGAAGATAGAAGTATGGGCCGCTGCCTTTAGCAATAAGGGCTTTTGCGTTATGGTAAAAGAACAAGCCAAAATCGGTTAAAGAACCCGAGGCTATTTCGCCATCTATATATAGGTGCTTCTCGTTAAGATGCCAACCGCGTGGACGAACCTTTAACACGGCTGTTTTCTCGTTAAGCTTATACTCTTTACCATTGTTATTATAGGTAATAGTACCTGCAATAGCATCGCGAAGGTTAATTTGGCCTTCTATACAGTTGGCAAATGTTGGTGAGTTTGAATCTTCAAAATCGGCCATGTAAACCTGCGTGCCGGCATTAAGGCCGTTGATAACCATTTTACGGTCAACAGGTCCGGTAATCTCTACACGGCGGTCTAGAAGGTCGGCCGGTAACGGAGCTACAACCCAATCGGTAGCGCGTATCTGGGTAGTTTCAGGTAAAAAATCGGGCAAAATACCATTGTTAATCTGCTGCTGGCGCTCTACACGCTTAGCCAATAGTTGCAAGCGGCGGGCATTAAAGCCACGGTGTAGCTTAACTACAAACTCTAATGCACCGGGGGTTAAAATTTCAGCATAGGCGGGAGTTACCTCAGCTTTAATTTCCAATCCTTTTGTTACTTCCGTTTCCATTAATCCAATTTTATAGTACAAACATAAAAACATTTTTTGAATTAGCGAAATTTCGCTGAAAATAAATTTTCGCTAAATTAAAAATTTCGCTAAACTGACTTTAAAGCGCAAAGTTTGCTACCTTTGTATAGTTTAAGCCCCAGATGAATTTCACACAAGAGGATAGTATAAAATTGATTTTCGGATTGAAAATCAAACAATTGCGGCAAGCCAAAGAACTTTCTCAGCAAGAGTTGGCTGATGCCGTAGGTATGGCTGTATCCTATATTAATGAGATTGAGAAAGGCAAAAAATACCCTAAACCCGATAAGGTAACGGGTTTAGCCAAAGAATTAGGAACTACTTATGAGAATCTGGTCTCTCTAAAAGTAAACAAAGCCCTTGCCCCTGCCATAGAGATTATAAACTCTCCCATATTTAAAGAATTTCCGCTTGATATGTTTGGTATTGATTCATCCAAGCTGTTAAGTATGATTGCCGAGGCCCCAATAAAGGTTAATGCCTTTATTAATACACTGGCCGAGATTGCCCGCAACTACAACCTTAAGCAGGAAAACTTTTACTTTGCCGCGCTGCGCTCTTACCAAGAGATGCAGAACAACTACTTTGAAGATATTGAAAAACAGGTAGAAGAGTTTATTAAGGAGTTTGATTTTGAACCCGCCCCGCCCATAAACGCCGACCAGCTTATTACTATACTAGAGAATAAGTACAACTATATAATAGACCGCGAAGAGATTACCAATAACCCCAAGCTAAACGGTTTCCGCAGCATACTTGTGCCCGGCGAAGAAAACCGTTTTTATATGAATGGTAACCTTAACCGCACCCAGCGCAGGTTTCTGTTAGCTAAAGAAATTGGTTTTAACTACATGAAGATAAAGGAGCGCTCCTATACTTCATCGTGGGTAAAGGTTACAACCTTTGAGCAGGTGTTTAATAATTTTAAGGCATCGTACTTTGCCAACGCGCTACTGCTAAACAAAGGTCTTTTCCTGACAGATTTAGAGGCGTTCTTTAGCAAGGAAAAATGGGATGGCGACGCACTGGTAGACCTGATGCTTAAATACTACGTATCGCCCGAAACATTTTTGCACCGCTTAACCAATTTACTGCCAGAATATTTTGGGTTAAACAGTATGTTCTTCCTCCGTTTTAACGATAGCGAAACACCCAACAAATACTACCTAACAAAAGAGCTCCACCTATCGGGTAAGCACAACCCACATGCAAACCAGGTTAATGAGCATTACTGCCGCAGGTGGATTTCTCTTACCATGTTGCAGCAAACCAAACAGTTAAGCCAAAGTGGCAATTATACGCGTCCACTGGCCGGTATACAGCGTTCTCAGTATGTTGATAGCAAAAATGAGTATTTGTGCATTACCCTGGCAAGACCACTTAACCGCAAACCCCATTTAAGTTCAAGTGTTACCATTGGCTTCTTACTTAATGCCGACCTAAAGAAGAGAATTAAGTTCTGGAATGACGATTCAATTGCTGTTAAACAGGTTAACGAATCGTGCGAGAGATGTTCATTAGTTGACTGCGAAGTACGTGCAGCACAGCCTGTTATCTACAACAAAAGAGTAGAGACAGACACGCTGGAAGCCGAGCTAAACGCGTTTATCAGCAAAATGAAAGTGCTACAGGAAAACTAAAAAACTATCTGATAATTACCAATATTTTGGGCCTTTAATATTGTTTATAAAACGAAACCCCACCCCTAGGAAATGTCGTTAAAATTGCTTAAATTGCAGTAACAAATTAGCACATGGGAGATAAAACTATTACTACTGAACACCAACCAACATTAGTAACCAAACACGAACAAATTCTCGACATTATTGATGGGGTGCTGACCAACTCCTCTGCCTTAGGTATTACTAAACAGTATACCGAAGACGAATCTTATGATGGAAGAATTATCACCCTTAAGGGGAAACAACTTGTCAACTTTGGCTCTTGCAGTTATTTAGGCATGGAGCTGGATGAACGTTTAATTAACGCATCAATAGACGCTGTTAGACGCTACGGCACACAGTACTCGTCTTCCCGCGCTTACGTATCGTGCGGTCTCTACACCGAACTGGAATACCTACTGGGCAAGATATTTAACGGCTACGTTAACATATCACACAGCACCACCTTAGGCCATATTTCAAACATCCCGGTTTTGGTTGGTGATAATGATGCAGTAATATTAGACAGCCAAGTGCACGATTCTGTACAAACAGCCGTGCAACTTTTAAAAGCACGTGGCGTGCAAATAGACCTAATGCGCCACAACCGTATTGATATTCTGGAAGACCGTGTTAAGGAGTTAAAAGGCAAATACAATAAAATATGGTATTTTGCTGATGGTGTATATTCTATGTACGGAGATTTTGCCCCTATGGAAGAGATTACCGCGCTTCTTAATAAATACGACCAGCTTAACCTATATATTGATTGTGCCCACGGCATGAGCTGGTGCGGCCCAAATGGGGCAGGGTATGTTGCCAGCCACCTTACAAACCACCCGCAGCTATTCTTAACTACATCGCTAGCAAAAGCATTTGGAGCCTGTGGTGGTGTTATGGTTTATAACGATGAGCGCACCCGCGACCGTGTACGTAACTGTGGCGGTACATTTATATTCTCAGGTCCTATACAACCTTCTGTATTAGGTTCAGCCATAGCGTCAGCAAAAATCCACTTAACAGATGAAATTTATGTTAAGCAAAACCTGCTGCAAGACAAGATAAATTACTTTAACCGCCGTTGCCGCGAATTAGGGTTACCTATTATTAATGAAACCAACTCTCCCATATTCTTTATTGGTGTTGGTCAGCCGGGCACTGGTTACAATATGGTTAAGCGTTTGTTAAACATTGGGTTCTTTATCAATATTTCGGTATTCCCTAGCGTATCGTACAACCGTACAGGTTTACGTATACCAATTACGCTACACCACACTACCGAAGATATAGAAAGGTTGTTAACCGCCGTAGCCGAGCAATTGCCTTTTGCACTTGCCGATACAGGACTTACAATGGCTGACATTTATAAAGCTTTTAAACTTAAAAAATAGGTGTGTATACATTTCTTACATATTAAGTAAAACAAGAAAAGAGGATAATTATCCTCTTTTCTTGTTTTTAAGCCATTACCAACGGGTAATTATTTAATTTGATTAAAAACCTTACATGTGATTAAAAACAGCGCTAATCATATTGTTAGAGGAATAACACATAAGTAGATTTGTTTAGTAATACAACCAACCACCACTACAATGTTTAAGAAAGCATTAAAATATTTACCATTTGGATCAAGGGGCTCGTACTTTGATACCATTTCGGCAGATGATATAATATCGCAACAGCGGTATAACCTATTCCGGTTCTTTTCTATGGCAGGGGCTTTAATAAGCCTTTTGGTTGCCGCGCAAGCCGCCGACACCTTTAATGTACCCCTGTTAGGTGCTGTTTTGGTTGCTACCGCCATAGCATACGTAATAAACTACTATGCTCTAAATAAAACCCAAAACACCGTTACAGCCTATGCAATAAGCATATTCCTAACCTTTACCACTACACATATTTTAACTTATTATTCGGGTGGTTTGGTTAGCTCTAATATGTTTTATTTAGGTGCTACCATTTTATGTTGCTACATGCTATTGGGCAGCAAAGCGGGTAATATTACAACCGTGCTATTTATTTTTAGCATAGCCTATTTTTACATTTTAGGCGAAACTACCGAAGGAATTATACAAAACCTACTTGTACCCAGCATAGCCGACCAGCAATACATGGTTAAAGGCATACCTGCCGAAATAAAACAAGACTTTTTAGTTACCGGTATACTCTCTTTATTTTTTATTGGTGTATTAGCCAACTATTTAGAGAGTAAGAAGAATATAGTAATTGAACGTATTACCGAATCGCGAGACATATTGGCCGCGAAAAATATTGAGCTGGAAAAACTATCTATTGTTGCCAGTAAAACAGATAATGGCGTATTTATTACTGACAAAAACGGTACTGTAGAATATAGTAACGACGGCTTAACCCGTTTGGTAGGTTACACATCTGCCGAAGTAGACGGACAAAAACCATGGGATGTATTTAACGGTGTAGAAACTGACACTGTTGAGACAGAGCGTTTACAAAACAGCATTAGCGAAGGCCAAAGCTTTTCGGGCGAGTTCCGCCATAAGCATAAAGATGGCCATTACACCTGGATTGGTGTTACCGCCACCCCTATTGCCGATGAAGATGGCAAGGTAAGCCGCTATGTATTTATCAATTCAGAAATTAACGAGCGTAAAATAGCCGAAGAGAAAATGAGGCTATATACCGAGAACTTAGAGAAAGCCTTTAAAGAGCTTGATAAGTTTGCTTACGTGGTATCGCACGACCTTAAAGCACCCCTGCGTGCCATATTTAACCTGTCTACCTGGATTAGCGAAGACTACGGCGACCAAATGCCTACCGAAGCGCGTGAAATGTTTGACCGTATACGCGGACGTGTACTACGCATGGAAAGCCTTATTGAAGGTATACTTGCATACTCTAAAATTGACCGTAAAGACGATGTTTTTGTTGATGTTGACCTTAACAAACAGCTTAAAGACAGCCTTGATTTAATAGATGTACCTAAAGATTTCAAAATAGATATACAAGCAGAACTACCGATTGTAAAAGGCGATCAATCTAAAATACACCAAGTATTTATGAACCTGTTATCTAACGCCATTAAATTTAACGAAAGACCCGAAGGCGAAGGCTTTGTTAAAGTAAACTGTGAAGATGACGGTGCATTCTGGAAATTCTCTGTACAAGATAACGGACCGGGCATTGAACCCCAATACCACGAGAAAATTTTTGTTATTTTTCAAACATTAAATGCCCGCGACACGTTCGAGAGTACAGGAGTAGGCCTTGCAATTGTAAAGAAAATAGTAGATGAAATGGGCGGAAAAATATGGTTAGAGTCTGAGTTAGGACAAGGAACCACCTTCTTCTTTACCATGGCAAAAGACCCTGCGGCCCACCGTAAAACCTTTTTAGTGGCAGCATAGTATAATAGTAGAGTTTTAGTAAAGTAATTGAAAGTTAACCCAATAATACCCCAATTATGAAACGTAACGTAAACGCAGCAGCAGTGGCGCACAACCAGTCTGTACACAACAGTAAAAAAGTTGTAAAAGCCGTAGTGGCAAAAGCAACTTACACCAGCCTGAAAGAGAACAAAGTGGTAGACCACAACAAACTTTCGGCCGATGAGCTTGCTATGGTTAAAAACATAGATGCCCACCTACAAGACTTGTATTACCTTACAGACGAGGAAGATATAATAGGCTTTTGTTAGCCAATAGTTAGCAGTTTCCGGTTCCCAGTTCTCAGCAATAAATCTGAATTAATACTACTGGCAACCGGAAACTGAGAACTGAAAACTATTTCAATTTCACTTTTAAGTACACCGGTTGGTGGTCTGAGTTTGCAAAGCCAAGGTCTACAGTACGTACATCCATAATCTTAATGTTTGGCGATGCCATATAGAAATCTATCAGCGTAGTAAAGGTTTCGTTAGCTACATAGGCGGTTTTATTTGCCCTGTTGGTAGGCTTAGATGGATCGTATACCACATTCCACTCTTTAGGTATTACATCAGCACCAATGCTTTGTATGGTATAACCTGGCGCTATGTTTTTGCTAAACTTAAGGGCATCAACGCCCGAAGGTGCCTTGGTTCCAATCGCCACCTATTACCACATAATTACCCTTTGCCGATTCTCCTTCTAAAAACTTCTTCAAAAATTCCATTTCGGTCTTTTTAATAGCCCCGGTTTCATCGTAAGCCGTATTGTGGGTATTAATAACCAACAGCTCTTTGCCATTAGGCAATTTATATGTAAGCACCTGCATACAACGGTCTAGCATATACAAACTGGTGGGCCAATCGAACCCGCCGGGGTATTGGTAGCGTGTGCTGCTTACAGGCGTGTATTTTGAGAAGCTTACCAAGCCACCATACGTTCTTCCATAAGGAGTATAAGGAAATTGAAATGGAACCGGCACAAATTTGCAGCTATAGTTTAAGGCAAAGCTATGCGTGTAGTTTGGCAGGGCTGCCGCAAAACGGTCTTCCTGGTCAACACTGTAGCTGCGTTTAGAGTTTTTATCAACCTCTTGCAGCATAATAAAATCAACAGTATCAATACTAGCTAAATAGCCTGTAACAGCCGCAAGGTATTTATCGGCTAGGGGCTGGTCGGCACGCACGGTTTTGCCCCCATCGTTAAAAAAGTCCATTTCTTTTCCTAAACCGCAATAGCCTACGTTCCATATCATAAAGCTATAGGTAGAGTCGTTGCCAATTTGTTTACCCTTCCCCTCTATACTAAGCACCTCGCTGGCTTCGGGTTTATAATCTGTATAGGTAGAATAGGCCAGCAACCCGGCAACTACCAATACAACGGCGCCTACAATATAGGCCGCCAACCACAAAATACGTTTGATAAGAGAAAACATAACCCGTAAATTTTAACTCAAAAATACCTTTCTTTGCTATACAAATGTTTAGCTTTATAGCAAAGCTTTTAACACCAAATTGTTACTCAGATGCAGCATAAAACCCATAACTGGAAATCGGCCGACGGCCTAGATATATTTGGCCAGTACTGGCTACCAAACACCACCCCAAAAGCCGTAATATGCATAGTACACGGCATGGGCGAGCATGGTGGGCGTTACCCTCATTTTGTAGAATACTTTGTACCCAAGGGTATGCTGTTTTTGCACTAGACCATCGCGGCCACGGCAAAAGCAAGGGCCAACGCGGACACATGCCTGCTTACGATAGCTTGATGAGCGACATGGATAAATTTATGGCCGAGGCTGAAACACTATTCCCCGGTACACCAAAGATTATGTATGGGCATAGTATGGGTGGAAACGTAGCATCAAACTATGTTATACGCCGCAAGCCAGCTAACCTAAAAGGTTTGCTAATTAGTTCGCCCTACTTTAGGTTGGCATTTAACCCACCCGCCTGGAAAGTGTCGTTAGGTAAATTTATGGCCGGCATCATCCCAAGCCTTAGTCAACCTACGGGTTTAGATGCTGCTACCATATCGCGCGATGAGAAAGAGGTAGAAAAATATAAACGCGACCCATTGGTACACGATAAAATGAGTGCCGCGTTTTTTGTAAATATTAGCGCCGCAGGGGAATATGCTATTGCAAACGCATCGCAATTATCTATACCTACCCTTGTTATTCATGGCGACGGGGATAAGCTTATATCGTACCAAGGCTCTGAGGCTTTTGTAGCCGCCAGCAAAGGCATGGCTGAGTTTAAAGGCTGGCAAGGCCGCTACCACGAAACCCAAAACGACTTTGGCAAAGAAGAGGTTTTTGCTTTTGAAGAAGCCTGGTTTGAAAAGGTATTGAACAGCTAAAACAATAAACGAAGTACAATTACGTACCTTTGTATTGTGAAACCCCTTTGGTATACTATAATAGCCTTACTTACCTTGTTTGCCGCAGCCTGCGAAAACAAGATGAGCGAGATACAGGGTATATCTGACTACGATAAACTACCAACCGTAAGCAGTTACGAGTTTGAGATGCTCTATAGCGACTCTGCCCGTGTTAAAGCCAAGCTTACCGCACCCAAGCGCGACAATTACGAAGGTGATAACCCGTATGTAGAAATGCCACAGGGTATGAAGGTTATATTCTACGACTCTATAAAACAGCCTGAAACTACCCTTACCGCCAAATATGGTATACGCAAAGAACGAGATGGTATTATGGAAGCCCGTAACAATGTAGTGGTTACCAACTCTAAAGGCGAAACCCTAAATACCGAACAATTGCTTTGGGACGAGCGGAGCGAGAAGCTGTACTCTGATGTTTTTGTAAAAATAACCACGCCCGACCAGATTATTTTTGGCGAAGGTTTTGAGAGTAACCAAAACTTTACCAAATACCGCATTAATAAAATTAAAGGCACCATAAACGTTAAAAATAACCCGGCAGAACCACAATAGGTATGGCTAGGTTTTACCATATATTGGAAATTTTATGGCTGCTGATAACCTTTGCATCAATAGTTGTTGCGCTTACGTTTTACATAGGATACCGCCCTGCCGACAGTTACATTTTTTGGTGTTTAGTGCCTATATCGCTGCTTATGTATTATATTCGCCGTAGGAGCCGTTTGCGTTTAATAAAGAACAATCCTAAAAACCCCTCATAACCAGTATAGTGGACAGTTGGCTTATAATTGTAATTACCCTGATAGCATGCAGTTTTTTTGCAGGCATAGAAATAGCGTTTGTATCGGCAAACAAGCTGCGCATAGAGTTAGAAAATAAAAACGGGGTACTATCGGCCCGTATTATATCCTTCTTTTAAAACACCCCGGCCGCTTTATTGTAGCCATGCTATTGGGCAGTAACATTGCTTTGGTAGTATATGGTATTCAAATGGCAGAACTTATAGAAGAACCGCTGCGGCAGTTCTTTATAACATCGCTAAAATGGTTGGCCCCCAACTTTGTAATTATACTATTGCAAACGGTAGTATCAACCCTACTGATTTTAATAATTGCCGAGTTTATTCCCAAAGCCTTATTCCGAATAAACCCTAACGGGGTACTTAGCATTTTTGCTATACCGGTAGCGTTTTTCTATGGCCTGCTCTACCCCATTGTATTTGTTACCATGGGCATTGCCGAGTTTATTTTAAAGCGTGGGTTTAAGATTGAATTTTCTGAAGACAAACCCGTATTTGGCCGTATAGACCTTGATAATTACGTACGGGAGCACACATCAAAAATTGACAGTAAAGAGGATATTGAGCACGAGATACAAATTTTTCAAAACGCGTTGGAATTCTCAGAGGTTAAGGCCCGCGACTGCATGGTGCCACGCACCCAGATAGAGGGCATTGACGTTAACGAACCCATTGAAGAACTGCACAAAAAATTCATTGATACCGGTTTATCTAAAATGCTTATTTACCACGAAAGCATTGACCATATTATTGGCTACGCGCACTCGTTTGCCATGTTCAATTCACCCAAAACCATACGTTCGGTATTAATGCCCATTATTATTATACCTGAAACATTGGCTGCTAACCAATTGCTTACCCGCTTTATACAAGAGCGCAAAAGCCTGGCAGTTGTTGTTGATGAATTTGGTGGCACATCGGGCATTATAACAATGGAAGATGTGATGGAAGAGATATTTGGCGAGATAAGCGATGAACACGATGTGGAAGAGTTTACTGATAAGCAGCTATCGCCTACAGAGTTTATATTCTCGGGCCATATTAAGGTTGATTATCTAAACGATAAATACAAGCTAAACATTGGCGAAGGGGAGAATTACGAAACATTAGCCGGCTTTATCCTTAACCACCACGAAGACATTCCGCACCCGGATGAGGAGATTACCATTGGCGACTTTAAGTTTATTATTACCCGTGTATTGGGCAACAAAATAGAAGAGGTAAAACTTTTTATTAATACTGACGAGTAATTACTAAATGCATAGCATGAAAAAAGCGAAGTTTTTAGCCTTAGCTGTATTTGCAATATTTACAGCAAGCTGCGATACGGAAAAACCCGAATTGAATGAGCCGGTAATTACCGTGTTTTCTCCAACAGATAATGCTGTGGTACAGGTAAACGACTCTCTGATAATAAAAGTAGATTTTACTGATGACTCTGACCTTGTTAACTACCAAGGCAAACATCACCAATAAAAACACAAACACCAATGTATTCTCTTACGCGCCATATATAAACGCTTCGTCTACAGCTACGCTAGACACGTTCAAAATTATGGCAGACACCGGCCACTACGAACTGATATTGTATACCGGCGATGTGCACGATAATTTTAAAAACCGCGTAATAGATTTTACTGTAGTACCTTAATTGGCTAAGCATTGTGGACATTGAAAAGCTAAGATATCCGATAGGTAAATATGTAGCCCCCGAAGCATTTACCGCAGAAACAATTACAGACTGGATTAAAGATATTGAAACGCTGCCACAACTGATAAAAACAGAGGTTGATGGTTTAGATGCTACAGCATTGCAGCAAACATACCGCCCCGGTGGGTGGACTATACAGCAACTGGTGCACCATTGTGCCGACAGCCACATGAATGCTTATATCCGCTTTAAACTGGCGTTGACAGAAGACAATCCCACCATAAAACCTTACATGGAAGGCTTGTGGGCAGAATTACCGGATACGTTAGATATGCCCATTAGCTCATCGTTGCATATATTGGAAGGGGTACATGCCCGCATGGCAGCGCTGCTAAAAACCTTAACCGCAGACCAACTACAACGCACCTTTATACACCCCGAACACAACCGCACCCAAAGCATTGCCTTTACCATTGGGTCTTACGCATGGCATGGCAAACACCATCTGGCGCATGTAAAAATTGCAAAAGCCGCATAGCAATATGAAATATGTAAGGCTTGAGCATCAATATTACATGAAACACATTTTTACTCTTTTGCTTTTTAGTTTTTGCCTTGCTTTACATGCCCAAACCTACAGTGGTATTGAGCGGCAAACCGTTTTGTTTACACCCGACAGAAAGATAAAAGAGGTTTGCAACTACCATTCGTTTCCCAGTAGTGTGTATAATACCTACTGGTACCAATACAATGCCGATGGCAGGTTGCTTTCTGTTTCTAAACTCAGCTACCAGGGTTTTGGAAAGCCTTGGTATAAAAAACCCGACACCACCGATGCTGACTTTAAGTTTACCTATAAATATGATAGCGAGGGCCGCAAAATAGAAGAGGCCTATTATAACAACTACCGCCAATTAGAAATTAAATGCACTTACGTATACAAAGGCGACTCTGCCCTAACGGTAACCAAAGAGTATGGCTATGGCGTAGAAATTGATTCTAAAACAGTTTACAAACTGCGCAAAATACACAAGACTAAAGTGCAGGGTACTGAAGACTCGCGCGGGTTAGAGCTGGTAGAAAAATCTACTTTGATAAGGAGGGAAAAACTACCAGCCAAATAAAATATGTGTACGGCAAAGCCATGTCGCAATCAGAAGCATTAATACCCCATTATGGCGACTATACCGCTGTGTATTTAAACAGTATAAAAGCCTTTGATAGCAAAGGAAAGCTATTACAAGAACGCAAAATAATAGAGGTAGATTTAGGCGAAGGTGAAACAGAATACAAAGACACCACAACCGTTTATAAAGAAACCGAAGATGGTTACAGTATTGACTATGAAGATATTTATTGGACAGGCAATGGCAGCCAGGAATTTACTTTTCATGAAGATAATTTTCCGCGGGCTTTAGACTATATCAACTGTAATTTTAAGGCTGATAACAAACTGGTTGACACAGGTATGTGGTGGGACCAAACCCAATACTACGAAGATGGTTTTGATGATATGATGATGATTACGGTTGACGATTTAATTACAGGGCATATAGAGGTTAAAGAATAAATCTATCTGAGAGGATTTCATTCAGGTACTTATCAACCATCACGGGTAAAAAACTCAACCCTAAACCCTCGCCCCTCGCCCCTATTTTGTTATCTTTGCGGACCATGTCTGATATTTACTCAAAATACGAAGCCGTTATAGGTTTAGAGGTTCACGTTCAGTTGCTTACCAAAAGCAAAGCGTATAGCTCTGACCCTACCGATTTTGGCGCCGCGCCCAACCATAACATTTCTGTTATTACCCTGGGCCACCCCGGCACATTGCCTGTTACCAACCAAAAGGTGGTAGAATATGCTGTTAAGCTTGGCCTAGCCCTTAATTGCGACATTCGCCGCGAAAACCAATATGCCCGTAAAAATTACTTTTACGCCGACTTACCCAAGGGCTACCAGATTACCCAAGACAAAACGCCCATTTGTACCAATGGCTACGTTACCATAAAAGAAAATGATGGTACCGAGAAGCGCATTGAGCTTACCCGCATACACATGGAAGAAGATGCAGGCAAGAGTATGCACGACCAAGACTTGTACGACTCTTTAATTGACCTTAACCGTGCCGGTGTTCCGCTACTGGAGATTGTTACCGAACCGGTAATACACAGCGCCGAAGACGCTTACAAATACATTACCGAGGTGCGCAAAATTGTGCGCTACCTTGATATTTGCGATGGCAACATGGAGGAAGGCTCTATGCGTTGCGATGCTAACGTATCTGTCCGCTTAAAAGGGGTTAAAGAGTTTGGCCGCAAGGCAGAGGTTAAGAATATGAACTCTGTACGTAATGTACGCACCGCTATTGAACACGAGATAAAACGCCAGATTGATATTATTGAAGCCGGTGGCATTGTAGACCATGAAACCCGCAGCTTTGATGCCGGAACGGGCACTACATTCTCTCTTCGTACCAAAGAAATGGCAAACGATTACCGCTATTTCCCCGAGCCTGATTTACCGCCCGTTATTGTTACGCCGGAATATATTGCAAGTATTAAGGCCGAGATGCCTGCCCTACCCGATGAGCTGCACAAAAAATACACATCAACCATGGGCTTATCAGAATACGATGCGCAGGTATTGACTGATACCAAAGGCATTGCCTTGTATTTTGAAGAGCTTGTTGCCAAAACCAACAACTACAAAAGCGCGGCTAACTGGGTAATGGGGAACATCAAATCGTACCTTAACGAGAATGCTTTGGAGATTGACGAATTTCCTGTAAAACCTACTGCTATAGCATCGCTGTTAAAGCTTATTGACGATAGCAAAATTAGCCACTCGGTAGCATCGCAAAAGGTGTTCCCGTTGCTGGTGCAAAGCCCTGAAAAATCGCCACTGGCCATTGCCGAAGAAAACAACTGGTTACAAGAAAGTGATAGCAGTAGCTTACTACCATTAATACAGGAAGCATTAAGCAAATACCCAGACAAGGTTGCCGAATATAAAAGCGGTAAAGTGGGCTTAATAGGTCTGTTTATGGGCGAAGTAATGAAGCTGAGCAAGGGCAAAGCCGACCCTAAAGTAGCCAACGAAATGGTGAAGAAAGCGCTGGAAGAGGCATAGCCTCGTAACGAAAAACGAACAATGAAAAACTAAAAATTTAAGCCTTCAATCCCCCTCCTGAGGGGGTGCCCGCAGGGCGGGGAGTTTAAAATATATACTATGAAAATATTAAAAGTACTTTTTCTTATTGCCTTGCCCGCATTGCTTGCAGCTTGCAGTGGAGAGGTTAACAACTCAGCACTAATATCGGGCACCATACAAAACGGTGGCGGTAAAACCTTGTATCTAGATGATTTAAACGGGGCACAAAGTGTGCGTATTGGTACCATTAAAATAAATAATGATGAGTCTTTTACCTACAACGGTAAAATAAAAGAAAAAGGGTTTTACAAACTGGGGCTTAGCCCAAGCAACTACATTGTGTTGGTGCTAGACAGTACAGAGCATGTAAACATAGAGGCTATTGCCGATAGTTTGATATTAAACTACAAGGTAACCAACTCTACAGAGAACGAATTAATGGGTAAATATTATGCTTTAGAAATGGGCATGGGTGCTAAGTTTGATTCGCTATCATTAATATTCAAAAACTTTAAAGCAAAAGATTCTACATTAAAAGATATAGACTCTCTAGCCCGTGGGTTAGATAAAAGTTATTTAGAGTTTGGTAAGAAAAATGCCCTTGCGGTTAAAGCGTTGATTGAGAAAAACCCAACCGCCTACGCTAACCTGTATGGCGCGAATATGCTTAACCCCGACGAGCACCTGCCTACCCTTGACAAGTTGGCTAAGGACTTAAAAAAGACGTATACCAAATCATTTCAGGTAGATAATTTTGTAGCCGGTATCGAGTCTGCTAAAAAAACTGCCATAGGCTCACTTGCCCCTGAAATTACCATGATGAATACTACTGGAGAACGTGTTTCGCTATCATCGTTACGAGGCAAATTGGTACTTATAGATTTTTGGGCATCGTGGTGTTTGCCCTGCCGCAAAGAAAACCCCAACGTTGTTAAGCTATACAACCGGTTTAAAGACCAAGGCTTTACCGTGTTTAGCGTGTCGCTAGACACCGACAAAGATGCTTGGCTGGGCGCTATTAAAAAAGATGGCCTTACGTGGACACACGTATCTGATTTAGCCGGTTGGAAATCCGTAGCTACAGGTTTGTATAATTTTAACAGCATACCCACTACCTACCTTGTAGACCGCCAAGGCAAAATACTAAACCGCAACCTACGCGGCGCCGATTTGGATAAAGCGGTAGAAAACTATTTAGCTGCTGAAAAACCAGATACACTAATCAACAAATAAAATTGAAAAAGACCCGTTTTAAGCGGGTCTTTTTAGCATATAAAACCTTGATTTGATAAAAACCATGGCATTGAAAAAATTATTGCTTTTAACCGGCTTAGCCCTATCGGCAGGCTTATCGGCCCAAACCTACTTTCAGCAAGAGGTAGATTATAAAATAGATGTTAAGCTAAACACCTCAAAAGACGAACTATCGGCTTTTGAAACAATAGAGTATAAAAACAACTCTACCCAAACGCTTACATTTATATGGTTTCACCTATGGCCAAATGCTTACAAAGACAATAGCACAGCGCTTGCCAAGCAGTTTTTGCTAGATGGCGATACAAAGTTTTATTATGCCGAAGATAAAGACCGTGGGTATATAGACTCGTTAAACTTTACATCAAACGGAATAGCCCTTAAACTAGAGTACCACCCGCAGCATATTGATATTGCCAAGGTGCATTTAGCCAAGCCTTTAGCCCCGGGCGAAAGCGTTACGATTAGCACCCCGTTTAAGGTTAAAGTACCTGTTGGCATATTCTCTCGTTTAGGCCATATTGGCAAGCAATACCAAATAACCCAGTGGTACCCCAAACCCGCTGTTTACGATAACAAAGGTTGGCACGAGATGCCTTACCTTAACCAGGGCGAGTTTTACTCTGAGTTTGGTTCTTTTGAGGTGAAGATTACCGTCCCTGATAACTATGTAGTTGCTGCCACCGGCGATTTGCAGGAAAAGAGTGAGATGGATTGGCTGGAGCAACGTGTTAAAGACTCTCAGCGTGCCGATTTTAAGCCTGATACTACCATATCATCAAAATATAAAACCATTACCTACAAGCAAACCAACGTACACGATTTTGCATGGTTTGCAGACCATACCTATTTGGTTTCAAAAAGCGAGGTTAAGCTGCCCGCCAGCGGACGCACCGTAAACACATACGCCTACTACACCCGCAAGTATAAAAAGCTATGGGAAAAGGCCCCTACCTATATAAACGATGCTGTTTTCTACTACTCTAAATGGAATGGCGACTACCCTTACAACCACTGCTCGGCAGTAGATGGGGCACTTAGCGCAGGCGGCGGTATGGAGTACCCTAATGTAACGGTTATTGGGGCAATGAATTCTGATCTCTCTTTAGAAACAGTAATTATGCACGAGGTGGGCCACAACTGGTTTTATGGCATACTAGGCAGTAATGAACGTGACCATGGCTGGATGGATGAAGGCATAAACTCTTTTAACGAGATGCGCTACCTCTACACCAAATACCCCGAAAAAGGAATTGAGCTTGGTATACCACAACCTATATTAAATGCAGCAGGCCTTGGCGGACGAAAAAACCGCTACCAGTATTATTTAGCTTATTTGTTTAGCAAACGTCAGAATATTGACCAACCTATACAAACCCATTCTGCCGATTTTACCCAGATAAACTACGCCACTATTATGTATATGAAAACCGCTACGGCGTTTGATTATTTAAAGGCTTATTTAGGCGATAGCACTTTTGATAATTGTATGCATAAATACTACGACAAATGGAAGTTTAAACACCCCCAACCCGAAGACCTGCGTAAGATTTTTGAAGACGAAACAGGCAAGAAACTGGATTGGTTTTTTGATGATTTGATTAATACCACCAAGCGTGTTGACTACAAAATACGCATGGGTAAAAAGGGCAATGTAATTGTTACCAACCGTGGCGAAATTGCCGGACCTTTCCCTATTACCACTACCAAAGATGGCAAGGTTGTAGAAACTACCTTAGCACGAAGGTTTTAAAGGCAAAAAGACCATACCGGTAAATACTGATGGTGCTGATAAAGTAAGGGTAGATATATATGAGCGCATACCCGAAGTGCAACGCAAAAACAATATTACCCGCACCACAGGCATATTTAAAGGTGTAGAGCCATTAAGGCTAAAATTGTTAGGAGGTATTGAAGACCCACGCACCACTAACCTTTACGTTGCCCCTATTGTAGGGTGGAACTATTACAACCATGCTATGCTGGGCCTTGCTTTTTACAACCATACTGTACCTCAGCGTAAGTTTGAATATACCCTTATGCCAATGTATTCTTTCGGTACAAAGGCATTGGTGGGCGAGGGTTCTGTAGCTTATAACATACTACCTAAAAATGTGTTCCGCCAAATTACGCTACGCAACTACACATCTAGCTACCATTACGAAAACGGAGCGCTAGGCACAGACGAGAACCTACGCTTTATAAAAGTAGCACCCGAAATTTTATTCGACTTTAAAAAGAAACCCGCTAATAGCGATATTAAGCAAAGCATACGTTTACGCTACGTGCATATTTTTAAAGAGGTGATGAACTACAGCTTTAGCGATAGCGGCTATGTAAAAGGCAAACGTAACTACGGCGTGTTTGATTATACCTATACGTTTGAAAACAAACGCGCCATACAGCCATTTGGCTTTGAAGTACATTTGCAACACAATAAAGATATGGCTAAGGTATTTACAGAGTTTAAATACTTTTTAAATTACAGCGAGCGTAAACGATCGGGGTTAGAGATACGTGTATTTGCAGGTGCATTCTTATACAAGTCAAACTCGCCTACCAACGACTACCGCTTTAGGCTAAGCGGCCAAACAGGTTTCAGGATTATTTGTACGACAATATATTTCTTGGACGTAATGAGGGTAGCGGCTTCTTCTTTAACCAGTTTACTCAAACCGATGGCAACTTTAAAATGTGGTCGGCATTGGGGCAAACCAACTCGTGGATTGCATCTATCAACCTAAGGTCGCCTCTACCGGGTAAAACGTTAGAAAAACTACCTATTAAACTGTACGCATCTATGGGTACATACGATAAGCTTTACGGCGGCGGCAAAAGCGTAGCCTTTGAGGTTGGCCCATATTTATCGTTTGGTCGTTTTATAGAGATTTATTTCCCAGCATTTACCTCTAAAGTATTCAGGGAAGGCGCATCGCTTAACGGCATAGACAAATACTACGAACGTATCCGCTTTACCATCAACTTTAACATGGTTAAGCCTTTTGAGTTGATTAAAAACATTAACTTTTAATTGGCAGAGGGCAAAAAAATATACTTTGCTTCCGACTTCCACTTGGGGGTACCCACGTTTGAGAAAAGCCTTGAACGCGAAAAAGCTATTGTGCGTTGGCTGGATAGCATAGAACATGATGCTGCCGAAATTTATTTGGTAGGCGATGTTTTTGATTTTTGGTTTGAATATAAAACAGTTGTACCCCGTGGGTTTACAAGGTTGTTGGGCAAACTATCAACCTTAACAGATAAGGGCATACCCATTCACTTTTTTACCGGCAACCACGATATGTGGACCTTTGACTACCTAGAGAAAGAGATAGGATTAATAGTACACCGCGAGCCTATCAACATAAACCTGCTTGGCAAAAGCTTTATGATAGGCCACGGCGATGGTTTAGGCCCTAGCGACCCATGGCTACAAGTTTTTAAAAAGGTGTTTGCCAACCCTTTGTGCAAATGGCTGTTTGCCCGCCTGCACCCTAATTTTGGCACTGGGCTAGCATTGTATTTATCTCGCCGCAGCCGCATAGCTACCGGCACGGCGGATGAGCATTTTGAGGGCGAGGATAAAGAATGGCTGATTATCTACATTAAAGAGCAGCTACAAAAAGCCCATACCGATTATTTTATATTTGGACACCGCCACCTGCCAATAGACCACCCAATAGGGCAAAGCCGCTACATAAACCTTGGCGACTGGCTAAAATACCGCACCTATGCCGTTTGGGACGGTCAAAATCTTGAATTACTTACCTTTTCTTAGGTTTTAAGTGTTTGTTTTAGTGGTTTATTATTGTTTACTTTGTAAGATAGTCACCCATTTTGTAGCAATTAAAACATGAAGAAAATCTTATTATTAGGCTTGTTAGCTTTAACAGGAAATTACGCGTATAGCCAATGTGGCGCGTGTACAATTAACACAGGCTGTACCATTAGCCCCGCTGCACCGCAATTGTGCCCTGCAGTATTACCAGATGGCACCGTAGGCGTTGCTTACGACCAGGATGCCACCTTTTATATGCCCGCTGTATTTAACACTTCGGGGGTTGATGTTACTTTAAACCAGATTACAGTTACCAGCATTACAGGTATTCCACAAGGCTTAAGCTTTGCCTGTAGCGCACCAAACTGTATTTATTTTCCATCGCAAAACCCACCGGCAACAGAACGTGGCTGTGTTAAAATTTGCGGTATACCAACTATTCCGGGCCAGTACAACGTAGTGGTATCTGTAGTTGCACAGGTTAGCACACCGCTTGGCCCTGTAACCCAGCCAGAATCGTTTATTATACCGTTACGCATTAATCCACCTGCAGGAGGCAACTCAAGCTTCTCTTTTAACCCACCGGGCGGTTGCGACTCTGTTTGCGTTACGTTTGAGGCTCTGATTGAAGATCCTGTTAAACCTACTACATGGAACTGGACTTTTGACAACGGCAACGTTAGCACCCTTAAAAATCCGGCAGTGCAGTGTTTTAACACTCCGGGCGAGCATTTTATAACCCTTGAAACCAAAACTTATGATTACGTATTACAATCGGTAACCTTTACTGCTACTACCAACCAGTGGTGTGGAGATGTGGAGGAGATTAGCTTTATAGGCGTTTGCCAGGGAGCACCCGATATTTTCTTTGATTACTCAAACGGTTCTGATGCCTTTACCACCAACTGGGTAGGCAATAACACAACAGCTACATTTAGCAACCTAAACCGCGTTTTACAAACTCCAACATTCGCCCTTACTTTTTGGGATGATGATGATGTATCGCAAAACGACAACTTAGGTACATTTGCCGCTAACGTAACCGGCACCGGCACTATCAACTTTACCACACCTCATGGTTTTGGTAATGCGGTTATTACATCGCAAGTGGCACAAACCTACAGCGATACCGATACTATTTTTGTTTACACCCCACCGGCAATGCCTACTATTACTAACGTAACCGCTTTAGACTCTATTTGTACAGGCGATACTGTAATACTTGTAAGCTCTATTGCTACAGGCCACCAATGGTATAACGACACTACCCTTATTACCGGTGCTGAAAATGATACACTGTTTGTTACTGAAAGCGGTAACTACTGGGTACGCATTAACGATGCTAACGGCTGCCTTAACAACAATAAAGACAGCGTTACTACCATTACAGTAATTAACTACCCACCAACAGTTGGTTTATTCTACAGCAACAAGGGCGCTACCATTAACACTACAACTATAAGCCCATTGTTTACTTACCAGTGGTTCTACTCTCAGGTACCAAATACAGGCGGTTTGCCAATACCGGGGCAAACAGGCACTAGCATTAGCCCAACGCTTAACGGCTACTACTACCTTGTAGTTTACAACTTACTAGATTGCGCCAGCAGCTCAGACACCGTTAACTTTATTAAAAATGGCCTGAGCGATATGCTAGACAATGTTACCGACCTAAACATTTTCCCTAACCCAAGCAACGGCCAGTTTACTGTTTCTATGGGCTTAAATGGTAACGAGAACACCGCTATTATTGTACGCAACGTTGTTGGCCAAACGGTTATGAATGTTGACCTTGGCAAACAAAGCGGCCAATTTGTGCGTGTAATAGACAGCGCTTTACCAAAAGGCATGTACATTATAGAAATTGCCCGCCCAAGTGGCTCAATTACCCGTAAGCTTGTAATAGAATAAACCTAACCACTTATAAATAACCATGAATATTAAAAAGTTTTCGCTCGCCATTGTAGCTCTAATGGCATCGGGAATGGCTTATGCCCAGCTAGACTGTAGCAATGGCCGTTACGTTGACCCGCCAATATTTTCAACATTTACAGAAACAACCAATATCGAGTTTGGCCAAAACGTAAACATCAACGGCCAAAACCAGGTGTTGACAATGGATGTTTTTGAGCCCAACAATGATAACCTGGCACAACGCCCGCTAATTATATTTGTACACGGTGGTACTTTTATTACCGGCACTAAAGACGATGGCGACGTTACCGAACTTTGCGAACGCTTTGCAAAACTTGGTTATGTTACAGCATCTATAAACTACCGTTTAGGTATGGGTATACCCAGCCAGGCCAGTGCGGCGCAAGCCCTTTTGCGTGCGGTACACGATATGAAAGCCGCAGTACGTTTTTTCCGTAAAGACGCAGCTACAACCAATACCTACCGTATAAACCCTGATTATATTATTGGTGGTGGCAGTTCGGCAGGTGGTTTAACCGCAGTACACCTTGCATACCTAGACCAAAACAATGAAGTGCCAAGCTATGTAGACACTACCGGTGTTAATGGCTTAGAGGGCAATAGCGGTAACCCGGGTTACCCATCAAACATACGTGCGGTGGTAAACCTTTGTGGCGCTTTAGCTGACAGTTCTTGGTTAGTAGCAGGCGATGAGCCTATTGTAAGTGTGCATGGCGATGAAGATGCTACTGTACCTTATAACACTGCAACCATTACAGTTTTTGGTATTCCAATTATACCTGTATCGGGTAGCCGCGATATACATGCCCGTGCTAACCACCAAGGTGTTCCAAACGTACTAAAAACCTTCCCCGGTCAAGACCACGTTCCGTATGCTACCAATGCAACTTACATGGACAGTACCTACTGGGTAGTGCGCGACTTTTTAGTACAGGTTGTTTGCGATGGTTTAGCCAGTAATGACGAAGCCACCAAAATGGTTGGTAAGCTTAGCATTTATCCTAACCCTGCTACTGCCGACCTTAACATTGCTATTGCAGGCACATCGCTTAAAAATACTACTGTTGAGCTGATTGATATTAGTGGCCGTTTGGTTTACGAAACCAAAATAACTACCGATGTTACTACGCACAAAATAAACACCGCCAATCTAACCGCGGGTCTTTACATTGTTAAAACAAGCAGTACTAAAGGCGTGCAAACACAGAAGTTGGTTATTCAGTAATAGCCTCACTCCCAACCCCTCTCCAAAGGAGAGGGGAGATAATATTAAAAGCCCCGGCAGAAATGTCGGGGCTTTTTGTTTTATTAAAATTAGCCTTTAGTAAAGTCTTTCTTTTCATTGTCCTATGCGGACAGCACTTACTTTCTTCCCGGCCGAAGAAAGTAAGCAAAGAAGGCCGTGCAAAATTATAGCCCCTAATTTCGTTTCGCCGCGCCAAACAGCCGCACAATACCACCCGCTCAACTCCATTTCAGGGCCGCACGGAATTTTGCACAAAAATACCCACACACAATTTGATACTTTAATTAACCGCAATAAACAATTAATCTTTTAGTTTTTCGTTTATAGTTTTTAACTTACCACTATGCTACAGCAAACACTATCAGACTTTTTGAGCGAGAATTAGAGAAGCTCAAAACCGAGTTACTAGCCTATGAAAATGAAGGTGCTATGTGGGTTGTTGCGCCCGGTATTAGCAATAGCGCCGGTAACCTGGCCTTGCATATTGTGGGCAACCTGAACAACTTTATTGGGGCTGTATTAGGCAATACTGGCTATGTGCGCAACCGCGATGCTGAGTTTACAACAAAGGATGTTCCCCGTGAGAAAATAATCGCGGATATTGGTGAAGTAATAGGTATTGTGAAAGCTACTATTAGTGAATTAACCAACGCACAATTAGAAGAAATTTACCCCGAGGATAAATGGAAAGACCCGGTTACGGTTCAGCACCTTTTATTGCATTTGCTTACGCACCTTAGTTACCATGTGGGGCAGGTGAATTATCATAGGAGACTCGTCTTCTAATGATAAATGAAAATGGCTGGTGATAATAAGTTTATTAATGGCAGGTGACGCTGCGCTAAAACACCTGCCACGGCATGAAATTAGATACCTTTTTATATGAAACACTTCTTTTTATTAGTAATCGTATTATTCACTTATGCATGTGGAAACACTATGAGTGATGAATTTAAAAACAGTAAAATAAAAGGAGTGATTACTGACAAATACCGTGATAAGATGCAACATAATGTCCCTTTATTAATCTACAGAGACTCTATAGATTCAAAAGAGATTAATATATCTTCCTGGATAGGAAAATCAGATTTATGGGAATTTGTATCGATTGGTGATTCATTAATAAAAACACAGGGCAGTGAAAATATTATTATTGTCAAAAACGGGATTAGGAAAGAATATAAATTTAGAATTAATTCAAAATCAGACACCAAGTAAATAAACACTTATTTAGTTAGTTTGACACTTGCTGCAGCTTCAACCCATTCCCCTTGCTCTCTATCTTTCCATGTCTTGTTTTCCGGCATAAAATTACATAACTCAATATGTACAGGACTTGGTTCTTGCCATGTTTGCCCTTCGTGCCTAAGCTCAAGTACAACAATATCCCCACTAATCTTTTCCCCAAAAATTATTTCATCAAGCTTTACAACAGCTGCTAATTCTTCGTTATGTCCTTTGATGAACTTTATAACAGTACCAAGGCGTTTAGCAGCATCTGGGTTTCTCAAATAAATAGGATCATAGTCATAACCACCAAATAATTCGATTTTGTCGCCTACTTGTAGCGGCTTGGATAATCTTTCATGCATTATTTAGTCCTTCTAGTAAAATTACACATTTCGTTCTAATAGATAAATTGCCACAACACAAAATTAAATTAAATTTTATTAACAATATTTATCTTTTACTTGACAAACGGTATACTGCTATCGTATCTTTGTACAGTTATTTCGCGAATGACTCTTGGCACCGTTTACTGTCGGTTATCAGTAGAAAAGAAAAAAACTGCGGTAGCTACTGCACCTAAAGTGAATTATTAGATCCCGCATCAAGTGCGGGATGACAAATTAGAATTAAAGTAGTTTAAATACAGTCGAAAAGGAAACCCCTCCCAACTCCCCCGAGTAGACCTACAAAACTATGAACCTGCCCTGACGATAAATGTCAGGACGAATCGCTTTAACCCCTTGCCTTAAAAAGTGAGGGGTTGAGGTGTATGTGGTAATAAGATAATGAGTGAATGAGATAATTAGAAAATGAAATCCCTCGTCTGGCGCTCTAAGCGCCATCCACTCCCTTTGGAAAGGGAGAACTTAAAACAGGGTTCATTTTGATGATTTTATTTATGCCATAGGCATCCCTTTGGGACAGCCGCAAGGGGTTTTGGAGTGCGTGGAGGGAGTATTGATAATGCTATACCTCCCCGGCCTAAAGGCCACCCTCCTACATTATGAGGGGAGTTAAAACAAGGTTCATTTTGATGATTTTTTTATGCCATAGGCATCCCTTTGGGACAGCCGCAAGGGTTACAGCAATACTAATTCTCATTGTAAATCCCTCCCCTCTGACCACGGCCAGAGGTACTCCTACTGACGCTGCGGTCAGCACTGTAAGCTTAAAAAGGGAGAGTTGTTAATGATTTAAGGTTGAGTATGGTGTGTTATAAGGTTTAAAAATGCCACAATAGGAGGATTGGGAATAAGGGTTCATTTTGATGATTTTATTTACAGCCGCAAGGGTTTTAAGTGTGCGGAAGGTGGATTGATAATGCTATACCTCCCATGCCTAAAGGCCACCCTTCCTACATTAGGATGGGAGTTAAAACAGGTACTAAACCTTAACCATTTGATAAGAGTGGCAGTAGAGTAATTAATTATATTTCGGCCATGAAAAAACTACTTTTTGTTCTTATAACTTTTTGCGCACTTCCTTTATTAGCGCAGAAACCCAAATATGTTTTATTGATTGGTATTGATGGCCTGGGGGCTACGCCTTCCCCAAAGCGGAAACACCTAATATTGATGAGTTGGCTAAAAATGGCGCGTCAACCTATACAGCCAAATGTGTTATGCCCAGCAGTAGCAGCCAGAACTGGGCCAGTATGATTATGGGTGCCCCGCCAAAGGACACCAACATACCACGCAACGGTTTTAGCATGAAAAAGGCTACAGGCAGTACGTATTGCGACAGGCCAAAGGGCAGGTTGTTTCCATCAATCTATACCATACTGCGCGAACAAAAGCCAACATCTAAGATTGTGGTTTTGCACCATTGGGATGATTATGCACGCCTTGTTGAGGACAAAGACCTTACCATTCGCAAGCACACTAAAACAGAAGATAGCACAGCCATTGCGGCGATTGATGTGATTACCAAAGGCATGCCTGATTTGCTATTCCTACACTTTGACCATGTAGACCATGCAGGCCACAGCATTGGGCACAATACCGATGGGTACTACAAGGCGGTAGCCAAGGCAGATTCATTGGTTGGGGTTGTAATTGCTGCGCTTAAAGCAGCCAAAGTGTATGACGATACGGTTATAATTTTAACAGCAGACCACGGCGGCAAAGGCAAAGGCCACGGAGGCCCCAGCATGGCAGAACGCAACATACCGTGGATAATTAGCGGGCCGGGGGTTAATAAAAACGTAGCCCTTATAAATGAGGTTAACACTTACGATACGGCAGCTACCATTGCTTATGTAATGGGCCTTACGCAACCTGCATGCTGGAAAGGGAAACCGGTGTTGAGTGCGTTTAAGAAAAAGTAGGTACGCGGCATAGCTTCCCTCACCCCTAAATCCCCCTCTCCTAAAGGAGTGAGGGGGACTTTAAAATTTACACCTGTAATGCTTTGTAACATATTTACAATTATTTGCTTAAAAGGGTAAACTATTGTTTGGCATAAAACGTTATAATGGTTTCAAAACAGTAGCGTACTAATATCAATTGTCTATTTTTACGCACCCAACACACACTACAACACAGGAATGGATAAAATAAATATACTTTGGGCCGATGATGAAATCGACCTTTTAAAGCCCCACCTTTTATTTCTTAAAGAAAAAGGGTATGAAGTAAAAACCGCCAACAATGGCCAGGATGCAATAGACATGTTTGGTGTTGGCAATTTTGATATTGTATTTTTAGATGAGAACATGCCGGGCTTATCGGGCCTGGAAACCCTTAGCCGCATTAAGGCTATAGATGCGGGCATGCCTATTATAATGATTACCAAGAGCGAGGAAGAGCATATAATGGAAGATGCCATTGGCTCTAAAATTGCCGATTACCTTATTAAGCCGGTTAACCCCAACCAAATACTGCTTGCCATTAAAAAGAACCTTGACAACAAGCGTTTGATTAAGGAGAAAACATCATCGGCCTACCAACAGGAGTTCCGCAATATAGGCATGAGTATGAGCGATAAGCTTAGCCCTGAAGAGTGGAAAGAGATGTACCGTAAGCTGGTTTATTGGGAGCTGGAATTATCTAAATCTCAAACCGAGGGTATGGACGAGATTTTGGCCATGCAAAAAACAGAGGCCAACAACCTTTTCTCTCGCTTTGTAGCCAATAACTACATAAGCTGGTTAAACGGCAGCGCTAAAGACGCGCCTACCATGTCGCACACGTTGTTTAAAAACAAAATTGTGCCGGTATTAGACCAAAGCGACAGCACCTTTTTTATACTGATTGATAACCTGCGCTTTGACCAGTGGAAAGTTATTCAACCTATACTTAACGAGTACTTTAAGGTAGAAACGGAAGATATGTATTTTGCTATTCTTCCTACCGCTACGCAATATGCCCGTAATGCCATATTTGCCGGCCTGCTACCATCAGAAATAGAGCGCAAATTCCCTAAACTGTGGTTGAACGATGACGATGAAGGTGGCAAGAATATGCACGAGGCTGAGTTTTTGGCCGACCAGCTAAAGCGCCTTAACCGCGACTGCAAACACAGTTACCATAAGGTAACTAACCACGCAACAGGCAAAAAACTGGCCGAGAATATTGGCAACCTGATGGAAAACAAGTTTAACGTTATAGTTTACAACTTTGTAGATATGCTATCGCATGCCCGCACAGAGATGGAGGTTATACGTGAACTTGCCGACGATGAGGCTGCATACCGCTCTATTACCCAATCGTGGTTTGAGCACTCTCCGCTGCTTGATATATTTAAGCAACTGGCAGAGCGTAAGGTAAACGTTATTATAAGCACCGACCATGGTACTATACGTGTTAAAGAGCCATCAAAAGTTATTGGCGACCGCAACACCAACACCAACCTGCGCTACAAGCAAGGCAAGAACCTACAATACGAGAAAAAGACGTGTTTGAGGTTAAGAACCCTCTAGAGGCATACCTGCCCCGCACTAACGTAAGCCAAACATTTGTCTTTGCTAAAGAGGATAAATTTTTTGCGTACCCCAATAACTTTCACTACTACGTAAATTACTACCGCAACACTTTTCAGCACGGTGGTATATCGTTAGAAGAAATGATTATACCCTTTGTTGTTTTAAGCAGTAAATAACACCCTAAAACCCTTTATAGGCACATTATGCGCCGCTTCCTACTCCTAATTTCAGCACCGCTGCTACTATCGGCATGCGGTAACGGACAAACTACGCCTGCACCAACCCAGTGCAACCCTACCAGTGGTACTTTCAAAACCGCTCAGTTAAAGAATATACGGGTTAAAGAAGCCTATGATGAAAAAGAAGGTAGCTTGCTGAAATTGCTGAATGACAAAGGCATTTGCCCCGAAAACCTTGAGTTATATATCAGGGCATTTAAGGCCGATAAAAAGCTGGAGGTATGGGCTAAGAATAAACAGGATAAGGCCTTTAAGCTATTTAAGGTATATGACATTTGTCAATCGTCGGGTAAGCTGGGGCCAAAGCGCAAAGATGGCGACAGGCAGGTGCCCGAAGGGTTTTACCATATTAACGATTTTAACCCCAACAGCCGGTTTCACTTATCGTTAGGTATTAACTACCCTAATAAGGCTGATTTGATAATGGGCGATGAACACCCGGGCAACGAAATATACATACATGGCGATTGTGTTACTATTGGCTGCATGCCGCTTACAGACGAGATAATAAAGGAGTTGTATGTGTTGTGTATAGAAGCTAAAACGGCGGGGCAAACCAATATACCGGTGCATATTTTTCCTTCAAAATTAATTGGAAAACCTGATGGGATTGGCGGTTTTTCAGGAATATATAAACCCTTAATTCCGTTTTGGAAAAGCCTTAAACCTGCTTACGATTATTTTGAAAAGCACAAGAAGCTACCTGTTATAACTATTGATAGTGAAGGGAACTACGTGGTTAGTTGAAATCTGAAAGTTGAAATTTGAAAGTAAACTAGTTGTTGCGGATGATGATTTCGTTGCTGCGCAGGGCCAATAGTTCGGCTAATACTAAATCTGCTATTTGCTGGGGCTGAATAAAACTGGTACGGTCGGCAGAGGAGCCATCCCACGATGAGGTGTCAACATTACCGGGGAGTATAGAAGTAACAAATATGCCCTTGCCTTGTAAATCGCTTTGCAGCACACGGCTAAAACCCAATTGGGCATGCTTGCTTATTGAATAGCTAGATGCATAAGGCACAGCCTCTATAGAGGCAATGGAGCATATGTTTACAACATGCCCCGAGCCACGCTCTATAATAGATGCTACAAAAGGCATAGTTAGGTTATAGCCCGACCAAAAATTAACCTGCATTTGTTCCTGCAACAGGCCGGTATTGGTATTGTCCATAGCATCTGCCGCAAACACGCCCAGGTTGTTTACTATTACCTGCGGTGTACCGCAGTACTGCTTAGTAAAATGCACCAAGCGCTTCAACACCTTGGGTAGTGGCTAAATCGGCAGCGAAGGGAATAATGTTGGCATTGTCTTGTTGCAGTTGCTCTAAATCGGATTGGGTACGAGAGCAGGCGATAACAGTATAACCGCTATTTGCCAAGGTAAGCGCTATGGCTTTGCCTATACCTTTTCCGGCGCCGGTAACTACTGCATAGTTAGTGTGCATAGCTGCCAAAGTTATAGGCTGCGGTAAGGTGTACAAAGGTGTTGTACAAGCCGGTTTCGGGTAAACCTCGGGAGCTAAAAAAGCCTTTGCGGTATAGCGACCGTATGCCGCGCGATGCACGCACAGACACGCTAAGCCCAATGTTGGTATAGTAAGTACCACCCAGGGTTAGGCCATAATCCATGCGGTTAAGTTCTTTGAAATTATTGTAGGCTACCTTTTGGTTGAAGACCCCATTCTCCACAAAAACAATATCGTTGTTTCCCTTATCAGACCCTGCTACGATATAGGATAACTGAGGACCAAAATCTATACTGGAATGCTTGCCAATAAGACGGCTTACCACTATAGGTACATCAATATAATGCAGTTTTAGTGTGCCTTTAATGTTTGATGTATAATTAGTTGTAACAGGTACCTGTTGTTGATTTATAGTCACGTATACCGTAGAATCGTTGGTAGATGTTTGGCTGTATTCAGCCCCGCGGAAAGAATATAGTATTGAAGCTGAAAGCCTCCATTTTTCTCCAAACCAACGCTTTATAGTAGGTCCGCCAATAAAACCGGGTATGGGTTTGCCTTCACCTTCAATATTACCTATAGGGCCACCGTAATTTACACCCGCAGCCACGCCAAAGCTATATTGGCCAAAAGCAAAACTGCCATACGCCATTAAAAAGCATACTATTAACAGTAATTTCCTCATTAGTTATGGGCTATACTACCCCAATAAAGAGTTTGGTTATTTTGGGTGATAGTGTAGATGTAATTTCCGCAAGGAAGGCTTGTAAAATCAACGGTATTTAAACCTTGTAAAGCCTTCTTTTGTAATAGTTGTATACCATTAGCGCTGTAGATAGCAATAGCAGAACTGCCGGGTATGTTTTCTAAATTGATGGTTACAAAGTTGGTTACAGGATTAGGGTAGCAGTTTACCATAACTTCTGGCATCATTGGTAAATCAATACCATTAATAATTTCAAGGCTAATATTATCTACCCACAACGCGCTGCCCACCTGGCCGTTGTTATTGGCGCCATCAGCACTTGATGTAAAAACTACCTGAATAGAATCTGGCGTTTCTTGGCTAAAATACTCGTAGGTGTAGTTAAAGGTGGTATAATTGGGTTGGGGCTGGGCTGTTATGCCGCCTGCGGATGCTATTGTATCTCGGCTGTTGGTTTGTGAGTTCCACTTGGTAAGTATAGATACCAACGCAGCAGAGTCGTTGTTTACGGGAACATATTTATAACAGCCACTAAGAGACTGAGGTTTTAAGGTGAACGGTTTGCCAATGGTTAACGGGTTGGTTAAATTAAGCTGGTTGAATGTACCCGATGCTAAAAACCCTGCTACCAATAAACTGGTAAAGCTTTTAGTGGTAAGCTTTGCCGCGAATTCTCCTTGGCATGCATCCGTTGTTTTTTCTACCGTAACGGGTCCGCCTAAATCTCGCAATGCATTAAGTGTAGCCCAAAAGCCACCGGTAGGTTGGTCGTATAGGCCACTTTGCGATTGTTGCCAATCTTCCAGGTTGCCATTAACTATTGGTTGCGCCTGTAACTGAATAACAATCAATATTATAGAAAGAGCAATTAGAGATATTTTTTTCATAACAGATGGTGTGCTAAGATACAACTTAACAAAGAAACTTGTTGAATATAAACGCTAACGCATTAAAAAACAATAAACTAGCCTCATACTACTTACTATAAACAACCTCTCCTTCAGGATGTTTAATTAGTACTTCTGTTTTATCAGAAGCTTCTACCCTGCCAATAATTTGGGCTTCAACACCAAAGCTTTGTACTATGGCAATAATATCTGCCGCAATGGTTTCAGGTACATACAGTTCCATACGGTGGCCCATATTAAATACGCGGAACATCTCGTCCCAACCGGCACCGCTTTGTTCTTTAATAATATTGAATAGCGGCGGAATAGGAAACAGGTTGTCTTTTATAACCCTTACCCCATCAACAAAATGCAGCACCTTGCTTTGTGCGCCGCCGCTGCAATGTACTATGCCATCAATTTGGCTGCGGTATTGGGCTAAAATTTTAGCTATTACCGGCGCATAGGTGCGTGTTGGCGATAATACAAGTTTACCTGCATCTAAGCCTGTACCTTCAACGGTATCGGTAAGTTTGTAGCTGCCTTTGTATACTACCTCATCAGGCACACGGGCATCGTAGCTATCGGGGTATTTTTCGGTAAGGTATTTGGCAAAAACATCGTGGCGGGCCGATGTAAGGCCATTGCTACCCATGCCTCCGTTATACTCAGTTTCGTAAGTGGCCTGCCCATAAGATGCTAAGCCAACAACTACGTTACCGGCTTTAATATTGGCATTATCAATAACATCGCTGCGCTTCATTCGGCATACAACGGTAGAGTCTACTATAATAGTACGTACCAAATCGCCTACATCGGCAGTTTCGCCGCCTGTAAGCACTATGTTGATACCATGCTTACCTAACTCATCAACTAACTCTTGTGTGCCGTTTATAATAGCCGATATAACATCGCCCGGTATTAGGTTTTTGTTGCGGCCTATGGTGCTAGATAGTAATATATTCTCAGTAGCCCCAACGCACAGTAAATCGTCAAGGTTCATTACCAGTGCATCTTGTGCTATGCCTTTCCATACGCCAAAGTCGCCGGTTTCTTTCCAGTACATATAAGCCAACGACGATTTAGTACCTGCACCATCGGCATGCATTACAATGCAATGCTCATCGCTTCCGGTTAAATAATCGGGCACTATTTTACAAAAAGCCTTAGGGAACAAACCTTTATCAAGCTTGCTTATGGCTTTATGTACATCTTCTTTAGAGGCCGAAACCCCGCGCATATTATATAGCGACTCGTTTTGCATGGGTACAAAAATAAAACATCCCGCCGAGGTGGCGGGATGTTTTTAATATGGTTTACTAATTTACTTAGTTTTTAGGGGCTGGTGTAGTGCCATCTGTTGGAGCTGGCTCTACTTCTTCGCCTTCTTCGTCTTCAACAACAATTTTCGGAGCTTCAATTTTTGAAGGGTCTTTGGGAGCAACATAGTCGTTACGGATAACTTTAAAGTCGGTACGACGGTTAATTTGGTGCTCGTCTTCAGTACACTTAGTGCCATCTTTACATTTGTTCAACAACTCGTACTCGCCCATACCTTTTGGAACCATACGGTCGCCGGCAATGCCTTTGCTAATTAAGAAGTCAACTACTGATTTAGAACGGTTGAATGATAACAATTCGTTAGACTTGTTGCTACCACGAGAGTCGGTATGAGAACGTAACTCGATTACAATAGTAGGATTGTCATTCATTGTTTTGATAAGACCGGTTAATGAATCCTGATATTGTGGCAATAAGTCATATTTCCCTAGATCATATAGAATTAAAGGAAGTTTAATAGGTTTCTCTGTAGTAAGCAGTTCAAAGTCAAGAACAAAGTCTTTGCTTTCTTCTAAGCCTTTAGTATCAAATTTACCAATACCAGTAGTATTAATGAATTTCTCTTTATTTACGTTAACCTCAAAAGCACTGTTCAATTTGAATTTAGCGGTTGGCTTACACTCAAATATGTAGCTACCGGTAGCATCGGTCATAGCTTCTAAAGCTGTACCATCAGAACCTGTAACAGTTACTTTAACGCCCGGCATAACCTCTTTAGTGGTTTGGTTACGTGCAACACCTTGTAGGGTAAAGCATGGAGGAGGAAGCATAAAAGAGTAAATATCATCGCCACCTTTACCACCTTTACGGTTAGAGCTTAGGTAACCTTTTTCTAAATACTCACCTGTTGGAGACTGGCCCGGAATACAATGCCAAAATCGTCGCCGCTAGAGTTCATAGGGTATTTCATGTTCGCTACGCCGCCCCATTTGGTGCCTTGTTTTTTAGCTTGGAACACGTCTAGGCCGCCCATACCTAAATGGCCATCAGAAGAGAAGTAAAGGGTGCCATCATCGTGCAGGTAAGGAAAACGCTCATTACCAACAGTATTAATAGTAGTGCCAAGGTTGGTAGCTTTGCTCCACTCTTTTTCTTTTTATCGTAAGTTACGTACCAAATATCGGTACCACCTTGTCCGCCCGGCATATCCGAAGAGAAGAACAATGTATCTTCAGTTGGAGAAAGGGCAGGGTCGCCGCAAGAGAAGCTATCCTCAGGAGAAATCATAATTTGCGTAGGCTCTTCCCAAGCAGTAGCGCCTTTTTTCTTGCTTAAAAAGATTTGGCAACCAAGGGTTTTATCTTTTTCTCAGAGCAACGGGTAAAGTACAACAAGGTGTATTTGTTGTTAGATGCCGGAGAACCTTCGTTCATTTTAGAGTTAAACGGTGCAGCAAGAGGACCCGGAGTGCTCCATTTACCGTTTTTATCAAGCTTAGCTTCAAACACGTCTTCGGTGCTTTGGCCTAACCAAGGGTCAACCTGGTTGCCGGTAGTACCTTCGCGAGAAGAAGTAAAGGCAATATCTTTAAAGTTCTTTTTGGTGTAAGCCACACCCCAGTCGTTGTATTTGGTGTTAAGTTGAGAAACGTTCTCTACCGAGTATTTGGTAGGAGCATCTTTCCACTTTTGAGCCAGTTTGCAAGACTCAACGCCATTTTCGCCACGAGGGTCTGATGGAGCCAGTTTTTTGTAGTTGTTGTATTCTACAACAGCCTCATCATACTTTTCCTGTGCTTTTAAAGCATCGGCAAGGTATAACGTAGCTAACGGCTCGTCAATTTTAGCTTTAATAGCCTTTTTGTACCAAACCTCGGCGTTTTTATAGTCGTGGTTGCGGCGGTACGATTCTGCCGTTTTGAAGATGATTTCCACCTTCACGTCTTTTTTCACCTTTTTAGAACTGGCTTTTTTGTAAAGCTCAATAGCCTCAGAGTACTGGGCGTTCTTGTAAGCCTCATCAGCCTGCTTCAAAAACTTGTTCTGGGCCGAGGCAACAGTAGCCATAAAGGCAAAAATTGCAATAAGAGTAAGCGTTCTGCTCATATTCATAGGTTGATTAGGTCTTTTACTTAATCCGTGACAGCTAATGTAAAAAATTATTTTCAACAACAAATAAAGGTAAAAAATATATAAGCAACAAAAGGTTTGCTTAAAATCTTGTTTTTATTGTTTGTCGGGGGTGTTGGTTGTGTCCTTTGTAGTGTCTTCCGCTATCTTTTTAGCTTCGCTTTCCATTTTACGTGCACTCTCCTGAATCTCGCGCTGTATGCCGTTTGTAGCGTCTTTAAACTCGCGCATGCCTTTGCCTAAGCCTTTGGCCAGTTCGGGTATTTTGTTGGCGCCAAACAATAGCATTACCACAAATAGTATTAAAACTATTTCGCTGGTACCAAGATTTAAAAATAAAATAACGGCTGCGTTCATACTAAACTTCTTGCTTAATGCAAAGATACAGCAAGAACAAATGCCTTAAACAATTTGTTGGCATTAGATTTTGCTTAAAAAAATCCCTTGTTGCAAAAGCAACAAGGGATTTGAAAGTTCTTAAACTATATACTACTTGGTAGCTAACGATTTTTTGTTGGCTTCTTCAGCAGTTTGGGTTCTTTTACGGTTCAAATCTACCGATATAGGGGTTGCGATACATAACGATGAGTAAGTACCTACTACAACACCCACTAAAAGGGCAAAAGAGAAACCACGTATAACCTCGCCGCCAAATACAAATATGGCAAACAATACTAAGAATATGGTTAACGAGGTAAGGATGGTACGGCTTAGGGTGGCATTTAACGCATCGTTAATAACCACTTTCATGTCCGGAGCTTTCTTATTATCGTTCAGGTACTCGCGTATACGGTCAAATACAACCACGGTATCATTAATTGAGTAACCCATTACTGTTAGTATAGCAGCTATAAATGCCTGATCTATTTCTAAGCTAAACGGCAATATGCCATAGAATATAGAGAATACCGACACAAGCATAAAGGCATCGTGCAATAGTGATATTACAGCACCTAAACCAAACTCCCACTTACGGAAACGGAATACTATGTAAAGGAATATACCGGCAACAGCAAATAAGAACGACCATATTGATGAACGTTTAATATCATCGGCTACGGTTGGGCCCACCATGTCGCTACTTAATACGGTAGCTTTATTTGCAGGGTAAACCTTAGCCAAACCATCGGTTAACAATTTTTCTACCTCGTTACTTACGTTTTCTGTTTTATCATCAATACGGAACTTGGTAGTAACCTTAACCTGGTTTGCATCGCCAAAGGTTTTAACCTCAGGATTGTTGCCACCAAAAGGCGTAGCAAGACCTTCGGCAATGGTTTGCGTTTCTACAGGGCTTTCAAAACGAACTACATAAGAGCGGCCACCGGTAAAGTCGATACCGTAGTTTAAGCCTCTTGTAGCTAATGAAACAATACCTGCAAGAGTAATAACGCCAGATATAATGTAGTAGATACGGCGGTTACCAATCCAGTTGAATTTTATGTTTTTGAAAGCGTTTTCTGTTAGCTTGGTAGAGAATTTAATGCTCATGTTGCGGTTAAGCATCATTTCAAATACTAAACGGCTAATAAAAATAGCAGTGAACAATGAGGTTAAAATACCAATGATAAGGGTAGTAGCAAAGCCTTGAACAGGACCTGTTCCGTTAATAAACAATACAACACCTACAATTATAGTAGTTACGTTGGCATCAATAATAGATGAGTAGGCCATTTTAAAACCATCGGCAATGGTAAGGCGTATTCCTTTACCATGTCGGAGCTCTTCCCTGATACGTTCATAAATAAGTACGTTGGCATCTACCGACATACCTACCGTAAGTACTATACCTGCAATACCGGGCAATGTTAACACAGCGCCTATAGAGGTAAGTACCCCCATAATAAAGAAGATGTTTACAAACAGAGCAATATCTGCCACCCAACCAGAGTTGTTGTAGTAGAAGCCCATAAATAATAGGATTAAGCCTAAGGCTATCATAAACGATAGTAAACCGTTGTTAATAGCTTCCTGACCAAGAGATGGACCAACTACAACGTCTTGTACAATGCGTGCACGGGCTGGCATTTTACCTGCTTTAAGTACGTTTGCTAAGTCGCGGGCTTCGTCAATTTTAAAGTCGCCGGTAATTTCAGAGCTACCGTTAGGTATTTCGTTAATTACGTTAGGGGCAGAGTATACATAACCATCAAGTACAATGGCAATGGCTTTGCCTTTATTTTCAGCAGTAAGGCGTTTCCATTTCTGGGCACCCTCACCATTCATTTGCATAGATACTTTAGCCTCGGCACTGTTTTGCTGATAATCGGCTGTAGCATCAATAATCACATCGCCACCTAATGATGGGCTACCATCGCTATTAGTAACACGAATACCAAATAACTCTAGCACGTTAGGCGTTTCTTTGCGAGACTTAGAAGCCCAAACGGCTTTAAAGTCGGCAGGGAATAATGCTTTTACAGATGGCAGGGCCAAAAATTTGTTAACCTTAGCAGTATCTTTAATAAGCGCTAAACCAAAGCATGCGCCATTGGCAAGGCGGTCTTGACCGTTTTCGTCTTTATAGCTATTAGTGCCTAAAACAGCAAAAAGAGGGTTCTCTTTCATTGCTTTTGCACGTTGCTCATCTTCGCTTAAACCGGCAGTATCTTGTTTGCTGGTGTCTTTAGCGGCAAGGGCAGCTTTATTGGCACTATCTTTTTTAGCAGCGGCCAGTTTAGCAGCTTTGCTTGTATCGCCAGGGGCGGCAGCTTTAGCAGCAGAATCTGCAGGGGCAGCAAGTTTAGTAGAATCGCCACCGGCTTCGGTAAGCAGGCGCAACATATCATTAGCTTTAACCAACACAGGATATATCTCGCCATTTTGGTAAGTCTCCCAAAACTCAAGGTTGGCAGTGCCTTGTAACAGTTTACGTACGCGGGTTTTATCTTTAACACCCGGTAGCTCTACCAATATACGGCCGCTGTTGCCCAGTTTTTGAATGTTTGGCGATGTAACACCAAACTTATCAATACGGGTGCGTAATACCTGGAAGGTACGGTCAATAGCAGCATCAGCCTCGGTAGTTAAAACCTTTAAAACGTCTTCGTTGGTAGATTTGTAAGGGTCTATCTTTTCTTTGTTTTGGGCATTGCCAAAAATAGATGGCGATGCTAAACGCTTACCCGGAGCAACCTGGTCCCAAGCCTTACCAAAAAGGGTAACAAAGTCCTGATCAGAGTTTGCCTGGTTTTGTGTAGCAAGGTTAACGGCTTTTACAAAAGAGCTATCGGTGCTGTTGTTGGCCATAGCCCTAACAATATCAACAGTAGATACCTCTAAGGTAATGTTCATACCACCTTGTAAGTCAAGGCCTAATACCAATTCGCGGGCTTTACACTCAGCGTAAGTATAATCGTAAATACCCAGGTTGAATACCCCAACATTTTTAATTGAGTCAAGGTATGCACGTTCTTTAGCAGTATCGCCTGCTGCAAATTCGCGGGCGTCGCTCTCTACCGAACGAGTTTTAAACGTAAACGAGATTTGGTATATACAAACCAAACCAAGTAAAATTGCGAAAAGCCTTATGGCTCCTTTATTCTGCATTATTTTTAGTGTTTATACAGGGTTATTTTAAGGTCGGCAAATATAAGAAACTATTGTTTACTGGCAACAATGGCCTTAAAATTCAACAGTAGACTATGATTATCAAGGATTTGCTATAGTTGCAAATTGACTTTGGTTAAGATATGTGTTGTTTAAGATGGAGATACTGCCAAATAGCCTAACTTTGTGTAAATAGGTTTTATTATTATGAAGTTTAGAAGTTTTATCCTTGTTATTGCTTTGTGTTTTACCCAATTGCTTAGCGCCCAATATGTTTTTAAGCGTAGCGACACCGTTCAGGTTATAAAAAACAATATCAGCCAACAGTATGCGTGGGGCGGCGGTATCAACTTTTCTCAATACTCTACTATAGACCTTGATTTTGACGGCAAGTTAGACCTTTTTGTTTTTGACCGCACAGGCAACCGGGTGCTTTGTTTTATTAATAAGGCTACAGTGCCGGGTCAAACAGCGTTTGAATACAACCCCGGGTTATGTTATAAATTCCCCCATGGAGAACTGGGCTTTGCTGCGCGATTATAATGGAGATGGTAAAGAGGATATTTTTACCTCGTCAAACGGTAGTGCCAAGGTATATAAGAACACATCAAACCCAACCGATGGTATACGGTTTCAGCTGGTAAAATCGCAATTACTGTCTTTTTACACCACCAGCTTTTTGGGGCTTTTTATAAGCCCTGCCGATATTCCGGCTATTGATGATATTGATGGCGATGGCGACTTAGACATACTTACTTTTAGCTTAGTAGGCTCATGTGTAGAATATCACCAAAACCAATCGGTAGAGTTGTATGGCCATGTTGACAGCCTGGGTTTTAAACTTAAAACCGACAACTGGGGCTTGTTTACCGAAAATGTAAACAACAACAGCGTAATGTTTAACGATAGTTGTGACAACCCCAACCCCGAAGGACCGCAACTATTGTTTGCACCCGATGGCTACGTAGCTAACCCCGTGCACGAAATGCCCGATGAAGATGGCGATGGAACGTACCCTGTGCTGCGCCACGCGGGCTCTACACTAGCCACATTAGACCTTGACGGAGACAACGATAAAGAATTGTTTTTGGGTGATGTTTCTTTTACCAATATAATTATGCTTGCCAATGCAGGGAGCGCACAGTATGCATTGATGAATGATATTGATCTTAACTTTCCGGGATACGACCAATCGGTTGATATAGAGCTTTTTCCGGCGGCATTTTTTGTAGATATTAATAATGATGGCAAACGCGATATGGTTTGTGGCACTAATAGCGGCCTTAATGGGGAGAATTTTTTAGGGGTATCATCGTACAATAATATAGGTAACGCGCCGCCTTATACTTTTGATTTTGTTGCCAATAACTTTATACAGGGAGATATGGTTGATGTGGGCGAAAACGGCCTGCCTACCTTATTTGATTATAATAACGATGGCCTGTTAGACCTTGTGGTGGCCAACTATGGCTACTACCAGAGCGGTGGAATGTACCGCGGGGGCCTGTCGTTATACAAAAACATTGGTACTGCAACCAACCCTAAGTTTAAGTTTATGGACCGCGACTGGGGTGGCTTATCAGCCCTGAACATAAACTTTATGTCGCCCACCTTTGGCGATATTGACGGTGACAGCAAACCCGACCTTATTTGTGGAGACCGCACCGGTAACCTGCATTACTTTAAAAACATAGCCCAAACCAACGATACCGTTATTTTTAACCCTGTTACCTCTGCCCTGTCTACAATAGATGTGGGCGGGTACTCATCGCCACAACTATTCGACCTTAACAAAGATGGCCTGCTAGACCTTATAGTTGGCGAGAAAAACGGCAACCTTAACTACTACCCCAATACAGGCACAGCGAACAACTTTGTTTTTGCTACCTTGCCCGCTAACGACAACCTGGGTAGTATTGATGTGATAGACCAAACGGTTAGCAACTTTGGCTATAGCATGCCCTGCTTTTTTGATAGCGCAGGCGTTACCCACGCTGTAGTTGGCTGCCAACGTGGAACGTTGTTCCACTACACTAATATAGATGGCAACCTTAGCGGGCCATTTACCCTGCAAGACAGCACCTTTACCGGCTTTGCCCGCATGGGTACTTACAGCGCACCTGCCCTGGCTGATATTAATGCCGATGGGTATATAGATGCAGTGATTGGTGTTTCTACAGGTGGTATATCGTTATACCTAGGCCAAGACCCCAATACTGTTGGGGTTGAAGAAACTCTTGTTTCTAGCGATATTACCATGTATCCAAATCCGGCAAATGGGTTGGTTAATATTATAAATAGCAAGGCAAAACCTTTTGAGAAGTGGATGCTTACGGTTTATGATTTGACAGGAAGAACCATATTAACAGAAAATGTTATTGGCAGCAATCACCAACTAAACATAAGTAATCTAAACAAAGGAATTTATCTGGTAACTATACAGAGTGCGAAAGGATTAGCAACAAAACGACTGATAATTTATTAGGGTTGATTGACAGTTGAGTGTAATCTGATATTAATTTTATGCCCTCACCCCCGGCCCCTCTCCCACGAGGAGAGGGGAGATAAGATGGCGACTTTCTTTTCCCGGGGTTTACACCCCGGGCTACAGACATTTCACCCCTACGGGGTTTATAAAAAAGCCCCGCAGTGCGGGGCTTTTTTATTACTGGCAACCGGCAACTATTTTGACATTTCTACATAATACTTGTAGAAGTATGGTATGGTTTCTATGCCTTTGTAGTAGTTGAATAGGCCGTAATGCTCGTTAGGTGAGTGGATAGCATCGCTATCTAAGCCAAAGCCCATAAGTACCGACTTGGCTGCCAAAACTTTCTCGAACATAGCTACAATAGGAATGCTACCACCGCCACGGGTTGGTATAGGGCGCTTGCCAAAGGTTGTTTCCATTGCCTTAGCTGCTGCTAAAAAGGCAGTAGAGTTGGTTGGGGTAAGCACAGGCTCGCCACCGTGGTGGGCACGCACCTCTACCTTAACAGATGCCGGGGCTATACTTTTAAAGTAGTTGGTAAACAACTCTGTAGCCTTATCAGAGCTTTGGCCCGGAACCAAACGCATAGATATTTTGGCAAATGCCTTTGATGGAAGAACGGTTTTAGACCCTTCGCCAATGTAGCCACCCCAAATGCCATTAACATCTAAGGTTGGGCGAGTGCCGGTACGTTCTAAAACGGTATAGCCTTTCTCGCCCCAAACATCGCCAACATCAAGGTCTTTCTTGTATTCTTCAATATCAAAAGGCGCTTTGTTTAGTTCCGCTTTTTCTTCGTCGGTTAGCACCAAAACATCATCGTAAAAACCAGGTATGGTAATATGGTTGTTCTCATCGTGCATCTGGGCTATCATTTTAGCCAAAATGTTTATTGGGTTGCCTACGGCACCACCATAAACACCGCTGTGCAAATCGCGGTTAGGGCCGGTAACTTCTACCTCTACATAGCTAAGGCCACGCAAACCCACATCTAATGATGGGATTTCGTTCCCAATCATAGACGTATCAGAAATAAGTACCAAATCGCACTTTAGCTTTTCTTTATTGGCAATACAAAAATCGGTAAGGTTGCTGCTGCCCACTTCCTCTTCGCCTTCAATCAAAAACTTAACATTGCAGGGCAGCTTGCTTTCTTTAAACATATATTCAAACGCCTTAACGTGCATATACATCTGGCCTTTATCATCGGCACTACCGCGGGCGTAAATTTTATCATCTTTTATAACCGGGTCAAACGGAGGCGAGTCCCATAAATTCAAGGGGTCGGCAGGCTGCACATCGTAATGGCCATAAACCATAATGGTAGGTAACGATGCATCTAAAAACTTTTCGCCATACACAATGGGGTGGCCGGGGGTAGTACAAATTTCAACATTATCGGCACCGGCCTCTTTAAGGCGAGTAGCAACCATATCGGCAGCCTTAGCCACATCTCCGGTATATTTAGAGTCGGCGCTAACCGATGGAATGCGAAGCAGTTCTAGCAATTCGTTTAAAAAACGGTCTTTATTCTGTTCAATGTATTGTTTTACGGTATCCATGATTGAGAAATATTTTTTGCAAGTTTATTAATAATAACGTACCCTCCCCAACCCCTCCCTAAAATTAGGGAGGGGCTTTGCCCCATTTTTACCCCCACCAACCCTCCCCCTTAAAGGGAGAGCTTAATTTTCTTTGACATATTAAATTTTGCATTCCGATAAACCTTTAAAAATGTTTTTTGTCTATTAATAATAAAGCAGAATTTTTGGCGTATTAATTGTAGCAATGGTAACAAATGCTGCCGCCTGAGAAAAGAAATTGCTTGTGGTTGTCGCTTTTTTTGCTATTTTTATAAAAAATTTGCCCTGTGTACGTTATAAATAAAGGCTTACTTAAATCCAAATCTGCTGGTAGCTACGCTGCCAAAAGGTTTGGTGCGTTTGCTTTTTTATACTTGCACTAACAACAAGCCTTAGCGCCCAACTTACTGTGGGTGGCCCCGAGCTCTCCTACCGATATTGTACAGAACGTGCTGGTTGGCAGCGGGGTAACAGTAAACAACGTTACATTTAATGGCGCACCTATTGCTTACGGCACTTTTAACGGAACCAACTCTAACATTGGCCTGCCAAACGGGGTAATTATTACCACCGGCAGCCGCGGAGTAGCACCCGGCCCAAATAGTATTGCCAGCGCGGGTGTAGACAATGGCGTAGTTGGCGACGCTACCCTTACCGCTATTAGCGGGTTTGAAACCTATGATGCATCGGTACTGGAGTTTGACTTTATTCCCCAATCGGGCCAAATATCATTTAACTACGTTTTTGCATCAGAAGAGTACCCTGAATTTGTGGGGCAGATTTATAACGATGTTTTCGCGTTTTTTATTAGCGGCCCAAACCCCGGTGGCAGCAACTATAACAACGCCAACATAGCTATTATACCCGGTACCTCTACCCCCGTAGCCATAAACAACGTTAACCAGATTAGCTATACTAACTACTACGTAGACAATACCGGCGGCCAAACTGTACAATACGATGGCTTTACCAAGCCTATGACAGCGCAAGCCAACGTTGTACCCTGCGAAACATACCACATTAAAATTTGTATTGCCGATGCCGGCGATGGCATATACGACTCTGCAGTATTCCTGGAGGCATTAAGCTTTTCAAGTGCAACAAACGATGTAATAGCAACCGTTACTTATGGCAACAACAACAGCCTGCTTTACGAAGGTTGTGGCCAGGCCAATATCAAGTTTACCAAATCGGTAGCTACGCAGGTAGCTGAAACTTTTGATGTTACCATTACCGGCACCGCCATAAATGGAGTAGATTATTCCCAATTTCCTACACAGGTTACCTTTCAGCCCGGCGATACGGTGGTTATTGTGCCTTTGGTGCCTATTTTTGATGGGGTTACCGAACCTAACGAAACTGTTACTATAACCATTACGCAAGACATTTGTGGTACTATAGTTACCAAAGAGGTGAATCTTACTATAACTAACGTGGAACCGTTGGTTGTAACAGTATCGCCCGATTATACAAGCTATATATGCCCCAATATACCTACGCCACTAACCGCCACCGCTACAGGAGGTATTAGTCCGTATACTTATACGTGGGATAATGGCCTTGTAGGGCAAACCGTTACTGTTTTTCCACAGCAAACAACAACTTACACGGTAACCGTAACAGATGCTTGCAACTCTCAAACCGCACAGGCACAGGCATTAATAGATATGCCGGGCTATGTTCCATTGGAGCTGATTACCCCACCTGATACTACAATTTGCCCCGGCGACTCGATTTTACTATTTGTTTCATCAAGAGGTGGCGAGGGCGATACGGAGATTGTTTTTTCTTGGGACAATAACCTTGGCAACGGCTCTTCTAAATGGGTAAAACCTTCGGGGTTAACCGTTTACACGGTAACCGTTACCGATAGTTGCGGCACCACCGTTACCAAAGAAATTGTGGTAGATGTATTGCCTACCAATGCCAATTTTAGCTACTTCTACCTTGAAAACCGCAAAGTAAAGTTCTTGGATGAATCATCTACCGATGTGATAAACTGGTACTGGGATTTTGGCGATTTTAATACCAGTACCGAGCAAAACCCATTGCATAACTATGCCGATACCGGGCTGTACAGAGTAACCTTAATAGTTGAGAACCAATATGGTTGTACTGACACTATTATTAAAAATGTAAGGGCTTACCCCGACTATACATTATATGTTCCAAATGCCTTTACCCCTAACGGCGATGATATAAATGAAAATTTTTCGGGACTGGGACAAGGGTTTATTAACTACGAAATGTATATCTTTAACCGCTGGGGCGAACCGATATTTAAGTCTACCGACTATGCTAACCGGTGGGATGGGCGCGACAAAAGCGGTCACAGGTATCTCCGCAAGGCATTTACGTTTACCTGATTAAGGTTAAAACGCCCCCAGGCGATGAATACACACTACGCGGCAGCGTAGCCTTAATTAACTAATATGGTAAACTATTACACAAAATCATTATTGTCATTAACGCTGGCCCTAATGGGCTTTGCCCTTTCTACTAACGCCCAGCTTACCGTGCAAGGTGGGCAAACACCCCAGGCCCTGGTGCAAAATGTACTGGTGGGTACCGGTGTTACAGTAAATAACATAAACTTTGTTGGCGATGGGGTGCAAATAGGCTCTTTTGCCAACGGGCAAACTACCAACATTGGCATAAACAGCGGTATTATTTTATCTACCGGCGATATTGCCACAGCCCCCGGTACAGGTATTGATTTTTCTAGCACCAACCTGGCCCTGCCCGGCGATGCTGACCTGGACGCATTAACATCTCAACCTACAGAAGATGCAGCCATACTAACATTTGAATTTGTGCCTATTAATGACACTATAGTATTTAACTACGTTTTTGCATCAGAAGAGTACCCTGAATTTGTTAATGGCGGTTTTAATGATGTGTTTGCGTTTTTTATATCAGGCCCCGGCTACCCTACCGCAACCAACCTGGCATTGCTGCCCGGTACCAGCACCCCGGTAACTATTGATAACGTAAACGATGGTTTAAACTCTCAATACTACGTAGATAACGGTACAGGCACTACAATATCTTACGATGGTTTTACGGTAAAACTACAAGCCGTTGCCGTTGTTCAACCCTGCTCTACTTACACCTTAAAAATAGCCATTGCCGATGCCGGCGATGACGCTTACGACTCTGCAGTCTTTTTAGAGGCCAACAGCCTTTCGGCAGGTAACCCTGACATTAGCATTTCGGCAGGCTCTGTAGCCAACGTAAACGACAGCCTTATAGTTGAAGGCTGTATTGATGGTGTTATTGCCTTTACCCGCGATGGCCAACTAACAGACACTACCGTAGTTAACTTTACCATTGGCGGCTCTGCCACTAATGGTGTTGACTATGCCCTGATAGCAGACAGCGTTGTGTTTTACCCCGGCGATACATTGATTTTTGTAAATCTTGATGCTTCTTTTGATGGGGTGAATGAAGGGAATGAAAACGTGGTTATCAGTTTACAGCAAACAGTACTTTGCTCTACCTTCCCGCCGCAGGTGGTATCAATAGTTATAGTGAATACAGACTCTATACAAACCACTATTTTGCAAGGTGACACTACTGTGTGCGAAGCGACAGTTTCTTTAACAGCCAGCTCTACAGGCGGCCAAGGCCCATACACCTATAACTGGAGCCCGACGGGCGATACCACCCAGACTATTAGTGTAACGCCTACAGCCAACACTACTTATACTGTAACGGTTACAGACTCTTGCGGTAGCCCAGAAGGCGTAGCACAGGTTACTATTAACGTTATATGCGACCTTGAAGTGCCTAACGTATTTACCCCGAATGGCGACGGGCTTAACGAAACCTTTGTTATTGGCAACCTTGAACTGTACCCTAATAGTGTAATGATAGTATATAACCGTTGGGGCCGTAAGGTATATACCAGCGATGATTATAAGAACGACTGGGACGGTGGAGACCTATCTGAAGGGGTTTATTACTTTGTGCTTGACGTGCCTGCTAAGCCTGAAAAGGTGAATGGCACAATAACTATACTTAAATAAAAACAAATACAATATACCAACGTTGTTATTTGTGATACACGATATTCAAATTTTTACACTTGCTAAGGAGAGCTGTCATAGGGCTATTGTTGCTTTTAACCTCGTTACAGGTTAAGGCTACCCATATTATTGGCGGCGAACTATATTATGAGTGTTTAGGGAATAACGAGTACCGTGTAATACTAAAGCTATATCGCGATTGTTTTAATGGTGTGCCAGATTTTGATAACCCGGCACCTATAGGAATCTATACCTCATCGGGCATACTGGTTGATATGAACCCCAACATTGCGGGGCCACAACCATTGTATATGTTTGACCCTGTAGTAACCAACCTGCCACCGGTAATTGCAAACCCCTGCCTGGTTGCCCCGCCTAATATTTGTGTAGAAGAAGGTGTTTACGAAGCTATTGTAACCCTGCCCCCTATAAATGGTGGTTATACCCTGGTTTACCAACGTTGCTGCCGCAACAATACGATATTAAATATTGTAAGCCCCGGCGATGTTGGTGCTACGTATACCGCCTTTATTCCCGGCCCGGGAACTTTTACCTGCAATACCAGTCCGCATTATACCAACTTCCCCCTATTGTATTGTGCGTAAACGACCCCTTGTCTTTTGACCACTCTGCTACCGATGCCGACGGAGACTCTCTGGTGTACTTTTTGTGCGACCCTTATGAAGGCGCATCAACCACAGACCCTGCACCCGACCCGCCTTTTCCGCCACCGTATGCTAACGTAATTTTCTCTAACCCGTTTAACGCAACCAACCCTTTAGGTGCCAGCCCCGGGTTAGCAATAAACCCACAAACAGGGCTGCTTACAGGCACACCCAATATGTTGGGGCAATTTGTAGTTGCAGTATGTGTAGGCGAATACCGAAACGGGCAATTAATAGCAGTACATAAGCGCGATTTTCAGTTTAACGTAGTAAACTGCCTGTCTAACGTAGCAGCGGCATTTGTAAACCCCAACCCCGACCCACTAAATAGTTGCAACGGGTTTGAGATAGAGTTTACTAATGAGAGTTCGGGCGCACAGTTTTACCGCTGGGATTTTGGTGTTTCCGGCACAGCCAGCGACACATCTACCGATGTGAACCCAATTTATACTTACCCCGCGCCGGGCGATTATACCGTTACCCTAATTGCAAACCCCGGCTATTATTGTGCCGACACCACTTATATAACATTTGGGGTTTACCCACTGCTTGATGCTTATTTTGACCCACCACCGGGCCAATGCATAACAGGCAACAGTTTTAACTTTACAGCAGGTGGTACATACCAAAACACTACTTTGTTTAATTGGGATTTTTCACCATCGGGCACACCATTAAACTCTCAGGCACAAAACCCGCAGGGCATTAGTTTTCCTGCACCGGGCACCTACGGCGTTACTGTTACCTATACGGGACAGGGCTGTGTGCGCACCCACACAGACAGTGTGCTTGTTTACCCACTGCCTACTATAGACCTTGATATTTCGGGAGGTGTAGGTTGTGAGCCCTACCCTGTGCAGTTTACCAATAACTCAACCGCATCGGACACTCCATTGGAATACTGGTGGAATTTTGGCGATGGTGAGTTTTCTAACGAGGCAAGTCCGCTGCATATTTACCAAAACGATGGTATTTATGATGTAACACTAACAGCCTACTCTCTTTCCGGCTGTATAGATACGCTGGTACTATCGCAACAAAACCTTATAACCGTTAAACCTAGCCCTACGGCAGCTTTTATTATAGACCCTGTAGAAACAGATGTGCTTGCCCCATGGGTATCTGTTACAGACCAATCGGTAGGTGGTATATATTGCGAGTTGTACATGGGTACAGGTGATACCTTATTTAATACCTGTAGCTATGCCATGGCATATCAAGATAGTGGCACCTACTATATATCTCAAATAGTAATAAACGAAGTGGGTTGCCCCGATACTTTAATTAAGCCGGTGCGTATTAACCCAATATTCCGCTTTTACGCGCCTAACGCGTTTACGCCAAATGGCGATATTTATAACGATGGTTGGCGCACGTACGGAGAGGGAATAAAAACCTTTAAACTGTACATTTTTAACCGCTGGGGACAGAAGGTATTTGAGAGTAATAATATTTTTGAGGAGTGGGACGGCACATTTATGAACCAAGGTGGAGAAATATCAGCCGACGGAGTGTATGTATATGCCGTTTATTTAACTGATGTTCTTAACAAGGAACATACCTACCGCGATATGGTGGTGTTGATAAGGTAGGGGCCTCACCTCTATCCCCTCTCCAAAGGAGAGGGGGATAAAAAGACAATTTTCAAAACATTTTTCAATCCTATTTGTAAGGTTATAATGCTATTTACGACTATTGAGTAAATGCAAATGCATCTATTCAAAATAAGAAAAATGAAGACATTAGGATTTATATCCACGCCCCTAGTTATATTAGTTACCATACTATTGATGGCACCCCTGTTTTTGGCATGCAGCCAAAAACCCAAAGACGTAAATTATAGTCAAATAAGAAACATGAACATTTCAGGAGACACAGGTAAGGTTTTTAAAACCGAAGAAGAATGGAAAAAGGAGCTAAGCCCCGACCAGTACTATGTACTGCGCGAAAAAGGTACCGAACGCCCTTTTACAGGCCAGCTTTTGCTTAACAAAGATAAAGGTATGTATACCTGCGCAGGTTGTGGCAACCCATTGTTTGATTCGAGCAGTAAGTTTGATGCACACTGTGGTTGGCCCAGCTTTGATAAAGAGATAGCTGCAGGTAAAATAACCACTAAAGATGATAACACCCATGGTATGCGCCGTACCGAGATTATGTGCGGGCGTTGTGGCGGCCACCTTGGCCATGTGTTTGACGATGGCCCTACCGATACCGGTTTGCGCTATTGCGTAAATTCGCTTTCTTTAGAGTTTGTAAAGGAGAGTGATATAAAAAAAGATAATAATCAACCTACAATGGAAAAGAAAACGGACACATTAACGCTTGGCGCCGGCTGTTTTTGGTGTGTAGAAGCTGTTTACCGCATGCTTGATGGCGTTATAAGTGCAGAGTCGGGCTACTCTGGTGGCAACACTAAAAACCCAACCTATAAAGAGGTATGCAACGGCACTACAGGCCATGCCGAAGTGGTACAGATTGTATTTGACCCCAGCAAAACATCGGTAGAAGAAATATTGAAAGTGTTTTTTACCGTACACGACCCAACAACGCTTAACCGCCAGGGGGCCGATGTAGGCACACAGTACCGCTCTGCAATATATTACCGCGATGAAAACCAAAAGAAAATTGCGCAAGATATTATAGAAGCCCTTAGCAAAGAACATGTTTACGACAGCCCTATTGTTACTGAAATAACTGCTTTTGACACCTTTTATAAAGCTGAAGATTACCACCAGGATTATTACAACAACAACGGAACAAACTCTTACTGCGCCATGGTAGTTAGGCCTAAGGTTGAGAAGTTTGAAAAGGTATTTAAAGACCGGCTGAAAAAGAATGCCAATTAATGAAATAGTACCAACTCTTTCTCTCTTACCATTAGTGCCGCTTAACCACAAGCGGAAATACCCAACCATAACACTTTGCAAGGCACCCACTGGAAAAATATCCGGTGGGTGTTTTTTTTATGCCCTTGTAAACTTTTTATGTAAGGCTACAGTTATAACAGCGACTAATAGTATGAACCCTAATGTTATTACTATGAAAAAGTTGACACTTATTTTATTAGGCTTATGTATATGGGCCAATGCCGACGCGCAAAGCAGCACTTTACGCAAAAAGCAGTTTAACCAAACCAACGCAGTAGCTATAGACGGGTACGACCCGGTAGCATACTTTACAGAACACAGAGCAGTAAAAGGATTAAAAACCATCGCCTACACATCGTTAGGGGTTACCTACTACTTCTCATCTGTAGAACATAAAAGAATGTTTATGAAGAACCACACCAAATACGAGCCGCAATATGGTGGTTGGTGCGCATCGGCTATGAGCGATACCGGCCAAAAGGCCCAGGTAGACCCTAACAGCTTTAAAATTATTGATGATAAGCTGTATTTGTTTTGCCAACCACAGAATATGTATTCAAAATCTACCTAGGGCAAAACGGGCATTGTTAAAGCCGATAAAAACTGGGGCCAGCAAAACAAATAAGTATACACTTAGTCAGCAGGCAGCATACAAAGCTTGATAGTGACTTGCGATTTAAATTAATTGATATAAAAAATCCACCGGCAACCCCAGTGGATTTTTTTCATATTGGTTTGTAAGGTTCTTATAATCAACCCGACTAATACCTTAAAACCATCTATCTATGAAACATTTTTTTATTGCTGCTTTATTTTTTAGCTGCTCGGCCCTTGTTGCGCAAGTACCTAAAAAAATTATTGTTGAACACTTTACCAATACCAAGTGTAGCATTTGTGCCAGCAAAAATCCCGGTTTTTATACCAACCTAAGCAACCACCCCGGGGTTTTGCATTTGGCCATACACCCAAGTTCGCCATACACAGCGTGCCTATTAAGCCAACAAAGCCTTGCCGATAGTGATGCACGGACTAACTACTATGGACTGTATGGCAGCACGCCAAAATTTGTAATAAACGGTGCAGACATACCCACCAGCACCAACTACGCCAGTGCCGAACTTTTCAACCCTTTTGAAGGGCAAACATCGCCCCTTAGTATCAGCATTAAGCAATATAAATACGGAAACGACTCTATAAAGTCTACCATAACTATTAAAGCTATTGCCGCACATAGCTACACAAACCTTAAGCTGTTTGCCGCACTTGCGGAAGATACCATAAACTATACCAGCCAAAATGGTGAAACCCGCCACTACGATGTGTTTAGAAAAGCACTTTGGGGTGCTGAAGGAACAACCATTGCCGCCCCCGCCAACATTGGCGACTCTGTAGTATATACAACCAGAACAGCGGCAAACCCTGTTTGGAACTTTAGCCGAATTTATACCCTTGCGCTGCTACAGCTTGATGATACTAAAGAAGTGGTACAGGCTGAAGCTATACCTGCCACACAACAAAACAACGACGTGGCTACTACCATAAACGACCTGCCTGTTTTAGAGGCCAATATATTCCCCAACCCTACCAAGGGGTTATTGAATATACAATTAGCAACTACAGGCTTAACCAATTTATTAATTATTGCAGCCGACGGGAAAGTTATAGCTAACACAAGCTTTAGCCAACATACAGCAATAGATTTAACAGGGCTACCAACGGGTCTATATTCAGTAATGCTATCTACCGGCAACGCGCGTACAACTAAACGCATTGTAATACAGTAATCATGAAAAAGTATATCGCAATAGTGTTTGTATTACTAGCAACCTTTGTAAGCACCCAAAACATTTCTGCATTACGCAAAAGCACTTTAACTTAAGCAGTTTTGTTGCTATTGATGGGTATGACCCTGTAGCTTATTTTACTGCGAATAAAGCCATAAAGGGCAGCAGCAAAATATCGCAATTGGTTGATGGGGTTATTTACTATTTTCTATTGCTTTTATGCTGGGTTTTGCTGTTTACTTTTTTACGGTAAACACTAAGGAGCCGAACTTAAACTTGTTGAATATAAATATTGCACTTTCTCCTTACATACTAGGTGTGGTAGCCAACAGCCTTAATTTTATGCAATACCCCTTTTGGGCCGGGTGGAATATTTACCTTATAAAAAACAATAAGATAAATGCTAAAAAACCATATTACTACTGGTATATAGTAAGCATAGCAGTAGGAACTTTTAGCGGTATAATAATATTTATTTTAACCGCCTTTTATTTTATACGTGTTGGCAATAGCTACATAAGCGGTTGGTTGAATATCCTTTTTGGCAGTTTGTTTTTACTACTGGCGTTATTTCAATCGTATAAACTATACAAAAAGCATAATACAACTATTGCAACGTAATTAATTGTATAGTGTACCTTTGTTAAATGGCTGATAAAAAGGTAATTCTTGTAATATTAGATGGTTGGGGTATTGGCGAAGATACTCCTGCAAATGCTGTAAAAGCAGCACAAACACCTTGTTTTGATTCGTTGATTGCTAAGTACCCCCATAGTGAACTGCGCACCGATGGTTTAAACGTTGGCCTGCCTGAGGGGCAAATGGGCAACTCTGAAGTGGGCCACTTGAATTTAGGTGCGGGCCGTGTAATATACCAAGACCTGGTAGAGATTAACCTGGCTACCCAGAATGGCGATATGGAGCGTAATGAAGAGCTGGTTAAGGCTTTTGAATATGCGCGCGATTGTAACCAGCATGTGCATTTAATGGGATTGGTATCTGATGGTTGCATCCACTCATCAGACAAACACCTGCACAAGCTGTGTAAAATTGCCAAGCAGTATGGCTTAGAGAATGTTTTTGTACATGCCTTTACCGATGGGCGCGATACCGACCCTAAAAGCGGGGTTGGCTTTTTAACTGCGCTGCAAGATGAGTTATTGCAGTCTACCGGACAAATAGCATCGGTTATAGGGCGCTACTATGCTATGGACCGCGATAGGCGTTGGGAGCGCGTTGCACAAGCCTACAACTTACTGGTAAACGGTATAGGGCAGCCCACTACCAATATTATTGGCGCGGTTGAAGAATCGTATACCAACGGTATTACCGATGAGTTTATAAAACCCATTGTTAAGGTTGACGCTGATGGAAACCCTGTAGCCACTATAAAGCCCGGAGATGTGGTTATTTGCTTTAACTACCGCACCGACCGTTGCCGCGAGATTACGGAGGTGCTTACCCAGCAAGACTTTGCCGAACAAGGGATGCAGAAGCTGGAAAACCTGTATTACCTTACCATGACCCCTTACGACCATAGTTTTACCGGTGTTAAGGTTATATTTAATAAAAAAGACATTACCAATACCCTTGGCGAAGTGCTTGCTAACGCAGGCAAAACCCAGTTACGCATTGCCGAAACGGAGAAATACCCGCACGTTACGTTCTTCTTTTCGGGCGGACGAGAGGTGCAGTTTACAGGCGAAAGGCGAATTATGGTACCATCGGCTAAAGATGTGCCAACCTACGACTTTAAGCCCGAAATGAGCGCCTATGGAATTGCCGAGGCGGTGGTTAAAGACATGGACGAAAACGCGCCTGACTTTATTTGCCTTAATTATGCCAACCCCGACATGGTAGGGCATACAGGCGTGTTCCCCGCTATTATAAAGGCAGTTGAGACTGTTGACCAATGCCTGCAAATGACTATTGACAAGGCTATTGAAAAGGGCTACTCGGCTATAATACTGGCCGACCATGGCAACGCTGAATATGCTATTAACGAAGATGGCACCCCAAACACGGCCCATACTACTAACCCTGTGCCCTGTATATTGATTGACAGCGACTATAAAACCCTGCAAAACGGCAAGCTGGCCGATATTGCACCTACCATTTTAACCCTTATGGGGTTAAAAGCACCCGAAGAAATGGGAGGAAATGTGTTGGTTAGCCTATAGCGGACAGGGTATAGCGCATATCAATACACTGAATAACAGATAATTATAATTTTTTTATCAATATTTTTTGCATTATTAATACAAAGTACTATTTTTGCAGCCCTAATATTCCCTGATAGCTCAGTTGGTTAGAGCGAATGACTGTTAATCATTAGGTCCCTGGTTCGAGTCCAGGTCGGGGAGCAGAAGTAGAAGCCACTAGAAATAGTGGCTTTTTTGTTATCTGAAAATTCTAGTGGGTTGAGTCCAGTCCCGAAGCTTCGGGAGGGGAGCAAAAGTAGAAGCCACTAGAAATAGTGGCTTTTTTGTTTATATAAATTTATGGTCACCGACGAAGCAAAGCTTGTCGGGATGCTAACCGCAAGGGCCAGCATTCGAGTCCAAGTCCCGAAGCAAAAGCATTTGATATATTTGTAAAATAATGCACAAATGAAAAAATATTATAATTTGATTTACCTAATACTCATATTGGCACTGAATCTTTCCTGCGATGAAAAAAATCACCTGTTAAAGAAATTAGTAAATCTGAATTGGTAAGCACTTCACAAACTGATACCTTAAAATTTACTTCGGGAATACGTGCAATATTTCAAGACAGGAATGGTAATTATTGGTTTGGAAGTCATAATGAAGGCGTAAGCTATTATAATGGAAAATCGTTTGAATACTTTACAACTAATGAAGGTTTATCCGACAATCAAATCCGTTCAATTCAAGAAGACAAGAATGGGAAAATTTGGTTCGGAACTGGAAAAGGAGTAAGTGTATATGACAAAGGAAAGGTTACCACTTATTCATCAAATTTTAACAACCCAAGATATGAATGGAATGATACTAGCGGAGATTTATGGTTTTCTGCGGGCGAAGAAGACGGTATAAATCGTTTTGATGGAATAAATATGAATTATTTAATTTTTCCAAAACCCAAAAATAAAAATCCTGATAATTCTTATGGCGTAACTGACATATCAAAAGATAAAGACGGTAAAATTTGGATTGCAACTTATTCAGCATTGTTCAATTACGATGAAAAAAAGACAACTATTTTTGACCATAACAATCTGAAACTTAAAGAAAATGACGTTTTGCACATAAGAAGTGTCTTTGCAGATTCAAAAGGTAGAATTTGGATAGGAAATAATGGAATTGGCGTTTTGCTAATGGAGGGCAACTCAATCATTAATTTTTCTGAAAAGAATAATTTAATCCATCCAACAAGTACAAGAAGAGGAGACAAATCACAACTAAGGCACACTTGAACACGTTTTTGCTATCGAAGAAGATTCAGAAGGCAATATTTGGTTTGGAGATAGAGATACTGGAGCTTGGAAATATGATGGCAAGAAGGTTACAAACTATAATACAGACAGCAAACTTTCGTCGCCGATGATTTGGACTATTTATAAAGACAACAAAAACAATTTGCTTTTTGGAATGGCAAACGGAAATATTTTTAAATTTAACGGAAAGACATTTGAAAAGCAATTTTGAGAAATACGAATGCACAACAGTAGTTGGCAAAATGGCGGGTTAAGTGCTAAAATTAAGGTCAGTTTTTCAAAAGAGAATTAAATATCGCTTCCGGTAATTTAACACGAAATTAAACCCTTTAATTTCCTGATTGTAAAAAACTTAATCATCGCATTAGCATTGGGCGGTACACTCTAATGTACCACATACGCAAGCATTTGGCATATAAACTACCCCAAGAGAATAGGTTAAAAATTAAACACTACTTTTGAGATAGATTTGTTTTATGCACTTTACGCATAGCAATCATAAAAAATCAATATATGACTACGTACTCCATTGTTGCTCAAGTTATTGTAGCCTTATCAATAGTAGTTGTTTGGGTTGTTAGGTTTCCTAATGTTGAAAAGGAATTTAAGCAGTACGGTTTAAGTACTTTAATACGTAGTATTGTAGGGGCATCAAAAATAGTATTATCTACTTTGCTTGTAGCCGGTATTTGGTATGAGGATTTAGTTCTTATCCCTTCCCTTATGTTGGCTTTATTTATGTTATCGGCCCAGTACTTTCACTTTAAAGTAGGCAATCCGTGGCAAAAGCATATACCATCTCTATTACTTTTAATTCTTTGCCTTTTTATTGCTGCTATTTCACTAAAATTAGTGCACTAACAGATTAGTCTTTTTAGTCAAATTCTACGCTATGAACCCAACCGTTAAAAGTGTACTGGGCGTATTTGGTGGCCTTATTATTGGCAGCGCCGTTAATATGGCGCTGGTAAGCATTGGCCCCATGGTTATTCCACCACCTGCCGGAGCCGATTTTTCTACCATGGAGGGCCTTGAAGCTGCCATGCCCTTAATGGAACCAAAGCATTTTGTTTTTCCATTATTGGCGCATGCGTTGGGTACACTGGTAGGTGCTTTTATTGCGGCATTAATAGCAACCACGCGCAAATTACGCTTTGCCATGATTATTGGTGTGGCTTTTTTAATAGGCGGGGTTTTGAATATTATTATGCTGCCATCGCCGGTGTGGTTTACCTTGCTTGATGTGTTGGTAGCTTATTTGCCTATGGCGTATTTAGGCTATATAACTAGCCTGAGGTTTAATGCTGAAAAGGCAAATTAACAATTGTTAATAATTTTTATATTTATTTGCTTGACTTATTTTAATTCAGGTTGTATCTTTGTACTGTTATTCGAATAACAAAACCACTTGGCACCCTTTCCTAATGGGTTAATTAGGAGATCCCGCATCAAGTGCGGGATAACAAACGGCCGCGCGGCAAAAATCCCTCGTCTTCCCGCCTTTGGCGGGAATCCACTCCCTTTATAAGGGAGAGTTTTCGACGGTTTAAATCCCCCGTTTAGTGCTTTGCACTAAACACCCCCTTTTAAAGGGGGAACTTTATTTACAGTACCTACAATGCTTATTACGATTCAGAATGATGGTTTAATGATGACCCCACCCCAAACCCCTCCCCGAAGGAGAGGGGCTTAAAAGAAAGGCCTTTAGAATTTAAGAGAAATAGTTTACCAAGAGGACAAGCTTCGCAATGGCTAAGACCAGCCGAGCCTTTATGGCGGCGCCATTGGTCGGTTGGTAAATTGTTATGATAAGTATTGTTACCTACGGGCGGTTTGCGAAAGCAGGCTGCCTATGGGTGTTTCCACCTCTCCCCTGCCAATACAATTAATTGTATTGTCTTTCCCTCTCCACGCGTGGAGAGGGGCTAAAAATGGTGAGCAAAAATGCATTGGTTTACTACTGCTTGTAGTACCTTCCCCTGCCCCCTCCTAAATTTAGGAGGGGGTGTCGCGGCGATAGCCTGGACGGGGGTGGTTGCATGAGCAGAAATTGAGTGGTTTACTACTGCTTGTAGGGGTATAGAAGACACTAATGTAACCACCCCATTCTGACTTAGCAGTCAGAATTACCCCTCCTTAAAAAGGAGGGGACTTTAAAAAAAGCAGCGAAAACGGTGTTATTGGCTACTGCCTGTAAGGGTTTGTACCCACTCCGCCGACTCGCTAAAGCGTGCCGGCAACTCCCCTACTAGTAGGGGAGGAAAAACCGGTCCCGATAGTTATCGGGAGAGGTTTGGAGGGGGTACTAATCCGCGAAAACGATGTTATTGGCTACTGCCTGTAAGGGTACAGAGAAATTAAAAAGCCGTCCCGGTATTCTGGGGCGGCTGGTTGTAAATGTAGGGTATGATAAGGAGAGAAATGACAGGTTAATGCACAAGAGGTAGCCTAGTGGTGGTAGCCATGTGGGTGGGTGTGATAGGCCCTGCGTCGGTTCGGGTAACCCCTGTAAGGGTTGGGTGCCGGCATAACTACTACCGGTGGGCGTGGCGGAACTACCACTACGCGTGGAGGTGGAGGCGGGGCTTGTACAACAACTACACGTTGGGGCATACAGCCGCTAACTAAAAAAAGCAAAAACGCGAAGAACAGAAATGCCAGTGCGTTTTGAACCAAATACTTAATCCGGATATGCATAGCTTATAATTTTTAACTACATGTATATAGACCAAACACCTTGCCAATGGTTTAATTGCGCACATAAATTATACAAACTAATGTATACCTGTTAGTTGTAACCTAAACCATTTAGATTTTTTGAGGTTAGTACACTATTAACCTATTTATCTACAGGCAATGAGAGCTAATAAGCCCGAAAAAACTACATCAATAAGAGCTGCCCGCCGCGAGCGTTTAAGCAAACTTAGTACTGACCAACGCAAAGGCCGCAGCAGAAGGCGCTTAGCACGCACTATAGTTATAACACTTGGTGTGCTAGCTATTATAAACTTTGCGCTAGGCCCAGTGCTAACATGGTATGTAAATAAAAAAATGGCCGATATGCCCGAGTATGTAGGCCATATAGATTGTATTACTGTTAATATGATTACGGCATCGGCCAGGGTTGATGGTTTTGATATGAAAAAGAAAAACGGTCAAATACCTGTGCCGTTTGTATATATAAATAAAATAAAAGCAGGCCTAGAGTGGAAATCGCTGTTTAAAGGCTCTATAGTAGCCAAGATTGACGTTGACAGCCTAAATGTGAACTTTGTAAAAGGTCCGACCAAGGAGCAATCGCAAACATCGGTAGATACATCGTGGGTGGAGTTGGCCGATGATTTAATGCCAATAAGCATTAATAAATTTGAGTTGCACAGGGGCGAGATTCACTATCGCGATTTTTACCAAAGCCCTAAGGTTGATATTTACGCAAACCATATATATGTGTTGGCCGAGAACCTTAGCAATGTTAAGGATAGTGCGGTTATATTACCATCTAAAGCCGTGGTGCGAGCCAATGTATATGGTGGTAGTGTTAATGTTAAAGCGCAGCTTGATGTATTGAGTAAAATACCCAAGTTTGATGTAACAGCCGAGATTAAAAAGATACCTATACCTAAGCTAAACGACTTTGCCAGGGCATATGCTAATATAGACGTGCAGAAAGGATATTTCAGCATGTATGCAGAGGCAGCTAGTAAAGACAAAAAAATTAAAGGATATATAAAACCTTTTGTTGAAGACCTTGATGTACTTAACCTGAAAGAAGAAAAAGAAGACCCGCTTAAGACTAAACTATACGAGGGGTTAATAGAGATAGGCTCGTGGTTTGTAGAAAACCATAAAGAAGACAACATAGCTACCCGGATTGAAATTGAGGGTAATTTGGACAACCCCAAAATAAGCGTATGGCAAATTATAACCGACTTGCTGCGCAACGCTTTTGTTAAAGCCTTCTTTCAGAGTATAGACAATACTGTTTCTATTAATACCATAGGCGAAACAAGAGATAAAACTTTCCTTGAAAAGGTTTTTGGCAGCGGCGATGACCGTAAGCAAAAGAAAGAAGACCGTAAGAAAGAGAAAGAATTGAAAAAGAAAGAAAGGCAGGAGAAAAAGAAAAAATAAAAAGCCTGATGTATGAAAAAACTGATTGAAAAAATAAAAGGCCGTTGGGGTGTGTTTATGAATACCCCAACCGGCAATATACTAAAGAACACATTTACGCTTTTTCAAAAGCACGATACTAGTACCCAAAGCGCAGCTTTATCTTACTACACGCTGTTTTCTATTGCCCCCATGCTGCTTATTGTAATATCATTAGCAGGGGTGTTTTTGGGGCGCGAAGCGGTTGAGGGCGAAATAACAAACCAGCTATCATCGCTAATAAGTGTAGACAGCGCATTAACCATTCAAAAGGTAATTAAATCGGCTTACAAGCCGGGCGAAAACTGGATGTATACCGTTGTTGCCATTGTACTATTATTGCTAGGTGCAACAGGTGTATTTGGGCAATTTCGTGTTGCGTTAAATACTATTTGGGATGTAAAACCATCGGCAAAAAAACCAGTAGCAAAATTCTTTTTATCTAAAGTGTTTTCCATAGCCATGATAGCCGCTTTGGCATTCTTGCTGTTGGTATCGTTAGTAGCCCAGTCGGCACTATCGGCATTTTCAGGTATACTAAGGCAGTACCTTTCTGATTTTTCTATGGTGCTGGTAAAAATTGTTGACATAGGGCTAACGCTAGGTGTAACAACCTTGTTGTTTGCCATGGTATACCGCTACATGTCTGACGCAAGACCACAGTGGAAAACAGTGTGGATTGGCTCCTTTGCTACCACCATATTATTTGGTTTTGGTAAATACGCCATAGGCTTATACCTTGGGCAAAGCAGCATAGCCAGCACCTATGGAGCAAGCGGCTCTATTATAATATTAATACTATGGGTATATTACTCATCGCAAATAGTGTTTTTGGGTGCCGAGTTTACCCACGCTATTTCTATACAAAAAGGCATACCGCTAGACCCTACAGCTGTTGAAAAGGATAAAGATATAGGCATTAGCACAGCAAATAAAAAAGTGCTAAAAACGGTTAAAACCCCAACCCGTAAATTAAAATCTAAAGCCCCGGCGCGTAAGCGTTTATAAGGTTTTACAAACATAATCTGCCATAAACAGGTTTTTAAAAACAGACACAAACTACTATGGGCAGCACACAATATAAAGTACAGAAAAAATGGTTTAGGTTGGTATGTGTGTTACTACCAGTTATATCAATAGTAAACACCTTGTTTCCCTTTATTTTACGCCGGTTTGCCAATAAAAAACTGCGCACGCTAAAAGGCCATTACAGTGAGGTGAAAAAGATAAAAATAGGTGCTAAAAAAATATTAATAGAAGGCTTTTTGCTTGACAAACTGGATAAAGAAAGTGGCGGGCGGAATAAATTTTTATCAGCAGAAACAGTTGTAATAACCTTTAATTTTAAAGAGTTGTGGGGCGGAATTTTTATTGCTGATGTGTTTTTAGAAAGGCCTGTATTTACCCACATAAATAAAGAAGACGACAAAACCACGGGCCCAACCGTGAAGCGCAAAACGAATATTACCCATTTAAATTTATTCCCTTTTGTGGTGAATAAATTAGAGGTAAAAAATGGTACTGTAGAATATATAGACACTCTTGCAAGCCCAATTGTAAGGCTTGATTTAAGTAAACTGTACATACGTGCCACATCAGTTTCTAACATACCGGAGTTTGCAATGCCGGCAGAAGTTATGGTGCTAGGGAAGGCATACGGCGGGTCTATACAAATAAAGGGTAAGGTAAACCTGCAAAAGTTAAAGCCCGATTTTGATATTAATGCCGAAGTAGAAAATATAGAACTAAACAGGCTTAATAATTTATTTGAAGCGTATGGCAAATTCTCTATTGACAACGGCGGGCTAAGCGTTTATGCCGAAGCCGTATCGGTTGACGGGCATTATAAAGGGTATGTAAAACCTGTTGTAACCGGCATTGTTATTACAGCCGTTGAAACAGAGAAATCAACCCTATGGCGCAGCATTTGGGAAAGTGCCGTTGGTAAAGCCATTAAGCTTTTTGAAAACCCTAAGGAAGAACAGGTTGCCACTAAAATACCTATTGAGGGCGAATTTAAAGACATTGAAATAAACGTGTGGTATGCTATTGTAGTAGTGCTACGCAATGCCTTTATAAGCGCGCTAACACCATCTATAGACTACGAGATAAACTTCAACACGCTTAAGCGGAGCAAGGGTACTAACAATGGCACTACGTAACCTTAGCTTTACCAATCATATTAGCAAACACGCCGGGGAAGAAGCGTTTAAGTAAAACGCCATAGGTTTCTTTATTGCCTATATACACCTCGCGCTTATTATTGTTTATGGCTTTTATTAGCTGTTGTGCGCAATACTGGGCAGTAATGCCATTAGCAGTAGCATCGTCCATTTTGTTTTGGGCAGTACCATTGCCGGTTACCGCGTTTAGCGATACATTGGTTTGCACAAAGCCAGGGCAGACAAGTGTTACTGCAATCCCATCTTTTTCAACCTCGGCACGCAGCGAATCGAAGAACCCGTGCAACGCATGCTTAGCCGCCGAATAGCCCGATCGCATTGGGCTGCCAAACTTGCCCACCAGGCTGGTTACCGTAACATAGCGGCCTTGCTTCTGCCTTAGAAAGTAAGGTAATACCGCTTTTGTTAATGCTATAGTACCAACTACATTAACATTTAGCAGACGTTGGTCAACCTCCCAGCCGGTATCTTTAGCAAGAGAGCGCTGGCTAAGACCACCATTATTTATAAGGATATCTATACGCCCAAAATGGTTCATTACCTGTGCGGCTTTGCCCTGCATTTCGGCAGGCTTTTCAAGGTCTAGCGGCAGTACAAAAACATCACGCTCGCCAAGGCTGGTGGCTGTGGCAACACGTTCCAGTTCTTTCTCATTGCGGGCCGATAGTACCAGGCGTGCGCCTTGTTTAGCCAATTCGTACACTAGGGCTTCACCAATACCTGATGATGCTCCGGTAATCCATATAACTTTGTCTTTCAATTAGTGTGTAGTAGTTAGTGTACAGTGATTAGATAATTTTTCGTTTTTCACTTTTAGTTTTTAGTTAAAGAAACGGCTGTTCCACGTGTCTTCGCTAAGGTCGCGGTAGGTTACAAGGCCATATATAATGCTGCTGACAAATATGAGCGATGTACTAAATATAAACGTAATTACCTGCCTTGCAAACCAAGCACCTATGTTATAATCTTCCAGACTAAAGGCGCTAAATACTATGCTTAGCAAGGTTACTAAAGCACCTAATGCTATAGATGTTATACCCAGTGTTTTTTCGTTACGCATGGGGTATACCATAGCTTGTTGGTAGGGTTTAAAATCTTCGCCCCACTGGTCTAGCAAATAGAATGTCCCGTTGCTCAACTGCGCAAATAGTAGGGGGTCTGAAAAGCGATCTTGCAGCTTAAAAACTCAGCCGGGGCAACAATGTAATAGTGTGTTTTAGCGCCCTGTGCAAAGGTGTTCTCAAACTCATTTACAGCTTTAATAGCAGAATATGGCAGCGTTCCTTTATACAGTTCTGAAGGCAAAAAACGCAGCCTGAAACGTATACAAAGTTCTTTAATGTGTTGCTTGCCATAAACTTCATTCACATCAAATTGCAAGCCTTTGTTGACGGGCTCAAAATCAATACCTGAATGGTTAGGGAAATTTTGTAGTGCTTTTTGCTCATCAGCAACCTGGGCTTTAAGCCATTGGTTTACATCGTCAATAAGGTTAGTAGTAACTGGGCTGGACTTGCTAATGTGCGCCAACTCATCTTTTAAGTTAACGGGATTGAAAATCATAACTCGTAAAATTTGAAATTATAACAAATGTATAGGACAATTGTTCCTCTCAAATTTACGAAAATAGCTTTAGCCTTGTTGCACCAGCAATAAAAAATCTTCTATGGCTTTATTAAGCGGTTCGTTACTCAATTGAAACCCTGCAAAACCCTTGTAGCTATCATAATCAGCCAATAATTCTTTTAACTGCACAGACGATTGGGTAGCAAAGGGTGCAACACCCATTTGCATATAGGTTTCAGCCATAGGTATTCCTGTTCAGGCTGGCCGGGGGTTGGTATAAAAGCGGCTTTTAAGCCAAGTGCTACAAGGTCCATAATGGTAGAGTAGCCCGACCGGCATACGATGTACTTTACCGCCTGCATAGCCTCTAGCATTTGGTTAGTAGGCAAATGGGCTACCTTATGTACGTTGCCACTTACCTCTACCGTATCAGCATTCTCCTCTGTTTTACCCACCACCATTAAGGTTTTATAGGGTAGTTTAATGGCTTGTTCGGTAAGCCTATCTTCAAGCAAGGTGCGCTGCGGCTCGGGTCCAGACATGGTAATAAGCACATCATACCCATCAAAAGCCCCTGTCTTTTCTGCCTTTACCCCTGCAAACCGAGAAAGAGGGCCAATATAACTAGCGGTACGCGGCAAACCCTCAAAGTGAGATAGTTGTCCTGTAAGGTTAGGCTCGCCTTTAAAATCGGGCACCCAGATGCGGGTAAATTTGCGGGCATATTTTAGGTTTAGGCCATTGGCAATGGGCTTTAGCCAGGCAAACCCATCTGTCATTTGCAGGTTTAGCTGGTGGGCTAAAAACACGGTAGGTATGCAGTGGTTGTAAAACCCAAACCGGTTATCGGCAATAACCCCATGTATGTTGTGCTCCCAAATAAGATGTTGCAGTCTGCGGTTTTCCTTATAGGTCTGTAAAAACATCTCGGGGCCTTTGCGCAGTAAGGTTACCGCCATATTTTCATTCTCGGGGTACTCTATTTCGTAGTTGGGAAAGTAAATATGCTCCAGTTGCGGAAACTCTTTTTAAGCAGGTGGTATGGCCTTGCCGATGAGGCAATAATAACCTTGCAGCCACGCGCTAACAGGTTGTTTATTATAGGGATGCAACGGGTTGCATGGCCCAGCCCCCAGTTTAAGGGTGCTACCAATATAGTGGGGGTTTGCTGCATTTAAGGGCTACGAAATTAGGTCTATTGAATATATAATCGGCCTATTCGGCTTGTTTTTCTATCTTTGCAACCTTAAAAAACACTGATTGAGTAATATTGTAGCCATAGTAGGACGCCCAAATGTGGGCAAAAGCACGCTGTTTAACCGTTTAACAGAGAGCCGCAAGGCCATTGTTGACTCTATATCGGGCGTTACCCGCGACCGCCATTACGGTACTGCCGAGTGGAACGGACGCGAATTTACCCTTATTGATACCGGCGGCTACATTCAGGGTTCTGAAGATATTTTTGAAGAAGAAATACGCAAACAGGTGCAAATAGCGGTTGAAGAAGCCGATGTTTTACTTTTTGTTGTTGATGTTGAAGAAGGCGTTACACCTTTAGATGAAGATGTGGCAAATGTTATACGCCGCAGTAAAAAGCCTATATTTTTAGTGGCTAACAAGGTTGATAATAACGCCCGTATTGCCCAGGCTGCCGAGTTTTACTCGCTTGGCCTTGGCGACCCTTACGCACTATCATCAATTAACGGTAGCGGCACTGGAGAGCTATGCGACGAGATTGTTAAGGTGCTTAAGCCTGAACCACCCATTGAATACGAAGAGTTTGGAGAGGACGAAGATGGCAACCCGATACCAAAAACAAAAGATTACATACCTAAATTTGCCATTGTTGGCAGGCCAAACGTAGGTAAATCATCGCTAATAAATGCGTTGCTTGGCTTTGACCGTAACATAGTTACCGACATTGCAGGCACCACCCGCGATACTATTGATACTCACTACAAGGCTTATGGCCACGATGTGTTGTTGATAGACACCGCCGGTTTGCGCCGCAAGGCCAAGGTGCATGAAGACCTTGAGTTTTACAGTGTTATGCGCTCAGTTCGCGCTATTGAAGATTGCGATGTGTGTATTTTAATGATAGACGCCACACAGGGTTTTGAAAGCCAGGATTTGAACATTTTATGGCTTGCCCACCGCAACAACAAAGGCTTGGTAGTATTGGTAAACAAGTGGGATTTGGTAGAGAACAAAACCAGCAATACCCCAAAAGAATACGAGCAGGCCATTAAAAAACTAACGGCCCCTTTTGTAGACTTTCCGGTAGTATTTACTTCGGCTACCGAGAAAACCCGCATTTTAAAAGCTATAGAATCGGCACAGGCAGTTTACAACAACAGGACTAAACGTATTGCTACCCGTAAGATTAACGATGCCATGCTGCCGATAATTGAGCATACACCGCCACCTGCTAACAAAGGCAAGTACATAAAAATAAAATACATTACCCAAATGCCGCTGGCTTACCCGGCATTCGCGTTTTTCTGCAACCTTCCGCAATACATTAAAGACCCCTATAAACGCTTTATAGAGAACCAAATGCGCGAGAAGTTTGATTTTAATGGTGTACCCATAACTATTTTCTTCCGTAAGAAGTAGCATTTTCTCCCGGTCTTTTTGTTTGCTTTACTGAATTTTCCTATATTTGGTAGATAAGCATCTACTATGAAAAGACTTTTTACTCTGTTTATTGCCCTTTCTTTAGTTATTTCGGCAAAAAGCCAACTGGTTATAGACACCAGTGCTAACTGGCAACAGCTTATACCAACCATATTAGGTGGCAACTGTGTAAATATATCAAACGTAACATATAACGCAGGCAATGGCACTTCTGCGGTTTACTCTAACTTTCCGGGTTTTGGCGATGGTATACTTATTACCACCGGGCAGGCTTTAAACGCCCAAGGCATTAATGACAATGGAAGCATTGGCAACGATAACGGCCTTGGGGGCAACAGCCAGCTAAACCAATACCTGCCATCAGGTACTTTTACCTATGATGCTACCTGACTAACTTTTAACTTTCAGGCTTCGTATTCAGGTACTGTTTCGGTTGATTACATCTTTGCTTCGGAAGAATACCCTGAATTTGTAAACTCCGGCTATAACGATATTTTCGGCTTTTTTGTACAAGCTACAGGCATGCCAAGCCAAAACATAGCACTAATACCCGGTACACAAATCCCTGTGTCTATAGACAATGTTAACCAGTTTGCTTACCCTAATTTTTATGTAGATAATACTGCAGGCACCGCCTTACAATATGATGGCTACACCCTACCACTAACTGCATCTTTTTATGCAGACTCAGGAGTGGTTTACACACTTACTATTGCCATTGGCGATGTAGGCGATGGCATATTTGATTCGGGCGTATTCTTAAAAACCTACGCTACCTCTACCCAGTCTATGACAGGTAATGTAACCCACCTGGGCCAGCCCGCACAAGGAGGTACTGCCGAGTTATTTGGCTACAATACCGATTCTACCGCTGCGCCGCTTATAGATGTTCAGCCTATTGTAAACGGCAGCTATACATTCCCTAACGTAACATCGGGGGCTTATAATGTGCGCCTTACCCTTGATACCATTTTGCACCCTAACACCTACCCTATATATTTTGATAGTGCTTACATGTGGAATGATGCCACCATTATATCGGCCCCGTGTGCTAACTACGATTTAGATATGCAATTGCTGGTGCTTAACAATGGCCTTGGCGATATTACCGGCACTATTGGCAACTCGGGCCAGATTTTAAAAGTATCGAAAGATGGCGCCCCGCTGGTTAACGGCCACGTATACCTTGTAGGTACTGCCGATAACCTTGTGTATGGTTTTGACCTAACTAACGATAACGGCCAGTTCCATTTTGGTAATGTGCCAGATGGTACGTATAACATTATGGTAGATGTACCGGGCTTATTGATGGATGCTATACGCACCGTTACCATTAGCCCAAGTAACCGCATATTTACCAACCAAAGCTATATTGTAGGGGCTAACAAAATTATTATTTCAGACACCCCGCTGCCGGTTATAGAAAACCCAATTATAATTGGGTTAAAAGTACAGCCCAACCCAACCGAAGGGCCATTTACTGCCGCCTTTACCTTGATAAAAAACACCTATGTTACAGTTGATGTTTACAACGCAATGGGTCAAAAAGTAGCTAATGTGTTTAATGGTAACCTTAATGCGGGTTTCCAACAAATACAAGGCAATCTGGGCGGTTTAACCGATGGTATTTATTACCTGCGCTTGGTTACCAACAGCGCTGATACTATTGTACGTAAGATTACTAAAACAGAGGTATATTAAGCGATAAGCCGCCTAATATGTTCTTTGCTATATACTTAAACGGCCATACTTTCGTTTAAGAATAAATTACTTGCTATGAAAAAGGTATATCTGTTTGCCGTATTGTTTTTTGCCGTTGCTACCTGCCACGCGCAATTGGTTGTAATGCCCGGCACTCCTGCCAACGCACTGGCAAAAGTATTAGGTGGTAGTTGCGCTAATATTACCAATATAACCTATACGGGCGCCCCTATTGCACTAGGTGTTTACAATGCAAACAACGCAAACATTGGGTTAACTGAAGGTATGATATTAACTACCGGCAATAGAATACTTGCTATGGGCCCTAATAATATTGCCAGTTCGGGCGTAGATAATGGCATGCCAGGTGACGCACTCTTAACATCTATATGTGGGTTTGAAACGTACGATGCGGCCATTTTAGAATTTGATTTTACCAGCGAAATTGACGATAGTGTATTTGTAAAATATGTATTTGGCTCAGAAGAATACCCTGAATTTGTTGGACAAGTTTATAATGATGTTTTCGGCTTTTTCATTAGCGGACCCGGTATAAGCGGAGAGCAAAACATATCGATGATACCCGGAACGTCAACTCCTATTGCCATCAATAACGTAAACCAAATATCGAATACCAATTATTATGTAGACAATACAGGCGGGCCTTATTTGCAGTACGATGGGCATACAACCGTTTTATACGCTAAATTCTTTGCCCAAACAGGTGTTACCTATCACATGAAAATTAAAATTGCCGATGCTGGCGATGGTATTTATGACTCGGGTGTGCTTTTAGAGGGCTACCCTGCAGGCTCTAATAATATTAGTGGCTATGTTACATACCAAGGCAACCCGGCAAGTTCAGGTACAGCATATCTGTATGAATACAGTACCGATTCTACTCAAGCACAATTGTTAAACAGTCAAGCAATAGGTACAAATGGGTTTTACTCATTTTCAGACCTGCCTATTGGACAATACATAGTAAAAGGCGAATTAGACCCAAATGTATACCCAAACTCATTTCCTAAGTACCATACCAATGCATATAGCTGGGACTCTGCTACTATAATTAATATTCCCTGTATTAATTATCAGGCCGATGTTACCATGCTGGTATTAGACCAAGGTGTTGGTGTTATTTCCGGCGAAATAGGTTATGGCCTTAACGGCATGAAAACAACAGAGCAAGGATATGGATATATTGGCGCAAGCGTTTTATTGATAGGGCAAAACGACAATTTAGTTTACCGCTATTGTAAAAGTGGAGAAAATGGAGAGTATTCATTTCTTAACGTTCCGCAAGGCGAATATTTTATTGTAGTGGATATACCGGGCTTGCGCATGGGTAGTGTACGAAAAGCAACTATTAGTGCTGGTAATACAAACGTTGTTGAACAAGATTATATGGTAGAAGAAAAGATTATACGCTCTACCGATATTTTAATAGTTGACCCTGTTGCAGAACACACCATTGAATTATCACCTATACCCGCAAATGAGGTATTAAACATTAAAATTGGTATTAGGCACAATCACAAAATGTTAATTGAATTATTTGATATAAGTGGCCGTAAAGTGAAAAGCATATACCAAGGCGATATTTTTGAGGGTGTTAGTGTTATTAATACCAGCATAGCCGACCTTACAGATGGTATTTATATTCTACGCACACAGATAGGTAACCATAATAGAGTAGATAAAATTATAAAGTCTACCTACTAAAGCTTAAACCCGCTTAGTACCCTATTAATTACCTCCGGCTCATAGCCTTTAGAATAAGCAAACCGCATTAACTTAGCTCTGGCTTTAGCCGGGGCTTCGCCTTTACTTCTTTGGCTTTCTTCTCCAGTAATTTTTTTAGGGTTGATAGGTAGTCGCTCTCGTTAATTTCCTTCAAGGCCTTCTCTACCTGCTTTTTATCAATACCTTTAAAGTTAAGCTCGGCTTTAATTTTAAGCCTGCCCCATTTGTTTACATTGAATTTACCGCGTACGAACGATGCCGCAAATCGGCTCTCGTCAATATATTTTTCAGCAATAAGTTTGGCTATAATTTTCTCTTTCTGAACATCGGTTGCGCCCAGTGTGCGTAGCTTATCTGTTACCTCTGCAACCGTACGCTCGCGGTAGGCACAATAGGCAGCGGCCTTTTGCAATAACTCTAAATCAGAATGAAGGGACATATACTACAACGCCTTAATCTCAGCCATTACAAAATCGCCCAGCTCTTTTACATAAGCGGCAGAAAAGTCGAAACGTATACCAGCTGTTTCGTATAACTCAGGCAACGGTCGGGTATAGCCTAGGGTAAGTGCTGCTTTGTATTGCTCCAGTGTTTTTGCGGGGTTGTTTTTGTAGTTGCGCCAAATAGCAATAGCACCCAATTGGGCAATGCCATACTCTATGTAATAAAAAGGCACCTCGTATAAATGCAGTTGCTTTTGCCATTGGTTGGCAAGCCCATCTTGATGGCCTGTCCAGTCTAGCAAATTGCTGCCAAACTCGGCACACAGGCTTAACCAATACGCATCGCGTTGCTCATTTGTGTGGGTAGGGTTCTCATAAATCCAGTGTTGAAATTTATCAATCTGTGCTATCCATGGCAGGGCCGAAATGGCTTTTTCCAGTTGGTATTTCTTGGCGCGCTTAAAGTCTTCCGGATTGGTAAAAATAACATCCCAATGCTCCATGCTGATAAGCTCCATGGCCATAGAGGCTATCTCGGCTATCTCAGATGGGGTAGATTTAAAGTCGGTAAGCTCTAAGTCTTTAGACAGGAACGAGTGGATGGCATGGCCGCCCTCGTGTACTATCGTAACCAAATCTCGCATAGAGTTGGCCGAATTCATAAAGATAAACGGCACATTAGATTGATACAATGGGTAGTTAAACCCACCCGGCGCTTTGCCCTTGCGCGACTCTAAATCTAAGTGACCCATGCTCTTCATAGTATCTAGGCACTGGCCAAAAAACGGGTCTATGGTATTGAAACAGGTTATGGCTTTATCAAGCAGTTCAGCCGTTGTTTCGCTGGGTTTAAGCGGGGCTTTGCCTTCTGTATCAACTTCTGTATCCCAGGGCTTTAGAGTATCGTAACCCAATGCAAGCCTGCGATTTTCGTCAATAGTATCGCATACCGGTTTTATGTACTCCTTAACCGATTGGTGAAAGTTGTGACAATCTTCAACCGTATAATCAAAGCGGCCCATGGCGGCAAACATATAATCGCGAAAGTTGCTGTACCCTGCATTTAACGCCACTTTATGGCGCAATGCAATCAGTTTATTAAACAACTCATTCAGCACATCTTTATCGGCTAAGCGACGCGTTTTAATACGTACATATACATCTTCGCGCTTGCTACGGTCGGTATCTTTAAAAAGTTCGAAGCTTGGGGCATGGTATATTCCTTGCCATCAACCTCTATAACCATGCTGCCAGTTATAATACCGTACTCATGCTGTGTACTTTCAATCTCGGTATACAATGGGATATTTTCATCCCTGAAAATCTCCAACTGCTTCTTTACTCCGCGAACCAAAACCTCATACTTATAGGCATCTAACTGCTCTAAATAGGGCGATGCAATCAGCTTTTGGTTCAGCTTATCATCGTACGGGGCTACCTGGGGCTGAATCTCTGTAATAAAAAACTGGAAGCTTTCTGCCAATGCTTTATCCTCTGTATTACAGTTGGTTTTAATATAGCGCCAACCCATGTCTTCCTCTAAAAAGGCTTCCAAATCGCTACGGTCGGCCATCCATTGTTCCAATTCAGCTACAGAGTTTATCTCTCGGTTAGCCAAATCAACATAATAAGGTTGAAGGCTAGCCCAATTGGTAATTTTAAAATCAGCAGGTAAAAACAGTTTAGTATTTATTGCGGTGTTGCTCATTGCTATGTATAAACTATAAAATTAAACATTAGTACCCACATGCTGCTTACGCTTTGCCAAATAATCCTGTATCTGGCTTAGCGCAAAACAGTTAAACGTTTGTTCGGGTTTTAAATACCCTTTGCGGGCGGCACATACGCCATAGTAGGTGTCGTGGTAACCTTCTTTAGCGTGTGCATCGGGATTGATGGATATCAGCACCCCTTTATCAGTAGCATATTTAATCCAACGCCAGTCCATATCTAAACGATTAGGGTTGGCATTAAGTTCTATTACTACGCCATGCTTTGCGCAGGCATCAATAATAGCCTCGTGGTTTACCGGGTATCCCGGGCGCGATAATAACAGCCTGCCCGTTGGGTGACCTAGTATAGTTGTATGCGGGTTTTCAATTGCTTTAATAAGGCGTGCCGTGGCTTGCTCCGCACTCATTTTAAAGCCCTGGTGGATAGATGCTACCACAAAATCGAAACTACTAAGTACCTCATCAGTATAATCTAAAGAGCCATCGCCCAATATATCAGACTCTATGCCTTTAAGTATTTTAAATGGGGCCAGTTCTATATTCAGCTTATCAATCTCGGCATGCTGCTCTATAATACGTTCAGGCTTTAAGCCTCCCGCATATACTGCCGTTTGAGAGTGGTCGCAAATGCCCAGGTATTCCCAGCCTTGCTCTTTGCAATATACAGCCATATCGCGCAGGGTGTGCAAACCATCGCTATAGGTACTGTGATTATGCAACATGCCTTTTATATCTTCATATTCCAACAACCCTTCCGATACTTCTAAAGTAGCAGCCAACTCAACCTCGTCCCTACCCTCGCGCAATTCGGGTACTATATAATATAGTCCACGGCTTTCGTATATCTCCTCTTCGGTTTCAATGGTATCTTCGCCCGTATAGCCAACTAAGCTTATATGCATGGCACTGCCTGTAGTTTCCCACCAGCGATATGTAAATTCTTCAGCCGGTGTTAAGTGTATCTTGCAATTATAGGACTGGTTTAGTTTGAAGGTAATAGCATCGCCATCGCTTTCCACAAACATAACTCCCTCTGTAGCACTTAGCAAAGCAATCAATACATCTTCAGCAGAATCTTCAGCTATCCACTCTATAACATCTACCACCTCCATTTTACGGCGCACCTCGCCGGTAACCTCTACCCGCCTGCCTTCTAACGCCATGCTAAAGGCATCTACAAAAGTATTGGCAATGGCTTCGGCCTTATAGTATTTAAGCCTGCCTACATTGGCCTGCCTAAACTCTATAGATTTTACAACCTCGGCCTGCGTCTTCTCCCCAAAGCCTTTAAGTTTGGCTAAGCGGTTCTCGTGGCAGGCATATAACAGTTCGCCAACGGTTTCAATCTCCAATTCCTTCCATATAAGCCTAACCTTTTTAGCCCCTATGCCTTTTATGCTTAGCATTTCTATTACGCCAACAGGTACCTGCTGTAATAAAGCATCAAGGTCGGCCATGGTGCCGGTTTGCTTTATCTCTTTTATTTTAGCTAGTATGCCTGCACCTATGCCCTCTATGCTGCCAATCTCTTCTTCAGGCAAAGCAAAAAGGTCGGTGGGCCATTTAGAAAGTTTAAAGGCCGCGTTTTGGTACGACTTCGCCTTAAAATCGTTCCCTCCGGTTAGTTCTATTAAATCTGCCAGAAGTTTAAACCTTGCGGCAAGCTCTTTATTATCCATATATACTATAATGCCTGTTATAAAAATAGGCCAAATTGATATGCTTACGAATTAAGGCTACAAAAATGGGTATAAATACTGCATTTTTTGGTACTCGATTTCACTAAAAACTGATTTTTAGCATACACCCCTACTAAACACCCATGTAAGTTTTATGCAGTGTAGTTGGGCACCTACCTAGTTGCTCTGCCCTGTTTTACAACATCACCTTACATCAACCTATGTAAGATTGTTTTTTTATTACCGCGTAAAAAACCCTTATAAATAAGGCATTCTAGTATTTTACGCTGCGATGCTATTATGGCAAAAGGCTGTTTTTCCTTACTCCGGTAGTGTTGCGCATGCAACTTGCAAAGCATACCAAATTTGCGCTCCTATCTTTGCTATCGAGTTTTAACCCTTAACCCAATTAAGTTATGAAACCCAACCTCCACCAGGCTATAAAGTGCCTTGTTGTATGTACTTTGTTTGCGACAAGCATAACCACCAAAGCCCAAAAACCCGAAATCAGCATCACTCAACAGGTGCCCCCGGTAATTACCGCAGGCGAAACCTTTGATGTAACCTTCACCATTAACAAAGACAACCTTGAAAGCTTTGCACGCTTGCAGCAAAACCTGCCACGTGGTTTCTCAGCCAAGCTGAAGAACGGTAAAGATTTCCATGCTTTTGCAAAAGACGGTAAAGCCAAGCTAATATGGCTATCTCTTCCAAAAGACAAACAAATCACAGTTACTTATCAGGTTAAAGTTAACCGCAAAGCCGAGGGCGATTTTGTACTGGGCGGCGAGTTTAACTACATCCAAAACGATAAAAAGCAATTTGCTGTGGTGCAACCGGCTACCATTAAGGTATTGCCTAGCGCCTTGGCCGCCCTCGACGAAGAAGAGGACGAAAGAAGTACGCCAGTTGGTGGTTCGACGGCGTATGAAGAAAACATCTTCGATAAATAGCAGATGTTGATTGGTTGGTTGGAAAAGGGGTCGGCACATGTGCCGGCCTTTTTTCTTTTATGCCTAATCCAACCTATTTGCTTATTTTTGTTTAGCTTAATAAAACCGTGCAAAAACCAGTATCCATATTTATTCTCCTTTTGGTGTTTCTAACTACCGGCCTTATTGCCCAAAAAGAAACATCGGCCGATAATATTGGCTTGGTTTACCGTAAAGAGTTTAGCATTGGCCCTATGATACATACCAACGGTTTTGGGGCTATGTTCCGCACCGGCAAATATGTTAATGGGTTTAAACGGAGCTTTTGGGAGTTTGCCCTTTACAACATTAAGCACAACAAAGAGGGCCGCACCATTAACCCCTACTACGAGAATTCTCGTGGGTTTATACTAGGTAAGCTAAACTCCCTTACTAATATTGCAGCCTCTAAAACATGGCAACACACCGTTTATTCTAAAAACGATAAGGGCGGCGTAGAAATACGCTACCATTACACCGCCGGGGTAAACCTGGGTTTATACAAACCTATTTACCTGCGGGTAATAAACACCGGAGCAGACAGTATTGTTACCGAACGCTACAACCCAGACAAGCACCAAATAATAAACATTTTAGGCCGTGCAGGGTTATTTTCAGGCATTTCAGAAATAAAGCCCCGACCAGGTTTACACCTTGCCACCGGCATGAGTTTTGAGTTTGCGCAAACAGACAATAAAGTATGGGCCGTTGAAGTGGGCGCGCAATTTGATATTTTTGCATTTTCAGAGCCCATAATGGCTAACTACCGCAACAGGCCTTATTTTTTAAACTTTTACCTAGCCTTTTTGTATGGCAAGAAAAAGAATTAATACTTAAAGAAGAGTCGCACCACTGCTCGACATCAAAACAAAGAGAGTTTTACCCCCTCTCTTTGAGAGAGGGGGCAAGGGGTGAGGCTGGAAGAATTGACACAATGAACGATATTTTAACACCCACAGATACTACTACTACCGCTAGCCAACGTCCGCGTAAGCCTGAGTGGCTTAGGGTAAAACTACCCACAGGCGAGGAATATGCCAAAGTGCGCAATATTGTTGATACGCATAAGCTGCACACCATTTGCCAAAGCGGCAACTGCCCCAATATGGGCGAATGCTGGGGCGCAGGCACTGCTACGTTTATGATATTGGGTAACATTTGTACCCGATCGTGCAAGTTTTGCGCGGTGGCTACAGGCCGCCCGCTACCGGCAGATTGGGATGAACCCGAACGTGTGGCCAACTCGGTTAAGCTCATGAATATTAAGCATTGCGTTATAACATCGGTAGACCGTGATGATTTGAAAGACGGCGGCTCTATTATTTGGGTTGAAACCATTAAAGCCATACGTGCTGCCAGCCCCACTACTACTATGGAAACGCTTATCCCCGACTTTCAGGGCCAGTGGGAGAATTTACAGAACATAATAGATATTGCCCCCGAAATTGTATCGCACAACGTAGAAACGGTACGCCGCCTAACCCGCCAGGTGCGTGTACAGGCCAAATACGACCGTTCGTTAGAAGTTCTTCGCCGCCTGAAAGAGGGTGGTATGAAAACTAAAAGCGGCATTATGCTGGGCCTTGGCGAAACCGAAGAAGAAATCTTCGAAACCATGGACGACCTGCGTGCCGTGGGCCTTGATATTTTAACCATTGGCCAATACCTACAACCTACGCCAAAACACTTACCTGTGCAGGCTTTCATCCACCCCGATAAGTTTAAACTGTACAAAGAAGTTGGCCTGGAAAAGGGCTTCCGCTATGTAGAGAGTGGCGCCTTGGTTCGCTCATCGTACCATGCAGAAAAACATCTGTTTTAGTTAAAAGCTAAAAGTGAAAAACTAAAATTTATTTCTTATCTTAGAGATAGAATGGATTTCAGGATAAATAAAACGGCTGTTAAAGCATATAAGCTGGGTGAAGAACCGTCGGACAAGGAGTATTGGTTAACCCGTACTCCCGAAGAACGTATTGCTGCCGTTGAATTTTTAAGAACCCAATATTATGGCGAAGCTGCTATGAAAGCAGGTTTACAAAGGGTATTTAGAATAAGAAAACTTAAGAGAAAGATAATCTAACTACGCCACAATTTCGACTTGAACCGCTTCCTTAAATTTTGCTTAGATTCTTTTCTTAATGAGCGATACATACTGCCTTTGTCTTGCAGTAAAGAAGATGCAAAGATAAAGCTTGAAAATGTATTTGTAGCCAATAAAGGCTTTCGCTCATTTACTCCAAATATTTCAGGCAAGTTTACAGGTAATTATACTTTTAAAGCGAGCCCCAAGTTTGAGTTTGCACAAACAAGTTCACCAACATCAATGTCTATTGAAATTGATGGTATGATTACCGAAGATGAATCCCAAACAAATATCATTATAACGCTTAAGCCAAATTATATTTTTCGCTTAATGCCTGTGATAGCATTTATTGGGGTAACATCTATACTCCTGTTTGGTAAAAGCAATACGTTAAAGGAGAAATTGATTGTTGGCCCCATATTACTTATTGCTTTTACTTTATTCCCGCTACTTTATATAAGTTCTATGAAAAATCAATTGAAAGACGTTTTTCGTAGACAGATATTTAAGCATGATTTGATGAGAAAATAGGCTGATTACCTAGGCGCCCTACCTCCTGTATGTTGCGGAGCAGCAAAGGTTTTAGGTGCGCGTGGTTTGCGCATATCTAATAGCAATGCAATCAATGCCCAAATAAGGCAAATGCCGGCCAGTAAAACACCCGCCATTAGTAATGCAGAGCCCGATTCTTTATAGGTGCTTATATAATCGTAATTCTTTAGTATGTATTCGTCTTTAAAAATATCGCCACCGGCAAAGCGCTCTTTGTAAAAGTCGGTTTCATACAGTTTATCGCTGGTGGTTTCATTCTTAACCAACTCCCCCGTTTTGATATTTATGCCGAAATAATCGCCGGGCATAGCGTACGATGTATAAATCCAGTCGCCCTTCTTTTCGCTGGGCGAAAAAAGGCGGTTGGTTTCTTTGTTATTGCCCAGCAAAAGTCCTTAAACACCCCCTACCTGATGGTAGCTTACCACTTCAGACGATACAGCACCCATAGTAGGCAACAACCGCACCTGGAAGGCTATAGTATCGTTAATTTTATACAGGTAATCATCGCCCGCTGCTGATTTTTTATAGCTAATCGTTCCATCGTCGGCCAAGTGGGGTTTATTCCATGCGTTAAACAGGGTTTTAACTAATATTAAGGTTACAACAAGGGCTAAGATGCCCAAGGGGAGTTTGGTGCGCTGTAGCATCATATTTCAGGCGGTTGGTATTTCAAATATACACCTATTAAGAAAATATAACCCCGCAACAGTATATTTGCTGTATGGAAACAATGGTAAGTGTTTACAAAGGCGATTTGCGTACAGAAGATACGCACCTAAAATCGGGCACGGTAATTTTTACTGATGCCCCGCCCGATAATCAAGGCAAGGGAGAATCATTCAGCCCCACAGATTTGCTATGTGCATCGCTAGCCAGTTGCGCGCTAACTATTATGGGCATAGCTGCGCGTACCCATAGCATAGCCATGGATGGAACACAGGTGCGCATAACCAAACTAATGGCGGCAGACCCACGCAGGGTGTCTGGTATTATACTGGAATTTGATATGGTTAAGAATTACCCCGAAAAGGAGCAGAAGATACTAGAACATGCGGCGCGCACATGCCCTGTTATGCTTAGTTTAGCCGAAGGGCTAAATAAGGATATACGTTTTAACTACCCGGAAAATTAAGCGTGCCTCTTAAAAGACTTTGTGGCGCTTTTACCGTACGCTGGGCAGTTTTCGTGTGTTTTGCATGATGAAGCGGTGGTAACAACCAGAGCAGCAACGGCGATTATAGCAACAACTTTTTTCATTATACTTTTAAGAGTTGGGTGTGTATATTAAGTTTCAAAATTAAATCATTTAACGCTTTTTTCAAGGCCATTGTTTCGCTTTTTTATTAACAATTCTTACTCAATAAGTTATAAAATGTCAGATATTTCACCCCGTATAGACGCTACATGGCTACCCGTGCTTAAAAGCGAGTTTGATGCCCCTTACTTTGCCCAATTAAAGGCATTTTTGGTTGATGAAAGGGCCAAACACACTGTATATCCGCAGGGAAACCAAATCTTCTCTGCCTTTAACCACACCCCTTTTGATAAAGTAAAAGTAGTTATTTTAGGGCAAGACCCCTACCATGGACCCGGGCAGGCCAACGGACTGTGTTTTTCTGTATCGCCCGGTATTAGCCAGCCCCCATCACTTAAAAACATATTTAAAGAGATAAATACCGACCTGGGCATACCCATTCCACGCTCTGGCGACTTAACCCCATGGGCAAACCAAGGGGTGTTTTTGCTTAATACGGTGCTAACGGTAAGGGCAGGAGAGGCAAACTCACACAAGAACAAAGGCTGGGAGCGGTTTACAAGTGCTGTGATACAAAAAATATCAGAACAGAAGCAGGATGTAGTATTCCTACTGTGGGGAAACCCTGCCAAACAAAAGGAAGAGCTGATTGACACATCAAAACACCACGTACTAAAGGCAGCCCACCCATCGCCATTGGCTGGCGGTGCGTTTTTTGGCAGTAAACACTTCTCAAAAACCAACGAAATCTTACGCAGCCTCGGCCAGGCCGAAATTGATTGGAGGGTGGAATAATATCACCCCGATACTCTGTGCCACCCATCTAAATTAGGAGGGAGTTTTAAGCGTTTACCCAATCTCCCAAATAATTAAACCTATCGGTAAGTTTGCCATTTTGGGTAATGGTGGCACGGTCTATCATAGCTGTAGGGTCGTTATTGCCTAGCAGGGCAGGAAAAACACGTTCAACCAAGCTTTTACCAAAATCTTCGCTGGCATCGCGCGGAAGCTCGCATGGCAGGTTATCTACCGCCATAACGGTAATGGTGTCTTTTATAAACGGTTCGTCTAACTGCTCTGTAACCGGGTTGTAACCATAAAAAGGTTCTTCTATGGTTGATGCGCGTAAGGTTGAGGGTACAGAACCATCAATATCGCACGTAACATCAGCAATAACACTGACCCTAAAATCGGGCTTGCGCATATCTTCTTTAGTAAACAGCGCAGGAGCCTGCGGATGCCAGTAGTGGCAGGTTATAAGCAAATCGGTAACCTTGGTGTAGGGGTAAAACATACTGTCGTACTCCTCGGGGTGGGTATAAAACTCGTCAGAATCCCAGCCGCTGCCATCTTTAGGGCGGTTATAATCTTTAGAGTGCAACTGTACGTACACCGGCTCTCGATACGAGCAATTTAAAAACTCGTATGGGGTAACCTTGCGAATTTTAAGCATGCCCAATGTTTCTGTAGCGCCATTGGCAACACGGCCACCACCGGTAAGGCATATTTTTATATTAGTAAGCTTAACGCGTGCCAATTCAGCTTCCATTTCTTTATGGTCGCGGCATTCAAAAGCACGTTTTATATCAAACAAATCGTACTTCTGCCCATAGCCCAAAATACCATTGTATGCACCTATTATACCGGCATAGCGACCAAAACCAATAACACGGTTTCGTTCTTCATCGGTAAGGCACTCATAATCTACCATGCGCACTTTTTTGTCTATCATGGCTTTAAGCAGTTTGCGGTTGCGTTCCTGCTTTTTCATGGTGTGCGAAAAGAACAAATAGGTTTTGCCTTCTATCAGTTTATCAACAGCAACTTCTTTAATACCCAATAAAATATCGCACCAAGAAATATCTTCTAACAGGTGTATTCCAAATGCTTTATAATCGTGGTCTTCGTAGCAACGTATAGCGCAGGGCTGCACATATACTTCTACGTTTGGGTACTCTTGTTGCAACTCAAAACACTGGCGCGGCGTAAGGGGCACACGGCGATCGTCGCTTTTAGTGGTTTCGCGTAATATTCCTATTTTAATCTTATCCATATCCTTTGCAAAGATACGGAATTAGGTTTCAGTAGACAGGGGCTAGAAGCCTGGGTTATTTTTCTATTAATAGCTTGCCTGAATATATTCGTTTACCATCAGCTTGAAGGGTAACCATATACAGGCCTGTAGCCAAGTTATCTAATTGAATATTTTGTATACCTGCCTTTACTGTTTGACTGTATACTAATTGTCCATGCATATTAAGTATTTGCAGGGTTGATTTATTGTAGCCAATAGGCATATCAATAGTAATAAAATCTTGTGCGGGGTTAGGGTATATAGTAATTCCCTCCGTTTTATTTTCATCAACACCAATAGTTAAAGCACAAGGCGCTGGAAAGTTTGCAAACGCGTTGCTGGCAGACAAGCTTGCCGGGTTATATCGTATATGCCCGCCCGGTTGTGGTCCACTTTCAAGCGTAGCACATTCTCCACTATCGGGGTTTAAATTGCCAATAACATGCTTTTGTATAGGCTCGCCACATAATACGTTTTTACGCATAAAATACATCATCTCTATTAGCCATGTATTAGCCAACGGGCCAACATCGTGGCCCATATCCTGCCCGGTGTACAAATAGTAATTGTGCCCTAAATTATCCATTCGTGTGGCAATATCAGCCCCGCCATATATATCTGGGTAGGTATTGTTGCAATGAAAGGCGGCATCGGTACCATAGCATACTACAGGGTCGCAGGTACCATGCACCATAAACGTGGGTATGTTTTCATCGGCATCAATAAACGTAGTATCAAACGCCGCACCCGACAGGCAAAAAACGCCCTTAATACCTTGCTGCCTATCTAAATTGCCCCATGCACCTGCTAAGGCCGCTACCCATTGCATTAGCCTCTGTTTGGTCTGTAAAAGCCATAAGCATGGCTGTAAGCGCACCTGCACTGTGCCCGCCAATAATAATATTATTAGTGTCTATGTGGTAAGCTTCACTATTCTGCTTTAAAAACTTAATCGCAGCATTGCCATCGTGGGCGGCTACATAGGCGCTTTGGGCAAAGTCTGAACCCCAGTTAAGATTACACAAAGTAGCGGGATTGGCCTGTAAAATAAGGCAATTGTTACGCTTGCATAAACGGTAATCTATTGTAGCCGTTACATATCCGAATTTGGCAAAATTTATGGCTTGGTCTCTAAAATCGGCCTTAGAACCGCCAATAAACCCACCCCCGTGTATCATTAGCAATAGCGGGCGTTTTTCATTAGGTTGAATGTTAGACGGATAGTACACTTCTAACCCTAAATTTTCGCACTGCGTGGTAGGGAAGTTACAATCAATATTATCCCATTCATCTATACTCCACTGGTTAGTAGCATAGTTAACCGTATCGCCTAAAACGGTAGCGCTTTGAGGCAGCCAAAAAAGGCAGTTGTTAAAGTCGCAATACGATTGGGCTTTTACCTGGATACCAAGTACAACAAGCAGTAGTGTAAGTATTTTTGTTTTCATAGTATGGCAATAATAGCAAAGTTATTTATTTATCATAAACCCTGCCATAACGACATAATAACCTTAGTAGCATGGTTTTTGTTATATTTGCAGCATAGAATAGTTCTTTGACTTATGGGGCCGACATGGTTTTGACAGCATGCACTTGTTGTGTAAGCACGCCGGGGGTTGCAAGTGTACCCCGTAAAAATCAACTTAGCAAAACAAATAACTGGCGAGAATAACTACGCCATGGCTGCCTAATCTCAGATTAGCATAGTCATTGTCGTTTCCTGCAACTCGGCCGGGCTGCGGTAGGAGTAACGGCATCATCAAATGCCCGGTCGTTAACAGGCAAGCTGCGGGCTTGTTGACGTATTAGCAGATACGGTTTGTGTTGGCGGGCAACTTGGCCTGCACTTACCCGACAATTAACAAGATGATAAGCGCGTAGAAAGCACAGTAATTTCTTGTTTGGACGAGGGTTCGAATCCCTCCGGCTCCACATTAGTTTCGTTAACCCTATATTGCTTGCCCATATCCCCAATAAACCATAGGTTTGTGGTATATAACCGTAAACCATGAGAAAATTATTTACCCTGTTTATACTATTTATTGCTGCAAATACCTTTGCGCAAACAGCCTATAACAGCCCAGAGAGTATTGAGTTTGATTACACCAACAACCGCTGGCTTATTTCTAACCGCGCAGCAGGAACTATATTGGCCCGCAGCAGCGCTACGGGTGTAGTAACACTATTTACAGCTGCCCCAACAGCCCCTTACGGCCTTGAAATTGTTGGTAACACGGCATACGTTTGCGATAACCCTCGCATTAAAGGGTACGACCTTACTAGCGGCGCCGAAGTTTTTAATGTTAATATTTCAGGCGCATCGTTTCTTAACGGTTTAACGCACGATGATAACGGGAATTTATATGCTACCGATTTTTCTGCTAAAAAAATATACCGTGTAAAAATAGCCACACAACAGTATACAACATTTGTTACTGGGTTAGCTAAAAGCCCAAACGGCATTGTTTTTGACCAACCCAACAACCGTTGTGTGTTTGTAAACTGGGGTACAAACGCGCCTATCATGGCAGTTAATTTAACCGATTCTACCACCTCTACATTACTTTCTACAACACTTAGTAACTGTGATGGAATTACGCGCGATGCTGCGGGTAATTACTTTGTATCGTCGTGGGGTTTACAGGGAGTTAGCGAGTTTAACAGCACTTTTACATCGGGCCCAACCACTGTAGTAACGGGCCTTAGCAACCCTGCCGATATTTTTTACAATACAGTAACCGATACGCTTGGCGTACCCAATGCAGGCAATGGCAATAATACTACTTACCACTATTTAGGCACGCCCGACTGTGCACATAACCCAACCGTAATGCCTGACAATTTAATTATGTGCCCTAACACTACCGATACTTTATGGACAGAGGTATATGATAGTTACAAATGGTATAAAGACGGCATCCTTATTCCTAATGCTACCAACCAATATTATGTCGTTTCAGCCAATAACGATGGAGGCAGCTTGTTTAAGGTAGAGGCCACGTTGAATAACTGTGCTGAAATGTCGCCGGAAGTCTTGATTGACGGATGGGTGTTTTTACCTGTATTTGTTATTACCGAAGGCTTGCAAGATACCTTGTGTGCAGGCGAAGATACCTTGCTGCTTATTATAGGCCAGCCCTATACTGAAAATATACAATGGACTAAAGGCGGAATACCATTACCAAACGAAACTAACGATACGTTGGTTATTACCACATCGGGTGTTTATTCAGTATCAGGTGCGCCGGCTACTTGCCCCGATTATAACCAAAGTCTTGGCTTGGAACTAAGCTACACCTTTGTAAATTGTGCTGTAGGTTTAGACGAAAATCCATCATCAAACATTAGCATTTACCCTAACCCTGCCACCAATTTTATTACTATAAATGCACCTGCTAATACCCCTTATACTATTTCTGATTTAGTAGGCAGGGCAATGCTTAGCGGCAGGTTAGCCTATGCCAATTCTGTTGTAGACATTAATGCTTTACCAAGTGGCATGTATATCTTAACATTAAACGATAAGAACCGTGCATCAATAAAACTTATAAAAAACTAACATTAGTGTTTAATTAGAAAAGCCTGTATTGCTTGCCAATACAGGCTTTTTTGTTGATATTTGCGGTGTTAAAAAACATCTTTATGTCTAAGTATATCTACACCAAAACTTTAACACTTATTGTTTTAGTATTAAGTATTACATCGGCCTACAGCCAAACCTATTTTTATGTAGGGGGCGATTTAGCCACTGCTGATTTTACTACAGGTACAGCCTGGAGCACATCGTTAGGTGGTGCTCCTGTTGGCGGCACAATTACCACAAGCGCAACTACCAATTATGTTGTTGATGGCTCAGATGTAAGCAATACCTCCGGTGCGCAAGCAGGAACCAGTATTACGCTAAACCTTGCCGCAACGCGCACTATTGGTCAATTTTCTATACTAAACAACATAACAGTTGCTGTAACCGGCGTTAACTTCGATTTGGTTGCCACCGGCGATGTTACTGTAAACTCAGGTTGTATATTAAATAACCAAACAGAAATAAGCACAGCGGGCAACCTGGTAAATAATGGTACATTAAGCTATGGCAATAGCAGTGGCGAATTTACATTTACCGGCACCGCCAAAACTATAAGTGGTAGCGGCACCACACAGTTTAGAAAATTTACTATTGCAACAGGAGCAACCATAGCACTGCAATGTAATATTGGCATTTCAGGCGCATTGGTATCATTCATAAATGGAGCGTTAGATGCATCAACCTACCTTATAACCGAGGTGGGTAACATTACATCAAGCATTAGTTTAGTTGGCACATTGCGTACAGCTAACCCAACAGGGGTAAGAGGTGTAACAGGTGCTACGGTAGACCCTAACGTTACACTAACTATGCAAACCGGAAATACCATTGAGTTTTACGCGCCAAGTGGTACGCAAGATGTGTGGTGTGGAAACAGCACTACTTACTATAACAATGTAATTATTTCAGGCGGAGGAACTAAACGTTTGGTAAATGGCTTAGCCGCCTGGATTGACATACGAGGTTCGTTAACCATTAACACCGGCGCTACGCTTGATGCATCAGGCACAGGCGATGCAACTAATATTAAGAACATTGAGTTTGCTGTAAATTTTACCAATAACGGCACATTTATAGCCCGCACAGGCGAAGTTGTTGTTACCGGTTCGGGTACGCAGGTGCTAACTATGAACGGTAGCAACCTTTACGACCTTGACATAGCTAACCCAACTACCAATGGAACATCGTTAGGCTCTGATGTTACTGTTACACACAGGGTTTATTTTACCAATGGCCGACTGCTTATTGGTAATTACAACTTTACCTTTGGTGTAACTGCCGATTATAGCCCTGTTAGCCTAACAAACCTTAAAATGATTGTTACTAATGGCAATGGTGAGGTTAAAAAAGTTATTCCATCGGGTGGACAATCGTTTACCTTCCCGGTAGGTGAAATTACCAGCATTGGCGAGTATTCTCCTGTAACATTAAACTTTACCACCAATGCTGCACAACGCACATTTGGGGTAAGGGTAGTTGATGCGCAACACCCTAACGATGGCACTGCAACCAGCTACATATCGCGCTACTGGCATTTTTCAGAAGAATCGGCCCCGGGTGGCTACACTTACGATGCTACTTTTACCTTTCAAGCGGCTGATTTAGTAGGCGCTTTCGCACCCATGTCGGCCAGCTACATATACCTGCCTAACACAAACTGGACAGGCTATGCCTCTACACCATCGGCAACCAATATTGTAGCAAACGGTTTATCGCAGGCTACAGCACCACTAAGCGGTGCCGAAGTAACAGGCCGTGTTACCGCAGGCTGCACACCGCCTGCACAACCCGGCGCTTTTACAGCCTCTTCGGCAACTGCATGTGCGGGCCAATCAGGGGTTGTATATACAGTACCTAACGACCAAAACGTTACTTATACCTGGAGTTACAGCGGCTCTAACGTTACTATAAACGGCAGTGGCAATAGCGTTATCCTTAATTTTGCCAGCAACGCTACAGGAGGCACACTTAGTGTTACCGCTAATAACGGCTGTAGCAGCACACCGCGTACTATTGATATTACTATTACCCCTAACGTAGGTACACCAACATTTACAGCAGGGGCAACAACACTATGCATTGGTGGCACAAGTACATATACCGCAACAGCAACTAATTCAACCTCTATTGCTTATAGCATTGTAGGCGGTGTTGGCGCTACCATTAATTCTACTACAGGTGTTGTAAGCAGCGTAACAGGCAACTTTACCGTGCGTGCTACCGCTACAGGTACTTGTGGCAGCCCTACTACTGCAGACAGGGTAGTAACTATTACCCCAAGTGTAGGTACACCCACCTTTACAACAGGCGCAACTACATTATGTGCAGGTGCAACAGATACTTACACAGCAACAGCTACTAATTCAACGGGCATTACCTATAGCATTGTAGGTGGTGTTGGCGCAACCATAAATACAACTACAGGTGCTGTAAGCAATGTAACAGGCAACTTTACCGTGCGTGCAACAGCTACAGGCACTTGTGGTGGACCCACTACTGCCGATAGAACAGTTACTGTTACCCCAGCCGTTGGAAGCCCAACATTTACTGCCGGTGCAACTACATTATGCGCTGGTGCAACAGATACATACACAGCAACAGCTACTAATTCAACAGGTATTACCTACAGCATTGTAGGTGGCGTTGGCGCAACCATAAATACAACAACAGGTGTTGTAAGCAACGTTACAGGCAACTTTACTGTACGTGCTACTGCTACGGGTACTTGTGGTGGACCCACTACTGCCGATAGAGCAGTTACTGTTACACCAACTGTTGGTACGCCAACATTTACAGCAGGAGCAACATCGCTATGTACCAATGGCGCAAGCACCTATACTGCAACAGCTACTAATTCAACAGGTATAACGTATAGCATTGTTGGCGGCACAGGGGCTACCATTAACCCAACAACAGGTGTTGTAAGCAACGTTACAGGCAACTTTACCGTGCGTGCCACTGCTACAGGTACTTGTGGCAGCCCAACTACTGCCGACAGGGCAGTAACGGTTACATCATCATTAACCATTACACAAAACCCGCAATCTGTTACGCCATGCTTTAATGGCGATGCCACGTTTACCGTTACTGCTGTAGGCAGCAACTTGCAATATCAATGGCTATTTAATGGCAACCCTGTAGGCACTAACAGTGCAAGCTATACAGTAACTAATGCAACTGTTGCAAACAATGGCAATTACAGCGTATCTATTACCAGCGATTGCGGCAATGCCACATCTACCATTGCAACGCTAAACGTTTTACCTATACTGATTGTATTTAATAGCGCTACTATTTGCGATGGGGAATCGTATTCTTTTCAAGGTAATGAATATAGTGTTGATGGAATGTATTACGACACCCTGGTATCATCGCAAGGCTGTGATAGCATTGAAGCATTAGACCTTACTGTTATTTCCTTAAACCCTGTAGCTACAGTTAGCAATAACGTAAACCTAAGCACAGGTACTTTTGATGGTTACCAATGGTTATTAAACGGAAGCCCTATTAATAATGCTACGGGCCAAAACTACACCGCAACCCAAAACGGAAACTACTCTGTAGTAGTTAGTGATGGCAACTGTTCAGATACATCAAACGTAATAAACATTAGCACTATTGGCATTAATGAATTGTATGCTTCTGTTGATGTTTATCCTAACCCAACTACAGGCAACATATTTATCAAAACAGATAATATTAACACCGAAAAACTTGTTTATACTTTGTTTGATGTTACGGGGCGCAGGCTAGTACAAAGCAACATCACATCATCTACCCAAATAGTAGATTTAAGCACGTATGCTCCGGGTGTTTATTTACTTACAATTAATGATAGTGCGGGCAGAAACACCACACGAAAAATTGTGAAAGAATAGCTATTCTTCTACTTAATATTTTAAAAGTCCTCCCAGAATTAGGAGGACTTTTTTTATGCGTTTATTTTCTGCCGCTAAGTTTACTTATAATAAATATAATAACTGCTATAACAGCTGCTACCATTAGTACCCCTACCCAAACACCGGCCTTAAATATATCGCCGATAATTTCGCATCCGGGTAAAAAGGTTACTATTAATACTATTATAAGTGCTGAATAAAAGGTGCTAAGTTTCATAATTTTCAGGTTATGTGTTATTTATGAAACCCAGCAAAATTGATTTTTGTTCGGTGGAGTAATTATCTACTTTTATATGCCGTATGCTTATACCTGAAAAATACCGAACTATTCTGATTTTACCCTTGTATCTATTTTTGAGTGGATCTTTCATTTACTTTTTCATTTTAAAAAAGACAGTTGGCAAAACACGTATGATTGTAAAACAAAAGGCCTTGAAGTAAAAGGTGTTATTACAATGATGTCAGGCTAGGGGCACCCGGTTGGCCAAGTTGCTATAGATAATCTTAAAAAGGCAATAAGCTTAAATATAGATAAAGAAATAAGCAAAATAGGGTTTCCTGAAAATTACACTTATTCGGTAGGCGATTCAGTAATTAAGAAAGCCGGTTCAAAAGAGTTTATAGTTAAAAGAGATGGTAATGTAGCCGTATATTTTTTAGATTGTGACGAATAATTTTTACCTAATATTGCTTATTCAAATTGATACTGATGAGCAAGTACGCTATAGCAATACACGGAGGTGCAGGCACTATTTTACGCAGCACCATGACACCCGAAAAAGAAGCAGAATACAAACAAGCATTAGCCGATGCCATAAACGCCGGCGAAGTTATTTTAATGGCTAATGGCAGTGCGTTAGATGCTGTTGAGGCTGCTATTGTATCGCTTGAAAACAATCCCCTTTTTAATGCAGGTAAGGGCTCTGTATTTACCAATATGGGCAAGAACGAGATGGACGCATCGCTAATGGATGGGAAGGATTTACGTGCAGGAGCTGTAGCGGGTGTGCAGAATATTAAAAACCCTATTAAACTATCACGCGCCGTTATGGACCAAAGTGAGCATGTTATGCTGGCTGGTTTGGGCGCTATGGAGTTTGCCGAAAAGGCAGGCGCTGAGTTTGCCGACGATGAATACTTTTTTGTGCCGATGCGTTTTGAGCAACTACAAAAAGCCAAAGAAAGCGACAGCATAGTATTAGACCATACCGAAGATGATTTTGAAAATGGGGAGAAGAAGTTTGGCACTGTTGGTTGTGTAGCGTTAGACGTGCACGGAAATATTGCCGCAGGCACATCAACCGGGGGCATGACTAACAAAAAATACGGACGTGTAGGCGATAGTCCGGTAATAGGTTCGGGCACTTATGCAAACAATAATACCTGTGCAATATCGTGCACCGGCCATGGTGAGTATTTCATACGTGCCGTAGTTGCCTACGATATTTCCTGTTTAATGGAATACAAAGGCCTATCGCTGAAAGAAGCTTGTGATATTGTTGTACAAGACAAACTGGTAAAATTAGGCGGCGAAGGTGGCCTTATTGCCCTAGATGCACAAGGCAATATTGAACTGCCATTTAACTCGGAGGGAATGTATAGGGCTAGTAAAAAAAGCGGAGAGGAAACGTATATCGGTATTTACGAAGCTTAGTTGCCGTAAAGCTCAGGGTATATTTCAATGCTATCTGTTACTGTATCGTAGAAAAGATAATTCCCGATATTCTGATTACATAAATCAAGTAGTTTACTTAATTTTTGATTGTTGAGCTTATCAGATGCACTAAGTATTCTTTTAAATTTATTAAGGTAATTTTCACTTTCTTTCAAGCCAAACCATACCATATCTTCATGTGAGCCAATGTAGTTTATTTCAGCATCGGCCTTTAGCTCAATTTCAAAAACCTCAAAAATATCGCTTATTGCAATCTTGCCATTAATAAATGAATCTAAATCTTTGGCTACTTTAAAATCAGAATTATTAGGCTCTAAATAAAAATACTCCTTGTTAACCCACCACTGGCATTTAAAAATTCCATGAATTTGAATGTTTGCATTCCCGTCTAATGCATTGGCAAGAAAAGGTACATCTATATAATCTGTATGAAAAAAACAGGTTCCGTCTTCATTTTTATCAATTGATAAAACGTAGGTCATTCAATAATAATGAACTAATCAATTTTTACTGTAGGTTCTGTTTCCTCAATTATCACTTTGCGGGGGCGATAGTCAGTTTTTTAGTGCGCAGGTCGAAATTGTCGCCAATAGCCATAACGTGTACAATCAGGTTTTCTATAGAAACAGGTTCGCCCATTTCTACATCGGTAAGGTTAGTATGGCGCATATGTGTGCCATCAACCAAAATAATTAAGCCCGAACCTATAGCTTCCATGGTTTGGCCGTTGGTAATAACCAGGCCGGTATCTTCGCCTAGTCCTATGCCCAAGTTAATGGGGTTGCTGGCGCAAGCATACAACAAACGGCCAATGCGCCCGCGTTGCACAAAGTGCGTATCAATAATTACATTATTTATCAAACCCAACCCTCCGGTAATTTTAACCTCGCCTTTCAGCAAAGCTTCCATGGCTGCTGCCCTGGTAAATCATATTATTAGAGCTGGCTGCTGCACCTGCCGATGTACCTGCAATAACAATATTGCTGTTCATGTATTTATCAAGCAACAAGTGGTGAAAAGCCGTGCCCCCAAAAATAGAGGTAAGCCTTAGCTGGTCGCCGCCGGTAAAAATAACCACATCGGCATTTTTAAGCCTATCGGTAAACTCCTCAGCATTAGCCTCTTCCCTCTTTTTTATATTCAGCACACCAATATTGGTTACACCAAGCTGCTCGTATGCTTTTATGTATTCCTCGCCAACCTTTTCAGGGATATTAGAGGCTGTAGTAACAATTTCTATACGCGATTCCTTATCGTTTTCAGACTCGGTAAGGATGCGCTTGAGGATGCCACGCTCAAAAAAATTCATGTTAACCGCCTTAGTCAAATGTAGTTTCTGTGAAGCTGCCCGTATCAATGGCCCCGCCTATAATAATCAGCTTACCTTGTGGAATACTCATAAGTGGATTAAATTATTTTACGGCAAAGTTACCGCAAATGCTATTATAATTTATATTTGGCTTAACACATTGTTACCATATTTTAAACATATTGCTGTTTATAGGTAACACTATCTACAACAACCGTAAACATGAAAATTATAGAGATAAAAGCCCTTAGGGGGCCAAATTACTGGAGCAACTACCGCAAAAAGCTGATTGTAATGAAGCTGGATTTGGAGGAGATGGAGCAACGCCCAACCAATACAATTGACGGTTTTTTAGAGCGATTGGAGGCTATGATACCGAGTATGCGCTCTCACCGCTGTTCTAAAAACCATGCCGGTGGCTTTTTTGAGCGTGTAAAAGAAGGCACCTGGATGGGCCATGTTATTGAGCATATAGCTTTGGAGATACAAACTATTGCCGGTATGGAGTGTGGCTTTGGTCGCACGCGCGGTACAGGCACCGATGGTGTGTACAACGTGGTATTCTCTTACATGGAAGAAAAAGTGGGGTTGTATGCTGCCAAAGCATCGGTAGATATTGCCCAAGCACTTATTGATGGTGTTGATTATGACCTTGATGCCGACATTACGGAGATGCGTAAAATACGCGAAAACACCCGTTTTGGCCCTAGTACCGGCTCTATTGTTGATGAGGCCATTGCGCGCGACATTCCATACATTCGTTTAAATGGAGAATCGTTGGTGCAGTTGGGCTACGGGGTAAACCAGGTACGTTTCCGCGCTACCATGACAGACCGTACCAGCTCTATTGCTGTAGACCTTGCCAGCAATAAAGACGAAACCAAACGCATGTTACAGGAAGCTGCTATACCTGTTGCTAGGGTATGTGCATATCTAAAGAATCTGAAGTAGCTGAAGTAATTTCTAAAGTAGGCTTTCCGCTGGTGTTTAAACCACTGGATGGTAACCACGGTAAAGGTGCTTCTATTAATGTAAAAACTGAAGAAGCCGCTTACGAAGCCTTTCACCATGCCAAAAAATACTCGCGCCGCATTATTGTAGAGAAATTTATTACTGGCTACGATTTTAGGGTTTTGGTGATAAACAACAAGTTTATTGCCGCCGCCCTGCGTGAGCCTGCCCATGTTATTGGCGATGGTATGTCTACCATACAACAGCTTATTGATAATGAAAACCTGGACCCACGCCGTGGCTACGGGCACGAAAATGTACTTACCGAAATTAGCATTGATAAAGAAACATTAGACCAACTGGCTAAAAACAACTACACGTTAGATACCGTTTTGCCTGAAGATGAAAAATGTTATTTAAAAGGCACAGCCAACCTTAGCACCGGTGGCACATCTACCGATGTTACAGACATGATGCACCCAGATAATATTTTTATCTGCGAGCGTATATCGCGGGTTATAGGGCTGGATATTTGCGGTATTGATATTATGGGCCAAAACCTTAGTGAACCTATGATTAAAACTGGCGCTGTAGTGTTAGAGGTTAATGCAGCACCGGGTTTCCGTATGCACTTAGCGCCTGCCAAAGGCCTGCCCCGCAACGTTGCAGCACCGGTTATTGATATGCTTTACCCAACAGGCAAAAGCTGCCGCATACCTATTATAGCGGTAACGGGCACCAATGGTAAAACCACCACCACACGCCTTATTGCCCACATTGTAAAAAATAATGGGCACAGGGTTGGCTTTACCACATCAGACGGTATATATGTACAAAACACCATGCTTACCAAAGGCGATACTACCGGCCCGGTTAGTGCCGAGTTTGTACTACGCGACCCTACGGTAGATTTTGCGGTTTTAGAAACTGCCCGCGGTGGTATTTTACGTGCAGGCTTGGGTTTTAGCAAGTGCGATGTAGCGGTGGTTACCAACATACAAGAAGACCACATGGGTCTTAGCGATATACATACGCTAAAGGATATGGCTAATGTAAAAGCAGTAGTTGCCAAAAGTGTTAAGCGCACCGGCTATACTGTTCTAAATGCCGACAACCCCTACACCGTTGCCATTGCCAACCAGGTTGATTGTAATGTGGCTTATTTTAGCTTAGATGAAAACAACCCGGTTATTATTGAACATTGCAAAAAAGGAGGCGTAGCGGCTATATACGAGAATGGTTTTATAACCATTAAAAAAGGCGAGTGGAAATTTCGTGTAGAAAAGGCCAGCAGCATACCGCTTACGTTTGGCGGCACAGTTAAGTTTATGATTAGCAATGTGCTTGCCGCTACATTGGCTACCTACGTTTATGGTTTTAGCATTGAAGACATCCGCACGTGTTTAGACACCTTTATACCATCGGCAGCGCAAACACCGGGGCGTATGAACATCTTCGACTTTAAAGAATATAAAGTACTGATTGACTTTGCCCACAACCCCGAAGGCTTTAAAGGCATTAAGGAGTTTTTGTCTACCATAGATTCGCCAATGAAGATTGGTATTATTACCGGCACCGGCGACAGGCGCGATGAGGACATACGTAACCTTGGACGTATATCGGCAGAGATGTTTGACCATATCATCATCCGCCAGGATAAGTTCCTTCGCGGACGTGAAGCTGATGATATTGTGCGCCTTTTGGTAGAGGGCATACAGGGCCACGACCCAAACAAGTCTTACGAATATGTACCTAAAGAAGTAGAGGCGTTGAAACATGCTTTTACATTGGCTAAGCCGGGTACTTATATAGTTGCGCTAAGCGATGTTATTACTAATGCTATTGATGTAGTACAATCGTATTTAGATAAAGAGAGAGGGTTGGAGTAAGCTGCAAGAAATGTCTAAAAATAACAAAAGGGTCAGATAACCAATCTGACCCTTTTTGCTAAAAAAACCGGATTATTGAATCGCATGGAGTTGTAAAAAGCAACCCAAAGCTCCGGAAAACACTACGATGAACGATATGCCATTTCGTATACCGATTTTACGTGCGGCCCCATAAATACGCGGGCAAAAATGCGTATCACGGCTAACCCGTCTATTATAAAGCTCAGCGATACAAAAAAGGCCAGCAGTATCTGGTTTTCGTGTATGTGGCTAAAGATTAAATCTTCGCCTATAAAGGCAGTGGTAATAGGAAAACCTGTTAAGCCCAAGCATGCTAACAAGAACACAAATGCCAGTTTTGGGTGCGCATAAGAGTGTCCGTGGAATTGGTCAAGGTCTATAGCGGTTTCAATTTTACGCAACCTGCGCAGTACAAAGTAGCCCAAGGTTCCGGCAATGGTTATGCCGCTTAAATACAGCATAGCCTCATCAAACAAATAATGCTCGTTAAATGATATAGCTAGGGCAATCCAAAAATGGTTCATGATAATATACAGCCAACTCATTTTAACATTCTTACGCTCTGTAAACGCTTTAAACACCAAAACAACGCCTATAAAAGAAAATAATATGGGCAGGTAGTGCTTTATGTTATCGGTTAGCAGATGATCGTTTACAAGGCATGCTAAGCCAAAAAGATAAATAGGGATAAAGGTTATCAATGTCCATTTAAGATTTATAAAATTCAGCTTGCGGCCTACCTGTTTCATAGGGTTCCAGAGGTAGCGGTACATTAGCGAATCCAGATTAAACTCTTTTAAGCACAGTATGTAGAATGAGTACTCTATACGTTTAGGCCATGTATCCTCGTACGTTTTTTCTCGCGGCACAAAATTGTAAAACTGCTCGCGTATCATATAACTAACTACCGATGGTGATACTAACAACTGGTAAGTGCGCAAAAATGCATTGCCTGCAAAGTGGAACAATGCAAGATAATCTAACCCCAGAGCCAGCTCAATAAATATCAACCCAATTTGGGCTATTGATGCGTATGCTATCTGGCTTTTTACGGATGACTGCACACGGGCTATACCCGTTGCCACAACACTGGTAACCAAGCCTAAAACACCAATTATTATGCGTACAGAAAACTGGTGTTCCCAAAACGGAAAGGTGCGCAACAAAAGGAACACGCCCATATTTACCGACAGTGAACCATAGAAAATAGCGCTTGATGGTGTTGGGCCTTCCATAGCACGCGGTAACCACGATGAGAATGGCAACTGTGCCGATTTTGCAGCCGCAGTAACCAATATCAACAATGATATAATTACGCCCATAAGGGTATGGTTTTGCAATTGAGAACTTACCAACTCGTAATTATTCAGCTTCATAAAAGTAATATTCTCGTGCCACAGGTGATGGCTAAGCCACATAGCTAAAAGAATTCCAACATCGCCCACGCGGTAAATGGAGAATACTTTTACGGCGTTTTTTACCGGTAGGTAACGGTTGCGGTAAAACGCAATTAGCAAAAACGATGAGATGCCTAATACTTCCCAACCCATAAAAAGTGTTTCGAAATTACCTGCAAAAATGGCTATGTTGTATCCCACAAAAAAGAACATAATAGCGTTGAAAAAGCGCTTATACCCTTCTTCGCGGTGCATGTAGTAACGACTGTATACTGTTACAAGGAAAGTAAGGAATGAACCAACGAACAAGTATACAACCGTAATTTTATCAAAATAGAAGTCTATAAAAAACTCATATCCATCAGTCTTAAAAACAACTATATCTTTAAGGTTAAGAGGCTGGTGTTTGTTCAACACCCAATACACAATATATACCACCGCTGCCAGCAGGTGTAGGCCAACGGTAATAAAGGCCGACCATGATAGCCAGTCTTCTTTTTTTGCCGGCAATACTAAGGCTAATTAAAAAGCCAAGCACCGGAAGCAATATGAAAATATGCAGTAATGATTCCATGGTTACGATGCTATTTGGTATATAGGTAAATTATCTGCGTGCGACTCTAACAATGGTGTTAAATCGGCAACGGTAGCAATGCTATTGGCCGTTGGGTAGTAGGGAGTAAACGCGCCATCTTTAAACAAGAAAAACGCCTGCGACTCCGGATTTACAGCCACCAGGTGCACCCACTCGTTTATAAACCACTGGTAGGTGGCTTCATCGCGCTTAATGACATCCAACACCACATCAGGAAAATGCTCAACAATAATCATAAGCCTAACGGGGTCGTGCATTTCAATCATTTGGCTGGGAAGGCCGGGGCGTAAATCGCCATCTATACCATTTGCCACACCTATAAGGCCCATAACGTTGTGCGGAAGCTTAGAGCCTGCGCCTAGTTTTTGATTATCAACGCGGGAGAAATAGTACTCCAAATTAATGCCGCCGCAAACAGGCGCTGCTGCTTTTAAAATGTTAAGCAGGTATTTTCCATCAGGGTCTACAGTATAGTCAAACGAGTTCATAAACGCGCGTCGGTCTAAAAACAAATTCTTGGTAAGTGCTCTGCGGCCAACAACACACAGTGTATTGGTAGCATGGTTTAGCTCAGGCCTTGGTTCAAATAAAGACACTGAGCGTGTGCGTATTTTTTCGTGTATTTTTTGTGCCGACAAATGGGTATTTATTGACATAAACCTGCGCGAGCGCTCTTTAGCGTTTAGGTCTAAAGCATTACTAAATACACTTTCGTTTTGCTTATGCGCGGCGGCATTGGCTATAGAAAGAGTAGCTTCATCAAAAAACACTATTTCGTCTCGGGTAGTATCGTGTAGGCCACCTACAAATTGTGTTGTGTTAGGGATATTAATTCCACGTAACTCCAGTTGGTGGCGCACCTTTGTATGGTTTGCCATGTAGCAGAGCACGCGCGAATTAACAGAACCTGCCCGGCCAGAACACGCGCCACAATCATACGCAGCGTAATGTGGGTTATTTACGCTGCTAGAGCCATGACCTATTACGTATACCACAGGGGCAAAATCTTTTACCAGGCCAATACTCTTTAACAGGTTTTCTACGCGGGTTACCATTTCATCAACCGTAAAGCCAACCTGCAAATGGCTTTCTGTATGCGTTGGGCCTTCGTTTTCAATAACAAGCTTTGCGTGCTTGTGCATGTGTTTAAATGATGATGCTGTAGCGGGACTCATAGTAGGCCTGAAAATGTTGAAGAACAACTTTGCTGCCGACCAAAAGCCTAAGCTTTGCGATATTAGCCAACCCTGAAAAAGCGAGTGAGAACGTTTATTCATGTGGTGTTCTTTTCCACGTTTACCGCCATCGCTGGTTTCTTTAATAAGGTATTTAGGGTTTACAGGTGCAGGGCACAGCTTGGTATAAAATTTACCGCCTTGTGGCTTATAATAAAATTCAACACCAAAAAAACCAGGGGTACCAAATGTTTCACAATTGTTATCGAACTTTTCTATGTACCGGCGAAGCGAGCATTCCCTATCATCAATACAAAACATGGCTTGGAATGTGGTTTTGGTTTTCTCACCATCACCACTATGGGTAGATTTTATACCGGCTAATACCTCATCATAATACGTCCATTCAAACGCCTCTTGCCAAATAGTAAGCGCTTCTATAAGCTCCGTATCTTCTACGGGGCCAAACAGTGGCGAAGGCCTTTGTTTTATTTTAAGTGCCAATGGCGACCATATAGTACCAAAGCTAAAATCGAGTGCATCAATCTCCAACAACAACTCAAACACAATAAAATCGTGCAAGGTTATTTTCTTATGGTCTAACAAGGTTTGTGGCTGCTCTTCTGTAGCCGCCACCATGCCCGACCAGCCCTGGTGGGCAAATTGTTGGTCGTAAACATACTGCTCATATAACGTTTCATCGCCCACCAAAATATGCAGCAGGTTTTCCAATTCGTCGTCACCGCTCAATAATAATTTACGGGCACGTTCAGTCTTAAAAAAGCTGGTGTAGCTGCCCTTTTCTAACTCTCTTAACGATGCTAAAAAACCTTTATCTAATACCGGAAAATTCCAAATAGAAATGCCTTGGTCTAGATAGCTGCAAATAACCCTGAAGAGGATTGGATGTACCAGCGAGTCTAAATCTATTTGAAACTCGCGTTTCCAATTATCCCTAAGCCTGCCAATGCGTGGCAGGCCGGGACTTTGGTACTGGTGGTTTATAAGGCGGCCTTTCCAATCGCTAACCGCAGCTATGCCTTTTTTATTGGCAATAATTTTTTCTAAAACATCTTCCCTTATTTTTTTTGATTGATATAATTGCCTGTATTCATCAATAGAAAGGGAAACATTGTAGCCGAATATTTCAGAGGCATTACGTATGCCGGTATCAAATTTTAAATGCTGAAAAGCGTGTAATGTATTATGATGTATAAAATCTTTAAGCGGGGCCTGTGCGGGCAAAAAGTGCTTCAAATTATGGAGTACCTCATGTCCGTTAAAAGGAGCATGTTGTGTTTTCATTTTTGTTTTTATAAGAACGCTAAATAAAAATTACACTAAAAAAGTTTTTAAAAATGGGGGCCGAAGCCCCCATTTTAAGGAACCGTAAAAATCGGCGCGGCGAGAACCGCACTCCGACTATCTTTAAAAACCGGCTAACTAACCTTTGGCTTAATGTGTACTGCCAATGGGTGTTTTGATAGTGGTTTATGTGTGTCTAATCCTATAATATGGCAGTGTCCACCGGTTGCGCGGTAACCGCTCTCAAAAAGGTGCAGGTTATCCATTGCAGAGTGGTCTACAATTTTACAGTCAGACAGGTCTATTTGAATATGCTTGCCTTGTTCTATAGCCAATAGCTTGCGCTTAATGCCCAACCAGTTAGAAAAAACGGCAGAGCTATGTAGCTTAACTACAATGCGGTTATCGGGCTCGTTAATAACATCAATCTCTGCTTTAAAAATATTTTTAGGCTTAACACCCATTACCAACTCTACCACAAACTTGGCCGCTATACCGGCAAAAATGCCTACAAGCAAATCCTCATACAGGGTAAAGAAAATGGTTACGCAGAAAATAAATAACTGTTCTGGCCCAATTTTAAATGTTTTAGAAAACTCCTTAGGCGATGCTAACCTGAAGCCTGTAAAAACAAGCATAGCAGCTAATGCAGCCAATGGAATTTTATGGATTAACAGAGGGAAAAACGCGACAAAAATTAGCAGGAATGCACCGTGGAAGAAATTACTCCAACTTGTTTTTGCACCGTTGTTTATGTTGGCCGAACTGCGTACAATTTCTGATATCATTGGTAAGCCGCCAATAAAACCGGCAAGGGTATTACCCGCGCCAACAGCAATTAAATCTCTGTTAAAGTTTGTTTTGCGTTTAAAGGGGTCCAGCATATCTACTGCCTTAGCACTGATAAGCGTTTCCAGGCTACCTACAAGGGCAAACATGATAATGTATTTAATAGAAGTACCCGAGAACACCTGAGAAAAATCAGGAAACGAAATAGCATCGGCCATTCTGCCCGGCAGGGTAACTAAAAAGCTGGGGCCAACATGGTATTGGTGTTGCTGAAAAAGGTATACATGCTCATGTTCCAAATCGAAATACATACCCAGCGGAATACTAACCAAAATAACTACCATAGGGGCAGGTATCATTTTTACATACTTGTTGTTTATGCGGGGCAGTATTATTAAAATGGCAAAACTTATAAAACCTATCAATGCTATTTCGTAGTTAATATTGGAGATGGTAGTTGGCAGTTCGCCAATAAGTGCCATCATATCCTTGCCAGCAGGTTTAACGCCTAACATAGCGGGAAACTGTTTTAGGATAATGATAATACCAATAGCCGACAGCATACCATGCACTACTGATATGGGGAAGAAATCGCTAAAGTTACCCAGCTTTAAAACGCCAAATAAAATCTGGATAAGGCCTGTAATTACTACAACGGCTAAAGCCAGTTTGTAGCCCAACAAAGGGTCGCCTTTGCCAAGGTCGGCAACACAGGCTACAGCTATTGCAATTAGCCCTGCGGCAGGGCCTTTTATGGTAAGCTGCGCGTTTTTTTTGCCTGCTATTAGCGGCACTAACATACCGCCTATTATTGCGGTAAAAATACCACCAATAGGTGGAAATCCGCTAGCCATAGATATGCCTACAGGCATAAGGGCAGCGCTACCAGGAATACTAAAAAACCCGATAGTATATCATTAGAAAAATACTTTTTAAGCCCAGCCACGCCGAACTCAGGAGCATTTGTGTTGCTTTTGTTTTGTAAGTTCATGGCTTAGGGTTTAGTAGTTGGTTTTACTTCGGCTTTGTGGGTAAAGTCAAAGTTTTTGACAAACGTTAATTGCATTATGGGTGTAGATACAAACTTGGTATCATTAACCCTGTCTATCTGGTTCATATAACCCAACTGCACATTCATAATAGGGTTAAATTTGTAGCCTAGCCCTAAATATGCCCAGTTGCGGGTAAACGATTCCGGCATAACCGTTTTGTCTCGCATATTAAACCAATATTCATCCCACGCCATAAGAAATACCGACTGCTTGTTCTTAAACGTTACTAAATCAGTATTAACTATAAAGCGGTAGCGAAAACGGTTTTTATGGTCGTAGGTATTGTAGATACTTTGGCCCTCGCCATTAGTAACCACATGCGGCACCCAGCGGTTTTCCAGCCTAAAGCGGTTAGCAAAATGTACCTTGCCAATATCCCATTTCATAAATACCTGCTCCCAAACGTTATGCTCGGTAGTAGTCATTTTTTGATTGAACGGGGCGTATGGATCTACATGTATAAGGCTGTAGCCTACTGATAATTCAAGGTTCTTATTTAATGAATAGTCAACTGAAGGACGCCATAAAAACTGCCCCTGGTCGCTAAGAAAAGAGCCTGTACGCTCGTGCAACTCATTGGTAATTGAAAAGTGTTTGGTTAGCTGAAACCTGTTTAGCAACAGGAACCATGAACTAAAGTTGCCCTTTACAATCTCGGGGCTTTGGGCTTTAAGCCCGGCCGGGCCAAATAATATGGCGCAGCATGCCAGTACCGCTATAAAGCGGCCATAGCCTTTATGCTTTTTATCTTTTATAATAATCATGCTTGCTGAATTAATTTTTCTTAAAACCGGGAATGGCAAAAACGCGCCAAAGCCCAAAACAACAGGGGGTTGCGGTTTAGGGCAGGACAGATTTATCCTACCACAGAAAAACTAATTAGCAGTATAGCTTAAGCTTGCGAAACTGGACGCAGATACTTTTACCGGTGGAGTTTTTAGAATGAAAACCGGCAGAAACAGAAAAGGTAACAGGGGTGCCTTCATCTAGCACAGAAGAGGCATTCCAAATATTAGACAGGGTAAAATGAAGAAGCTCGTGGTAGTTGTTGGTCTCGTCAATATCAAAATCGGCAAGTTCAACTTCTACCGACGCCATATCAGCATCGTAAGCAAAATGATTGCTGGCTGTAGCCGATGTAAAAGCAATTAAGCCTAACACCAACATAAAGAATGCTAGGTAACGTGCCGAATATGTTTTTACACTTTTCACTGCTACAAAGCTATCAAATTTTATGCCGTTTTGATATTAGATTTTTATTAGAAGGATTGCCCTGCCTAGAAACCACTTATCAGCTTTTACTATATTTGACCTTATGAGGTTACTAATAATTATCTGTTGCTTGGCTATTAGCGCAGCCACCTTTTCTCAAACCACCAACCTTATACAAGGCAACTGGAAGTTAGAAACTATGAGCCGTAACAACGGCAATATCATGTTCTACAACAGCACCACCGACCAAGCCGATGGTTACCCACCTGTATATTGGAAGTTTAACACCGGCAAAATGGCCATTACAGGCGATTTATCAGCCCTGGCTACCTCTCCTACTGCTAACGACACTGTAGAGGCCCACAACTACCGCATAAACGCCGATACACTTATCCTTACCCAAACCTATACCAAAGGATTAGAACTGGCTACAATAACCAACTCGCCTAAGGCGTTTTACCGTATCAATAAGGTTGATAATACCACGCTGGAACTATTGCTTTACGACCGTATGTATGATGGCACCTTCCGAAAAATGGATATATATAGTAGGAGGTATATATTTAGTAGGCAGTAGCCTACACAAACCTCTTCGCCTCTACCCCCATCCATTCCAAGGCAGAGCCACTAAGCAATTGCTGTTGGGTGGCAAGGTCAAAGCCGGCATCTTTAATCAACGTACCGGGAATATCTTCTCCTAAGGGAAATGGATAATCACTACCCAAGGCAACACGGTTAGCACCGGCTAATTCCACAAGGTATTTAAGGGCCATTTTATCGTGTACCAGGCTATCAAACCAAAACTTACCAAGGTAATTTCTTGGGGTGATGTTATTATCAATAGCAACAAGGTCGGGGCGACTATCAAAGCCATGTTCTATACGGCCTATGGTAAATGGAAACGAGCCGCCGCCGTGGGCAAAGGCCACACGCAGTTTGGGGAACTTCTCAAACACCCCTCCAAATATCATAGAGCATATTGCCCTGCTGGTTTCAGCAGGCATGCCTACTAACCAAGGGAGCCAGTATTTCTGCATCTTCTCCTGCCCCATCATATTCCATGGGTGGACAAATATGGCAGCGCCTAAACGCTCTGCAGCTTCGTAAAAGGGGAATAGGCGTTCCTCATTCAAATTAAATTCTGTACCCTCTGGGGTATTGACATTACTGCCTATTTGCACACCTACAAAGCCTAATTCTTTAACGCAGCGCTCAAGTTCGGCAATGGCCATGTCGGTGTCTTGTAAGGGTATAGTACCCAAGCCTACAAAACGCTTCGGGTGGCGACTAACCACCTCGCCAATATGGTCGTTCAGGAACTGAGATACCTGCAAACAGTCTGCGGGCTTGGCCCAGTAACTAAACATTACGGGGATAGTGCTCAACACCTGCACATGCACCCCGTGGTGGTCGCATTGCTCTACACGGCGGTCGCCACTCCAGCAGTTGTCTTCAATCTCGCGGAAGAATTTATCGCCCTGCATCATCCTTGCGCAGCAAGGCTTGTGGTGTTCCAGGCGGATAAAACTCCCATACCCGAACTTGCTAGCCCAATCGGGCATGTGTTCAGGTATAATGTGAGTATGTATGTCTATTACTAGGTTGCTCATGTTTTATTGCTCCCTCTCCCTTTAAGGGGAGAGGGTTGGGGTGAGGGGTCTTATTTCACAGGCTCGGGAGGGGCCATCACTGTTCCACACTTCTTACAAGTCCTTAACTCTTCCGATGCGTAGAACTTCTCCATCACCTCTTTTAGTTTGGTGGTAATATCGTCAAGGTTAAAGTACTCTTCGTATAACTTATCGCCGCAGCTTTCGCAAAACCAAAGGCAGCCATCGGTTTCGCCTTCGCGGCGCACACGCTCTATAACCAGGCCAATGGTGTTTGGCCCACGTTGCGGATTATGTGGCACCTTAGCCGGAAGCAGGAAAATATCGCCCTCGTTAATAGCCATGGGTACTATCTTTTCCCCATCGTGTATGCGCACGGTGATATTGCCCTCTAACTGGTAAAAAACTCCTCGCTCTCGTTGTAGTGAAAGTCTTTACGAGAGTTAGGCCCGCCAACCACCATAACAATAAAATCGCCGGTGTTTTTATAAACCGTTTGGTTACCTACCGGCGGCTTAAGCAGATGGCGGTTTTCGTCTATCCACTTTTTAAAGTTAAATGGTGCTTGCATGGCTACTTACTTTGTTACAAAGGTATCTATTTCCTTTTCCTAATTTCTTTCTTGTGATGAGCGGGTGATTGGTAACAAGAAAAAACAGCTATAATATGTACTGCGTCTTTTCCAACATGGTATAAAGCAATGTAAGGAAAGTTTTTTACAACAGCACCTCGTAAATTATATAGCTTTCTTCGCACACTATACATTTTAGGAAACATGCGAATTAAAAACAACTTGGCCCTAAACTCGCTATAAAATTTATCTCCTAACCCTTCAGAAATACCTTCGTAGTAATCATAAATAGCAAGTATGTCTTCTGCAGCTTTTGGTTCAATTTTTAAATCCATTACCTACTTATTCTTGCGCCCGGCTATCTTTTTATTTAATTCTTCAAGGGTTATGGCTTTAGTTTTACCTGCTTTAAAGTCGGCAACACGATTTTTAAGCTCTTGTTTATCCTCTTCAGATATCTCTCTATCAACAATATCATTCGTATCAAAACCTAAATCCCTTAACAAGAACAATAGATATTCCTGAGCTAACTCGCCTGTATATTTCAACGTACGGGTTTCTTTGCCATACTTAATATCAATTGTCAGTGGTTTCATATCCTAAATATACGAAAATGCATCTTAAAATGTTTTACACCTCTGCCGGAACTTCTTTAGCGGCCAACCAACGCTCGGCTTCTAAGGCAGCCATACAGCCTGTGCCCGCTGCGGTAACCGCCTGACGGTACACATGGTCTTGCACATCGCCGCAGGCAAATACCCCCGGCAGGTTGGTTTGCGTAGTGCCCGGCTTGGTTTTAATGTAGCCGCTCTCGTCCATATCAATCCAGCCTTTAAATATGCCCGAGTTTGGCGTATGGCCAATAGCAACAAAAAAGCCTGTAATATCCAGCGTACGCTCTTCGCCTGTTTTTAGGTTGCGTACAAGGGCATGCTCAACAGCTTGCTCACCTTGAATTTCTACTGTTTCAGTATCCCACAAAACCTCCAGGTTTGGGGTGTTAAGCACACGGTGCTGCATAGCTTTAGAGGCGCGCAGCTCGTCGCGGCGGACAATCATATACACCTTGCGGCAAAGTTTGGCAAGGTAGGTAGCCTCTTCGGCAGCAGTATCCCCACCACCAACAATGGCTACATCCTGACCGCGGAAAAAGAACCCGTCGCACACGGCACAGGCCGATACACCAAAGCCGTTCAAACGCTCCTCGCTGGGCAGGCCTAACCATTTGGCCGAAGCACCGGTAGATATAATCACCGTTTCGGCTAAAACAGTTTTAACCTCGTCAATAGTTACCTTGTATGGGTGCAAAGAAAAATCAACGCTCGAAGCGTAGCCCCAGCGCACATCGGTACCAAAGCGCTCGGCCTGCTTTTGCAGGTCTTGCATCATGGCCGGACCCATTACCCCATCGGGGTAGCCGGGAAAATTCTCTACATCGTTAGTAATGGTAAGCTGACCACCCGGCTGAAGGCCTTGGTACATAACAGGTTTAAGGTCGGCGCGGGCTGCGTATATAGCGGCAGTGTACCCCGCAGGGCCAGAGCCTATAATCAAACATTTAATGGTTTCTACATCTGTATTCATACTGCAAATTTAAAAATTATTAGGGCATGGGGTCTACGATATTTATCCACTCCCTAAGGGTAGTATTGAACAAGTGAGGGGGAAATAGTTCTTCATTAAATGGCTCTCCCCCTACAAAGGGGAGTACTCACGCCTTCGGCGTGAGGGAGGGGTGGCGGCATGTTCCGTTTGTACTAACCCGAAGCCACCACCCCTTTCTCCCGATACCAAATGGTAAGCCTGCTCATGCTTATCACTCACCCCACCGCCCTCAACACTCGCAACTTCCCGCTCCTCACTCCTCACTGCTCTCTCCCCTATAAACGATACCCAACTCCTAACCGTCCGTTCCGGCAATTCCATTGCAATAGCAATATCCCTGAAACTCATCCCCTGGCAACGCATTTCTTCGGCTAAAATCATGCGGGCATTCCGGCGCTCGGTGGCGGTGGGTTGTAGTACTTTTTCTTCCTGCTCTGTGCCGCACACCTGCACCGACAGAATCGTCGGTGGTTGTAGCAAAATTTCATTGTTTTGCAACCCAATTTCCAACACCTCAACCAAGGCATTTTCACCTAGGGGCAGGGCCGTATTTTTTAGTAGTTTTATATACCGTTTCCCTTCTTGCCTGCAATGGTTGGCTATACACACAATACTATCGGCATGCGGGGCCAGCAGGTTGCTTTTGTACAGGCTGCTAATGGTGGGCGCTTTGCTCAGGTTGCGGGGCTTATTGTTTAGGGTAATGAGTATAGAAACCCCTTGTTGCACTTTCAGGGCATTTAGTTTTAGCATAAAATAATTCCACATGGCGGGTTGCAGGTGCATACGGTCGGGCTGGTCTATAATAACCACCTCGGCCCCTGTTTCTTTAACCATATCATCAAGCAAAGTAACCAACCGTTCGCCCAGCGTAGCCCTGCCCGTTGCAAAAGCATCGGCATTCAGGTTAGCATAAAACAAGTTTTCCGATACCTCCCCACTGCCATACCGCATCCGCATATCCGCCCCACTCAACTCAAACCCGATAAATAATACTTTTTTGCCTTTATTAAGTTCCCCCTTTTCAATGGGGGTGTCAGCACTGGTAAGTGCTGACGGGGGATTTTCTTCAAGTGCCGATGGGGGATTTATTTCCCCCTCTCCTTTGGAGAGGGGCCGGGGGTGAGGCTCAAGCTTTTCGCCAACTGTATAGCCACAGTACTTTTACCCGTACCCATATCGCCCGCCAATATGCATAGCTGACCGCTTTGCCAATAATTGCCCCATAGCTTTTCGGGTTTCTTGGGAGGTGTATTTAATACATCTGCCAAGCTGTAGCGCTGCAAAACCTTAGGCAGGCTTTCGTCTTCGTATGGGTAATCAATACCCGGCAACCCCGGACCGGATATACGCACAATATGTTTTTCCACCATCTCGCCCTTAGCGTTAGGTTCCATTATTTTAAAATGCTCAATATCGTGTTTAACGGTAGGTGGGTTAAAAGGCTTTTTCATCGTAGGCAATTAATTAAATCCCCCTCTAAGAGGGGTGCCCGCTGGCGGGCGGGGGAGTCTTTGGTTTAGTAAATGTTTTAGGTCTCCCTCATTGAGGGAGTACCGTTGCGCATGCGCAACGGGGAGGGAGGTTTTCTCTCTCCACCACAAAGATACAACCTCGGATAGGGGCTTGTCAACCCTGCTTTATATTATCAATGTTACCTAACTAAAATACAATTAATTAATTTATAGTGGCGCTTGACAAAACAGCCATATCCTTTTAAAGAATAAATTAATTACTATACTATGCGTTCGTGAGTCTTTTTGTTTTTATGAAATGTACTAATTAGACCATTGGGCTCTATATGAAAAGTATAATAATCCCCTTCGAAGTAATAGCTTTGATCTCCATATCTACTATAACGTTTGCCTAGATTTATTTTAAAATATTGCTGTATTTCATCATCAAGTTCTTCTATAACTTTACCAATAACTATTAAAACATCTGGTTCTTCCCACTGAAAATTATCTTTTGATTTAAATTGACTATTAAATTTCATTTCTTCAACATGCCTAGTATAAATATGTAAATATCTATCTAAATCTAAATAAATAGGAATTAGTCCAATTGCATTAAATCTTCTCTGTTGATAGAAAAGTCCTTTGAACAACATTGTCTTTGCCAGTTCATTATTAGTCTTAATCAGTGTATTTAAGCTGCTGCCTGCTTCCTTTAAACATTTATCGAGCTTTTCTCTAACTTTCTTTTTGTGTAGAACATACAATTTTAACAGCCGTTGATTTTCATCATCAGTTATATCTTTCCTATGACGTTTTAGCTTTAGTAATTTCCATTCGACATTTTCATTTAATCCATTCTGAGTATATACTTCACCCTTTTCCGCATCTGTTAAGTTTTCTTTTTCGAAATAGTATTTTGAAGCCAAATAAGAATATCTTTCTTCTGGACATAAGCCAACATTATCAGTTACTAACATTTTATAAAATCCATATTGCCAATTTGCATCTTGACCCTTTGGCAAAGAGGTAAATGGCACATTTATTTTAGTTATTTCCCTTTTCTGAATAGAATGAAATTTATTGGATATTAATCTTTCAGAATATTCAATCTTAGAGATATCACTAGACTCAATTCCATCTGTAACCAAGTTCGCAACTTTTTCTTTAGCCATATCAAGGCCTAAGTATTTCACTTTGATTATTCCAGTTTTCGAAAAAGGTTTTTCATTTACTAGGATATCTAGTTCTTCTCTTTGTTTTTGCGTATAATTTATAATAGCTGTAATAAATCTACCATACTCATTATATGAATGAGTATCTTGTTTAAACCAGATAGACGCCACTTTATCATCTTTCCCTATCAGTAAATATATTTCTTCGAGTGTATAATCCATTTGAATTTATAAGAATATAGATATTAGCTCTTGATTAGGTAATTCATCGATTTTTAATTGATACTTTTTTTGATGGTCCCAATAAATTATATTTCTGCCTTTATGCTGTTTAATTAATAGGAGAGCTTCAGTCCATGGCACAGAATAAATTTCACGTAATTTATAATTATGGGTAAAAATGATAGTTATTAATGTAGTAATATTAGCACCTTCAGCACTTTTTATAGCTGTCCATCTATTCTTGTTATCTTCTGATTTTGAATGAGTTTTTACTTGGATATAATTGCCATTATGTTCAATATCCCAATCTTTTTGTATGCTACTTTTGGCTCTTGTTCCGCCGTAAATTTCTGCTATTAACCATTCTCCAATTTGCGAAGTAAAATCTTTTTTATTTGTAGCAATATTTAGCCTTTTTAATTCTTGTATTGAATCAAAATGATTCTTCAAAGCAGATGCAATCTCTAAATATTCAGACATATTTAACATTTAATTATAAATATACTCAATATTAAGATGTATAGCTTCTTATTATAATAAAACCTCCCCCGCCCTTTGGGCACCCCTCCCAGAGGGGGACATTTTCTTCTACCGCTTGGTGAGATTCCTGCCTTCGCAGGAATGACAATCAACGATATAGTTTATTCGTGCGTGGGCCGTCCACGAAAAGTGCGAACCCCATTCCGCCAACGGCGGAAACAATTCGGCCTTAAATTAAGTGTCGTAATAAAACAAACGGAGTGGAGCGTAGCCCCGCAATAGCGGGGATGAAGCCTGCGCCTGAGCGACGTCCATAAGCACTGCTAAGTGTGTTGGACTAGAATGCAGGGTTCAGCGCAACAGAGTGTAGTTTTTAGACAATTAATTTTCAGCCGTGATTTTTTGATTACTTTTTGATCAAGCAAAAAGTAATTGCCCTCCGCACAGGAGTGCCTGCCGCATAGGCAACCCTCGGTAGAGACCGCAGGTAGGCAATGAGTAACCACCCCGCCTACGGCGCCCCTCCTTAAAAAGGAGGGGAGTTTGTTCTTCGTGCCTTAGTCCCCGCCCTAAAGGGTGGGGCTATTATAAAACTTATTTCCAAAAACTGACCCCTAAACCCTGACCTCTGAACCCTAAAAAACCTATATTTGCTACCCCAACAAAATACCCCATGCTGCACGTACTCAACAAGAACAACACCATTTTTAATCACTTTTTGGCAGAAATGCGCGATACCTCTATACAGGGCGATAGCATGCGTTTTCGCCGTAACCTGGAGCGTTGCGCCGAGATTTTGTCGTACGAGATTAGCAAGGTGCTTGATTATGAAAACAAGGAGGTTACTACGCCGCTGGGCATTGCCAACGTTAACCTTATTAGCGACAAGGTAGTTATTGCCTGCATTCTGCGTGCAGGGTTGCCATTTCACCAAGGGGTATTAAATTACTTTGACGGTGCGCAAAATGCCTTTGTATCGGCCTACCGTAAGCACCATAAAGACGGTACGTTCGATATTAAAATAGAGTACCTAAGCTGCCCCGACCTTACCGATAAAATTCTGATTGTGTGCGACCCTATGATTGCCACAGGATCGTCTATGGTACTGGCCTACAAAGCGCTTATTACCAAAGGCATTCCAAAACATACCCACTTTGTAGGCCTTATTGCCAGCAGCGAGGGTGTTGAATATACCCGCAGCCACACGCCAAGCAACTGCACCATTTGGGTAGGCGGCATTGACGATGAACTTACGGCGCAGGCTTATATAGTACCCGGCCTTGGCGATGCCGGCGACCTGACTTTTGGGCCTAAACAAGATAGTTAGAACAAACCCCTTACATATTCGTTAAAAGCCTGTGTTTACTATAGTTTTAAGTAAAGTGTTAACCGTTCAGTTTGTTACGTTGTTCTTATCATCAGCGTTTAAATTCCTTGTGTTTACACCTATTGCCATACAGGTTTTTCAAATGACGTTTATAGAGGCCATGTGCTTTTCTATGGCATCGGGCATGTTTGGCGTTATGGTTACCCTATACCTGAGTACCTATATTTTTGATGCCTACTCTTGGCTAAAGCATAAAATTACCGGCGAGCACCACAAGCGCACCGGCAAGGTGTTTACGCCCCGCAAGCGCAAGCTGGTTAGGTTTAAAGCTAAATACGGGTTGATAGGCATATCGCTTATTACGCCCACCATACTATCTATACCCGTGGGTACGCTTATTGCCGCCCGCCTTTATCGCCACGACCGTAGGCATGTATACATGTATATGGCAGGTTCGCTGGCTGTATGGTCGCTGATATTTTCGGCCATTTTTACTTCTTTTTAGTTTTTGATTTTGACAGGTATTAAGCATATATTTTTCGACCTTGACCATACCCTGTGGGACTTTAACACCAACGTGGAGATTACCCTGCGCGAGATGTTTGTTAAGTACAACCTGGGTAAGCACATAAGCAGTCCTGAGGTGTTTATTGCCGAGTACCGCTTTCAAAACGAGCGCTATTGGAACTTATACATTGATGGTAAAATAACCAAGAAGCACCTGCGCACGGTGCGCTACCGCAAAACGCTTGAGGTGTTTGGTATTAAAGACAAAGCCATGGCAGAGCAAATGGGCACCGACTATATTGTGCTAAGTCCCTTACAAAGTGCCTGCTTCCCTAACTGCCACGCTACGCTTGATTACCTAAAGGAGAAATACAGCCTGCATATCATCACCAACGGGTTTGAAGAGGTGCAAACGGTTAAGGTAAAATCATCGGGCATAGACCATTATTTTGATAACCTGATAACATCAGAAAAAGCCGGTGCCCTTAAACCCCACCGCAAAATATTCGACTATACCATGAAGTTGCTGAATGCTACTGCTGACGAATGTATTATGATTGGCGATGAGCCTACAAAAGACATTCAGGGCGCGCATAATGCGGGCATCAGGGCCATATACTTTAACCCCGCCGGCGAAGTGCTTGATGGGGTACATTCAATATCAAACCTAAACCAGTTAATGGAGATATTGTAAAACCTAAACTACTTGTTCTTTGATTTACTGAAACAAAACCTAATTTTTCCGAAGGAAAAAACAACCTTAAAACTTTCAGATTTCAATTGTCAGATTTCAGATTAACTTAAAGAAGTTCCACCCGCCTCCAGCGCCCTAACAGCGCGCTGGGCAGCGTTTTCTGATGCTTCCTTTTTAGAAATGCCCATGCCGTCGGCAATTTGCGTTCCATCTAAAATAACCACCGTTTTGTGGTAGCGCTTGCTCTTCGACTTGTCTTCTCCTTCGGCAGGTACCTCAAGGAAGTTAATCTCCAGCTTGCGGCGCTCACGGTTGGCCCAGTTAAGCAGTTTGCTTTTGTGGCTGATGTCGGTATCTTCCAACACATCAATGTCAATTTGGCCCTCTATCAGGCGCTTCATAATAAAACGCTCGGTAACCAGGTAGCCCTTGTCAAGAAAAAAGGCACCAATAAAGGCCTCAAAGGTATTGCCCAATATGGCCCTGTTGTGGCGTATGACATCTTTACCGGCATCAATAAAATCCTCAAAGCCCATTTTTAATGATAGGCTGTTAAGGTTGTTACGACTTACTATTTTAGAACGCATTTCGGTAAGGAAACCCTCATCGCGGTAGGGAAATTTCTTAAACAGGTAGTTAGCTACCGATGCACTTAAAATAGCATCGCCAAGAAACTCTAACCGCTCATTACTATTGCGGGCGCCATAGCCAATATCTTGCGATACAGAGCTGTGCCTGAACGCCTGCTTATACAAGCCCAGGTTTTTAGGCGACACACCCGTTACGTTACGAATAAACGTAAACAAACGTTGGTCTTCGGTATTAAGAATAAATTTTTTAAGGGTATTTACAGGCACAACTAATTGCTGTATTTTTTGAAAATAACAGAGGCATTATGTCCGCCAAACCCAAAGGTATTGCTAAGGGCTACGTTAACCTCACGTTCCTGGGCTTTATTAAGCGTCAGGTTAAGCTTAGGGTCAATTTCGGGGTCTACGGTTGTGTTGTTGATAGTTGGAGGCACTACACCATTTTTAACGGCTAAAATAGAAGCTATAGCCTCTATTACCCCTGCTGCACCCAATAAGTGCCCTGTCATAGATTTGGTAGAGCTTATATTCATGCTATACGCATGCTCACCAAACACCTTTTGTATGGCCTTAAGCTCGGTAGCATCGCCCAATGGGGTAGATGTACCGTGTACGTTGATGTAGTCAACATCCTCAGGCTTCATCTCCGCATCGCGCAGGGTTTCCTGCATTACCGCAATAGCCCCTAACCCCTCGGGGTGTGGCGCGGTAAGGTGGTACGCATCGGCAGACATGCCACCGCCAACCATTTCGGCGTAAATTTTAGCGCCGCGGGCTTTAGCGTGTTCGTATTCTTCAAGGATAATAGCACCGGCACCCTCGCCCAATACAAAACCATCGCGGCCTGCATCAAACGGGCGTGATGCACCTTGCGGGTCGTCGTTGCGGGTACTCATGGCGTGCATGGCGTTAAAGCCACCCACACCTGTTTCGTTAATAGCGGCTTCAGAGCCACCGGTAACAAACATATCGGCCTTGCCTAAACGTATGTAGTTAAAGGCATCTATAACCGAGTTGGTAGACGATGCGCAAGCCGACACAGCTGTATAGTTAGGACCGCGCAACCCATAGCGGATAGAAATTTGCCCTCCGGCAATATTTCCAATCATTTTAGGGATAAAAAATGGGTTAAAACGCGGGGTGCCATCGCCACGGGCGTACTCTGCACTCTCTTTGTAAAACGTTTCAACACCACCAATGCCAGAACCCCATATAACACCAAAGCGGGCAAGGTTTACCTGCTCCAGATTAATGCCCGAGTCTTTAATAGCCTCGTCGGCAGCGGCAATGGCAAAATGAGAATATAAATCTTGCTTACGGGCTTCTTTGCGGTCAAAATACAAACCGGCGTCAAAGTTTTTTACCTCGCAGGCAAACTTGGTTTTAAATTTAGAAGCATCAAAGCGGGTAATAGGGCCGGCTCCACTAACACCATTAAGCAGGTTGTTCCAGTACTCCGGAACAGAATTACCTAATGGGGTTACTGCCCCAAGCCCTGTTACTACTACCCGTTTTAATTCCATAAAAGGAAAGTTAAGTTATTGCTTAACGTTTTTCTCAATGTAAGCAATGGCTTCGCCTACTGTACCGATGTTTTCGGCCTGATCATCAGGAATGGCAATGCCAAATTCTTTTTCAAATTCCATGATTAGTTCAACCGTATCTAACGAATCGGCGCCTAAATCATTAGTAAAACTAGCCTCAGGTGTAACCTCAGCGGCATCAACACCTAACTTATCTACGATAATTGCTTTTACTTTTGCAGAGATATCTGACATTTTAAATTGGTTTTAAAAAATTAGGTTGCAAAGTAAAGAAATTTATGCGCTACATATCAAAATTATTTTTAAACTCGCTGATAATCAATAAAAAGCTATGCAGCTAAAACGTGTTTTTATACTCTTATTATTGATATGCAACACTATAGGTGTTTTGCAGGGCCAAAAGCCTGTTAACTACAGCTATGCGCGCAAGCAGCTGGTAGTAAAAGATAAAAGCATGGTGGTTACCGCCCACCCACAGGCTACCCAAATAGGGCTTCAGGTGCTTAAAAAGGGCGGCAATGCTGTAGATGCTGCCGTAGCCGTACATTTTGCCCTGGCGGTGTGCTACCCTACCGCCGGCAATATTGGCGGGGGTGGTTTTGCCCTGTATAGAAAAGCCGATGGCGCTTTTGATATGCTCGACTACCGCGAAACAGCTCCTGCCAAGGCATCAAAAAACATGTTTCTTGATAAAGATGGCAATGTAATACCTGATTTAAGCCTGAGCGGGGCATTATGTGCAGGTGTACCCGGGTCGGTAGCCGGCATGTGGGATTTGCACCAAAAACACGGCTCGTTGCCTTGGATAGACCTTATTCAGCCCGCTATTGATTTGGCTAACAAAGGTTTTCCTATTACTGAACAACAAGCGGGTGAATTTAATAATCACAATGCTGATTTTAATACTTACTCTGGTTTATCTCACTATCTAACTAATAATCTTGAATTCGGGATTAGACATTATACGTCGTGGCAGCAAGGCGACACCCTCCGCATTCCCGACCTGGGCCGTACTTTAGAAACCATTCGCGACAAAGGCCGCGATGGCTTTTATACCGGTTGGGTGGCCGATAGCATTGTTGCCCAAATGAAGCGTTCAGGGGGCATTATTACCAATGCCGATTTAGCGGGCTATAAAACCGAATGGCGCAAGCCGTTAAAGGGCACATACCGCGGGCATACCGTTACTACCGTTCCGCCTCCATCGGCGGGGGTATTGCCTTGTTGCAGATATTAAAAATGCTGGAGCCTTTCGACCTTACCTCGCGCGGGTTTAACAAAGCCGTTACCGTTAACCTTATGGCCGAAGCCGAGAAAATTGCCTATGCCGACCGCTCTAAATACATTGGCGACCCAAGCTATATTGATATTCCCGTTGATACGTTATTAGACGAAGCTTACCTGCGCAAGCGCTTTTTGCTCTGCAATGCTGCCGTGCAAACCCTGCCGCCGCAGTAAAACCGGGTAGCTTTGCCTTACCAGAGAGTGAAGAAACCACCCATTTTTCTATTGTTGATGGCAACGGTAATGCCATAGCCATAACCACCACCATAAACAGCGCTTACGGCTCGCATTTGTTTGTGCAGGGGTGTGGGTTTATATTGAATAATGAGATGGACGATTTTAGCTCCAAGCCCGGCGCTTTAAATACCTACGGATTGCCCGGCAGCAAAGCCAATTCTATTGCCCCGGGTAAGCGCATGGTAAGCTCTATGACACCCACCATAATTGAGAAAGACGGCAAACTGTTTATGGTAGTTGGCACACCGGGAGGCTCTACCATTATAACATCGGTACTGCAAACTATTGTCAATGTTATAGACCATAAAATGGATATGCAAACCGCTGTTGATGCTCCCAAATTCCACCACCAATGGCTGCCCGATACTTTGTATTACGAGAAAGGTGCTTTTAAACAGAAGCAACTCTATATGCTAAAAGCCCTGGGCTATAAAACACAGGAGCGCGAACCCATTGGCCGTGTTGATGCTATTATGATTAAAGACGGTAAACTATGCGGCGGCGCCGACTATCGCGGCGATGATAATGCGGATGGAGAGTAACTAATCAAAACAATTCCCCGTACACCTACCATGCAAAAAACCCTCGGCCTGTTGTTGCTTGTTTTATCGTTGCAGATACATGCACAAATTAGCATTACCAACCAGTCGCTAACCAAGCCGGATGTTGCACACTTATACTTAGGTGTAACCAATAAAATAGTAGTTAGCGGAGTTGCCTCACAATACACTTTAACATCGTCTGCAGGGTCAACTATTAATAAGGATACAGCAAATCAATTTCTTGTTTCAATCAAATTCAATAACGCCTACGACACCCTAAAAATAGTAGCTAAAGGCAAAGTTTTATATCAGAAAGTCTTTCTGCTAAAACGTATATACAATGTAATAGCCACCATAGGCAATATAAAAACCCAACAGGCAAGCAAAGCCGAGATATTGTTGCAACCATTTTTGATATTAAGTTTTAACGATGCCTTATATAAAATGCCTATGCGGATTACCGGATTTACATTTATGAGTAAAAGCGGCAATACAACAACACCTGAGTTAAAAGCTAACGGGCCACAACTTACCCCGGATATGATAGACTGCATAAAAAGCCTAAAAAGTGGGGCTGTTATTTATTTCGACAATATTGTTGCTATAGCTCCTGATAGTCCTGGGCGGAGCGTAAGGAGCATTCAATTAACCATACGCTAATTGACCATTGAACTTGTCGCATTCGGCCCTCCGCATTGCCGTTTTTGCACCCTAAAGATGCTGTTTTATCAACCTACATTTGTACCATCTAAAACACTATAGCTATGCAAAAAGTAACCCCCTTTTTATGGTTTGATAATAACCTGGAAGAAGCCATTAATTTCTACACTTCTGTTTTTAAAAATACTGAGGTAAAAAGCATTAACCGTATGGGGGCTGATGGGCCGGTATTTTCGGCTGTGTTTGTAATAGAGGGTCAGGAGTTTAAAGCCATGAATGCGGGGCCTATGTTTAAGTTTAATGAGGCTGTTTCGTTCTTTGTAAACTGTGCCGACCAAGCCGAAGTAGATTACTATTGGGAGAAACTTACTGCCAATGGCGGTGTAGAAAGCCGTTGCGGATGGTTAAAAGACAAGTTCGGTTTATCGTGGCAAATAATACCCGATGCTTTGGGCCGATTAATGGGCGACCCTAACCAGCAAAAAGCAGGCAACGTAATACAGGCCATGCTTAAAATGAATAAGATTATTGTAGCCGATTTAGAGGCGGCGTACAATGAGGCTTAATGCAAATAATTGATTAATGTATCACCCTATGGGGTTTAAATAGCGTGCTTTCTTTTTATCTATTGACATTCCGCTCCTGTGGAGCTTTGTAAGTCCCGGAGGGACGATATGTCAATAGAACACCGAAATACTATTGATAAAAGCTCTGGAGGAGCGACACTCTTAAAATTCATTTGGGCCCACTACACCCTACCCCATAAAAACCAAAAACCCCGACATTGCTGCCGGGGTACTTCTGGTTTTCGTAAATGTAAGGATGATTTACTACTGCCTTTCCAATTAAGTATTATTCATCCGCAGTTAAAAACAGTTTGCGGCTGTATGTTTTATCACCGCTAACAACCCTTATCAGGTAGTAGCCCGGTTTAACATCAGTTACGCGTATTTCGTGGCGGCCATTAATGGTTGACACGCCCGTTAATGAGTTAAGTTCCTAGCCAAGCATATCGTACATAGTAATGTTTGCTTTGCCACTACCCCAGTTGGTAAATTCTACTACAACCTGCGTGCCTACACCATTAACAGTTAAGCCGGTTTCTTCGGTAGTAATACCTGTAGTGTTACCAACTACAATAGTTTTGGTTGCCACATCATTACATACGTTGCTTGCCGCTGTAAGGGTTACAGTGTAAGTACCGGCAGCATCGTAAGCATGCACCACGTTGGCCGAACCTGTAGCTGTGTTACCATCGCCAAAGTTCCATGTATATTCTGTAGCATTGCTTGCAGTAGCTGCAAGGGTTACCATTTCGTCAATCATAACATTAGTAGCCGATGCGTTAATGGTAGCATTAACAGGGCTGCTGCCGTTTACAGTAATATACTCTTGTGCAGAGTAACCACTTGGGTGGGTAACAGTAACAACATACTCTTGTGCAGGCAGGTTGCTAATAGTTACAGTGCCTGTCAGGTTAGCACCTTGGGCATATACGTTGCCATCAGTACCACGCACCTCGTAAGTAGACCAAACGGTTGGGGCAGGTTGAGTTAGCTCAATAGAACCTGCATTGTCACAATCCTGGTCGGCAACCTCAGCTTGTAAACCGGGTTGGAAGTGTAGCATAAACCTATCAGTATTGTCACCATTGTTCATAGTAAACTGGTAGCTGTTGTTAGCACGTAAATCGGTCATAGTACCCAATGCAATATCTTCTAAGTAAATCATAGAAGTTTGCGGGAAGGTAGCAACATCATTAAATGTAAATGTAAAGCTACCGCTGGTGCCCGGTTTCATACCCATTGGCACTACCATTGTTTCTTGTAACGATGGCAGTGAGTTGATAGACATATTGTCGCTACCATTTTTAGTGTAGAGTGTAGGCTGCTCGCTGCGGCTATCCCATTTGTAACCATCATAAAAATCAAAACCGGTTTGTGCTTCAGGTAAGAAGTTAATCTCTGTTTTATCCATAAAACCATTGCCAGCTACATCTACAGATAGGTGGTGTTGTACCGGTGAGTTAAAATATGTAGCATCATTAGTAGTACGGTGACCCGCACCTAAAGTAAATGCCGGGGTTGCACCAACACTAGATACACGTACCCAGAAGCCCTGGCCCAATGCAATTGGAGCGGCTAAAGTACCTACATTGTACGTTACGTAAGTGCCCGTAAACGGACCGCTAGTTTGGTAGAATTGTATTTGACCATCAAAACCGGCTGGCATATCGTTTGTTGTGCTGCCATCGCCGCTTACGCTACTAATACCTATGCTTGATGGGAATGGGTTAGAAACAAGGTTCCAGCCGTTTAGCGCTGTACCAAACACATTGGTATGTGTACAGCTTGTGTTTGATATAGTACCTGTATTAGGCACGCCGGTATACGTTACCTTGTTACCACCACCAAGCTTAGCTCCGTAACCACGGCCTACCGTCATAGTACCGCTGGTTTGGAACCACCAGCCTGCCTGGCGACAAGCAGGGCTGCCGTAGTTAGAGTTTTCTTGCCAATACATAAATGTACCGTATGGCGAGTTTGATGCAGAGTTATTAGGGCTACAGGTTGGCAATGGTATTAATTGTCCTAGTATGCCCGATACTACAAAACCAGACATTGCGCTTAGCGCTAAGGTAGAACCACCTTGTGTGGTAGCTACCGGTGGGCCAATATAACGGTAACCGTTAGGTCCGTTGGTTATATAACGCTCTACTCTTAGGCTGCCCGTAACACTGCCTGTATTGCCACTGCTAAAGTCATCAATATAAGCCTGTGTAGTTGCGCTAGACCTAATAGTAATGTTACCGTTAGGGTTAAGTGTACCATTCCTCAATTCAAGCATCTCTGTAATGGTTTGCATGTTAGCTCCGCTAGCCACAGTTACACCGGCAGTGTTGTTAATACGCAGGTTGGTAAATGTGCTGCCGTTTCCGCTAATGGTTTGCGCGGTAGAGCCAGTCATTACTACAAGGTTAGGCCCTAAGAACTGTGCGTTATCCGATACTAAGAAGCTACGTATTGTTAAGTTACCACCGTTATTGGTTACGGTAGCTCCAGGCAATACTCTAAGACCGTTAATACCGGCACCTGCTAGGTTTATAGGATCATTAGCAACGTTTGGTATTAATACATGGCTTGTAGTGCCGGGTGTGCCGTTTACACCATCGTTATCAGATAACCAGTTAGATGGGGTTGCCCATGTTGTGCTGGTTGCACCAGTCCACTCTATGTATGGGGTTACAGCAATATCAAAAGAGCCTATTGTTGTAGTTGTAGAACCATAGCTAGACACCCTGATAAATACCGTATTGCCCGGTGTTAAACCTGTTAAATAGGCAAAAGGTAAAGTTGTAGGGCCACTATCATCATTACAAAGGGCTAATGTTAATGTTCCGCTGCAAGTGTTATTGCTAGACGTGTATGTGTGTAATACTACATCGCTTAATGCAGGCGATGCGGTTGTTTGCCTAAAGTAAACGGCCATAGTGCCTTCTGCAGGCGCTACTGCTCTAAACCAAACATCGCCGGTAATATTAGATTGGCATGTGCTTGCTACTGATGGTGTTGCATCGGTAGTTGAGCCCGCGTTGCTGTAGCTGCTAAATGCTGCCTGAGTATTTACTGTAAGCGTAGTAGCATTACAAATTAAATCGTTAGTAGCAGCTGGTACCGCTGTTGTAAACGTAAACGGACCAACCCATGTGCTGTTACCATTACCGCCACCGCATGCTGCACGTACATAATATTTGTACGATGTTGCTGCTGTTAAGCCACCAAGCGGGTAAGGGCGTGTTGTAGTGCCTGTTACGTTAGGCGTACCTGTAGGTGTAGCAGAGCTAAGCATCCACTCAATATCCCAAGCTGTTTCTGTACCACCCACAGTCCAGTTAAGGTCTGCCGATATTGTAGTAATGTTAGCCGCTGTTAAAGCACTTGGAGCAGGGCATAATATTATACCTATACCAAAGTAATAAGTACCTGCAAGGTTAGCTGCTGTGTAAGCGGTTTTATTAGCCGCAGGCGCTGCGTTGCTACCTGTACCGGCTACGCTGGTGCCCGGTGCAATAGTGCTTGCATTTACTATGCGTGTAGCTGTAAAGTCTGTAACTGTGCCAACACCTGTACCTTGTATGCGGGTAAGTATGGTAGATGAACCTAAGTTTAGGCCAGACTGTGCAACCGCCCACGATGAGTTTGAACGTAGTGTTACACTTGCCCCATCAGTAATACTTACAGCGGTAGTGCCTGCAACATCAGCATAGGTTACGTTAATGCTGCCACCGGCAGTTAAAGCGCCCGATGTACCTACGTGGAATGAACGGTTATTGGTTCCGCTAACAAAAGGGTATAGACCTGTAAAAGTTCCATTGCCAATGGTTATAGCTGACGTATTGTACCAACGCCTGAATGTGCCACCAGTAAAACCACCTGCTGTATAAGTTAATGTACCGGGGTTTGTTGCAGAAGTACCCAGACTGAATGTATTGCTGCCAAGGTTAATTTTGCCGCCAACCAAAGTAAATATACCTGATACTGATAGGTTGTTTACGTTGATGTTTACACCCGTTGCATTAGAATTGTCAATTGAAAGGTTACCAATGTTGCCTACCGGAGATGATACCGCATCGCGGAACACACCGCTGCCACTTATGGTTTGGGTGTTAGGGCTTGGTGTACCGGGGTAAACTGCCAATACTAATATATCAGCAGTACTAATAGTTAGTGTACCGTTATTTGTAACATTGGTATTAACAACTGCATCGCTCATACCACCTACCGCGCGGAATTCGCTACCGGCATTAATGGTTAAGTTATTAGTATTAAATTCATCAAGTGTAGTTGAAGCCGGAGAAGTAAAACGGTTGGCACCACTACCGCCATTAACTAAAACTGTACCTAAAATTGTTGTACCTGTGCTACTGTATGTATTAACACTAAAGCCATAAGTAGCAGTAGATGGGTTGGTGCTAACACCGTCTCCTAACCTTAAGGTATTGCCTGTCCAGTCTTGGTCTAAAGAGCTCCAGTATTCAAAGCTTGCACCAGTGCCGGTAAATGGTGGGTCTACTATAGTTATAGTACCGCCTGTTACGTTGGTAGTCCAAGAACCTACATATAAGGTTGTTGTGCCAGATGCAACGCTACCTGCCAATGTACCATCGTTAGGGTCAATATTAAATGCACCACCTGTCATCTCAAACAATGCATCGGTATTTTCAATAATAACATTACCGTTTACATTTAATGTACCGCTGGTTATACTTAATAAACCTACGTTGGCATCGCTTACAAGCAGTGTTCTGTTGCCACCACCGGCAGGGCCAATGGTAACTGTACCACCTGTAATCAATAAGTCGCCATTATCGGTAACATTGCCCGATACTGTTAATGAGTTACTTGCCGCGGTTAAAGTACCGCCTGCATTAATTGTTAAGTTGCCCGATGTGTTTGCGCCATCAGTAGAAACATTGTGGGTATTATTAATAAATACTATATCACCCGATGTAGGTACACAGTTACAATCCCATGTTAAAGGGTCGCTCCAGTTACCGGTGGCTATAGAGTTTATTACACTTGGTATGCCTACATAAAAAGTGTTAGTTAAATCACCACTTGTCATAGTAGTCTTGTTACCCGCTGGGTTACCATTAGAGCCGGTACCTGCAATAGAAGTACCTGCGGCTAAACCTGTACCGCTGGTTATGCGCATATCAAGGAAGTTAGGCACAACAGTAAATATGCCTTGGCCTTGCAAACGCAACTGGGCTGTAGAAGCACCAAGCGTCATGGTATTAGTAACTACCCAGTTGGCGTTAGAACGTCTTGAAATTGACACACCTAAATCTGTAAAAGCAGTTACAGTTGATGTGCCTGATGCATCGTTATAGTTAACAGATACTGAGCCGCCCGATGTTGCTCCGCTGGTACCAAAAAATGCTGAGCGGTTGTTTGTACCCGATATAAATGGGAAACGGTTTGTAGCGCCGCCAATGGTTATTGTGCCAGTACCAAACCAACGGGTAAATGTACCACTGGTAAAACCACCATCGGTATAAGATAATGTACCCGGGGTGCCTACTGATACACCAAGGATGAATGTATTAGAACCTAATACTATTTTACCTGCTGTTAAAGTTAGCGTGCCGCTAACCCTTAGGTTATTTACGTTTACAGTAATACCCGTTGCATTAGTGTTGTTTATTGCAAGGTTGGTAAAGCTTGCTGTTGGGCTGCTTGTTGCGTTGCGGAAAACACCACTGCCGCTTATAGTTTGCGCGTTAGCATTAGCGCCACCCGTAGCTGTAAGTAAACTCAATGTATTAATTACAGTAAGCGTACCATTATTGGTAATATTACCATTCACATAGAAGTTGGTAGCTGTTGTATTTCTAAGTTCGCTGCCTGCATTTATTATAAGGTTGGTTATAAATGTGCCATTAGATGTATTATTAGCTGTAGTAACAAAACGGTTTGCACCTGCGCCACCGTTAACAACAACATCGCCTAGTGTTAAGCGGCCGCTGCTTATAAAGCAATCTATCTCAAAGCCGCGCGCCGCGCTAGAAGCATCTGTACTAACACCATCGCCAAGGCGCAGGGTATTACCTGTCCAGTTGCGGGCTGTTGTGCCTGTAAAAGAGAATGTTTGAACAGTAGCATTGTTAAAGTTAGGGTCTACAATGGTTATAGTGCCACCGTTAACAGTTCCGGTTACAGTACCATCAATAGTAAAGATAACAGTAGAAACCAAAACGCTGCTAACAATGCTGTTGCTGTTACCATCAATATTAAATGCACCGCCTGTCATGTTAAATGTGCCGGCTGCCATGGCTACGTTGCCATTAAAGTTGAACGTACCACCGGTTATATTTAAGGTATTACCAGCAGCTAAAGAGAAAAGACGGTTGTGTCCGCCTGCCGGGCCAAAGTTAAATGTACCCGCGCTAATATTTATTGCTGATGGGTTACCTTGTGTTAACGTAGCTGTAGAAGCTATTGCATTAAGAGTACCACCGTTTACGTTTATAGTACCGTTGTTGGTTATGTTAGTCCCTACTGTAATAGTGCTACCTGTAGTGTTTATAGTGCCACCATTAGTAACACCCGCAGCAATAGTAATTGCATTGCCGTTACCTGTTATAGTACCATTATTAGTTAATGCACCTGATACGGTAAGGCTGTTGCTGCCCGCGCCTGTTAAAGCGCCTGTGCTGTTAATTTGTAAAGACAATGCAGCATTGGCACCGCTAAGGGTAACGTTGTGACCTGTATTAATAATTACAGCATCGCCTGCGCCCGGAATACAGCCACAATCCCATGTGGTGGTAGCATCCCAAATGCCGGTTGCTATAGAGGTAATAGTGCCCGGTGCGCTAAAGTAGTAGTCTCCGCTAAAATCTGCAGTGGCTAAACCTGTTTTAATGGCTACAGGGTTTGCTATAGTACCCTGGTTAGCAGCAGTACCATTGCTTGCAGATGTGGCACGGGTAGCGCGCGCATCGGCAACCAATAAAAGGGTGGTAATACCATCGCCCCTAAAACCAAGCTGAGCAGTAGAACCTGTAGGTACTAGTGTGCCCGCAGTTACTGTCCAGTAGGCGTTAGATACTTTTGAAATACCTACACCATTATCGTTAAATGCGGGAACAGTGTTAATGCCTGCTCCGTCTGTATACTTGATGCTTAAAGTTCCTCCAGTTGTTAATGTTGTAGTACCTAAATACGCTGAGCGGTTTTGGCCTGTTGCAGAAATAAACGGGAATTGGGTGGCTAAGGTATTTATTGTTAGTGTACTATTACCAAATGCGCGTGTTACAGTACCATCTAAGAAACCACCTGCGGTAACTGCCAGCGTAGCGGGCGTTAGTCCCACCCCTATTTGGAATGTGTTAGAACCCAATGCTACCCTGCCTGCGGTAAAAGTTAGGTTGGTAACTACGCTTAGGTTATTGGTGCTGATAGTAACACCCGTAGCGTTGGTATTATTAAAAGTAAGTCCGTAGAAACTACCGCTTGGCGATGTTGCAGCATTACGGAACGTACCGCTGCCGCTAATAGTTTGCACGGCTGTAACTGCCGATGTTGCTCCACTTGTAAAGGTTTGCAACGCTAATGTGCCTGCGGTAGTAAGCGTACCGTTATTGGTTATATTGCCTGCAACGTGTACTACGTTTCCTATTATAACCCTAAACTCGCCTCCTGAATTAATAGTAAGGTTACCTACCATACCCATATCAAATGGCTGGCTAACAAAACGGTTAGTACCTGCACCACCGTTTACTGTTACTGTACCCAAAGAAAGGTCGCCCGCGGCTTGCGATGTATTTAATGCAAATGCACTTGTGCTGCCACCTGCGGCGGTAGATGTACCATCGCCAAATTCAAATGTGTGGGTAGCAGGTATGTTGCGGCTTGTTGCGCTGTAGTACATCAAAGCAATATCAGTACCTGTTACTGCTGCTGCATGGGGGTCAACAATGCGGATAGTACCACCTGTTAACGCTAGTGTTCCGGTGTATGTATTAGCTAACACCAAGCCTATGCCCAACAATGGGCTGCCTGTTGCTACACTGCTAGTACCGTTACCATCTATATTAATAGTACCGGCCGATTGGGTAAAGTTGGCACTGCTTAAAAAGTGCAGGTAACCGTTTACGTTTAGCGTACCGCCCGACATGTTGAAGGCAGAACCGGCATTGTTTACAAAAGACTTGCTATCTCCACCGGTTGCGCCAAGGGTTACTGTAGCGCCCGATAGTAGTACTGTACCATTATTTACTATACCTGTTGTACCACCGCCAACGGTTAAAGAGTTTGTGGCCGCGGTAAGTGTACCGCCGCTGTTTATAGTTAATGTATTGGCAACGTTAGCACCATCAGTACTTACGTTGTGTGTATTGTTAATTACAACATTATCGTCTGATGCTGGCACGCAGGTACAATCCCACGTATTAACATCGCTCCAAACACCTGTTGCAATAGAGTTTATTACGTTAGGCGCACCTAAGTAGAATGTGTTGTTTAAATCTGTTACCGCATAAGGAGTTTTACGACCTATTGGCGAAGTTAAACTACCACCTGCTGCAACCGACGTTGCTGGGGCTGCGCCCGAAGCTAATGTTATGCGTAATGCAGCAAGGCTTGACAAGCCAAGTACATTGTCTCCGCGTATACTAAGGTTTACAGGGCCTGTAGACGCATAACCGTTACCTGTGGCAATTGCCCAATTGGCGTTTGATATTTTTCTATGGTTGATAAAGCATCAATAAATGGGGTTGGCGTTGTAAAGCCTGTGCCTGCATTGTGGGTTACTGTTATTGTGCCCGGAGTGGTGGTACCAGAAACTCGGCCAATCCACACATAGCGTGGGCTGTTATCGCCACCTACCGGGAAAGCTCCCGAAATATCTTCTTGGGCAATTGTTTGTGATGTTGTAGTAAACCACCTTCTAAAGCTTCCATTATAAAAATATGGGGTAGATGTGGTGGTAACACCTGCAAGCGTGCCTGCCGATGCGGTAGTAGTACCTAATGTAATTGTACTGCCACTTAAATCTATTTTACCGGCTGTTAAAGTAAGGGTGGCACTAACAGACCCTGTACCTACACCTGTTATAAAGTTGCCTGTATTATTAATGGTAACACCTGCCGCGCTTGAGTTGTGGAAGGTTACCCTTGTCATATTAGCGGTTGCCCCTGTAATAGCATTTTGTATTGTACCTGTTCCGCTTATTGTTTGCCCAACAGTTACCGCTACACCTGTGCCTGTAGAAAAATCTTGGAAAAACAAGTCGTCAGATGCTGTTCCATCAACAACTAAAGTACCGTTTACAACCAGGTTGCCGGCTAAATATAAACTGTAGGTGTTGCAACGGTATGCAGAGTTTGCATTTACTGTTAAAGTACCCAACACACTATTATCTGTAGACGATTGCCTTACAAACCTGTTAGCACCTGTGCTTCCGCCATTAGCAATTAAATTTCTAAAATTAAAGCGAGAGGGCGCACCGGTATTATTTAAAATAAACCCATCGGTTGTTCCGGCTGTTGTTGATGTGCCATCGCCAAAACGCACAGTATGCGTACCGGTACAAATAACAGTACCCGTACCGCTAAAAGTAAAGGCATTTTGGGTAGTGTTAGCTGCGGGGTCAACAATAGTAATTGTACCACCACTTAGGTTAATATTTGCTGTAGGTGTTGCAATACCTAATAAGGCGGTAGCTGTAGCCACGCTGCTAGAGCCGTTACCGTCAATATTAATATCGCCACCACTATGTGTAAAAAACGAGCCCGAAACTAAAGCAAGGTTACCGTTAATATTAAATGTTCCGCCGGTTACGTTAAGTCTGGCTCCCGATGCAAAACTCATAGAGCGGTTATGCCCACCCGAAGGCCCGTAATTAAAAGTACCGCTACTTATGTTCAGTATTGATGTAGCTGTTGTTGGGAAAGTTGCCGTTGCTGCAACGGCATTTATTGTACCGCCGCTTACGGTTACCGTGCCGTTATTAGTAATGGTTGTTCCAACAGTTAATGTGTTGCCGCTTACGGTTAGCGTACCGCCGCTATTAACTGTAACTGTAGCCGCTGTAGCTGCTGCACCGTTAACAGTTACGTTGTGGGTATTTAATATGGTTGGATTGTCGGTTGCCGTTGGTACAACACCTGTAACCCAGGTGCTGGTATTTTCCCAAGGGCCACTTTGTGCCGATGTAAATGCTAAGGTCGGCGGTGGCTATGCCCATGTATAATGGTGCTGCCGTTAACTGAGCCAATGTAAGGCCTGATCTATTTGCTGTTGGTGTTGTGCTACCAGCAACATGTGTACCCGGGTATGCAGGCAGGGTGGGGTTAAATAACCTACTGGCTGTAGTAGTAGGCACATAAAGACCTGTAGCTGTTGCAGATAAGTTAAATGTTGTAGCTGTTAACGCTGTTCCTAAAGTAGAAACACTCCACCTGCAATTAGAAACCCTGCCAATATTGTAAGCTCCATCTGTATAAGTTCCGCTAGAAATGCCTGTTGTACCATTAAATGTTACAGCAATTACGCCTGCACCACTTGGGGTAACCCTTTGCACCCAAAGGGTACGTGCTACGCCTGCATTATCTAAAAACGGAAAACGGCTTGTTGATGTTGCAGAAGCATCGCCTGTACCTAATACTGTACCTCCTTGGGCGGCTGTCCAATAACGGCCAAAAGTACTGCCCGGTGCAAAAGCGGCAGCAGCAGTAGTGGTTAAAGTACCGGTTGCACCGTTTGCTACAGTACCCCATAACAGAGCACTTGTGCCACCTGTAGTAATCCTGCCATTTGTAAATATAATATTGGTAGATACCGATGATGAGTTAGATACACCGCCCGATATGGTGTTTAATGCATTAAAAGTTACACCTGTGCTAGATGTGTTGCTGATAGTTATACTGGTAAAATTTGCCGTTGGGCTTGTTGCTAAGGTTGTTTATAGTGCCTGAGTTTGCAACAGATACACTTTGAGCTGTAGTTTGAGCAGAAATGGTTGTGCCAACTGTTTGGCAAAAGTAAAATAAGCTATTGGCAATAAGGTTGCTGGTTGAACCATCTACCAAAATATTACCTCCTATATAAGTTGTTAATGCATTTTGACTAAAGGTTCCTTTAGAAATTGTTAAGTCTCCGTTTATGGTTTGTGTATTGGTTTGTTGAATAACACCACGGTTGGTACCTGCGGCACTATTAACCGTTAAGTTAAAAAAGTTAAATGAACCGGCACCTACATACCCATCAAAAACAAAACCACCGGTACCGCCTGCTGCGGTAGATGTACCATCGCCAAACTCTACCGTATGGTTAGTGGCATTTACACTTGACGCTGCGGCTACCCTGGCATAAAAAGCATACGCATTGGTTGTTGTATTTGAGCCAATGTGTGGATCAACAATAGTAATCTTACCTCCGGTAAAAGAAAGTGTACCTGAGTTGTAGTTTTGGCTGCCTGTACCTATTGCAAACAATGGCGTGGCCGATGCAACACTGGTAGCATTGCCCACAACACCGGTATTGCTATTACCATCAATAGTAATTAAGCCGCCACTTTGGGTAAAATTAGCACCATTGGCAATAAGCATATTACCATTTAGCACAATGCTACTGCCTGCGCCAACGGTTAGGCTTCCACCTGTATTAACCGTAAGGTTAGAGGTGTTGCCTGTAGCCAAAGACACCGTAAGCGTGTTGCTACCCACCGTTAATGCACCGGCATTAATAACCAATGTACGCACGGCTGCGGCACCCGACAAGCTCATTACTGAGTTGTTTTGGATAATAAAGTTATTGGCGTTGCTGATAGATGCCGGCGCTGCGCCCGAACCATCAGTATTTACACCCCAGCTGGCCGTAGAATTAAAGTCGGTAGCGGCTGCTTTTGAGTAATAATTGGTTTGGGCATTTACCGTAACAGCCAGTAAAAAAACTGTTACTGTAACTAAAAGCCTCATAACTTTGTTAATTAAATAATTGTTTTTCATGCTCTTAAAATATTTTTTATTCGTATTGGCAACATTATCAGAAGCCCTAAAAAGAAAAAATCAATTTCAGGGACATTTCTTACACTACTTAATGTTAAAACATTGTTTAAAAATCATTAAACCAATATGAAGCTAAACCACACAGTTTTATTCGCCATTATTGACGAATAGAATGATGAGAAATATTAACCTTACATAAAAGTTTAACTTATTTAAAGTAAGACCTTACATACAGTAAAAAAGTTACATTGCCAGCCTGAAATAAGAAAATTGTAGTATCTTAGTAGAATAATAATTATGGTTGAAACGGTGGCTACTCCTGCAAAACAGCAAGTACAGGTACTAACTATAGAGAAGTTAGTTAAGCTTTTGAGCAACGAGCATTTAGCAGAATTTAAGGCCTATTTGGCCAAAGCTAATGCCCAGTTGCCTTTAAAGTTGATAAATTCTATTACTACTGATATATCTACATTTCAGGGCAATGAGGAGCTTTGCACCCTTATTTATGGCCGGGCCGATAAGCAAACCCGCCAAAGCTTTAACCAACTTGCATCGTACACCCTAAAACTGACATCCTTTTTAGCCCGAAATTACCCCACCTATATCTCTATCAGCGTATTTAAGCCAGAGCTTATGGTTAGCCAGGGCAAAATTGCCGAGGCGGTTAAGCTAATGGAATTGTTATTGGATATTGGTGAAAAAATAGAAGACTTTAAAGCTACGGCAAGGGCGCTTAGTTTCCTTTCTCAATACAGCTATATGACCAATGCCCAGGGCGAGGGGCTTAGGCTGCAAAAACGCTTGAACGAGATTTTGCAGTACGAAATGATTTTGAATGAGATTATGCTCTATTTCAAGAGCAACATCAACATCAACGTACGCGAGAACGATTTAGGGTCTGACCTTGAAAAGCACCTAGGCTACTTTGCTCAATATGTAAACCACCCCTGTTTCTCAATTTCGGCCCATGCCAGGTATTTTATATTCTACATAAACTATTACTACAACGCCCAGTACTTTTATTCTAAAGAAAACCAGGCTGCTTTAATTATTTTTGAAGAAGACCTAAGTAAATATGGTTATGTGGTATTGCCTTATTTTACTGACATGCAAAGTAAAATAACCCTTTTTAGGCTTAACAACCCCGATTTGGACCTTACCACCCGCGAGAGCCGGAAAGAGATTGATAAGCTGATGCGCCTTAACGAGTACTTTGGTTTTTGGAAATACTTTGGCAACCAGCCAGAGTTGTATGCCATAAACGTAAAAGCTACTTACTTTTTGGCCAATTACCACCATAGGTACTACACCTGCCCGGCGCCGAGCAAAACATATCTGATGAAGTGCGTGCCGATATTGAAGTGTGGAGAAAAAGGGCTGATGAAATACACCGCACTACCGAGTGGAAACGCAATAATATACTAGACCTTATACACCTGCGCCTAAACCTTAGCGGCTTAATGCTGCTGGGCGATAGTAAGCAGCGCATGCAGGCCATAGACCTTATTGAAGAAACCCTTATATCGTACCAGCAAATTTCGTTCTCAGAGAGTATAGATAGTTATTTTACCTGTTTAATGATTGGCTACTTCTCTATTAAAGACTACGAAAAGTGTGTAAACACATACAAGCGCTACATTAAGCTTACGCAGGGCCGCAAAATAAACGAGGATAACGACATTTGCATACACGCTTATTACTATGGCGCCCAATGGATGCTTACCGGCCGCAAGCAGTATGTAGAAAAAATAAGCGGTATATATAAATCTACTCTGGTTTCCGATTTCTTTAAGCACCCCCGCTCTACCATTACCGCTATTGTAGATAGCTGCCAGATACCGGCAACGTTGTAAGTTTGCACAATGCTGTATACCACGCGGGCCATAGTGCTGCACTATCAAAAGTATAACGATAAAAGCCTTGTTGTAAAAGCCTACTCTGAAACCGATGGGCTAAATACCTTTTTTGTACGCCTTAGCGGCAGGATAGGTCTTAGCTATTTTCAGCCCCTTACCTTGTTAAATATTGTTGCCTACCGCAAAGAGAATAATACCATGCAAAACCTTAAAGAGGTTTCGTTGGCGCAACCGTGGCACAGTATAAGCAGTAATATTATTAAAGGATCGCTGGCGGTGTTTATGGCCGAGGTATTTATTAAAAGTGTAAAGCAGCAGGAACAAGACATTGACCTGTTTAAATTTTTAGAAACTACCACCTACAACCTGGAAAACACTGTTGATATACCTGCCATGTTTCCGCATGCATATTTAATTGGGCTATCAAGGTTTTTGGGCTTCTTCCCTACCCTACCACCCGAAGATGCCATGCCGTATTTTGATTTAATGGTGGGCGAATTTACCGATATCATTCCGCCGCACCCGCACTATACTGATAGTACTGAAACCGCCCTGCTGGCCCAATGCATAAACTGGTATTTAGGCGAGGGCAAAGTACACTTTCACCCTGACAAAGCCCGCAGAGAGCTTCTATTGGCAAGGCTAATAGAATATTACCGTGTGCATGTAGAAACGCTGGGCACCATAAAATCGCATATAATATTAAAAGAAGTACTCGCTTAAGCTTTCAGCTTATTGAGCGGAAACGGCAACCTGTTTAGCTTTAGCTTTGGGTATTGGGTTTTATACCCACCAAAACTTAAATAGAACCTTAGTCAGGTTGGCATTGTTAGAGCCTTCAAAATCTAAAACAGTATGGGTATTGGCATGCTGCTTAATAAACCCTGCCAACAAAAAGTGCATAGCACCGGCCTGCCGTGCATCGGCATTGTTGCCTGAGAATAAAAACACATGCCTGCCCGCAGCCGAAATAAACACCGCCCCGGCAACCACCTCATTAGCTTGATTAACAACACCCCATATAGAACAAGCGTTGTGCTGTTTAGCTTTTTTACCAACGCATTAAGCAAGTCGTATTCAGCTTTGCCAAAGCTAACCTCTTTGCCTTTATTGGCCTTAAACAGGTTTATTACCTCTGCTGCATTGCCTAGCTGTTTTAAAACCAAGCCTGCCTTTTCGGCTTTTCTACTATTCCGCTTAGTGTTATCGGTAAAGGCAGCATATAGGTTATCGTAGGTATTATTAAGGTTGAGGAGTATGTTGGCATTGGCTATGCCTGCGGTTGTATTCCCCTCATTAAGGTTCACATCAACATACTTATACTTAGCAGGAATGGCTTTTATAAAGGCTTCTTCATCAACGCCATCTTTACCAAATATGCCCAGTTGCTGAACAAAGGGTGGGGTAAAAACATAACTAACTCCATACTTAACCCTGTAGGTAAGCGGCATAACAGCTTCGTAATTGCCTAGAACCAGGGCTTCCCAACCGGGCGACACCACATCTAAATACCACGAAAGAGCATAGGGCACAGCACATGTTGAGGCCAATATGCAACTGTCCCAGTTAAGTTTGTTAATTTCGCTGTGTTTTAGGTGGGTAACCACGTTTCAAATATCGGGTAAATTGAGTAATAAGAGCGCATCGCTATCAGCAATATTTAACAATGGCACATCGGCCCTGCAGTTTGTACAACTGTTTAGGTTTGCATCGCTATTGCTTACCGGCGTTGTGCTTGCCCAAATGGGCGTAGCTTCTAACCTTATTGGTATTTACGAAACGCTCATCTTTATATCATCGGCAGTAAGCTTTTTCTGGCTAAACGGGTTTATGCAAAACATGCTGATTCAGTACGCCAAAACCGACAATAAAAAGGCCTTAATGCAAAACACCTTTTGGTGGTTAATGCTATTTAGGCTGCCTATAACCCTGCTATACCTGGCATTTATATTTATACTTTACCCCGATTTAGCAACCGGAGAATACCGCCAGCCGATACTGCTCTTCGGCATAGTAATATTTATTGCAGGCACTGCGGTAATGATGGAGTATGTGTTGCTATTAGAACAGCGCCTAACTTGGTTGGTGTGGTACAGCGTGTTGCATTATACCGCCCATGTAGCCGCTGTAGCCGCAGCATTTGCCTGGGGCAACGGCATAGCCGATTGTGTTTACTGGCTTATTGGGCTTAATCTGTTGCGCTTTGCTTTATTGGTAAGCGTTGTGTTTGGCAAGAAGATATATAAACCCAAAAAGCAGGTGTTTTATAACCTAATGGCCGGTGCGTCGCCACTTATTATTGCTGCGCTATTTAGTGGGTCGGTAGAGTATATATCGGGTTTTTTGTATCGGGCTTTATGGGCGAAACCGATTTTGCCCTTTACCGCTACGGGGCCAAAGAGTTGCCACTAACCTTGCTTTTAGCTAACGCTTTTAGCGCCGCCCTTATACCCCAAATAGCCGAGGCCGGCAAAGAATGGCGCGCAGGGCTTAGGCCGATAAAAAATCTACCGCAACACATATAGGTATCCTATTTCCGTTTTGTGCGGTATTGATGGTTGCCAGCCCCTTTATATACCCAACGGTTTTCAACCCCGAATTTGCAGAATCGGCATCGGTATTTAATATATTTCTGCTGTTGGTTATAAGCAGGTTTGTGTTCCCCCAAAGTATATTGCTTGGCCTGGGCTACCGCAGGGCTATTGTGCAGGGGTCTATTCTAGAGCTTTGCACCGCCATTGTATTAGGCCTTGGCTTAGGGTATGTATGGGGAATAAACGGTGTAGCCATGTCGGTAGTTTTAGCATCGTTTGCAGAAAAAGCGTATTTAATTTACCGGATAAGGAGCATTGAAAAAATATCGCCATCGCAATACATTCCCATAAAAACCTGGGCCATATCTTCAGTAGGGTTGGCAGCAATTTATGTAGCCGTACATTTTTGGATGTTTACATAAAAAAACTCCCGCACCAAAAGGTAAACGGGAGTATTGGAAATACGGAACAAATAAGTACTATGGATTATCGTATTGGTAAATAGGGTCTATTCCGCTGCTTTCATCCATAGAGTATAATTCTTTTAATATCCCATCGCTTAATGAGTATACCCAACCGTGCAGCGTAGGCCTGTTATGGTGTTTCCACGCATGTTGTATTATTGATGTTTTGGCAAGGTTGGTTACCTGTTCCATAACATTCAACTCTACCAGCCTGTTTGTTTTTATATCTATATCGCCAAGTGCATCAACCTCATCGCGGTGGTTATGATATACATCTTTAATATTGCGCAGCCACTTATTAATAATACCAAGGCTTTGGTTGCCCAAGGCAGCCCTTACCCCACCGCAGCCATAGTGGCCACAAACTATAACATGCTTTACCTCTAATACCTCTACGGCATATTGCAATACACTTAACAGGTTTAAATCGGTATGTACAACCATGTTAGCAATGTTGCGGTGCACAAACATCTCGCCCGGGTCGGTATTGGTTACCTCATTAGCCGGTACACGGCTATCGCTACAACCAATCCATAAAAAGTCGGGCTTTTGTATTTTTTCAAGCCTTTTAAAAAAATCGGCATCGTCCATTAATTTTTCTTTAGACCATGCTTTATTCTCCAGTAAAATTCTTTCTATGCTTTTCATTCCTCGTCGTTTTTAGCTTTACCAAAATGGTCTTTGCCATTTTTAGATTTTTTAAATTCTACACTAATCTCTTTAAGGTGGGCATGCTCTAAAAAGTCGTGCACATCTTGTATAATATCATTATCAATGTAATGAGATTGCGATGCATCTATAAGCACATGGCTGCGTGGAGGGATAGATTCTAGCCAGTTGCGCACATACGATTTGTTTAAGAAAGAAACCTCGCTCCTAAAGCGCATTAAATAGCTATCGCCATCATTTATAACCAAAACCGCCTGACGGTAGTTGCTACGTATTAAGTAGAAAAGGGCCACACCAATACCAATAAAAATACCTATTAAAAGGTCGGTGCCAAGTATAGCAACCACAGTAACAACAAATGGCACAAACTGTGGCCAGCCGCGTTTAAACACTTCTTTAAAAACAGCGGGTTTAGCCAGTTTAAAGCCTACAAATATTAGTATGCCTGCCAGTGCCGATAGGGGTATAAGGTTTAATACCGTGGGTATAAATACCACACATACTAATAATAACACCCCATGTAAAATAGCGCTAAGCTTGGTTCTTGCACCTGCGTTTATATTGGCCGAGCTACGCACAATAACAGCCGTTACCGGCAAGCCACCCAACATACCCGAAACTATATTGCCTGAGCCTTGGGCTACAAGTTCTCTGTTTGGTGGCGAAAGGCGCTTGTAGGGATCTAGCTTATCGCTGGCTTCTAAACTAAGTAAAGACTCAAGGCTGGCTACAATGGCAATGGTGCCGGCAGTTATCCACACATCAATATTTTTAAGATACTTAATATCGGGCAGTGTAAAAAACGATTGAAACTGCGCAAACGATTCTGCCACCGGTATGTTAACCATGTGCTCTGGCTTTACAGCCATATCAGCATTAGCGCTAATCAAAATCTGGTTGGTAACAATACCCATTACTACCACTATTAGCGGTGCAGGTATTAGTGATAATATTTTGTGCGATTTAAAGAATTTACCCTCCCAAATTATTTGTATGGCAATAGCCAAAACACCAATTACCATGGCGCCCGGCGAAATAAAGTTAACAGACCTGAGAATTTCTGTAAAGGTATTTTCCTTGTCGGGCTGAAAAAATTCTTCATCGCCCATAAAGTCGGCATCATACCCTACTAAGTGGGGCAGCTGTTTTAAAATAAGCATAAGGCCAATGGCGGCCAGCATGCCTTTAATTACTGATGATGGAACAAAATCGCCCAAGAAACCGGCCCGTAAATTGCCCAGTATAATTTGAATTACCCCGGCTATAACAACCGCCAGCAAAAAGGCTTCGTAAACAGGCATGCGGGTTATGGCTGCGGCAACAATGGTTGTTAAACCAGCCGCAGGACCGCTAACGCTAAGTTGCGAACCGCTAATAGCGCCTACAATTATACCGCCTACAATACCGGCAATAATACCCGAAAACAACGGCGCTTTAGAGCCTAAAGCTATACCCAAACACAACGGTAGCGCAACTAAAAACACTACCAGGGCGGCAGGCAAGTCGTAAGACAGGCTACCCCTCAATTTATCTTTTATACTCATATACGGTTCCGGGGTAAAACTAAGTTTTTTTGCCGAATATTGCCAGTATTCATAATTTGTACCAACAACAATACCCCTATAACGGTATTGAAACAGACAATGTTTACCCCTTTAAAATTAGTAAAACAGTAAAAAAACAATTGGTATTCAATTAAATAAAGCGCGTAGCTTTATTGCAACTATTATACTATGAGAATCTTACTACTATCAATACTGCTGCTTACCTTGGCATTAAATGCCAATGCACAAAAACCTTTTCCTGAAAATTATATAGGGAAGTGGAAAGGCCAACTGGATATTTTATCTAAAGATGGGCTTAGCACCCCCGATACTATAAATGTACTTTTTGAAGTTGCCCCACTAAGCAAAAACACATTGCAATGGCGCACTACTTATAATACTAAAACAGGCCCTATTATAAAAGACTACAAACTTATAATTGACACTTTAGTAAAAGGACATTACGTTATTGATGAGGGCGACTCTATAATGCTTGACAGTTACTATATAGGCCAAAAACTATATTGCACCTTTGAGGTTGAGGGGCAATTGTTTTTTCTACTTATGAGAAGCAAGCCGACCAGATAATATTTGAAATTGCCTTTGGACCCTTTGCAAACCCTCGTAAAACAGGCGATGTAAAGATTGATAATGGCATTGTGCCAAAAGTTATGGTTTATAAAACACAGGGTGTACAAAGGGCAATACTAAAAATGCAATAGGCATACTTATGCAATTGTAAGTTGATATATTTTTGAATCATATACTACTTTATACGTACTAAAATGGGATGTGTTATAGTATCATTATTTCATACCTTGTAGCCAACACATTACTAGTAGCTTTGCAAGCAATAGCAAAGAAAACAATGGCTTTGCCTTTTGTTTTTCCCCTTATTTTTTGTATACTTGTAAAATATTAGTTAGCGTTAATATTTTATTTTAATAATTACATTATCAGCACTATAAGGCTTACAAAAAAACTTTGGCACACTAATTGACTACACAGATGAAAAACACTTACACTATGAAAACAAAAGGCATATTACTTGTAACACTATCATTATTGTTTGCAGGTTTTATTAACGCCCAAAAAGGCGCAACGCAACCTGTAAAAACAGGCGGCAAAAAAAACACTGTTAAAACAACTACTACCAAAAGCAACACAGGCGTTAAAAGCAACACCAGCGCTGTACCTACAACAGGCACAACCAGCGGTGGAAAAGGCACTACTGCTACAGCAAAACCAATTGTATTAAGTGCTGACGATCCGTTTAAAGATTTAATTGCAGCAGGCAGCGCTAAACCTGTTGTACAAAGCTTTACCAATGGCAACGTAAACTACTCTGAACAGTATGTTGAGGCAGTAGGTGTTGTTGTAATAAACACAGACAAATTTCCAAACAAGGCACAAGCTAAATTAATGGCTGAGCGTGGCGCTATTGCCGTTGCCCAACGCAACTTACTTGAGCTTACACAAGAAATTAACATTATTGGCGAAACCACAGTTAAAGACCTTGGCGATGTTAGCGATGTTGTAATCTCTCGTGTTGAAGGTAAAATTAAAGGTGCCAAACAAGTAGGCCCGTCTCGCGAAGTTGACGGTACTGTGGAAGTTACCCTGCGCATGCCACTATACACTAACGATGGTTTTGCAGGTGCTTTTGATAATCAGGTATACTCTCGTGCACGCCAGGTTGCGCATTTAGATATTACTTCAGAGCCTGCAGGTGTTGACCCTAACGTTCCACAAGACTAAGGTAATTGATGGTTCTAAACCAACCGTTTTTAACCTAAACGGCCAGTCTATTAACCCATCAATGTTTCCTGTTGTGTTAGATGAGAACGGTAACGTAGCGTTAGATTTTTCTCAGATATACCAAAGCACCGGTCAGGTACCAAAAATATTAGATCTAAGCAAAGACTTAATGCAAACCATTGGCTTTAACAAAGGTGTTGATGTAATTGACTTTATACAAGACAAAGCCACGGGCCAAATTAAACTTGCCGACACTAACAAAAAAGGCAAAATTGACTGGAAAAAATTGGTAACGTAGCCGGTAAAATCGGTAAAATTTTACTTAACGTATTGATATAGTTATAAGGCTTGGCTTTATCAGGCCTGCCTATTAAAATTTATTTTCTTAAACCGGCGTTTATCCATTTCTATTATTGGCAAAGCGCCGGTTTTTATCTACCCGCAATTATTAATATACCGGTTGTTTTTTAGTTACAACCACCCGCTTAATTTTATTAGTATACAGCCATTTCCTGTTAACTAAAATACATTATCAATTATGAAACGTTTGCTTTTATTGTTTGCCTTTTTGTTTTCTTTACATGCGTTTAGCCAACCCGGCGACAACTCATTTATCAACCAGCTTAAAACTGAAAACACAGGTATAACAGCCACTATAACGTTTGATGGGGCCCGCTTTAAAGTAAAAGACTTTGAAGACAACAGCGGCAACATACCCAAAGGAGCAACCTTTAAGTTGCTAAACACCAAAATGGCTAAAGACGATATTGGGCTTTTTAACGTTAAAATAAAAATAATAGATGATAATGCCAATGGCAGGTATAACGGCAAAATTGGCTATGTATACGCGGCCTCTACAAGCCTTACTGTAGATTACACAACCGGCACTATTGTTACCGGCAAAAGCAAAGACAGGAAAGATGGTAAGGTGGTTAAAACCAGCAAAAAGGCAACCAATAAATTTTTAAACCGTGTTGCTACAGAAAAAACAGGCATAACGGGTAAGGTAACATTCTCGCCCACGGCAAGCCTTAAATCTACAGGCTTTGAAGACCAAACACGTGTAAACGAAGGTTCTACTTTTGAGTTGTTAAGCACAACCATGGTTAAAGACAATATTGACCTTTATACCATAAAAATTAAAATTATTGATGATAACGGTAACGGCAAACAGAACGGCACAGTTGGGTATATGTACGGCGCATCTACAGATTTGGCCGACTATATGGATTATGTCTCAGGCACTATAGGCAGGGGCTACTCTGCATACAAAACAAGTGCTAAAGCCTATAGCGGTAATTTTGAAGACCGTTTACAAACCACATCGCCCAAGGTGTTTGGCAGGGTTACCTTCTCTCCAAACGCAAGTTTAAAATCAACAGGTTTTGATGATGCTACAAGGGTAAATGAAGGTGCTACCTTTGAGCTATTAAGCCGCAAAATGATTAAAGACGACATAAGTCTTTACACCATAAAAATTAAAATTATTGATGATAACGGAAACGGCCAATACAATGGTAAAGTTGGTTACATGTATCCGGCATCTACCACTATAACAGATTATACAGACTATACCCAGGAAGAAGTAATTGGCGGCCCACAAACGCTTAAAGAAGTTAAAATAGACTACACCGCCATTACCGGCGATGCTTTTCTAGACCGACTATCATCTATAAACACGGGCATAACCGGCACCGTTACATTTGCGCCTGAAGCAGCGCTAAAGTTCAGCGGTTTTGATGATGATACTAAAGTACCCGAAGGTGCAACCTTTGAGTTACTAAACAAAAAAATGGTAAAGGACGATATTGGCCTTTACACCATTAAAGTAAAAATTATTGACGATAAGGCTACCGGCAAATACAATGGCTTTGTAGGCTACATATACGGCGCTTCTACCAGCCTTGCCGATAATATGGATTATGCTGAAGCTAAAATAGATATTGCTTCGCCAATTGTTGATGATGGTGATACGGATGCAGGATATAGTACTATCGATAGCGACAACCCACCACCGCAAGACATGACACCCTCTGAGTTTATAGACAGGGTGCCTACCGAAAATACCAACATAAACGGCAAGGTTACTTTTGCCCCAACAGCCAGCTTAAAGTCTACCGGCTTTTTAGATATGGCAAGGGTTAACGAGGGTGCTACATTTACTTTGCTAAACCTTAAAATGGTGCAAGACGATTATGGCCTTCACACACTCAAAATTAAAATTATTGATGACAATGGGTCAGGCAAATACAATGGCAAAGTGGGCTATATGTATGCTGCTTCAACGTCGCTATCGCCCTATGCCGATTATGTAAATGAGGTAATTGATATTGATAAGGATGCATATGTTAACCCAAGCATAGATACTGATGCAGGCACTGTTGTTACAGATGATGTTCCAACAGATGAGCCTCTTGCCATACCCCCACCGGTTGTACAACCACCCGACAGCGGTTTTTTAAACCTAATTCAAGACCAATACACAGGCCTAACAGGCACTATTACACACGATGAAATCAGCTTTAAAAAAACCAGTTTTACTGATGAAGAGCCACGGTTGAAGAAAGGTGCTGTTATAGAATTGCTAAGTCCTGAAATTATTAAAGACGATAAAGTTCAAAACCTTTACTACATAAAAGTATTGGTGGTTGATGATAAAGGCGGCGGAACTTTCAATAAGCAAATAGGCTACATATACGTTGGCGCTACAAGCTTTTCAAGCTTTGCCGACTATAATAAGCTCGAAATTAATATTACAAACCTGATAGATAGCCAAACAAATAAACAACAAACTAAAAAATATTTAAGCTTAATTAATACCGATAAAACAGGCCACACCGGCACAGTAACGTTTGAAGGTGGAACACTGAAAACAAAGAGCTTTAGCGATGTTGAACCCAAATTGCCAAAAGGAACCAAAATAGAATTATTTGGCACAAAAATGGTTAAAGACAGCTCATCGCATGGGCTTTACCACATAAAAGTAAGGGTGGTTGACGGGCCGCATAAAGGCAAAATTGGTTTTATGTACCCCTCGTCTACCAGCTTTTCTAACTACACCGATTACAAGAATAACCGCATAAGAACCGAAGATATTAAATAACCCCATTTTGTTGAATTGCTATTTGAAATTGACCCGTAAAAAACACTAATTTTGTAACTCTTACACTACTAATAAACGCTAACATGAAAAAGGCACTGTTGCTACTGTTATTTTTCGCTTTATTTAACCTGGGTTATGCCCAACAGGGGTATTATTCACCCAAAAGCCCCATAACAGGATCTAACCCCAGCATCTTACAAGAAAGCTCTGCTAAAACCACTCTTAAAGGTGTATTATCAAAATCTGCATTATTTTCAGATATTGATATACAACAGCTAAAGGTTGATGTTACAAAAAACAACACCTCTGTTGACACATCATTAAGCTCTTTAAAAAACAGGATAACTACCCTGTACCTTGACAAACAAGAGCTTTTAAAATTGCAGGACATTAATAAGCTTAAAGACCAGATTAAGTCTAAAGAAAAAAGCCGGGACGAGATTAAAACCCAAACAGCAAAAGACCTTGAAAACATCAGTTTTAAAGGCTTATACGCTGTGGTACTAAACTGCGACTGGCAAGATGCTAAAGAAGAACTGGGCGACAAAGCCACATCTTTACTTAGCCCTATGGCTGTGTCTGACCTTAACGGCACTTTTGTAAGCGGCCTAACTTATGTTAAAGATGCAGGTGTTGTTACTGATTATGTAAAAACTGTAGTTAGTGGTAAGGCCAGTGTAGACAAAGTACACATTACCCGTAAAATTGGTAACCAATCGCTATACCTGTTGGTAGCTACTATTGATGTTAGCCCACTAAAAACTAACTCAACAGTTAAAACATCAGCACTAAGTGCAGGCACCGGTAGCAATGCAACTATTATAAACCTTATAGAGCATACCGACTTTAAAGATAAGCTTGCTAAAGCAGGCGTATCGCCAGATGAGATTAAAAACATAGAGTCGGAGGTTATTATCCTTACCAATAACATTAAAGACTCTAACCTAAACTCTCAACGCCGCGAGAAACAAATTATTGAAAAAGGCGACAACAACTACGCCGATTTAACCCGCGAGATTAACGACTTAAACGGACAATTAAAAAACCGCTCGAAACTTATTGAAGACCTTGTAAAGTCTAAAACACCTATCAAGTTTAATCCTGCATCGCCAGAGAGCTCTGTAAAAGAAGCCATTACTTACCTTGATGGCCAACTTGATAAGTACAAAAAACAAATGTTTGCTGTTAAAGAAAATGAGATTATCATTAGCAACTTAAATGTAAACGTAACATCTGAAGGTAAACCTAATGATGATATTGTAAACACCGCATGGGGCCTTATAGAGCAGCTAAGAAAATCGTACTCTAAGGTTGAAAACTTCTTGGAAGAAACTACTGTTAAAGACCTATCTGACGTTACTGTAAACACAGGCCAAAAGAAAGATATTTTCAGGGAACTTGACAAGGTATGGCTGTACCCTGTTGCCGGCAACCACGATAACTTCTTTATTACCGTAATTGCTAAATTTAAAATTAAAGATGATGGTCGTGTAAAAGGCTCTGACCTATCTAACATTAGCTCTACCTCAGGCACAGGCACATCAACAGATACTAAGCCTATTGTTACACCTCCATCAAATACAAATAATAATAACAGCGGAAGCAGCAGCAGTGTAATAAGCAGCAGCTCTTTCTTAGACCAAGTGCCAACAAGCTACACTGGCGCTAAAGGCACTGTTACTTTTGATGGTGGCACGCTTAAAACTAAAACCTTTAACGACGTTTCTCCTAACCTTAAAAAAGGTGCTAAAATTGAGTTATTGAGTACTAAAATGATTAAGGACAACACATCGTTAAACCTTAACCATGTTAAAGTTAAAATTATAGATGATTTAGATGGTGGCCAATATAATGGCATGGTGGGCTTTATGTATCCATCATCAACCAGCTTTGGCGATATGGCCGACTATACCAGCGGCAAAATCGACCTTAATAAAACTACTACTACCTCATCATCATCTGGCAACATACTTAACCTTGTACCCAATGTTAGCACCGGCATAACCGGTAAAATTACTTTTGATGGTGCACGCTTTAAAATAACCGGTTTTGATGATAACAACGGCAATATAACCGAAGGTGCAGTTTTTAAATTATTAAACACCGAAATGGTGCCTGATAATTCTAACCTGTACAACGTTAAAATTGAAATTATAAGCGATAAAGACGGTGGCAAGTTTAAAGGCAAAACAGGCTACGTTTATGCAGCTTCTACTAACCTTGATGTTGACTATACCACCGGTATGGTTACCACCCAGTCTTCTAGAACTACTACCACCACTTCAAACTCATCATCAGGCTTTGCAGATAGGCTGGTAACTACCAACCCGGGTGTGTATGGTAAAATAACCTTCTCTCCTACCGCAGGGTTTAAACAATACTCTCACGATGATGTAACCCGCGTAAACGAAGGTGCAACCTTTGAACTGTTAAGCAGGAAACTAATTAAAGACAATAGCGATATCTATACCATTAAAGTAAAGATTATTGACGACAATGGTTCGGGAGTTTACAACGGCAAAATTGGCTATGTATACCCTGCATCAACATCATTATCAGACTATGTAGACTATACCGCAGAAAGAATTGACGGTGGGCCAACAAGCAACTCTGGCAGCAGCTCAAAAAGCCGTTCTAACTCTTTCCTTGACCAAATAACCAGTACCTACCCCGGTGTGTATGGTAAAATTACATTCTCGCCCGATGCCGGCTTTTTACAATACAGCTGGGATGATAACACCCGCGTAAAAGAGGGTGCTACTTTTGAACTATTGAGCCGCGAAATGGCTGAAGATAACAGCAGCCTTAACCGTATTAAGGTTAAGATTATTGATGATAACGGTTCTGGTATTTACAACGGCAAAATTGGTTATGTATACCCTGCATCAACCTCTTTAACCGATTATACAAACTACAGCGCCAAACGCATAGACGGAGGCCCAACAAGCTTGCGCAGTATAGGTGGCAGCTCATCTGGTTCTTCATCATCAGGCTCTTTCCAAGACCAGGTAAAATCTACCTACCCAGAGCATAAAAGGCCGTATAACCTTCTCGCCAAACGCAGGGTTTATGGTATATAGCTGGGATGACGATACACGCGTAAACGAAGGTGCTACTTTTGAACTTTTAACCCGCGAAATGGCTAAAGATGCCAGCGACCTTTACCGCTTAAAAATCAAAATTATTGATGATAACGGCTCGGGTAAATTTAATGGTAAAATAGGTTATGTGTATGGCGCGTCTACCAACCTGTCAGACCGCATGAACTACACCACCGGACGAATTGATTAACTACTATAATAACTCTATAATTGCTACTACTAATGAAAAAATTCACTATTTTATTATTCCTGTTGGCCATTGGCATAGCAGGTGTAAATGCACAAACAACCTTTTTAAATAAGGCATCAAGCACCTATCCGGGTGTTAAGGGCAAAGTTACTTACTCTCCAACAGCGGGCTTTAAGCAATACAGCTGGGATGATGTTACGCGTGTAAACTCAGGCGCTACATTTGAACTTATGACCCGCGAAATGGTAAAGGATAACAGTGGCCTTTACTGTGTAAAAATTAAAATTATTGATGATAACGGTACCGGTAAATTTAATGGTAAAGTGGGCTTTATGTTTGGCGCCTCTACCAGCCTGTCAGACGATATGGACTATACCACCGGCCGTATTAAAGGCGGCAGTTCGTCATCTTCATCAAGCGGCGGCTTTTTAGACAAAGCAAAATCTACCTACCCCGGTGTTTGTGGTACTATCACATTCTCTCCTACCGCCGGTTTTAAGCAATACAGCTGGGACGATGTTACCCGTGTAAACGAAGGTGCAACTTTTGAACTGTTGACCCGCACATTAGTAGCGGATGCCAGCGGCCTTTTATGTGTTAAAATCAAAATTAAAGACGATAACGGCACCGGTAAATTTAATGGTAAAATAGGTTACGTGTTTGGTGCATCTACAAGCCTGTCTGACAATATGGATTATACCGCAGAGCGCATTGACGGTGGCTCTGCTTGCAGCAGCGGCTCATCTAGCAAAAGCAGCAGCGGTGGCTCTTTCAAAGACCAGGTATCTAGCAACTACCCTGATATTTACGGTACAGTTACCTTCTCTCCAACAGCTGGCTTTAAGCAATACAGCTGGAGCGATGTGACCCGCGTAAACGAAGGTGCTACTTTTGAATTGCTAAACAGGGAAATGGCTAAAGATGCAAGCGGCCTATACTGTGTAAAAATCAAAATTCTTGAAGATAACGGCGATGGTTCTTTCAATGGTAAAGTAGGTTATATGTTTGGCGCTTCTACAAGCCTGTCAGACCGTATGAACTACACTACCGGAGAGATTGACTAACCTAGTCGAACAAATTTAATTGCCCGTGTTCATCGGGTACCCTAAAAGCCGTCAGGTCTAACTCATAGACCTGGCGGTTTTTACTTTTATATGCTTAGCTACCGATGTGGTAAACATTTGCCTTATAGATTCTACAATCTTACCCTCGCCACGCATGCGGGTACCAAAGCGGCTATCGTTCAACTGTCCTCCGTGGGCTTCTTTTATCTGGTTTAACACCTTCTCTGCCCTATCGGGGTAGTTCTTGTGTACCCAATCGGTAAAGATGGGCCCAATAGCCCCGTTAAGCCTTACAATGGTATAGCCTGCCATGCTTGCACCATGGTCGCCTGCGGCTTTAATCAAAGCGGGTATTTCTTCGCTATTCAACCCCGGAATAATAGGGGCTGTCATTATACCTGTTTGTATACCCGCTTTGCTTAGCTGCTCTATTACCTGCAGCCTACGCTTGGCCGTTGCCGTGCGGGGTTCCATTTGCTGGCGCAGGTCTTCTTTTAACGATGTAATTGATACCATAACATGCACCAATCTTAGCTTAGCCATCTCCTGCAAAATATCAATATCGCGCAGTATTAAAGCATTCTTGGTTATCATACCTGCCGGGTGGCGAAACTTTAGCAACACCTCCAGCATTTGCCTGGTCAGCTTCATTTTCCGCTCTATGGGCTGGTAACAATCTGTATTCCCAGAGAACATAATAGGTAGTGGCTGGTGGTTCTTGCGGCGCAAATCTCTTTCAAGCAACTTAGCAGCATCGGGCTTAACGATAATCTTCTGCTCAAAATCTAACCCTGCACTAAAGCCCCAATACTCGTGTGTATTACGGGCATAGCAATATATACAGCCATGCTCGCAGCCCTGATACGGGTTCATAGAATAAGCAGCACCAATATCCGGACTATCAACTTTATTGATAATCTTCTTGGGGTGCTCTTCAAATATCTGGGTTTTGCGGTTTAGTTCCCACGGCTCATCAATACCCTCTATATGCTCTTGCACATAGGTTTGCTTTAAAAACCTGTTTTGATACACCAATTGTGCACCCCGCCCTTGTATGTATTCTTCGTTCTCTAAATAATCCATAACATAACCGTATATGCAAGCGCAACATGCGCCTGCGGCCTATCTCCAACCAATAAGATTTTCGGTACTTTAAATATACAACTACAAAGCTAATTTTTCAAGCCCGTTAATAAATTCTATGGGCTTGTAATTGAGGTGCTTCTCGGCCTTGCTTAAAATAAACCCTGTAACCGGGGGTCTTTTTGCAGGTTGGTTTAAACTGGCCGATGCTATGGGCTCAATTAGTGTAGAATCCAGGTTATAATAGGCTGCTATTTGCAAGGCCATATCGTACACACTAATTAACGGTTCTGGGCCGCTAATGTGCCATATTTCATTGGCCTTTCCGGCTACTAACCATTCGGTAGCTTTTACAATGCCGTAGGCTAAATCGGGTGCATAGGTAGGTGTACGTTGCTGGTCGTTAACCACCTTTATTTTCTCGCCTTTTTCCAAAGCACCTTTAACCCAGGTAACAAAGTTGCTGCGGTTTAAGCCTACCGTATCGCCATACACTAAAACAGTGCGGACAATACTCCAATTATCCAGGGTCTGTGTAATTTTCTCGCCTTCTAACTTGCTCCATCCATAGTAGCTAATAGGGCTGGGGGCATCTTCTTCTTTGTAAGGCCCTGCATCGCCATCAAACACAAAGTCGGTAGAGATAAAGAGCATCTTGGCCCCTATGGCTTTGCAGGCGTCGGCTACGTTTTTCGTGCCTTCTATATTAACCTTGTTACACAAAGCCTTGTCAGTTTCGCAGGTATCAGGCGCGCTAATAGCGGCAGAGTGGATAACTACCTGCGGCAGCAAATCGCCAAACAATTCAGCAACCTCTTTCCTATTGGTAACATCAAGCTGATGAAAAGCCACATCGGGCTGCATTATTTTATCGGGCGATAAAGAAGTAGCTATAACCGTGTATTGCGGCAGCTTATCAAAAGCCCTTATCAATTCGCGGCCCACAAGGCCATTAGAACCGGTAATAAGAATGGTTGGCATGCTACAAATCCCAAACGCGTGTGCGGTTTGGGCGGATGTAATTTTTCATCCTAACCCAAAAGGCCAGTATCATGTAGATAATTACCGGCGACCCTATAGTTAAAAACGAGGTATAGATAAAGAACAAGCGTATGGGTGCCGGCTCCATATCAAGCTTTTCGCCCAAATAGGTGCAAACGCCAAAGGCCTTCAACTCAAAGTATTGCTTAATCTTACTTACCATTTTTTAACAGGTGTGTTCCGATACTACAAAGTAAACATTTTTTTCATCACAGTACATATTTTTTAACTCAATACCGCCTTGGGTATTATGGGCATTCTTCATAGTCACTTGTAACGCCTGCCAGCCCTTAACTATTGTGTTGCTCTCGGGGTTTGTTTTGGTTAGTAACTTTAGCGCCCTGTTGCGGTAATATTCATCGGCATGCACCACACCATAAGCAAAAAGCGTTGGCACAAGTGAGTTGATAAAGATATTCTCTACCGATGCCGCGCCTAAGTGCTTTTCTTTTTCTGCTGATTCTTTATCAAACACATAGTGCGTATCCCAATAGGCCGATGCTTTAACATCAAACAACTCCCGAAGTTCTTCGGTACGCTTAGTTTCTAAAACCTTTGCAAACAGCCCGTTCGATTTTATTATGAGCGCCGCAAACTGCGCCAGCCTTACCGTGGGGAAGTTATCGGGCCGCAAGCGAGAGAACTTCCATATATGCCCCGGTAGCACAGGCAGGGTATACTTGGTTTTCAGGAATTTAAACTCCTGCTTCAGCTTGTTGGGGTACTCATCTACAAACTCTGCCTCCAGTAATCCTGCAACACCAAACAGCATGGCTTCTATCTGAATATCGCTGGCCTTTTGCCGTGCAAAGTAATTCTCCGGTATACTCCTTGCCAGTAAACCAAAAGGCTCAGTATTGACTTTAAACCCAAAGTTGGCGGCTACTATCTGGTAAAAGGTTTCCTGCCAACTGCCTTTGTTAAGTTCTAAAGTATCAAGCACCGTTTTAGATTTCCGTTCCAAGCGCTCTACCGCCATACGCTCCAACCAGTTCTCTACTATAAAAGGGTCAACGCGGCCAATGGAGTTTTCGCAAGGTATCCAGCCCTTACTCTCGGTAAAGGTTTTGTACGAGTTATAGAATTTAAGGTCTATGCGGCCTTTCAATTCTATAGTAGCTACGGGGTTATTCTGCGCATCGGCAAGGGGTTTATCATCATCAAAAACCACATGCAGAGTTATGTTGCTATACGCCGGGTCTGTACTATGGTTATGCCGCCCCCAGTCAGATGCGCGGGTGTGTATCTCAACATTACCAGCCCAGGTAGTATCGCCAATTTTTACCCTTGAATTAAAAAAGTCTGGCCCAGCATTGCGGTTATGCGTACCACGGTGTAGCACGGTAACATCATCGCCCGTAGTGGTTTTTAGGCCGGTTATATCAAACAGCCCAAATTTCCATATATAGTGTAGGAAGTCTTCGTTCACAGCATTGCAAGTATAAAGTTTATACCAATATCTCAAGCACTCTGTAATTATTATTGCAACTTGCACACTTATTAAGCATCATCAAATCCACACGCTTTGTATTGTATAGAAACACACAACCTAACCTATAAATTTTCAGGCGGCGATACCGTTTTAAACGACATTAACCTGCAGGTACCCAATGGCTCTATATACGGCTTTTTAGGCCCTAATGGCGCAGGCAAAACCACATCGCTACGCCTTATCCTTGGCCTGCTTAAAAAACAAACAGGCAGCATTTCTATCTTTGGGCAGGAGTTTGAAGCCAACCGTGTAGAGATACTGAAAAACCTGGGTTCGCTGATAGAAGCCCCATCGCTTTACGCGCACCTTACCGCTAAAGAGAACCTTACCATTTGGCAAAAAATATATCAATGCCCTAAAGAACGGATAGCCGAAGTGCTGGAGATTGTAGGCCTTGCCAATACCGGCAAAAAGCGGGCGGGCAAATTTTCTTTGGGTATGAAACAGCGCCTTAGCATTGCTGTTGCCTTGCTGCACAACCCTAAACTGCTAGTGCTTGATGAACCTACCAACGGCTTAGACCCTAATGGCATTATAGAGATACGCGAGCTACTTAAAAAGCTAAATGCAGAACTGGGTACTACCATTGTAATATCTAGCCACCTGCTGGCCGAGATTGAAAAGATGGTAAGCCACGTAGGCATTATACACAAGGGTTCTATTCTATTTCAAGGTACGCTGAACGATTTGCACCTTAAGCAAAGCCAATCATCAGTTATTAGTTTTACTACTGATGATGCCGGTAAAACCAAAGATATTATTGCCACCCACGGCCTATCGCCCATACACAGCAATGGCGTTGTAACCATACCTGTTGTAGATAAGCAAACCGTTGCCAAAATAAACGCAGCCCTTGTAAACAACGGCGTGCAGGTGTACCAAATCAGCACCGTTAAAAACGATTTGGAATCAATATTTATGGACCTTGTAAATAACTAACCCGTTATGATATTCATTAACAGTTTACAAAGCGAATGGCTAAAGACCAAACGCAGCACATCGTTTTGGTTAGCAATAATAGGCGGCTTTTTTATCCCGCTTATATGGCTTATCATCTTCTTTTACAAAGGCGAAACCATTAACGATTATCCCCCTATTCCCGGTATGTGGACTATCCACTACAACTCGCTATGGCAAAATATGGTATCGTTTCTGTTGCCCATGGGCGTAATACTTTCAAGCAGTTTAATAACTCAACTGGAGTATAAAAACAACACGTGGAAACAGGTACATACCACCCCGCAAAGCTTTGCTACCGTTTACTTTGCTAAGCTATCGGCCATACTGCTTTTAACATTGCAGTTCTTCGTGTTCTTCAATATCGGCATATTGTTATCGGCCTACATTCCAACCCTGGTGCTGGAAGGAGGCTTACCTAACGAGTCGCTGCCTGTGTGGGAAGTTATTAAAAGCAACACCAAAATATTTATTACCATACTGCCCATTATAGCCATACAATACCTGATAAGCCTACGGTTTAAAAACTTTCTGGTATCGGTTGGCATTGGGTTGTTAGGCTTAATAGGCGCGCTTATTGCAACCCCGGTGTGGGAGCATGCTTACCTTATCCCCTATTCATACAGCATTATGAATATTATAACGCCAGCACAAGCCAACGTGCCGGGCAACTTTTATGTAACCGCCATCATCTTCTTTGCTGTTGTAACGGGTATAAACTACTTTATCTACATCAACCGTAGCGAAAAAGGCTAGCTATTTCTCTTTAACTCCCAACGCCAAATAAGCCCATCATCAGGGTCTTCAAGCGTTTCCATTTTTTGCATGCCGCAACGTTGCAACACCGCGCACGATGCATTTTCTACAGCCAATGTATGTGCCTGCACCATAGTAACCTGTGGGTGGCTAAATGCAAAATCTATTAACGCTGTTGCAAACTCGGTTGCCAATCCTTTATTCCGGTAACTCTCTGCCACCTCGTAGCCAATTTCTACCATACCTGTATCAGTAGGTACGCCTTTAAACCCGCAACTACCTACCAGCATATTATCAGCCTTGTAAATTGGCAAGTAAGCCCACCACATAAATTCATCGGGTTGCTCACTTAAACGTGCTAATGTAAAGCGAAATGCAGGCTCCCCAAACTCGGTCCATTTAGTCGGAATATTAACGTTTAGCAATTCCTTAATGGCATTATCGCCTGCCAATACGGCTTCGGTAATTTCTTTGGTGCAGGCAATTAACAGCAGCCTTTGCGTTTCAATATTCACTATTTCTTAGTTTTTGCAGTTGAATATTTATACGGCGATGGCGGCTCTCCCATAGCGGCATTGGTAATCAGCTCGGCTAAGCGCTTTTCGCGGGTTACCTGCTGCTTGGCGCTCTCTACCCAATGCCCTGTAGTGCGCTGAAAGTACGGAGCTTGTTTGCTGTACCATTCCCACGCCTTTTTATTCTTTTTAAGGATGATTAGGCTCTCTTCCGATAGTCCTTTATTATCAGCCTTCTCAAACGAGTATATGCCGCTTTTTTCGGGCTTGCGGGCTTCGTAGGCTTTAATTCCTGCTGGCTGCATAAGGCCCTCTTTGGTAAGCCTTTCTACATGGGCAATGTTCACGTTGCTCCAAATGCTGTTAGGCTTGCGTTGGGTAAAACGTATGCTATACGCTTCATCGTCAATACTGCGGCGCACCCCGTCAATCCAACCAAAGCACAAGGCCTGTTCCACCGATTGGGTCCAGGTCATATTCTCCTTACCCGTACCTTTTTTATAGTACCCAATAAGCACTTCCGTTTCCTTCGCATGGTTTTTATCTAACCACTGGCGGAATTCTTTCGGCGTAAAAAACTTCGGCTCCATAATCTTACAAATATAACCACAAAAATCAACCTCACTAAACCGCTACAGGCAGTAACTAATTAACTCGTTTTCGCGCCTTTTCGTACCCCCTCCAAACCTCGCTCTACAAGTAGGGGAGGTGTCGACACGCTTTAGCGGGGAGACGGTGGGGGTACGAAACACTACAGGCAGTAGTTAATAAATGCATTTTCGCGCCTCAATATCTGTGTTTGTCATCCCGCACTTGATGCGGGATCTCCTACCTCACCAAACCCCTACAGGCAGCAGCTAATAAACACGCTTTCGCGCCCCATATTTCAGACTCTCCCCTGCAAACCATATCATTTCTGCTCACATTTTTTAAACTCCCTTCCTTTTCAAGTCCATATCCTTCTAATAATTACTAATTCATAATTATTAATTAGAAAAAACACCTCAAGGCAACCCGTTTGCACGAATTGCCTGTGGGTGACAAAACTTATCATAACAATTTAGCTACTGACCAACTAAATGGCTAGTTGTTTAAGCGTTATCCTCTTGCTAAACTATTTATCTTAAATTCTTTCTTAAACCATTAATCCCGAATCGTAATAAGCATTGTAGGTATTATCCTCTTTTTAAAGCCCCTCTCCCTTTGGGGGAGGGGTTGGGGAGGGGTGCCGCGGCAATTGTTTTTAGTTTGTACTAATAATCTGTCATTGCAATAACACCACAAAGATACAACAACTCGACACCAAATGTCAAGTTAAAAATAATAAATGTTAATAAATATTACAAGACATGCCTGTATTAATTATTTAAACGGTGCTTCTTTTAATTTCTGCAATGGTATTTTCTATCTGCTTAATTACGTCGTCAATTTTATTTAACACATCATCATTTGTAAATCTTATTATCCTAATACCATACCTTTCCAACTCAAAAGTCCGACCTTCATCATATTCTTTCGCTTCAACAGATGCATGTATAACACCATCAACTTCTATTCCCAGGAGTAATTCGTGGCAATAAAAATCAAGTATAAAAAAATCAATAGGATGTTGTTTTCTAAATCTGGCCCCATAAACCTGTTTACGTCTTATCCTCGACCATAAGTGCTTCTCCGCACCCGTCATATTTTGCCTCAAATTATTAGCATTATCAATAATTTTTGGCGTGGCATTTCTATGTAGGCTTTCTAAATAATCCATGTCTTTTTTAAATTTACCCCTATCCTAAATCCTTTCCCCACATGGGGAAAGGACTTTGCTCCCTCCCCTTTAAGGGGAGGGTTGGGGTGGGGGTTACTTAGCCGATGTTATCCACCACGTATTGCCGTTAATGTCTTTAACACCGCAACTTCGGCCATAATCCTGGTCGGCGGGCGGCATAATAGATGTGGCCCCATTTTCCAATGCCAGCTTGTAGCGTTCATCGGCATTGTCTACATAAATAAAAAGGCCTGCGGTATTAGCTTCAAAGCCCTTCATGGTTTCAGAAAACATAATGCAGCTATCACCTACAGTTACCTCGGCATGGCCATAACTACCATCGGGGTTGGGGTGGTGCATTTTCAGCTTTGCATCAAACACAGTAGTTAAAAACTGCATAAGCGTTGCAGCATCGTTCACAATCAGGTAAGGCATTACAGCGTTGTAGCCTGCGGGTATTTTTAGTGTTGACATAAGTATATTTTAAACTAATTCAATAATTTAGCCAATAAATTAACTATCCATGTATAGAACCATTGCCATTCTTTTGCTTATAATGTCCACAATATACTCAAAAGGCCAAATAAATTTCAGTAAAACTTATGGAGGCAATCAAGATGAGTACGCTAAATCTATAGTTGAAGTGCCTTGGAGGCGGATATATAATGTGTGGCTCTACAAGGAGTTTTGGTTCAGGTCAGTCTGATGCATTTGCAATACGGTTAAATGCAAATGGTGATACATTATGGACAAAACTTTATGGCTCTACACGTAATGATGTTTTTAATTCGGTAGTTGTTGTGCCCAGTGGCGGCTTTGTTATGGTGGGTTATGCCAGTCAACCCAATGGCTATAATGATATATACATTGTAAAAACAGATGCTAACGGTAATATTATTTGGCAAAAAGCATTTGGAACCCTTGCAATATCAGACTATGCTTCTGTTGTTAAAACAACGCCCGATGGTGGTTTTATAGTAGGTGGCACTTCTTATATAAATTCATATACCTCTTATGTTGTTATCAAACTTTCATCAACAGGAAGTGTAGAGTGGTCTAGTTCTTATATAGGGCCAAACACCTCGGGTAATTCTTTGTCAGACCTTATTGTAGAAAACGATGGAAGCATTGTAGCCGTTGGCAACTATAGCGATATAGATGAAACAGGTATAATCAATTTTAAACTTGATAGCGATGGAGCTATTGTGTGGAAACGCAATTACCGACAAGCTAATGTAGATCTTAATGGGAGAGCAGTAGTTGCTATACCAGGTGGTGGTTATTTATTGGCCGGCTATTCAGAAAATGATGGGGGAAAATTTATTTAATAAAAGTAGATGTTAATGGCGCCCCAGTTTGGCGAAAAGTAATAAATGGAACCAGCAATGCAGATATTGCCCACTCTATGGAAATAGATGCAAATGGCAATTTTTACATCGCAGGCACCTCTAACAGTTACGCAATGGCGGGCTCTCTTTCAACAAGTGTCTTTCTTACCAAAGTAAATCCTGAAGGAGATTTGATTTGGACAAAAATGTATGGCGACTCTAATGCCGATGTAATTAATGATATTACAAGAACAGCTGACGGGGGTTTTGTTATGGCTGGTTATACAACCAGTTTTAATTCGACTTTGCAAAATGTTTATGTTATTAAAACTGACCTTAACGGGGCTGTCGCTTGTAATGAATTGATGATATATCCTAGCATTAATGATATAAACCTCACTACTTACACTTTTCTTAATATGCAGGCAGGTCTAGCAGAATCTAGCTTTTCAGCTACTGTTCTAAGAGGTAATTTTATACCTGACACACAATGCTATAGTCCTAATATTATTTGTGCAATTAATGCTTCTTTCACTTCGCCCTCCTATTCCTTATGCGAAGATACCCCAATAATATTAACCAACACCAGTACCGGCAACGCACCGGGATATGTTTGGTTGGATACTGGTATTGAGTTTTCCAATTCAGACTCTACAGTTTCTTATGAGTTTATTGGCGGAGGGCAACATATAGTGCAGTTGGTTGCTACCAACATTACTTGCAAAGACACTTCTCCACCTATAATTTTCACTATAACTCCATTAGTAGAACCTACAGTATTCGTCACCACAAATCCATTGGGGCCATTATGTTCAGGAGCTTGCAATACCTTTTATGCACACACTGCAAATGGTGGCTCTGCACCAACATTTAAATGGTATAATAGCAATACAATAGTACAACAAGGTGTAGATTCTGTTTACACGGCCTGTAATATAGCATCGGGCTCTTCTATTATTGTTGAAGTAACATCTAACAAAGCCTGTTTAAGCATAATTACCGATGAATCTGATGAAATTGAATTATTTGCCAGCTATACGCCAAGCGCTACTATTTCATCTTCACCAAATCTTAACAATCCTATTTTACTCAGGGCAATGTGTTGATTTTTTTGCTGACTATGAAAACAGTGGCCTCTTTCCGGTTTTACAATGGTATATTAATGGTGTTGATATACCGAATGCGAATTTCCAGATTTTTAGTACATGCGATTTGGGAAACGGCGATGTGGTTTCCTTTACCATGACATCCAGCATACCTTGCGTAACAGTGCAAACAGTTACTTCAAATACACTTACCGCTGATTTGACAGGCATTGAAGAGCATAATACTATTGCTGTAAAGGTTTACCCTAACCCATCTGCCGGAAGTTTAACTATAGAAACCACAATGCTATCAGCCGGAAATATTGGATTAGAATTGCGTAATATCCTGGGGCAAATTGTTTACTCTTCTAACGATAAAGTACAAAGTGGTTTATTTAGAAAAACCCTTGCGTTAGATTTAACTAACGGATTATACTTTTTAACCCTGCAAACTAACCATAGCTACACAACAAAGAAAATTGAAATTGTAAAATAGCCATGCTATTAGTAAAACTACCATGCGTTAGGCTATTCTAACATGGTACGGAAGGTAAGGTTTACCCGCGGGGTTGCTACTTTGGTGGTGGGCGGCAACCGGTGTAGCCAGTTGGTTTGTGTAGCATCTTTCATCACCAATAAACTACCATGTTCCAGTATTACAGAAACCGTTTCTTTGGTTGTTTTGTGTTTGAAAGAAAACTTGCGCACAGCCCCCAAACTTAGCGAAGCTATGGTGGCACCCTCGCCTAACGATTTTTCATCGTCGCTGTGCCAAGCCATACCCTCATTGCCATTGTGGTATAGGTTTAGCAGGCAAGAGTTGTAGGTTGCCCCTGTAAGTGCTTCCGTCAGCTTTTTTAGTTCCAGCAATTCGGGTGTCCAGGGCAGGGCCGTTTTGGTGGTTTTAGAATAGGTGTATTGAAAAGGCTTAGTGCCATACCAGGCTACTTTGCGGGCGGTAACAATGTGTTTACCCATAATTATAGCCTCGTCGTTTTTCCATTCAATAGTGTGCAGCAGGGCTTGGAGGTAGCGGTTAGCATCGGCAGTACTAAGCACCACCCCATAATAATTTACTGTGCCGCCGTGGGGTAAAAGGTTAAGGGTGCTATCGTCAAATAAGCCCATTTACTTGGCTGTTGTAATTGTGAATAGAAAATTGGGTGCGGTTGACGAAATTTTTAGCTTTTCACTTACAGTTTTTCACTCAGAATGACAGCCATTTCCTGCTGCATTTTCAAAGCCTCGACCCTTGCTTTTTCTGCAAAGTCAGGCCCATCTGATGCGAATATGATAGAGCGCGAAGCATTCACTAACAAACCCACATCCTCATTCAAGCCATACTTGCAAACATCTTGTAAAGAGCCGCCTTGTGCCCCTACACCGGGGACTAAAAAGAAATGGTTAGGTACCAGCTTACGCACCTCGCCCAACATCTCGGGGCGGGTAGCGCCTACTACAAACATGGTATTAGCGTCGGTACCCCAGTTAGCTACTGACTTCAACACACGCTCATACACCTTTTCAGGCCCATCAAATGTTTCCAGCGATAGGGTTTGAAAATCCATTGCCCCCTCGTTAGATGTTAAGGCCAGCACAATAGCCCATTTACCATCCTGTTTAAGAAAAGGCACAATACTGTCTTTGCCCATATAGGGCGATAGGGTTATGCTGTCAAAGCACAACTCATTAAAAAACGCCTTGGCGTATTGCTCGCCAGTGTTGCCAATATCGCCACGCTTTGCATCGGCAATGGTAAACACATCTTGTGGTATTACCTCCAAGGTTTTTTGCAGCGTATCCCACCCCTTAGGCCCTAGCGATTCGTAAAACGCAAGGTTGGGTTTATAGGCCACGCACAAATCGTGCGTAGCTTCTATAATGGCCTTGTTGAATTCAAAAACAGGGTCGGCCGCGGTACGCACCACCGCCGGTAGCTTAGTAATATCGCTATCTAAACCAACGCACAAAAACGATTGCTTGGCGCGTATTTGAGAAATGAGTTGTTGTCTGGTCATGTTACCCCTATCCTAAATCCTTCCCCCTTGAAGGGGAAGGACTTTCAATTCGTCGATAATTTTTTCTACTTCTTTTATTACAGAATCGATGTCATAAAGCACTTCTTCATTCGTGAAGCGTATAACTTTTATTCCGTATTTTAATAGTTCAGCCGATCGGCCCTCATCACGCTCTTTAGCTTCTATTGAATTATGTATGCTGCCATCTACTTCAATACCCAGTAATAATTCATGGCAATAGAAGTCAATAATAAATACATCAATTGCGTGTTGATTTCTAAATCTAGCACTTTTTATCTGCTTTCTTCTAATTCTTTCCCACAATACCCTCTCAGCTAGTGTCATGTTATTCCTTAATAATCTTGCGTTCTCAAGAATATTAGGTGTAGCATTTTTATATAGATTATTAGCGTAGTCCATTTTTATCCCCTCTCCCTTTAAGGGGAGAGGGTTAGGGTGAGGGGTCTTTAATCTAATTTCAACACCGCCATAAACGCCTGTTGTGGTATTTCTACGTTACCAACTTGGCGCATACGCTTTTTACCTTTTTTCTGCTTTTCAAGCAGCTTACGTTTACGCGAAATGTCGCCACCGTAACACTTAGCCGTTACGTCTTTACGCAGGGCTTTTACTGTTTCGCGGGCAATAACTTTAGAACCAATAGCAGCCTGTATAGCAATTTCAAACTGCTGGCGCGGAATAAGTTCGCGCAGCTTTTCGCAAATGCGCTTGCCTAAATCGTAGGCATTGTCTTTATGTATAAGTGCAGAAAGCGCGTCAACCGGCTCGCCATTAAGCATTAAGTCCAGCTTTACGAGTTTCGATTCGCGGTAACCTATCGGGTGATAATCAAATGATGCGTAGCCTTTAGAAATGGTTTTCAGTCTATCGTAAAAGTCGAATACAATCTCGGCCAAAGGCATTTCAAAAGTAAGCTCTACACGGTCTGCCGTAAGGTAAACCTGATTTGTTATTATGCCGCGTTTATCAATACATAGCGTCATAATAGAACCCACAAACTCGCCTTTACTTATAATAGAAGCCTTGATGTATGGCTCTTCAATCTTTTCAATTTTACTGGCATCGTCAGGTAGTTCTGATGGGTTGTTTACCACCGTTTCAACCCCTTTGGTATCGGTAACGTGGTACGATACGTTGGGCACGGTAGTAATTACCGTCATATCAAACTCACGTTCCAAACGTTCCTGTATAATCTCCATGTGGAGCATACCTAAGAACCCACAACGGAAGCCAAAACCTAAAGCGGCCGATGTTTCCAGTTCAAACGTTAGCGATGCATCATTTAACTGAAGTTTGCCCATCGCAGAGCGTAACTCCTCAAAATCGTCCGTATCAACCGGGTAAATACCCGCAAATACCATCGGCTTAACATCTTCAAAACCTTGTATAGGCTCTACTTCAGCATCGCCCATGCGGATAATGGTATCGCCCACTTTAACCTCGCGGGCTTCTTTAATACCCGATATAATGTAGCCCACATCGCCACAAAAAACCTGGTTACGGGGCTCTTGCTTTAAGCGCAAAATGCCAACCTCATCAGCAATATATTCCTTCTCTGTATTTACAAACTTTACTTTATCGCCCTTTTTAATGCTGCCGTTCATTACACGGAAGTAGGCTATAATACCACGAAATGAGTTAAATACCGAATCGAAAATCAAGGCTTGCAGCGGAGCATCGGGGTTACCCTTTGGGGTGGCACACGCTTAATTACGGCCTCTAAAATATCGTAAACACCCATGCCGGTTTTACCACTAGCAGGTATAATAGCATCACGGTCGCCACCAATAAGTTCAATAATCTGGTCTTTAACCTCCTCTGGATTAGCGCTGGGCAGGTCCATTTTGTTAAGAATGGGGATAATCTCCAAATCGTTACCCAAGGCAAGGTAAAGGTTAGATATGGTTTGGGCCTGTATACCCTGCGATGCATCTACAATAAGCAAAGCACCATCGCAGGCGGCAATAGACCTTGATACTTCATAAGAAAAGTCTACGTGGCCTGGGGTATCAATAAGGTTTAAGGTGTATTTTTCGCCCTCAAACTCATAATCCATTTGTATAGCCTTACTTTTAATGGTAATGCCGCGTTCGCGCTCCAAGTCCATATCATCAAGCACTTGGGCTTGCAAATCTCGTTTAGATACGGTGTTGGTATACTCCAATAAACGGTCGGCCAGGGTGCTCTTACCGTGGTCAATATGGGCTATAATGCAAAAATTGCGTATATTCTTCATGCGGGCGCAAAAATAGTACATTTTAGCCAATTTTCGGCTATTTATCTTACCTGCAATGCTTAAAAATCAATGTAAAGTTTGGGTTAATAAAATGTTTAAGTATATTTGCGAATTGCGCATTCTAACAACAATCTTTGGTTAAGATTATGAAAGTAAAACATTTACTAAGTACTGTATTATTATCCTTGGCAGCCCTGCCAATTATAGCCCAGCAGGTTTTTCCGGCAGTAAATTCGCCCCAGTACCAATCTATGAAAGAGGCAGGTACCCTGCCCCAGCCATTTATGGGTAACCCCGGCGGCCAAAACATGCTGAATAAAATACAGCCAATAATACAGCCCGGTAACTCGGTGCAGGCAGCAACATCATGCAACTGCCTACAAACAATAGACAACACATATTCTGTTGCGCAATTCCAGGGCTATTCCGCCCCCGATTACCGTAACGATGATGCCTCAACAGCAAACATTCCGCTTCCGTTCAACTTTTGCTTATACGGCACAAACTATAATTCTTGCTGGATAAACAACAACGGCAACATTTCTTTTGATGCTGCTTACACAACATTCTCATCAAGCGGTTTCCCATCATCAAGCTATGTTATGGTTGCCCCTTTTTGGGCCGATGTTGATACCCGCAACCTTGCCAGCGGCTTGGTTTACTATAAAATTACCCCAACTGCTATGATTGTGCGTTGGCAAAATGTGGGTTATTTTAACTCACAAGCCGACAAAATCAACGACTTTCAATTAATCATTACCGATGGAACAGACCCTATTATCCCCCTAGGCTCTAACGTTTCTTTTTGCTATGGCGATATGCAGTGGACCACCGGTTCTGCATCGGGCGGATTAAATGGTTTTGGAGGTACCCCTGCTACTGTAGGCGCTAATAAAGGCGACGGTACTAATTTTCTGCAATTTGGTCGTTTTGATGTTGCCGGTATTGCTTACGATGGCCCCGGTGGAACTAACGATGGTGTAAGCTGGCTAGACAACCAAAGCTTTTTCTTTAACGTATGTACAAATAATAACAACATTGCCCCTATTGTTAGCGGTATAAATGTTTGCGATACGCTTACCCTATGTATTGGCGAATCTCTTCCACTTAACTTCTCTTTCTTAACACCCGAGATAGGTCAAAACATAACCACTACTATTAACTCTAACGGTGTGCCGGGTTTTACAGGCACTGCTACATCGGGTACAACCAGCGTAATAACAGCAAACTTTACAGCCAGTTTACAAAACGTAGGATATAACACCATAACTTTTGTAGGTACTGATGATGGCACACCTAACGCAAGCACCACCGTTACTATTGTTATTAATGTAATAGATGTGCCACAGCCTGTTATTAGCGGTACTGGCTATTTCTGTACAGGCTCTGCCGATACGCTAAGTGTAGACTCTTTATATGATACATTTACATGGACACCGGGCGGTATTGCCGACACTACAAATACTTACATTGTTACCCAACCGGGCACTTATACTGCCACTGTTACCATACAGGGCTGTACCCTTGATACTACATTTACCGTAGCCCAGGGCAACCCTATTGCCAACATACAAAACAATGCTCCTTTTTGCGATGGTGAGTGTATAACCCTTGATGCTGGTACAGGCTTTACAAACTACGACTGGACAGTTAATGGCGTGGCCGATTCTAGCCAAACGGTTACCATTTGCGATACTACCGCGCTTACCTTAATTGTAACAGACCAATACGGCTGTACCGACACTACATCGGCGCAGGCATTTTCTTTGCCTAAACCGGTAGCCGCATTTGTTACCAACCCGCCTACCCCGGGCTTTATTGGCCAGCCGGTGCAAATTACAGACCAGTCTACAACCCCACAAGGCAGCACTTTAACCGCTTGGGATTGGAACATACCTAATGGTTTACCTTCTACCTCTACCGACCAAAACCCACTGGTATTGTATGGCGATATTTCTGATTCTACTATTACGCTTATTGTTACAAACTCTTCGGGCTGTACCGATACCCTAACACTTATATTTGAAGCCATACCGGCTAATATACCTAACGTATTTACCCCTAATGGCGATGGAATTAACGAAACTTTTGTTATACCTAAAGCCCTTGTTATTGAAAACTGTAAGCTTATAGTTTGGAACCGTTGGGGCAAAGTTGTATACCGTACCGACAATTATAAAAACGATTGGGATGGTGAAAAGCACAGCGATGGAGTTTACTACTTTGTGTTTACCGAACCTGATGGCAAAGGTGCCAGCGGCACCGTTACCATTTTGCGTGGTAAGTAGTTAAAACACAATAATAATATTCAAGAGGCTCTCCTTAATAGGTGAGCCTCTTTTGTTTATGCACTATATTTGCCGCAAATATTTTACATTGAAAATTACCGACCTGATAAATAAAGAGGGTAAAACCTTTTTCTCTTTCGAAATATTGCCACCCCTGCGTGGTAAGAGTATTGATGCCTTGTACGAAGGTATTGACCCTTTAATAGAGTTTGAACCACGCTTTATAAACGTTACCTACCACCGCGAGGAGTATGTTACCCGCGAGTATCCTGATGGGCACGTAGAAAAAGTATCTACCCGCAAACGCCCCGGCACTGTAGCTATTTGCGCGGCATTAAAACATAAATACAATGTAGAGGCTGTGCCGCACCTTATTTGCGGTGGCTTTACAAAAGAAGAAACAGAATATGCCCTTATGGATTGCCATTACCTGGGCATAAATAATGTATTGGCCCTGCGTGGCGACCCTATTAAAGGCGAAACAGGCTTTTCTCCTACACCGGGCGGTAACCGTAGCTCGCTGGAGTTAATTAGCCAAATACAAAACCTAAATAGCGCCAAATACCTGCACGAAGAAATGGAAGGCCCTGCCGCTACAGATTTTTGTATTGGTGTATCGGGCTACCCTGAGAAGCATTTTGAAGCCCCCGATTTACAAACCGACATTGCTTTTTTAAAACAAAAGGTTGATACCGGCGCCGACTTTGTGGTTACACAGCTTTTTTACGACAACCAAAAGTATTTTGAATATGTAGAGGCGTGCCGTGCAATGGGTGTTAACATACCTATTATTCCGGGCTTAAAACCCATTACTACGCTAAAGCAAATAGAGCTGCTACCCAAGGTGTTCTTTATCAACTTTCCTACCGAATTAAAGGAATTGCTTGACCGTTGCAAAACCGATACCGATGTTAAAGAGGTAGGCATTGCATGGGGCATTAAACAGGCTAAAGAGTTACTTAATTACGGCATCCCATCGTTGCATTACTATACCATGGGTAAATCGCAGGCGGTTAGCCGCATTTTACGCGAGGTATTCTAAGCCGTACACACTTGTATATACACACATTTATTTCTGTGGAATTATGTATCTATTTGCATCTGTTATACGTTAGTATATAACGCTAAACAATGCAGGCAAAAATCCGCCAAATACCCTTGTATCTTTTATGGTCGTTAATGGCGGGCTTTAGTATGTTTTTGGTATACATTACCCTGCTTTATTATTCCGGCGAAAACATCAATTTTCTTAAAGCAAAACTAATGATGCAGCCCAATGTGGTGCGCAGTTTTGCATGGCGTTTATCTTTCTACATCCACATTACGGGCGGTGTAATGGCATTGGCCACAGGACCTTTCCAGTTTATAGCATCGCTACGCAGGCGCAACATTTTGCTACACCGTTTGCTTGGGCGTATATATGTTATAGGTATTTTATTTGTTGGCGCACCTGCCGGATTATACATGGCATTTTTTGCCAATGGCGGCCCGGTTGCGGGCCTTGGCTTTGCCATACTGTGTATGTTGTGGGTAATAACAACTTACAAAGCAGTAATGCACGCACGCAACAGGCAAATAACAGAACACCGCCGGTGGATGGTGCGCAGCTTTGCACTAACCTTTGCCGCCGTAACCCTGCGCTTGTGGGTGCCTATACTATCCAGGGGTTTTAACGTATCGTACGATGATACTATTATTATTACCGCTTGGCTTAGCTGGGTGCCCAATATATTGGTTGCCGAACTAATTATATACCGAAGGAAATTGTTTAGCACCGTTTTTGCAATAAAGAATTCAACTACCCATAAAAACCAGTCAGCATGAAAACCAAACATTTTGCATTTTTTGCGGCATTAGTTGCCGTAATTGCCCTTGTGGCACTTGTTGCTCCCGGCTCTCAGTTAGCCAACCCTGCTGAAAATTCTTCCGCTTCTATTAAAAACACTACTCAACATACTACTACTGTAGACTTGCCGCAAAGCGTCCGAGACTTGGTAACCAAAGAGTTGGTAACTCCGCTACGTAAAAAGCACTATGGTTCAGACAAGCCATCGGGCCGCGAGTTTAGCCGTTGCCCAAGCGGTATACATGCTAGTTTTGAAGATTATGATGTAGCAGCCAAAGACGGTTACTTTCACGGTGTTATAAACAAGTGGGCAGGCTGCGATAACGATGAGTTGTGTGAGTTCAGGGCTAATGCCACAGGTGTACAGGTAAAAACAAAAAACAGTGGTTATGTTAACGCCGCCGAATGGTTAAACCGCGCCATTGCCAAACAAGGCGTTAAAGAAATTTAAGAACCTGGGTTAATAATAAAACCTAATTTCCTCAACTCATTCCAATAACCGGGAAACGATTTATTTACCACCGCCGCGTTATCTATGGTAACGCTATCTGCCACCAACGCCAACGGTGCTAATGCCATAGCCATTCGGTGGTCGTTATAAGTATTAAATTGCAAATCCCCTGTTGCTTTCAATGGGGGATTTATTTTTATCCAATCATCGCCAACCTCTACTCCTACTCCCAGTTTTTCCAATTCATTTTTCAAAGCATTTATACGGTCGGTTTCTTTTATACGCAGTGTTTTTAGGCCTGTTAGCATAAACTCTACACCAACAGCTGCAGCGGTAGCAGCAATGGTTTGTGCCATATCTGGCATTTCTGTAAAGTCAAATTCAGCATCGGCAATACCCAACGGCCTTGCTTGCTTTTTTATCCTGATTGATTTGCCCTCTGCGCTGCATTGTAAATCAAACACGGCTTCATACAAATCAACTATTCCACTATCGCCCTGGTTAGACAAAATAGGCAGGTTTTCTAAAACTATATCGGTACTTTTAGCAAGTGCTGCAATCTCAAAAAAGTACGATGCGGCACTCCAGTCGGGTTCTACTACAAAGTAATTCGCTTCATACTCTACAGCTTCAATAATAATCTCCTTCCCATCTTCCGACATTTCAATATCGGCATCCATAAAGTACATTACATTGTATGTTAAATCTATATAGCTTGATGATGTTACAGGGCCATCTAGTACAATCCGCAATCCACCTTTAATTGCAGGGCCAATAAGCATTAATGCCGATATAAACTGGCTGCTGATATTACTACGTATGGTTACCCTGTTGTTTAAATTACGGCTGCCTTTAACCATTACAGGCGGGTAGCCTTCCTTCTCCAGGTAGGTAATCTCTGCACCCATGCTGCGCAACGCATCAACCAAAGGACCGATGGGGCGCTCTTTCATACGCGCACTTCCTGTTAAAGTAACGCCGTTGGGTTGGGTAGCATAGTATGCCAACAGAAAACGCATGGCAGTTCCTGCATCGCCAACATCGGCAATGGCGGGTTTGCTATCCAGTATGTGCTTCAGCACCTGTGTATCTTCTGCCTCTGATAGGTTTTTAATGGTAAAAGGCTCTTCGCACAAAGCCTGTATTATCAACGCACGGTTGCTTATGCTTTTAGATGTAGGTAGCGTTATACTACCCTTTACAACTTTTGTTGGGTGCGTTATCCTAATCATGATCCACCAAAAAAATCATCAGTAAAATTAATAAGGTATAAGCGCTCTGTTGCCCGCGTTACCGCGGTATATAGCCAGCGTTTAAACTCTATGCCTGTTATATCTTTAGGCGCAAAGCTTTGCTCTACATACACATGGTTCCATTGGCCGCCCTGGCTTTTATGGCAGGTAACGGCGTAGGCAAACTTAACCTGTAACGCGTTGTAATAGGGGTTCTTTTTTAACTCGGCCATGCGCTGGTGTTTCTTTGGCAGGTGTTCATATTCCTGCATAAGCGCCTCGTACAACATACCCGAATCTTCCCAACTTAACGCAGGCGCATCGCTATACAAAGCACTAAGTAGCAGCTTTACTTCCATGGCCGGCTCGCCGGGGTAGTCAATCATGGTTACTGTAGCATCAACAAAACGGAAACCATATTTCTCTTCAATACCCCTTACCTTTTCTATGGCCAGTATATCGCCATTGGCAATAAAACCCGCCTTAGACGATTCATCTAACCAGTAGTAGTTGTTCTTTACCACCATCAGGTAATCGCCCGTGCAAATCTCTTCAAATTGCTGCATAATGGCAGCGCGTATACGCCCGTTATAGGCAACGGCCCGTTTGTTAGAGCGGGTAATAAGCACGGTACCCTCTACCCCAAACTTGTTATACGAACTTTCTAAATGTTCTTGCAACTCATATCCCTCTACACGTACCACATCTTTAAAGCCTGTAAGTTCTATATGTGGTATGGCAGGCACCTCTTGGTACATGGTGCTGCGCAGTTGCGTAGCATTAAATAATATACCCGATTCTTTTTGCTGCCTTACCACTTCGGTAAGTTCAAATTCAGTAGCGCGCATACCAAACAGCTGGTTTAAAAACTTGGCGCTTAAGGCGGGGCTTTCTTCCATGCCTACCGGCGGAAGCTGTGCAGTATCGCCACTAAAAATAAGGCGGCAGTTGTTGCCGGTAAAAACATATTCGGTAAGGTCTTCTATCAAACTGCTGCTTTCAAAAAAACCGTTATCAACCCCCTTGTGCCCTATCATAGATGCCTCATCAACAATAAACACCGTGTTGCTATGCATGTTGGGCGACAGGCTAAATCTAATGCCACCGCCTTGTGTGCTTTTGGGCTTATATATTTTTTTGTGTACGGTTAATGCTGGTTGGTCTGAATAGTTTGCCAACACCTTTGCGGCACGGCCTGTGGGCGCTAACAACACTACCCTGAATTTAAACTGCGGCAGTATTCGCGATAGCGCACCTATCATAGTAGTTTTACCTGTACCGGCATAGCCACGCAAAATAAACACCTCACTCTCGCCCGAACTTGCAATATACGTTGCCAGCTTATCGGCCAACAGTGCTTGCTGGCTGGTAGGTGCGTAGGGCAACGATTGTAAAAGGGCTTTTGCCAGGGCTGCATATCAGGGTTTAGGTATCAGGGGTCAGTTGTCAGATACCAATACTACAAATGTAATTCATACAAGGCTAATCCAAAGCACAAAAAAGTCCCGCCAAGGCGGGACTTTCCTACACTCTATAAGCTATCAGCTAAAAGCTAGTATGTTATTGTTAACGATGTGGTAAACCTGCGGCCCATACCAACATATACCGATGCCGATGTAGCATCAAAATTAGACCCAAAAGTAGTTATGCCATTGTTGGTAGCATCTGTTATATACATTGCATCAAACACATTAAACACACTGGCCCTTACATCAAATTTAACCTTTTTGCCTACCATAAAACCATATCCGGCATGGAAGTCTAACAACCAATAGTCAGGCATTTGCCAGCTTTGGCGGCCGGCATTTGCACCGTCTAATAATGTAGGGTCAAAGTCGGCATAGTTTTTACCAAAGTAGTTAAACTGCGGTTTAAAATACAGGCGCTTAATAGGCTCGTAACGCACGCTTGCCGCCGCGGTAATCTGTGCAGCATCACCCACCTTAACACCCTTTGCATCAAAATATTTCTTCGCAATTACGTTGGCCTGGTCATCTAACACACGGGCAGTATCTCTCGATGTCCAAATCCAATCGCCTAAGGATAGCATGCCTTCAACCGTAAGTGTTTTGTTAATTTTATAGGCTGCATCAAACTCAATACCCATGTGGCGCGCATTCATGCCATTAATGTTGTATGAGTAGTCTTCGCCATTGAAGTTAATGGTTTGGGCAAAATCCAGCGGGCGGTTGCGCCATACCGTATAGTATGTATTAATGTTACCCGAGAATTTACTAGAACCATAAGAGTAGCCCAGCTCACCAGCAAATACGTTTTCATTAGCGCCATTTAAAGCAACATCATTACCAACACCTGTTGTGCGGGTAAATACGTTAGAAAAACGGGGGCACGGCTAAAAACACCTCCGTTAACATAAATATTCATGCGCTCGGTTAGATTGTAGTTGGCGCCACCTTTAAATGTGTAGCCGGGGTAGTATTTCACAGGGCTTTTTTGATACTCTCCGGTTACCGTATCTTTCTTCAGGAAGTAATCAACACGTTGGTAGGTGTTAAGCGCCCCCGATGCGTTAACAAATGCACTCCAGTTACCACCTTTATATTCGGCAAGGCCAAAAGCACCCAGCCAGTTTACACGGCCACCAAAGTTGTAACTAAAACGGTCTTGGGTATCATCAATAATTTGGGTTCCGGTAGAGTTTTGGTTTGTATTAAGCGCAAAAACAACATCGCCACCCATAAAGTCGTAAACGGTGCGGTATTTCGAACTCTTGTATGTACGCAAATCTAAACCGCCGGAAATAGTCCACCCGCTGGTTGGCTTATAGTTAAAGGTAGATAATACACCGTACCAGCTATGGTTATTTATAGATGCCCTTAAATAGGCCGAAGAAAACTGCACGTTTTGCCCATTAACTGTTGTTTGGTTAAGTGGGTTAGTTTGGTTGTTATTTATAGCCGCTTCAAAAGCATAAGTGCCTGTAGCCGTATCGGCTTGTACCGATGTTGATGATGGGGCCAATGCTGTGCCGCCACCTTGTCCAAACGATGCATATACTATGGTAGACAGATAAAATTTATCGTTGGCCTGCCAAGAGTGGCGTAATGATACAACCGGCTTGTGGAAGAAGTTTATACGCTCGCTCAACACATCGCCATAAACATTTTCCCTGCTTTGGTTTACAGTACCCCAGTTTTGGTTAAAACGGGGGCCACGTTCTTTAAACAACGAAAGTTGCTGGTCGTTCCAGCCAAGGTCTTTAGCCATATCGTGGCTGTAGGTTGCTATAGACTGGCGAAAAGAGCGCTGCCCGTGCATTTGTGGTGCACCAAAACCCGATAGGCTAAACATGTGGTTGCCAATTTTTTTATCCACTTTAAGGTAGTAGAAAAACATGCGAGACCATGTTCCATCAACCCAACCATCATTACGTTTAAAAGAGCCTGCCGCAGTAACTGCCCACCCGCCTTTTAACTGGCCACTGGTGTAGCTTAGTATGCTGCGCAGCGCCAGGTTGTTGCCATACTCTTGCTTAAAGGTAAGCGCCCGCTTAGAATCAAAACCATTGGTAATAATATTTATGGTACCGCCTACAGATGGCACTGCAAGCTTAGAAGCGCCAAGACCACGTTGCACCTGCATAGTGCGGGTAATATTATCTAGCCCAAACCAGTTAGACCAAAATACAGAACCGTTTTCCATATCATTCATAGGTATACCATCAACCATAACGGCTACGTTGCGTTGGTTAAAACCCCTAATAGTTATACGGGCATCACCATCGCCACCGCCACCTTGTGTAGCGTATACGCCGGGTGTGGTATTCAATATCATGGGCAGGTCTTGAGAACCCAATTGCTCTTTAATTTTTTCGGCAGGTATGTTAGAAAAAGCTACCGGTGTAGTGCGGCTAATTGCCATATCGGCAAATACCTCTACCTCTTTAATAACGTTTGGCTGCAATTGTATACTTAGGTATACAGGGCTACCATCAACTACTACCACCTTGTTTTCTATTTTAAAGCCGGTGCCTTGCACTGCTAAGTTGTAGGTACCATTAGGCACTTCAATATTAAAGTTGCCGTCAATATCGCTTACTCCACCTTTACCCGGCGCGTAAGTTATTGTAGCACCAACAATGGTTTCGCCGGTGGTGGCATCTTTTATTGTGCCCTTAATAGAGCCTTGGGCAAGGGTAGTTGTGGTTGCAATAAATAGTATTGCTAACAGTGTAAGCAGCTTTTTCATGCAGTTTTTCTGTTTGATAAAAAAAGGCTAATGTTTTTGCATTAGCCTTTTAGCATTTAAACTCTTTATAAACTTAGTTTATTGTTACTTTTCTAATGGCAGTGCCTTTAGCAGTTTCTATCCTTACAAGGTATAAGCCTGCGCCTAAACCATTGGTATCAAACTTAGTAGTTTTAATACCATTTTCAGGGGTAATATCAAGAACCAATTGGCCCGACATGTTGAATACGGTAATGTTTTTAATGTCATCAGACATGCGCACATTTACCACATTGGTTGCAGGGTTAGGGTAAACTGTTGCAGTAAGGGTTTGGTTGTTTTCGCCTACACCTACAGTATTACAATCGCAAACGTGTGCACCAAGCTCTGTAAAAGTGTTGTTAGGCAATGTGTCCCATTGTGTGGCAGGGTTCCATAGGCCCGCGTAAGGCGCACCCGGATTTACTTTTTGACCGTTTACAACACCCGATTTACGAATCATTGTTTGGTTTTGAGTCCAGTAACGTAAAAAGTATACGTTTGAAGGAATACCACTACCAGCATCGTACGATGAGTAAGGAGGAATATTTGTCCAACCCGCAGTGCCACCGGTGCTACCTGTTGGTTGCTCGCCAATCAAACCAAAAATATCTACATATTCCCAAGTTCCATTTACGTTTTTCTCTAATGATATAGCATCGTCGCCATTAAAACACATGGTACGAAGGCTACCGCTGTTAGGGTCGCAGCTGGTACAAAGTTGTACGTCTGCTTTTACAGCAAGGTCAGCAAAAGGCAATGTATCTGTACCTAAATCGGTAGTGTTAATTACAATTACATACACATCTTTAGAAGCTACCGTAGCGTTTGGCAATGGTAAAATCTCGTTAGCGGCAGCAACAGTAGTGCCGTTAGACCAACGGATAAGGCGGTAATCAGATAAATTTATAGCAGCGCCTGTTGGATTATAAATTTCCAGGGCTTTGTTGTTAAAAGAACCCTCTACATATTCAGATATAAATAGGTCGCTACAATTTTGTGCATTTGCGGCTAAGCCGGCTAATACCATTAAACAGGTGTAAAATATTTTCTTCATATAATTGATTATTTGGTGGTGCAAAAATATAACTAATTGCCGACAAATACCCTCACTTAATCATTTCTTAATGATTTTACGATGTTGGAGGTATGCTAATTAAAGGCTATTTACCACTTTTTCAATTACTTGGGCAAAATTAGCATGTTCCAGCGCCAACACTTTTTGTTGCACAATAGCAGGGCTATCAGTAACTTCTATAGGCACAGTTGCCTGGAAAAGATGTTCGCCATTATCGTACACCTTATCTACCAAATGGATTGTAATACCCGATTCTTTTTCTCCGGCAGCCACTACGGCTTCGTGCACATGCATACCGTGCATACCCTTGCCACCGTATTTTGGCAGCAGCGCGGGGTGTATATTTACAATACGGCCGGGGTAAGCATCAACAAGATATTCAGGTACCAGCCATAAAAAACCGGCCAATACAATAAAGTCTATCTGGTTAATGTAAAGTTCCTGCAACAGGCTTTCTGTTTCTGTAAACTCCTTTTTAGATGGGATAACGTATGTATCAATCCCCATGTTTTGGGCAATGGCAAGCACGCCTGCATCAGCCTTGTTAGATACTATCAAAGCTACCTCTATACTCGGGTGGTTTTTAAAATACTCGGCTATTTTTTGGGCATTGCTGTCGCTGCCGCTGGCAAATATGGCTATACGCTTTTTCACCCTTCAAATTTACTGCGTTTGTTATTGTCCTGCTTCTTTTTTATGCTCCCTCTTATCATCTTGTAAATTTCGCCAAAATAAATGCTCATATTGGCATCCCACAGTAATGAGTTAAAATTCTCCTTCATAAGCTTATTGCCAACCGGTGCAAACCGCAGGCCCAACCCTGCCCCCAGCCCCAACCAGCGGAAGAGTTTATATTCTGCCGTAAACATAGGCTCTAAGGTAACAATACCCCCTTGGCAAATTCTTTAGTTTGTCCATCATCATTATAAATATAAGAAGAACTGCCAAAACCCACCTCTAGCGGTACCGTAAACTCCCATTTTTTATGCGGGCAATTACAAACTTTGAGTAGACAGAGAACATTCCGTAGTTGAGTTTTGCTGCCACGGTATCTACCCCACCGGAATCTGTCGGGACTATTTTAGTACGGAAAATATCAGAATTTAGCCACTCTACAGCTACACCCGCTCTTGAATAGTCGCCAAAGCGTAAGCCTATGCCCAAGGCAGTCATCCGTGCGGGGGTGTTGGTAATAAACGACCCGTGAGAATCCCAACGGAAAACAAGTTTAGGCTTTTTATTGAATGATGAGCCTATAGAATCCAGCCACGCCGACTGCCCATTAACAGCAAGCCCCAGCCCCATTAACAGGGCCAGGACTTGATATTTTATGTAATTACCGTATTTGGGCAAATGCTATTTTTTAAACTTACCCTGCGATAGTGCAGTGTAGTTAGCCAGGTTATACAAAAGGCGTGCCCCAACATTGGCATCCCACTCGTCGTTACCCGGTGCAACTTCGTTAAGGTCAAAACCAATAATTTTCTTTTTGGCATCAACTACCTTTTTAATTAGGTACACAGCCTGGTGAAACTCTAAGCCACCGGCCACAGGTGTGCCTGTGTTAGGGCATAGTTTAGGGTCAAGGCCATCAATATCAAAAGATATATAAACGTTTTGTGGTAACGATTTTACTATCTCGTCGCAAATTTTGGCAAAGGGTGTTCCCTCATACATTTGCTCGGCAATATTAGCCCAGTAAAACGTTTTTATACGCTTAGGGTTAAAGTTGATAATATCAACCTCTTCCTGACAAATATCGCGTACCCCCACCTGTACAATTTTCTCTACCTCTTTTATTTTTAACGCGTTAAACATGATTGATGCGTGCGAGTATTCAAAGCCTTCGTAAGCTTCGCGTAAATCGGCATGGGCATCAATTTGCAGTATACCAAACTTGCCAAACTTCTCGCCAAGGGCTTCCATAAGGCCAAGCGGGGTGCTATGCTCGCCGCCTAATATGCCTACAATTTTACCTTGGTCAAGGTATTTAAGGCTGCGGGTTTTTACCCACTTAGTAAGTTCTTTGCCGGTTTTATTAACATCGGCTATAAGTTTTTTAGCGCCTTTGCTGGTGTCAGGGTCACCGCCATCAGCTAAAAAGTCAAAGTATTTCTCTGTATGTTCGCGGGTTTCAACGCTTTTTTGGTCCATTTGTCAGATATATCTTCCATGGCCACACCCAGTTTCAAGCATCTTGCACACCTTCAAAATACAAGTCAACCTGCATCGATGCATCAAAAATAGCCTCCGGGCCATGCGCCGTTCCGCCGCTGTAAGATGCTGTTCCATCCCAAGGTACAGGTACAATTACCACCTCGGCATCGTCTGTATTAAAAGGCAAACCAAACAGGTTGTTATTTATATTACCCGGTGCATTGGGGTCAAAGTTTTTTATTTTGTCTTTCTTGGTCATGGCTTTTTATTTGCCTACAAAGGTAACAAGAATATGGTAAAGGGCCTTTTTGTGTTGGCGATATAAAACAAAAAGCCCTATAACTGTGTAGTTATAGGGCTTTATGCTTAAGTTAAGTATTAACTACTTTACTTTGTCAGATAGCTCAGTACCGGCTTTAAACTTAACCACTTTTTTAGCGGCAATTTTAATTTCTTTGCCAGTTTGTGGGTTACGGCCTTTGCGGGCAGCACGTTTAGCTACAGAGAAAGAGCCGAAGCCTACTAGGGCTACACGGTCACCTTTTTTAAGAGCTTTAGTGGTTGCGCTTACGAAAGCGTCAAGAGCTTTTTTAGAGTCAGCTTTTGAAAGTTTTGACTCGGCAGCAATAGCGTCGATTAATTCTGCTTTGTTCATAGTGTTTGAAAAGGTTTTAGTTGTACAATTTGTTTAACTAATGTGAAACAAATGTAAAAGCTATTTCGGTATTGTCAAGTGTTTTGAGAGGGAAATTTGCTGTATGTTAATAAAAATGGGGGCTTGTTAATATCGTGCTTCTGCAACGTAACCATAGCAGGCTTAACACAACCGTAACTCTCGGGTTTCGTTGATTTTACAGGCATTACAGCCTGTTGTACATACACACGCCTTTGGTACTATATAAACTGCGAACCCTCTTCTATCTTATTTCCCGCTAAATATTCGTGCAATTTCATGCGCCGTTTTCCCGGCGATTGAAGCTCAATTATCTCTAAAACACCCCCTTTAGCATATACCTTTAGGTAGGTTTTGTTGTCTGTATCTATAGTGCCCGGCTGTTTATTAGTATCGCCCAAGGTTAATTTGGTAGCAAATACCTTAATATTGGTTTCCTTACCATCTGCACCTATATATATAGTATAGGCTGCCGGGTACGGACTAAGGCCCCTAACATGGTTATGTATTTCAGCGGCGGTTTTGGTCCAGTCTATTTTACAAGTCTCCCTGAATATTTTAGGAGCATGCTTTATATCCTTTTCATCAACCTGGTCTTGCGGTATTGGTTTTACATTATCTGCCTCTATAGCCTGCACCGTTTTTAACACAAGGCCTGCACCTACCACCATTAATTTATCATGCAACTCGCCCGCGTTTTCATCTGGGCCTATAGCAACATGTTCCTTAAATATAATATCGCCCGTGTCTATAACATGCTTTAAAAAAAGGTGGTAACGCCTGTTTCCTTTTCTCCATTAATAATAGCATGGTTTATTGGGGCTGCACCACGGTATTGGGGTAGTAACGATGCATGTAAATTAAATGTACCCATAGGCGGCATATCCCAAAGCACCTCGGGCATCATTCTAAAAGCCACTACAATTTGCAGGTCGGCTTTTAAGGCACGTACCTCATCTAAAAAAGCAGGGTCTTTTAAATTGGTGGGTTGCAACACATGCAGGTTATTTTCTACCGCGTATTGCTTAACGGCAGATTGGGTTAACTGCAAACCACGGCCCGATGGTTTATCGGGGGCGGTTATAACACCTACAATATTATATCCGTTTTTAACCAATGCATCTAACGATGCTACTGCAAAATCGGGTGTGCCTAAATATATAATGCGTAACGACATAAACAGGGCAAAGGTACAATGTTGGAGTATAGCATTACATACCTATTATATATATAGTGAAACCCGCCTCTCTATTTTAATTATGTGCGATGTTTTAAAAACACCGGTTATGCATTTTACTTTTTAGCTTCTTAAAAACATTTAGCAAGCGCATAGCAAATTGAAAAACACATTTAGGTATAAATACATATTTCAACTGCCGATAATTTATTGAGCATGCTTATTTGCGATTTTATAAAAATGAAAAACGCAATTCGCTTTTCGTTTTTCATCTTTCAAAATTTTAATGCGCAAAAAAATCCCCGCTTCTTTCGAAACGGGGATTTAGCAGAATTAATCGAAAAATTCCTTTACAGAAAAATTACTTTTTCTTTTTCGGAGCAGCTTTTTTAGCTACAGGCTTAGCTGTAACTTTAGCTGGAGATTTTTTTACTGCTGGCTTAGCTGCTTTTTTAGGAGCTGCCTTTTTAGCTACTGCTTTTTTAGGAGCTGCCTTTTTTGCTGGAGCTGCTTTTTTAGCTACGGCTTTTTTAGGAGCTACTTTTTTAGCTGCTGCTTTTTTAGGAGCTGCTTTTTTAGCTGGAGCTGCTTTTTTAGCTACGGCTTTTTTAGGAGCGGCCTTCTTAGCGGCAGGCTTAGCTGCTGCTTTTTTGGCTGGGGCAGCTTTTTTTGCTGCTGGCTTTGCAGCCGCTTTTTTCGCAGGAGCGGCCTTTTTTGCTGTTGAAGTTTTTGTTGCCATATTTCTTTTTTAGTTTGATTGAAATATTCTACATAGTTACTACCAAACACGCACAAATGCTATACCCTGACACAGGGATTTATTAACAACCATTATGCACGTTTTTGTTAATTACTCAAATTAATTAAACCTAAAAATAAACAAAAAACGCTGAACGTATTGATTTCAGTATATGTTCAGAGCCGATACGAAAGTTGTTGCAATAATGTTTCAGCAAAAATATTTTTCATCCTTACACAAAAAAATAAAAAATAATTGTTGCGAAAAATAAAAGCAGCACAAAACACAGCGCTCTACACGCCTTTATTCACAATACTTTCAGAAGATTACTATTTGATTGATGATAAGAAGAATAAAATTTACTTACCTATAAGTTTTTTTATTTCGTTAAGCTTCATCAATGCTTCAACAGGTGTTAAGGTGTTAATGTCTATGCCTTGCAATTCACTATGAATTTGTTCCAGCACCGGATCATTCAACTGAAAAAGCTTAGCTGCATACCTGCTGCAGCGGCCTGTACATCGGGCTTTCCGCTTGCACCACCCGCGTGTGTTTGTTCCAGTTGTTTTAAAATTTCGTTAGCGCGTGCTAATACTTTTGCAGGCATGCCCGCCATTTTTGCAACGTGTATTCCAAAACTATGTTCGCTGCCACCGGGCGTCAACTTCCGCAGAAAATGAACTTTACCGTTGGCTTCTTTAACAGAAACGTTGTAATTTTTTATGCGCCCAAACTCATCAGCCATGTCATTTAATTCATGGTAGTGTGTTGCAAATAATGTTTTTGCTTTTGCTATTGGGTGCTCGTGTATAAACTCTGCAATAGCCCATGCTATAGATATACCATCGTAGGTGCTGGTGCCACGTCCAATCTCATCAAGCAATACTAAACTACGGTCGGTTAAATTATTTAATATGCTTGCCGTCTCATTCATCTCTACCATAAAAGTAGACTCGCCCGATGATATGTTATCTGATGCACCAACGCGTGTAAATAATTTATCTACCAACCCTATGCGTGCTGATGATGCCGGAACAAAGCTGCCCATTTGCGCTAGCAAAACTATCAACGCGGTTTGCCTTAACAGCGCGCTCTTACCACTCATGTTAGGGCCGGTAATTACTATTATCTGTTGGTTGGTATTATCTAAATAAATATCGTTTGCAATGTATGCCTCGCCAACAGGTAATTGCTTTTCTATAACAGGGTGGCGGCCGTTGCGTATATCAATTATAAAGTCTTCTTCTATTGAGGGCTTGGTATAATTATTTTCTTCGGCCAGTGTAGCAAACGATAGTAAACAATCTAACCTTGCAAGTAACGATGCATTAAGCTGCACGGGTTTTATATACTCGCCTGCTGCTAATACAAGGTCATTAAACAACTTTGTTTCAAGCGCTAATATTTTATCTTCAGCACCTAATATTTTTTCTTCGTACTCTTTTAATTCAGGTGTTATATAGCGCTCTGCATTAACCAGTGTTTGCTTCCGTATCCAGTCTGTAGGCACTTTATCTTTATGTGCATGCGTTACTTCTAAATAGTAACCAAACACATTGTTAAACGCCACTTTTAACGATGTTATACCTGTTCGTTCAACCTCGCGTTTTTGTATCTGCAATAAATAATCTTTGCCTGAGTATGCTATTTTGCGCAGGTCGTCAAGGTCAGCATTTACACCCTCATTTATAACGTTGCCTTTGTTAACCAATACAGGTGCTTCGGCATTCAATTCTTTTTCAATTCGCTCAACAAGTGTAGTGCAATTGTTAAGCTGTTCGCCAATAGTTTTAAGCGCAGAGTTTTTAGAGGCATCACATATCTTTTTTATTTCAGCAGAAAATTGCAATGCCTTTTTAAGTTGCACCAACTCTCGTGGAGAAATACGTAACACCGATACGCGTGATATAATGCGTTCTAAATCGCCCACCTGTTTTAGCAGGTTTGTTATCTCTATGCTAAGGTCTTTATGTTTTAAAAAATAGTCAACCACTTCCAACCTGTCTTCAATAGGCTGACGGTCTTTCAGCGGAAGCGCCACCCAACGTTTCATTAAACGCGAGCCCATCGGCGTTACCGATTTATCTATAATATCAATCAGCGTAACAGCATTCTCGTTTAGCGAAAATGATAGCTCTAGGTTACGGATAGTAAACCTGTCTAACCACACATAACGGTCTTCATCAATACGGGCAATGCCTGCAATGTGTGCGGTCTTGTCCTGCATGTTTTCATTCAGGTAATGCAGCACTGCACCTGCAGCAACAATACCCAAATTCAATTCGTCTACACCAAACCCTTTTAACGATGCTGTACCAAAATGCTTTAATAATAAATCGCGTGCAAAGTCGGTTTTAAAAACCCAATCGTCCAGCGTATAGGTATAAAACTTATCGCTGAAATTTTCTATAAAAAGTTTACGGTTGCTCTTTTCAAAAATAACTTCCGTTGGCCTAAAGCTTTGCAGCAACTTATCTATATAAGCATAGCTGCCTTGTGCAACTAAATACTCACCCGTTGAAACGTCAATAAAAGCTATGCCAGCATTCTTTCCATCAAAATGTATGCAGGCTAAAAAATTGTTGTTTTTATGGTCGAGTATTTTATCGTTGTAAGCAATACCCGGTGTAACCAAATCTGTTACTCCGCGCTTAACAATCATCTTGGTTGCCTTGGGGTCTTCCAGTTGGTCGCACACTGCAACACGCATACCGGCGCGTACCAGTTTAGGTAAATACGTATCTAACGAGTGATGCGGAAAACCGGCCAGCTCTATATGCGATGCCGAACCATTGGCACGCTTGGTTAATACAATGCCTAATACTTTAGATGCCTTAACAGCATCTTCGCCAAAAGTTTCATAAAAATCACCAACGCGGAACAACAGCAAAGCATCGGGGTATTTTCCCTTAATCTCGTTAAACTGTTTCATCAAAGGTGTTTCGCTACTGCCTTTTGCCATGTTGCGAAAATAGTTAATTCATGCTACAGTTCAGCGCTTAACTTATTAGCCATTATATTTGTGGATAACACCGTTTGCTAACTAAAACTAAAAAGCCCCTGTGGTTTAACACAGAGGCTTTATTAGCTTTCTTGGTATTAAGTTGTTGCTTGTTTTTACTTAACAGGTACACCCACTTTTCTTACAGGGGTTGCGGGTTTTTTAGCCAAGCCTATGCGTTGTAAAAACAACCTGAATTTACTTGCTCCTTTACCCACTTTGGTAGCGTTTACTTTTGCTTTCACCCTTTTTTCAATGGCTTTATATTCGCTGGTTTTTCTAACCTCGTTAATAACACCATTAATAGTTGTGGCCGATATTACGCTTGGCGATGCTGCCGGTGTTGGCGTTGCACTACCATTATTGTTTACTCCATTATCTACCGGCTGTGTTGGGGTTGAAGCATTACCACCCTTACCTGCCATTTGTCCGTAACTGTTTGCGCAGAAGCTGATACTTAGTACAACTATAACTGCAATAATTTTTGTTTTCATGGTTCTATAACCTAGTTACCCTTACATATTCAATTGGCGTGCCAAACTCTGTGTTGCTTTATTGGCAAGGGTTTTAAAGGGTGTTTTAAGCGGGCTGTTTTATAACTACCTTTGTTGCATGGCAGATTTTACAGCATTGGTTACCTATTATACACAAGAACAAGGGGGCAGAAAAACACCCATTGGTGCTGAGTATAACCCTGTACTTATATTTGAAAACGTAGCAGGGCCTGTAGCTGCCGACCAAGTAATGGTAGGCAAAGAGGAGGTTTTTCCTAGCGAAAGTATTGAAACAGAATTTACAGTTTTACATAAGGCCGATTTAGCCGATAGCCTTTACTTAGGCCAAAATTTTGAGCTTACAGAAAGCCGTGTGCCTATTGCTAGTGGGGTGGTATTGGAAATACAAAACTTAAAACTTAAAAAGAATAGCTAATGCGCAAACTGGCAAACGAAGAGCTTAACCGCCTTAGCAACGAAGAGTTTAAAGACGCGGAAAAGCGCAAGCTTATTATTATATTGGATAATGTGCGCAGCTTAAATAATGTAGGCTCGGTTTTTCGCACTGCTGATGCTTTTTGGTAGAAGCTATTTACCTATGTGGCATTACAGGCACCCCGCCCAATAAAGAGATTTATAAAACCGCTTTGGGTGCCGATGAAAGCATGGTCATAGCAACATTTCCCCAACACATTAGATGCGGTTGAAGCATGTAAGCAAAAGGGCTATAGTGTTTATGCAGTAGAACAAGCCGAGGGCAGCATTATGCTAAATGATTTTACTGCTCCTGATACCGGCCTTTCCCTTGTATTTGGCAACGAAGTAAATGGTGTAGATGCTGATGTAATTAATGCCTCGGCAGGCTGTATAGAAATTCCGCAAGATGGCAGCAAGCACTCGCTTAATATATCAGTTAGCGTGGGTATAGTTGTTTGGCAGGTTATTAAGCAATAGCCTTTTTACGCATACCATCTTTTATACGTTTGCGGTGGGTAGTACCCCAATCGGCCAATGCTTTTATCACCGTTTCTAAAGAGCGCCCATACTCTGTAATTTCATACTCTACAGTTACCGGTATGGTATCATAAACCGTACGCTTAACCAAGCCGTTTATCTCTAATTCTTTTAGCTCTTTAGAAAGCATACGCGATGTAATTTTTGGTATATCGCGCTCCAATTCTTTAAACCTGCGGCTCTCGCTCATAAACAACGCCCCAATAATAGGCAGCTTCCATTTACCGCTTAAAATATCTAGCGTGTCGCGAATGGGTAATGTATATTGATTACACCTCTCGTGCGTATGTTCCTTAACTAATGCTGCTGTAGCCATTGATTTTACTGTTGGTTACTTTTAGTATACCGGTATACTTTAGTATAGTAGTTACTATTATATAGCAAATATAGCCACTTTTGTCCAATAATCAATGTTTAAACAATAATCATAAAAAGACAAAATGAACATCGCACTTTGGATAGCACAAGCACTAGGCGCAGCCCTATTTCTTATGGCCGGTTTTACAAAAACATTTACCCCTATGGATAAGCTTGGCGAGAAAATACCCGGCATGGAAAAATCGCCGGAACCCCTTGTACGGTTTATAGGTATATCAGAATTATTAGGCGGAATAGGCTTAATACTACCCTGGGCTACCGGCATAATGCCCATACTAACTGCTATAGCGGCAGCCGGATTAGCAACTATAATGTTGTTGGCCATTTTTGTACACCTTAAAAAGAATGAATACAAAGCCATAGCAATGAATGTGGCTTTTCTGGGATTAATGGCTTTTGTTGCTGTTGGCAGGTTTAATACCTTTGCATAATTAACCGGCAGGTGCTGCTAAACAAGGTTGCACCTGCCTTGTTTATTACAATTATGAATAAAATGAAAGTAGATATTTGGTCGGACGTTGTATGCCCGTTTTGCTACATTGGCAAGCGCCAGTTTGAAATTGCATTAGACCAGTTTGAACATAAAGATAAGGTTGAAGTAACATGGCACAGCTTTCAGCTAGACCCTAACACACCTAAACCTTCTGTTGGCAGCACGTACGATATGCTGGCTAGTAAGTATGGTTTAACGTTAGAAAAAGCCAAAGAAATGAGCCATGGTGTAGTTGATATGGCCGCGTTGGTTGGCTTGCATTACGATATGGATAAAACCCGCCCAAGCAATACGTTTGATGCCCACCGCCTTATCCATTTATCAGCTAAAACCGGTTTGGCCGATAAAGCGGAAGAACGTTTTTTCTCTGCTTATTTTACCGAGGGGCAAGACATTGCCGATGATAATACATTGCGAAAATTATCAACCGAAATAGGTTTAAATGCTACTGAAGTTGACGCTGTTTTAGCCACCGATGAGTTTGCCGATGCTGTGCGCATAGACCAATACAAAGCACAACAAATGGGTATAAAAGGGGTGCCGTTTTTTGTGGTGAATGAGCAGTATGGAATATCGGGTGCGCAAGGCGGTCAGGTAATTTTAAAAGCACTGCAAGGCATTTGGGCCGAACAAAACCCTGCCCCTGCTACCGATGGCGAAAGCTGCGAGGTAGATGGTGAATGTTAAATAATTATTAGCCTGTAATTTCTTCGCTAATCATTCCTACTAATCTGTAAAAATGATTAGTATGGAAGATTCTGAAAAAGCAACACAGCCCAAAAACTTTAACAAAATAGCATATGCTGTTTTTGTTATTGCAGGTATAAGCTTTTTGTTTGTTGACAAAGACACAAGCAACACAGCAATATTCTTAAGCCTGGCCCTGGTGTTCGACCCATTTGATATTAACCAAAAGTGGGCAGAAAGACCACTTTGGCAAAAGGCATGGTTAATAATCCACATGGCTGCATCGGCTGCTGCATTTGGCTACCTTATTGGCAAAGATTTGGCTTAAAACTGAAAATAAATAAACGGCTGTATCTCCGCCGATTTTACCTGGATAACTATATACGCTATTACCAATATTAATGCTGCCTTACCTATAAGAGGAGTATTAGTTACCACATTGCGTATGTTTATTTTGAAACGCGTTGGGGTAAAGTGCATCAAATAGCCAATAATTACCAATGCTATAACATTGGGGTAGCCCTTAATAAAGCCCATAAATATTTCGGGGTGGAAAGCACTTACTATGCGACCCATAACCTGTAGTGCGCCACATCAATATTCGGTGCGCGGAAGTATATCCAGCAAAAGCACACAAAATGGAAAGTAAAGAAGATGCCTACTAGTTTGGTAAAGGTGTTTTTACGCACATCAAACACGGTACGTATGGCTTTATCAAAGCCTAGTGCAAGCCCATGCAAAGCCCCCATAATATAAACTGCCAAGCTGCGCCGTGCCATAGGCCACCAATAAGCATGGTTATCATTTGGTTTACATACTGCATTACTTTACCCCTGCGATTTCCGCCTAACGATATATAAACATAATCGCGCAACCAAAACGACAGCGACATGTGCCAGCGTCGCCAAAACTCCGTAATATCAGCACTTTTATAAGGCGAATTAAAGTTAGGTTTTAAAGTATAGCCTACCAACTGCGCAATGCCTATTGCCATATCAGAATAACCGGAGAAATCGCAATAAATTTGTAATGCATACGCATATACCGCCGCCAGGTTTTCAAAGCCTGTATACAGCGTAGGGTCGTCAAAAACACGGTCTACAAAATTGGTGCTTATATAGTCTGATATAACGGCTTTTTTGAATAAGCCTGTCGCAATTAAGAATACCGCACGCCCAAATTGCTCTTTCGTTATGGTGGTCTTTATTCGTATCTGTGGAAGGAAATCGGCAGCACGAACGATAGGCCCTGCAACCAAATGCGGGAAGAATGTTACAAAGAAAGAAAAATCTAAAAACGAGTGGGTAGGCTTTAACTGCCCACGGTAAATATCTATTGTATAGCTTAATTTTTGAAAGGTGAAGAACGATATACCCACTGGCAATATCATGTTATCGATATTAAAATAACCCACCCAACCGGTTATGTTTACTGTTTCTAATCCGTTGTTTAGTATGTTAGATATAAGTTCTGTATCAACCCCAACATTTTTTAAAATAAAGCCCGCGTATTTAAAGTAAATCAACGCCCCCAAGTTGACGAGTAAACTGGCTGCAAGCCAAAGCTTTTCCGTCCTTTGGTAGGCGCGGCATCTATCATATTCCCAATTAAAAAATCGAGAATAGTAGAACCCACTAGCATAAACACAATAGTGCCGCTTGATTTGTAGTAGAAGAAAAGCGAAAAAAGCGTAAGGTAGAATGTGCGGGTAAATGTGTTGCGGTATACTATGCCATACACCAACATAAAGGCGGCAAACATCCACACAAAGTAGCCTGTATTAAATAGCAGGGGTTCTTTGGCATTGTATTCAAACAGGCCGGTAAGTTTGCTATAATCTATGTCGGGCAACGTAAACATCGCTATTTTTTAATTGTCTTTTTGTAATCGTCGTAAGCTTTTAAAATGGCATCCAACAGCAACTGCCCCTGTAGCTTATAGCCTGCATGCTGAAAATGCACCCCGTCGCCCGCCAGCAACCTGTATTTTTTCCATTCTTTGGCCGATGTATATCCTCCGGTTATATCAAACATATTCCACACCGCAAGGCCATTTGCTTTAGCATAGCCATCAATTATATCCGACATTCTCTTAATGTTGGCATTGTAATATTTCCTGCGCTTGTAAACATCGGGCGGGGTGGTTAAAATAAAACTTGCCCATGGATTATTATCCTGTAAATGATTAATAAGGCTATCAATATCTTTTACCATTTGTATTGAGTCGAACTTAGCACCAAATGCCTCGTTAGTGCCTAATGAAATGATAATAAGCTGGGGGCTTAATGCTTTGGTTTGCGGCGCGAATAAAGGGGCCTGTGCATAGTTACCATACTGCGCGCCATTAACACCGGCTACATGGTACAATATGCCTGGATTATCATTCTCCATAACAAACCCGTAGTACTGCATGTGTGTGGCACCCGGGCTTTTCTTATCATTCTCCAGCACCACATAGTTAGTTAACGCAGGCATTTTTAACGATACATAGCCGGGGGCAATTTCCTCTGTTGCAGCATCAACATAATTGCTGGGCTTAGCAGTATCGCCAACGTTTATAGAAAACGAATCGGGGCCACTGTTGTACAATATGCCCAAACGGTTAAAAGTATAGTCTACACTATCAGCGTTATTAGTGCGCAAAGTTAGCCTTGCGTATTGATTTGTAGTATTCAGGTAAAACCCTGCAATACCTGTGCGGCTGCGGTATGCAGGCTGCACGTTGCGCCCTGCCTCCCACGTTGCATTGCTTGTGCTGCGGGTAGATGGTGGCCCGTTAGAACCTGCCTGTTTGTATGGAAATACCAAGCCACGCCCCGAGTTTCCAAACTTGCTTTGCAAGCCCTTGCGCACTTCCCTTGATAGTAAATCGGCTTGTATGTGCGAGTCGCCAATGTGTAACACATTAACCTGGTGTACCTGCTTTTTTCTAATAGATATAATAGCTGAAAAAAGGGCTGTAAATTATCGGCATACGACAGCACATTAGGGTGAACCACCATGGGGTGGTCTGCTGCATTTTGCGCCTTTGCAACCATTGCAAAAAGCAAAACCACAAACAGGCTACAAGCTCTTTTTCCTCTGTTCATGTTTAAACTTTTCGTACACTATGGTTTGCATTAAAATGCCTGCCAGCTTGCGGCCTCCGGCAAATTTTAAGTGTGTATAATCTTTATTGGCTAACGGTGGTTTAGCATCGGCAAAGGTTACCATGGCACCCTCGCCACCCATGGCGGTAAACATATCCCAAAAAGCAACGCCTGTTTTGCTTGCTACGCGGCGTTGAGACTCTACCAAAATAGGTATGCTCTTCATGGTAACATATTCGCCATTCTTTTTAGTACTGCGGTCGCTAACGCTGATAAGGAGAATACTGGCACCGGGGCAGTTCTTTTTCAGCTTCTCAATTACCTTAATCATGTTGTTTTCGTAAGCCGTAAACTTAGTAGCCTCTTCAGTAGCAACATTCAATCCGTATTGCAGTATTATCAATTTATATCCGCGCAACGAATCAAAATCGGCCAGTATATTATCATTAACATTTAACAGCGCAGTGCCAGAGTTTCCGCGTAGCGAAAGGTTGTCTACACTAATGCCCGTAGTGTCTTCCAGCGTAACGCCATACACCTCTCCGCCGCCGCCAAAACTAAATGCTGCAGAGCGTATGCTATCTGCTTTTACCGTTAGCTTTTTTGTTCCCTTACCTGCCTGCATAGCATAGCTTTGCGCGCCTTTGCTGTTTATATTAATACTTACGTTTGATGCCGCAGTTAAGTTGCCATAAAACAAGTTTACCGAATTAAAATTGCGCAGGTGTGTATTACTTTTTATACCGCTGTAGTTTACTGTTGCTCCTGCTCCGGGTACAAACGAATTACCTGAAAAACCAAGATTGGCTGTTGACGGTTTACCATTAAGGCCCGAGTAAGTTGTCCACCCATCGTTAAAAGTGTGGGTAACGGTTTGCCTAAACTGGCTTACTTCTGATGTAATGGGAACAAAGCCTACACCGTTGCCACCAAACTTAGTTTGCAGCGAGTCGCGCAGGGTAGCGGTTAATATATCACCCTCAATAAACGAGTCGCCGAAGAAGGCAATGCGCAAGGGCTTTTTAGCGGTATCCAGTTCGCACAAGGCATCAAAAAATATCTTTAATGCTGATTTATCTGGACTATAATCTTCAAAGCAGGTAAGCCCTGTTTTGCAAGTATCTACAAACTTGGGTTTTACTTTGGGTATATTTACCAAGGCTGTGTCGGCCTGCTCTTTGCGCACATCAGAAAACAAGTCAACAGGCTTTAGTGTGTAGCCAAAAACTGTAACAGCGGTATTGGTGAATGATAAGCCCACCAACACTGCAAAAATGATAAATACCAAGCCGAATGATTGTGCTATATAATTCTTCACGGCCTTATAAAATTTGCATACGGTAAGAGTCTAACCTTATTAAGATAAACAGCAATATGGTAAAGCCCAGCAGCGACGAACCACCGTAACTAAAAAACGGCAGCGGTATACCAATTACCGGCATTAGCCCCAATGTCATCCCCACATTTACCATTAAGTGGAACATTAATATTGATGCAACACCATAGGCATAAATACGGGTAAAGGGCGCTTTCTGTCGCTCGCCTATGTATATAATGCGGAGTATGAGTGTCATAAACAAGAGCAAAACGGTGGTGCTGCCTAAAAGCCCCACTCCTCACCTACCGTACAAAAAATAAAGTCGGTGTCTTGTTCGGGCACAAAATCGTATTTGGTTTGGGTGCCTTTAGTCCACCCTTTGCCTACTAAACCACCGGAACCTATGGCAATTTTAGATTGATTTACGTTGTATAAAATGCCCTTCTCGGCAATTTTGCGGTTGCTCTCGTCTATCTTACCCAACAACGCGTTAATGCGTATACTTTGGTGGGGTTTTAGCACCTTGGTAAAAATATAATTTACGCTAAACGTAAACGCAATAGCCAGGCCAGCAACAGCCGCTACCCTTAATAAGCGAGAGAACCTACGCTTACCCATAAACATAAATACCAAAATAGCTATAGCACCTATTACAGAAAAAAGTATGGTACGCTCTATTAATAGGGATAGGATAAAGAGCACAGCTACTCCAAAGCCCAACAACAAAAACCATCCGGGTAAGCCTTCGCGGTACAAAACAAAAACAAAAGAGAAGTATACAATGGCTAAGCCTGTTTCATTCTGCATTAATATAATTACCACCGGCAAGAATATAAGCGCCGCACATACAAGCCGCGTTTGCAGCTTTTCCATCTTCACATTAATATCGCCCAGATAGCGCGCCAAAGCAAGGCAGGTAGCAAACTTGGCTAACTCTGCGGGTTGCAACGAAAAGCCTCCGCCTATATTTAACCATGAGTGGGAGCCTTTTACCTCTTTACCAAGAAAAATGGTGGCTACCAGCAGCACCATCATAAAGGCATATATCCAAAACGAGAAGGTGGGGAAGAGCTTGCCATCAGTAAACAGGATAACAGACCCTACCAAGGCGCACACACCAATAAACATGGCCTGCTTACCATATTGCACATCCAAATCGAACATGCTGATGTTTTCAGGGTCGTAAACGGCGGCATAAATATTAAGCCAGCCCATGGTTACCAACACCATGTAGATAACCAACAAAGGCCAGTCTATATTTTGTACTATGCTCCGCTGCTCTCTCACGTTATTCTTCTACAGGTGTTGCTTTTACTTTCACTCTTTCATACACAGGTAAAACCACACCATCCATCATACGCTTTTCCAAATCGGGGCGTTTGGTTTTTCCTTTCAGGTACTTTTCAATCATTAACGATGCTATAGGCGCGGCCCATGTAGCACCAAAGCCTGCATTTTCTACATACACGGCAATGGCAATCTTAGGGTTTTCAACCGGGCCAAAGCATATAAAAATAGAGTGGTCTTTGCCGTGGGGGTTCTGCGCCGTGCCGGTTTTACCACCCAGCCTTACGCTATCAATACGCGCTATGCGACCGGTACCATTAACCATTACATTCTCCATAGCATCTACCACTACATCAAAATATTGCTTGCGCACTTTGGTATAATGCTTTTCGCCAAACTTGGGGTTGTATGTACCAATAGGTTTATCGCCTACCTTTTTAATAGCGTGCGGCAAATAATACCAACCACGGTTGGCCAATGTGGCGCAGTAATTAGCCATTTGTAGCGGGGTAACACCCATCTCGCCCTAGCCAATACCTAATGATATTACCGACAATGCCCTCCAACGGTTTTTGCCGTATAGCTTATTATAATATTCTGCCGATGGTACGTTGCCGCGAAGTTCGTTAGGTAAGTCCGATGGCAGTTTAGCGCCAAAGCCAAAGCTCATAATATAATCGCGCCATAGGTGCGGTAGCCCGCTTCTGATGGTTTGTAATGCTCTACAATGCTGCGGAATACGTTACAATAATAGGCGTTACACGATGTAGTTATAGAAAATTTTAAATCGACAGGGCTTGCGTGGGCGTGGCAACCTACGTGTACACCACCGGCGCTAAAGCCACGGTTACAGCTATAGCGCGTATCGGGAGTAACAACGCCAACCTCTTGCCCTACCAGCGCGTTGGCAATTTTAAATGTAGAACCAGGAGGGTAAGATGCCATAAGTGCACGATTAAACAGCGGCTTCATGGTATCGCGCAATAGCACTACATAATTCTTAGAACGCTCGTGGCCTACCAGCAAGTTAGGGTCGTATGTAGGGCTTGAAACAAGGGCAAGTATCTCTCCTGTTCCCGGTTCTATAGCCACAATAGAACCTATTTTATTCTTCATCAGCTTTTCGCCGTACTCTTGCAAATCAAGGTCGATGCTTGATGTTAAATCAACCCCGGCAATGCCCAACGTATCGTAGCGCCCTTCGGCAAAGGCGGCACGCTCACGGTTAAATACGTCTTTCTCTACGTGCCTAACACCGCGTATACCACGCAGCGGCACCTCGTACGATTTTTCTATACCGCTTAACCCGATATAGTCGCCCATTTGGTAGTACGAGCTGTCTTCTACGATTTTCTCATTTACCTCGCCAACATAACCTAGTAAGTGGGCCCCTACATTTTTAGGGTAGTTACGTATGGTGCGCGATTGTACATAAAAGCCCTGAAAGTCGTATAGTTTTTCCTGCAAAGCAGCATACGCCTTGCCCGATAGTTGGCCTTCGAAAACAGCAGGTTGGTACCACGGGTGCTTTTGTTTTTTTAGTTTGGCAAACCTGTCTTTAAAGCCCTGCTTATCGATACTAACCAAACGGCAAAGCTCCATGGTGTCGCAATCTTTTACCTGGTTGGGTATAACCATAAGGTCGTAAGCGGCCTGGTTGGCTACCAGCAACTTGCCGGTACGGTCGTAAACAACACCGCGGGGCGGGTAATCTACAATACGGCGTATGGCGTTGTTAACCGCCATAATTTTGTACTTCTCATCAATAATCTGGATATAGAAAAGCCTGCCTATATATGTAAAACATATAGCCACAACTATACCTGCAATTAGGTATTGACGTGATGAAAGCTGCTTCATTGACCCGATTTTCCTTTAGAGAAGAACTGCTGACTTATAAATATCAAAATTAATGTAAATACACTGCTGGCAACAATTTTTAGCAGCATACGTGGAAGTTCGTCAAAGCGGAAAAACTCTAAAAAGAAAAGCACAAAATGGTGCACAAAAACCAATATACCCGCATACAGCAAATACTTTGGTAGGCCTAAATAGCCCAGGGTGGGCTTAAAGTAAAATTCAAAACCCTCGCGGGGCGATATAAGTTTTATCATAGCCGGGCGCAACAAGGCTACCCATAAACAGGCCGTTGTATGTATGCCCAGCGTATCAGAAAACACATCCATTGTTAAGCCTGTAATAAACGCTAGTATTAGTACTATAGCGCGGGGCGTTTCTATTGGCAGCGCCAGTATAAACAGCACATACAGGTACGGATTTAAAAAGCCCGAAATTTCTACCTGGTTAAGCACCAGAATTTGCAGGCCCAACAGCACGACAAAACGCAGGATATTTAAAACTATCTCAATTCCCATTGTCGTCTTTTTCTACTGCTTTAATGGTTTTATTTTCCAGGCTATCGCGTTCAGAGCGGGTTACATCTTTTATCACATATACGTATGATAAGGTTGTAAAGTTGGTAGACAGCTTTACCCTAATGTTGTGGAAAGAGTCGTTGGGCTTTTCATCCAGCGATTCTACCACACCCACCATAATATCCTCAGGAAAAATATCAGAATAGCTGGTTGTAACAATAGTGTCACCTTTAACAAGCTTAACGTACGATGGAATGTCTTTTAAATAGCCAAAATCGGGGTTGCCACCTTCCCACACCAACGAGCCGAAGTAACCGTTCTTCCTTATTTTGGCACTTACCTTAACGGCTTTGTGCAGGAATGATAGCACCGTTGCATAGTTTGGCGATACATCTTTTACCACACCCACAATGCCGTTGGGGGATATAACACCCATTTTAGGTTGTATGCCCTGCAGGCTGCCTTTATTGAGCGTAATGTAGTTGTTGCGGCGGTTGGTAGAGTTATTTATAATCTTGGCGTTGGTATACGAATACTTTTGTGCGAAGATGGTATCGTTCTTTACAAAGAACTTACGGTCTGTAATTTCAAAGGCCGATGGAAGGTTGCTGCGCAAACGGGCGTTTTCTTCGGCTAAATCAGCGTTGGCACTTTTCAGCGTAAAGTAATCTGTAATCTCCGATTGGGTTTCGTACACCCTGCCCGATATAGCATTGGCCGAATTGAAATACGAAGCACTATGGTAGCTATTGTTGCTAAACAGCAATACAAGAGCACCAATTTGTAAAAACAAAAAGAGAATAAAAAACCACGAGCGTATTAAAAAATTAATGAGGTTGTTCATTCTCTTTCCCTTGCTATAACAGGCTTATCGCCTTACTATTTAATAAGGAATTGGAAATTATCGATATTTTTAAGGGCGATGCCTGTGCCGCGTGCAACAGCACGAAGAGGGTCTTCTGCCACGTGTACAGGCAGTTTGGTACGCATAGAAATACGTTTGTCTAACCCGCGAAGCAACGAGCCACCGCCCGCCATGTAAATACCTACGCGGTAAATATCTGCCGAAAGTTCGGGGGGTCATTTCAAGGGCTGAAAGAATAGCCGCTTCAATTTTAGAGATAGACTTGTCTAAGGCATGGGCAATTTCCTGAGTACGAAACGTAAATTTCTTTCGGGATGCCCGTCATTAAGTCGCGGCCGTGAACGGCGTAATCAGGTGGCGGGTTGTCAATCTCGGTCATAGCCGCACCCACGTTTATTTTTATTTGCTCGGCAGAACGTTCACCAATTAAGATGTTGTGCTGGCGGCGCATGTATTCTTCAATATCAGCGGTAAACTCATCACCCGCAACGCGTATAGACTTATCACACACAATACCCCCTAAGGCAATAACGGCAATTTCAGAAGTACCACCGCCAATGTCAATAATCATGTTACCTACAGGCTCGGTTACGTCTATACCCATACCAATAGCGGCTGCCATAGGTTCGTGGATAAGGTAAACCTCTTTAGCGCCAGCATGCTCGGCACTGTCGCGAACGGCACGTTTCTCCACTTCGGTAATGCCCGATGGGATACAAATAACCATTTTAAGCGAAGGGCTAAACCACTTTTTGCCAGAGTTAATCATTTTTATCATTCCGCGGATCATGTGCTCGGCGGCGTGAAAGTCGGCAATTACCCCATCCTTAAGCGGACGGATTGTCTTTATATTTTCGTGGGTTTTGCCGTGCATTTGCATAGCTTTTTTGCCCACGGCTATAACTTTGCCCGTTGTTCGGTCAACGGCTACAATAGACGGCTCGTCTACTACAACCTTGTCGTTATGTATAATGATCGTATTGGCTGTGCCAAGATCAATCGCAATTTCTTGCGTTAAAAAATCAAACATTCCCATGTGCTACAGCTATAGTGTAACGATTATATTAAACGTGCAAATATAGGTAGCTAAATTACACTCCTGTATGTGCATTTGAAAATAACCTTTCAACTTTTTGTAAAAATTATTAACCGAGATGTGAACTATTTTTCAGTAGTCAGAGGTCAGCAATCAGTAGTCAGAAAAAAACAATGTGAATTTTCCTCTTCTCAATCCTCACTTTTCTCTCCTCTTATTAGTGTTTAAAGTGCCTATGACCAGTGGTAACCATGGCCATGCCATTATTGTTGCAATAGTCTATACTTTCATGGTCTTTTATGCTGCCACCGGGTTGTATAACAGCATGTATGCCCGCGCCCTTAGCAATTTCCACACAATCGGGGAAAGGGAAGAACGCGTCTGATGCCATTACGGCACCGTTTAAATCAAAGCCAAACTTGGCTGCTTTAGCAATAGCTTGTTGCAACGCGTCTACACGCGATGTTTGCCCCGTACCCGATGCCAACAGCTGACCGCCTTTTACCAGTATAATGGCGTTGCTCTTGGTGTGTTTTACAAGCTTATTGGCAAATAATAAATCTTCTACTTCTTGCGCTGTCGGGGCAATAGTAGTAACGGTTTTAAGGTCGGCAGCCGTTTCTGTAAACGTATCAAAATCTTGCACCAAAAGGCCGTTTAGCAAAGTGCGCACCTGTTTTGGCTGCATGGTAAAACCATCGGTAGCCAATATAATGCGGTTCTTTTTGCCTTTTAAAATTTCTAACGCGTCAAGCTCAAATTCAGGCGCAATCAGTATTTCAAAAAACAGGCTATTCATCTCTGTAGCGGTAGCAACATCAATTTTGCGGTTGGCAATTAAAATACCCCCAAATGCCGACACAGGGTCGGCGGCAAGGGCCGCTAAATAAGCCTCTTTAACAGTAGGTCGGGTTGCCACGCCGCAAGCGTTGTTGTGCTTAATAATGGCAAACGTAGTGTCTTCAAAATCGCGGATTAGGGCCATGGCGGCATCAGCATCAAGCAAGTTGTTGTAAGATAATTCCTTGCCATTCATTTGCTGGAAAACATCGTCAAGCTTACCATAAAAAGCAGCTTGCTGGTGTGGGTTTTCGCCATAACGCAAAGGGGTAGATGTGCCTTGGCTTATTTTGAATGCATCAACCGAACTATCACGATTGAAGTAGTTAAAAATAGCCGTGTCGTAATGCGATGTTACATTGAATGCACGGGCAGCAAACAAGCGGCGGTCTGCAATATCAGTCTGGCCATTTTTATCCTCCAATAGAGTCAACAAGGGAGCATAGTCGGCTTTAGACGAAACAATTACTACATCGTTAAAATTCTTAGCCGCAGCGCGTATCAGCGATATGCCACCAATATCAATTTTCTCAATAATATCAGGCTCAGCAGCGCCAGATGCTACAGTAGCTTCAAAAGGGTATAAATCAACAATTACCAAATCAATCCCGGGTATTTCGTATTCGGCAATTTCAGCAATATCGCTATTGTTGCCACGGCGGTTTAAAATGCCACCAAATACTTTGGGATGCAGGGTTTTAACACGTCCGCCTAAAATGGATGGGTAGCCGGTAAGGTCTTCTACCGCGGTAACAGGCAGCCCTAAATCCTCTATAAACTGCTGTGTGCCACCGGTTGAGTAGAATTCTACACCTAATTGGTGCAGTTTTTTTATTATTGGCTCAAGGCCATCTTTATAAAAAACAGATACTAACGCACGTTTAATGCTTACCGGGTTTGACATGATTGTAATGGGTGGGAATTAAAGTGCAAACTTAGTAAATAACAACACACAAAATTTGGTACTTATAAACAAAATTGGGTGTTAATGGACCTTTAATTTACTTTTCTCCTTTACGCAGGTCACTTACTAAGTAAACCCCTTATCTACCAACGGCATTACTTTTGTTTGTCAAAAAAGTAAACGTATTACTCTAAGAAGTTTAAGCAGAAATTCAGCAATAAAAAACGCTACGATTGCCGGGTGTAGGACATTTTCCGCAGGAGGAGTATCCTCAATTAGCCAATTTGATAATAAGAGAATTAACCTCACCCCTAGCCCCCTCTCCTGAAGTGAGAGGGGAACATTTGCAGAAAAGTGCCATAATAGATACAATTTGTCCATTGATGTTGCCGGTTTTCTAACGCAACTTTGTATCGTACTTAAAACACACGGTTATGAAAAAGAAATTAATACTCGCAGCCTTTACATTACTAAGCATAGTAAGCAATGCCCAGCAACTTAATATGGATTTTGAAAGCTGGGATGAGACCAACCCGGAAACACCGCTACCCGATAATTGGGTTGTAGCTAACGGTATGGGCCAGTTTGGTATCTTTCGCGACTCGGTACCCCAACAGGGAAATTATGCCATGACTTTATCGCGTTGGTACTACTATACGTTTGACGATGCGGTGCAACAATCGGCAGTAAACTTTAAGCCTGCCACGCTAAGCGGTTACTACAAGTATACCGATAACTTGATTGAACAAGGCGGCGAACCTTATAGCGACACCGCACACGTATACGTATTTGCTACTAAATGGAACACCCAAACCCAACAACGGGACACACTGGGCAGTGGCCATTTAAAAATGTTCGGTACCGATTTTTGGACTGAATTTAACTGCCCTGTATACTATACAAGCAGCGATATGCCCGACAGTGTAATCATTCGCCTTGCCCCTACCGAAAGGGATAATGGCAATATGGGCTTATGCTCTATGAAAACCTCGGGCTGGTGCTCTTATTTTACAGTAGATAATTTATCGTTGACAGAAAATACCACTGGCATTAGCAATGCCCCTGCAGACCAATTTATGCTATACCCAAACCCTGCTGCCGATAAGGTATTTATAGCTACAACAGGTAATAAAACCCTGCGCTACTCGTTAACCAATGCTGTAGGAAAAACCATTGTGCAGCAAACACCTTACACTACCGGCGATGCTATTGACATAGAAGGATTGCCCGCCGGCATGTACTTTTTAACCATTAACAACAACGGTATGCTAAGCACTCTAAAAATAGTAAAGCAGTAATAGTAATCTCCTGTTAGTTCTAAAGTTTAGTTGAGTTATAACCCTATATTTGAGAGCAATTTCAGCTATAGGGTTATTTTATTTAGCACAATGAAAAAAGCAATACCCGTACATGATTTTAACGAGGAGGACACCAAGAATGTGCCCGTACGGTATATTCAGCTTAACCCCCTTACAGAATATGATATTGCCCCACCCCACCGCCATAACTACTACGAGGTGTTCTTTTTACCAAAGGTGGTGGTAGCCATTATATCGATTTTGTGCAGCACCCCGTTGCCGATAACAGCGTACACATTGTGTACCCCGGTAAGGTACATGTGCTAACGCGTGAACTTGATACGCATGGGGCTGTAGTTCATTTTTCGCGCGAGATTTATGATGATATTACTACACAGGCGGGGCAGTTGCCATTGGTGCAATTTTTAAACAGCAATACCTTTTTACATATTGCCAATACTGCCGAAGAGCAGAGCTAGGTTAAACACTGTTTTAGAGCAGCTAAAAGCTGAGTATAACAATAGCAACCCCGAGGCTGAAATATTAAAAGCCTACCTGCATATTTTGCTTATTAAATGTATACGCCTGTTTGATAAAAAACACCCCAACTGGCAAGAAAACGCTACAGGTTTGTACAACGATTTTAGGGCATTGTCTGAAGCCAACTTCCTTGAACAAAAACAGCCTGCTTACTATGCTGAACGGCTTAAAATAAGCGAGCGTAAGCTGAATGAGGTTTGCAAAAAAGCTACGGGTTTAACAGTGGGCGATTATCTGAATAACCGCATTATACTGGAAGCTAAAAGGTTGCTTTGCAACTCATCTTTAAACGCTAAAGAAATTGCTTTTTATCTGGGCTTTAACGACCCATCATACTTTAACCGTTTCTTCAAAATTAAAACAGGGTATACCGCATTAGAGTTTAGAGAGAAATCCAAGTAATCCTATTCCTGCCTATGCGGCAGGCACTCCTGTGCGGAGAGCAATTACTTTTTCCTAGATGAAAAAGTAATCAAAAAATCACGGCTATATTTCTCAACGACCTGCTACGGGTTATTCGCTAAACCGCGCAAACTCGTCCTACGGACTCAAACAGAGCGCACTTTACCTCGCCAGGGCGAGGCCGCTCATTTTCCTTGCAGGTACCCGTTTCGAAATTAAGGCCGGATTTGCTTTCGCCTGATTCATAAAATAATTTTTCTTAGCCAGCGTTTATACCGCAAAGATTAAACGCTATGAAAAAATTGGTTGTATTGGTAATGGCTGCTGCCATTGGATTGTTTGCCTGTAAAAAAGATGATGAAAAAACCGTTCCGCATGTAGACAATATGCCGCTGGCTGTAGGCAACTACTGGGTGTACCAGGTGTTTAATGTAGACAGTGATGATGTTGCTACGCCTACTGCTGATTTTGACACCTGCCGCATTACCGGCACCCAAACTATTAACGGTAAAACCTATTTCAATTTTGAAAATTACCCCCTCTTTCAAAATAACCAAAACCTTATCCACCTAAGAGATTCTATGGGTTATTTGGTTGACTAAGGGCAACAATGTATACTATGCCGAAGCTGATTACGAAACGGTATTTGATACTGCAACATACAGCAACCCTGATTTTACTATTAGCACTAAAATGGATTGGAAAGATGCCACGCACACTGTTCCCTATGGTACATATAACCAAACGGGTACTATGTTGCTAACTTCTACCATAAACGAGCCTTAGCTACATGTGGCCTACAACACGCTATGCTTACACTGTATTTGCTAAAGATGTGGGCATTATAAAACGGAGGTACTATTTCTTTAATACGCCCAATTATGTAGAGCTGCGGTTGGTTGATTTTCATCAGGAACAGTAAACAAGTAGTCAGGGGTCAGTAATCAGTAGTCAGAAAATAAAAAATCCTACCATGAAGAATGTAGTTGTATCAGCGACTATGGTTGCTATTGTATTGTTTGCCTGTAAAAAAGACAATACCCAAAATATTGACAGCACGCCAATACCCGAACCGAAGGTATCTATGATGCCATTGAAAGAGGGAAATTATTGGGTGTACCAAAGATTTACAGTAGATACCAATGGAGTTGCAACTACTAATGGACAAACAGACAGCTTATATATTTCGGGCAAAGAGGTTATACATGGCGATACATTTTATGTTGTAGATGGAAGCAATTATTTTCTTTTTACACCCTATCAACAGCAATCACAAAAGGCATATTTAAGAGATTCGTTAGGATATTTGGTAGATGAAACAGGCAATATCTATTATTCAGAAAATAACTATACCGATACATTGTGGTCTCAAATAGATACATCCTATGTAAGTCGCTATACATTCATGGCTTATAAAGACTCTAGTGTTACCGTTCCGGTTGGTACCTTTAATCAAACCGGCACACTATTAACAACTGCTATATTTCATAACCCAGCTTACCCTTGGGGACCTCGCAGAGATTCATATTATACCTACGCTAAAAATGTGGGGTTGATAAAGAGAAGATTGTTTTATTCTACTCCGCCTGATTATATAGAATTTCGCTTACTCCGCTATAGCGTAAGCCCTTAGCTTATAACGCCAACGAAAAAATCCCTCCCCTCGCTATGCGAGGTACTCCCTTTAAAAGGGAGAGTTGTTTCCTGTGACTGTAGTTAGGTATTTGACTACAATTAAGCTTTCTTTCCCTTATAATCTTTAATGCCGAATTTGGGCGGGTTTTGCGATTCGTAGTAGGCATCGGTATATAAATCGGGCCCGTACGATGCTTTTACTGCCAGCTGGTCGCAGCGGTTATTTTCTACGTTTTCAGCATGGCCTTTAACCCACATAAACTTTACTTTATGCTGAGACATAACAGCTATTAGGCGCTGCCACAGGTCGGGGTTTTTTACATCTTTCCAGCTTTTGCGCACCCAGCCTAGCAGCCATTTTTTCTCAACTGCATCAACCACATATTTAGAGTCCGAATAAACAGTAACGCTCATACCCGGGCTTTTAAGCTGCTCCAGTGCCACAATAACACTCAGCAACTCCATACGGTTGTTGGTAGTATAGCGGAAACCGGCGGCCAACTCTTTACGATGGTGGCCCGATAGCATAACTATACCGTAGCCTCCCGGTCCGGGGTTTCCACGCGCTGCGCCATCTGTATAGATACTGATTTCCATGAGGGCGCTAAATTACAATAATGAAGAATGCAAAATTCAGAATGTTTAATGTTGATTTTCACCTCACCCCTAACCCCCTCTCCTAAAGGGAGAGGGGGAACTATTATCGTCAAATAAAAACCCGGGGCTTACACCCCGGGCTACAGACATTTAACCCCTACGGGGTTATTATAAGTAATTACACCGTTATCCTTTCAACACTCCCAACTCTTTACCAACTTTGGTAAAAGCGGCAATGGCTTTGTCTAAATGCTCGCGGTTGTGGCCGGCAGACATTTGCACCCTAATACGTGCTTTATCTTTAGCTACTACAGGGAAGAAGAAACCAATAACGTAAATGCCTTCGTTAAGCAGTTTAGCAGCAAACTCTTGCGCCAGCTTGGCATCGTACAACATTACAGGTACAATAGGGTGTATGCCTTCTTTTATGTCAAAGCCTGCCTCTGTCATTTTACTGCGGAAGTACAGGGCATTGTCCATCAGCTTATCACGTAGCTCGGTGGTTTCCTGTAATAAATCCAGTACAGCAATGCTTGAACCTACAATAGCGGGAGCAAGTGAATTAGAAAACAAGTACGGGCGCGAGCGTTGACGCAGTATCTCGATAATTTCCTTTTTACCTGATGTAAAGCCGCCCATAGCGCCACCCAGGGCTTTGCCCAAAGTGCCGGTAATAATATCTATTTTGCCCACTACGTTATGATGCTCGTGCGTGCCACGGCCTGTTTTGCCTAAAAAACCCGACGCATGGCACTCGTCAATCATTATAAGGGCATTGTATTTTTCAGCCAGTTTCACAATCTCATCTAGCGGCGCAATGGTACCATCCATAGAGAATACACCATCGGTAACAATAATGCGGCTGCGCTGCGCCTGGCTTTCTATAAGCTTGGCTTCCAAATCGGCCATATCAGCATTTTTGTAACGGTAGCGCACAGCCTTGCAAAGGCGCACACCATCTATAATAGAGGCATGGTTTAGCTCGTCAGATATAATGGCATCCTCTTCTCCAAACAACGGCTCAAAAACACCGCCATTGGCGTCAAAAGCAGCGGCGTAAAGAATGGTATCTTCTGTACCTAAAAACTCTGAAATCTTCTTCTCTAACGCTTTGTGAATGTCTTGCGTACCGCAGATAAAACGTACTGATGACATGCCAAAGCCGTGGGTATCTAAAGTTTTATGTGCTGCCTCTATAACCTTTGGGTGGCTAGATAGGCTCAGGTAGTTATTGGCGCAGAAGTTTATCACCTCGCTACCATCAGTCAGCTTAATGTCGGCACCCTGTGGGGTAACAATAACACGTTCTGCTTTATATAAACCCGCTTCGCGGATGCCGGCTAATTCGCCTTGCAATTTTTCTTGAAAGTCTTTTGGATACATGCTGTAAAATTAATGAATTTAATTTTAGTGTCGAGTGGTTAATGCTGAGGGCTTAGTTGTTTATTGTTTTTGATATTAAAAGATTAGAAATTGCGTATATTAGATTAGATGAAAAAAGTACTTATTACATTAATAATATTACTTTGTATGCTAGGTGCAGATGCACAAAATCCACGCATAGTGTATTCTATTTGGAAAGCAGGGGCACCGAATTTTGATGCTGATGATATTTTTACTAGAAACGCTGTTTCAGCACGATGGGGAATAAAATACAAAAACGCCGGAGGTTGTATTATTTCACGGTTTCGTGCTTTTAATATTGATATTCACAATGCATGGGTATATATGTGGATTAGGGCCAGATATGGAAAGGATTGGCAAGAGCGTTTGGACAAAGAAGGGGATGCAGAATATAAAACGCTGAATATGCTTAAAGACAGTTTAGAAAAGCTGGATTATATACAGTTGGTAAAAGACGATTTGATAAAAAATGGAGGTATATTATACAGTTATACACGATCGCACCAAGGATCAATATATTATGTAACAGTTTCAGGAAAACAACACGATAAGTTTACTGATTTTTTCTACTTTTTAATTGACGCACAAAAGAAAACAATTACCCGCACTATTAAAAGCGAAGAAGACTAAATAGCACAATGCTGAACAAGTAGCAGGGAGATTAATTTCTTATGTTTGACAAATGGAAACGCCTGATAACTATAAAGAAAGCAACCGCCAAGCTATGGAACCAGCGGGTTGAACCGCACTTACAATCGGAGTTGTACGATTTGGAAGGGTTTAAAAGTGGGGCAACATCGCTAAACACTATTGAACTGGATTTATTGGGCGATGTTAGCGGCAAAAGTATTTTGCACCTGCAATGCCACTTTGGGCAGGACAGCCTTTCGCTGGCCCGCATGGGGGCTAAAGTGGTGGGGGTTGATTTATCAGACAAAGCCATAGAAACCGCTAAAAACCTCAACACCGAGCTTGGGCTTGATGCTGAATTTATATGCTGCGATGTGTATGATTCGCCTAACCACATCAACCAACAGTTTGATATTGTTTTTACTACCTACGGTACCATTGGTTGGCTGCCCGATATGGATAAATGGGCAGGGGTAATAAGTCACTTTTTAAAGCCCGATGGTAAGCTGGTATTTGTTGAGTTTCACCCGGCGGTGTGGATGTTTGACGATGATTTTACCCATGTGGCCTACAACTATTTTAATGCCGAACCTATTATAGAAACTACCGAAGGCACCTATGCCGACCGTAACGCGCCCATAAAAACCGAAACCGTTGGTTGGAACCACGACCTGGGCGAAGTAATAGGTGCCTTGCTTGGCAAAGGGTTGAAGATTGAATCGTTTAAGGAATATGACTACTCGCCCTACGATGTTTTCAGGGATATGGAGCAAGTAGGCGAAAAGCAATACAGGCTGAAGAAAATGGGGAATAAGCTACCTATGGTGTATTCGTTGGTATGTAGTAAGTAACCTCTTGCATTACTTGATGTTTCTAATTGGTTAGCAGTATTATGTAATAGGTTTTGTTTTGATGTTCTGTTTTTATATCTTTAAGGTCTAACCAATCAGGCTGGCATGAAAAGACTTTTACTTTACGTATTGGCATTGTTTATTGTTGTATCGGCCAAAAGCCAGACGGTACAGCTTTATAACGAAGACTTTGAAGACGTTATTGTGCCATTTACCCTTAACCAGGGCGGGCAGGTTGGCACAGCCACAGGCTCTAACAAATGGACTATAAACAACCTGTATAGCGGCGCGCCGGTATACCCCAATACCACACCGCAAGACCAAACCGTTAGTGGCACCATTAGCTTTGCGCCCAATAGCCGCTACCTGCACGTACGCGATACCATAGCACAAACTTTGCAGGGTATTGGCAACGCCAACTGGAACCCCGTTGTATCGTCAGACCAGTTTGCGTTTACCACCAATGGCTTTTGTACACTGGGCTTTACTGATGTTAACTTTACCTTCTTCTGGCTTGCCGAGGGTGGGCCGGGAGCATACGGAGAGGTATATTACTCTTTAAACAGCGGGCCTTAGGTGCAAACGGGTTTAGGTCAGTATAAAGACCAAAACCTTTGGAAATACGAGATTATTTCTAACCCTGCCTTTAACAATCAACCCAATATTCGCTTTGGTTTCCGATGGATAAATGGCACAGGCACGCCCCCATTCAACCAATCGTTTTCTATTGATGATATAAACGTTGTTGGTACTTACGATACCAATAACCCTGTATCAATAAACATAACCAATATTACACCTGTGCCTGTGTGCCAAGGCAATGGGGTGTTGCTTTTTGGCAACTATCGCAGCCCTTGTGCGATGGGGTATATGAGATTGAACTGTCTGACGTAAACGGTAATTTTGGCGGTAACCCAACCAGTTTAGGGGTGTTCAACATAAACAACAACCAAACTACCGGGGCTATTTACCCCACCATACCCAACAACACAACACCGGGCACTTGTTATAAAGTCAGGATAAACAGGGTCTCCCCCGCCCCGTCTATAACGGGGGTTATAAGCATTTGCTTTGAGGTGGCCTTTTGCCCTAACACCATAACCACCTTGCAACCTGTAGTAACAATGGACCCAGACACCGTGTGCGCAGGTAGCGTTATTGATGTACCTTTTTACTCAACAGGGGTGTATATACCTAACTCTAACAGTTATGTTGCGCAACTATCAAGGCCCGATGGTACATTCCCCAACACCCCGCCATATACTGTACTGGGGGCTTTTGCTAACTCCGACACCTACGACCCTGCCCAAGGCTCTATGCCCGGTACAGTAGCCGGTTTAATACCCGATACGGTTAGCGAAGGTTGCAACTATTACATCCGTGTAGTATCTGTAAACCCGGTAGCTATAGGCACTTTATACGGGCCATTTTGTATTAAGCATTGCGATGTTGAAACCAACAACAAGCAGGATATACGCTTTTGTATAAACGAGTTGGAAGGCGCTGATACCACCATAACCTATACTATCCACAATTACGATACAGTATCAACCTACAGCGGCACCAACCAGTTTTTGGTACAGGTGCTAAGCAGCCAAACGCTGGCGGTAATAAACACCGGGGTAATTGGCGGCACGGTAAGCAACACATCGGGCACTATAACCGTGACCATACCTAACCTTGCAGGCTTGTTTGGCATAGGTATGCAACCAGGCTTATATTACATACGCGTAATTTCTACCGATAGTGATGTGCCGTGGGATGTAAATGGCACTATTATCCGCATGACTATTGGTGCGCCAAGCGCATTCCCACCTAGTATAATAGCCGGCGCACCTTACTACTGTGTGGGGCAAATTGGCAACTACACTATTAACCCCTACAACTTCCAATCGCAGTACCAGTGGTGGTGCAATGGTATAAACAACGGGGCACCGTTTAACTGGGAGTTTAACCCGCTATACGTCAACTTTGGCGGACCGGGAACGCTATTGTTTACCGTGCGCGAATTTAATTTTGGCTGCGCCGGGCCGGTGTCTGACACCTTGCCGTCTGATATTTTTGGCTCGCCCAACGTTGCCATACAAGGGCCTGCACAGGCCTGTGTTGGCGATACCGTTACCTACCAAGGTACAGTTTACCAACAACACCTATTACGAGTGGGCGGTTAATGCTAATACCTCTATTGTAGACACATCTAACAACGTGATAACGCTGGTGTTTGATACATCGGGCGTAAGCCAGTTCCAGGTATTGGTAGTTAACCCCTGCGGGCAAGATAATGGCACTAAAAACGTATTAGTTAAGAATCCGCCACCGGTTGATACGGGGCTTGACACCACAATATGCTCAGGGCAGCAGCGTTACGCTAAGTACCACGCAGGTAAACGGCACCTACCAATGGGGTGTTGTAGGTGCGCAGGTTATTGGCGGTGGGCAAACAAAAGAGGTTACGCCCGATACAGCAACATCTTACTACGTTAGGGTAACCATATCGCCGGGGTGTACCAGTTTTGATACCGTTACGGTGTTTGTAGAATACCCCATTTTAACTTACGATACCCTTACTATTTGTTTGGATGAAACAGCTACGCTGGTGGCAGATACGGGGCAGAATTACAGCTACTTGTGGAGCAGTGGCGAAACCACCCAAAGCGTTACCAAAACCGAAGCGGGCGACTACTACGTTGACATTAGTATGCCTAATGAGATTTGCTTTACCACGCAAAACTTTAATGTAATTGTTGACACCTGCTACGTGCCGCTATCGTTGCCGAACGTGTTTACGCCTAATGGCGATGGTATTAACGATGGATGGCAACCCTTTGTAATTGGCAATTTTGATGAGTTTGAAATACTGGTATACAACCGCTGGGGCACTTTGGTTTACAAAACCACCGATAAGGCTTTTGTTTGGGATGGTAAAAACCTGGGCGGCAAACTGGTTAGCGATGGGGTGTATTATTACATTGCCAAAACTAAATACCAAGATAAGCTGCAAGACTTTAACGGCACTGTTACGGTATTGGATGGGAAATAATAGCCTCACCCCTGCCCCTCTCCAAAGGAGAGGGGTTTAAAATATGAATATGAAACGAATTTGCTTACTTGCGGTATTCTTTATCTCTTTTATAAGTAAAGGCTTAGGGCAATATGTACCTATGCTGAATGATAGTACGGTGTGGAGGCAGGGAATTATGAGTTGCTACCTTAATGGAATGACCGTTGAATGTAGCGGTTGGGATTATTACAATTTCAGTATAGATAATTCTAACGACACTCTAATTGGCGGCAAAAATTATACTCTTATAAAAGACAAGAACAATAATTTCGAGTATGCCTTTATAAGAGAAGATTCAGGTAAGGTATATATGAAATACCCGGCCTATGTATTCCTACCACGCTATACACAGGAGCTGCTTTCATCAAACATTTATTTAGACACTACAGAGTTTTTACTTTACGACTTTACACTACAAGTTGGCGATACTTTTACTACGCGCATGTTTCATTGTAAATATGAAGTAGAATGGGGGATACACTTGAGTTTACTCAATCGTTTTTAGTTGATAGTATAAAGCCCATTGTATTGGCTGATGGCAGCGTGAGAAACAAATATGTTTTTAGTACTATTGAAGACCCCGAAAACTGGGTATGGTATTTTGTAAGGCCCCCATGTGGATTGAGGGAATAGGTGATGTACGCACCTATTTTTATAACGAATGGGCTTACTATACAAGTTGCGGAGGTGAAGGACAAAGCAACAGTATTACCATTGCCTGCTATTCTGTTAACGATAGCATATTGTATGGCGAACTTGACTGTACATTACCGCCATTTGTATTTGTAATTGGGGTTGATGAATATGAATCTGATATTAAATTATACCCTAGCCCTACCGACGGCATTATAACTGTTAAGGGTATAAATGACGAGTCTTTATTTACCGTATTTAATGTGTTGGGCAGCATTGTACAATCTGGCACTACATATAATGAACAGCTTGATTTAAGCGGACTGGAACCGGGTATTTATTTATTGTCTATAACGGATATCGTTACAAATAAAACATACCATAGCAGGGTAGTTAAAAACTAACCCAACCTCTTCCTAATCTCCTGATACTCTTCTATTGTGGCGGGGGTTGCTAAAAAGCCCAGCTTATATTTTACATAGTCTGATATACCAGTTAAATCAACATCTTTTAATGCCAGTGGCATATTGATGCGTTGTTTTATGTGGGGTTTGTAAAAGCCAAAAGCTAAAGCATAGCGCCAATTTGGGGTGTTGTTTACACCACCTGCATGCCATAGGCGCGCGTTAAAAATAAGGGCAGTACCTGCCTTTGCAGTAAAGCGGATGGCATTGTTGTAAAAGGTTTCTGTATTGGGTTCGTTAGGCAATAAATGCCCGCCCGGCAATAGGTAGGTAGCCCCGTTTTCTATGGTAAAATCGTCTAGTGCTACAATGCAGCCTATGCCCTCTAAATAACCGGGAATAAAGCGTGGGTTGTCTACATGTATCCGTTCAGAATAGTTAGACTCGCCCGGCGGCATGCACGATGACATGTAAAGGTGCAACACACAATCGCGCCCTAACAATCCATCTACCGCATCCATTATAACGGGTGTTTCAAGCACTTTAAAAATTGGTTACTGTAAACAGGGCAAAGCGATACCACGCCTTTTTTATATAAGGGTGATGCGGCATATTTTTCTTCCTCTGCCAGCCCTTTAGCAACCGCTGCTTTCAGGCTTTCTATTAAATCGCCGGCAATAGCATTGGTGCGAATAATATAACCCTCTGCCTCAAACTGCTTTATCTCTGCTTCGCTTAGTTCCATTTTCTTCCAAAGCCTTTATAATACTCTTCAACACTGGGTGCGGCCTGCGCATAAACCCCAAGGCGCTGCAATACGGTATCGCTATAGTTACTTAAATCAACATTTTTTAACGATGCCGGAATATCTGTATACTGTTTAATGTGCGGTCTGCTCATACCCAGTGATAGTGAATGCCTCCACTGGCCGGTGTTGTTGCGCCCTGCTGCATGCCACAAACGAGGGTTAAAATACAGCACATCGCCTGCATTGCCTACTAACCTTACCGAATCGCGATAGAACTCTCCATCTGAAGGTTGCAACGGGCTTAAATGGCTTCCCGGCAATAAATAAGTAGCACCGTTTTCTATGGTAAAATCATCAAGCAGTACAAGGCAACCAAGACCCTCTGTATACTGCGGCAAAAAACGTTTGTTATCAATATGCATACCACCGAAAAAGCTTTTACCATCGGGCTGAACGCTTGATGTTGTGTATACATGCACAATAAAATAATCGCCCAAATACCAACGGAAAGGCTCGTTAAACTGCGGATGCTCCAACACCTTAATAAAACTACCGCCATAATATGTACAGCTAAAAATACGGCCATACTGGCTGTCTTCGCGGCCATACACATCAGCCTCCTGCTCTATGTATTTTACTGAATCGGCTTTAAGTGCAGCAACCTCAGCTGCGGTAAATAAATTCTTAACAAGATAGTAGCCCTGTATCGCAATTGCACCTTCCAATTCCGCACGTATTTCTTCTATAGCTCCAAATCCAGCCATAATGCTATTTTTGCTACAATAATACAATGAAGTTTTCAATAGTCATACCTATATATAACAGCGCAGCTATACTGCCGGTGCTAATACCTGAAATTACAGGATTGATGGATAGCCGCGCCTATAAGTATCAAATTATAGCTGTTGACGACCATAGTACCGATAACAGCTGGCAGGTATTAAGCAACCTGAAGCAACAATACCCACAACTGCATGCCATACGCTTGGCAAAAAATGCCGGACAATGGATGGCCACCAGCTGCGGCATTAACAAAGCGCAGGGTGATGTTATTATTACTATTGACGATGACCGCGAATACAACAGCACCGACATTTTGAAACTGATTGATTTTTTTGAAACTAACCCTTATGCCCTTGTATACGGGGTGCCTATGGGTAAGGGAAAGAAAAACCTGTCGTATAAGTTGTTTTATGGCGTGCGCAACTTTTTACAAAACACTATAGCCGGGCAGGGCAATACCGAGAGTTTCCGCATATTTAAGCGCAGCCTGGTTACCAACCCCAACCCCCAGGCGCCCATAAACAGTTTTTATATTGATGCGTATTTTAAGCATGCCATAAACCGTAAAGATATTGGCTATTTAAATGTAGGCTACCAGCAGCGCCAAGTGGGCCGGTCGGGATTTTCAGTATTAAAAAAACTACTTTTTGTAGCCCGCTTTGGGCCCGAATATTTTGTCAGGCCGCTTATGTGGGTATTAGCATTAACTGCTGTTATAGCCTGTGTTGATTTTATTAAACTATATAACTACTGGCAACCACTGGTTTACCTGCAAAAGCTGATACCTTACCTGTATATTTTAGCATTTGTTGTAGTTGGTTTTTATCTTGCACAAATATACCTGCTGCTAAAGGGCAAGCCGGTATATGTAATAACCGAAGAATTGGTATGATACAGTATTCAGAAATTGAGAGTGAAGTATTTGGCTTAAAAACAGGGCGTTTTAATGCTGGTGATTTTAATGCAGCAGCCTTGCGCGAAGAAATATTGGCAGAGAAATACGATCTTGTAAGAATAAAAATACCTGCTTATTTTGATGAGATAAATATGCGCTTGGTAGAAACTGGCTTTCCATTTTATTTTGCCGGTGGAGTACGTATGCTATCGTGGAAAACACCCGAATGTGCCAACGTTTTTGAACCCACTAACAAAGACTTGGAAATTGAACTGTATGATGGCACCCAAACAGAAAGCCTTGAATATATTATTAAATCGTCGTATATGTTTAACCCCTTGGCTACTATAAAACACCGGGAGTAAACCAAATTATAACTAAAGAGTTTGAGGCCGAAGCCATGTACCGGTATTTTGCTAAATACTTTAACAACACGCTGCATCCTGATAATTATATATGGCTGATGAAGCGCGAGCGAAAGCATATTGGCTTATGTGCCTTGCAGTTTAATAAAGGCGTTATGGGCTGCCCGCTAGGCGCTGTTATTCCCGAAGCACAAAGCAGCGGTATATTTTTTGATATTTTACGTTACAGCCGCCACTTTGCATGGCAAAAAGGCATTAAAGAAATAGAAGCCGGTATACGTAGCGAGAATTTAGTAAGCCAACACGTGTTTATTAAGCAGGGTAAACTAGATAATGCCGAAATACTGAACGATACGGTTGACTTTGTTTTTCATATAGTACCTATGCTAGGAAAGAGCATAAAATAAGAAAGCATCTCCGGGGAGATGCTTTCCTACTTGCTTAATCGAGATATTTACTGTGTACTATTTTATTTCTGCTTGAATTTTGTTTTACAAGTTTACAGCGGAAAAATACGGATTGCGAAATTTTTAGATGGTTGGTATAAAAGTGTCGTTAGTTGGCAACAAAGTGTCGATAATTGGTAAATGCGTTATTTAATAATGTTTTGTATTACAGCAATTTACGCTATTCCATCCTTTATTCTGGAAATAATTTCGGCAAGTAGGTTAGTTAAGGCGCACTTATATTATATGTAGAAAGCGTTTCCGCTTGTTTTATCATTTCTGATATACAGGTTTAACCACCACAGCATAAAAAAGATTTGACTTTTAGATTACTTGCAAAAAACGTTCGATAGATTGTTTTTACGTTGCGATAATTTACAAAATGGTACAATAATTGTATTTTCAGAATAAAAAAACCGAGGAATCCGAAAATCGTTGAGAGTAGGAATTATAAAACATATTAGTAAAATGAAAAAATTTACATTAAGCTTATTTGCTTTAGTAGCAACAGTATCAATGTACGCGCAAACGTATGAGTACAAAGTGGTAACCATTGTAGAATCTATTGTACCTATGGGTATGGGCCGCTCAAGAATGATTGAGAACAAAGAGAACCTTGACGTTAACAAGTTTACTACATCTCGCACATCGGGCAAAGACTCTAAGCAGGGCGATGTTGACCGTGGCGATTTGAAAATTGACACCTTTGACGAAACTAAACTGCTTAACTTTTTTAGCGGTGTAGGTATTAACTTCCAAAATATTGCATCAAACGACGCTTTAATTTCTTCTAAAATTAACTTACTTGCTTCTCAAGGTTGGGAACTTGTATTTATGACCAGCGGCGTAGAAAGCGATGCCGGTAAAGAAGATGGTAATGGTATTTACATTACCCGTTTAACATTTAAGAAAGCTAAGTAACCCCTCACCCCTAAATCCCCTCGCCTAAAGGAGGAGGGGACTTTAAATATTGAGGATTTATTTACTGTGTTGAGAGGAATGATGGCGGGGCAACCCGCCATTGTTTTTTTAGGGAGTTCAAGAACCCTGAGGTGAATATAAAACCTTAGGAGATTCCTGCTTTCGCAGGAATGACATCACCCCCTCCCTCATGCCTTAGGGCATGAGTACTCCCCTTTGCAGGGGGAAAGCCAAGTGAATAGGTTAAATATACTCTCCTGTATACGAGTTTTTACACTTCTTCAAGTCCTCGGGGGTGCCTTCGAAGATAAGGTGACCGCCTTTGTCGCCGCCCTCGGCACCAAGGTCTATAACCCAATCAGCGCAGCGGATAACATCGGTATTATGTTCAATAACAATAATAGAGTGGCCTTGTGCAATAAGCGCATCAAACGACTTTAACAGCTTATTAATATCGTGGAAGTGAAGGCCTGTGGTAGGCTCATCAAATATGAATAATATATTGCCCGCGGTAGACCCTTTAGTAAGGAACGATGCCAACTTAATACGCTGCGCCTCGCCACCCGATAGTGTGCTGCTGGATTGGCCTAAGTGAATGTAACCCAAGCCCACATCGGCAAGGCATTTTAGTTTGCCCAGCAAGCGGTTTTCGGGCGTGGTTAGCTTTTTAGCACTGCCAAAAAATTCTATGGCTTCATCAACCGTAAGTTCTAAAACTTCGTAAATATTTTTGCCGTTGTAGTTTACCTCCAGCACCTCATCTTTAAAGCGTTTGCCTTTGCAGGCTTCGCACTCTAAACGAATGTCGGCCATAAACTGCATCTCAATTTTTACCTCCCCATCGCCTTCGCATACCTCGCAGCGCCCACCCTCTACGTTAAAAGAGAATGTAGATGTTTTGTATGCACGTTGCTTGGCCAGTTGCTGGCTTGCAAACAGCTCGCGTATATCATCATACGCTTTTATGTAGGTAACAGGATTAGAGCGAGACGATTTGCCAATGGGATTTTGGTCTACAAACTCTATTGCCGAAAGTGAACTAACGTTACCTTCCAGCTTATCAAACTTGCCAGTAAGCTCGCCAAAGCCGCCGTGCAGCTTTTTAAGGGCGGGGTAAAGTACTTTTTAATTAATGATGATTTGCCCGAGCCGCTAACGCCTGTAACAACGGTAAACACCCCCAGAGGGAATTTTACATCTATATTTTTCAGGTTATTCTCGCGTGCGCCTTTTACACTTATGTAGTTGCGCCATTTTCGGCGCGATGCCGGAGGCTCTATAGCCAACTGGCCGGTAAGGTATTTGGTGGTAATGGTATCTGCCTTTTGCAGTTCTTTTTGGGTGCCTTGGAATATAACGTGGCCGCCTTTTGTGCCAGCCTCGGGGCCAATATCTATAATCTCATCAGCCGCCAGCATTATCTCTTTATCGTGCTCTACAATAATGACGGTGTTGCCAACATCGCGCAGGGTTTTTAAAACACCTATCAGGCGCTCGGTATCGCGAGGGTGCAGGCCAATACTCGGCTCATCTAAAATATACATAGAGCCCACCAAACTACTGCCCAGCGATTTTGCCAGGTTGATGCGCTGGCTCTCCCCACCCGACAGGGTAGACGATAAGCGGTTAAGCGTTAAATAGCCCAACCCCACATCGCATAAAAACTGTAGACGGTTTATAATTTCAACCAACAGCCGTTTAGCCACCTGCTGCTCGTGTTCATTCAATTTAATAGATTTAAAATGCGCAAGGCATTTTTCAACCGGTAACAATACTATTTGTTGTATAGATTGCTTTGCAACCTTAACATAGCCGGCATCTTTACGAAGGCGTGTGCCTTGGCAATCGGGGCAAACGGTTTTACCGCGGTAGCGCGATAGCATTACCCGGTACTGAATTTTATAGGCTTGCTCTTCCAGCTCTTTAAAAAATTCGTTAAGGCCGGTAAAGTAGCGATTACCCTCCCATAGCAGCGCTTGCTGCTCTTCAGTTAAATCAGCATAGGGGCGGTGTACAGGAAAATCGAACTTAAGGGTAGCTTTTAAAAACTTGTCTTTGTAAGCGCTCATTTTATCGCCCTTCCAGGGGGCAATAGCACCTTCGTAAATAGACAACCCTTTATCAGGAATAACCAAATCGGGGTCAAGGCCAATAACAGAGCCAAAGCCTTCGCAGGTTTTGCAGGCACCATAAGGGTTGTTGAACGTAAACAGGTTTACATTAGGCTCTTCAAAGGTTATACCATCGGCTTCAAAACGGTTAGAGAATTCCTTTTCTATTGGTTTATCTTCACCAACGGTAACCTGCACAAGGGTAGCGCCTTCGCCTTCAGAAAAGGCAGTTTCGGCAGAGTCTATAATGCGGCTGTAGTTATCTTCATCGTCGTGGTTTACCACCATACGGTCGGCAATAACATACAGGGCCTTTAGTTTCTTAATCTTATCTGGCTTGGCAATAGCATCATCAATACGGATAATTTCGCCATCGGCATAAATACGAGAAAAGCCCTGCTGCAAAAGCAGTTGTAATGTTTGTGCGGGGTTTTTAGGGTCGCGCAGGCGGGCAGCAAACAGTATCAACACCTTGGCACCGTTTTCAAAACCGTTTATGTATTGGGCCACATCATCGGCCGTTTCGCGCTTTACCTCTTTGCCCGATACGGGCGATATTGTTTTGCCCACACGGGCATATAGCAACTTCAGATAATCGTAAATCTCGGTAGAAGTACCCACAGTAGAGCGCGGATTGGTAGAGTTTACTTTTTGCTCTATAGCAATAGCCGGGGCTATGCCTTTAATGTACTCCACCTCGGGCTTGTTCATACGGCCCAAAAACTGGCGGGCGTAGGCGCTAAGGCTTTCTACATAGCGGCGTTGGCCTTCGGCATACAAAGTATCAAAAGCTAACGACGATTTACCCGAACCCGAAAGCCCGGTAATAACCACCATTTTATTACGCGGAATAGCAACATCAACGTTTTTAAGGTTGTGTACTTTGGCGCCTTTAATTATTATAAAATCGCGAGGGTCTAAGGTATCAAAAGCCTGTTTGGGCATGGTATTTTTCAAGGGTTGCAAAGATAGTGATTTTTACCCCTCCCAAAACCCTCCCCTTTAAGGGAGGGCTTTAAATAGGACGAAAGTAAATAACAATAGAGAAGGCAGAAAGTTGTTGGTGGGCTAGCAAGGTGTTGAGATGTAATAGTATTGCTTCAACGTTTATTACAGTTGGCTGTAGAAGGTATTTGTTGCTGCTAAAAAACGTAGCGTATTCACTACATTTGTAACTAATTAAGAAAATGAAAAATAGTACCATTTGGTTTTATTCCCTGTTTGTAGCCATACTCTTTACCGGGGTGTTTGGCTATATGTTTAACAATGGCGACCAGGCCGAGCACCTTCCGCAGGTATACCACCTGCAAAACAAGCTGCTCTACAGCAACGATTTTTTTATACAGGAATATACCAAACAGTTTACCATTCGCGATTATTATGTGTCGGTAGTGGCTACACTATCGGCCGTTATACCTATTGAGTGGGTGTGCTTTATTTTACAGCTTTTTGCCATTACGTTTATGGCCTACGGGGTGTTTCGCATAACAGAGCGTTTGAGCGAAAATAAACTAGCCCCTTTTATTGCCCCTATACTGGCGTTGATAGTATTTAGAAAGTTTACGGTAGGTGGTAATGCCATTCAGGATGTGCAGTTTGTAACCTCATCGCTCGCGCTACCCTTGGCGCTGTATGCTTTTTATAAGTTGATAGACGGGAAATACATTGCAGCAGGGGCTTTCGCTGGGTTTGCTACGCTTAACCAGCCGCTAATTGGCATACAGGTTTTTATGGTTATTGCGGGTGTAATGGTAGTACGCAACCGACAGATATTTTTTGGCAACATAGTGTATACTTTAGTTGCCTATTTTGGTGTTGCGGTGTTTATGCTTTTCCCCTTAGTGCTACGCCAATTTTTAACACCTGTTACAGGCGATGAAACGTTGTATTATACGCTACTCTACAACTTCCGCAACTTTAACCATTACCTGCCTCACCTGTTCCCCATTGGCGATTATATTATGTTTGGTTTTATTACCTTGGCGGGCATTGCGCTGCTTGTTAAAACCAACATTCGCGAAGCACAAACAGTGCGTTTGATATACGTTTTTATACTGCTTGGGTTGGTCATTTACACCGCCGCTACCGAGTTGCATTATATGTACAGCCTGGGCAAGCTGCAATGGTTTAAAACCACGGTGTGGATTAGCATTTTCGGCAGCATATTAATAAGCATAAAACTGGCAGGTTGGTGGGAGAAAACGCTGCTTACGCCTGCACTTATAAAGGTATACCGCAAGGCGTTGCCGTTAGTGGGCGCGGCTGTGTTCTTCATCATAATAAACTCTGCCATGCTGCCGCAATTGGGCGATAAATACCAAATTGGCAACTACACCAAAAGCGACCTTACACTGCTGCACGAGTGGATTGAGAAAAACACCGATATAAATACCGTAGTGCTTACCGCGCCTGCCGATGATAGCTTTGCCTGCGAAGCAAAACGGTCGCAGCCTGTATCATTCAAAGCCATTATACACGAGCCCGGTTTTATGCTTAAATGGTACGCTATGGTAAAAGAGGTGTATGGCATAACGGTGGAAGATGTTATCCCCAAAAAAGATAAGGCTATGAAACTGGCCAACAGCCTGTATAAAGAGCGGAACTACAAAGAGCATATTACCATACCCATTACCATTAATTACAGGATAGACAATGTGCAAACATGCCAATACATTGACAACCTGGGCAAGGTGGTGCATAAGCAGGGTGATTGGGTGCTGACGGAGTTTTAGGGGTCTCACTACTACCAATTTTACCTCACCCCCGGCCCCTCTCCTAAAGGCAGAGGGGAGCTAAAAAATAATGATAGAATGTATAGGGATAGAACGCCAAAAATTTATTTAACATAAACCCGAAGGGTAGCAAGTCCTTCTCCTTTAGGAAAAGGATTTAGGATGAGGTAAAAAGGGGAGAGCTAAAAACGCTTACCTTTATAAAACATTACACTGCTATGAAAAAATTATACACTATACTATTGCTAATGCTTACGGTTGCGGTAAATGCGCAAACGGTAAAGCTTAAAGCAGGCTCTGTGCTTACCTACAGGGTTACCAATGGGGCCGATAAATACCGCCTAACGGTTACCATTAAAGAACTGGAGCCTAACCTATCTATTACCTACGCCCTGGGCGATGGCAAAATAGACCTGGGCAGCGTTACCATTAGCAGAGACGCACTAGACAATGCCATTACCCTAAACAACGACCTTACCGGTGGTATACTTAGCCTGAGTACCGAAACGACCTTGTGGTTTAGCAAAACGGTGTACAATGGACTAAAGCGCGATTTTCAATCGAAGCTGACTACCAAAGGGCAGACCTATACGCTGCTAAACAACTACGAAGATGAGTATAAGGTTACTGTTGATGGAAAAGCTACCGGCCTTAACATTATTTATGCTGAAGAGCAAAGTGGAAAGCCCAATAAATACTGGGTGTTGAACGATGAAACCAATCCGCTTATTATTAAACTTATTGATTGGGGTGTAACCATAGAACTGGAAGAGATAAAGTTATAATTTTATTCCCCTCACCCCTAAATCCCCCTCTCCTAAAGGAGTGAGGGGGACTTAATAAATTAATCTTAAAAAAATGCAAACTGATATAAAGCAAAATAAGTTTTTAAAAGCCATGGGTATTATACACTCTGCCTTGCTGGCGGGGGTATGCATGTTTTTGGTAATGGCAGTGGTATTAGTGCAGCTAAATGGTGGCGCGCTAATGGCCAAGGTGACCCAAGACCTTATGTATATATTCTACGCCATTGTATACTTTGCAGCCCTTGCTACTGCGGGTTTCGGCAATATTATATTTGAACGCAACATGCGCAATGCCAAGCTGTTTACTATGCTAAAACCTAAAATTGATACGTTTAAATCGGCCTACATGATACGCATGGCACTTGCTGAAGGGCCTGCCTTTGTAAGCATTGGCATATATATGCTTACCGGTAGCTGGCATTTTTTACCTGCAACGGCATTGTGTTTAATGCTGATGTTTATGTCTAAGCCCACACAAGATTTTGTGGCCGAAAAGCTGTATTTAAACCCGGAGGAAAAAGAGCAGTTGCTTACTATCTAAATATCGTAAGTGGTTATCTTATCGTTCATGTAGTCCGACTCTATAACACCATCCCTGAGGCGTACAATACGGTGGGCATGCAGGGCAATATCCTCTTCGTGGGTTACAATAATAATGGTGTTACCCTCTTGGTGCAGGGTGTGCAAAAGGCCCATAATCTCGTGCGATGTTTTGGTATCCAGGTTACCCGTAGGCTCATCGGCAAGAAGTATGGCGGGGCTGTTAACCAAGGCACGGGCAATGGCCACACGCTGGCGCTGCCCGCCCGATAGCTCGTTAGGCTTGTGTTTAACCCTATCGCCAAGGCCTACCTGTTCCAACACCTGCATGGCGCGTTTTTCGCGGTCGGCTTTGCTGTAACCGGCATAAATAAGGGGCAGGGCAACGTTTTCTAACGCTGTGCTGCGTGGCAACAGGTTAAAGGTTTGAAAGATGAAGCCAATCTCTTTGTTACGCACCTGTGCAAGTGAGTTGTCTGTCATTTTACTTACATCGGTGCCGTTAAGCAGATAGTCGCCAGATGTGGGTGTATCTAAGCAACCCAGCAGGTTCATAAGGGTAGATTTACCCGAACCCGATGGACCCATTAAGGCAACATACTCGTTCTTTTTAACCTCGAGCGATACGCGCTTAAGTACCTGTATTACCTCTTTACCCAACTGAAAGTTGCGTACTATGTTTGTTAGCTTAATAATGGGCTCTTGCATACTGCAGCAAAGGTATTTATTTCAATGGTCAATTGACAATGGTCAATTAACAAATGTGTTAGTTACCTATGTAGACGGATTATTACAGGTATTATTATATTTATGGGCCATAGAATAAATCAACCTGTTTTAAATCGCCACCGGGCATCAACTCTTCAAAGTGCTTTTTTTCCTCATCCCAAACATACATACGGGGTTTACACCAATTGCAATATAGTTCTATGTAACCTGTAGAGTCGGGCGGTGGGTTTACTATTAGCAACCTACTTTCGCGCACAAACTCAAAGCCCTGCTCTGCAAAAGGCCCTTCATACACTTTGCCATCAAGCATATCAACCAATGCACATTGCTGACAAGGCATGCCACAACCCCAACTTGCCACTATATAATGCCCCGCAAAATTAGCGCCATCATCCGCACCAATATAACTCTGGGTAATCATGGTTTTATACTCCCGGGCTATTTTATTGCTCTTATAGTTGATTTTCGCTTTTGGGCCTTTATATATGTTCTTTGTTTTAAAGGTGTTAAAGCCCACATAAGGTTCAAACTTTAGTAAAGGGCTATTCAGGTAATTCTCAACTCTTTTATCGCCTATTAGCAATACGCTACCATATTGTAAATCCATGGTATCGGCAGTAGCAATTTTTTCTATCGCAGTATTCTTAACCGGTTGCTTTACTGCTACACTATCGGTATTTAATTGAGGAAGTTGGGAGGGCTCGTTATTACATCCCATCAAAATTAATAACAACAACGTATGCAAACAGGTCTTCATAGTTTACTTCCTCTTAGCCACTGCCTTCTGTATAAAATTCCAGTTCCAGCCCAGGCCTGCGCTAAAGCGGAATTCAGACAATGGGATACGCTCCATAGATGTGCCAAAAAACTGGCCCTGTATATAACGCACCCTTACAAAAAAGTTGAATATAGAACCCACATAGTAGTTAGCACCCACGGCCGTGCTAAACACCGGCGACACGCCCAGCTTGGTGTTTTGGGTAAAGGGAGGATTGTACAAACCAATATTTATATCGCCCATGGGCCCAAACTGCGAAAGCATAATACCGGGGTTTATTCCGATGTAGGGGTCGAAGCGTTTTTGTTTGGTAAAGTGTATGTTTATACCTGATAGTATGGCATGGTTATGTTTGATTTTATACCCTACCGATGCCTCGTCTGACGTGTTGGTTACAAAGAAAGAGCCCTCGCCATAGAACGATACCTTCTCGTCAAAAAAGAAGTCAAAATCGCCGCCAATATAGGCAGGTACTGTTTTTTGCTTTACCATATACCCCAGCGACAGGTTGCCCTGTGTGCGTAGTATATGCTTCTTAACAAAAGTATTATCATCCTGTGCATTGGCTGCTATGCCCTGTATAAGGACAAATAGCAGTACTATTAACTTTTTGTCCATATCCTTACTAGTTTGTAGTTAACACTAAATGAAATTAGCAAATGACCTTCAAGGCCGCCATGGCTATGCTCTTCTATCTCAAGTTGCCCATCGCGAATTTCCCCGTGCACTTCTTTGCCCAAATGCATCATATACTGTGCTTTCAGGGTAAGGTCAAAGCGGGGGTAATGTTGTAGTGCGTGCCTGCCCCAAATTGAACGGCACTGCTCCAACGCTCAACAGAGGGTTTTAAATCGCCATTGCGGTAAATGCCGCCATAGTCAAAGCAATGGCCGGCCTCTACAAAGGGGTTAAACTTGCGCAAGCGCACAATAGGGTCGCCGCTGGCTGCCTGCGCTACCGATGGATTAATAAGGTAGTACATAACACTCCAGCCAATGTGATAATCGGTGCGGTGGCCCATGCCGCCAATGTTGTTGGTAATATAATCGGCATACCACTCGGTGTTAATGCGGGGTATAATTGGTACACGAAAATGTCCGCCTACGCCATAACCGGTATAATTACCACCACCGTTAAAGGTACTAAATGTGTTGCGGATGCCCATTGTTAAGTACCCCTTTTGCTTAAAGCCGGTCAACCTGTTATCGGCAGGTATGTCTTTAGCTACTTGCGCGTTTAGCGGTACTGCCATTAATAGCAATACCGCCATAATTAAGCTTTTTCCAGTCATATAGTTTCGTTTTGTACTGTTATGACAATCATAAATAAGAATACCCTTGCTCTGCTTAGATATTTTTTTGCCATGGGGATTATAAAGTTGAGACTGCAAAAATAATCTATTACCATATCTAAACATCTATTAAGTTTACAACCTCAAATGAAACACCTTGTCTTTCTATTTCTTCTATTTACTATTACTGCCCAAGCCCAGGTGGTAAATGAGTATATGGATTTGCAAATACACCCTACCATTAGCGAGCCTTATGGCTTTTTTGGTAAGGGGTTGAAGTTTTTTGATGAGGCCCATCCGCCAAAGCTTAGGTACAAGCACATGTTTAAAAATGTAAACTATGCCAACTACTGGAAAGCCAATAAAGGTGCGCGTATTTTTGTTGTTGGGTTAATTGGGCGCGAGGGCCTAAACGCCCTGCCAAAGCCCGCAAGATGATACTTAGGCAGATTGCCTACATTGATACATTTGTTGCTGATAACAGTGCCGATTTTGCCATTGCCCATTCCCCGCAAGAGGTGCGCACGCTGGTGCATACTACCACCAAAACCATAATTGTATATTCTATAGAGGGTGGTCGCAACCTGATACACAGCCAGGACGATGCCAATTTTTGGGCAGCTAAAGGAGTAGCGTTTATTACCCTTGTGCATTTAAAAGATTACGAGGTAGGTTCTTCTGCTGTTATGCCGGGCTTTGCCGAGCATCTCCTTAACCTTAAAGGGGTATTCCGTAAAGAGAGCAAAAGGGGCTTAACCGATGTAGGCCGCCAGACTATTTTATGGATGGCTAACGCCGGGATTATGACCGATGTTACCCACATGAATGATAAAACCCGTACCGATGCCATTGCATTTATGAATAGCAAAGGACTGCCTGTATTATCTACACACGATGGGTTTAAACCCCTGCAAAACCAACCTCGGGGCATACCTCCGCAAGATGTTTTAGCTATATACAAAGGCAAAGGGTTAGTTAGCCTGCCTATATCTATGGGCATGTATAAGCCTACTGCTGAATATAGAGCAAAACTAGATAGCCTGCCCTGCTATTGCGAGCGTTCTATAGATAGCTATGTATTTACCTATAAGGCGTTGAACAAGTATATTGCTAATAATCTTCCTACTGTTTTTGGCGATTCTGCCAAAACACTCCAGAGCTTAAACCCACAGGAGTTGATTAATATTTCAGTAGGCTTTCAAACCGATTTTAACGGGTGGACCAGTCACCACCGCCCACGCTATGGGCGCAAAGGCTGCTATAAACTAAACCCAGATAGCATCTATAACCCCATTGATGTTAAAGGCCTGGTACACCCCGGTATGCTGTACGATAACTGGCAACTACTGCAAAGCGAGGGTGTTGATTTAAGCACTATAAAACGTGCTTCAGAAAAGTTCCTGCTTATGTGGCAACAGTATCTGGATAATAGAGGAAAGTATTAGTCTCCATTTTTCCGATACAGACATAAATCTGCCCTTTGACAAAAGAAAATAGCGTGCTATGTTTATGCTGTGAAATGGGCGTGTACTGTTATTTTTAGTGTATTTATTGTAGGGCTTAACGCACAGTCGGGCAACATTGTGCGTGGCTTTGTGTATGATAAAAGAATAGCATCAATACAATTGGATGCAATACAGGAGATAAAACCGGTTAAAATGACCCGCAAAATAAAAAAGCAATACATGGTAGCCGTATTTCATGGGTCAAAGGGTTTGTACCGGCAAAGCAAACGTAGAAAAAGCAAAAAAATCAGCCAATTAGCTAATTAGCCAACCAGCTAATCAACACCCTTCCGATAAACGCTGAAATTTGTATGCTGCTATTTGGCTTAAAACCCTATTTTTGCTAACTATTCTTATTGGTAAGACGGATGAAATTTAGAATTTTGGCTCTGGTAGCCGCTGTATTAGGTTTGGTTTCTTTTAGCGCTAACGCCCAAACCCCTAGTGCTACAGGCACTGTGCGTGGGTTTATTTACGATAAAAAAACAGGCGAGCCTGCACCTTTTGTGGGCGTGTTTTTAAAAGGCACAACCTTTGGTATATCAAGCGATATTAACGGCCTGTACAGTATTACCAATGTTCCGCCGGGCGCTTATGTGCTGGCAGCCAAGGGTCTTGATTACGATAGTACGTTTGTAAACATAACGGTTAAAGCCAACTCTATTACGGCCCAAAACCTATATGCCGAAAAGAAGAGCGTAACGCTTAAAGGTGTTGATGTGGTGGGTGACCGTCAGTCTGACAAGACGCGACCTAAGATTTCTGAGATAAGCATCACCCCTAAGGAGATGAACAAGATACCTACCATTGGTGGCCAAGCCGACCTTGCCCAGTATATGCAGGTGTTGCCGGGTGTGGTTTCTACGGGCGACCAAGGTGGGCAGCTATATATTCGCGGCGGATCGCCGGTGCAGAATAAGACCTTGCTTGATGGTATGATTGTGTACAACCCTTTCCACTCTATTGGCTTTTTCTCGGTTTTTGATGCCGATATTATCCGTAATGCCGATGTGTATACGGGTGGCTTTGGCGCAGAGTATGGTGGCCGTATATCATCAATAATGAACATTACCACCCGCGATGGTAACAAAAAGAACTTCTCGGGCAAGGTATCAATCAACCCGTTTACCTCTAAAATACTGCTAGAAACCCCGTTAAAGCGCCAAAGCGAAGATGGTGGCAGCAGCTCATCGTTTATATTCTCGGCAAAATCGGCCTACCTTAATAAAACAGCCCCTATATTTTATACCTATGCCGATAGTGCCGGACTTCCCTTTAGCTTTAACGATTTGTATGGCAAATTTTCTATAAACGGCGCCAACGGCAGCAAAATTAACCTGTTTGGCATGTACTTTTCTGATGGGGTAGACTACGCCAGTGGCTCAAGGCTGCGTTGGAACACTGCCGGTGGTGGTAGCAACTTTGTATTGGTGCCTAGCAACTCTCAGGTAATTTTTGAGGGTAACTTCTCTTACTCTCAATATAAAATTACCCTTAGTGAGAATGACCAAAAACCCCGCAGCAGCGCTATTAACAGCTTTAACCTAGGCCTTGGCTTTAAGCAATTCTTTAAAAAGAGCGAGATTAAATATGGGCTAGAGGTTATTGGCTTTGCCACCAACTTTGACTTTTTTAACGCTGTAAACCGCTCTATAAAACAAAACGACAACACTACCGAAATGGCGGCTTATGTAAAAACCCGCCTGGTATTAGGAGACCGTGTGGTGCTCGAGCCAAGCTTCCGTGCACATTTCTATGCATCGGTTGGGGCACTAAGCCCGGAGCCGCGCCTATCGGCCAAGGTAAACATTACCGACTGGTTCCGTATGAAGCTGGCGGGTGGTTTATACTCACAAAACTTAATGGCTGCAAACTCTGACCGCGACGTGGTTAACCTGTTCTACGGCTTCCTTTCCAGCCCCACCAGCCTGCCCGACCAATTTGACGGTAAAGATGTTAAAAATGGCCTGCAACGCTCATCGCATGCTATATTGGGCTTTGAGTTTGATGCCGGCAAAAACATCCGCATAAACGTAGAGGGCTACTACATTAAGTTTAACCAGCTTACCAACATTAACCGCAATAAGATATTTGATGACATTCCGGAAAACGCCGACCAGCCTGATTATTTAAAGAAAGATTTTGTAATAGAGAATGGCTCGTCTAAAGGTGTTGACTTTACGCTGAAATATGAGAAAGGCCGCCTATATGTGTGGCTGGTATACTCGCTAATGTACACCAACCGTTACGATGGTTTGATGAACTACAAGCCGATATTTGACCGCCGCCACAATGTTAATGCAGTAGTATCTTATAACTTTGGTAAAGAGCAGCTATGGCAGGCCGACGTGCGTTGGAACTTTGGGTCGGGGCTACCGTTTACCCAAACACAAGGCTTTTTGAGAAACCGCCGCTTAACAACGGCATAAACTCTAACTACACTAATGCCAATGGCGATTTGGGTATTATCTACGCCGGGCTTAACCAAGGCCGTTTGCCTTACTACCACAGGTTGGATGTGTCGCTACGCCGCAAGTTTATGTTTAGCGAAAAAATGACGCTGGACGCTGTTATTAGCTGTACCAACGCTTACAACCGCGATAACATTTTTTACTTTGACCGTATAAACTATAAACGCATAAACCAGTTGCCTATACTACCAACACTAGGCTTGGCGTTTACGTTTTAGGATTTCCCTCACCCCTAAATCCCCCTCTCCTAAAGGAGTGAGGGGGACTTTAGAAGAAGAATAAAAACAGGAGTATCTACTACCGCCTCAAGGGTTATAGGCCACCGGCGGTAGTTAAAATAAATAGTCCCGACGATAAATGTTAGGGCAAGAATAAGAACCCACTTGCCGGGCGTGTACTTTTTCTTAAAAGGTACAGTGCTATATATGGTTCTTAAAAACCCTTTCCGGCTTGATATGAAAGTTCTTTGATTTATTGAAACGAGTAGTTAGAATTAATCGTGGTATATAGCCCAGCCGAGGAGTTGTAAGGCTGTTGGTGGGTACCACCCGCCGGCTATTCGTAATTTTACCCAGCCATAATAATAATGATTATTTTTAAAAACCCTAATACCAATATAGCCCTCGTTTTGGGTAGGCCAGTCGCCATTGGTTTCATTAGCAAGTGGGCCACTTAATCGATCAAGCATAATTGCTGAATTGTTATCTTCAAAAGCTTTCCAGGTTAGGTTAGAAGAAATAGTATCGTCGGGCATAATGCGTTTTACCAAACTAAGCCCATCTGCTGACGCATACTCTATATTAGTTGGGGGTATTAGTTTTATTATAATTTGACTTTGCCCGCCACCAAACCAGCTATGATAAGTATAATGTACCTTAATTTTAAACTCATCAAAAAGGAGTATTTCATGCTCATAATAAGTAGTGTCTAAAAGCTGAACAGTTTTATTTGAAGCGGTATTAGCGTCTCCTGCAATTATATATCCGGGATTGATATCGTCTTCTGATTTATCCTTTTTGCATGCGCTCAATGCTAGCATGATGAATAATATAGGCAGTAGCTTTTTCATGGTTATTCTACTATATAGGTGTAATAGCTAAAAGAGCCTTTAACTTGTTGCGTTCCTGAGTTTACACGTCGAAAAATCTTGGTTACATAGTCGCTAGAGTCAGCTAAATAGGTATTTGAGTGTCCAAATACATTTCCTTGTCCGGATATTCCTGAATGAACATACGAATACGAAATGTTATTTAACGGACTTTGACCAGTTAACTTATTGTCACTTTCAATAACAGCAGGTGAAAACAAATCTACTTTGGCTACCCTACTAGTATCATAACCATAACTGCTAAGGCATGTAACTATATTTGAATTGCTCCATTGAACATCAAAATCTCCTCCATAATAAAGCTGCACTAATCTGCCATTAGAATAAGAAAAATACAAAGTGTAGTCTTCAACGCCATTCTCATATGCAATACAGTATTTAGCAAGGTTATTAGTGTCCATTATGTATACACGCTGTTTGGTCATAACATTGTCACCGTTATATGTGCTAATGGTTTCTATAGAGTCGTTCAAAGTGGAATAAATAATATACTGAAACAGGTTATTAGTTGAGCTGTATCTATACATGCGAGTTATGTTATTAGCACTATCAATATATACTACATACCTGCTTGATGCTGTAAATAGTGTATCGTTAATATTGGTAGTATCTGTTGGAGGTATAGTATCCTGCGGCTCATCAGGTTCCTTTTTGCACGAGCTGTTAAAAGCTATTGTAGCAAGAGTAAGAAACAATATAGGCAGCAGCTTTTTCATACAACAAGTTTAGTTATTTAAAACCTAAAAAACAAGCCCTTTGCCACTCCGCCACTATTGCGTACTTTTGATAACTCTATATGAAAAGACATTTACTGATACTACTGGTTTGCATTGCTACTGTGGCGCAGGCGCAGCAGTTGAATTTACAGCCCGATAATTTATACGGCGCGCAGTTTGATAAGTACCTTAACCGTAAAAAAGCGGTGTTCCATACTTCTATGCGCCCTTATTTACAGGCCGATGTAGAGCAGGTAATCAGCATAGATTCTGCCATGGGGGTAAAAGACTACGATTGGGCCTTTGCTCACCGCAGGGTAGGCAGGGCCTTGTTTTCTGACCATTTGGTAAAGCTAGATTCGGGTATATGGCAACTGTATCTAGACCCTATTATAGACCTTGATTTTGGTAAAGATTCTCGGGCTGATATTACCACCTACTCTACCACCAAAGGAGCAGCATTTTCGGGCAACATAGGCAAAAAGTTTTCGTTCTACACGGCGTATTACGAGAACCATAAGCACGCTTTCCTGATTACTCTGGGCAACTGGATTAACACCAACACTGTTATTCCCGGCCAGGGCAGGCCTAAGCCTTTTAAAGTGGGCGGCTGGGATTATGGCTTTGCCAATGGGTATGTATCGTACACCCCAACACGCTACCTGAATATACAAGCGGGGCATGGTAAAAACTTTATTGGTGATGGATACCGGTCGCTGCTGCTGTCAGACAACGCGTTTAACTACCCCTACCTAAAGCTTACGGCTAATATTTGGCGTATTAAATACTCTATAATGTTTGCCCAGTTTCAGGATATACGCACCGTAGGTGGCCCAAACCAGGTGTATGCCAAGAAAAACGCGGTGATGCATTATTTTGACATCATTCCCCATAAACGCCTTGCTATTGGTTTGTTTGAGAGTGTTATTTGGGAAAACCGTGATGCCAGTGGTAACTACCGTGGTTTTGATGTTAACTACCTAAACCCACTTATATTCTTCCGCCCGGTAGAGTATACGTTGGGCTCGCCCGATAATGTTATTATAGGCATCAACCTAAAATACAATTTTATAAAAAACCAGGTGTTGTATGGGCAGGTTGTTTTAGATGAGTTTTTGCTGAAGGAGGTACGGTCTGGCGATGGCTGGTGGGCCAACAAACAAGGCATACAGCTGGGTTTTAAAAGCTTTGATTTGTTCGGCATAAAAAACCTGAATTTTCAGACGGAATATAACTGGGTGCGCCCGTATACCTATACACACTTTTTGCAGATACAGAACTACGCCCACTTTAACCAGGCGTTGGCACACCCATTGGGGGCTAACTTTTCTGAGAGTGTTAGCTTTTTACGCTACAAGTACAAACGGTGGTGGTTTCAAACAGAGTTGTTGTTTGCAGCCTACGGTACCGATGGCCCCAACGATAATTATGGTGGCGATATATACAAGCCCTATACTACCTACAATAGCGAGTATGGTAACAGGGTAACGCAAGGCATTAAAAACAACCTTACGTACATAGATTTTATGGCCAGCTATATAATTAACCCTGTATACGGGCTGCGTCTAGAGGCAGGTGTTACCAGCCGCACGCTGAAAACAGAAGGGGTGGCCGACACTAAAACCATGTGGGTACACTTTGGCATTAAAACATGGCTGCCTGCTAAGTATTACGATTTTTAATTGTTACATACCTTCCTCCACTACCCTACTTACCTCTTTGTAGTTATCTTTAGTAACATAGTATGGGCCTGATACGCGTACAATAACTGTTGTAAAAGGCATAGGTAGTACTTTTTTATCCCACGTAAAGCCTAAGATAAACGGTTTGCGCTTGGGTAAAAATTGCAGGCAGATAATAGGTACGCCTGTTTCAAGTGCCATTTCCATAGCGCCGTGTTTCATTATTAGTGGCGGCCCCGCTGGGCCATCTACCGCCATGCAGGTGCTGTAGCCCTGAGCGCAAAAAGTCTTCCACATCGGCTTTGGCCTGCCTGCCACCATGCCCGCTGCTGCCCAGCATAAGCCATTTTACGCCTTTCCAAAATAGTATAATGTGTATAGGTTTCATAAACCAGGCCGGGTGGTTCATCCACACATCTTTACGCGTAGGCGGGTTTTTAAAGCTGAGCATAAAACTCATTAATAAACTCTCGTGCCAAATGCAGTAAATATTGTTGGGGCTTTGGCTCATGCGCTCTGCGTTTTCCCACTTAAAACGAATGGTTAACCTCCACAGCATAATAACCCCGTAGCTTAGCGATGCGGTAGCATACGCCCACAACAGGTAAAACGGTTTAAGCCAAAAAGGAATGGTATCTACACGCAAAGCCATGTGATAAAGGTAATTAGATAATAAGCGAATAAGATAATTTGATAACGGTTTTTCTATATCAAACACAATAAAAAAACTGCCAACTGCCAACCGCTAACTATCAACTAATTCTAATTATCTTTGTTCCTCTTTCAACTTAAAAATAACAATGGCTGAAGCATATATTTTTGATGCTGTGCGCACCCCTCGCGGTCGCGGTAAAAAAGACGGTAAACTGCACGATGTGCAACCCGTAAAACTGTTAACTACTGTTTTTGAAGCAATACGCGACAGGAACAACCTTGATACCAGCCAGGTAGAAGATGCCATTATTGGCTGCGTTACCCCCGTGGGCGAACAAGGTGCCGATATTGCCAAAACCGCAGCATTGGCTGCAGGTTACAACAGCATTACTGCCGGTGTTACCCTTAACCGTTTTTGCGCTTCGGGCTTAGAGGCCGTTAACCAGGCTGCTGCTTATGTTATGAGCGGGCAGGTTGATTTGCTTGTTGCCGGTGGTGTAGAGTCTATGAGCCGTGTGGCAATGGGCACCGATGGTGGCGCGCTGTTTACCAACCCCGAAATTGTTTCTAAAATACATATTGTTCCGCAAGGTATTTCTGCCGATTTAATAGCTACCAAATATGGCTACGAGCGCCGTCAGCTAGACGAGTACGCAGCTACATCGCACGCCCGTGCAGCGGCTGCCAGCGCCGAAGGCCGTTTTAAAAACTCTATTGTGCCTGTACTTGATGTTAACGGACAGGTAGAATTAGATAAAGACGAAACCATTCGCCCTGATACTACTGCTGATAAATTAGCATCATTAGGTGCTGCTTTTGAAATGATGGGCAGCATGGCAGGTTTTGATGCCTTAGCCATTCAAAAATACCCTGAAATAGAAAAGATAAACCACGTACACCATGCAGGTAACTCATCGGGCATTGTAGATGGTGCAGCGCTAGTACTTATTGGCAGCAAAGAAGCCGGAGAGCGTTTGGGCCTTAAACCCCGAGCTAAAATACGCTCGTTTGCCGTGGTAGGTTCTGAGCCTACCATTATGCTGGAAGGTCCATACCCTGCGGCGGTTAAAGCCTTGGATAAAGCAGGCCTTAAAATGGAAGACATTGACTTGTTTGAAATTAACGAAGCCTTTGCCGTAGTGCCTATGCGCTTTATGGAGCGTGCAGGCGTTAGCCACGACCGTGTAAACGTAAACGGTGGCGCTATTGCTATGGGCCACCCGCTAGGCGCTACCGGCTCTATTATATTAGGCACCTTGCTTGATGAATTAGAACGTACCGATAAAAAGCTTGGCCTTGCCAGCCTTTGCGTTGGTGGCGGTATGGGTATTGCTACTATTATAGAGAGGGTATAATTTTAGGGGATAAGGGGCGAGTTTGGCCCATGCTGAAATCCCTCCCTCCCGCCGATGGCGGGAGTACTCCCTTTAAAAGAGAGAATTAAAACATTGAAAATAAAAAATCCCCGGTAGGTAAGCCTATCGGGGATTTTAGTTTTGTTATGAGTAGTAAAAGCTAATTCACCCTCTTGGTATCGGCTTCAGTTACTTCGTGTAAGCCCCAGCCGTTGGTTTTATCGTTGTAAAAAGCGGCGTACCTAGTAGCTTTGCCGTCTTTATCGTAGAAATAATAAACCCATGTATTGGGCCAGTCGCGGTACTTTTGGCCGTAAGCAAAATGCTGGTTTAGCTTGCCGTTTGCATAATATTCTTTAACATCAACATACTCCCCTTTTTTAAATATATGGGTTGACACCAGAACGCCTTTTTCGTTATACCAGTTGTAGCGGCCGTCGAGGAATGTAGTGGTAGTATCGCCTTCTAATCTCCATCCCTTTTTGCCACATGGGCCCATTGGGTAAACCTCTTTCCCATTAACAAATACATTGTAGCGGAAATACCTGGCCTTGCTGCTGTCTTTTACTGTTTTCCAGTTAGCGTCCCAGTAGGTAATCCATTTGCCATCTTTCTGCTTAGCGCTATTGTATTGGTTTAGGGGCTTTTGTGCCGAAGCTCCAAACCCTAAAAGCATAAGCACTGCTAATAGTGTTGTTTTCATGTTGTTTGTATTAGATTATTAACCTCGCATCCGTGGCCAGTTGCCATCTGTGCCTTTTTTGGTGCAATCTTCCATTATCAGCTTGCCGGTTTCGTCGTACATGTATGAGTACCATGAGTGTTCCTGCCCATCGCAATGCTTGGTATAATCGAAGAACGTTTGCATGGTGCCTGACGAAAAGTACTCTTTGTACGATACGTAGTTGCCATTATCAAAAACATGGATAAACTTTAGTTTGCCGTCTTTGTCGTAGCATTTATATTCGCCGCTTAGTAATACAATTTTGCCTTTTTCAGCTGGCGAACCTGTGGTTTCAACCTTACCGCCTTTATTAATAAAATCGCCCATTGGGTAAACGTTAACGCCATGGTCGAACCACGTATAACGCTTATATACAGCCGCTGTGCTGTCTTTTACTTTAGCCCCGTTGGCATCTAAATACACTAGCCAACGGCCATTTTTTTATTGGCAGAATCAAAGCCGTTTAGGCTAGCTGTTTGGGCAAAGGCACTTCCAAAGCCAATTACTAAAAGCAGGGTAAGTAGTGTTGTTTTCATAGTATATATTTAGTGTATCCGGAATTAAGATTTTGCCGGGCGTATTACTCCGTTTTTATTCAGCATTACCAACCTGCCATTTACAGCTCTTTTCGCGCAATCTTCTTTTATCATCTTACCAGTCTCGTCAAAATAATAAACCGTTGCAGAGTTATCCTGTCCGGCACAAGGTTTGGCAAAGTTAACCTGGTCGCGCATTTTGCCGGGTGCGTAGTACACCTGGTTTGAAACATACTCGCCATTATTAAAAGTATGGCAAATTGCAAGCCTACCTTTTGCATCGTAGGTTATATATTCACCATCAAGCAAAGCCGGTTTGCCGGGCTCCCCTTTGCGCCTGTTGTTTCTATCCTTCCCTTTATTTCTGACAGGGTTATTAAAGGATATAAATCTCTGCCATGCTGATAAGTGGTGTAACGTTTATAAACTGCTTTGGTGCTGTCTTTTTCTTTACCTCCGTGATAATTCATGTACATAATCCATCGGCCATGTTTTTTATTGGCAGAATCAAAGCCGTTTAGGCTAGCTGTTTGGGCAAAGGCACTTCCAAAGCCAATTACTAAAAGCAGGGTAAGTAGTGTTGTTTTCATGCTAATTATTTTACTAGTAAGATTAGTAAAGTTAACGTATTCCACAAAAAACGCTACGTGTGTTTATTACTATTAACCTTGCAATACTAAGTTGATACCGTTTCGGCGGGTTGCGCATTATCTGCGCTTGCTGTGCTTGGTATTTTGTCTTTCTTCCAAACCCGGTCTATAATGTTAAGCAAGGGTCCTGTCATAAACGTGGTGGCAATGGCCATAAGCACCATCATGGTAAAAATTTCGGCACTTAATATGCCCAGGTCGTAGCCAATGTTAAGCACAATAAGCTCCATAAGCCCGCGGGTATTCATTAACACACCAAGCCGTAAACTATTAGGTGTGCTTTGCCCTAAGTATTTAGCTGTAATGGCTGTTCCGCCCAGCTTGCCCAAAACGGCTACCAACAGTACAACACCAAACATTAGCCACAGGTAGGGGCTGTTTAATAACCCTATTTGGGTGCGTAAACCGTTATATGCAAAGAAAAGCGGGAGCAACAAAATTACCGATACATACTCTGTACGCTCTGTAACAAACTTGCGAAACTTTGCGCTGCCCGGCATTACCACGCCTGCCATAAACGCACCAAATAATGAGTGTATGCCTATTATGCGTGTAGTAAACGCTGATAGTAGCAATATGGCAAGTGCTAATACCAATGTATTAATGGCATAACTACCATCGGGGTTTAGGCGCGCAAACAGCTTTTTAAGCAACGGGCGCACCACTTTAAACATACCAATAATATAAACAGCCGATAGCCCAATAGTAAATAACGAACCTACAACTGTGCCTGCTTTGGCTATGGCTATTACAGCGGCAAATAAGCACCATGCCGTAATATCGTCTATAGCGGCGCTGGTTATGGCAAGGCTGCCAATGGGCGTATTCATCATACCCCTTTCTCTTAATATACTTGCCAAAACAGGGAAAGCCGTAATGCCCATAGCTATACCCATAAACAAGGCAAAGGGTAAAAAATATACGTTATCAGGTGCAAAATCAACATAAATAAAATACGCAAGGCCAACACCAAGCGTAAACGGGAATAAAATACCGGCATGGCTAATTAAAAGAGCCTGGCGTGCCTGTGTTTTTACCTATGGTCCATATTTAGCTCCATGCCCACCACAAACATAAAAAGGATAAGCCCTAAACGGCTGATAAGGTGCAGGTCTTCCATACTTGTAGAAGGAAACACAAAATTTAAATACCCCGGAAACCACATACCAATTAACGATGGGCCCAATACTATACCGGCCAAAATTTCGCCTATAACCCCCGGCTGGCCTATCTTTTTAAACAGATAGCTGAAGATTTTGGTAGCCCCTACAATAACTACCAGCTGTATTAAAAACTTTGATAACGGGGCGGTAGCGTTTTCTTTTACTGTTTGCTTAAAGTGGGTAAAATAATCTAAAAGCCCTGCAGGTTCAGACAGTTGCTTATGCCCCTCTAAAAACACGCCGCTATCAAGTATTGCCCATATAATTATGGCAAAAAATACAATTGCGCTTATGTAGTATGTAATATAACTTCTGTTGCTCATTTTGTAGTCGGCAACATCAAATATAAGGCCATATAGCCCGTAATTTGCAGTAATAACAAAATATAACGCTACTTTTTTACTACGGCTGTAGTATAGAACTCTTTCAGGTAATCGGGTTCAAAGTAGGCCACATCTTCAAATTGCTGGTTTTCAAATTTTTGAGTGGCTAATGCCGCCTGGTGTTTTGCTTTAAGATAAAAGCCGGGATTAAAATTTGCGTTGGGCTTAGTACCTAGCATAACGCTAAACTTTGCTGCCCCATCGCCAATAAAATAAACGGTTTGCTTTGCCAGCATTTCGGCATACGATTCGCCCGTTAATAGCTCAGGAGCGGGGGCTTTTACTATAGACAGGTCGGTATTGTATACGGCAGAAAAAACCTCGTCTCTGCGAGCATCAATCATAGGGCAAATTAAATAGTTCCCTGCAATTTCATTATCCTGCATAAAGCCCGATGCCATTAGTTGCAGTGTGTTTAGGGCTATAAGCGGTTTACCCGCCGCGTAGCAAAACCCTTTGGCTACTGACGATGCTATGCGCAAGCCTGTATAAGAACCCGGACCCGCACTAAGCGACACCGCATCAATACCCATGGCATCAATGCCTGCTTGGGTAAGCAGCTCGTCTATAAAAACGGTAAGCAGGGCCGCATGGGCGCGCGGTTCGGCACTCTCGCGGTAAGCAACAAGGTTGCCGCCCAGGCTAAGCGCTGCCGAGCAAACGGCCCCGGCTGTTTCTAAATGAAGCAGCATATTATTTTTGGTCGCCGGTGTTTTTGGTAAAGTCGTCTTTAGGCTTTTTCTCTACCTCGGCACCATCTTTAAGCTGTTTCGATACCACCCTGTAAGGGCCTGCGATAATCTCGTCGCCGTCTTTAACACCGCTTAAAATTTCTATAAAGGTATTATCCTGCACTCCGGTTTTAACGGCTACTTTTTTGGCCTTGCCATTATCAAAAATGTAAACCACCTCTTCTATTTCAGCCTTAACCTCTTTTTTGTTGGTTTCTTCCGCCGGTTTTTCATCTTGTGGCGGACCATCTTCCGGATTATCCTGTGGTGCATCGTCCATGCCGCTGGCGGTGGTTACCGCTTGTATAGGTACAGATATTACGTTGGTTACAATCTTGGTTTTAATGTCAACACTTGCCGTCATGCCCGGGCGGAATGGCGACTCGTTTGTTTTCAGGTTTTTCAATAAATCTTCGTACGATGTACGCAGTATACGCACCTTTACGGGGAAGTTTGTTACCTGGTCGGCAGTAAGGGTGGTGCTGTTGTTGGCAGAGTTGGCAATATCGGTTACCACACCTTTAAACTTACGCTCGCCATAGGCATCAATAGAAATTTCGGTAGTATCGCCTAAGTGTACTCGTACAATATCATTCTCATTCACATCAACCTGTACTTCCATTTCTGTTAAGTCGGCAATGCGCATAATCTCAGTACCCGCCATTTGCGCGGTACCAACAACACGTTCGCCACGCTTGTTGTTTAGTTTAGATACAGTACCATCTACCGGGGCAAAAATGGTGGTACGGCCTAAGTTATCCCTTGCTTCTTTAAGAGATGCTTCGGCGCTTTTAATGGCAAACTCTGCACCCGATACATTATCTTCGGCAGCGTCAACATCGGCCTTGGCACCATCGTATTGAGACTGGATAGCATCCCACTCTGACTGCGAAATGGCTTTGCTTTTAAATAGGCTCTCATTACGCTTGTAGCTGGCCTCTATATTTTTAAAGGTTGCCTTAACGCGGGTTAGGTTTGATTTTGATGTTGCCAGGTTAGAGCGTTGTCCATCTAGCCCAGCCTGCAAACGGTTTACGTTAGATATGTAAATATCGGGGTTGATTTTGCAAAGCACCTTGGCCTTTTTTAACCTCTTGCCCTTCTACTACGTTCATCTCTATAATTTCGCCAGATACGTCGGGGCTTATCTTAACCTCGTTTACCGGCTGCACTTTTCCGTTGGCCGACACTACCTCTACAATAGTGCGCTTTTGGGCTTTCTCAGTAAATATTTGCTTTTTTCTTCTTTACCGCCGCACGATGTTAAAACAAGCGCGGGCACTAAAGCCACCAAGGCAATTACTTTTAGCGAGTGTGTAATGTTCATTTTTTCTGTTGTATTAATAAAGCGGTTTGCCGCGGTAAAAATCTAATAATTTCGATTTAAAAATATAATCGTATTTGGCCTGCAACAGGTTGCTTTGTGCTAGGGTAAGCGTGTTTTTTGTTGCCGCAAAATCAACTGCGTTTAGCATACCGGCATTAAACCTATCAGTAGAAAATTTAAAAGCCAGCGTTGCCGCTTCTTCCGATTTTTTAGAGGCCATAAATTTTTTATATGCCGCACGGGCATCGTAAAAAGCCTGCTCAATGTCTTTACGCAGGTTTAGCGCGGTTTGGTCGTAGCTAAGCTTAGAAATTTCGTAATTTATTTTTGCTTTAGATACAGCGGTGCGCACCTGTAAACCATTAAAAATAGGCACGTTTAAAGAAAAGCCAAATGTTTTGTTAACGTTGTTGTTAAGCTGTGTACCAAAGGGGTTAATGCCGTAGAAGGCACCTCTGTTTGGGTATATACTACCTCTCCGCCTTGGGTAACCCCAATAGGTATTATTTGTGTTTGGTAGCCGGTAATAGTTTGTTGCAATTGAGAGTACCCTGTACCATACGCGCCAAAGGCCGATAGCTGTGGGTAGTAATTACCGCGTGCTATAGCAACGCCCAAATGGTTGCTTTTTATACGTATGTCGGCGGCGCGCATCTCGGGGCGGAATTTAATAGCCTCGCCGAAAATAGATGCCGGCGCAATGTCTGATGCAAGGGCTGTAGGCAAAGTATCGGCAGCGGGCACGCTTACTTTAAGGTCTTTGCTCTCGTCTTCGGGCAGGTTAAGCAACTGCACCAAATTCAATTTGGCAATGTCAAACGTGTTTTGGGCAGATATAACATTTACCTCATCATTCGCCTGCTGGGCTTGCAAATCGAGCAACACGCCCTGCGCAATAGTACCTGCATCAAACAAAATCTGGTTACGTTTTACCTGCTGGGTGGTAAGGTCTAAGGTGTTTTCAACGTTCTTCAACTGCTCTTCGGCAAACACTACCTGTAAAAAAGCCAGCGCCACGTTTACCGATACATCGTTGCGCAGCTTCTCGTTATCAAACTTTGCGGCAGCCAGCAATGTTTGGTTTTGCTTTATTGTATTAACACTTGTTAAGCCAGAGAACAGGTTTAAGTTAGCGCTTACGTTAAAGTTGTTTGAGCGTACAGAGCTGTTGGCAAAGGTATTGGTAAAGGGGTCAATACGCCTACCAATGTTCCATGCCTGTAGTTTGCAGAGCCATTTACCGTGGGTGCCAGCGTAGCCCAGCTTTGGTTAATGTTGGCATGGGCCACATCTACCTGAAGGTCGTTTTGCTGTATTGTTATGTTTTTGCTAATGGCGTAATCTATGCAACGCTTAAGGTCCCAAACGTTTTGCGCGTTGGCGCTTAGGTTTAGAAACAGCATTGCAAATAGTACTACGCTTATTGATTTGCTCTTTGCCATTGTTAAAAATGTGTGCAAAATTACCATTGTTTTGTAAGTAAAACCGTTTTTAAAGCAAGAATATTGTATGTGGCCACAAATAAATATTTGATTGCTTTGCAGGGAGATAAGTAGTGTTTGGCGGCAAATAATTACACGGCCCTATAATTTAGATTTGTTTTAAGTAAGAGTTTAGCTTAGAGCATCAACAAAATAAGTAGTTATTTGTCTATACAACAGCAGCCAATAAAGGTGGCGAAAAAGTTGGCTGCTATGGTATTGAATGTTATTTTTGCGCCGCAACAAAAAAGTTCACTACGCAATGCAAGCCGATATTTCTTTAAGTAAACGTCTTACGTCATCAATAGGCAAAAAAATTGTGGTAGCCCTTACGGGTGTGTTTTTATCGCTGTTTCTTATTATCCATTTAATGGGTAACCTACAGTTGCTAAAAAACGACGGGGGCGAAGCCTTTAACCACTATGCAGAATTTATGGGCCACAACCCGTTAATTCAATTTGTCTCAAAAATAAACTTCGCGTTTATTCTTGGCCACGCCTTTTGGGGCATATTTTTAGCGTTTAAAAACAGGGCGGCCCGCCCTACCCTCTATGCGGTAAACAAGCCGGGCGCCAACAGCCGCTGGGCAAGCCGCAACATGGCATTGCTAGGCACAATCATCTTTGTGTTTATAGCAGTTCACCTTTCTAAGTTTTGGTTTGTTTTCCATTATGGTGATATACCGTTTGCTGAATACCACGACGGTGTTACGGGCGAGTTTTCGCGCATTAAAGACTATGCAACGGTAGTAGATATAGGCTTTGAGCAATTGTGGATAGTTATATTTTACGTGGCATCTATGTTTGCCTTGGCTTTCCATTTAAGCCACGGCGTGCAAAGCGCCTTTCAAACCCTGGGCTTAAACAACAAAGAATTTGCACCAACGCTTAGAACAATAGGCACTGTGTTTGCATACGGCATTTGCGCCCTGTTTGCTATTATTCCTGTATTAATGTATTTGAACATCACTCTATAACCAACCATGGCTTTAGATTCTAAAATACCCGAAGGCCCTTTGGCCGATAAGTGGACCAAGTACAAATCGTCTGTAAAGCTGGTAAACCCTGCCAATAAGCGCAAGCTTGATGTATTGGTTGTTGGTACAGGCTTAGCAGGTGCATCGGCAGCGGCATCTCTTGCCGAACTTGGCTATAAGGTAAAGGCTTTCTGCTTTCAAGATAGCCCACGCCGCGCCCACAGTATTGCTGCACAAGGCGGTATTAACTCTGCTAAAAACTATAAAAACGATGGTGACAGCGTTCACCGTTTGTTTTACGATACCATTAAAGGTGGCGACTTCCGCGCCCGCGAGGCCAACGTACACCGCTTAGCCGAGGTATCGGTAGATATTATTGACCAGTGCGTTGCACAAGGTGTACCTTTTGCACGTGAATATGGTGGCCTGTTAGATAACCGTTCATTTGGCGGCGCGCAGGTGTCGCGCACGTTCTACGCCCGCGGCCAAACAGGGCAACAATTACTTATTGGCGCTTACCAAGCCTTAGAACGCCAAATAGGTTTAGGCAATGTAGAGATGTATGCCCGCCACGAAATGGTAGAGGTTGTTACTATTGATGGTAAAGCCCGTGGTGTTATTTGCCGTAACCTTGTTACCGGTAAACTAGAGCGCTTTTTGGCCATGCCGTAGTATTGGCAACAGGCGGATACGGCAACGTATTCTTCCTTTCTACCAACGCAATGGGCTGCAATGTAACAGCCGCCTGGAAAGCCCACCGCAATGGGGCTTACTTTGCAAACCCCTGCTATACACAAATTCACCCAACGTGCATACCTGTTACCGGCGATTACCAGTCTAAGCTTACGCTGATGTCTGAAAGTTTGCGTAACGATGGGCGTGTGTGGGTGCCAAAAGCAAAAGGCGATAACCGCCGCCCGCAAGATATACCTGATGAGGAACGCGACTATTACTTAGAGCGTAAATACCCATCATTCGGTAACCTTGCCCCGCGCGATATTGCCAGCCGTGCTGCTAAAGAAGTGTGTGATGAAGGACGTGGCGTTGGCGCATCAGGCCTTGCTGTATACTTAGATTTTGCCGATGCTATTAACCGTTTGGGCAAAGATGTGGTAGAGGCCCGCTACGGCAACTTGTTTGATATGTACAAACACATTACCAATGAAAACCCTTATGAGGTGCCAATGCGTATTTACCCCGCGGTACACTACACTATGGGTGGCCTTTGGGTTGATTATAATTTAATGACCAGCGTACCGGGCTTATACGCTACGGGCGAGTGTAACTTCTCTGACCACGGCGCTAACCGCTTAGGTGCATCAGCACTTATGCAGGGCCTTGCCGATGGTTACTTTGTGTTGCCATATACTATTGGTAATTACCTGGCTGATGAGATTTTTACCAAAGCTATACCTACAGACCACCCTGCTTTTGTGGAGGCTGAGAAAAAAGCGGAGGAGCGTTACACTAAACTGTTGAGCATACAAGGCACCCGCACAGTAGATGATTTCCATAAAGTACTTGGACGCATTATTTGGGACTACTGCGGCATGGCCCGCACAGCCGAGGGCTTAACAAAAGCCCGCCAAATGGTTCGCGAGCTGCGCGAAGAGTTTTGGAAAGACGTTAAAGTAACCGGCGGTATGCACGAGTTTAATGTTGACTTAGACAAAGCTAACCGTGTAGCCGATTTTCTTGAGCTTGGCGAACTAATGATTGTTGACGCACTAAACCGTAACGAGAGCTGCGGCGGCCATTTCCGTGTTGAATACCAAGACGAAGGTGAAGCTAAACGCGACGATGAAAACTACGCTTACGTAGCGGCATGGGAGTTTACCGGCTTAGAGGGCGACCCTGTACTGCACAAGGAAGAATTGAAATTTGAGAATATTAAACTGGCTGTTCGCAGCTATAAATAAGGGTTTTAGGTTATGAAATTCAATCTAAAAATTTGGAGGCAGAAAAATGCCAACGCACCGGGCAAACTTGTTGATTATAAAATTGACAACGTTAGCGAAGACATGTCGTTATTAGAAATGATGGACGTGCTTAACGAAGACCTGGTACGTAAAAACGAAGAGCCTGTTGCTTTTGACCACGACTGCCGCGAGGGCATTTGCGGTATGTGCAGCATGTATATAAACGGACGTGCCCACGGCCCTGTTAAAGCCAGCACCACGTGCCAGCTTTACATGCGCAACTTTACCGATGGTGAGACTATTACCATAGAGCCATTCCGTGCGGCGGCATTCCCCGTAATACGCGACCTTGCCGTTACCCGCAGTGCTTTTGACCGTATTATTGCCAAAGGTGGTTTTGTATCGGTAAGTACCGGTAAGGCACAAGATGCTAACAACTTGCCTGTACCAAAAGAAGATGCAGACAAAGCTATGGATGCTGCGGCATGTATAGGTTGCGGTGCTTGCGCTGCTGCTTGTCCTAACGCATCGGCTATGCTGTTTGTATCAGCTAAGGTGGCCCACTTATCGTTATTGCCACAAGGCCAGGTAGAGCGTAAAGAGCGCGCCCTTGCCATGATTAACCAAATGGACGAAGAAGGCTTTGGTAGCTGCACCAACATTGGCGCTTGTGAAGCTGAATGCCCCAAAGAAATATCATTAGAAAACATTGCCCGCCTAAACAGGGAATATATTTACGCTACGGTGGCTAAGTAGCACCGCAGATTAATGATGATTTAAAAGATTAAAGGATAAACAGAATCCCTATTCAGAAATGGATGGGGATTTTTGTTTAGCACCCACACCCAAAGTTCCAGATTATGGTGTTGCCTTTAACCTCTATGGTTGAATAGCAGCCTGCACCATCGTCTTTAGGGCCTATGCTTACCACACCGCTATTGTAAGAAACACTAACACCTTCATTCATCATGGTAGTCATGCTTAAGGCTATGGCATATACCTGGTTAAAGGTGTAGCCTTTTAGTGTTACATCCATACTTGCACCACCCTCGCCCTGCGAATAGGATGCTACAATATTACTATTGGCAAACTTCTGCGAGAAACCCTGCTGGCAGTAGGGGTCGTTTTTATCAGTAACTACCCAGTATGCGGTATCTATACTTGCAAAACTTTTAAGGTCGTACGGCTTACCAACGGCCTTGAAACGGCTTTCTAGAAAGTATATATCAAAAGGCTTACAGCCGCGGGTTGTATCATCGTAGTAGGTTTCAACCTCCTTTTTACCAATGGGTTCAACCGGCATTAAAAAGGCATCAAATACATAGCCGGTATCTTTATCAACAGTAACTTTTTGCCGAAAGCCTTTTAAATACAAGCCTTCAGCCTCTTTGGTTTTGTGGGCTGCTTTAGGTTTTTTATCGGCAACAGAAATCAACTTAGTACCGTAGGGCAGGGTTTTAACAACCTCGCCATTTGCCGCCGCGGTTTTACGCAGCTTTAATCCACTTGGGGCTGCTACATAAGCGGTTTGGGCAAAGCCGAATGCGACTGATATTAAAACAAATAAAATCGTTACTCCTATTTTCATTTTGTGTCACCCCTACGGGGTTTAATTTATTTCTATTTATTTTCTATTGACATATCGGCCCTCCGGGCCTTAAAAACACACCCATAATACCCATACACAATCCCCATAGGGGTGGTATAGGAATTAGCATATTATCTTCTGTTCCTATTGACATGCCGGCCTACTAGCTGTTAAAAAATTCCAGCGATAACGCCGGTAAAGATAGCCCCGGAGGGGCGGTATGTCAATAGCAAACAGCATTCCAAAAATCAACAGCCCCGGAGGGGTGGCACATTACTAAAACTCAAATAAATATTCTTCCTTGTAATCAACCTCAGAACGTTTTAATAACTCTAAATACTCGTCCTTAAATGTCATCGCTTTATGATGCTCTTTTTGATTCTCAATATATGTTGCCACTTTGCTTACTTGTGAAGGCGAAACTGAAAATGCACCGTACCCCTCCTGCCAGCTAAACCTGCCCAAAAACATATTGTTTTCATTTACATACTTTGCCGAATTTGACTTTATATCTCTAGCCAAATCAGCAACAGTAATAGATGCGGACATGCTAATTAAAATATGGACATGGTTTGGCATACCATTTATTGTCATTAATTTTTGTCCTTTATTAGTTACAATGCCTGTTACGTATTTATAAAGCGCTTCTTCCCAATTAGTAGAGATTACATTTTCTCTGGACTGCACAGCAAAGACATAATGAACGTACAATAGGGTATAGGTATTGGGCATGGTCTATTATGGTATCGCCCCTATGGGGCTTAACTTTGTTATCCTAATTTATCTATTGACATATCGGTCCTCTGGACCTAATTATACTTGCCATATCATGTTCTGTCAAAACATATTTCTATTGACATTTCGGTCCTCCGGACCAAGTTACGCTTGCCATATAATAGTCTGTCAAAACTTATTTCTATTGACATTCGGGTCTCTGGCCCTTTACTACTCTGCCAACAAAAACAAGGCTATTAGGCCTGCTGATACTACAGCAATGATAATAACTACCGTTACCATGCTCATTTTCTTTACCTCGGCATGGGCTTCGGGGGTAATGGCAAGTTCATCATCGTCGTCTTCATCTTCAACATCAAAATCTTCTAAAATAAGCCCGTATGATGCTATGGCTTTAAGTTGGCCACTATCGGCATTGGGGGCAAAAAACTCCACCGGCATTTTCTCGGCAGATGATATAGGGCTGGTTTCTCCGCCCACTATAATTATGCCTTCGTTTTTATCATTAACGGCTACCAGTACATCACTTTCGTCTTTGGCAATAATGTGCATGTAGGCACCTTCGCCCTCGCGCGCTATGGCCCAGCCAGCGGCTTTGGCGCCGGGGTTGTTTATCCACGGCATATTAAGCGCGCTTAGCAGCAGGGTAAAATGGTAGTAGGGTATATCATCAGGAAAGGTGATTAAAAACTCGCCCGTGGCAGTGTCTTCCATAAGCTCTACCTTGCAGGGCTTACCGTCTACACCGCTGGTAATTTCAGCATACGATGCTATACGTTCGTCCACATCGGTAACGGTGGCGTTGCGCACCACAATAAGCTTTTGGTCTTGTGCCATGGGGTTATTTATTTTTTAGCCGCAGCCTCTATTTTAAGCTTAAATACCAGCTTGGTTTTAAGGTCGGCAGCAAGCGTGTCGCCTTTGGTATTGCCATCAGCCAATAAAATAACCTCGCCTTTTTTAATAGACTCGTACAGGTCTTTATCCTGCACATCAAGCTTAATTTCTTTAGCGCCATTGGCCTGTATGCCTGTTTTATTGGCTACTACAGCGCCTTCATCGCCAAAAATGCTCAGTTTAAGGTCAGAGAAACGGTCGAAGGTGTTTACAGAGTCTGTAATAATTAAAGACGCTTCAACAAGTTTAACCGATACGATATTGGCCCTGTCAGACTTGTTGGCAGCCAACAGGCTATCAAACTTAGCGTTGATAGACATATCGTTTAACGTGATGTTAGAGTTAGCCACATAGTCTACAGACGTGGTAACCTTTTCGGCAGATGATGCCGAAAGCTCCAGCTTGTTACCCTCGCTTGGGCGGTTGTTGCACGATACGGCCATAAAGGCTGCTAATACAGTAATGGTGTAGATTAATTTTTTCATCTTCTTGTTACGGTTTCTGCTTGCTAAAATATAAATTATAATTGCCGCCGCAAGCGGGTACTGCAAATTATAATAGGCTGTGTTTGTTGATGTATGCTACAATAAATTTTTCATTGCCCTAAAAACATTTTTATCAGTGTTTTGCTATTTAACTCAAAACCTTTTCTATTTTAGCCCCTAAAGTTGTCTCTAACCATGAATCCACAAGCGCTTCGCATGGCCGATTTTACTTATGCTTTGCCCGACGAGCGCATTGCGTATTTTCCATTAGCCGAGCGCGACCAAAGCAAACTTTTGGTTTATAAAGATGGCAATTGCAGCAATTCTGTCTTTAAAGACCTTACGGCAGCACTGCCCGATAACGCCCTTTTAATTTTTAACGATACCAAGGTTATACAGGCCCGCATACTCTTTATTGGTGAAAAAGACACCATAGAGGTTTTTTGCCTGGAGCCCCTACAACCATCGGAAGTTATAGAGCTGGCCATGGGCACATCTAACTCTTGCGTGTGGCGCTGCCTTATTGGCAACAATAAGCGCTGGAAAGACCTGCCCCAGGTGGCTACCTTTAACGATGGTACTACCACAGTTAAGCTTACTGCCGAAAAGCTGCGTAAAGAAGACGATGCCTTTGTTGTAAAATTTAGCTGGGAACCGGCCGACCTTAGCTTTGCCCGTGTGCTAGAGGTGGGCGGTAAAACACCACTGCCCCCTATATAAAACGCGAGGCTGACGAAACAGACAAAGACCGTTACCAAACGGTGTATGCACGTTCTCACGGCTCGGTAGCTGCACCTACGGCAGGCCTGCACTTTACGCAGGATGTTATAGACAGCCTTGCTGCTAAAAACATTACTACCGCCCATATTACGCTGCATGTTGGCGCGGGCACATTTAAACCCGTTAAGGTTGATTACCTGCGCGAGCATGAAATGCATGCCGAGCAAATCCATATTACCAAAGAACTGTTAGACACCCTTATAGCCGCTACAGGAACCCGCCCTATTATTCCGGTGGGTACCACGGCCCTGCGTACCTTAGAAAGCCTGTATTGGCTGGGCCTAAAGCTGCGCCATTACGAGGGCGATGAGCCTGCCGATATTAGCATTGAGCAATGGGAGCCTTACGACATTAACCCCAGCCTGTTGGTAGAGCCGCGCAAAGCCCTGGAAAGCATTGCAGCCTATATGAAAGAGTATAAGCTAAATGTGCTACATGGCAAAACCCGCCTGCTTATTGCCCCCGGCTATACCTTTAAGTTTGCCGATGCTATTGTAACTAACTTCCACCAGCCGCAAAGCACGCTGCTGTTGCTTATAGCCGCCCTTATTGGCCCCGATTGGCGCAAGGTATACGACCATGCCCTTACCAACGATTTCCGCTTTTTAAGCTACGGCGATAGCTCGTTGTTGTTTAAGGTATAGGTTTCGTCACTAAAATCCCCCGTCTTCTGCTTTGCAGAATGCGAGTTTAGCTTCTGCTAAACGAAGTGCTGATTATCAACCCCCTTTATAAGGGGAGTTTGTGCTCATGTGTAGGAAACCACTCTCCCTTGTAAAGGGAGTACCGCGACCATAGGTCGTGGGGAGGGATTATATTTATGGAATTCATTTTTTTCTGCATCTGTTTATACATATCATGTATAAAAATGGAAAAACGCTACCCATTATCCTGCCCAAAACACACTAAACCAAGCTGTTTGCTAAACTAATTTTTTCATAAAATGTCAACCCAACTGCAAAACATAAGCTTAGGTAAACATAGGCTAATAAAAATATTCCTATCTTGCTCGCTGATTTTTTGTAGTCTAACCAATCCTAACAATGAAGAAACTGTTTATTACTACACTGTTTAGTGCAGTGTTTACAATTGTTGCTTTTGCACAAAACGGCACCGTTAAAGGCAAAGTAGCCGACAACAAAACCAACGAGGGTATTCCCGGCGCCACCATTCAAGATGTTGCAAACCCCGGTATAGGTGCCGCATCTAACATTGATGGTGAGTTTACCCTAAGCCTGCCCGCAGGCAAGTACAGCCTTATTGTAAAATCAATAAGCAAACGCCCCATTACCAAAACCGTTAACGTTACTGCAGGCGAAACTGTAAACGTTAACTTTATTATGGAAGACGAGGCCCAAAACATTGGCATTGTGGTAGTATCTGAAAGTAAATACGCTAAGCCTGTTGAGCAAATTGTATCTACTATTGATGTTATCAGGCCTACCATAGTAGAAAACAAAGCCACCACCAGTATGGACCAAGCCATGCAACAAGCACCCGGTGTTGCCATTGTAGACGGCGAAGCCCAGATACGCGGCGGTAGCGGTTACAGCTTTGGTGCCGGTAGCCGTGTTATGGTTCTTATAGACGACCTGCCCATCCTATCGGGCGATGCAGGCCGCCCAAGCTGGGGCCTTTTCCCTATCGAGAATATAGAGCAGATAGAGGTTGTTAAAGGCGCTTCATCTGTACTATACGGTTCTGCCGCTTTAAGTGGTGCTATCAACATTCGCACCTCTTACCCACGCGATACCCCTGTTACCAAAGTTACCTTAATGACCCAGCTTTACGACTTCCCCAACAAGCGTACTGCCTTTTACAACGGTAACGATATGTTCTTTGCCAGCAACGTTAACTTCCTTCACTCTCGCCGAATTGGCGCCTTAGATATGGTGGTTGCTGCCAACCTTTTTAAAGACACCGGCTTTAAAGGCCGCGAGGTTGCCGATACCATACTTAACTACAACTCTGGCATTGGCGGTACCGTTTATGTACCTAAAGTAAAAGACACCGGCCCTAACGGCGAAATTGTACTGCGCGACCCACGCCAAAGCTTTGAGCAACGCGCCCGTGCTAACTTTAACCTACGCTACCGTAACCAAAAAGTAATTGGCCTAAACTACGGCGTAAACGGCCTTATACAGTATAGCGAGAGCGCCGGTAACCTGCTATGGTTAAACAGCCAGGAAGATGGTGCCACACCGGGCCTTTACTACTCTTACCCGGGCTCTAACACCCTTACCAAGCAAACCACTTACGCGTTAGACCCTTTCCTTAACTACTCTAACGATATGGGTAGCACCCACCGCATACGTACCCGTTTTTACGGCCAAAACAACAATAACGATGGTGGCCGTGCCAACAAGTTCGACTTATTGTTTGGCGAGTACCAGTATACCAAGCGCTTTAGCGCTGCCGATAGCAACAGCACCGGTTTTGGCGGCGAAATTGCCCGTTTCTTTACAGAGAAGGCATCGGTTACCGGTGGCTTTATGGGTACATCTACCAAAGGCGAAGCTGCCTTATACGAAGGCAACGAAGCCGGCGACGGTAAAAGCTCTTCATCTAACGGCGCTTTATACATTCAGTACGAAAACCGTTACCGCGACCGCCTAACCTTTATACTTGGCGCCCGTTACGAGTTTTTCAAAATTAACGACCAAACAGGCAACAAGCCTGTAGTACGTGCCGGTTTTAACTACAAGCTAAGCCGCAAAGGTATTTTCCGCGAAACCTACATCCGTGGTTCTTATGGCCAGGGCTACCGTTTCCCAACCATTGCAGAGAAATACATCCGCACAAACCTGGGCGCTATTGCCATTTACCCTAATGTTGACCTACAGCCTGAAAACTCTTGGAATGCCGAGATTGGTATCAAACAAGGCATTAAAATTGGCAAAGGCTTTGTTGGTTACTTAGACATTGCCTACTTCCACCAACGCTCTTTCAACACTATTGAGTTTACCTTTGGCCCATGGGGTACTACCGGTGATGTGTTAGCCGACATCGGTTTCCGCTCTTTAAACATTGGCACTACCGAAACCAAGGGTGTTGACATATCGCTTATGGGTACCGGCAAAATTGGTAACGTAACCGTTAACACATTACTTGGCTACACCTACATGGACCCTCAAGCCCTTGAGCCTGATAAGCAAATTGCTACCTTCAACCCATTATTCCAAGGCGTATTTGGTATAGACCCAACTTACAAAGGCACCAGCTCTGATAAATCGGGCGGCTTAAAATACCGTTTTAACCACCTTGTTAAGGCCGATGTTGAGTTTGTTTACAAACGCTTAATGGTAGGCGCAAGCTGCCGTTACAATAGCTACATGAAAAACATCGACATTATCTTTGAAAAACTTGACCCGCTGTTAAACTACGGTTTACAAGATTTCCGCGCCAAGCATAACAAAGGCGATTATATTATCGATTTGCGTGTAGGTATGGATATTGCCCGCCACTCTCGCGTATCGTTTGTAGTAAACAACGCCCTAAACCGTGTTTACACCCTTCGTCCGCTTGATATTGCAGCGCCACGTACGTTTGCTGTACAGTACCAGTTAAAGTTCTAAGAGCTTCACCCCCTAACCCCCTCTCCGATAGAGAGGGGGAATAAAATATAAACCCCCAACAATAAATGTTGGGGGTTTTTTATTGCCCTCCTATTGCCCTACGACCTCCTCATGTAGGGTTATTACGCCCAAGGCAGGGCGGGGAACCTGCTACTTTAGTTAAAACCTGAAACCTACGCCCAGTTGGCCCCAAATGTTTTTGTAGTTGGGAGCTAGGGAACTGTTGGTACTGTTTTTAAGCAAATCAGTCCCTACGCGGCCAGAAAAGACCAAGCCTAGCATGTATATATCGGCACCGGCAGTTACACCTATGTTGGCTTTGCGAATGTCTTGGTTGGTAAACTGCTCGCGCACGGTTGTGTTGCCAGCATCGTCGTATACATCTTTTTGCGATAGTAGGTAAGAGAATTGTGGGCCTGCCACTATGCTGATAAACTTAAACGGTTTTAGTTGCAGCATTAGCGGCACATCTATATTATTAGTGGTGCGTTTTAGGGTGTACTCTACCCCGTTAATAGTACCTGTGCCGTTGGTGCCTTTTTGTGAGTATAGACCCTCTAGTTGCAAACCTAAAAACCTGCCCATGGGGATGTTTAGAAACAGGCCGCCCATAAAGCCGCTTTTTTTGGCCGATTTAAAGTTGCGGGTATCTACATCGTACGCGTTGTTGATGTTTAGCCCTGCCTTAGCCCCAATATGGAAACGGCTGCGACTGTCTTTTGGCCTTGGTTGGTCAATTCTTTGTGCCTGTGCCTGCACACCAATAGCAACCACGGCTACTATAGCAATAATAAGTGCCCTCTTCATCTGTTTTTGTTGTTTTAAAAGTTTGGTAGGGGTACTTATGCATAACCGGTTTTCTATTTAAAAGGGATATACGCAAAGGCAATGCCAAATGTTATTTTAGGGGTCAGTAGTCAGGAATCAGAAAAAAGTGGTTATGGGGAGATAATATCTTTCATTGTCCTGTGCGGATGGCACTCAGTTTTTATCCTTAGAATAATTGTCATTGCCTGCGGCGCTTGTCTGCCGACGGCGTTCATTTCTTTGCTTGTCCAAAGAAACGAACCAAAGAAAAGACACCACGCCCAAAAACACTGCAATTTTGCTCTCGCACATGCCATGCCGCACTAGTTGCCATGCAAAATTTTGTGTTCACACAGGGCGTGGACTACCCCGCACACTTTTTAGTAAGCTTCACTGCGTTTTTTACGATAGTTATTTTAGACCCAACTGTTTCCGCTGCTGGCGGAATGCAGTAAACGTCATACAGGGATTTTTACAAAATATAAAAGCCACCCCGGTTGTTACGAGGTGGCTTTTATTGATTAAAAAGGATTTAGACTTTGTCTATAAACTTTTTAATCTCGTCTTTGCTTTTGCCTATTTTTTGTTGGATTTTACCCCACATTTCGTCGGCTTGGCCTTCTTCGTATAACAAATCATCGTCTGTTAAATCGGCATACGCTTGTTTTAGTTTTCCTTTAAGCTCGTTCCAGCTTCCTTCTGCTTTTGTTGTCGGCATGATTTCTATTTTTTAATGGTTAATATTTAATTGATTTGTATGGGTTAAACGTTTTTGGCGCCTCCCTTATAATGCGTAGCAATACGGCTACAACTGCAATTACCAGTAATATGTGGATTAAACCACCGGCGTGGTAACCTAAAAAGCCTATAGCCCATGCTATTATTAGTATTACGGCTATGATATAAAGCAAATTTCCCATGATTGTTTGTTTTTATTTGTTAGTGATTAATTACGTTTTTAAAAGCGCAGGCCAAGGGTAACTTGTCCCCAAAAGTTTTTGTAGCTGGGGGCTTGTGTACCGGCACTGCTGGTGGTTGTATTTTTTTGCAAGTCGCAGCCAACGCGGCCCGACAGTAGTATTTTCAATATCCATACATCTATACCACCTGCTATACCTACATTGGCTTTGCGCAGGGTTTGGTTTTTAAATTGCTGTTCTATTATTATCCTGTCGCCATCAGCGCTATAAGCGTCTTTTTGTGACATTAAAAACGATAATTGTGGCCCTGCAACAATAGCCAGGTGTGGTATGGGTTTTACCTGAAAAAAGATGGGTACATCAAGGTTATTGGTAGTCCTTTTAAATGTGTAAGCTTCTCCGTCTAAAGTTCCTTTGGCATTAGCACCTTTTTGCGAGAAAAGCACCTCGGGTTGTATGCCCAAATATTTGCCAATAGGTACTGAGATAAAACCACCACCTACAAAACCATTTCGGTTTTCAGAACTAAAATCAACGCCCGATGCATCATAAACATTAGTAAAGTTTACACCTGCTTTAATACCAAAGTGTACATTGTCGCGGTCGTCGCCAATGATTTGTGCTGCTACCATCTGCGATAACATTAACAGCAACGCTAGTATGTTTATCCTTTTCATAGCTATTGATGTTTAAGTTAATCAAGGCCGGTAGCTTGGTCTTCTTCAAGGTCGTTGTGGTTATCTCCGCCAAGGCTGTAGTAATTGTTTTCTTCGTCTTCGCGGCCTATGGCTTCGTCAGCATCGTCCAGTTCGGCACCAGGTACATCTAAATCACCACCATCATATTCACCTTCGGGGGCACGTTCGTAAGGCTGTTCTTCCTTCTGCTCCACAATCTTCGATTTATCATCGGGATTAATGGTTTCGTCCCTTTCCCCTTGGGCGTATATATCTTCGCTTTTGGGGTATGGCGGGTAGCCGGGAAACTGTTTTTCCTGCTCGCTGCCTTTGTTGTCTTTATCCTGGTTTGTAGTGCTCATAGTAATTGGGTTTTATGGGGGCTATAGCTTATAACAGCCAAGCCCCCATTGTTTTTATATTAAAACCTAAAGCCTCCGGTTATTTGTCCCCAAACGTTTTTGTAGCGTGGGGTGTCTGAGGTGCCATCTCCATGGTTATTTTGTAAATCCCATGCAACGCGGCCGCCCAGTACAAAACGGTTAATGTTAATGTCTATACCTGCTGAAAGGCCAAAGATGTTTTTACGGATGTTATCGTTACTAAAATCATCCTGGTCTTCTTCGCTTAAACCACCGGCTTCAAAACGGTCGGTTTGCCTAAGTAAAAAAGAGTATTGTGGGCCAAACAACAAGGTGGTGTAGGGTACGGGTTTAAACTGCACAAATACCGGTATATCTAAAAAGTTAGAGGTGCGGGTAAAACTATAGTCGAACCCTAAAAAGCTACCGTTGCCGGTAAAACCTTTTGAGAGAATAACACCTCGGGCTGAATACCTAAGTAAGTGCCAATGGGTATTGAAAGGTAACCACCCCCTGCAAAACCTACTTTAGAGTCGGCTTCAAATTGTTGGTCTTCAGAATCGTAAATATTAGAAATATTTACCCCTGCTTTAAGACCAAAGTGTAGTTGTTGACGATCGTCTTGCGCCAGCATTGGCAGCGCAAAAGCTACCAATGCACCGGCTATTATAAGTGCCTTTTTCATAACGGGAATAAGGATTTTATAGGTTTATATTACTAGCTAAGCGCAATACCTTTAAGGTCTTTGCCAAGGCTTTCTAAGTCTTTAGTAAAATCGCGTTTAAAGCCGGTCCACTGTTCTTTGCCTTCAACTTTAAAAGACATCATACTTTTCTTTAATTCTTTGCTGCGTTTTTCCGCATCGGCTAAAACATCTTTGTATTTATCTTTTACCTCAGCTTCGGCTTCAGACAGTTTGTGTTTTAAGTCGCCCAGCATTTTATCGTAGCTACGCATTTTAGCCCCCGATGCTTTTTTATACTTAACAAACTCTTTGTGTATGCGGGTAGCCGCATCTTTAGTTAGCTCTTCGGCTGCAGAACCTGCACTTTTAACTGCGCGGGCGCCTGCTGATGCTTGGCCCGATGGCTTACGTACAGGGGCTTTTTTGCCACCATCTTTATCTTGTGCTGCCGATGGGCCTTTAATTGCCCTGTATGCTAGGCCGGCCAACAACGCTGTTGAGGCTATGGCTAAAACTGGTACTTTCATAGTTCTTAATTGTTTTAGGGTTATAAGTCCTTGACCAAGGTTGATTAATGATGTTGCGAGGCTATTCATATTATTATTCATAATTTCTAAGGTTTTAAGGGTTATTTTTTATTGTCTTTAAACAAGTCAGAAATGGCTTTTCCTAAGTTGTCCATATCGCTATTAAATTCACGTTTAAACTTGTCCCAGTTGCCGTCTTTCTGCGCTTTTTCCATTTTAGCTTTCATCTCTTTGTTTTTCCTCTCTAACTCGTCAGCATCGCGGCGGGCTTTAGCCTTTGCTTCTTTGCTGTTCATGTTATCAATGGTTTTGCGGTATTCTTTAATACGATCTTCATTCTCTGCAAACTTGCCTACCCACATTGCACGGGTTTTAGAGTAATCATCAATAGAGTCTTGTTTAGCTTCTGCAAGGTCTTCTTTGGCATCGTTAAGGTTTTCTTTAGCGTCTTCCGATTTCTCCCAGGCTTTGTCTACTTTGTCTTGCTTATTTTCGGGAGAGTTGTTACAGGCAACTAATAGTGTGCCCGATGCAAATAATAATGCCGCTATGGCTTTTACTGACTTGTTCATTATAATTAGTTTAGGTGGGTTTGTAAATAAATTAACAACACTAGTAATACCTGTTTAAAATTGTGTTTGTTCAAACTAATATTGGCCTATAGCCTAAAAACAGGGTATTTTGCAGTATAACAATCGATAAAAAACAACCATTTGTCGATGAAGTAAGAAAGGCAAACCACTTGTTAGCCTAGATAAATGATGGTTTCAGCTAATGTACTATGCAGGTTATCGAAAACACAAAATAAAAAGGCCCCTGCAATACGCAGGGGCCTTTTTAGTGTGCTATCTATCAGCTACTTTATATGTTAGAATTTAAAACCAACAGTAACCTGGCCCCAAGCGTTTTTATAACGCGGGGTGTTAGATGAACCATCGCCTTTGTTATTCTGTAAATCCCAAGCCAAACGGCCGCCAATTACAAAGCGGTTAATATTAATATCAAGCCCCGTAGTTACACCAAAAATATTTTTACGTATGTTATCGTTTTCAAACTCTTCTTCGTTTTCAGAGCTAAGAGAACCGGCCTCAAACTTATCGTTTTGTTTAAGTAAAAACGAGTATTGCGGGCCAAACAATAGGGTTACATATTTTGATGGTTTAAACTGAAGATAAATAGGCACATCTATAGATGTAGTTGTGCGGGTAAACCTATATTCTGTACCCAAAAAGAGCTACTTGCGGTAAAGCCTTTTTGCGATACTAAAACCTCTGGCTGTATACCAAAGTATGTACCAATGGGTATGGCAACAAAAACACCGCCAGCAAAGCCTACTTTAGCATCGGCTTCAAATTCATCATCGTCAGAGTCGTACACATTAGAAATATTCATACCTGCTTTAATGCCCAATTGAATTTTTTCGCGGTCGTCTCCATCTGTTGCACTTCCTGCATTTTGGCCTATAGCCGTGTTAAAAAAAACAAGCATTGCGCTTGCAATAACCATTAACTTTTTCATTATTTATTTTTTATGATTTATTATTTACCCGGCTAAGAGTTTAGCCGGTTTATTAGAAAATATTCTAGTTTTGTTTACCGGTGGTTACGCTGCCAATAGTAAAGCTTAGCTTATCTAAATTGCTGCTTAATTCGCGTTTAAACTTTTTCCAGTTTTTATCGGCTTTGCCATTATCAAGCTTAACAATAAGCTCGTTGTTTTTAGCTGTTAAAGAGTCGGCCACTTGTTCGCATGCTGCTTTATCTACACAAGCCTGGCTGGTGTCTATAGCACTGCGGTATTGCGATATTTTGGTGATGTTGCGGCTTAGCTTAGCAATGGCATCGGCCCTGAATTTTTTATAGTTGGCAATAGAATCCCTTTTTGCAATATTCAGTTCAGAGTTTGGATTTTCAATAGCTACAGTGCCATTAAATACTTTGGTGTCTACCGCTTTCATTTTCATTTTAGGGTTGCTACAGGCTACAAAACCTACTACAACTACACTTAATGCTGATACTGCTATTACGACTAAATTCTTCATGATTATTGTGTTTACACTATAGAAACCCAAACCGGGGCCGTATTGTTTAGTAGTAGCGCTGTAAATGCTATAAGCACAATGCGTTACAAAACCAAACATCGGGCAATAGCTACTAACCACCGAAAGGTTTTTGAAGAATAAACAGTTAACTATATCAAAATCAACGCATTAACATATTCGATTGATTGCATGATATTAAACGCAAAAAGGCCCCTGCAAACTATGCAGAGGCCCTAATGCTTATTTAATTATAGCTGTTTACTGTTTAATAAGCTTGGTGTAAATATCGGCCAGCTTAAAAAGCTTCACAAAAACATATTTACCGCTTTATCGGAATTTGAGAATATTTCAAACATAAATTATTAACAATTATTATTTTCTACTTGACAAATGGGTGCGCAATGTTGCATCTTTGTGGTGTTATTGCAATAACAAAACCACTTACCAAATCGTTTTGTGTTTCTATATTTTTCATAGCTTGCGTAAAACAATCCCAACACATGAAAAAACTATACTCACTATTTATTGCTGTTTTAGTTGCCACAACAGCCTATGCGCAGGTTGCTCCGCCGCAAGGCATTAACTACCAAGCCATAGCCCGCGATAATAGCGGCTCTATTTTAGCTAATGTTAGCATAGATGCACGCCTTAGCATACTTAGCGATACCGTAAACAACACCATACAATACCAAGAAGTGCATAGCAACGTGCAAACCAACCAGTTTGGTTTATTTACGCTGGTTATAGGCCAGGGCGCATCTACAGGCCAGGGTTTGGTTACATTTCCCAACATACCGTGGGGCACTAACAACACATTTATTAAAATAGAAGCCAATACAGGTAGTGGCTACATAAATATGGGTACGCTTAAATTTTGGAGTGTGCCGTATGCATTGTTTTCGGGCGGTGTACAAGGCGGTTCGCAAGGGCCAACAGGCCCCGCAGGGGCACAAGGTGCTACTGGAGCTACAGGATTGCCAAGGCACAACTGGTGCTGTTGGACCAACAGGCCCACAAGGTATTGCTGGCACGCCGGGTGCTGACGGTGCAACAGGCCCGCAAGGACCCGCAGGAACAACCGGTGCTGATGGAGCAACAGGTGCGCAAGGTGCGGTAGGTCCACAAGGCCCAACGGGAATACAAGGACCTGCGGGATTAAACGGAGCAACCGGAGCACAAGGCATTGCAGGCCCTACAGGGCCCGCGGGCGAAACAGGTGCAGTAGGCCCTACCGGCCCGGCAGGCCCTTTAACCCCAACAGGTGTTTTTAGGCACATGACAAACCATACCTTTGACTTAGGCGCTAACTACGGCGCAGGAGCTATAGTGCTTTTTCCAGCCCCCGGCGGCGATGGTATAGACGACCAGCTAAACCCCGGCTCTATAGACTATAAACGTACTTGGGTAGCGCCACACAACGGCCGCCTACACCAAGGTAGTTGTGCGCGGCACACGCAATTTTGGCAACTGTACTATACGCTTGCATTTAAACCAAACCTTGTGCCTGCATTTACAGCAAGTGGCACTATGGTAGCCAATGTGGGCACAGTGTTTACATTACCTGCCAACGCTAGCTTTAGCCAAGGCGATTTGCTTTCTATATCTATACAAGTAGAAAATGGCGGTGGCAGCGGCGCTCAATTTTACCCATCGGCTATTTGGGAGTATACTATACAGTAATGCTTTAAAAATACATGCCCCTTATTGTGTACTATAAATGCACATAGGCTTTTGCGTGCCTATTAAAGTTGGTTTACATCTGGTATAATTAGTAAAAACTAAACATTGTGGTTGCTATGGGTCTTATCTAAGCAGGGTAACAAATACCGCTATTCATTTTCATTAATATTAATACTGCTTTGCAATGGATGTTTTTTAATTATTGAGGATAACCCGGCAGACTATTTTATACTTAATGAAGGGTTAAAAGCCTTGGGCTTTATTGCAGATAAGTGTGAACATATTACTTCTCTTAACGAGTTAAAAAAACAACTACCCTTAAAGCCAACCTTTGTTTTTTGCGATTTAGAAATTGAAGATAGCACTGGTTTAGCTACGTTTAAAGCCGTACAAGAACAGTATCCGAATACACCTATTGTAATAATATCGAACACTGAGGACCGCGAAGTATTATTTGAAGCCATGCAAATGGGGGCCGACGATTATTTGAAGAAAAGCCAATACGACAGGATGCTGCTTGAAAAAACCGTACGCTTTGCTCAGGAACGACGCCGGTACAGGAAACAAATGGAGGTAATGGAACTGCGCTACAAATCTGTAGTAGAAAATTCTTTAGTATCGTTTTTACTTTCGGAGCGAGACGGAACAATACTAGAGGCCAACAGGGCCGCTGTAGATATGTTTGGGTATAGTGTAGATGAAATGAAAGCGCAAGGTACCCATAGCATTATAGACTACAGTGACCCCCGCATAGCGCCACTTATTGCCATACGCGAAAAAAAGGCAAAGTAATGGGCGAAATAATTGGCATACGTAAAAACGGCGAACCTTTTCCGTGCGAATTTGCATCGGCCATATTTAAAGATATAAACGGAGAGGATAAAACAAGTACTGTGCTTATTGATATATCGAAACGGAGAAAATTTGAACAGGAAAAAAACTTTGAACAGCGAGATAAGGAAGCCCTTATTAATAGCGTTGGCGACTTAATATGGAGTGTAGACACCGACATGAAACTTATAGCGGGGAATGATGCTTTTAAACAATCGTTAAAAGGGGCCTGCGGTGTAGATTTTAACCAAGGCGACTACCTGTTGGGCACAGAATACTTTCCGGAGGAATTTATAAACAACTGGAAGGCCTTGTACGTAAAAGCATTGTTGGGAACCCCTTTTAAAGAAGAGATTTACGTAGCTAAGCTTAAAGACACAGAAGCTAACTGGTCTGAAATAAGCTTTAACCCCATTTACAATGAAGATAAAATTACGGGTATTGCCTGTTATGCAAGAAATATTACCGAGCGTAAAGAAAATGAACTTGAGCTGAGGCGCTTACATATACAGCTACTTACAAGACTAAAAGAAATTGCAGAGGCTAATAAAGAATTAAGAAAAATTGCCTGGACCCAATCTCACATGGTTAGGGCACCCTTGGCCCGCATTATGGGCTTTGTAGAGCTGCTATCTGAAGACTGTAATACTGATGATATGGGTAAATTTTTAGGCTATATAAAAGATGCTTCGGCAGAATTGGATAATGTGATAAGGGATATTGTGAAAAAAGCAGAGAAAGCCAACACGGTGCTACCTATTACCGACGCGCCGCTGCAATATTTATAGCTATGTATTGATTGAGGGAACGTGTGGTTTAGTTAAAATCACATAAGACCCTATGTGTTATTTATAAACATTTTATATTTTTTACTTGACTTTAGGTGCTGGATTTTTGTATCTTTGTATCGTTAACTCGAGCATAACATCTTGGCACCGTTATTACTGTCGGTTATCAGTAGAAAGAAAAACCAAAAAGCTACGTAGCAAAGACATTGAATTATTAAATCCCGAATCCCATTAAAAATTATGGGGTAGGCAAATAGGGATTAGAATTAAGAAGTATTAAAATAGTTTAGTAATCTTATCCTCCCCTTAAAGGAGAGGGCAAAAATAATTACCCAGGCGTTGACGATTCTCCCTATTGTTGATGCTTGGGTTTTTATTTGTGTTAACGCACCTCTCCCCCGACAATCCAATAAATTGTATTGTCTTTCCCCTCTCCCAAGGGAGAGGGGATTTATTATACCTAAGGCATCCCATTGGGACAGGCTCGAGGGGGTTACCTTACCCCTAACCCCCTCTCCTAAAGAGAGAGGGGGATAAAATAGTTCTGTGAAATGTTGGTTTTTAGTATAGCAGAAAGAGGGTACAAAATGTAACCAACCCGGTACTTTGTACCACCCCTCCTTAAAAAGGAGGGGACTTGAAAAACAGGGTTCAAAACGTGCGCTTTTGCTTGCAGCGGCAAGGGGTTTACCTCACTCCCTAACCCCCTCTCCTAAAGAGAGAGGGGGATAAAATAGTTCTGTGAAATGTTGATTTTTAGTAGCGCAGAAAGAGGGCTGTAAAATGTAACCACCCCGGTACTTTGTACCACCCCCTCCTTAAAAAGGAGGGGACTTGAAAAACAGGGTTCAAAACGTGCTCTTTTATTTACAGCCGCAAGGGTTTACCTCACTCCCTAACCCCCTCTCCTAAAGAGAGAGGGGGATAAAATAGTTCTGTGAAATGTTGGTTTTTAGTATAGCCGAAACAAGCCCGCAAAATGTAACCACCCCGGTACTTTGTACCACCCCTCCTTAAAAAGGAGGGGACTTGAAAACAGGGTTCAAAACGTGCGCTTTTATTTACAGCCGCAAGGGGTTTAGGCGCATATAAAATTTGGCCTAAAGGCCGTTTGGGGGTTACATTCATGCCCCGACCTTTAGGTTGAGGCTACTATAATTGGGGCTACAATAATTGTGATTACTGAATGGGTTACACCAACTCGTATACTTTGCCGGGCAGGGCGCGTACTACGCCTTTAAACTCTAAGGTAAATAGCAGCGAAGAGCATTTTGATGGTGGCAGGCCCGATTTAAAGCCAATCTCGTCTATTGGGGTTAGGCCGCCTTTTAAAACATCTACCAATAGTTGCTCTTCGGGGTTAAGGTCTATAAACAGTTTGGGCTGTACGTTTTTTGCATGTTTAACATCGGTTTGCCAGCCAAGCATAGTAACCAGGTCTTCGGCACCTGTAACCAGCGCTGCTTTGTTTTCGCGTATCAGCTTGTTACACCCGGCAGAGAACTCCTGCCCAATGTTTCCGGGTACAGCAAAAACATCGCGGTTATAGCCGTGGGCAAGGTCGGCAGTAATAAGGGTGCCACTTTTTTCTGCAGCTTCTATAACCAGGGTAGCATCGGCAAGGCCTGCTATAATGCGGTTGCGGCGTGGAAAGTTCATCCTATCGGGTATGGTGCCGCTAATAAAATCGGTACACCAGCCGCCGTTGTCTTTCATCTTCTGCAACATGTCCTGTTTTGGGCGGGGTATACCATATCTAACCCATGGGCTACCACACCAACGGTTGGCAGTTTGTTTTTTAGTGCTTCGCGGTGCGATATAGTATCTATACCATAGGCAAGGCCACTAACAATAAGGCAACCCAAGGGGCCAGCTGTTCTACCACCTGTTCGGTAATTTTTTTACCATAGTCGGTATTTTTACGGGTGCCTATAATACTTAGTACACGTTGGTTATCAAACTTAATATTGCCCTGCGTATAAAGCATTATGGGGCCATCTTCGCAGTCTTTTAAGCGCTTTGGGTAGTTGCTATCTAAGTAAAATATGGGGGTAATATCGTTCTTTGAAATAAAATTAACTTCTTCTTCGGCACGCTTTAAAACGTTTTGCTCTTTAATAGCCTTGGCTAAAACAGGGCCCACATCGGGTATGGTTAGCAGGTGGGCTTTTTGTGGGTAAATATAGGTTCGACCCCGCCGCAGTAGGCAATTAGCTTTTTAGCGGTAATGTCTCCTACCCCCGGTATAAGGGTAAGTGCAATGCGGTATAGGAGTTCGTTTGTGGCTTCCATTTTTTCAGATTGCGAAAATATAAGATGCGGGGTTAAAATAAAATTTTGCGGTTATTATTTTATTAAGGCACGCTTATTGTATTTTTATCGGCAAGAAACCATAAAAATTGTAAATAACATGATAAAAAAATTGGCTTTGGCATTTTTTGCCATCATTATTGCAGGTGCACAGCTTAGTGCCCAAGGCGAAGCAGATGCCCTTTTAGGGGTATGGCTAAACGGCGAAGGCACCGGCCACATCAAAATTGAAAAGATAGGCAGTAAGTACTACGGTAAAATTGTATGGCTTAAAGAGCCTTTAGACAAAGAAACCGGCAAACCTAAGGTAGACAAGAAAAACCCTAACGCAGCAATGCACACCACCCCTATTTTGGGCTACCGCGTATTGCGCGATTTTACTTATAGTGGCGATAAAAAATGGGAAGAAGGTTTAATTTACGACCCTAAAAAAGGCGAAGACTATAAATGTAAAATTAACATGATTAACAATAACACCCTAGAGGTACGTGGCTTTGTTGGCATTAGCCTTATTGGCCGTACCGATACCTGGAAAAGGGTAGACAAGCCAGGTGGAAAGCCTATTAAATAAGCAAACTAGTTTTGTTATAATAAGAAAAGGCCGCCCAACATTAGCGGCCTTTTCTTATTTATGTACTCAATTAAGCGTAATTACTTTTCTTCGGAATACGAAAGGGTGGGTATAGGCATGTTTGCTGTGGGGTCTATAATTGCGTTGCCGCTATTTTGGCCGCGTAGCACAGCTACTTGCATATAGGTTGTATCGGCTGATGAATTGCCATAGGCTATTAAACCAACACGGTAAAAACCCATATCGCTAAACTCCCAACTAAGGTCGTTGGTGTTATCTACCACAACCCCATCGCCGGTAATCCAGCAATACTTTAGTGCTCCTTCAGATACATTTTTGAAATGAAACGATGCGTTGTCGGTAGTAGCTACACCCTTATCGGGAATAAACCGCGCAGTAGGACTTTGCGCTTTTAAACTACCGGCCACAAACACCAGTGCTGCTACCGTAGTAGTGCACTTTACTAGTTGGGCCGCCTTCATAACTGTAGGATTAAATTCAACAATAACTTTTCATAAAGAACTAAAAAAAGGCTGCCGGAGGGTTGCCAGCAGCCTTTTTGGTGTTGCTAGCAATAACTAGTCAATTTTTAAGAATTTTGTTGTTCTAACAGTATTTAAGTAAGACACCCTTGCATGGTACATACCGGCAGCATAGTCTTTAATATTTACTGTGTGTACAGTTTTGTCTACGCAATCGCTGCAAGAGTATTGGTATACTTTTTGGCCTTGCGGAGTCATAATCTCAATATACACTATGTCTGTTAACTGCTTAGGCATATTAATTTCAATGTTTAAGTCATCAACGGCTGGGTTAGGATAAACCTTAATGCTAAACTGCTTGGTTGGAACGACAATTCCGTTAGCGCTGCCAGAAAATTGCGCATTAGCATCAGTAGTTAAAAATAAACCGAACAAAGCGGCTGCTGCAAACGTAAAAAATTTTGTTTTCATAATAATTTGGGTTAAGGGTTAATGTTAAATTGATTGACATTCCAAAACTACAACAGCCACATTTCTTAGGTTTGCAAAGTGTACAGGCTTCTGTACTCACGTAAGATTTTAAAAATAAATGATCTTTAAAAATTTACAAACTGCCTTGTAATTAAGCCTTTTAGAGCAAAAAATATTTTTGATATTTAATACAGGGTTGGTAAGAAAATAAATATTGTGTAAACAGCCCGCTAAAAAATGCCTACTTACTACATAAAAATATGTAAGCATTGGCAAGCTAACGGGGCACTACAACAAAAATTAGTATCAAATACCTTAATAAAATACCTTTGTATAAAGCATTTTTTAATATGAATATTAGATATAATACCATTGAATCTGGTTTATTTATAGAAAACCGGAAGCGTTTTGCTGCTTTGCTGGCTAAAAAATCTGTTGCTATTATTAATAGTAATGATGAAATGCCCCGCAGTGCCGACCAAAACTTTGTTTTCCGTCAAAACTCAGACCTTTTTTACCTTACCGGTATAGACCAGGAAGATACTGCCTTGTTCTTATTTCCTGATGCACCAACGCCTGAACAACGCGAGATATTGTTTATACGCCGCACTAACGAGCATATAGCCGTTTGGGAAGGCCATAAATACACTAAAGATGAAGCGCGGGCACAATCTGGCATACAAACTATTTTTTGGTATGATGAGTTTTATACCACCATTGCCCGCCTAATGCTGGCTGCTGATACTATATATTATAACAGCAACGAGAACCCCCGATATGCCAGCGATGTGCAGTACCGCGACCTAAGACTGCTGGCAGATATGCGCAACCGCTACCCCCTGCATAAGTATGAAAGGGCCGCGCCCTTGCTTACCCAACTGCGCGAAGTAAAAAGCCAGCCCGAGGTAGCAGTGATGCAACAGGCTATTGATATTACAGAAAAAGCCTTTAGGCGTGTGTTGGGTTTTGTAAAGCCCGGCGTTACAGAATATGAAATTGAGGCCGAAATAATTCACGAGTTTATACGTAACCGTGCGCAAGGCCATGCCTATACTCCTATTATAGCATCGGGTAAAAACGCCTGTGTATTACATTATATAGCCAATAATGGCCCATGTGCCGATGGTGAGCTTATACTTATGGACTTTGGGTCTGAGTATGGTAACTATATATCAGACTTAACCCGTTGCATACCGGTAAATGGCAAATTTAGCCCGCGCCAAAAAGATGTATACAATGCTGTGCTAAGGGTTATGAAGCAGGCTACTGCTATGCTTGTGGTAGGCAACGCATTTCCCGAGTATAACAAAGCCGTAGGTGCTATTATGGAACAAGAGCTTATTGGCCTTGGCCTTTTAAAAGCTGAGGAGGTTGCTAAGCAAGACCCGGCCGCCCCGCTTTATAAAAAGTACTTTATGCACGGCACATCGCACTTTTTGGGTATTGATGTGCACGATGTAGGCGATTATAACGCTCCTTTCCGCGCGGGCAACTGCTTTTCTTGCGAACCCGGCATTTACATTCCTGAAGAAGGCCTAGGTATACGTATTGAGAATAATATACTAATAACAGATAATGGCCCTGTAGATTTAATGGCTAACATACCTATAGAGGTAGAAGAAATTGAGGCCCTTATGGCTAAGTAGTTTTTCTTTACCTATAATAAAAAAGGTCGGGCTAGTTAAACTAGCCCGACCTTTTTTGATTCAATATTTACTATCAGGTTACCTTGATATTATTACTTTTTGTGTTGGAAGCACTTTACCTTCCATCATAAAGCTAACCATGTATTGGCCTTGGCTAAGGTTGTTTAAGTCAAAGCTATAGGTATTAACACCTGCTTTAGGTTCAACAAACAACGATTCTACTAACTGACCGAAGTGATTGTATATTAATATACGGCCACGATCGTTAGCGGTAAGGTTCATGGTAACGTTAAGCCTATCATTAGCAGGGTTAGGGAACACGCTAATAACGTCAGCATCTTTAGTAACACACATTACAGCTACCGGACTAAACATTTCAAACTGGCCATCATAGTCGGTTTGCATTAAACGGTAGTAAGATGTACCTGTTAATGGGTACTGATCTTTAGTAGAGTAGTTTAACAACGTGTTACTGTTGCCCGCTCCTTCAACCACAGCTACGTTAGTGTAGTTTGTTAAATCTGTAGAACGTTGAACGGTAAAGTAATCGTTATTAACCTCTGTGGCTGTTGTCCAGTTAATAGTAACTACATCATTAGTACAAGATGCTTTAAAGTCTACCAGTTCAATAGGTAGTGGGCTGTTTCCGCTACTTTCACCATCGTGCAATACCCATGGAGAGTAGTTGTAAACGCCAGCTACAGTAACTGTATTGTTACCACTGTTATTGGTGTTAGAGCCAAATGTTGCAGGGTCGTCCCAGCCACCAGAGCTTAATGGGCCACCTGTAGCATTCCAACGCTGTGCTTTAAGGAAACCTTCTGTTATAGATGAATTGCCTGACAGGTCAGAATCAGCATACATAAATGTCATGCTTGAAACCGGTTTGGTAGTGTAGTTATTGGCATCAATAACCCACCAACGGTCTAGTGTAGCATCAGTACCATTGCTCTGGGCCGTTTACAAAGTTCATGTGCGCAACACCAGATACCCATGGTGTATTGTCATCAGAACTTGGGTATGTACTTACTGTAACATTGCCGGTACCGTTTTGTGTACCACCTGTGGTTACATTAAATGTAAACGGAATAGCAGTGCCTGCCGCATTACCAAATGGGAATACATAAGAGCCTGTATTATTACCAATGTTCCAAGCCAGTTTAGAGTTGCCACTAGTAGCCTCGCTTAACACATAGCTGTTACCTGTTATAGCACTTGTAGCGCTGTTTTTAACAGTAAAGGTATACTCGTTAAGGTTTAACACACCGCTTACGGTTAACACACCTGTGCTGCGGGTTGCAGCGTTGGCTAGCAATTGTACTGTTGGTGTATTAGTGTTATTAATGGTAAAGTTGTTAAAGTCTACAACGCTGTTGTTTACTTTAAACACATGGCTTGCAGGGGTAGAAGCATTGCCAAACTGGAATGTACCGCCGGTTATGGCTTTGGTACCTGCACCCGATAGAATTACAAGGTCGTTACCAGTGCCACCATTAGCACGCTCAAAATACATTGTGCCGGTGCTAATGTTAAGGTTGCTACCACCATCTAAATGCAATACTGCATTGCTGTTAAAGCTACCACCGGTAGTATTAAAGGTTATAGCGCCTCCTGTTTGGTTTACTGTACCTGTTGTATTAACCATGTTACCACCCACAACAACTATAGCACCGCCAAGAGAAAGTGTAGATGATGTATTGGTATAGTTGCCACCCACAGATACTGTTGCACCGTTTGCATTTACAACCGACGTGCCTGTTGAGCTGTAGTTGCCTACAACCGCAATAGTAGAACCATTGTAAGTAGTTGTGGTAGACGAGGCGTTGCTCCAATCGCCATTGGCAGTTATAGAGCCGCCTGTTGCACTAACAGTTGCACCCGTGTTGGCTACGTTGCCACCAATAGTAGTTATACCACCGGTAGTATTATATGTAGAACCGCTGGCATTTGTTAAACTAGCAATATCAGCATTGCCTGTTACAACCCTAAATGCACCGTTATTAGTAAATGCATTAGAACCTGCCACTAAATTGCCACCGTTAATTTCTACAGCTGCTGTAGATGCTATTGTTGTAGCTGTGGTAGACAATGTTAAATCGCCACCGCTAACTTTAGCTAAACCATTGGTTGGTTGTAAAGCGCCGTATACAGTTACATTGACACCCATATCTAATAAAGGCGTAGCATTAGTGCCTTTGTCAACTCTTAGGTTATTAAACTCCTGAGGGTCTGTAAAGCCTGTTAAGTTAGCGTTGCCTGTTCCTTTAAAGGTAACAGTGCTGGCATTATAGTTAAATGTGCCGCTGTTGTTCCAATCTCCCCATATATCAAGATTGCGGTTACCGCTAATGCTAAGCACGCCGCTGCTTTCAATATTAATGCTGCGGGTTACAGCACCTGTGTTGTTAATATTAGGGTCAAAGTTGGTAGTGGCAGAGTTAGGTATAAACACATCTGTAACATTTGTAGGTATGGCGCCACCTAAACACCAGTTACCACCGGTAAACCAATCTGTGCTTACAGAGCCATTCCAGTAGTTATTACCAACAACATATATATCAACATCAATACCATTGTTCATGTCTAGCGCAGTACATGGGTTGCGACTGGCTATAACTTTGAATGTAGAAGCCGATGTTAAGTTACCGGTGCTAAAGTTTAAGGTAGAGCCATTGCCTGTTTGGGTAGCACCCACGTTAGCACTTGTTGTAGTATTATATAGTTGGTAAACAGTTCCACTTTCAGAGCTTAGTACCTGAACAGTACCCGGAGTACCCGAACAAACAGTACTAGAGGCTACCTGTATAGTGCGTTGTATTGGGCCTGTTACTACTGTAACAGCCAAATTATTGCTTGCAGTACTACCACAAATATTGGTTGCTGTAGCCACATAAGTACCAGCCGATGCACTTGTAGTAACAAATGAAACCGGATCTTGGCTGCTATTGCTGTAGCTATTAGGCCCAGTCCAGCTCCACGATGTTGCTCCTGTACCACCTGTAGCATTTAAGTCTAAAGAACCACCTACACATAAATTAGCAGATGTTGCAGATGCTGTTACCGCAGATGGAACACTTGGCGTAACCGCAAGAGTTAGCGTATTACTTGTAGTATTGCCGCAGACGTTTGTTGCTGTAGCTATATAATTACCAGCAGATGCTGCCACGGTGTTAAACGCAGCAGGGTTTTGGTTGGCATTGCTATAGCTGTTAGGACCGCTCCAGCTCCACGATGTTGCTCCTGTGCCGCCTGTAGCATTTAAATCAAACGATGAACCTGCACACATGGCTAACGAGTTAGCTGATGCGGTAACCGCACTTGGCGTTGTAGCTGTAAGTGCTAAAGCCAATGTATTACTGTTTGTGCTACCACAAACGTTAGTTGCTGTGGCTATGTAATTACCTGCCGATGCTGATAATGTAGTAAAAGCAGCCGGGTTTTGGTTGGTATTAGAGTAGCTGTTGGGCCCACTCCAGCTCCACGATGTTGCTCCTGTGCCGCCTGTAGCATTTAGGTCAAAAGAAGCACCCTCGCACAATGATAATGCGTTAGCAGAAGCAGTTACTGCTGTTGGCGCAGAAGATGTAAGGGCCAAAGCTAATGTATTACTGTTTGTGCTGCCACATGCGTTAGTTGCTGTAGCTATATAGTTTCCGGCAGAACCGGCCACTGTTGTAAACGCGGCTGGGTCTTGGTTGGTGTTGGTGTAGCTGTTAGGGCCACTCCAGCTCCACGATGCAGCACCTGTGCCGCCTGTAGCACTCAAATCAAATGAGTTGCCTACACACAACGCTAATGAGTTAGCTGACGCGGTAACCGCTGTTGGTACTGCAGATGCCAAGGCTAATGTTAAGGTATTACTTGTAGTAGTACCACAAACGTTTGTTGCACTAGCTGTATAGTTACCTGCTGATGCAGAAACTGTTGTAAATGCAGCTGGGTCTTGAACGTTATTGGTGTAGCTGTTTGGGCCAGTCCAGCTCCACGATGCTGCACCCGAGCCACCAGTAGCATTTAAATTAAATGAACCACCCACACATAGTGATAACGAGTTAGCAGAAGCCGTTATGGCTGATGGGGCTGCAGTTACTACGGTAACAGTAACAGCCACATCGTTATTCATATTTACATCAGCACATGGGCTAAGTGTAGCAATAATTTTGAAAGTTTTAGTAGCCGTTAAAGCGTTGGTAGTAAATGATAGGTTGCTAGAACCATCGCCTGTTTGTACAGCACTAAATGTATTGTCGGTTACATTCCATAATTTATAGTCTACACCGTTTTGTGAGCTATTTAGTATTATGGTAGTAGAGCTACCTGTACAAATTGGCGAAGTAGTTACAGATACCGTTTTTTGTACAGGCGCAGCAATTACAGTATATAATAACTCGCCATTGCCGCTTGGCAACCAAGCCGAAGATGTACAGCCATTAACAGACGATGTACGCTGGGTTTGGAAATAATAATCGCCTGCAGTATTGGCAGTAAAAGCGCCTGAATAAGCTGTCCAACCGCCGGTTGTACCTATCCTGTATTGTATAGCATCTGTAACCGGGGCAACGCCACCTGTTCCGCCGGTAACTAACACATCTAAAGTAGTGCCAGCGCATACGGTAGATTGTTGAACAGTACCGCGAGAAAGTGATCCTGCAGCAGGATCATCTACAACGTTCCAAACAACCTCAGCTGTTTCCACAGATATATCGCAGCCAGAGCCGTTACAATTTGTGCGTGCTTTAACTTTTACCTGACCTGTTACTGTACCTGCACTAATGCTAGAAGGTACTGATGTGCTCCAAGCAGACCACGCGTTGGCTTGAGGTGTAAAGTAAGAATACTCTACACTACATGTACCTGACCCGCCAGATGTAACGGTTGTTGCGTTTACGCCTAAACCGGTAGCACCAATACAAACATCAGGTATATTAGAGCCTGAGGTTTTTGTTAAAGCATTGGGTGCTGATGGATCTGCAACTACTGTAAAAGTAGCAGAGAAAATTGGGATTGACCAACCGCAGCATAATTCGCGTTGCGAATATTTAACAATATAAGTACCGGCCGAGGTAAAAGGCCCTATGGTTGGAGTAGCACTACCTGTGGTAGTAAATACAGCCGTTCCAGAAGCCGATGTGCCGCTAAAAACTTCCCATTTATGGTCTACAACAGTTCCATAAGAACCTGCGCCAAGTGTTGGGGTAATATTGCCACCAATACATGGTGCAGCAATAGTATTAATAGTTGGTAAAGTACGTGAATCTAGTACACGGAATAAATTATCATATGTTAATGGGCCTGTAACACCGTACCATGAGTTTGCGGTTGTTGCATATACGTTTGCAGGGCTGCTAGCTGAATTATAACTAGCGGCACCATCGTTAGGGCCGTTTTCATCAATATAAGTAATACCACTAGGCAATGTCCAGTTGCCGCTTGCTTTGGTTAAAGCAATAACAGAGTATGTACAAAGCTTACCATTTTGGGCATCAACTGTTACAGCCGGAGTAGTTGGTATTGTTGCTGTGAATGTAGCAGTAGAATTAATTGTCCCGGTCATGCCTGATGTAGTAGGCGCTGTTCCTGAACCTTGGCTAGCTAATGCTATGCGAACGCCAGGAGAACCATCTCCACCTTTACCACCGGCACCGCCTTGTGAGCCTCCACCACCAGCACCGCCTCTGTTGCCATCGCCGCATTGGCATCCTCCTCCTGTAGATCCGCCACCGGCTCCACCGGCTCCACCATTTCCACCAGTACCACCAGATGCTAGGCTAGAACCACCGGTTATATTACAATTTACAAAATTAGTAGATGAGCTGTTTGCCCATAAAAAAACGCCAAACGAACCGCCGCCGCCAAAACCTCCTTGACCACCTTCTCCGCCGCCGCCGCCGCCGCCGCCGCCACTTCCACCATCACCTGCCACGTCTGTCCAATCATCATCACCAGCGCCGCCGCCACCGCCGCCGCCGCCGCCGCCGCCAGCACCGCCGCCGCCATGTGTTCCTTGCACAGGGACAAAGTAACCACTTGTATAGGTTGCTGATGCAGCACCATAAGAAGTACCCGCTGCTCCTGCAGTAGTACATGTAGAGCCAGAAGAACCCACACCACTACCACCACAACCACCGTCACTTGATCTACTACCTCCATTTCCTGCAGACGCACATGCGTCTTGACCTCTTCTGCCATTCCAGTTGCCTGTACATTGGCAAACAGATGTGTTAGCAGTAGTACCTCCATTATCATTGCCGCCGCCGCCGCCATATCCGCCGGTTGAGCCTGTTGCCCCATCGCCACCCGGGCCACCAGAGCCACCAGCACCACCACCGCCGCCATTGCCGCCGCCGCCGCCAGTTGAGTTACCTCCACCACAGCCGCCGCCGCCGCCAACTGAACCTGCGCTTCATGGATCGCCAACGTCACCAGTAGCGCCGCCATTACCAGAAGTTGCGTTGCCCGAAGTAATGTTACAACGCTCAAATGTGTAGTTTGAACACGCATTAAGATATACAGCGTAGTTTGATTTGCCAAAACCAGAGGCTTGACCTGATGCTGATGATGTTGTAATGTCTAAATCCTGTATTCTAAAACCGCTTTTGCTTACACCCCTTAGGCCCATTATAAAAGTGGTGCCACCAGCTGTTGCTTCGGCAGTAAAGTTTATAGCTGTGCGCGAGGTGGGGTTAGTACGTTTTAACCAGATACCGGCAGATTTTTCATAACCACCCTCTATAATAATATTATTAGGTATATCAACTATAGAATTTTGGGTATATGAGCCGGTTAACATTTTTATATGGTTGGCCGAACCAATATTTGTTATTGCATAACTTAATGTTCCGCAAGGGTTATCCGGACCGCCGCAGCCAGAAGCATCGGAACCACCGCTAACTGCAGGGGCTACGTATGTATAGTTACATGTTGGTGAGCCAACGGTAAGATTACAGGTACGGGTTATATCGGTAGTGCCACAACCATCAACATAGGTAAGTGTTAATGTGTATATACCTGCTGTTGTAGGTACAGTCCAGTTTGTTGAGTTGCCTGTTGAAGCTGACAAGGTACCAGCACTAACAGACCAACTGTAAGTAACATTAGCTACAGCGCCAACACTTGGTGGAAGCAATGCACTAAATGTATTAACAGAACCAAGGCAAAACGGTTGCACCACATGCTCCTTGCACGTTAGGGGCATTATCGCCTGTGTAATAAGGTATAGAACTTGGGGCTGTTGTAGTACCGTTTTGGGTGTTGTAGGTTACCCTGGCACAGTTTGATGTAGCTGTAAATGTACTAAAATCGGCACTGCAATTAGATGTTATTAAACAACGGTACAAGCGTGTACCGGCAATTTCGTAAGGTGTGTAAGTTGAACTTGTAGCACCCGGAATATTTTGCCAGTTTGCAGCACCTGAACAATCTGTATTGTTTGATATTTGCCATTGGTAAAAACGGCCTAAGCTACGTCCTTGTAAATCTGAATTTACTATTACTGAAAGTGTAGTTGTACTGCCGATACAAAGAGCTGTATTAGGCGCAGGATGTGTTGTAACGGTTGGACTATAATCGTATTTCCAATAATTGCTCCATTCAACCTGGTATTGAGCTCCACAAGTTCTGCTCCATGTATAGTAATTCCACTGGCATGGGGGTTGCCAGAGCCTGTTATGTTTATGGTACCAATAGAACCGTACCCGCCACAGTCGTAATCATCGCCACCGCATGTCCAGTCATCATCTTCATACCCATTAAACTGCATATAAAGTGTTGAGCCGTAACCGGTTGTAGTATAATTTCTCCAACTATAGTTTGTTACATTCCTCCAGCTTGGGCAGCTTATATCTTCTTGAGATACGTTCCAATCGCTCCAGTTGGCGTTGTCATGAGAAACCCTTGTTTGCCAACGGGGGTCGGGGCCAGAATAGCAATCATCGCAACCATTGCCATAATACAAGTTTTCGCCATCAACCTGATATTGAATATTTTGCGCAGAGCCGGTTATTGCAACTAAGAGCATTGCGAATAACGCTAAGTATTTGTTTCTCATCTAACTAACTTTTAACTATATAATTATCAAAAATAGTACTTTTACGGTAAATTGCAAGTAAAATTTTAGTTAAAACCTTACATTAGAAAATATTTAACAATCAAATTAGTTTTTTATTAGCCGAATAATGTTATCTTAATTTCATAATGCTATATGAAACATTAAATTAATATTATTTTCTATGTAAATAATTGAATATTAAATTTATGGCACGCGCATTACCCAAGCCAATACAAAATCTTCTTTAACAAAAGAAATACCTAAACAGCTATTGACATTATTAGTTTACTTCAATAGAAAAAGAAATCGTATTATAACAATGCTTAGCAAGTTAAAAAACAAAAAAGTGGCACTGCTGCTTTTACCCGGAATATATTTCCTTTTATCATTTTCCTACTATCAAATACAGGATGATAAACCAACCCCTTATAGCTTACCTTATGATACTGCGTATTTACCCAAACCTAATATTCCTTTAGATAATCCATTAACAGTCGAGGGCATTGCACTAGGAAGGTTATTGTTTTACGATTCTTTGTTATCTGTAAATAAAACCCAATCATGCGCATCGTGCCACAAACAAGAGTTTTACTTTACAGACGGCGGCAAAGATTTTAGCATTGGTGCTTTAAATATGCCTTGGCGACTTTAACAGCATGCCCCTTGCTAACCTTGCTTGGCAAACCGAGTTTTTTGGGACGGACGCACAAAATCTTTAGAAGACCAAGTATTAGAGCCTATACAAAAGCATAATGAAATGGCTAAAGACACAGCAGTATTAATTAGAGAATTAAATGCCCACACATACTACCCAAAATATTTTAAAAAATCATTTCCGAAAGACAAAAAGCCTGTCTCGGTAAAAAATATCAGTAAAGCACTTGCCCAATTTATCAGAACAATTTATGTGTCGCCAAAACCTTTTGAAGATGGTGGCTTTGTGTATTACAACCAAATGTTACCTGATAGTGTAAAAGAGTCAAAAAATTTAAATCTTTTAAAAAATTGGAGAAAATGTGTTCAAAATGTCATGCATCGGAACTTTATGGTGGCAGAAACAATTCTATGGCATTTAATGGCATTTTTCTTAGTAAAGAACACATCCCTAAGGCACTAAAAATTCCATCATTAATAAACCTGGCATATACAGCACCTTATATGCACGACGGGCGTTTTAAAACGTTATATGAAGTTATAGACCATTATGACGAGCATATTGAAGAACTACATTTACATAATCCGGGAGTAATAGATGAAAAGATTGTAAATAGGTTTGAAGAATCTGACAAAAAAGATATGGTAGACTATCTATTGTCACTAAAAGACACGTCAATTATTAAAGATAGAGAAAAATCTAACCCTTTTAATAAGGCTAATTTTAATTGGAAAACCTTTCCAAACTTTAAATAACAACAATGCTTAGCAAGTTAAAAAACAAAAAAGTGGCACTGCTGCTATTACCCGGAATATATTTCCTTTTATCATTTTCCTACTATCAAATACAGGATGATAAACCAACCCCTTATAGCTTACCTTACGATACTGCGTATTTACCCAAACCTAATATTCCTTTAGATAATCCATTAACAGTCGAGGGCATTGCACTAGGAAGGTTATTGTTTTACGATTCTTTATTATCTGTAAATAAAACTCAATCATGCGCATCGTGCCACAACCAAAATAATTTTTTTACCGATGCTGGCAAAAATGTAAGCAATGGGGCTTTAAAAATACCTGACGACTTTAACAGCATGCCCCTTGCTAACCTTGCTTGGCAAACTGAGTTTTTTGGGACGGGAGAGCAAAATCTTTGGAAGAGCAGGTTATAGAACCTATACAAAAACACAACGAAATGGCTAAAGATATTGCCGTTTTGGTGCGTGAGTTAAATACCCACAAATACTATCCTAAATTCTTTAAAAATGCTTTTCCTTCAGATAAAAATGTCATATCGCCAAAAAATATCAGTAAAGCATTGGCTCAATACATAAGAACTATATATGTTTCGCCTAAGCCTTTTGAAAATGGTGGCTTTGGCAACCAACAAGGCGATAAATTACCTGACAGTATTAGAACCAGCAAAAAATTTACTGCATTTGCATCATTAGCCGCCATGTGCTCTGACTGCCACGCTAGTGAGTTTTATGGAAGCAAAAATGGGCAGTTGGCAAGTAACGGGATTAACTATTATGATAACGATAGTACAAACAATAATCAAAAATTTAAAGCACCATCGTTAATAAACCTTGCTTATACCGCCCCTTACATGCACGACGGGAGGTTTAAAACATTGTACGAGGTTCTTGACCACTATGACAAACACATAGAGGAATTAAATATGTATAACCCAAATATTGTGCAAAATAAAATAAAGAACAGGTTTTCAAATACCGAGAAAACCGAAATGGTAAATTTCTTATTATCATTAAAAGACACTACTATACTGGTAAATAAAAAATACGCAAACCCTTTTACCAGTGAAGACTTTAACTGGAAAGACTACCCCAATTTTAAATAACCCGCGCGCACCATTGCCCTTTTAGTAGCCTTTGCTATATGTATGGTTTAACAACCGTATAAGGTACTTTACATAAATAATGTAATTTAGGCGTTAAGAAAGTGTTTTATGAATGTAGTGAGTTTTCCGTACACTAAAAAGCTATCGCTGTTAGTTATTTTACTGGTTACAGCCGGTGTATATTTTAATACGTTGTTTAATGGTTATGCTATAGACGATTATTACGTTACTGCTTTAAACCCCGATATTAAAAAAGGTATTGCCGGAATACCCGATATATTTACATCGTATTACGGAACAGACAATAATGGTAATGGGTTTGAATACCGGCCACTGGTAAAAGTTACCTATGCCATAGAGTATGAGTTGTTTGGAGAAAACCTGGTAGTTAGCCATTTGGTAAATTTATTGTTGTACCTGGTTAATATTGGCTTGTTGTTTATATTATTAACCAAGCTTTTTGATTGGAAAAAAATAGTTTACTTATATTTTTATCAGCCATACTATTTGCATTATTACCCATACATAGTGAGGTAATAAACAATTTAAAATCGAGAGACGAGCTATTGCAATTTAGTTTTAGTATGCTTTGTATACTAGCAGCAATAAGCAACTATAAAATTGCGGTGCGTATTATTGCATGTATTGTTCTTTTCGCCTTAGCGCTGGTATCTAAACTAAGCAGTGCATCGTTACTTTTGCTGTTACCCTTAACTGTATATTATTATAACAGTGTTGTAGACTACAAAAAACCTTTGTTGTTTTTTGTTTCTTTATTATTAACGCTTGCTGCATTTTATATATTTTCTACTACTGTATTTAGTTCTGAAAGGGCTTTAAATTTTTCGGAAAACCCATTAGTAAAAAGCGCTTTTGATGAAAAAATAGCTACATCGTTAGTTGTTTTGTTGCACTACATAAAAATGATGCTGTTGCCTACTACCCATAGTTTTTACTATGGTTTTAATATGGTGCCGGTGGTTAAGTTTAGCAATCCTCTTGCCATTTTATCTTTTATAATACATTGCTATATATTGTACTGGGCAATTAAAAACCTGCCCAAAAAACATCCGGTAGCTTTTGCCATATTATTTTACCTGCTGGCCATATTTCCATTTTCAAACATTGCCTACCCGGTACCGGGTATAATTGGCGAAAGGTTTGCCTATGTTGCCACAGTGGGTTTTTCAATTGCGTTTGCCTGGGTTTGTATTGTTTTTGCCAGCAAGATTTTAAAATCTACCAAGGTGCTACATTACGTAGTGCTTCCGGGCCTTTTTTTACTATATTATAGTTATGATATAGTAGACAGGAATAAAGACTGGAAAGACACTAATACGCTGTACGAAGCCGATATTGACCATCTGGCAAAATCGTCGCACGCTAATTATTTATATGCAAAAAGCTTGCAGGTAAAAGCAGACACCACCTACACTGCCAACCGCACCGATATTTATAATAAAGCGCTTAAATACTATAATAACGTTAAGAAAGACTATTGGCAAAGCCAGTGGTACATGGCAAAAATATACTTTGTATTAGGCAACAATCCAAAATCATTACAACATATTGATGCAGCCTATAAGCTAAGCCCCGAAAACAAAAAAGAAGATTTGTTAATAGATATAATTAATATACAAGAGGCTAACGGAAAGTTTAATGAAAACATTGATATACTTACTAAATATGCAGCCAAAACGCCACAAAGCGCCTTATATAACTATTATTTAATGAGAAACCACATATTTGCCAATAGCGATACTGCGCTAGTAGGCCAGTATGCACGCGCTGTTATAACCATTGATAAAGATGGCTATTATGCTAACAAAACACGCGGCTTTATGGCTATAATGAAGAATGATATAGTGAACAACATTAAATATTCGGAAATGGCATTTGAACAAAACCCTTTGGATTTAGAGTTGGCCAACTATTTATATGGTTATTATAAGAATAAAGATGCTGTTAAAGAGCAATACTACCTAACTGTTTTGCAGAAACAAAAACCCAAAGCCAGTCTGTAATGCGCACCATTGCCCTTTTAGTAGCCTCTAATATATTTATGACGTTTGCCTTGGTATGGCCACCTAAAACATACCGATGTACCACTGTGGAAAGTGATACTTATAAGCTGGGGCATTGCTTTTTTTGAGTATTGCCTTATGGTGCCCGCCAACAGGTTAGGTTACCTTCAATTCTCTGCAGCGCAGCTAAAAATTATGCAAGAGGTAATAACGCTGGTGGTATTTGGTTTCTTCTCTGTATTCTACTTAAAAGAGGAGTTTAAATGGAACTATGGGGTGGCGTTTTGCTTTATCCTATTGGCTGTTTTCTTCGCTTTTAAAAAGTGGGATTAGCACAATGATTATTTTTTTCATCGCCCTATAACCTTTTTACCCTCAGTACAGTATACTATACAAAACCTGAGCGTAGCGACATACCCATACCTAATCTTTAAACCTGATAGCTATGTCACTGCGCATTCTCTGTGGGCTGCTTTTATGCGCCTTTTTAATGGCTTCGTGTAACAACGAAGATGTTGACACCTCTACTGCTTCCGGCCCATACATACCCACCACTACGCCGGTACTACAACAACCCGATACGCATACCGTTACCCTTAAAACCGACTCTGTTGCCAAGAAGGTGCGCCGCGCCGTAAAGCCTAAAGACATTACTGTAAAACAGGCATTGAAAGATATGCGCTTTAACCCACAGGCGGTTAAGCTGTTTGTATCGTTGGCCGATAAAACCGGCGGCCAAAGCTACTTTGCCAAAAACAGCAAAATGGTAGCCAATACCATTGTATCTATATTAGATAAACATACCACCCAAAAAACAGATGTTGTGCTGTTGATAGACAAAACAGGCAGTATGTATGATGATATTGAGAACGTAAAAAGTAGTGCGACTAAAATAATTAGCCAGCTAAAGAAGTTTGATAACATACAGCTTGGCTGGGGTGCTTATGGCGACAAAAACGACACGCCCGATAGTTGGTTTGAGCTGCATAACCTATCGGCCGACCTAGACAACAGCCTTGATAAAATACAAAACCTGACTACCGGCGGAGGGGAGATTTGCCCGAATCTGTTAACGATGCTATATATAAGACTATTGAAGACATAAACTGGAGGCCCGATGCCCGCAAAATGATTTTGGTTATTGGCGATGCGCACTCGCTAGAGCCGCCTTATGGCGACCATAGCCTTAATGATGTGGTTAAAAAATGTATCTCATCGGCAGTGCATGTAAACCTGTACCCGGTAGTTATTAGTACTGAAGATATTTATGGCGACCTGGCAGGCGATGTTACTTTTACTGAGCCCGAAGAGCCCGCTTTAACAGTTAGCGAGCGCAACAGCACCACACCCAAAGTGGGTACTATTATTGCCCGCACCTACCCCAACCCTGCTATAGATTATGCCTACTTAGACCTTACCGGCACAGGGCATTATGTGGTTGATGTAAAATCGCTGCTGGGTAAAACCATATCATCAGAAGAAATAACTACCAACCGCTACACCTGCAATTTACTGGCTGTGCCCGCAGGCATATACCTTGTAACTGTTACCGATAAAGGCACGGGCAAGGCAGAAATACGGCAGATAGTAAAGAAATAGTAAACCAAAACAACTAAATCCTAAATTGCTAACTAGCACAAAGGGCAGCCAAAAAATTGGCTGCCCTTTGTGCTAAAAAACCTAAACTAATTAAACTACTATTACTGAACCTACTACTTGTTAAATTCAAGGCTTGCAAATTAGCACAAATGCCTGCCTTTATTATATTAGTCGTTTAGGTGGCTAATACCTTACAGAAAATATTAAATATTATCTAAATTATTTTGAACGCTTTGTTTAATGCGGATTTTAGCATCATCGGCCAACCGTAGTTTTGAAAAATCGGTAATATCAGTAATGGATGATTTGGTTAGCAACGCATGCAAAATACGGCTTTGCTTAGCATACTTATTACAACCATCGCAAAACGAAAGGTGAAAACGCAGGGCTAATTTCTCGTAAAACACCATCTTATCATCCAGCCGTTTTTCAATCAACAGGGTAGCATCGCGGCAGGGCATTGTTAATATAATATAGATTTTTTTAAACACAGTACTTATAATTTAAACCAGGTTTTTTCTAAACACGCACGCAACATAAGCTTTGCCCTGTGCATTATAACCCAGTAGTTAGACGATGAGACATTTAATTCCTTACAAATATCATCGCTATCCTTCTCTTCTAAAAATTTCAGGGTTATAGCGGTGTGCCAGTTACTTGGCAACTTGCCTACGCAGTTTTGCATAGCTGCCTGAAACTCCTTATCATCCAAAACATTACCTTCTTCTACACTCCATTGCTTGGGTTTAGCCTGCTTGCTCCAATGCCCACCATCTTCAAAAAACAAATCAAGAAAAGAGCGGTTGCCCTCTTCGCCGCCTGAAATGGTATTATCTGAAACCTCGTAGCGGGTAGATGCCTTGCGGTAATGGTCGGCAATTTTGTTTTTAAGGATAGAAAACAGCCATGTACGTTCTGACGAGTTGCCTTTAAAGTTGTTTATTCCTTTAAGGGCCGATAAGAAAGTGTCCTGCACAAAATCTTCGGCTAAATCGCTGCTGTTGCACTTAGTAACAGCATAACCAAACAAATCGTCAGCATATTTATCTACCCAGTTTTTGGGGTTTAAAGCTTGTTGTCCATCCATACTTGATGTGCTAAAGTAAACCAAAAGGTGTTAGCTGTTTTGTAACCCATTAACATTTAACTTAAATAGTGTTAAAAAACATAGAAATAACGTTCCAATTTCATAACTTTGTTACTTTAGGCCCATTGCCTAATACCCATGCTATTGCCCGAACGTTTACTATATAGGTTTTGTTTAACAGTAGTTATGTTTCTGCTTATAGGCTTGGTAGCCAATGCGCAGCAGTGCAATATTGTATATATTACCCCTAACGGCAACGGTGCTGGCACCAAAGCCAGTCCGGCAAGCATTACAGGTGGTATAGCCCTTGCAGCGCCCGGCAGCCAGTTATGGCTAGCCGTTGGTAACTATACCATAACAAACCCCATTAACTTACTAGACAATGTAACCCTTGAGGGTGGTTTTGACCCCACCAACAACTGGCAAAAATCTAATACGGCGCAAACTATTATAACCCGCACCAATGCCAACCCGCAAACCAACCCCGAGCGTTTGGTGGCGGTATCGTGTGTAAACATTACAGGCTTTACCATACAAGATGTAACAATAAAAACAGCCAATGCCTTAGGCAACGGGGTAACTACTTACGGTATTTACCTTAACGGCTGCAGCAATTATAATATTAGCCGCTGTAATGTTACAGGCGGCAATGGCTCTACCGGCTTACCCGGCACACCCGGAATAAACGGAGTAAACGGGGCTAATGGCGCGGCAGGCCAAAACGGCAGCGAAGATGGCGGTGGCAACACCGGCGGCGGTGGCGGCGGCACAGGCTCTTACCCCGGCAGCAGCAATGGTGGCAATGGTGGCAATGGCGGCGCGCGCGGCACCTACTCTTTCCCCGCAGGAGGCAACGCCCCTAACGGCACCGCCGGTGGCGGCGGCGGCGGTGCCCCACTAAATGGCAACGGCGGTGTAGCCGGTGTAGGTAACTGTAATTTAATTTCTATAGGTTGCGATATGGGCCCTGCTAACGTAGGCCAGCCCGGCACCAATGGCCTTAATGGGGCAAATGGTGTAAATGGCAATGCAGGCACGCCGGGTTTTGCCGGTGGTTTTTTTGTTAACGGTACGGGCCAAAACGGCGCCAACGGAGAAAACGGCGGCGGTGGTGGTGGCGGCGGCGGCGGCGGCGCACAAGGTTGTATTCCTCACGGTTTCTTTATATCTAACAGTAATGGTGCCGGAGCCGGTGGCGGTGGCGGTGGCGAAGGTGGCCAGGGCGGTGCAGGTGCACTGGGTGGCACAGGTGGCGGTGGCTCTTTTGGCATATTTGCATGGGCCAATGGCAATAACGGACGAGTAAAAGACACATACACATTTTCCGGCATACCGGGCCAAGGCGGTCTTGGTGGCGCGCCGGGCGGCTTAGGTGGCTTTGGTGGTAACGGGGGTAACGGCGGTGGCCCCGGCTGCGATATTGGCAGCGGTGGCGATGGTGGCGATGGTGGCGATGGTGGCGATGGTGGCAATGGCGGCAACGGCAGCCTTGGACTTAGCCTGCCTATTTTTGAAGACCCTAATGCTATAGCACTAGTACAGTCGGACATGCGCACCCCTGTAGAACCTGTTATAATCGTTCAAAATACGGGTTGTACTTTTTCTGACATTGATTTCTCTACTACCGCTAACGGTATTGTACAATGGTTTTTTGATGGGGGTACAATTCCATTACAGGCCGTTGGCAACAACGTGACGGTGCAATACACCACCACTGGTCGCCATACAGTAACCATGGTGCTTAATGGTGTGCCATATATATATACTGATTATGTAGGGATATTCTCTAGCGGCATACCTTACCTGCCTGCTATTTTACCATCTAACGATACGGTATGCGTTGGCGGCACATTAAATTTTACAAGCTCTTATGCCGGTATTAATTACGAGTGGTGGTTAGAAGGTACTGTGCCTACTACATTTAACGGGCCCGGCTTTCAAACATTAAACGGTGTAACATTTAACACCGTGGGCGATTACCGCATATTGCTGCAAACAACATCGCCTTGCTGCGGACGCTCTACTATTGATACCATTACCATACATGTTATACCTTATATAAATGCTGATGTATTCGTGTTTGCATCAGCAACCACTATATGTGCGGGCGAACAGGTAAACTTTGGGGCATCGCCGGTAAATGGCGGTAATAGCCCTGTGTACACATGGTCTGTAAACGGCGGCACTGTTGGCACTAATAGCAATACCTACAGTTCATCAACCCTAAATAATGGCGATATTGTTGCTGTAAGCATGAGCAGCAGTATGATGTGTACTAACAATAACCCGGCAGCATCAATACCTATTACTATGGTGGTAAACCAACCACCGGTATTAAACTGTTCTTCGGTAGGCCAGTTTTTGGGCGCACCAACCCAGTTTAGTGTAAACCCTGTTGGCTCTGCACCATTTACTTATGCTTGGGATTTTGGCGATGGTGGCATATCTAACCTGCAAAACCCACCGCATACTTACGGCTCTACAGGCACTTATACTGCTACCGTAACAGTTACCGATGACAATGGCTGCGAAGCTACGTGCCAGGTACAGGTTACCATAAGCATTGCCCCGCAGGTAAATGCATTGTTTAGCGGCAACATTACTGCCCTTGGCTGCGGCACAGGCTCTGTAGATTTTACTGACCAAAGCAATGGTGGCGTAATTATATGGACCTGGAATTTTGGCGATGGCAACACATCTAACCTGCAAAACCCATCACACAACTATACCGCACCGGGCTATTACGATGTTACGCTGATAGCATCTAACGGTGTACTGGCCGATACTTTGGTACTGCCCAACTTTATATACATTCCGCCACCGCCGGTAGCTGAGTTTACCGCGTTAGACAGTATTGAGTGCGAGCCTTATATTTTCAGGTTCTTAGACCAATCGCTGGGTGGGGTTACCGATTGGTTATGGGATTTTGGCGACGGGCAATCATCAACATTACAAAACCCATCGCACGAGTATGCTAACCCGGGCGTTTATAATGTAACTTTAACTGTAACTACTGCTGACAATTGCACAGCAACACTTACCACACAAAATTTTATTCAATACCTAGAGCAGCCCGAGGCAGGCTTCTTTACCCTGGATACATTAATGTGTACCGGAGAGGCTGTATCGTTTACCGATACATCACAATCGGCCAACAAATGGCTTTGGTACTTTGGCGATGGAACACCTGTTGATGTTGGTCAAAACCCAATACATGTTTATACAGAGCCGGGTATTTATACCGTTACGCAAATTGTAGAAAATATTTCGGGCTGTAGAGATACTATGGTGGCTACCCAGTACATAGAGGTGGTGCCCTACCCCGAAGCTAATTTTGGCGCCGATACGTTTAAACTGCAATTGCCCGACACTACAGTACAATTTTTTAACCTAAGCCAGTATTACGACTCGCTGGTGTGGGTACTTGGCAATGGAGACACAGCGTATATTGATAACCCTGTGGGTGTTTATCCAGATTCGGGCATTTACATAATTACCCTTATAGTTAGTAATGATATTGGTTGCGTAGATACATTGCAGATACCACTGCAAGTTATAGAGCAGGAATCATTCTTTGTACCAAACTCTTTTACGCCCGATGATGACTTTACTAATGAGACCTTTAGCGTTTTTGGCAGGGGAATTGTTAGTGGAGAGATGTATATATACGATAGATGGGGCCAGCCCGTGTTTGACACCGACCAGATATTTACCGGTTGGGATGGAACAACAAAAGACGGAAAGGATGCCATGATAGGCGTATATGTATATTATATAAAGATAACCTGGTTTACAGGGCGGCAGTTTGATAAGCGCGGCACTGTAACACTTATCAGGTAAAAACAAAAAATTATGAAAGCATATTTAATTGCCATAGCAGCCATTGGCTTGCTGGCAGCAGGTTGTAAAAGCAAGAAAGAAATGTCGACCAAAAGCAATGCTAAGGCAGATAGCATAGTGGTACTTGATAACACCATACCACCAACCAACAATATTGCCGCAGGCGAGCCTAACCCGGCCACACCTAACGATAGCATCCGTTTAAATGTATCGTTTTACAGCCCGGGCAGCGGTATAAACTACCTTGCAGCCCGTAAGCTAGATGCGTTTTTAACTAAATATGAAAGCGAAAACCCAGGTGCTGTTACCGTATATAAATCGGCTTGGGGCCGCGAGGGCGAGGTTGACTATTGCTTTAAAATGAATGATAAAAGCAAAGGCGATGGCTTTGTAAAACAAGTGCAAGACCTGTTGAAAGGCGAAGACCGCATCAACTACAAAGAGAATACTACCTGCCGCAAGGCGAGGTTTTAAGAACCCATTTACCCTCACCCCTGCCCTCTCCCTGAGGGAGAGGGGGTAAAAATTATTCAGGAATAGGGCTTAACTTTGCCCTATGCAAATTACCATACGTACCGCTGTAGCTGCTGATGTGCCTGCCATGCTTGCCCTTGTGCAAGAGTTAGCCCTATACGAAAAAGCCCCACAGGAAGTAACCGTTACCTTGGAAGAAATGCAGGCCGCAGGTTTTGGCCCCGGCGCTGTTTGGAAAGCCTTTGTTGCCATTGTTGATGACAGGTTGGTGGGTATGTCGCTCTTCTTTACGAAATACTCTACCTGGAAAGGCAAGTGCATGTATATTGATGATATTGTGGTAACCGAGAGTATGCGTGGTGCGGGTATAGGTAAGCTGCTATTTGAAGAAACCATTGCCGAAGCTAAGCGCACCCAAATGCGCCGCCTTGAGTGGCAGGTACTTGAATGGAATGCACCGGCTATAAACTTCTACAATAAGTTTAATGCCCATTTAGACCCTGAGTGGATTAACGGTAAGCTTACTTACGATCAGTTACAATCGTTTTAAATATTACATTTAGGCATGCAAATAAACGAATGGGAGTGGTTTCATTACTTTGGGTCGCGGATAGTGGTAGCTACTATATGCGGCCTTATAGTAGGTTGGGAGCGCGAGTTGAAAAGTAAAGTGGCAGGTATACGTACCAATGTGTTGGTATGTGTAGGTTCGGCCATACTTACCTCTATTGCCTACATAATTAATAAAGAAGACCCCAATGCCGACCCCGGCCGTATAATAGGCCAAATAGTAACCGGAGTAGGCTTTTTAGGTGGGGGTGTTATTTTTAAGATGAATGATAGGGTAACGGGAGTTACCACGGCATCGTTTATATGGATAATGTGCGCCTTGGGCATTTTGGCGGGTATGGGCTTTGTGTATGTGCCTATTGTTTGCACGGCAGGTTTAATCATTCTTTCGCTCCTGTTCCACATATTAGAAAGGCGTATTGAAAAAAGCATAAACGAGAAAAACGCACAAAAAAACCAAGCCGACGAAAGAGACGATGGGTAGTTATACCCAAAGGGTTTATAGCCTATTTTTGCCACAAAATGAAAGTATTTAAATTTGGAGGAGCATCTGTTAAAGATGCCGCAGCCGTAAAGAATGTAGCCGATATAATTAAGCGTTACCCTGCCAATAAGCTGGTAGTAGTAATTTCGGCAATGGGTAAAACCACCAACGCACTGGAAGAAGTTGCTAAAGCATTCTTCTACAAAAATGCCGATGCTAAAGAAAAGCTACAGGTAGTTATTGATTACCACAACGGCATTTTAAATGGCTTGTTTAGCGATAAAAACCACCCTGTTTTTACCGATGTAAACGGGCTTATAAGCGCCTTAGACTGGGCAATAGAAGATGAGCCTATTAAAGATTTTGATTTTGAGTACGACCAGATAGTATCGGTTGGCGAATTGCTATCTACCAAAATAGTTAGCCACTACCTTACTAGTGTGGGCATTGCCTGCAAGTGGGTTGATGCGCGTGATATTATCCAAACCGACAATACGTACCGCGATGCCCGTGTTGACTGGCCTTTGACAGAAGCTGCTACTAACGAAATGGTAGGTGCTTTGCTTAACACCCATAGTGTGGTGCTTACACAAGGGTTTATTGGTTGCACATCTGAAAACTATACCACCACCCTGGGCCGCGAAGGCTCTGATTATACAGCCGCTATTTTAGCATATTGCCTTAATGCCGAAAGTGTAACCATTTGGAAAGATGTGCCCGGTGTTTTAAATGCTGACCCTAAGTTTTTTGCTGATGCCCAAAAGTTTGAGAAGCTATCATACTACGACAGTATTGAGCTTACCTACTACGGTGCAACGGTTATCCACCCAAAAACAATAAAACCGCTAGAGAATAAGAAGATACCGTTGTATGTAAAGTCGTTTATAGCGCCAGAAAAAGAGGGCACAGCCATAAGCAGCGATGCTATGCAACCCCAGCTTCCATCGTATATTTTTAAGGTAAACCAAGTACTTATTTCTATTCTGCCAAAAGACTTTTCCTTTATAGCAGAAGAAAGCCTGAGCGAAATATTCAGGATTTTTAGTATCTTTAACATAAAGATAAACCTGATGCAAAACTCTGCAATCAGCTTTTCAGTTTGTATTGATGATACAACACGGCTGGAAGATTTGATGGATGAACTGCAAAAAAGTTATAAAGTGCTACACAATAAAGGGCTACAGCTAATAACGGTGCGTAATTATACCAAAGAGGGTTTTGATAAGGTATTAAATAGTAAAAAAACTTTGCTGGAGCAGCGCACGCGAAACACCGCGCAGTTTGTTGTACAGCCGGAAAATGCCTAGAGATGAGCGACATTCCCAGCTATCATAACCCCAAAGATGTACCCGGCAAATTTACCGTTGTAGATGACGATAATAAAGATGCAACAGGCCGCAGCAAGATAAAAATACGCATCCGCGAAAAAATGCGGGTACGTACCCGCACCCGGAAGCGCAACTCTCGCAGCTATTATAGTCGATTTAAAAAACCGTTACAGGTATTTTTACTAATTTTAGCTGTTTTATCATTGTTTTATGCCGGATACCAGATTTTGGTTTCGGACCTAAACAAACCGATTATTATTTATAAAAAGAAAGCAGCTCCAACTAAATAATAAGTACTCAACTATATGTTATTGCGCGGTTTAACCACAATTTTTCTATTACTTATAAGCTTTTTAGTTAGTGCGCAAGAGTGTAATATTATTTATGTTACACCCAACGGCGCATCTACAGGGGCTGCGGGTACAAAAGCTGCCCCGGCAAGCCTTACCTATGCTTTAACACTAGCTACGGCGCCAACCAATAAAATTTACATGGCGGCGGGCACCTATATAATTTCGCAACCGCTGGCACTGGTTAGCAATACTACTATTGAAGGGGGTTTTAACAGCAGCTGGTATAAGAGCAACAATTCTGCAACCACCATTTTACGCGACAATCAAAATATACAACCAAACCCCGCCAGGTTGGTTGGTTTAACAGGTAATAGCATAAGCAACTTCAGGCTACAGGATTTAACTATCCGTGTGCTTACTACTTTCGATTTTTCAGTATCTACCTATACTGTTTACCTAAGCGGCTGCTCTAACTACCAAATTGTGCGTTGCAAACTTATTGGCGGCAATGCAGGCAATGGCGATAATGGCACCAACGGCACCAATGGCATTGGCGGCGCAGGCGGCATAAATGGACAAGATGGTGATGAAGATGGCACTTGTTGCAGGGCAGGTGGTGGTGGTGGCTCTGGCAGCTTCCCCGGAAGCAATGCAGGTGGCCAGGGTGGCGATGGGGGCCAGCGTGGCACGTATGTATTTCCTGCGGGCGGGCAAACATACAATGGCAGCCCCGGTACACCCGGACAGGGCACTAACGGTGGCGGCAACGGCTATGGCGGCATTGGGGTGTTTACTACAATACTTTCTCTTAACTGCGACCGCACAGTATCTACCGATGGAACAGATGGTATTGGTGGTATAGATGGCGTAGCGGGCACACCCGGCGCCACAGGAAACTACTCTTTTAGCGGGGGCTTTTTTGTTCCCGGTAATGGTGCTACCGGCAACCCCGGCCTAAACGGCGGCGGTGGCGGTGGCGCAGGTGGCGCAGGCTCGCAAGGCGGCCTAGCCCACGATATATTATTTGGCTTGCCCCCTAACACCAATGGCTCCGGAGCCGGTGGCGGCGGTGGTGGCGAAGGTGGCCAGGGTGGTACAGGCGCATCGGGTGGAACCGGCGGCGGCGGTGCTTTTTGCTTATACTTATACAACAACGGTGCTAACGGCCTTGTAAAAGATTGCCAATACACGTTAGGCGCTGCAGGTTTTGCAGGCCAGGGCGGGCAAGGTGGTATTGGTGGCCAGGGTGGTTTAGGCGGTGCCGGTGGCGGCCAGTTTAACTGCGATGTTGGTGCAGGTGGAAACGGTGGCGCAGGTGGACGCGGAGGTAACGGTGGTGCAGGCGGTGCCGGTGCCGATGGGGTTAGCTATGCCGTATACGAAGACGGCACAGGAACACCTCTACAGCAATATAACATAAACGGCTTACAACAGCCTATTATACAGGTTAACTTTACTGGCTGCACAGGCGTTCCTGTAGAATTTTACACCACTGCGACAGGTAGCGTAACATGGTATTTTGGAGCGGGTGCAAGCCCTGCTACGGGTAGCGGCACTAATGGCACGTGCCAGTTTACAACCACCGGGCGTAAAACCTTTACCATGGTAAACAACGGTGTTGCTTACACATTTACCGATTATCTTGATATTTTTAACAACCAGGTCAACCCAATACCCTCTATAACTGTAGCAGATGATAGCCTTTGCGAAGGAGAAACCACCACGCTTAGCAGCAGCATAACGGCTGACTCTTATATATGGTATGTAAATGGCCCCAGCGGTTTTTTTGATATTGTTACAGGCCCTGCAGACCAATCGCTGCCAGCCTATACCTTCCCCACGCCGGGTAATTACCGGTTTGTACTGCAAACCATAAGTAACTGCTGCGGCCCCACTTTTGCCGATACGGCTTTTGTTAATGTAGAAGATATTTTACAACCCGTGGTAACCATTGGTGTAAGCATAGATACTATTTGCCAAAACGAAATTGTGGTATTTACTGCCCATACCGATAGTGTTGGCAACACCCCCACATACCAATGGCTTGTAAACAACGCCCCAGTAGGTGCTAACGCCCCGGCTTATTCCAGCTCTAACATTGCCAATGGCGATGTTATTACCTGCCAGGTAACATCAAGCTTAGGCTGCGGTATTGGCTTACAGGCCACATCAAACCCATTATCAGTATTTGTAATAGACCCGCCACAATTAAATTGTACCGCAGACTCTTTTATAACCGGACAGCCTACGTATTTTGATACCGAGGTTACATCGGGTGGGTTGGCACCGTTTGATTATATATGGGATTTTGGCGACAACTCTAACGGGCAGGGGGCGCAGGCATCGCATATTTATGCCGAGCCAGGTCCGTATACAGTAAACGTGATAGTTACCGATGCCAATGGCTGCAGCAATATTTGCACGTTTGTAGTAACCGTATCGAGCATACTGGCTGCCAACTACGATTTAAGCGCTACATCGGGCTGCCCGCCGCTAACGGTTGATTTTACTAACGAAAGTACCAATGCCGTTACCTATTTATGGGATTTTGGTGATGGGTCAACATCTCCCCAAGAAAACCCTACGCACGTTTATAACTCGCCGGGAACATACGATGTTACGCTTTATGCCTTTGGTGTAAGTGGCAACGTAAGCGCCAGCACACCTAACCAGATAGCAGTTTACCCTACCCCAACGGCTAACTTTTTAGCATTCCCTATTAATGATGAAGCCGGTAGCGACTCTATGCAGTTTACCGACAACTCTTTTGATGCCACTGAGTGGTTGTGGGACTTTGGCGACCCTGCATCGGGCATAAACAATACCTCTGCCCTGCCCGCACCTATACATTGGTATGCCGCTAATGGTGCTTATAACGTTACGCTTATAGTAACCAACACCTTTGGCTGTACCGATACGGTTAGCAAAAACAACCTGTTTGGTGTAAACGTGGGTATAAACAACCAAAGCCAACCGGTAAGCGCGTTGCAGGTATTCCCCAACCCTACCAATGGTAATTTAAACCTGCATTTTACACTTAACGAAAGCGGCCCGCTACACATAGATTTGTATAGCATTGATGGGCGCTTAGCTGCTCCGTTGTTAAACACCATACACACTCAGGCGGGAGAGCATAAGCTTAGCTACCAATTACCAACCGACCTGCAAACGGGCTTGTACCTTTTGCGCATTGTGCAAGATGGTAAGCTGGGCATTGCCAAGGTGAGTGTAATAAGGTAATACCATTTGGAAAAAACGTATACCATACCACCCGAAAAGGTTGAGGGTTACCTGCTGGAATACAATAAGCGTGACAGGGTAAACGTAGTTATAATGGTGATATGGGCTACGAGTATTTTTATAGGCACACATTATAACATTACTACATTACCAGTAGTAGTTTTTGTTGGCATATTTATCTTTTCAGCACTTACAGGTAATTTAACAGTCAGGAGAAAATCGTGGAGGAGCAGAAACTTATCAAAACTATACCTGCAAAGCAGTTTTGTTATTACCAATGATTATGTTGAGCGGATGTACGAGGGCAAAAGTGCCGGCAAGGTGCGTTTTAAAAGCCAGTTTGCCCTGACTGAAAGCCAATGGGGGCTTGAATTGAGAACATATACCCTTTTTAAAAAGCGCCCTTTTGAATGGCTACGCGCACAGCTAAGCAACCGGCTAGAAGCTTGCCACGAAAACTATTATGTAATTTACATACCGACTATTACAGAACATTATGATGAGTTAAAGGCTTTACTTTTAGAAAAACTAAAGCAATAGGTCTAATCATTACCTTTACGCCGCTATATGGCACAAGAAGACGAAAATACAGACGGTTTAGGTGCAGAAATGTCGTTTCTGCAACATTTAGAAGTTTTGCGCTGGCACCTTATCAGGGCCGCATTTGCCATATTGGTTTTTGCCATTGGGGCATTTATCTACATGGAATATATTTTTGACGAGATATTGCTTGCCCCAAAAAGCTCCGATTTTGTAACTTTCAGAATGCTTTGCCGCTTCTCTAGAGAGGTTATGGGCAATGATGCCATGTGTATGGCCAGTACCGATATTAACCTTATTAACACCGATATTTCGGGCCAGTTTTCTAACCATTTATACGTATCGCTAGTGGTGGGTATTGTATTGGCATTCCCCTATGTATTGTGGGAGATATGGCGCTTTATACGTCCGGCATTGCGTGAGAATGAAGCAAGATCGGCCAGCGGCATTATCTTTTGGTGTTCGCTATTGTTCTTTACCGGTATTACATTCGGCTACTTTATTGTATCGCCATTGGCGGTTAACTTTTTAGGTAACTACCAAATAACAGAGCAAATTCAAAACCTTATTGATTTTAACTCCTACATATCTATAGTAACAGTAACTACGCTGCTTACAGGGTTGGTGTTTGAGTTGCCCATTATATCCTACGTACTATCAAAACTAGGCATACTTACGCCGGGCTTTATGCGCAAGTACCGCCGCCATGCTGTGGTTATTATACTTATAACGGCGGCTATTATTACCCCATCGCCCGATATTGTATCGCAAATGCTGGTTGCAGTGCCGCTATATGTTCTTTACGAAATAAGCATACGGGTATCGGCACGTATAGAACGCAACAGGGCTAAACAAGCTATATAAGATGAACGAAGTATGGGAGTTTATACAAACCCTGTTAAGCCCCAAATCTATTATAGAATATGGTGGCCTGGTGCTGCTGTGCATTGTTGTTTTTGTTGAAAACGGGGTATTCTTTGGCTTCTTCCTCCTGGCGACTCGCTAATACTTACGGGAGGTGTTTTAACTGCTACCGGCATAATAGACCAACCCATAGTAATAGTAGAAGTAAGCTTAATAGCATCGGCTATACTGGGCTATTTGGTGGGTTACTGGTTTGGCTTTAGCACGGGCAAAGCACTATATAAACGCAAAGACACCCTGTTTTTTAGAAAAAGCTATATACACTCTGCCGAAGAGCATTATAAAAAATACGGTGGCAGCACCTTGATAATAGGGCGCTTTTTACCTGTTATCCGCACGTTTGCACCTATACTGGCGGGCGTTATACACATGCGTATGCGTACGTTTATGTTGTATAACCTTAGCTGGCTCTGTATTGTGGATTGGCTCTTTTTGTACCGTAGGCTACATTTTTGGCGAAGTACTATCTGACTATATGGGCTACATAGTAATAGGCCTGGTGGTTATTACCTCTATACCTATTATACGCACGCTTATTAAGAACAACAAGGCTAAGAAGGCTGAACAAGGCAAATAAAAAAGTCCCGCTAATGGCGGGACTTTTCAGTTATATCAAATCATCAATTAGTTCTTAATCCAACGGGCTGAATAGCTTTGGTTGCTACCGTTTAACAGTATTGAATAAATACCTGCCGGAAGTGTGTTTACATCCAATTCTAATAAGGCTTGGCCATTAACCGCTTGGCTCATTACTAAGGCTCCTGTGCTATTAAATACTTGCGCGTGTGTAATTTTAGTTGATACAGCGTTAAGGTCTATAAAAAGCTTATCGCTGGCAGGGTTAGGATACATGTTGATTTTAGCTGTGGCAAACTCACCCACAGCGCCACCCAACTCAATGGTAAAAGTTTCAGAAAATGAGCAGGCTTGCGTTACGCCACCATTGGTAACAACAACCGTGTAGGTGCCGGCAGCCAGGTTTTGAATACTATCGTTAGCTGATAATGGCTGGTTGTTAGCATCAAGCCAAGTAATGCTGTTTACATTGGCATAGTTAGAAAGCCAAGCGCTACCGTTAGGGCCGCCCAAAGCATCTACAGTGTTAAGCGTATAGGTAGGTTGCGCATAAACAGTAAGGTAGCCGCTTACCTGATCTGTAGCAGTAATACAACCGTTAGAAGCAACCAATAGTAAATCGTGCGTACCTACTTCTTGCGGAACCATATAAGTTGTAGCCGTGGTAGATGTTTCTGTAACGCTGGTATTAGAGCCTGACAAGGTAAACTCATAAGAGAAGTTACTTACGTCCTCTACCGCCATTACCTGAAAAGAATCGCTCATAAGCAAACCTCGTTAGGAACTATACCCACTATAATATCGGCCAATGGGTTTGCCGGAGGGTTACTAGGTCCAATTTTGTATAGCCTGCCTTGTGGGGCGTAGCCGCCGTTTAGAGCATACAAGTAACCATCGGCACCTTGGCGAAGTGTTGTTAAGCCTAACAAATCAAAAGCCTGCACGCGCGATGTAACAACATCGTAAGCAGGGGCGTTGCCAAGGGTAACATTGTATATATAGCCATTATCATTATCGCTTACCAATAAATGGTTTTGAAACTCTGGCATTAAACAAGAGTTGTAATGCACAATACCTGTAACGGCAGGCAGGGGAGTTCCCCACGTTTCTATAGGCGCGGTGTAATTAACATTAGTGCAAGGGTTGGTAGTGCTTCCGTTTAAAAAATCGCCTTCGCATGGGCTCCAGCCGTAGTTTTTACCGCGGGTAACAATATTCATCTCGTCCCAGGTATTCTGTCCGTTTTCTGAAGAGTATAACGAATCGTTTACGGGGCTAAAGCAGAAATCGAACGCGTTGCGGTGACCATAGCTCCAAATGCGGTCGTCGTTGCCGGTAGCAGGGTTACCATCATCATAAAAGGGATTATCGTTTGGTATAGTACCATCAGTATTAATACGCAAAAATTTACCATACGGGTTGGTAAGCAATTGGGCATTAGCGGGTACTGCAAGTTCGCCAATAGAAACATATATTTTGCCCGGTTCGGAAGCATGCATGCGCATGTTGCCGCCAACGTGGTTGCCCGCTATAGAATAGCCAGGGGTAAGGTTTAAAATTATTGTTGGGTTGGTGCCTACATTGTTATTCTCTGTAAACCTTACCACACGCAGTTTTTGTTGTGCAGTACCGCCCGAGTTGTTTGGGAAACGGTGGTTGTAGTAGGCATAAACATAGTGATTGGTAGCAAAGTCGGGGTCTACCTCTATACCTAACAGGCCACGTTCAAAATCGTTAAAGGTGCTATCGGTTAGGTTATAAAAATTGCCAATGGAAGAACCATCAGCATTAAACATTCTTATTACCCCACCTTTAAGAGTAACCAAAATACGCCCATCGGGTGTAAAGGCAAAAGCAACAGGATACGACAAACCTGTAATAGGTGTGGTGGTGGTGTATTGGGCTTTTAAGCTACCTGCAAAAGCAAACAAGGCAAAAACCGCAATAAGTAAAAGCTTCTTCATTTTGTGTTGATTTGATTGGTTAAATATACAACATCTAGAAAGTACTGTGTGTTCCCGAATAATCTATTTGCATGGCGCCCACCTGTTTAAGCTGGTCTTTAACCTGTTTTACAAGTTTCATGCGGGCATCTTTATGTATTTTTAGCGATACGATAAACTTATCCTGCTTAGGCTGGGTAAGCTTTTTCTTTTCGGCCATTACGGTTGCCCCTACCTTAGCAATGTCAACAAAATCATCATTTACCTGTACCAACATACCCTGACCGCCCGTGCGCGACTCGCCAATATAAACAAAACAAACCCCATCGCTATCGGTACGTTTTTCTACTGTTTGGGCCGTGGGTAGTTTAATGTTAACCTTGGCAGTGTGGCGGCGTATGGTAGATGTCATCATAAAGAAAAACAGCAGCATGAAAATAATATCAGGCAGCGCGGCTGTTGATACGGTGGGCATTTCACGGGCTCTTTTCTTTCTAAACATACTTATTCTGCTATGCTTACCGGCACACTCTCGTCTATTGCCTTGCGGCGTAAATCGTCTAGCTTACCGTATGTCATACCAAAAACCTTTTGGGCCTGTTGGTCTTTCATTTCTAAAAATGCTTTATTAATAAAATCGGTAAGCCTGTAGTAGGCAGAGTATGAGGTATTATCATCGGTTTTAATGCTTATAACACCTGCTGATACCGGCACTTCGCCCAACAGCTTTACGTTCTTGTTTACTTTTTCTGATAATTCGGCACTGCCTGTAGGGTTCAATATGAATTCTTTAACGCGGGCGCTTACTTTATCAAACGTTTCGGCCTTGTTGTTAACGCTAAGCTCATTCATACCATTAAGGCTAAAGGTTAGCACATTGCGGTTGGCTACGTTGCTTTGTTCTTGGCTTTCGGCAGGCAAATCGCGGCGCATAGAGTAGTTGCGATCCATGGTAGAGGTAAGTAGGAAGAATATAAGCAACAGGAAAGCAATGTCGGCAATAGAGCCGGCATTAATTTCGTGTACTATAGACCTGCGCGCGCGTATCATGTATTACTTTTTAAAAACGCGTTTAACCTCAAAAAACAAAATGGTAGCCAATGCTCCGCCTAACAATGCATATACAGTAAGCAGGCCTCCGCCTATCAAACCACTATCAAAAGAGCCGATGCCCTTATCAATATCGTCCATAGTAAAATCGCGGGGGCTAGCAGCCACGATACAAGGAATACCGCTACCAACACACCAGCGCCCATTAAGGGCTTTAGGTTGGCCTTGCGGTTTACTACCACCTGCAGTATAGAGAAGAATATAACCAGAACTATAGCCAGCACCAACAGGCCCATAACAAGCCAGGTGCCATAATCGGCTACAAAATATTCCCAACCTCCGCCTTCTTCCATGGTTATAGTTTTTTATCGTTGTAATAGCCGCTTTTCAGCATCATATCTACAAAGTCTATAGCGCCCTCTTCCATATCGTACACTATGTTATCAATTTTAGATACTATGTAGTTGTAGAATATTTGCAGGATAATAGCCACTATAAGACCGCTAATGGTGGTAATAAGCTTCACCTTCATACCGCCCGCAACAATAGATACGGCGATATCGCCTGCTACCTCAATTTCTTCAAACACCATAAAAATACCCACTACGGTACCAAAGAAACCAAATATTGGCGCTAAGGATATAAACAGCGATACCCAGGTAAGGCCACGCTCTAACAAACTCATTTGAGCATTACCAGCCGATAGGATAGATTTTTCCATCACATCTAGCCCATAAGGCGCACGGTTCATGCCCTGTAGCAACATGGTGGCCACGGGCCCGCGGGTATTGCGGCATTTTTCCATAGCGGCATCAAGGTTGCCGGCAACAATGTCGGGCTCAATATCGCGCAGCAGCTTTTGGCTGTTTATGTGGGCACGGTTAAGGTAAATAATACGCTCTATACTTAGCGATAGGCCTAATATCAGCGTAATTAAAATAGGCAGCATGTAGGGCACGCGGCCATCAATAAAGCGCTGTTTTATTTTTTGGTGCAAACCGGGGTTTCCGGCATCTTGCTCGGTATCGGCTGGTTTTTTAGCTGTTGCAACAGCATCGGTTTGCGCGTATATACTTACCGAAAACAATAAGCCCAGAATAATTAGTATAGTCCTCATTAACATAGTTTAGTTGGTAGCGCCTGTTTTGTTACGGGCAAACATATTGCGGGCCTCTTTGCCAATACCCACAAACGATTGAAAGTTTAACGGAAACTCTAGCAATACATGCATAAAGCTTAGCAGGAACAATACTTTTAGCCCTGTAGCATAATCGTATAAATAGGTGCCAATGGCGGCAAACCATAGCAGCAATGTTGCATACAAATAGCGCTTATCTACCTTATGCCATTTTATTACTGATGTTTTAGAAAACCAGTTTAGGTAGTGATAGGTATAAGCAAAGGCTACAAAGCGGGTAAGTAAAAACCCTGCCTTGGTGTGGAAAACCAAATTCTCTATCCGCGCCAAGCCTTCTTGTGCGGGTTGGTCAGAACCCATTTCAAAATAATCAAGCACGGCAATATTCAGGTTTACAAAGCCCCATGCATCGCCTTTGGCATCAAATCCAAACCAGCTTTCGCGCACATAGTCTGATATTTGATAGGTTTGCGATGGGTTGATTAAAAACAATGCGGCGGCGCAGCCAAACAACACCACTACTGATATAATGCCCGGCCAGCTACGCGATTTTAGCGCGCCAAACAGCATAAAAATGGCGGTGAATAGAAATACGTGGATTAGCGTTGGCAAGAACACCCCGAAGAATATATAGATGTAGCTGTTTTGGCTGTTTACAAAAAACATAGAAAACAACAGTACAATTACCAGTATAACTTTAAGGTAATAATCTTTTACAAAGGCTATAATACAGGCCGAAACAAAGCTAAGCAGTATGAGTTTGTTTGATGAACTGGCTAAGGTTTTTAGCATAGCCAAACTGGGCGGCAAACAACAAAAGGCCAAAGAAAATCAGCAATAAAAAATCGTATTTACCTTTGGTAAAATACTGGCGCTGGTGCAGCCAGCCAATTTCTGTTAAATAATGCAGCGGGCCAAGTATAGCATAAGAGAACAAAAACAGCTCAAAGGGGATGAAAAACGCTATAATGCACGACAATATCATTAACCCGATATTGGCATAGTCTATGGTGTATGCTTTGTTCATATTCGCAAATCTATGCAAAAAGTTTCTTGTTAGGGTTGTGCCAGTAATTTTAGCACCTTATCAGGGTAATCAGAAATTATGCCATCAACACCCATTTCGGCAACGCGGCGTATGTCGCGGTCTTCGTTTACCGTCCACGGAATAACCTTAATGCCCTGATTATGCAGTTTATCAACCACGTCTTTATCTATCAGTTTAAAATTAGGGCTGTATACCTGCGGGGTAAAGCCAAGGGCTTTAAGGCATGAGTCTACATTGGTGGTGTTTTCTACCAATAAAACCAAATCTATACCGGCTTTGTTTGTGTGTAGCCATTGCAGGGTGCGGGCATCAAAACTTTGTATGGTGGTGCGCTTTTCAATGCCTTTACTTTTTATCATTGCTGCCAGTTGCTTGGCAAACACAGCAGGCGCAGGATTATACAGGCCGTCGGTTTTAGCTTCGCACTTAGTTTCTATATTGTAGTTTATGGGTTTTAACCCTTTGGCTTTTACATATACTTCTACCTTATCAATTACATTAGATAGTAAAGGCTTATACGCAGGCATCTTTTTTGTTTAGCAAAGCGGGGGTGCGGCTTGCTGCCACAGTCAAATTTCTTAATGCTGTCGTAGGGTAGTTTAAATATGTTTATGGTGTCTTTTACCATGCCACAGTCGCAAAACTCGGGGCTTATAAATGGGTCGTGCGATACCACAAGCTGGCTGTCGCCACTAACCACCACATCCATTTCCAGGGTAGTTACGCCCATATCTATAGCACGTAAAAAACCTTCTATGGTATTCTCCGGGTACAAGCCCCTGGCGCCGCGGTGGCCTTGTATATCAAGGTTTCTTTTCTCCTCAACCGGCGGGTTGCAGGCAATAAAAAAACTTAAAGCAAAAAGTATAATCGGGTAAATTTTCATGGGTATTAGTTATGTAAAAAATCTAAATCAAGGTAATGCTCTTTAAGATTGTCTCTATTAGCATATAAAATTGTATTCTTTTGAATCAGAAGTTTGATATGCAATGTTTCTCTGTCTTTGTTTATTATTGGGCTTACAAATGTTAGCGTAGTGTTATTGTAAGTAACAGAATATTTAAAATGGCACTGCTCTATCTTATCTTTTTTGGGCACCATATTGTGTCCTACTAAATTGTCTAACAAGCGAGTATCTCCTGTTTCCCAAATTTCAGCAGGCCTATCTATGGTGTATGATGTACTTTCTATGATAACATTGGTCAAATCTACCGGTAACTCTATGGTATTTTGAATTTGTGAACCCGGTAAATCTGTAGGCTTTGTTTTAGTTAGCATGCTTAGGCGATATACAGAAAAAATAAGGAGTGCTATGGTAGAAAACACAAGTAGCTTCTTGTTTTCTATAACATCGCTCCTATCAAAAATAAAAAACACAATGGCTATGCTACAGCCAACCAGGCAAAGAATATATAGCAAAGTAACCAGATTCTTCATGGGGCTAAAGTTATTTCTTTTTACATTTGATAATAGATAGCATTTAATGAAAAGCAGGAGTTTGTTTTACTTGTCAATAGTAGGTTTTACACTAACCCTTATAATACATATACTGGCAGTTGCTTTTAGTTATGATACAGCTACTGAATACAGCGAATTATTTATGGCGGTATTAATTTGCTCATTTGTAGTTTTTGGATTACCTATAGTAGTGCTGGGTTTGAAGGGTGGTTTACAGTCGCAAAGAGGGTTTAAGATAATGCTATTCCCCATTACATTTTTACAAATAATTTATAAAAACTCCCCAGCCTGGCTTATTACATTAAACATAGTATGCTTTGCTTATATGCTACTAAACAGTACTATTTATCCTGACACATTCGCTTATTCTGTGGATGTTGACAATAACAATCAATATATACGCCATAACTTCTATACTGCTGATGGGTTAAGTAATCATTCTACAAGCCCTGTATCAGAAAAAGAATACTTGAAATACCGAGCCACAATTACTGGACTTCACACAGGTGGAACACTCCTGTTTTATTGCATTGGCATGGCAATGGTCTATCCTTATGATAAAAAGCAAAAGTCTAAATCTAACACACCTACAGTTTAAGTGCTGCGGTTAATCCAAAGCAGTATTAAAGGCTTTAACCCCTATTTTTAGACCTTACGTTTCGCCATATCAAAAAAAATCGTACCTTAACTCTCCCAAATTTAATAGTACCATGGCAAAGGAAAAAAATACAAGACCTTTTGGAGTTTTTACCCCTACTACCTTACAGAACACTCTAACCCTACCTGCCGTATGCTGCATTTTGTAGGCACATCGTTGGCGGTTACCCTGCTAATATCGGCCTTTGTTTTTCAAAACTGGTTATTGCTGGCTTTTGTATTGCCCTGCGGCTATGCGTTTGCCTGGGTAGGCCACTTTTTTATAGAAAAGAACAGGCCCGCTACTTTTACCTACCCGTTGTGGAGTTTTGCATCAGACTTTGTTATGGCATGGCATATACTTACCGGCCAGATAGATAAACGCCTTGCCGACGCGCATAAAACCATTAATGCCTAAGTGTTATTGTAATTTTATTACATTTGCCACCCGTTAAAAATTATTATTAGAAATTGAATTCGCAAAAAACATACCCCCAGTTAGGTTTTAGGCAGCGTTTAGTAAAGTGGATGTTCCGCCTGTTAAAAATGATTATTTACCGCAAAAACGACCCTGTAGAGCGTTTTAGAAAAGGTATGGAGTTTTTTACCGGCTTTTTGGGCAAGCCTAAGGGTGTTACTCTTGAAGATTTTACTATTGAAGGAATAGAGGCTGAGTGGATAGTACCCAAAGGCTGTGAAAACAGCGAAACCGTTATGTACTTTTTACACGGTGGCGCTTACGGTATGGGTTCTATAAAATCTCACCGCTCTATTATTGCCCGCATTGCCAAACGTTGCAATGTACGCGCCATGCACATTAACTACCGCTTAGCCCCTGAACATGTTTTTCCGGCCGCTGTAGAAGATAGTGTTACCTGCTACAAATGGATGTTAACCCAAGCGTATTAACCCTGCTAATATTGTTATTGCGGGCGACTCTGCCGGTGGTGGTTTAACTATGGCAACCTTATTAAAACTGCGCGACGATAATATTGCCCTGCCTGCGGCAGGTATTGGCCTTTCGCCATGGCTAGACCTTGGCACTACAGGCAAATCTTACGACGACCGTTGTAACCTTGACCCTTATATTGATAAAGACGCGGTAATGGACTGGGCCAAACGTTATTTGGGCAACACACCGTATAACAACCCCCTTGCATCGCCTATGTATGCAGACCTTACCGGCCTGCCCCCTATTTTAATACAAGTAGGTACTTGCGAACTTTTGCACGATGATGCTATTGTATTTGCAGAGCATGCAGCACAAGCAGGTGTTGATATTCAGCTAGAGATTTGGGAAGATATGTTCCACGTATGGCATGCATTTGCCGGTTTTATGCCCGAAGCGGATATGGCTTTAGGTAATATTGCCAACTTTATACAGGCAACACATAAGCCCAACACACCCGAAAAGCATATAGTAACATCGGTTGCTGCTTAAACTCCCCCGTCCGCTTAAAGCGGACACCCCCTCAGGAGGGGGATTTAAAAAAATTGTTTCACGGCACGTGTAAAATCATAATTTAGCAGGCTGTAACATCCTGCAAATGAAATTTATTAAACCCACGGTTTTATTAGTTATTACCATTGTATTGGTAGTGCTGCTAAACACCAAGCTAGGCCAAGCCCCTCCGTTTGGCAAATTCTTAGACCCTTTTCATGGTTTTTGGCAAAATGCCGAAAAAGTTGGCAAGTTTGACTAAGGCCGATGTAGACCTGCCTGCTTTAAAAGGCAAGGTAGAGGTGTATTATGATGAGCGCTTGGTGCCACACGTTTTTGCTACCAACGACCACGACCTGTATTATATGCAGGGCTACATTACTGCCCAGCACCGCCTTTGGCAAATGGAACTGCAAACGTATGCCGCCGCCGGCAGGCTTTCTGAAATTGTAGGCAATAACCCTAAGCTAGTAGCGCTAGACCGTGAAAAACGCCGCATTGGTATGGTGTATGGCGCTAAAAAAGCACTGGAAAAAATTAACGATGAGCCGCAAACCAAGGCTATTATGGAGGCTTATACTGATGGGGTTAACTCCTACATCAGCTCCTTATCAGGAAGAGAATTGCCTATTGAATATAAGCTGCTGGACGTAAAGCCCGAGAAATGGACTGTACTAAAAACCGCGCTGCTGCTTAAATACATGGCTAACATGCTTACCGGCGATGATGATGATTTTGCCATAACCAACAGCTACAAGCTATTTGGTAAAGAAACTACAGACCTGCTATACCCTGTTTTTTACGATACGCTACAAAGCCCCATTGTACCCGTTGGCACTAAGTGGGATTTTGAAGCCCAACCTTACGATACCGCAGGGGTAGTATCAGCAGAAAACTTTATACCGGCAGCCTACAAACCAATGGAAGAGCACGACCCCGGCACAGGTAGCAACAACTGGGCAGTAAGCGGCAGCAAAACAGCCAGCGGCAAACCCATACTGTGTAACGACCCCCACCTGGGCCTTAACCTGCCATCTATTTGGTTTGAAATGCAATTGAACGCACCGGGCGTAAACGTTTACGGTGTTACTTTGCCGGGATCGCCTGCTATAGTAATTGGTTTTAACGATTCTATTGCATGGGGTGTAACCAATGGCAACCGAGATGTACGCGATTGGTACGCCATTAAATTTAAAGATGCCAACCGTAACGAATACTGGTATAACAACCAATGGGTAAAAACTACTAAGGTTGTAGATACTGTTAAAGTGCGCGGCGGAGAAACAATTTACGATACCATTGTATATACCCACCATGGCCCTGTGGTGTACGATAAAAGCTTTAAAGGTAAACCCGAAGACCGTGTAGGCTACGCCCTTAGCTGGACAGCCCACATACAGAGCAACGAGATGATTACCCTGCATAACTTAAACAGGGCTAAAAATTTTAACGACTACCGCGAGTCTATTAAAACGTTTTTATGCCCGGGGCAAAACTTTGTGTTTGCATCGGTAGCGGGCGATGTAGCTATTACCCAACAAGGTAAGTTTGTAAACAAATGGCCGGGCCAGGGGCGCTATGTTATGGATGGCAGCGTGCCGCAAACAGGCTGGAACAGCTTTATTCCGGTTGAGCACAACCCTTTATCGCACAACCCCGAAAGAGGCTTTGTAAGTTCGGCCAACCAGCACCCTACAGATAATACGTACCCATACCAATACAGCGGCTTTAACGGGTTTGAGTTTTACCGTAACCGCCGTGTTAATGAAGAACTGGAGCGCCTGAACAAGATTACGCCCAAGGACATGATGACCTTGCAAAACGACAACTTTAATGTTAAAGCACGCGACTTGCTACCCTTGTTCCTTAAAAATCTTGATCAATCAAAACTATCGCCCGAAGAAAAAGCCATTGCTACCGACCTAAGCAAATGGGATTACTACAGTAACCCTGATGTTACGGCTGCATCGGCATTTGAATTGTGGAGCAAAGCGTTTTTAGACTTAACATGGGACGAGTTTAGCGATACTACCCTGACCCTTAAAAGACCTTTAACCTTTACCACATACCTGTTAGCGCTTAGGCAGCCCAATGCCTGGTTTTTCGATATAAAGAAAACACCCGAAAAAGAAAACGCGGGCATCATTATCAATTCTGCCTTTAAAGCTATGGCAACCAAAATAGCCGACTGGAAAAAGAAAACGGCAACAAGCCTTATGTATGGGCCGATTATAAGTCGACATCCATATTACACCTTATGCAGTTGCCTGCCTTTAGCTATTACAACATAAACAATGGTGGCTACCTTAATATAGTTAATGCTACATCAGAACGCAACGGACCATCGTGGCGCATGGTGGTGCAACTGGGTACAGAACCCGAAGCTTACGGCATATACCCCGGCGGGCAAAGTGGCAACCCCGGCAGCCCTTACTATGCCAGCATGATAGATAAATGGACCAAAGGCGAGTATTATAAGCTTAACTATTACCGCAAAGCCCCTGCAAACGCCATGTATAAACAAACCTTTAAAAACGGCAACTAATGAAACTGCTTATAAAAATTATACTAATTGCCGTATTGGCCCTGCTACTGGAAATGTTTATGCCCTGGTGGAGCATTGCTTTGGCTGCCTTTGCTGTAGAACTGGCTATGGGCCAACCAAAGGGTAAAGCTTTTGCAGCAGGCTTTTTGGGCGTTTTTATTTTATGGTTTGCCCATGCTTTTATAATAGATATGCAAAACGAACATATACTGGCAGGCAAGGTTGCCAATATATTGCCCATGGGCGGTTCTATTATACTACTAATAGTGGTTACCGCGTTTATTGGCGGGCTGGTGGGTGGTTTAGCTGCCGCTACAGGCCGCGAGCTAAAAAGGGCGTTGGTTAGGTAACATCACCCCAAGCGTAGAGGGAGTGTGTTTAAATAGAAAAAAATCATTTATACTAGTAGTAGATGCGTATTGCTATTTACGGTAAACAATCGGCAAGTGAGAATATAGCTGCTGTTTCGGCCTTTATTGACAGGCTGGAGCAAAGCGGTGTAGACCTTATTGTGTTTGATTACCTGCGCAACCACCTAAGTGGCCGCAACCTTAATTACTTTGCAACGCATACAGAATTGGCTGGCAGTGATTTTTTGGTAAGCTTTGGTGGCGATGGTACATTACTAGACTCTACCACCTTTGTGCGCGATAGCGAAATACCTATTTTGGGTATAAACACCGGAAGACTGGGCTTTTTAACCGAGTTTGGTAAAGATGAGGTGAACGAAGCCGCTGAGGCACTTATTAATAATGCCTACTTAATAGATAACCGCGCTTTACTGAAAATAGAAAACCCAGAGAGCGATTTTGACGGCTACCCTTACGCATTGAACGAACTTACGGTGCATAAAAAAGACACCACATCTATGGTAACGGTAGATGTGCATTTAAACAACGTGTTTTTAAACTCTTATTGGGCCGATGGGCTTATAATATCTACCCCAACAGGCTCTACGGCCTACTCCCTAAGTTGCGAGGGACCCATTTTAACACCCGATAACCAAAGCTTTATAATAAACCCCATTGCGCCCCATAACCTAAATGTGAGGCCCTTGGTAATACCCGATAATGGTTTGCTAAGGCTTACAGTACAATCGCGCAGCAACGATTTTTTAGCATCTTTAGACTCCCGCTCTAAAAGCCTTAATTGCCAAACCACCATTAATATAAGCAAAGCACCCTTTAGCATAAAGTTAGTTCGCCGCCCGGGGCAATCGTTTTTAAACACCCTTAGGGATAAACTTTTGTGGGGAAACGACAGGCGAAATTAACTTTATATTAAAACCACCAAAAACTTACATTGCAAAATAAGATGGCAATCACCATCAAAAAAGTGCCATAACAGGTTGAATTATTGCTGTAACCTGCTAAATATGTGCAGCTACAGTCAATAGTAGTTTTAAGGCTAAAATAAAAAAAACATAAAAAATTGTCTATAAAAATGAAAATCTCACATGAGAATAGGAATTTTTATTATACATTAGCAGACTAATTAACAAACATTCGATAGCTTATGAAGAGAATCTTACTAATTCTGTCCGTGCTGATTGCAGGAACAGTTTTCGGCCAAAGCGTTCCGCAAGGAATTAATTACCAAGCTGTAGCCCGCAATAATAATGGCACATTACTGGCCAATACCACTTTAGCTGGTGTTCGCTTTTCAATTCTTTCAAGTGTTGGACCCGATGTGGTTCAATACCAAGAGGTACACAACAACGTTCCTACCAATGCTTACGGTTTATTTACCAGGGTAATTGGTACAGGCACGCAAACAGGTGGTTTAGCTGCCAACTTTGCTTCAATTCCATGGGGTGGCTCACAATGCCACATCAAAATTGAGGTAGACCAAAGCGGTTGGATTGATATGGGTACATTGCCATTTTGGGCAGTTCCATACGCCTTTGTAGCCGGTAACGTATTAAACGGTGGCGTTGGCCCAACAGGTCCACAAGGCGCTAACGGTTCTAACGGTATTAATGGTGTAACAGGCCCAACAGGCCCACAAGGTATTCAAGGCCCACAAGGCCCATCAGGCGTAGGTACTACAGGCCCACAAGGTCCTGCCGGTGCTCAAGGTCCTGCCGGTCCTGCTGGTGCTAATGGTGCTCAAGGCCCTGCGGGTGCTAATGGTGTTGATGGTGCTGTAGGCCCACAAGGTCCTGCTGGCCCTGCCGGTCCACAAGGCGCTCAAGGTGTTGCTGGCCCTGCCGGTGCTGATGGTGTTGATGGTGCTGTAGGCCCACAAGGTCCTGCTGGCCCTGCCGGTCCTCAAGGTGCTCAAGGTGTTGCCGGCCCTGCCGGTGCTGATGGTGTTGATGGTGCTGTAGGCCCACAAGGTCCTGCTGGCCCTGCCGGTCCTCAAGGTGCTCAAGGTGTTGCCGGCCCTGCCGGTGCTAACGGTGTTGATGGTGCTGTAGGCCCACAAGGTCCTGCTGGCCCTGCCGGTCCTCAAGGTGCTCAAGGTGTTGCCGGCCCTGCCGGTGCTAACGGTGTTGATGGTGCTGTAGGCCCACAAGGTCCTGCTGGTCCTACTGGTGCTGGTGTAACCGGTCCTACTGGTGATCCAGGTCCTGCTGGTGCTCAAGGCCCTATTGGTCCTACTGGTGCTGGTGTAACCGGTCCAACTGGTGATCCAGGTCCTCAAGGTCCTGCTGGTGCTCAAGGCCCTATTGGTCCTACTGGCGCTGGTGTAACTGGTCCAACTGGTGATCCAGGTCCTGCTGGTGCTCAAGGCCCTGCCGGTGCTAATGGTGTTGATGGTGCTGTAGGCCCACAAGGTCCTGCTGGTGCTGTTGGTCCACAAGGCCCTGCTGGTGCTCAAGGCCCTGCCGGTGCTAATGGTGTTGATGGCGCTGTAGGCCCACAAGGTCCTGCTGGTGCTGTTGGTCCACAAGGCCCTGCTGGTGCTCAAGGTCCTCAAGGTGTTGCTGGCCCTGCCGGTGCTAATGGTGTTGATGGTGCTGTAGGTCCACAAGGCCCTGCCGGTGCTGTAGGCCCACAAGGTCCTGCTGGTGCTCAAGGCCCTGCCGGTGCTGTTGGTGCTCAAGGTCCTGCTGGTCCTGCCGGTGCTCAAGGTCCTCAAGGTGTTGCTGGTCCAACAGGTGTTGGCGTAACTGGTCCAACTGGCCCAACTGGCGCTCCTACCACTATATCTGCTTTAATTGATGTTGCCAGTGTACGTAGCAATGCTTTATTGCAACTACCTAGCGGTGGTGGCACTATTGTTTACACTGCACTTCCAGGTGTTACCTATACTGTAACTGTACCTGCAGGCGAAACCTATAAATTATCTGCAGATGCCTTTGGTACAACTTACCAAAGTGGTGCACCTTTTAACGATGGTTTAGCTCAATACGAAATATTTGTTGATGGTGTTCAATCAGGCTCTCTTCAACGTATTCAAATGGTACACTCTATTTCTCAGTATACCACTACATACTCTCCTTGGTCAATATCTCATGTTGTAACCTTAGGCCCTGGCACTCACACTATTGATGTACGCGGTGCTAATGCTTTAACAGGTGTTGCTACTACTGTAACCATGTGTGATAATACTCCAGGTTTCAGAGCTACGCTTAATGTTGTAGTTTATAAATAACAATTATGAAAAAGACTCTATTAGTTTTTGGATTTATAACGCTGGCTCACTTGGGTTATTCTCAAACGCCTGCCAGAATAGACTACACTAAAACAGTAGAGGCTAAAACACCTGCTGAAAAAGCAACTGTTGCCCCGGTAACAGAAAGTGTTCCAGCTCAAACTGTAACTACTACAGGCACCGCTACCATGGTTAAGTCAGGCAAAAAAGTAGATAACACTCCTTTTGACCCAACTTTACCAAAGCCATCTTTTAACACGGCTAACAGCCCACGTAAAAAAGACGGCAAGTAGTAACTTGTAAGTTGAATATATTTAAAACCCCGGTAGCAATACCGGGGTTTTTTATTGGCTATAACCAGCGTTCTAATAACAAATAACCTTTTACACCATAACAACAGAGCAATCTTTCTATGCCTATACTTCAACTCTATGGGAATAGCTTAAATAGGTATGGCGTTTATAACAACCCTCTGAGTTATATTACTAGGCACAGGCAAGCCTTTTAGTTTACATTGGGTACACTAAGTAGCCAGCACAAAAAAGCCTGTACTAAAAAGTACAGGCTTTTCAAATTCAATAATATAAGCCTATACTTTATATAGTACATCCATGTAGCGCTTTAGCAAATCGGTAACCATGCCGCGGAATGGTATTGAAGATGCCATGCCATACACAGGCGCCATGCCCCCTTCTGATACCGGGTTGGCTTTAACAAACGCTACCGACTCTTTTAAATCGGCAATAAAACGCTCAGCAACACCCGGCATAGTGTGGCGCAGGGTAATGGCTATATGCAGGCACGATGGTTTGTGCAAGCCATTTATACTCCAGTGCTTTTGGGCCATTTGGTCTAACACACGGTATACATCTATATTGGGCGAATCAAAAGCAATAACAAATAACGGATCGCCAATTAAGCGCAGGCCATCAATCTCTTTTATGCCTTGTTTAATTTTAGAAGCAGTTTCTAAAATAGCCTTAGTAGCGCGCAGGTAGCCATCTTCGCCCATGCTTAACATGGTAGCCCAGCAAGCGGCGCTAAGTGCACCGGCACGGCTGCCTGCAAAGGTTGGAGAAAAGTATAGGCCACCGGGCCAATCGGCCATGGTAAAGTATTGGTAGTGGCGCAATTCTTCTGTACGGTATAATACTACCGATGTGCCTTTGGCTGCATAGCCATACTTATGCGTATCGGCAGACATAGAGGTAACACCCGGCAGGGTAAAATCAAACTTAGGAACGTTGTAGCCAAGCTTAGCTGCCCAAGGCAATATAAAGCCCCCTAAGCAACCATCGGTATGAAAACCAACGCCTTTGCTACGGGCAATCTCGCTAAGCTCCTCAATAGGGTCTATTAAACCGTGGGGAAGCTTGGCGCCGAACCAATAGCCACCACAGTATTCTCTGTAAAGGCAGCGCGGTACTTTTCTATATCAACCGTTAAATCATCTTTTAGCGGCACCTTAACCATTTTAATATTAAAGTAATGGGCTGCTTTGTCAAACGCCGCGTGGGCTGTAACAGGCAACACCATTTCTGGCTTGGTAATACCCCTTTCTTCGCGGGCACGGTCGCGGTACGATTTCATTGCCAACAGAATACTTTCTGTTCCGCCCGATGATACTGCGCCACAAATTTTATCTTTAGTATTACCAGCACCTAGCATATTAGCTGTCATGCTAATAATCTCGGCCTCGTATTTATTTATGCTGGGCCAAATATCGCTGTGCAACGGGTTAGCCTGACTGGTTAAGGCATACACCTTGTTTAAGAATTCGATATGCTCGGCATCGCCATTGTAAACAGAACCCGATACAAAACCATCTTTCCAACGGTCTTGCTCTTTATCGGCCAGTTCCTGCATTTTTTAAGCACCTCGTCGCGGTTAATACCGGCGGTGGGTAACGAAACAAATGCTTCGGTATTGCCCTTGTAGGGTTTTAACGATTTTTCCAAATCGTCTGTCATCCCATCGTACTGTTTTTCAATCTGTTTCCTTACAGCCGGAATGGCTTTCATACGTTTTTCTAAAAACTTAGAAACTCCCGGACCAAGCCAGGTAAGGCGTTTGCTAACAAATTCAAGGGTGGCGCTCATGTAATTTAAGGGTATTGAGTATAGATGTGTAAAATTAATCGGTTTACATTAACACACAGTACTTTATTTAGTTTTTATTACTGTTTGATTTTTTTAACCTCGCCACACCTCTCCCCGACTTTCAGCCACCCCTCTCCCGGCGGGAGAGGGAAAACCTCACGCGGTAAGCGGGAGGTTTGGGTGAGGGAACTAAAACCCGCATGGCTGTCCCAAAGGGATGCCTTCGGCACAAGATAAAGCGCACGTTTGAACCCTGTTATTTTTATCCTCCTTTGGAGGAGGTGTCGTCCGCCACAGGCGGATGACGGAGGAGGACTGTTCACCCCTCTCAAAACCCGCATCGCTGTAAATAAAAGCGCACGTTTTGAACCTTATTTTTATCTAATTTGTATTTTCCATATTATGTCAAGTAGTTTACACCTTTACAACCCGCATGGCTGCAAAGTAAACACAACGAAATGAACCCTGGTTTTATATCAATTTTAACTGGCATAGTTTAGTTGATTAAGCTCGTAGATTTTTCACCTTGCATTTTTCATTTTTAGTTTGGCCGAAGGCCTCGCTGTTGTAATAAAATTTTGTGTTTTTGCAGGAGATTTTTTCGTTTTTTATTGTTAGTTTTTAGTTTATTACAAAGATACAACCCTGCCTACCCCTTTGTCAACTATTGTTAATATTAAACCCTCCGTGGTAGGTGTTTAGCTCCCGATGTTTCGGGGGCATCACCTACCACTATTATTCATCGCTATTTTTCACGCCGTGGTCGGTGTTAAAGTGCAACGCCACCGACCACTAAATTTTCCGCACTCTTCCCTAACTAAAATACATATTGGTTAAAAAAGACCAGTACTCATCATTCAAATTATAAAACGCAGCCGAACTATATTTATAATCCTCTGCTGTGTCAGCTAATTGCCATTTTTCCTGTAAAGGGTTGCGGTGTATATATTGTAGCTTTTGAGTAAACATCGGCATAGTCAATATTTCAACTGATAATGGTCTTCGCTCCCATAGCTGATATTTACGGTCTACCGCTTCAACCAAAAAGCGCTCATCTAATAAAGCTGGGTTTGTTTTTTCCAAATCACGTTTAATTTGTTGCGATGTATATTTTAAAAAGTCGCGCTGAACGGCTGACTTAGTATCAACTTCATTCATGCTCCAAATAATGTGAATGTGGTTGGGCATTATAACAAATCCGTATACTGTTACCCGATTTTGGTTGGTAAGATATTTAAGGCTATTTGTAATGATTTCTTTGTATCTCTCTTCTTCTAAAACAGGAAACCAATTTAATATAGTCGCGGTAAAGAAATAGGGCGGGTTATGTATGTTAAATGTAGCAAGCACAAAGCAAATATAATACAGTCGGCTTTAAGTGGCAGGTGACGTTTCACTAAACACCTGCCACGGCGTGGAAACAGTGTATGTATTACATACCGTTTGTACTATTGCCCAACATCTCTCAATACTAAATAAACCCTCCGTGGTAGGTGTTTAGCGCCCTATGTTTCGGGGGCATCACCTACCACTATCATCCGTTGCAAATTATTGGTGGGAGCAACGTTCTTGGTCTCGGTTTTAAGTGGCAGGTGACGTTGCACTTAACACCTGCCACGGCGTGAAAGGCGTGCTTGAATTTCAATCTATAAAAAAATTGCAACTTTCAGAACTGGCTGGAGAGTTCTACGTTGGTGGCGTAGCTTTTACAACAACAGTAAATACCTGTTCTCCTTCGTCTGCCGGTGTACCAATCTGCAACCTAACAGGAGGTACAACTGAGAATTTTAGTGGAGGACAAAACACTTATTTAATGCGCTTCCAACACCCTAACAATACCCTTCGTTGGTCATCGTATATTGCAGGAACAACTTCAACCGATATTGTAATTCAGGCTATAGGGCCAAGTTCCCAGTACAATTCTCCTATTCAAAATAAATTTATAGACATAACGGTAGATAGGGCACAAAACATGTACGTGTCAACCATAGGCTATGAGCGATTTTAATTACGATGATTTATCATCTACCCCGGCAGGCATGTATTATCAACCAAGCTATGCCGGAAGTGCAGATGCTACTGATATTATTATAAATAGTTACAACCCAAATGCAACTAAAGTGTGGAGTACTTACTTTGGAGAGGATGGCAATAGATTCGTTTACCCTTTGGGATATGATTTCCCCTCTGCATTAGCTGCTTTTGATAACATAGCGCTGTATGGAGTAGGGTATTCAGGCAGAAATATACCATTACAAGATTACAATGCCGTTTCAACATTAGATTATTATCAGGAGAATGCGTCTGCTAATTCTTCTTATGTAACTAATGATGGGTTTATTTCTCGCTTTAATTTAGAAATGCTTGGGGTTGGTGTTAAAGAGAGTATTGTTGAAAAAGACGGGTTAATACTATATCCAAACCCATCTAATACACTTATAAATTTGGCAGATACTAAATTACTTGGATTAGACGTTCAGGTTAAAGTGTTTGACATTACAGGGAGGTTAATCTTTAACAACAATTTTAAAAACTCCCCATCTATGCTTACCTTAGATGTATCGCACCTAGCAAGTGGTGCGTATGTGGTGCAGATAGTATCTGATACATATGCAAAAACAAGTAGATTTGTAAAAGAATGATGCAATTAAAAAACATATACAAACTACCAGCATGGATAATTGCTATGCTGGTAGTTTGTTTTTCTATCAATGCACAAACAGGCTGGGAAAAGATTGAAAATGGGGTAGCAAGTAAAGTTGCCTGTTTTTATAATGATTTGTCTGATAATCAATTGTATGTTGGAGGCACATTTAAATTTGCAAATAATACACCACAAAACTTTATAACACGTATAAATTCTTCGTTTCATTTTGATTCAATAAATACAACCTCAATAACAAATGTAGTTTATGATATAGAAAAATATAACGGCAATATCTATGTAGGCATGGCAACCTCTGTTTATCCTACTCTAAAATATTTTGATACAATAAATAATACTTGGATAAATTTGTCTGATAGTATGAGTGTTGATGGATTAACAGGAGGGCCAGTTAGAGCTTTGCGTCAGTATAATGACAAGCTTTTGGTTGGGGGCGGCTTTTTAAAGATAAATAACGACACAGTTTTTGGTATCACTTATTGGGATGGAACAAAATTTCAACCGTTTTGGTATTATACACCCCAAAGCGGCGTCACCCGTTTTTTTGTTACCGACTTGATGATTTACCATGGTGAAGTATATGCGGGTGGCTCTTTTGATATTTCGCCTTACGGAAACGTAATTTCTTTAGTAAAATTTGATGGCACAAAGTGGGTTCCTGTGGGCTTACCTTATTTAATAGGTGGTTCGGTTTACGCTTTACAAGTGTATAATGACGAATTGTATGTAGGTGGTTTTTTTAAAAAACAACAAGGCTTTGCGGGCGATTTTATTATGAAATGGGATGGCACAAACTGGCACGATGTAGGCGGTGGCTTAAACCAAGTTGTAAAAGATATGATTGTATACAACGGCAGCCTGTATGTTTCAGGCTCATTTACCGTTGCCGGTGGCACTGAGAATGCGGAGAATATTGTACGTTGGGATGGCAGCCAATGGCATAAAATTGATGATAGCTTTTTCGACTGGAACCATGATATTGAGTGCATGGCCGTGCATAATGAGTATTTATACATAGCCTGTGGCCCAACAATAAATGGGGATACTGTTAATTGGATAGCCCGCCGCTATATTGGCCCGGAAGAAACCAAAGACATAGAAGAAATAATCAACATTTACCCCAACCCCGTTACTGATAACCTTACCCTGGAGTATAATTTAGATAAGGCAAGCAATTTCAAATTCGCGTTGTACGATGTGCTAGGCAATATAATTTATCAGGAAGAAAAGCCTAATGCCTATGGGTATTACTACTACACCATACCTACCCTAAACCTTGCCAACGGCCTCTATATAGCCCGCATAGAGCTCAATGGCAACACCATGGTTAAGAAGATAATCAAACAATAAGGTTTTAACAGCTCCAAACCACACATTTTCAACTATTTATCGTTAAATTAAGGTTAAAGGGCGTATAGTTTCTCATTTTTTTTATCTTTGCACCCCTTTTATAGGGATTAAAAACTTAATTAAACATGACAGAAATTGTTTACCTTATTCCGGCCCTTGGTTTAGTAGGGCTTTTGGTAATGGCGGTTAAGTCGGCCTGGGTTAATAAACAGGCTACCGGCGATGCCAATATGGTTGAGCTTTCGGGCTACATAGCCAAAGGCGCCATTGCCTTTTTACGTGCAGAGTGGAAAGTTTTAGGCTACTTTGCCGTTATTGCCGGTTTGCTATTGGCATGGTCTGGCACCATGAAAGGCACCGAAGAGCACCCCATACACAGCAGCCCGCTTATTGCTGTTGCCTTTTTAATTGGTGCTTTCCTATCGGCCCTTGCGGGTTATATAGGCATGAAGATTGCCACAAAATCTAACGTACGCACTACACAAGCTGCACGTACAAGCTTGGCACAGGCTTTAAAAGTATCGTTTACCGGTGGCTCTGTAATGGGCCTTGGTGTTGCGGGCTTAGCCGTACTTGGTTTAGGTAGCTTATTTATTGTATTCTACAAAATATTTGTACCAGAAGGTGCCGAGGTTGGTGGCGTAGAAATGCGCACTGCTATTGAGGTACTTACCGGTTTCTCTTTAGGCGCTGAGTCTATCGCTCTTTTTGCCCGCGTAGGTGGTGGTATTTACACCAAAGCTGCCGACGTTGGTGCTGACCTTGTAGGTAAAGTAGAGGCTGGCATTCCTGAAGATGATGTGCGTAACCCTGCTACCATTGCCGATAACGTAGGCGATAACGTAGGCGACGTTGCCGGTATGGGCGCCGACTTATTCGGTTCTTACATTGCAACTATACTTGCTACCATGGTATTGGGCCTTAACATTAAAGCTGATGACCAGTTTGGTGGCCTAAGCCCTATATTGCTTCCAATGCTTATTGCCGGTTTCGGTATCTTGTTTTCTATTGCAGGTATGATGTTTGTGCGTATAACCAAAGAAACAGACAGCGTACAAAAAGCACTTAACATAGGTAACTGGTTATCTGTAATACTTACCGCCATTGCATCGTACTTTATTGTTACCTATATGTTGCCAGAAACTATGGTTTACAACAACGGTATGGGTGGCGACTCTACCATTACTGCCCTTAACGTGTTTTGGTCTATTATGGTAGGCCTTGTTGTAGGTGGTATTATGAGTATTGTTACTGAGTATTACACCGCTATGGGCAAACGCCCTGTGCAGTCTATAGTAGACCAATCATCAACCGGCCATGCTACCAACATTATCGGTGGCTTATCAGTAGGTATGGAGTCTACCGTTATTCCTATTATAGTACTAGCTGCCGGTATATACATATCGTACTACTTTGCCGGTATATACGGTGTATCTGTTGCCGCTGCGGGTATGATGGCTACCACTGCTATGCAGTTAGCTATTGATGCTTTTGGCCCTATTGCTGACAATGCCGGTGGTATTGCCGAAATGAGCCAGTTGCCTAAAGAAGTACGTGAGCGTACCGATAACCTGGATGCTGTAGGTAACACTACCGCCGCTACAGGTAAAGGTTTTGCCATTGCATCGGCCGCTTTAACTTCTCTTGCCTTGTTTGCAGCTTTCGTAGCTACAGCAGGTATTAACGCTATTGATATTTTTAAAGCCGACGTTTTAGCCGGTTTATTTGTAGGTGGTATGATTCCTTTTATATTCTCGTCTTTAGCTATTGCAGCCGTAGGCCGCGCAGCTATGGCCATGGTACAAGAGGTACGTCGCCAGTTCCGCGAAATTCCGGGCATTATGGATTACACAGGCAAGCCTGAGTACGAAAAATGCGTTGAGATTTCTACTAAAGCTTCTATCCGCGAAATGATTGCCCCGGGCGCTATTGCCCTGTTGGTTCCTGTAGTGGTAGGTTTCTTATTCGGCCCAGAGGTATTGGGCGGTGTATTAGCCGGTGTTACCGTATCGGGCGTGTTAATGGGCTTGTTCCAGTCTAACGCCGGTGGCGCCTGGGATAACGCTAAAAAATCGTTTGAGAAAGGTGTTGTTATTAATGGCGAAACATACTACAAAGGTTCTGAGCCACACAAGGCTGCCGTAACCGGCGATACTGTGGGTGACCCGTTTAAAGACACTTCTGGCCCATCTATGAACATCCTTATCAAGTTAATGTCTATCGTATCGTTAGTTATAGCCCCGCACATTGCAGGTGTTGGCGCTAATGGTATGAATTCGGCATCTAACGGCAACGGCGCTAACATGCAACATTGCAAAGATGCTTCTGCTTGTGCTGATAAGTCTAAATGCTCTTCTACCGCTTGTCCTTACGAAGCATCAGCTAAGCCAGCCGCAGAATGCTGCAAAGGCGACGCTAAAAGCTGCGAAGGCATGAGCAAAGAAGAGTGCATTAAAATGACAGGCAAAGATTGCTCTGCCGAAGGTGCTAAAAAAGATTGCTGCGCTGATAAAAAGGCTGAAGGAGCAAAAATGTAATACCTCTTTCCATCCCCTAAAGGGAAAGGAATAAAAATAGTAAAGTCCCATTCTGCAAAGAATGGGGCTTTTTGTTTAATCTCTATTATCAACCTCTTGAAAATTGCCCCGGCCTTTAGGTCGGGGTTTAAGAGAGAGCAATTTTTTTGGTTTTAGCCACCATTTAAATTTGGCCTAAGGGCCGTTTTTTTTGGTAGCCAATCATCCCCGACCTAAAGGCCGGGGCAACTATAAATAGTTCTTCGAAATGTTGATTTTTGCTACAACAGAAGAATTTTAAGCCTTATTCAGCCTCCCTGTAAAACTTCCTACCCTTCCAAATAAGGTAAATAGCCAGCACCCAAAAAAGGACAATGGCGGCTATGCGCAGCACTACAAAACCTGTTTTGTTGGGTGTACCATCAAAGGTTAGCTGCTCGGCATCTATAACCTGCAAGGTGTTGGCTACGGCTATTATTACGCCCAGCACTATAAATAGCACGCCTTTTTCTCTGGAACCCATTGTGCGCCTCTTTATGCATCAAAGCAAAGGCCCTATACAATATTAGTTATTTGCAGGCATCAAAACAAGAGACTTTGCTTTATTGCAATGTTGGTTAGGGGGCAAGAGTGTTGGTATTCGGTTCGGCCTCCTTTGCCGGAGGGGGAGTTCAAATAAATAGTAACCCTTTCGCTACCTCCACCGTATCTATATCCACAACACCCTATTCGCTAACAAAAAACCTTACACCATGTTAATCCATCGCAGAGTTGCTGCAATAATCATTGCGGTAGTAGGCATTTCTTTTTCTATAGCAGCCCAAACGCCACGCGCTACATTGTATGTAACGGTTAAAAATGCCAAGGGCGAAACCCGCAAGGGCATTGAGGTTTCTGTAAGCGATAAAAAACGCTTGCCACACTGCGTGCGTTTACCGATGAAAAAGGCAAAAGCGAGTTTAACGTACCGCGTAATATCACCTATGCCATTAAGGTTGATGGAAAACCATCGGGAGAGATAGCCATACCCAGCACCGGGTTAAGTACCATTACCAAAGCTATTACTGCTGAATTTTCTATGCCCGCCGTTGCTAAAATGGACACCATAAAGTACGATGTTGGAGCCGAACTAAAAGCTAACGAAACCGAGGGTATTGGCATTATTAACGTAGGCAATGGCAGCGAAGGCGTTAAGGGTGTTAAAGTAACCCTTGTGTGCGCCAAAATAAACAAGGCCTTTGTTACCTACAGCGGTGATGATGGCGCGGCACGGATGAAGCTTCCCTAAACAACGACTATAAAATTTATACCGATGATATTGAGTTTGGCCACACCTTTAACATGCCCGACATTCCGTATATCAACAAGGGGTTAAAGATTCAATACATACCCACCCATATTACCGAAACTGCCACCGGCGATACCATCATCCAAAACCAAAATGATATTACCGGTGCCACTGCCGATAGGGTGTACATTTACTTTACCATTACCCAAACCGATGGCCGCACACTGCTTGCCAACGAGCCTATCTACCTTAACTCTACCAAGAGTACTAAGGTGTATACCGCTATAACCAACTCTGCAGGCAGGGCAAAATTCCTAATACCTAAAGATGCCGTTTACAGCGTTAACTTTAAGTACGAGCGCGATGTAGATTTGCTAGACCTTACCCAAAACAAAGGCTACCGCACCATAGAGATTGATTATAGCTACTTAGGATCGGCCAACATAGAGAAGTTTTACGATACCGCAGAGCGTGATAAAAACGGCTTTATGACTAAGTTTATGGAGAGTACCGTTAAACCCCACACCATACACGATAATTACCTGGAGAAAACCGCTACCGGCTACAACCTTAATTTGGTGGGCGAAGACAGCAACAGCAAGAATGTATCTTCTTCTCCACCATCAGTATCGGCCAACGGGTTGTATATAAGTGGCGGCTACTACTCGCGCTACTTTTATGGGTTTGATAAAGCTACCGGCAAAAACCTGTGGGGCGTAGAGCTGGCCGATGGTGGGGCTTCTGCGTCGGTGTCAGATAGTGGTGTGGTGCTGGTTATTACCCAATCGTGCACGTTGTATGCGCTTGATGAAAACGATGGCAAACCGCTATGGAGCAAATGGCTTGGCAGCAGCATGTATTCTACGCCAACAGTAGCCAACGGCAAGGTTTATGCTGTTTATCCTGATGATTTATACACCTATGGCAAAGCAAACAAGGGCGACTATGTACTGGTATGCTTTGGGTTGAAGAAAGGCGATATACAATGGCAGCAGCGCATTGGCGGCAATGTGCAGGGTGCACCTGTGTTTGCCAACGGCAATGTTTACTTAGCCAACAACACCGGCATGGTGTATGCTTTTGAGGGCAAAACAGGTAAAGAAATTGCCAAGAAACAGCTTAACCCTGTTTCGCCCCCAACGGTTGTGGGCAATAACCTGGTTATGGCCACCAAAAAAGGCGGCGATGTCAAAGAACTGGGGTTATACAATGCCACTACCCTGGCATTGGTTAAAAAGCTGTCCGGCAGCGCCCCACTTAACAAAGCAGGCGATGGGTCTATTGACCAAATGAACAACGACGAGGGCCGTGCATTATCCTACAAAGGCAAATACTACTACGCCCTTAAACAAACCATTTACTGTGCCGATGCTACCGGAAATACCGTATGGAGCAAGCCCATTGGGGCCGATTGTAACACCATGCCCGTTGTAGCAGGCGGCAAAATTGTGGTGGCCGATGATAACGGCAAAGTGCAGCTACTATCGGCTACCGATGGTTCTGTAGTAAAAACCTACAACCTGGGCAGCCCTATATTTTCGCAACCGGTGGTAACCAACGGCGTAATATATGCAGCTACCAAAACCGGCACTATGTTATCGCACAAAACAGGCGATACCAGCCTAAACGGCTGGGCTATGTGGGGCGGCAACGCAGGGCATAATACGGTGGTAGAGTAAATAGCCTCACCCCAACCCCTCTCCAAAAGAGAGGGGCTTTAATAATTACTTGCAATATGTATTTATATAAAAACATCATTACTGTTGAAGAAGGTAAGCGAGGAGGCAGAGCTTGCATCAGAAACATGCGTATTACCGTTAGCGATATTTTAGGCTGGTTGGCAATAGGAATGAGTGTGGATGATATTATTGATGATTTCAAAGAACTGACAAAAGAAGATATACTCTTAGCGTTAGAATTTTCTGCTCTACAGCAAAACAAGATGCTTTAATCTTATTACTCCAACGCTATTTTTCGTGGTTTTTTTTCAAAATTTAATGCTGTGCGAACCTGTATCTGAACGTTATGGTTGTTGCCTTCTATTGCCGTGTTAGGAAAGCTGTTAAACTGGTAAAAGCAACCTATAGCAATAACATAGCGCCGCACCCAACAATCGTTAAAAGCAACCTCAAGTCCGCTTTTTAGCGAGTAATTAAAGTAGTCTTTAGGGCTATTTAGTTTTGTCAATTCCTTTCTGTCTCCTTTGTCTTTTAATTGCTTGCTTTGATAAAACGCGGCAGAACTACCAAGGCCCAACAGAGGATATATCTTATAATATTTGTCGCCACGTGTAGCATATAACACGTCAAACTTTAGGTTAAACTGCCCTTCAATTCCATACTTATAATAATCATAATCGGCAGGGCCGGGAACGGGCAGGGGCAAAATATCTTCTTTAAAAAAGTTGTATTTAAAGCGGTTAATTCCACCACAAAATTCCAGTATTATTGTCCGGGCAGGCTTTATTTGGTAAGCTAATCCGATATGGTAAACCGACTGCTCCCTTACACGGTTCTCTGCTACCTTAAAATCGTGCGCGTAATACAACCCCACCGATTGGTACGGCGAAGGATACTTACTTTGTGCGCTGACCAAAGGCACAGCCAAAACACAAAGCATCAAGCAGGTATATAAACGCGTACGCATATTCTAATTTACTCTTTTTCTCTTAAACTGAGAACAGTCAACTGGCAACCGGGAACTAGTTCTACTCCTCCTCGCTATAGTAAATCTTATAGAACTTGCGGCCATCGGGTTCAGTACCTTTTTCTATTAGCTTACGGTCGCCGTGGATGTAGATGTGGAAGTTTTTATCAAGCTTTAGCACGCTTTTAAAAATCTTAGCCTGCTTTTTTACTGCCTGGGTCGATATTTCAAAACTATCTTCCAACTCTACATTGTTGGCCTCTTTATACTCATCGTAAAAGGTGTTGAACGATTCTATCACCTCTTTACTGCCAAATATTTCATTCTCAAACTCGTCTTTGTTAAAACTGTCGTTCTTTTTAAAGAAGTCTATAGAGCGGTTAAGCATATCAATCTGGCGGGTTTTATCCACCTCAAAATCTTCGGGCAATTGCTTTACCACAAAGGTTTTGGCCATTTGCAAAAAGTTTTTGGTATTGCTAAACTCATCGCTGATAGGCTTCACCTTTAAAAAATCATCGCGCCAGTATACAGCCTCGGTATTACTGCCTTTGTCAATTATCAGCACACGGTAACCGTCCTTTTCTTCGGTATTGAAGATAATCGCCGCCTTATCAATCTTATCGGTGTTAATACCTTTCTCGCTGTTCAGTTTCAGGTCCTCTTCCAGCGTAAGAAAGGCCTGCATATTCTCCACCTTTAAAATGGCAACCGCATTGGTGCGTGTGCCCTTAATATCCACATCTTTAAAACGGCCCACCAGCAAATCGCCGGGCTTAATCATGGGGTGACTGCTTACATCGTACAGGTAGTGCGCCATACTAACGGTGTTGGCGTGGAAATCGCCTTTGTTGAATATCCGCTTAACGTAGTTGTATAGCGGGTTCAGGGCAAGGTCGTCTTCCTGAAAGTTGAAGCTATAAAACTCCTCCGTTTTAAAATGGGTAAGGAAGAATTTTTGCAGCAACACCCGCAGGTCCATACCATCTAAATCAAGCGCATCGGCCGATAGTTGGGTACCTTCATCATCGGCCTTATTGCCAATTTTATGTATAGAAGCTTCTTGTAAAAACGCGTCGGTGAAATCAAACATGCTGCAAAGTACGTTAAAAACGAAAAGCTAAAAGCGGAAAATGTCTGAACCGCAGATTAATATTGATTACAGGATAATACTATATCGGTGATTGTCATTCCTGCGAAAGCAGGAATCTCACCAAGAGGTGTTGGTCGTATTTTATTCTTACACCAATCACTTGTCTGCCATTCCGTACCCCCTCTGTCTCGCGTTGTCGACATCTCCCCCTACAAGCAGGTGGAGAACTAGCTGCGGATTTTTAGCCCAGCGGGGCGCAATGTTAATAGGAAAAAATGCAAAAAAAGAAACTCCCCTACTTTTTAAGGAGGGGTCCGCCTGAGGCGGACGGGGTGGTTACATTGCCGAAAGTTTTTACATCGTATACCGCACCCCTCCCCAACCCCTCCCCCAAGGGAGAGGGGCTTATAGGTTTTGATGGTCGGTGACGTTACACTTTAACACCGACCATGGTGGAATAGCAAATACGGATTAAAAGCAAAGGCGACTGTTGACTAATTTGGGCTAAAGCCCTCTTATACTCTGCTCTTTAATCCCCGACCTAAAGGTCGGGGCTACTATATCAGTGCGGTGGACGTCCACGAAACGTGCGAACCTGAAATTTCGGCTGGTTGTGCGGGTGGCGCACGCAGTGCATGGCGAAATGAAGGTTGGGTTTCGTGGGGTCTTTTTTGGTTACTTTTTGGACAAGCAAAAAGTAATAAAGCCGTCGGCAGACAAGCACCGCAGGTAGCCAACTAATTAACTGCCTCAAAGAATTTTTTGTATGCATGAGTGGATTATTCTGCATTTTGAATTATGCATTATGAATTATTCTCCCCACTCCTTCAAATACGGATTAAAAGCAAACGCATCATAGTTCTTACTCTCGGGGTTGTTAACACACACCGCCCATTCCTCATCAGTAAGGCTATCAGGCTTTTCTATAAACTCCTCACCCGTCATACCATAGGCGGTGTTTAGCGCAGCGTCACCAACCATCGGTAGCATAGGGCTACCACCCCACGCCGCACTCCTCTTAGGCAAATGCAGCGGATTGCTACCATCAGCCATTAGCTTGGGTTTTATGCAACTTACCCAGCGCTTAATGGTACTTACCGGCAGCATCATATCATCGGCTATATATTCATACGTCATACCATCTCTTCTTAATGCTTCGGCGCGCAACATTTGTTCCTCCCTCAACCTCGTTTTACTTTTCTTCAGCAAGTCCTCCTCAGGCCGCATGGCTGTAAGTATAACATGCAGTTTTGAACCATAAGAAAAAGATGGTTTGTCTCCCTCATTGAGGGAGTACCCCGAAGGGGGAGGGAGGTGTTTTCAGCCGCGGCCTCCACCACACTTTCACCATACACACTATAACACTGCACCTCACCCGCATGGTGCAAGCCACGGTTACGCATTTTAAGCGGCTTAATATACCGCTCTGTTTCGTAGTTAAAATCGGCTGCAATAGCCACCACACTATCAGCAAACGGAACATATAACTTACTATGCTGAATATGGTGCAACTCTACCCCCTTGCTAAAATTTCGCGCCCGTGTACCCAAAACCAATAGCGTGCTAATTTTATGCTTGCGTGTTATAGCTTGCAGCTTAAACATAAAATCGGTACGCTTGCCAATAGGTATTTGCAGGCGGTCTATCTGGTCTATTATCAGTACCTGCGCCCCTGTTTCTTCAATCTGCTTTTCTAAATTTTGCAGCAGCCATTCAGCGGGACTATCCATATAGCGTGGCATACCCGCATACGTGTTAAAGCCTGCCCAAAAGAAGTTCTCGGTACTTTCCGCATCGCCATAGCGGGCCCAAAAGCTTTCCTTATCAAGTTCAAAGTCAATGTAAAGTACTTTACGTGGGCGGCCAACATTTTCTGTGTTGCCAAACACCAAACCACCCGCCAGGTGCTTGCCTATCTGTATCGCCATCAGCGATTTTCCAACACCTGTATCACCCGCCATAATGCAAAACTCCCTCTCGCACCAATAATCAGCCCGATTATTGGTGTGTCCCGACACGGATGTCGTCGGGGCGCCGCCCCACAGCGGGTAGCGGGGCTGTGCAGGCTCCGGCTTGTCAAGTGGATTTAGCTTAAACGGGTGTTTTTTTAGCCGGTCTTGTTCCTTATAAAATTCACGCAACTCGGCTTCTTCTATCTTATCGCGCGCCCAATCTTCGGGCGTGGTATCTACATAGTACTGTTCGTCTTGGGTCAGCGTTAGTTCCTCAACAAGGCGGTTGCCGTTTGTGTCTTCGTAATGCGTGTTTCCGTGCTCGTCGGTCTTCTCAAATCTGATGGTAATAGGCATAAAATTTTTGGTCTGGTAATAATCGTAAAATACTCTCCCTTATAAAGGGAGTACTCACGCCTTGGCGTGAACGGGGTGTCTTATTGGCAAATAAGTTTCGTACAAAATTACGATAATATAATTAATTATACAAATATAGTTATAAACTACCGTATAAAACCGCTGATTAGTGTCACCCCTACGGGGTTTAATAATCATTGGCTATTGTTATCTATTGACATTACGCCCCGCTGGGGCTATTCACACCATGGTCGGTGTTTAGTGTAACGTCACCAACCATCAAAACCTATAAGCCCCCTCTCCTAAAGGATTGAGGGGGACTTGAAAAATGCGTTCTTTGATGTGTTGGTAATGTCTGAGGGTATCAATGTGGCTTTATCCCCTCTTGAGAGGGTGGCGCGGCTCTGCCGCGACGGGGTGTGTTTGTGGCTTATTACCCACCCCGCCTTCACTTCGTTCGGCACCCCTCCAAGGAGGGGATATTTTCTACTACCTCTGGGTGAGATTGCTACCTCCGCAGGAATGACAGCTACGTGCGGAAATTTAATCCCCTCCTGAGGGGGTGCCCGGAGGGCGGGGAGTTCTGCGTTAGGGATGGTAGTGGAAAGCTTGCGGAGCAACTTGTAACGGACAGCCCGGCCCGAATGGAATGAGGGAAACGCCCTAAATAGCATCAGCGTAATGTGCCACAATCTTAGCCTAAGAGGATTAAAATATGATTAACTACTACTTTTCAACATTGATAAATTGCCTCTTGACAGAAAAGCCTTTTCGGCTATCTTTGCACGATGTTTCCTGTATGGTGCATCATTTAACTCCCGATGTATGCCCAAAAATCAAGATATAAAGTCCGTTTTAATTATAGGTTCAGGTCCCATTATTATTGGCCAGGCCTGCGAATTTGACTACTCAGGCTCACAAGCAGCCCGCTCCCTGCGCGAAGAAGGTATTGAGGTTACGCTGATTAACAGCAACCCCGCTACCATTATGACCGATAAGGTTACCGCCGACCATGTGTACCTAGAGCCGCTAACTGTACAGAGCATTGTAAAAATACTGGAAGAGCGTAAGATAGATGCCGTGTTGCCTACCATGGGCGGCCAAACGGCTCTTAACCTTGCCATTAAGTGCGATGAGATGGGCGTTTGGAAAAAGTACGGTGTTAAATTGATTGGCGTTGATATTGCCGCTATTGAAATTACCGAAAACCGCGAGAAGTTCCGCCAGCTGATGATTGACATTGGTATTGGTGTAGCCCCGTCAGATACCGCCCACTCGTTTTTAGAGGGCAAAGAAATTGCGCAGCGCATAGGCTTTCCGCTGGTTATACGCCCATCGTACACTTTGGGTGGCACGGGCGCATCGTTTGTACATACCAAAGAGGAATTTGAAGCCAAGCTGGCCCGCGGCCTGCAGGCTTCGCCCATACACGAGGTACTTATTGATAAGGCCCTTTTTGGTTGGAAAGAATATGAGTTGGAGTTGCTGCGTGATAATAACGACAACGTTACCATCATCTGCTCTATAGAGAACTTTGACCCGATGGGCATACACACCGGCGACAGCATTACCGTTGCCCCTGCTATGACCTTGAGTGATACTGTTTTTCAGCAACTGCGCACACAGGCCATAAAAATGATGCGCGCCATTGGCAACTTTGCCGGTGGTTGTAATGTGCAGTTTGCGGTGCATCCTGAAACGGAGGAAATTATATCGGTAGAGATTAACCCGCGCGTATCGCGCTCATCGGCCTTGGCCTCTAAAGCTACAGGCTACCCTATTGCTAAAATAGCCGCTAAGCTGGCCATTGGTTATAACCTTGACGAACTAAAAAATCAGATTACCAAAACCACATCGGCATTTTTTGAGCCTACGTTGGACTATGTAATTGTAAAAATACCCCGCTGGAACTTTAACAAATTTAAAGGTGGCAACAAAGAGCTTGGCCTACAAATGAAGAGCGTTGGCGAGGCTATGGGCATTGGCCGCTCGTTTCAGGAAGCATTGCAAAAAGCCTGTCAGAGCCTTGAGATTAGTCGCAACGGCTTAGGGGCCGATGGTAAAGAACTGCGCAATATTGAGGAGCTGGAAGAAAGCCTTAAACGCCCATCGTGGAACAGGCTTTTCCATATTAAAGATGCGTTGCAAATTGGCATGTCGCTAAAAACGGTTTACAAGCATACGCTTATAGACCCCTGGTTTTTAAACCAGATAAACGATTTGGTAGAAACCGACCGCCTGATATCAACCTACACTATTGAAAATATTCCGCGCGAGTTGTTGGTATCGGCCAAGCAAAAAGGCTACGCCGACCGCCAGATAGCACACCTGTTGCGTTGCCTGGAGAGTGAGGTTTACAAAAAGCGTAACGAGATGGGCATTAAGCGCGTGTACAAAATGGTTGATACCTGCGCTGCCGAGTTTGAAGCTAAAACACCGTACTACTACTCTACCTTTGAAACCGAGAACGAGAGCGTACGCTCTGAGAAGAAAAAGATAATTGTTTTGGGCAGCGGCCCTAACCGCATTGGGCAGGGTATAGAGTTTGACTACTCTTGCGTGCATGGTGTATTAGCAGCGCGCGAGTGTGGGTACGAAACCATTATGATTAACTGCAACCCCGAGACTGTTTCGACAGACTTTGACATATCGGACAAGCTGTATTTTGAGCCGGTGTTTTGGGAGCATATATACGATATCATCCAGCATGAGCAGCCCGAGGGGGTTATTGTTCAGCTAGGCGGACAAACAGCGCTTAAACTGGCCGAAAAACTGCACCGCTACGGCATTAAAATCATCGGCACCGATTACGAGAGCCTTGACCTTGCCGAAGACCGCGGACGTTTTTCTGAGCGCTTGAAAGACCTTGACATTCCCTACCCTAAGTTTGGGGTTATACAAACGGCTGACGAGGCGGTAGAACTATCGCGTGAGCTGGGCTTCCCTTTGTTGGTGCGCCCGTCGTACGTATTGGGTGGCCACAACATGAAGATTGTAATTAACGAGGAAGAACTGGAAACACACGTTATTGATATCAATAAAGATATTCCCGGTAACCGCGTGTTGTTAGACCACTTTCTTGAGAACGCTATAGAAGCCGAAGCCGACGCTATTTGCGATGGTGAAGATGTATACATCATAGGCATTATGGAGCACATAGAGCCTGCGGGTATCCACTCCGGCGACTCGTACGCTGTATTGCCTACCTTCTCGCTTAGCGATAAGGTGATAGGCCTGATACGGGAGTATACTAAGAAGATTGCCCTATCGCTAAACACAATCGGCTTAATAAACATACAGTTTGCCGTTAAAAACGACCAGGTGTATATTATAGAGGCTAACCCACGCGCCAGCCGTACCGTGCCGTTTATTGCCAAAGCTTACGATGAGCCATACGTAAATATTGCCACCAAAGTAATGTTGGGCGAGTTGAAGTTGAAGGATTACAAATTCAACCCACAACCGCGCGGCTACGCTATAAAAATACCGGTATTCTCTCACGATAAATTCCCCGAGGTGGCTAAAGAATTAGGCCCCGAAATGAAATCTACCGGAGAAGCTATCCAGTTCATCACCGACCTGCACGATGAGTTTTTCCAGAAGATATATTCAGAGAGGAATTTGTATTTGAGTAAATAAGCCTCACCCCCTACCCCCTCTCCTAAAGCGAGAGGGGGATAATATATAAAAATGGAAAATCCTACCTTGATTGCATATGGATTGCGTAAGGGTTATCTTATTATCGCTTTCTTTTTATTGGTATTAGCTATCTCTGCAATTGTCTATTCTTACAGTGCATTACTCACCCTGCCATTATGTATACTACCATTGGGCTTAATATATGCATATACTTTAAAAAAAGTAGTCCTTCTAATTAATGAAGATGGTATTGAGTATAAATCAACGCGTTTTATTAAATGGGATAAAATATGGTATTACTATTTTATAGTGTACAGCGCAAGTGACGCCCCCGGAAAGCTAGTTATAAAACTAAAAGAAGGGGTTGATAATAACGAAAACGAATTAGTACTAAAATTAGAATACATTAATAAAAATAAAGAGCAACTAGAAAGTATTCTGGAATACTATTCATCTATTAATAGTATTATTAAAGCCGACGATGTAAAAAACCCCAGATATTAGTCTAACCTTAGATAATTACAGCTATAACGTTTAACTCCTCTCTCTTCCTCTTTAAACAGAAGTCTGCATTTTGCGGCTTTTCCTCCCCTTCACCCTGATTTATAATTTAGTTTTATTAAACATTTTCTATCAATAAAATACCTATTTAACACATTACTAACTGCCTACCCCAAGCAATTAATGTTTCAATATTTGCTTTTCCCTTACATACCCATTATAAATAATACAATTGTACAAAACCCGTTTAAACCTTAGGGTAAATCTGTCGTATAACCTATTGGAAAACGCAGTAAAATAACCCATAATGAAAGTAGAAAAGGCTTACCCAACCATTCCTACCAATGAAACACAACGACTTGAAGAACTTTACCAACTAGGCATTTTAGACACGGTTGCTGAAGCTGAATTTGACAACCTGACTAAGCTGGCGGCGCAAATATGCGGTACGCCCATATCGTTGGTATCGTTGGTAGATGTAGACCGCCAATGGTTTAAATCGAAGACAGGATTAGACGCGTCGGAAACCCCACGGGAGTTTTCTTTTGCGCACATGCCATTAACAACCCCGACGAGGTATTTATTATACCCGACTCGCGCGAAGACTGCCGCTTTGCCAACAACCCTTTAGTTACGGGCAAACCTAACGTAGTATTTTATGCGGGGGTACCTTTGGTAACAGAAAGTGGCAATGCACTGGGTTCTTTTTGTGTTATAGACAGTGAGCCACGGATGCTTAGCCCGGGCCAAATAGAATCGTTGCGGGCACTGGCCAACCAGGTGGTGCGCTTGTTTGAGCTTAGGAAGGCTAACGCCGCCCTTGTTAAAACCCAGCAAGAACTGGAAGTAAAAAATAGCGAGCTGGAAAAATTCGCCTATACTGTTTCGCACGATATTAAGTCGCCATTGGCTAATATTGAGACTGTAGCCACTATTTTAACAGAAGATTATTCTGATAAATTAGGCGAAGAAGGGGCCAAGTTGATTAGCTATCTGGGCAACTCATCAGCCAAGGCAAAAAACTTGGTAGAAGGCATTTTGATGTACCATACATCAGACAAAATAATAGACCGCAACAAAGAAAAAGTTAACCTGTTTACTGCGCTAAATTCTATTGCAGAATTTATCAATTTTAAAGAAAATATACGTTTTACTTTTCCTGAACAAGGCATAGAAATTAATACCAACCGCATAGCGTTAGACCAGGTTTTTATTAACCTAACCAACAATGCCATTAAGTATAACGATAAAGAAGTTATTGAAATTGCCTACGGATTTAAGGAAGACAGCACCCATTACCATTTTAGTGTAAAAGATAATGGCATGGGCATACCTGCTGATAAATTACCTACGATATTTAACCTGTTTACCACCACCGGCAGTACCGACCGTTACGGAAGTAAAGGTACAGGCATTGGACTTTCTACCGTTAAAAAGCTGGTAGAGCGCTTGGGCGGGCAAATACAAGTTTCCTCAACTTTTGGCCTGGGCACTGAATTTACATTTAGTTTAAGTAAGTTTTAGTAGTACATTTTAGTAGTAGTGTAATCCTTACAAAAAGGCCTGTTGCATAGTACACAGCGGGCTTTTTTATTGGGTTTTTACCAGCGTTTTTACAACAGTACCTTTGGGGGTAGATACACTAACCATATACATACCGGCAGGCAGTGTGCGGGCATCGTACACATACATTCTATCTGCTGTGGTAGCGTTGGCAACCACCTTGCCGTTCATATCAAAAACCAACACCTGCTTTTTATCTGTATTATCAGTATCAATGGTAATAAATTGGATAAAGGGGTTGGGGTAAATAGTAATGTTAGTTGCATTTAAATCAGGTATGCTGTTTATTTCCCTTCATCGGTACTGTAAACATAAATGGTGCGGCCTAAATAATCGGTCATGTCTAAATCTAAACCACCGGCAATAATACTATTGCCGCCATAGATAGAGTCGAGCCTACCGTTGTTAGACCTGTAATATTTGGCACAGGTATTAATGCTTCCCTGCAATGAATCGGCTATATTGTACATGTTCCACTTATCTAAAAAATTATCATTGTCATAAGCGTAATTATTTACAAGCGGGGGTTGCCATTGGTACTGGCCGGGTATTGTCCATGAAAAATTAGTTTTTTCAGTACGCACAAGGCTATCTGTTTGGCTGTATTTATAAAACGTTTTATTCCGCTGCGTTAGTTCTACAATGTCTGTCACATCATTCATTTCTGTAGCCGATTCTATGGTAGAATCTTTTCTTGATACATTGCTGTAGTAGTGGTCTAGTTTTGCATACAGTGTGTCGTTAAGGCTGTAGTTTAAGTCTTGGTCTAAAAATCCCCATTTGTGTATTTCGGTAATACAGTTGCCGTTTACATCATACAACAAATCGCGCTTATCAGTAATATAAAAGCCGTACCCATCTTCGTAGCTATATATCAAAATTTGTGTTGCTAAGCCATTTTGGTAATGGGTTTTATTTGCGCCCCGTTCATATACCGTCCCGTTCCAGATACTATGCCCATACAAAGAATCCATCAACATGTTGTTGTAATAATATTTCACGTACGAATAAAACAACGTGTCTAAGGTTTGTAAATCAACAACCGAACTGGCAACCGAATCAACCTGCCCATTATTGGTGTAGAAATACCTTCTATAATTGACAGAATAAATACCAACACCTGTTGTATCATAGTGTATATCGTGCAGCATTTTAACACGCCCTTGTTGGTCGTAGGTAATACGTTCTACCGACATGTGTTTCCAGTTTGTTGGGCCGGGCCCTCCGCCATCATTAATAATCTTGATTAACCGTTCCTGAGAAAAGGCAGTGGCTGAAACTAATAAAAGCAGTAGGATTATAATTCTCTTCATTTCAATATATTATGGCTATCAAATATAACCATTAATTACTAAATGCCTTACGCACTTTCTTCTCATTCTTTTTATCAGGTATGGCATAAAAGGTAATTACCCCATTGTTCAGCTTATAAAAATGGTGGACAGAAAAGCCCAGCCCGTAATTTTGGGCCAAATCATAATCGCCGTTTAAAAAGGTAACGTCCGGTAGTTTTTTAAAGCATTTTTCTACCGCAGTATCATTGCCCAGCAACACTATATACACCGGCATAGTTGTAGTTGCAGCAAACTTGCCGGCAAACTCTTGAAGCTCGCTGCCGCAAAGGGTTCCACGTCCACAACTGTATAAATTAAGTACTGCCACTGCACCCGTATAATTAGTAAGCGGCTTGTTTTGCAACTCTGCAAAATAACGTTTGATATATGCCTTGCCCGTATCGGCCTGTTGCGCGTTAAGCAGCGTTGCCAATGCAGTAAATACTATTATCAATGCGGCCTTTTTCATTCAACAGATACTATGCAATATACTTTGTATTTACTTGTTAATGTGCGCAGGTCTATATGCAGGCCTTTGGGGCTTACAAAAGGTTTTCCACCCGCAATTGTACCTACGGGCAATTCTATTTCTTTAAGCAGGTTAAAGTCATCATCAAAAACCATAAGTACAGGTGTTTTATCAAACTGGCCTGCAAATAACCCATCGCTCTTTTTCAATGGTATATCATCAAAATACAACCGGTAATACAGTTTTTTATACGGGTCGAATAGTACAGGGCTATTGTACCACGGTATGCGTATAAACCAGTTAAAGGCATCTTCGCGCTCCACCGCTTTCTTGTTCTTAAAACCCTGCGGAATACTATCGGCATAAGAGCTGGCGCCGCCAATGGTTTCCATTGTACCCTTTGTTAGCGAGTATTTATAAATATTGGGTTCTGCCTCAAAATTATACAAGATAGCATCACCCGTAAAATGGCTAAAGCTCTCTATGGCAAGGTCATAATAACGGTGCCTGAACAACTCGCTGTATCTTGCCCCAACATCGCGCCAAACATCGGTTACAGGGTTGTACTCTAAAAACATCGGGCTTTTTTCTTTATGGCCTGCGGTATTCCGCCGTTAAGTTTGGTATTGTACACACTTATATAAAAACACCCCGTTTGCTGCGAGTAGTAAAAGGGTTTTTCTTTCTGAAAAAAGAACAGGCTGTGGTTTTTAAACTGCTTTTTTAGCGATGTAGAGTAGTCAATTTTTTCATTGGTATTTCCCTTGCTATCAAAACGGTAGATATACCTTGGTGTAAGGGCAAAAAGCGTATCGGGGTTATGGATAAAAACGGCATCAATACGGCTCACCTCATCTACAAAAGCGGGTTTAACAACCAAACAGGTATCAATATTACCACCTGTACACAATTCAAAACTGCGGTTATTGCCTTTGTAATAAAACAGCGTATGTGTTTGCCCGCCCTTGTGGCTTGTGCTGTAGCACAGGCTATAAAACCATTGGGTGTTTATTGATTCAACAGTATCGTAAGCAAGCGTATAACTTAGGTTTGCCTGCTTTTGCTTTGTTGGCGCGGCAACATAGGTTTGCGCGTTAATTAGTATTGATGTAAAAGAAAAAAGTATAAAAAGAGAGAATTTGCGCATAGGCTTAATAAAGTTGTACTATATACTCTTACAACCCATTATAGTTTCAAAAAATCCCACTACAAATTGCAGTGGGATTTACTTTATTATTCCCCCTCACTATGGGAGAGGGGGTTAGGGGGTGAGGCCCTTAGTTCCCCATAAATACCAAGCGCTGGGTGTTTTGCACCTTGCCCGATGTTACTGTTACACTGTATACACCGGCAGGCATTCCGCTAAGGTCAATAGGTAGTATTTGCTCGCCTTTGCCATTGCCGGCAAAAGAGCGTACCTGCTTGCCCATCATATCGTTTACCACCACTTTATAATCGGTGGTTTTTGCGGTAGTTAGCTGCAAATTAAAAATACCGTCTGATGGGTTAGGAAACACCTTAACACCCACACTAAACAAATCTTCGTTTACACCCACGGTAGGCACCTGGTAGCAATTACCGCCAATAACAGTGTTGGTGCGTTGATAAAGTTCATTAACCACATCGGTAATTTTATCAATACAAATAACAGTATCGGTAACCTCGCTAAAGTAAATGCGGCACAGCGGTGTGGGGGTTAAATATTTTTCGGTAACATACCCTTGGTACGATATGCCTACAACCTCTGTTCCACCTGTTGTATACTCAGGGTTAATAGGGTATACCAATGGGTCTACCATGTTTTGTACACCCAGTATTTTAATGCCGTGCATAGTAAACTGGTATGCGTTTACCTTGTGTGCGGGGTTTTTCATGGCAACCTCTACATAATTAAGGTCAAAGTTTACATCAATCAGGCTAAGGGTAACCGTATCGTCAGGGTTTATAAAGTTCTGGGGGAAGCTGCATTCATTGTTATTATCAGGATTGCCCAACAGCGCGCATTTGTTATCCAAAGCTGCATCGTAAACGGTTATAGTACCATTGCCGCTAAGGTCGGTACAAGGCAGGGCGCTGGCTGTGCCATCCAGTATTTCCGCTACATATAGCTGCGCGTCTTCGCTTTCCCGTTCCCCATCGGCATCAAGGTCGCCTTTTATGGCTGTGCCATTGCAGGTGCCGTTACAATCCGTTTCGGCATTGCCAAACTCAACACCCATACAATCTACAAATGTTGGGCAATCATTATCAATAGTAAATGATGGTATACCATTTCCATCGCGTGTTAAGCGGATGCACACCTGCGCCTGGTTGTTGGTATAGTCAGACTCCTGACGGCCCAATGCATCAGGACTATGGTCCCAGTTTACGCGCACCAGCAGCATATATTGGCCGGTATCAACATCGGTAATATCAATCCACTGGCAGGCAAGGCCCGATCCATAAATATCGCCACAACCTGCTGTAATGCCCATATTGCCACAGCCATATTGCGCAGTGCCACCATCGCTACACTCTAGGTCTAGCACACAAAAACCGTTTTTAAAACCTACGGGTATCTCTGTACCCTGCTGGTTGATTAATACATATTGCGCATAGCCAACATAATGCCAGTGGCCATGGCAGGGGTCAAACACAAACTGGGTACCTGCTTGTGGCACACCAATAAAGTAATCATCCTCTCCAATGTTTTTAATGTGGGTAGTAAAGCGGATAATGTCGCGCAAGCCAAAACCTGTTACACAACCTTCTTGCACATAGCAATCGTCAACAGTTATCTGGTCCACATCCATAGAGCTTACTATAGCCTGCTGCACCACCATAAGGTCTGGCGCTTGCGGGCATTGCGGGCTACCATAAGCATAGCACGGTCCGGCAACAGTAGCCAGCGGGTTGTAGTTGCAACTGTTAGGGTCCATACAGCCCACCACAGGGCCAAGGTATTCTATCTCCCAATTTATACCGCCGGTGGCACAGCTTCCGCCAACATCGCCAATGCGTATATAGTAGGTAATGGCAGAGTCCATGTAAGCCGTAACAACAGCCTGCAGGTTGCAGCCTCCATTATTATCATCGTAAAACACAGTGCCAATATTGCTATCGTCGTAGGTAAGACCCAGGCAATTATCGTACACCCAAATTTTGGTGTTGCATGTGTTGGTGCCACAAGTTGTTATGGCATAAGTGCCAATGCTGTCGGGCTTAAACTCGTACCAAAGGTTGCCAACCGGTGCGTTATAAGTGCCAAGCGTAACATCAATAGGGTTAGAGCAGGAATAGCCGGGCGGGCAGTTAAAGTAGGTAGACTCACTACTGCCAAAGCTACCACCCTGGGCAACCAGCTGGCCACCAAGTGTTACAGAATAGTGCCCCTGGCCGTAGCCGCAGCAAATACCATCGTCGTAGCTATCGTATATAGTAAATTTTATACATGCGTTATTGGGTACACAAAAGGTACCGCCGCTGCTGGTTCCTTGGGCTATTATAGCGCCAGACTGGGCGTAGGTTAACGTCCATGTTGTTTCGTTGGGGTAATCATCGGGTGTTATGGCAATAACCACCTGCGTTTGTCCGTTGGGGCATTGGGCATTTAAGGCCGTTGCACAACAAAAAGCGGCTAAAAAAGTAAAATTCTCTTCATTTGATTAGCATTTATAGCATATCAAAGTTAGCAATTAGTTTAGGTTACGCTAATCGGTTTTTTTATTTCTTACGCGTTCAAATCCATCAAATAGAAAAATTTATTGTTTGAACATTAATTGTTTAGACTTGTTTAGTACTTTTAAATCTGATTTGTAGCCGCATACGGTACAATTTTTGATAGGTTCACAATCCCCAAAGGGCTTTAAAATGAAGAAACTACGCGTACCCTTGATTATAGTATTAGTAATAATTGGCTTTGTATTGCTAAAAATATTTGTAATAGATGCAGGTAAAAATAAAGGCGGTACAGGCACAAGGTAAGGGCAACCAAGCCCCCAGCCCGGTTACGGTTACGGTAGTAAAATCGGCCCTAGTAGAAAACAATATACTTATTACGGGCGATGTTATTGCCAACGAAGAAGTAGAACTGCGCCCCGAAATGAGCGGCAAAATAGTATCCATCAACTTTACCGAAGGGGCTTTTGTGCGCAAGGGCCAGTTGCTGGTTAAAATTAACGATGCCGACTTACAGGCCAACCTGCGCAAGCTAACGCGCAGCTTAAAATATCGCAAGAAAAAGAAGGTCGCTTAGATAAGCTGCTGAAAATAAACGGTGTTAGCCAGGAAGATTTTGATATTGCCCAAAACTCTACACAAAGCCTTAATTCTGATATAGACTTTACCAAGGCACAAATTGCCAAAACTGAGATTTATGCGCCCTTTGATGGGGTTGTAGGCCTTAAAAGCGTTAGCAACGGCAGCTACGTTACATCTGCCAACATTATTGCCACCATACAGCAGCTTAAACCGGTAAAAATAGATTTTAGCGTGCCAGAGCGTTACTCGCCACTAATTACCAATAGTACCGAGGTTAAGTTTAATGTGCGTGGCGACGACCAGCTACGCGTAGCTAAAATACTGGCCATAGAGCCTAAAATAGACCCTGCTACCCGCACCCTGCGCATACGCGCTATATACCCTAATGCCGATGGCAAAGTATTGCCCGGCTCTTTTGCAGAAGTAAAGCTTGATTTACAGGATAATGAAATATCGTATTTAGTACCTACACAGTCGCTTATACCGGGTGTACGCGGGCAAAAAGCATTTGTGGTAAAAGGCGGCAAAGCCAAGTCTATAGATGTAGAAACCGGCATACGCAACGACTCTACCATACAGGTATTAAAGGGATTGAAAGAGGGCGACAGCCTGATAGTAACAGGCGTTATGGTGCTGCGCGATGAAGCACCAATAAAAATTATTAAAGCCGGAAAATAAGAATGAGTTTATCTACCACCAGCATAAAGCGCCCGGTACTGGCTATAGTAATGTCTGTAGTTATAATGCTGTTTGGCGCCATTGGTTTTAACTTTTTAGGCGTACGCGAATATCCGGCTATTGACCCGCCCATTATTAACGTACGTACCAGCTACACCGGTGCCAATGCCGAGGTAATAGAATCGCAAATTACAGAGCCGTTAGAAAAAGCCATTAACGGTATTGATGGCATCCGCACCATATCATCATCAAGCAACTTAGGCAGCAGCCAAATTACGGTTGAGTTTAACCTTGATGCCAATTTAGAAGCCGCCGCTAACGATGTGCGCGATAAGGTATCTCAAGCCGTGCGCTCGTTACCGCAAGATATTGACGGGTTACCCGTAGTATCTAAGCAAGATGCAAGTTCTGATGCTATTGTGGCCCTTACCCTGCAAAGCGATAAGCTTAACCGCCTGCAACTATCTGATTATGCAGAGAATGTTATTGCCCAACGCCTACAAACCATACCGGGCGTTAGTACCATACAAATTTGGGGGCAGCAACGCTATGCTATGCGCATTTGGTTAGACCCGCAAAAACTGGCCGCTTATAACCTTACCCCTGCCGATGTATCGGCAGCTATAAACAGGGAAAATGTGGAGGTGCCCGGCGGTAAAATTTACGGCGCCAATACAGAGCTTGTAGTGCGCACCCTGGGCCGCCTTAAAACCGAGGCCGATTTTGAAAACCTGATTGTTGCTAGCTAGGGCGACCGTAACATACGCCTGTCTGATATTGGCCGTGCCGAGCTAGGATCGGAAAACCCCGAAACCATATTGCGCGAAAGCGGCATACCCATGGTGGGCCTTGGTGTTGTGCCCCAGCCGGGTTCTAACTACCTTGATATTGCCGAAGAGTTTTACAAACGCTACGCCGTGCTTGAAAAAGAACTGCCCAAAGAGTTTAAACTTAACCTGGCGTTAGACAATACTAAATTTATTACCCAATCTATTGAAGAGGTTGAAGAAACATTAATCATTGCCATTATACTGGTGGTGCTTATTATCTACCTCTTCTTCCGCGACTGGGTTATTGCTATCCGTCCGCTTATTGATATTCCCGTATCGCTTATAGGTACATTCTTTATCATGTACATTTTCGGGTTTTCTATAAACGTGCTTACCCTGCTGGCTATTGTAATGGCAACGGGGCTGGTGGTAGATGATGGTATTGTCGTCACCGAGAACATATACAAGAAGATAGAAGCCGGTATGCGGCCTCTCGAGGCCTCTATAGAGGGCTCAAAAGAAATTTTCTTTGCTGTAGTATCTACCTCGTTAACGCTTGCGGCGGTGTTTATGCCCGTTATTTTTATGGAGGGCTTTGTAGGCCGCCTGTTCCGCGAATTTGGCGTAGTTATAGCCGCTGCAGTACTTATATCGGCTTTTGTATCGCTTACGTTAACCCCCATGCTTAATGCCAAGCTGTTCCGCAAAGACCAAAAGAAAAGTCGTTTTTACGAGATGACAGAGCCGTTTTTCGAGGCTATGGAAAATGGCTATAAAAACTCGCTTGCTTCGTTTGTACGCGCCGGTTGGTGGCTGCCCACATTAATTTGGGTTGGTTGTTTAGGTGTGATTATTGGCTTTGGCAGCATGCTGCAATCAGAGCTTGCACCCTTAGAAGACCGTGGCAACCTGCGCTTACAAATTATTGGCCCTGAATCATCATCGTTTGGCTATACCGATGCCTTTATGTTGAAGTTAGGCAAACTGGTTAAAGACTCTGTACCAGAAGCCGAGATGGTACTTACCGTTACAGCCCCCGGCTTTACAGGCTCCGGCGCGGTAAACACAGGCTTTGTGCGCATGCGTTTATCAGAGCCCGGCGATAGGGAACGCAGCCAAAAAGACATAGCCGCCTACCTGAATAAAAAAGCGGCAGGTTTTGCCGAGGGTAAGGTTTTCGCGCAGCAGGAGCAAACCATATCGGCCAGTGGTGGCGCGGCTCGTGGTGCTTTGCCCGTTCAATATGTTATACAAGCCCCCAACTTTGAAAAGCTGAAAGAAAAGCTGCCTAAGTTTATGGACGAGGTAAGCAAAAACCCCACCTTTCAAGGGTTTGATGTTAACCTGAAATTTAATAAGCCTGAATTTACCGTAGTGCCCGACAGGCAAAAGGCTAAGCTATTAGGGGTATCTGTTGCCGATATTGGGCAAGCCCTTCAGCTATCATTCAGCGGTACACGCATTGGCTACTTTACCATGAACAACAAGCAGTACCAGGTAATGAGCCAGTTTGATTATAAAGACCGTAACAAGCCGCTCGACTTAAAATCGCTGTATGTGCGTAACGATAAAGGCGAGCTTATACAGATGGATAACGTTGTTAAGTTTGACGAAACTGCCAGTCCGCCGCAGATATACCATTACAACAGGTACATGTCGGCTACCGTATCGGCCGGCCTTGCACAAGGCAAAACCGTTGGCGATGGCATTGAAGAGATGAATAAAATTGCGGACAAGGTACTAGACGATTCTTTTACCACTGCCCTATCCGGCGCCTCGCGCGATTATGCTGAAAGTTCATCAAACGCGTACTTTGCATTTTTACTGGCCTTGGTACTTATTTATTTATTACTAGCCGCCCAGTTTGAGAGTTTTGTAGACCCTGTAATAATCATATTTTTTACCGCGGCACCTGCCATTGCAGGCGCTATATTCTCGCTATGGTACTTTAACCAAACCATCAACATCTTTAGCCAAATTGGTATTATTATGTTGATAGGCCTTGTTACCAAAAACGGTATTTTAATTGTAGAATTCATCAACCACCTGGTAGAGGGTGGCAAGCAGCGCACCGATGCTGTATTAGAAGGCGCTACCCTGCGTTTACGCCCTATTTTAATGACGAGTATTGCAACGGCCCTGGGCGCTTTACCTATTGCGCTGGCATTAGGCGCAGGCGCACAAAGCCGCGTACCTATGGGCATTGTGGTAATTGGTGGTATTATGTTCTCGCTGGCTATTACGTTATACATTGTGCCATCGCTACACGCATCAAACATTCAGGTTAAACAATGGTTTGCAAGCCGCCGCAAAAACAAAGAAAATGAAGCTTAAACTGACACTCATACTTCCGTTGGTGCTTGCAGTTAGCGGTGTTTACGGGCAAACCACGCTTACCCTTAACACCGCTATAGAAACTGTTTTAAAGAATAACTACGGCATACAAATCTCTAAAAACAATGCCCAGATTGCCGCTAACAACCATACTATCGGCAACGCAGGGTTTACCCCGCAAATAAATTTTGTAGCTAACGGCACTATCGGTAACAACAACATTAACCAGCGCTTTACTAACGGTACCGAGATTGTAAAAAACGGTGTAGGCTCTAGCAACTACGGCACAGGCATAACAGTAGACTGGGTACTGTTTAACGGCCTGCGGGCACATTATTTATACAAGCAACTGGGCGTTGTTCAATCGTTTAATGAAACGCAGCTAAAAAGCGATATTAATAACACGGTGGGCGATGTAATGTCGGCATATTTTAATGTATTGCGCGAGCAGCAAACCCTTACTAACCTAGATTCTAACCTGGCTATTTTTACCGAGCGCCTAAAAATTGCCGATACCCGCTTTACCATTGGCTCTGCCGCTAAAACAGATATGCTGCAAGCTAAGATTGATTTGAATGAGCAGAAATCGTTGATTATACGCCAAAAGGGAGCGGTAATGATTGCCAAGGCACAGTTAAACCAAATTTTAGCTAAAGACGATAACCAGGATTTTACGGTAGAAGAAATTACCCCCGAGTTAGACTCGCTTAACTACGACTCACTGCGGAAAGCGCTATACCAAAACAACATTGATATTATGGTGCTAAACCGTAATGTTGATATAGCTGCTTACAATACTAAAATTGCCCGCTCGGCTATTTCGCCAACGGTGTTGTTGGGCTCGCAGTATAACTTTGCCCGCAGCAGCAGTCAAGGCAGGCTTTAGTTTATACAACCAAAGCTATGGTTTTACAGGTGGCCTAAGCCTTACCTGGAACCTCTACAACGGCCTTAACACCAAGCGCATTATAAAGAATACCGACATTCAACTTTCTACCGCAGAATTGCAGTTGAAAGATTTGCAAACACAGGTAAATAATGGTTTTAGCGCCGCGTGGTACAACTACAGCACCGCCAAAGAGCAATACATTTTAGAGAAAGAAAACGAAGGCCTTGCAAAGGAAAACGTTGACATTATGTTAGAGCGTTTCCGCGTGGGCAACTGCACTACTATTGATTTAAAGCTGGCCCAACAAACCCTGCAAGACTCTCAAAACCGCCTTATACAAGCGGGCTTCCAACTAAAACTTGCCGAAACGGAATTGTTGAGGCTGAGTGGCGGATTGGCTAAGTAGGTTTTTAGGTTCTAGGTGTTGGGGGCTAGTAAAAGTAATTCTCCCTTTAAATAAAGGGAGTACCCGAATGTAATGAGGGGAGGGATTTTTAGTCCCTAATATTACCAATCAGGTATCACCCCTACGGGGCTTGAAACATTTTTTGTGCTATTTCTATTGACATACCGCTCCTCCGGAGCTTTGTTATATAAGTGTCAGAGGGACGATATATCAATAGAAAAGCCATGCAATTGCTTTGCTAGCGCTACTCTGAAACTATATTTTTAAGTCCCATAGGGACGAAATGTCAATAGAAAAACCGCGCACATACTTTACAAGCTCCGTAGGAGCGACACCCACAATCCACACACCAAATTATTTCCCCGAGGTAACGAGGGTAAAAAAATGTTAGATAGGCAATTAAACCTTTCTCACATTTGTTGCTCTTAACATATTCCTAACCTTAATTTAAAATGCATACAGGAATTACTTTCGCTCAGCGTTTTACACGCTTTATTACAGTAGCAGTGCTTTTAGCAGGCGCGCTAAGCCTAAACGCGCAAAACTTTCCGTTGGAAATGCGCTTAAGTCCTGATGGGCATACGCTAAAAACAGGCGGTGCACCACCTACATCGGGCCTATACGATACTACATTAATACGCAGTGTGTATATAGACTTCCCCCAGACCAACTATTGGTCGCTGATGCAGCAAAACTACCAAACACGTACTAAAATTGCCGCTAACCTAACGGTTGATGGTGTTACCTACGATAGTGTAGGCGTGGGTTTTAAAGGCAACACATCGTACCAAAACGTTCAAAACTCACAGAAAAAATCGTTTGGGGTTGATATGGAGTTTACCCACGATGGGCAAGACCTTATGGGCTACAAAACCCTTAATTTTAATAACTCGTTTGAAGATGCATCATTCTTGCGCGAGGTGTTTTACCTGCACCAGATACGCAAGCACATACCCGCTGCAAAAGCCAACTTTGTGCACCTGTACCTAAACAACGCCGACTGGGGCCTATACCCAAACGTGCAGCAGGTAAATAAAGATTTGCTTGATGAATGGTTTTTGAGCAACGATGGTGCTAACTGGCGTGCACACGTGCGCACTACAGGCGGCCCGGGTGGTGGCGGTGGCGGCCAGTGGGGCGATGGTACTGCCGCGCTTAATTACTTAGGTGCCGATACTGCCTTATATCAATCTAAATACACATTAAAAAGTACTGATATTAACGATTCGTGGAGCAAGCTGGTTGCGGGTTGCAACGCGCTAAACAACACCTCTACCGCCAACCTGCCAACGGTACTACCTACTTTTTTGATGTTGACCGTGTATTGTGGTTCTTAGCATCGGAAATTGCTTTTGGCGATGATGATAGCTACGTATACAAAGGCAAAATGGATTACTACGTATACTACGAGCCTGAGACAGGCCGCTTAACCCCGCTTGAGTTTGATGGCAACAGCGTAATGAAAACCAACACCAACACCTGGAGCCCTTTTTACCATGCCGACAATGCCAACTACCCGTTGCTGAATAAGCTGCTGGCTATACCAAAGTGGAGGCAACGTTACTTAGCGCACATGCGTACTATTATTCAGGATGAGATGACCCCTGCTAACTGCAATGCTGTTTTAGACAGTTACAAAGCGCAAATAGATGCCCTTGTAAACAGCGACCCTAAAAAACTGTATACCTACACCCAGTTTGGCACCGAGGTTACTGTGCTAAAAAACTACATAAACACGCACCGTAACAACCTTATGGCTAATTCAGAAGTGGCACAGGTAGCGCCCACTATTAGCACCGTTGCTTACTACAACAACAGCAACCAGGCTTGGACAGCCCCACTACCCGGCGAAACAGCGAACGTGCAAACAGCAATAACTTCTACCAATGGCATTAACGCTGTTAACCTATACTACGCTACCGGCCTTGTAGGCAACTTTACTATGGTACAGATGTTTGACGATGGCGCGCATAACGATGGTGCCGCTGGTGATGGTACTTTTGGCGCATCAATCCCGGGGCAAATTGCCGGTACATGGGTACGCTTTTATGTAGAGGCTGTCGCTAACAACGCGGCCCTATCTGTAAGCTACAGCCCCGTAGGTGCAGAGCACGATGTATATGTGTACAATATTCTGCCGACAGGTTCTACCATAACAGGCGTGGTTATTAACGAGCTTATGGCATCTAACAGCACCACACATGCCGACGAAGCAGGTGAGTACGAAGACTGGATTGAACTACACAACAACAACAATTTTAGTGTTGATTTAAGCGGTTTCTATTTAACTGATAACCCTGCCAACCTTGACAAATGGGAACTGGCCCAAGGCACTGTAATTCCGGCTAATGGGTACATGGTTTTTTGGGCTGATGAAGACAGCGCCCAAGGCCCTACCAACCACACAAACTTTAAACTATCAGCCGCAGGCGAAGTTGTGTATTTACTGGATGCATCGTTAGCTATTGTAGACTCTGTAACCTTTGGCCAACAAACAGAAGATATGGGCTATGCCCGTATACCCAACGGTACAGGTCCGTTTGAAATTAAAACACCCACCTTTAACGATGATAACGAGAAAGTGTTGGGGGTAAACACTACTGTAGCATCGCACATTGGAATATTCCCAAACCCCGCCAGCACCTATTTCCGCATAGTGGGCTTGGACGAGAGCAAGCCTCAAAAAGTAGAAGTAATGAATAACGTGGGGCAGATAATACACAGCGAAACGCTAACGGGGCAAGGCACTATCTATACCGATGGTTGGGTAAACGGCCTGTACTTAATCCGTTGCGGCGACGCGGTGAAAAAGATTATTGTATCACACTAGTGTGAATGAAAAGTGAAAAACGAAAAATGATAAATCGTATAATCACTTAAAAAGAAAGCAAATTGAGTAATAGATTTAGTAGTAAAAGTAAAGTTTAGTTTAGGTAAAAGAGCTCTCTGCGTAGGCAGGGGCTCTTTTTTGTTTCTTTAGTTCCCCCTTTCCAAAGGGGTGGCCGCCAAAGGCGGACGGGGGATTTCTTTACTTTGTCTGAACCGCAGATTAATTAAGATTATATGAATTTCGCAAATGGGTTACTGCCCCAACTTTTCAAACACCTCTAAATGCGCTTTCTTCAATATCCCTAAGAACACTTTAGCGATGACGGGATTGGCGGTAACAATAACCTCTTCTTTAACATGCGTAGTGCCGTTTTGGTGCGATAGGGTTAGGTCGATAACAAGGTCGACCCCGCGCTGCACCGGCGATGTATAGCGGATGTGTTTTCCCTTTTCTACCTCAAAAACCTTGGCTGTATAAACGGGCCACATGGGGATAATGCCTAATATCATTACCCGGCGCTCTTTTACATTGTAGTTTATAAACTCGGGGTTACGCTCCAGTTCTGTTACCTCAACCATGTAGGGATGAATGGCTCCAAACTTTTTAAAATCGGCTAAGGTGATTGTATACAAAATCAGCGTCTTTATTAAGGGTGTGTTGCAGGGTGATGGAATGCTTAGCCATAGTGCAAAGGTATTGCATTAGCTAACTGATGAAACATAGAGTTGTTCAGTCAAATTACCTTATTGTTTTAATTTTTCATTTGGTACGCTTAATTAATAGCTATGCATTGACTCTGCTTTTCTGTTCATTTCTTTGCTTGTCCAAAGAAACGAACCAAAGAAAAGACACCACGCCCAAAAACACTACAATTTTGCTCTCGCACAAACCTAACCGCACTAATTGCCATGCAAAATTTTGTGTTCACACCGGGCGTGGACTACCCACCGCACTTTAATTACGCGTTAGGGATAGCAGTGGAAAGCCCGGAATGCAATGAGGACTTGGAACGAATAGCCCCGGTGCGCGAAAGGCGCAAACGCCCTTAAAAATCCCTCCCCCTCGCTAACGCTCAGGTACTCCCCGTCCGAATGGATAAATCTCTTTATCCGGGCGGGCCTTTATTTAAAGAGAGAATCGTTGCATTTGCTTGTTTTTCAGCAGAAAAGAATTCTGAACCCTGACCCCTAGCCCCTGACCCCTATTTTTTATATCTTTGCACCCTTATTTTTTAGAATTATGAGCGACGATAAACAAGTAATATTTTCTATGGTGAAGGTAAGTAAGACTTACCCTCCCGCTAAAACAGTATTGAAAGACATTTACCTATCGTTTTACTACGGTGCTAAAATTGGCATTATAGGTTTAAACGGTTCAGGTAAATCTACCCTGCTAAAGATTATCGCAGGCGTTGAAAAATCGTTTGATGGCAATGTGGTATTCTCGCCCGGTTACAAAGTTGGTTACCTGGAGCAAGAGCCTGTGTTGGATAATACCAAAACCGTAATAGACATTGTGCGCGAAGGTGCCCAAGGCGTTATGGATTTGCTTGCCGAATACGAGGAGATTAACAACAAAATGGGCCTTGAAGAGTACTACAGCGACATGGATAAAATGGACAAGCTGTTGAACCGATCGGCCGAGTTACAAGATAAGATTGAGGCTGTTGATGGCTGGACTATTGACACCAAGCTGGAGCGCGCCATGGATGCCCTGCGTTGCCCTGAGCCTGATGCGGAGATTAAAAACCTATCGGGTGGTGAACGCCGCCGTATTGCCCTGTGCCGCCTGCTGTTGCAAGAGCCTGAGATTTTACTGTTGGATGAGCCTACCAACCACTTGGATGCCGAATCGGTACTGTGGTTAGAGCAATACCTACAAAACTACAAAGGCACTGTTATAGCCATTACCCACGATAGGTACTTCCTTGATAACGTGGCCGGCTGGATATTGGAGCTTGACCGTGGCGAGGGTATTCCATGGAAAGGCAACTACTCATCGTGGTTAGACCAAAAAGGCAAACGCCTTGCCCAAGAGGAAAAAACAGAGAGCAAACGCCAGAAAAACCTTGCCCGCGAGTTGGAATGGGTACGCATGTCGCCCAAGGCACGCCAGGCTAAGAGTAAAGCCCGTTTACAGGCTTACGAGCGCATGGCCGGTGAAGATGTTAAAAGCAAAGAAGAAAAACTGGAAATGTTTATTCCGGTTGGCCCCCGCTTGGGTAATGAGGTTATTGAGGCCATTGGCGTTGCCAAAGGCTTTGGCGACCGTTTACTATACGAAGACCTTAACTTTAAACTGCCACCTAACGGTATTGTAGGTATTATTGGGCCTAACGGCGCGGGTAAAACTACCTTGTTCCGTATGATTATGGGGCAGGAAAAACCTACCAGTGGCGAGTTCAAAGTGGGCGATACTGTTAAAATTGCTTACGTTGACTAAGGCCCATACTGATATTGACCCTAACAAAAACGTGTGGGAAGCTATCAGCGGCGGTAACGAAGTGATAGAATTTGGCGGCAAGGTATTTAACAGCCGTGCTTACGTTAGCAAGTTCAACTTCTCCGGTCAAGGCCAAGGCAAAAAGGTGGGTGTGCTGTCGGGTGGTGAGCGTAACCGCTTGCACCTTGCATTAACACTGCGCCAAGAGGCTAACGTATTACTTCTGGATGAGCCTACCAACGACCTTGACGTGAATACCATTCGCGCCCTGGAAGAAGCATTAGAAAACTTTGCCGGTTGTGCCGTAATTATTAGTCACGACCGTTGGTTCTTAGACCGTGTGTGTACGCACATACTGGCTTTTGAAGGCGACTCGCAAGTATATTACTTTGAAGGCGACTTTACCGACTACGAAGAGAACAAGAAAAAACGCCTGGGTGCCGATTCTCAACCTCACCGATTGAGGTTTAAGAAGTTGGTGGCTGGTTAGTAGTACCTCCCCCTTCCCCCTCCTAAATTTAGGAGGGGGTGTCGTCCAGCCATCGGCAGGATGACGGGGGTGGTGAAAATATACAACCCTGTCCTTCAAAGGATGGGGTTTTTGTTTTTTAATAAGATAGTATTAATGGTAATTGCCTGCGGCGCTTGTCTGCCGACGGCCTTCCTTTCTTTGCTTGTCCAAAGAAAGGAAGCAAAGAAAAGACCCCACGAAACCCAACCTAAAATTTCGCCTTGCACTTCGTGCGCCACCCGCACACACCTTGCGAAATTTCGGGTTCGCACGTTTCGTGGACGTCCCTCGCACAAATAAACCCGAATAACTTCTTGCGTAAGCAACAGTCCAGCCTAGCGTTTTGAAGCGGGGTACCATGCGACAAGCATAGCGTAAAAATCTACACTGTTTGAAGATTTGTCCCCGAAGAGAATATATTTAATTAGTTACTTCTGCACCCAATCAAACTCACACTTCCCAAAGACCTTACTAACGCAGCACAGTAGGCTTTTGCCCTGTAGCTATAAGAACAAGCTGCTCTGTAAACTCAGGTAAATTGGTTGCGTTGGTGTTGCTTAACACTATAATGGTTTTATTAGCATCTATAAGGTGTAGCCAGTTTGCATTTGCTCCCCAAATAGAGCCCTGACGGTTGGCCACTTTAATTTTTTGGGTGCCAAACACCGGCTCGTAAACCCAAAAGCCATAAGCAACCTGGTACAACTCAGGATAAGGGGTAAGCATTAAATCTACCGTGCTTTTATTTAATAGTTTGTTGGTGAAAATGCCCTGGTCAAACTTTAATAAATCTTCTACTGTAGAATACATTGCCCCTGCCGAATAATAGTTTTCTATATACATAGGGTCGTCGTTATAAAACACGCCTGTACTATCGTCAATGTTGTAGGTGTTGGCTAAACCCGGCACAACGGTTTTGTTATAGAGTAAACCGGTATTCTCCATACCCAGTGGCTTCAAAATATAATCCTTTAAATTTTCGGTAAAGGGTTTGCCGGTTATCTCTTCAATAATGCGGCCTAAAATAATATAGTCGTTGTTGGTGTAGCTAAAAGCAGCGCCGGGCTTAAATTCAGGCTTGCCACTGCAATACTTATTAATAAAATCGTTAACCGACGATGGTGTTTGGTACACTTGTATGCCTGTAGTCCCCTCGCAGTTTGGTATGCCAGAGCTGTAGGTAAGCAAATGGTGTATGGTAACACTGTCTTTAGCCGGCCCATTATATCCCTTAAAGTATTTACTAATGGGGGCGTTTAAATCGAGCCGGCCCTCTTCATATAATTTAAGAATTAAAACCGCCGTAAACGTTTTGGTAACCGATGCTATTTTAAATTTCGACTGTGGGTTTATAGCTACAGGCAGTTGCCTGTTGGCAAGGCCAACGCCCGATAAAAAATCAATTTTACCGTTGGTTGCTACTAAAACCGCACCGCTAAAATTTTTCTCTTTTTGTAAAAATCAATAAGCTTTTCGTAGCTACCCTGGGCCGTGCAGGTGCTTACAATACATACAAACGCTAAAAGCAGTAAACCTTTCATCATTATTATTCAGTATCAATGTTTTACTAAAACCAGAAAAAAACATTTAAACCCGCTTGTTGTTTAAACGCACCACAATTATACAGCCTATATAAAACCCGAATAACTTCTTGCGTAAGCAACAATCCGGCCTAGCGTTTTGAAGCGGGGTACCCGCCGACAAGCGTAGCGCAAAAATCTACGCTGTTTGAAGGTTTCGGCACGGAGTGCAGAAAGCAAGTTTGTAGATTTTAGCGTAGCGCCGTCGCAGCGGGTCGATGAAAAATGCAGCCGGGAGCTTTCTTTGCATACTTTCTTTTGCGGTAAAAGAAAGTATGTCCCCGAAGGGAATATATTTAATTAATTACTTTTGCAAGCTATGAAACCCACCTTACCCAAAGGCACACGCGATTTTTCGCCGCTTGAAATGAGCAGGCGCAACTATATATTTGATACTATACGTGCGGTGTTCCGTACCTACGGTTACCAGCAGATAGAAACCCCTGCAATGGAGAATTTATCTACCCTTACCGGCAAGTACGGCGACGAGGGCGATAAGCTGATTTTTAAGGTGCTGAATAGTGGTGAATATTTAGGAGGTAAAATCTTTAATAAAACTAAAGAGAATCTTTTATCATTCTTAGATAATCAAATTGAAAAATCTAAGAAAATTGCTCCCCTAAGTCTTCAAGATATTTGGGATAATGAAACTGAAAAATCAGTTTTAGAAGTACTAAAAATGCACATGCAAGAGGTTGGGATCTCTGAAAAAGCCCTGCGTTACGATTTAACCGTTCCCTTTGCCCGCTATGTGGTGATGAACAGGAACGATATTACCTTCCCGTTTAAACGTTACCAGGTGCAACCGGTGTGGAGGGCTGACCGTCCGCAAAAAGGCCGTTACCGTGAGTTTTACCAGTTTGATGCCGATGTAGTAGGCAGTCCGAGTTTGGTATATGAAGCTGAGTTTTTCCAAATATTTGCCGAAGTATTTAAACGCCTGGGTACATCAGTCACCATAAAATACAACAACCGCAAGGTACTTAACGGCATTACCGAAGCCATTGGCGCACAGGATAAGTTTGTAGAAGTGGTTACCATTATTGATAAGCTGGATAAAATTGGCGTAGAAAAGGTAAACGAAGAACTGGCTGTGTTGGGTGTAACACCTAGCGGCATTGATAAACTGCAGGTTTTATTTACCCTGCAAGGGGGCGATAAAGAAAAACTGGAGGCCATAAAAACCACCGTTTCATCGTCTGAAATTGGGGTGAAAGGCGTAGAAGAACTACAAGCCGTTTTAAGCTATTTAGAAGCTGCTAATTTCGATTTCTCAACCATAGAGTTCGACCCAAGCCTTGCACGCGGTTTAAGCTATTATACAGGCGCTATTTTTGAAGTTAAAGCCCACGGTGTACAAATAGGTTCTATTTGTGGTGGCGGTCGCTACGACGACCTTACAGGTCTGTTTGGGCTGCCTAATGTGTCGGGTGTGGGTATATCGTTTGGTGTAGACCGTATTTACGATGTGCTGAACGAGCTTAACCTCTTCCCCGAAACCATGGCCGATGCTGCCAAAGTACTGGTTACCAACTTTGGGGTAGACGAAGAAAAGTTCTCTTTCAACTTAGTTACCAAACTGCGTGCAGCAGGCATAAATGCCGATATGTACCCTACGCAAGCCAAGCTGGGCAAGCAGTTTGAGTATGCCGACAAAAAGAAGATTCCGTTTGTAGCCGTTATAGGTGCCGATGAAATGGCAAATAATGTGGTCAACCTAAAAGATATGGTAAGCGGTGTTCAGGAGAAATATACCGTAGAGGAGTTGATTGGGAAGTTGAAGTAACTTACTTTAGTAACACTTCATGCACAAACATTTTCTGGCTTGCATTTTCTGATAGATAGCCATAATAAATTACCCTGTCGGCAAAGCCCGATACACCACATATATAAAAAGGCAAAGGGAATTGAGCCTCTGCACATTTTGACATTGTTTTGGTGTGTATATCAAACCTGCAAAACTTCCAATTGATTAATGATGCAATACCCACAGCCAATAGCAAAGTAGAATGGTCTATTATAAAAGGCCCTATAGCATAGACTATTGCCGTATCTAAATCGTTAGTGGCGACTAATTGTTTTTTTACCAGTGCCCCTGTGGGTGATACATCAAAAATAAAAAAGCCGTTTTTTAGTGTTGTTTGAGAAAATGACCCTACCAGTTTTATTGATTTTTCAGGCATCACCATTATATCCCCAGCCCTTTCAAAAACATGCGTTGATATGGTATCCTTAGTTACAAATTTTGAATTGTAAGTTGTGTCTCCGTTTGTAATTACAGGCTCTAAAAGGGTATAATATTCATTCGGCTTTTTATCTACCGTATAAGTAGATGTTGTTATGCCTTTACTATAACCATAGGTTTCGTTAAGCAGCAGGTTGCCTTTGCTATCTGTTTTTATTAGCGATACATCACTGTCTTTATTTGTATAGTCGTATGTATCTTCCCCATAAAAATAATAACCGCCCGCACCTTCCTCTATCTTGGAAATACGTTGGTGGCCGTGCTTTTCTATATTATTTTTCCAGATAATATTACCCGCAGTATCCAGCTTCATTAGCAGAATATCTTCCCCACTTTTACCGCCATACCCATAGCCACCAAATAGAATATTTTTATCGTTAGAAAAAAGCAATTTTCCGCAGGTGCCATTATACACATTTTCCCATAGCATATGTCCATTTGGCGCTATTTTGGTCAAACTAATCTGCGATTTCAGGTCCGTTTTATTGTTCCAATAATTTGCTTTAAAGGTTGAAATAACCAATGATGAATCATCAAGTTCTATAGCATCCAAACCGCCTTGGGCTTCATAGGAGCTTGATTTATATACCCATACCGTATCCCTGTTTTTATCTAGTTTTATAAGGTGGCTATACATAGGTGTACCGCCAAATACCCCTGATTGTGCTAAAATACATAAGCCGGAATCTTTAGTTAGAATTACTTTATCTACCCTGCTCCAATCGTTGCTGTTATTAACACGGACACCTTGGGCACCGGCAAAAAAACATCTGAAAATAATAAGAGTTAGTAGCAGGCATATTGGCTTCATGCATCTAATACGCTATGGCAGAGTGAAAGTTACCTCTTCCCATGCTGCCTTGTAGGGCCAGACATGCTATCGCCGCGGCGTTTGTAGCCCGACACTGATGGGCTATGGCCCATGCCACCGCGACTGGCACGGCTAATTCCGGGACCTGAAGACATGCTGCCACCCCTTGATGAACGGGTAATGCCCGGCGCACCGCAACTGCCTTTTTTGCTGCTGCAAGATGTTACTGTTATTACTGAAGCAAGTATGGCAATGATTAGTATCAGATTCTTCATACAACAAAAATAGGATTCTGAAATTGCTATGCAAGCAACCCCATATTAATTTATTATTTAATTATTGTTGAGAAATAAGACTACTACTTGCGCATCCCTTTCGGAAAAAGGCCTTGTTCTTTCTTCTTCTTTTTGGCGTTGACCTTACGCGGCCCGGCGTTGAATGGGTCGCCCTTGCGGGCTTTGGTGCTGGGGCTGGTAAGCGCAGGCAGCCTGCCGCCTTTGCCCTTGTTGGGGGTAGTTAGTCCCGGCCCCGATGATGTTCCGCCTTTGTATGCAGGCCCACTAACAGCAGGGCCACCGGTTACGCTTGCCTTGTTGCCCGATGCTGTAAGTCCAGGCAAGCTGCTGCCTGTTGCACATGCAGTAAGCAGGGCAACAACCAATACTAAAAACAAAGCGGGTAAGCGTTTTACCATGCTGCTAAAATAGGAGTTAGGAACAATTGGGCAAGTATAGGTTTGGGTGGAAACTTACATAAAGAATCTATTGGCCGTATTGAGAGACCACCTCTTCAAAATTAGAATCTAACAGCACTACTTCAAATGGATCGAGGAGAATCATATATAAGTTCTTCTTCTTATCAAACCCAATAAAGTTGCCATCTTCTAACTCAATTAAATGGTAATATATTTTCTTGTCAATCTCCACTTCGTATATATCGTAGGTGTTTATACCGGAGGTACTTACCTCTCCAAATACTGATTTTAAAATTCCCTCCCCTTCTGATTTTTGATATTCTTTTTGAATCCTTCTGTTTTATATCGTTCGGGGTTTAAATCTATTCTCTTGTTTGGTGTAGAATAACCCATGATTAGTCCGGCATAAAAATGCACTTTAAACTCTATAAACTGATTAGATAAAGTATCAAAAACAGTTATTCCGCTTAGTATGAACTTGCCTGCCTTGGGTGTTTCATATTTTGAAACTACAGGATTGTATTTAAAACCCACATAATTAGGTGTTGGCGATGAACTCCTGTAAACACCTCTCAAAAGTGCATCGTCAATTTGCTGTTTATACACCAGAAATTCTCCTCCTAATTCACTAAAAATATTTGTAAGTAAGGCCTTCTCCCACTCTTTTACTTTCTTGTTAAACAGGTTGAATATCATCACAAACAGGCTTGCTTTCTATCAACAAATTTATAATTAATCCGTACCAAAAGATAGAATTACAAAATAATAACCGCTTAACATTTACAACCTGTTTACGCATTACCTTAGCGCGCTCAAACACAAAAAAGAAATGGCAATAAAACTGGCGGTTTTTGATATGGCAGGCACTACGGTGTACGATAAAGGCTTTGTACACATTGCATTTATACAAGGCATGCAAAGCAAGGGCTTTGATGTTACACACGATGAAGTAAACCCTTTAATGGGGCTACACAAGCCACAGGCTATACGCATAATGCTGGAAAAGCGCGTGGACCCCGCCACCATTACTGAAGATTTTGTAATGGAGATACACGATGTGTTTGAACAAAACATGGTTGATTTTTATACTAACGACCCATCGGTACGGGAGATTGAAGGCTCTTCTGCAGTGTTTCAAAAGCTACACGATGCGGGTGTTAAAGTTGCCCTTGATACTGGTTTTGGTCGTAAGATTACTGATACCATTATTAAACGTTTGGGTTGGGATAAAGGCTTGGTAGATGCATCGTGCGCCAGCGACGAGGTTGCACAAGGCCGGCCCTACCCCGATATGATTAAGAAAATAATGGCCGAACTGGATATTGAACATGTGGAAGATGTTGCCAAAACCGGCGACACCCCTGTTGATTTAGAAGAGGGCCAGAATACCAACTGCGGCCTTGTTATTGGCGTTACCAGCGGTGCCTACACCGGCGAGGCCTTAGCTGAATATTACCACACACATATTGTACCCAGCGTGGTTGAAGCGTGTGAGTTGATACTTAGCAACTAATGTTTTGCAAAAGTACGATGTAGCTATAGTTGGCGGCGGCATTATTGGTCTAGCCCATGCATACGCAGCCGCAAAGCGTGGCCTTAAAGTAATTGTACTGGAACAAAACAGCAGGGCGCTTGGTGCTTCGGTACGCAACTTTGGGTTATTATTGCCCCTTGCCCAACTCCCGGGTAAAAACTACAATTTAGCGGTACAAAGTGCCGCAATCTGGAAAGAGGTTCTCCGTGAATTTTCTATCTGGTCGAAACCGAATGGCTTATTGGTGCTTGCATTAAATGAGTTGGAAACAACCGTTATGCAAGAGTTTGAGGGTATAGCCACAGGTTTGGGTTATGAGGGGATACAGTATGTAGATAAAAAAGGTCTGGGCCGTTACTCGCCACGAGCATTGAACTTAGATAACCTGCACGGTGCTTTATACAGCAATGCAGAAACCACTATTAACCCGCCCGAAACAGTGGCTAAAATAGCCGTAGGGTTGCAGGAGAAGTACAAGGTAGACATACGATATAACTGCATAGTAAAAGGTGTTAACGGTTCTGTTATAGAAACCAACACAGGCACTATACATGCAGAGCGTGTTGTATTTTGCACAGGCGCAAATTGGGAACAGTTTTATCCTGAATTATATTCGGGTATTGAATTAAAAAAATGCAAGTTGCAGATGATGCGTTTGCAGGTGCCTGATAGTAATTGGCAGTTGAATGAGGCCGTTGCTTCGGGTATTTCTATGTTGCATTATAGTTCGTTTCAGTCAGCCCCATCTATAGGTAAGCTTAAAGAATATTACAACCAAAATTTTCCCGAATTAGAACAATACGGCATACATATTTTAGCGGTAGAAAATAATAAGAATGAAATTTTATTGGGCGACTCGCACGAGTATAGCAACCACGATTTTGATCCGGGCAATAGCGCAGCAATAAACCATATTATTTTAAACTGGGCAGAAAAATACCTCAATCTATCTGAAGTAAAAATTAAAGAAACTTGGGATGGGGTGTATGTGAAAAATATGGGTGGCGAAATTTATTCGCGTTTAAAACCCACAGATAATAGCCGCATTGTAAATGCTGTTGGCGGCCAAGGCATGACCATTTCTTTTGGCCTTGCAGAAGAAACGTTTGATAATTGGTAAGCTTAACTATTGAATATTTTGAAGCGTGTAAGTTGATCTTGGCGAACTAATACTTTGCGTACGCTTTTACCTTCTTATTCATTATTCCAATACCAATGTAGTATTGAATTTTAGGTATAAGTTTAACTCCGTTTTCATCCCAATAAATTCTCTTTCCATCAATAAGAAAATATTCTTCATTCTCTATATGATAGGGTGCTAATGCTGCATAGTTGCTAAGCCCTGTTTTAGATAAAAACTCATCCAGATAAACGCGTAAATCAGCACCTGTATACTTAGCTGTATCGCCTCGCAAAACAATCCGCTCAGCTGATATACCGTCATAATAAACCCACAGATTTAAATCACCGTGCGGGTGTTTTTTTAAACAGCTACAAGAATAATCTACCAGTTGACAATGGTGGTTAAAACATGGGTTGTAACAATATTTCCAGTAAAGATTTATTATAGAATCTAAGTAGGGTTTTTCAAAACGTTTATCTGCGTTAATTTGACAAAAACGGCAGTCAAAAGGCATTATCAAAAAATCGTCCTCATTGTCCTGTAAAATTTTAGCCTCATTAAGAGTCAGTGTATCTTTCTTATACAAAGCGAATGTATCTATTTGCGCAGGCAAATTTTGAAACAGAAACAGCAGTATTAATAGCAAAGTGGTTTTCATTCTCTTATAAATTAAAAGCGGTAATTAACTCCCGTATTCAACCTGTAGCTATAATCGTATAAGCTGAAAAGGCCCGAGAGCGATGCGCCCCACCTTTTATTGAAATAGTAGCTGCCACCCAGTTCTACAAAGAAATCTAAATAGCTATCTCTTTCTATTGTTTTAGTGGTTTGATATGGGAGTAATGGTGGAATAACTTCTATTTCCATATTTACGCCCGGTATTGTATCGCCTGTTAAGTTTTGGCGGGTGTGTTCACTATTATGTAAATTAAGCTCGCACGCTATTCCTAAAAATGTAGTAAGCTTGTTGTTTTTAGATGCGTAGAATTTATACCGTGCTGCCAATCCAAATGTAAACCTTCTGTTTTCTTTATGCTGATTAAACACTTTGGGGCCTGTATATTTCCATATTTCAGGAGCCAGCAATGTTCCCATATAAAACCCAGACGATAAAGCGCTACGGTTTTTAAATACTTTTAAATCACACTCAGCACTAATGTAGATGTTGGCCGATGGCACTACCACATTGTTTAAGCGTTTGGTATTTAAAATAACAGGGCGTGTAAATACATGCAGGTTATTTCTGCTTTGCGAAAACGAAAACAGGGGAGTAATAATTAGCAGAAACACCAGTAGCTTCATACTATTAATTCTTTTTATAATACTCTTCAAGCAATGTGTTTTTAACATATATAAATTGCCGTGGTTTAGCACTAACAGAAAAAGTGGTTGAGCCTTCATCCTCTTCCATATCATAAGATTGCATCTTTGTTCGCCCATCATTCCATCCGATTTTGTTTATCATTTCAGATATCATCGCACTAAGGTCTTTATGGGTGTATTTATCTTTATAGGCATAAACTGAAATATTGAGAATTGTATTATGGCTATAGGATAGCCACAGTACAGGTAAGCTGTCTTTTTCCATTTGTGTTTCACAGTGATATATTACGTTACAATGGTGTATTGCAATATTATTCGGCTGATAGCAGTAAGGCCATTCTCTTTTTATTATTGATTCAGCAATGGCAAACGTGTTAAAGCGTGGGTCTATGGCTACTTTACTATATATCCATGGGAATCCTATTTTCCCTTTTTTTACCAATTCAAAGTCTTTTTGCAAAACGGTGTCTGGCCATATATAGCGAATAGAATCGTTTTGTGAAAACGAAAACAAAGGCCAAAGAAATAAAACAAAAAGCGGTAAGCATTTCATATACAGTTAACGCAATTACCTCTACTTTAGTATTGGCACACCATTTGCTTCCTGTTAATTATGAAAGCTACTTTACTTATCCTTTTTATTTCTGTATTTGCACTGCCTGCTTTGGTAAACGCGCAAACCAAAGCGCCCGTAAAGAAAACCACCACTAAGAAAAAGGTGGTTAAAAAACCTGTGGCTGTTGCTAAAAACGATACTACCTATCAATACTACGCCAATAAAAAAGTATCGGTTAAAACAGCACCTATGGTTGATAACGACCAAAAAATTTGGCTGTACGACAGGGCCGGAAATGTAACCTACACCTTTGTAAACAGCCGTAAGCACGGTGTTACACGAACTGAATTTAGGTTCCGTGCTGATGGGGCGGTAGAGCAGGCCATTACCACCCAGCACCCCGATGCAGGCATACATGGTTATAAAACTACTACTACCTTTTCTGTTGCTAATGAGCCCGAGTGGCAAACATCAGAGAAAGACCCGATGAGGAACCTGAATTACCCAATAGCTACTACTGGAATAAAACCACCAAACAATGGGTAAAACAAGAGGTGAGTAAAGATTGCCCTGTAGTGCCTTGTAAATAAAAAATTGGGTTAACTCCCCTCCTTTTTAAGGAGGGGTAATTCAGACATATACTGTCTGAATGGGGTGGTTACACTTCGTGCAAAAATTCCCCGTCTTCCCGCATTGCTGGAATCCACCCCTACTGACACTTCGGTCAGCACTGTAAGCTTTATTAAGGGGGAACTTTATCGAATCACCTCCCTCGCTACTTCGTCTTTTTTAAGCTTGCGGGTAAAGTAAATAGTACCCATTACCATAAACGCCGAACCCAATACTGCCAATATGTAGTTGGCATTGATAAAAAACTGAAGGTGGTTAATTTTGCTGCTGAAAAGGTCTTTGTAAAGCGTAACGGCAACACTTCCTAGGTATCCGAAAGAGTCTGCAAGGTAGATGAGGAAGCCCGCATTGGCTGTAAGCCTAAACACTGCTATAAATCGCTCAAACAAAAATGCGTTAAACGGTATGTAGGCAATGTAGGTGGCAAAGCCTGTCAACGTCATCCACGTAATGGGGCCAATAACCCCGTTGGTATACATGGTGGTAGATACGCCCGCTAACGCTAGCCCCCTACAATAATCCATTTGTTGGTAAAAAAGGCCCTTTTGTTGTCGCTAATAAATACAAACATAGCCAGGATAGCCAACACCCCAAACGACACGATAGACTCTGTTTGCGCAAAGATGGCGGGCTTTTTATCAAAACCCATCTGCACAAATATTTCTTTCTGAAAATTATCGCGGTAATCTCTAAAGGCCGATAGTAAAACGTAGGTAACAATAAGCAATACCAGCCCCGGTGCAAACTGGCGAAACACCTGGCGGCGTTGGGCCTTGGTCATGGGCAGGCGCTCCATACGGGCGGCAATATCTTCGGGTGTTGGTGGGGGTATTTGTCCCAACATCCACACGGCAATAACCAGCGGAATAAAATACAAGGCGCCGGTAGCAAAAGGCATCCAATACTCGCCAATGCCATAATTATCTACCATGGCACTGCCTACCGTTTTAGCAAAACCCGATGCAAGGGCAAAGCTGGTACACAGGGCTGCGCCCATCATCTCTGTAAACTTGCGCCCCTCTATAAAGCTAAACACCAACCCCCACACCATGCCCAGCGGCAGGCCGTTTAAAAACATAAAGATGGGTTTGTAGGGCACAGGGGCCAATGCAAAACCAATAAGCGACACCCATGCAATGCCTATTATCATCAAAATCATGCGCTGGCGCTTGGCGTTTGATGCTTCGGAGATGATTTTGATGCCTAAGAATTTAGACAAGGTATAACCCAACAACTGCGATATTACAATGATGGTTTTAAAGGTTAATTCCTTATCGAAAAAAGCCAGTCCGGGAGCATCGGCAAAAGAACCCGATGTAAACGCCTTACGGTAGGCATACATGCAGGAGTAGGTGAAGAATGTTGCCAGCGAGGCGAACAACACTGTAACCCACGGCTTACTATTTGCCAATTGATTTTTAATGCTTTGCATAGCTTACAAAGGGAATAAATTAACCCGTGGGCAATGTTACGGATAGATTAAGAATAAACCTAAAAATTCTCCCCTGTCTGCCGACGGCTCCCTTTGCGGGAGGTACTCCTGTGCGGAGGGCACTTCATGCCATTTGCCTTTATTACTTTTTGCTTGTCCAAAAAGTAACCAAAAAAGACACCACGCCCAAAAACACGGCGATTTTGCTCTCGCACTTCCCGACCGCACTAATTGCCATGCAAAATCTTGTGTTCACACAGGGCGTGGACAAGCCCTCGCACTAGTCCCAGTGAGATTTAGGGATTTACTTCTGCAAAAACTCTACTATGGGTTTATACACCTCTTCGGGGTGGGTAAATAGGGTAAAATGGTCGCCGGTAACGGTAACGCATTCTTCGTTTTTAGGGTAGCGTATTACACTGTCGCGCTTAGCGTGTATGCGCATATCGGGGGTAACGGTAACAGCCTCTGGCGCCGGAGTAAGTATCAACCGCATTTGGTTAAGCACGCAGTTTTTGTTGCCTTTCATCAGCCTATTATAGGTTTCTATAAACGCCGGGGCCGATGGGTTGCCTTTATAGAATTTACGCACCATAAACCAGCGGCCCAGGCGGTTAAACACCAAGCCACTTTTCATAGCCCATAAAATGGTGCTGGGTTTTAGCTTGGGCAGTATTACACGGTCGGGGTTGGTCCACGATGCTACCTGTATGGCTTTGCAGCCTGTAAGGTGTTTTAGGTGGTAGCCAATCCACCCGCCCATAGAGTGGCCAATTATTACATCAGCAGCAGTAATATTATACTTTGCAATAAGCTCTTTGCAATAGGTAATCACATTGATGTCTTTACGGGGTGCATTGCCCAACTCGTTCCAGTTGTTTAGGAATATTTGGTTGCCGCCAATGTGCGGGGCTATCCTGTCGAAAATGTTTTCGGCCTCGCCAAAACCCGGAATGAAGAAAATACGCATAGGGCCTTATTTTTTAAACGGTTCGCCGAAGGATTTTTTAGCCTTTTTGCGTACAATATTGGTGTAGCCCTGCGGAAACAGGCGGGTAACAAAATCCAGCATATGTCCATCGCGGCCTATTACCAAACGTGTTTTCTTTTTCTCTACCGCATCTAGTATTTGCTGTGCGGCACTTTCGGGCGTTGTTTTGGCGTTTTGCTCAAACTTTTTAACCACATTGTTCAGCATCTCATCGGTAGTATGTCCGCCTTTTGGCACCTGGTTACGAACGATGTTTGTTTTAACACCGCCGGGGTGCACACAGGTTGTGCCTACGTTGGTATCGGCAAGCTCCATGCGTATAGTTTCGGTAAAACCACGCACCGCAAATTTAGAGGTGCAGTAAGCGCTGTTACCCGCCATACCGCCCAAGCCAAATACGCTGCTTAGGTTTACTATATGTCCGTTGTTATGCTCTAAAAAATAAGGGAAGAACGCTTTAGTAAGGCGTATAACACCCCACATGTTTACATTGATAAGCCACTCGAAATCTTCTAGTGGTGTATGCTCAAAATCGCCGGTAAAAATACTAACGCCCGCATTATTAATAAGGATTAAGCGGCCTTTGTTAAAGGTTGGGGTTATTTGGCGTGCAAAGCTTTCAATAGCATCGGCACTGCCAACATCTACCACATGGGTTTCTATCAATAAGCCTGCGGCAATAGCTAAGCCTTGTGTTTCTTGCAAGGTTTGCTGGTTATAGTCTACCGCAATAACGCGTGCGCCGCGCTTGGCAGCCTGCAACGCCATTTGGCGGCCCATGCCTGAGCCTGCGCCGGTAATAATTGTATTTGCTCCGTTAAAGTAACTCATAGGGCAAATGTATTAATTATCAATGGTCAATGCACTTGACAATGGTGAATTTGTTTGATGGCCGGTGATGTTTTACTAAATAACAGCCATAGTGTAAAATAAACACTATTTTAACTGTGTTGTTAGTATAGCCACCAACTTTATTATGAAACAGATAAGGGCTGCGATAAAGCAAATGATTAGTGTAACTGATGATGAGTTAGACCAACTGCTTGCACAGTGCTATAAAGTTAATTTTAAACGTTTGCAGGCCATTAGTGTGCCGGGAGAAATACCCAACACCGTTTACTTTATTAATAGTGGCGCTTTGCGTGTTGTTATTACTGATAAACAAGGCGCAGAGCACACCGTATACTTTGCCATGGAAAACCAATTTATTGCTGATTATGCAAGCTATATATTGCAACAACCATCGCTTTACACATTGCAAGCCTTAAAAAATATTGATGCTATTGCTATGCCCCGCGCAGCGGTAGACTGGGGCTATAAAAACCTGAAAGAGGGCGAAAAACTGGGCAGGCTTATTGCCGAATATTATTTTATATATCAGGATAACCGGATAAAAAATGAATATGCCCGCACACCCAAAGAGCGGTACGACTCTATTACCCAGATTTTTCCTGATATACACAACTTGGTGCCACAGCACATGATAGCATCTTACCTTGGTATAACACCGGTGCATTTAAGCAGGTTGAAGAAAAGCAAAACCTAAACAAATGTTATTGTTTTATGGCGTAGCATAAGCGTAAGTTTGCACTATGAAATATTTTGTAGAGACGCTGAAAAGCCGAAACGAAACGCTGTTTTACTTTGGTGCTTTATGCCTTAGTTGCCGCTATTGTATTTATTCTTCTGTCTTTTACAACTACGGTAAAAGTATATGGCATAAATGCGTGGATTAAGCCGTTTAAATTTGCTTTATCTACCGCATTGTTAAGTTGGGCAATGGCATGGTATATTGGGTATTTACCCAATTTTAACCCTGCTGTTTTCAATTGGGTAATAATTATAACGTTGGGTTTTGAAATTGTATACATAGCCCTGCAAGCATCTAAAGGGCAACTGTCTCATTATAATTTAAGTAGCCCGCTATATTCCGTACTATACAGCTTAATGGCAACAGCAGCAACTGTTGCAACATTTGCAGTAGCATATATTGGGTTTTTATTTTTTACCCAAAACTTTCCTGAATTACCGCCCTACTATGTATGGGCCATACGCATTGGTATTGTGGTATTTGTTGTTTTTTCGTTGGAAGGATTTGTTATGGGGTCGAGGTTAACACATACCATTGGCGGGCCTGATGGGGAAAGTGGTATACCCTTATTAAACTGGAGCACCAAGTATGGCGACCCGCGCATAGCGCATTTTATTGGTATGCATGCCTTGCAGGTTATCCCCATACTATCGTACCACCTGCTAAAAAGCACCCGGCTAACTTTAGCTACAGGGGTTTTATACGCCCTGTTGGCCGTATTTACATTGGTGCAGGCATTGCAAGGTAAACCATTTTTAAAATTTTAGCATAGTGTATGTTACTATCTGAAACAGAAAAAAACAGGCTAAAAAATAAGTACGGAAACTGGGCTTTGATAACGGGCGCAAGCTCTGGCATTGGGCTTGAACTGGCAAAGCAATTAGCCTATTGTGGCTTTAACCTTGTGCTTGCCAGCCGTAACATGGCTGAGCTTGAAAAAGCAAAAAAATTACTGCTTTTAACCCACAGCGTTACGGTTGTTTTAGTACCTGCCGATGTTTCTACCCAAGAGGGTATAAACAGTATAACCAACGCTACGCAAGGGCTGGGAATAGGCTTGTTTATTGCATCGGCGGGGTATGGCACATCGGGCGAATTTATAAAAGCAGACATTGCTACCGAACAAAACATGCTTCGGGTAAACTGCGAGGGGCTGCTAATATTAACACACTATTATGCGCGCCAATTTGCTACGCAAAAAGAGGGGGCATAGTACTAATGAGTTCTATGGTTGCCTTTCAGGGTGTGCCTTATGCGGCCCACTATGCCGCTACCAAAGCCTATGTGCAAACGTTTGCCGAAGCTTTGGCTGTAGAACTTAAACCTTATGGGGTTGATGTTTTGGCTGCCGCACCGGGGCCTGTAAAAAGCGGCTTTAGCAGCCGTGCTAATATGAAAATGGATTTGGCACTTACACCCGAGCAGGTAGGAGTGCCCATACTTAAAGCACTGGGAAGAAAAACAACGGTATTGCCCGGCTTTTTAACCAAGTTGCTGGTCTACTCTTTACGCACTGTGCCGCGGTGGGGCAAAATACGTATTATGAAAATGGTAATGGGCGGTATGACGCAGCACCAAAGGGGTAACATCAATTGTCAATGGTCAATTGACAATGGTCAATTCAAAAGATGCCATTTACAAAAAGTTGATGGTGTAAATTCAAAACACATATGGTTGTCTGTCGACGGCTTTATTACTTTTTATCCGTAGTTTAATTGTTTTTTCATTTGTACGAATGAACTTCGTTTGCTTGTCCAAAAAGTAACCCAAAAAGACACCTAAAAGCAATTTATACCCCTTTGCTTTTAGAGATAAGGGTTCTTAAACGTTCTTCGTTTTCATCGCCCCACTGGCCCAATGTAGCAATAACTGGTATTAAGGATTTACCAAAATCGGTTAATGAATACTCTACTTTAGGAGGAAGTTCTGCATATATTTTCCTGGTAATTAATTCGTGCTCTTCCAGCTCTTTTATCTGCATGTTTAACACCCTGCGCGATGCATCGGGAATTTTACGTTGCAGCTCGCTTGGGCGTTTATGCCCCTCATTAATAAACCACAACAGGCGTATTTTCCATTTACCATACAGCACCTCCGCTATAAGGTCGAGCCCGCAATTTAGGTTTGGCAATGTTTTTCTTTCATACATAAAAACAAAAATAGGTATATGCTTACTATGTACAATAGGGGATAAATTTATCCCTATCTGAATCGTAACACCGTACTTGCCGGCCCTGTGCATACTGCAGATATTTGCACAGAATAAATCTCTTAACATACCATTTATGAAATTACCTGAAATTATTGCTGAATTAGTTAGTGCACAAAACGCGCATAACAGCACTGCTTTTACTAACTGTTTTTCACCATCGGCTATTGTGTTTGATGAGGGCAAAAAACACATAGGCACTAGTGAAATTAAACTGTGGAATGAAAAAACAAATAAAGAATACAACACCACGCTTGAGCCCCTTGGGTATGAAGAAAAAGAGACAGAAAGTATTTTACTGGTAAATGTATCGGGCAGTTTTGATGGAAGCCCAATTGCGCTGCACTACCATTTAACCTTTGAAAATGGGTTGGTGCAAACATTAAAAATAACAGGATAGCTAAAGAGGATGTTCTCTTAACTTACAGGTATCACCCCTATGGGGCTTATTATATTTTTTGCAGCTATTTCTATTGACATTTCGCTCCTACGGAGCTGTTTATTTAAGTCGAGGAGGGACGGAATAACAATAGAAAATAAAATGAATATATTGTGAGATCCAGCGGAGCGGTACTATTCAACATTATTCTGTGGCATTGCCTTATTCAAAGGGAGAATTGTTATAAATTTATCCCCAATGAATTTCATAGCCATAGATTTTGAAACAGCCAATAGCAACCGCGGCAGCATTTGCTCTATGGGTGTGGCGGTGGTTCAGCAAGGGGTGTTGGTAGGTACCGACCATTTTTATATTAAGCCTACACCCAATTTTTACGATTTTCGCAACGTTATAATACACGGTATTGACGATAGTAAAACCCGCCACCTACAAACGTTTCAGCAGCAATGGCCCAACTTGCGGAAGTATTTTAACAACCAAACTATTATTGCACATAACGCCGCGTTTGATTGCAGCGTGCTGCGCTTTACGTTAGACTACAGGCACAACTGCCCTACCCCGACCTTGACTACCATTGTACGTATAGATTGGCACAGGCATCGTTACCGTTGCGCAGCCATAGGCTTAACGATGTATCGCGCCACTTTAACATTGGGCTTAAACACCACGATGCAGAAAGCGATGCAAGGGCATCAGCCCTAATAGCTATAAAGCTTTGCGAGCGCCACAGGGTGAATTCTTTAAACGAACTATCGGCAGGGCTAGGTTTTAAGGTAGGGAAGATAATGAGCGAAACGCAAGGGTATAAGCCTTTTGCTAAATTGAAAAAATAACAACAGGATGAGAACAACAATAACGACAATAATTATTTACCTTTTTTCATTAACTTTTACATTTGGACAGACAGCAAATAATGAATTGAAAATAACTCCTTTAACAGGTGACTTTTATATTTTCACAACCTACAAAATGTTCGGGACCAAGAAGCAATCTGCAAATGGAATGTATTTGGTAACAGACAGCGGCGTTGTAGTTTTTGACTCGCCTTGGGACACAAGTCCGTTTCAACCGTTACTTGATAGTATAAAAGTAAGGCACAACAAAAAAGTAGTAATTAACATTGCAACACATTCTCACGAAGACAGAACCTCTGGAATTGATTTTTACAGAAAAAATGGTGTTAAAACATATACAACAAAACTTACTGATGAAATATCAATAGAAAATGGGAGGCCGAGAGCAGAGTTTTTGATGAAAAAAGACACCCTATTTACGGTTGGACAATATAAATTTCAAACTTATTTTGGAGGAGAGGGGCATACAAAAGACAATATTGTAATTTGGTTTGACAATGAAAAAATACTTTATGGCGGTTGTTTAGTAAAGAGTATAGATGCAAAAGACTTAGAATATGTTGGAGAAGCTAATATTAAAGAATGGCCTAAAACGATAAAAAAATCAAAAACAAGTTTAAGAATCCCCAATTTATTATCACAGGACATCACAATTGGGAAAGTACCCAAACATTAGACCACACATTGAAACTTATAAAACAACACAAAGAAGAAAAACCACCGCTAACCCACTAAGCAAAGAGTTTAGCTACTTTGCCAAAGCCTGATGCAGCGGCTGGCATTACACTCCAAAAGCCCGCATAACTTTAATAGCTGCGCTGGTAGTTATGGGCGCTACGTAGCGCAGTTTGGGTTTGTTGGCTTCGGCGGCATCAACAATGCATTTTACTAAGCCTGATATATCGTCTTTTTCTATGTGCTTTAGTACCATTTCGTCTTGCTTTTTAAGGTCGGGGATAATGCTTTTAAAATAAGAATCCTCACCCATCCATTGGTATTTGGTAGCAAACATTTTTTTATTAAAACCGGTATCGTATGGGCCGAGCTCTATAATACTTATGTGTACGTTTTTAGCCACCTGATGAATTTCTTTACGCAGTGCTGCGGCACCGGCAGACAGGGCGAACTTTGTCATGCCATATGGGTTGCCAAACGCGCCCGGCAAACGGCCTGCTACCGAGCTTATAAAGATAACCGTGCCGCGTTGCTTACGCATAATATTTTTCAGCACCAACTTAGTTAGTTCCATAGGGCCAAAAACATTTACTTCAAAGGCCTTGCGAACAACATCAACAGGAACCTCGGCCAACGACCCCATAATGCCCAACCCAGCGTTGTTTACCAGTACGTCAACATCGTAGGCTTCTGCCTTGGCGCGGTCAATTTCCATGGTAACATCCAGCTTAAACACTTCAATATTTAGCCCCATGGCGGCAGTTTCGGCCTTTAGCGGGGCTATGTCTTCCTGCTTGTGGGTGGTAGCTATAACTTTGTGGCCTTTTTTAGCCAGTTCTATTGCCGCGGCTTTGCCAAAGCCTGATGCTGCACCTGTTATGAGAATGGTTTTCATATATTGGAAACTGAATATGGTTTGTTTTTGTTCATTCTTCGATAAAATTTATTAACATATTTTATTTTTTGCTTGACTTTCGGTGTGAGATTGTTGTATCTTTGTACCTGTATTTGCAAATACACATTATTACCAATTAAAAACTAAAACAGCCGCGCGGTGCCCCTCCCTAAATCCCTCCCCTTAAAGGGAGGGACTTGAAAAGAGAAAACCTACAATGCTTATTACGATTCAGGATTAATGGTTTAAAATAGAATTTAAGATAAACTGCATAGCAAGAGGATAACGCTTAAACAATGCGCCATTGCATTGGTCAGTAGCTAAGTGGTTATGATAAGGATTGAACATCGATAGGTGGTTTACTTAGGTAGGCCGCCTAAAGGTGTATTATGTAATTCATAATTATGAATTATTAGAAACACCCTCTCCCGTCTTCCCGCTTTGCGGGAATCCACCCTCTCAATGAGAGGGACCTTTAAAAAGAGGCGCGAAAACGAGTGTATTAGCTACTGCCTGTAGTACCTCCCCCTTCCCCCTCCTAAATTTAGGAGGGGGTGGCGCGGCGATAGCCGGGACGGAGGTGGTAGCAACCCCCGACGATAAATCTCGGGATGCCGCTAAAGCGGTACGCGAAAACGCAGCATTAGCTACTGCCTGTAGGGGTGTAACCTCTCCCCTGACAATACAATTAATTGTATTGTCTTTCCCCTCTCCACGCGTGGAGAGGGGTGCCGATTCCGATTTATTGGAAGAGGCGGGGTGAGGTGAAAATGTGTGAGCAGAAAATGTATGGTTTGCTACTGCTTGTAGGTGTTGGTGGACAGGTGCTGTGAACCAAATTAATGCGGCTCTGAATCCCTCCCCTCTGACACAAGGTCAGAGGTACTCCCTTTAAAAGGGAGAGTAGTTGGTGAATTAGGAAAAGCATAGTAAAACAGCATCCGCGAAAACGAGTGCATTAGCTACGTAGTGTAAGTGAAAACACTTCCCTAAAATAGGGGGAGGAAAAACGAAACGTAGTGTAGTTTGGAGGGGTACAGGTGAGCAGAAATTGATTGGTTTGCTATTGCTTGTAGTACCTTCCCCTGCCCCCTCCTAAATTTAGGAGGGGGTGGTAGCACCCCCGACGATAAATGTCGGGATTCCGCTAAAGCGGTACGCGAAAACGAGTGCATTAGCTACGTAGTGTAAGGATTTGAAATAAAGTGGAGAATTGAAGTTGATAGAAACAAAAAAGCCCCTGGCAGAAGGGGCTTTTCAAATTACTTTGGCGGAGAGAGAGGGATTCGAACCCCCGGAAGTGTACCCTTCAACGGTTTTTCCCAAAGGGATTCCTTCGGAACAAGACCGCCGCATTCGACCGCTCAATAAACATTTTTACCTTTTAAAAAATTATACCCATCTGGAGATTTGAAAAATAATTCTCTTTTATAAGCCTCTGAACGTGTTTCAAATATTTCGTAGTAAACGATTTCGTATGGTATATATGCTTTTGAAGAACGGACCTTTCCGGCATTATGCCTTTTCAATCTCACTTCTAAATCTTCGCACGAACCGATATATCTGCGATCATGACTTATACTTTTCAGAACGTATGTATAAAAAGGCATAGGATTTTGCATAAAACAAAAAAGCCCTGGCAGAAGGGAGGGATTATTGGCATGATCCCTTGGGGTGGCATCAAACAGCACGAAGCAAACACTACGTGTTTAGCTATTTTTATTTTGTATCTACTTAGCCAAGCAAGCTTTGCACGTGTACAAAATAAAAAAGCAGCCTTTTGGGCTGCTTAGTACTGTTTGGCGGAGAGAGAGGGATTCGAACCCCCGGAAGTGTAACCTTCAACGGTTTTCAAGACCGCCGCATTCGACCGCTCTGCCATCTCTCCGGGGGCAAAAGTAGTATTTTTTTGTTTCGGTCAAGACATTGACTGTAAAAAATCTTTATAACCCAATAGTACCAATGGTTTTAGGCTGTTTATTTTTTTGTGATAGACACCGTCTATGAGTGGATAGACACTATCAGTTTTCTTTTAGGTAGCCGGCACTATAGCTTTGCAACGTATTAAAACACACCACTATGAAAGCAAAATTGATTATAATACTATTATTAGCAGGGTTAGCCAAGCTAACCGCGCAAAACACGCTTACCACTAACACAGGTGCACCTGTGGGCGACAACCAAAACTCGCAGACCGTTGGCAGCGAAGGTCCTGTATTGCTACAGGACATTAACCTGCTAGATAAACTGGCCAGCTTTGACCGCGAACGTATACCCGAGCGCGTGGTGCATGCCCGCGGTGCCGGTGCGTATGGCGAATTTGTTGCCGCAGACGATTTTACGGCTTATACTATGGCTAAATTCATTAACCAAAAAGGCAAAAAAACGCCCGTGTTTGTGCGCTTTTCTACGGTAATACATGGCAATGGATCGCCCGAGACATTGCGCGACCCCCGCGGCTTTGCCACCAAGTTTTATACCGAAGAGGGTAACTACGATATTGTAGGCAACAACCTGCCGGTGTTCTTTATACGCGATGCTATTAAGTTTCCTGATATGGTACACTCGCTAAAGCCATCGCCCATTACCAATAAGCAAGACCCTAACCGTGTGTTCGATTTCTTTTCTAACCTACCTGAATCTACCCAGATGCTTACCCGCTTATACTCTGACTATGGTATACCCGCCAACTACCGCCAAATGAACGGATCGAGCGTGCATGCCTTTAAATGGATAAACAGCAAAGGCGAGATTGTGTACGTTAAATATAGCTGGAAAACCAAGCAGGGCGAGAAAAACCTGAGCGCTGTAGAGGCTTCTAAAATACAGGGTGTGGACTTTCAGCATGCTACTAATGATTTGTATGATAACATTAGAAAGGGCAACTTCCCCCAATGGGATTTGTATGTGCAAATGATTAAGGCTGATGAGTTTGCCAAGTTTGACTTTTACCCGTTAGATGCTACCAAACACTGGCCCGAAGACCTAGTAAAACCTATGCTTGTAGGCACTATGACATTGAACAAAGCGCCTGACAATTTTTTTGAAGATGTAGAGCAGGCAGGTTTTGCACCGGGCTCTTTAATTCCGGGGGTTGAAGCATCGGAAGATAAACTGCTGCAAGGGCGCTTATTCTCTTACTTTGACACGCAACGCTACCGCATGGGTACCAACTACCAACAACTACCGGTAAACGCGCCTTTAAAGCCTGCAAACAACCATAACCAGGATGGTGCGCTTAGTCGCCGTGGCACTACCAGCGATGTTAACTACCAGCCATCGCGCACCGAAAATAAAACCGAAACACCCGCTGCAAAACTTACGCCTGTGCGCTATGGCGATGTTAGTATTACCCAAATGAAGATTGCCAAAACCAACGACTTTAAACAAGCCGGCGACTTTTACCGCGGCCTTGATGAAACCAACCGTACGCACTTGGTAAATAACCTTGCGGGCGACCTTAAAACGGTTACTAATAAAGACGTGGTAAACATTATGGTGGGCCGTTTTTATCAGGCCGACAGCGGCTTTGGCGACCGTTTGATTAAAGAACTGGGGCTGAATAAAACCACAGTTGAAGCCACATTTAAAAAGTAATAGTAAGGTTGATTATTGGGGAGGCCTTTGTGCTTCCCCTTTTTAATTATCTGAAAAAATGAAAAATATAATCACCCCTCTGGTTACCCTGCTGCTGCTGGCAGGCAACACCTTTGCCCAAACCGACAGCCTTTTTAACTGGGCTAGGGCAAACCGTATAGATAAGCTACAGGCCTATGCCGATAAAGGCGGAAACCTAAACTTGCAAGATGCTAAGGGCTACACACCCTTAATTTTAGCGGCCTACAATGGCAATACCGAAACGGTGGAGTGGCTGCTAAACAACAAGGCCAACCCCGATTTGCAAGATGCTATGGGCAACACAGCCCTTATGGGTGTATGCTTTAAAGGCTCAGCCCCAATGGCCGAAACCTTGCTTAAGCATGGCGCAAACCCCAATGTTTTAAACGGCAACAATGCCAACGCCCTGTTTTTTGCCACCACCTTTGGTCACACCGCTATTGTTAAGCTGCTGCTGCAATACAACGTAAATACCCAACAGGTAGACCGCATGGGTAAAACAGCGCTGGAGTATGCTATAGGGCAGGATAATACAGAGATAATAAGTTTGCTTGGCAAGTAAACCCACATTTTTGTATTATTGGCTTAATGAATAACAAACTACCCGAGTTTAAGCAGTTGATATTCCCCTCCTTCCTATCGCTGGCAAAGGGGGTAAAGATTAATGAGGACGGTATACACAGCCGGGTACAGTTTAATGGTATTGTAATTAACTAAGGGCGATATAAACCGCTTTGCTACGTTTGTAGGCATGGCAACACCTACGCCGTTTGTATATATTTATATACTTGCCCAGCGTGCGCAAGCCTCGCTAATGCTGCAAAAGGAGTTTACCATTGCCATACCCGGTTTGGTACATATTGCTAACCGCTTAGAAGAAGTAAACCCGATAGACTATTCTGCCCCTTTTGATATAGTGGCTACGGTTGATGTAGAGTATAAGGCCGAAGGCTCTTTAATACCTGTGTTTAACGTGGAGCTATTGCAAAACGGAGTTACAGTAGCACGCTGCCAAAGTACTTATTTAGCTAAGCGCAAAAGCAATAAACCCAAGGGCAAGGCTACTGAAGAAAACCCGGTAACAAAGCCGTTTATAGCACAAGATATAGTTATCCCCACCAATGCAGGCAGGCAATATGCCCGTGTAGCAGGCGATAGGAACCCTATCCATACATCTACCCTATTGGCTAAACTATTTGGTTTTAAAAGGCCCATAGCGCATGGGTGGTATTTGGTTTCGCGCATTGTTAAAGAGTGCGAAGCGCTAAAGAATACTACTTATAAATCTATTAATGTTGAGTTTAAATTCCCTGTGTTTTTGCCTAGTTCTGTAGTACTTCAGCTAGAAGAAAAACCTGACGGAACCCTTGTATTTTTTGCCCTTTCAAAAGAAACCAACAAACTGGTTTTATCGGGTAGTTTAGGACTGTAGTTTTGATTGAACACGAGCTTGTAACCGGCCTTTAGTCTCCGGCCAATCAGCATCAATAATACTGAAGTAAACCGAGTTGCGCTTAGTGCCGTTTTCGCGCACCATATCGTTACGTAATATGCCTTCGGCAATGCCGCCTATTTTTTCTACCGCTTTGCGGGAACGCATGTTCAACACATCAACCTTAAATTGAACACGGTATACGCCCAGGGTTTCAAAGGCAAACGTTAGCAGCAACAGCTTACATTCCAGGTTAACGGCTGTTTTCCAATAATCGGGATGTAACCATGTCCACCCAATTTCCAGCTTATTATGCAGGGCTTGTATATCTAAATACCGCGTACCGCCAATAAGTTTTTTATGCTCTTTATGGTAGATAACAAAGGGGTACTGCAAGCCTTTATCACGGTCATCCAACCCACTTTGCATGGCCTTCATCAGCGACTCGCTATTGCCACCATTTACCGTGTAAAACTCCCATATACGGGGCTCTTTGGCTAACGCGTCCAACTCAGCAAAATGCTCTTTTCCAAGCGGACGTAATTCTACAATATCTCCGCTTAATATAGATGGGTGTGGAACAGGTAAAGACATAAGCAAATGTAATAAATAGGGTGTAGCGAATAGCGCTTAGGGTATATGTCAACAAAAAAGCCCCTCCAATTGCTCGGAAGGGCTTAATATTATGTTTCATCTGTGCGATTGTCACACTGAGTGAAAACGAAGTGTTTATCCATTCATACTTACCAAAAACTCTTCGTTTGATTTAGTATTCTTTATACGGTCGCGTACAAATTCCATAGCTTCCAGCGTGGTCATATCGGCTAAGTGGTTGCGGAGAATCCAAATACGTTGCAGGGTCGATGCTTCTACCAACAAATCGTCTCGGCGGGTTGATGATGCCACCAAATCAACAGCTGGGAATATGCGCTTGTTAGACAGTTTACGATCTAACTGAAGCTCCATGTTACCAGTACCTTTAAACTCTTCAAAAATAACCTCATCCATTTTAGAGCCTGTTTCAGTAAGGGCTGTAGCAAGGATGGTAAGCGAGCCGCCGTTTTCAATTTTACGGGCTGCACCAAAAAAGCGTTTCGGTTTATGCAATGCGTTAGCATCTACACCACCGGATAATACTTTACCCGATGCCGGTTGTACCGTGTTGTAGGCACGCGCAAGGCGGGTAATAGAGTCTAGCAGAATAACCACATCGTGGCCGCACTCTACCAGGCGCTTGGCTTTCTCAAGCACTATATTGGCAATTTTTACGTGGCGATCGGCCGGCTCATCAAAGGTTGATGATACCACCTCGGCACGCACGCTGCGGGCCATATCGGTAACCTCCTCGGGGCGTTCGTCTACCAACAATACAATCAGGTAAACCTCGGGGTGGTTATAAGCAATGGCGTTGGCAATTTCTTTTAGCAATACCGTTTTACCTGTTTTAGGCTGCGCTACAATTAAACCACGCTGGCCCTTACCAATAGGGGCAAACAAGTCTACCACGCGGCTAGATAATGAGCTTTGCGGGTGGCCTGTAAGCTTTAACTTTTCGTAAGGAAAAAGTGGGGTTAAATAATCAAACGGAACACGGTCTCGCACCACGTGCGGGTCTAACCCATTAATTTTTACAATTTTAAATACAGGGTAGTATTTCTCGCCTTCGCGGGCGGGGCGTACAAAACACTGTACCGTATCGCCGGTTTTAAGGCCGTGCGATTTTATCTGTTGCTGCGATACATAAATATCATCAGGAGAACCTAAATAGTTATAATCAGAAGAACGCAAAAAGCCATAGCCATCGTTCAACACCTCTAAAACACCTTCTGCTTCTACAGTTCCGTCAAACTCAACAGGTGGCTCTTTTTGTTGGTGTCGGTTATCGTATGGGCGTTGCTGCCCACCGGCCTAGCCTTTATCGTGCTGCGGGCGCTGAAAACGTTCGCGTTGCTGATTTTGGTTTTGATTCGGGTTTTGGTTTGGATTCTGATTAGGATTTTGTTGCTGTTGAGGGTTTTGCTGCTGTTGTTGTTGCTGCTGAGGATTAGCATTCTCCCTCCATTATTTTCAGTAGTAGCCGTATTGGTTACTTCTGTATTGGTATTGCCTTCAACTACTGCAGGTTCAACTTTTTTCTCCTGTGCGTTTGGGTCTATGTTTTTAGGCTCTTCGGCAGCTGGTGTTACCGTATCTGCTTGAGCAACCGGAGCTTCAACTACAGGGTCAGCAACAGGTTCCGGCTCTTCGTTGGTAAGCGATAATGCTTTATCATCAACCAAACGTTTGCGTTTGCCGTTGCCGTTTCTTTCGTTCCTGTTATCGTTATTATTGCCGTTGCCACCATTGCTATTGTTGCTGGTGTTAGCATTGCTTTGGGCTTTGTCATAATCGGCAATGGTTTGTGGTTTTGGCGTTTCAGCCTTTGGTTCGGGCCCCGGAGTGTTTTCAACAGGGGCTGGCACAGGTGCAGGCACTGAACCACCGCTTTGTTTAGCGGCAATAGCATCTATCAATGCATCTTTTTTCAGGTCTTTTGTTTCAACTCCAAGGTCTTTGGCAATAGTTCGCAATTCGCCAACCAGTTTTAATTTCAGTTCGTTTAATTCAAACATTAAAATGCGTTTTTATATGTAATATATATACGGTACAAGGTAATAAGGGGTAATTGTGGGAGAGAGAACTTTAGGTTGTGGATTGGGTGTTTAAGGTTAAAGCACCCGAGTATGATATCGCAATAATACAACCTTATTAACGTATTTTCCAAATTTTTGTTGTAAATTATTATTCACATCATGCATAAATAGCTGAAACAATACATCTTACACCCCGTAAAAGCCATAAAAATCTATATTGCACCGCCTTATTACATTTATTGTTTTTGCCTTGTGTTTAGCTACAAGTGCTACTGCACAGCCCCCACCCTACAATTGGCAAATTCAAAAAGTATTATCGCATAATGTGCAAGACACTACGTTTGTGTTCGATACCTCTACAATACGTGGCAAAGCCAAAGATTATAACATTGTAAACCTGACTTACCTGGGCAAAGTAACCACCCGCAAAGGCTATACATTTAAAATACTCACTTGCTTGTGGGAATGGAACATATCGCAACGCGCTACCAGTCGTATTGTTGTTTATAACGATAAAAACCAATATGTAGGCAACTACTACATGTACTCAACTTGCGAGTTACCCGGCAAAATGACAAACGGTGTTTTACTCTTTAATATAGAGTGTGATGATTGTGCAAAGGGCACACGTTTTAAGCTCGACTTAAAGAAAGGCCTGCCGCAAAAATTTTTCTTGCCTTGTAAAGGCAATTATGGCGACTTTTATACATTCTATTAATACGTTATCTTTGCCCCATAATTCAACACTATCATGATACAACGCATACAATCTATATTCTTTGCCCTTGCAGGCATACTTTCAATCCTAATGTTCGTCCTACCCCTTTTTAGTATAGATATACTGGGCGTTAGTACTTCTTTCCGCATAACCTCAGGCATTCCCTATGGTGTAGTGCTAAGCCTGTTGGCCGGTGCTACCATTGGGTTACCATTTGCTACTATATTTCAATACAAAAACCGCCCGCTGCAATCTATGCTGGCACTTATAAACCAGTTGCTATTGGTAGGCTTGTTAGTGTCGTGTGTATTGTCGTTCGACTCTGCCCGTAACGTAAGCCCCGATATTAAAGCATCTGTTGGTCCTGCCATGTTCTTCCCTATTGCCGCTATAGTGCTTATTATGTTAGCCAGGCGCGCCGTTAAAAAAGACGAAGCTTTGGTTCGTAGTGCGGATAGGATACGATAATGAATTACAAAAAGATAATTATTGCTTGCCTTTTGATTACGTTAGTCCTTGGGCTTTTAATTATCATTTGTCCATACGTATATGTAGTGCGTACTAATAGTATAACCTGGGATTCTGCAATCACCAGCTTTGAATATCATAATGCACCAGTATCGTTAATACTATCGCATGTGTTACCCTTTGTTGCTATTTTGCTATTGCCTGTGCTGGCATTAATGGCAAAATCGTTTACAGGCAAACTATTTGCAATGATACTACTGGTTGTAGCACTGGCGTATACGTACCTTATGTTATATTTAAGCTATTCGTTAGACACAATCTACATTCGAAAAATAGGTTCTGTAAAAATTGTGGCGGGTCCTGCATTGTATTTACAGGTTGCTGCAATTGTTTTGGTAATTGCCGCCCTAGTGCTATTACTTATTAAACGCAGACAAGAATTAGCCAATGCATAAAACCATAACCTACCTACTACTACTGTCTTTTATAATAACTATTGCAAGTTTCTTCCTGCCGTTTTTTATCATTAGCCAACCCGGTTTGGATGGTAGCATTTCTGCTTCATCGGTTATCTTCACTCCCAGGTATTTTATTAAAGACAGCAACAGAGGCCCTTTCATTTTTTTGGTGATAAGCCTGTTTGCTACAATGGCATTACCTTGGGTTGTAATTGCTATAAAAAGGGTTTCTTTAAAAATAACTGCTACAGTAGTTTTATTATTATCCTCATTAATTCATACTGTTCCAGCAATTATATTTATGTTTATTATGATTCAAAGCAGCTATAATGACCGATGGTTAGGCCCCGCAGCATATATTTCAATTGCTGAAACCTCACTGATTATTGTAGTATTAGTTTTACTAAACCGTAGAAGAAAGCTACCAAGACAAAACCCCTAACCAATAACCTATACCTCCGCCAGCTCCTCTTCAAAAATACTTTCGTTGTGCTGAGAGATATCAAGGCCGCGTTCTTCGTCGCGTTCTGAAACCCTTAGCGGCGTTATCATATTGGTAATTTTATACAACACCCACGAGCCGCAAAAGGTAAATACCGAAACTATTACAAGAGCTATCAGGTGATTAACAAACAAGGTTGTTTCGCCGGTAATCAAGCCACCTTTTACAGCAAATACCGCCGTTAAAATCATGCCCACAATGCCGCCCAAACCGTGGCAGGGAAATACATCCAGCGTATCGTCTAACGTAGCTTTGGTGTTTTTAAAATGCACCGCGTAGTTACTTACTATAGATGCTATAACACCTATTAAAATACTGGGCCCATAGCTAACAAAGCCCGCCGCAGGGGTTATGGCAACAAGGCCAACAACAGCGCCAATGCAAGCACCTAAGGCTGTTATCTTGCGGCCTTTGGCAACATCCAAAAGTATCCACGCCATCATTGCCGATGATGATGCAAGGTTGGTATTAATAAAAGCCTCTACTGCCAATGTGTTTGCTTCTAACGATGAGCCTGCGTTAAACCCAAACCATCCAAACCACAGCAAGCCCGTACCAAGTAAAACGTATGGAATGTTTACCGGTTTTTCTTCTTCCTTTTTAACATGCGATTTTCTGCGGCCCAATACTACAGCGCCCGCTAAGGCAGCATAGCCTGCAGAGATGTGCACTACTGTTCCTCCGGCAAAATCAAGCACCCCCATTTTGTACAAAAACCTTCGGGGTGCCAGGTCCAGTGTGCAAGTGGCGCGTATATAAATATGCTAAACAGGCAGATAAAAACAAGGTAGCCCCAAAAGCGCACCCGCTCTGCAAAAGAGCCTGTAATAAGCGCCGGGGTAATAATGGCAAACTTTAGCTGAAAGGCTGCAAACAACACAAACGGAATAGCCGCGCCCATTACAGGGTGTGGGGCTGTGCCTACATTATCAAAAAACAAAAAGGTAAGCGGGTTGCCTATAATGCCGCCAATACTATCGCCAAAAGCAAGGCTAAAACCCACGGTATACCATATAATGCTTATAACACCCAATGCCACAAAACTCTGCAACATGGTAGAAATAATGTTCTTAGGCTTAACCATGCCACCGTAGAAAAATGATAAACCGGGTGTCATTAACAACACCAGGCCCGATGCCGAAAGCATCCACGCAAGGGTGCCTGTATCAAAGCTAAAACCCTCGGCAGGCTTGGGGTGTACACTGGGGTAAAACGCCGCTGCAAAACTCAGCGCCACCAATATCATAAAAGCAATTAAACCAAATTTTTTTCTGCGTGCCATATAGCGTGACAAAACTTATTATAAATAAAAACCCCTCTCTTTCGGAGAGGGGGCAGGGAGTGAGGCTTCTTATCGTAAGAACAACATCTCGCGGTATTTTGGCAATGGCCATAAACCGTCTTCAACAATTAGTTCTAACTCATCAACATGGGTGCGTATAGCATCAAAATATGGGCGTACTTTATCGCAATAAGCAGCGGCTTGTTTGTGGGCATCAGCAAGGCCGTCAGCTTTAACGCGCTCTTTAACCATAGCGTCAAGGTTAGCTTTGGCACCATTAATATGTTCTGATACTTTTTCAATTAACTGCAATTGTGTAGCTGCCAGTTTTTTACCTGCTGATGGGCCAAACACATCCATTAAACCTGATGCGTTGTTCAACAAATCACTTTGGTATGATATAGCCGGCGGAAGAATTTGGTTTAACACCAAGTCTTCTATAACCACGCTCTCAATGTTTATAGCTTTAACATATTGCTCTAAGCTAATTTCATAACGGGCCTCAAGTTCGCGTTCTGATACAATGCCTAACGAGGTAAATAGTTTTTTCGACTCTTTACTAACGTAGGCATCTAAAGCCGCAGGCGTAGTTTTAAAGTTTGAAAGGCCGCGTTTTTTGGCTTCTTTCACCCACTCATCGCCATAGCCATTACCTTCAAAACGGATAGCTTTAGAGGTAACAATATAGTCGCGAAGGATATGTAAAATAGCCTCTTCTTTATCGTATTTCTTTTTAGCAATTAAAGCGTCAACGTCTTTTTTAAACTCAATCAACTGGTTGGCAACAATAGTGTTAAGCACCATCATAGTTGCAGAGCAGTTGGCCGATGAACCCACCGCACGGAACTCAAATTTATTACCGGTAAAGGCAAACGGAGAGGTACGGTTACGGTCGGTATTATCCAATATAATTTGAGGAATCTTACCAATGTTTAATTTAACATCAGTCTTAGCCTCAGGCGACATTTTGCCTTCTTTAACTTTCTTCTCAACATCATCTAACACCTGTGTTAACTGGGTACCTAAGAAAACAGAGATGATAGCCGGAGGGGCCTCGTTAGCGCCCAAACGGTGGTCGTTACCTGCACTTGCAATAGCGGCACGCAACAAATCGGCGTGGGTATGTACTGCCTTAATGGTATTTACAAAAAATGTTAAAAACTGAAGGTTGGTTTTTGGCGTTTTGCCAGGGCTTAAAAGGTTTTTGCCAGTATTGGTAGCCAGACTCCAGTTATTGTGCTTGCCGCTGCCGTTTACGCCTGCAAAAGGTTTCTCGTGCAACAATACTTTTAAGTGGTGGCGGCGGGCAATTTTCTCCATCAAGTCCATAAGCAATTGGTTATGGTCAATGGCAAGGTTAATCTCTTCAAATACCGGTGCTAGTTCAAACTGACCCGGGGCAACCTCATTGTGGCGGGTTTTAACGGGTATACCCAGTTTCCACGATTCCGTTTCTAAATCTTGCATAAAGCCTGCAACACGGTCGGGTATAGAGCCAAAGTAGTGGTCTTCTAACTGTTGGCCTTTAGCGGGCGAATCGCCAAACAAGGTACGGCCTGTCATCATTAAGTCAGGGCGGGCGTAGTAAAAGCCAAGGTCAACCAAAAAATATTCTTGTTCCCAACCTAAGGTTGCAACTACTTTGGTAACGTTTTTATCAAAATACTGACACACCTCAACAGCCGCTTTATCTAAGGCAGCATGGGCATGTAGCAATGGGGTTTTATAATCAAGCGCCTCGCCGGTGTATGATATAAATATGGTAGGGATACAAAGCGTAGCGTTTATAATAAAGGCGGGAGATGTTGGGTCCCAGGCAGTATAGCCGCGGGCTTCAAAAGTATTGCGTATGCCACCGTTAGGAAAGCTTGACGCGTCTGGCTCTTGCTGAACCAATTGGCCACCTTCAAATTTCTCAATTGCTTTGCCACCATCAAGGGGAGTAAAAATGCGTCGTGCTTTTCAGCAGTAGCACCGGTAAGTGGTTGAAACCAGTGTGTGTAGTGCGATGCGCCTTTGGCTAAAGCCCAGGCTTTCATACCTGCTGCTACAAGGTCGGCTACGCTACGGTCTATCTGAGTGCCATAGGTAATGGCATTTTGGACAGCATTAAAAGCTTCTTCAGCCAAGTATTCGCGCATGGCATCGCGGCCAAATACGTTAGTGCCAAAATACTCTGATGTTTTTTGTGGTTCGGCAAGCGATGGTGCTGCTGGCCTATTTAACAAATCTTGTAAAGCGGAGGTACGCAAAAAGCTCATTTTTATATTTTTTTGTTTGAAGGGGGTGTTTTAATAGGGGCAAAGGTAAAAAAAGTATGCTTTTTTACAACATACCCCCTAAATTTAATGTTTATAGGCAAAAAAGTAGACTTTTATTGTAAAATGAAGAAAAAAAGCAGAGTGCTGAGGTAACGTTAACTGATAATCAACAAAAATCTAACCCAAATTTCATGGTCAATTGCCCTAAAATTGCTATCTTTACGTCTTATGTAATTGTTTTAGTAACTGTAAAGTTTATTATGAAACGGATTCTTTTCCGCTTATTTATAAGTTTAGTAGTCTTTTTAATTTCAGCAGAAGTAATTGCGCAGGCTCCTCCGCAGGGCATAAACTACCAAGCTGTAGCACGCGATAACACAGGCTTTATTATTGCCAACCAGCAAATGGTTGTGCAGGTTCAAATACTAGACCCTGCATTAGCCGTAGAATATCAGGAAACGCACACAGGTATAACTACTAACCAGTTTGGGCTTTTCAATCTGGTAATCGGTAAGGCACCTCAGGTAGATTTGGGCCAATTTCAAAATATCAATTGGGGTTCAGGCAATCATTATGTAAATATCAGGGTAAATATTGGTGGTGGCTTTATTAATATGGGCACTATGCAATTATGGTCTGTTCCGTATGCTTTATACTCTGGCAGCTCTACAAACCCGGGGCCAACAGGCCCAACAGGTCCAGCCGGACAGGGAACTACTGGGCCAACCGGTCCGCAAGGCTTACCCGGCACTAATGGAATACCCGGAGCTACGGGCCCTACCGGGGCAGGTTTGCAAGGACCCACCGGACCGACAGGTGCTGCAGGAACTAACGGTATAAATGGTGTTAATGGCAACGATGGGGTAAACGGGCTTGATGGTGCCACAGGTCCAACAGGTGCCGATGGGTTACCCGGTGTTACAGGACCAACAGGTGCAACCGGTGCAGGCATACAAGGCCCGCAAGGTATTCAAGGACCTGCAGGTGCTGATGGCATTACAGGCCCCGCAGGACCAACGGGCGCAAACGGCTTAGACGGAATAACTGGACCTACAGGCCCCATAGGCCCTACCGGCAATGGTGTAGGCATACCAGGCCCTATAGGCCCAACAGGTCCTTCGGGTGCTGATGGTACTAATGGAATACCTGGGCCTACCGGTCCAACAGGTGCTGGCATAACCGGACCAACGGGTGCTGGCGTTACAGGCCCAACAGGCCCTTCGGGTGCTGATGGTATAAATGGAACTCCCGGTGCTACCGGACCTACTGGTGTAGGAATTACAGGCCCAACCGGTGCAAATGGCTTAGATGGAATAACAGGACCAATAGGCCCTACCGGCAATGGTGTAGGCATACCCGGCCCTATAGGCCCAACAGGCCCTTCGGGTGCTGATGGTATAAATGGAACTCCCGGTGCTACTGGACCTACTGGTATTGGAATAACCGGACCAACAGGTGCAGGCGTTACAGGCCCAACAGGACCTTCGGGTATTGATGGAATTAACGGAACCCCCGGTGCTACGGGACCTACTGGTGTTGGAGTAACCGGACCAACGGGCGCTGGCGTTACCGGACCAACCGGACCATCAGGTATTGATGGAATAAACGGAACTCCCGGTGCTACGGGACCCACGGGTGCAAATGGAACTCCTGGTATTACCGGACCAACGGGTGCAGGCGTTACCGGACCAACAGGACCATCGGGTATTGATGGAATTAATGGGACTCCCGGTGCTACGGGACCTACAGGTATAGGAATTACCGGCCCTACCGGTGCTGGCGTTACAGGCCCAACAGGACCTTCGGGTATTGATGGTATTAATGGAACACCCGGTGCTACAGGACCTACAGGTATAGGAATTACCGGCCCAACCGGTGCTGGCGTTACCGGACCTACAGGACCATCGGGTATTGATGGAATTAACGGAACACCCGGTGCTACAGGACCTACAGGTGTTGGAGTAACCGGGCCTACTGGTGTGGGTGTAACAGGACCATCAGGTGCTGATGGTGCTAACGGAACTCCCGGTGCTACGGGACCCACGGGTGCAAATGGAACTCCTGGTATTACCGGACCAACAGGTGCTGGCGTTACAGGCCCTACAGGACCTTCAGGTATTGATGGAATAAATGGAACTCCCGGTGCTACCGGACCTACTGGTGTTGGAGTAACCGGGCCTACTGGTGTGGGTGTAACAGGACCTACAGGGCCTTCAGGTGTTGATGGAATAAATGGAACTCCCGGTGCTACGGGACCTACGGGTGCAAATGGAACTCCCGGTATTACCGGTCCAACAGGTGTGGGTGTAACAGGACCAACAGGGCCTTCAGGTGTTGATGGAATAAATGGAACTCCCGGTGCTACGGGACCCACGGGTGCAAATGGAACTCCTGGTATTACTGGACCTACCGGTGCAGGTTTTACTGGGCCAACAGGACCATCAGGTGCTGATGGCGCTAACGGAACTCCCGGTGCTACCGGTCCTACTGGTGTTGGCATAACTGGACCAACGGGTGCAGGCGTTACCGGACCAACAGGACCATCGGGTATTGATGGAATTAATGGGACTCCCGGTGCTACCGGACCTACTGGACCTACCGGTGCAGGTTTTACTGGGCCAACAGGGCCTTCAGGTGCTGATGGTGCTAACGGAACTCCCGGTGCTACGGGACCTACGGGTGCAAATGGAACTCCCGGTATTACCGGTCCAACAGGTGTGGGTGTAACCGGGCCTACTGGTGTGGGTGTAACAGGACCTACAGGTGCCAATGGCACAAACGGAACGAATGGCATAGATGGAGTTACAGGTCCTACAGGACCAACAGGTATCGGAACAACTGGCGCAGCAGGTCCAACCGGACCTACAGGTATTGGAACAACTGGTGCAGCAGGTCCAACCGGGCCTACTGGTGTGGGTGTAACAGGACCTACAGGTGCCAATGGCACAAACGGAACGAATGGCATAGATGGAGTTACAGGTCCTACAGGACCAACAGGTATCGGAACAACTGGCGCAGCAGGTCCAACCGGACCTACAGGTATTGGAACAACTGGTGCAGCAGGTCCAACCGGACCTACTGGTGTTGGAGTAACCGGTCCGACAGGTGCCAATGGCACAAATGGTATAGATGGTATTACTGGCCCTACAGGACCAACAGGTGTTGGTGCTACTGGGCCTACTGGTGTTGGAGTAACAGGACCTACGGGTGTTGGTACAACTGGACCGACAGGACCAACCGGCGCTGGAACAACCGGCGCGGCAGGACCTACTGGTCCAACAGGTATAGGAATTACAGGACCTACGGGTGCTGATGGCGCTAACGGAACTCCCGGTGCTACTGGTCCAACTGGTGTAGGTGCAACAGGACCTACAGGTATTGGTGTAACCGGTCCGACAGGTGCCAATGGCACAAATGGTATAGATGGTATTACTGGCCCTACAGGACCAACAGGTATCGGAACAACCGGTGCTGCTGGTCCAACTGGACCTACTGGTGCTGATGGAATAAACGGAACTCCCGGCGCTACCGGACCTACAGGTGTTGGGGCTACTGGTCCGACAGGACCAACCGGTGCAGGAACAACTGGCGCTTCTGGACCTACTGGTCCAACAGGAATTGGAATTACAGGCCCAACAGGTGTTGGTACAACTGGTCCTACAGGACCAACAGGTATCGGAACTACAGGCGCTGCAGGTCCAACTGGACCTACTGGTGTTGGAGTAACAGGAGCGACAGGTGCCAATGGTACAAACGGAACGAATGGCATAGATGGTGTTACTGGTCCTACAGGACCAACTGGTGTAGGTGCAACAGGACCTACAGGTATTGGTGTAACCGGTCCGACAGGTGCCAATGGCACAAATGGTATAGATGGTATTACTGGCCCTACAGGACCAACAGGTATCGGAACAACCGGTGCTGCTGGTCCAACTGGACCTACTGGTGTTGGAGTAACAGGAGCGACAGGTGCCAATGGTACAAACGGAACGAATGGCATAGATGGTGTTACTGGTCCTACAGGACCAACTGGTGTAGGTGCAACAGGACCTACTGGTGTTGGAGTAACAGGACCTACGGGTGTTGGAACTACCGGTCCGACAGGACCAACCGGCGCTGGAACAACAGGCGCTGCAGGACCAACAGGACCGACCGGTGCCAATGGCACAAACGGAACCAACGGCTCTACTGGGGCTACTGGCCTTGCAGGTGCTACGGGAGCCAATGGCACAAACGGTTCTAATGGTGCAACAGGCGCAGCTGGTCCAACAGGACCAACAGGTGCCAATGGTACAAACGGAACCAATGGCTCTACAGGAGCTACAGGCCCTGCAGGTGCTACGGGAGCCAATGGCACAAACGGCGCTAATGGTGCAACAGGCGCGGCTGGTCCAACTGGACCAACAGGTGCCAATGGTACAAACGGAACCAACGGCTCTACAGGGGCAACTGGTCCAACCGGCGTGGGTGTTACTGGTCCTACGGGACCAACAGGTGCAGGAAGCACAGGCGCAGCTGGACCTACTGGTCCAACAGGAATTGGAATTACAGGCCCAACAGGTGTTGGTGCAACAGGACCTACGGGACCAACCGGTGCTGGAACAACTGGTGCTGCCGGACCTACGGGTCCAACAGGAATTGGAATTACAGGACCTACTGGTGTAGGAGTAACCGGACCAACAGGCATTGGAACTACTGGCGCTGCCGGACCTACTGGGCCGACAGGTGTAGGAATTACAGGGCCTACTGGTGTTGGTGCAACCGGGCCTACTGGTGTTGGAGTAACAGGACCTACGGGTGTTGGAACTACCGGACCGACAGGTGCCAATGGTACAAACGGAACCAACGGCGCTACAGGAGCTACTGGCCCTGCAGGTGCTACGGGAGCCAATGGCACAAACGGCGCTAATGGTGCAACAGGCGCGGCTGGTCCAACTGGACCAACAGGTGCCAATGGTACAAACGGAACCAATGGCGCAACAGGGGCAACTGGTCCTGCGGGTGCTACGGGAGCCAATGGCACAAACGGCGCTAATGGTGCAACAGGTGCGGCTGGTCCAACAGGACCAACAGGTGCCAATGGTACAAACGGAACCAACGGCTCTACAGGGGCAACTGGTCCAACCGGCGTGGGTGTTACTGGTCCTACGGGACCAACAGGTGCAGGAAGCACAGGCGCAGCTGGACCAACCGGACCTACTGGTACTAATGGAACTAATGGTGCTACCGGCCCTACCGGGGTTGGCGTTACCGGACCTACAGGTGCAGGAGCAACAGGCCCAACAGGTGCTGCAGGGGCCACAGGTCCTGCAGGCGCTACAGGCCCTGCGGGTTCAGGAGCCACAGGTGCTACAGGCTCAGCCGGGGCAACAGGACCAACCGGCCCCAGCGGGGCAGATGGTTCAAACTGGACAATTACCTCTTCAACATTTAACGGGCAAGGCCAGTTTGTTATCAATACCAGCATACCATCTACTATTACAAGTAGTAGTAACGCATGGACAACTCTAGGAAACCTGTTAACCAGCCCTTCAACAAACTTTGTAGGAACGCGTGATGGACAAGACCTTGTTTTTAGGACACAGCTTATAGAACGTATGCGCATAAAAAATACTGCTGGCAACGGTACTATTTGTATTGGTACTACTACGCCATCGGCAAGTGCGATAGTTGATATAACCAGCACAACACAGGGCTTTTTACCGCCGCGTATGACTACCACACAACGCCTTGCTATTGCAGCCCCTGCTGCAGGCCTTATGGTGTACGATACTACTTTAAACCAAATGGCTTACTATAATGGTACAGCCTGGGTAGTGTTTTAACAATCTATACAACAAACTACCCCTAAGCACTTTTGCAAGTGGGGTAGTTCCTTTCTTTTATCTTCTGCTAAACCGCTCAAAAGATTGCCAGTACTTGTCTTTATAAATGACATATTCTACGCTATACTTAGTGGCATATTTTTTTCTATGTTGAAGAGGACTTTTGATGGTTTACGAAATTCTTTACAAGCAAAATAAATCTCGCGTTCATTTTTAGCTGTTTGCCTGCCTACAGTAAGATATCCATCTTTGTCTGCCAACTCTTTTTCAACATCTTCCTGAATAGTGTATAATATTTCCTGATCTTTTTTATCCGGCATTCCGCCACTGCCTTTATACTTAATAATTAACACTGCTATCCATGGGTGCGATGGTTTACTGTCCCACTCTAACAGCTTGGTATTAACGGTAGCTATAAGCCTGTTCCCGCTTTCTAATTCCGCTTCCATTACGGCATGCTCATCATCAACAGTATTGTATCTCACCCCATCATATTTTTCTACAAATTCTTTCTCTCTCCATATAAGAAAGTCTTTAAGTTTTGTAATAGGTACTAAATCATCTGTAGCTTCGTTTCTAGCAATTACATCTATATTATCAATGGTGTTTACAAAATTTAACTCGCCTAAATAGTTATCTAAAAAAACGTATACTCCTGTTTCTATTTGATTTTTATTCTCTTCCGTGAGAGCGTTATGGATAATTGATATGTCAATTTTGTCAGGATAATTTTTATCGACGTTGGAGTAGAAAAATAAATCTTCGCTATTAAAACTATAGCCGTTCATCTCCACATTTGCATCAATTGGCGGCTTAAGAGCAGTAAATTTCCAGCCTTTAATTGATGGTGCCTGTGCTACTAATTCCTCAGCAAAAACTATGTTTTTAATATTGCCATCTGCTGTAATAATTAATTCTACTGTATTATCATTAAGCATTCCGGCCAAAAAGAAAAACCCATCTTTTAACTCATCTAACTTTGTCGATAGTTTTTGAAAGAAATTACTTTCAATGTCTTTATTATTTTTTACTACACCAAAAAAAGTCTTTTCGTTGGCTTTAAACCAATCCCAAAACTTGCTATTGGTTCTTACCGGCTGCGTGCCTTTGGTAAATATATTTTTGAGAAAACCCATGTGTTTTTTCTCCAAATATAATAGGGATAATGGAACATGAGAATTTGAGTTAAAACAAAATCCCCGGCCTACATTGTAGAACGGGGATTGTGTTATTGATGTTAAGGCCTGCGCCTGTGTTGGAGGGGTTAGCCTCTCTTGGCTGTCAGTTCTTAAACCACTTCTCTTATATCAAGTACAAATAAGCTAGCTATTGTCTTTGTATGTGGAACACTGTGCAAACAGGTTTTGTTCTAAAAAAAGATGCATTGCTATATAATTGATTTTATTTAAGGCAATTAAAAACAAACTTTCGTCATCTTTTTTAATAGGTACAATGGTTAACTTTGCAACAAATAATAGTTTACAATGGGTTTTGAGCCGATATATTATGCCATACCGTTTTTTGTATTGCTTATAGCTATAGAGCTATTTGTAAATTACAAAGAAAACAAAGGGTGGTACGACACTAAAGATTCTATTGCCAGCATTGCCATGGGCATAGGCAGCCTGGTTATAAATTTTGGGGTAAAGTTTGTGTACCTGCTTCTTTACGTTTGGATTTATGAGAATTACCGCCTGTTTAACCTGGAGCCAGTTTGGTGGGTGTGGGTATTATTATTTTTTGCTGACGATTTCAGCTTTTACTGGCACCACCGCCTAAGCCACGAAATACGCATTCTTTGGGCAGCGCACGAAAATCACCACTCGTCTATGCATTACAACCTGGCCACAGCCTTGCGCCAAAGCTGGACAGAACTTTTCTACAAATACGCTTTTTGGTTATGGTTACCGTTAATAGGTTTCCCACCGTGGATGATTGTAGTACAAATGTCGTTTAGCCTGATATACCAATACTGGGTACATACCGAGGGCATACGCCGCTTAGGTTTTTTAGAGTGGATATTCAGCACCCCATCGGCACACCGGGTACACCATGCCAGCAATGTTATTTACCTAGACCGTAACCACGGCGGCATACTTATTATTTGGGACCGCCTGTTTGGCACTTACCAAAAAGAGCTTGACGAGGAACCGGTAAAATATGGCCTTACCAAAAATGTAGAAAGCTACAACCCCTGGTAATAGCCACACATGAGTATGTTAACATTGCACACGATGTAAAAAACACCCACGGCTTTTGGAACAAAGTAAAGCGCTTTTTTATGCCGCCGGGTTGGAGCCCTGATGGCTCAACGCTTACAGCCAAGCAGCTGCGTGCCGATATTGAAAAGCAAAAGAAACAGCAGGTGCCAACCGCATAGTTTAACCACGCTAATGGTATTACTTTAATTTAAGTATAACCCGTTTGTTGTTTTTCCGTTCAACCCCTTACTTTTACGCTTTCAAACCAATTTAGATTCATGGAGCAGCTTTGGGAAATAGCCAAGTATATATTACCGGCGCTTGTAGTGTTAGCTACCGCCTATTTATTAATTGAGAAGTTTTTAGAGAACGAACGCCACCACCGTAATATGGTGTTTAAACGCGAATCGCAGGGGTTAACAACTCCAGTGCGTTTACAGGCTTACGAGCGTTTAACCATACTTTTAGAACGCATTAGCACAGGTAATTTGGTTAGCCGTGTGCACAAAAGCGGCATGAGTGCCAAGTTGCTACAGGCCGAGCTTTTAAAGGCCATACGTACCGAGTATGAGCACAACCTGTCTCAACAGGTGTATGTATCGCCCGGAGCATGGGAGCTTATTAAAAACGCCAAAGAAGAAACTATTAAACTGGTAAACACAGCCGCCATAAACGTTACCGACGAGGCATCGGGCGTTGATTTAGGTAAACTTATTTTAGAAGTATCTATGAGCGTTGATAAAATGCCTACGCAGGTAGCCATAGATTATTTAAAGCAAGAGGCACGCCAACTATTTTAACAATGGTATTAGCAGCACTATTAACCACTATTGTGCTTGCATTAGCAGCACTGGTATTCTATGCCTTTTTTGGATTGAAATGCTGGTTGATGCCGCTAAGCACCCATTTGAAACTACAAATAAAAAATACGCGTGGCTAGGGTTTATTGGTTTTACAGGCATAGGTGCTATTGCTTATTACTATTGGGTCAAGAAAGCTCCTCAAGAAGAAATTCTTTAATCCTCTTCATCATCCTGCTCTTTTCGTTTTTCTCTTTTAGTTTTTAGTTCCTTTGCTCCTTCAATAACAATAACAATCTCGCCTTTGGGCGGGTGGGATGTATAATGCGTAAACAATTCGGCAACAGTGCCGCGGCGGTTTTCTTCAAACATCTTGGTCAGCTCGCGCGATACGCAGGCTTGCCTGTCGGCACCAAAATATTCTACCATCTCGCCAAGGGTTTTTATCAGCTTGTGCGGACTTTCGTACAACACTATTGTACGCTCTTCAATAGCCAACTCTTTAAACTTTGTTTGCCTGCCTTTTTTAGGTGGAAGAAAGCCTTCAAACACAAACCTATCGCATGGCAAGCCTGAGTTTACAAGGGCAGGCACAAAAGCTGTAGGTCCGGGCAGGCACTCTACCTCTACCCCATTGCGCAGGCACTCCCGTACCAATAAAAATCCAGGATCAGAAATGGCGGGTGTTCCGGCATCAGATACTAACGCTAAACTCTCGCCGGCTGCAATGCGTGCCGCCCAGCCTGCCACCGTTTTATGCTCATTATGCATGTGGTGCGATATAGGCTTTTTATCAATCCCCAATTTTGATAACAGAAATGATGTGTTGCGGGTATCTTCAGCCAAAATTATATCTACCATACCCAATACCTTAACTGCACGCAGGGTTATATCATCAAGGTTGCCAATGGGCGTGGGTACTATGTATAGCTTAGACATTGATGCAAAGGTAGCCCAATTGTCAATTCACAATGGTCAATGATCAATTTTTACGTTTTTAAACCCACACAACTAAACAAGTGTTTAATTTTTTATTATTGACAATCAAATACTTAATACAATTTGATGTTCTAAAACATACTACGAGTGAAAATTAATTAAACGTTTGTTTAAATTTGCCGCGTGAAAAAGACGGTTAGCAATATTACTGATCCGGGATTTGAAAAAAAGAGCAAATCTTAGACGTAGCCGAGGATTTGTTTTCTAAGCATGGCTTTGACGGTGTAAGCATACGCAACCTTGCTAAGCACGCCAACATTAACATTGCCATGGTATCGTACTACTTTGGATCTAAAGAAAACCTTTACATATCTGTTATTGAGCGTAAAATGGTTACCATACGCCAATACCTTACAGAGGATTTCCTAATGGTGGAAACGCATGGGATAAGCTGTATTATATTATAGACCGCTATGTAGACCGTATGGTTGATAACCGCAGCTTTATGAATATTGTGTTTACCGAAGTTGCATCGGAAAACCGCGAGCACGTTGTCGATTTTTTAAGCAAACGCCTTAGCCGATAATCAGCAGGCTTTTGGTGGCCTAATTGTAGAGGGTATAAAGCAAGGCGTGTTTAGGGAAGTAGACCCGCAACTGGCTATTATGTCTATCATAGGCCCGCTTAAATTATACGTAAACAACCCTTTTATGGTGAAAAAAATGATGAATGAAAGCACTATAGAAGGTTGTTATTCATCAGTACACAGGGATAGGATGAAAGCCCACATTAAAGACCTAATGACACGCTTTTTAAAGCCATAAATTTTTTTGTCTATTAATTAAACAAACGTTTAAACAAAAGTATGAATTCGTTTAAAACACTAACAACCATTGCTATATTTGCCTTTGCAGCAGGTGTTGCACAAGCACAAAAGCTTACGCTAGACAATGCGGTGCAACTGGCAACTAATAATAGCAAGCAACTAAAGCTAGCTACAGCAAAGGTTGATGCCGCCGATGCCAAGGTTGACCAAAACATAAACTCGTTTATTCCGCAGGTTACGCTAAATGCAAACTACACCCGCCTAAGCGATAATATAGAGCCGTTTACCATAACTATTCCCGGCTTTGGCTCGCAGGTGCTAAACCCGCAAATTTTAAATCAGTTTACCAACAGGCTTAGTATACAATCTACCCTGTTTGGCGGCCTGCGCAACCAGAATAATTTAAAAACCACGCAGTACCTTGAAGCTGCAGCTAAACTTGATGCAGAAAAGGATGCTACCGATGTTCGCTTTAATGCCATAAGCGCGGTGCTTAACTTATATAAAGGCCAACAAACACTAAAACTGGTTGATGAAAACCTAAAGCTTGCAGATACCCGCATTACCGATGTTACCAATATGTACAACGCCGGCACCATGCTACAGAACGATGTGTTACGCACAGCGCTTAACAAATCTAACTTAGAGATAAGCAAGGTAGATGTAGAGAGCGGCATAAGCACCGCCAACTACAACATAAACATTTTGCTTGGGCAAGGCGAAACGGTGGTAAACTCGTTTGACGAAGCAAGTCTTTTTCCACCTGCTGAGCAAAAGCCTGCCGATGCGTGGATTAAAGATGCCATAGCCAATCGCAGCGATAAAAAAGCCGCAGACACCCGCAGCCTTGTTTACCAGGCCGGGGTTAAAAATGCCCGCACAGGCTATATGCCAACGCTTACGGCAGGGTTTAACTATTACTACAACAACCCCAACCAGCGTATTTTTCCTCAACAAGATGCTTTTAAAGCAACGTGGGATTTAGGGGCTACACTGTCGTGGAACCTTACCAGCCTATACTCATCGGGGGCTTTGGTGCGCGAGGCAAAACAAAACGTAATACAAAGCCAACTTACCTCTACCATTATAGAAGACGGTATTAAGATGGAAGTTAACGGCAACTACAATGCTTATTCGGTATCTAAAGCCAAAATTGATTTAGCTCAAAAAGCCCTTGACCAGGCTATAGAAAACCAACGCGTGGTTAAAAACAGGGTTGATGGCGGCATAAACCTACAAACAGATTTATTGGATGCGGATGCGTTTGTTTTCCAAGGCACAGATAAACTTGCTAAACGCTAAGATTGATGCCCAACTGGCTTACTTTAAACTATTAAAATCAGTAGGAAAATAACAACACACCCCGTCACAGCATAGCTGTGCCACCCTCTCCAGAGAGGGGATAAAAAACTAATCACAATAAAGAACTTTTAAAAATATAGTACCCATGGAAACAGTTCAAAACGAAGAAACCACCCATAGGCACCTAAAAAGAAAAACACCCTGATAATACGCATAATATTAGGAGTGGTGCTGCTTGGCGGCGCATTTTTTGCCTACAACCGCATAACATATGGTATGGCGCATGAGAATACAGAGAATTCGCAGATAGAAGCCAATCTATACCCTATGTCGTTTCGTGTAGGGGGTTTTGTAGACAAGATATTTGTTGCGGATAACCAACAGGTAAAGAAAGGCGACACCCTTGCTATACTAGACAGCCGCGACCTTGCTATTAAAGTGCAACAGGCGCAAATTGCCTTAGATAATGCTATTGCCAACGTAGACGTGGTTGCTGCAAATGCAGGAACATCAGTAGCCAATGCAAACGTTAGCAACTCTAACATAGGCACAGCACAAGCCAATGTTGATGCTGCCGATGTACGTGTATGGCAGGCCACGCAAGATTTTAACCGTATACAAACACTATTCAACGGTAAATCGGCCACGCAACAACAGTTAGACAATGCCAAGGCCGCTAAAGAAACTGCTGAAAAGCAACTAATAGCCGCGCAAAAGCAATTAATTACAGCTAAAGACCAATACACTGCATCGGGCGCAGGTTCTACCGCAGCACAACGCCAGATAAGGCTTGCACAAATTACGGTAGACCAACGCAAAAGCGATTTAGATATGGCTAAGCTTAACCTATCGTACGCATACGTGTTAGCCCCTACTGATGGCTTTGTTTCGAGAAAAAGCATACAGTTGGGTCAGTTGGTTAATCCAGGCCAGTCTATCTGCACCGTAGTAGACAACAGCAAAGTATGGGTTGTGGCTAACTTTAAAGAAACACAAATTGAAGACATTAAAATAGGCCAAACCGTAACTGTAGAAGTAGATGCTTACCCCAGCCAGAAGTTTGAAGGCAAGGTAGAGTCTATACAAGCCGGCACGGGTGCTAAATTTTCTTTGCTTCCTCCTGATAACTCCAGCGGAAACTTTGTAAAAGTAGTACAGCGTGTGCCTGTCAAAATTGTAATAGACAATACGCAGCTAAAAGAATACGTGTTACGCCCGGGTATGAATTGCAGCATTGCTGTAGATACTAAATAAACACCCCTATCCCTAAATCCCTTTCCCCGTGGGGAGAAAGGGACTTTAATAATGATAGATAGAATTTAAAAATGGAAACAAAACCATTAGTATACGACCCCGATGCGCTAGTAGAGTATGGCTGGCGCAGGGCGGTTATCACCATTACGGTGGTACTGTGCGCATTGTTGGAGTTGATAGATACCACCATTGTAAACGTAGCCACCACTACCCTTATGGGTGCGCTGGGCGCTACAGTTACAGAGATTACATGGGTAATTGCTTCGTATGCCATTGCCAACGTTATTGTAGTGCCAATGAGTGGTTGGCTTAGTGCCCGCTTTGGGCGTAAAAACTACTTTGCAGCCTCTATAGCCATATTTACTTTTGGCTCTTTTATGTGTGCGAATTCTACCGGCATTTGGGAGCTTGTTTTTTGGCGCTTTATACAAGGTATTGGCGGCGGCGCGCTGCTAACTACTGCCCAAAGTATATTGGTAGAGATATACCCTAAAAAGAAGATTGGCATGGCCATGGCGTTTTTGGTATGGGTGTTATCCTTGGCCCTACCCTTGGCCCTGTTACCGGCGGTTACCTTATCGACCATTACGAGTGGCCAGTAATTTTTACGGTTAACATTCCCGTAGGTATAATAGCCTTTATACTTACCCTACAATTTGTAAAAGACAATCCATTTATTCCTAAGCCTACACGCGGCATGGACTGGTTTGGCCTGTTCCTGCTGATTATAGGCATTGGTTCTTTACAGCTCTTTCTTGAGCAGGGTGAGCAAAACGATTGGTTTGAATCGAAATTTATAATGGTTGTAGCCGCCCTTGCTGTTATTGGCATTGTAGGGTTTATCTACAAAATGTACAACACGCGAGAGCCTATTGTAGACCTATCGGTACTTAAAAAAGGTAACCTGGCTATTGGTATAACACTGCAGTTTATACTGGGTTTTGTGCTTTTTGGGTCGGTGTTTGTGTTGCCGTTGTTTATGCAACGCTTTTTAGGGTTTACAGCTACCGATACCGGTGCTATATTTATTCCCGGGGCATTGCTTTCTGGTATGAGTATGCCGTTGGTAGGGCGTTTGCTGCAAAATGGCTTTAATCCTAAAATACTTATTGTAATTGGCTTTTCGCTTACCGCAATATTTGTTGGGTGGATATCGTTTATCCTTACCACTGCCACCAGCGAGAGTTATTTCTTTTGGCCTTTATTGATACGTGGCTTAGGATTGGGTTTTATTTTTGTACCCATTAGCAACCTGGCATTAGCCGGTTTACAAGGGCGCGATTTAACACAGGCATCGGGCCTTATGAATATGATACGCCAGATAGGTGGCTCATTAAGTGTGGCTATTATCGGGGTAATTACCGTTACCCAAACCGCGCAACACCGTAACGATTTGCTACCTAACATATCAACAACAAACACGGCTTTTAACGACACTTTTAATGGTTTGGTAAATAACTTTATGCGCTTTACCAGCGATATTAATGTAGCACAGCAACAAGCCTACTCCATTATGGAACGCAAGGTGTTTGCACAGGCATCGCTACTCACATACATTGATATTTTGCAATACATCACCCTGTTTATTTTGTGTTGTATACCCCTTATACTAATGGCCCGTACTATTAAGGCCAAACCCCCAACAGCAGAAGAAGGTGGTGGGGTGCATTAATACTTCTTTTGTCTGAACCGCAGATTAATAGTGATTAAATAGATTTTAAGGATAACAAAAAGGGAAGCAATTAATGCTTCCCTTTTTTAATAAATCAAAGTATATTTTTCAATTCGCGAATTGAAAATCGCTCCCTTTTTTAATCTCTTTAATCAAATAAAATCCCAATAATCCTAGTTAAAACTCTGCATTTTTTGGTGTGCGGGGGAAAGGTATCACATCGCGGATGTTGGCCATGCCGGTTACGAATAATACCAAACGCTCAAATCCAAGGCCGAAACCAGCGTGTGGCGCGGTACCGAACTTCCGGCTTTCTAAATACCACCAAAGGGTTTCAGGGTCCATGCCCAACTCGTTAATGCGGTTTAATAGTTTATCGTAATTCTCCTCGCGTTGCGAGCCGCCAATAATCTCACCAATACCCGGGAATAACACATCCATGGCACGCACGGTTTTGCCATCGTCGTTCTGTTTCATGTAGAACGATTTAATGTCTTTAGGGTAGTTGAACAGGATAACAGGCTTGGTAAAGTGTTTCTCTACCAAATAGCGCTCATGCTCGCTTTGTAAATCGGTACCCCAATCTACCTTAAACTCAAATTTCTGTCCGCTAGCCTTTAATATCTCAACTGCATCGGTATAGCTTACGCGTTCAAAATTGTTATCTACCACAAAGTTTAGGCGGGTAAGCAATTCCTTATCGTACATCTTGTTTAGGAACTCCAAATCGTCTTTGCAGTTATCAAGGGCATATTTAACGCAGTACTGGATAAACTCCTGCGCAAGCTCCATGTTGTCTTCCAACTCATAAAAAGCCATCTCAGGTTCAATCATCCAGAACTCAGCTAAGTGGCGCGCGGTGTTAGAATTCTCGGCACGGAAGGTTGGCCCAAATGTGTAGATGTTAGATAATGCTAGGGCAAACAACTCGCCTTCTAACTGCCCACTTACTGTAAGGTTAGTTTCACGGCCAAAAAGTCTTCTTTATAATCAACCTTACCCTCTTCGTTTAGGGGTGGGTTAATAGGGTCTAAATTCGTTACACGGAACATTTCGCCTGCCCCTTCAGCATCGCTGGCGGTAACAATTGGTGTATGGATGTAGAAAAAGCCTTTATCGTTAAAAAACTTATGTACAGCATAGGCTAGGGCGTGGCGCACACGAAACACCGCGCCAAAGGTGTTGGTACGTGGACGCAAGTGGGCAATATCCCTTAAAAACTCAAGGGTATGGCCTTTTTTCTGTAAGGGGAAAGTCTCCGGGTCGGCAGTGCCGTACACCTCTAAAGTTTCGGCCTGCAACTCTACAGGTTGCCCTGCGGCAGGGCTTTCTACCAATGTACCGCTTACGGCAATACAAGCACCGGTAGATGCCTGTTTAAGCACATTCTCATCAAAATTGGCAGGGTTTACTACAATTTGTAGGTTGTGGATAATAGAACCATCGTTCAAGGCTATAAAAACCACGTTTTTACTGTCGCGTTTGGTGCGCACCCAGCCTTTTACCAAAACCTGCTTACCGTATTCTCCGGCTTTTAAAACATCTGCAATAATTGCCCTTTTGCTCATCGCTAAAATTTTTTAAGGTTGCAAAAGTACTAAAAATCAACTCCCCTACCCTTTCTTATGGTTGTAACATTATATTAAAGCAAAAGGCCCCTGCTACTAAGGGGCCAGTTGCTTTATTAAACCTATGGAAAAACTGCTATTTATTCTGTTTCGCTAACCGCCTTTTAAATGTTGCCTTTACTACAAAGTATATTATTAAGGCCGATAATACGCCGGTTAAAAAATCGGTAACGGGTACCATTACCGCGGTGTACACCATCATAGCAAATTCAAACCTGCCTAAGTGTTTTATTTCTTTTATTTCAGATGGTTTAATCATGTTAGTAGCCACCCACACCAAAATACCGCCAATACACGCCATAGGAATAAGCTCTAGGTACTGCGCAAGGTAAAATGCCATAGTTAGCTTTAACACGGCTTTAAAATAGCCTGCAAGCGGTGTTTTGGCCCCCGCCTTAATGCTGGTAGCAGTGCGCGCCAAAGCGCCTGTGCACGGAAAGCCCTGTACCAATGGGGTAATAATTTGCACCATGCCCTGGCCAAAAAATTCTTTATCGGGGTTAAATGGTGTGCCCTTGTTTTCTGCCAGCTTATCTGCCATTGATGAGCATAGGATACTCTCTACCCCCGACACAAAAACTATGGCCAACACAAAGTAGATAATATCGCCCATTATGGCCGCATCAAAACCGGGCAGTGATGGCGGTGTAAACACAAAAAAGTTGTTGGGTATAGAGCCGTAAAGGTCTTTTACTAAGATGATGTTTTTATCGGCCAATAGGGTTGCAGATAGAACCGTTGCCGTGGCCATGGCAATTACAGGGCCGGGGATGAATACAGAAATGCGCAACAACCCCTTGGCTAAACCAAATGTTAAAACACCCAAAAATATAGACCATACATTAATCTTATCAATATTGCCAAAGGCCGATTTTATGTTGTGTACCAACCCGCCGTTTATACCATCGTCCTGACCAATAAAGTCTTTAAACGATTCTATACCCAATATATCCTCAAAATTAGTTAGTGCAATAGAAACCGCTATGCCAATGGTAAAGCCTACAATAATAGAATTTGGCACCAGTTTGGCAAAGCGCCCAAAGCCAAAAAGGCCCATAAAAATGAGTATAATGCCTGATATTATTGATACCAATATTAAAAACCCATGGGCTTCTTCAAAATTACCCCCACTGGCAGGCCCGTATTTGGCAATTAGGGCACCAATAACCGGAATAAAAGCGGCTGTAGGGCCGTATACCTGGTATTTAGACCCGCCAAAAGTGCGGCCTACTACACAGGCTAAAGCACCGGCAATAATGCCATGCTCGGGCCGCATACCCATTGCCATTGCAAAGCCCATTGCCATTGGTATGGCTGTCATGGCTACAATAAGCCCGGCACTAAAATCGCTGTAAACAATTTTGGCCCAGCCATTTCGGGTAAGGTCTTCCCAGCGCGAATCGTAAAAGGTGAAAAACAACTTTAGTCGCCCTAAGGGTGTTGTAGGAAATTGGTTTTTGTGCATACCATTTTTTGTTAAGTAAACAGGGCCGTAAGTTGTTCACGCTCTGTAATATTGCCTGGGGTGGATTGCCAGTCCATATAATTTATTGGCAACTTTAACTTGCTTATTAGTGGTATTGGGTTGAATGATTTTGAGCTTGTTACCAGTTGGTAGCTTTTAGGCAAAAACACGGAATCTGCCTTATGGGCATCAACAAAGTTGCTAAGTGCATTGCTATTGTAACCATGAAACCGCTCTATAACAATATTGCCCAGTAGCTTGCCTTCAAACCTGTTGCGCAAAATTTCAAGTGCCTCTTTAAACTCATCGGTAACGGTATTGCTTACCCTTGATTTACGGCTGTAGAACAACAAATCAGTAATAGAACTATCTAAATACTCAGCATACATAAGCACTACCCTTACATTGCTTTCCTCTATAAAATCTAAGGCCAGCTTTAATGTGTTTAGCGATGCTACGCGCAAATCGGTAGGGACTAAAATTGTATGCGCCATTATTTAAAATTTACCCCACAAAAAAATAGCAGCCATATTAACAGCTACTAAGAGACGCATTAGAAAACAATTAGAATTAAGCAGATTATACCTTAAACAAGGGTATTTTTATTTGCACTGTGGTGTGTACGTTTACTTTAGAATCTACAGTTAGCATGCCTTTGTGCAGGTTTATTACGTTGCGCGCCAGTGGCAGCCCAATGCCATACCCTTCAAACATTTTAGTATTAGATGCCCTAAAGAAAGGGTCGTAAATGTGGGGCAGGTCTGTTTCAGGAATACCAATGCCCTTGTCTTTAATAGTTACTATAACATGCGCGTTGCTGGATGCTATAAAAACCGTTACCGGGCTGTTGTTAGAGTATTTGCAGGCATTGCTTAGTATGTTAGAAAAAGCAAGGTGCAACAACTGCACATTTCCATTTATTTTAAGCTTTTTAGGGTCTTCGGGCACCAGACTAAGGTCTACCAGTATTTGGTTGGCGGGGTTAATTTTATCAATCAGCCCTTTGGTTTGCCATATAACCTCATCTACCCTTACCATTTCAAAAACTATGGCATTGCCTTTATACCCTGTTTGGGCCAAAAACAGCAGCGATTTTGATATCTGGTCTAACCGCTCGGCCTGTTGTAATACATTTTGCAACGATTTTTGGTACTCTTCAGGTGTGCGAGTTTTTAGTAACGATACATCGGCCTCTCCAATAATAGAAGTAAGGGGCGTGCGCAACTCATGCGACGCGTTGCTGATGAAGTTTTTCTGTATTTCAAAGGCTGTTTCAACCCGGCTTAGCAAATCGTTAAAGGTATTGGCAAGCTCCGCTATCTCGTTACTGCTTTTGTAATTATCGCTGCTAAGCCTGTGGTGTATATTTTCGGTACTTATCTTTTTAACCTTTAAAGTTATCTCCCTTATAGGGTCGAAAATATGTTTAGAAAAATAGATAGAAAAAGAGAGTACAATTAGCAACGTAAGCACCACACCCACAATAATAATATTGCGCAAAAACAACAGGTGGTGCGATACGTAATAGTTGCCTGCCGATACTATTACATAGTATTGGTTGCCTGTTTTTTTATTACTATGTATGCTACCGGCAAAAAATGTATTTCCACTTTTGGCCTGGGCCTTACCTTTGCTATTAATTTCTTTTAAAAAGCCTGTGGGCAGGTTGTACTTCTGGGCTGTATCAACTACCGACATGCCGGCTGAAAATGGAATTAAATACTCGTGCTCATTTTCCAGTTGCTCTAAATGCTGTTTCTTTAATAGCTTTAAATTTTCGGCGTTTGTAGTATCATTTCCTAAATTATACCGGGCCGATATACTAACCCGTGTTTCCAGCCTTTTGTAAAAGTCAACGTATGAATATTTATCAAAAATATAGTATATAATACTACCAAATGCTACCACTAATGATATGCAAACAATACCTAATAGTATGGCTAATTTATTTGTAGTTTTCATTTTTCCCTTAGCACATAACCCATACCTACAACGGTGTGTATTAGTTTGGTAGAATAATCGGTATCAACTTTTTTACGCAGGTAATTAATATAAACATCAACCACGTTGGTACCTAAGTTAAAGTTTATATCCCAGGCGCTTTCTAACAAATCAACGCGGGAAAGTACCTTATCCCTGCTTTTAATTAGCGCCAGCAATAGGCGGTATTCGGTTGCGGTTAGCAATATATCGGTATTGTTGCGGGAAACGGTTTTAGCATCGTCGTTCACCACCAAATCGGCAATGGTATAAATATTTTTAGGCTGAACGGGTTGTGTTTCTGCTTGCTGGCCACGCCTTAACAGGGCATTTACCCGGGCATTAAGCTCTATAAATTTAAAGGGCTTTATCAGGTAATCGTCGGCGCCAATATTAAGGCCCAGGGCTATATTTTCTGATGTACCCAAGGCAGTAAGAAAAAGTATGGGACTACTTACATTGCGTTCCCTCAACTCTTTGCATACCTCAATACCATTTTTGCCCGGCATCATTATGTCCAGTATAAACAAATCGAATGTTGAGCCCTCCGCCATTTTCAGCGCTGTATCGCCATCAAACGCTACCGACACATCATAGTCGGCCTCTGTAAGGCCTTTACGTATAAAGTCTACAGCACTTGCTTCATCTTCAACCAGTAAAATCTTCTTCATGTATAATGCAAACCCACAGGGCAGGTTTTAAAATTAGCGTTTTATTGAATTCGCTAGCGAAAGAAGTAAGAAACGTGCGTTTAGTTGCCCAGAAAAACCTCTTTAAGGTCTATTTTTTCGCCAAAAAAGGCGCTTGGTGCTTTTCTCAAAGCTCTCGGTAAAGTCGCTTACGTAAAACTCGTGCTTACCGGGTGTTTTGGCAGTTGTAAGCAAATCGTTTTTACGCAGCACATTTTGTACGTAAGCAGCTACTACGTCTGACGAGTCTATAATATCGGCCCGTTTGCCGTAAAACTTAATTATATCGGCCTTAATAAGAGGGTAATGCGTGCAGGCAAGTATTACCACCTCGGCATCTACAATATTCTTTTTAGATAGATAAGAGTTGATAATGGTGCGGCTGATGTTGTTATTGAAAAAGCCTTCCTCTATCATTGGTGCTAATAAAGGCGTAGCCAACGATGTTACATTGGCGCTTTTATTAAGCTTCTTAATTTTTTTGGGTAAATGCCCGAGCCTATGGTGCCTTTGGTACCAATAACACCAATTTTTTTAGCGGGATATTTTCCTACTATATATTCAGCTACAGGGTCTATAACATTAATAACAGGTATTTCGCCCTTAACATGCTCTACAACCTCTTTATAGGCTTGTGCCGACGCCGTGTTGCAGGCAATAACAATGGCCTTACAACCTTTGCTCACTAAAAAATCTGCTATTTGGGTAGAGTACCTTTTAATCAACTCCGGCGATTTATCGCCGTAAGGCATGTGGGCGGTATCGCCAAAGTAAATGGTATTCTCGTTAGGCAAAGCACGGGTAATAGCACCGGCAACCGTAAGGCCGCCAATACCCGAATCAAAAATTCCTATAGGTGCGCTTTTTTCAACCTGTTCACGTCATCCTGAACTAGTTTCAGGATCTGTTACATACAAAGGCTTGTTAGTCCATTACCGGCAAGCCCAGTTTTTTCTTAACCAGCTTAATCATGTTGTCGCCATCGGGGTAAACAAGTGCCTTAGCCTAAGCTAATATCAAACACATAGGTATAGCCGTTTTCTTTAGCTACATCTTTAATAGCGGTAGATACCTTATCTAACAAAGGGTTAAGCAGTTCCTGCTCCTTTTTTGTACTTTATCTCGTGCGCCTTGGGTTTGCATGTAAATAGCATCCTCAATTTTAGCTAACTCGTCTTTTGCACGGGCCAGTTGGTCGGGGGTCATTTTGGCAGCCTCGGTATTTAGCTTTTTAAGCTTCGACTCGTAATCATCATTCAATATTTTGATGATGCTTTCTTCGGCTTTAACCATAGAGTCTATAGAAACTGCTGCCTTTTTCCTTTCAGGCATAATATCTAATAACTCTGATGAGTTAATCCAACCGTACTTAGCTTTTACCTGTGCGTTTACGTTGAGTGCCGATAGGGCAAGGAGTGCTATTATTGCTAACTTTTTCATTTACTGTTTTTAAAACTGATTATTTTTTATCGCCACCGGTAGTGCCACCGCCTGTACCGCCGCCGCTGCCAGAGCCACTATCATCGCTGCTGGTGTTTTTAAAGCCCATTTCGTCTAATATCTCATCGCTAATGTCATACTTAGGGTTAGCGTATAAAATTGTTAAGTCGCTTGATTTATCAAAGATTACCGCGTAGTTTTTAGTGGTTGCAAAATCTTTTAGCGCATTGTATACCTTGTCTTGTATAGGTTTTACAAGCTCTTGGCGTTTTTTAAACAAGTCGCCATCTTTACCAAAGCGGTTTTTTTGCAATTCTTTGGCTTGCTTTTCTTTATCTAAGATTTCGTCTTCACGTTTTTTACGCATCTCTTCGGTAAGCAAAATAGCATCGGCCTGAAAGTCTTTGTACAGCTTATCAAGCTCATCAAACTTAGCCTGTATTTCTTTTTGCCATTGCAGCGAGTATTTATCTAACTGCGCCTGTGCCGATTTATAATCGGGAATATTGTCTAATATGTATTGGCTGTCTACATAAGCAAACTTTTGCGCGTTTAAGCCTAAAGCTAAAAACAGGGCAAAAACAATGGCTATTATCCTTTTCATTGGTGTTAAATTTTAAATCTATTCTATAACTACTCAATTACCGTGCAAATTAATTCAAAATGAATAATGCAAAGTGCAAAATGTTTGTTCAGCGCAAATAATTATGCATTATGAATTGTGCATTAAAACTGCTGGCCTATAATAAAGTGTATGTTGCCACGCTGCTGGGTGCTGCCAAGGCGGTCTATCTTATCAAAGCCATAGCCATAATCTAAACCAAGCATACCAAACATGGGTAAAAACACCCTTACACCAACACCGGCAGAGCGTTTAATGTTGAAGGGGTTAAAGTCGCGTATTTTATCCCACGTGTTGCCGCCCTCTAAAAATGCAAGGCCAAATACTGTAGCCTGTGGGTTTAGCGATACAGGGTAGCGCAACTCTAAAATATACCTGTTGAACATGGCGCTGCCCTGGTTATTGGCAGGCGATAAGCTACCATCAGGGTAACCACGCAGGGCCACAATTTCTGTACCTACCAGGTTAAAGTTAGATAAGCCCGAGCCACCTACCTGGAAACGCTCGAACAACGATGTGCCAATATCTTTATTATAGTAACCCAAGTAGCCTAAGTGGGCACGGGCGCTAAGTACCAATTTGCCTGCAAGGGCGTGGTACCATGTTAAATCCAGTTTCCACTTGTGGTATTCTACAAACTTAAAGCGGGCATCGTTATCATCGCCAAATGTCCTAAAGCCAAGCTTACCATCGTTAACACGCAACGGCCATGGTGGTGTGGCGTTTACAGATAGTGATATGTTAGACCCCTCGCGTGGGTAAATAGGCTGGTCTATAGAGTTACGCGATACCGAGAAGCCCAGCGTGGCGCTGTACGACTTTGTTGAAATGCTTGATATATACTTTTGGTTATCGTAGTACTGAAAGTTAACACTGTAAAAAGCGTTGAAGTAATTGTCGGGGCGTTTCCAACGTGTACCAAGGCCAATGGTAGCTCCGGTAACACGCAGGGCTACACGGTTAACATCAGATTTTGGGTAGCCGTTAGACTGGGCTGTATGGAACACAGAAACCGTTAATGAGTTTGGCTTGCGCCCACCTAACCAAGCGCTCTGTAAACGACAGGTTGTATGATTGGAAGAAGATACCGTTTGTTTGGCCGCGGATTGATAAACGCTGACCATCGCCGGCAGGCAATGGGCGCCACATGCCTTTTTTAAACATATTGCGGGCCGAGAAGTTGTTGAAGGTAACACCCAGTGTGCCTACCAAACGGCCTGCACCCCAACCACCTGAAAGTTCTATCTGGTCTGATGGTTTTTCTTCAACCACATACTCAATATCAACCGTACCGTTTATAGGGTCGGGCTTAGGGTTTACCTGCAAAGCCTCGGGGTTAAAATAGCCTAACTGTGCAAGGAAACGCTGTGTTGAAATAATATCAGACCTGCGGAAAAGCTGGCCCGGCTTGGTTAGCACCTCGCGCAGGATAACATGGTCGTTGGTTTTGGTGTTGCCAACAATGGTAATCTTATTAATGGTGGCAGGGCGGCCTTCGTACATGCGCATTTCAAAGTCTATAGAGTCGCCCACTACGGCAACCTCTACAGGGGTAACGTTAAAGAAAAGGTAACCCATATCCATGTACAACGATGATACATCGGTACCGTTTTGGCTGGTGAACAAGGCCCCCTCTAAGGTAGCCTGGTTATAAACATCGCCCCTTTTAATGTTCAATACACGGTTAAGTGTGTCTGAAGAGTATTTGGTATTGCCCACCCATGTAATGTTGCGGAAGTAGTACTTACGGCCTTCTTCTACCACAATATCAATGTTCAGCGTTTTATTATCGTAACGGTAAACGGTGTCTTTAACAATGGTAGCATCCCTAAAGCCCTGCTCGTTATACAGGTCAATTATCTTCTGCTTATCCTTTTTATAATTCTCCTCTATAAACTTAGAGGTAGAAAACAGGCTGTACCACTTTTTCTCTTTGGTGTCTTTTAACTGGCGGCGTATTTTGGCATCGGCCACCATGCTGTTGCCAATAATATTGATTTTATTAATCTTGATTTTGTTGTTTTGCTTTACGTTGATGAAAAGCACAACCTTGTTGGCATTAGAGGTATCGGGGGTTTGGGTAATGTTAACCTCGGCATCGTAATAGCCTTTATCCCTGTAATATTCTTTAACCAGGTTTTGGGTAGAAATAATAAGCTCATCGTTAACCACCTTGTCACGTATCAGCTTAATCTTATCGCGCAGCTTATCGGCTTCAGAACGGGGTATGCCTTTAAACGCGAAGCTTGATAGGCGCGGCCTTTCTTCCAGTTTTAAGCGCAGGAATATTTTTTTGCCCTCTATTTTATCAGCTATAATTTCAATATTGCCGAAAAGGCCCTGTTTCCAAAGGTTTTCAATGGCTGTAGAAAGCTTATCACCGGGTATATCAATCTTATCGCCAATGGCTAAGGCCCGATAGCATTACGATAATGCCTTTATCGTAAAACTGAACACCATCTACCGTGATGGCCGCAATTTCATATTCTGTAGGGCTGGCATAGTCTACAATAATAGAGTCGCCACCAATGGTAATTTGGGCGTTTGCGCCTACGGTTAATAAAAGGAAAAGGCCTAAAACTATTTGTTTAAAATACTTTGGCGCTGTATATAATTTCTTCACTCTATGGCTTGTGTTCCAGTTGCTTTTACGGTTTAGGTAAACGCAGAATTTTTAAAAATATTGCAAAAATACGCTTTATTTGATATCACGCCCTATAACAAAGTGGAATTGCCACGGGTTTCCACTATATCCGGGTATTGATTTTGTGTCGAAACCATAGCCCGCATCTACCCCAATAAGCCCAAACATAGGCACCACCACCCTAACGCCCGCCCCGACAGAACGTTTTAGTACCGATGGGTTATAGTCTTTTACTCCACTCCACACATTGCCCGCCTCGGCAAAGGCAAGGCCATAAATGCTAACCCCGGCTTCGGGTTTTAGCAAAATAGGGTGGCGCAGTTCCAGCACAAAACGGTTGTATAGCGCACTGCCTCCCGTGGGCGACAGGCTTCCATTCTCGTACCCCCGCATATTAATGTACTCCTGCCCTACAAAGCTGGTTGCAGCCAGTTGCACCCCGCCCATATAAAAGCGGTTTACCGGCGCAAGGCCCAGTTTTTTGTTGTAGTAGCCCAAATACCCCACGGCTGCTGATGCTTTAAATACCAGTTTGCCTACTATTTTTTGGTACCAAAGGGCATCAAAATTCCATTTGTGGTACTCTACCATTTTGGGTGGGTTTTGCGCGGTAAAAGACCTGCTGCCCGACCACGGAGGCGTTGCCTGCACCCCAGGGTAAACGATGAGCCTTCCATTGGATAATCCTTACCATCTAACGAACTGCGCGATACGCTTACACCCACATTAACATCGTACCTGTCGCCATTAAAATCAATTCCGGGAAAGCTATCGGCCTTGTATTTATAAAAGTTGATGGTGTAGAACGAGCTGAAGAAGTTATCGGGCTTTTTCCAGCGGTTGCCCAAGCCTACCGTGAAACCCAAGGCGCTAAACTTTCGGTTACTATCGTACCGTTGCGCGTTGTACAACACATTGCCCGTAAGCGAGTTCGGTTTTTTACCACCCAACCACGGTTCTGTTACACTAAGGCTGTACGATTGAAATGAGGCCCCGTTGCTTTGCGCGCTTAATGCTACTCGCTGCCCATCGCCAGAAGGAGCGGCTGCCATCGGTCTTTTTTGCCTATGCTTTTAAACGAAAAATTATTCATCACCAACGACAGTGTACCCACAATTTTACCCGCCGCAATGCCCCCCGATAGCTGTATCTGGTCGGTGGGTTTTTCTTCTACCACATATTCAATGTCAACAGTGCCATTTGCAGGATTGGGTATGGGGTTTACCTGCAAGGCTTCGGGGTTAAAATAGCCAAGCCGTATTAATGCCTGTTGGCTTAGTATAATATCGCTGCGCTTAAATAACTGGCCGGGCTTGGTATATACCTCACGCAGAATTACATGGTCTTGCGTGCGGGTGTTGCCTTTTATGCTTATGCCGCCAATGGTGGCAGGTTTCCCTTCGTAAATGTGCATCTCCAGGTTAATACTATCGCCATTAAGGCCTGTCTCTACTGGTGTTACATTAAAAAACAAGTAGCCATTATCCATGTATAGCGATGTAATATCGTTTCCCGCAGCATTCATATACAAGGCTTCGTTCAGCTTGCTTTTGTCGTACACCTCGCCAGGCTTTATACCCAGCACACGATTCAGGGTATCGGTACTGTATTTGGTGTTGCCCACCCATGTTATATTGCCATAGTAATATACCTTATGCTCATCTATAGTAATGCTGATGTTTAACCGCTTGGGGCTGAACAGGTAAACACTGTCTTTAACCACCTCAGCATCGCGGTGGCCCAGTTGGTTGTAGTAATCTATTATGCGCTGCTTATCTTTAGTATAGGCTTCGGCATTGTATTTTGATGTTTTAAAGATGTTGAACCAACGCCGCTCTTTGGTGTCTTTCATCACCCGGCGCAGCTTAGTATCGGCCACTGCCCTGTTGCCCACAATATCTATACTATTGATTTTTACCCTTGGGCCTGTTGTAATATCAGCAACAAGCTGTACCATATTGGTATCAACCTTTGCGGGCAGTTGGCGGGTACTTACAAACACGTTGTAATACCCCTTATCTTTATAATAATTGGTAATAAGGGTGGTTATGGAAAGAATATGCTGTTGGCTAATAGTGCCTGTTGCATAGGGTTTGAGTTTGGTTGATAGCTTGTTTGCTTCGGCCCTGCTAATGCCATTTAGCTTAACCGGCCCGGCCTGGTAGGCAATTTCCTCTACCTGAAAAGCTAGGTAAATCTTACCCTCAACAATGCTGTCTACGTTGAGTTTAATATCGCTAAACAGGTTTTGTTTCCATAGGTAGTCAATAATGTCGGCCAGCTTTTCGCTAGGCACCTCTACCTTGTCGCCAACGCGCAGGCCAATAATAGACAGCAACACATCTTTCTTGTGCCGTTTAAGGCCAACAAAATCAATGCCGCCAACCTCATATTGGGTGGGGTTAATGTAATTGGGTTTTAAAGAATCAACAGGCGTTTGGGCATCGGCCTGTAAAGCGTGTAATACAATAATTAGCAGAGGCAACAACCATGTTTGTCTGGTTCTCTGCATATTTATCAGGGTTTGGTTTTCTTGTCCACCTGCTCGCTGGTTTTACCAAAGCGCCTTTCGCGCGATTGGTAGTCTAGCACAGCATCAAAAAAGTCGGCCTTTCTAAAGTCGGGCCATAGTTTTTCAGTAAAATAAAACTCGGTATACGCCATTTGCCACAGTAAAAAGTTACTTATGCGGTGTTCTCCGCTGGTGCGTATAAGCAACTCAGGGTCGGGAATACCGGCAGTATAAAGGTACTGTGCAAACAAGTCATCATTCAACGCCGACCTTTCAATTTTATTGCTTTCCAGATCAAACATCATATTTTTAATAGCCCGCATAATCTCGCTGCGGCCGCTATAGCTAAGGGCCAGGTGCAACGTCATGTGGTTATTACCGGCGGTATCGTCTATAGCCTTTAACAGTTCTTTGCGGGTTTTAACGGGCAGGCTGTCTATATCGCCAATGGCGTTTAGCTTAATCTTATTCTGGTTAAGGGTTTTTACTTCGCCTTGTATGGTAGATACCAAAAGGTCCATAAGAGCGTCAACCTCCATTTTAGGCCTGTTCCAATTCTCAGTAGAAAAAGCATACATGGTAAGGTGCTTAACACCCAGTTCGGCAGCGGCTTCTACAGTATCCCTAACGGCTTTAATTGCATTTTTATGACCCAGCACACGCATCATGCCGCGCTGTTTGGCCCACCGGCCATTGCCATCCATTATTACTGCTACGTGGGCAGGTACTTTATCTTTTACAATTTTACTTTTCAGGATTTCTTCTGCCACCTTATAATAATGTATTAATGATTAGGGTATGCAGGGCACTGCGATTGCTTGCCTTTTATATTGAATGTTATTGACAAACCTGCAAAGGAGAACCAATCTTTTGTTTTGGTATTGCCACGCTGGCGGTCTGTATTAGTACCCGGGTCGGCAGAGCGGTCTGAAAGGGCTGCTGCATCGGGGCCGTTTTCTGCTGAAAGGGCGGCCACATCGGCATAGGTTTTACTTACATCATCCAGATAATCAGTAAAGGTGCGGCGCATGCCCCATTCCAAGCCCATACCAAAGCCCCTGAAAACGTTCCACTTTAAGCCCACCCCAAACAATACCGATGGGTTGGTAAGCGAGTATTTTTTCCTGTCGGGGTAGGCAGTTGTTCCCTGGCCTTCGGTACCCAAAGGCTGTAAGGCAAACTCTTCGCCATTTAATTCGGCCTTAGGGTTAAAGCGGAAAATAGACGCGCCTGCAAATACGTAAGGGGTAAAAGGGTATTGAGGGTCGCCAAGTATGTAATTAAAAAAGTTAAATTCGAAATAGCCCGAAAACTCAAGCAACATAGATTTAAAGGCAAGGTTGCGGTTTATAGCAAAGGTGTCTTTAGAGTCGGCATCATTAGCCTCTATGCCGCCGTAAATAATATTACCCCTAACGGCCATGCGCGGGTTCATGTTATAACGGTAGAATATACCCCCTGCCGGTTTTATTTTATAAAACTGTTTGTTGGGATTTAAATCTCCTAAGTAGTAGGTAACCCCACCAACAAGGCCCACTTGCGAACGTTGTGCCTGAACAGATACAACCAATAAAGCAAGAATAATTGAGCACGCTATCTTTCTCATTAATAACCTAAACGCAAAAAAGTTGAAAATAGTTAGGATTAAAAGCGACTTGCCCACGAGAAAAATTTCGGAAGGCGGCCGCGTGAATCTGTTAGTTTGTAGTTAACGTTAAACAAAAGCATCATGTAAACGTCTTTATCACGTGGGTCGCCACGCTGCTCTCCAATGCCTGTTTGGTTAGGAACAGTTCCCAGACTAGGGTCGGCAAGGGTGGCAGAAAGCTGACTGTTGCCGCCAATTAATACGGCAGGGTCAACGTATGTTGTGCTAACATCGTCAAGATAATCAGTAAACGTGTAACGGAAACCGGCTTCAAAACCAACACTTATTTGGTTATTAATACCGTATTTGCCACCAAGGCCCAAAGGTATGCAACCGGTAAAGCGGCTGTATTTTTTACGGGTAGGTAACAATGTCTGCCCTTCGGTATTTAATGGTTGCAAAGCATACCAGTTTCCATTATATTGGCCTTTTGGGTTAAAAAAGAACCCGCCAATACCGCCAAAAAGGTACCAGTCCATATTAACCTGTTTAGCACCCACTACCTCGCGGATAGAATAACGTGCACCGGTTTGTTTTTTGCGGAAATAATACTCGCCCTGAACTGAAAACTCTAAAATATAAGAGCGGAAGTTAAGGTTGCGGTTTTCGCGATATGGGTCTTTGGTAAGGTTATCCCTACCGGCAACGCGTGCATAAACAATGTTGAAGGTGCCTGCCCAACGCGACTCAGGAATATAGTAACGTACACCAAAATGAACCGCAGGGCGGGTCATAACAATTTCATAATCGCGGTAAAAGTGCGTACCAATGCGGTTGGCCCCACCCAGCTCAGACAGGGTGTTAGACGTACCTACGCCCAACCTTGCCTCTAGCTGCATAAGCCCCTGAAACGCTGCGCTTGCAAAGGCATAAGCCCTAACAATACTGCCGCTATAAGAAGTAGTTTTTTCATACTCTATGCCTAATTAGAGAACAAATATAACAACTTTAGCCAAATTTTACCATTAAATTTTCGCTAAATCATTACTGCATCAAGCATAAACTTAAAAACGGCTGGCCCAGGTAAAAAATTTAGGGCGGCGGCCCCTGTCGTCTAATATCATAATGTTGACATTAAACATCATGGTCATGTACACATCGTTATAACGTGGGTCGCCACGTTGCTCGCCGGTTGTTGTTTGCCCGGGGAAAGGATATTGCACATACCTACACCCAGCCCAACCCCTTTACTGCGCAAGCCCCTAAAGCGCTGGGCTGTTAGCGGCAACCCAATGCAAGTTATTATTACAAGTATTATTAGTTTCTTTATTACCAACCCTATCAACTATAAATTTAAATATAAAAACCTTTACCTACTTTTACCCACACAAAAATTTATTATTATTACCCCAATTAACGGAAAACGGTATGACAAAGAAAGAGGTATTACAGTGGCTGGAAGCCAATAAAGATGAGCGCGGCATACGTTTAATGGAGCGCACCGGCAATGGTGTTAAATCTTTTGGCCTGGGCATAACCAAGCTAAAGGCGCAGGCCAAAAAAATGGGGAAAGACCACGATTTGTCCCTTGAACTTTGGGACGAAGAGTATTATGATACCCGCATACTGGCCAGCCTTATTGCCGACCCGGCCCTTGTTACCCGCAACCAACTGGAAAAATGGATTATGGGTAATAACGAGTGGATGATATCTTACTCTATAGGCTCTAACCTGTTGCCTTATGTGCCCTTTTTAATAGAACTATCAGAAGACTGGGCCCAAAGCCCCAATAATAACCTGCGCCGTTGCGGCTACCTTGGTATTGTTGCCATTTGTAAAAGTAACACCGTTTTGCCCGACGAGTATTTTGAGCCTTACCTGGAAATAATAGAGAAAAACCTGCAAGCGGAAGAAAATTTTGTGAAAGATGCCATGAATACCGCCCTTATGGCCATTGGCAGCCACAGCAAATGGTTAAACAGGCGTGCCGTTGATATTGCTACCAAACTGGGTAAAATAGAGGTTGATTATGGCGATAATAGCTGCATGACCCCAGATGCCCTGAAGCACCTTACGGCAGAAAAAACAACAGAGAAGTTTGCCGAAAAAGTAGGGTAAGAAAAAATTTCGCATAAAATTTTGCGATTTTAAAATTTTATGTACTTTTGCAGCCCACTTCAAGCGAAAGTAGCTCAGTTGGTAGAGCACCACCTTGCCAAGGTGGGGGTCGCGAGTTCGAATCTCGTCTTTCGCTCCAAAGCAAACCCTCTTAAAAAGAGGGTTTGTTATTTAAAACAAAATTTTGCCCGGGCTTCCCAAGGCAATGTTTGAAAAAGATTCGCCCGGGTGGTGGAATTGGTAGACACGCAGGACTTAAAATCCTGTATCTGTTGAGGATGTACGGGTTCAAGTCCCGTCCTGGGTACAAAAGGTAGCTTATGGCTGCCTTTTTTGTTTTTATCACCTCTTTGAATTCTCCCCAACCAATTTATCCCGCCATTATTCTAAATCTATTAGCTTTGGCATAGCAAAATAATTAAGTACGGTTTGCGTATTATTACCAAGGACTATAGCTGAATGAAGATTCTTATTATCAACCCACCGCACCTTTCTATTGGCAGCCGCATGCCCAACGAACATTTGCCACCCTTGGGCTTATTATCTATTGGCGGGCCGCTGATAGATGCAGGCCATGATGTTGAACTACTGGATGCTGAATTTGGCCCCATGAAACATTCGGAGATTGTAGCCCGCGTTGTTGCCCACAACCCCGATGTTATAATGCTGGGGCACTCGGGTTCCACATCGGCACAGCCTATTATTAACGATATTACCCAAAAGGTAAAGCAGCTAAACAGCAACATACAGGTTATTATTGGCGGGGTGTTCCCCACCTACCACTGGAAAGAGATACTGGAAACCAACCCCCAGATTGATTACATAGTATGCGGCGAGGGCGAAGAGGTAGTGCTTAACCTTATAACCGCCCTTAGCACCAACGCCCCGCTTGAAAATATAAAAGGTCTTGCCTACAACATTGGTGGCATACCTTTTAAAACCGACACCCCAGAAACCATTAAAAACCTTGACGACTACCGTGTAGGTTGGGAACTTATGAAGGGCTATAACTACACCTATTGGGGGAAACGCAAAGCGGTAGTTATACAGTTTTCGCGCGGGTGCCCCTACCCTTGCACCTATTGCGGCCAAAGCCTGTTTTGGAAAAAGTGGCGCTACCGCAACCCGCAAAAGCTAGCCGACGAAATGGAGATGCTGCATAAGGAATACGGGGTACTGGTATTTAACTTTGCCGATGAGAACCCATCATCAAACCCCAAAGCCTGGAGAGAGTTTTTAGAGGCACTGGTTGCCAAAAACCTTAAACTGATATTGGTAGGCTCTATAAGGGCTGACAATATTGTGCGCGATGCCGAGTTTCTACACCTATACAAAAAAGCGGGCTTTGAGCGGTTTTTGCTGGGCATAGAGAACTACGACGAAGTGGTGCTGGCCAAAATTAAAAAGGCCGGGCAGGTATCTAAAGACAAAGAAGCCATAAACCTGTTACGTCAACATGGTATACTCTCTATGGCTACCTACGTGGTAGGCTTTGGCGAAGAAAAGACCCGCGACTTTTACAACAGCCTTAAGCAGCTACTATCTTACGACCCCGACCAAGGTACAGGTGCTATACGTAACACCGCATAAATGGACCCCTTATTTTGACGATGTTAAAGACAAAGACATTATACTTACCGACCAACGCTACTGGGACTATAAGCACTAAGGTAATAGCCACGCAGTACCTAAAGCCTTGGATGGTTATACTCTATGTTAAGCTGATAGAGGTTATTATGCAAACCAGGCCAAGCGCGCTAATACGGTTGTTCTTTCATAAAGAGGCCCGGCTGCGTAGCGCCATGCGTTGGTATACCCGCATTGGCCGCCGGGTGTGGATGTGGGAGTTGTACCAGTTTTTCTTTGTACCCAAGCTGGCTAAAGAAAAAATGAAAATGCGCGATTTTTGGGCCTAATTCCTTACAATCTTCTTATTAAACGTGCCCTTAGGGGTTATTAGCTGTAGCGAGTATATGCCCGCAGGTAAGGCAGCAACATCAACCGTTGTGCCCGTTAATACTGTGCTTAGCATTAGCCTGCCGGTAATATCGTGTATTTGTATGGTAGTGTTGGTCAAATCCAATGTAGTATTTATGTTTAGCAAGCCTGTGGTGGGGTTTGGGTATATATCAACCAATACATCATTTTTAACCTCAACCACCGAAACCGTTTTAGGACCGTAGGTAATGTCTAAAACAGGGGCAAAATCAGGCTCTGTAGCATTGCTAAACAGTATAGACCCTGTAGCTGTTGGTGCTTCCAGAATAAACTGTACAGTATTGCCTGTTTGCAGGTAAGGGTAGAAATACTCAGGCAGCTCAAGCCTTACCCAATCGCCATTTTCCTGGTTAGCCCCAAAAATGCAGGGCGCGCCCTGGGTAGATGGTTGGGCAAGCAAATCGGCTGTTTCTAATAATATACTACCACCAAAATAGCCTGCTTTTATTTTTACCTGCATAGCACCGTTTACCGGTGTTGCGCCCGCCAACTCTTCACGACGAATGAACAGCGATGCCTTGGTAATGCCCGTATCGGCCATAGTGGCAAGGTTAAAGGTAAGCAGCGATGCATAATTGCCACTATCCAACTCGCCCAGCTTTAATAGGTCAGACACGCTACCATTGGCGCTTAGCGAGCCATTCAACTCAATAGAATCGGCAACGGCATAAAAATCGTGCATAAGGGCTTTGTGATAAAACTTGCGGGTGTGGTAGCCAATAAAATCGCGGTAGCCGCGCGGCGAAAGGTGAAAACAATCTTTGGTAAGCCCATAATCGCGCATAGACTCTTTAGGCGATGGGTACGATGGGTCGCCAAAGGGCAAAGGCTGTGTGAAAGCAGCATAGCTGCCACCGGGGGCAACCCCTAACGGGTCGGGCTGACCAAAAGTATACTGCAACAAACCCGGGCAGCTAACATAATCTACATTGTCTGTTGTATCGGCATACACCTCAGCACGGTGAGAGAATACATTTAAAATGTCATTAATCTGCTGAAAGGTAGGCTGGCCCATACCATCCCACGTACCAAAAAACGGGTGGTTTTCGCCTAAGAATGATGTTTCTATAACCTCACCAAAATTGGGGTATACATAGCCACTCCAAAACACTTTAATGTTGGGGCGGGCGGTTTTAATAAAGGTAATAACATCTAACAACCGTTGCGATATATCTTCAATCAGCGTGTCGGTTTGGCCTTGGGTGTAGTTAATGTTCCAATCGCCCAGGGCATCGTTTCCGCCAATACTCAGGTGGATGAATTCTATTGATGGGTATTCATCCAGCTTAGCCAAAATCTCGTTTTGCTTGGCAGGCGTTAAAAAGTCGTCCGTTTCGGCACCGTTTTCAGCAAGGGTAATGTTAGTATAAAAGGTGCAATCGCTGTGGCCCCATTTGCTAAACACGGTGTTAATGGTTTGGTCAACACTCATAAAAAACGCCCACGAGTCGCCCACCAACAGCACCTTAGGCTGCGGATTTTCAGCACACTGACTAAAAGAACGGGCACTAACACCAAGTAAAGCAAGAAACAGAAGTAAACGTATATTCATTGTGAGCGATTTAAGAAACCGAAAGCTAACGAAAAGGAAATGGATTTGAAAGAAAACTTAGTATAATTTAGTGGTTGGTGACGCTGTGCTAAACACCAACCACGGCAAAGGGTTAAAACTCCCTTTTAACTTAGTGGTTGCCTTTACTTTTTTGTTATGGTTTAAATCTTTCAAATGTATTACCATTAAGCTTAAATGCTCCGTTTTCTGGTGTTCCAAGCCATAGGTTGCCTTGGTTATCTTTGTACATTGAAACTAAATTAACGTCTTTTAAACCATCTTTAACTGAATAATTTGTAATAGCAGATCCATCATATTTATACACTCCTTTGTCCCAGGTGGTTAACCAAATATTCCCTTTATTATCTTCTAAAATGTATGAATAGTAAATGTATTCATCTCCACCAAAGATTTTTGCGTTTCCAATTCCATCAATTTTTTGATATTGAAGCCTGTCGCTTTTTGTTGTTTTGTCAAAGTCAAAAACAAACCGGTGCCGCGTATTGCAAAACCAATAGCTGCCTTCTTTATCTTCAAAAATGGAACGAATGCCAAAAGTGCCCCCATTAGGTACATAGGTCAAATCGTCTTCGTACATCCATTTTACTGTTTCTCCGTCAAAACGGCAAGCTCCAAAAACTGAAGTGCCAAACCACATTGCCCCTTTTCTGTCTTTATAAATAGAATACACTTCGTAAGGACTAAAAAACGAATTGACAACTCGTGGATAAATTTCATCGTGAAGATAGTGTTGAGGAAATTCTAAATTGTATAGGTTTTCGCCATCGTAGCGATAAGCACCCTCATTCTTTTTACCCAATATATAAAACCACAAATCATTAGGTTCTAATTTCCATTCTTTGCTTTTGATTGGTTGCAGAGTAGCAAATGTCTTTCCGTCAAACTTGCTGATACCGCCGAAAGTTGAAACAAATATATTCCCAAATTTGTCCTCTTGAATTTGTCTTATAGTGTCGTTTGCAAGTCCATCTTTTGTCGTAAAATTGACTATCGTTTTTCCGTCATAACGATACACACCTTCACCATTACTTCCAAACCAATAGTTATTCTTTTTGTCTTGAAAAACATACCACAAATGGTTACCGAGTTTATTTACAGTATTTCCTACAGCAATTGAATCATTTAAGGTTTCTGTATTAGATGATATATTTTTATTTTGCCCGTTACACGATGTTAAAATAGCCAGTACGCTTAAAAAGAATAGTACTTTAATCATTATTGTCTTTCTGTTCATGTTTGCAGTATCATGTTACATACTATAAAAGGCAGGTGTTTCTGTGTTCTAATGTAGTGTGTATATTTTAATTTGACAAAGGGGTATTCGGGGTTGTATCTTTGTAAAAACTATAACTAATGCCTGCCGAAATCCCTCGTCTTCCGATTATCATCGGAATCCACTCCCTTTTGAAAGGGAGATCTTTAAAATTTTTTGAGTTAAAGTTTTACTTTAAGTCAACCCATGTATTTGCACCTATAAATGGTGCGCAGAAACACATTTTTCTACTACCGCCTGTAGGGGTTTAAGGTAACCACCCCATTCTGACTTACCAGTCAGAATTACCCCTCCTTAAAAAGTAGGGGAGTTAAAAAAAACGATGAGCAGAAATGATATATTTTACTACCGCCTGTAGGGATTGGAACGTTACAATACACACCCCGTCAAAGCGTTGCTTTGCCACCCCTCTCAAGAGGGTATATAGTTGGGGCTCAAAACGTACGCTTTATCTTGTGCCGAAGGCATCCCTTTGGGACAGCCATGCGGGTTTTCTTACCCCCACAGTCCTGGCGGACACCTCCCCTATTAGTAGGGGGAGGAGAAACCGAGCAACGCGAGGTTAGGAGGGGGTACGGAAGGAGAGCTCAAAACGTGTGCTTTATCTTACAGCCGCAAGGGTTTAGGTCGCCCTTTTAAAGGGGTGGCTCGAAGAGCCGGGGATTTTGACAACGACATTAAATCCCTCGTCTGGCGCCAAGGCGCCAGCCACTCCCTTTGGAAAGGGAGACCTTTAAAAGTTAAAATAACTACATTTGGCAACAGATTATGACTACAGTTTCTGATTTACGTACTGTTAACGTTACGCGCTATATTCAGCCGTTGCGCGAGGGTGGTTCGTTGCCGGCCCTGGCCGAGGCTGACGATGGGTTTAAGTATGTGCTTAAATTCAAAGGGAATGGCCATGGCCCAAAGGCGCTTATATCGGAACTACTGGGTGGCGAAATTGCCCGCCTGCTGGGGTTAAAAGTACCCGAACTGGTATTTGCTAACCTGGACGAAGCGTTTGGCCAAACCGAAGGCGACGAGGAGATACAAGACCTGCTGAAAAGCAGTCAGGGGCTTAATATCGCCATGCACTTTCTATCGGGCGCTATAACGTTTGACCCTGTAGTTACTACGGTTGATGCTAAAACAGCATCGGCTATTGTATGGTTAGATGCCTTTATTACCAATATAGACCGCACTTTTAAAAACACCAATATGCTTATGTGGCATAAGGAGCTGTGGCTTATAGACCAAGGCGCATCACTATACTTTCACCACAGCTGGACAACCTGGGAAACGCATGCTAAAAGCCCTTTTGCCTTAATTAAAGACCACGTACTATTGCCACAGGCCAGTATGCTTGATGAAATAAATGCCGAATTTAAACAGGTATTAACAGCAGATAAAATACGTGCGTTGGTTAATCTTATTCCCGCTGAATGGTTGGAACGCGAAGACATTGACGAAACTGCCGAACAAGCAAGGGAGGTATATTACCAATTTTTAATTACCCGCATAAATAACTCTGAAATTTTTACTAACGAAGCCCAAAATGCAAGAAAGATACTTATATGAGTATGCCGTAATACGCGTTTTGCCCGTGGTAGAAAGGGAAGAGTTTATAAACGTAGGCATAGTGCTGTTTTGCAAAAACGCCAAATATATATCGGTAAAATACCAGTTAAATGAAGCCCGCTTGGCATCGTTTAGCGATGAGCTGGATATACACCAGGTAAAGCTGAATTTAGAATCGTTTGAGAAGATAGCCATGGGTGCTGCCAACTGCGGCCCTATTGCTGAACTAGATGTACCATCGCGGTTTAGGTGGCTAACAGCAGTGCGCAGTTCGGCCATACAAACATCGCGCCCACACCCGGGCATTACCCACAACTTAAACCAAACGGCAGAGCGCCTGTTTACCGAGTTGGTGCTTTAGTGCTTAATTTTTTCAACCCACTATTTTTTTAAAAATAAAATAGCTAATTTTACTTAAATAAAAACCTAACTGCTATGAATATTAAATCTTTATTCCTGTTTTTTTCTGTGCTTTTATTTACCATTTCGCAAGCACAAAATTGTGATATTCCAGCTGCTAAAAAACGCAGAAAACAAGTAACTGCAATTTCTGCCCCCAATAGCGGTATAGTACATGTAACTATGAAGAGAGGCAAATCATACATCGGCACTGCATTTTTTATACACCCCAGGGTTTTAATTACAGCCGGGCATAATGTGAGAAAAAGGCCGCAATTTATTTACACTCGGGTTAAACAACTGACTTTACGTTTTGGCGCTACCGACCGCAATACCAACCTATACCAAACAACATTTGCAACCACGCAAAACGACAATATTTACACATTACAATCATTCAACAAACACTACAGTATTGAAGAGGATTATGGTGTTATAATATTACCGGATGAAGAGGCCTATAAGAAAGTAAATACACGTTTTACACTTACTCCTTATGATGCAAATAATTTGACCGGAAAGCCTCCGGTATTTTTAGCCGGATACCCTAGTGAAGATAATAAATTGTATTGTACACTTTGGGAAGATAATACTACTAATTATATTAAAAACGACACCGAAAACTATATGCGTTATGAATTTTATACTGAACACGGCGTTAGTGGTGCCCCTGTTTGGTATACTGATAGTGCCGTAAACTATGCTTTTGCTATACACACCAACGGAGATCCTAATAAAAAGGACTGTAGTAAAGCTACTATAATTACAAAGAAAATATACGATGATATTAGCCGCTTTTGTTTGTCAAAAGGTATAGACATTACAAAATAAAGCTGTTGTACTTTAATGCTTCGCTATTAATATACTTACGTAGGTAGTAAACTTGTTGTTTACCGTGCCACGGGCAAAGCCAATACCAATATCGGTTGTGCCGGCCCAGCCCTCCATACCCAGCAGGTGTTTGCGGTGGCCCAGGTTTACAGGGTCCCAGGTATCAATAATAAGGCTTTTGATAACCTCTTCGCCGGTGTTATAGCCGGCCGAGATAGACTCAAAAGAGTTTTGCCTTTTGGTTTTTACCTGGTACTTATCAAGCTTGTAACCGGCCTTGTCAATGTAGTAGTTCATGCCCACACCATCGGGGTCTACATGGGCAAAGTAGTTGCGGGTAGCCATGTCCAGCGCCTTGGCCTCCGCCACTTTGGCAAGGGTGTCGTTCCACATTAACGCTCTGGTGGTAATTTTAATATCATTAGGCAGTTGCAGTTCTTTGGCATAGGCGGTAACATTAGCACGTACAGTATTCAAAAAGAAATAGGCTTTTTTGGCTTCTTCTTTATCAAGCATAGGCTTATCAATACCCGTTGTAAACGATAGTAACGCAATGCCAAAAAGGGCTGTAATAAGTGTTTTCATGGTAAAAAACTATTTGTTTCAAAACTACTATAATTACCTTTACAGGGTAAATGGAAAAAGAAATCAAGTACAGGTATGCCGTACCAACAGATGCACTCAGGTTGTCTATCCTGTTTCAAACCGTTTACATTACCACGTATGGGTTTGATGGGGTTTCTACCGAGTATGCAAACTTTGTAAGCCAACGGTTTGCGCCACAGTACTTGCAAAACATTATTATAAACGAGCCGCACTGCATTATTGTTGCCACCTGCAACCAAAACCTTGTGGGTGCTGCCCAAATAGATTTTAACCGCCCCTGCCCTATTGGCAACATTACCCAGCCCGAACTTAGCAAGCTGTATGTGCTTGATGCTTTTTTTGGCAAAGGCATTGGGTATAATTTAATGGCAGAGGTTGAGAAAACGGTATTATCAAAAGGCCACACCCACCTGTGGCTAGAGGTGTGGGATGAAAACCCGCCCGGCATTGCGTTTTACCAACGCCAGCAATATAAAGCCATTGGCACGGTGCTGTTCCCTATGGAAGAAAACACCTACACCAATATTGTAATGATAAAAGAGTTGAACTAATGGGCAGGATAATAGCCGAAGACGAAGAATTTAAAAGCGTTGACTTTGTAAAAGAGCCCTTAGAAAGCGGTGAGTACGAGAACTGCACTTTTATCAGCTGCAACCTTGCAAACCTTGATTTAGCGGTCTATGCGTTTATAGATTGCACCTTTGAAAACTGCGACATAAGCATGGCCAAATTGGATAAAACCGCGCTTAAAACAGTGGCTTTTAAAGGTTGTAAACTGATGGGCCTTAGCTTTGGCAATTGTGCCCCTTTTTTACTAGCTTTTAGCTTTGATAATTGCCTGTTAAATATTGCATCATTCTACAACCTTAAAATAAAGGGCACACGCTTTAAAAACTGCAACCTGCAAGAGGTAGACTTTACCCAAGCCGACATTACCGGTGCAGTATTTGACAACTGCGATTTAAGCGGTGCTGTTTTTGAAAACACCATACTGGAAAAGGCTGATTTGCGTACCGCCTTTAACTACACTATAGACCCCGAAGAAAACCACATAAAAGGGGCTAAATTTTCGGCGGCCGGCATTGCGGGTTTGCTTGATAAATATGGCATTGAGATAGAGTAGCATTTATTGCCTGCCGTTGAGCATTTATTATTTATTTTGTGGGCAGATATTCATTAAACACCTCAATATCCACTAACTATACTATTTTTGAAACTTCAACTGTAAACTATAAATATGAAAAACCTTACCATTACTACTATTGCCGCACTTGCACTTACTACAAGCTATGGCCAAATTGGTGGCGGCTTGCTAAACAAAGCCAAAGACAAGGCCAACAAAACTGTAGATAAAGCAACCTCTACCACACCTTCATCGGGTGGTTCATCATCGGGCAGCGGCTCTTCTTCAGGCTCTTCAACTTCCGGCTCATCGTCAGGTTCGGGGTCTACCACAACCGGTGGCAACAGCCGTTACCAGCAAATACAAGCCAGCCCGGCCAGCTACGAAATAGGAAACGTAGAATCCCTGTTAAAAGAGTTAAAACCTAAGTCTACTGAAAAACGCTACAAAGGCTATCTGGATGGCGATTTTGATAAAGCACAAGGGTATATTGACAAAATAAAAACCAAAGACCCTAACTGGAAGGTTGACGACTACCAAAAAGAGCTGAACGACCTGAAAGCGCAATACGATGGCAACAGCGCCATGCTTGACAAAGAAAACCAAATGAACTGGATTGTTATGGATGCCGCAGGCCGCGCTACCAGCAACTTCCGCGATGGGGCTTACAGCAAATACAGCTATGCCGATTATATAGCGGGCCGCGATGCATACGCAGCATCGCCAACGGCAGACTACCCTAAAATGATTCCGGATGCTGACAGGTACTATAACGAGATGTACCCTAAATACATGGACGAGAACTTTATCCCCGAGATGAAGAAAACCTACATGTACGATTTTAATGAGGAGCGTAACAAACTTGACCCGGATGCTGCTATTCGCGGTATGAAAGAAAATATTGCTAAAATAGACAAAGCCCTTATCCCATTAAAACCGGGTGTGCCTGCCGAAGCGCAACTTAAAACACTTAGAACCACGTTTGAAGGCATACAAAAGCAATACGAAGACTTTAAAAGCAGCGGTGAGTTTGTTAAGTTTAAAGCCAAGTGGGATGCTGAGCAACTAGCCAAAGTGCGTTTCCCTAAAGTGGCATCATCAAACCCAACATGGGAAGCAGCTGCTAAACGCGAGGTTACAGGCTATTATACTTCGGGCGTTACCATTCAACGTGTAGGGGTTATGACCAGCGCATGGCAAATTAAAAAGAACGATTATGACCTGCCTGTATACCGCTACCAGTGGATGACTGTTGCATTTAAAAAGAGCGATGGTAAATGCTATATGGTTGATGTATTTGTTCAGCAGGATTATGCCGGTGGCGGCACCTGGAACAGTGGCTACAAATATTCTTTAGACGCCCGCGAGAAAGAAATTCTTTGCGAAAACGTTAGCAAATAATACCCTAATTACTACTTAAACAAAGCCCCGCTTGTTATACAGGCGGGGCTTTTTATTTTATACATTTTAGTAAATTCGCTCTATGCTTATAAAAATTCCGGCTATTAAATTAAGCTTGTATTGCCTCTTATGCTTGTTAGCATTATCCAATTGCCATACAGCTAACCAAACAGCTGTAGACCCTGCGTTTTATGCTGTTAAAGACAGTTCAAATGAAAATGAGTTAAAGAATAATTTATTGGTATTTGTTGGCGAGAAAATATTAGTAGTTAAAGATACCAGTAACAGAATGAGCTTTGATTCTAAGTTTAAAGCCAGATATAAGATTATTAAAACTGTGTACGGTTCGTTTAAAGGCGATACTATTGAATTTGATGTTTATGACCATTATGGTATACCTCCATTCTGTGAGTATAAAAACGTTTTATTGTTTGTAAAGCATTTGGGTAATAACGTATACATTCATGAAAAATACCAATACTTTGATGTTTATAAAACCAAAAATGGTAACTGGGCATCTACTTATGCTGCATATTGGTATGCACATAACTATGATAAAAAATTAAAAGTTCCGCTACAAAAAATAGATTTTGCTGAACCGGTTTCTATCGACCTGAGTAAATTAACAAGCCGTCAACGTAGGGCATATTATCCACAGCCATATTACAAAATAAAAGGCGACACAGCTGTTGCTATATATGGTGTTTATCTGCCAGATTTATTTAGGCTGAAAAAGAAGGTGTTTTAAAGGCACGGGGCTTATTTTAAATTGGCCTGACTATTCAAAACGTAACTTTGCCTTATACCTGTAGTAAAACATTCTACCTTATGAAATAGCAAAGAGTAGTTATTATAAGCATGAAGAAACTAATTGCATATATAAAACACCTTTGGGATAGCACTATCTTCTCTTCAAACAATAGCCATTTGCAAGAGCTTAATAAAGATATTGCCATATACGAGGACAAAATTATCAATACAAATGGGTTTTCTGTGAAATACTATGGCCGTTGGGGCTATGTATATTATGTAGAAAACGGAAACATGTGCAGAATATTTTCAGAATATTCTGGCGTGCCAGAATACACTATTTTAATAGCTTTTGAGGCGCATGATGAATGGCATTGGCCTGTAAAAAAAGTAATGACTTCCAGCGAAAAACAAGAGATAAAGCTTAAACTAACTGCCTTGACTGGAAAAAGAAAAAATGAAGGCCTTACTATATTAATTCAGGCCCTCAAACCTATACGCTATCAGCTGTAAGCTATATGTTACTAAGCCTTCTTCAAAAACTCAGCGCGGAGTACTACTTCCATTTTATTTACACGGCAATCTATTTCCTGCGCATCGCCGGTAAGCTTGATGTTTTTTACCATGGTGCCGCGCTTTATAACGGTTGATGAACCTTTCAATTTCAAATCTTTGGTTAGGGTTACAGAATCACCGTCTTGCAATACCGTACCGTTGCTGTCTCTTACTACTACTTCGCTCATACTATATAGTTAAGCCGCAAAGGTAGAAATATAATTTACCTTGGATATATGACCTACGTCATGTTTCTGCCTCCTCTCCTAAATTTAGGAAGGGGAAAAGGGGGAGGTGAAAACCATTTTGCATTTTGAATTTTCAATTAATTACTATCCCTTTTTTCCGATAAAGCCTGTTTTCTGTGTGCCATATAACCTAAACAAATACAAGCATTTACACAAACATCTTATGGAAAAATAGCGACGATAGCATCTCCGATAAAGACAATTAATTGTAGGCAATAAAATGTACACTAAAACGGCGACCTGCCGTTCTAGAACCAAAATCACACTTATGGATATGCTCGCAAAAAATGTAAACAGCTTTGACGATTTGGTTTTTGAAAACCGCAACAAAAGCTACGGTGCCTATGCAATACGCAAAGGCTACAACAACTCTATGGCAAAGGCCTTTGGCTCTACTGCACTCTTACTTATGCTCCTACTGTTAATTGCTACCCGCAGCCCTGAAATTAAGGATATTGTTCTTAATACAGGCAGCACACCTCCAACCGATATTGTTGACGATATTGTACCACCAGAGCCTGTAAAGCCACAAAATAACAAAGCCGAAAAAGTGGCTACACAGGCTACAAATGATTATGATGTTAATGGAAAAAGGGAAATTATAATACAACCTATAGACCCTAAAAAATCTTTTGGCACCATAAATCAAGACGGTGTAGACAGGCTATTAAATAAAGACGATATATATGAAGTTGACGATACTACCGGCACTGGAGGAAAAGGCCCTGCAAAACCGGTAGACACCTACACCCCTGTATACACCGCGCAGGTTATGCCTAAATTTCCGGGTGGCGAACCCGCTATGATGAACTTCATCAGCGAGCAGGCACGTAAAAACCGCCAATGGTCAGAAATGGGCTTATCAGGCACCATATATGTGCAGTTTATTGTCGGCGTAGATGGAACAGTAAGCCATGTAGAGGCCGTGCGTGGCAGTTACGACCTGCTGAAAAAAACAGCGGTAAACGCCGTAAAATCTATGCCTAAATGGGCGCCCGGAATGCAAGATGGGCGGGCTGTACCTGTAATATTGGTAGTGCCCATAAGCTTTAAACAAATCTAACATAGATACTGCGGGCGCTAAAGGTAATATTGCTATATTCGCACCTTGCAAAAGTTGTATGTCTAAAAAGTCAACATTACCCTTAGTGCTCGTTATTTTTAGCGCCTTAATGGCGGTAATTTATATTGCTTTAGGTGTGTTTTATTTAACCACCGACTATGGTGTTATGGTTGAACGCAAAATTGGCACATGGCCCGGTTACCTGTTAATTGCATTTGGCTTGTACAGGGCGTTTGGCACGTATCAAAAATTTAAATCGCTAAAAGAAGACAATGACTAACAGGATTTTTGCAGGCTTAATGGCTACAGCCATTGCACTGCTGGCCGCATGTGGCAAGCCCGGCCCCGGCCATACAGACGATTTAACATCGGGGAAAATAAAAATATCGGTTGATGAGAATTTCCAGTTCTGGCAGATTCGCAGGTAAATACCTTTATGTCGCTAAACCAGGGCGCTGTTATTACCCCCACCTATACCGATGAGCCAACGGCCTTTGCCGATTTGCTAAAAGATTCGGCACGGGTAATTATGGTTAGCCGAGACCTTAACCCATCAGAAAAGGCATACTTCGACAGTATAAAAATCACCCCTAAAACATCATTAATAGCATACGATGCTGTCGCCTTTATTGTTAATCAAAGCAATACCGATACCAACCTTACCCTGGGCCACTTAGACCGTATTTTTAAGGGCCAAGGCACCTAAATGGACAGATTTGAACCCAAAATCTAAATTGGGCGATGTGCAGGTGGTTTTTGATAGCAAGCAAAGCAGCAATGCCCGCTTTTTAATGGATAAATTCGCCATACAGCAGTTTCCTGCCTATTGCTAAGGCCAGCAGCTCTAACCCCAATGTTATTAAGTATGTGCAAGAGCACCCCAACGCTATTGGTGTTATTGGTGTTAGCTGGATTAGCGACCGCGACGACTCTACCTCTATGAACTTTTTAAAGGATATAAAGGTTGTTAACCTTGCAGCGGCTACAGATACATCGTTTAACCACGAGTTTTTCCGCCACTGGCAGGCCACTTAGCATTAAAGGAATACCCACTATCGCGCGAAGTGTATATGATAAAACGCGAGCCGTATAATGGGCTTGGCACGGGCTTTGTAAACTTTTGTTATTATGACAAAGGACAACGCATAGTTAAGCTGATGGGATTATTGCCCGCCAACATAAAAGCGCAGGTTATTCGCGTAAAAGACTAACACACAACACGAATCCACAAATAAACACTTTGAATTTTTAATCACTCATGAAAATCATTAAATCAGTATCGGCCTTGATAGTAGCGCTGTTTTTTGCAGCCAACACCCATGCCCAAACACTTCAGGATGCCATAAAGTTCTCAGACAATGAGCAGTACAACCGCGCCGACGAAGCTTTTAAAAAACTATTGGTTTCTGATGCTGCCAATGGCGATGTGTACTATTACTATGGCAAAAACTTTATCTCTACTGATGATTTAGACTCGGCCGAGGTAATGTTTAAACTGGGCACTGCCAAAGCGCCCACAAACCCTTTAAACCACATTGGTTTAGGCAGTGTAGCCATGCACCGCGGCAAAAAAGCCGATGGTATTGCACTGGTTGATAAAGGTGTGCAGTGGAGCGATAACAAAAGCATACCTGTATTTATAGAGGCTGCTTACGCACTGGTAAACGCCCCTACTAAAGATACAGCCAAAGCTATGGGTTACCTTATAAAAGCCCGCGCTATTGACCTTGGTAAAGACAACAAGCCTAAAAACGCCGCTTTATACATTGCCCTGGGCGATGTGTTTTTAGAGGCTAACAAAGGTGGCGATGCCATGAACAACTACGAGAAAGCCATTTCTCTTGATAAAAACAACGTGCGTGCATACCTGCGCCAGGGCCAGCTTTGGTTACGCGCCCGCAACTTCGACTCTGCTTTAAAATCGTATAACGATGCTATTAAGGTAGACTCATCGTTTGCCCCTGCATACCGCGAGAAAGGCGACTTCTACTTCTTGTTTGATAAATATGGCCTAGCTAAAGAACAATACAAAAAGTACCTATCGTTGGCTAAAAACAACTTTAAAGCCCGCGTACGCTACGCCAAGTTCTTATTCCTTGCCAAGCAATATAACGATGCCATTAGCGAGATTGACCTAATCTTTCAAACAGACAGCAACATTGTTGTACTTAAACGCCTAAAAGCATACTCTCAATACGAGGTGCGTAAATACGAAGACGGCCTAAAGAGCATGAACAAGTTTATGGCCCAACAACCTGCTGATAAACTTTTGGCTTCAGACTATGAGTATTATGGCAAACTGTTGCTTAAAAACAACATGGACTCTATAGCCCTTAAAGTGCTTCTTGATGTTTATAACCAAGATACTACCCGCAAAGAGCTAACCGGCGATATTGCAGGCGCGTACCTTAAAACCAAGAACTATGCTGAGGCTATTAAGTTCTACAACATCAAAACATCGCTTGATAAAGGCGTTATTACTGCCGATTGGTTAAACCTTGGCCTGGCCCACTACCAATTGGGCGCTTTTGGTAAGGCCGATACTGCCTACGCTAAAGCGGCTGCGCTGCAGCCCGATGCTGCTATTGTGTACCTGAAACGTGCACAGGCAAACTCACGCATGGACCCGGATTCTAAAAAGGAATGGCTAAGCCTTTTTACGAAACATACATTAGCAAAATTAAGCCCGAAGAGGTTGAGAAAAACAAGCGCCAGCTTGCCGAAGCTTACGTATACCTTGGTTCTTACTACCTTTTAGTAGCTAAAGACTATGTATTAGCAAAAGCATCGTACGCCAAAATTTTAACTTTTGATGCTGATAATATTAAGGCTAAAGAGGCTATTGAACTGAAAGAATTGAAAGACGTAACTGTGCCTGATGGTACTATTGTACCTAACACAGTAGCTGCCCCCTAATTAAAACAGCTATTGCACCATATAAAAGCCCGGTTTGTACCGGGCTTTTTTTATTTTTGTAGTACATGGATGTTGATGTTTATACATACCTTAAAAAAGAGGAGATAAAAGACCTGCTTAAAAAGAACAACTGGCGCGCCGCGTGGGAGGTTTTTGATACCTGGTTTTGGATAGCCTTTGCTTTTGCCATTGCGGGCTTTTACCCCAGTGTGTTTACCATTGTGCCGGCGTTATTTATATTGGGTGGCAAGCAACTGGCGTGCGCTATTATTATGCACGATGCATCTCACCACGCGCTATTTGAAACCCGCAAGCAGAATGAGTTTTTTGGGTCGTGGTTTGGGGCCTACCCCATTTTTCACGATTTGATACGCTACCGCCCCTACCACCTTAAACACCATGTTACTACGGGTACAGATGTTGACCCTGATTTACCCCTTACCAAGGGCTACCCTACCAACAAAGCAGGGCTTACACGCAAATTTAGCCGCGACTTAACCGGCCTTACCGGTGTAAAAGCCAACGTAGGGCTTACCGCCATGCACCTGGGATTTTTGCAATACCATTTAGGGGGCATGATTATTAAAGTAGACCAAAGGGGCCGCAAAGTTGCCAATATATTCTCTACCGGTTTTAAAAACATGTGGGGAGCTGCTACCGTTAACCTAATTATGTTAGGCATATTATGGCTGTGTGGCGCACCGTGGCTGTATTTGCTGTGGGTGGGCGCATACTTTACCACCTACAATTTTTGCTTGCGGGTACGCTCTATTGCAGAGCATAGCGTGGTAGCCAATTCAAAAGATAACCACGCAAACTCGCGCACTACTTATGCCAACTTTTTAGAGCGTATGCTGTTTGCACCGCACTATGTAAACTACCATGCCGAACACCATTTGCTAATGACTGTTCCGCCATATAATTTACCCCGCATGCACAGCATGATAAAAGAGCGTGGTTTCTTTGAAAAAGGGTTGTTGGAACCAAACTACATCCGCATAGTAAAACTCGCAGCCAGTGGGCGTAAAAAGAACAAATAGCACACCTATTAACCTAGGGTTTCTCGGAAAAGTTATTCCCCCTAAATAAAGATGGGATTATAAAATAACACACCCCGCCTTCATTTCATTTGGCACCACTCTCAAGAGGGGATAGATATACAAACCACAAAAAAGCCCCAACGTTTCCGAAGGGGCTTTCTTTATAAGTAGTTGTTTCTTATCCAAGGTATGTTTTTAGGATTTTGCTACGTGATGTGTGTTTTAAGCGACGAATCGCTTTTTCTTTAATCTGGCGTACACGCTCGCGTGTAAGGTCAAACTTCTCACCTATCTCTTCCAATGTCATGGCATGCTCACCGTTTAAGCCGAAGTATAATTTAATAACATCAGCCTCGCGGGGAGTTAGTGTAGACAATGCGCGCTCTATCTCTTTACGTAAAGAGTCGTTAATTAAACCACTCTCAGGGCTTGGGCTATCAGAGCTGCGTAGTACATCGTACATGTTGCTCTCTTCGCCTTGAACCAGCGGCGCATCCATAGAAATATGGCGGCCCGAGTTTTTAATAGACTCCTTAACATCATTCTCGGTCATTTCCAAGATTTGGGCAATTTCTTCGGCGGTTGGTTCGCGCTCATACTCTTGCTCCAGCTTAGAAAAAGCCTTGTTGATTTTATTGATAGAACCAATTTTGTTCAGTGGTAAACGAACAATACGAGACTGCTCTGCTAACGCCTGAAGAATTGACTGGCGAATCCACCATACGGCGTACGAAATGAATTTAAAACCACGTGTTTCATCAAAACGTTGCGCAGCTTTAATCAAACCCAGGTTACCCTCGTTAATTAAGTCGGGCAGGCTAAGGCCCTGGTTTTGGTATTGTTTAGATACCGACACAACGAAACGAAGGTTGGCTTTGGTTAGCTTTTCCAGTGCCGCCTGGTCGCCCTAGCGTATACGGCGCGCTAACTCAACTTCCTCTTCGGCGTTGATAAGCTCTACCTTACCAATCTCTTGTAAATACTTATCAAGAGAGGCGGTTTCGCGATTTGTAACCTGTTTTGTAATCTTTAACTGTCTCATAGGCAAACACCCTTATATATAAGGGGCTTTTATACGATAGTTGTATCTATTTGTTACACTAATAATAAAGCAATGTTAGTCGCGGCGCGGGCCACGGTTATCACGGCCGCCGCCTTTAAAATCGCGGCGTGGGCCACGGTCGCCACCTTCGCGGCGCTCGCGTGGTTCAGGCTCAACATAACCTTCCGGCTTGTCTAAAAGAACCTTACGTGATAGTTTTAATTTACCGGTTTTAGGGTCAAGGCCAATTAATTTAACCTCAATCACATCACCTTCATTCAGCACACCATCCATCGTTTCTAAACGCTCCCATTTAATTTCTGAAATGTGGAGTAAGCCGTCTTTACCCGGTAGTATTTCAACAAACGCACCAAAGGGCTGTATTGTTTTAACTTTGCCGGTATATATTGTACCAACTTCAGGCTCAGTAATAATATTCTTAATACGGTCTAACGCTGCATCAATATCATTTTTGTTGGCTGATGATATCTGGATGATACCTTCTTGTCCAACCTCTTCAATAGTGATGATGGTGTTAGTTTCGCGTTGCATTTCCTGAATAACCTTGCCACCAGAACCAATAACGGCGCCAATGTATTCGCGTGGAATGCGGAATTCAACAATACGCGGTGCGTGTGGTTTGTAATCAGCATTAGGCGCAGACATAGTCTTAGCAATTTCGCCAAGTATGTGTAAGCGGCCTGCACGGGCCTGGTCTAGGGCTTGTGTCATAATTTCAGCCGTTAAACCATCTACTTTAATGTCCATTTGGCAAGCGGTAATACCATTTTCGGTACCCGTTACTTTAAAGTCCATATCTCCTAAGTGGTCTTCATCACCCAGAATATCAGATAGTACAGCAAATTTGCCTGTACCATCAGTAATTAAGCCCATGGCAATGCCTGATACCGGACGTTTAATTTGTATACCGGCATCCATCAAAGCAAGTGTACCGGCGCAAACCGTAGCCATAGATGATGAACCGTTAGACTCAAGAATATCAGACACTATACGGATAGTGTAAGGATTTTCAGGAGCAGAAGGAATCATGTTTTTCAAAGCACGTAACGCAAGGTTACCGTGGCCTACCTCGCGGCGGCTGGTACCGCGGTTCATGCGGGCCTCACCTGTAGAGTATGCAGGGAAGTTGTAATGTAAAAGGAATTTAGCAGTGCCTTTAATAATGGCGCCATCAATAAGTTGCTCATCCATTTTGTTACCCAGGGTAACAGTGGTAAGAGATTGTGTATCGCCACGGGTAAAGATAGCCGAACCGTGGGCACTTGGAAGGTAATCAACCTCGCTCCAAATGTTACGTATTTCGTCTGTTTTACGACCGTCTAAACGGATACGCTCATTCAATATCACGTCGCGAACGGCTTGCCATTCCACCTCGTGGTAGTATTTTTTAATCAGGCCAATTTTCTCAGCCAATTCTTCTTCGCTAAAAGTAGCTTTGTACTCTTCCAATACGGCTTTAAAAGCGGCCTTACGGTCGTCTTTTTTAGGGTTACCGGCTTTGGCAACAGCATATACTTTATCGTACGTAGCGGCTTTAACAGCGGCACGTAAGTCTTCGTCGTTAGTTTCGTGGTTGTAAACGCGGGCAGGTTTTTTACCACCGGCAGCCTCAACCAACGCGTTGATAGCGGTAAGCTGGCGTTTGATAGCTTCGTGTCCAAAGCCAATAGCCGACATCATATCAGCTTCTGCAACTTCTTTCATTTCGCCTTCAATCATCACTACGTTTTCCATAGTGGCGGCAACCATCATATCAATATCGGCTTGCTCTATCTGCTCCATTGTTGGGTTTAATACCAACTCGCCATTAATACGGCAAACGCGAACTTCAGAAATAGGGCCTTTAAAAGGAATATCAGAAAGGGCAAGGGCGGCCGATGCTGCTAAACAAGCATAAGTATCGGGCAGCACACCTGCTTCTGCTGATATTAGGTTGATAACAACCTGTGTGTCAGCATGGTAATCTTCAGGAAAAAGAGGACGTAAAGCGCGGTCAACTAAACGGCAGATAAGGATTTCGTAGTCTGACGGACGGGCCTCACGCTTAAAAAAGCCACCCGGAAAAACACCGGCGGCTGCGTACTTCTCTTTATATTCAACGGTTAAGGGCATAAAATCGGCCCCGGGAACCGGGTCTTGGTTAGAAACAACGGCGGCTAACAACATGGTGTTGCCTATGCGTACTACTACTGAACCGTCTGCCTGTTTGGCAAGTTTACCTGTTTCAAGGGTAACTGTGCGGCCATCGCCCAAATCGAACGATTGAGTAATTGCTATTTTAGACATAGTCTGATTGGTTAAAATACTTTAAATGAAAAACGAAAAGAGGCAATTGTAATTGCCTCTTTTCGCTTGGTGAATTATTTACGGATGCCCAGGGTTTTGATAATTGCCCTGTAGCGTTCAATCTCGCCATTTTTAAGATAGTCTAATAAACGGCGGCGTTTACCTACCAGGTTTATTAAAGACCTTTGGGTGTTAAAATCCTTACGGTTAGCTTTTAAATGCTCGGTAAGGTGGTTAATGCGGTGTGTAAAAAGGGCTATTTGACCTTCAGAAGAACCTGTGTTGGTTTCTGTTTCACCGTGTAGTTTAAAAATTTCTTTTTTTACTTCGCTTGTTAAGTACATCTTTATACTGTAAAAAGTTTATTTGCTTCTTTATTAAGGAGTGCAAAGATAGAGAAATTTTATTAACAACAAATAGTGGGGCGGTTTTTTTATTTTTAATATTGATTTTCAGTTGATTATATAAATAGCGGCGGTGTATTTTGGGGTTATTAACTAAAAATACTGCTTGTTGCACATAAGTACTGCTATCCCATTGTAGGCTTCGTGTAATTATTTACCCCATACATATACTAACCTTGCAAACCTTAGTTACTTTTGCATTAACCAATCTTTACACATGAAAAAAACAGTTTACCTGTTAGCCGCAGTAGGCTTTTTGTCTGCGGGCTCATTACTTCAATCGTGCGGGCCTAAAGAGGCTACTGCCGGCACTGATAAAGTTAACCCTTTTGATATTGCCCTGTTAGACTCTACCCACAAACCCGGCGACGACTTTTTTGAGTTTGTAAACTCTAAATGGATTAAAGCCAACCCCATACCGGGCGACAAAAGCAAGTGGGGCGCTTTTTACGAGCTTGATGAGCAAAGCCAAAAAGCTACCCTTACCGTTTTAGAAAATGCCGGTAAAAATAAAGATGCCGAAAAAGGCAGCAACACCCAGCTGCTGGGTGCTTACTACCGCTCTGCCATGGACACTAACCTGGTTGAAAAAGAGGGCATAAACCCCCTTAAAGGCTGGTTAGCGGCTGCAGATAGCTTTGGCACCCCGCAAAGCAACGCCCGCCTTATGGCTAAACTTACAAACACCGGTTTTTTTGGTATGTATGTAGACCAGGATTTGAAAAAATCTGATACGTATACATTATACCTTAGCCAGGCAGGCATTGGTTTGCCAGAGAGGGATTACTACTTCCGTACCGATGGAAAGTCTGAAGAAACCCGCAAAAAATACAAAGAGTACATTCAAAAAATATTTGAACTGCAAGGCCAAACCCCGGCTGATGCTGCTAAAAATGCCGCTACCGTTTATGGTGTAGACGAGAAGCTGGCCAAGGCCCAAATGACCCTTGTAGAGCAACGCGACCCTTACGCGGTATATAACCCCGTAGCTACTGCCGACTGGATTAAGCAAAACAAAAATTTAGACTGGGCATTGTTCTTTAAACTATCAGGCATACCTGATAATAACCCACAAGTGGTTGTAAGCCAGCCTAAGTTTTTTGCAGCCTTAGACGGATATTTAAAAACCATTCCTGCAACCGATTGGAAAACATACCTGCGCTTTCATATTGTTAACGATAACGCTAAATACCTAAGCAAAAACTTTGCTACTGCCCGCTTTGATTTTTATGGCAAGTTTATGAATGGCCGCGAAAAAATGGAGCCGCACTGGAAGTTTGTTGTAGACAACACAAGCTACATTATGCGCGATATTGTGGGCGAAGAATATGTTAAGCTGAAATTCTCTGAAAACGCTAAAAAACGTGCTGATGATTTGGTGAAGAACCTACGCACCGCCCTTGCTAAACGCATTGACGCGCTTACCTGGATGAGCCCCGAAACAAAGAAAAAAGCACAAGAAAAACTGGCTAAAATAATAACCAAAATAGGTTATCCTGATAAATGGTTAGAGTATAAAGGCCTTGAAATGAATGATGGCCACTGGTGGTATAACCTACAGGCAGGCTTTGTAAATGAGCAAAAACGTAACCTAAGCAAACTGGGCAAAACGGTAGATAAAACAGAATGGTTAATGGGTCCGCAAGAGGTTAATGCCTACTACAACCCTACTATTAATGAGATTGTGTTCCCTGCCGCTATATTGCAACCTCCTTTCTTTAACGAGCATGCCGATGATGCCATTAACTACGGTGGCATAGGTATGGTTATAGGCCACGAGCTTACCCATGGTTTTGACGACCAAGGCCGCCAGTTTGATGCCAACGGAAACCTTACAGATTGGTGGAGCCCTGAAGATGCCGTTAAATACAAAGCCCTTACCAAGGTGTTTGTAGACCAATACAACGCATACTTTCCGTTAGATAGTGTACACATTAACGGCGAGCTTACCTTGGGCGAAAACATAGCCGATTTGGGTGGCTGTACTATTGCTTTTGAAGCCTTTAAAATGAACAACAAAAACAACGATAAAATAGATGGTTTTACTCCAAACCAACGTTTCTTTTTATCGTTAGCGCAAATATGGAGGGGCCATGCCCGCCCAGAGGCTTTACGTGAGCAGTTGTATACCGACCCACACTCTCCGGGTAAATTCCGTGTAAACGGTGTGGTTACCAATATGGGTGAGTTTTACGATGCCTTTGGTATTAAACCCGGCGATAAACTATTCCGTCCGGTAGACCAACGCGCTAAAATGTGGTAATACCCTTTTAGTAAGATACTACGCAAAAGCCCCTGGAAACAGGGGCTTTTTTATTCAAACGTTAAAGAGAGATAGATGGTCTTAGAGCGCAAGGCATCTACACTTTGGCTAAAGTACATTATCCGATAAATACGATTTAATGTTTTTGCAGTAGCTATATCAACAACGTAGCTTTACACAACATTAATGCTGATAACATGATAGCATACTTAAAACAAATAGCTTTTGGCTTATTATTACTAATATGGGCAAATGCTACTGCACAACATTTTGCCCCCGCCCCAAGCAGCTGGACGTATAAATGTAAAAGTGTATTTGAAGAAGACACCATGATTTTTGATAAAACAATTACTTGCTACCCTACTAATGTTGTTTATGATTCTGTTATAAATAGAACGGTAACTAAAATAGTAGATGGAAGCAAAATTATTTACTTGTATGAAAGTATGGGAGGTGATACCATATTTTGGAGGTCGCCCCAAGGCACATATTCAATTTTATATAATTTTAATGCTGCACCCGGCGACACATGGGTAACACCAACGTATTATACATCTTTGCCTTTTGTAGACACCATTACGGTTTATGTGGATTCTACAGGGTATGAGGTTATTAATAATGATACGCTTAGGGTTTTATTTATACGAAATAAATACCCTTCTGCTTACGGTTTTGGATTAACCCCTGATAACATGGATGTTATTAAGGTGTATGACAAATTAGGTGCTGAAACATTCTTGTTTCCTCAATATTACTTACCTGAAAATATAGCTATACCGCGCAAGCTAATCTGTTATAGCGATTGTGCACAAATTGGGTTTTGGAATGCCCCTGATGAGCGCCCATGTAATCCTTTTCTTACAATAATTAAAGAAACCAATAAAAGTCCGGTATTAATTTACCCTAATCCCACGTTGGGCTCTTTTATGGTAAAACCCCCATTTAACGATGTGGTTATCATCCATATTTATGATATGCAAGGCAGGCTGGTAGAAACTAAGCAGGTTCAACCAGATGGATTATTATTTAGTCAATACCCTAGCGGACTTTACACGGTTTGTATTAACCATAAGGGTATTATTTATAGCCAAAAATTGGTGGTAGAATAGGTCTGCCGTGGGCAATAATTTGTTTGTAAGGCTATTCAAACGTTAAAGAGAAATAGATTGTCTTAGAGCGTAAGGCATCTACACTTTGGCTAAAGAGGTGGTCTTCTCGTTTTAGCAAATCTCTAAAGCCATAGGCCACCTTAATTTCGGGCGATAGCTTAAAGTACTCAGGTAAAAATCGAACCCAAAGCCCAGTTCCCACATATAATCGCTACGGTATAACTTAATGGTTTGCTTGCCCTCATCAACCACCTTGGCTTGCGATGCAAGGTCTAAAGAGTACCTGCCGCCGCCAATAATATAGGCCCGCATGTTGCCATAGCGGTTAGATTTAAACTTCATTAACAATGGAAACTCCAGGATGGTAGACTCTACCTTTTTTACAAACGGGGTTTGTGTGGCAGTACCGTTAAAATGCGTACGCAGGGTGTATTCTATATTGCGTGTACCGAATGACAGGCCGGGAAGAAAACGTAAGTCTAAGTTATTGCCAATGTGCAGGTTAGACACGATGCCCAGCGAAAAACCTGTTTCGCCTTGGGTTTCAACCACGTATACAGAGTCGTACGATTTGATGTTGGGGTTTTGCTTTACCACAAAGTTCATGGTATTCATACCCAAAATAAAGCCAAAGTGAATAACCTGCCTGTCGTATTTAGGCAAGTTCTTTATAATCTCGCGTCGCTGGGCGCTTAGCGGCCCCAACACAAGTAACAGACTTACTAGTATGGCTATTATTCGTTTCAAACGGTATTTATTTCTTTACTGCCGTATACAAGGCGGCAATGCCATTACTCAAAAAATCAAATTTAGTTTCGGTAAAGCCACATTTTTCTAATATAGCCGTAAAGTCTTCGCCATCAGGAAAGGCTTTTACCGATTGGGGTAAATACGTGTATGCCGATGTGTCTTTTGACAAAACTTTGCCCCATCGGGGTAAAACGTTGTTAAAGTAAAAAAGTATGCCTGCTTTACAGGAAACTTGCGCGGGCGCGAAAATTCTAATACATAAACCATGCCGCCGGGCTTTAATACACGTAGCATATCAGCAAGGCCTTTTTCAAGGTTCTCGTAGTTACGCACCCCAAAGGCTACGGTAATGGCATCAAAGGTATTATCGGCAAAGGGTAGGTTTTCGCTATCGCCATATTGCAGGGTAACATTGGTAATTTTGCGCTTGGCAACCTTTTCTCGCCCTACGGCCAGCATACCTTCCGATATATCTGCCCCAATAACGTTTTTAGCGTGTTTAGATACCAGTATGGCCAAATCGGCAGTGCCGGTGGCTATATCTAACACATTTTCAGGATTTTGCTTGCGTAGTTTTTTAAGAAGCCTAAGGCGCCACAGCTTATCAATGCCTAGGGATAAAAATCGGTTCATAAAATCGTACCGGCCCGATATGGTATCAAACATAAGGGCAACCTCTTCTTTCTTAGTAAGGTTGGGGTTATCGTACGGTTTTACAGGTGGGTTATTTGCCATATATAGGGTGCAAAGGTAGGCATTTGCAACGTGCAATTGCCAGAGCGCAATACCACAAACAGATAAGGGGGTAAAGGGTTTAATTTAAATAAAGAGCGGAACTTATTCTTGACAAAGGGGTAGTGGGTTATATCTTTGTAGGGCCTCACCCCGATGATACGTAATGAAAAAATTAAGTTCGGCAACACAAAGTAATAAAATATGATATTTGACAAATTAGCTTCTTTGTTTGTGATTTTAAACTTTGGTTCACTAATGCTGCTTTCATTTTTGAATCAGGTTAATATATTTAAGGTAAACAAAATTGCTAACCGATTGCTTGGAGTATATTTTCTTCTGTGGGCATTTTTCTGGGTAGATGAAATAGTATTTCTTGTTTACGGTGTAGAGCTAAACCAAAATTGGCAACTGTTATTAAGGGGCGTGCAATACTTTACACCAATTCTGTTTTATTTTACCGTTGTATTTTATTCTAATCCAAGCTTCAAATTTAAAAAGGCAATCCCGCAACATCTCATTCTCCCCATTGGTTACATTATTTTACTTTATTTCTTTGCCAAGTCAAATTCCCTGACTATTAACTATATACTTATTTTTTTGATGCTTAGCCAGACACTCTTCTATACTCTGGCTTCTTATTACAAAGTAAGAAAGCACCAAAAGGTTGTTATGATGTATTCTTCTCAAAAAATGGAAATTGATCTCTCCTAGCTTAAAAGGATCATTATTGCGATTCTTTTGATAGTCATAACAGTTATCTTTTACAATATTCTTTTTAGTTTGGAGCGATTAGACCTGATTATGAATATTTTAAGCCTCCTGATAATTTATTATACTGCTTTTCATTCATTGAGGCAAAAGGAAATCTACCCTTTTAAAGAAAAAGCCATTGAAGAAATTATATCCTTGAGCGATGAAATTGAAGTTAGTGATGCTAAAAAGAAGATTATATCGGATGAAGAATTAGTTAACCTAAAAGCACAATTAACTCAATTTATGCTCAGCCAAAAGCCCTATCTTGATTCTGAGCTTACTTTAGTAAAACTTGCGGAATTATTTGGCACAACTACTCACAAATTATCCTACATCATTAACTCCGGCTTCAATTTAAATTTTTTCAATTTTATTAATAAGTACAGAATTGAGGAAGCCAAATTACTGCTGCTTAGTTCAAAAATGGATCAATATTCAATACTGGGTATAGCCTTTGAGGTGGGCTTTAATTCCAAAACAGCTTTTAATACTACGTTTAAGAAGTTGACCAATCAAACTCCATCAGAATTCAAGAAAAGCAGTTCAACCTTATAAACTCACCCATAGGGTTTATGTAAAGTATTTATTACCATTAGGTTACAAACTTAATTCAATGCGTTCACTGTTATAAACCAGAGCATTCAGGCTCTATGCTCATTATACTTTTGCTTCATAAAATTTAAGTTTATGCAAGCAGAAGTTCAAACAAAAGAAACATTTGCGATAGTAACCGGAGCCAGCCAAGGATTGGGTAAGGCTTTTGTAACAGAGTTGGCTACCAGAAAAATAAATGTCATTCTGGTAAGTCTGCCAAATGAAAGCATTTCCATTTTAGCTGCCGAAACAGCTACCAGATATGGTGTGAAAACCTATTATTACGAAACGGATTTGGCTCAAACCCAAAATGTAATAGCCCTCACCGACTGGCTAAATAAGCACTTTAACATTAATATTCTAATCAATAATGCTGGAGTAGGTGGCACTAAAAAATTTATAGATGCCGATGTAAATTATATCAATACGATTATGCAGGTAAACGTGGTGGCAACCTCCATAATTACCCATAAGTTACTGCCCAATCTAATGAAACAAACAGAATCATATATTCTGAATGTATCAAGTATGGCAGCTTTTTCGCCCATTGGTTACAAGACTGTATATCCCGCCTCAAAAAGTTTCATTCATTCCTTTACCAGAGGGTTATCTGAAGAACTTAAAGACTCCATTGTATCTGTAAGTGTTGTAAACCCGGGAGCAATGAAAACAAATAATGAGGTAAAAGCTAGGATAGAAAAACAAGGGTTACTGGGGAAATTAACATTGCTAGATCCTGCAAAAGTGGCTAAATATTGTATTCAACAACTATTTAGAAAAGACACTGTAATTATGGTGAACCCTTTCAGCTATGCACTTTTAAAACTTTTACCCATCTGGATAAGATTGCCTTTAATGACAAATGCAATCAAAAGAGAAATTTAATATGGAAAAAGTATTTGTAACAGGCATTAATGGACTACTAGGTACGAACCTTGCATTTGATTTGTTAGAAAAAGGATATTATGTAAAAGGATTAATACGTAACAAATCAAAATTTGAAGGGCCATTACATCCCAATTTAGAACTAATTGAAGGGGATTTGTTTGATGATTTTACACTGATTCTAAAAGATGTAGATACTGTTATTCATATTGCCGCAGAAACAAGTCAGAACATAATCAACTATAAGGATTATTGGAAAATCAATTGTAATGCTACCTCACAATTCCAAAATACCGCCATTCTTTGTAAAGTAAAAACATTTGTTTTTGTAAGCACAGCAAACACATTGGGATTTGGCTCATTAAATGATTTAGGAACAGAAAAAAGTAAAATAAAATCGCCATTCCAATCTTCCTTTTATGCTCAAAGTAAATTGGAAGCTGAAAAAATCTGTTACAGCACCAAGACAAGATAAATGTAATAATTATAAATCCGGGTTTTATGCTTGGAGCATTTGATACAAAGCCAAGTTCTGGTAAAATAATTTTAATGGGTTGGAAAAAGAAAATAATATTTTATCCGTCAGGCGGGAAAAATTTTGTTCATGTTAAAGATGTGGCTAAGGGCATCATTTTGAGCTTATCCAAAGAGAAATATGGAGCAAACTATCTTATTGTAAATGAAAATCTTAGTTATGTTGATTTTTTTAGAAAACTAAATAACATCACTAATCAACGCCCTTTAATGTTAAAAATCCCAAAAAAAATATTAATAGGAATTGGGTATTTAGGCGACGTTTTAAGGTTTTGTAAAATTAAAACAAGCATAAGCAGTACAAATATGAAAATACTTTGTATTGACAATTTCTATACAAACAAAAAATCTATTTCAGAATTGGAATTAGAATATACTCCGGTTGAGGATGCAATTAAAGACGCAATTATATACTTCACAGATAAATATACAGTAAAAAACATTTAAACACACAAATAAATCATTATAAACCAATAAAAACAATGAAATCATGAGACAATTAAAAAACATTATAATCCTGCTTTTAATCTGCATTATGAATTTTCAATTCGCAGAAGCTTCAAGCTATATAAATAACAGAAAGAACCTAACCTACACAATTACAAAAGGTAATGAAGCAATTGGTGAAATACACATTATAAAAAGTACAAATAATGATGTTACAGAGTATTTTTTTGAATCGAATGCAAGAGTGAACCTCTTGTTATTTAATATAAAATTTTATGATAAGATGAGCGTGAAATTTAATAAGAATATTTTGCAAGAGGCAAAATTATATCGAACAACAAATAATAAAGTAGAAGTAAATAATCTCATAACCTGGAATGGAAGATTTTATAGTTGCTTTGATAAAAATGGCCATAACGGTTTTATCAATAATCCCATACTCTTAACAACTGCATGCCTTTATTTTTATGAACCTGTAAATGTGAACTCTATCTTTTCTGAAAAATTTCAACGAATGATACCTATAAAAAACGCTGGCAACAATAGGTATGTAATGTATTTACCAAATGGAAATAAAACTACTTATGCATATCTTAATGGAATTTGTTATTCAGTTGAGGCTGAGACAGATTGGGCAAATTTGAAATTTACCTACAAATCAAATAGCTAAAAAAATGATGTAACCACCACGCCTAAAGGCTACCCCTTAAAAAGCAGGGGACTTAAAAGTTAATCTTGACAAACGGGTACCTGGGGTTGTATCTTTGTAGGAAACTAAAAACTAACAATGAAAAACGAAAAATCTATTGTCCCGAAGATGAATTGTCGACATTAGCAAGCACAACTAAACTATGCCTGATACTTTACATTTTCGATGTTGCTTCTGTGAATTTATAGATCCCGAAACAAGTTCGGGATGACGGGTTCATTTTGCAATTTTTTCTTACAGCCCCTTGGCTTTAATTGGGGTAAACTACTTGACAAAAATTGAAAGAAACGGGATGGAGGATTTATCGGACGTTTTAAACTGTAGAAATATAAAATGTCAAGTTCATTTTGAAAAAAATTTTACAGCCCTGTGGCTTTAAGATAGGTGATATTTTGAGGGGCTTATCGGTTTTTACCCTCGCCCGCCGGGAGAGGGTGTCGCAGCCAATGGAAATTGGGTGCGGCTGGGTGAGGTAAACGAGGGTTCAAAACGTGCGCTTTATCTTGCAGCGATGCGGGTTTTAGGGATGTAACCACCCCGGCCTAAAGGCCACCCCTCCCCTGACGACATTCGTGTCTGGGCAGGCTTAAAAAGTAGGGGAGTTTAAAAACGAGGGTCCAAAACATGCTCTTTTATTTACAGCGATGCGGGGTTTAGTGGCTTTCCCTCACCCCTAAATCCCCCTCTCCTAAAGGAGTGAGGGGGACTTAAAAAGGAAACTAAATACTGTAGTAAACAATAAACCGCTATATTTGCGCGCATTTTAAAAGAATTGGATATGTCAACTAAAACTCCTATTACCGTTGCTAAAGGCGATGGTATTGGTCCTGAAATTATGGATGCCACCCTGCGCATTATGGAAGCAGCCGGTGCACAACTTGAAATTGAAGAAATACAAATTGGTGAGCAGGTTTACCTTAGCGGTAATGCTGCCGGTATTGCCCCCGAAGCCTGGGACAGCCTACGCCGTACCAAAGTATTCTTAAAAGCCCCTATTACAACCCCACAAGGCGGTGGCTACAAAAGCTTAAACGTAACAACCCGCAAAATGCTTAGCTTGTATGCTAACATTCGCCCATGCATTGCTTACGCCCCGTATGTTGATACCAAATACCCTAATATGGATTTGGTTATCATCCGTGAAAATGAGGAAGATACCTACGCCGGTATTGAGCACCAACAAACCGATGAGGTTGTACAGTGCTTAAAACTAATCTCTCGCCCGGGCTGCGAAAAAATCGTTCGTTACGCGTTTGAATATGCTAAACAATACGGCCGTAAAAAAGTAACCTGTTTCTCTAAAGACAACATCATGAAACAAACCGATGGTATGTTTCACCAGGTGTTTGACGAGATAGGTGCTGAGTACCCTGAAATTGAAAAAGAACACTGGATTATTGACATAGGCTCAGCCAAAATGAGCGACACCCCTGAGTTGTTCGACGTAATTGTTACGCTTAACCTTTACGGTGACATTATTTCTGACATTGCCGCCCAAATTGCCGGTTCTGTTGGTTTAGCAGGTTCGGCTAACGTAGGCCCTAACTGTGCTATGTTCGAGGCTATCCACGGTTCGGCCCCACGCCGCGCTGGCCAAAATATGGCTAACCCATCGGGTCTGTTGTTAGGCGCTGTACAAATGCTTGTACACATTGGCCAGACTGAAGCTGCTGAGAACGTTCACAACGCATGGTTAAAAACCTTAGAAGACGGTGTACATACTTACGACATCTTCAAAGAAGGTTTATCTACTGAGAAAGTAGGTACTAAGGAGTTTGCCGATGCTGTTATTGCACGCGTTGGCCAAAAGCCTACCAAATTTAAAGCCGTTAGCTACGCTACTGCTAAAGCCCCAATGAACCTTAAACCTGTGGTACGCAAAAGCGCAGGTAAAAAGAAACTGTTGGTGTTGATGTGTTCTTCCACCACAACGGCACTGCGCCTGAGTTAGTAGAGAAACTAACCCCGCTAAATGGCGATGGTTTGGCCTTTAAAGTAATTACCAACCGTGGTACCGAGGTGTGGCCGGGCGGTAACGTAGAAACTTTCTGCACCGACCATTTTGTGGTTCGTTACTTGTCTGATTCTACTACCAGCCACAAAGCAATTGCAGGTCTTTTAGGCCGCCTTGCCGATGCCGGTATCGACTTTATTAAAACAGAAAACCTTTGCACTTTTGATGGCAAAGACGCTTTCTCGTTAGGTCGCGGTAAATAGAGATAATACTAAGGATTTCAAGGCTTGCTTGTTTCCGTTGAAAAATAAAAAAAGGGTATGCATTAGTGCATATCCTTTTTTGATTTAATATTGTGCCCCAATAACTTACATGTTTAACTAACTATGAAAAACCTAAGCGTCCTGCTTGTATTGCTTTTAGCGGTTGTTACTGTTAATGCACAAACCGCAAAGCCCAGCGCCGCCAGCGAATTAGATAAATCGGCAGCAGTGGTGCTAACTACCCTTGTTGATGAAACCGAAAATTGTGTATATGTGCTACGGGGGCAGGCGTGGGCATCGTATATAGATTATACTTTAGAAAAATATGATAAGGCAACCATGAAGTTGCTGTATTTGAAAGTTATTTACCCAACAGAAAAGCGTAAGTTCTTTCAAAACTCTTGGTATGTAAATATGTACATACTAAACAATAAACCCTATTTGCTATTTAAAGACAAGCCTCAAAAAGAAGATGTGGCTAACTATTTTTTAATAGAGATAGATAAGGATGGAAACGAGGTAAACCGCATAGCAATAGCCAGCAAAGCCGAGAAAAAACAGATTATTACCATGAAGGGCAGCTTTCCGGTAGATGAGCGTATAATAACCACTACTAGTAAAGAAAGGCCGTTTATATTTTTACAGTGCTACGATGCTAAAGGAGAATTTACCGAACAGTTTACCTTTTTAAATGATAAGCTGGAGGTAATTGATGAAAAAACACTGGAGATACCTAAGCTACAGTATTACTACGATTTGCAATGCGCCTTTAACGATAAAACCGGCGAAATGTACGTGGTAACCAACCTTGCCGACCGTTTAGGTAGTGGCAATAATACCATGTGTATGGTGCATAAGATGGATAAAGACGGCAAGTTTTCTGAGGTTAAATGTAAATTGGGCTCAGGCAACTGGCTGGCCGATGCGAAATTGTTTTACGATGGAGGAGAACCTCTGCTATTAGGTGTGTCTATGCACCAAACAGGCGATGATGTAGAGTTTAAAGGCTTTTTTACCCAAGAACTTACCAGTATATCAGAAATAAACAATCCTAAAATTTACCCTTTTGGAGATGAGATGAATTTGCCTGCGCCAAAAGGCCATTCCGAAGCAATTCAGTATTGCCGTGTAGATAGTGTATACGAAGGGAAAGATGATTTTAAAGCGGTTTTTATTCGCCATTGTAAATACTCTAACCGCGATGGTTTTCCAGTAACGATATACAACCAAATGAATATTACCTGTTTTGATGGGGATGATATAAAATGGACATATAACGCCAATAGCGGCGATAATTTGACTCAATACTACTACACGCTATCATACTTTAAACAAAAGGGCGATGATTTTAATGTGGTAATGCGTTCGTATTCAGAAACTAAAGATCCTGGCTACTACCTGCTTAAGTTTGATTCTAAAGGGGGATTAACCGAAACAACTATAAAAGGTACAACTACGGAAGATATGATGAAAAACTACAGTCAGGATACTGGTAAAGTTGGCGAATTTGATAAAGATGGAGACTTTTATCTGCCTTGGCATTTAAGATACAAAAAGAGCATTAAATTGGTTAAATTTGATTTATAACCACCATTGTAATACTTTTTAAGCAACTGTATGAAAAGAATAACCCTGCTGCTATTAATCTTGCTGGCTTTAAACCTAAAAGCACAAACATTAGAAACCAGCCCCGAAAGCGAAGTAAGTAACAAGAAAAACAAGGTGCTAAGGGTACTTTGTGACGAAAGTGAAAAGGCGGTATATGTATTGAGGGGTTTAATGGTTGGTAAAGCCTTAAACTATTCCATAGAAAAATACAATATGGAAACACTTAAGCCTATATATACTGTAATAACCAAAGAGCCTAAATATTGGTATTTGGATATGTATATGCTTAATGGTAGGCCTACTCTTTTATCAAAAAAGTACGATGATAAAACGTTTACTTTTTATCTGGTTACATTAAATGATAAAGGCGGAGAAGAAAGCCGGAAAGAAATAGTATCGAGAGATTGGAACAAGGCTTTTGATTTGAACCAGTCGGCTAAAGAGCCGGATTTTCCGCACGATAAATTAATATTTACAGAGAATAAAGAACAGCCCTATGTATTGGCGCAAATATTTGGTAATAATAAAGAGTCAAAGGTTTTTGTAAACTTTTTAAGTCCTGATTTTGCTACAGTAAGCAGCAAAGAAATTGATATTCCTGAGCCACAACACATTGTAAGAGATGTGCGATGTGTAATAAATAATACAACCGGCGAAAGCTATGTAGTTGTAAAAATGGATTCAAGAAAGGGTGATTTTAACTACACTGAATATTACTTCAACAAAATAACTAAAGATGGACAGTTAAAAGAAGTAAAAATAAAATTTGAGGATCATAATAGAGTTTCTGATATTAATTTTTTCTATGATGAAAATAAAACGCCCCGCGTTATTGGTGTTCTTATTGTAAAGGGATTTTTTGTTGAAAAACTAGATAATGTTAGTGAAATTATTGAGCCTGATATATTTGAATTTAAGGGCACGATGGCACAAAGCCCTGGTGGTAAAGGATATTGCGATGTTGAAAATGTATTAGTACAAAACGGAAAATACGCGGCTGTTTTTAAAACCTATTATAGGGATAGTTACCAAACTACCTATTCGCGACAAGGCACCATAGCCGGTGCCGGTAGTTATAGTTATAGCTCTACGCACTATGAGAGACAAACAACCTCTAGTAACCTAACGGTTTTTAATGATGAGGCTATTGAATCATCAACCTATACAGATCAACTCCCGGCCGAAAACAACCCTGCTATGGACATTAACACCTTTATTTTTTACCCATATAAAGGCGGATACAACCTTGTTACAAGGTCGCAGAAATCGGACAAAAGCTATGGCGCATATTATTTATTTAATATTAATGGCAATAAAGTAACAGGTCAAAAAGTTGCTGATAGCACGCCTGATTTGGCAAATAATTATAGTTTACTAAATGGATATAATAGTGCCTGTTACGATAGCGCAGGCAATTGTTATATTCCATGGCAGCTAGGAATTGCAGGCGACGATGGAGGCAAAAAAGAAATAAGGCTGCTTAAATTTGTACCATAAAACAGAGAATGAAAAAATACATCAGCCTTTTATTCTGTTTATTTATAGGAGTTATACAAGCCCAAACAATTAAAGAAAGTATAACTACCGAGCCCAATATTGTAGGTTGGGAAGTTAAAACCATGTTATACGACAATAACGGCAGTGTATATGTTTTGCGTATTCACCCTAAGTATGATATTAAGTTTAGTATAGAAAAGTACAACTCTGAAACACTTGCACTTGATTTTTATAAGATGTATGGGCAAGAGGACTTTAAAGGAAAGGACATAAAGAAAGTACCTGTTGGGCTTTTTCTTTTAAGCGGACAACCCTATTTATTGCTCTATCAAGAGGCACCGGCAGGTTGTGCAAGCAGGTTATTCAGTATTGGAGCCAATGGGGAACTAACGTATAAAACAGAATTGATAAATTCAGGCATAGAAGAAGATAATACAGACTTATATGGGGCGTATACATTTGGTGAGAGCAACGAAATAAGGCCTACCGGTTTACCTGATATGCCGTACGTTTATTTATATGGCGAGAAGGATGATAAAAATGCAAAAGAAAAACTTATCTATTTAGATAAGGAATTAAATGTAGTTAAAACACTTTCAATAACAATTCCCACACCTTATGATGGGTTACGAATATTTGATTTTGTGTCTGATAAGGAAGAAAATAGCTACTTGTTAGTACACGCATATGCTTCATACACAACAGGCGACATTACCAATAAATATTTATTATATAAAATAGATAGCAAAGGTGTTTTTACAGAGATTAAAACGGAGCCGGGAGGCAATAAAATACTAAGTAATGCAAAGTTACACGTAAATAGAAAAGGAGAGCCCGTTATTGCGGGGGTTTATAAAGACAGTAAAGACCCCGCCCTATTTCATGGCTTTTTTGTTACAAATATAATTAGCACTGCAACAAGCATAACCCCAAATACACAATATGCTTTTAACGATAGCTTTGCAGCCAAAGCTGTAAAATTTAAAACGGTAGATGATATAGTAATCAAGAATATATTTGAAAACAAAGACAGTTCCTATACTATATTCTTTAAAAAAACGTGGCTAAATCTTAATATCCCCGGCCCACCCCTGATCGATATAATGTTGGAAATATGCGTGTTATTAAATATAATTATGCTCCCGACCAATTTATTATAAACAGAAGTGTAGAATGTGGCATAGCTGTTATTAATGTTGATGAAAAAGGCATAAGGTGGGATAAATCAATTACCAGCAGTAAGGAGTTTGGTACAAATGATAATTCATTAAGTGGAGCATATTTTACTAAAAGCCCCAAAGGGTATAACCTAATATTTGATGGATTTGAGCCGATAGATGCGCGTAAAAAGAAGTCTGAGCCCGTGTATTATTTTTATTCATTTGCAGAAAATGGCAATTATACCAGAACTATAGTTCCTGCTAAGGATGATTGGGTCATTAATCTTTTTAGAAAATGTCACTACCCATGCGTTGATGAAAAAGGAAATATATTTCGCCCTTCGCACATCTTATTACCGTCCAAGATTAAAATTGTAAAATTTCAATTTGATTAATAGTGAAAAAAAACATCGGCCTTTTATTCCTATTGCTATCAATTGCAGTAAATGCCAATGCATCAGCAAAGCATACGGCGATAGAAAAGCCCCAGCGTTAACACATATCCTTTTTTGATTTACAAATGAATCAAATTATCGATTTTTAAGGACAATTTTTCAAGAATTTATTCAGGATAAGAAGGGCTAAAGTCCAACAATGACAAGGGTTGAATAGCAATCCAAGGCTTCCGCACGCGCGTAAACCCAAAATTTTAATGGTTTGTTCGGTTTGTAATTTAATATAGAATGTTTCTGAATTGAGGTATTATCTGTAAGGATTGAACAATGCCCTACGACTATAGCTTAGTTCTAAAACAAAAAGAATTACAAACCATTAAATCCCAATTTATCATGAAAAAAGAAAATTCACCCGAGGTTGATTTTATCCATCAACCTATCGGAAGGCTTGGTTTCCTGAAATTTTCAGGCGCCGCAGTAGCCGCAACAGGCTTGCTTGTTGCAGGTGTAGGCTGTAAAAAAGACGATGATGACGATGACAATCCCATGGCCGAAGACCTTGGCAGTGGCGATATTGGTATTCTAAACTATGCCTACGCGCTGGAGCAACTGGAAGCTGCCTTTTACATACAGGTAATGGCTACCCCTTTTGCCGGCATGACACAGGAAGAAGCCCAAATTCTTGGCGACCTTAAAAACCACGAAATTGCCCACCGCGATTTCTTTAAAGCAGCCATACCTGCGGCTAACCGTATTAAAGACGATTTAGCCGTTAACTTTTCATCAATAGACTTTAACAGCCGCGCCAGTGTATTAGGCACTGCCAAGGCTTTTGAAGACTTAGGTGTAGCAGCATACAACGGTGCTGGCCAGCTTATTGCCGATGTTCAATACCTTGCCCTTGCAGGTAAAATAGTATCGGTAGAGGCACGCCATGCTGCCGCCATACGCGACTTGCTAAACCCATGGAGTGCAGACTTTGCCGGTAACGACATTATAGATGGCAATGGCCTTGATGGTGCTAAAACACCCGCACAGGTACTAGCTATTGCCGGTACTTACATTTCAACCCCTATCAACGCAAGCAACTTGCCTAGTTAACCTTAAAAACTAAAACACAATGAAAATGTTAAATATTTTAGAAAAATTAGGCGATACTAAGTTTGATTTTTCTCAGACCAATACCAGGCGCGAATCTATCTTCAGCATAGGCCAATCGGGCAAAGCTATATTAACCGCGGCACTGCCTTTAGGCGTAATTGCCGCTACCGGCGCATCGGCAAAGGCTAATACCACAAGTGTAGCGGGTGCCGCTTCTACCGCAACGGTAATAGATGTGCTAAATTTTGCACTTACGCTGGAGTATTTAGAGGCGCAATTCTATAACATGGGTGTAACATCTGGCGTTATTGCCAATGCCGACCTTGCCGTGTTTAACCAAATTAGGCAGCATGAGAACGACCATGTAACTTTCTTAACCAACACCATAGAGTCGTTAAACGGAACCCCTGTAAACTCGCCTATATTCGACTTTACAGCCGGTGGTGCATTTCAACCCTTTGTTTTATATGGCGATTTTCTTGCCCTTGCACAAGCGTTTGAAGATACGGGTGTGCGCGCATATAAAGGCCAGGCAGGTAATTTAATTGGTAGCGATGCCATACTTACCGCCGCCCTGCAAATACACTCTGTAGAGGCACGCCACGCATCGGAAGTACGCCGTTTGCGTACTAAAAATGGTTTAGACACTTCTAAAGGTTGGATTACCGGTAACAGCCGCGGCACACTGCCTGCGCCTACGCAAGCCGTTTACGATGGTGAGCAAAACCTTAGCCAGGGTGGCATTACTAATATTACAAGCATTACAACTGTAAGCGCTGCCGGTTGCCAAGAGGCTTTTGATGAGCCCCTTACCGATACACAAGTACTGGCCATAGCCAATTTGTTTATTGTTTAGTGGTTTTATGCCCTGCCGGGTTGCTATGGCCGCGGCAGGGCTTTTTAGTTTAACAGTAAAATACAACAGCTATGACAGCTTTAACAATATTGGGTATAATGGGTCTTGGTACCACAGAGATACTCTTAATACTGGGTATAGTACTGCTTATGTTTGGCGGCCGCAAAATACCCGAACTGATGAAAGGCCTTGGCAAAGGCGTTAAAGAGTTTAAAGACGCATCGGCCAATAACAGCCCCGCCCAAACAACTATTGACGATAAAACAAACACGCCCCTTAACCCATAGGGTGAAAATACTATAGTTCTTTATGCTCCCTCCTGTTTTGTGTAGCCTATCCCCGGCGGTAATACCCATATTGCTTTTCAGAGAGTAATTACCGCAGGGATGGGCTTTTTAAAAGGATAGCATACTTACCCTCATTTTGGACATAAAAAAATCCCGGCCTAAACCGGGATTTTTCTATTGTAAGTTTTCCACTTTTCGTTTTTAGTTGACTAAGGCCATACACCCAGTGATTGGTACGATACAGCTACTTTATTTATGGCAACCATAAATGCTGCGGTACGCATATCAGGCACTTTTTTGTTAGAGGCAAACATCTCGTAAATCTCGTTGTAAGCCACTGTCATAGTCTCATCTAAGCCAGAGTAAACAAGGTCAATCTCGTTAGCGCCACGGCCTAAATAATCACGTTGCGCTTTGCTAAGTTTGGTGCCTGTGCTCTCCTCAATAAGGCTAAGCAGGTTCTTGTTCATGGTCTCTTCGTACTTTTTTTCCATACGGTTAAAACGCACGTGCGACAGGTTTTTCAACCATTCAAAATAAGAAACCGTAACACCACCTGCGTTCATGTAAATATCAGGTATGATTAATACGTTTTTCTTGTTAAGGATAATCTCCGCTTCGGGCGTAACAGGTCCATTGGCGGCCTCGGCAATAACCTTAGCTTTAATGTTAGCCGCATTGCCTTTGTGTATTTGGTTTTCCAACGCTGCCGGAACCAAGATATCGCAATCAAGCTCTAACGCTTCGGCACTGTTCTTAATGTTTTTGGCTTTGCCAAAGTTTAATATAGAACCTGTGGTTTTGCGGTGCTCAAGCAATGCTGTTGGGTCAATGCCTTTAGCATCGTAAATAGCGCCTTCATACTCAGCAATAGCAATAATTTTAGCACCTGCTTTATGTAAGAACATGGCTGCATGGTAACCTACGTTACCTAAGCCTTGAACTATAATACGCTTGCCTTCTAAGCCATGCGTCATTTTAAGGCGTTTCAAATCGGCGGTGTTTTCCATGGCGCTACGTAGGCCATAATATACACCAAGGCCGGTAGCCTCGCGGCGTCCGTGTATACCACCTTGCCCAACAGGCTTGCCTGTTACGCAACCCAAACCGTTAATCTCGTTAGGGTAAAAAGTGGTGTACGTATCGGCAATCCAGCTCATTTCGCGCTCACCGCTACCATAGTCAGGTGCAGGAACGTCTATGCCCGGGCCAATAAAGTTCTTTTTAATTAACTCTGTAGTGTAGCGGCGGGTAATACGTTCCAGCTGGTCTACAGTGTAGTCTTTTGGGTTGATTTTGATACCGCCTTTAGCGCCGCCAAATGGTACATCCACAATAGCGCATTTGTAGGTCATAAGGGCCGAAAGGGCCATTACCTCGTCCTGGCTAACATGCTCACTGTAGCGGATACCGCCTTTAGTGGGTAGTTTGTGGTGGCTGTGCTCTGCACGGTAAGCCTCTATTACCTGAAAATCGTCGCCAATTTTTACAGGGAATTTAATGCGATATACTGCGTTGCAGTATTTAATCTGTTCTAAAATACCTTTTGGGTGGTTTAGAAATTGAGCCGCTTTATCGAAATACTTGATAACATCACTAAAGAATTTCTCCTCGCGGTTTGCTCTAAGCGAATTTGCCATATTATAAATTTAGGGTTGACGCGGCAAAGGTATAAAAACCTGTGTTTTATAACCACGCTTTTATTTTTTTACTCAAACACGTTTGTTAGTAACAGGTGCTTTGCTTTATTTGTTGTAGAATAATGTCTACATTTGTATATGCCTAAAGCGCTGCCAGACAACGATAGTAGAGGTTTTAAGTTTAGATTCTTTTCTAATGAAAACAACGAGCCCCCGCATGTTCATGTTTTTAAAGGTGATGAAAAACTTCCAACTGCAAAATGGTGGCTTGTGCCAAATTTAAAATTAGAGTACAATAAAGGCTTTAAAGCCAATGAAATTAGGCTGATGGAACAAATTTTAAAAGAGAAGCGTTCAACAATTATAAATAAATGGAATGGGTACTTCAATAAATAAAACAAGTAAGACCAAAGTAGGCAAGGTGCAAACCGGAAAACTTATTCCTGTAAAGCAAAGCGCTGTTAAGTCTAAAAAACTGTCTGAAAGCAAAGCATTAGATGGTTCTCAAATAAATATTTTAGACTCAATAAATTCCTAGTCTGAGATAGATTCGTTTATTGATAAACTAATTGATTTTTCAAATATTGAAATTACAGCCATAGACTTTCATAAGAAACAAGACCTTATGATTGTGGTATTGAATAATGGTAAAATTATAAGGGAGGCTATTTCCAAATTCCCCCTGCTAAGTAAAGGCACAGAAAAGCAACTTAAACAGTATAGTTTATATGCGGGCAAAACTGCTATAGAGTGGGAAGAGCTAGATGAAGATATATCGCTTCGCGGGCTTTTAAAGGACCAAATTTTACATACAATAGCTGCTTAAATTTTTCTCTCCGCACCCCTATTTTCGCTATCTTCGCTATCCTTTTTAAAAGGATGCATAGGCGCATTATATAAAAACGCCTGTATTAGATACAATGATACCTAAAGATACCGTAGACCGCATTATTGAAACCGCCCGTATAGAAGAGGTGGTTGGCGACTTTGTTGCCCTTAAGCGCCGTGGTGTCAATATGTTGGGCAACTGCCCTTTTCATAACGAGCGTAGCCCATCTTTTACTGTATCGCCGACAAAAGGCATTTACAAGTGCTTTGGCTGCGGCAAAGCGGGCAACTCGGTAAACTTTATAATGGAGCACGAAAACTCCACTTACCCCGAGGCCCTGCGTTATCTTGCTAAAAAGTATAATATTGAAATTGAAGAAAAGGAGCTTACTGCCGAAGATATTGAGCAACAGAACGAGAAAGAGAGCCTTTTTGTAGTTAACACCTTTGCCCAAAAATATTTTACCGAGCAACTTTGGGAGAGTGATAATGGCAAAGCTATTGGCTATAGCCTATTTCCGCGAGCGGGGCTTTAGGGATGATATAATTGAGAAATTCCAACTGGGTTACAGCCCTAACGAGTGGTCGGCTTTTACCGATGCCGCTGTTAAAGCTGGTTATAAGCTAGACTACTTGGCCAAAACAGGTCTTTCTATTGTTAAAGTAGAAGAGAATAAAAAATTCGACAGGTTTAAGGGGCGTGTAATGTTCCCTATACACAGCTTAACGGGGCGTGTACTGGGCTTTGGCGGCAGAGTGTTAAACTCAGCCGATAAAACACAGGCCAAGTATGTAAACAGTCCCGAGAGTGAGATTTACAACAAAAGCCGGGTGCTTTATGGTGCCTATTTTGCTAAAAAAGCCATTACCCAGTTTGATGTTTGCTATTTGGTAGAAGGCTATACCGATGTAATATCTATGCACCAGGCGGGGGTAGAAAACGTAGTTGCATCGTCGGGTACATCCCTTACCATCGACCAGATAAAGCTAATCAGCCGCTATACCAAAAACATTACCATTTTATACGATGGAGACCCTGCGGGTATCAAAGCCTCCTTCCGTGGTATAGATATGATTTTGGAAGAGGGCATGAACGTGCGCGTAGTGCTTTTTCCAGATGGCGACGACCCCGATTCGTATGCCAAAAAAGTAAGCATAGATGAGCTTAAAGAATATATTGGTAAGTCGGCTAAGGACTTTGTTTCTTTCAAAACCAGTTTGCTTATTGATGAGGTTGGCAACGACCCAATTAAGCGTGCGGCATTAGTAAAAGACCTTGCCCATACTATTTCTATTGTCCCCGAAGGTATACAACGCCAGTTTTATATAAAAGAGTGCAGCCGCTTAACGGGCATAGACGAGCAAACGCTATTGCGCGAGGTTAACAAGCTACGCTATACTAAAACACAAAAAGAGCGCGAGGCCGAACACCTGAAAGAGGCATTTGTAGAGCATGAGAGCGAAGGGTACGACGACCAACAGCAACAAGGCAAAAACTAGGAACTTTTAGCCGTTGACTTTAGCGACCCCGAATGGCAGGAGCGAGACATTATACGCATACTACTGCGCCACTCTGATAAAGTACTCTATTTTACCCATAAAACGGAAGATGGCCGACACGAAGAAGTACATACCGTTTTGGCCGGAGATTTTATAGTTTACGAACTGTCTCGCGACGAGGTGCTGATGCAAAACCCCGTTTATCAAGCCATTTACACCGGCTACGTTGCGTTGCAAAGCCACCCCGAAGAGCAATACTTTCCCGCCGTAGAGTTTGACGATGATGAACTGCCCTTGCCTTTTATTACTCCTGATGTGTTGTTGGATGATGAAGGTTTTCTGGATATTCAAAAGCCTGAAGTGCCTGAACCTACTGCCCACCCCGATGCGAATGTGCGGAGCGTAGCCAGCGACCTTGTAATGGAAAAAGTGGCCTTAGCGAGCGTTGGTACACCAAGCACCGCATAGAGGTTGCTACCGAAGAAACATCGCACGTAGTGCTAAAACAAAGTATAGAAAAGGCCTTGCACTCGCTTAAAATGAAGTTTATTTTAAAGATGATACGCGAGGTGCAAGATGAGCTTGCCACTGCCACCGAAGAGTTTGACCAAATGGCGCTGCTTGAAAAACAACGCACGTTAGATAACGTTAAAATAGAATTATCGGGTATCTTAGGCCGTATAATACTCCATTAAATGAAGATAACCCTTACCCGCATAGTATTATTCTTACTTGTACTGGCCACCGTTGTTTTTCTATGCTGGTTTTTCAGGGTTATTTTAATGTACATAATTTGCGCAGCGGTGCTATCACTTGTAGCCGACCCCTTATGCCGCAGAATTGATAACCTACCTATTTATAAAGGTAAGTCGCTACCATCGTGGGCGGCAGCGTTGCTTACCATGCTTATTATAGTAGGCGTAATTTCAGGCATACTATCCATATTTATTCCCGTACTGGTTCAAGAGGCCAACACCATAGCCAACCTAGACCGCAACCAGGTAATGCAAAGCCTGCAAGGCCCGTTAGACCAATTGGAGGGCTACTATACCCGTTTTAATATTGGCGACGATAAGCCGTTTAAAGAGTTTGTGGTTGATAGCCTTAAAAATATGTTTAGTGGTGGCGAGGTTACAACCATGGCATCGGGTGTGTTTAACTCTGTAAGTAGCATTGTGGCTGCATTATTCTCTATCTTTTTTATCGCCTTTTTCCTGCTTAAAGAAGAAGGTTTGTTAAAGAAAGTACTGCTTATGATGATACCTAAAACGGATGAAAAAAAGGCAGTTAAAATATTTACAGAAAGTAAGCAACTGCTGGTAAAATACCTGGTGGGTTTATTAATACAATTTTTGGCTGTTACCACCTTGGCATCATTAGGCATGTGGGTTTTTGGTATAAGCAACCCGTTGCTTATGGGTGTACTATTTGGGCTGCTAAACCTTATACCTTATGTTGGGCCGCTTATTGCCAACGGTATAGGTATTGTTATAGCCATTACTACTAATTTAAATTTGGGGGCAAGCGAGTGGTGGCCTATAGCCCTTAAAGTGTTGGTAATTTACAGTGTAGTGCAGTTTATAGATAACTGGTTCCTATCTAACTACATATTTTCTAAAAGCATGGAAGCGCACCCCTAGAGATTTTTATTGTGATTTTAGCGGCAGGTACATTGGGCGGTGTAGTGGGTATGATGGTTGCTATACCTACCTATTCGGTGCTGCGCATCATCTTCCGCGAGTTTATGATTAACATCCGTAAAAAGGATATTTTAGTAGACTAAGCCATCCGCAGTACTTCCTTTTCAAAATAGCTTTTAACTGTATCGTTGCTAATGTTAAGCGTCCACTGTATGGGTGAGTACGATTTTGCCCATGGCGAACCCTTGGCTGTTACCCATTTTATAAACTGGTCTGATGTTAGCCTAAAAGCTGCCTCCCACGCCGCATCAATTGCCTGTATTGTCTTAGGTTCGTAATCTATGTCAAAGTTATCATCGGGCCACTCAGCAATTGGCAGGCGGTCTATCAACCTGTACATACCATATATACTTTGTATAGCCGGGCCAATTTCCCAGGCTTCAATAGCCTCTGTAAATAGGGGCTCGTTATTTAACGCAAGATAATAGCCGTGTGCATAGTATACCATGCATTGCAGCTTCATTTGGCTAAAAGGTTTCTTCTCGGCCTTGCCCTTTTTAATAAAGGCGGCTGCAATTTCAATAGCTTTATAAGCCATAACAGAACAGGAATAAATATAGAATTAAGCACCGTAATGATAATCAATTATATCGTAACAAAAAATACATTAAGGTTAAGAAAATAATATTTTATTCATTGTTAATGTTGGCTTAAAAAGAACCAACCCATAAGCAAATAACAAAGGCATTGCCGGTGTTAAGTATTGGTGTGCTTTGGGTTTTTCTACAGGCGCCGGCATAGCGGCATTTGCCACGTTGCACGGCGATGTTTTACAACATGGGCACATTAGGGCGTTTAGCGGTATATGCAGGTAATTTACAGGCTTATTTTTTAAAATATAACGATATGTTTTAGTTGGCAATGTAACATCTGTTATATACCACTTTTCAAAATAGATTTTTATAGCAGAATCATCAATATACAATGAGCTATGCTGCGGAGCGTTTGCGTTAGCCCATGGCGTTCCGGGCTGTGTTGCTAGTCTTACAAAGGCTTTTTCAGTCAGGCTGTTTGCCTTATTCCACGCCAATAAAATTACATGCAATACATCAGAAGAAAAGTCGACTTTATAGTTGATGTTTTTATGGGCGCTATTTAGTTGCCGGTATACAAGTGCTACACTATGTATAACGGGCCCGTTTTTAGAAACTTCAAACCGCTGTTGCAGCAATGGTTGGTTGTAAAGGGCTAAAGAATAACCGTGGGCAAAATAGAGCAGGCATTGCAATTTTTTCTTATTTAAAGTTTTCTTTTCGGCTGTTGCCCGTTTAATAAAAGCGGCCGCAATGTGTACCGCTAAATGTGCCATAAAACTGTTTTTGCCAATCTGTGTTGTTTTTAAGTATTAAAAAAGCCCCTTAAGTATCTAATCTTAAGGGGCTTTCCAATTTAAGCTGTAGGGGAAGGGTTCGAACCTTCACAGGGCGGTTAGCCGCACGACATAGAATTTTTTTGTGGTCAACCCATTATCGTGTGTTTATCCCGTAGCTCCCTACCCCCGAGACAGGAGGGCATGTCTGCCATAGTTTCATCACCCCACAGTGTATAAGAACGTTTGTTTCTTGTTACAAATGTATAATAAGAACATATATAATGCAAATTTGTTAACGATTATGAGTTATTATTACAAATAAAATAATTTAAAGCTATATTTGTTGTCATAACATAAAAATATGCATCCTGAAAAGCACGAAATTTTAGAAATTGATAACCTGGATAGGCAGATACTTTCTATTTTAATGGAAGATGCGCTGGTGCCTTACACCGAAATTGCCAAAAAACTGATAGTTTCTGCCGGTACTATACACGTGCGCATGAAAAAACTGGAAGATGCAGGCATTGTTAAACGCTCCGTTTTAATGGTAGACCATACTAAACTGGGCTACGATTTAACGGCCTTTTTAGGAGTTTACCTTTTTCGCGGGTCGGTATATAAGCAGGTAATAACGCAGCTAGAGAGCATACCCGAGGTGGTAGAAGCCTACTATACCACCGGCCAATACAGCATATTTTTAAAGATAGTTTGTAAAAATACCAACCACCTGCGCGAAGTGCTTAACGAAAAAATACAGGCCATAGATGGTATAGAGCGTACGGAAACACTTATCTCTTTGGAAGAATCTATTAAGCGGAGTATTAAGGTATAGATGTAGTGGCCAATGGTTAAGTGGCAAAGCATTAATCTACCTTCTTTTCAAGGTGAATGGGGCTATTAATTTTCTAATCGGGGTTTATCCCACCACCCCCAACCAATTTGCGGGGTGGTTAATGCTCCCGGTTTTAAAAACAGGAATACGCAAAAGAAAAACACATAGAACGAAACCCCTGCCTGGCTTTCCAGCGTATCTTCAGTAAGCATAGATAAAAACGCAGTAACAAAAAACGCGGTAAACATTATGCTCTTGTAGCCTTTGGCACTAATAAAGGGGTAGAACATAGAGAAGGGAAAAATCAACATACCTATAATCCCCAAGGCTATACCAATGGCCAAAAATTGGTTGTGCGAGCGCAGCCGCCATTTAGCATCCAGTTGAGAGTTGCACTTATTATACTGCATGGCCACAGCATCAATAACATCGCCGGTGCCAACACCCACTACAGGGTTGTCTTTTATAATGCCCCAACTGTTGCGCCAAAACTCCAAACGCATAAATACGGAGTGTCCGCTGGGGTTGTGGTAGGCTTTGTATACCTTAGTACTCCCAAAAATCTTATGCAGCCTTGCTTTTAAGCCCCGCTGTTCGGTATAGTTAGCATTGGCAATACCATTTTCTATATTGGTTATATCGGTATTTGTAAGTTCTGCTATGCCTTCTCTATCCTTCTTTAAACCTTTAGATGCCATGTAGCGGATAAGAGTGTAGTATAAAGGCTGCTTTTTAGCGTCGGTACTATCAATATGTATACTACTGCGCTTAGGCCATTCTTCTCTTAATTCTGCTCCAGACACATGTGCCCATATTGGGTTGCCATTCTCAATCATGTAGGGCATGTCTACCACATCATACGTGTTGCCGTATTTGGTTACTTCGCTTGGGTTTACTTCCACTTTAGGAGTAAAATATTCGGTATAGGTAGTGTTGGTATAATAGCAAAACCACCCGGCAAAGGCAGCCAGCAATAGCGGCAATGCAATGCGCAAAGCTTTGGGCTTAATATCTTTTAGGTTGAAGATTATCAGCGCCAGCCACACTATAAATATGGTACCCAATGCCGTAAGGCTTTCCAGCTTATATAAAAAGAAAAGCAGCCAGATAACAGTTAGGGCTGCGGCAATGCTAAACCACAGGTTGCGCAGTTTTATAGCCAACCAGCCAGCAATAAAAATAGCCATAATAATAAGCAAACTAAGGCGTATGTTTGATATGTAGGGCGATAGCTGACGCGCCTCGTATGTTGTGCCATAGTTACTTATAGCCGTTGCATAGCCTGCTATGGTAGAGCTTACTACCATTAATACAAAAAATAGCAGCAGCCCACGGTATTCTTTCTCTTTAAGCGAGCCTAAGCCCACAATAACAAATGGCAATAAAAACAAGGGCAACTTTACTCGTATGTCTTTAAGGCCATAATCAAAATTGGTGGTATAGGCTAACCCAACCAGCAAAGCAAAGAATATAGCTGCTAAGGCCAGTGCTTGCCTGTTGCTTAGGTATAGTTTAATGCGTGCGAGGGTAGTATTGTATGCAATGCTGCTAAGCAGTCAGGCGCCCGATATGTAGAACAACCCCTGGCTCATCATTAGGTTACTAAAGGGCATACCGAATATAAAGACGGCCAGCCCCAATAAGTAGAAAAAGCGGTAGGGTATAAATTGTAGCAGTTTTACTATACGCACAGTGGTTAAAGAAACGAAAAAGGGCGGTAATTAGTACCGCCCTTGCAAAATTAAATATTGTTACAACTAATTGTTGTTCTTCATGTCTTTTTCTTCTGTTTAACGCCGCCGTCATCATCGCCGTCATCATCCTTTTCACCATCTTCTTTTGGTGCGTTAGGTTGTTTGTATTTGCCTGTTAAAATAGCAGAATAGGTAGGTTTGTCGTACAGTATTTTTACACCCTCGGTAATTTCGGTATCGTATTTAAACGATGCTTCAATCTTACCTTTTTGGTAGTAGTAACGGCCAACAATCTCGCCTTCTAAAAATTCCTTAATCTCGCCTTTAAACTTGTATAAGTCAGCTTTTTTATCGTGCATCATACCGTCTTTCAGCGCCTGAAATTCTTTAGAAACACCGTCAAAGTATTTCTCTCCTTCGGCGGTACTTTTCAGCTTATCCAACATTTCCTCGCTCTTGGTGGTATAGTCGTATTCTTTATCGCCCAACCATTTTACAAAATCTTCGTACTCCGCATCGCTAAGTTTAAAGTCTTTGGCTTTGGCAATGGTAGGATGCTCCAGTTTGTATTTGGTAGCATAATCAAATACCAAAGACTTAACCACAAGGCTTTGTAGTATTTGGCTGTATTTTTTAATAGGTGTTTTATAGTCGGGGTTTACACCGCCACCATCATACACCACGCGGCCGTTTTTAGTTTTAAAAGCCGTCATTAACGAATCAGGAATTTTACCTACGCTACCATCTTCGTTGCGGTGGGTATAATCCAGCGCCTGTATGCAACGGCCGCTTGGTATGTAGTATTTAGAGGTAGTAATTTTTACCTGAGAGTTATAGCTAAGCGGGCGGGTAGTTTGTACCAAGCCTTTGCCGTAAGAGCGTTGACCAATAATAACACCACGATCTAAGTCTTGCATGGTACCCGATACAATTTCTGATGCCGAAGCCGAACCGCGGCTAACCAATACCACTAAAGGAATATCAGTATCTACAGGGGTGTTAAGGGCTTTGTAGGTTTTGTCCCACTCTTTTACCTTGCCTTTGGTGCTAACAATATCCAAGCCTTTATTTACAAATACGTTAGATATGTTAATGGCTTCGCGAAGCAACCCACCCGGATTGTCACGAAGGTCAAGTATAACACCTTCTATACCCGGGTTGGTAGCTTTTAAGCTAACAAGGGCATCTTTAACCTCTTTGCCTGCATCTTCAGTAAAGCCGCTAAGCTTTATGTAGCCAATTTTATCATCAACCATACCAAAATAAGGCACGTTGTTAATCTTAATCTCTTCGCGCATTACACTAAACTCAAGCGGTTGGTTGCTGCCATCGCGCTTTACTTTAATGCTAACCTTTGTATTAGGCACACCTTTAAGCATTTTAACCACATCGGCGGTTTGTTTGCCTTTAACAGATTTTCCATCAACTTCAAGCAGCGCGTCGCCGGCCATAAGGCCTGCTTTTTGTGCCGGTTTATCTTCGTAAGGTTCTGATATGTATATATAATCGCCTTTTTGACGCACCAATGCACCAATACCACCGTACTGGCCGGTAGTCATAAAGCGGTGGTCCTCTATATCCGATTCCGGAATATAGTTAGTGTAGGGGTCTAACTTTTCCAACATGGCATCAATGGCTGTTTTAACCATATCGCCGGGGTTGGTTTCGTCAACATAATACATGTTTACCTCGCGGTAAAGCGTGGCAAAAATGTCAAGGTTCTTCGATATTTCGAAGTAGTTATCGTCGCCTTTGTCAAACGCCAACAGGCTAATAGAGCTTGCACCCACAAAAAGGGCAAAAACCGCTACTTTAATTTTCTTTGGAATTCTCTTCACAAAATCCATATTCAATTTTAAATTATAAACTCGGTTATATTACGGTACCGGGTCGTATCCGCTGCCACCCCATGGGTTGCAGCGCAGTATACGCTTTACGGCTAAAAAGTTCCTTTAAAAGGCCCATGTTTTCTTACTGCTTCAACACCGTATGCAGAGCATGTGGGCGTATAACGGCACACAGGGCTAAACATAGGCGAAATAGCCAATTGGTAAAACCTAAATACTCCTAATATTAGTGCACTAAGCAGGCGTTTCATTACACCTTTCGGTAAATTTTTTCAAAGTTATTATTATTTTACTTTCCACCTCGGCATAGTCAACCATTTTACGGCCCGTGTAAATAAGCATTATAGCATACTGTTTGCTCAAAGATTGGGCCATATCGTAAACGGTAAACTTATTCTTCCGGTAAGCCTCTCTCATCAAGCGTTTTAGCCTGTTACGGTCTACCGCGTGTTTAAAGTTGCGTTTGCTAACACTTACCGCCATTTGTGCCGGGTAATCCACTAGCAGCTGGGTTTCTATCCAAACCAGCCTAAAAGGGAACACCGTAAGCGTTTGTCCGCTAACGAACAGTTCGTCCATCAATTTGCGGCTTTTTAAACGTTCTTCTTTATTTAGGGTAAACTGTTTCAATGTAGCTTTGCCCCAAAGATAACCATATGCGCTTTCTAACAGCCAATTATATCTATCCTGTATACACAACCCCTGTTGAAAACGGCGTATTAGCTGTAGATAGTAACGGGCGGGTGGTTAATTTGTTCACTCCCGCAGATGCTGAGTACCCTGCCGTACTGGAGAAAGCCGAGCGTTTTGAGGGTATTTTAACCCCGGGATTTGTTAACGCGCACTGCCACTTAGAGTTATCGTACCTAAAGAGTAAAATAGCCAAACATACAGGCTTGCATGGCTTTGTTAAAGATATGATGGCCATACGCAAATGGGTAGCCGATGATGAGGTGCTAGCTGCTATTGAATCTGCCGAGGGCGAGATGCTGCGTAATGGCATTGTAGCCGTGGGCGATATTAGCAACCACAATTTTACCTTTGCCCAAAAGGCCAAGCGCAACATGCTCTACCACACCTTTATAGAGCTGTTTGGGTTAAACCCCGATAAGGCAGAGGAAGTATTTGAGGGTGGCGAAAAGCTGCTCCGCGAGTTGGAAACACTAATACCCAATGCGCCTGCCAATATTACCCCGCATGCTACCTATTCATTATCTATAAAGCTGTTAAAACTGGTTGCCGAGCATAACTACCTGCGCGATGGGGTAATATCTATCCACAACCAGGAAACCGATGGCGAGAATGAACTGTTCCGCACGGGCACAGGCCCTATGGCTGAACAAATGGCGAAGTTTGGATTGGATTTAAGTACCTATAAACCTACGGGCTTTAACTCGTTGGCGTCTACCGTGGTGCATTTACCCAATTGCAACCGTATAGTTTTGGTACATAACACCGTAAGCACTAAAGACGATGTGCAATGGGCCATGGATTACGGCAAAATGATATACTGGGCGCTATGCCCCAATGCCAATTTATATATAGAAAACAAGCTGCCTGATGTGCCCATGCTACGCCAAATGGGAGCTAAAATTGTAGTGGGGACTGATAGCTACGCCTCTAACGACAGCCTTTCTATATTGGATGAATTGAAAACTATTGCCGCTAACTTCCCTGAAACACCTACTACCGAATTAATACAATGGGCCACCGTAAACGGCGCCGAAGCCTTAGGCTTTAAGCAACAACTAGGCACCTTCGACAAAGGCAAAACCCTAGGAGTAAACCTTGTTACGGTTGATGAAGAGGGAAATATTTACAGTGACTCAACGGTAACTAAAATCGCATAATATTATTAGTGTCGCTCCTCTGGAGCTTATAACACTTGCGGTAGTATTTTCTATTGATATGCCGTCCCTCTGGGACTTAAAACACAGCTCCGGAGGAGTGAAATGTCAATAGAAACAAATACGGAAAATGTATAAACCCCAGAGGGGTGACACCTATTAAAACTGAAAGTAAATAAACGGCTGCACACTCTCGCTGGCGTATTGGATGATTAGCTGTATAGTGATTACAAACGCGGCAGCTTTAGCCCAGAAAGGCATGCGCACAAACCCATCGGTAATAGCGGGGAACCAACGTGATGGGATAAAGTGGATGGCGAAGCCAATCAAAACAAATAACACAAACGTTTTGCGCACGGCAAGGAACGGTGCAACATAGGCTAAGTCCATGTTGTAAACAATGCTATGTATCATATCCCAGGCAGTGGTAAAGTCCTTAGCGCGGAAGAATATCCACAAAAACACCACAAAGTGGAAGGTAATAAGCCATGATATTGCCTTGCTGAAGATGTTAGAATTAACAGCAGGCTTAAACGTTTCAGTATAGTATTTATGTACAGCTAACCCAACCCCATGCGATGCGCCCCAAAACACGAAGTTCCAAGATGGGCCGTGCCAAAAGCCACCAATAAGCATGGTTAAAAACGAGTTTAAGTAGGTGCGGAACCTGCCTTTGCGGTTACCGCCAAGTGGCACGTATAAATAATCTCTCAACCACTGCGATAATGATATATGCCAGCGCCGCCAGAAATCGGTCAGGTTAAGTGCTTGGTAAGGCTTGTTAAAGTTGCTGCCCAGCTCAAAGCCCATCATTTTGGCTATACCTATGGCAATATCGGAGTAGCCCGAAAAGTCGCAGTAAATTTGCAACGTATAGCCATACATAGCCATCAGGTTTTCAAAGCCGCTGTAGGTTTTTGGGTCGGCAAAAATAAGGTCGTTGTACTGCGCAATATAATCAGCTAATACCGCCTTTTTGAGTAGCCCTATTATCACCAGAAATAACCCAGTATTTATCTGCACCCTATCCAGTATAACCTTCTCATTCAACTGGGGCAAAAAGAATTTAGCCCGTACAATAGGCCCTGCCACCAGGTGGGGGAAGAATGTCATATAAAAGGCGTAATCAAGGAAGTTATTTGTCGGTTTAATCTCGCCCCTATACACATCAATAATGTAGCTAAGGGTTTGAAAGGTATAAAACGATATGCCAATGGGCAGGAATATATCCAGCCTTTGGAATGGTTCGCCATTGGCTGCGGCAACGTTTTCTAAAAAGAAGTTGGTGTACTTAAAATAGAACAACAAACCCAAACTACTGACTAAGGAGAGAATGAGGTAGAGCTTTTTCTGCGCCTTGGCTTTAGATTGATAAATGAGCAGCGCCAGCCCGTAGTCTACAATTACGGTAAGCAGCAAAATACCCAAATACCCACCACTCGATTTATAGTAAAAGAAGAAGCTAAACACCAGCACATACAGCGTGCGCGACAGCTTGTTTTTATAAATAGCCGCATAAATAGCCATAAACACCGTAAATACAAACAAAAACTGCCCGCTGTTAAACAACATGGGGTGGTCAGAGTCGTAAGTAAAAAGCTGCTTTATAGCGTACCAAATATCCATTACAGGCCGGGTGGTGGGTTAGGTTGTAAAATTTCGGTGTGCGGTACTTTGTCAAAAAAAGTATCGGGCTTAACCATTAGTATCTTATCGTCGCTGCCCGTCATCATAAATTTGGCAATAGAATCGGCCCAAACAAAGGCATCTTCTTTTACCGGGTGTGCGCCATCTTTTTTGCGCTTCATTTTAATTTTTTCGATTCAAAGTAGTGGCCCTTGCCTGCCTTCTCTACAATCATATCGTTAATCCCGGTGTCGTCTTTCCAGTTAGGCGGCCCCACCCAAAGGTATTTGCGGTCGCCAATTTGGTTTATAACATGCTGCACCATAGTGTCGCGGTCGGTCTTAATGTCTTTGATAAAAAGCTCGTTAGCGCCCAGCGATACTACAACATAAGTTGGCTCATACTTATCTATAAAGTGCTTTAAGGTATCGCAGGTGCCATACCAAAGTGATGATGAGCTATACCAAATAACAGTCTCTACCGAATGGCCGTTTTTCTTGGCATAATCGTTAAGGCGAATGCGGAGGTATTCCAACATACTATCGCCAATAAACAGAAATTTTTGCGCGGTAGAGTCTACCTTCATCTTCTTTTCCAACGCTTCTTTGGTGGTATCAACAGCAGCAACCAAAGGCTTTTTATTGGGTTCAGTAAAAAAGTTTTTAATCTTAGATTGTTTAACCTTAAAATTAAAAAACGAATACGTTTGGGGAGCAAAAGAGTATGCCGAAAAAAGGATAATAGTAAACGCAAAAAGCCCCAGTACTTTATACAACTCAACTTCAGGCTTTTTGTCTGACATGGGTAATGGTTAGGCTGTGGCTTATTTTTTAGATTGAAAAAACATCCATTTAAACAAATCGGGCGTGGTATAGGCTTGGTCCCATACAAAGTGACCTGTCTCGTAATAAGTAACCTTAGGGTGTCCACCGGCAGCATTTATAGCGGCAATCATATTACGGGTTCGCTCGGGTTTAACCAGCTTATCGGTAGTGCCATGAAAAGCCCAAATGTGCATACTTTTTAGCTTGGGGGCCTGCGCTTCATCACCACCACCACAAATAGGTACTGCGGCCGCAAACTGATTGGGCCGGCGTTGTATAGCATCCCAGATGCCGTACCCACCCATAGAAAGGCCTGTAATGTATATGCGGGTACTATCAATATAAGGTAGTTTTTTAAGGCTGTCTAAAACGGCAAATACCAATGCCATAGGGTCCGATGGTTTGGCAGGCATGGTGTGCTTAAGCAGTTTCCAGTCGGTTTCTACCCAACGCTTGGCGGTAGGGCATTGCGGGGCAAAAATGGCGCAAGTGTATTTGCTTTGTGCGCTATCGGCCATAAAGTATTTTACGCCGTGTAATAGCTGTGCATTGTTATCGTTACCCCGTTCGCCTGCACCATGCAAAAATATTACTAATGGCAGTTTGCTGTCTTCGTTTGTTTTAGGGGAATAATAGCGGTATGGCAGGGTATCTTTGCCCGCCACCTTATTATGTTTTGTAAAACTGTCTTTCCAACCATCCTGCGCATGGGCAAATGCAAATACCAATATCAACCCTAAGGTAAACAGGGAGCGCATTTTATGGTGTTGTATTGATGTAGCCACGGGCTTAATTGGATTATTTAATAGATAGATGAGCGATTTTGCCGGCAAATATATACGCATTATCTACATTTGGGTTTTAAAATGGTATAAATAGTTATGCACGCACTGGCTGCCCGTTTACAGGATTTTGTTGCCGAAGAAAACCTTTTTTCTGCGGGCAACCACTTGTTAGCGGCTGTAAGCGGCGGCATAGACTCTATGGTGCTGTTGCATATATTGCAAAACACAGGCCATAAACTAAGTGTAGCACATTGCAACTTTAAGCTTAGGGGCGATGAGGCCGATGCCGACGAAGCTTTTGTACGTGCCTATTGCAAAAAGAACAATCTACCTTTGCATGCTGAAAGCTTTAATACCAAAGATATAGCCAAACAAAGTGGCGAGAGTATACAAATGGCTGCTCGCAGGCTTCGGTACGATTGGTTTAATGCCCTGCTACTGGCACACGAATATGCCTTTGTAGCTACGGCACATAATGCTAACGATGTTGCCGAAACGTTTTTTGTAAACCTTAGTCGTGGAACGGGCCTTAGTGGCTTAACCGGCATAAAACCCAAGATGGGCAATGTAGTAAGGCCGTTGCTTTTTGCCACCAGGGCAGATATTGAAGCCTATGCCAAAGCCAATAAAATTAAGTGGCGCGATGATAGCAGCAACCAAAGTGTAAAGTACCGCCGCAACCTTATCCGCCATAAGGTTATTCCCATTTTTGAAAACATTAACCCATCATTCAACCAGAGCATTATAAAAACCATTGCGCGGTTAGAGCAAAGTAATGCTGTGCTTAAACAGTTTATGGATGCGGCTTTGGAAGAGGTAATAAGCGAGAAGGATGGGAAAATATACATCAGCATAAAGCACATAAAAAAGCTAAAACCACTTAGCTTGTATTTGTTTGAACTATTACACCCGTATGGGTTTAATGCAGAGCAGGTAGAAGATATTGAGCAGTGCCTTAGCCACCAGTCGGGCCAGCGGTTTATTGCCGAAGAGTATGAGTTGTTGCACGACAGGGATTTTCTTATCATCTGCCCTAAAAAAGAGCGCGACGAAAGGGAATATACTATTGAAATTGATACTAAGCAGGTGACTACACCTGTAAAACTGGCATTTAGCGTTAAAACATATACTGCCAAAATAAACCTGAAACAACCGGCTAACGTTGCCATACTCGATTTTGACAAACTAACCTTCCCCTTAACCCTGCGCCGTTGGCGGGTTGGCGATAAGTTTCAACCCTTTGGTATGAGCAAGGGCAAACTGCTAAGCGACTTTTTTAAAGACAGTAAGCTGAGCAAAGACGAAAAAGATGATTTATGGATATTAGAAAGTAACGGCAAAATAGCATGGATAGTGGGCCACAGGGCCGATAACCGCTTTAGGGTAGATGATAAAACAAAGTTGGTGGTTACAATAACCTGTACCCCTCCAACTCTCTCGCTTAGCGCGAGATTGTTTTCCTCCCCTACTAGTAGGGGGAGGTGTCAGCCCGACAAAGGAGGGATGACGGAGGGGGTACAAAAATGACGTATTGTCATGTATTTTCAATCAGCATGCTTTTTGATACATTTGTTTAAATACAATAAAAAAAATGAACAGAAACGTAATTATTATAGCTGTTATAGCTGGCTTCTTTTTAATATTTGGCCTTTTTGGTTGCTCATCGTACAACGGTATGGTTGATAAACAACTGGTAGTTGACCAAAAATGGGCCGATGTGCAAAGCGCTTACCAACGCAGGTTAGACCTTATTCCTAACCTTGTGGCAACCGTTAAAGGCTATGCCGACTTTGAAAAAAGCACCTTAATAGCAGTTACTGACGCACGCTCTAAAGCTACCAGTATTAACATTAATGCTGCCGACATGACGGAAGAAAACATGAAAAAATTCCAGTCGGCGCAAAATGGTTTGGCAGGTGCGTTAAAGAGTTTATTGGTGGTAGCAGAAAAATATCCTGACTTAAAAGCCAATACCAACTTTTTAGAGTTGCAAACAGAGTTATCGCGTACCGAGAACAGGATAAACGTATCGCGCAACGATTATAACGCTGCCGTAACGGTATACAACAGCGCTGTTATGCGTTTCCCCGGAAAAATTGTAGCGGGTATAACCGGTTTTGAGCCTCGCGCTATGTTTGCTGCCGAAGCAGGTGCTGAAAAAGCCCCAACAGTTAAATTCTAACATAAGCATGTCGCAAAAAGAGCCATTGCTTTCTTTAGCTTCTGAAGAAGAGGTAAAAGCCGCCATTAAGCAGGCCGAACTGAAAACATCGGGCGAGATACGCCTGCATGTAGAAACGGTGTGCGAGGGCGATGCCTTTGCCCGCGCCTTAGAAGTATTTGGTCAACAGGAAATGTACAAAACCAGAGAACGCAATGGCATACTTTTTTACTTTGCCATACACAGCCACAAGTTTGCCATAGTGGGCGATGAAGGCATACATGCCAAGGTGCATGAGGAGTTTTGGCTCACCATACGCGATGTGATACGCGAAAATTTCAAAAAAGGCGATTTTATTCCCGGCCTTGTAAAAGGCGTAGAAATGGCGGGTGAAAAGCTTGCTGCTCACTTTCCGTGGAAAGAAGGCGATTCAAACGAATTGTCTGATGATATATCAATAGGTAATTAATGCGTAGCTATATACTCTCTTTTTGGCTGTTATTGTTGGCGCTTGGTAGCGTTTCTGCCCAGGATTTGCCCGAACCGGCAAGCCCCAAGCGCATGGTTAACGATTTTGCCAACATGCTTAGCCCTGATGAGTATAACAGGCTGGAGCAAAAGCTGCGCGCGGTTAACGATAGTAACTCTATAGAGTTTGCCATAGTGGCCGTTAGTACTATAGGCGATTATGATATTGAGGATTATGCCTTAAAACTTGGCCGCAAGTGGGGCATAGGCAAAAAGAGAAGAACAACGGTATACTTATTCTGGTAGCCCTTAACGACCGTAAGATTGATATTGAAGTTGGTTATGGCCTTGAAGACCGTGTTACTGATGGCCTTGCCAAACGGGTTATTGAGAATGATATTAAACCCGCCTTTAAACAAAAGAACTATTATCAGGGGCTTGATACGGCTACCAACACGTTAATAGACATGGTGGCAGGCCGCTACAAGGCTGAAGCCAAAAACGATAAAGGACTCCCTACCCCATTAATCATCTTTTTGGTTATAATGGGCATTATTATACTTATCTCCATTTTTGGTAAAAACAGCGGCATGGGCAGTTCCGGCGGCTCGGGTGGCGGCATGGGCCCTATATTTTGGGGCGGCATGGGTGGTGGTGGCTCTTCTTGGGGCGGTGGCGGCGGAGGCGGAAGCAGCTTCGGTGGATTTGGCGGCGGCAGCTTTGGCGGCGGCGGCGCCAGCGGAGATTGGTAACCCTTAATGAAAAACGAATAACTAAAAATGAAAAATGCTGTACATTGCAGCCAATAGTGATTTTTCATTTTGATTTTTTCATTGTACCGATGATAAGTAACTCTAAACGAGATTCCATATTTGTAATACTGGCAGGTATATTTATTACCAATGCTGTGGTGGCAGAGGTAATAGGCGCTAAGCTAATAACCCTTGGGCCATTCACATTAAGCATGGGTATTTTGCCCTGGCCCATTGTTTTTTTAACTACCGATTTAATAAACGAATATTTTGGCCGCAATGGTGTGCGCAAACTGTCGCTGCTTACAGCCGCGCTTATTGCGTATGCTTTTGTAGTGATTTTCTTTGCCATGCAGGTGCCTGCGTCGCCATTTTCTAATGTGGGCGATGCTGAATTTAACAAAGTATTGGGGCAATCGCAGCTAATAATAGTGGGCAGCATTACCGCCTTTTTGGTAGGCCAGTTGGTTGATGTGTTTGTATTTTGGTTTTTGCGCGAACGCACCGGCGGAAAGATGCTGTGGTTGCGCGCTACAGGTTCTACGGTGGTATCGCAACTGGTAGATTCTTTTATAGTATTGGGCATTGCCTTTTACCTGCCCGATGTGTTCAACTTTTACGATAAGCCTGCTGATAAGCTTATGACCTTTAACCAGTTTATAGCCATTGGTTTTACGGGCTACCTATTTAAACTGGTTATTGCCGTGGGCCTAACCCCACTTATATATGCTACCCATGCAGCTATAGATAAATACCTTGGCAAAGACGAAGCCGAACACCTTATTAAACGCAGTGCCGAAGAGGCCTTGCACCATAAGGTTAAGGAATAGAAATTAATCTAAGATCCAATTGCATCTGGCCTCTACAGTCCAATTTGTATTGCAGCCCTAATTCCAAACTTAGGAATATCGGGGTGATTGAGTTGCGTTAACCTCCACAAGGCATCAATACGCAAAAACTTAAAAATGTTTTCTACGCCTACGCCAACTTCCATGTAAGGCTTGCCCGCAAGGTCGTACATACCTGTAGGCAGTTGGTACACACCGTTGCGGTTTTTCTCGCTAAGCGAGCCTATTACCCCTTTAAAGGTAGCCACCTCACGCCATTTAAGCTTCCGCAATAAAGGTATCTTATTCAAGAATAACCCATCAAAATGGTGGGTGGCAAACAGGCGCACATACCTATCGGTAGCAAACTCGTTAAAGTTTGTCATGTTAAAGTAATAAGAGCTGTAGCCGTATGTTTCATTACCTGTTTGTATGTTTAGCAATGGGTACGGCACACTACCAAACGTCATACCTGCTTCCAACTTAAAATCGGTATAGCCAAAGGGGTTATAGCGGAACCTGTCGTCTATTTGCAGCTTAAGTTGCTGATAGTCGAACGAGCCGCCCAGGAGATTCTTAAACCCAATTGTGGCAGTTAGTGTTATGCGCGGGTAGCGGGTACCCAAACTGGTACGATCAAACTCGCCGTTTACATACTTTTCGTCAAAGGCAAAATAAGTCATAAGCGTAGCCTCGGTAGTAGTAAATTGGCTAACAGGGGTTGTGCTGTTATCAGGGTTTATTCGGTTAAACTGGAACAAGCCCGGCATCCACTCTTTGCGAGACAGCGTGATTTTATTTAAGAACCCCGAAAACCACTCCCGCTCGTAATACACGGTAGCGTTGGTGGTAAGCAATAGCTGGTCTAACGGCCGGCGGCGGCCTATAGATGCTAATACGTTTAATTGTATGGTAGAAGTGTTGGCAAGGCCAAGTAATTCAATATCGTGGCGGTAGCTGCCGCCCACAACCTGCCGTGGCGCTTTTGCTATCATGTAGCGTACACCGCCAAAATATTTCCATTCCCTGTCTCGCATGCCATAAGCACCATAGGCGCTAAACTCTATGCGCTTGCTAAAATTGTTGCTGGTTCGCATGCCAAACCTAAAACGGTTGCCCTCCAGGTTGTTAAAGCTATACAGCGAGTATACCGGCCCAATTTCTAACGGACCGGCTATCATATACCCTGTAACAATACCGTAAATCAAATCAGATGTGCGGCGGTAAACAGGCAGGGTTTTAATGGTATCAACCATTTTGTAAACCGCCTTTTCCGCCGTTGTAAGGCTATCAGGACGGGTGTTTTTCCAATAATCTTCGTTGGCCGTAACTGCACTATCGGCTACTTCAATATTGGCTGCACCTTTCAGGTATTTCTCAGCAATGGGTTGGTCAACAATAATGTTGCGGTAGTGCGTGGTTTTGCGCCCGTAAATGCCCATGGTACCGGTACGTAGGGGTTAAAATCGGCCACTACTTTCTCGTAGCTGCGCATCCAGTACTTACCATCTACCAGAGTGTATTCTTCTTCAACATAAAAGTCTTTTATAAAATTTATGTTGGCATCTTTATTAATCTGGAACTGGATTTTTTTATCGCGAATGATGTATCTGCAATCCACATATTGCCGGTAAACGTAAGGTCTTGCTTAAGGCGTGGCACAAAGTCTACCTTATAGCACCAGCGGCTTTCTATATAGGCGCTATCAGTTAAAAAGTACTTATAAAACAGTATGCCTGTGTTTGATATTGGGCTTATAAAACCCTTATCAAACAATAAAAGCGTGTTCTCATAAATATCAATATTCTGGTACATATCGCCCAAAAACTGGCTAACGCTTTTGTTTTTAATGCCCGATACTTTGGTGGCCTTAACCATCTCTTTTTTATCTGCCGGGTTTTTACGGAAGTAAAAGTCAGACACGGTTTCAGTCATAAATATTGGCAGATAGGCCTTTCCTGTTTCTGATGTGTCAACATTATCAAAAATAAAACTGATTTGCTTTAGCGCTTTACGCTTGCTTATCTTATCAGTAAAGTTGTTCAGGTCAAACTGTAGCTTGTTGTACGTTTCGTACTGGTAGCTATCGTATTTGCTTTTGTCGTTATCCTTTTTATGCTTTATAACCTTTTTAAGCAGCACCTCGGCCGGGTTCTCGCCGGGGCGTATTACCACTTCGCCAATATTATAGGCAGTGGGCTGCAGCACAAAGTCTATAGTTTGCTTAACATCGCGCGTAATTTTTTTGGTTTGCGGGTTGTAGCCTACAAACACACACCGTAAAGAGTCTACCGGCTTGCTTACGTTAATAATATAATAGCCGTTAAAATCTGTAGTAGTGCCCATGCTGGTGCCTTTAAAGGCTACTGCGGCAAAGGCAATACCCTCACCGGTTTTAGCATCGGTAACGCGGCCCTCAACAATGGTGTTTTGCGCATTTGCGGTTACTGCACACAGGGCACATAAAAGCATAGCACATGCCATTAAACAAGTACCCTTAAGAATGGAGTTATGTAGAAAATGTTTTATGATATACGCTACCTTTATGCCCGCAAAAGGCCGTGTAAATTACGAATAAGCCACACAATACTTGTATGCTCGCATAACTTTTTTAAAACAATTTACCCTTAAAACCATTCTTTATAATACATAGTTTAAACGTATGCAGTGGAATATATTGTCAGATAGTAGCCAGTTAGATAATATTGATGAATTATCGGCTAATGGCCCTGTGCTTATTTTTAAGCATAGCACGCGCTGTTCTATTAGCAGCACGGCCCTAAACAGGCTGGAACGCAGCTGGCAACCCGAAGATAATAACAAGATAGCACCTTACTATTTAGACTTGTTAGAACACCGAGCCCTATCTAACACCATTGCCGAACGGTATGGTGTAATGCACGAGTCGCCGCAGGTGATTGTAATTAAGAATGGCAAAGCCGTGTACGATGAAAGCCACATGGGTATTAATTACAACAGCCTAATGGCGTTAAATTGAAACTAATTGGTGCTTGCACCTGCTAAATACATACAAAAATGAAAACCGATAGTTACCCTAAACGCCTTGTTCTTGTTGGCGGAGGCTTTGGTAATATCCAACTTATCAAACGCCTTAAAAACTATTCTTCATTCAATATAACCCTTATAGATAAGCATAACTACCACACCTTTCAGCCGCTGTTGTACTCAGGTTGCCAGCGGGGGTTTAGGGTCTGATGCTATTGCTTACCCCTACCGCAAAATATTCCGCAACTACAAAAACTTCAACTTTAGGCTGGCCGAAGTTCAGAAAATAGATGCCGAAAACAATACCCTGCTTACCAACATTGGCCCTATTGAGTACGATGAGTTAGTAATAGGTACAGGCTCTGAAACCAATTTTTATGGCATGGAAAGCATGGCCAAATGGGCTATGGAGCTAAAATCTATACCACAGGCTTTAGACCTGCGCAGCAATGTGTTGCAAGAGTTTGAACAGGCAATAAACGCTGTAAACGTAAACGAGCAAAAAGCACTGCTAAACTTTGTGGTGGTTGGCGGCGGCCCTACGGGCGTAGAAACCGCTGGCGCTTTGGCCGAATTTAAAAAGCACGTTTTGCCTCACGACTACCCCGAGTTGGATAAAAGCCTGATGCATGTGCATTTGATAGAGGCCGGGCCACGGTTGCTGCCTGCTATGAGTAACGAAGCATCGGCCAAAACAAAAGAATACCTGGAAGAGCTAGGCGTTAAAGTATGGCTGAACACTGCCGTAAAAGATTTTGATGGCAAAACCCTAACTCTTGGCGATGGTATACTACTTGAAACCCGCACCGTATTATGGTCTGCCGGGGTTAAGGGCAGCCTTATAGATGGGCTGAAAGAAGACGCTATACTGCGCAAATCGCGGGTGGTGGTAGATGAACACAACCTAGTAAAAGGCTACGATAATATTTATGCCCTTGGCGATGTTGCCGCTATGGTAACCGACAAAACCCCTAACGGGCACCCCGGCGTGGCACAGGTGGCTATACAGCAAGGCGACCGCCTTGGCAAAAACATGATAGCCCGCATGCTTGGCCGCAGCCAAAAGCCTTTTGAGTATAAAGACTTAGGGTCTATGGCTACCATAGGTCGCAACCGCGCGGTGGTAGATTTGTCGTTTATAAAATTCCAGGGGCGCATAGCCTGGCTGGTGTGGATGTTTATCCACCTTATGACGCTGGTTAGTTTCCGAAACCGGTTAATAGTTTTTGTAAACTGGATGTGGAACTACTTTACGTACGAGCGTTCTATAAGGCTTATTATAAGACCATTTACCACTAAAACAAAAGATTAGGCATGCTGGCTATTCATTCTCTTATGTGCTTTTTTATTGCGGTTGTAGTAGCCTAAAAATTCTTCAAAAGCCTTATTGTACATGGCCGCGTTTTGCGCGTTGGGCGTAAACTCCTTTTTATAACGGGCCGATGCGGCAATCTCATCCATCGTCATAGTGCCAAGGGCATGGGCGGCAAGGTAGGCTGCCCCTTGCGAGTTTGCAATAACCGGGTTTTCCATTTGGCGCACGGGCCTGTTAAACACATCGGCAATTATCTGGCACCACAATTCAGAGTTAGCGCCGCCACCAATCAGGTTAACAGCTTCGGCTTGTTTGCCCGCGTTTTTCTCTACAAACTTCAACAACCATTTGCCGTTAAGGGCTACGCCTTCCATAATTGCTCGTATCATGTGGCGACGGTCGTGCTTTAGCGACAGGTTATAAAACGCCCCGCGCGCGTAGTGGTCTTCTACCGGGCTGCGCTCACCATACAGGTGGGGAATAAACAACAACCCCTCACTACCCGGCTTAACTTCGGCAGCCAGCTCGTTCATTATCTTATAGTAATCCTGAGGAAAGCCATCTGGAGTTAAGGCGTCTTTACGAAAAAGCACCTTATCCCTGAAAAACTGTATGCACGACCCAGCAGACTCCTGCTCGTTTACAAACATATAACGCCCCGGTATTGCCGATGGCAGCGTAGCCATGTTATGGGCCAAATCGGTTTTCTTTTAGGGAAATGGCATATAAGCCAACTGCTTGTGCCTATGTAAAAATGCGGCTGATAGTCGGCAATGGCGCCAGAGCCAATGGCTGCACTGTGTACATCGCCACAGCCTGCTACCACAATGGTGTTGGTGCTAAGGCCCAGTTCTTCGGCAGCATCGGCGCTAACAGTGCCCAGCACCGAGTTGGTGGGTATTAAATCGGGCAGTTTGGCACGGTCTATACCACTAAGCTTTATAAGCCCATCGTGGTATTTTACGTTCTGAATATCTCGGTTGTCTGTTACCCAGTGCAGGGTAATACTATCGTACGTAGCGCATATTTTGCCTGTAAGGCGGGCTTGCAGATAGTCTATAGGCTCTAAAAACTTATACGCCTTGTTGTATATCTCGGGCCGCTCGTGCTTTAAAAACAGTATGTGGCCAAAAGGGTCTTTACCGCTTTGCGCCGGTGCGCCGGCAGTGTATTTAATATATTTAAGAGCTTTAAAAATGTTGTAGCCATCAACCTCAATTCCTCCGCCTACAACCTTTTTAACATACTTAGCCCCGCGGCTGTCCAGCCAAATAACGGCGTTGCTAATGTGCTTGCCTTTTTCGTCTACCGGCACAGTGCCGCTCCACTGCGTAGTGGTGCATACGGCCCAAATAGATTCCTTATCAATGTTATTGTTTTTAAGCAACCGTGCTCAGGGCCGTTTTAATAGATGCAATCCAATCGTCGGGATTTTGCTCGGCACCGCCTTCTTCCCCTTCAGGGTAAATAACATCGTTGAACTCAATTTCGTGGGCCAAGTATTGGCCTTTATCGGTAAACAGACCCACTTTAGGGCCAGACGTTCCAAGGTCTAACGTAACTATATATCGTTGCACTGTATATGAGGTTTTTGCGAATGTAGAAAAATTGCCCGAACCAAATATTATGCGTTGTTGTAATTATAAGATTATACTATATAGGCAATTCCTGTTTTCCCCAATAGAGAGAATTATACTACGCCTTGGCAGTTCCTGCCCTACAACACCTATGCTAACGCTTAGGTCTGCACTGTACGCTTTTGAAAGGCGGAACTAAAGTAATTACTCCACACTATCGCCCAACAAGGTAGCGGCGGTGCAGCTATGCACCTTAACCATTACATAGTCGCCGGGCTTGTAGTCTTTTTTAGGGAAGATGATAACCTTGTTTTGGCTGTTGCGGCCACTAAGGTGTTCTTTAGAGCGTTTAGATAGGCCCTCAACCAATACCTCAAAGGTTTTCCCCACATCGCGTTGGTTGCTGGCAAGGCTCATTTTTTGTTGCAGGTCTACAATCTCAGTCAATCGGCGGCCTTTAACATCTTCGGGCACATCGTCTTTAAACTTACGCTCGGCAAGGGTTTTGGGGCGCTCGCTGTACATAAACATGTAGGCAAAATCGTATTGCACCCACTCCATCAGGCTAAGTGTATCGGCGTGTTCCTCTTCAGTTTCAGAGCAAAAGCCTGCAATAACATCGGTAGAAATAGCACAATCGGGTATAATGCGGCGTATGGCGTTTATGCGGTCCATGTACCACTCGCGGGTGTATCCGCGGTTCATAATATCAAGCAGGCGGGTGTTACCGCTTTGCACCGGCAAGTGAATGTAGTTGCAAATGTTGGGGTACTTAGCCATTACCTCTAACACATCGTCCTGCATATCTTTAGGGTGAGATGTTGAGAAGCGTACGCGCAGCTTAGGGTCAACTAAAGCAACCCTTTCCATCAACTGGGCAAAGCTGGTAGAGCCTTCCAACTCTTCGGCTGTAGGGTTGTATTTCTTTAAACCACCGCCTGTCCACAGGTAGCTGTCAACGTTTTGGCCCAGCAGGGTAACCTCGCGGTAGCCAAGGTTAAACAGGTCTTGTGCCTCTTTAACAATAGTCTCAGGGTCGCGGCTACGTTCGCGGCCTCGCGTAAAGGGTACTACGCAAAAGGCGCACATATTATCGCACCCACGGGTAATAGATATAAAAGCCGTTATACCATTGTTACCAAGGCGTACGGGGGTAATATCAGCGTATGTTTCTTCTTTAGAAAGTAGCACGTTAACGGCCTTTTGGCCTGTTTCTACAATCTTAACCAGGTTTGGCAGGTCGCGGTAGGCATCAGGGCCTACAACAATATCAACCAATTGCTCTTCTTCAAGCAGTTTAGATTTTAAGCGCTCGGCCATGCAGCCCAGCACACCCACAACTAAATCGGGGTTTTTCTTTTTTACCGATTTAAACTCGTTTAACCGGTTGCGTACGCGTTGCTCCGCATTATCGCGAATGGCGCAGGTATTAACAAATATAAGGTCGGCCTCTTTAAAATCGGTAGTGGTGGTAAAACCATCTTCAACCATAATAGAGGCTACAATCTCGCTATCAGAAAAATTCATCTGGCAGCCATAGCTTTCTAAAAAATCTTTTTACCGGCGCCGGCCTTAGGTTCTACCATTATGGCTTCGCTATGGCGTGCCTCGTCAATAACTTTGTCTACTGTTTCCATTTATTTTGTATCTCCCCGGGCCCACTTCGCTGGGTTAGGAATTAATCTACAAAGATATAATAAAATAATAAATTCTAATTTCAATATAATGGTAAGCCTTGTAGAACGGGCAAAACAGCCGCCATTAACATTGGAGTATTGATAAAACACCGCTTTTATAGGCTTTTGCCAGAACACTTTTTGAAAATCAATGTTTATACTTGCACCTGATTTTTGAATACACCCAATACTTACAAATAGCGCATGGCTAAAAATTTAGTAATTGTCGAGTCACCTGCAAAAGCCAAAACCATAGAAGGCTTTTTGGGTAAAGACTTTCTGGTAAAATCGAGCTACGGCCATGTGCGCGATTTGGTTAAAGAGGGTATGGGTATTGACATTGAACATAATTTTGCCCCTAAATACGAGGTATCGCCCGATAAGGTAAAGGTGATAGCCGAACTGAAGAAAGAAGCGAAGATTGCCGAAACGGTTTGGTTAGCATCCGATGAGGACCGCGAGGGAGAAGCCATATCGTGGCACTTATTTGAAACACTGAAATTAGACAAGAAGAATACCAAGCGCATTGTTTTTCATGAAATTACCAAGCCTGCCATTTTAAAGGCTATTGAAAACCCGCGCGATATTGATTTAAATTTAGTTAATGCCCAACAGGCCCGCCGTATTTTAGACCGTTTGGTGGGTTTTGAAATATCGCCCATTCTTTGGAAAAAGGTGCGCCCATCATTATCTGCCGGCCGTGTACAATCTGTTGCCGTGCGGTTAATTGTAGAGCGCGAGCGTGAGGTAAATAACCACAAATCAACATCGGCCTACCGCGTGGTGGCCCTGTTTGCTACCGAGCAAAGCAAAGGCAAACCGGTGCTTAAAGCCGAACTGCCCGAGCGTTTTAAAACGAAAAAAGAGGCCCTGGCCTTTTTAGAAAATTGCAACGGCGCCAACTTTACCATTGGCAACCTGGAGACTAAACCGGCTAAAAAATCGCCGGCGGCACCGTTTACCACCTCTACCCTGCAACAAGAGGCATCGCGCAAGCTGGGCTTCTCAGTATCGCAAACCATGGTGGTGGCACAAAAGCTTTACGAGAGTGGAAAGATAACCTACATGCGTACCGACTCGGTAAACCTGTCGGAAACCGCAGTGCAGGCCGCTAAAGACGAGATTACAAAAAGCTACGGCAAGCAATATTCAGAGCCGCGCAAGTTTGCTACCAAAAGCAAAGGCGCGCAAGAGGCCCACGAAGCTATACGCCCTACGTATATGGAAAACCATACCGTTGATGGCGACAGCAGCGAGCGTAAGCTATACGATTTGATTTGGAAACGTACCGTGGCATCGCAAATGGCCGATGCGCAGTTGGAACGTACCACAGCCACCATTAACATATCTACCGACAAACGCACCTTTACCGCCCAAGGCGAAGTATTGAAGTTTGACGGCTTTTTAAAGGTGTATATGGAAGGCACCGACGATGAGGGAGAGAGCGAAGGCGATGAAAAAATGCTTCCGCCAATAAAAGTAGGTGAAGTGCTTACGCTTGATAACATTACCGCTACCGAGCGTTTTACCCAACACCCGCCACGCTATACCGAGGCCAGCCTGGTTAAGAAATTAGAGGAGCTTGGTATAGGCCGCCCGTCTACTTACGCGCCTACCATTTCTACTATCATTCGCCGCGAATATGTGGCAAAGGAAGAGCGCGAAGGGAAGCCCCGCGATTATAACAACCTGGTATTAGCCAACGGTAAGGTTAAAGAAGAGGTTAAGACCGAAAATACGGGTGCCGAAAAGAATAAATTATTTCCTACTGATATTGGTACCGTTGTTACCGACTTTTTGGTGCAGTACTTTGGCGATATCTTAGACTATAACTTTACCGCCAAGGTAGAGTTGGAATTTGACGAAATTGCTGAAGGTGCTACCAAGTGGGAGAAAATGCTGAAAGACTTTTACCATCCTTTCCATAAAGAGGTAGAAAAAACATCGGAAGTGGCAGAACGCCCTGCCGGTGAGCGTATGTTGGGCGACGACCCTGCTACAGGCTTGCCTGTAAGCGTGCGTATTGGGCGTTACGGTCCGTTTGTGCAAATAGGCCCTACGGCTGCCGAGGGGAGGAAAAACCCAAATATGCCAGCCTGCGCAAAGACCAACGCTTAGAGACTATTACCTTTGAAGAGGCTATGGAGCTGTTCCGCCTGCCACGCATTGTTGGGCAGTATGAGGATAGTGACATGAAGGTGGCCATTGGTAAGTTTGGTCCTTACGTGCAGCACAACAAGGCTTTTTACTCGCTGCCTAAAACCGACGACCCTTACACTGTTAACGAAGAACGCGCCATAGAAATTATAGAAGCCAAACGCAAAGCCGACCGTGAGAAGGTTATTAAAACCTTTGCCGAAGCGCCCGATTTACAGGTGCTAAATGGCCGTTGGGGCCCATATATTGCCGTGGGTAAAGAGAATTATAAAATCCCTAAAGATAAGGATGCCGCAACGCTAACCTTAGAAGAATGCCAAGGCCCTTATTGCCGCACAGGCCGATGCCCCTAAGAAGAAGTTTTTTAAGAAGAAGTAATTCTACTCCAATCGTCATTCCCGCGTAGGCGGGAATCTCACCATTAGTAACACAATAATCTCTTCTTGTCTGCCGACGGCATTACTTTTCCTAGATGAAAAAGTAATCAAAAAATCACGGCTTATATTTCTCAAAGACCAACTACGGGTTGTTCGCTAAAATCTGCAAACTCGTCAGCCTAAGGCTGACTCATACAGAGCAGATTTTGGTCGCTCACTTTCCTTGTTGGTTCCCTTTTCGAAATATAGGCCGGTCCTGTTGCTAACACGGGAATAAAATATCTAACAAAAAAGTGTGGTTAATGCCGCCCTTTTTTATTCTATACAATACTGCTTATCCCCTTATTTTATTGTTTAAGCTTTGCCAGCCACCGCCGTTATAAACCTCAACAAAGCCGGCAGATTGCAGCATGCTTTTAGCCGATGCGCTGCGCATGCCACTTGCACAACAGGTAATTACCGGCTTGTCTTTTTTAAGTTTGCCCATGCCGCCTTGCAGACTTTGTAATGGTATATTTATTGATCCTTTTATATGTCCGCCCTGGTATTCGGCTTTGGTGCGAACATCAACAATTACAGCACCTTTTGCCATTAACTCTGCAAAATCTACCTGCGGCCCTGCACTAAATAATTTCTTTAAAAACGATATCATTTTATTAACTGTTTATAGTAAAGTTTACATCCATCCAAGAGCCGCCGTTGGTGCAATCTACACCATTTTGCTGCAAATACATGGCAGCCTGACCACTGCGGTTACCGCTAGCGCAACACAACACTATGGGTTGGTTAATTTGTTTTATTTCATCTAAGCGGCCTACAATTTCGCCTAAGGGTATATTTATACTGCCTGCTACGTGTCCGCCCATAAACTCGCCGGGGGTGCGTACATCTATTATTACTGTGTTTTCCATTGGTATTTATAGTTATTGTTCAACTTCTGCGGGTTTGTTGTTAAATACCTGTATGCCGTTGTAATTAACCTCCCACGTTACAGGTATTGCTTTTTAAGCATGTGGCTTACGCCGCAGTACTTTTCTTGAGACAGTTCTACCGCACTAAGGGCGGCATCTTTACTATCATTGTTGCCGGTAAAGTTGTACGACATGTGTATGGCAGTATATTCTATAGGTTGCTCTGTGCTTAGCTCGCCACTTACCTGCATATCAAAGGTATCTAACGCCTTGCGCTTTTTATTGATAATGCTTATTACATCCATGCCCGTGCAGCCCGAAAGAGCAGTAAGCACCAGCGGTTTAGGTATGGTGCCATTATCTTCTCCGCCCGATTTTTCGGGCGTGTCCATTATAATGGTGTGGCCGTTTACCAGAGCATTAAACTGCATTTTACCCTGCCACTTGGTTGTTATAGTATGTGCCATGGTTATTTTGTTTTTTTACAGGTATTTATACCGAAAGGCAAATACAGCGGGCAAAAGCTGATAAAGCTTGTTAAAAGAAAAACCCCTGCAAGTATTAATAATACAATACCCAAAACACCAGTTATGGTGCCGGTAAAGTATAATGCCGCAATTATTATGGCAATAATTGCCCTTATAATACGGTCTGCTGTACCCATATTTGCTTTCATATTTCTGTTTTTTGTGTGATTTAACACTGCAAAATTGAGATATAAAAACCGGGCTTACAGCTACTTTTGTTACATAAGGGTAATGTTGTTGCGCCCCAGTGAAACAAAGCCGCTTTTTTCCATTTGCTTTAACAGGCGCGATACCACAACACGGGCCGTACCCAGTTCGTTTGCCAGTTGCTCGTGCGTTACGTGTATCGTTTTATTGCTTTGAAGGGCGCTCTTTTTCTTTAGCAAATCAAGCAGGCGCTCGTCGGTTTTTTTAAACGCAATATCGTTTACTACCTCTAGCAACTCTTCAAAACGCTTATGGTATAGCCTAAAGATATAGTCTAACCACTCAGGGAATTCTTTTATTAGCGATGATACCTTGTCAATAGGGATAAGCAGTATCTCAGTCTCTTCTTCAGCAACGGCTTTAATCTTGCTGGTTTCGTGGTGCATGCCGCCTAAAAACGACATGATACAACTTTCGCCGGGGTGTATGTAGTACAGCAATATCTCATGCCCGTCTTCTTCGGTACGCAATACCTTAATGCTGCCGTGTGTAACAATGGGTATCACCTTTATGTAGGCATTCTCATTCAATATCACATCGCCCTCTTTAAAGGTTTTGGCTACGCCATACGATAGTAACCTCTCTCGCATAGCGGGCGAAGACTTAAATTCTGAAATATTTGCTAATGAATCCATTAGTTACAAAGATAGCTCTTTCCCACTTACCACTATTCCATCGGTATCGCTGTAAAGATATTCGCCGGGAATAAAGTCTATGCCGGAAAAGTGGAGGGTTATGTTCTCTTCGCCCTCGTTCTTTTTTACACTTTTTAGCGGGTGTGTATTCAGGGCTTTAACACCCAGCGGAAGCTTAGCCATAGCTGCACTATCGCGTATGCAACCGTAAATAATTACGCCGTTCCATTTGTTCTTTACTGCTAACTCGCCCAGCATATCGCCCAATAGGGCACAGCGTAGCGAGCCGCCACCGTCAACTACCAATACCTTGCCGGTGCCGTCCTGCTCTAAAGCAGCCCGCACAAAGTGGTTATTCTCGAAGCATTTTACGGTATGTATTTTACCGTAGAAAGTGGTGTTGCCTCCATAGTTTCTAAGTCCAATGGGTTCGGCTATTTTAAGGGTGTCTGCGTATTTATCGCACAAATCGGCGGTGATGATTTCCATTTAACCTCTTTTAGTTTTTTGTACAATTTTTCTTATCTCTTCGATTGTGGTCAGCCAAGGATTTTTTCTATGAACTATTCTATGGCAATTTGCGCATAGCATTACAAAGTCTTTAGCTTTTGTTTTGTGTCCTTCTTTCATTTTACTAACAGGCAACATATGATGGGCTTCTATGCAACCCTCATAATCTTTACCATATTTTTCTAAATGATTCTCTTTGCAGGCTTCACAGAACAATTTGCCATGCTCGTTCTTAAAATTTGCTTTTGCTAAAGCCACAACAAAACGATTTCTCTCTTTTGCCAAATGTGTTTTTAGATATAGGCTTCCTTCCGAAACACTATAGTCTGGTATTTCAAGTCGAAGCTTAGCAATACTATTCCAGTATTTTCTTTTTTTATTATCTGGTTCAATACCTAACGTTTTACAGTATTTTAAAAATTTCTGTTCAAGTTCTTCATAGAAAAAAAGTGTTTCATTGAGTATTTTTGAGATTGCCGGATTAGTAATTCTACCATCCTTCACAACAGAGTTTGTGTGTAATTTTAGCGAGTTATTTTTATACCCTAAAAACCTGCTAGGAGCAAATTTTATTTCTCCATTAGCCTTATATACAACGAAACAAGCTCCTCTTTTTATGAGCTTTAATGTTTTTTCCCTATCATATTGTTTGTCTTTAAGGTATTTCTCAAAGGTTTCAATATTTTTAAGAAGCTGATTATGCGTACTTATTACTTCCATAAATACAAAGAAATAAAAAAAGAGCTTTACTCAGCCTCTCCCGTCTGATGCTTGCAGCATCATCCACCCTCTCAATGAGAGGGACCTTTTAAGTAACCACCCCATCTCGCTGAAGCGAGATTACCCCTCCTTAAAAAGGAGGGGAGTTAACCGGATTTTACTTCTTATCTAAATACGATTTTATAGCTTCTACGTAGTCTTCAAAAGCCTTAATACCCTTTTTAGTAATGCGGCAGGTGGTAAGCGGGTAGTTGCCTTTAAACGATTTTTCTACTGTTATATAACCGGCATCGGCCAGCTTTTGTATCTGTACACTCAGATTGCCTGCTGTAGCACCGGTTTTCTCTTTCAAAAAACCAAATTCAGCCTCTTTAACACTAATCAGCAGGCTTGTAACAGCCAGCCTAAGCTCTGAGTGTAATATAGTATCGAGCGGCTTAAACACGGGCCGAATCTTTTTTGTAGTTGTTGTACAATGCTATACCGGGAATGATATAGCCTACAAACGTAGCACCTGCATTAATTAGCAGCTGTGCGGGTCCTGAAATAAACACCGTTGCCAAAGCTGCAATCCAAAACACTATGCCGCCTATTACTAATAGTTTAAAACGGTATATAGTACCCGAGATAAATGTAGCCAAGCCTACAATGCACAGTATAATAGGCATGGGGCTTATGTGCGCACTTGCGCAGGCAAATATGCCAATGCCTAATGCAATGCCAAAACCAAGCCATACCAGGCTATATGTTTTATCGTTGTAACCCTCTGCAGTGCCTACCTTGTTGCGACGGGCCTCGTAGATAAAGCCAACAGGCACACCTATAACAGGCATAATAATCCACACTATGTTAGAGTTGTTTCCATAGCCCTGCATTACTAAAATGTATTGAGTAAGGCTAGATAGTATTACCAATACACCCCATAGCAGAAAGTGAAAACCGTTTTGGCTCATTTTATTCTTAGCCTTATCAATCATGGTTTGGATGATGTTTAGGCTTTCTTCGTGAGAAATTGATTTTTCAGTCATTGTTTGTAGTTTTATAATTACAGCACAAACGTAAACTAGTTTATAATATAAACCAAATAAAACTACTTTTGATATTTGTAATTTACTGATAGTCACGCAATAAAAATTTATTGTGAAATTATAAGCGGAGAAGAAGAGACCCTGTTTTGGCATTCTACCCTGACAAAATACAACCCGTCTTGCGCAACAGTAAGGCTATGGGTTGCATTGGTAGTTGAAAAGCTACTTACCAATTGCCCCAAGGCGTTATAAATAGCAACCTGTTTTTGGCCTTGTAGAGCAAATGAGAGGTTAATATCTCCGCCCGATGGGTTGGGGTAGATAGTAAACACGCTTTGTTTTACCCCGTCATTAATACCGTTTGCCAAAGAACAATTTGCGGGTATACTATCGGTACTATAAAAATTGGTGCAGGTGTTACACATTACACTTTTAAAGAAACAAGCTGTGCGGTCTATTCTAAAATTATTTCCATTGTATCTATATACACCGTGGCCGCCGCCAATTTTAACAGACAAGTCGGCGCAGGTACCGGCATTGGTAAATAATGTATACAGCGACCGTGACCCATATACCAGCGGTGGATTAACACAGCTATTAGCAAAAGCAGAATCAATATCAACTGTGCTGTCTGCATCGCCATGAAAGGCTATCATAGGCACCATTTCGTCGGGTTGAATAAAATCTTTTCCAATAGCGCCCCAATTATTCATTATCCCCTTTAAAGTAAAGCTGTTTGTAAGGGTATTGCCTGATGTGTTTAGCGGGCCTAAGGTTTGTGGTATTGTTGGGCTGTAGTTGTTCCATTCATCTTGAGAAAGGTATAGTACCCCTAACGATGTTGCCGCACCTGCGCTGCCGCCGTTAATAAACATCCAACTGGTATCTATGCGAGATACAGCGGCGTTTTCTACAGCAAAACGCAAGGCTGCTTTAGCATCTTGCACTGCCCTGTAAACAGCCTTATCGTAAGAGAATGAATCTACTGCGCAATTGCCTGTAAGGCCCAGCCTATAGTCTATAGTTGCTGCAACAAAGCCCCTTTTGGCAAATTCGCGGCAATCGTTGTTCCAATCTTCTTTGTTGCCACTTACAAAACCGCCGCCGTGTATTATCAATATAAAAGGCCGCAAGGGCAGGGTATCTACATTAAGCTTAGGAAAAACACATTCATGGTTAGTTGCTGCGTTTGCCCCTGCCATGTAACAGCGCTGCCATATACCACATTTGTTTGCACGGCTATTTGGTCGTTGGTAAAAATGGGGGTTTCGCTAAAGCGTAGCGGGTTGTTACAGTATTGGCCAAAACCATGCAGGGCATGCATACCCAATAAAAACAAGAGTATAGATTTCTTCATTCCACTTTAGAGTATAATTTGCTAAAATGGTTTAAAAGCCAAAGCAACAAACAGGCTTTGATTAATATTTAACCACTTTTTTAGACCACACATTAGCACCCTGTTGCACTGTTACAAAATACAAACCGGTGGTAGATAAAGGTAGTAGCAATTGCTTATCGGCAGTAGCAAGTTGCTGCACCACCTGCCCCATAGCATTAACAACAGTAACTGTACGTTTGCTATTATCAGCAAAAGTTACCGTAAAATCTGTGTTTGTTGGGTTAGGGTAGATAGTAAAACCCGCGGTTGCTTCTGCGGTTTGTTTAATATCAGTAAGCCCAGAAAGGGTGTATTGGTTAAAAAAGCGCCAAATCTCTTGGCTGGCATTAAAATCCTGGTTAGTAACGCCAATGTTAAACAAAGCACCCGGCCAGGTGTGGCCGCCGCCAATAACTTTATAATGTTCTACGGTAGCACCATTGTCTCCTCCACTCCATACATAGCGTTTAGCCGTGCAACCATCGGTTGTGTTGCTGTTGGGCACATCAGACGAGTCGGCAACAGGGTTGCAATTATTATTATTTACCCAGTAGCTAAGCACATTAGGTATTGCGGCAAAACCTGAGCCGCCGTTGTATGGAACTGTACCATCGGCAGTGCCATGAATTTCCATAACAGGTACCGGGTGCGTTGGCGTGCAATTATTAAATTGTGTAGTTACCATAGTACCCGTAACCGATGCAATAGCCGCTATGCGGTTGCTTAGTTCGCAGGCCAGCTTATAGCTCATAAAACCGCCGTTGCTCATACCGGTGCTGTATACCCTGTTTAGGTTTACATTGTATCCTGCATTTATAGTATCTATTAGTGCTGAAAGAAACCCTACATCATTTGGTCCTGGGCCGCCAAAAGCATTCCAAAATGTTTGGTTTTGGTTATCGCGCGTGCCTTGTGGCATAACTAGCAGAAAGTTTGCCGTATCGGCAATAGGGTCGAAATAGCTATAAAACTGCTGCTCTGTAGCGTTAGATGTGTAACCATGCAGGTTTAAAATTAGTGGTACAGGCGTATTGCTATTATATACAGCCGGTACATACAAGCGGTAGTTGCGGTATACACCATCAAACATAAAACTATCTATAACGGTAGTTTGGGCGTTAAGGCCGGTAACAGCCAGTATGGCTATTATTGATAAAAAAGCTTTTTCATATAAAGTGACTTATTGCAAATGTAGTAAAATACCTCCCCCTTCCCCCTCCTAAATTTAGGAGGGGGTGTTGAATAAAATGAGACGGGGTGGTAACCAACACCTCCCTGTTAACTAATAAACCTTAGCTGCCCTAAAATTTTGCTTTACCCTGCTTTAATTTGTAGGGAAGAATATTACAACCAATTGTGAATTTAGACGAACTACTACATTATTTTGACCAGCCCGAAACGGTTCCGGTAAAAAACGAGGCTACCGAAAATTTGGCTAACTACGTTAAAACCCTTGATGAGCTTACCGACCAGGATGTGGCTAAAGGTGTTATTGCGCTTATTGGCGTTACAGAAAACCGCAACGCTACCACATGGGCTAAGTTTGAGGGGGTGGCCGATGATGTGCGCCGCCACCTGTTTAACCTTAAGCGCGGCAACTTTAACCCTATTATTCTTGATTTGGGTAATTTGAAGAATGGTGATAGCGTTAATGATACCTACGCTGCCATATCTGAAATTGTGGCCACGCTTATACACCATGGCATTACACCTTTTTTTATAGGTGGCAGCCAAGATTTAACGTATGCCCAATACCTGGCCTACCAAAAACTGGAGCAAACGGTTAACATTGTAGGGGTAGACCCTACCTTTGACCTTGGTACTGTTGATAGCGAACTTAACTCTGAAACCTACCTATGGCAAAATTATTACCCACCAGCCCAACCACCTGTTCAACTTTAGTAATATTGGCTACCAAACCTATTTTGTAGAACAGCCGCAAATAGAGCTGATGCAGAAAATGTTTTTTGATGTGCACCGCCTGGGCGATGTACGTGCCAAACCCGAAGAGTGCGAGCCTGTAATGCGCAATGCCGATATTGTTAGCTTTGATATGAGCAGCATACGCAGCGCCGATGCCCGTTCTATAAGCAAACCAACACCCAACGGCTTTTATGCTGAGGAGGCCTGCAAAGTTATGCGCTACGCCGGCCTTAGCGAAAAACTAAGCTGCATAGGCATTTTTGAATTGACAGATGAAGAAGACGGCGGCCAAACAACCCACCTGGGCGCGCAAATGGTTTGGTTTTTTTAGATGGGTACTATAACCGCAAGGTAGAAATGCCTACAGCCAACTCTGCCAACTACACGCTATATAATGTAGCGGTGCATAATACAGAGCAGCCCATTGTGTTTTATAAAAGCAACATGACCAATAAGTGGTGGATGGATGTGCCCTACTCTGTAAGCAAGAAAAACAGGTATGAGCGGCACCACTTTGTGCCCTGCTCTTACAACGACTACCTAACATCGGTAAACGATGAGGTGCCCGACCGTTGGTGGCAGGCGTATCAAAAACTGTTGTAGTATTGAGTGGTGAGGGATGAATATTGAGTTAATATAAGCCTACACCCTATTATTGCTGAGTTGCCACGAAGAAAAAAGTTGCAATAACGCTTGCATATAGATTATCAACATATATTTTTGTTAAAAATTTGTTGCTAAACAAAAATTAAATACTTTAGCACACTATTATTGAACAAAAGAGTCATACTGCTACTATGAAGAAACTGTTTACTATTGCTGCATTAGCCTTTACAATTAGCTTGTCTGCACAGCAAGACCCGCAATTTACCCAATTCTTTTTCAACAAGTTATGGGTTAACCCGGGCGCTGCCGGAGCCAACGATGCTATATGTGCCAACCTGCTTGGCCGTAACCAGTGGATGGGCTTTGATGGCCACCCGCGCACTATGGCATTTAGCGCCGATATGCCAATTAACTCAATCAACAGTGGTGTTGGTTTATCTTTTTACCAAGATAAATTAGGGCAGATATCATCAACCAACGTTAAGTTAGCCTATGCTTACCGCCTTAAATTAGGCTCTGGCCGTTTAGGTTTAGGTGTAGACCTTGGCTATTTAGGCAAAGGTTTTGCCGATATAGGTGAGTTTAGCCCATTGCAAGGTAACGACCCAATTGTTGACCAACTAGCCGGCAGTAACGCAGGTACCTTTGATATGAGCTTTGGCGCCTTCTATAGCAACGAAAAGCTTTACTTTGGTGTTTCTGCAACGCACTTAACTGGCCAAAACTTTAAGTTTGACGATAACACATCTGTAGCTCCCGCACAATTTGGTGCTGCACAACACTTATGGGTAATGGGTGGTTACAACTGGGAAATTTCTCCTGACTTCACCCTAAAGCCTGCATTCATTGTTAAATCAGACTTAGCATCAACTCAGGTAGACATTAATGCTACTGCAGTATTTATGAACCGTTTTTGGGGTGGCCTAAGCTACCGTTTGCAAGACGCGTTGGCTGTTAACGTTGGCCTTAACATTTGGAAAGACCTTAAACTTGGTTTGGCTTATGATATTACAACATCTAAGCTTAACCAATACTCTAGCGGAAGCGCCGAGTTGTTCTTAGGCTACTGCTTTAAAATTGAAAAACCAACTGTTAAAACTAAGTTCTTTAACACACGTAACTTATCTGACAGGTAAAAAAATAATACATAAACGTAACCCTGATACATTTATTATAGTATCAGGGTTAGTTTTTTATATGAAAAGCTGTTCCAAACACACATTTACAAGCCCGCTAACAGCGGAATAGTAAGCTCTTACAGCTTGTAAACCCCTATGGATAGGACATTACAGAAAAATTTATAGTTACAATGCTGTGTTTGCAACATTTTTTTATTACTTTTGAAACTTATTAACATTTGCGGCGTTGAAAACAGCCAAGTGGCTTACGCAGAGTCGCATTACAAAAGACAAATAAAACCGGCGTATATGAAGAAGGTCGTTTTTTTCGGTTTAATTCTGGCAGTTGCCTTTATGGCATCGTGTGGGAATAAAGGCAACGGTTATGTAACCGGTGTTAAGGACCGTCAAAATTGGTTCCAGGAAGATCCTTATGGAATGGTTTACATTCCTATGGGTTCCTATAATATGGGTGCTAGCGATCAGGATGTACCTTGGGGACAAACCCAACAAGGCAAAACTGTGTCTATACAGGCCTTTTACATGGATCAAACAGAGATTACCAACAACGAGTACCGCCAGTTTGTGTACTATGTTCGCGACTCTATAGCACGCCGTATATTGGGTGAAAACGTTGATGAAGAATACTTCATTACCCAAAACGATTATGGTGATGATATTGACCCACCCAACCTTAACTGGAAAAAGAAAATTAAGTGGGATGGTGATGATGAGCGTGAGTCTTTAGCAGATATGTACCTGCCAGAAAATGAGCAGTTCTACCGCCGTAAAGAAATTGACACCCGCAAACTGTTGTTTGAATACTACTGGATTGACCTTAAAGAGGCCGCCCGTAAAGCAACCCGTGCTAAATACATTAAAGACCGTTCTTCTCTTATTAAAAAAGACATTATTGCGGTTTACCCTGATACCCTTTGCTGGATACACGATTTCTCATACGCTTACAACGAGCCTATGACTAACATGTACTTTTGGCACGTAGGTTACGACGACTACCCTGTAGTTGGCGTAAGCTGGAAACAAGCTACTGCTTTCTGTATCTGGAGGACCCAATACCGTAACGATTACCTATCTTCTAAAGAAGAGCCATTTGAGCAAAATTACCGCCTTCCAACAGAAAGTGAGTGGGAATATGCTGCCCGTGGTGGTTTCGATTTAAGCCCATACCCTTGGGGTGGCCCTTATATACGTAACAGTAACGGCTGTTTCTTAGGTAATTACAAGCCAATGCGTGGTAACTATATTGACGACGGTGGTTTCCATACCGTTAAAGCTTACGAATACAACCCTAACAACTACGGCTTATACTGTATGGCGGGTAACGTATCGGAGTGGACCAGCAACGCTTTTGATGAGTCGGCTTACAGCTACACCCACGACTTAAACCCTGATTACCAGTACGACGCTAAAGATAACGAGCACTATACTAAAAAGCGTAAAGTTATTCGTGGCGGTTCTTGGAAAGATATAGGCTTTTACCTGCAAAACGGCTCTCGTACCTACGAGTACCAAGACACTGCTAAAGCTTATGTTGGTTTCCGTTGCGTAATCAGCTACATTGGCCGCGATAAAAACGATGACACCCGTACTAAAAACGGCGACTTAAAATAGTGGTAACTTTAAGTTGAAGCATTCGTTTAACGTTTCTGAATTTCTAACTAACATTTTATATTAAACACTAATTTTTTAAGCTAACTAAAAAAGAAAAAGCAATGCAAAGCAAAGCGTGGAAAAATTTTATGGCTAAGCTCTACGGTATTGGAGCGGCAGTAGTAATTGTGGGTGCACTATTTAAAATTCAGCACTGGAAAGGTGCCGACATTATGCTAATTATTGGTCTGGGCACAGAGGCGGTAATTTTCCTTTTCTCAGCTTTTGAAAAAGTACATGAAGAACTAGACTGGACTCTAGTTTACCCTGAGTTAGCAGGTATTCCTGATGGCGACGGTCGCCATAAAGACAAAAAAGCTATTGCTACTACTAAAGGTGGTGATGCTGTTTCTCAAGAATTAGACAAATTATTAAGCGACGCTAAAATTGGTCCTGAGTTAGTAGAAAGCCTTGGTAAAGGCATGCGTTCTCTTGCAGAAAGCACTAACAAAATGACTGATATTGCCGATGCACAGCTTGCAACTACCGATTACGTAAACAACGTAAGGAGTGCTTCTCAATCAGTAGAAAAACTAGCTGAATCGTACCTTAAAGCTTCTACCTCTTTAACCAGTGTTGTTGTATCTAACGACGAAGGCAAATCTTACGGTGAGCAGCTTGCTGTTATGTCGAAAAAAATGGGTGAATTAAACTCTATTTACGACCTACAGTTGCAAGGTTCTAAAGATTACGTAGAATCTACCAACAAGTACTTTGCCGGTGTTAACACATTGATGCAAAACCTAAGCGACTCTGTAGCCGATACTAAACGCTACAAAGAAGAAATTGCACAGTTAGGTTCTAACCTTGAAGCATTGAATACCGTTTACGGTAACATGCTATCGGCTATGAACTTCCGCAAATAAGGCTCGATTTTCCTTTTAGATATATTATTGTTAAACCAACGTTGATAAAAAAACGGAAAATGGCAGGAGGTAAAACCACCCCCAGGCAGAAGATGATCAACATGATGTATTTAGTACTAACAGCCCTGTTAGCACTAAACGTATCAAAAGAGATTCTGAATGCCTTTGTGATTGTAGATAATGGTTTGCAAAAAACCAAAGAAAACATGGAGCGCCAAACCGGCGAAATCTTTACTTTATTAGATAAACAAAATAAAAACCAACCAGCCAAATACGGTAAAGCATTTGGCAATGCCCAAAAGGTTAACAAAGACGCAGACGAACTTATAAAGTACGTAGACGGCCTTAAAGTTGAACTTATTAAAGCTGCTGATGGCGATGATGCCGAGGCGCTGGCAGGTGGTAAAATTAATTTGGCTAAGCTAAACTCTAAAGATAACTATGATATACCAACCAATATTATGGTTGGTAATGAAACAGCCGGCCCTGGTAAAGCTACCGATTTGAAGAATAAACTAGCTAAGTTTAAAGCTGATTTATTGGCTATGGTAGATGCTAAAAACAAAAAAGGCATTGAAGCAGGTTTTAGTATTGACATAGCTGACCCTGAAAAAGACCCTGAAGAGCCGGAAATTACCAAGTGGGAGGAAAAATATTCCACCACGCTCCAATGGCCGCAGCTGTTGCCCACTTATCAAAAATACAAACAGACATACGTGATGCACAAAGCGATATGGTATCGTACTTGTTCAACTCTGTAAGTATGGACGACTTTAAGTTTGACCAACTTGTAGGTATTGCTGTTCCTGAACAAGGATTTGTATTTAAAGGCAACCCACAAAAAGTTAGAATTTACTTAGGTGCTTACGACTCTCAAGCAAACCCAACCATTATGGTAGGTGGCAGCAGTGTTAACGTAGTAAACGGTGTGGGAGAATACACACCTGGCACGGGTTCTATTGGTGAGCAAAAAATTGAAGGTAAAATCCTGATAAAAAATGCTGACGGTACAACTAAAGAAGTAGGCTTTAATACAGCGTTTACCGTAGGTGAGCAATTAGGTACAGTATCGCCAACCAAAATGAACGTGTTTTATATTGGTGTAGATAACCCTATTGACTGTTCTGTAGCCGGTGTTTCTACCAGCGCTATGAATGTTGCCGGTAGCGGTGTTACTGTTACTAAAGTATCGGGCGGAAGCTACATTGCAAGGCCTACAGCAGCTGCTGGTGGCAAATGTACTGTAACGGTTTCTGCTAAATTACCAGATGGCAAAACCATTTCTGTACCAAAAGAGTTCCGTGTTAAAAAAGTACCAGATCCGGTTGCTATGTACTTAGGCAGCAAAGGTGGTAAAATGCCTTTAGCGCAAGTAAAAGCAGGCCAAGGTATTAACTGTATACTTGAGAACTTTGACTTTGACCTTAAGTTTGCTATTTCTAGCTTTACTATGGGTGCCAACATTGGTGGTAACTACATGGAAGCAAACTGCAGCGGCCCTGCATTTAACGGCTAAGGCTAAAGATATATTGACCCGCCTAAAAAGCGGCAGCAAAGTGTTTTTTGATAACATTAAGGCCAAAGGCCCTGATGGTACCACGCGTACTTTGCAGTCTTTCTTTGTATCGTGCCAATAAAACATTGTAAAAGAGGTTTATTATGAAAGCGATGAAACTAATAGTTGTAGCCTTAGTCCTGATAGTATCAGGGTTGAAAGCGCAAATTCTTGACAAGCCTACCAACGGCCTGTTAAAGAAAGAGCACGTGCCTAACCGCGCACCTGTTCCTTACTCACAGCTTCGCGAAGCCGACCTTATGTATGAAAAATGGGTTTGGCGCACTATTGACGTTCGCGAGAAGATAAACCACAATTTTTACTACCCGCTAGAGCCGCTAAATAACCGCGTAAACCTTTTAAAGATAGTAATGGATGCTATCCAGGAAGGTTCTATTACCGCTTATTCTAGCCGCGATGATGAGTTTACCATACCTATGACCAAGGAAGAAGTTGCCGGTATTGGCCGCCGTGTAGACACGCTGCAAATACCCGACTTGTATGACCCTGCCATATTGCGCGACACCATTATTTCTTCGTCGCTAGAGCCAAAAGACATTCTTGAATGGCAACTGAAAGAAGTTTGGTTTTTTGACAAGCAACGCTCTGTAATGGACCAACGTATTATAGGCATGTGCCCTGTACGTTATGTGTATGACAAATCATCGGGCGAGTTTAAAGGCAAGCAACAGATGTTTTGGATATACTTTCCTGAAGCACGTAAAACATTCGCTAAAACAGAGGTTTTTAACCGTTTTAACGATAGTGAGCGCCGCACCTGGGATGACATATTCTGGAAACGCATTTTCGGCAGCTACATTGTAAAGGAAACCAACCCGTTTGACCGTCGTATAGCCGACTACAAAATTGGTATGGATGCCCTTATTGAGGCTGACCGTATTAAAGGCGACCTGATGAACATTGAGCATGACCTTTGGGACTTTTAACAGAACCTTATTTAATAGAAAAACCCCGGCAGAAATGTTGGGGTTTTTTGTTTTTACCTGTAGGCTTCGGCTACGCTCAGCCTGACGGAATCGTTTATACCCCCTGAAACTATTTACCTATCAGGGCCTGGCGCTTGTTAAGTTCTTCTATAGTCTTTTCAAAAAGGGTATTGTACAATTCAGGGTCTGATGAATAGTACTTATGGCTATCCTCAAACTTCTTCTGGGTAATACCATGGTTAAAAAACACCTGCTCATAGTCGGTGTAGAGCTTTTGCTTGCCTTCTTCTAACCCTTTGCTATTGCCCAGGTTTGTTTTGGCCTCTATAACGTGTATATCGGCCATTACCTGCACCATAGTGTCAAAAGGCATGTGAGCTTCGCCAGAAGATTCCGGGCTGCTACAGGCGGCTAATAGGAGCGCAAGTGCGGCAATGCTGCCTTTGATGTTCTTTCCTATCATTACCTATTAAAAGTTAAGCGCATACCGCGACTATCCTCATTAAACGTACCCTTGTTATAAACGTGGTTACCATTAACAAAAGTATGCTGCACGGCAGCTTTAAATGTATGCCCTTCAAAGGGGCTCCAACCGCATTTATATAGCAGGTTGCTTTTATCAACCGTCCAAGGGGCATTAAGGTTTACCACAGCCAAATCGGCAAAGTAGCCTTCGCGTATAAAGCCCCTTTTCTCCACCTCAAACAATATAGCCGGGTTGTGGCTCATCTTTTCAGCTATGCGCTCGAGAGATATTTTACCGGCATGGTAAAAATCAAGCATAGCATTTAAAGTATGCTGAATAAGCGGCCCACCCGATGGCGCGTCTATATAAGGTTTGTTTTTCTCCTCTATAGTGTGCGGGGCATGGTCTGTAGCAATAACATCAATACGGTTATCAAGAACAGCAGCAAAAATAGCATCCCTATCATAGGCCGATTTTACTGCAGGGTTCCACTTAATGTAGTTGCCCTTGGTTTTATAATCAGCCTCGCTAAACCATAAATGGTGTATACAGGCTTCGGCAGTAATACGCTTTTCTGCCAGTGGCTTATCGTTGCTAAACAGCATGGTCTCTTCGGCCGTAGATATATGCAGTATGTGCAGGCGCGCATTATGCTTTTGGGCCAGCTCAAACGCATAGGTTGACGAGCCGTAACAAGCCTCGCGGCTGCGGATATATGGGTGGTACCATGCCGGAACATCGTCACCATAAATATGGCGGAAATGTGTTAGGCTTTTCTTAATCTCAGGGTCAACCTCGCAATGCGTTGCTATAAGCGTTTTGCCATGCTTAAATATATTGTCTAGCGCTTCTGGATTATCTACCAGCATATCGCCTGTAGAAGAGCCCATAAATATCTTTATACCGCAAACCTTGCGTGGGTCTATTGATGTTACCTCATCAATATTGCTGTTGGTGGTACCCATGTAGAACGAGTAGTTGGCCAACGACACCTCCGATGCGCGGCTGTATTTCTGCTCCAGCAACACATTAGTAACCGCACCCGGTACTGTATTAGGCATTTCCATATAACTGGTAACACCACCGGCAACAGCGGCTTTAGCTTCGGTATACAACTCCCCTTTGTGGGTTAGGCCCGGCTCGCGAAAGTGCACCTGGTCGTCAATAACACCGGGAAAGATATGCAGCCCATCAAGGTTAAGCACCTCTTTAGCCTGTATGTCTTGCAGGTTATCATCAGCGGAAATAATTTTCTTTATAAGACCACCTTCTATTGCAATGTGAGCCTTAAAAACAGCCCCTTCGTTTACTACGTGGGCGTTGGTTAATAATATATCAGCAGTAATGGCTTGCATAGTACAAATATCGGCATTAATACCGACCATTAGAAATTGTTGACTAAAACCGCTACGCAACCATCTCCTGCAATAGTATCTTAAACCAAACAGTAAAATTATCGGGGTTTTCGGCAATACGTGCTGTAATATCTTTCATATCCAACCATTCTACCGCGTTAGCCTCGGCTGGGTTAAAAGGGATTTCGCCATCGTAATAGCCGGTAAAAACATGGTCTATTTCATGCTCTGTAAGGCCATTTTCAAATGCAGCTTTGTATTTAAAAACAAACGATTCTTTAAGGTCGCAGGTAAACCCGTTTTCTTCTTTCAGGCGACGTTTAGCAGCATCAATAGTTTCCTCGCCGGGGCGTGGGTGGCCACAGCAGGCGTTGGTCCACAGCATAGGCGAGTGGTACTTACCCGCTGCCCTCTGTTGCAAAAGCATCTGCCCTTGGCTATTGTATATAACTACCGAAAAAGCACGGTGGAGCAGGCCTTTTTCGTGGGCCTCCATCTTTTCCATCCGGTCTATTTCCCGGTCTTTATCGTCAACTAGAATCAGGTATTCTTGCATAGCCGCAATATAACACCGGCAGTTAAAAGTTGTTTTAAGCGGTTGTTAATTATGTAAATTATATTAATGCTATAACCCCGCTAAAATCAGCCGTCTTCTGCTTTAATCTATCTAATCATTATTAATCTGCCGTTCAGACTCTTTCTTCCTCTCCCACTCCCTGTGGTAAAGGTCTATAGCTACGATGATAGCCGTAAAGCCCCAGAAAGGAACCGATGCTTTGTCGGTATCTAAAAAGTTGTTTAGCGTGCCGTGTATATAGTAGGTTATTAGGCCCAGCATAACGGTTTGCAGCACCATGCGCACCTCTTTGTCTTTTATTTTAGGGAAGAGTATTACGCCGGTATATATGGTAACTGCTATAATCCACAAAAAGGTTAGCAGGCCAAACACGCCCTGCTCGGCAAGCGGGCCTATGTATTCGCTGTGGGCGTTGCCGCCGTCGGCGTTGTTGGTAGAGATAATTGTTTTTTCGTACGAAAACTGGAACGGCGCATAGTTAAACATATACGTGCCGGGCCCCCAGCCAAATACAGGCCGTTCGCGGAACATACGCAGGGCGCTTTGCCAGCGGTTTATACGCTCCAAATTAGATGCATCGGACGACACGTTGGTTACCGACTGTAAGTGCTTGCCTAGGTCTTGCGAAGATTCGGTGTCGTTCTTCTCCAGCTTCATCATTATCTGCGACCACGACCCTATAACAATTACCGATGCAAACACGCCCACAATAAGCAGCGATGCAAAGCGTATGCGCAAAAACATAACCATGTAAATGGCAAATACTGCCGCAAGGCTAACCCATGCAGCACGGGTGTATGATAGTATTATACCCACTGTTAAAATGGTAAATAAGCCCAATAAAAGGGCCCGCAAAAACAGGTTCATACGGCCATTAAAAAGAAAGCCAATTACAATAGGGTAGAACATGGCCAGTATAGCCCCGTATGCGGTATGGTCGTTATAAAAAGGCTCCATAACCCAGTGGGCGGGTTTTTCTTCAAAGCCCCATGCGGCGTGGCGTGCAATGGTGTATACCACGGTAATCATCATGGCAAAAATATAGACCCATAAAAAGCGTTTTATATTTTTATAATCGGCAAAAAGCTTGGTGGCTAAAAAGTAAAATACGGTTACAAACCATACACGGGCCAGCAAAAATTTGAATGATACCAAGGGCATGCTCGATGCTACCGATGTTACCACAATCCAAGCCAGGTTAAAAAATATGGCCCACGTTATGGGGTGCGATAGTACCCGCTTATCGTATTCGCCTTTATCAAAAATCTTGTAAAAGAAAAGCAGCATAGCCCCGAATATGAGCGGCTCTGTTGGTAAATTAAGCCCGAAGCCAAACCCGCGGTTTATAAGGTTTACAGATAGGGGCGTTAAAAATGCAACCAGCAGAAATAGCTTATCTAATGCTACAAAGCTTAGCAGCATTACTGCCAACGCAACCGGCAGGCCTATTAACCACAACCATTCCGATGCAATAAATACAGCATTAAGGGCTATAAAAGCAGCCCCTATGCCATAAAATAATATTGCCGTTTGGCGTTGTGTCATTTGAATTTTGGTGCTTAATAGGTGGTCACCCCCTCCTCCCTGACGGTAAACTTCAGGGATACTCCCCTTTGCAGGGGGAGAGTTAAAAATTAGTTTATGCTTGTTGTTGTAATTTGTACAGCTTGTAGTTTTCTAGCCCTATAAGTACAATCATGCCCAGAAGTAATGATGATACAATAGATACCATAACAATTAACCAGCGTACAGGGTAGCTCTTTTTCTCTGCGGCAAAGGCCCTGTCTACCAAGAAATAACTCTTTATAAACGAGTCGGCATCAACCTTGGCATCGTCGTACTTTTTCTTGATTAACGATAGGTTTTCTACGTCGTATATCAACTGGTCGCGCAGGGTTACGAAAGCGCGTCCGTATTTACCTAACGTATCTAACTGCGCCTGTAGCGTTTTGGCAGCACCTGCGTTTCCGCCCACAATGGCTTTACCATAAGCCTCTATCAAACGCTCAATTTGCTTTTCGTAGTCAAACACACCTTTATCGCGCAGGGTGCCTAAAGAGTCGTCAAGCAATTTAATACGGGCCTCTTTGGCGTATAAGTCGCCCTGTACAATTTTCAGGGCCTCTTTGGCGCGGCTTTGCACAATGCTGTTTTTAATAGTATCTAGCAAAGCGGCAATATCGTTAGCAATTAAGGCTGCTGTATCGGGGTCGGTATCTAACACATCAATACGCACCGACATAAATTCTGTACGGCTAAATTTAATGTTATCCTCATACTCGTTACGCAGCTTGGTCATAGGATAGCTGCCGGTAGGGTCAACATCGTAATGGCGCATCAGGTTGTATTTTGTTATAATGCGGTTACGTATCTCTTCAGAGTTTAATACCTGTATCAACTGCTCGGCCTCTTCTTCTTCACCAAACTGAAGAACGTCCTAGCTCATGCTGGGGTTTTCAGACAGTAATGATTTAGAAAGAGAGTTTTGCCTTGCGGGGAATAAAATAACGCTGGATTTGTATTTAGGCTTGATTAGGTACGATGCCCCTGCCGAAACAACAGCGGCAACAAGGGCTATAATAGCCAGTTTTATCCAGTGCTTAAAAATAAGGCCCAACAGGTTTAACGAGTTAAACTCTTTAGGGTTGGTTAATGCTTGTGTTGTGGTCATAAATAGTTAAAGCTAGCGCAAAAATAGACATTTCAACCCTTATAATACAGAATTGATTGCGGGTATTAAACAGCGGGTTGTTAAACGTTGTAAATGGGGAATAATTGTGCGTTAGTAATTAGTAATTATTACAAGTTGCTTACCTCCTTAAAACGGCAAGTAACACTATCTGGCTGAAAGCCTTCTGGCAGTAGCTTAAAAACATGTTCCTGCGCATCATCAGCAACAGAATTGTCCCCCTCTTGGAGGGGGTACCCAAAGGGCGGGGGAGGTATTATTTCATCCTCTACCTTTCCCCCTCCCCGCTATGCGGTAATAACCCTATTTTAGGGGAGAGTTTACTCCGACAGGCTGAGCATAAAAGCTCCCTCTCCTTCGTCAGGCTGAGCGGAGTCGAAGCCCTCCTCTTCCCTACTCCACGAAAACTTTGGCTTTACCGGTTTAGGTATGTATTCATCTACCGCAATACCGCCCACCCAGCTGCGCATGGTGCTCTCCGGCACATCAAACAACTCAGCAATTTTGCGTATGCTTACCCCCTCGCGGCGGTGGGCTTCGGCAGTCATAATTTTGTCTAACCGCTCCTGCGCCTTGGTGCGAGGCAGCAACTTAAACTCCCGTTGTTCCTCTTCGGGCGTAACCTCCAGGTAATTTTCCTCTGTTTCATTAATAGTAAACACCTCTACATTGCCCGTAAAGGCAGGCATGCGGTTTTTACATTTAAGGTGCTTTATGTAGCGCTGGTGTGGCAACTTCTGACTGCGACAAACAGCTACCACACTATCGGCAAAGGTGGTAGTAAACTGGTGCTTGTAAGCATGGTATAGCTCTACCGCCCTGCCTGTATGGCGGGTGCGGGTGCTTACCACTAATAGTATCGATAAATCCCTTTCTCGCCTAAGCTTCTCCACCACATTTAAAAAATCAATCCACTGCAGGTTGCTTAGGTTAAGGCGGTCGGGCTGGTCAAAAATCAGCAGCTTGGCACCCGTTTGGTCCAACAGGCTTACCAGGCCTTCCAGTAGCCATTCCCTTACCTCGTTATACTTCTTGTAAATACCATATTCCCTTGGTTAAATAGGGCGAAGAAGAAGTTACCATCCGCCTCCGCGTCGCTCTTTCCGTAGCGTTCGGCAAAGCCGCGGGTATCATAATCATGACCAATATACAGCACCTTACGGGGCGCAATGGTTTCGCAGCCCTTGGCAATTTCTTTGGCTATGGTTACCGATAGTAAGGTCTTGCCCGCGCCCGTATCTCCGGCAAGCACGCAGAGTTCACCCTCGCTCCAGTAGTTACGCCACAGTGGCGGGGCTTTAACGGGGTTGCTCTGGGGCAATAAGCCCACCAAGGGTTTTAATACAAAACTTTGTTTTGGGGCACAGCCAACAGGCTGCAACACGGTCTTTTCTTCCATGGCAAGGCTAATTTTAGTCCCGCTTTTGGCGGGATAGGTTTTAGGTTCAGTATATAATTCGTGCGGGGTTTATCTCCCTCCGGGAGGGAGTACCGCGAAGCGGGGAGGGAGGTTTTTCCCTCCTCACCAACTTTTACAAAGATACAACATCAGGTAGGGGTTGTCAAGGAAAACTAATAAGTTTTCTATGTCAGAAGCAGATTATGATAGCAATTAATGGATAAATAAATGCTAGTAGTGGTTACAGCAAATTATAAGACATTCTGCTTTGAAGCAGTTTTACTGCAACCTAAATAGTGCCTTGATGGCGGATATAATGTAAAAATGGGGTAATTATATTGACTTATAAAACAGGTATTCTGCAAATTCTTTAAACTGTTGCCTGTTTTTTAAACCTGAAACCATAACGTTAATATTAGAGGTTTCAAGTAACTGTTGTACATGCTTTATTGCTTCGGGGTCCACATCAAAAAATGTTTGCTTTCGCAAAAATTCTTTTGCCTCGTGGTAGTGCAAGTCGCCATAAAAAAGCAATTCAACAGCTTCATAATTAAGTTCTGGTTTAACTTTTTGGGAAGGAGGATGGAATTTGTCAACGAGACCACTAATCCTATCCAGGTTTACGTGCCTGCGGGAGGTGTGAATTTGGAACTCCCATTCGTCTATAAATCGCATATATTTGGAGGTTGTTGATTTTAAAGCACAATTGACTCATTACATTAAATTTTTATGTTATTAACTTAGGAACCGTTGATAAAGAAAGCTGGAGTTTGTTGACAAAGGATAGGAGAAGATATACCTTTATCATCAGGACCTTTACTGTCTAAATCTCGAAGGTTCTTTTTAATATTTGGCGCCCGGCTGCAACCGGGCGTTAATGTTACTTCGAATTTAGCTATTGGATTTTACATTTCCTAACACTTTATTGCTTTTTTTACGATAAAATCATTGCTTCAAAATTTTCTTTTTAGCGTCGCGCGTTTTGACGTATTAACCTAATCCGCCAAAGGCGGAAGAGCCCCGCCTAGCGTTTTGTGCGGCTCAAATAACCTATGCGGTGGGTAGTCCACGCCCTGTGTGAACTCCAAATTTTACCATCAAACGTGCGGGGGCCATTTTTGTGCAAAATTCCGTGCGGACCTGAAATTTCGTAGAGCAGGTGGATTTGTGCGGCTGTCTGGCGCGGCGAAACGAAATGAGAGGTCTATTATTTTGCACGGCTTTTCTTTGGTTCGTTTCTTTGGACAAGCAAAGAAATGAACGCCGTCGGCAGGGAAGCGCCGCAGGCAATGAAGAAATGAATTGCCTTCCGCACAGGACAATGAAGTAAAAAACCTCCTCCGTCACTTCGTGACACCTCCTCCAAAGGAGGACAAAACCATCTTTTGTGAATGCGCAACATTAACCCGTTGTCCGGCACGGACAAAAACCGGCTTGGCGTTTTGAAACGGGGACCCGCTGAGAAAGTGAGCGGTCTCGCCAAAGCGAGACAAAGCGCGCGCTGTTTGAGTCAGCCTAAGGCTGACGAGTTTGCGCGGTTTAGCGAACGCCCTCGTACGGGTTCGTCTAATAGTTGTAACTATAGTCCTAAAAGCCAAAAGGCTAATAAAGACAGGCTATCCAAAAGAATATCTCATCTTAGGGCAACATATCCGCTCGGTAAGGATGGAGCGCCAGTTGAAGCAGTTCGATGTAGCCGAAATCTTCCATACGCATGTATCTACAATAAAATCATGGGAAACAGGAAGGAGAAAAATTCTCCCAGAATTTATCGACCCAATCATCAATTATTTAGGATATAACCCGCTAATTGGAGAAGGAAAAACATTGGGTGAAAAAGTAAAACTATTTCGCAAGGAAAAAAACGTGAAAAGAGATTCCCTTCGGAAACAAGTCGGTATAAATTGGGATACCCTATGCAGAATAGAAGCCGATAATCCCCGTGTCGAAATCCGAAACAGGGAAAAAATGGAACAATACCTTGCTGCAAATATGTAGCTTACTTTACCTTCTCCAAATCCATCTCACAAACAGGGCATTTACCCATTGCTGTATAGGCGGTATCGCCTTGGCACTTCATCGGGCATTGGTACTTAACCGATGCCGTATCAGTTGCTACAACCAAACCCTTTGGAGTTTCTTTTGTAGTGCTTTTGCTATTGCAGGCCACTAAGCCAATCGCTGCCGTAAGGGCGCATAGTATCAATATTTTCATTGCTTAATAAATGTTTGGGTATGTGAATTATTTCCTTGGGTAATTTGTATGTGGTACATACCGCCTGAAAAGCGGGAGATGTCCAACTGTTTAGTAGTTGTCAATTGCGATGAAAAGACCTGTTGGCCAAAAGCGTTATAAATAGCAAGGCCATATTTCCCTTCATTTAATGGAACAATATTCAAAATATCGGATGCAGGATTGGGGAAAACAGAAAATTTATCCGCTTTAGTTTCATCTATAGAAGTGCCCAAAGGGGTGTAGGTGCCACTACGGTACTTTACTGTACCCGCATTATCATCCTGCCACACTGCCCATACTTTCCCATTGCTCAAAGCCACATCCGTATTGGTTATATCGGCCAAATCAACCGTATCATAGTCGGCTGGGAAGCCATTAGCTATGTTATTTGTAAACAGGATAGGTAACTGTGCTGTTCCACTCACGTTTTGTTTCCAAACAACAGCCATAGCACTACCGTTGCTGGCAATACGGGGATAGTTTTGTTGGGTAAGCCCTGTAATTGCCCCTGTTAGATTTGCAACAGAATTAGCTGTGCCATCACTAATAGATGATTTACTTAAATAAGTCCTTGCGTTACCACTTCCACTACTCATAAAGGTGGAGTACAGCGTGTCTCCTACTATTACACCATCAGGGCCACTTGATGGGCAGGACATAATCATCCAATTATTATCATCTACCTCAAAACCGGAAGGGAAAGAAATGGCGTTATTCGTAGAAACACCTGTCCAAATATCCCTAATGTTACTGTTATTGTCACGATACAACATAGTAGAAACATTACCTGAAGAAACAATTGCGCCTGGGCAACAATCGCACACTTCGGCATTCATACCACTATATCCGCTTGCTTTTACATCAGGTGAGAATGATGCTCCGAAATCGGTGGATTTTGCAATTACCCACCTTGAATCCAAAAATGATGAATTGAATTTCATAAAAGCTACAATTGGGTTTCCAATTGCATCAACAGTTACAGTCGGGAAGCGCGAAATGCTGTCACCAATGAAATCCACCCGTACAGGAGGGGCAAAAGAAACACCCCCGTTAAAAGAACTCATAATATAAACATAGTTTGTGTCAGAAGTTTCAGGCGTTCGTTTTACTACTACATATACCGTATCACCTTTTGAGGCTATATCCGGGCCCATCCAACTGGCAGATGCTACTGTAAGCCACGAAGGATTTAATTTCACAGGTGCGGTAAATGCAGACCCATTCCAGCGCGAAAAGAAAACAGCCTCATCTGACATCCTTCCCCAAACTACCAAGGGATTTTCTGAACCATCCAAGGCTATACGCGGATGCATATTGTCATGGCTATTATTAGCTATATCCATGCTCATTCCGTCCCATGCAATGCCATTTTGGGCATTGGAAAGGAGTACGATAAAGAGGAAGCAAATTGAGAATAGTATATGTTTTTTCATTGCTTGATAAATTTTTCGGTGGTGAATCTGTTTTGAGATTTTACTTGTAGAAAATATATGCCCGCAGGGAATGTGGTTGTTCCAATTTGAAAATTACCTATAGCTTGATGTGAATAAATTGGCTGCCCAAATGAATTCAAAATGGTTGTTGTAAATAATAAATGTTCGGCAATATCTATATTCAATATATCACTGGTGGGATTGGGATAGATGATATAATTGGGCGGCTTTTGCTCGCCGATGTCATTAGCTACTCCATCGAATTGAAGATTATCAATATAAATGTAGCTGCCTTCCTTGGGTACTTTTGAACTTGATGATATAACAATGATAGCGCTATCTGGAATGGCATTGCTGAAATAATTTAAGTATGTACTACCGGAAATCCATTGGTGAGCCATCCCATTGTAATAATTAGCACCATAAGCAATAGTATCTCTTTTTGAATCACTACTATTCCAATTTGATAACAATACTGAAACATTTACAGAATCAGTAGGGTCATAAGGCATATATTGAAAATCGTAATTTAATTGCAAAGGCCTGTTAGTAAAAGGAAATCCACTTATTGGCTCGAAAGTAATAGTATCAATCTTGCCTGATACAATCTTTCCTAAGCACAACCCCTTTGCCGGGTATATTTTTGGAAATGAGATATAAGTACATTTCACCTGGGTTGTTTGGATTGCCTTGTAAACAGGTAAAGATATTACTTGAATAAGTTATTGAGTTTAAGTTATCCCAATTATCAGGGGTGGAATAGCCATTCACAACACTCCAGTTTTCAAAGCTATTGTTCGGAATCTGGCCGATAATAACGTTTGAAACTAATAGCAGTATTGCTAAAAAGACACCCCTCATTGCTTAATTATTTTTTTAGTAATGGTTGTGTTTTTAGAATTTATCTGTAAGAAATAAATGCCTGCGGGAAACGTTGATGTTTCAATTTGTAAGTTTGAAATTGCCTGCCCTGACGAATACACCTGCAACCCTAATGAATTAAAGATTGTTACTGTATATTTTTCATTGCCAGTTGTAGCTATGTTCAATACGTCAGATGTAGGGTTGGGATACACGGAAAAGGCATTTCCAAAATGGGTTTCTGAAATTCCCGTAGCTGTCGTATCAATTACCAAAAAGCTGCCCATCATGCCATCATCTTCATGGTGTAACAGGTGGCAATGGTACATGTAAGGGGTCATATCATCGGCAAAGGTTTCAAACTTTGTAATAAACTTAACAGTATCTCCAGGCATTACCAGTACCACATCTTTCCAACCCGCTTCTGAAGCCACAGGAGGCATTCCGCTACTTTCTAAAATATTGAATTGAATATCGTGAATATGGAAAGGGTGTGCGATAAGCGTTTTATTAATTAACATCCATACTTCGGTGGTATTCAAGTGGACCGTATCGTTCACAACGTCCATATCAAAAGTTTGGTTATTCATTCCAAATGGGCCTTCTGCAAGGTTAGGAACGTCTATAGGTAGCATGCGTATGGTGTCCATTACTATTGTCCTGTAATTCGTAGCATTAACAACATCAAAAGGCACATAGGGGATTAATGCGTTTGGTATTGTGGTAACAGGGTTTCCTGTTGAAGATACAATATTCAATCGAAGCAAATTAAAATCCAAGCCGTTCAAAAAATTGTCTTCGTATTCATGGATAGTATCTGCACCAAAACCCACCACATCCGCACCATAAATCCCTGTCAGAAGTTCTGAGCCATAGCTTTTCAGATAGATGGTTTGTGAAACCATTCCTGAAAAATCTATTAATATTTCAGCCCTTTCACCGGGGCTTAACCGTAACCGTGTAAGAGCAAGAGAGGTATCTAATAGGCCTCCATCCGTGCCTATTTGGTAAAACGTTTGACCGTTACTTAAACCGAAGTTATAGGAGCGTAAACTGCTTCCATTCAATAAGCGAAAACGAATAACCTGTGCCGGGGCATTGAAAAATGGGTTTAACGTACCATTGACGAATAAGGCAGTATCCATGTCAGAGGCAATGGCTATCTGCTGCAAGTCATCAAACGATTTGCTTTGAACTATAATTGGAATATCATCAATGCCATAGGTACGCGGTAAATTTAATGCTGCTTCGGCGGCATCTTTTACAATAAATAATCCGGCAAGTCCCTTGGAAACCTGCGGGTCGGTTTGCCCTGCGCCGTGCGGGTGATACCAAAATGTGGAAGCATTGTTACGCACTTTGAATGATGGGCTCCACGTAGTATTAGGATTGATAGACTGATGAGGCCCGCCGTCATTCATGGCTGAAACATGCAGCCCGTGCCAGTGCATGGTAGTCTTTACAGGCAGGTTGTTAATTACGTTCAGCGTAATACTGTCGTCCTTGTTTACAATAATCGTTGGCGACATCCAAGACCCGTTTATTCCATAGGTAGGGGTTGGCGTATTACCGTAAAAAATTTGCGTTCCTGTTTGAACCGTCAGGTTAAATGTGGACCCTGTAAGCGCAGGCGGTATTACCAGCGGGTTTTGGGCTTGCACCAATGCACATTGCAGTAAAAGTAAAATGCCTGTTATAGCCCTCATATTAATGTTGGATAATAAATTTTTTAGTGGTTGCAGTGCCTTTGTGTGTAATTGAAATAGTATATGTGCCGTTCGCAAATCCCTTGCAGGGGAATGAAAGTATGCCAGTACTATTGTTACCGCTTAAAACAGTTTTACCGTTGCCGTCATATACCATGTAATGAGAACCTAAAGCCAAATTTGTGATAGTAATAATATCACTGGCCGGATTTGGGAATAATTTGATTTGGGGTTTATTGTCTTCCTGCACTGAAGACGTGCCATCAACTGTAAGGATAAATGTCAACGTATCTTTTATGGCGGGATTTGCCTCATCCCAAACGGAATATCGGACTATCGCAGTGCCATAATTCACATGCGGAGTTATATGCAAAAGCACAAATCCATATTCAGTAGGCAATACAGGGTTCATAGTACCACCTGCAATTAATGAGGTGTAACAAATAGCATTGTCGCACACCGCAGCTTCCCAATTTTGGGGTACGCTCTCGCTAACCTTTTGCCACTTTAAGATTATATTGTCAGAACTATTATTTACTTGCTGAATAGAAAGCGTTTGCAAATCCTCCATTACCCCATTTATCTCAACAGTATCATTTGGTGTGAGAGCATATGTTTGAGCAAAAGCAATATCAGTAGCTACTATAAATGCAGCTACTGATAAAACTATTTGTTTAATAGTAATCATCCTTAATGATTTACAGTAAGTTTTTGCGTAGCGGTCTTTCCGTCTATCTGTAATCGTACAAAATAATTTCCGTTAGGCAGTGCAGAGGTACTGAACTGTTTTGTTACAATTCCATTTCTATTCTCATCTCTAATTATAGCTACTTGCTTACCAGACATATCCATTACTTCTATAACAACGTCTGAAGCCTGTTTCAAATCAAGGGTAATGGAAACAATATCACTAGTTGGATTAGGGAATACATTAAACGAAGTTACCGTTGAGGACAGGTCATTTATTCCGGTAGTACCTTCAATTAAGGCCATGATAGAATCACGCATAGCTGTAGTATCACTTGTACTGAAACTAAGGGTTGAAAATAATACCCTATGGTCAGTGCCGCCTAAAACCACAACGGTAGGCATACCAAATCCGCCATAATGTGCAACATGGGCTGCGCCGCTATCCATTGCAGCATATAAAGTAGCTAAATTATTAGAAGAAACCCAACTTGCAGAATATGCACATGTAGTGCTGTTTTGATAAGGAAAGGCGTAGCCTTTTACCTTGCCGGGGTGCATCATGTTAATGTTATTTGCCATTACCTGTATTTTTTGGGCAGGCGGTGGACAACTGCCACAATTTGGCATGTAGAAATGAAGAATTACCGCTTTACCGGCATCAAGGTCAGCAAACAGGTCAACAGCATTACCGTTGCAATCTTCGCCGCTAAACTGCATAGCGGTTGTTTGTGCTTTGGTAATTGTCATTACCAGCATTAAAGCGACTAATAGGAGGATTGATTTTTTCATTAGATGATTTTATTGGTTAAATTATACTTCAATGTTTTTAAGGTTTGCTATGGTTGGGGTTATTTATAAATTCCGTATCAGTTAATGTATTTAAAAAGGCTATTAAGTCTTGCATTTCTTGTGGGTTTAGCCTGCCTTTCACAGCCGTTTGCAGGTTTGCATCTAAGTTTGATGGATAATGAAAGCCCGTATTATAAAAATCTAATACCTGCTCCAATGTGCCAAAGCGCCCATCGTGCATATAAGGAGCAGTAAGCGCAATGTTGCGTAGTGATGGGGTTTTGAATTTTCCCTTATCGTTAGGGTTTAACGATATTAAGTACCTGCCGTTATCAACTGCAATACTGTCTAGTCCTGTATTCCTGAATTCAAAATCAGTAAATGTACTTCCCAAAACATGGCAATGGTTGCAATCGCCCTTTGCCATGTCAGAGTATAGTTGCAACCCATTTGTTTCTTGTGGGGTAAGGGTAGCCTCGCCACGCAAATACAAATCGTATTTTGAATTAGCTGATATAAGTGTACGTTCAAACTGTGCTATAGCTTTCATAACAAGTGGAATGGTAATGCTATCCGTTCCAAAAGCCGCTTTAAACAATAAAGGATATTGGGGGTGGTTGTTTAATTCGCTTAATGCATTAGGCAAGCTTTCATGCATTTCTACAGGGTTTTGTATTGGGCCAATAACTTGGCTTTCCAAATCGGTGGCACCGCCGTCCCATAAAAAGCCTTTTGTACTCCATCCTAAATTAAAAAGGGGCATAGCATTACGTGTGCCGGCAATATTATCAATGCCAGTGCTATACTGCAAAGTGCTATCTACAAATGCAAATTGCTGTTTGTGGCAACTACCGCATGAAATACTGTTATCACCTGAAAGTATAGGGTCGTAAAAAGTTTACGGCCTAAGGCAACGCCCTCAACTGTTAGGGGGTTATCTGCCGGTATAAGCATTGGAGGCATACCTTGAGGGATATTCAATATATAGGGGGTAGCTACTGAATTTTGAATATCATCCTTCTTGCATCCTTGTAAAATAAACGCAGCTATACAAATATGTAACAAATACTTCATCATTGTTATTGAACGCTTTTAAATGTGAACGCCTGCTGAAAATTCTGTTTCGTCTTATTAAGCCAAGGTATATCTGACTGGCTTGTGGATTGGTGTATATTATCTACATTAAAATCAATCACATTAGGATTTGCGTATAGCTGGTTGAGGTTTAATGCCAGGTTCAATTTCTTGTTATCACCTTTTATCTCGAATCCTGTAAGCGGAACAGTTACGGTTGCCAATGCCTTGTCTGTACCGTAGTGTAGCAATATTGTTTGCTGCTGTTGGTTAGCATCTATAAAAGAACCTTCATGCTTAAAGAATATATAACCCGTATTCCATGTCCAAATCATACCGTTTATGGGGTCTAAGTCTCCTTCCTGTGCGCCTGTGTGGTTTCTCAGGCTATCTATACCTAAATAAAAGCGCACGTTGGTGTAAACACCATTAGGTATTGAATCTATTGTAATGTTACTAGAAGCAGGGTTTGAGGCATCAATGAGGTCGTAGTTATTAATGTTGTATTCGCTATTATCGTCTTTAATAAATGTGATATTGGTGATGTAGTATTTCAATAAATCAACCTTATATTGATTACCAAAAGCATTCTGATACGTACCAGTTCCAAGCGCTATTGCTTGTCCGTCCACTTCATTTGCAAAGTTGATGGTTGCTGTTCCGCTATTGGCAATATTGTTTTCTTCTTTTTTGCAACCTGATATTGCTATGGCTGCAATTAGCATTAGAAAAGATAAATTTTTCATCATATATGTTTTTTTGTTAATATTAATAAGTAATTGTTATGCCTCCGCCCCAGCCCATGTCACTGTCGTAATGGGTTGAAACAGAAAAATATTTTGTAAGTATGTAACGGGCACCTGCCATGTATTCAAAATCGCTGTTTACCATCCATCCAAGGCGCAGCCGTTTTGTAACGGGTATATCTTCGCGCTCAAGCTGCAAGCGCAACCTGCCTGTTTGGTCAACACGAAAATCTGCCAATATAAGAAAAGGTAATACGTATTGAATACCAAAGCATACAACCTGCCTGCGGTCTTTAGTATTTGCCTGATTGAATATGTTGCGCTCAGGTTCTTGCCCTGTGCGGTAGCGGAAATCCCACCCGGTATAAACCCTAAAAAATTGCATCTTTCCAAAGTAGCGCCCAATGTGGCTCTCCGATTCAAAGCCATGATGTGTATTAATGCCTATGCGCCACTCCGTTTGTATAAACCAGCGCGTGTTCATCAGCATAAATTCGCCATCGCTACCGTTTGATTCAAGACTAATTTGCCCCATAGGATGGAACATCCTGTCATCTCGGAATAGTTTGCGGAGCGACTTTTTAGGATTTGGAATTTCAGGGTTGGGTGGCGAATCAACGTAGGTGAAAATCCTGCCCATACCACTCATCATGTGGTACAGAATATGGCAGTGGAAAAACCAATCGCCGCTTTCTGTGGCTGCAAACTCAATGGTATCGGTTTCCATCGGCATGATGTCGATGATATTTTTTAGTGGCGAGAACTCACCTTAGCCGTTTAACAGCCGAAAGTAATGCCCATGCAAGTGCATAGGGTGTCGCATCATAGAATTATTGTAGATGATAATGCGAATGTTTTCGCCCTTTTTAATAAGTATTCTATCCGCTTCCGATACTGTTTTGTTGTCTATCGTCCACACGTAACGGTTCATATTGCCCGTAAGCTCAAACCGCATAGTACGAGTTGAATCGTAGGGAAGGGTGGTTTTAGTTGGCGATTTTAGCATTGTATAATTGAGGGTAACAATGCCTGTTTTATTCATGGTATGCCCCGCGTGAGACATACCCATGCTATCAGGTTTTTCTTTTTTATTCTTAGGTTCACCCGATATTTCAGGGTACATCACCGTATTCATATCCATTATTTGGTCATGCATCACCATACCCATCGGCTTCATATCACCTCCCAAGGTCATCATGCCATTCATCATTTTCATGCCTTCAAAGTATTTCAGGCGCGGCATGGGGGTCTCTAACCTCCGTATACCATTTCCAAGCCACAATGAAGCGTGCTTTGTCCTGTCTTCAGCAGTTGCGGTAAATTCGTTTGCAACGCCATCCGGAGGAATAGTTATAATCACATCGTATGTTTCAGATACGGCTATTATCATCCTGTCTACTTCCACAGGTTCTACATCCACGCCATCGCTTGCTACTACGGTTATTTTACCGCCGCCGTAGTTGAGCCAAAAATAAGTTGAGGAGCCTCCGTTGATTATTCTTAACCGTACCTTTTGGCCCGGCTTAAATTGCGGTGCTGCATCATCGGTTTTGCCGTTAATGAACATCCTGTCGTAATACACATCGCTTACATCCATTGCAAGCATGCGCTTCCACTCGTTTTTAAATTTTGTACCTAAATGCCCGTCTTTAACCGATTGAAAATAGTCTTGGGTGCTGTTTTTCTTTATCGCATACCAATCGGTTGCTGAGTGCAAACTCCTATCAACCTCATGCGGGCGCTCGTTCGTCCAATCGCTTAAAACCATAACGTATTCCGGCATGGGTTTTTCATTCCTTTTATGGATGATAAACGCGCCATACATACCGCTTTGCTCTTGCAATTTTGTGTGGCTATGATACCAAAGTGTTCCGTTTTGTACTAAAGGAAATGAATACTTGTATGTTGTATGCGCTTTTATAGGCGCTGTTGTAAGGTAGGGCACACCATCTTGGCTATTAGGCAATATCAACCCATGCCAATGGATGGATGTTTCTTCGTCTAAGTTATTGTGTACATATATTTCTGCCGTATCGCCTTCTGTAAAGTACAGGGTAGGTGCGGGAATACTGCCATTAATTGATATGGCATGCCTATCCTTACCACTGTAATTTACTATAGTGTCGTTTACATATAAATCGTACCGCACCGTGCGTTGTGAATACGCCGACATGGTACTGAATAGGGCTAATATTATTACTACTAATCTCTTCACTCTTTCGTTGCTTCAATCAATGTTATTGTTCCTACAACAGTGTTATAGTGATTTAGTTCTACTACTGATTTAAAACCCGCATCTTGTATGCATTTGGGCAACAGCCCTTGGGCATTTATTCGCGTGTTATACTCCCCATCAAACCTACGGAATAGCCCGAATGCTATTTTAGTATAGGTTGACCTTGCTTTACCAAAATCAGCAATTATCAAACGGCCACCGGGCTTTAAAACCCTAAATAATTCAGCTAATGATTTTGTTTTCCCCTCAGTATATAAATGGTGAAATACCAAACTTGATATGATGGTATCAAACATATCATTCCTGTAAGGAAGGGCTTGCCCATCGTACTGCCGTAATTCAATAACTGCCTTTTCTGTTGCAACTTTTTTAGTTGCAATTTCAAGAATGGCCTTATCTACATCAATACCATGAAAATGCGCCGCTGGTTGGCTTTTATAAGCAATGATTGAAAGTGTCGCAGTGCCAACGCCAAAATCCAAAATATTTTGTCCGGGCAATAAGTGGGCAAGCTGAATAAGGTCTTCCTTGATTTGCTTTTCAGGAAAGACATTTTTCAGCACCCAATCGTACACTTTCGTTAGCCAGTGGTAACGCAGGGCAGGTACAAAATTATTTGGAACTGTTTCAGCCATATGTTAGGGGTGATGCAGATTATGAACGTTATGTAATGAATCTGCTACGTGATGGTGGTGCATATCATGACCGTCATGGTGGTGGTCTGAATTGTCATGGTGGTGGTCATTTTCACCCGTTACTAAAGAATCGGCAGGGTGGCCGGGATAATTGTGGTCATGGTGGTAGTCAGGAGTGTGTGGAAGCTGAACCCATTCATGATGATGGTCGTCATGAGGATAGGTTTCATGATGATATAAACTATGATGGTGCGAAAAAATAGAATCATGATGGTGGTACAAGCTATCCCAATGGTGTTGCTCATTTACGTGAGGTGTGCCCATCATACTATCCAAAACCACATCCATTTGTACCAATTCATACTGCATCCCTTGGGTTGCGGAAAGGTCATTTGCACTCAATTCGTTGTTGTCCTTTTCCTTACAGGAAAAAAGCAAAAGCATCGGCAAGGCCAATAAAAAGATTACGTTTTTCATTTATATGTTTTTTAGGTGTATAAAACAATTAACATTCCTGCGCTCATGGCTATCATCAGCGCATCTTCTACTATTGTTACGGTGCTCATGGGTAGGTTAAAAACTGCGCCTAAGCAAGCACACTGTATTTTCTTTTTATTAAGTACGCTTTGCAGCACTCCAATAATGCTAATGCTCATTACTGTTAACGTTACAGCATTAGTAATTACGGGTTCAAAATGGGTAACGTAGGCTAAGCCTAAACCCAATTCAATAAAAGCATAGATATACCCCCAGGCATTAAAGCGTTTAGCTACAACATCATACATGGCGTAACTTTCTGCAAATCCCTTAAGGTTAATGAGTTTGAAATAAGAGAATGAAAGGAAGAACCCCGCCATAAATGCGTTCATCCATTCCATCAGGTTAATAGTATGGTGGTGATGGGCTATGAGAAACGAAACTATCGTTATCAAGCCAAATAAAACTAATAGCGGCCTGTATGTACCAACCCAGCTTTTTGCCGCTTCGGCAGTTTCGTTGTGGTTCTTAACTGAAATCTGGTATTTGCTGTCTTTGCCGCCAAGCGCATCTTGCAGGGTGCTTAAAGGTATATGCTTGTCCATTGATACGGTAGCCGTATTGGTATCTTTTGAAACTTCTACAGATGTTATATCTGGTACGGATAATAAGCCGCCTTTAACTTTAGCCTCGCAGCTACTGCACGTCATTCCGGTTATTTGATAGGTATGTGTCATGTCTTTATATTTTATAACACAAAGGTCGTAACGCCAGCATTGCCAAGTGTTACAATATCTTTGGAATGATTTACAATATTTACAGTTTTGCCTCCCATATCATTAAACTTCGTCTAAGGTTTTGCGCTTATTCTCTTTTAATTGCTTAAAATAGGTCGGTGTAAACCCCGTTACCTTTTTAAACTGGTTACTTAAATACGCCACACTGCTATAGTTTAGATTGTAGGCTATTTCGCTTAAGGTCATCTCGTCATAAATCAGCAATTCCTTAACTCGTTCTATCCTTTGAGTAATGTAATAATGTTCGATTGTTGTCCCTTCTACAGTTGCAAACAGGTTGCTTATATAGGTGTAATCAAGATGTAATTCGCTACTGAGGTAATCTGATAAATTCGTTTTTAAAGGGGAAGGCTGATAATGCACCACATTTATAATCAAACTTTTTATTCGTTCTATGATTTGGCTTTTCTTATTGTCAATTAAAGAAAATCCAAATGGCTGCAACATACCCCTAAGAGCCTCCAATTCTTCTTTTGTGGGCGCTTCCGCAAGTTCAACCTCACCCAGTTCTACCGTCAATGGGTTAAGTCCGAGTTTTTGGAACTCGGACTTAACGACCATCTTGCAACGGTTGCATACCATATTTTTGACATACAGTTTCACTGAAAACAGGACTATTTTATAGTTTCTATAACCTTTCCACACGTAGGCATGGAAGAGCCGTAAAATGGGTTTTTAATAGCGCTTTCCTTACTTAACCAGTTGGCACCTTTGCCATTGTTATACATAGGGCAATGGTCGTAATACACAGCATAGCCGGGTTTTGCTACTTTCATAACTTCATACATATTGGCTGAAAGCGATACAAAATGTTCCCGTTGATGTTCAAGGTCGGTTACTCCCTGAATATGTACAGCATCGTAATCCAGTTTTTCCTGATACTTCATCCATACGGTGTGTGTTGTAGTAGAAAGTGCCTTCATATCAACCGCACCAATGGCTTTAGATAGGCTTTTTGCAGCACCGGCAGCCCCAACGCCATCGTCTTTTGCAAGGGCATCTTTTAATAAGAAATAGGCCGCGAAAACTTTATCCAAAGGTTGTTCGGTATGTACTGGGGCAGGTGCAGCCACATCGTGTTTCATATTCATAGCTGTATCAGGTTGGGTAGCCGTAACCTTTCCTTTGCGTTCATACTGGCAACAGGCGTGCAGCTTGTTATATGCCTCATCTGGCGCTGCATAGGCCTCGTTGTCGTAGCCCGCATACGCTATTTTCTTTAGTATAGCGTCAGCATTTGTTTTTATAGAATCGTAAGTGAGGGTAGCAATTTTGGTGTTTTTATCCCAAACCACCTTTGCTTCGCCACTTTTATTTACGGCAGTTTCTATTGTTTTTTTGCACATATCACAATTACCATACACCATGCGTGTTTCGGTTTTTGCATTCTTAATTTTTGCTTGGCAGCTTGTAATAGTAAACATTACAGCAATGGCAAGCGCCAATGATTTTATTGTATTCATCTTATTAAATATTAAATGTTAGCCATTATGGCATTGGAAAAATGGCGTATAGGTATAACGCCTTTAGCCATTACACGGCAGTGCAATGGTTTACTTAGAAGAAAAGAAATCAAATACGGAAATTGCTGTTTAGCAAGTGGAGTGGCACACCCAAAATATCGGGTGGGTCATGGTTTATCTTGTGAATTACTATTAAAGTAACAGGTAAAATGTTGTTTAGTACCTGAACAGAAGCAGTTATTTCTTTAACATCCTTCTGTAAGAATACTTTTGGCGTTGATGTAACCTCGTGCTTATCGGCTTTGCAAAGTAGCTGTACATCCTTGCAACAGCCCTTGGGCATCTTTTTACCACCACAGCATGATTTTTGGGTATAGGCGAAAAAGAGAAATTCTTTAGCTTCCCGCCACAGTAATGTAACTGGCAATTATTGCTCAACAGCGGCAAGCTGTAAATAAACAATAATAGTATGGCGAGGCCTCTTTTCATCTGTAAAATCCAAAAGTAGTAAATTTTTGAATTAATAACCAGTTATTGTTATTGTAAGATTCACACTAATGGGTATTTAACGAAACAATCACAGTTAACGCAATGTTCACCTATCTAACAGTATAATCAAATAAAATGAAAAACAACGATTATCAAAAATGTATTGAAGCATGTTTAAAATGTGCTTCTATGTGTAATTATTGCGCAAGTTCATGCTTGAAAGAAAGCGATGTGGCGATGATGGCTAAATGTATCCAACTGGATATGGAATGTAGTGCCCTGTGCTATGCCGCAGCTCAATTAATGAGTTTAGGAAGCGATAAGGCTAAGGACATTTGCAAATTATGTGCTGAGGTATGCCAAAAATGTGCGGACGAATGTGGAAAACATGAAAACGAACATTGCCAGGAATGTGCCAAAGCATGCCGCGAATGTGCTGCCGAATGTGGTAAAATGTAAGAATGTTATAACCAGATTAAGAAGGGCGGCCAATAACCGCCTTCTTAATTTGAAATACTATTCCAATTCCTTCAATTTAGCCTCCATTTGTGCAATTTCTGCCTTTTGTGCAGTAATAATATCATTCGCCAATTTTTTTACGTCAGGGTCGCTTAAGTCGGCTTCTTCAACCATTAAAATTGCAGCGGCATGGTGGGGTATCATAGATTTCAGGAATTGCTTGTCGCCAACAAAGGCTTGTTGCCTAATCCCCATAAAGAAAAGAACCCCGGCAACCAATGTAATACTTAAGAGGCCAAGGTTCAACTTTTTGTTCTTATACATAGCCCCCATAACCACAAGTTCTATAAGCACCATTGGCATCGCCATCAGTCCTGCCATATAAAACTGGTTTACATTAGGTACTACGTTAGAGAATTTATCTACCATCGAATACATCAGAATGTACATGGCGATAAATGAGAGGACAGACATAACCAATAATTTCAGATACATTGTATTGGTTGATGCTGCTTGGTGTGAATGGGTTTCGTGGTGAGTTTTCATATGCTAACTTTAGTTTATTTAATCTTATAACACAAAGTTGCCAATAATTGCTCTGCTGATAATTGTAATATTTTTGGTATTTTGTAAGATTTGCACCTGTTGCCATATCATTACTAATGCTACAGCGCTTTATTTTAGGTCATTCCTATAGTGTATCCTTTATTTCATCACTAATAAAGGCATTTAAATTCGGTGCAAATTTTACAACCTTTTTGTATTTACATATACTACTCAGGCTCATCGAATAAACTTAGTAGAGCAAATCTAACAGTAATCAACCCTATCTATGAATAGAAATACTATAGTATCGTTAATTTTTGCATTTGTTATAGGTGGTTTTATCGGATGGCTCATTTGGGGAGGTCAGCAGAGTACTGAAAATACAATGACCCATCAGATGTCTAATGGCTCAACCATGACTATGGATGCAATGATGCAAGACATGAATGCAGGCTTGAAGGATAAGGAAGGCGATGCATTTGATAAAGAATTTATTAAGGAAATGATTGTCCATCATGAGGGTGCTGTAAGCATGGCAAAACTTGTGTTACAAAAATCAAAACGCCCGGAACTTCTTAAACTGGCCAATGAGATTATTGCCGCCCAAACAGGTGAAATTAGCCAAATGAAAAAGTGGCAGATGGAATGGTTCGGAAATTAAGAATATTTGGCAAAGACAAGTTACTGTCTATATTTGCTGTTTACTATTGAAATAACTTCTTTATCATAGGCAAGTAGGTTTAGTTTTTGGTTTAGTGGGAAAGCCCTGTCGAAAGACGGGGTTTTTCTTTTTTGAGTAAATTGACCTATATAATCTAATACTATGGAAGAGTTGAAGTCATTCTGGCTGAAATTTGATTCGTCGCTGAATTGGGATAAACAGTTACCATATGTTTTCTTTATAACCTTTTCACGTTTCGAGTTTGCGTTAAAGAATTGCAAATATTGTAAGATAGGGAATGCAGATGCCGATTGGAATAAGTTTGCAGGGGAACTCAAACTTATATTTGATGAAACTAAAAATGAGGAATTAGATAAAGCTGTCGAGTACATTAAAAATCATCCCCCACAAAAACAGGTCTATGATGCTAAGGCGTTGGGATGGAAAGCAACTATAAAAGATGCACACTTAAGCCTTGTTGAATGGCTTTTATTGATGATTAGGCGTATTAGAAATAATTTGTTCCATGGAGGACAATACGGAAAAAGTCCATTATTGAGCCTGCAAGAGATAGTGTGTTGCTTAATTATGGCTTGATAATCCTATTGGAATGCTTGGAATTAAACGTAAACGTAAAGAGTTGTTTCTACGAAGTGATTTAGTTTTTACGTTTCAATGATTCTATCAGCGTATTTTTTACCGTCTCGTCTGTACCGGGATTTTCGTTCTCAACATTATAGGTCGTTTTTACTCGATACCCACGTGTCCTGGTTTCTTTGACGTTTGTTTTCTCTGCGAACGTATCAAGGTACAAATGCAGATGTTCAGGGTTCAGGAACTGTATCTTTTCAACGTCAATACCTTCTGAGGCCGCTTGTTTGATATTTCGTAAGTGAATTTCATTACTGCATAACATAACAACATTCGCATAACCCGCCTCAATGCACTTTTTGATGTTCTTTACCTCATAATCAATGGTATTCGTTACAGATAGTTCGCAGGCTATGCGCACCGCGTTTCGGATAAGGAGAATATCTATACGACCTCCATTGGCAGGCGCTTCCAATTCCACCTTGAAACCACGTTGTTCAGCCATTTTCTTTACGAAGTCCTGCATATACAGGTGTTCCCGTTGCTCCCGTTGCTTTTCAGCCGTTGCCAAAAACTTTTTTGATGCTTCTTGAATATCTATCGCAGGTTCCTGTTTTGCAATGATTGGTTCAGAAACTTCAGCTACAGGTTCAGTCTTTTCCTTTTCAACCGTAACTGGTTTTTCAGGCTTTGGTTCTTTTTGCTTTGCTGTAGGCGGTTCAAATTGGTAAAGCTCGTTTACCAACCGCTCAATATCTTCTATAGGAGTTGCGTACTGTGCGCGCGTACTATCCCTTACAATATCAATATTTGCTTCGTCGTAATCGGCAGAGGGTAAATCATCAGTATACATTTGAAAGTCCCAATCGTTTCGGCTCACCCTGCATATGGCTTCTCCTACGCTCAAATTTTGCAAATCGTTACTGTCAAAATAGCTAAAACCCTTTTCCAACTTTTGGGCATCATTATCTCCAACACGGAAGCAAATTCGCACGCTTGGATTTGATATTACAGAATTGCCAATAGTGGTGTCTTGTATTTGCGCCAGTTCCTGGTGGGCTAATATTAGGCCTAATCCATATTTACGCGCCCCCGACAATATTGCCGAAAGGCTTGGGGTTAGAAAATTATGGAACTCATCTATGTAAAGGTAATAGGGGTTTCGCTCATCCTTTGAAATACCTTGTCGCGCCTGAGCAGCTTGATAAAGTTTTGATAGTAGCAACGTCCCTAATAGGTAGCTGTTTTCCTCTCCAATCAAACCTTGCGACAGCTTAACCAATATAATCTTGTTATCAGCCAATGCTTCTTTAAAATCCAATCCTTTGCTTTGGGCCATCATGTTGCGAACAATCTTAGGCCGTAAGAAGGTATCAATACGGGTTAACAGGGGAGCCAAAGCACCTTTTCTCAGTTCTGGAAACTCATACTGCCAATATGAACGCACTGATAGGTCTTCTATATGCGAAAGGATTGAGTTTCTGTACTTGGCATCAAGCAAGAACTTTCGCAGTTCCAATAATGTGCCGCCTTGGTTAGCTTCTAAAAATGCGTTTATAGCATTTGTAAGTACTGCCGACATCGTATCTCCCCAAGCAATGGAGTTACGCTTAAACGTTTCTACCAAATCGGACGAGAGGATAATTTTTTCGAGTTCGGTATTTGCCTCTAAAAGATTAAACCCGATAGGGAATTGGGTATCGGAAGGGTCAATTAATACAACCCTGTCCAAATCTTCCTTACGGATACGGGGCAAAATATCGTCTACTAAGTCGCCGTGAGGGTCAAACACGATACATCCATTACCGGCATCGCAATCTTGCAAAAAGAGATTGGCTATGAATGTAGATTTACCCACACCTGTTGCGCCAATAATATGCATGTGCCGTAGGCGGTATTCATCATTCAGCCATACGGTATTTTCTTCGCTTAGATAGGTATTCGTACCAATGGCATAATATCCATCCGTTAACGCTTGCGGTATTGGTTTTGATTTTACCACTTGCCTTGAAAGCTTTGGTGAAGCAACCGAAGCCGAGGGCATATGTACAAGGTTTACTAATTATGGCTATTCAAGAGCATGCCTAAACGATGGGAAGTGCGTTCATACACACTCTCCAAATGCTTTTCAAACGGGTAGCCCCCGTTGGAAAGTGCCATCAAGTTATTTTGCTCTGAACGTGTCGTAGCAATCAGGGAGTTCGCTATGTTATGAAGAATTTGCGTTGAGCGGTCTTTTGAAGTGCCCTGAGCAATAACTCTTACGACAACCCCATACATGGGCTTAGAAGCCTTATCACGAGCCAATTTGGGTAGTTCCGGCATATCCTCAAAGAATGAGCCACCATCGCCGTCAGAGGCAATAAACGGCATTACATTACTCCAAGGTTCTACCGCGCCCTGAAAAAGTATCTGTACCATTCCACTTTCTCCATAGGCCAAATTATCAAGGGCGGCTACAACACCAATAAGGGGGTCAGGCGAGAATTTCCGTACCGTTGCCAAAGGCAATAAGAATTCATTTTCCAAGCCTAAATCTGCAATGGCAATCGGGGTTTTATCATGTAACGGCAAGGCATGTGCTTCTACTTCCTGAATAGCAAGGTTAGGGAAGTATGAGCGAAGCTGCGAAAGCAACCGCTCACTATCATCACTACGGCAAGTCCATTGCACTACAATCCCTTCACTTACTCCAATTATCTCATAGGCGAATTGGGCAGAACTAAAAGAAAGCATGTGTAACAGCTTTTCAGCATCTACCGCATCCACATCCTGCTTTTTAGGTAGTGAAACCCGGTAGCAGCATAACGGACTTTCCGTTTCAAAGGGGACAGGGTTATTTGGGTATGAATAACCTTCGGGTTCTTCGGGTTGAGGTGTAACATCTTCTTTTTCTTAAAAAGCGAACTAATGCCACTTTTTACATACCCAACTAAAGTAGGTACACGCCCATCGTCAACTACAGGTTGTGTTTGCGTTGAGGGCGGCTTATACGCATCTAAAGGAGGCTCAAGTTGTACGGAGGTATTGTATATAGTCCACCCTCGGCCACGCTGTTCCCAAGCGTACCAGTACTCTGTATTTTGCTCTTGGAGCGTTTTAGCCACTACTTACGGTCGTATGGGTTACGCAATTCAGGTTTTTTGCCACCATCAAAACTAATGCCCTGAGTTTTGGATATTTCCTCCATAGATTCAATCACCGCATCGTGCATATAGCGTTGGAATACGGCAGCCGTATCAAGGCGGTAAAAGGTCATGGGGTTGATAGACATAACAACCCATTTACCGTAAGGCCCTAACAGCAGCAATATCCGTTCCCACATGGGGGTAAGCTCAAAATGCCACCACGAAACGAAGAAACCATCGCCGTAGGGTGCAATGCATACATAGAACAATTTGTCCCTCCATTGCACCTTTCTGTATCGGCGCTTGGGCGAAACGAAATGCGCACCTTCGTGAAAATCTTCCCAATCGAAATGAATGTCATTAATCTTACTCGCTTTAAGTTTCTTTTCAAACCTATCGTAGAAGTCCTGATTTGAGTAATTGGCACCCTTAAATATATGCACCCAATTACCATACGCCCATAAGGGTAGCCAGCCGCGAATGATGCGAAAGATTACGCCTACAATAAAAAGTAGGACTAAAATGTAAAATAGTGTTGTGAGCTAGACTGGAAATAACGAAGGCTCGTGATATTCTCCTTGGAACATAGTAGTTGTTTTTAGTTCAGCTAAAATATATCTACTTGTGAAAAATTCAAAATAATTTTACAAAAATCTCATAAATGAAAAATCTATGAGCTGGCTCCTATTGCAGTTTCTGCTTTTTTTGCTGTTAGTATTACTTTTGGGAATAACTTATTGAACTGCTTTAGTCTTTTTTTATTTAAATATTCCGAAAAAGTATTATTACAGTAAGATAGTTGATTATTTAGAATTATATATTGCTGCTCCATCCATAATCCTCCTCCAATAAATGTACGGCCTCGTTCAAAATTAGGTTTGTGTGTGATTAGGAACATTCCTTCACCATCTATAAACCCTGGATTTAAATTAAATAATCTATTGTTATTCATGGAGTATTTAACTTCCATATCCATTAAATTAGTTTTGATTTTTACAAAATCTAAAACAGTAAAAGCATTCTTTAAAATAATAATTTGAGTTTCGAGATTTTGGCCCATCTCTATTTGATATTCTATTGGAGCATTCCAAGAAACGTTTGGCCAAATATCAGATATATCACATATATCTTCTCTAATACATCTTAAAACCTCCTTATATTCAGGAGATTTATGCTTCGCGCTTATACAGCATATAAAATTAATATTCCTCATATCTACTTATTAAATATAACCCGTTTGTATTGTTGAAGAAAGGGCATGAAAATTGTTGTTACTAAAATCGGTAACAGTAAAATTTTTGAGTACCTATCTCGAAACGTAACAATTCGAGTAATTTTATTAAAGGATTTTTACCCTAATAAAAAATAAAAAAAGATAATGCCAATATTTATTGCTGTCGGTGGCATTTCAGGTATCGGAAAAACCACAATAATAAACGAACTATTAAGCAGATACTCAATATTTTTAACTCCTCAAGCTTTTACTTCAAGAGAGCAGAGAGTTGATGAAGTTGGGAGTTATCTATATTCATCTAAAGACAAGATGAAAAGTATGTTTGAAGAGGGAGCTTTACTAAATATTCATGAAGGTTATGGTAATTATTATGGTATTTTAACTAAATCGTATTTAGATATCATAGAAAACAAGAAAATACCAATTAGGGATATACATCCACTGCATTTTGATTCATTATCAAGTAAAATTAATAATTTGATAACTGTTTATATTCATAATAAAACGAGTTCAACTTCTTCAATCCCGTATAGCGATAGAAAAGACAGATTTGAAGATGATGGTAATTGGGAGAATCAATTCAAATTTGATATAATTATTAACAACCAAACTGTTGACTAAGGCAGTGAATGAATTATATGAAAAAATTCTTTACTTAATTGGCTCAGAAACACACTATTATGAAATTGCCAATTAGAGAAATTAAAGATGCCAGAACTGCAAATATGTTCCTATATGGAATTATTTTTAATCAGACACAAAAGTCTGATAGATGTTTTGAAGCACCTTATGTACTTGAAGAACGTATGGGAGGTATTGAACCCGAAATTTTAAGTGTAACCCAATTAGAAGTTTTAAAGTATATATTGGAACAAAAACCAGTCATTCATCCATTCTCATCGGCCATGGCTAAAAATTTAATTATTTCTTCTCAAACATTAATATCAGCATATTCTTCCGATGCTCGAAATATTTGGAAGGGTGTAAATGATGAGAATGAATTGATTAAAAAATTTGAAGAATTTGCTGGCATAGGTTATAAAAAAGCATTAGTAGCAGTATTTCTTTTATCTCATCACCTTAATCTTTTTGGTATGAGCGACAAATTGGTAAATAAAGTCGCAGTGAGTTGTACTGGAGTTTATAACAGATATAAACCTTTAATTAAATAATTATGCAAACACTACTCCCAACTCTAAAGTTCAATGATGAACACCAACATTTTGAAGATACGGAAAACAAATCTGTAGATGAATTAGTTTCTTCAATGCATATTCCGCTAAGTCTGACATTCCAACTTACAAGAAATTGCAACTTTGAGTGTATTTATTGCTCTGAACCGCTAGGAATAAGAACGCGTAGTTTGGAGGAAATGAAAGAAATGGTTGATAAACTTAAGGGTATGAGGAGAATTATCTTTTCAGGCGGCGAGCCAATGGTTTATAAGCATTTCTGGGAAGTATTGGAACACGCACAGGGAAAGTTTGAAAAAATAGTCCTTTCTACAAATGCAAGCCGCATCACCACTGATGATGCTAATAGGTTAAAAGACTTGGTTGATTATGTTGATATAACTGTTGACGGGCCAAGAAAGCAGCATGATATGATACGCGGCAAATATTCCGACGTTATAAGAGGCATAAGAAGGGTTGCGGAAGCAAATATCCCCTTGTCAATTATTTGTGTTTATTTGCCCGGCAACAGGGATGCTATCAATTATATATGCCACACAGGAGATATATTTGAAGCAGTTAAGGTTAAAATACTGACGCCTATTCCAAAGGGTATGAGTATTAATATTTTTGATGATTTCGTTACGGGAAATGAGTTAGTAGAATTGAAACGATACCTTCAAAGCGAAAAAGAGAAAAACGGTTGGAAAAGTAGGATTACGATAACAGATTGGATGAAGGTTGGTAAGGGTCATGCGATTTTGATCGAACCTGATGGTAGGGCTATTGCTTCTCCTGTATGGGGCGAACAAGATTGCATAAAAGTATTTGGTAATTTGCACCAAAGTGATGCTGAAACTTTATGGAAGCATTATGATTATAAAGACAATCACCTTAAGAAGTATTTAGAACATACTTTGATTTTAGCTTAAAAAGTAAGGTTAGCACTAAATCCTTTACTTTTTTTACCATCAATCATTAGTTGCAAATACATATTGAAATTTGATAGGTTGATAAAATCTTCTACCTCAAAAACAGGATGCATTTCCTTTGCCATGTATTGGGCATCTTCCGTTCCGATACGAAAGCTTATTATCGTTCCTGCATTGCCAAATACGGAGCTTCTGATTGCAGGTTCAAGTTGAGCTATATATTGGTGAGCGACCGTCATGCTTACTTTAAACTTTCGCAGTTCAGAAAACATATTTACCAACGATAAAGTAGTAAAGTTGTGGAACTCATCAATGAAGATATGGAACGGCCTACGGTCTTCTTCAAGTTTGTCTGCCCGGCTACAGGCGGCCATACCTAACGACGAAACGAAAAACGCCCCTAATATCTTTGAAACGTCTTCGCCCAAATGCCCTTTGGAAAGGTTTACCAAGATGATTTTGCCTTCATCCATTGCCTTACGGAGCGATATCTCGTTAGGATTCTCAATAAGCACACGCTTTATGACAGGATGAGCCAATAAGCCACCGACCTTGTTCAATACCGGCAGCAAATCGTATTTGGTGTAGTGCGGAAATTCTTTCTTCCAAAAGTTCCGTAATTCTTCACTTACTACATTGGTTACTATACTTCGCCTGTATTGCGCATCCAGTAACAGTTTAGGTATATTTCCAATCGTGGCTTGGGGTTGGTCTAACAACGTAAGAATACAGTTACGCAGGATATGTTCCAGTTTTACGCCCCAAGCAGTACTCCAGAGCTTCTCTAAGACTTCTAACAGCCCCGAGGCTACCAAGGAGCGTTTCTCGTATGAAACGCGCTTTAATGGGTTGTACCTAAGCGAAAGTGTAGCATCAGGGATATTGAAATAGATAACATCAGTTTTGCGGTGTTCGGGAATGTTTGCTAATACATCGGTTACAAGGTCTGCATGAGGGTCTAAGAGGCAGCAACCACGCCCGGCTTCAATATCCTGCATGAGCATGGTCTTAATCAAAGTTGTTTTGCCCGTTCCCGTCGCACCCACAATGTAAGTGTGCATAAGCCTATCCGCTTGGCGAATGCCAAAAGGCTGGTTTTGGTTGCGGAAGTTGGTTTGGGCAAAATAGGTTACATCATTAGATTCATGCATATAATTCATTATCGTTCTATGTAAACTGAAATGTAGTAGGCAATTTTTCTCTTAAACTAAAAAAGCTGCCGAGAGGCAGCTTAGTTCACTTTTGTTTTTTAATTACAATGGCATTTTGCGAAGTAGTGATATTGATAACATCACCAATCTTAAAACCGAAGTCCTGCAAATATTTTCCTCCTATGCGTATCATTGGATATTTACCGGGCAAGCCTGTTTGCTGATATACCTTGTGTCGCTTAAAACGTTTTTTCATATAACGATTATTAAAGAGTTCCCAAGCATCGTATTTGAATGCAGATTATAGATGTAGTGGGCGACAATCGCCCTAAACAGAGGTTTCAATTACAGGAATATTTTGCCTACTACTATTGCCAGAGTGAGCCCTCTATTCTTGGTTAGTATGAACGACCCAACACCAAAACCAATTCCATTTATCAGAGAGTTATGTAAGCACAAGACCGAGGATGAGATTTTAGATGCAGAATTTCGTTTTAGGGAGTATGTGAAATTCGTAAAAGAACTGTGTGAGGAGTTAGAAGGGGAGCCACTGCCTACTATTGACTTTTAACAGATAACCATTATAATTCTCACTTATGAAGAAATGCTTTTCCTACACACGTGTTTCCACGAAGGAACAGGGAGATGGGGTTTCGCTGCAAGAACAGGTATCGTTCAATGAAAGTTATGCTAAAACGCATGACCTTACAATTGTTGAAGTTTTTGAAGACAAGCAGACAGCACGAAAGGTTGGCCGAAAAGCATTTAACGAAATGTTAAAGCGGTTAAAAAGTGGCGAAGCAGAGGGAGCTATTTTTTATAAAATTGACCGTGTTGCCCGAAATAGGCAGGATTGGGCAGATATAAATAAGTTAATGGATGCAGGAATTGAATGCCATTTTGCACAAGAAGCGCTCAACCTTTCTTCGCCAGCAGGCAGATTAGGGGCTGATATAATGAATGCCTTTGCTACTCATTATTCCGTTAACCTGAGTTCGGAAATTACAAAGGGCTAGGGCGGATTGTTAAAACTTGGCATTTACCCGTGGCCTGCGCCTGTTGGATATTTGAATATGGGTGAAGGCGGAAAAATGAAGGAGTTAGACTTAATCAAAGCGCCTTTGATTAGGAAGATGTTTGAGTTATATGCTACGGGAACTACTGGCTTAGAAGAATTAGCTCTAAAAATGCATTCGCTGGGGCTAACAAATACTAAAGGAAATGTGATTAGAGTTAGTGTAATGCATAAAATGCTTCAAAACCCTTTCTACAAAGGCCTTATTAGGGTTAAGGGAAAGACATATATAGGTAAACACATACCGATAGTTGCATCTAAAACCTTCCAAAAGGTTCAAGACATTATGAAGGGAAAGATTGTGCTAAAAGGCTTAAAGAATAACTTTCAGTATCGTAAGGCTATTAAATGCGGCCTTTGCCATTATTCGTTAATAGGGGAAAGGCAAAAGGGGCATGTGTATTACCGTTGCCATACAAAGCATTGCATTATGAAAACCATACGTGAAGACGCGGTTAGTAGAACCCTGTTAAACGCATTCGAGTATGTTGAATTTTACCCACAAGAAATCAAAAACCTTTCGGAATTGATGCTGGAAATTCGAGAGGATTGGGCATCTCAAAAAGCAGACCTGTTAAAGAGTATCAGTTTGCAACGGAATAACACTCAAACCCGATTAGCCCGACTAACTGACCTTTTAGTAGAAGATACAATTACCAAGGAAACATATAATCAGAAAAAGGAAGAAATACTATCCGAACTGCTTCTTATGAAGGAGAGGGAAGATGAAATAACCGCCCAAAAAGAAACAATTTTAACAAGAGTTGATAATTTCCTCGAACTGGTAAAACGCCTTATAGAAACGGTTAAAAAGACAAATACAACTAAAATGAGTGATTTGCTGAAAATCGTTACCTCGAACCTTGCTGCAAACGGAAAAGAGCTAATGATTTCAATAGCTTCTCCGTTTTTTGAGGCTCTACAAATGCGACTTTTGCAATACAGTGGAGAGAATCGGAAAATGGCTCGAACCGAAAACAGGACATTAGTCTTTTCACTCACCGATACAAATCCAATAAAAGCCCCACCACTCACAAAGAAAGAACTTCGCACTTACTTAGAGTATTTGCTTAGCGATACTCAAAACCTTACCCAATTAGATGATGAGGAATTTTCTCTATGAACTATCAATACACCACCCAAGTACCTAATCGGTTATTCGACCACTACCTGCCAACTCTAACCTTTGCCGAACTTAAAATACTATTATTTATTGTCCGGCAAACCTACGGTTGGATTGACCGCTACACGGGAAAAAGAAAAATAAGAGATTGCATATCGTACAGGCTATTCATTAACAAAACAGGCCTCTCTCGCAGAATACTCACCGAGAGCATACAAAGCCTGATAGATAAGAAAGCTGTAATAGTAACAGACTTTCAAGGTACAGTCTTAACTAAGCCACAAGAACGGCTTGGAAAAAGTATCTGTATTATTCAACTAACCTGCTTCTACAGCCAATAAATAAAACACTATTTAATTAAGCAAAAGCCCCGCTATTTGCGGGGCTTTTCTTTTAGCTACTTCTTAAAGTAAAAAGTTTGCTCGTTATCCCCGGTTTTATCGTACCAAAAGATAAACTCGCTATCAGTTAGTTTCTCCACCGTAAAGGATGCTACCCCTGTAACATCAAAATCAAAAGAGATTACTGTATTATCTGAACTTAAAGACCAGGTGCCGCTTGCATTGTCTGATGAGGTAAAAGTTACATTGTAAGGCACGTCTCCTTCCATTGAAGTATGGATATTACTTACAAAATGTTTGTCAGCAGCGAAGTCTAAATATGTATTATTCGTTTCAGTATAAGTAGCCATATCTCCTGTGAAATAGTTCTTATATACGACCTTCTCCAACTTCCATTTCTTTACAATGAAGTCTTTAGCATCTTCATCTTTTTTACAAGAGCTTACCGATATTAATAGCATGAACGCTATGATTGATTTTAATAGTGTTTTCATTTTTATTTTATGTTTTATATGGTTTTTATTCATCTACCCCGAAGCAGGTAAGTTTTATTTTGTTTGCACCGCCATTGTCGGACAGTATGGGCATAAAAGCATATTCGCCCGGCTCTAAAGCCCCTGTAATAGTTATTTCATAGAGGCCATCACCAATTTTTTTGAAGTCTAACGCTACATCGTATTTGCTTATATCCTTTGATTTACCCCCAAGCTTTGATTTACCTTTGATAAAGCGGCGGCGGTCTTTCTTAAGCTCAAAAGTCCTCGCTAACACTATTGATTCGGCAGGGTCGGCACTTCCATCAATTTTCACAACAAGGCGGGGCATTTCGGCCTTTTTGAAGCGTACAGAGGATGTCTTTCCGAATACGGTATAGTACGTTTCCATGCCACCATATCCCATGCCTTTAACTTTGACATCAACCGTAGCATCGGCACGTTCCAAGGCCTTTAGTTCACTGCCGGAAACATAATAAGGCCGTCCCGAAAATTCAGGGTTGGGAAGAGTTGTTTGGGCCTGTATTGCCCCAAACACAAAGACTATCAAGAATGATAGAAATAATTTTTTTGTTTTCATATAGATTTTAATTACAGTTTGGTATAAGCAAATGTATAAAAATATGTATCATATACGGTGTATCGTTATAAGTTGTAACGTAAAAGTTATATAACGTTGATTTTAGGGGCATGATTACAGAGAAAGAAGCCCTGAAAAGCATTGGCGATAGATTGGCTACCTTACGGATTGGTAAGGGATATAGCAGCTATGAGGCATTTGCAATAGAATTTGAATTATCACGCATGCAATATTGGAGAATGGAAACCGGGAAGGCTAACCTTACGATACGCAGCCTTGTTACTGTATTGAATATACACGAAATCACCTTTGAAGATTTCTTTAAAATAAAAGCTGAGCCGCAGGTAAAAGAGAGTTCTAAAAAACAAAAGAGTAAGCAAAAATAGCCAGTTCGTTACGCTCCGCTTTCCAAAGACCAAAAGACTACGGCATAAACACAACCCAACGCACAACCCCGCATTTATTCCGTTTCCTTTTGGCCTTTGAACTCACTGGCTTTGAAGTGGCTTTCTCTTTTCTTTTTTCGGTTTTTTCTTTTCTCTTTTGAATTTTAGTTTTTTGGGGGCAACGGTTGCACCTATACCCATGCAAAAAAGTATGAATACCAATGCATTGGTTGCACATAACAAAACTAACTACAGGAAAATTAAGCCGACCAAACTAAAGGGAGTTCATAATTCTTTCATCTTGGAATTTTCAATCGTGAAAGTGAGTGCAGTTCGGGCGCATTTAGGTATGCGCCTTTAGCATAACTTCACAATGAAAACAGTAAAATTCTTCGGTGGTTATGCTGCGTGTAGTGAACACGTTTATCCACAGTACGAGTTAAAAATCGCCTCTTAAACGATTTTCACCCACTACATTACCGTTGCCAGTTTACATACGATTATCCAGCATTAAGTTCTAACCCTTAATGTTCTTTTCATCATGAATACTCCGTTTCGCGCCTTGCGCCTTCAAACGCCTGTTAGCCAAACAGACCTTACCTTTCTTTTGGAAAAGGATAACAGTAGTGGCCTATCATCAGTTGAGCGAGGGAATGTTACGCCCACCTTAAGAATCGTACTCTTATACCATCTTGTTTTTGATATGCCGTTGGAAACATTGGTGCAGGGGTACAAGGAGCATATGCGCATCTTTTTACAAGACAGACTTACAACCCGCATAGAACAGCTAAAATCCGCACCACAGACACCAAAGCGCAGCTTACGGCTTGCATACCTTGAGCAGGCGCTTACCAGACTAAGCCCACAGATATAGGCTTATGCAGCAGCCTAATAACGTAACATTTGCGCTTTATCCATATACCAAAGGGTTTGGATATGCCATCCTTGAAACCCCTCTAACGCCTATAGACTATGGGGTGGTGCGTGTAAGGAATCAATACCATGCGCTCTCGCTCTTACGTCGCATTGAAAAACTGGTGGACTTTTATCGGCCGGTAGTGGTATTGGTACAAGACTACTATTATGCGAACAAAACGACACGAGCCAAAAAACTTATAGAGGGTATTGTAACTATCGCAAACCACAAGAATATTAAGATATACCAATATAGCCGTCAGCAGGTGAAAGATGTATTTGAAACCTTTGGAGCTACGAACAAATTTCTTATTGCGGGCAAAATTGCAGAAGCTATACCGAGCGTAGCGCACCGAACTCCAAAACCGCGTAAACTATGGATGATGGAAGACCACAATATGCCAATGTTTGATGCAATATCGTTGGCCTTAACCCATAATTATTTGATGGAATAAAAAAATAATTTAACCAACAACACCATGTATTGAATATATTTTGTAACTTGCAGTAAACCAACAGCACCAAGGGTTTATGAAAAAACAAGTTGCATTATGGCTCCGCCTTTCTACCGACGACCAAGCAAAAGGAGACAGCCCGAAACACCACGAACACAGAGCCAGGCTTTTTGCAGAAGCGAAGGAATGGGAGGTAGTTGAAGTCTATAATTTGGGCGGGGTAAGTGGTAAGGCCGTATTGGGCCATCCTGAAACCAAGCGCATGCAGGCAGACATCGCAAGCGGTAAAATAACAGGCCTTATTTTCTCTAAGCTTGCCCGATTAGGCAGGAATACGAAAGAACTGTTAGAGCTTGCAGATTACTTCAAAAAGCACAACGCAGACCTTATCTCACTTGGAGATTCAATAGACACTTCAACCCCTGCCGGAAGATTCTTTTATACTATTCTCGCCGCCTTTGGCGAGATGGAGCGTGAGGAAATCGTGGACAGGGTAAAGAAATCCATCCCGGCCCGCGCAAGTATGGGTAAATCCCTTGGGGTGATTCCCCCTATGGCTACAAATGGGTAGATAAGCAGCTTCAATTGGACGATAAGGAAGCACCTATCCGCAAGATGATGTTCGAGCTTTTCCTCGTCCATAAGCGCAAAATGAAGGTAGCAACCGTTCTTAATGAAAAGGGCTATCGCACCCGTAAGGGAGAGCCGTTCAACCCGACCATGATACGCCGTTGCCTTGAAGACCCTATTGCTAAAGGCTTGCGCCGCATGAACTACAACAGCAGCAGTGGCGATAGAAAAAACGGCAGGTTGAAGCCGCAGGAAGAATGGATATTCGGGGAAGCGCCTGCCATCGTTACGGAGGAACTGTGGGAGCAATGCAATAAGATTATTGCCAGTCAAAAGGGAAGCGAGGAAAAAGTACGCCGCCCCAATGTTCACCTGTTTAGCGGGGTTATTTACTGCCATTGCGGAAGCAAAATGTATATGCGCAGCAACTCGCCCAGATACGTGTGCAAGGATTACAAGAACTGCAAGAACCAAATCCTGCCCGACGATTTGGAGTTCATCTATCAAGAACAGTTAAAAGACCTGTTGTTTTCTGAAACATCGCTCCAAAAGCATGTAGGCGAGGAAAAAGAAAGGCTGATTGGTTTGGAGCAAGAATTGAAAGGCCATAAGCAAAGGACAGGGGAACTTACAGAGAAAATCCAAAAGCTATTAGACTTGTATTATGAAGGAAAAGTGAAGAAAGAAGATTTTGAGGGCTACCATGAGCCGCTTGCGCTCGAATTAAGCCAACGCCAAACATCATTTAATGACATACAGGCAAAACTTGATGTGCTTAACATGGATTCGCTCAATAACGAATACATATTGCAGGAGGCGAAAGATTTACACTCCCAATGGGCAATCTTCACCTCTGACGAGAAGAAAACCATTATTACAGCAATAACCAAAAGTATAACCATTGGTGAAGAAGAAATAGACATCCAATTGAAAGCCATCCCAACTCTGTCTAAACGACCGATAGCAGAGAGCAACATTGCATCAATTCAAATGCTCACCTTCGCCCCGCACCCCACTTCCTTTAAACTCGTACAACAAATGAACGAACCCGTAGCGGGTCGTTGAAAAATGCAGCCGTGATTTTTTGATTACTTTTTCATCTAGGAAAAAGTAATTGCCCTCCGCATAGGAGTGCCGTCCGCACAGGACAATCAAATAAAGAGCCCATGTAGCAACTGATGAGTAACCACCCCGCCCGCCTTAGGCGGACACCCCTCCTTAAAAAGGAGGGGAGTTTGAACGGCTGTTATCTTACTACAATACTTACACCCCTTCGGGGTTAAAATCCCTCCCCCTCATTACATTCGGGTACTCCCTTTAAAAGGGAGAGTTGTTTCCGTCTTACCACACCTAGGGGCTATCCGCGTAACACACCCCTTCTCTCTTTAGGAGAAGGGGCCGGGGGATGAGGTAAAAGAAGCGAAACCCATTGTTCATTCTTTATCTCTTTATCTATTCATTCACTCAAACCTCAGCCCTCACAACTCAAGCCTATCCCACTCCTCCCTCCTCTCTTCTCACTCCTCAAAAACACCCCTAAATTAAACCGTATCTAAATAACCTTGCTTTGTACGCCAATTGCAATATTTGCTATATTTGCAACCTTAAAATTTATTGCAAAACAACACATGCAATCAGTCAACTATATTCCAATTTTGCTACAATTTCTTGTAGCCGCCGGCTTTGTAACCCTAGCTATGACGCTAACACACGTATGGGGCCCTAAGCGCAAAAGCGATGATAAGCTGGAAAATTTTGAGTGCGGTATAGAGTCGCAAGGCAACGCCCGCATGCCCTTTTCCATCAAATACTTCCTTACCGCCATTTTGTTTGTGCTTTTTGATGTGGAAGTTATCTTTCTTTACCCATGGGCCGTAAACTTTAAGGAGCTTGGCTTGTTTGGTTTTGTAGAGATGTTGGTGTTTATATCCTTCCTGCTACTGGGCTTTTTATACATCATAAAAAAAGGCGCGTTAAAGTGGGAGTAACCCACCAAATTAACAATTAGGAGATTTTTATTAGCATGAGCAACGTTCAAATAATTGAAGAACAGCCGGTAGGGTTTCAGGGCGAAGGCTTTTTAGCCACCAACCTGAGCACCGTGGTTGGCATGGCCCGCAAAAACAGTTTGTGGCCATTACCTTTTGCCACATCGTGCTGCGGTATAGAGTTTATGAGTACCATGGGCCCCAACTACGACCTTTCTCGTTTTGGTATGGAGCGCCTTAGCTTCTCGCCGCGTCAGGCCGACCTTTTAATGGTTATGGGTACCATAGCCAAAAAAATGGGTCCTATTTTACGCCACGTATACGAGCAAATGGCCGAGCCACGCTGGGTTATTGCCGTAGGCGCCTGCGCCAGCAGCGGTGGTATATTCGACAGCTACAGCGTGCTACAGGGCATAGACAAGGTAATTCCGGTTGATGTATATGTACCCGGCTGCCCGCCCCGCCCCGAGCAGATTATTGATGGCATTATGCAAATACAGGAACTGGCCGGCAGCGAGAGCCTGCGCCGCCGTAATGGCGATGAGTACAAAGCATTATTAGAAAGCTATAACATTAAATAATGGCCCAAGTAAACAACGAGTCTGTTTTAGCTACGCTGCAAGAAAAGTTTGGCGATGCAATAGAGCACGCCTACGAGCCTTACGGCATGCTTACCGCCTTTGTAAAACGCGAACAGATAATAGATATTTTGAGGTTTTTAAAAGAGGATAGCACTATCCAAATGAACTTTTTAACCTCACTGTGTGGCATACACTACCCTAATAACGAGGGGAAAGAGCTGGGCGTTATTTACCACCTGCACAGCTTTACCAATAACTTCCGCATGCGGTTAGAGGTGTTCTTTCCAAGTGCCGATGTAGATATGCCAACCGCCACCGTGCTATGGCCTACCGCCAACTGGATGGAGCGCGAAGCCTTTGAGTTTTTCGGCATCAACTTCGTAGGCCACCCCGACTTACGCATTATTCTTAATGTGGAAGACATGGACTACCACCCTTTGCTTAAGCAATACCCGCTGGAAGATGATACCCGCACCGATAAAGACGACCGCTACTTTGGCCGTACCGATGGTAACAAAGGGGTGCATTTTGATGTATTTCCGGGCAAAGCACAGTTGCCTAAAAAATTAGCAAATAACGCATACGCATTATGCAGCAGTATACCGATATAGAAGAAGAAAAGGAATACAATACGCTTAACCTGGGGCCTACGCACCCGGCTACTCACGGCATCTTTCAAAATATATTGAAGATGGATGGTGAGATTATCGTATCGTCTGAACCTACCATAGGCTACATACACCGCGCGTTTGAAAAAATTGCCGAACACCGCCCGTATTACCAGATAACACCGCTTACCGATAGGATGAACTATTGCTCATCGCCCATAAACAACATGGGTTGGCACATGACAATGGAAAAACTTATTGGGGCCGAAATTCCTAAACGTGCACAGTACATGCGCGTTATTATTATGGAACTGGCCCGCATTGCCGACCATATCGTATGCAACTCTGTTATTGGGGTTGATACAGGCGCGCTTACCGGCTTTACCTACGTGTGGCAAGACCGTGAGAAGATTTACGATGTGTACGAAGAAATTTGCGGCGCCCGCCTTACTACCAACATTGGCCGTATAGGGGGTTTTGAACGCGATTTTAATAAGAAAACCTGGGAGAAGATTAAAGATGCCGTTGCATCTATAGAAAAACGCTGGGCCGAGTTTGAAAACCTGCTAAGCCGCAACCGTATTTTTATGGACCGTTGCATTGGCACCGGCCCTATATCGGCCGAACGTGCTTTGGCTTATGGCTTTACAGGCCCTAACCTGCGTGCCGCGGGCGTTGATTATGATGTTAGGGTGATGAACCCATACTCATCGTACCAAGACTTTGATTTTACAATACCCATTGGCACCAATGGCGATACCTACGACCGCTTTTGTGTGCGCAATACCGAAATTTGGGAGAGCTTAAAAATTATTAAAGCCGCCATGAATAATATGCCCGAGGGTAATTACCATGCCGATATTCCTGAGTTTTACCTGCCTCCTAAAGACGATGTGTATACCAAAATGGAAGCCTTAATCTATCATTTTAAGATAGTAATGGGCGAAACCGATGTGCCTAAAGGCGAGGTATACCATAGTGTAGAAGGTGGCAACGGCGAGCTTGGTTTTTACCTTGTAAGCGATGGTGGCCGTGCCCCCTACCGCCTGCATTTCCGCCGCCCATGCTTTATTTATTACCAGGCCTATGCCGAAATGATTAAAGGCTCTATGCTTTCTGATGCCATTTTAACCATGAGCAGCATGAACGTTATAGCCGGTGAGCTTGATGCATAACATGCATTAAGCGACGTCATCCTGAACTTGTTTCAGGATCTCAGGATCTGTTAAATGATTAAGAATACCCCTGTTAAAAGGGATTGACAATAGAAAGTAAAAATGTCAGAAATAAAATTTAAACCCGAAACAATGGCCAAGGTGGAGGCCATTATCAAGCGCTACCCAGAGGGTCGCCAAAAATCGGCATTGCTGCCTATTTTGCACCTTGCGCAAGAAGAGTTTGACAATTGGCTGGATGTACCCGTAATGGACTATGTAGCCTCTATATTATCTATTGAGCCTATCGAGGTGTACGAGGTAGCATCGTTCTACACAATGTACAACCTTAAACCCGTTGGCAAATATGTATTAGAGTTTTGCAAAACAGGCCCTTGCTGCCTTGGTAGGTGCTGAAAAAATTCAAGACTATATACAAGCCAAGCTGGGCATTAAAGTAGGCGAAACTACGGCTGACGGTATGTTTACCCTTAAAACCGTTGAGTGCATGGCCGCCTGCGGCTACGGCCCTATGATGCAGGTTGGCGACCATTACTACGAGAAACTGACCGAAGAGAAAGTAGACCGCATTTTCGACTACTTCCGCAATACCGATCCAAGTAAAGTTTATAAAACCGATCCGCTTACCGTAGCGGGCTTAAACTAAGCAACACCTATGGGAGCAAAAATACTTTTAGAACACATTGATAAGCCCGGCATCCGCGGCTACGATGTATACCGTCAAAACGGCGGCTACCGTGCGGTAGAAAAGGCCGTAAAAACCATGACCCCCGACGAGATAGTAAACGAGGTGAAAACCTCGGTACTGCGTGGCCGTGGCGGTGCGGGTTTCCCCACCGGGTTAAAATGGAGCTTTATTGATAAAAGCAACCCTACCCGCTACCTGGTGTGCAACGCCGACGAGAGCGAGCCGGGAACTTTTAAAGACCGTTACATTATCCAATACATTCCCCACCTGTTGGTAGAGGGTATGATTGTATCGAGCTTTGCGCTGGGTGCAAATACCGCCTACATATACATGCGTGGCGAGTTCCGTTGGTTATTCCCTATCCTGCAAAAAGCGATAGACGAGGCCTATGCTAACGGCTTTTTAGGTAAGAATATATTAGGCACCGGCTACGATTTAGACCTTTACGTACAATCGGGTGGCGGCGCATACATTTGCGGCGAAGAAACGGCCCTTTTAGAGAGCTTAGAAGGCAAACGCGGCAATCCACGTATAAAGCCTCCATTCCCCGCTATTAAAGGCCTTTACGGCTGCCCTACGGTGGTAAACAACGTAGAGAGTATTGCCGTAACACCTTGGATTGTAAACAATGGCGGTGCTGAGTATGCTAAACTGGGTACGGAGAAATCGCCCGGCACCAAACTAATCTCGGCCTGTGGCAACATTAACAAGCCAGGAGTGTACGAAATTGAACTGGGTTTACCTGTTGAAGAATTCCTTTACTCTGACGAATACTGCGGCGGTATTGCCGGTGGCAAGCAGCTTAAAGCCTGCGTTCCCGGTGGTTCATCAGTACCTATTTTACCAGCCGAATTGTTACTAAAAACAGCTGCAGGCACCCCACGTAACATGAGCTACGAAAGCCTATCAGACGGTGGTTTTGCTACCGGCTCTATGCTAGGCTCGGGTGGTTTTATTGTGTTTGATGAAAACGCTTGTATAGTACGCAACCTGTGGAACTTTGCAAGCTTCTATCACCACGAAAGCTGCGGCCAATGCAGCCCCTGCCGCGAAGGTACAGGCTGGATGGAAAAAGTGCTTCACCGCATAGAACACGGTCACGGCACCGAAGGCGATATTGATTTATTAGTAGATGTAGCTAAGAAAATAGAAGGCAACACCATTTGCCCCTTAGGCGATGCCGCCGCTTGGCCTGTAGCATCAGCCATACGCCACTTCCGCGACGAGTTTGAGCTGCACGTTAAGCACCCCGAACTGGTACGCCACCACTACATGAACGATTATAAAGCACCTGTATTACACACTGCATAAAACACCAACGTTGAACGTCATTCCCGCGTAGGCGGGAATCTCACCATACTTACCAAGCCCCGCAGTGCGGGGCTTTTTTTAAAAAAACTAAGAAACAACTCTCCCTTATAAAGGGAGTACCCGAGCATAGCGAGGGGGAGGGATTATTTTGCCTTTAAACAGAGTTTTCAATAAATATAATCCCCCGTCTGAATTTGCAATTTTAAATTGCAATTCATCCACCCCTTTATAAGGGGGAGTTGTTTAGATGCGATATATTGACAGACCTATCTTAGACAAGAACTCTCCCTTGTAAAGGGAGTACCCGAGCATAGCGAGGGGGAGGGATTATAAGGGCGGATTTGACACATGGCTTTCAATAAATATAATCCCCCGTCTGAATCTGCAATTTAAAATTGCAATTCATCCACCCCCTTTATAGGGGGAATTGTTAGGTTTCATAAGCAGCGCACCAATTTTTTATCCCTTATTCTACAAACAACTCTCCCTTTTAAAGGGAGTACCCCGACACGCAGTCGTCGGGGGAGGGATTATCTAGGCGGATGTAACACGTGGCTTTCAATAGACAAAAGCACCATTCCTATATTAAACTTCACATCTAAATCATCGTATCGTAAAAAATACACACCCAAGTTTTCTAACACTTGCTGGCGTTCGATATCATTTACCATTACCTCTTCAACTTTATGGCTATCGCCATCTATTTCAATCACAAGATTTAGCTTTCTGCAATAAAAATCTACAATGTACCTTCCTAATGGTTTTTGTCTGTTAAAAGAGTAGCCATGCATTTGCGAGGCTTTTAAATACTGCCATAATAACACTTCAGATGTAGTACTATTATTCCGCAAGTGCCTAGAGAATTCTTTTAAATTTTTATCGTAGGATATATGATACATGGCAGGTAAAAATATAATCCCCCGTCTGAATTTGCAATTTTAATTGCAATTCATCCACCCCTTTATAAGGGGGAGTTGTTTTGATGCGATATATTGACAGACCTATCTTAGACAAAAACTCTCCCTTATAAAGGGAGTACCCGAGCATAGCGAGGGGGAGGGATTATTTTGCCTTTAAACAGAGTTTTCAATAAATATAATCCCCCGTCTGAATTTGCAATTTTAAATTGCAATTCATCCACCCCTTTATAAGGGGGAATTGTTTAGATGCGGTATATTGATAAACCTATCTTAGACAATAACTCTCCCTTATAAAGGGAGTACCCGAGCATATCGAGAGCGAGGCGGAGGGATTATAAGGGCAGATTTCCCTACCCCTCTATCATAAACTCTCCCACATAATACACCTCCAACCAATCGGTGGTGGTTTTCAGAATATAATTAGAAGGGACAGGCTCTTTATCACTCTTTAGTTTAATGTAATAATCGCCACGGTTAGCCTCATTATAACTCAGCCCAATCTCGCCAAAGCGCTGCAGGTAGTTGTGTAAACTCCAATCAGTCCAAAGCGATTTATTACAATAGATAATGCTGCCCTTTGGGGCTAATTTCTTAATCTCTTTAATAGCCGTAAGCCTATCAGCATCGCGCTTGTATTCACCAGCCTTAACCAACGTTAATCCAATGCCTGCAATAAAGCCCACAAGCAGTACTATTTTAAAACCATTAATAAACTTGTAACTCACCCCTTCAAAAGCCCCGGTAAGCGGTGCAAACGCAAACGCCATTGCCATAGCAAAATAGGGCATGGAAGTATTCAGGTAAAAGCCCCGCTGCTCGTACGATACCATTATGGGCAACGATGCCGAAAGTGCTGTCAACAGAAAAAACCAAGCCTTCGGCATATTTGCTTTGCTAATGTAATTGGGCTTTTTGTGCAGATAGTTAGCCAGGGCTAAAAAGGCAATCAACCCCAGGGGCATCGCCAACTCCTGCAGCAGGTTTATCAATAGTTGCGCCCTATTACCGGTATTACTATGGGGAGTATTAGGGAAGTTGGGGAACCTCGATTTAAAATACAGCACGTAACTCTCTTTAGCTGCGGGAAGTGGCATCAGCAACAAGTAAATACCTATTAGCGATAGCAACAAAACCGCCCCGCCAATAAACGCTTTTTTAGACAGTATTTTACGCTCTATACACCACGAGTATACTACCGGCACCGCAATGGGGAATAAGCCCGGTATGCCCTTGCTAAACGATGCTAAAAAGGTGAAGGCAACAGCGGGCAGCAACAACACTGTTTTATTATCCTCGGCCATGTAGCGGTAAATAAAATACACCGCCACTATATCAAACAGCGACATGGTATTCTCCATTACGTTATTAATAAAGCCCCAGCTGATGGTGGGTGTTATTAAAAACAGCAGCACAGGCCACCAGGTGGTAGTTTTATCTTGGGTTATATTCTTCCAAAATGCTGCCATAGCCCATACGGTGAGCACAAGAAACAGCAGACAGTAAATACGTTCGGGGTAAATATTCTCTGTACCAAACAACTTAAAAAACAGGCTTTGAAACCAGAGCATAAACGGTGGCTGCTCGTGGAAAGGCGTGTGCATAGTCAGCGAAAACGCAGGGTTCCAAAACGTGCCGTTGCCCAAGGCCATGTTGCGCGATACCGACGAATACAGCACCCCATCCATAAACATACCGTCCATAAACAGCAGCATAACAATGGCGAATATGGTGTAAACCATAGCCACCAGCCAGCCGGTATGTATTTTATTCAGGGAATTCAAGGTGTGCAAATATCTAATAAAATCCCTCCCCTCCGGCACAAGGTCGGAGGTACTCCCTTTATTTAAACGGAGACTTTTCCCGTTTCAAAATATAGGCCGGATGTTTTTGCGTTGACCACCCACGCACTTTTTTTAAAATGATTTTATATTATTTTTACAATCAATATGAAGATACTGCTTACTACTTTGCTTTTAAGTGGCTTTATGTGTTTTACTAAAGCCCAAGCGCCAACGGCCGCGGCATTACTTAAAACACTTAAGTGTACACAAGCCGATTGCGCTAACAATGCGTTTGCCGCAGATAATTATGTGCGCGTAATGCCAGATTCTGTTAAAGACGACCTTGTTTACTACATTTATAAGCCTGCAAAAGCGGCGGCTAAAGATTTAAACAGCATTATTGTTGATGCTAAAAAATATAATAGCACTTACATAACCAGTGTAAATAACAACTACGAAGACCTTGTAAAAGGCTTTAAAGACTTGGGATATGAAAGCATGGGCGAGTATGAAGACCTTGAGCTTGAAGGCAAGGTGGTAGATATATGGAAATTAGCCCCGGCAAACGATTATACCCTTTTGGTAACTATTATCTTTTATAAAGAGGAGGGTGTATATCTTTTCAGCATTGTGTCTGGTAGCTAATCTTACCAACTAATTCCCCGTAACGCTTTACGCACCATGACCCAAACAAACCCCTTTGCCCAAGCCTTTAAAGGTTTTGCAGGACTTACCGATGAAGATATTGAACTGGGGCAAATGTTTCGAAATGCTAGGCTGGTTTATATTTGCACACAAAAAAGGCAGGAGAAACTCCTGCCTTTTTTAATATTAAATACTGCCAACAGGGAACCGGCAACTAAAACAAATGCACTTGCATGCTGAAGTACACCATACGGCCTATTTGTGGGCCGCCGAATACCTCAAAGCGTTTGTTGTTTAGCACGTTTGATGCGCCAACGCGTAGTGTAGTTTGTAGCGATGTTAGCTCGTAGCTTATTTGGCTGTCTAACACATTGTAGCTTCTAACAGGGCCTGTTGCAAATGGGCTTTGCCATTGGTAGCTATCAACCCACTGCCAGTTAAGGCCAAAGCCTAACCCTTTCCATACTTTGGTGCCGCGCACGCCTAGGTTTACTTTGTGTTTTGGGGTGTTAAAGCCGGGTATGATATCATCAGATAATTTAGATGTGTTTAACGATGCGTAGGTGTAGTTTATGTTGGTTTGGTACTTGCTGTTGAAGTAGTACGTTAACCCTGCAGAACCGCCGTAGCTGGTTACGTTTTGGCTCGCGTTAATAGGTATTTGGTACACGGTGTATTGCTTGGTAAGTATGGCATCTTCGCCGCTTTGCTCGCCGGCCTTGCCTATGCGGGGTTCTACCACGCGTATATCGCCAATAAAGTTTTTGTAGATGCTGTAATAGCCGCTAATATCAGCATACAGGCGGCCCTCAAACAACACGCCACGGTAACCTACTTCGGCAGTTTGCACCTGCTCGGGGCGCAGCTTAGCCAGGTTTATAGGTTTTAAAAGGTTAGATTGTATTTGGAATGTAGAATCGTATACCTCGTTATACTCTTGTACTGATGATAAGGTGTATAGGTTGTCGTACCCATCTAAGTTGCCGCGCAGGGTAATAGGGCCAAGGTTTAAGAAGATAAACTGGTTTTGCAGCGTTGGCATGCGGAACGCCTGCTGCGCCGATACGCGGATGATATGGTTAGGGTTGATTGATACAACAGCCGATAAACGGGGAGAGAACTGGGGTTTGAAGTTTTGATTTTTATCGCCGCGTAGTGAAACAATCAAACGTAAATGCTCTTTAAAGAACTTTTTAGAGCCTTGCACAAAAGCGCCATACTCGTAGTTAGATATGGTGTTAAAGCCTTTTGATGGGTCGTCGGCATCTATTAACGTATCAGAGAAAATAGTACCCTCTGAGTTTGGCCTGAAATAGCGTGCCGAAGCACCTGCAATTAAATCGACGGCTTTAACCGGAATATTGTATTGCACATCGGCATGGTAAAGGGCAGAGCGGTCTATAAATTTAGAGCCTGAAGAAAGGCGGCCATCATTAACCACCAGGTTGCGTACAGAATCGAACTTGGTAGAACCTGCACCGTACCACTGCAAGGCAGCTGCGGCAGATGCTACGTTGGTAGCAGCCTGCACATCGCCCAGGTTGGCATCTTCATCAAACCCGTTGGTGAGCGAATCAATAACATCAAAATAAGAAGAAAGGTACTTTTTGATATAGTCGCCTACGTTGGCTTTGGCAATGTTTACACCGGTAAAAACAATATCGTAGCTGTTGCCTGCGTTTTCTTTGGTGGTATACACACGGGCCATTAAGCGTTTGCTTTGGAACTCCAGCTTATGTTGCTGAAACTGGATATCGCGGATGGCGTAGCGGTTAGTGCCCTGATAGATTGCGCTGCCTACACCAAACTTGCCGGTGTACGATAAGGTGGTGCTATCGTTAAAACGGTAGTGCAATTCGCCCCCTAATTTTAAGCTTGATACGCGGTTGTCGGCCAGCTCGTTCTCCATCCAGCCCGGGGCTTTAATGGTGCGTTTGCCAAGGCCCGGAACACAACAGGGTTAAAGCCCATATAATCGTTCAGGGCTAAATATTTATCGCGGTCTTCTTGCGAAATGGTGCTGTCGTACTGTAGCTTATTAACTATAGAACTAAAATCTTGTGTGGTTTCAATATCGCCATACTTGTTGGTGGCAGTGTCTTTAGCAATCCAGTCTTGGGCTTTCATGTAGCCGCCGGTAAGTTTAAGCGCCCACTTTTTGTTTTTGCCCAATACCTTCGCATAGCGAAATTGGCCGTCTATCATATCGCGCGAGCCGCCTTTAACCAATACATCAAGCCCTTGATAATCGTAAGGGTTTTTGGTTTTCATGCTTACCACACCTTGAAAGGCGTTGGGGCCGTATAGGGCCGATGCCGCACCGGTTACTACCTCTACGCTATAAAGGTCCAGGTCGTTAGCTCCAACAAGGTTACCTACAGAGAAGTTAAGGCCGGGCGCCTGGTTGTCCATCCCATCTATCATTTGCACCACGCGCACCGGGGCGGTAGTGTTAAAGCCGCGCATGTTTACCGATTTAAAGCCCATACTTGCCGTGGTAATATCTACGCCCTGCATGGTACCCATGCTTTGGTAAAAATCTCCACTGGGGGTGGCTTCAATATCTTTTATGCCCATCTTTTTAATATCCACGGGCGACTCTAAAATGGTTTCGGAAACACGCGAGCCGGTTACTACGGCCTCTCTAAAGGTTACGCCTACCGGCTTGGGCTGAAAGTTTACCTCTTTAACGCCTTTGGCAACGGTAATGGTGGCTTTTTCGTAGCCTACATAGCTAACTTCCATCTGCACATTTTCGGCCCCTTTAAAGTCAACTTCCAGCTTATAACTGCCGTTAACATCTGTACTGGTGGCGGTGGTTGTGCCTTTAACCGAAACGGTAGCAAAGCCCAGTGGCTGCTTGGTAGTTTCATCGGTAACTTTGCCTGTAATTGATTGTACCTGAGCGAATGCTGTGGCACAAAACAGGGTTAATACAATAGTAAATGTAAACTTCGTGTAGAGGTTCTTCATGCAGTAAATGGAATTAGGTTGACTAAGGGGCAAATTAGTTTTTTCAATTAAAAAACGAAAGAATTAAAAAATTAAAGATTGAAAGGTTTGTTTCACCTCTCCCCCGACAATCCAATAAATTGTATTGTCTTGCCCCTCTCCCAAGGGAGAGGGGGTGTATAGGCGTTTCTTTCTTGATGATTTCGTCACTAGGGATTTGCTTTTTCATTGTCTTGTGCAGACAGCACTTAGAAGCCGACTAACGCTAATTATAAGGAAACAACTCTCCCTTATAAAGGGAGTACCCGAACGAAGTGAGGGGGAGGGATTTTTGAGTGTAACAAACAATTATGTGCTTGCGTACATAGTTGCCATCCTGACAATACGCTAACTACATGAAACTAAAAGCACTTACGCTACTGCTTGCCGCGCTTGCAATGGCTTCTATGGTCAATGCGCAACCACTTAAAAAACTACCCCGTGGGGTGCAAAAAGAACTGAAGGGTTTGAAATACATTCCAAGCGGAAGCTATCATTTGGTTACTTATAACAAAACAACATTTAAGCCCGATACTATTACAAGCTCAGTTAAGGGGTTTTATCTTTCAGCATACGAGGTTACAAATGATGATTGGCGTGCGTTTCATAAATCGATGGTGGCGAGAGATAGTAAAGATGAAGCTATGCGCTATATGCCTGATACAACGGCATGGATAAACGCTTTCCCTTATGCGTATAATGAACCCTTGACCAATATGTATTTTTGGCACCCTGGCTATGCCAAATATCCTGTTGTTGGTATAACATGGAACCAGGCAAAAGAATATTGCGATTGGAAAAGTGAACAAATAAACAAGAAACTAAAAGAAGAAGGAGTTACCGATTTTGTAGTTGTGCTAAGGATGCCCACAGAAAATGAATGGATGTATGTGGCAAACCCGGATTATAAAACTCACAGCGAATTACTAAAAAGTAAAAGCTATAAAAGTAATCTGGTATCGTACAATGGATTGATAGACAAGGATGGTTACCAAGCCAATTTTGGGCCTATAACCGATACGTTAGATTATATGTTTAAATCGTTTATTGATGATGGGGCTTTTCAAACAGCTAATGTTAATAGCTACAAACCCAACGTTTTCGGACTTTATAACATACGTGGTAATGTAGAAGAGTGGGTAAGTAATGAAAGCACAACCCCACAAACAGGTGGCCGGTACCTGCAAATTATGATACCAAAAACTACCGAAACCAATACAAGCCTGCATACTGCAAAAGGAGGTTCGTGGTACGATGGCCCTTATTACCTTTCTCAAAAAGCAAGTAAATCATACCCAGCCAATACTTGTTCGCCTATAACGGGTTTTAGGGTAGCTATGGATATTGTGGAGGTGAAACCGGCGGCCGGTAAGTAGCTGATAATTAACCGCCTTCTTTCTTTTTAAGGCGGGGTAGCTATTCTTTATTGTCTTATGCAGACGGCACTTCTATGCGGAGGGCAATTACTTCATTGTCCTATGCGGACGGCACTTACTTTCTTCCCGGCCGAAGAAAGTAAGCAAAGTAGGCCATGCAAAATAATAGACCTTCATTTCGTTTCGCAGCGCCAGACAGCCGCACAAAATCACTTGCTCTACGAAATTTCAGGTCCGCACCTGATTTTGCACAAAAATACCCCTCGCACGTTTGTGTCGAACAAAATTACCAACGCTGATAATAGGGAAACAACTCTCCCTTTTAAAGGGAGTACCTCGCGTAGCGAGGGAGGGATTTGCAACGTCTAACTACTTCTTTACCTGCATTAAGCTGTAGTGGTAGTAATTATCGTTTGCCAAATTGCGTGCGAGCATGATACTGCCGGTGTTGAAATAGTAGCTATACGCGCCCCGTAGTAAAATATTGGGGTTTGATATGTTGGGAACAAGGCTTTTGGTGGGGGTAAAGGTTATACTGTCTGTTGATACACTGTAAGTGCCTTCCTCGCTAAGTAACGAGCCGTAGTTGTATGTATAGGCTCCATCAGGTTTCATATCTAGCAGCACCGTTATCTGGTTGTAATGCAGCTCTCCTGCAAAGTTTATTGATGGTTCACGCATATCTAATATCCCATAGTATTTGCCGCCTTTAAATGATACTATTTTAAATGGCTTAGAACGTAGTTCTCCCCATTAAACGGTATGGCAATAATGTAACTGCCGGGCTTTTTTATGCTTACCCTTATTGCTGATATTTTAACCGTATCGGGCACTGAAGTGGGCATACCGCAATCCATTTGTACACTGGCATGGTCGTTAAATAACCATGTGCTATCTTTATCAACTCTGTAAATCCTATAAGCCAATACACTGCTGCTGCAACCTCCATCCAGTTGAAACCTGTATGGCTTGGCGGTGGTTACTTTGTATTGTATAAACTCATTAACGTGGTATTCTGCCTTATCTAACGTAATGGCATCAACCCGCGGTTGGCTGTATACGGCGTTTGCTAAAAGTATAAGTAATAGTGCAAGGTGTTTTATCATACTTACAAGGTGTAAAACAGTAGTATATTCCATAAAAATAGTAAGTAATAACTCTACTACATATTTAAATAAATAACCTTGAAAATATTAGTCGCCTAATTATATTTTTTAAATTTACACCATGAAAGACCCAAACGACTCTATTGGCTACCTTTTAATGCAGATTGGTAAGCAACGCCGCACCATGAGCAACGCGCTGTTAAATCAGCAGAAACTCCACTCGGGGCAAGACCTTATGCTGTATCACCTTATGGAGGAAGATGGGCAAACGGCATCGGCACTGGCGGCTAAACTGGAGGTAAAGGCGGCAACAATTTCTAACATGGTAGACCGCATGACTGCCGAAGGCCTGCTGGAGCGCCGCAAAGGCACAATAGACAAACGGACAGCCCGTGTGTTTTTAACCGCTAAAGGCAGGTCCGTGTTTAGCTCTATTGATAAGGCTTGGGAAGAGGTAGAAGACAAGACCACCAAGGGATTATCTATTATAGAAAAGTTTATGCTAAAGCGCCTTCTGCACTAAGGTGTATACCAATCTGTCGTAAAATAATTAGTCGGCTAGTAACTTAGTTAAGTAACACGTTTAGAGTTATTTATGTTATAAAGAAACAAATATTGCCAAGCAAGGGTTTAAGTAGGTATGATAAAGCACGCAGTAAAAAATAAAGGGTATTTAAATCAGGATACATTGGCTATGGTGCTTGCCTATGCCCGCACCGATACACCATTTACGGCTAAATTGATTGGAGTGGCTACACTTATCTACATATTTATGCCGGTAGATATTATTCCCGATGTTATTCCGCTGGCCGGTTGGTTAGACGATTTAATTATTGGCTACCAGCTTACAAACTGGGCAAAATCGTTTGTGCCGGAGCCTATTATGGAGGAGTGCCGGGTTGATGCCGCTGTTAAGGCTAAGCAAATCCGCCGCTGGCTAATAGGGTTGGCTATTGTTTTCGTAGTGTTTGCCATATCTATGATGTTTGTGCTTTGGAAACTGGTAGAGTGGTTGTTTGGGTTGATTTAAATCAACAATTAAAAAGAGCAATAGCCCACAACAATAATTTGCAACCTTTTGTAAGGTATACGGTTTAATTGCGACCAATGGATTAGAACTAATCATGAAGAAGGCAATACGTATACTGTTTTTATTAACCCTTTTTGCTACCATAGCCAATGCCCAAGGCCCCGAGCCTGTTAAGTGGGCATATGAATATAAGTCCATAAGCGCTACCGAGGGCGAACTTATTTATAAAGCTACTATTGATAAGGGCTGGCATGTGTTTTCTCAATACAACCCGCCAAGCAAAGACGGTTTGGGTGGGGCGCAGCCATTAATGTTTATTGTTATTAATGATGATAATTTTGAGGTAGTAGGTAAGGTTGAAGAGCCGGTGTACCAAAAGGCATATAACGATATTTGGGAATCGGACGAGTATTACTTTACTGATAGTGTTGTTTTCAGGCAAAAGATAAAGCTTAAAACCACAAAACCCTTTACTGTTAATGGTACTGTAGCCGGGCAGGTTTGCAGCGATGATATTTGTATACAAACCGGAGGTAATTTTAGCATTAAAATCAACCCATAACAATCAGTAACAATGGTTACACTGCGTTAAGTTTAAAAATCTTATTTTTGACGTTTATACTATCCTAATGAATAAAGTTTTTTCAAGGTTAATTGTTCTGTTTTTACTGTTTGCCGGGTTTGCGGCTAATGCGCAGGGCTTGGCAGGTGGCGGTATTGATGAGCCTGTAGAATGGTCGGTAGAGTTTAAAAAGACCAGCGACACCGATGGCGAGATTATTTTAACCGCGGTAATTGATAAGGGCTACGACCTTTACTCGCAATACAACCCACCAAGCAAAGACGGTTTGGGCGGCGGGCAGCCGCTTAGGTTTACATACAAGCCAAACAAAGACTACGCTGTGGTTGGTAAAACCATAGAACCCGCGTATAAAAAGCACTACAACGATATTTGGGAGAGCGATGAATACTTTTTTCTAGACAAAGCGGTATTTAAGCAAAAAGTAAAAATTAATACCAAAGACTACTTTGTAATTAAAGGCTCTGTAGAGGGTCAGGCCTGTGTAGAGGGCATGTGTAAGCAAACAGCTTACAAATTTTCTGTAGAAGTAAATGTTGAAAATAAAGGCAAGAATGGCGACACTACTACAGCTGTAGCACCTGCAGTTAAGGTTGATTCTGCTGCAATAATAGCAGGCGATGCCCCCTTGCTAAACGACAAGTATTTTGCCAAAATGCAAAAGATTGTCGATGGCAAATACGAGGCTGCCTGTGGCAATGTAGAGTCTCAAAAGCTAGATTTAGGTTCGCTGTGGTCTGTATTCTTTTTGGCGTTTGGCGCGGGCTTGTTAGCCCTGTTAATGCCTTGTTTGTTCCCGCTTATACCGCTAAACGTAAGCTTTTTTACCAAGCACAGCCCTACCCGTGCAAAAGGTATTTTCAACGCTATTGTATATGGTATTTCAATCATTTTCATATTTGTAATACCGGGCTATCTGGTAACCAAAATCTTTGGGTCCGATGCGTTAAACGCCCTATCTACCAGTGCGTTTTTCAACTGGCTGTTCTTTATCGTATTCATGCTGTTTGCCATATCGTTCTTTGGGGCGTTTGAAATTACACTACCTAGCCGCTTTGTAAACTCTGTTGATAAGCAGTCTGACCGTGGCGGCATCATTGGCATCTTCTTTATGGCCTTCACTTTGGTGTTGGTATCATTCTCCTGCACCGGCCCTTTGCTGGGCACGCTAATGGTAGAAGCCGTATACAAAGGCGGAGATTTAGCGCTTGTTATTGGCCTGCTGGGCTTTGGTATAGGGCTGGCGCTGCCGTTTATGTTATTGGCTATATTTCCAAGCTGGTTAAGCACATTACCCAAATCGGGCGGATGGCTAAATACCGTTAAGGTTACTTTTGGTTTTATAGAGTTGGCCCTAGCCATGAAGTTTATATCGAACATAGACTTAGCCTACCATTGGGACTTTTTAAAACGCGAGTTGTTTGTGTCTATTTGGGTTGCCATTTTTGGCGCTATGGCCCTGTACCTGTTTGGTAAAATACGTACTGAGAAAGAGGCCGAAACTAAAGGTGTTGGCACCTTCCGAATGATGTTTGCCCTAGCAACATTATCATTTACCGTATACCTTTCTACGGGCTTATTTGGTGGCCCGCTAAATTTATTGGCAGGCTATATTCCACCGGCATATTACAACGAGCGTAATATAGACGAAGGCCACTGCCCTCCGGGCTACAATTGCTTTAACGACCTTGATGCGGGCATGAACTATGCCAAGCAACAAGGTAAGCCTGTTATGCTTGATTTTACTGGCTACAACTGCGCTAACTGCCGCCAAATGGAAGACAATGTTTTTGTTAAACCGGGCGTTAAAAAGCTAATATCAAAAGACTATGTGCTAATATCGCTTTACTGCGATGATAAAGAGAGTTTATTGCCTGAAGATAGGTACACATCTACCTTCTCTGGCGAGGAAATAACTACTGTTGGCGGCAAATGGAGCGATTTGCAGAAGATGGTTTACAACGCCAACGCACAACCTATGTATGTGTTGGTTGATAACGATGGTAAGCTGCTGAATGCGCCACGCAACTTTAACCTTGACGTAGGCGCTTACGAGAAGTTTTTACGCGATGGTCTATGCCGTTACGATGCACGTAAAAAGTAACCGGAGAATGAAAATCCTTTCAACCTTTGCCTTGCTTGTATTGCTGCTTACAGGCTGCACATCTACCGATACTTCAAACTCTGATAACGTAAAGCAAACCGAAGTTTGGCAAAACTATTGGGTTGAATATAACGAAGCCGGTGATGAATTAACTGCGGGCTGCACCTTTAGGTTTGGTGGCAGCACTGGTACAACTCTAGCGCTAACCAACCCTGCAAATGTAACGTTTGAGGGGAATGCACTAACCGCCTCTACAGGGGTGCTTATTAAAGGTGTTATAGGTGGCACACATTATGGGTACGATGGCAAGGGTTATAAGCCCGAATATACTTTTAAGTACATCAATAACGACAGTAAAGCATTCATTAACAGTATAGGTATAACAAAATTTGAGGTTGATAGCGTACCCGAGGTTTTAGATGCGCAAAAAACTAATATCTTTGTATTTAAGACGCTGGCTGAAGCCGACGGTGAGCATTTTGAAGTTGAAATACGCAACGATAAAAATGATTACGTGGTAAACGCCCCGGTAATTAAAGGTAACCGGGTAGAAGTTAGCGGCGATATTATGCCTGAATTGGGTAATGGTATGGCAACGGTTTTGTTCCGCAAACAAAAAAATACCGGCCTTAAACAGGCAGGGCATTTAGGCGGGGCAATAAGCATGACGTACACTAGCAAGGCTTACAGGGTAAAAATTATAAACGTAGATAAAGTAAACAAGAGTAACGATAAATTCACAGATACAGTACAAACATTAGACAACTAGAAACGATGAACTTAGAGATCACAGGAAAACTGATTACCCTACTGCCAGAAACAACAGGACAAGGTAAAAACGGCACTTGGACCAAACGCGAATTTGTTATTGAAACCGCAGACCAATACCCTAAAAAGGTTTGTATTTCGGCCTAGGGCGATAAAGCTGATGGCTTACGCAGTGTTAAAATAGGTGATGAGATTAAAGTGCAGTTCAATATTGAATCGCGCGAGTATAACGAGCGTTGGTATACCGACATCCGCGCATGGCGCATAGAGCGTGCATCTGTAGGCCACGCCGCAGACCAGCCACCAATGGAGCCTCAGCCAGAAGCGGGTTGGGAGAAATTTAACGGTGCCCCTACCGATGATTTACCTTTTTAAGGTAAATACCAGATAAAGAACATTTTTAACCGATAAATACTAAGGTGTGTAGTTTCTGCACACCTTTATTTTTGTACGATTTCGGACACTTCTTTCTGATAAAGGGATAGTGATATTCCCGAAGCCCTTAATTATTTGTATTTTAGTAGGTAAGGATAAGGTTAAACCTTTGTTGTGAAATAAAACCACAACATGGGCGTTTCCTACTAACCAATCCTACAATTAAATGAAAAACCTGGGCCTGATTATTTTATTGGCATGTACTAGTATTATGGTGCAGGCCCAGCCTAACTGGCTTATGAAAGGAGGTAGTGCCGGTAACGATGAGGCGCTGGCTATTTGCACCGATGCCCAAGGCAACCTATTCACAACCGGATATTTTACCCAACCCGCTTTATTTGGCATCCATGGCATTGTACCAACAGGCTCGGGCGATGTATTTGTGGCGAAGCAAAACAGCGCAGGCGTATACCAATGGGCGGTAAAAGCGGGCGGTGTGGGGTCTGATAGGGGTATTGGCATTTGTAACGATGCACAAGGTAATAGCTACATTACAGGCTTCTACTCAGGGCAGGCGCAGTTTGGGCCTTTCACACTTAATTCCAATGCCTTTTCTCAAGATATATTTGTAGCTAAACTCAACGGCGCCGGGGTTTTTCAGTGGGCCGTATCTTTTGGTGGTACTAATATTGATTTGCCATCAGGCATTGCTATTGATGCCCAATCTAACCTTATTTTAACCGGCCAGTTTAAAGGCACCGGTGTTTTTGGCGGAAACCAGTTTACCAGTGTAGTAGACCCTCAAACCAATGAATCGTCTTACGATATTTTCATTCTTAAACTGGATAATGCAGGGGCAGTGCAATGGGCAAAGCACGGCAAAAGCAAGCGAGACGACCGTGGCCTGCAAGCCGCCACAGACCCCGCCGGTAACATATACCTTACCGGCCAATATTCTGATACCTTAAAGTTTACCAATACATATAACAACGTAGCCTATAATGTATGTTATTTAATGAAACTGCTGCCCAACGGGCAAGAGGTGTGGCTTAAGCGCCTGCAGGCTTCTATGACAGCTATTACCGGCCTAGTTTGTAAGAACAACAACCTGTATGTAGCCGGAGATTTTCTTGGTCAATTGGTGTTAACAGGCCCCCCATCAATAACGCTAAGTTCAGCTTACTCTAAAAAGATATTTGTTGCCAAGTATGATATGGGGGCACTCCGCTATGGGCAAAAACCGCAGGGTCTGAAAATCCTTTAGCGGCAAGGGCTTTGGCGGTTGATGATAACGGCAATTCATACGTTACGGGTAACTTTAAATGCAACCTTACAGAGTTCTCTGCCCTGTATGGTATTGGCGTGTTTAACAGCGTTGGCTTCCGCGATATTTTTGTTGCCAAGTTTGATGGAAACGGCCAACGGCAGTGGGAAAGGCAGCTGGGTGGCACAGGCGATGACTATGCTGCCGCTATGGTAATAAACGCGGTAGACAAGCCTATTATATGCGGCAGCTTCGAGAAGTTTTTCAACGCGCCCTCATCATCATCCTTTACAACCTATCCTCAAAATACAGATATATCCAACTACGGTCCTAACTACTTTAGTTCAGCCTGTGGTGATGGTAACTATGGCGACTTTGTAAGTGTGTCATCAACAGGAAACAAAGATGTGCTAAGCATGATGGCCATTGACCTTTCTCGCCAACCTTATGATTATTACACCCGCAACGGCAACTGCGTCCGCGATACGTTAATGCCCTTCATAAATCAGGGGCAAGATACCATTAGGGCCTGCGGGCAAGTACTGCTTAGTCCCACGCTTCGTACGGGTGCCGATGGGTACATTGGGCCTGAGTACGAATACCTATGGTCTACCGGCTCTACTACAGATACTATATGGGCTATATCAACTGGCCAGTACATACTCAATTACAACTATAAAGACGAGTGCAGGGTGTTTTCTGATACTATTTATGTAATCATCTACCCTAACCCTCCGGGTGTTGATATTACATCGCCGTATGGGCCTGTAATTAGGGCTACCCCTATTTTAGATTGCGAGAACAAGTTGTTGGTTGAAGTGGGAGATACGGCAACCCTTGAAGGGCCACAACCTCCGCCGGGTTTAATAAGTTACTGGACCCAGCCCAATGGGCAAGTGGTAACCAACCAAAATACATTACCGGCATGGCAGGCCGGTACCTACACTTATACTATTGCAACACCCAACGGGCTTTGCTCCAGCACCAATTGTGTAGAGGTTATTTTATTTAGTAATGACCCCGCAGATGGTAGCGGCGTATGCCTGCCAATCAACTTCAATCCCTACATATTTTTTCCGGGCTTTATGGGTACAGATACATTACGTATGTGCCCACGCGATACGTTTACAGCCATTTTTGCCGACAGTACTTTGTACGTGCAAGGCCAGCCCCATACCATTCCTGTTTTTGGGCAATGGTCTAACAGCAGCAACGTATCATTATACTACTGGCCCGATGGAAGCCAATACACTATCTTGGTACATAAGAATGTGTATTCGGGCCAACAAACGGGTCCTGCAAGCATTACGGTAAACCTTATACCTCCACCTGGAACAGGGCCACCAATATTAACCTACACCCGCAATTTTTATTTGGAGATATATCCTGAACCACCAAATAATACAACCCTTACCGGAGATGTAAGCGGCTTATGCCCCGGCGATACGGCGCAGATATTTGTTGCCGGTGGCGATAATTACCAGTTTAACGGTCCTATTGATGTTATAGCACCCGATAGCTCGTGGTTTAAGGTTACCACACCCGGCTTTTACAGTGTGTACTCTGCCGTGTACGATGCTGTTACAGGCTGCGTAAATCGCGATACGGTGCTTATTGGCGTAGACTATAAACCGGCCCCAATGGTTACTATGAATCCTTTTACGGGCTTAATATGCCCTAACGATTCGGTATTGCTTACTGCTGAACCCGGCGGTAACTATTTTTGGGTTGGCCCTTGGGCGATACCATATCTGTAGCGCAAACGGCCTACGCCACTAGCGCAGGGAACTACTTTTATGTTATGACCGATAGCGACGACTGTACGCAGGTATCGGAGTTTGTAGAGATACGCGAGTACAGCACACCCTTTTTAGGTGCCGACCCCGGAACGGTATTATGCCCCGGCGGCTCACTTACCCTGCATGTAGATGCCGACCCCGGTGTGCTTATAAACTGGGGGCCTCCGTTTAGCGGAAGCAACAATCAACAAACAGTTACAGATACCGGAACCTACACCGTTAGCGTTACCTTTTGCGATATTACTACCACCCTCAACATTGTCATAACAAGCCCTACCGTTGAGGCTGAAATAAGCGTTATAGGAGACAGCCTGCTATGCTCGGGACAAACGGTTACCCTTATGGCTAATGCAGGCCCCTATGGCTACGATTGGCAGCCTGTGGGCGAGTCTACCCCCGATTTGTTGGTGGAAGACGAGGGCACCTATATTCTTACTGTTACCGATGAAAACGGTTGCACCGCTACCGATAGTATTTCGTTTAGTATGATAACCTCTCCGCCACCGCCAACAAGCGTTACCGGCGATACCGTTTGCGTAGGCGATAGTGCTGTTGTATATGCACAAGGCCCCGGCACTATAGCTTGGTACCTAAGCAACAACAGCCCGTATCTGGCCCTGGGCAATGAATATACCACACCACCCATAACCGGGCAGGATGTGCTGTACGCCGGTATTGTAGACACCGTTACCGGATGCCACAGCCTGTTAATTACGGTAGACCTTGCCGTAAAACCCGCCCCTGTTGCCCCGCCAGTAATAGTTGATACCACTATATGTTTAGGCAATACGCTTACACTTGGCTTTGATAGCTTACAAAGCAATATGGCCTACACATGGCAGGGGCCGGGCATTGTACCAATAGCCCAAAACCCTATTGTGGTAAACAACTTTGCCAATGGCAACGAGGGTACTTACTACCTTGTTGTAACCCCTGTAGATTCTACCCTTTGTGGGGTTGATACAGCATCGTTCAACATAAGCACGGTAGACCTTCCCCAGATAAACCTGCCCGGCGACACGCTACTAGCCTGCATAGGGTCTGATATACTGCTGCAAACAGATACCGCGCAGGGTGTTACCTATACCTGGCAATGGCCCGGCGGCAGTGGCACAGGAGCCAGTGTAGAGGTTATAAACTTCCAACCGAATGATGAAGGCTACTATATAGTAACTTCAACCAATACCTTAGAGGGCTGCTCTTCTGTAGACTCTGTTTTTGCCGATGGTATTCCGCTACCTGTAGTGCAACTTAGCACCGCCCAGTTACTGTGCGTTGGCGACTCTGTAACCATTACTGCCAGCAGCCTAGGCTTGCCTACCGGCTCAACGTATACATGGTCTGGCCCGGCAAATTTTGTACAGGGCGATAGCAGCATTACCATTGTAAACGCTACCACTGCAGCCAGTGGGCAATACACCTTAGAAATAACAGCTATGGGTTGCAGCCCAACACCGCAATCTATAGACATTGTAGTTAACTACATAGATACCCTTGCGGTGGTTACTGATACTGTGTTTTGTGCCGGTGGCGCATTGCAATTGCAAGTACCTGCTATTTACGCTACCTATAGTTGGAATACCGGCGCTACTACCCCGAAATTACAGTAGACAGCGCGGGAGCATATTTTATAACCGTTACTGCGGCTAATGGTTGTGCCGATACTGTTACCATTACTGTTGATGAGGTAGAATGTAGCTTTGGCGACCTTCCTAACGTGTTTACACCCAACGGCGATGGCTTTAACGACACCTTTACTTTTGACATAGAAGGGGCTGATAACATTACAGTCCAAATCTTTAACCGCTGGGGCAATTTAGTGCGCGTATTAGATGGCGAAAGCGTATCGTGGGATGGCACTACCAATGCAGGTAACATGGTTTCAGAGGGTGTGTATTACTACATAGGCCAAGCCAAACTAATCAACGGCAAGCAACTGGAAGTAGCAGGCTATATACAGGTGTTAAATTAAATTTATGGGGTGAGGGAAACTACCACTTAGCAAAATGCTCTTCTACTACACCGTAGCCTGTAACAGGTTGCGGCGTTCCGTTTATAAGTACTGTGCCTTTAAAAACGCCAAAGGGCTGCACAAATTTGCTAAGCATAAAAATGGCATTTATATTCTCGGCACGCGCACCCAGTGGGGTAAAGGTTAGGTCGATGATACCATCAGTACTGCGTATGGCCCACGTATTTCTATCAAGCGGTTGCTGGTATTCAAATACTGTTTGCGCTATAGCCATTGCACCATCATTTGTCCACAGCGAGTTTTCTAAACTGTTGTTGTGGTGTGCTACCAGGTTTATGCCCACAGGTGCGCCGCTTTCGGTTTGGCCAACCATGCTGGCCCAGTTCCAAAACGTGTTGCGTGGCGGGTAGCCCTTGCTAAAGTCTATAGAGCCTATATTTCCACCGTAGCTAATGCTTTCGCCATCAACAGTAGCCTTAACCTGCGCAGGCATTAAAATATCTTTATACGTATGGTTAAACGGCCTTCCTGCAGATGCTGTAAGCGTTGTTAGGCCGTGGCTGAAGTTATTCTCCAGTTGCATCTCCAGGTTAATGCGTTTGCCCTTGTAAGTAAGCTGCATAGCGGTGCCGTTAGAAACAATAGCGAAATTTTTCAGCCTCCACTCACTTTGTATAAGCGGGTCAAAGTTTGATGCAAAACCAAAAGGAACAGTAACCTTTTCTTCAACATATTTCTGGGTTTTCGCATCAAAAACATACGCAAAGGCAGTTGCTACCAAACCCGCATCGGCAATGGCAAAACCGGTGTAGTAGCGCTCGTTAAACACACCCGCATATATCCATGTTTTGCGTCCGTTGCGGCGCAAAGCCTGCCACGGTGTGGTGGTTGCATCAGCAATAATACCCTTAAATAAACCAAAAGGCATTTGCTTGTTTGCAAATTCGGCCAAGCTTGCAGGGGCTTTGCGCAGGGTGGTATGGGTTTCTTCAGCTAACATGTTGCTAATGTAGTTAAAAGTGGAAAAACAAAAAGTCAGTAGATAAAAGTTAAACCCCTACACGCAGTAGTTAATGAGTATGTTTCTGCGCATGCTACCACCCCCGTCACGGCTATCGCCGCGACACCCCCTCCTAAATTTAGGAGGGGGCAGGGGAGGTACTACAGGCAGTAACAAATAGATGTTCACCTCACCCTAACAGGCAATAGTTAATTACTGTGTCATTGTAAAATACTCCGAGAAAACATCCTCTCTCAAGAGGGGATAAAGAAAATATTTAAGGCACAAAAATATCCTCCCGCTTGGTGGGCCGCTCTGCTATGCGCCAGGTAAAATCTTTTAGCTGCAGCTCTTTGGGTGGAAGCTCGTTTAGGGGGTAAAGGGTAGCTGCTGGCTTGGTAATAAAGGTTATGCGGTCTATTTTATTCTGTTTGGTGTAGATAACAAGGTCGGAACAGTCGGCGCGGTTTACCCCCGTGTAGGCCTTACCATCTTTAGCGTAATATATTGTTTGCCCGTTGCCATAGACGTTTATTTTCCGTAGTTCGTTGTCTACAAAATGGCCCACTATTTTCTTGCCCTTTACCTGGTTAAACATGGCGCTAACGCTATCCTCCTGCGATATTACAAAGGCCACATCGTACATATCAAGCTGCTTAATTTTGCCCTTGTCGGTTTTAATCTCTATGTACCGGGCGGTAAGCTGGTTTTCGTCTGTCCACAGCACCGGCTTATGAAACATTTTAAGGATAGAGTCGAGGTACGAAAACACCAGCGAGTCGCACTTGCCCTGCATATCGGCCTTAAAAAATTTAACCTTATAGTGGGCATACAGCGTGCGGTATTCTTTGCAGGTATCGTATTCGGCACGCAGGGTGTCGGCATGCAAAAACAGCGTGTCTTTATCAAACAACTGGGCCAGTTCGGCATTGCCAAACACAATCATTTTTTCGCGGTCTTCCTCGTAAAAACCTTTATCCCCTTTTATAACAATATTCTGTGCCGTATCGGCCAGCACCACATGGCCAAACCCACGGCCAATGCCCTGTTTACGGTTATAAAAAAGGCTATCGCCACTCAGCCGCTGCTTGCCAGATATTATGTAGGCATTGCGGTTAAACTGGGCTAAATCACGCTTGGTATCGTACCAGCCGTTTTCGCAGTAAATAAAGTTCTCTTTAGATACAATGGTAGTGGGCCCAAAAAGTACGATGTTTCGTTTACCGTGTTGTAGCGCAGGGTGTCGCTCTTCATGGTATACTGCGGGTTTACCAACTCTACATTTTTACGAAAGTAAAACTGCTTGCTCTTAGAATAGTAATAGCCCACCTTGCTGGTAAGCACGTTATTGTTTTGGCGACTTACAATTTTACCTCCTGTGTTGTAGGTGGCTATACCGCCGTTAACATCGTAGTTAAGCTTATCGGTAGTAACAGTATTGTTCTTTTCAATAAGCACCACATTACCAGTCATTACGGCTAGCTTTTTATTGCCATCGTATTTTAGCTTATCCCCATACATGTTTACCGAGTCGCCCTGGATAATATGCACCTGGCTAAAGGCGTCTAACGAGTTGGTAAGGGTGTACAGATAGGCACTGTCGCAATAGAGCAGCACATCGTCGTGCTTAAAGGCCACATTGCCTACCAAGCGCTTAACATCTTTGCCCAAGCGGTCGTCTACCTGCAGGTAATCAGAGTTAAGAAGCTCTACCTGCGTGGGCTTTTTATCGCCCGGTTTGGCCTGCACCGTGCTCTGCCCCTTTACCAAAAGGGCCAACAGTAATGCCAATACCAAAAACAGGTGCTTCATCATGTAAAGGTAGTAAACAAAAAGCGGGCTAAATTATTGCGCCGGGCTAGGCTTTTTCGGCCTCGTTGCCTTGCAGGTACTTTTTGTCGGTATAAAAGGTGCCAAATGGCAGCAGCGAACCCAAGAACAGAATTATTGGCTTTTTAGCGCCCCATTTATACTCCAGCGCAGCCATTAAAATAAGCACGCAGTATAGCACAAACAATACGCCGTGGGCCATACCCATGTACTTAACCGGCAAAGGATTGTTGCCAAGGGCTTCAACATATTTTATGGGCATTGCAACGCCCAATAGCAGCAGGTACGATATACCCTCTAAAATGCCCACTATACGCAGGCGACCAATTAATGAATTAAGCATTTTTTAGATGTTTCTTAAACTCCTCTAAATCAACTGTTCCTAAATTTTCTCTTTTAGAAGCGTCTATGGCTTTTCCTAAAGATTTATCTAGAATTTTTGAAGAAGGATTTGATTTTATTTTCTTTTTACCTAGTTTCATTAGTCTTTCTTCACTTCTTTCCTGTCATCGTGGTCTTTCAACCGTGTTACCCCGCCCGATACGGCAAACTTCATCAGTTCCGATGCTTCTACCCCCTCTATAGGCCTAACGTTTTTTACCGGCACTATAAACAGGTTGCCCGAGAAGTTGTACGAGTGCGGAATGTACACCGCGCATTTGCCGCCCTCTATGCCCAATTCGGTAAGGTCTGTTTCAGTAATAAAGCCCACACGCTCAATATCATCGCTGGTATTCATTTTAATAAGTACCGGGCGGTTAAAGCGCTTTTCTTTACCCAAAAAGGCCTCCATAAAATCGCGTGCCGATGTGTAGATAACCTTTATTACAGGTATGCGCTCCAGCAGGTCGTCTACGTTATCAAATACAAAGTTAAAGATGATTTTTGACGATAAATAGCCCAGTATGGTAATGCAAATGGCGGCTATTAAAATACCCAAACCGGGTACCTGCAACTGCTCAGGCAAAATGCTGTTTATTCCGGCATCGGTGCTGGCAAACAGCCAGTAGGCAAGGTATGCGGTAAGGCCAATAGGGGCCAAAAACAGCATGCCCTGAAAAAAGTAACCCATTAGCCTTCTAAAGAAAGAGCGGGCTATTTTTTGTGGCTCAGGCATTTTATTCATGGTGCAAAGTTACATCATTTGTTCCCTCACCCGTTTGGGCAGGCTGGCTACTATCAAATTGTACGAATCGTCTATCCATTCCATCACCAACTTATCTGGTACAGAGCCATCTATAACCACTGTATTCCAATGCTGCTTGCTCATGTGGTAGCCCGGTAGCACGCAGCTATATTCTTCGCGCAGGGCAACGGCTTTTTCAGGGTCGCATTTAAGGTTTACGCTAAGGGGGTTGTTGTTAATGCTGGTAAGGGCAAACATCTTGTTCATCACCTTAAACACCAGCGTTTCGTTATCAAACGGAAAACCCTCTGTTACATGCTTTTTGGCCATGCAGTATTCGCGCAGTTCTTCAATATTCATTAGCTAAGTATTTTACCAATGGTTTTAAAAAGTATGCCCATATCAGCTCCTAAACTTCTGTTCTTAATATATTCTAGGTTGATGGCAAGCTTATCGGGCATTACGGAGTCTATATAAAACTGCTCGGGGTTTTCGGCCCTGGCAAGCAGCTCGCTTTCATCAGCATATTTTATTGATGCATAATCGGTAAGGCCGGGCTTAACGCTCAGCACCTGCATTTGCTCTGCATTATACATAGCCACATAGCGGCGCACCTCTGGCCGTGGACCAACAAGGCTCATATCCCCCAGCAAAACATTCAGCAATTGAGGCAGTTCATCAATCTTATACTTACGTAAAAAGTAACCTACACGGGTAATGCGGCTATCATTACCGCCAATGGTTAGCTGGCCCTTGCTTTCGGCACCCACCCGCATGGTGCGGAACTTAAACAGCTTAAAGTCTTTATTATCCTTACCCACACGGATTTGTAAAAAGAACACCCCTCCCCTACTGTCTATAGCAATTGCAATAGCCACAACCAAAAAAAGGCAGCAGCAATAGCAATCCAACCAGCGATAGAAGTATGTCTACAAGGCGTTTCACATAACAAAGGTAGGGAGGAATCAAATGCCAAAGTTTTTCGAACAGGCTTAATATTTAAATCGAAAACAGTGTGCGGTGGGCTGTCCACGCCCTGTGTGAACTCCAAATTTCGCATAGCAACTAGAACGCGGGATTGTGCGAAAGCGAAATTTGAGAGTTTTTGGGCGTGGTGTCTTTTTTGGTTACTTTTTGGACAAGCAAAAAGTAATGAGAAAACACGATATAAGCCTTTAATTATCTCCCTAAAAACCCCTCTACCACCTCCACCACCACATCGGCAACGGTTTTCATTTGCTCAGCGGTAAGGTTATAAAACACCGGCAAACTTATTTCCCTGCTAAAATTATCGTACGCCACAGGATAATCGTGTACGTTGTAGCCCAGTTTTTTGTAGTAAGAAAGGCCCGGAACAGGGATAAAATGCACGTTTACCGATACACCCTTGGCAAATATCAATTGCATAATATCGTCGCGCTGTGCCTCTGTAATACCCTTTATGCGCAGTGGGTACAGGTGGTACGATGTTTCCTTGTCTGCCGTTTTTGCAACAGGCAATTGGGCCCAAGTGTACTGGCTTAACCTTTCTGTATAATAATCAAATATAAGCCTGCGCTTAGGCAGCATATCGTCTTCGTACCGTGCCAACTCTACCAGCCCTATAGATGCAGCAATATCTGTCATGTTAAACTTATAACCAGCCTCAATAATATCGTACTTCCAGTTGCCTGGTTGCATTTTGGCTAATGCGTCTTTGGTTTGCCCGTGCAGGGTTTTAATACACAAGTCGCGGTATAACTGCTCATTATCAAACGGGGCAGGCAGGTTAAAAGCAATAGCGCCCCCTTCTGCAGTAGTAAGGTTTTTAACGGCGTGGAAAGAGAATACCGATGCATCGGCCAATATACCTGTTTTTTTGCCCTTATATGTTGCACCAATAGAGTGGGCAGCATCGGCCAATACCATAATGCGGCCAAGGGTTTGCTGCTCTTCGGTAGCCGCGTTAAAATGGGCTTTTATTTCGGCTCTGTTTACCAGTTCGTTAATAGCGTCATAATCGCAGGGAAAACCCGCAAAATCAACCGGCATAACCACTTTAGTGCGGGCGGTAATGGCCTTTTCTATGTTGGCTACAACAATATTAAAATCGGCAGCTACATCTACAAAAACAGGGGTTGCGCCACAGTGTATTACCACGTTGGCGGTAGATGAATAGGTGTAGGCAGGCAGTATTACCTCATCGCCCTCGGTAACACCAAACCAGCGCAGCATAATTTCTAACCCCGCCGTGGCCGAGTTTAGGCACAGTGTAGCAGGGGCCCCATAGTAGGCCGATAGTTCCTTCTCAAACCTTTTGGTTTTAGGGCCGGTGCTAATCCACCCGGTGCGCAGGGTGTCTACTACCTCATCTATTATCTTATCGTCTATACGCGGCGGCGAAAATGGAATCATTACACTACAAATATACTAAATCCACGCTCTACTTTTAATGAGCGTTATCAGGAACAATCCTGCTGACATTTAAAACACCAATGGTCTATATTTGTTGAAGAACAACGTGCGGTGGGCAGTTCAAAAAGAGGGATGCCTTATTACCTGCAATGCTTTTTCTGCAACTCCTCTACCTCTGGCCCATACATATCTGTAAAGCCAAGGCCAACAGCCATATTAAGGTCGCGGCAGGCATCGTCATATTTCTTTAGGCCTATGTTCATTAGCGCCTTGTTGCGGTATACATACGAGTTTTGCGGACAGTATTTTATACCGCTTTCAAAGTCAGCAGCCGCTTTTTTATTGTTGCCCAAATTATACTGGCAAAACCCACGGTTGCTATAAGCGTAGCCCCTAACGGTGTTGCGTTCCAGCGGCTCTGGGTAATCGTTATAATGCTCTATAACATAATCAAGGTAGGTTATGGCCTTAGTATAGTCTTTGTTTTCTATATAAAAATAGCCCAGGTTGTTTTTAATGGTTAAATCGGTTGGGGCTTTTTGCTCTGCCTTTAGCAGCCAGCGTTCCGATTCCGGAAAATTCCCCTTCTCCCGCATTACGCTGGATAGGTTTACAATGGTACTAACCTGTGTAGAATCTAGCTGGAAACATGTTAAAAGGTCGTTAAACGCCCCATCAAAATCGCGCACACTTTGGCGGGTGCTGCTGCGGTTTAGCAACATTTCAAAGCGGACGCTATCGGGCAACCCCGGCAGCTTAAGGCCCTGGGTATAGTAGTCTTCGCTCTCATCAAACATGCGCAACAAATAATAAAACTGACCAATAAGGTAGTACGTGCTATACTCATTAGGATTTTTTTAATAGCTGTTTCAAAATCTTTTGCCCCGGCCTTGCTGCTGCCCAACGCATAATTAACCTGACCCCGCAGGTAGTAATACTCTGCCGAGTCGGGCTGCAAATCAATAGCTTGGTTTAAATAGTCCAGCGCTTTATCAAATTTCTTTTTGTTTACTTCTTTAACTGCCTTATCAACATACTCAGCCGCTGTTTGGGCTTGTATAGTAAAGGCAAACAGGCAAAGCAACGCGCTTAGCGTAATCCATTTTTTCATGCTCAATATAATTGGTTTGTTATATGTTTATTGACAGTGTTTAGCAATTAATTCGTCTACTTCCGGGCCGTATTGGTCTGCAAAACCGAGCGCTATGGCAAAGTTAAGGTCTTTACAGGCTTCATCGTATTTCTTTTGCTCTACATAAAGCAAGGCACGGTTGCGGTATACGTATGAGTTTGTAGGATAATACTCTATGCTTTCTTGAAATTCTTTTAATGCTTTTTTATAATTACCCTTTTTATACAGCGCATAACCATGGTTGCTATGTAATAAACCAATTGTATATAGGCTGTATTTTATTCCAATAAGGCTCTTGTTTTTGTCTACCTCTAGTATCGCTTTATCATATAATTGTATGGCTTCATCAAATCGGCCTAGTGTATTGTATAGGTAGCCAAGGTTATTGCAATGCAAAATGTCATCAGGTTTTTTCTGGATTATTTTTCTATAATAATAGATGGAAGAGTCTGGCTTTCCCAAATCTCCAAAAATACCAGCAAGGCAATACCATACATCGGTATTGCTGCTATCAATAGCATGTGCAATCATATAACTGTTTTTGCCTCCTGTATAATCCATCATGTCCTGCCTTCTGTTACCCAAGTTGCATAACAGATTTATCCTAACTGTATCGTGCTCATTTGCGAATTTTTTAACTGCACTTTCTGCTAAATCAAGCGCTTCGTAAAATTGTTTAGTCAAAACATAATACTTGCATGCAGCTTTGTGTGCAGCCCACTCATTCGGGTGTTTATTTAATAACCCTTTAATATTGTCTTCTGCCTTGCCTCGCTCGCCCAAAGAAAAGTAACAGGTGGATATGTAGGTATAAGTTGGATAGTTTGTGGGGTTTATTTTTAGTGCCTTTTGATACAGCTCAATGGCTCCTGTAAAATCATCTTTACGAGCTTTTTCAAATGCCTTCCTTACATACATGCTATCTGAATTTTGCGCTCCTACCTGCAAGCAAAAACACACAGCCATAAACATTAACCACAGTCCTTTCATCCTCATTACGTAATATTGCTTTTTAAATAATCCTTTTACTCCCCATTTCTCTTTAGGAGAGGGGGTGAGGTGAGGTAATTTTTAGTTTTTCACTTTTAACTTTTAGTTTAAAAATGCGCGTTGCCCTTATATCAGACACTCACGGTTACCTTGGCGAAGACGTTCTCCGCCACATAGACCCCTGCGACGAAGTATGGCACGCAGGCGATATTGGCACCACCGAAATTACGGATAAACTTAAATCCATCAAACCCCTACGTGCTGTTTTTGGCAATATTGATGGGGGCGGCCTCCGCGTTGAGTTTCCCGAAACTACCCACATTACCATAGATGGGGTTACTTTTTTAATGACGCATATTGGCGGCGCACCCAACAAATACCCCGCAACGGTAAAACAGCATATTCTTAAACTAAAGCCCCAGGTGTTTATTTGCGGGCACTCGCACATACTAAGGGTGGTGTACGACAAGCCTTACAATATGCTGCACCTAAACCCCGGCGCATGCGGCATCTATGGCTTCCACCAAATACGCACCATGCTGCGCTTTAAAATAGACGGCGACAAGCTAACCAATATGGAAGTAATAGAACTGGGGCCACGGGTGGTGAAGAAATAGCCCCTCCCAACCCTCCCCTGAAAGGGAGGGCTAATAACATTCGACAAATACTTTTTAAAGTCCTTCCCTTAAAGGGGAAGGATTTAGGATGGGGTCAACTCAAACCTCAGCCCTCAACACTCACAACTAAAAAACCACCTCCGCCTCTACCGCAAAATGGTCAGACAGGTCCTGATTTTCGGGCTTGCGCCAAAGAGCTCGGAATACCTTAATCTCTCGCCTTATTTTAGGCGTAGCACACTTGTTATCCCTGCAAAAAATATAGTCAATATGGAATTTACTTTTGTCTTTGTTCCTAAAGTGGTTAACAAGGTCGTCGCCGGGCTTACCCATGTGCGGCAGGCTGTCGGTAGCCTTCATGGCCGATAGCATGCGTTGGTAGTTTAGCGTATCAATATTGCGGGTATTAAAATCGCCACAAATAAACTGTGGTATACCATCAACAGCGTTCTTATCAAGCAACTCGCCAATTTGGGTGTACTGACTATCGCGTATGGTTTGCGGGCCACCCGCTTCTAAGTGCGTACCCAGTATCTGGAATTGCTTGCCATCTTTCTCGCCCTGTACCAGCAACGCCCCTTTATTCGCCCAGCAATCGGGCCCTTCGCATTCTTTAAACTCTACCGTACCTAGTTTTTTAAGCGGTATACGACTCAATATCCAAATGCCGCTGTTGGTTTTAAACCAAAAGTAATGCCTGTTGGCAGGCCCTATGCGATGCGGAAACACCTCTTTGGTAGCCCGTTTAATACGCCTGCGTGCCCCACCGTGAAAAGCCTCCTGAAAAACGATAATATCATAGTCGCTGTCTTTAAGCATTTTGCCAATTATGCTGGCGCGCGGCAGTTTGCCCGTATGCTTAATATGGCGGGGCAGCATGTATATATTCCAAGACAGTATTTTAAGCTTGGTTGTTTGCGCCTTAACAACATCGGCAACACATACAAACAGCAAAACAAGCACACACGCCCAAATTATTTTTTTCATGCAGAGAGAAGAGAAAACGAATATACTAAATGATGCCAGTTCTACAAAGCTATATTGTTGCCAACATAGGCACTGCCCTTTTATAGAACCGAACCATATTCGTGATGTAGACCAACAAGGAAAGTGAGCGTCTATTTTAATTGTGGGAGGGTAGTCCACGCCCGGCGCGGACACAAAATTTTGCATGGCAACTAGTGCGGTTTGGCTTTGTGCGAGAGCAAAATTGAAGTGTCTTTGCTTGAGCCTGCTCCGCACTTGATGCGGGGTGGTGTCTTTTTTGGTTACTTTTTGGACAAGCAAAAAGTATCGCCCCGCAGGGAAATACTAATGTAAGCGCCTTCCCCAAAGTCAGGCATCGCTAATCATTAAAAATAAAGTGAGGCTATTAAAACGACAAATTCAAACTAAGCTTAACCGCTAGGTTATTATTCCACTTAGGCAAACTGTTTGGCCCGTAGCGGTAAAAAGCACCCACACCAAAGCCGCTTATGCCCGTTTTATAAATATCGTTTATCACCAGACCCGACTCAAAAAAGCCCTTATCCATGGCCTTGAAACTAGCCAGTTTGTGGCGTTCGGGCGTGCTTATTTTGCCCCAGCCCATATTGTGTACCAGCACAAACTGCGGGCGGAAATGCTTACTCTTAATAAGCAAACTCCTAAAGTTGTGGCGGAAGAAAAGGTTTACGTAGGTGTCAGATAAAAACTCATTCATCCGCATGGTTTCAAAAGCAAACAGCGTGGCCACATAAGGGTTGGGCCCGTATGCCGACCGGTTGGTGTAGTTTAGAATATATGGTGCGGGCCTGTCTATATACCCCGCCCATAACTGAAAGCTCGACTTACCAAAATCCCTAAGCGTAAATGTTTTTTCGGTACGCAGGTCTATGCGGTTGTAGGCATAACCGCCACCTAAAATACCTGTAAGCCCGCGGGTGTATTGCACATACAACACAGGGTATTCTGTACCCAGTGATGTGATGAATTTACCTGTGTCAAACAGCTTTTCTTTAAACGCAAAGCGCACAGATACGCCTGCCTCGGTAAAGGTGTACCTGCTTACGCCTACGGTATCGTCAGCCGATGCGGTGTAGCCATAATCAAACCGGGTATCAACCTTGCTACGTGCGCCAAATACATTAAAACGCAAGTATCCTGCTGTGCGGAATGATATGTTTACTTCGCCACGGTTTATAAAATCCATACGGTCTACAAAGGCGTTGCGTATACGCTCTATGTAGCGTGGCGGGCGCACCAGGCCGCGAATGTCGGGCTGTGCCGACTCTTTTACATCGCGCATCCACAGGGCCTTTATCTTTAAGTCGGGGCGTTTTAAAAGACGTACCGATACATCGGCCCCCACTTAAAGCCTTTGTCTTTAAAGCCGTAGGCAACGTACCCACCCGTAGTAACCACCCTTGAAAAACGCGAATTGGTATGGAAACCCATGCCTATACGTATACCCTCGTACTGGTTTAGGCGGATAATTTTATCCATATCTAAATCAATGCTTTTTATAGGGATGCGGCCGTTAGAAAGGGCCACAAAGCTGCGTAGCTTCTTATCTAAGTTGTTGGCATCGCCCAGGCTGTCTATTACCACGTAGGTGTTGCGCTCGCGCTTATCTAACGTATCGGGGCGGTAAATATCCCAAAACTTATCATCTTTCTCGTTAGCGCGGGGTCCAGCACCATGTCAATAGATATAAAGTCAGACCGTTTTAAGTCCGGCTCAATCTTTATCTCTGTTAAATACGTGCGCCCAATACCCACCAAATTAGCCTTAGTTAAACTGCGCGTTTTTAAACATCAAATCAGTATTCAACTGCACAGGGAACCATTTTTTGCCATCAATCAGCTCATACTTCTGCTGAATTTTTATACCGAAGTTATCTTCTTCGGCAGGCTTGGCAATAACGTTTTGTATGGCGTAACCGTTGGTGTTTATATACAGCACGCCCGTCATAGCATCAAAATTTTTGCCGGTGCGTGGGGCAAATGATATTACGTAGATAGAGTCGTTTTTCTCATACAATGTATCTTCCAGCACAAACAGGTATTTGTTTTCGCTGTTTTTAGATACCGGGTTTATGTAGGCTTTATCGCCCAGCTCTATCACCTCGTTATAAAAAGTAAACGATTGCAACTGCGTAGCCAGCGCCATAAACGATGGGTCTTTAAAGCCCGAAGCGCGTATGCCGGTAATATCCTCATTGCTCAGGTTAGGGGCTATAAATTTCTTCTTGGTAACCGTCTCTAACAAAAACAGGTGGGTACGCTCAAAAAACTTCATCACCTTTTCTTTAGAAGTGTCGCCCTTCATTTTGGTAAGCGAGTCGTTATTGGCGGTAAGTATCAGTTTGTTGTACGATGTGTAGGAGTATGATTCTAACTTCTCGGGGTTGTTATTATCCCTGTTGGCTACCACCTTTTTTATAATGGGTATGGCAGGGTTTGGGCCTGCTTTTACCACTACTTCTTTAAGCTGAAAATCTTTCTTTTTTAGCGATACGGTAATTACCTGCGTTTCGGCACCCGGGTTTATGGTTACCGATTTAGATTCGTACCCCACGTAGGTAAACACCAATGTAACAGGTAGCTTTTCAACAGTCAGCCTAAAGCGGCCTTCAATATCTGAAGTAGTGCCACGTGGACTGCCCTGTACCCCTACGCTAACAAATGCAAGCGCACGGCCTGTGCCTTGCTCGGTTACACCGCCCTTTAGCGGGTACTCGGTTTGCGCCCACAATGGTATTGCAGACAACAAAAGCAAAATGCTTAGTAACGACTTACGTATTTTAACTACTCTAATCAGGGTATGTAATATTAATCAATCGGCGAATTTACGGCATTTAGGCTTTACCTTTACCCAATACTCAAACAGCACACCCGCTACTTTGTTATGAATACCCGTTTACGCGATACCTTAAATTTTTTGCGCAAAGCCACACCACGCCGTGTGGGCAATGCAGCTAAGGTATTGGGCGGTTATTACTACTCCAGGTTTACCAAAAAACCCTATCAGGCGGGGCTGCCTATAAGCATATCTATAGAACCTACCACCAGTTGCAACCTGCGTTGCCCCGAGTGCCCCAGCGGCCTGCGGGCATTCTCTCGCCCTACAGGCATGCTCACCCCCGAAACCTTTGGCACTGTTATAGACCAACTACACCGCGAGCTTTGGTATTTGATTTTATACTTCCAAGGCGAGCCTTTTTTAAACCCCCATTTCTTCGATTTTGTAACTACGGCATCAGCCAAAAAATATACACCGCCACCTCTACCAACGCGCACTACCTAAGCAAAGAAAATGCCCGCAAAACAGTAGAATCGGGCTTAGACAGGCTGATAATTTCTATTGATGGTACTACGCAAGAGGTGTACCAAAGCTACCGCATAGGTGGCAAGCTGAACAAGGTTTTAGAGGGCACACGCAACCTTGTAGCGGCTAAGCAGGAATTAAAATCGGCAACGCCACATATCATATTCCAGTTTTTGGTGGTAGAGCCTAACCGCCACCAAATAGACGATGCTAAGGCATTAGCAAAAGATATTGGGGTTGATGAAATACGCTTTAAAAGCGCGCAGGTGTACGATTATGAGAATGGAAACCCTCTAATACCCGCCGATGGCTCTTACAGCCGCTACAAGCAAAATGCCGATGGCACCTACAGCATAAAAAACAAGCTGGAAAACCGCTGTTGGAAAATGTGGCACTCGTGTGTTATAACCTGGGATGGCTCTATAGTGCCCTGCTGTTTTGATAAAGACGCCACCCACAAACTGGGCAACCTGAAAAACGCCACCTTTAACTCCATTTGGCAAAGCCCCGATTACCAACGCTTCCGCGGCTCTCTTCTTCAATCCCGCAAAGAGATTGACATTTGCCAGAATTGTACCGAGGGTGGTACGGTGTGGTTGTAATAGCGGATAGCTTATAGCGTGTAGCGTATAGAAATTTCTCCTATTCGTACCCTCCCCAACCCCTCCCTACAAGCAGGGAGGGGCTAATAAATTATGATTATATTTTGGGGGGATATTCCACGCCTGGCGCAAAAGACCGGCCTATATTTCGAGACGGGCACCCACAAGGAAAGCGAACGGCCAAAATCGGCGCTGTTTGAGTCAGCCTAAGGCTGACGAGTTTGGAGATTTTAGTGAGCAACCCGTACGGGTTTGGTTGGTTTTTGTAACTATCGCAATAAAGAAACAAAGGATTAATTTACAGCCTGTTAATAAAGAGCCGTGTATTTGGGGTAGACATATAAGGCAAGTGCGAAAAGCTACAGGGCAAAGTCTATTGGATGTGGCAAAACGGTTTAAGGTGAGAACCCGTACTCTATCGCAATGGGAAAACGGGATTGTAACCGTAGGAGAAAATTATCACGAAACGGCCACTGAATTTTTAGGCTTTAATCCCATTTCCTAATGTATCATTATTATATTTGCCGCCGCTTAATGCGGAAGATCTTTATCCTAGGCAAGTAGGTTTAGTTTTTGGTTTAGTGGGAAAGCCTCGTCGCAAGACGGGGTTTTCTTGTTTTACGTTATTCCTTCTTATTATAAATCGCCTTCACCCTGTATCCTCGTATCCTGTTTTCGGTAATGATTTGCTTTGGTGTTGAAATATCGTCCAAGTATTTGTATAAGATTTCGGGGGCCAGGTATTGAATAGAAGAATTATTGACGGCATCCCTTATACTTCGCAAATGGCTTTCATTACTGCATAACATCACTATATTCGTATAGCCACTATTAATGCACTTGGTTATGTTCCGAACTTCGTACTCTACCGTGTTTGTTACCGATATTTCTATAGCAACCGTAAGTTCGTTACGGATAAGCAGGGCATCAATTCTGCCCCCGTCTTTTGTAGGTGCTTCCAGTTCCACCTTAAACCCTCGTTCCTCTGCCAATTTCTTCACGAAGGTTTGCAAATATAGATGCTCCCGAAGTTCACGTTCCTTCTCCGTTGTCTCTAGATACTTTTTCGCAGCCTCCTTAATCGGGATTATTGTCTCTACTGCCTCGAACGGTAGTAGTTTTTCAGCGTCATTAGGTAAGTCAAGTTCTTGTACTGGCTGCTCGTCTGTGGCTTGTACGGTTTGTGCTTGTTTCGTTTCTGTTTTGTATAACTCTTGTACGATAGCTTCTACTTCTTCCAACTTCATTGCGTAATCATTCCGGCTTATATCCTTTATGAAAGCTAAATTGCTTTCACTGTATATACTGTTATCCAATTCATCCGAGTACACATTAAAGTCCCAGGTACTACGCTCCACCCTGCAAATGGCTTGTCCTGTCCCAAGATTCTGCAAATCGTGCGCATCAAAATAACTAAACCCTTTTTCAAGCTTCTGCGCATCCATGTCCCCAACACGAAAGCATACCCGAATACTTGGATTGGAAAGCACGGAATTACCTACAACGCTATCGTGTATTTGGCTCAATTCCTGATGTGCTAAGGCAAGTCCTAAGCCGTATTTCCTTGCACCTGAAAGGATTGCAGAAAGTGAAGGAGTCATGAAATTGTGGAACTCGTCAATATACAGAAAATATGAAGAACGTTCCTCCTTCGCTATGCTTTGCCTAGCTTGCGCTGCCTGATACACCTTTGCCAAGATAAGAGTACCAAGCATAAAGCTGTTTTCTTCACCAATTAATCCTTGAGCAAGTTTAACAAGTACGATTTTCTTTTTCTGTAAAACCTCGTTAAAATCTATACCCTTACGCTGCGCCAGCATATTCCGCACTATCCGTGGCCGCAAAAAGGTATCCAATCGCGTTAAGAGGGGTGCAAGTGCGCCTTTGCGAAGTTGTAAAAAGTCGTTCTCCCAATAGGAGCGTATGGTGGGGTCTTCTATGGTTTTCAAGAATGATGCGCGAAACTTGGCATCAAGCAAAAACTTGCGAAGCTCTAACAAGGTTCCGCCCTTGCTGCTATAGAGAAACGCATTAATTGCGCTAGATAATACTGCCGTCATAGTATCGCCCCATGCGGTGGACTTCTCCCGAAAGGTTTCTACCAAGTCAGAAGAGAGAAATATTTTTTCAAGTTCCGTTTTGGCTTCCATCAGGTTGAAGCCAATCGGGAACTCCATGTCGGAGGGGTCAATAAGTATTACGTCTTCCAAACGTTCGGGCGGCAATCGGGAAATAATATCATCCACCAAGTCGCCATGCGGGTCTAAGAGCATACACCCGTTGCCTGCATCACAGTCCTGTAAAAACAGGTTCGCAATTAGGGTCGATTTACCCGTGCCGGTCGTGCCGATAATGTGCATGTGCCGCAAACGCTGCTCGTCGGTTATCAGAGCATCCCTTTCTTTCCCTAGGTGTGTATTGATACCCAAAGAATAACTGCCATACTCCAACGCTTCCGGCAGGGGTTTGGTCTTTGTCATTTGGCGGTCAAGCCTACGGCTTGCAACCGAAGCGGAGGGCATATGTACGAAATGTACTAACTCGGAACTATTGAGTATCATCCCTAAGCGATAGCTTGCACGTTCATATACTGCCGCTATATGGTTCTCCATTGGATAGTGCTTATTGGAGAGCGGAATCAGGCTATTATATTCAGACCGTGAAGTGGCAATAAGGGCTTCTGCCATATCTAGCGCAATGCGGGCAGCTTGGTCGCTTGTATGGCTTCGGGCTATCGTGCGTACTATAACAGCATACAGGGGCTTAGAAGCCTTATCCTCTCCAAGGGTAAGGCTATCCTTGTCATTCACGAAAAACGAACCACCTTCACCATCCGAAACCAACGAATGGATTGACGAAGCCCATGCATTTTGCACCCCTTGAAAGATAACCTGCACCATGGCGGCCTCTCCATCAGTAAGAGCATCAAACGCTGCAAGCACACCAATGAAAGGGTCTGACGAAAAGCCTTCACCTGTTGCAAGCGGCCTGACAAACTCTTCATCTAACCCCAAATCCACAATGGCATTTGTTCCGTTCTCTTCAAACGGCAGCAAATCCGCGTCCAACTCTTGGATGGCAAGCTGTGGGAAATATGCTTGCAGCAAGGAAACTAACTTCTTCGCATCCTCTCGCGCTGTCCATTGGACAAATATGCCCTTTCTTGTCCCAACCAACTCAAAGGAAAATTGGGAACTGCTGGCAGCAAGTAAGTGCAAAAGCTTTTCCGCTTCCTGCGTGTCCACCATATGCCCTTTAGGCAGGGATACCCGGTAGCATTTTAGCGGTGCTTGTATCTCAAGCGGTATAGGGTTATCAGGATACGAGTATCTCTGCTCTTCCTGTGGCGTTTCTTCCACTGCTTCCTGTGGGCGCTTAAACGGCTTCATAAGCCGCTTTAATAGCGGTTCGCGTTGTCCTGTGTCCAAAGGGGCTTGGGGGCCTTCTTGGGCCATTCCAAAGCGTTCCCAAGGTGGCTCTATTTCTACTGGATAGCCATACACGCGCCACCCTCGGCCTCGTTCTTCCCACGCATACCACTTATTAGTTATGTCTTCCTGCGAATACGGCACTATTTACGTTTTAGGATGTCGTAAGACGTAGGGGTCTTTTGGGCTTCGGTGAGGCGTACACCTTTCGTAGCGGTAATTTCTTCAATAGCCGCTACAACCGAATGCTGCAAATAGGCTTGGAACATACGGGCAGTATCTATCTTGTAATAGGTTACCGGCTTTATGAGGCTAACAAGCCATGGGCCGATACCCGGAATTTTGGAAAGTAGTCGAAGCCAAAAGGGTTCTTTCTCAAATAGCCACCAGCTGACGAAGAAGCCATCTGCGTAGGGAGCTGCACATATATCAAATACTTTTTCACGCCACATAACGCGGTAATAATTTCGTTGGGGTGAAAAGAACCGGGTACTTTCATACAGGTAGATTTCTTCAAAGTCTACATCTTGCAAATCATGGGATTTTAAGGCTTCGTGTACCTTGAAATAAAAGTCTCCAACGGAGTAGTCAAAAGATGGAATAAGTAAATCCCAATGTCCATATACGATAGATGGCTTCCATCCACCAAACATGCGAATAAGGGCGATAATGAATAAGAAAGCTACGATAACTTGGAGTGTTGGGACAACCCAACTTGGAAAGAAGGAAGGCTCATGCATAGTAGGTAGGTTTTAGTACTACGAATATACAAATCTTAACTATTATTCAAAAGAGAAAAGAAAAAACGGCAAAAAAGAAAAAGAAAGCCACTTTCTCTGCAATCTAGCATATTAAGCCAAAGGAAACGGAATAAATGTGGATAGTGTGCTGATTCGTGTTTATGCCGTAGTCTTTTGCTCAATATAGCGAAATTGCAAACCTTTGCATTCTTTTTTATTTATGTATTCAGCCAGCATATTCATATTTAAAATATTTTTTGATTAATATTCAAAAATTTGTTTATTTGATGAGCCAAAACTGCTCCTTAATAATCATCTGATTAAAATTCATTAATTACCTACACGCTTTTTATGAATATATCAAAAAACATACTCGATCCTAGGAATTATAATGTTGACTACGGAGGAGGTAAAATGCCAATGAATGATATTCAAACGGCAATGCTAATGTTTGATGTTGTTGATTCATCGAAAATTGCCAATAATGCCTCCATGATAAAAATTATTAATGGGATTCATGATAGCATCAATGCTGTTCTTTATGATAATCATATTTGGGGCGAAGATTCAAAGCATCCCGATGCAGAGAATAATGATCTGCTTCTTATCCCTACAGGCGATGGGTATGGAATAGTTTTAGGTTACCAACATAAAGATGCTTATATATTGGAAATAGCTCGCCTATTGTATGCTGATTTATATGAAAAGGGTATTTTAATACGGGTTGGAATTGTAAAAGCAAATAGTTTAATAACCTTCGATGCTAATGGAAACGTAAATATTTTTGGTTTTGGTATTTTACTTGCTACCCGTGTCTGTAATGCTGCCAAAAACGGTCAAATTTTGGTTCATAATACTCTAGCTGAAAGTATACTTCAAAACCGGACTGTTCTTGGTTTGTCTAAGATTGATTTTGAATATGTTGCAAAGCATGATATGAAATTTAATTGCTACAACTATTTTGAAGAAAATAGTTTTGGTGTACCAGCATAAATATATTAAAAGTTGAAATTAGCAGTATTAAATAACTCGGCACTTCAGGAAACTCATATTAACCGCTTAAAGCAACTGGGTGATGTGAGTTTGTATGAGTCGATAATTGGTGAACTTGATGCTATTTCTAAGTTGAAGAACTGTGAAATTGCTGTTATAGATAGTATTGACGTTCCAATTACAGAAGGATTTCTAAAGGCATTACCACATCTAAAGTTTATCTGCTTAAATTCGACAGGCTTTGAACAAGTCGATTTAAAAGCTGCCGATCATCATGGTGTCATAGTATCTAATATTCCGGATTATTCGACTCATAGTGTAGCAGAACATTGTATAGCATTAATGCTATCTATAGTACGAAAGATTCCACAAAGCTATTTTGATGTATTACGTTCGCCTTTTGAAATTGATCTTTCAAATAAAGAGCACAATAAATATCTTGGAGAAAACCTGCATAATAAAACACTTGGAATAATTGGAATGGGGCGAATTGGGTCTCAATTAGCATATATTGCAAAGGCCTTTGGGATGAATGTAATACCCTACACTAGACAAGACGACCCAATAGCATTAGAGCAGTTATATCTTAAAAGTGATTTTATTTCAATAAATAGTTCTTATAGCTTGCAACCATCTGTTTTAATAGATGAGAGAGTCATTCCAAAACTAAAACCAAACTGTGTAATTATAAATACATCTAGAGGGGAATTTGTTAATGAGAGTGATATAGCTAAAGCATTAAAAGAGATGCGTTTAGGGGGTATGCCACTGATGTGCTGGGTGATAAATCAATGAATAATCCATTATTGCACATTGATAACGTTATTATTACTCCGCATTTAGGTTTTTTACCACCGACTCACTTGCTAATTTAGCTGACTTAATTTTAAAAAATGTTGAATCCTACCTTGATAATAAGCCTATTAATATAGTAAATAATTATGAAGCCATCTGAAGAAGTACTCTTTTCGATAGAACAACAAAAAAGAACACAGCAGAACTAAATTCATACTATGAAACATTAGCCTTTGATTTAGATGATGGTGATAAAGGAAATTTTCTTTCTGGATGGCAGTGTGAAAGCCCGTTTACTCATGGACTGTTTACAGCTGTGAAAGAAAGGGCTAAACATATAAATTATGGGCGATATACATATTTTGATGATGAGTTAGAATTATCAAAAAAGATAAGTGATCTGCATAAAGAACTGGATGGAGTGGAGCCTCAGTACGTTTTTTGTGGCTCGGGTTCAACTTCTCTTTTATATGGTATAGCTGCGTATTTAAATAGAAAAGGGACTAAAAAAGTTTATTTTATCCCACCAATGTATTTTACGTTGCATATCGCATTTGATGGATTTGGTATTCAAACAATACCAATATCAGATAAACACCCATTTGAAAGGGATTTTAAACTAGAATTGCCAATAGAAGAAGGTAGTGTACTCATATTGATAGATCCCATTTGGTATGCCGGGGCACCAATTTCTCCGGATATAATAAATGAAATTTCACTTTGGCAAAAGAAAACCAAATCAACGGTAATTGTAGACGGTAGTTTGCAATATATGGCTTGGGATCACTCAACTATGGAGCCTACTGCGCAATTAGACCCCTATTTAACTTTTCGCCTAATATGTCCTTCCAAACAGCTTTCCTCTCATGGCTATAGGTTTTCTTATGTCTTATTACCAATTTTAGAAAAACAATCGTTTGCTTGGACATATACTAATATGTTTGGTTCTGCAAATGCTGATTCTGTTGCATTTGGGCATGAAGCAATTGAGGAAATTAGAAAGAGAACCATACCTAATAAGATTATGGATTTAGCGTCATACCGCCATTCTCTTTTAAGGAGCAAGAGTGCTATTGAATCCGTCTACAATCCTAGCTGCGGATACTTTATCTTTGAAAAAATAAACGTGAAACTTCCTCAAGATTACATTAAGGTTGATGGAAAATACTTTGATCAAGATAACTTTCCAGGATATACTAAGATAAATTTACTATCACCTTCAATCAATATTTTAGGAATATAAGTATAGCAATGATTTCAAATTATTTACTAGAGGCTCCAAACATTGGAGATTTTGAAAAAAAGGATTTTTAGTCCTTTCTGTTACTAAGGAAGTAATAAATTGTATTGATTCAATTTTTGCTCAGGCTATTGATTTTTATCAAAATCCTGAATTAACTAAGAAGATTAGTTCTATTCCTGAGTTAAATGAAGGTTGGAGGGGTCTAGGTGGTGAGTTTTCTATTTCTCCTGAAGTACCGGATTTACATGAGTCTTTTTGGGTAACACAAAAGCAAAAAGAACTTATTTCTTCAATTTATTCAAAGCAAGGAATAGATCTTTACAATAAAATGTACGAGTGCATTACGATGTATAACGATATTGAAAGAAGTCTTACAAGGATGCTGCTAGAATACTTTGGTCAAGATTCGGCTCCTTCATTTAATTGTGACAGGGATTCAGATATGCAGGTCTTATTTTATCAGCCTGAATTACATAACCGGGAATTATTACAAGAACCTCATGACGATAGTTTGTATATGACTTTTGCCAAGGCTACAGCACCGGGGCTAGAGATTCTACTATCGGATGGCCTATTTCATAAAGTAGAATTAGATAGAAATGAAGTCCTAGTCATGCCGGGTGAAATTTTAGCTTTAATGGCCGGATATAGAATTAAACCCTTGATTCACCAAGTTGTTAGATATTCTGACCAAAAATCAAGATTTTCTCTAGGTTACTTTACCCTTCCAAATATTGAAAGAGGTGCAAATATCTCCCCATGGGTGTCTAATAATAGTAATAACCATATAAATATTATGGATAGAGTTATCCATAATCAGAATCAATATCTTGTGGCAGATAAATCACAGCCACAAGAAATTAAAAATCTTACTATCTCTGAAAGTTAAATATTAGCATGGCAATAATAAATGCTATAAAACCACAAACAAAAATAAATGTAGCAATTTTAAATAACTGATACTTTTGCCAAGTAATTTTTGAATTATAAATAATCTGTCCACTTAAATCTTTTTCAATTTTAGTAAACGCATCCTCAGAATTTGTTTTTTCTAAAAATACATCTTCAAAAGTTTGTGCCGAAAGATTTTTTAAATAGCCATAAAAATAAATATTCTCAAATTCTATCTCTTTCTTAATGATATTTGAAACATAATTAATAAAACGTACTCTCCAATTTGTTTCTTCAACAATTGATAAAATTGGGAATAGGGCAAGCAATGTTACTAAAAATGAAAGCATTGCAAAAGGTGAAAACCAGTAAAAGCCTGCTTTTTCGATTATACTGCCATTTTCAAAATTTGTTTGTGAAAAACCAAATACTACTGCCGCATTGAATGATAGTAAACCAAAGTTTTTAGCTTCTGCAAATTTTAGCCAATCATTAATGTTAGCAAAAATCTTTTGAAGTTGTTCTTCATATTTCAGAGTTGTATCCATCAAATAATTTTTATATGATTTAGAAACGAAATTTTTTCCTATTTAAATAATGTACCCCTTGTAGTTCAACAGGTTTTTCTGCAAATCCTTTAATTACATCAGTGTCAAATATACTATGTTTCCATCCTAAAAAGTCGTATAAAGAATCCGAGTAAAAATTTATTGAGTTTTTTTCCGAAACACTTTCAAGTCTATATAAATCTGTAATTGGTTGGCCAATCATAGTATATTCACCATAGTCATCGCTAGGTATTTTATAATAAATAACATTACCGATATGTATTGCAATTTTCACATTCTTATTTGTAGCTTGAAATTTTTTCACACACTGCCAAGCACATTTTTCTGCTTTGTAAACATTTCTAGGATATTTTAAATCTAGAAACGGCTTTCCAAAGACACATATAATTCCGTCCCCCATTAATTTTTCAATTTCACCACCATTAGCATATATTATAGGGATAATATCTTTATAATATTCATCTAGATAAAGTTTAACCTCCGCGCTTGTAAAATCCTTAATGGTTTTCGAGAATTCACTTATATCAATAAATAACAATACAACTAACTCTTCCTTACTTTCTTCAAAGTATTTTATTATTGCAGGCTTAGGAGGATTAAAACTTTCATTAATGTAATGATTGAACTTAGGTTCATTTATATTTTCACGCAATACACCACCACGAAACGCTTTAATAATTGTGTCTTTGTTTGGTTCAGAATCAATAAATTTTTTAATTTTTATATCTTCTACGTCTAAATGAAAATATCTTTCTTTAAGAAAGTATGATTGATTTAAGTTAGGCATTTTTTGGCAGATTATATCTGTAAAGATAAAAGTTTAATTTATATTCTACTACAAGATACAATATTTTCTCACACTTATATTGAAGTGTTTAAAGGTTAAGAAAGTCTAAGCTAAAGTTGTATTATTCTGACAATAAGATACTTATGTGATTATGCATGTATTGTCATATAATTTTGCTATTTTCACACCTTGGCAATGCCCTATTTAGGAAATACATCACATTATGCTACTAAAAACAAACACACAATCCACTGAAGATATGAATTTTCTTCATATTGAAATTGGATCTGCGAAAGATAATCAAAAAAGCCCAGTCCATAATTGGTATAAATTTACTGCCGGCTTTTCATATAAATTTGTTGAAGAAATTATTTTACTTGAGAAATTATCGCAGAAACCTAATAGTCAAATATTTGATCCGTTTGCAGGATGTGGTACTACTTTAGTTTCATCACAAAAAGAAGGTGTAAAGGCAGTTGGAAATGAAGGCCAAGCTTTTATGTTAGACGTTATTAAAGCTAAATTAAATTGGAAAATAAGTAAAAGAAGTTTTGATAAATACTTACTTCTAATAAAAGATAGTCTTTTAAAGAAAAGCAAAAAATTAGATTTAAACCAATATGCACATCCTCTACTATTAACTTTATATAAAGATGAAATATTAAAAGATTTATATATTGTTAAAAATACTGTTAATTCTATTAAAGCTGAGAAATATCGATTGTTTTTTAAATTGGCGCTAAGCCAAACTCTACACAAAGTATCTATTCACCCTATTGCCGTTCCGTATATTTCAAGAAATAAAATATTATCAAATGATAAGTCTGTATGGGAAGTATTTTCACATATTAGTGAAATCATGTTTAAGGATATTAAAGAATTAAAAGAAAAAGAATCAACCTCTAAGATATACTTACATGATTCCAGGAAACCCAATAGGTATATTAAAAATAAGCAATGTGACATATGCATTACTTCTCCGCCATATTTAAATAATCTCGATTATGGAGAGGTTTCTAAAGTTCATACCCATTTTTTTGATATTACAAATAGTTGGAACGACATTACAAATCGCGTCAGGAAAAAACTTGTTACAGGTGCAACAACTCATTATATTGAATCTGATTTTATAATGGCAGATTTTTTAAAGAGCGATTTTGCATTGAAAAATAAAAATCTTATTCCTGAATTAGTAAAAACGGCAGATACTATAAAAGCATTTGCAAAAGAAAAGTCCGGTAAAAAGAGCTTCCACCTGCTTACATTGTTGTATTTCAAGGATATGTACGATGTTTTAGTGGAAATAAAACGTGTACTTAAGAGAAATGGGACGGCCTATTTAATATTAGGTGATTCGGCACCTTATGGTGTATTTATTCCTACTACTGAAATACTCGGTAGGATAGCTAAAAATATTGGCTTTGATAGCTATGAGATTCATAAAATAAGGGATAGGGGTACAAAATGGAAATCATTGAGATTTAGACATTCGTTAGCATTAACCGAAAACGTATTAGTTCTTAAATGAAGTTAACAATTGATACTCTTAACGCACCCATGGTTGAATTGCCCTCATTTGATGAGGATGATGCAAAAAAATTTAGCGAATATAGTAAAGGATGGAGTTTATCATATGTGTATAATTTTTCTGAAATAAGGGATGTTTATATTGCTTTGAAGCAGTCGGAGTTTAATACCTTAAATAGCTTTACCGAATACTGCCTCTCTATTAGTTTGCCATATGTAAGAACACCTTGGAATAAACGTAGAATTTTAGAACATCTTAACGCATTAAAGAATTTTCTTTTAATAGATTCTGATTATAGAATAATTAAGGACGTTTTTATAAACGAAAGAATTGGAGATCCAATATCAGAGACTGATTTATTGATTTTTAAGAATATTTATTTTAACTATTTTAGATTTAAAGAAATTTTTTCGTGGTTTATTGATCCGGTAATAACTAATCGTTTTAAGTTCATAGATAACCTTACTGAAAGTAATATAGTACAAAACTCAAAGGCAGTTTTTGCCTTCTCCAATAAAAGTAGATTCACTGATTCTTTTTTTTATGAGTTAAAAGAAACTCCGAATATATACTTCATTAATAATAAGACAGGTGAGGATTTGATGAGATTTTGGGATGTATTCATTAAGTGGGGCTTAGTACTTGGCGTATTAGAAAAATTTAGCCTTAGAAACCTAGATATAAAAACTCTCTCAAATACAAATATTGCTTGTGTATATGTAGTAAAAGGAATAAGCCGGTTGAATTTACTTCAATATGTAAATGACAATTATTCAAATAATTATATATATTTGCCTGACCTTGTTTTAGACCTTGCCATCACCTATAGATCTAGAATTGAAGATATTCATACATACATAATTGAACAATACAAAATTAATAAAGAATATTTTTCTTTCGAAAGGACTTCTGAAATATTTGTTAAAGTGAACGAAATTAAAGAAGGTGAGAAAATATTCTTTCCAAAATATAATGATTCATACATTTCACATCTAATTGTAAGAAGATGAGTGATAACAAAGACCTATTAGAACAGATTTTTTAAAACAAGACCAAGCTGTAATACTTTCTCAAGACGATAAATACAAGAAAGTTGGTCTTAAATTTAATCCATTTCCACGCTCGGGCACAACAAATATTAATGGAAGTGATTTATATAATCAGAAGTTAATTCCTGTTGATGATAAAGTAAAAGGGCAAATTGTAGATTTTATCGCCGATGCATTAAACGATAATCATTTAAATAAGGATGATAAATTCATAAGTGCTACAATAACCGGAAACTATGGGTCTGGAAAAACCCAGTTACTAATGTTCATAAGGTATTTGTTAGGAGAATTTACAGTAATGCATAAGGGTAAAAAAATCCTTACGTTATATATGTTGACAATCCAGGAGTTAAGTTATTGGAATTTATTGGTTCAATAATTACTCGAATAGGAGAAGAAAATTTCAAAAAATTTATTTGGACAAAAATTATTGAGCAAATAACTCATTCTAAGGAGTTAAGGGATCAATTAAAAAAATTTGAAAATCGTGGCGGCAGTTTGTTTCAAGACACTAATCCAGATCCATATGCTGCTGAAAATACAGTATCATATAAAAGATTTCTAGATTCTTTTGTCAGATATATTAACAATATAAAACAAAGGAAAGAGTTTGAAGAAGTGTTTAAGAAAGTTTTACTTAAGGTTCTTGAAATTGAAGTTAATGATACTGTTTTAGCATATTATTTTTACGATTTATTATCAGACGATTATGGCGTTAATAAAACTTGGGAGGCCCTGTCATCAGGTAGCATAAAGCAATTAGATAAAAAAGAGGCTGATATTATTCGATATATAGTAAGGTTAATAAAAGAACAAGGGTATACTGACTTTTTTATTTTAGTTGATGAGTTTGAGGATATCACTGAAGGCCGATTGACTAAAATGCAAGTAGATAATTATGTTTATAATCTTCGAACTCTGTTGGATGAACATCGCGAATGGTGCTTGCTATTTGCAATGACCGGACAAGCATTGAAAAAGCTTCGCAGTGTCTCACCCCTTTAGCTGATAGGATTACAACTAGATTAATCAATTTGCAAGACTTTAATAATGATCAGGCAAAAAAAATAATTACAAATTACCTCAATATTGCTAGGGACAAAGAAAATGAGGAATTATATCCCTTCGATATATCTGGAGTTAATAAATTAAATGAATTAGTTGAAGGTAATGCTAGAAAATTTTTAAAAAATGGATACTTCATGGTTGAAAAAGCTTTGGAAATCTTTGATAAAAAGACAACCAAAATCGATGCGAAATTCATCGTTGAACACTTCTCAAGAGATAATATATAAAACTAAGGTTTGGAGTGATAGCCCCATTCATGAAGCTTTTTCTATAAAATTTTTTACGGACACCAACTTACTTGTCTATTTAGTTGACCATACCTACCCTAATCTCAACAATTTTATAGCAATTTTAAATTCCGTGGGCTTTACAAGAGTTATAAGCTCCCAATATGTGATGTTTGAATTTGTTGGCGTTCGTAAAAGAGAACACTATTTAAGGGTTGTAGCTGATAATTCCCAAAAAACTCCTGATGGAAAAATTAATTTTGGTTCTTTAATAAAATATCAAAACAAATATGACGCGCCAAATGTGGTTTTCGAGGATAGCATTCTATTGGTAAAAAAGGAGGTAGACAATGAGCTTGAGTCAATAATTAGAGATTACAATATAGATTATACATATAGCTCACTTCATCAAGATCAGCTTTCACCAACCTTTGATATTTGCCTTAGCTTCAAAAATGGATAATCAAGATTGTCTGGTATTGGTTTCATCTGTTCTCCCTCAAAATAAAATTACTTATAATGATGTTGTTGTTTTAACTAACGATAGTGCTTTTGTAAGCTCATATGATACGCCCGGTTTTAAAGCTATTTTAGATAAGCATACAATATTTAGTCCTGAATTAATTGGAATAAGGAAATTACCTGGAGATATCAATTTAACTAACAGTACTATTGCTAATCTTGAGTTAAAAGTTAGAACAATGGTTGGAGATCTTCTTGTTAAAAAGCTGAAAAATTTATTTTTAGGAAAAACATTTGTTCCTCAGAACCCCAATTTTCCTATAAATGTTATTTGCTTTAAGTTAGTTGAAAATTATATCTTACCTCGCGATGTGTATATTACAGTTATAGGTAAAAATTTAGATTTTATTTATACCACAAGAAAAAAGATACATTCATTTCGGTTAAATAATACTGAGTTACCTGATAAATATAATTCTCCTGTAGATAGGACAGAAAATATTTCATTTAAAATTGTTGATGTAGATGAGGTGGGCCAAGAAACACATGTAATACCTGAAATTATGAATTCTCTTAAACAAGAAGGCAACTTTATTTATATACATCCAGATTCAAGCTTCTAACTTAGTAGCTAAGAGATTTAGTTTTTGGGTTAGTTAATGTTACTGGGTTAACGTAACATTTCTTGTAAGTCAACATTTTCCACATTTCTATAATTTATTATTAACAACCAAAAGGACAACTATTTTCTCTTTGAGCGATTATTGAAAGCCCGATGAGTAATAATACTCACCAAAACAAAAGCTACAAAAAGCACAATAAGGGCTACAAATTCACCATTAGAGATCTTTTCAGAAATTCGCAAGTAAATAGTTGACCCTAACGAAAGCAATGCTAACAGCCAATCTAACACAATTAGCATAAGCTCAGCTTTCTTATCCAGCAAATCCAGCATTTCTGCTAACTTGATAACACTAACAATTATGACAATCAACTGAAATTCATGTACTATGGCTGCTTTTGTTGTGAATATACTAACAGCTTCGAGTACATGCATGTTCTTGATTCCTATATTCAGAAATAGCATAATAGGAGGAAGAAGATATCGTAGAGTTTGCAACACATAATTAAAAATCGGCTTCATTGGATGAAGTTTTAAATTTCTAAAAATGCATTTTTTGATGTGGCTGTACACTAACTTTAGTGCAGTACCCCAAAAGAATTAGCCAATACTGGCATCTTCTATAATTTAAAAATTGTTTGACAATTAAAAATTTTGTATTTTTAAATTAAATAAATCAAAAAAGGACACCCCTATGGTTATAGCCATAGGGGCTGGTTGATAACTGATTGATTTTGTGTATAATCGGCTTTGTCAGAGGGATTATATGCTCAATTATTATCATCTTCTTCCTTTTTTGACTAATTTCAAAAACTAGGTAGCGAGAGGGTCCAATCTCTTTTATTTGCTACCTAGTTTTTTTATTTCAGTCGATTTTATGGGTTTTCCACGACATAAAATCGGAGTTTTTGTAGTTGTCATAAAAATTATTTTAATTGTAAATCAGTTATTTACAAGAATTACTTTTATTTTTAGATACATTTTTGTATTTCAATATAAAAATGTATTTACTTTTACAGCTGTGATTTCTGAAAGAGGCCTAATTCTAGGCCTCGACTTGTATCTGAGAGTTTTCATTTTTGTTGTTCTCATATATATTTTTGCCTCATTTAGTTTATGAGCGAACTGACAAAGTTAGCATCTGACAATTAAAAAGCAATACTATTTCAAAATTTTTGACATAGATAATACACCTATTTTGTTAATTAATTGTATATCAATTTTTTAATTTTTTTTTGGCTTTAAAATCCAGATACTTATATTATCAACAGGCTGTAAACTTTAACTATTAAGTAAAATTTTTCAGATAACCGTTGCCGCGCTAAATGGCTTACTGGGCTTGCCTTCTATCATCAAACGCAGGTAGATTGAATAGTTTGGCAAATTGATAAAATCCTCAGCATGAAACACCGGATACATTTCCTTTGCTAAATAATTGGCATCATCAATACCAACGCGAAAGGAAATTACCGTGCCAACGTTACCAAAAACTGCGCTTTTAATCGGTGGCTCCAATTGAGCCAGGTATTGGTTTGCCACGCACATACTCACCGTGAATTTTCTAAGTTCGGAAAACATGTTTACCAGTGACAATGTAGCGAAGTTGGAAAACTCGTCGATAAAGCAATGGAACGGCACACGGTCTTCTTCCTGTTGGTCTGCCCGGCTAAAGGCGGCCAATCCAACCGACGACACGAATAGCGCACCCAGTATTTTAGCCACATCTGCCCCAAGGTGGCCTTTACTAAGGTTCACTAACACGATTTTATTTGAATCCATGGCATAACGAAGAGATATTTCTTGGGGATTTTCAATAAGCACACGCCGTATTACCGGATGTGCCAACATACCACCAACCTTGTTCAAAACAGGCAGTAAATCATAAGGGGTATATGAGGGAAACTCCTTACGCCAAAAAGTACGTACCGGCTCGTTTTGTATATGATTAATAGCTTGCCTCCGAAAGGTGCTATCAAGCAAAAGCTTGGGAATGTCTGCAAATGATGCCGAAGGCTGATCTAAGAGAGTTAGTATGGAATGGCGTAGGATATGCTCTAATTTCACACCCCAGGCAGTAGACCAAAGCTTTTCTAGCAACTCCAAAATGCCGGAAGCTACCAAGGAACGTTTTTCTGCTGAAACACGCTTAAAAGGGTTGTAACGCAACTCTAGGGATGGGTCTGGTATATTGAAATAGATAACATCTTGCTTACGGTTGTCAGGTATCGCTTCGTAAATGCTTTGTATAAGGTCTCCGTGCGGGTCAAGTAAGCATAGACCCCGCTCTGCTTCTATGTCCTGCATTATAAGCGTACGCATAAGGGTCGTTTTACCTGTTCCGGTAGCACCCAAGATATACGAGTGAAAGAGCCGGTCTGCCTGCCGAATGCCAAACCGCTGATTGTAGTTGCGAAAATTAGTCTGCGCAAAGTATGAAATATCCATACTCCTAGTGTGATTCACGCACTGTAGGATACTAGGTGCGTTGTTTTACCCGTCTGGCAATGTTACACACCTAGCATTGCTTTTTGGATTTTTCTATCGTGAGCCTGTATGCACATCGAACAACCCAAACCAATCCCATTTATCAGAGAATTATGCAAACACAAGACTGAGGAAGAAATTCAAGATGCTGAATTTCGATTCAGAGAGTATGCAAAGTTTGTAAAAGAGCTTTGCGAAGAGATGGACGGGGAACCATTACCCACTATTGACTTTTAACAGCTATCTATTATAATGCTTAATTATGAAGCAATATTATTCCTACACTCGCGTATCCACAAAGGAACAAGGGGATGGAGTTTCGCTGCAAGAACAGGTTTCATTCAACGAGAATTACGCCAAAACACATGGTCTTAAAATTACCAAGGTGTTTGAGGATAAGCAAACCGCCCGAAAAGTGGGGCGTAAGGCATTTAATGAAATGCTCCAACGATTAAAGGAGGGACAGGCTAACGGTGCGATATTTTATAAAATTGACCGTGTGGTAAGAATAGGAAAGATTGGGCGGAAATAAATGACTTGATGGATGCCGGTATTGAATGCCACTTTGCACAGGAAGCGCTAAACCTCTCATCGCCTGCCGGAAGATTAGGAGCAGACATAATGAATGCATTTGCGACCCATTATTCGGTAAACCTCAGTTCCGAAATTACAAAAGGTCAAAATGGATTGTTAAAACTTGGTCTCTATCCGTGGCATGCCCCAGTTGGTTATTTGGATATGGGCGAAGGAGGTAAAATGAAAGAACTTGACCCAATAAAAGCCCCTTTAATTAGAAAGATGTTTGAACTGTATGCTACCCAAACATACAGCTTAGAGGCATTAGCTAAAAAGATGTATTCTATGGGACTTACTAATAGCAAAGGCAATGTAATACGATTAAGTGTACTTCATAAAATGCTACAAAATCCCTTTTATAAAGGATTAATAAGGGTGAAAGGTAAGTTTTATGAAGGACGGCATACCCCAATAGTATCTTCAAGGCTCTTTCATCAGGTTCAAATGGTAATGAAAGGAAAGTTTGTATTAAAAGGGCTGAAAAATGATTTCATGTATCGTAAGGCTATTAAGTGTAGTCTCTGCAATTACTCATTAATTGGTGAATTACAAAAGGGGCATATCTACTACCGCTGCCATACCAAAAGCTGCCCAATGAAAACATTACGAGAGGATGTTATTTCGAATACACTTTCAAATGCTTTTATGTTGGTGGAGTTTTACCCGAAAGAGATAAATACACTTTTGGACCTTTTGACTGAAATCCGCGAAAATTGGGCATCAGAAAAATCAGCATTGTTGAACAGTATCCAATTACAGCGCTTAAATACACAAAAACGCCTAGCACGCCTTACTGACCTTTTAGTTGAGGATACAATTACTAAGGATAGTTATCAGGAAAAGAAAGGTGAGGTATTGTCTGAATTACTCTTGCTAAAAGAGCGCGAGGAAGAACTAACAACCCAAAAAGAGGGAATTTTCAAAAGGACTGAAGATTTCCTCGAACACCTAAAAACCCTTATAAAAACGTATAAAAAGACAAATCGGGCTAAAATGGCCCATCTGCTTAAAATCGTTACCTCGAACCTGTCTGCAAACGGAAAAGAGCTATTGATTACAATGGCTTCTCCGTTTTATGAGGCACATCAGATGCGACTTTTGCATTATTGTGGAGTTAATCGGGAAATGGCTCGAACCAAAAACAGAACTATAGTATTTTCGCTTATAGATGGTAATCCAATAAAAGACCCGCCTCTTTCCAAAAAGCAGTTATGTATATATTTAGATTATTTACTTAGCGATACTCAAAATCTTTGTCAATTTAATGATGAAGATTACTCTCTATGAACTACAAACAAACCACTCAAGTCCCTAACCTTTTATTTGATTGTTTTCTTCGCACCTTAACCTTATCAGAATTAAAACTTTTACTAGTAATAGTTAGGCAAACGAATGGGTGGGTGGATAGATATACAGGAAATCGCAAAACGAAAGCACGCATTACTTATGGGTATTTCATTCACAAAACTGGAATATCCCGCAGAAATGTGAGTTTAGCTATTCGTAACCTTACCATAAAAAAATTGATTACTATAACTGATAAAATGGGCAATGCTCTAATGGATACGAAAAGCCGAAAAGGCAAAAGGTGTTTATACTACTCACAAAATCTGTCGCTACAATTGAGCCCTATGCGAAAGGTATTTGGCAACTCTAATTCAGATTGAAAACGTAAGGTAAAGTGCTGGTTGACAATATGTCACAAAAATACCCAATGGCATAATCATTGGGTATTTGATAATTCCTTTGAGGAAGTATAAGGTATTGTTAGCACTTGGGACGGCAAACATATAAGGTTTTTTAATAAAAACAAAACTTCCTGCAAGATACCCCCACTTGCAGAACTGGGGCTAACTTAAAAAACACGTTTGCTTTATGGAGGAAACTCTCTACGATTCAAAAGGAAATGCTGTAGCGTATATTGCTTATAACGACTCAGCAACCATCTACCTATGGAACGGAACGCCCGTTGCATATTTAGAAGGCGACAAGACCATTTATGGGTATAATGGTAAACATCTCGGCTGGTACGAAGATGGTATAGTAAGAAACCTACGAGGTGAAAAAGCCGGATTCAACAAGGCTGCCTTACCTGTTTTTGCAAAGTTTGAACCTTTTAAAAGCTTTAAAAAGTTTAAACCATTTAAGGCTTTTAAACAGTTTGCCAAGTTTAAGCCTTTTTATTCTTTTGGCAGTAGCAATGAACCGCTAAGTCAATATCTCATGGCAGGTCGGTAATTATTATAATCCCATTAAAAGCCCAGACGTTGTCTGGGCTTTTAATTTTTCATCCTTACATTTTTGGGACATAATGCAAATATAAGAGAATTGCAGGGCTACCGAAACCCATCAAACCTCCAACCATCTTCGCCTTTCATAAACTCCGCTCTGCCGTCTTTAAAGGTTGGCGTGCCTTCCCAAGCAACACTAAAAGGACTTACGTTTTTGGCAACTATACTGTAATAAACCATGGCTGAATGCACTGGCCCATTAATATCCTTGATTTGGGTTATTTCTCCTATACCCGTTTCATAGCGTTTAAGAATATACCAATTACCCTTTTCTTCTATAAGATACTTTTTTCCCTCCTCGGTTAGCTTATAGATGTAAACAAACCAAGGTTCTATATATTCTGTATGCAAGGGCCCCTCCGTACGTGTCATAAGGCCAGCGTTAACAAACGGGTCAAACTCTGAGTTATTTTGGTTGCTTTTCCTTGTCTTTTCAATGGTCATTGTTTTATGCATTCCCTTATAATGCTCTTGAATCATTTTTTAGCGTCCTCTTTAGAAAGTAGCGTAGAGGTTGTTTCTTCTGCCTCTTCTTTGGGAAGCTCAGCTTCATTTTTTTGCCCTCCGGCTTCTTTAGTAGGTTGAGAATTATTACAATTGACAAGAACCATTGTCGATACGACAGCTAGTAAACTAAAGCAAATCTTCTTCATATAGATTTATTATTCCTTTATCCTTACTCTATTCATTGGATTTTCAGGTTCCTCCAGAGCGTATTCCAAAGGTAATTAAAAATTGGATTTAGTGTCATTAAGACACTAAAATAATCTTTATGACATGTAAAAAGAATCAACCTTAGCCACAATGGATATAGGCAAGAAAATAAAGGTTGCGCGTGCTGAAAAAGGCTGGACACAGCAGGACTTGGCCGATAAGGTGAACAGGACACGTTCGCTTATCGGGAATATAGAACAATCCGGCAAAGGCAATCCGGAAACATTACAGGAAATTGCAGCAGTATTAGGAATAGATTTAAGCGACCCATCCGCTAAAAAAAGCCTACGGTTGAAGAATTGCAAAAAGAAAATGAGGCTCTTAAAAAGAAGTTGCCTCATTAAATGATTTGGTTGCTACGCAAAAAGAACTTATTGCTCAATTAAAAAGCAATAAAAAATAACCAATGCTATTGAGGACAATAGCATTGGTTAACAACTGGAAGAGATTCAGAAGGGTTCAAAATAGAATTTGAATTCTGACTTTGGTTGATATCATAAAAATAGCAATTTGCGCATCCTTGGTAAGATTGATATCCGCCTTGGTTATTTTGATTACCGCCTTGTCCACTTTCAGTATAAGTATCTGTGTCATTATTATGGAATGGAGCTTCCTCCAAGGTTGAGTAACTTTGCATTCCTGTTATTGGTTCGTTACTAAATGGGGCTTCTTCAAGTGTGTGGAAAGTATTTGTGTTTGTTTGATTCGGCATACTGTAAGAATATTGCTGGTTATAATTTATTGGACCTCTATCAAACAAAGCTGGTTTTTGAACATGTAAGATTTGCCAATCATAATCTAATAGTCCTAATGAAATAACACCAATATCAGTCTTTAATGTCGGCTCAATAAACACATATCTTGTTCTTGTTGCCTCATCTGTAAATGCGTACCCATCACATTCTGCACATTCCACGCCTACAGCCATATGATGGCCTGGGAAATAAATTAATTTAGTATTAAAACCAAAAGTATTTAAAAGAGCACAAAGCAAACCGGCAGTATCTTCGCAATCATTACTTGTCTCTAAAACAGTTTCGATAGGAAACTTTGGATAATCCATGTTATCCGGTCCATCCAACTTATATTCTATCCCTTGCACGAAGGCGGAGATATATCCAATTAAATCTTTTCCAACATATCCTTTATCATTTGCTGGCTGAATAATTTGTTGCGCAATCTTTCCAAAATATTCATGTCCTGGATGCTCGCTTGCATAATCTTGGTAACCATAGTCCTGTCTATCTAAGGATTTATAATAGACAAATTCCGTAGAAGGGAGTTCGATTGTTTTCGAGTAAGAAATTCCCTTATATTGAAAATTTACCACTCCTGCCAAGTTTTGGTTTTGAGCCCTTATTGAGCCTATGGATACTATACAAATGAAAAATAGGCCAATAACCTTGAAGAGCAAGGATGTTTTTGTAAAAACTTGACTTTTAGTACCTTCTGGTGTATAATAGTCGCAGATCAGTTTTTTCATAAGAATTGGTTTATTAAAGTTTAATAAAGACCGCCTCCCAGTTTGCAGACCATGGGGCGGTTTTTTATTTCTTGAACGGTGAGCTTTTATATTATGTTTCAGATGTAAGAAAATTTAATTTTTGGTGAAATAACATATGCAGTTGGGCGCATCTAACCAGTGCAGTTTAGGGAACATAATTAAACTAACTAGTAAAGATAAACTAACTCATCGCTTCTTGCGTGGCTAACATGCAGTGCGCCAATATCCATTGGCGCGTGTATGGCATGGAAGCCGCGCATGTAGCGATACCATTTCCAAAAAGATAAAGTTTAGAAAAATTTTATCTTGATTTCGACACTCCTTCATAACTCTTCCTTAGAATTGATACCACCAAAAAAATGCCGAATTAGCAATTTTACACGTCTATTTCCAACGTATGGATGAACATACGATTGTGATGCATGAAGCGTAAGTAACCGCTTGATGCATCACCTATGCATACAAATTCAATGCGAGCATTCCGAAAGCGCTCTCAACTTACCCAATCGGATATTGCGTTCCTCTTGGGGAATGGCAACATGGCAACCCTTTCACGGTGCGAAAAGGGCAAACGTGCACCCTTCCTAGACATGATGCTGTTGTATCATCTGCTCTTCGCAAAGCCTATTGAACTCTTTTTGAGCCTTACGTCTCCAGCTTGCGGGGACGTATCCTGCCCCGGTTACAAGAACGTATTCGATTGGTACAGGGATTAGACGTAACCCCTAAGAGCCAATCACGGTTGGCATTCTTGGAAGAAGCCCATGCCCGCCTTAACGAAGCCTCTCTATGAAGAAGACTCAAGGGGTTACGCTGGCCTTGTACCCGAATACGCGCGGGGTGGCATATGCGCTTTTGGAAACACCAAGGGACTTGATAGATTGCGGTGTGTTATCCTGCCGACCATTTTCCACCGATAAACTCTTTAGGCGAGTAACAAGTCTCTTGCTGTACTACAAGCCTGAAATAGTACTGCTTCGGGATTACAACACCCGTTTCTCCCAAAAGAGTAACCGCATCTATGAACTGATTAATCGGCTATCGCTATTCGCTCTGGCTAAAAACATTCCGGTTTACCAATACTCTAGGGAAAAAGTGAAAGAGGTTTTTGAAGTCTTTGGAGCCAGGACAAAACATGAAATTGCCAAAACGGTTTCGGAGGCTGTTCCAGCACTTAAGCCAAGGTTGCCAAAGCCAAAGCAGATTTGGCAAAGCGAGCATCACAGTATGGGGATATTTGATGCTGCTGCGCTTGGGATTACCCATGCATATTTGACGGAATAAAAAGAATTAATTTAAAAGATACGCAAATGCGTATCTTTTAAATTAATTCTTTTCGTTTTCCTCTGTGGAGAACAAGACCCTTGGAATACTCCAATCAAAATAGTCCGAATCCTTTTCTGATTTCTCCTTTTCATTAACTATTTCATTCAGATACTCGGGTAATTGCAGGTCTTCCAAATTCAACTTGTATTTATGCCCTTTTTCAGTAACAATAACCTTCCTCAGATCTGCGTTACCTGCCAGAAAGGGTTTCTTTTCAATTTCTATCAGTCCCAGTCTTACAAATAAATTCGCTAAGAATTGATTTTCTAAAATGTAAAGCCCACTCCCTTCAAAAATTCTAATAGAAATTAACACTAGTAAATCATTATAATATGTTTGTGCATAGATATCGTTTAAGATACTGTCAACCTGTTCAGGCTTAATAACCATATCAGGAGGATACTTATATTTCAATATATTGATTTGAAGTGTCGCTATTTTGTAGTTCTGTTGCACCACTTGTTTTTTGAAATCAATTTGTGAAATCACTATAAATTTCTTATAGTTTTCATCCAATTTATTTCTCTGTCTCTTAAAATATAATGTCATATAGTGAGCTCCTAAAGAGAAATATGGGAATATTACAATAAGCATTAACGTGGACAATATTGGTAACACTATAATATGCACGCTGCTCCCATAATGCATAATTATGTAATCAATTTTATTGTACGGCTTAATTGCATCTTGACTAACAAAAAGAGTTAAATAAATAATCTTCCAATTCCAAAAGGACCATGAAATAATCAAGCTCCCATATAACGGATTATAAATCCTTTCTGATATTGTTTTAGTTACAGATTCTTTAATTTCTTGCAACATAGCCATAGTTTGTTTTAAAGATATTAATTTTTGTCAGTATTGCATTATTGTCTCTTTATATCTCAATTTAGTAATCACAAAATTCATTTAAAATAACAAAAACACTCAACTGTTTAGCGTAGCATTTTGATGGTCACCCCATCTCATTAAGAAAATTTAAAATTGTTTTAAATAACCCATCGGTTGCATAATTTTTGTATATTTGTAGTGTTCCTCTGAAACACTACAGCCATGAAGAAAACCGTCGGAATATGGATACGCGTCTCAACCGAAGACCAAGCAAAAGGAGAAAGCCCACAAAACCATGAATACCGTTGTCGCTTATTTTCAGAAGCAAGGGAATGGGATGTGAAGGAAGTCTATCACTTAGAAGGCGTAAGCGGTAAGTCCGTCATAAACCATCCCGAAGCGAAACGCATGCTTGCGGATGTGGCAAAAGGCCACATAACAGGACTTGTGTTTTCCAAGCTTTCCCGCCTTGGTAGGAACACAAAGGAAATGCTGGAACTGGCAGATTATTTCAGACACCATGATGCATCTCTTATATCCCTTGGTGACAATCTAGATACCGCTTCACCATCAGGAAGGTTCTTCTATACTCTCTTGGCTGCGTTCGGTGAAATGGAACGGGAAGAAATTGTAAGCCGTGTAAAAGGCTCTATCCCTGCACGCGCACATATGGGTAAATCCTTAGGAGGCGAAGCCCCGTTTGGGTATAAGTGGGTAAATAACAAGTTGGAACTGGACGAAAAGGAAGCCCCAATACGCAAGCTTATGTTTGAACTCTTCGCGAAGCATAAGCGCAAAATGACGGTTGCCACTATCCTAAACGAGAAAGGCTACCGTACCAGAAGGGGTGAAGAGTTTGGCAGTACGTCGGTAGGTCGTTACCTAAGCGACCCTATCGCAAAGGGCCTGCGTCGAATGAACTACATGGAAAGTAGCAGTAATAGGAAGCATGCCAAGTTGAAACCACAAGAAGAATGGATTTTTGGTGAAGCCCCTGCAATTATAAGCGAAGAACTTTGGGATACTTGTCACGAAATACTGGTTTCCCTGAACCATGGCAAAACCAAAACTCGTCGCCCAGGGTACACCTCTTTAGCGGCGTTATCATGTGCGAATGCGGCAATAAGATGTACATGCGAAGCAATTCGCCGCGGTATGTATGCAAGGACTACAAGAACTGCAAGAACCAAATCATGCCGGACGATTTGGAGGCAATCTATCGCGAACAGGTAAGAAACCTCCTATACTCTCAAAGCGAGTTCCAAAAGCACCTTGGCGAAGAGCAAAGTCGCGCAAATGATTACCATCGGGAAATAAAAGGCCACCGTGACCGCATTGCAGAACTTCGTACACAGATACAAAACTTGCTGTCACTATTTCACGAAGGACAAGTAAAGAAAGAAGCGTTTGCAAGCTACCATGACCCGTTATATAACGAATTGCAGCAACGGGAACAATCATTGGCAGAAGTGCAAAGCAAGATTGACCTGCTAGGGATGGACACCCTAAACAATGAACAAGTAATACAAGATGCTAGGGATTTATATAGCCTTTGGGAAACGTTTAGCCAAGAGGATAAGCGAACCATCATCGAATCGATTACCGAAGTCATAACCATAGGCAAAGAGGATATTGAAATTAAGCTGAACGCAATTCCAACCCTTTACAAGGGAAGCGTACCAACCGAGCCATCTATCCCCGGCTCTATCCAACTCCTTACAATTGCTGCGCCCAACACTTCTTCTAAATTGGTACAACTATCAACCAACTCCTTAGTGGGTCGGTGAGAAATATGAGCCGTTGATTTTTTGCTTACTTTTTCATCAAGGAAAAAGTAAGTGCCGGATGCACAAGCCAATGAAGAATATTCTCGGCTAAAAATCCCCTCTACAATACCAATAGATATTGGCATTGTAGCACCCCTTTATTTAAAGGGGGAATTATATCTCACAAAAAAGCCCCGCTAAAAGGCGGGGCTTATATTTTTATCCCTGCCCTTTAAAGGGGAGGATTGGGGAGAGGGTTATTACATCTTCACCACAAAGCGTTTGTACACTTTATCAGGCATTTGTATAGCCAACACATACGTGCCGGGCTTTAGGCTTGTAACATCCATTTCAGAGTAGTTTAGGCCAATATCGCGTTTGCCAAGGGCTTTGTCTAACACTTTTTTACCTTGCATATCAAACACCTGCATAGTTACCGTTTGGGCTTTGTACATGTAGTACTGTATAACCAACTGGGTTGTCATAGGGTTGGGGAAGGTTCCAAAGATAACCGCGTTAGCAGCATCTTCTTTAACACCCACAGGGTTATCGGGCAACGCGGGGGCTAGTGCCGGGTTAGCATCGGTACGTACCGATGCGCCTGTAGCACGCACCAAGGTGCGGGTACCCTCAAGGCAATAGTATCCATCAAGGTAAGAGCTGGCCGGGCTAGGTGCTGTAATATCGCTTACAGAATAAAAATCGCCCTGCGTGCGGGTTTTGTTAATGTCTATAATAGTGTAGCCGTGGTTAACAAGGTCTATATACTTCATGTGTGGGTTAAGCAATTTAATAACCGGCACACCAACACCATTTAGCAAAGCCAGTTCTGCATTGCCCGATGTTACGCTTGAGCAAACAAACTCTACACCCACAGAACCTGCGCCGGTGTTACTGTTGTAGTTGACACCCGTTTGCGGCATATCGTTGGCCCAGGCGGTATGTATATCGCCGGTAAGCACTACAAAATTATCTATGTTGTTATTCATAACATAGTTTTGTACACGGTCGCGGTCTACAGGGTAGCCATCCCATTGGTCCATGTTAACGGCTTGGCCTGCAACACGTAGCGGAGCCATCATTACCTGCTGGCCTAAAACTTTCCAGCGGGCGGTAGTAGTATCCATTTGATTTAATAACCAGCTGCGTTGCACGGTACCCAATATAGTGCGGTTGGTATCAGCATTTTGCTGGCCTACGCTTACCTGCTCGTTACGTCCTTCGTAGCGGGTATCAAGCATAATCAGGTCAATCAAATCGCCGTAGCGGAAATTGCGGTATATACGCTCAGGGTCGTTTTGTGGGTCGGGTTTGCGCACCGGCATCCAGTCGAAATACGTTTTTAAGGCCCACATACGGCGGTTGCTCCACTGGCCTTCTTCGCCCTCGGTATGGTTTTCGGCACCAAACTGCCAACCGTCGTTAGCAATTTCATGGTCGTCCCAAACACATATATAAGGGTAGTTTTGCATAGATTGGCGTAGGTCGGTATCCAGCTTATAGTAAGAGTGGCGTATGCGGTAATCTCCTATGGTTAAAATTTCGCGCTCGGGCTGGGTAGAACGTATATCTCCAAACCCATCATACTCATAAATATAGTCGCCAACAAAAATAACAGCATCCACATCATTACGTTGTACAACCGATGCGTGGGCATTGTAAAAGCCCGCCTCGTAGCTTTGGCAGCTCATCAAAGCAAAACGTACACTGTCAATATCGCCCACAGGCAAGGTATGTGTGCGGCCAATTAGCGAGTTGCGGTTATCTTTTTGAAAACGGTAGTAGTAGTAGGTGTTTGGCAACAAACCGGTTACATCTACCTTAACACAATAATCGTTAGTGCTGTCGGCAGTGGCATTGCCGCTGTTTACAACGTTAGTAAAGCTGGTGTCGGTAGCCATTTGCTCAGGTAAGGGGTATAGATGCCCCCACGTAGTCAGACAGGCGTGTCCAAATAATTACGCGGTCAGATAGTGGGTCGCCCGATGCTACGCCGTGGTAAAACGGGGCAAACTGCGGGTCAACATCGGCACGGGTATCGGGTAATTGCAGGCTTGGGCCTTCTTGGGCAAATAAGCCCAAAGATGTTACTGCAAAGGCAGCAATAAGTACTAATTTTTTCATGGTTGACTATTGATACTCGCAAAGCTAATAATTAAATACGCTGCTTGCATACCTTTTTGGTTAATTAAATGCATTGTTAATTCTTGATATAAATCATAATTGCACGCGGTAGATTGTTGTAAGTTTATCAAATGAAATTCAGGCTATTGCGCGATGCTTTGTTGGTTGAAGTTTACAACCGCCTTAGGGTGCCTTTTATTGCGTTTACCATTTTAATATCTACCTCTACATTTTTTTACCGCTACATTTCTCACTACACCTACTCTGTTATAGATTGTTTTGGCATAGTATTACCACTTTACAGTAAGGCGACTAATATCGCATCCTAAAATGTTGTAAATGATTTCATTGCCAATAAAAAACGCTTACCCAAGATAATAAATGCATTGCTACAAGTTACCCAGCAAACTGTGCCTATAATTACCATTATAGTATTCACCGATAATATGCCGCTTTTGACCCCGCTTTCTACCCCGATAAGGAGGCCGCTTTGAAGGCCGCTTTTGCCCCGATAAAATACCGCTCTGATGCCGCTTTATAGCCGTCAGGTTACCGATATGTTACCGATTTGTTGCCGTCATCAAGCCGACATGTTACCTTTATGAGGTGGAAAGTATCAATCTATATGGACTTGTAATTATAGAATCCTTAAAGGATAAGGCCATTTCTTTGCATCAAGGGGCTTTAAGGTATAGGGAGAATATAGACCCTGATTTTCGGCTTGAACACATAAAAGTCAACACAATAGCTGAATTTGAAGCTTGTATATATGATTTGGCTGTTAGGATTGATTCTCTTGGTTACTTTCCAGTTTTACACATAGACTCGCATGAGCTCTGATGATGGAATCCTACTTTATAGTGGAGAAATACTTAGCTGGCGGGCTTTCGAATCCCTAATAACAATAATTAATGCAAAGCTTAATAAGCAACTTATATTGTGCTTAGGGCTATGCAATGGGCATCACTTCCTTACCCGAATAAGCCCGTTTAGGGATGTTCCAATGAATTATCTGGTTAGTACGGAAGAGGAGATTAGCTTTGATGAGCTTTATAGGGGTTTTGAGGCATTCTATGAGTCTTACTTCTCTCAGTACAGGGTTGAGCAGGCTATTGAAGCGTTTAACAGCGAGATAGGCCATGATAGGATGTGCTATATAACAGCTAAGGATTATATGGATATGCTAATGACTCCAGAGATTGAACCTGAAGGGTTCAGGCGAATGGTTAACTCCGCCGCCGTGCTTTATAAAGCTAGCTATCCAGAATACATGGATTTGCCTTTTTCAGAAGTACTAGTTATTGCAGAATACAATATCAGAACCACTTTCGCCTATTACAAGCAATTGAATTCAATTTCATAGGTTGGGGGTGGAACAAAAGGCAAAAGCTAAAACATCCTATTTTAGAAAGGTTCAGCTTTTATAAAATAAATTTATTACCATTTAGCTTCTCTTTATGTTCCCTTTTGGTTGATTTTATTACCCATAAAAGGCGATTTATTGCCTTTTATGAGACATACTTCCCCATTTTGCTTCTTATTAGCCACTATAAGTGCCTGCACAGTCTAATTAGCTATGGCTTATATTTAAAAGAGTTCTTTCTTAAAATGGCTTCAATAGCTTTTAATCGTACTTTATTTATAGACTTGAATTTTAAAGTATATCGGATAAATCTGTGATAAACGAAGTGGTATTGATGCAAAAAGGCGTTTTCTAGTCTCGAACAATATTTAAAATGAGGTTTATCCTTAAATGCATAAAAAACATAATTCGACGTATTTGGGTCTACTGTATCCTTAACAGACCGATAACGAATTGCAAAGACTGAATATGACCTTAATAATGCTGTTATAAACCAATCCATAAGAAGGCCTGGAACAACATAACTCTTGTTGTATGTTGGTGAGTTAACACCAGTAATATCAGTATGAATTCCAATAATTAAAGGGAACAGCTTTAAGTAGTTCAATAGATTCCTTATATCAGTTGCTATAGCTTTAGAAGTAGCCAAAGCATTCAAATCTACATTTATATCCCTCAAGCAAAAATCATAATAGTTAAAAACTGAACTATTCCTAAAAATCCCAGCGTTGATAAACTGTCCGTTTTTACCAGAAGTTGACCTTGAACAAGGTGATTTTGTTTCAAGCCAAGCGGTATGTAAGTCATCAGCTAAGTAAAGACATGGCCTACCATGAGAATTTAGTCTCTGGTTATTACACAGGTGTTTTAGGTTAAATGGAATATGGAAAAGTTCATGTTTTGACCCTGTTGACTTCTTTAATGGCTTGTCTGTTCTAAATCTAAAAAAGGGCTGCTCAAGATTTATAAATACTTTAGCCAATGTAGCAGTTATAGAAGGTAAAAGGGATTGAAGATTGCTATAAAATTGCGCATGCGCACCCACTCTGTCACCATTATGATACAACTCATAAAAATGCAAGAACGAATCAAGTGAGGCGTTAAAATCGTTGATTTCATCAGGCAATTGTGTGTCCGAGATAAATTTTTGTGCGTGCAGATAACTTATTATTCGATGACCTACTGGCCTAAAATCTGTTAAGAGGCTGGTTATCTTATTATAGTAACTTTCACTGACACCTATTTTAAAAGGCTCAATAAATCTAATGGGAATGACTGGCTTGGTAATGGTCGGCATCAATAGTGATTATGCTTTTTTTGCTCGTTTAGAATTACCAGATTTAGTAAATGCTAAATAGCAAAGCATCCTCCACCAAGTTGCATTAGTGAAAATGGGAGCTGCAAGATTAATTTTACTCATTGCTATAACAGCTATATGCTCTTCAGCAATGGACATTACATCTAGGTTATTTTTGACACGAGCGGCCTCTTTATAATTAAAAATCTCATTTGTAGCTACGTCATTACTGAAAATATCAACGTATGATGGACGTTTTTCTTCTTGACCATTCCAACTGGTAAGAAGTTTTATAGCAAACTTAAAAGCAAATCGGGCGTTTAATACGTTCTCAATCCTAGATAATGCTGGGTCATTATCGTGTATTATATATTCCTTGTTCCTGCGCAAAAGGATAGGCTTTATATACATTATAGTATACTCCGTTGCGGATAGGATTTTATAAATATCAATTCTATCCATTTCGCCACTCTTAGTGGCAATGACCTTCTTTAAATGGTTTTCCCTTATATTCTCATAGTAAGAGATAAACAGCTTTTCGCCATTTTGAAGCATAGCCGCTTCAATTTTGTCTCTTTTAGCGTTCAAGCCCTCTTGAGCCAATAGATTATCAAGTAATCCTGTGCAATGGGTATCGTAAAAATCTGATAGTGAGGATTTAAACAGACGTTCCCTAGCCGCATGATTGTAGCTGGCAGTAGTTTCCATAAAAGTGTAAGTCGGTGTAGATTAAAGAATTTCTCCCGAGTAATTAGGGTTGAAAGTATTGGTGATACCGATGTCTAGCTTCGGTAGTTTGATTCTACCAGTCTCTTCTACCTCCCTATTAAGTTGGCCAAGAGCTATATCACTATTGATTTCACCATTCTTTATTACAGGGAATGACAAGGGGTTGTCTTCAAAAACCTCCGTTGAAACGTCAGTTAAAGATACGACACCTCTTTGCCTTCTAGTGCGGTGCCAGTCCTCTTGGCTAGCAAATTTTTTGTTTCCCATGTTTGTCATTTTCTTTTACAAGGCTGCTCTTCCTGAAAAAGGTGTGCAAAGGTATAATAAAAGTTAAATTAACCAACAAACTAAATAGCCTAATTGAGCTTTTTATTCTTTACAGGTTAAAAATACCCCTCATTTAGCTTAATAGCAAGCTTTAAGGCGTGGATTTACGAACAGAAAATAATTGTTCGGCTTTTTATTATTGCATCCCTTTAGCAGTAAGGAAAAGAACGTTGTAATCTAGGTTTAGGTTAATTATGGTTGTTAATAAAGTTATTTATCACGTTACTATAAAATCAAACCCCTATTTAACTATAATTCAAATTTAAAAGTTATATTAATAACCTAGCAAAACTTACGCCAAATAATGCTTTTGACGGCATTAGCTCTGGTTATTACAAGCGCAAAATACCAATTTTTGTTTAAGACAAAGGCGTAATCAATGATTAACCCTTATGTAATTACCAATCGTGACAATCTGTAACGCCCGTAAATACTGAATAAGTAAGTTGAATAATTATTTCACACAAATAACTTTGGCCTCAAAAATATAAAGCTGCTGAGGTAATTTATGGGGTAGCAAAACAAAGCTGGTACGTTTAATCATTGCCCCTTTCGAGTTAAAGGCGATAGTGATATGTTCTCATTTGGTTCAGTTAGTTTTTTACAAATCAAACAATTATATTCATATAAAACAAATCTCTGAGCTATTTTAAGTGCCTGTTCTACAGTTACTAGCATATAGACGCATCATGCTACCTTTTATTGTACAAACAGCGATTATCTTACATCTCAAATCGGGGTAGTGGTGTACACACGCAATCTTATACCCTTAAAAGCCGTTTGAAGCATGTTAAAGGGGCTTTCTGTTACCGTAAAGCCGAATACCTCTATTTATCATAAAAGTTCGATATGAGGCTTAATTCAAACTTGCCCCCCACTCAATAGGTGGCTCGTAAAATATTGCGCCAGCAGTTTGTTTGCCTTCTAACTATTCAGACAAGAAAGAGCAGGCCGCAGATATGCAAGAATTGCTTGTTGCGGTTAATAATCTCAGTACTCAAGTAACTGCAATTGCTAACCAATAGTAGTTTCTACTTCCTCAGCAGTGTATTTACCAATAAGACTTTGATATTTATCGCCTGTTGTACTTTCGAACCCACCATTTTTTGGGCTATAAATAAACAACCCAATAGGTTTGTGATTTGGCTCATCACGCACAAGCTGGTCAAAGCCCTCTATACCTCTGTAATGCTTATTTAGAAAAACAACTTGGTCTTCAGCACCCTGCCCGATTGCAAGGGTAATAGATGTAAATTTAGCATCGTATTCTATATGGGCTGTCGGAATAAGCTTATAGGTTGATAAATATTGATGCGCTAAGTCAGCAGCCGATTGATTTTCAAAATACAATCGCAATTGAAAAGTGTCGCTGTCGCCAATTGGCATTACTCTTATATTATCTACTTCATCAAAGTATTTCATTATATCAATTTTAGTCTAACAAATCTACAAAAAATTACTCAATATTTCCTTTTGAGTATCGGTGTCCAGCTTTAATAATAGCTTCTCAATTTGCTCCACATTTAGGAAGTTTTTAGCTATATCAAATACTACTTCTTCATCGCTACTAGCAATGAGTTCTTTTAATTTATCTTTTGTTGTCATTATTCTTCATCTTGTATAAAATGTTCATTTAAATCAGGGTCAACGCCAATACAGTAAAGAATGGTTCCTTCCTTTTTGTACCAGCAGAAATAATAATACTGGAAAAAGAACATCTTCCTCCACTCTGGCATCTGGAGCAACTTCTCAATATACCCGTAGCCTAATACCTCTCCTGCCTCCTCTCTGGTTAATCCAGCTTTGCGGTATTTAGTATACCCTAAACCCATAATCATTTTGATACGTTCATCATTGCCTAGAAGATTTTCAATACCCTGAATCATATTAATTCAACTGTACGCTTTTGCAAGTATTGGCTTCAATTGTTATGCTGTTAGTCCAGTATTCGTGATTGGTATCATCCACCACACTATAAGTCACAGTTTGGGATTGGGATTTACCCATGTTCTTTGTATAGCTTATAGAGCCATTCTGACCACAATCAGGTTCGCTAGTCCAGTAAACATTAGTAGCGGTAGAGCCAATTACTTGACCGTTTACATAGAATGTTAAGGATGCGGCATCATCTCCTACTAAAAACTGTGATGTGGCATGGTTGTACCAAAACACTAATCCGCCTTCAAAATGGCAACTACCATCATCGGAGGCAGCGTTATCATCATAATTCACTGCATCAGAGTTTGTGCAGCCTTCTCTTTTACAAGAGGCCAGAGTCATTAGACTAAATGAAACGGTTAATGCTAAAAATATTGTTTTTACGGTTTTCATATTATTGTTGGGGATAGGTTTATTTAAGCTTAATAGGAGTTCCTTCTACTTTATAAACGACGTTGTAGAAGAGGATAAAGTCGTAGTGATACATAGTTACCGTACCGTTGATAAGAGCATTGTAATCCCTGCCAGCCAGTGCTAAAGCCTTTTGGGTAGCTTTATCAATAGTTCCACCTTTCGCCGATACACGTTCCCCTTTCAAGTCGTATGGTATCTTTGAGTCTGAGGTTTGAGGTACAATAGCATTGTAACTCATAATTTGATGGCTGCAACTGGTTAATAGCACAGCACACGCTATCACTAGCGCAATTAGGTTGCTTTTCATGTTTTGATTATCTAATGTTAAATGATTTGACCAAATACAAATATATAAATATACTTTGAAAGGTGACATATATGCCGCCTTAATTTTTTCAGGAATTTAGACTTTCGGAGGGTGGAAAGTGCGAATGAAAAAGAATTCAAGGAGTTTGGCAAAAGGGTAAAATCTTTTAGGAAGTCTAAAAAGATTACTCAGCAAGACCTTGCCTATGACTGTGAAGTTCATAAGCGGACAATACAGCGTATTGAAAAAGGTGATGTAAATATTGGACTAGAAACTATATTTAATATTGCGAAAGCTTTAGAAATAAAGGTTGGAGAATTATTTAAGGAAGTATAAAATGATATTACCTAATCAAAGAAACACTCTCCTTGAAATACTATTAAAAGCAGGGTATTCAGTAAAGGAATTCACTATAGATGACCAACCGCTACCGATTAGCGGGTTTCTTCAATGGTCTATTACACATAATAAGTATAACTATGCCTTTAGCATTGAAGAAGATAATGATTATCCGTTTCGCATACGTTTAAAGCCAGCAAAGTCAAGTACATCTGAGTTAGGGTACATGAATTACTTTTCAGAGATACCGTCCCATTTCGAAAGGTGGTTAAAGTATTTACAACGTGAAATTGATGCGGAAGAAAAGTACCAAGACATATTAAATGAGGATGAATACATACAGTTTGATTCAGAAATCCCTGATGAAAAATTCTCTCCTGATGAGTTAAAATTACTTCATGCCAAGTTAGATATGTTGAATGAAAAGTTCAATCAACTACAATTACCGATAGAACATGCAAATAAATTGGCCTCTGATATTGCATATCTAAAAGAGAAGGCAGAAAAGTCTAGTAAAATTGATTGGAAGAATTTATTTGTAGGCTTGTTTGTAAGCACACTTGCCCAAATGTTATTACCTCAAGAAACGCTAACCTCAATTAAAGAGATTATAAATAGCTTCATAAGAAGGCTACTGAACTGAAAACTAAATAAATGGATGCTAAATACCTACAAAGATTAAAACAACTTGGGGTGAATGTGAGGGCAGCAAGAAAAGCTAAAGGTTTTACCCAGCAAGATTTAGCCACTATGTGCGGACAAGAGAAATCTCTTATCATTCAAAGAATAGAAAAAGGTGATTTCGCTGGTGGGTTGTTTTTTCTGTATAAGGTTGCGGATGCTTTAGGTACAACCGCCTCTGATTTGCTTGTAGAGCCTTTTTAGATTATGAAGCACAAAGGCAATACTGATAAAGGATTAACATTTCATATATATGATGTAAATCTTACTGTTATAAAACAACGGTTAGGAAGAGCATTAGATAGCGAATTTGATGAGTATTCAATTGGCAGAACCGAATATATAAATAGTATCAATCTATACATTGAAAATTTCTGCGAAAAACGTGGTTTAGACATTTTGGCTGTAAGTGCTTTAATTGTTAAGCCTAATGATGATGAATATGGTCTATCACTTGCGCTACATCTTTCATGGTGCGCAACATCTTCAATCAGGCTGATTTTAGACCAACTGAATATAGACTATCCAAAAGACAAGCTTTCATTTACTGATTTATTGAGAAATCATATTTGCCCTTTAATCATAAGTAGTTGTCCAAATAAAAGCAAGGATGACAGAGTATATCAAGTGATAAACTGGATTGAAAAAAAGAGGTTGAAAAGGCTGCACAAGAGGAAATCACACGAGTGCTGAAGGCGCAACAACTCCGTGAAGCCAGAGAGAGGTCAATTAACAGGAGCAGAGAGGTGACTGAGAGAGTAAAGCTTCAAAAAGAAAAGGAGGAGTTAGAAGCTAAAAAAAATGAAGAGGCTAAAAAGCGCACAATTAGTGAGTCAAAAGGAAGGCTTAGGTGGGTAAATAATGAAAAGGCAAGGTCAATATCAAAACAAGTTAAATTAAAAGGCCTTACAAATACCCCAATGGCATTTTTTAATGCTATTGATAAAGGGAAAAGAACTAAATGGAGTGGGAAGCCTATAATACTAGCTTGGCTTATACATGAAATGCTGTTTTTAAATCCTCCTCCTATTAAGTGTGAAGTTACTAAGGGGGCTTATAAAGCTGCTACCGAATTGTTCGACTATGGTCAATCGTCGGACTCTAAAGATAGGTTAAGCGAAAAAGCCAGTAGGGTATTTAGTGCTGGCGAACAAAACTATCTGGAAATAAGAGAATTAGTAAATAGAATTCTAAAATTAAACGGCGAATAATTTTACGCTAAGTCCGACTATAGTCCGACTATCACTTCGACTAATGCAGACTTATTTCATTAAGGGCATTTCACGAGTATACATTTGTACCAGCAAAAAACATCCAGATTATCTGAATGGCTTTTAGGAGTACTGTATGGTCACTTTCTCAGGGCGGAAAGGTTGGTTCGACTCCAACGTACTCCTTTATAAAAATAAAACCATCCAGTTTATCTGGATGGTTTTTAAGGGGTACTGTATAGGTGCGCTTTCGCGGGTGAGACTGTCGACTGGTCGGTTCGATGCCGACGTACTCCTCTCTGTAATTAAACCACCCATTGCTGGGTGGCTTTATATAATGGGCATCTACTGTGGTGTAGATTGACCGCCTAGAGAGCGTGTTAAGAAGGGTTCGATTCCCTTATGCTCAACAAATATATTATTATTTAACATTAATTAACAAATAATTAAAATTAAAAATTATTATTGATTATGAACGAATTAGAACCTAAAAATGCTTTTGAGCGTTATTTAACATTATTAAACGGCGATTTTTTGAAACATTCTGAAAAGCGAAAGCGTAAGATTCGCAATACTATTACCAAAACACGCTATGTTCTCTGAAGTCTCAAGCCTTTATGGTTTATCAAAGGCTTTTCCAACAGAATTAAGTTGCATAAAATATCTTGAAAAATGGAGATGGAAAGGAATCGTTATAAGTCCTTTTGACCCAGATTCAATGGTATATAAATGCAAAAACAACAGGTATTATTGCGTAAATACAAATAAGTATTTTAACGTAAAGACTGGTACAATATTCGAAAACACAAAGATTGAACTTGGTAAATGGTTCTTAGCAATTTGGCTAATTACCACTAAGAAAAGAGGGATAAATGCGCACGATATTGCAAGAGATTGTAAAGTAACCCTAAAAACCGCTTGGTTTCTATTACACCGCATTCGTAAAGGTTTTGCTTTCGAAAACGACGGAGTCTTGGAGGGAGAGATTGAGTGTGACGAATCTTTTTTCGGCGGCAAGAATAAAAATCGCCACGCCGATAAGAAATATGAAAAGTGTCAAGGCCGCAGCTTTAAAGACAAAGCTCCAGTGCTAGGTATGCTGGAAAGAGGTGGAAGGCTAATTTGTAGGGTTTTGAAGGATACAAAAACATGGGATATAACTCCTGTAGTTCGGACTCACATAAGCATTAACGCAACGTTATTCACCGATGAATGGGCAGGATATAATGAAGCGGAAGAGGTGTTTGGGTACGAAAGACATTTCGTGTCACATTCTAAAAAAGAGTATGCTAACGGCAACATAACAACCAACCGTATTGAAAATGTGTGGTCAAATATGAAAAGAGGTATATTTGGGGTGTACATTAAATCAACCAAAAAGCACCTTCATCGTTATATGGATGAATTTGTTTTCAGGTATAACACAAAGAAGAAGACCGATGGTTATAGATTTAATTACTATTTGGAGAACCTTCAAAACACACGATTAAGATACAAAGACTTGGTAGCTGATGTTCAGATACGTCCTAATAGATTTTAACGAGAAACACATCCATTTAATGCATGATGGTCAGGTTGCATATCTAAACCTTACTGACATGGCTAAAGCGTTGAAAGAAAAGGGTAAAACAGTAAATGGTTGGCTACAAAGTAATGATGGTAAACAAATCCTCTCAGAATGGGAAGCGCAAAATTCAAAAGGCCACCTAAATCTTGAATTTGACCAACAAATTGTTGAATTGCTTTCCGAAAGCAACGTTATTAGCGAAGGTCGCATTGGGCTACTAAAAATGAATCAAGGTAAGTATCAGGATGGCCTCTACGCCGAGTTGGGTATTGCCTTTGAGTTTGCCAACTGGCTAAATCCAAATTTTGAAAACCTTCTAAAAAAAGAGGTTGAGCAAGCCTATAAGTCTGGGCAATTGCTTGGGGATGGAATTCCCAGCGAATTTGACAAGGCTATAGACCAGCTATTAAAGTTTAATCCTAAGAAAGGTAAGCTCTAGCTATTCAAATTCATAAAAGAAAACAGCCGTATTTTGATATGGCTTAAAGGTTTTATAGTCGGCTTCGGCCTTTTCAACCCCAACGGTAATTTCCGTAACTTCAGGTAATTCTATCATTTCTGCCGACAATAAAGTACCATCAAAATATACCCATGTGGTATCAAAGTCTTTATCTCCGTTTTTCTTAATTGTTTTCCAATCTATGCATAAACGGTATTGCAAAGGGTAATCTGCCTTTTCAGGAAGACTCAAACCACCCAAAATGATATTTTTCGCTCCGCTAGGGATAGCTATCGTCTTAGGTTTACCTATCAATTCTATTTCTATTTCCATTTTTACTTATATTTAACGGTACAAATATCGGAATTATGGAAAGGAAAAAGGATTTAGTTGATTTTATTAAAGAGAGCGACCCCGAAATGATTATTGGCCTCATAATGATTGTTATGATGGCTTCTCTTCTGCTTTATGGATTCATAAGTATTTTAACTGCCCCAAAAAAGGCCGCTTATTAAATTACCACTGTAAAGTGGTAATACTATGCCATTGTTTTTATATGACAATGATAACCATAACCACTATTGGTTATGGCGAGGTTGTAGACCTCTCTAACTCTCCCATAGGGCGCTTATATACCGTGTTTTTAGCATTGGCAGGTATTGCACTTGCCACCTACACTATATCGTCAGTAATTGCTGTTTTTGTAGACGGGCGCATAAACAAAACCTATAAATATTTACAAACCATGAATACTATTGCAGAACTGGATAGCCACTTTATTATATGTGGTTTGGGGCGCATAGGCAGCAGTATTGCCGCCGAAATGGCCCTGACAAACCGCCCTTTTGTTGTTATAGAGCGCGATGCCGAGCGGGTTAAAACAGCCCATAAAGAACACCCGCAATGGCTTATTATTGATGGCGAAGCGGCAGATGATGAAGCGCTTACCAAGGCCGGTATTTTACGTTGCGCCGGTGTTTTTGCCGCCACTAACGATGATAATACAAACCTTGTTATAAGCCTGTCTGCAAAACAGCTAAACCCAAAAGCGCGCGTTGTTTCTATGTGTAAAGACAGCTCTTATATAAATAAAATAACCAAGGCCGGGGCCGATAAAGTAATATCGCCCTACCATATTGGCGGCCTGCGCATGGCATCAGAAATGGTGCGGCCCACGGTTACCTCTTTTTTAGATGATATGCTGCGCGATAATGGGGTAAACTACCGGTTTGAAGAGTTTGCCATTCCGTTGCGCTTTATTGGGCGCACCGTGGCCGATCTTAATATTAATGCCTTTGAATACTCTAACTTTTTGGCCCTGCGCACCAGCGCCGGTATGGCTATTTACAAACCCGGTCCCGGGTATGTTTTTCAAGAGGGCGATGTTTTTATTGTTATTACCAACCCGCAAGAACGCCAGCTTATAGAGCAATTGTTTGGGGAATAAAACCTGCTTCCTTTTTTAAAATCACCTATTTGAGTCTGTCGCTTTCCAAACAATATAAAAACCTGTATATTAGTTTTTTATAAAACTAACTACCGGGTGAAAAAACAAACCATTAACAACGGCACATCACTTTCAGAAAATTCTTTTCTAAGGTATTTCACCTTTATTGTTTTGTATTTCTCGCAGGGCATACCAGAGGGTATTACCATTTTTGCCATACCGGCATGGATGGCCATGAACGGCAAAACCCCTATAGAAATTGCGGCTTACAGTGCTGTAATTATGATACCCTTTAGCCTTAAAATTTTGTTAGCGCCTGTAATGGAACGCTACACCTACCTGCCTATGGGCCGCAGAAAACCCTGGCTGTTGTTTGGGCAACTGGGTATATTTTCCAGCCTTATTGCAATGGCGCTAATACCCAACCCACTAGAAAATATTTCTACCCTATCGGCCGTTGTGGTATGCCTGCACACGTTTATTCTTTTTCAGGATATTGCTACAGATAGTTTGGTAATAGATATTGTGCCCATACCCCAACAGGGCAAGGCCAACAGCCTAATGTGGGGCTCAAAAGCCATTGGAGTTTCCATATCGTTAATTGCGGGCAGTTGGCTTATCAATAACTACAGCTTGTCTGTAGCGGTTATAACCCTATCGGTTTTAGTATTTATTATTATGGCGGTTGCGCTTATGGTTAAAGAACGGCAAGGCGAAAAACTACTCCCCGGCTTACCCGGAAAAACATCGCCCCAAGCCGCTTTAATGGCTGTTGATAGCTGGCCAAAACTATTTAAATCGTTTAAGCAGGTTGTGTTCCTGCCTAACACCTTGCTACTGCTTTTGGCCATTTATATTGCCATGATTTCTATACATTATGTAAGGACATTGCTACCCGTTTTTACAATACAAGAGTTAAAGTGGACCAGCCAATACTACTCTAACGTTTTTTCCATATCTAATTTAGTGGGTGGCATTTGCGGCATGTTAATAGGCGGGTTTCTTATTCAGCGCTTTGGTGTAGTGCGTATGATACAGTATTGTTTATTCCTGATAGCCACACTTGTATTTTCCATGTCGTTGTGCAGCCCCTATTGGGGCAACACCCATTTTGTATCGGCTTTTATAGGCCTGTTTTGTACGCTTATAACCCTAATAACCATTGGTGCATTAGCACTGGCAATGCAACTATGCTGGAAACGCATTTCGGCCATGCAGTTTACTTTTTGTATGACAGTTTTTAATTTCGGCCTATCATCGGGTGCGGCGCTGTTTGGTTTTATACGCCAACATTTCCAGTGGCAAACCGTTTTTATGCTATTCTCCCTTTTAGCCATTATAACCATGGTTATTTTAAAATACATTAAAACCCAAAACCACTAAGGCACAGGTAGAGCAGTTAGAAGGTAAATATTTAGCGGTTTTACAGGCCGAGGGCAGCCTGCTTGTAAAGTCTGAAATAAGTTAAACTCTACCCCAAAATAGGAAGGTACTCTTTTTTAAATCTTTTTAAGACCGGCCTATATTTTCACTACGGCAGTGCGTGGGTAGTCCACGCCCGGCTCGAATTTTAATTCAGTATCTGGTTACAGACAAAGTTCCGGCATGGCGTTTTGAAACGGGGTCCCGCAGAGAATGTGAGCGTAAAAATCTGTTCTGTCTGAGTCCGTAGGACGAGTTTACAGATTTTAGCGAACGACCTCGTAGCGGGTCGTTGAAAAATGCAGCCGGGAGCTTTCTTTGCTTACTTTCTTTCGCGGTGAAAGAAAGTAAGTGCCTGCCGCATAGGCAAGCCAATTAAAATATTTATCTAAACACCATTACCCAACACCATTACCCATTACATTTGCACCCTTAAACCGTAAAAATGAAAGTAGCCGTTGTGGGCGCTACCGGCTTGGTAGGCACCGTTATGTTGCGTGTATTAGAAGAACGCAATTTTCCTGTAACAGAATTATTGGCAGTAGCCTCAGATGCATCGGTACGCCAGAGCAAAGAGGTAACCTTTAAGGGCCAGCAATACAAGGTTGTTTCTATGGACGATGCCATTGCCGCCAAACCTGCCGTAGCTATATTTTCTGCCGGTGGAACCACCTCTACAGAGTTTGCCCCCAAGTTTGCCGAAGCAGGTATTACGGTGGTAGACAATTCATCGGCATGGCGCATGGACCCTACCAAAAAACTGGTAGTGCCAGAGATTAATGCATGGGCGCTTACCAAAGAAGATAAAATTATTGCCAACCCCAACTGCTCTACCATACAAATGGTAATGGCACTGGCCCCGCTACACAAAAAATATGGTGTTAAGCGTGTGGTGGTATCAACCTACCAATCGGTAACAGGTACAGGTGTTAAGGCTGTAGCGCAAATGGAAAACGAGCGCAACGGTGTTGAGGGCCCAATGGCGTATAAATACCCTATAGACCGTAACTGCATACCGCAGTGCGATGTGTTTACCGATAATGGCTACACCAAAGAGGAGATGAAATTGGTAAACGAAACCCGTAAAATTATGGGCGACGATTCTATACGCGTTACCGCAACCGCTGTGCGTGTGCCGGTGCAGGGTGGCCACTCTGAAGCGGTAAACGTAGAGTTTGCTATAGACTTTGATATTGCCGAAGTACGCGCGCTTTTAGCAGCAACGCCGGGCATTACCGTGCAAGACGACCTTGATAATTACAGCTACCCAATGCCACTAACATCGCAGGGTAAAGACGATGTTTTTGTAGGACGCATCCGTCGCGACGAAAGCCAACCCCACACACTAAATATGTGGATAGTGGCAGATAACCTGCGCAAGGGTGCCGCAACCAATGCCGTACAAATTGCCGAATACCTGTTGCAAAACAATTTAATAGGCTAATTTCTTACCTCTTTTTACTTTTTATATTGATTAATACGGGCTGTTTTCTATAGCCTTGCAATGCCTTTAAATACAGGCATTACTCCCTTTTTCTGCACGCTGTAAGCTATCCGCTGTAAGCTATAAGCTACAAGCTAAAACCTAAAACCTACATGGGTAACCCAAGTGGTTTCTTTAGCCTTTTTACGCAGGGGTATTAAATAGTTTTGGTTTCGTTAAAAATCCAACCCTATGAAACCAGGTTTACGTTTAGTACAGCAACAAGCCCAAAAGCAAAAACAAAAAATGAAAGCAGCGCTTAAATATGCTGCTGTTGGCGTTTGCTGCGCTGCCATTGTAGGCGGTGTTACATTTACATACCTAAATTTAGGACAAAGCGGAACCGCCCGTGCGGGTACCGAAGGCATAAAAGACCCTGTAAAACTCCGCTTTTTTGAGGGCGAACGCCAAGGCGATGGTGTGGTGCTTAAATGGCGCACGCTTATGGAAGTAGAAAACGACTATTTTACCATAGAGCGCAGTGCCGACGGGCAAATGTTTGAGCCTATTGCCGTAGTGCAGGGCGCAGGCTTTAGCGACAGCCGCCGCGACTATACCTTTACCGACCCTGAGCCACTTATGGGTAGCAATGTATACCGCTTAGGCAAAACTAATTTTGAGGGCCAAACCGTGTACTCTGATATTATATCTGTAGCCATTACTAAAGACGAGGCTGTAAATATTATTTACGGTGGCCAAAACCCCGCAAATGGGCTAAGCGAAATTGTTTTTGATGCCGATACCAATGCCGATGTAATGGTAGTGTTGAAAGATGTAACCGGTAAACAGGTTTTTAGCAATATGGTTAAGCCTACGCAGGGCCGAAATACCTATACGTTTGAAGATAAAACCAAGCTTGATAACGGCATATACCTGGTAACAGTAGAGCGCAGCGGCATCAAGTCTAACGTGCTTAAATTGGTTAAAACACACTAAGAAAAACCTAATACCCTAATAAATAAAAATCCCCACTGACGTGATGTCAGCGGGGATTTTTTATGCCGTTGTACCAAAAATTATTTGGTAACCGATAGGTTAAGGGTTTTAGTACCGCCTACTGTGCGTAGAGTAACCAAGTAGTTACCGCTGGCTAAGCCATTAACATCGTACTGGTAAGTGTGCTCACCTTTAAGGCGGGTGCCAATGCTGCGTTTATCAACTTGTTTACCGCTTAGGTCGTAAACCTCTAGGCTTACAGGGCCTGGTTTAACAACGTTAAAGTTTAGGTTTACATTGTTAGTTGCTGGGTTAGGGAACATTAATACGTTAACATCCGCTTTAGTTTCGTCAACATTAACAGTACCGTCACCACGAACGCAGATATCATCAATAGAAATTAAGTTATCGTCATCAGCATCGTGTAAAAACGCAATGTATATTTTTTGACCTGCATAAGCAGCAAGGCTAATGCTGTGTGGTTTTAATACACCTAACAGGCGGATAGAGTCGCCACCGTTTTCTACATAAGTACCGTCTAAGCCGTGAACCTCACCTTCAGAAAAAGTAAAGCCTGCAAACGTGCTATCTGGCAATGGGTCAACGCGAGAAAGGTACTCTGCACCAACAAAAAGAGTGTCGGTAAAGTTGTTCTCAAAGTTATCGGTAGTAGATACCAATACTTTGTAGCCATCGCAATACAATGGCGTTTGGCGTGGGGCCGATTTCCAGCTAAGTACACCGCTGGCATCATTCAACTGAATTGATGGCAAGATGAAGTAATTCAAAGCTTGGCCTGCAGGGTCAAACCAAGAGCTAGAGGCAAGGGCAATGTTAGTGTCACCATCAATAGTTAAAGAATCCTGGATAGCGAAAGGAAGGATTAAGAACCACTCCAAATCGCGGGCATTGGCGTCTGTTAAACCGTCGCCATCAAAGTTGTAGCCAGATACATCGTACTGGGCACCGCTTGGTGGGGCAATTTCATAGTTAAAGTTAATTACATTGTTGAAGTCTTCAAAAAGAAGAGTGTCTTGTGCTGTGGCTACTTTACCTACAACTAAAAAAACAAGAGCGAGTAACAGTTTTTTCATTGTGTGTTTATTTATGTGTTTATTTACAGTTAAGGCAAAGTTATACATAATCTAATTATTCTTTAATCTTGACGAAATAATTAATATGAAAATGGTTCTTTTGCTTGATAACTAATACAATGCCGGACTTAAAAATGTTTAAAACCCGTAAATATTGCCATATTTTTTGTTGGCATAGTCCATAAAGTACTTAGCATCAAGGGGTTTGCCGGTTACCATTTCGCACACCTGGCGAGATGTTAAGTTGCGACCCTTATTGTGTATTTTATCTCTTAACCAGTTAAGCAAAGGCGCTGTTTGCCCGGTGGCAATGCTGCTTTCTAACCCCGGCACCTCGCTTACCGCCTGTGCATAAAATTGCGCGGCATACAAGCTGCCTAGCGAGTAAGTAGAAAAATAACCCATACTGCCATGGCTCCAGTGCACATCTTGCAACACACCTTGCGAGTAGTTAGGCACATCTATACCCAAGTACTCTTTGTACTTGGCATTCCAAGCTTCGGGCAGGTCTTTGGCGCTTAGTGTACCTTCTACCATAGCCAGTTCCAGTTCAAAACGGATGATGATGTGGAAATGGTACGTCAACTCATCGGCTGATGTGCGTATAAGCGATGGCTCTACCCGATTAAAAGCCTTGTAAAAAGCATCTAACGGCACATTGCCCAGTTGGTGGCCAAACCTGCTTTGCAACATGGGGTAATTAAACTCCCAAAAGCCACGGCTGCGGCCCACGTTATTCTCCCACAAGCGGCTCTGGCTCTCGTGTATAGCTAAAGAAACCGCCTCGCCCGATGGTAAGCCATAATCACCCTCGGGTAATCCTTGCTCATATAGCGCATGGCCGCCTTCGTGTATGCAGCTCCATATCATTTCGGTAAGGTCGCTTTCGCTTACGCGGGTGGTAACACGCACATCGCCGCTGCCAAAACTAACGGTAAACGGGTGGGCCGATATATCCTGCCTTCCGGCAGAAAAATCGTAGCCCATTTGTTTAAGCAGGTCTATACCAAAATCCCATTGGGTATCTTTATTAAAATGCTGCTTAAAGAATGAGTCGTCGGGCTTTTCGGCGGCAAAAATTTTATCAAGCAAGGTCTTTAGCCCCGGCTTAAAATTATCAAACAGCTCTTTTACATCAGCTGCCGTTGTTCCCGGCTCATAATCGTCCAACAACGCATCATACGGGTGCTCATCGTACCCTGCAAGGTCAACCTCGCGGCGTTTAAGGTCTATCAGCTTTTGCAGCTTGGGTTCAAAAATAGCGTAGTTATTATCTTTTTTAGCCACCTGCCATGCCTGGAAACCTGCCGAAATTGCCATGCTCATTTCCTCTACAAACTGGGTAGAAAACTTGTTGCGTTTTTCAAACTCTTTAGCGGTGCGCTCTACATTGCTGCGCTGCAAAGCGGTAAGGGTATTATCGGCCAACAACTCCTTTATAAAACCGCCCAAAACGGGTGCGGTAGCCAGTTCGTGCGCAATACCCGATAGTGTTGCCTGTTGCGATGCCCTTGCGGCAGCCCCTTTTTCGGGCATAAATACTTCTTGGTCCCACTGCAACAGAGCGTTGGCATAGTTAACATCGGCCAGCTTGCGCAGGTGGTTTGTATAATTCTCGTAGCTCATCAAAAAATCTATTTTTTATTATTCAGTATTGATAGGATAAAAAGTGCCCAACCGGCAATAAGCAACACGCCGCCCAACGGGGTAACCAGGCCAAAGCCTTTGGGTATGTTTAAGCCACTTACCGCTGTTGTTGACAGCAGGTATATAGAGCCCGAAAAAAGAACCGTGCCTGCTATTATAAGGTTGCCCGCCCAGCCAAATAATTTAGATTGATGTTTATCGGCCATCAACCCAAAAACCAAAAGGGCCAGGGCGTGGTAAAACATAAACTTAACGGCTGTGTTAAAGCCTTCAAGGCTGCGGGGGTCCAACTTATCGCGCAGGGCGTGGGCAGCAAGTGCGCCAAGCACAACACTTAGCAGCGCGAAAACGCCACCGGTAACAAATAATTTTTTTGCATACGCCAAAGGTAATTAGCCTTGCTTTGAAACCGACACTATACGGGCTAAAATTAAAACAGGCCTGGCTCCATTCTAAAGCCAACAAGGTAGAGGTATATATTAATAGCCACTATTATGCCTAAGAAGATAACGCCGCCGTAACTGTACTTGGCCTTATAGCTTTCCTCAAAAAATTGCACCTTAAACTTACGCTCGCCAATGCGCACCAATACCGACAGGGCAAGCAAAAACGTTACCAGCACCATTAGCCAAACCACGCGCCACTCAAAAAACATACGAAAAGCGGGTACTGCTACCATAAGCGCAACTGCCGGAATAACTAATACATAAAAAGCAAATATTCGGTAGTTGTTGCGTTTCATATACTTCATGGCAGGGGTAAACTGCAAAAAGTTATGCGCTATAAAACGGCCATAAAAAAAGGCTATAACAAGTGCTACAAGGGCGGCTATAAATCGGTCTCGTTCTTCCCAATACCAATAGTGCGTTAATACCCCAATGCCCGAATTACGTATATAGGGCGTTGCCAACCATTGCACCAACAAGTAGTTTATAGAGTTTATAAAAAGCCAAAACCAAAACATGCGGTAAGTAATACGTTTTTTAGGTATAGCTGTATATACAGCATAAGAAATTGCTGCAAGCGCAATGCACAAATAAGGGCCTGCGCTATATATGTTTTTTACTGCGCGCACATACCACCCTTCGTTTTTAACAAACACAACATAGTTGTGAAGTAACACAGGTTCTTGCACGTAGTGGTAGGCGCCCATATACCATATAAGGTTGTGCAAAAGGTTAACAACACCAAAGGCGGCAAGGCACATAAAAGTAGAGTTAAACGCCACTTTTTTAAAGGCATCAACAATTTCTGCGCGTGTATATGTCTCGTCTTTAAGCAATGTCCTACCCTACCATATATTTTAACAAAACTAACGCTTTTTTCTTTTTTACAAAGAGGTATTTGTTTAGCAGGTATCTTTGCAGCGTATTAATCTAATTATATGACAGATAAAATTGTTTTCAGGTTAGTTGCAGGCATTACTGTTTTTGTTTGCGTAGTGGTTTTTATTTTAAGCTTAAAGGTAATTCCGGTGCCAAATCCAATACCTGCGTTTGTTTTCCAATTACCCAAGTTAAACGCGTTTATAAACGGCACTTGCTCTCTGCTGCTTATTTTTTCTTTTTACCAGATTAAACAAAAGCGCAACATTCAATTACACAAAAAATTAAACCTAGCAGCTTTTGGCTTATCATCGTTGTTTTTGGTGTCGTACATTACCTACCATTGGATGGCCCCTGCAACATCTTTTCCTAAAGAGAATAGCCTATATTACGTCTACATTATTATACTGGTTACCCATATAATACTGGCAGCGGCGGTGCTTCCGCTTATACTGCTGTCTTTTTACCGCGGCCTGCAAAACGATGTTGCCCGCCACCGCAAACTGGTTCGTTGGAGCTTCCCAATATGGTTGTATGTTACCGTTACCGGGGTAATTGTTTACCTGATGATTTCGCCGCACTACAATTTTCCTCAATAACCTGCGTTATATTTGTATAACCATACAATGAGGACACTCTACACCATAGTACTTTTTACCGCCATGCTGGTTGGTTTTGCAACCACGGCTACCGCACAGGTTAAAGATGTTGAAGACAGCACAATATCTATTACCATGGTTGATATTGCCTATGGGTTTCATTTGCCCGGCGGCGACCTTGCCAAACGCTTTGGAAACAATTCTACCATTGGCCTTAACTTTCAGTACAAAACAAAAAGCAACTGGTTATTTGGCCTTGGTGCCAGCTTTTTGTTTGGGTCGGAAATACGCGAAGACAGCATTCTTAAAGCCATAGCCACCCCCGGCGGCACCATTATTACCAACGTAGGCACAGGTGCCGAGGTATACCAATACGAGCGCGGGTACATGGTTACCGGTAGCATTGGCAAGCTTATTCCCGCTTTTGGGCCTAACAAAAACACCGGCTTTATTATATCTGTAGGTGGTGGTTTTATAAACCATAAAATACGCATAGAGGTGGCCGATAATAACGTATATGCCCTTTCTAAAGAATACAAAACCGGCTACGACCGTAAAACCAATGGCCCCTGTATTACAGAGTTTATTGGCTACCGATACATGGGTAACCGCAAAATGCTAAACTTTTTTGCGGGCTTTGAGTTTGTGCAAGGGTTTACTCAAAACCGCAGGCCCTACAACTTCGACCAAATGGGGCCAGACAATACCAAGCGTGTTGATTTGCTTTATGGTTTTAAAGTAGGTTGGGTGCTGCCGCTTTACCGCCGCGACCCCGGCACTTATTTCTACAACTAAATGCTGTACCGCTTAGGCACCCAACTATACATTTTAGCCATTAAACTGGCTGCTGTATTTGGCAACGCCAAAGCAACATTATGGGTACAGGGCCGCAAGGGTTTACTAGAGAAAATTGAAGCTATTGACTGGGGCAACCGCGAGTATATTTGGGTGCACTGCGCATCGTTAGGAGAGTTTGAGCAGGGCCGCCCACTTATTGAAAAAATAAAGCAGGAAAACCCACAGCAAAAAATACTGCTTACGTTCTTTTCACCATCGGGCTACGAGGTGCGCAAAAACTACACAGGGGCAAATTATGTATTTTACTTACCTGCTGATTTACAGGACAATGCAGCCCGGTTTGTAGCTGCTGTTAAGCCTAAAACCGCCCTTTTTGTTAAATATGAGTTTTGGGAGGGCTATCTGTCTGCTTTACAATCAACTAACACGCCCACTTTTCTTGTATCGGGCATATTCAGGGCAAACCAGTACTTCTTTAAGTACAAAAGGCTAATGCCGCTGCGGGTTTTTAACTACTTTTTTGTTCAGAACCAAGCATCTAAAAGCATTCTCAACGCGCATGGCTTTGCAAACATTGATATTACAGGCGATACACGGTTTGATAGGGTGAGCGATGTTGCACAGTCGCTATCTAAACTTGCTATAGTAGAAGAGTTTGCCAACGGCAACAAGCTGTTTATTGCGGGTAGCACATGGTATTGCGATGAAATAAAAATTATTGAACTAATAAAAAAAGCCCCGCAGGGTTGGAAGTTTGTTATCGTTCCGCACGAGGTAGGAATAGCCCATTTTAAAAAGACAGAACCCATGTACCGGGGCGTAAAAGTGGTGCATTATTCAAAAGGCAAAGAACAAGATTTGGCCGGTGCGCAGGTACTAATAATTGATACTGTAGGCACATTGTCTACCGCTTATCGCTATGCACACATATCGTATGTTGGTGGGGGCTTTAACAATGGTATACATAACATATTGGAAGCCTCTGTTTACGGCCACCCTGTACTATTTGGGCCCAAACACCAAAAGTTTGCCGAGGCCTTGGAATTGAAAAAGGCACATGCTGCCTTCTCCGTTAACAATGCTAAAGAATTAGCGGGTATTTTCAACCTGCTTAATACTGACAAAAGTGCCTATATGGTTGCTGCTACCAATTCTCGCCGCTATGTGCTGGAAAATACCGGCGCTACCAACAAAATTTACAACCATTTAAAGGCCCAAGGGTTAGTATAGCCTATGGATTTTGCAGGTACACTTTTAAATTGGTATAATGATAATAAGCGCCCCTTGGCTTTCCGCGCTACTACCGACCCTTACAAGATTTGGCTGTCGGAAATAATATTGCAGCAAACCCGTGTAGAACAGGGCATGCCCTACTACCATAGTTTTACCAACGCCTACCCCACCATAGTAGACCTTGCCAACGCACACGAAGATGCCGTTATACGCTTATGGCAGGGCTTAGGGTATTACTCACGGGCGCGCAACCTGCACCAAACGGCTAAAATTGTAGCTAATCAATATGGTGGCAAATTCCCATCAACCTACACTGAAATAGCCCAACTTAAAGGCATTGGGCCCTACACCGCGGGGGCTATAGCTTCTATTGCCTTTGGCGAAAAAGCCGCTGCTGTAGATGGTAATGTATACCGGTTTTTAGCACGGTATTTTGGTATTGAAACGCCTGCGCCATCAGAAAAAGCACGTAAAGAGTTTACCGCGATAGTGCTAGATTTAATGGGCAACGCCCACCCCGGCACGTTTAACCAAGCGCTGATAGAGTTTGGTGCTTTGCAATGCAAACCGCAAAGCCCTGCATGCCTGCTGTGCCCTTTTAATAGTAGTTGTTATGCCCTTGCAAAAGGCCGGGTAAATGAGCTGCCGGTAAAAAATAAAATGGCCGCAAGGCGCACCCGTTATTTCAACTACTTTATTATTAAAAACGACAAGCAGTTGCTATTGCAACAGCGCACCGCTAAAGATATTTGGCAACAGTTGTATGAGTTTCCGTTGGTGGAGACAAAGGAGCCTCACCCCTAACCCCATCTCCAAAAGAGAGGGAAGATATTATTAGTGGGCAGGAAATTTTAGATTATCTAGCAAAAAATAAAACCGTTGTTACCCCTGTTGGCGAGCCGTTAAAGCATGTGCTATCGCATCAGGATATTATAACGTCGTTCTACATCATCAACCTGAAAAAGGATTTACCAGTACTAGGTAACTCAATTCCCATAAACATTGCCAACCTTGATAACTATGGCCTGCCACGGGTTATTACATTGTTTTTAGAGAAGAATGGGCTTTAAACAATCCCCATAAGGGTTTCAAACTCTTTCTTCTTATCGCGCGATACCGGTACTTTTACACCGCTTCTCAACTCTATCTCGGCTTCGGCTTTAGAGTAGCGTTTTATGTAGTTGGTATTTATAATGTACGAGCGGTGGGGTTTAAAAAACTGCGCCTGGGTAAGCAAAATCTCGTACTCCTTTAGCGGTTTAGAAACTATAACCTGTGTACCATTCCCTAAATGAAATTCGGTATACACATTGTCGGCCTTTAAAAACTGGATGTCTTTTACGGCTACAATATGGCTGCCCTGGTGGGTTTTTAATACAATGCGCTCTATGGTTTGTGTGGTGGCAACCTGCTGCAAAATTTGCAACTGCTCTACACGTACTTTGGCGCGTTTAAGTACCCGCGCTACCGCCTCTTTTAGCCGCTCTGCATTTATGGGTTTAAGTATATAATCGGTAGCGCTAAGGGTAAATGCATCAAGCGCGTAGCCGCTATATGCAGTGGTAAATATTATCTCAAAATTTATTTCGTCTTTGGTTAAATAGTTAACCAGGTCAAGCCCTATTTCGCCGTTAAGCTGCACATCTAAAAAATAAAGTCGGGCTTATGTTCCAGTATAAAAGGCACGGCTGTGCTAACACGGTCAAAGGCGCCAATTATGGTAATGTCCGGAAAATAGTCGGCCATCATCAACCGCAGGGTTTTTACGGCTTGCGGCTCGTCTTCTATTATTACGCAGTTAATCATTGTCTTCAATAGGTATGCTAAGTTTAACAGATGTGCCGGCGGGGTTGTTGTGGGCATCATACAAATCAGTAATAACCTGTATAATAGGCCGCTGCCTGTTTTTGTTTAATATAGTTATACGGTCTTGTATGGCCTGGGTACTAAACGATTGGTATTTCTTGTTTTTACGCGCGTTTATCTCTGCCGATTTTACACGCCCAATGCCATTGTCTTCTATTACCACTACCAGCATGTTGTTTACCGTGCTAAAGTGTATTTGCAGTTGGCAATTTTCTGTTTTATTGGCAAAACCGTGGTTTACCGCGTTTTCTACCAGGGGTTGCAAAATCATTGCCGGTATGGTTATAACATACTCTTGTATTCCGGGCTGTTTGGTAATACTGTATTGTATTTTGGGCAGGCGTATACACTCTAGTTGCAGGTAAAGCTCTATCAGTTTTATCTCGTCGTGCAGGGTAATTTCTGTTAATGATGAACTATCTAATAACGAGCGCGATAAATCGCTAAACAAGCCCAGGTATTTGCTTGCCAGCTCTTTTTCGCCACTATACACATAGCTTTGTATAGAGTTTAGGGCGTTGTGTATAAAGTGCGGGTTCATTTGCGCCCGCAGGGTTTTTAATGTAGACTCGTCCAGTTGCCTTTTTAATTCCTGCCTTTCAAGCTCGGCCTTTTGCTTTTTAATAAGCTTGTTTATGCGGTATTTATATACCAACCAACCCGCAGCCACCACCACCATTAAAAGCAGCAAAATAAACCAGCGGGTTTGGTAGTAGGGTTGTGCCACCCTAAAATTCAATTGCAGGGGTTGGGCGCTTTCAATACCATCTTCGTTAAGGGCTTTTACCTGCAACATATACCCGCCCGATGCAAGACTTTTAAACTGCAACACCCTGTTGCCTGCAGGCAGCGTTTCCCAGGCGTTATCGTTTAGTTTATACACCACTTTTATGTTCGTGCCGCCTTTGTATGCGGGTATAGAAAAGCTAACATCAAGGGTGTTGTTTTTATACGGCAATTCGGGTAGGTTATTTATGCTAACCGGCTTGCCATTGCTTAAAATACCGGTTAAAAATATAGGGGGCGCGGTGGTGTTTATTGCCGGGGTATTAATATCAAGCATTACAAGGCCGCTATGGGTAGCAAGCCATGCGGTATCGTTCTTTACAATAAGGTCGGCAATTTCAGTTTCAGGTAACCCATCGGCCTGGTTCCAAAAATCAAGTTTACCTGCGCTAAGGTTGTATGCATACAAGCCCCGTTCTGTAACAAAAAACAACCTGTTTTTATAGGCTTCTAACTTTAACACCCCTAGTTGGGTGGCATTGCTTGCCAACACCGTGCTTACCGTTTTTGTGGCGGGGTTGTAGCACAATATACCCTGGGTATACGTTGCTATGTATAACTGGTTTTTATACCATTTAAGGCTTGTACAAATTATGGGCTTGCTGTTATAATTAATTTCTGTAGGCACACCCCTTTTTATATTGTATAAACCTTTTACATAGGCCGCATAAACAGTAGTGTCGGCAGGGTTTACCGCAACCGCACGGGCGCGGGCCGAAACCGGTAGTAAAGCCATGTTTAAGAAGGTCTGCTCTAGGTTATTTATCCACGGGGCTGTGTGTTTAGCACCCGGGTACAAATACACCCCACAGCCGTTAGAAAAAGCAAGCGCATAGGCCCCCGGCCCAAAAGGTGCAATATCTTTTGCTGCCAGTTGATTGTTAACAATGCATTTGCCATTTTTTATAACCTTTAAAATGCTGCTGCTGTAAATGTATTGGTTGGCAACAGAATCGTAATAGCAGGCAGTAACCTCATTGGCAAAGCCCGTAGTATCTATAACCGAATAGCTTTTTGTTGCCCCGTTGTATAGCAGCAGTGTGTTATTGGTGGTGCCGGCTACCACGCTACTTTTACCGGGCCCGTTAGCAAGGCTGCTAATTTGGTAGCCCTTGCCACCATCATCAATCAACACATTAATATTGGGCACATAAACTAAGGCCATTGTCTAAGGTAGAAATCCAATAGGCACCTTCGCGGTCTTTTATAATTGATGATATACGGTAGTTGCTAAAATATGGTTTGTTACCCAACTGCTTTAGCTTTTTTGTGTAGCGGTATAGCCCTATTGATGTGCACAACCATACATCATTATCAATAGTAACCACATTTTGCAACAGGGCAGAATTGTCTATACCCGGAAACTCTTTAAACCCACCATTATAATCAAAAACAGTAGACAAGCTATTGTTGGCCCGTGCCATTAAAAGTCCGTTAGGGAGGCTGTAAAACTGCTTAATAATAGTTTCTGGCCCTTGGCTTATGGTTGTAACCGTTTGCGTGGTTTTACCATCATACACAACCAAATTACTGCTTGTATTGTAAAAATACAGCCTGTTGTTGTTTACACAGGTAAAATCAAATGCCGCGCCCGGTATATGCACTGTTTTTGCCTTGTGCAAATAAGGGTTTAGGATATGTATATCTTCATTAGAAAAAAACAGCAACAGCGGCCCAATGCGGCGCATAGGGTAATAGTTGTTAGATGTGCCTACGGCAGTTTCTATTTGCAGTGTTCCATTTTGGGTATACAACAACTGCCCCGAAAAGTTCTGGCAATACACCTCTCCATTATCCAGCACATAAATATCGGTAACGCCTTTGCCTGTTTGCTGCGGGTTGTTATACAGGTAAACATTAACCCCATCGTACTTGCAAAGCCCTTTATCTGTGCCTACCCAAATACACCCGTTCTTGCCCTGCTTAACATCGTACACGGTGTTAGATGGTAAGCCCGCGGCCTTGCCTATAAGCCTGTAACAAGGTTGCTGTGCTAAAGCCTGCAAACAGGCAAAGCACAACATAGCCAGGGTTGTTATTTTGTATAGAACTTTCAAAACAGGTTGGCAAAGTTATTAATTAGGCAATACCCTTATGTGGTTATAAACTACAGTTTACAAGGTTTTTACAGCGGTTAACAAGTTATATTTCGCCGCTGTGGTAGTAATATCTTTTTTTGCTGAAAATAATATTTTTATGAAAAAGATTTTACTTACCGCCCTAGTGCTAGCAAGCCTTGGGCTGCATGGCCAAGTGCCAACAACAGGCCTATTTGCCCGTTACCCCCTTTCTACCCCAAATTGGATATCTGAGAATACAGCTCCGGCAACCATTGAGTGGGACTTAATAAATGGCACCCTTGCGGGCCCTGCCGTAGCACCAAATACTGAAATTGGAGGGGCTGCAGATTTTACCACCAACCACCTTATGATATCCCGTGGCTTAGAAAACCCTTTAGGGAAAAACGGCTATGCTTATTCTTTTTGGATTAATATTCCACTAGCGTTAACTACAGGGCAGCCAACCGTTTTAAGGGTGGGCGAGAGTATTGCCTTTCAGCTTGAAATGCAAGATGGTGGGCCACGCAGCGCAGACAACGCAGACGGTAATGGTACACAAGGTGCCAACCCCTATTATTTAGAATTTACAACTATGCACTACGACAGTTTATCAAGCTGGCAAGGTAATTTTAACAAACAGGTGTGGACCAATGACGGCAGCGATAACCTGGTTGACGCTACAGACTGGATTCATGTTGCTGTAGTTTACCAAGGCAACCCACAAACAAATAGCGGCACACAAACAGTTTACCTTAACGGCCAATATGCCTATCAAATCAACACAGCACACTCTGCTGTTATAGCTAACGAAACATACGAGTCTAACGTGCGCACAATACGCATTGGTGGCGATGTTACAGCCTATAGCCTTTCGGCCTATTTTATTGATTTTGACCGTTTTTTTACCGGCCAGTTAGATGAGGTATATGTATATACACAGGCTATTACTGCTAATGATGTTGCCGCTATATACCAACAAGGCGCACCAACTGCACCCGTTTTAACCGCTTCTTCAGATACTGTTTACTATTGCGATGGTGTTTTTAATCCCGTTGCGGTTAATATGAGTTTAAACGCACAGTATACCGTAACCTACAGCCAAAACGGAGTTGTAGATACTACCTACACCGGGCCTGGTAGCAGCGCTTTCTTTTTTCCTACAGAAGCAGGGCAAAGCACTATAGCAGTTACCAATGTAGAGGGTACTACAACCGTTAACTTTGCAGTATTACCAAGTAACTTAAACCAACTTGCAATAACTGAGGTTGACGGCTTTTTAGTTTTAAACGAAACCCCAAACCAATTGTATGGCTCTTACAACTACATAGACTGGTATAAAGATGGTGTTTTTGTTTCAACAGGTATTAGTATTCCCGTATCAGGCCCTGGCTCTTACACTGCTTACATTTACTACCAAGGCGATGCTCCTTTTTGCACCCGCACTACCGATGCGTTTATTGTAACAAGCGTTGATGCTAACGTGGTTGCCAACAGCATAAGCCTGTTCCCTAACCCTGCTACCAATATGGTTACCATAAGCACCCCGCAAAACATTGCCAGCATTAACGTTTACGATGTTGCCGGTAAGTTAGTAATGAGTCAAAACTATAATCAATCTAACAATATCATTATTGATATTGCCACGCTAAGCAACGGTTTTTATACTGTGCAAATGCTAACTGCTAAGGGCGAAATGGTTACTAAGAAACTAATTAAACAATAGCTGTAAAAGCAGGCCGTTGCCTGTGTTTATATTGAATTTTCTTTTTCGTTTTATATTATAGGTTTTTACTGATTAAAGCGGGCGTAACAGCCCGCTTTTTTGTTGTAGTAAATTATTCCTTAACAATTGATTATTTACCGTTTACAAGGTATTTACAGCGACTTACAAGTAATATTTTAGTTAGCCAATACGCTTGGTTTACTTTGCCGGTAAATTTAAAACTATGAAAAAATTAATACTATCGTTTTTAACTCTTACTACCCTTGCTTTTGTTGCCAATGCCGGAACCACCGGAGGGTCTAACTTAGTTATTGCAGAGCAATCTGACACTACTATTTTTTGTGATGAAGCAACACCGATATATGTTTCGCTACTAAACTATAATGGCCCTATTACAGTAACCTGGAAATTTAACGGCGTAGAAGACACCACCTACACACAGCCCCAGGGTGACCTTTATGTTGGTTACCAACCAACGCAAGAAGGTGTTTATACTTGCGAGATTTTTGATGATTTTGGCGGCTCTGTAGTTTCTGCACCAATAGTTACCATACGCTCTAACATATACGATTTGTTTATTTTAGAGAATAACGATGTGCTTTCATTATCAGAAACACCCGACTCTATACCATATATGCAAACTGTTATTAATTGGTATATTGATGGCGAGTCATTTGCATCGGGTGCAACTGCTACCGTGCAAGGCCCCGGTAGCTACACCGCTACTGTTTACTACGCTTATAAAGCATCGCTTTGCCCCGCTATAACTGAGCCATTTATTGCTACCGGCATAGAAAATAACGCGGTTGCCAACAGCATAAGCCTGTTCCCCAACCCGGCTACCAATATGGTTACCATTAGCACCCCGCATAGCATTGCCAACATTAGCGTTTACGATGTTGCCGGTAAGTTAGTAATGGGCCAAAACAACACACAAGCCAACAACATTAGCCTTGATATTGCCACGCTAAGCAACGGTTTTTACACTGTGCAAATGCTAACTGCCAAGGGCGAAATGGTTACTAAGAAACTAATTAAACAATAACTGCCAGAGAGGTTATTATCTACTAAAAAACTGAATTTTTCTTTTCGTTTTATATTATAGGTTTTTACAGATTAAAGCGGGTGTTACAGCCCGCTTTTTTGTTGGCGTTAAAGCAGTTATTACTAACTCTTTTACCAAGTAAAAAGCCCGGCAAAACCGGGCTTTTAATTTTATTAGCCCCTCTCCCTTGGGGAGGGTCCCGATACATATCGGGAGGGGAGGGGTGAACTAACTTTCCTTCACATCCTCCAGCATTCCTTTAAGGCCGGTAATAATGTTTACCTCTACTGCATCGTGGTTACGCAACGCTGCTAAGGTAATCTGATACATAGTCGGTAAGGTGTACCAGGTACATGGCTTTTTCAATATCGCTTGCGCCCTCAGCCCAAATATCAATAATAGTACCTGTGCAACGGATAGCTACTTCGCGGGTATATTCTATGCGGTGCTCATTGCGGAAGTATTCATCTTTATGGCGCAGAAAGATAACGGCAAGGTTTTCATTTACATCGCGCCAGCCCACCAGTTCGTTGTGGTTCATTTCGGGTATGGTGTGGTGCCAACAAAGTATTTTAGAGTTCTCGTTAAGCTGTTGGCGGAAACGTACTGCAACACCCTCGTAACCCGGGGTAGCATAAATTACAGGCAGTTTACCATTAAGCTGTTTAGCAATAGCCATGGCCTTTTCGCGTATGCTGTCTCCTTGCGCTTCAAGCAATTGGTAGGCTTTTTCAAGTTCTGCTTCGTAGTAGTTATCAATAAACCCGTTATATGATAGCACAAAAAACAATTGTGTTAGCGAGTAGCCCAAACAGGCACGCGGAGGCATTCCGCCGGGTATCTCTATCAGGTCAAGCCCTTTTTCTTTAGCAAAAGCGGCAATTTTTCCGCCCGATGTTACACAAACAATCTTAGCGCCTTTGTTATACGCCAGCTCAAGCGCTTGCAGGGTTTCTTCGGTGTTACCAGAGTATGACGAAATAATAACTAGCGTATTTTCGCCTACAAAACCGGGAATAAAATATTCTTTATTAACCACCACCGGAAGCTTGCATTTTGCAGCTACAAGCTCAGCAGCTATAGTGCCGCCAATACCCGAACCGCCAAGGCCCGATATAAGTATATTCTCTACTGCTACTGTTGGTTTGGTAAGTTGTGCAGCGCGCCCAATTACCAGGGCCTCTTTTATCTGCGCAGCAAAACCATCTATCAATTCTGTCATTGTCATAACTATACTGTGCTATTTTTTGGCAAAGTACGCTAAAAAAGCTTGCCCTATACGCCTCGGTCATACAAGAATTTTTTATCATTGCATTAAACCATTGTTTCATCTTTACGTCTTATCAATCAGCATGATTGATTTATCCAAACTTAGTGAGTACCTGCAACTGTTTAAAGAGCTGTCTTTAGAAGATGCTAAGTTCTTCTTTACCCTTACGCGGCAGCGCCACCTTAAAGCGGGCGAGCTGTATGTACAGGCCGGAGAAATGCACCGCAAGGTGGCCCACGTAAAATCAGGATTAATGCGGGCTTATATTATTGATGAAAATGGAGAAGAGGCCACCCTGTTTTTTAGAAAAGAAGACCAGCAGGTTGCCCCATACGACTGTATTTTTGCCGATAAACCATCGCGCATGTTTCTCGAGGCTTTTGAAAACACTACGCTTATAGAAGTTGATTATGATAAGCTGCAAGAGTTTATGCACCGCCACCCGCAGTACGAAAAGGCCCGTAAGCACTTTCATCAAAAGCTGCTAATGGAGTCTTTTTTGCGATTAGAAAATTTTATACTATACCCGCCGCTACAGCGATACCAGAAGTTTGTAAAAGAACAACCCGACCTTGCACAGCGCGTACCCGATAAATACCTTGACCAGTATTTTAGGTATTACCCCGGGCTCTTTAAGCCGCATACGCAAGCGCATAAAACAAAAGGGCAAAAGTTAACCATTGTTAATTTTTAAGCCAAAACACCCACATATCTTTGTTTTTGATAGACGGTGTTAAGTGCCCTTAAACTATATAATAACCAGTAAAAGGACTAACTTAGTATATCTATTTAAAACTATGGTATCAGGTATCAAACGTATTGTAATTGTATGTGCTTTATTTATGGCCCTTGGCGGGCTGGTAAAAGCCCAAACAGCCCCTACATGGTCGGCCGATGTGGCTTCTATTGTTTATAATAAATGCTCTAACTGCCACCACGCAGGCGCCATAGGGCCATTTCCCTTAATGTCTTACCAAGACGCATTTGTACAAGCTGCGGCTATTGAAGGGTCTGTATACGATAACCGCATGCCACCCTGGCCGCCCGATGCTAACTACCGCCGCTACGCTCACGAGCGCTTATTAACAACAGATGAAAAATCTAAAATACTAACGTGGATTGACAACGGCGCCCCCGAAGGAAACCCAAACACAGCGCCTGCGCCACCCGTTTATACCGATGCATGGGCTATTCCCAACCCTAGCCTTACGGTAAAAATGCCCGACTATTTTTCTGAAGCCGTTAGTGAGGATATGTATAAATGCTTTGCTATACCCAGCAATGTTCTGCAAGACCGTTATATAAAATCTATAGAAGTTATACCCGGCAACCGCTCTGTGGTTCACCACGTACTTATTTTTCAAGACGATAGTGGCGATTGTTTGGCTTTAGATGCCGCAGACCCTAACCCCGGCTATACTAACTATGGGGGTGCGGGCAGCAACAATGCAAGCCTTGTTATTGGCTGGGTACCCGGTGCTGAGCCTTACTCTTTACCCAATGGTTTTGGCATTAAGTTAAAAGCAAATTCGGCTTTGGTACTGCAAATACATTACCCGGCTGGTACTGTTGGCCAGCTGGATAGCACCCGGGTAAACATAGAGTTTACTACAAACAACAACGTGCGCGAGGTAACCGTGGCGCCGGTGCTAAACAATAATTCTATGCAAAATGGTCCGTTGGCAATACCCGCCAACCAGGTTAAAACTTTTGTACAAGAAGTAACTGTACCCGCCAAAGCAACCGTATTTAGCGTAGCTCCCCACATGCACTTAATTGGCCGCAGCACCAAGATATATGCCATACCACCGGTTGGCGATACCATTCCTATTATTAACATACCCGACTGGAAATTCGGCTGGCAGGGTTCTTATCAGTTTCAATACGCGCAAACTGTACAACAGGGAACTATCCTTAGGTCTGAAGTGGTTTACGATAATACCGTTAATAACCCCTACAACCCAAGCAGCCCGCCGCAACTGGTTACTAATGGCGAGGGAACAGCCGATGAAATGATACTTACGTACTTTGCTTATACAGGCTACCAGCCGGGCGATGAAAACATACTGATGGACTCTACCCTGCTTACCTCTGTGCCCCAGCCTTTGGTGCAGGATTTAGGCATAATGCTTTACCCCAACCCGGCGCAGGATGAGCTATACCTAAGCCTGCCAAACAACACTACAGAGCCGTTTACATTAAGGCTGTTTACCACAGCGGGGCAATTGGTTTTAACACAACAAATAACCCAAAGCGGGCAGCTAAGCATAGCCACCCTGCCCAAAGGCTTATACATTGCCGAAATAGCCAATAAAACGGGCAGGCAGGTAAATAAACTGGTCAAATATTAGCACACACACTACTCTATAAATGAAAAAATTCCTCTCTTTTGGTTTGCTTATAGTTGCTTTGGCAACAGCAAAGGCACAAACAGCTCCTACATGGTCGGCCGATGTGGCTTCAATTATCTACAACAAATGCGCTAACTGCCACCATGCGGGTGCTATAGGGCCATTCCCCTTAATGTCTTACCAAGATGCATTTGTTCAGGCCGCCGGTATAGAGGGTTCTGTATCTGATAACAAAATGCCGCCTTGGCCTCCAGACCCAACATTCCGCCGCTATGCGCACGAGCGTATGCTTAGCACCGAAGAGAAAACCAAAATACTGGATTGGGTTAGTAACGGCGCGCCTCAAGGCGATGCCAACACCGCCCCTGCACCACCTGTGTTTACCAATGCCTGGGATATTGCCAACCCAAGCCTTAGCGTTGCCATGCCCGAGTATTTTTCTGAGGCCGTTAGCGATGATATTTATAAATGCTTTGCCATACCAACTAACCTTACCGAGGATAAGTTTATCAAATCTATAGAGGTAATACCGGGCAACCGCGCGGTGGTGCACCACGTACTAATTTTTCAGGACCAAAGCGGCGACTGCCTTGCACTTGACGCAGCAGACCCAAACCCTGGCTACACTAACTACGGTGGCGCTGGCAGCAGCAACGCCAAAATGGTAGGCGGCTGGGCCCCGGGCGCACGCCCTTACTCGTTGCCAAACGGTTTTGGCATAAGGCTAAAAGCTAACTCGGCATTGGTACTACAAATACATTACCCATCGGGCACGGCAGGGTCTATAGACAGCACCCGCGTTAACTTTGAGTTTACTGATGGTACTAACGTACGCGAGGTATATGTATTCCCTGTGCTAAACCACATACAAAGTATGATAACCGGCCCTTTAAACATACCCGCCAACGAAGTAAAAACATTTGAGCAGGAGTTTTATGTGCCCTATAAAATGACAGTATTTAGTGTAGCCCCGCACATGCACCTTATAGGCCGCAGCACCAAGCGTATATGCTGTGCCACCCGCCAATGCCGATACTATTAACCTGATTAACATCCGCGATTGGAATTTCGGCTGGCAGGGTTCGTACCAGTTTCAATACGCACAGCCTATTGAACAAGGCTCTGTTTTGCGTGCTGTAACAACCTACGATAATACGGTAAACAACCCGTATAACCCCAGCTCTCCACCACAAGATGTAACCGTAGGCGAGTCTACAGACGAAGAGATGATGCTTACCTTTTTTGGCTACGCTATGTACCAGCCCGGCGATGAAAACATACTAATGGATTCTACTCTGGCTACCTCTACTCCGCAAATACCAAGCGCCCAATTAAATGTTAGCCTGTTCCCCAACCCTACAACCAATACTGTGTTTATTGATATCCCTAACGATAATGATGCCTATACCCTTACCCTGTATAACCAACTGGGCCAGGCCATACTAAGCCGCCAGCTTCAACAAGACGGTTGGGTTGATGTTTCGGGCATTGCATCGGGCATATACATTAGCAGCATTAGCAGCACCAAAGGTATTTACACGCAAAAGCTGATAAAGTATTAGGTATCTCTTTCTCTCTACAGCAAAAAGCCCAGCATTTCTGCTGGGCTTTTATTTTTAAGGATTTGTGTTAAGCTAAACATTGGTGCCGCTCCGCCGGAGCTTTGCAGTATGTCCTTTTTTGTTTTCTATTGATATGCCATCCCTACGGGACTTAAAGAGATAGCTCCGGAGGAGCGTTATGTCAATAGAAATAGGTGTAAAAAATATTTAAAACCCCAGACGGGGTGATACCTCTAGGCGCAACCACCTTTTCTTTAACAACATCTTAAAGAGGGCGTTTACTCTGCCTTTAATCTATCCAAATAATCTTCGGCTACTTGGTGGTGTTCTTGTCGCTTATCGCCCATTTTATCCAATTGTTTTACCATAACAGCCATGCGGGGGTTCTTGCCAAAAAACGCCCTGTTGTTGCTTATAAACCTCCAATACAACGCATCCCATACACGCATCCATTTTTCGTTGCCAGCGGGCTTATAATGGCTCATTTTTACTATATAGTTTGATGAGCTTATGTAAGGCTTCGTACTGATTAATCCCCCATCGGCATATTGGCTCATACCATATACGTTGGGTACCATTACCCAGTCGTAGGCATCAATATAAAACTCCATAAACCATTGGTAAATGGCATCGGGTTTAAACCCGCACAGGCACATAAAGTTGCCCAGCACCATAAGGCGTTCTATGTGGTGGTTATAGGCGCTGTAGTTTAGCTTGGCAATGCAATCATCTATTGGGGCAATGCCCGTGTTGCCTGCATAAAAACTGCCGGGCATGGGCCTGTTGTGTTCCCAGTAATTGCCGGTGCGTTGCTTCCGTCCTTTTAAAACATAAACCGCCCTAACATATTCCCTCCAACCTAATACCTGCCTTACAAAACCCTCTAACGAGTTTAGCGGTACCCCATTTTCCTGCGCCTGTTCTATGGCTTGCTCTATAACCTCTACCGGGTTTAATAGGCCAATGTTAAGCATGGGCGTTATTATAGAGTGAAAAAGGGTTGTTTCGCCCCGCACTATAGCATCCTGGTAAATGCCATAGTTTACAAAGCGCTCCTTTAAAAACAGGGCAAACCACTCCCTGCTTTCGGCATGGGTAATGGGGTAGTTAAAGGCTTTGGCGGTGCCAAAATTATCGGGGAAGTTTTTCTCTACATACGCTATAGCTTCTGTAACATAGGCATTGCTTTTTGCTACAGGCAAAGGCGGCACATACGTACCTGCGGGCATCTTGCTGCGGTTCTCCACATCATACGTCCATTGGCCACCAAGGGGTTTGCCATCTTCCAATAATATGTTCAGACGTTGCCGCTGGTCGGTATAAAAACGGGTAAGGTAAAAGCGCTTAGTGTTAGAAAAGTACTCTCTGATATACGCATCAGAACATATAAAATTAGGCGTCTCAAACCGTGTAGTTTGTATGCCACATTCAGCTGCTGTGCTTTCTATGCGGGTGCCCAGCCAATCGTCAACCACATCGCAATAAAACAACTGCTTAGTGCCCTGTTCTTTAAGCCATGCTATTAATTGGCGCACATCGGCCCTTTCATCAAAAGCATCAATATAAAGAGATTCATTACCTGCTACCTCTGCGTCTACTGCGTAGGCTTTCATGCTGGCTCGGTGCAGAATAAGCTTTTGTTTATGGAACGCATATTGCCTGAAAAACAAATACTCCTCTACCAACACAACCGTGTTACTATAGGCAGTACTGCAGGGTTATTCTCAAACAATTGGTGCGGAAATACCAGGCTTACCTTTTCCATGAGCCACTAAACAGCCCGCCCGCATTATTGTTGTTGTGGATGATGATAGAGAATGTTGTGTTGGCTAAAAATCCCCCTTTAAATTATTTTTTATGCAGGACTAATTGTACGGTGGGTAGTCCACGCCCGGTGTGAACTCCAAATTTCACATGGCAACTAGAACGTGGGCTTTGTGCGAGAGTGAAATTTGAGAGTTTTTGCTTGTAGCCTGCCCCGCACTTGATGCGGGGTGGTGTCTTTTTGGGCCTTGTCCCGACATTTATCGTCGGGTTACTTTTTGGACAAGCAAAAAGTAATAAAGAGAAGATGTTTACAGCAATACTCTCTTATTAGGTCCTTGAAATACAAAAAGCCCCGTACCGTTTTACCGATACAGGGCCTTTCCATTCAATATCTATCAATCCCTATTTCACCACCAACCGCTCCGTTAGCATGGTATTCTCGCTACGGATAACAATGGTGTATAAACCCGCGGCAAAGCCGTTTACATTGGTGTTGTATAGTTTTTGCCCTGCGGGGATTGTCTCTGTTAACACCACCTGCCCTACGCTATTGTATAGCTGTAAAGTGGCGGCTTTACCCGTTTTAGTATCTACCAACAACGCAATATCGCCATTGGCCGGGTTGGGGTAAACCGACAGGCTGCCCTGTGGTTTTTGTTCGTTAACTGATGTTATTACTTTATTAGCCGGAAGCTCAATAAAGTCTACCCAAACGGCATCATCGTTTTCAGAGTAATATTCGTCTTTGGTATAATCCCAACGGAAAGTATGTACGCCTGTACTAATAGGGTAGCTAACACGCCCCCAGTTGTAAACGCCACTCCAAGCGTCAAATTCGATATCATCAATATAGAATTTAAGGAAATCCCAGTCCTGCTCGCAACTTGTTTTTCTGAAGAACGCAATAGAGTCGTTTTGCGTAACGTCTAGCGTTAATTGCATGGTAGAGGTCTGCGCATCGGTAATAGTGCCCGAGCGCGAGCTGTAATCGCCCTCATACTTAATGCTATTGTCAATAGTCCACGGCACATCGCCGGCCAATGTCCAGTTGAATGTATTGTAGCCGCCGCTTTCTAAATCATCAACCAGCATATTTACCTTAACCACCTGTGTGCGGTTTGCTGTGTAGCCAGCGGCATCAACAGTATAATTAAATGTTACGTAATGGTTTTGCGGCGTTGTTGGGTCTGTAGTAAGGTTAAACGTACCGTTGGCTGTGCCCGCTACTTGCATAATGCCCAGGTTGTCGGTAGTGTTGTTAAGCGTAACCATTCCGCCGGAACATAATAAAGAGCCCGTTGCAGCAACAGTAGCGCTGTGACCGTTGTTCAGGTTGCCAAATTCTATATCAACCGTTTCCCCGGCATCAATGCGACCGTTGTTATTTCCTGCCGCATCGTTAATGCTAAACGTTGGCACAGACAATACCGGCGCGTTAAGCATAACGCTGGTGTTTGCTGTCCAGGTATTTGAGCCCGATGTCATTTGCATGCTAAAGTTAGCAAGGGTTTGGTCGGCCACCGTACCCAATACATTAAACGCGAAAGCAGGGCTTAGCGGCGTAGCAATGTTGGGTTGTATGGTGTTTACGGTGAATATACTGTCGCTAAGCGTTACATTAGGATTGGTTGTGCGCAGTTTAACGTCTACCAAACCTGTAGCTAAATCGCCTACGTTGTTAAGCGATATATTCATGCCTATGCCTTCGGCAAAATCGGCCTGCCCATTGTTGTTTCCGGGGTTATTATCAATTAACTGGTTTCCGTTTAATACCACGTACGGACCTGCATTGGCCGTAACCAGCACATGGCCAAGGTAGGGTGCAGTGTTAAAAGCCGTAGCGGTAACAAAAATACTATCTGTAGCGCTAACAGGGGTAATGGTAACGTTGGCTATGCCGCCATTAACATAAGCCTTGCCCAGTATGGTGTTGTTTTGTGTTAAGGCAACCAGCGCACCATCGGTATTGCAGGTAATGGCAATAGCGCTTGTACCAATAGGTGTTGTTGGTATGTGCGATGCTGTAAGAACTGCCGGATCTGCCGTGCGTACCATAACGGTAGGGTCGCCAAAGCAATGCCATGTATCGGTCATTTCCGCACCCGCCTGTCCATACACATCATTCATATAAATGCAGCCGTTGGTAGAAATAGCGCCAAAGGTATGTCCGGTAGAATTGGGTATTGTTCCACGAAGAATATCTACCATACCATCTTGCCCTGCCATTGGCGGGCTCCAGCTTTGATTTATAGACGACATGTAGGCCGCAATAGCACCTGTTGGTGTACCATTGTTGGTGGCGCGCATCCACGCTTCGCCAAAGCAGGTGCCATTGTCAAACTCGCCATTTACACAACCAACCGACCATACAAAAGGCCAGATGGTATTGTTTAACGAGCCGATATTGCTGTTAGAGAAGCCCGATGTAGACCAACTGGTAGCAGAACCGTGGCCTGTGTAGTTGATAATACCGGTGCCGGTATTAACCTCGCTAATTATATTGGCTGATGATGGATTGCCGGCGGCATCGTTGCCCACTCCGGGGTGGGTCTCGTCGTAAAATTCGCCATAATCAACATAAGTAAAAGTGCCTAAGTTGTTGCGGATAACACGGGCGTGTTCCCAGTCCATTTCGTTATTGTCGCCGGGGCCTTCGTTAGATGCTATTATGGTTTGATGGTCGAAACGGGTGTTGCCCGTTGGCGGGTCAATTTCGTATTTAAGCACCTTGGCTACCTGCGTGTTTACATGAGGAATGTTTTCTGCCGAAAAGCGGCCTATAATAATCTCGCTATACGAATCGGTACCTACCAGATACCCATACGATGGGTCTGACTTTCCACCTGATTTTACGGGTGATGTTACCTGGGCTAAATCGCCTACCAGTAGCACGTACGACAGGTTGTGGGTATTGTAGTAATTGGTAATGTAGGTTTTGATTGCAGCATCGGTATTGCCAATCGTAGCCACGCTTACCATTTCGGTAGGTATGCCTTTGCGTATCTTCCACTTTATGTAGGGTTGCATAGCAGGCATAAACGCAGGGTCAGATATTATCAGCAACGAGCCTGTTTCTACCACCGGGGTAGATTTTTCTGTAACAAGGTTTACAAAATGCCTTTTATACAGGGCCGAGAATTCGCTATCGGGGTGAGTAATGGGGCTTGTTTGCTCGTTAACACCAACGCCGGTGGTGCTATTAACCGTAACGGTTATAGAGGTTATAACACGCAATACTTTGGTAACGGGGTTGTATTGAAACGGACGGATGTGCAATGCCTGCCCACGGTAATCGCGGAACACGTAAGGCTCGTCCAATTCGGCTTGTTTGCCGGGGATAAATGCATTATCAGCGTATGATGAACCTTTCCAGTAATCAACATCGGCGGGGTTAGCCGTGCGCATAAGGTTGCCTTTAGATGGGGCAATTTCCATATTCGCCACATCGGTGTATTGAATGTTGGTAACCGTAACGGCTGTATTGCCTGTGTTGGGTATTACAATGGGGGCAGTAATTTGTGGTAAGTCGGGCATGCCCTTCATCAGCATGGGGTAGGCGCCCTTCATTTCAATTACATAAGCGGGGCCGTAGTTGGTTTGCACGCCCTTCGGGGTATAGCCTGTCATGTCAAACCTCAATACGGTTTGCCCATACGTAGGCGATACAACGGTTAGCTTGTAGTCGTTCTTGTCTTCAGGTGTAGCCAATGGGGCTTCATTTTTTGAGCAAGAACTAAGTGGCCCGGCATTCTTGCGGTTTCAAAACTTTGCGCAACCAGAGTAAAATTTACCGCTGCAACTGCAACAAAAAGAAATAGAACTCGCTTAAGTGAACTGAATTTGTTTTCCATAAAAAACTGCTAGCAGGCTAATGTACTCTAATCTTTCAAAAAAGCAAATACATTGTAGGGGGTAATCTTACATCTGCTTTGCGCCCTGCTGCTAGGGTTTAGTGCAAATGCGCAGCGCCCGTCCGACTTTTTAAAACTACTGATAATAACTACGGTACGCTAGAAAATGGCGCTACGCTGCTATCTGTTTTTACCTTCACCAACCCCGGCCCTAAAAACCTGTATGTACTTAGTGCCAAAGGCAGCCGGTCGATTACTATAGAATTCTCTCGCCGTGCAGTACCAGCAGGCGCTACAGACAGTATTGTGCTGCGCTACACCCCCAGTACCAAAGGCCCATTTAAAGAGAATGTAGAGGTAATTCTCAGCGCATTAGACAAACCCGTTAAGCTTGAAATATCGGGCAACATAAAAAACTATAACCAGGATTTTCTTACCAGTTGCTACCGCTTTGGCACTTCGCCCACTGCCGGGGTATTCCGTTTTGAGCATACCGGTACAGTGATTGATGCCGTTACCGGCAAGCCTATTCCCGGCGCTACCGTTCAGTTGGTAGATATTGGCGGCCTGCGTGGCACACTTAAAACCAACCGTGGCGGCACCTACAGCAAAGAGGTTACGCCCGGCTTATACGAGTTTGTGGTTACCGCACCCAACTACATTGGCGTGTACCACGAGCAGTACGTTAACCCGCAAAAGCCCGATATAACATTTAAACTGGAGCCATTAAAGCCCGAAGAAATACTGGTGGTAAACACTCCTGTGCAAGAGCCTGAGCCTATTGGCGAAATACCCGCACCGGGAACAACTACAACACCGCCGGCAAAACCCACAACGCCCACCCCTCCTACCCCAGCCACACCAGTTAAACCTGTGGCTAAAGAGGGAGAACTATCGTACGACGAGTTTAAGCCTAACAATGTGGTGTTTTTGATAGATGTTTCCGGCTCTATGAAAGACTCGTTGAAACTACCTCTGCTAAAGCAATCTATGGTAAACCTGCTGGGCACTTTGCGCCCTATAGACCGCCTTAGCAATTGTTACCTATGCCGATGGGGCTAATATTGTACTATCATCTACCCCGGTTACTGACAAAGCACGCATACAAAGCATAATTGATGGCCTTTCTGCCGCCGGAAGCACAGAGGGTGGCAAGGGTATGAAAAAGGCTTACCGTGTAGCCGAGAGCAATTTCATCAGCGGAGGCAACAACCAAATTATACTGGCTACCGATGGGGCTTTCTCCAGCCTTGGCGAAGAAGAGGGCGACCTTAACCGCTTAATTGATAGCGGTGTGCGCGAAGGGATTTCGCTATCCATCTTAGGTTTCGGTAATAAGAAATACGCCCTGCAAACCATGGAAAAATTTGCCAAACAAGGCAACGGCAGCTACCACCTCATTCTAACAAAAGCCGATTCTCAAAACGTTTTGGTAGATGAAATTAAGAGCAGGAGTAAAAGATAAATTATCTCAATCGTCTTCTATCGAATAACTAAGTGCGGTGGGTCGTCCACGCCCGGTGTGAACCCAAAATTTCGCATGGCAATTAGTGGGCAGGGTGTGCGAGAGCGAAATTGCCGGGTTTTTGGGCGTGGTGTCTTTTTTGGTTACTTTTTGGACAAGCAAAAAGTGACAAAGGAAAAGCAATACACCACAATGCTTTGCCGCCTAACAAAATGCTGTTCTCTACTACTACTTTTTCCCTTTCTTCTCTACAACCAACCCTTCTTCATCAAACTTGCGGATTTCGATAAGTATTTCCCACTCCAGTTCGGGCACAAAATCGTCTGTTTCCAGGTCTGATGTATCAATCTTATAAAGCTTGTTCTCGTAAACAAAAACAGCGCTGTCGTCGTCGTAATCTTCGTCGTCAATCTCTGCCTCAACAATAGCTGCCGCGTTAAACACATGGCACAGCTTGCGGGCAATAAATATCTCGCGCTCGCCTGTTGGCTCGCCCGGGAAATCCCAAAATATTATCTGCGTGTCAAAATTACGGCCCGTATGGGTTACCGATACTGATATGTATTCGCCATTGGGCGCGTACTCTTCATCCACCCTTTCCTGAAAAACCAGCTTAGGGAACATTGTATTTAATTCAGCTTCAACTTGAGCGTATTCAATATGCTTATCAAGCAGTATAGACGACACGAACATAGACATAGGTTAACTATTTTTAGGGGTATATATACAAACGTTTTTCGGCTCGGTAAAAAAGTCGAGGGCAAAAAAGCCACCTTCTCTACCAACTCCTGAATTTTTAATTCCTCCGAAGGGGTCCGCAGGTCGCGCAACAGCCAGGTATTAACCCAAACTATGCCCGCCTCCAGTTTATTGGCAACACGGTGCGCCGTGTGCAGGTTATTAGTCCATACCGATGATGCTCAAGGCCATACCCTACCCCATTGGCCATTGTAAGGGCCTCTTCTTCGGTATCAAAAGGTATAAGGGTAACCACAGGGCCAAAAATCTCTTCCTGGTTGGTACGGCAATCGTAAGGCAGGCCTTCTATCACCGTAGGGGCAACAAACCAGCCATCGGCATTATGGCCGCCGGGGTAAACACGCTCACCACCGCAAAGTACGGTGCCGCCTTCTTCTTTAGCCAAATCAATATAGCCCAACACTTTTTCCATGTGCTGGCGCGATACCAACGCCCCCATAAAAGAGTCTTTGTTAAGTGGGTCGCCAACCACAAGGTTTTTCACCCTCTCAACAAAAGCGGTTTTAAACTTATCATAAAGACTGCGCTCTACAAATATGCGCGAGCCGCAAAGGCAAATCTCGCCTTGGTTTAGGAATGATGAGCGCACCGTAGTGTCCAGCATCCGTTCAAAATCGCAATCGGCAAATATTATATTGGGGTTTTTACCTCCCAGCTCCAGCGATAGTTTCTTAAACATTGGGGCTGCTACACGGGCAATATCGGCCCCTGTTTTAGTGCCCCCGGTAAACGATATGGCCTTGGCTTTTGGGTGCGCCGTAATAGCCGCGCCCGCCTTATACCCGTAGCCATGTACAATATTCAACACGCCTGCTGGCAAGCCTGCATCGCTGCAAATTTGCCCTAGCTTGTGGGCGGTATAAGGGGTTAGTTCTGATGGTTTTGCTACCACGCAATTGCCCGCGGCAATGGCCGGGGCTATCTTCCATGTAAACAAATACAGGGGTAAATTCCAGGGCGATATACAACCCACCACTCCAATAGGTTGGCGCAGGGTGTAGTTTATAGCCACATCATCTGTAGCATGGGTTTGGGTAGCATAATGCAATATAGCCGTAGCAAAAAAGTGGAAGTTTTCCTTAGCTCGGGGAATATCTAACTGCCTGCAAAGCCACAGGGGCTTGCCGCTGTCTTCACTCTCGGCATCGGCCAGTTCGTCTATGTTTTCGGCTATCAGTTGCGCTATCTTCAGCATTATTTCGCTGCGCTTTTCTACCGGAGTTTTAGACCATGCCGGAAAAGCCGCTTCGGCCGCTTTTACAGCCAACTCAACATCGTGTTCATCACTATCGGGCACGGTAGAATATACGCTGCCGCGGGCAGGGTTGTAATTCTCAAAATATTGGCCACCCACAGGCGCCACATACTTGCCGTTTATATAGTTTTGAATAGATAGCATTTTATTTCTTCCTCTTGATTTTTACCACTACCATATCGCCATGCGAATATTTGTTACGGCCTATTTTTTCTACCGGAACCGATAGGTTGGTAAGTGTATAGGTAAAGCCTTTGGGCCCGTTGCGGTAATCTAAATAATTAGCCACTATAGTAGCATAGGTAGAGGGCACAGTATATTCATCAACCCCCGACTGTATAAACAGTTCCGTTTTCAGGATTTCCATATTGGGGCGGGTGTCAAACTTCTTCTCTGCAATGTATTTAAAAGCCGTTTTGTCAACCTCTTTGGGGTTTCCGCCCAAGGTAATGCACAGAGAGTCTACATACACCAAATACTTACTGGGGAAGTTGGATATTTTATCGGGTGTATGCATGCGCAATGCGTGGCCTAAACCATAGGGAAACATGCGCTTGTCCTTCTTCATGGCGTGGGCAAAACTATCGCCCAGCCGGTGCAGCATGATGCCTTTTTGCTTAACCGATTTTGCTTTTTAAACCTGCGTATGGTGGTGGCCCTGCACTTTTTACAGCTTCCACCTGTAAGCGCATGCCAGCTTGCCTAGCGCCATGGCAAAAGCCATGTGTTACGGCTGCTTACGTGGTTACCCAAGGCGTCGCTGGTGGCATCGGGCCACTCGGCAAAATAAGCCAACTGGCGGGCCATGGCGGTGTCTTTCATCACCAAATACGACATTAGCCTAACGGTCCAGTAATGGCCATCGCGCTCATACAAAACCTTTGCTGTGCCACCATTATCAGCACTTGCATTAAACGCAAGACCAACAGCGGCAACAATTAAAAACAATACCTTTTTCATTGATTGAATAATATAACAAAGGTAGGGATTTACCCCTTATCCACCAGATTAAAAACCTCCTCACTCCACTCTTCTAAAGACGGCAAAATAGCATCGGCAATAGAAAATTTGGGGTTGTTGATGTCTAAGTGGCTGGGCACCGATATGGCCTTCATTTTAGCCGATTTTGCCGCCAATAAACCAAACAGGCTGTCTTCAAATACAAGGCAGTTAACAGGCGCTATGCTTAGACTGGCTGCGGCCTTTAAAAACACCGCCGGGTGGGGTTTGCCGTACTCTTCAAACTGCGCAGAGTGTAGGCTTTGGAAGTAGTGTGCTATGCCCAAACCGTTTACGGCATTTTCTATAATAGATAAGTTTGATGATGATGCCACCACCATGGGAATATTACGTTGCTTAAAGAATTCCAATGTTTTAACTACCCCCGGCATAGGCACAGCCCTTTCGGTAAGCAGTTGGTTAAGGCGGTGTACCACACGCTCGGCAAGCTCGCTAATGGTAACCCCTCCCACGGGTATTGGCGGTACCAATATTCCACGGCTTCGTCTATGCGGTAGCCCTGGGTTTCCATACACTGCTCGGCGGTAAGTATTAGGCCCACTGTAGCAAAAAGCTCCATTTCGGCATGTTGCCAAAGCGGTTCAGAATCTACAAGCAAGCCATCAAGATCAAAAATGGCAGCTTCAATCATTAATAAATAACAGGATTAATAAGGTCTGCCGCCTCATTGCTCATAATCTCCGTAAAGGCAGAACCATCAGCATTTATACGTGCCAAAGAAAACGGTTTTTGACCGTTGGCGCGGTATTGAACATACATGTAGCTACCGTCTTTAGACCATACGGGCACTAAATACGACGCCCCATCGGCACGCAATACATCTATATCATCGGCAGAAAAGCTATACCTGCGCAGGTTGGTATTCTCAAACAGGTTAGTTGGTGTGGTAGCTGTTGCAAAGGCTAAATAGTTGCCGTTTGGCGAGAAAACAGGATTTTCGTCCCACCAGGTATCGTTGGTAATACGGGTTTCATTAAACAGGCCCCAAACAGTGGTATCTAAATCGGCAACAAATATCTCCTGCTTAAACACGCTACCCGATGTAATGTCTACCGGAAAAGCTGAATAAGTAATTTTAGTGCCTGTAGCATCTACAGATGGGCAAGAGAACAAGCCTACGCGGGTGCTAAGTTGTATTGGCGCTGTGCCGGCTGTGTCGGCCATAAAAAGGTGCCAGCGGTAGTTGTTATCGTCGGCGGGGTCTTTAAACTCCGCAGCCATTATTATGTGCTTACCATCGGGGTGCCACTTGGCATAGCCCTGTGCGCGCCATGCATTGGCGCCTTTGGCAATAAGCAGTTTGCCACCTGTGCCGTCTATGTTAAACATCCACAGTTCGGCGTTGGTATAATCGTTTTCTTTAAAAAAGTTGTCTATGCCCGATTTGTAGCAGATAAACTTTTGCCTGTTGGGCGATACCTGAACCCACCAATAATCATAACTAACATCGTTAATTACGGTTATAAGCGAATCGGTACGCTTGGTAAATATCTGGAAAGGCCCGTTTTCTGTAGAGCTGTATAGCAGCGTATCAGAAATAGGCGACAGCAACACAGTTTCGTTCTGGGGCAAAGAACCCTCACAACCCGCCAATGCCGTTGCAGCAATTACTATATAAAAAATCAGTTTCCTCATTTGAGAACGCTAAAATAGGGAGAGATTTGCTATAACCCTATGTTTTTCCACAATTATTCTGCCAAAATCCTTTCTATAACCTCTTCAATCAACCCCTCCATTTTGGGTTTGTACTGTGTGCTAAAGCGTTTGGTAACCCTATTAGCCACTATAAGGCAAATGGTTGCGGCGTTGTGGCCCAGCATGCCGGCCAGTGCATATATGCCCGATGTTTCCATCTCGTAGTTGCACAGTTTCATGCCATTATAGTCAAATGTTTCAAAACGGGTGTTAATTTCGGGATAGCGCAGCGGGGCACGTAAACGCCTGCCCTGCGGACCGTAAAACCCATTTGCGGTAACGGTAATACCGGTGTTATTGCCCGGGGCCAGCAGGTTGGTTAACCTTTCAGAGCCTTTAAAAGCAAACGGATAGGCCAGTTCGCTGCCCCAATCCATGTAGTTGGCAAAGTATTCGGTAGGGCCTCTTCTTCTTCGCTCGATGTAAAGTCGTAAAAGTTAGCCATGCCATCAATACCCATGGCGTATTTAGAAACCACATAGGTATCGGGTTCTATGGTGGCGTGCAACGCGCCCGATGTGCCAATGCGGATAATATCCAGTGCTGTATGTTGCTCTTTAACCGTTCGGTTTTGCAGGTCTATATTTACCAACGCATCCAGTTCGTTAATTACAATATCGCAATTATCTGTTCCAATACCCGATGATATTACCGACAGCCTCTTCCCTCCTATTGAGCCTGTGTGCGTAATAAACTCGCGGCTTTGGGTTTTAAAGTCCACACTGTCGAAATGCTTAGAAACCTCAGGTACACGGCCGGGGTCGCCAACAAGCAATATGGTGCTGCCAATATTCTCTGGGTGCAGGTTAAGGTGGTACACCGCGCCCTCGGGTGTTAATACAAGTTCTGAACTTTCAATACGTTCCATGATTATGCTTTGGGGTAAAAGTAGGAAAAACCAACCTATAGAACGTAACTACTAAACAAAACTCCGTTTTTTAGGCACCCTTGCTTTTACCTCTGCCAATTGTTCTTTTTTAAAGCACCGTACGGGCAAAATGTAAAACATTACGTGGTTAGTGTAGAGTAATAGAAACCCAAGTTTAACCTCGCGGCTCAAAAATATTTCCCAGTTAATGGTGCTGTCTACCCCATCTAACTGAACATGCAAATGTTCGTCAGAAAAGGTATAGGTTATCTGGTGCTGCAGCGTATTGCTTTTTTATAGGTGCGATACGATGTAAACAAGATAGCCAATGGCAACAGAAAGCCATATAAAACGGCCAGTGGCAATAAGTTACGTACTGAAAAACCTCCCCGGCCAATAACCCCAAAGCCTACCGCCATAATTACCGATGTTACCATAACCAGAAAAACGGGCTTGGTAAAAAAACGGTAAAACATCAACTTTATATATTCCTTTTGACTTAGGTGTGTTGTTATTTTAAATGTTTCCATACGTGGTAATAGGCCGACAACCCATATAGCTGCCTAGATAGCAAACACCATACTATTGGTTTTGGTTGAAACAAAAGCTTCTGCCCCAACCTTATCCCCCTAAAAGCTACTGTTTTACAACACGTATAGCACCCACGCCTTCGCCCTCTACACCAAGCCTTACCATATACATACCCGCAGCCAGGTGCGGCACAGGGTTATCAAAACGGTTTATACCCTGGGTTGATTTTAGTGTGTGGGTAGAAACCAGCTTCCCATACATGTCGTAAACCTCTACTGTTGTGTTAGCGTGGCTTTTGGCTGTCCATTCAATAAGCAACCTATCAGTAAACGGGTTAGGATATACTACCGCCTTCAGCGCATTATTTTCGGCTACGGCTAAGTCGCACGGGCTAAAGTACGGCACACCCGGCGACCCTTCGGGGCAACCGGCAAACCAGTTAGTGCCTACGCTCATTCTGCCGGTGTCGCTAAGCAACTCCAGGGTGTAGCCATCGCCATCGGGCGTTAAAGGCCAAGGCACCTCATCGTTATACCTAACCGATGTTACCAGTTTTCCGGTAGCATCATACAATCTGCAAGCATCGCCACTGCCGGCCAACCCAAACTGGAATGGGCCAACCTTGTTGGTTACCAGCGGGTGCCTTGCGCTAAACAAGGTGTTGTTTTTGTATATAACCAAATAGCCATTGGCGGGCAGTATAGTACCTGCGGGTATGGTATAAGGCAGCGTATCGTTATCATCTAAAAACACATAGTTAGCCAGCGCAATAGGCAGGTTGGTGGTGTTGTGCAACTCTACCCAATCTTCGGCATCTGCTGTGGGCGATGAGTTATAGTTAACCTCGCTAAACACAATGGGGTAGCTACATGGTGTATATGGTGCCCCCGGCGAGCCGCCTACACAACCGGGAAACCAGTTAGTTGGGTCGCTTAGGTTGTTGTTTGGGTTTAACAGTTCAAGGGTAAAGCCTAGCCCGTCGGCAGCACTTCCCCAGCCTGCGCTGTCAGAAAACGCCATGTTACACACGGGGTTATTCAGGTTATCAAAAATAAGTATTTCATCGCCGCTATTGCCAAGGGCAAAGTTGAATGGCCCTTTAAAATTAGTAACCGTAGGGTGTTGCTGCTGAAAAAGAAAAGTGTTTTGGCAAAGCACCAAATAGCCATTGGCGGGTATTGTTGAATTTTGTGGAATGGTATATGAGTTGGTTTGGCCTGCATCTTTAAACACCCAGCCCGCTACGTTTATACTACTGCCTGTGGTGTTGTGCAGCTCTAACCAATCGCCGCTATCAAGGCCATTATCGCTGTGGTAGTTTACCTCGCTAATAACCACATTGCCCCCACCCTGCACACTTTGGCAAACCGGGCTGGCTACTGTTGGCATATTTTGGTCCATCCAGGTTAGGCGGTTAGTAAGCCACTGTTTAAAGTAAGTCAGCTCATCATTATAGGTGTTGCCCACATAAGCGTTGGGCCACACATAACTGCCCAATATTGGCCACACAGTATAGTTGCGCTGCTGCGGCTGGTCTAGTATGGTAGCCATAGAGTCTATATAGGCCATAAGCCTTGGGGTACTAAGCTTATCGCTTCGCAATTCTGTCCAGCGGCATTGCAATTCGTTTACATAGTTATCGTCCTGCATCAGACGGTGCCACCAAAAAGGTATCGCACTTGGGTCGCACGGAAAGTCCAGTGCCCAGCCGGTAAAGCTATCTCCACCGCAATAGTCGGCATTGCCAAGGGTAATGTTAAAATCCCAAACGGGGCCTGCGTAAATTTTACCACCCAGGCTTGCGCGCTGCTTGTGCAGATAGGTGCTTAGGCGGTAGCCATCAACATTTTTGCTTACCTCGTTTAGTAAAAAGAAATCTATAAACGATTTAACATCAATAAAATTACGGTAGCCATTGCTAAGGCTGGCGTAGTTAGTGTCGTTTAGGTTTGCCTCAAAGTTGTTTATATAGTTTTGCAGGTACTGCGCCTGTGGGTTGGTTATTTCGTCGCTCTTTGGGTAATGGTACTGAAAGTATATGTTTTTAGGCTGGCCTTGAAAATCGGCTATGGTTGAATTCCACCCTGCGCCGCCGCTACCTGTAAACTTGTCAATTTTAAATATGTAGCCGCCGGTTAAAGAGTCGCCAGCGTTATCATCGCTATCATTCATAGGCACATCTACACGGTCGTTATCCCATTTTATTTTTTCCAGTAGCATGTATACGCCTTGGTATTGGCCATCAACCACTAACTCGCAATAGCGGGTACGTGTGGCGTAACCTCCCATTTCGCGTGCAAGGTTGTAAATCAAAAACTCGCGAATCATGGTTTTATCAGTATACGGGGCGTTTAGTATCCAATCGTTTTCAGTAGGCATGCCCAATATCTTCGTATTACGCTCGTTACCCAAACTATCTACCGTAGAAAAACCATATTGCTTTTTAGGGAAGCCCTGTGTTGATGAGCCACGATACTCTATGGTAATCTTGCCATTGTAATCGTTTATAGAGTCGGTAAGGTAATTTATTGCACCGGGGCCGTTATCAATCATGCCCATATCAACCGTAACCCGTGGGTCGTCTACTATTGCACTGCCATTAGTGTTTATAACCATAATAGGCAAAGTAGACTCTGTAAACTCAAACGGCGGGGTAAACCATGTGGGGGCTCTTCAAAATATTCATCCTCTTCTGTTATACCAAAAGACAGATAGGCAATGGCCGACATGTCGCCCGAGTTGGTTGATACATTGTGTACTTGTATAGCCAACAGGTTTTGCCCCTCTACCAGGCAAGCCGTTAATGCCGATTTAGGAATAACATATCGCTCGTGCTCGCCGCCCTGAGTATACCTCAGCTTCATGGTCGCCAAAGGCAAGGGTGTTGTAGTTTGCGGGGTTGCCAACATTGTTACGGGCCACCTCTACCCCATTTATGTACGCTATAAAACCATCATCGTAATCAATATCTAATAACGCTTGTGCAAGCACAGAAGTATCGGCCACCGCAAACGCCCTGCGAATGTATAACGACGCTATGCCCGATTGTACCTGTGTTTGGTCGTCACCATCGCCATAGCCTATGCCGCCTTGCCCCTGCTGCCAAGAGTTTGCCGAAAATTGCAGGTTGTTCCAGTTGGCGTTGGGTTGGGTAGTTCCGCGGAAATACCGCTACAGGTATCATTGGCAAAAATTGCCGTTTCCCAATGGTTAACTGTTTGTGCCTGAATAACTCCTAAAAACAGAAAAAGAAAGACAGAAAGTATAGATATCCTCATTAAAATATGGTTTCGTAAAAACAAATTTAACCCTTTTAACATTTATTTAACATAGAAAGTTGCTTTGTTTTACCGTTTGAATTTTTGTAACTTTATAGCAGCCACCAAAACAAAAGACTATGAAAAACGAGGACATTAAAATAATTGTAGTACCCACCGACTTTTCTGAAACAGCCGAGGTTGCTCTTGCACACGCTGTTAAGCTGGCCAAACTATACGGCTCTGAACTACATTTGGTACACGTTTTAGAAGCTTATACAGCCAACGTAAACATACCCGAGTTTAAAGAAGTTGATGCCGTTATTGTTAATCTTTTTGAAAAAGTAGAGCAAAAACTGCGCGCCTTTGGCGATAATTTGGCACACCAAAACGGTTTAAAAGTAGTGGTACACGCCGCCACCGGCAGCATTAAGGCCAAAGTGATAAACTATGCCAAAAAAGTGGGCGCAGGTTTAATTGTTACCGGCACGCACGGTGCATCGGGCTTCCGCGAGTTTTTTATGGGTAGCAACTCTTACCGCATAGTATCAGAGGCGCCATGCCCTGTTATATCTGTTAACAGCAAAAACAGCAACCCCGATTACAGCAAAATTGTGTTGCCTATAGACAGTTCTCCCCATCGCGCCAAAAGGTGGTGCATGCGGTAGATTTGGCCAAGCGCCTGGGCGCTACCATTTACCTAGCCGAGCTGGTTAGTAACCTTGACCCTGCTGAAAAAGCCAAGCTTAACCAAAAGGTAAAACAGGTGCAAGACTATTTAACCAAGCACGGCTTACAGCACATTACTAAAGAAATGCACGGCACAAACCTGGCTTTGCTTACCCTTAATTTTGCTACGGCTGTAGATGCCGACCTTATTGTAATGATGACCGAACAAGAGCCGAACGTATCGGGCTTGTTTATGGGCCCTTTTGCACAGCAGGTGGTAAACCACAGCAACATACCGGTACTTAGCATACGCCCCGAAGAACACCCTGAAAATGTACATTTCTCAGGCAGCGGGGGTATTAAACAACATATTTTCTTATAATTACAATCCCTTTGCAAGGTTTGCAGGGGGATTTTTATTTGCCCAATGACTGACGACTATTTCCTGTTTTTACCAAACGATTTGACCAACAGTTTTTCGGATAGTTTTAAAGAAGAACTTAAAAAGCAGCTCCACCAAAGGTTTTATACTATGTTTGGAGATCATATTGTAGATAAAACCTTTCGGTTTTTATTGCTTGTTGGAGCCTATAAGTTTGTAATGCCTTGCCCAGAAGGTTATGCATATAGTACTGAATTGGAAATGCCCATAGTAGATAATGGGTATGTATTTTTAACCACCAGACTTTCTATAATGCACAGCCCTTCACACTATACAAGTATCTGTTGGACGTCTCCTCATTTTGACGATTTGCTTTCTATTCAAACATCTGATATTATAGGCAAAGAAGTTTCTTTTTCTGGTGTTCCGATTTTCCAAAAGAAGAGATTTTACAATCGATAAAAGACTCCCAAGTTCCTTATAAAACAAGAAAAAGGAAAGAAACCGGTTATACATTTGATGTAAGTTATTTTCTGCGCGAGTTTCCCGATGTTGCCATATTCTTTGATTTTAAAGGAGTGCCGGACGAAACCGTTCTTTCTGAAATACAAAAAGAAGTTAGGAATTACGGCACCAGCTTCATGACTGTTTTTGTGCATGATATTTCAATCTCTAATGATGAATATTTTATCTGTATAGATCATAATACAATAGACCACAGCAATTACTCAGACAGCGATTTTCAGAAAGATGTTGACAATCTGGATTTCCTACTCCAGGCCATTAATAAAAACCCTTTGATTAAAAACCTAAAGCATATCCGCTTTGTATAATTAAAAAAATGCCCCAAGAGTTCGGTTTTGCTAAAAAATGTATGCTAGCATACATTTTTAGCCCGATATTTGATGGAGGTTATTTTGTTAACCAACCGTTGCCATGAATGAAGAGTTCAATTACATTGTTTTAGCTGTACCCTTTTTTGTACTGCTTATTCTACTTGAAGTTTACGCTGCGTATAAACGCAACATGAAGGGCTATTACCGCCTGCAAGACTCGCTAACCAGCCTTAGCATTGGTATTGGCGAACAGGTAATTTCTGTTTTTAGTAAGGTAGGTGTGCTCTATTTATACTCTTATATTTACGAGCATACCGCAATTTTTCAGCTTGAGTTTAACCTGCTCAACGTTATTATACTGCTTTTTCTTTTCGACTTTATTTTTTACTGGGCCCACCGTTGGGGGCACGAGGTTAACTTTATGTGGGCCGGCCACGTAGTACACCACAGCAGCGAAGACTATAACCTTACCACCGCCCTACGCCAACCCTGGTTTTTCCAGTTAATTACATTCACATTATTTCTACCGCTGGCTGTTTTGGGCTTCGACCCTAAAATTTTAGCAGTTGTAGCAGGCATAGATATTTTGTACCAGTTTTGGATACATACACAGCTTATTGGCAAGCTGGGCCCATTAGAGTGGGTATTGAACACCCCTTCGCACCACCGGGTACACCACGGTTCTAATCCGCAATACATAGATAAAAACTACGGCGGCATGTTTATAATCTGGGACCGTTTGTTTGGTACGTTTGAAGAAGAGAATGAGCCTGTTGTATATGGCATAACCACCCCGCTAAACAGTTGGAACCCTGCTTGGGCCAATGTGCACTACTTTGTAGACCTGAGCACACCAAGCCCAAAAGTGCAATAACTTAGTAGATAAGCTGCATGTATGGGTGGCACCGCCGGGTTGGCAACCCGAGTATTTGGGCGGCAGGCAATATCCAAAACCAGTTACTGTAGAATCGTTTAAAAAATTTGATACCCCTGTTACCAAAACACTAAGTAAATATACGCTGGTGCAGTTTAGCTTTTTAATGGCGCTGGCCACGGGCTACCTGGCTATTGCCAATACGCTAGACTTGTGGATTAGCATACTCTATGCCGGTAACATATTTGTTACACTTGCCTCTATTGGTGCTTTGTTCGAGAAAAAGAAATGGGGTTTTGTTGCTGAATTTGTGCGCCTGTTTTCGCTGCCGTGGCTTGCTTACCTATTACCTATTGATGATAAATTGTGGCTGGCTGTGGCCGTTGGTATTGGCGCTGTAGTATCGGGTGTTAGTGTAATTTGGTTACTGCTAATCAACAAAAAAGAGCAAGACCGCCCCGAACATACCATGCAACCTCCGGTTGAAGAAGAGCAAATGGCTGCTTAAACTACCACCTGCGTTTGTTTTTAAAACCGTGGTTAGCATCGTTATTCCTAAGTAAAATATGCTTTGAGTTTTTGTTGGATTTGCGTGCCTTGGCCGATTTTTTATTCTTAGCCATCGCCTTTAATTCTTTGTCCCTTTTCTCCCGTATCCTCTTATTGTAATTAAATACATTAACGGTAAAAATTTTGTTGCGCATCCGGCGCATGCCTTTGTTTTTTCCGGGTTTGGGTCCCGCACTGTTAATCTGTCTTTCTTCGCTATTAGCTATCGAAAACTCTTTAGATATAAGGGCATTGCTTAAGCTATTGCCCCGGGTATTATTTGCAAAAAAACACCCACATACTGCTAAAATTATAATTAACCCCTTTTTCATTCTTTCCCATGTCTGTGTAGCATCTTGCAATCCTAATGCCAACTATAAAAAGGTAACTGTTTGTTGCTAATTATTGTTTACATAAACGCAGTGTTTTAGGTGGTGCGTATGCTAATGCGTTTCGCTTTCCTATCGGCCCTTTTTTCTTTGCCCGATTTTGCATTGTTTGCAAGCGCTTTCATTTCTTTCTCGTATTTGGTTTTTATTTTACCGTTATAACGGCCAACATTTATAGAGAATATGTTAGAACGTGAACGGCGCATGTTGCCATTACCCGGCCTGCGTGGCGTTTCAACAGTTTCGGTAGTAGTATTTGGGGTGGCGGTAGTGGTGGTAGAAATTTTGTTTCCCGCAGCGTTAAAGCTTGCTAAGCTTCCAAGGCTTATAATTATTATTAGTATTACGTTTTTCATGGTATTCAAATTATATTCTTACTGTTTGTAAGCATCTATTGCTTTTTAACTTTACAAAGAACCCGCTTTAAATCCGCTTACAGTCATCTATTCGTTGCTTGGGTGTTTATGTACGTTACTTGGTGCTAAAGCTGATTTAAATCAGCTTTTATGCCATTTGCTTTTCTTAGTTTTGATTCCGTAATTAGCTCATATTCAGCAATAATCTTAAAATGCATAGATTAACAGATACAGAACGTATTGCCTTGGTAGCAGAAAACACCGACAATATGGTGGTTATAACCGACACCAACCGGAAGATTGTGTGGGTAAACCAGGCTTATACTATAATGACGGGTTATACCTTAGAAGATGTTGCTGGTCAGGCCGCCGGCTTTTTGCAGTTTAACAAAACCGACCAAAATACTGTTGACGAAATACGGGAGAAGTTGGATAAGCACCTACCGGTTGAAAAAGAACTGCTAAACCGCGCCAAAGACGGTCGCGAATACTGGGTAAAGCTTAATATATCGCCAGTGTATAGAGAAGACCGCTTTGTGGGCTTTATATCAGTAGAGCGGGATATTACCGAAGAAAAAACCTGCTAAGCAAGTTGGCCCAATCAGAGTTAAACTACCGTGCGTTTTTTAACAGTTCGCAAGACCGTCTGTTTTTTCTTGATAACAATTACAAGCTAATGGCCTTTAACACCGCCACAGCATCAAACTTTAGAAAGAATTATGGGCTAGTTATTGAACAAGGGGCCGATTTTAGGAACTACATTGCTACCCCCGAACAATACGCAATGCTGGAAAAAGGCGTTATTCCTGCCCTAAAAGGAGAGGCCGTGGTATTTGAGTCTCCCTCTCCCCTACCCGATGGCTCTTTGCCCTGGTTTAGGTTTAGGTGTGTGCCTGTATATGGCGAAAACAACACAATTATTGGGGCGGGCATTAGCTGGAGCGATATAACACTGGAAAAAACACTGCTTAAAGAAAACCAGGATGCTGCCTTTAAATACAAGGCCATAATTGATAGTACAGAAGACCGCCACATTTTAATGGACCCAAAAGGCCTTGTGCTGGCGTTTAATACGCTGGCTGCCAAAAAGGTTGAAGAATCTGTAGGTAAGCCACTAACAGAGGGCGAAAACCTGTTAGAATACCTAAAAGAGTATGAGCCGCTGTTTTGCCTTATTAAGGGTATGGAGTCTGCGCTTAACAACAAGTCCCATGTGTGCCGCCAAAAGGATGAACGCTCCGGAAATTGGTTAAAGCTGGCCTACTACCCCGTGCACCAGGCCAACAGCAACAATATAATTGGTGTTTCCCTTAACTGGGTAGATATTACCGCCGAAAAGCTGGCGGAAGAGCAATTGCAACGCCACGTAAAGCAACTAGAGGAGTTTTCTCACATTACATCGCACAAGCTACGCCAGCCGTTGGCTAACATTATTGGTTTGACCAATCTTATATCAAGCACCGAGACACCTGTTGAGGAAAAACAAGAGATGGTGGCTAAGTTAAAAGCGGTTGCCGATGGTTTAGATTTGGTTATTAAAGAAATGACAGAGGCAGTAGCGGTAAAATCGTTTGATGAAAAGCATACCAGCACAGGTAACAAGCCTTCTGCGCTGGGTTCTGTTTTTATAATTGATGATGACCCTGTAAACAACATTATTACCCGCCGTTTGCTCGAAAGGAACATTGAAAACATTGCTATTAAAGAGTTTTTAAACCCTACCGAGGCATTGGCTGAGCTGGAAAAAGGTACCCGGCCCGACCTTATTTTGCTGGACATAAACATGCAGCCTATGGATGGCTGGGACTTTTTAGTTGATTTTGAAAAGCTACGCCTAGGGGTGTCTGTGGTTATGTGTTCATCGTCTGTAGACCCTGTAGATTTTTCAAGGGCAAATGAACACCCTTTAGTAGCCGATTTTTTATCAAAACCCCTTACCGCCGAGCATATTAAAAAACTATTGGCTGTTTAGTTGCCCCTGTTTTTGCGCTGCCTTACAGCGGGGCCTTTTGCTTTGCGTTTAATCTTAACCTCAAAACCAACAGGGTTATCTTTGCGGTGTTTTCTGGCATTGCGCTTTTTAAGGCGTTCTTCATAGCGCGCCAATGCTTTGGTTTCTTTATCGTGCTTTGCGCGTATTTTTTTGTTAAAGCGGAGAATGTTAACGGTAAATATTTTGCTGCGCACACGCAATGCGCCCTGCTTAGGCGATTTTCTTTTCTTCTTCTCGGGCTCCAGTTCAAACGAAGGTTGGGTTTCATAAACCACCAGTTTGTTTGTTGGCCTAATCAATTCGATAGTGCTATTAGCCCCAAGCCCCGTAACTGAACCTACCAAAATCAATATTAAAACACCTATTCTCCTCATGCTAGTTCCAACTTTTCATACTGGTTTATGTCTTTCAACCCATCTCAACATAAAATTGTTGACTATTCTTTTCCATAAATGGCAAACGCCGCATAGATATTGCTATCTGCGCGGCGTTTGTTCCTAACCAATCCTGAAACTAACTAAAATAAAGCTCTTTTACTTGTTACAGCCCCTAGATGGTGTTGCAACCGTTGTATGTTTGTAATGGCCTAAATGCTTGCCATTGTTTTGGTGTTTTTTATGGTGGCCGTTTTTCTTGCCTTTGCCTTTGTTAAACGCCGGTGTTGGGTGTGGCTTGGCTCCTGTTGGTTTGGCTTGGCCTGACTTGACGGCTGTTCCGCTGCGCACCATGCTCTTTTTGTTTTTAACCGCGCCCGGGCGGTTCTTATTCTCAATTTTTTTAACGCCCGGCTGGTTTGCTGGTGTAGAAACCCCGTATGTTTTTTTGCCGTCTTTATTATCGTCGGCGGTAGTTCTGGTAGACTGTGCTTGTGCGCTTACATAACCCAACATGGTTACTATGGCTACTAGTGCTAATCTTTTCATTGTGTTTAGAATTTTATATTCCTGATAAAGGTATTTCAAATGGCGTGCCAAAGTTTTTTTTGAGTAATCAGTAGTCAGGGGTCAGTAGTCAGAATGTTAGCGCGAATTAATGCTGCAAATGTTTTAATTGTTTCCTATTTTAGCCCCCTTATCTGCAACACAATGAGCAAATACATACTGGCGTTAGGCCAAGGCACAACCTCTTCGCGTTCTATTATTTTTGATGCTAAAGGCCATATTGTGGCTATGGCGCAAAAAGAGTTTACGCAATACTTCCCCAACAACGGCTGGGTAGAGCACAGCGCCGAAGAAATTTGGAAAAGCCAGCTACAAACCGCTTACGAAGCCCTGGTAAACGGAGGTATAAAAGCCAACCAGATTGCCGCCATAGGCATTACCAACCAGCGCGAAACTACCGTTGTGTGGAATAAAAACACCGGCAAAGCGGTTTACAACGCCATTGTTTGGCAAGACAAACGCACCGCTGCTTTTTGCGGAGAGCTTAAAGAGCGTGGCTTAGAAGAGTATGTAAAAGATAACACCGGTTTGGTTATAGACTCGTACTTCTCGGGTACCAAGCTAAACTGGATATTAGAAAACGTTGATGGAGCCCGCGCCCAGGCCGAAGCCGGTGAGTTAATCTTCGGCACTATAGATACTCTAGCTGATATGGAATTTAACCGGCGGCAAAGTACACGCTACGGATTATTCTAACGCGTCTCGCACCATGCTGTACAACATAAAAAGCCTGCAGTGGGACGATAAAATGCTGGCTGAAATGAATATACCCAAAGGCTTATTGCCCGAGGTTAAAGACAGCAGCGGCGATTTTGGCAAGACCGATGCCCACCTGTTTAGCGGCATTGAAATACCTATTTGCGGCGTAGCCGGCGACCAACAAGCGGCCCTTTTTGGGCAGGCGTGTTATGAAAGCGGCACAGCCAAAAACACTTACGGCACCGGTTGCTTCATGTTGATGAATACGGGCTTTAGCCCCGTAAAATCAAAAAGCGGGTTGCTTACCACCATTGCCTGGGGTATAAACGGCAAGGTAGAATACGCCTTAGAGGGCAGCGTTTTTGTTGCCGGTGCTGCCATACAGTGGCTGCGCGATGGCCTTAAAATAGTAGACAGCGCCCCCGATAGCGAGTATTTTGCCATGAAGGTAGAAGACACATCGGGCGTGTATGTAGTGCCGGCCTTTGTAGGCCTTGGCGCACCCTATTGGGATATGGAAGCCCGCGGCGCTATGTTTGGCCTAACACGCGGCACCAACAAGTCGCATATAATACGTGCAACCTTAGAGAGCCTAGCCTATCAAACCAAAGATGTTTTAGTGGCCATGGAGAACGATTCGGGCATCAGCTTAAAAACACTTGGGGTTGATGGTGGTGCGTGCGCTAATAACATGCTAATGCAGTTTCAGGCCGATATTTTAGGTGCTAACGTACAACGCCCTGCGGTAATTGAAACTACAGCGCTTGGGGCTGCCTATTTGGCCGGTTTGTTTGTGGGCCTTTACAAGAAAGAAGATATTGCCAATAACCGCACGGTAGATAAAACCTTTGCCCCTGCAATGGACGAGCTTAAACGCGCCAAACTATACAAGGGCTGGAAAAAAGCAGTAGAATGTACGTTGGCATTTAAGGAGGATTAATAACTCCTATCCCATTGTACGTTGCTAGGGTTATTAATTCTTCATCAACGCGTACTGCAGAAGGTTTGCCCCCATTCTAAGGGCTTTTTGGTGGTTGGCGTCGCTGTCTTTGTGCACCTCAAAATCTTCCCAGCCATCGCCAAGGTCGGTTTCAAAGCTATAGAAAACCACTAAGCGGCCCTCCCATATCAATCCAAAGCCCTGTGCGGGTTTATCGTCGTGTGCATGTATCTTAGGCAGGCCCGTAGCAAAGTCAAACTTTTGGTGGTAAATAGGGTGGCCGTAGGGCAGCTCTACCAAATCCAATTCGGGGAACACCTTTTTTAACTGCGGGCGGATAAATTTGTCCATGCCGTAGTTATCATCAATATGTAAAAAGCCACCGCCAATTAAATAGTTGCGCAGGTTTTTAGCTTCTTGGTCGTTAAACACCACGTTGCCGTGCCCCGTCATGTGTACAAAAGGGTAGTTAAACAAATCGGCGCTGCCAACATCAACAGTTGCCACATCGGGGTTAATGTTGGTACCCAGGTTGTTGTTAGCAAACTCTATAAGGTTGGGTAACGATGTTGGGTTGGCATACCAATCGCCGCCGCCGGCATACTTAAGCAGCCCTATTTGGTAAGTATAGGGTGGGTTAGGGGCAAAGGCCGCTAACGATATAAACAGGGTTAATAGTATAATCAGTCTTTTCATTTCTCTTCTTTTTCGCACACTTCGGCTACGCTCAGTGTGACCACCCTTTGCTTTTTACTTGGGTTTATCCGTTTACAAAATTAAACACCGAAGCTACAAAAATACCCGCTGTTTCAGTACGCAGGCGCGTATCTCCAAGGGTAATGGGCACAAAGCCCGCTTTAATTGCTTCTTGCACCTCAGCCGGGGTAAAGTCGCCTTCCGGGCCTATTAGAACGAGTATATCGGTGTTTTGGTTCACCACCTCCTTCAATTCTTTTTCTCTCCCTCATCGCACTAAGGCAATGTATTTATGCTGCGGCAGGGTAGGGGAGTTTACAAATTTTGAGAACGGGGTAAGCTCATCAAACCGCGGCATCCAAGCCTTTAACGATTGTTTGGCTGCCGAAACAACAACCTTCATCAGTCGGTCTTCGCGTATTTGGCGGCGCTCCGATCGGTCGCAAACTATTGGAGTAATTGCGGCTATGCCTGTTTCGGTGGCTTTTTCTAAGAAAAACTCAAAGCGCTCTATGCTTTTGGTGGGTGCCATGGCAATATGCAGGTGTGCTTTTGGTGCTGTTTGTTCTTGTTTTGCAGTAATTAATAATTCCGCTTTTTTGCCCATAATGCCCGCAATCTCGGCATCGTAAAAAGAACCTTTACCATCGGTAAGCCTAACAACATCGCCGGTTTTAAGGCGCAATACTTTTATGGCGTGAAAGCTTTCTTCCTCGTTCAGTTCAACAGTATTTCCGGTAATATGAGGTTCGTAAAACAGGTGCATAGTGCTTAAGCCAAGGCTTTTCAATATTTTTGTTGATACTGTAATTCTATTTATTGCATGAAAAAGCTATTCTTTTCGGCCTTATTGCTGGCTTTTAGTCAATTGCCCCTGGGCGCGCAACACAACTATTGCAAGCACCAAAACCCAAACCCGGGTACGCTGGCATCGGTAAACGATACGCGCAGCGATAGCATTGACATTATAAAAACCACCATTAACCTAACCATTACCGACTTTGCCAACCAGCAAATTAGCGGTAACGCAGCAATAGATTTTAAAGCAAAGGTAAACGGAATTAATATTCTTCGCCTTGATTTATTGTCTTTAACGGTAGACTCTGTACTGATTGACGACAACGCCCTTGCTTTTGACCATATAGCCGAAATTATCCGCATACAACTACCCACAACATATAATGCCCAACAAGGCGCTACGGCTGTTGTTTACTACCACGGCGCGCCGGTAACCGATGCTTCGGGCTACGGCGGCTTCGATTTTTCGGGCCAGTATGCCTATGCAATAGGGGTGGGTTTTGATGCTATTCCGCATAATTTTGGCCGCTGCTGGTACCCTTGTTTTGATAATTTTGTAGAGCGCTGTTTGTTCGATTTTAATATAACCACCTCTACCGCCAATACTGCAGTATGTAACGGCACCCTGCAAAGCATAAACGATAATGGAAACGGGACACGCACCTTCTTTTGGTCGCTAGCTAACGAAATACCCAGCTACCTGTCGTGTGTTGCGGTAGCCCCTTACGTTTCTGTAAGCGATAGCTACCCGAGTATTGCGGGCGGAAACATTCCGGTATTGATGCATTGTTTGGCTGTAGATTCTACCAAACTAAAAAACTCTTTTGCCAATTTAGATGTTGCTTTTTCAACGTTTGAAAACCGCTTTGGCCCTTACCGCTGGGAGCGCGTGGGCTATGTGCTGGTGCCTTTTCAAGCAGGCGCTATGGAGCATGCTACCTGTATATCGTACCCAACATTTTTAGTAAACGGACAAACTACTTACGAGGGCACTATGGCACACGAGCTAGGCCACATGTGGTTTGGCGACCTGGTTACCTGCGACAAAGCCGAAGAAATGTACCTTAATGAGGGCTTTGCCGACTATTGCGAGTACATATTTTACGAGGGGCTTATTGGCTACAGCCGCTACATTGGCGAGATACGTAACAACCACCGCAAGGTGCTTAATTTTACCCGTGCTTTAGATGGCGATTTTTATGCTATTTCTAATGTTCCACAGACTGTAACCTATGGCTCTACTACATACGAAAAAGGTGCTGATATTATACACACCTTGCGCAGCTACATGGGTGACAGCCTGTTTTTTGGTGGATTAAAATACTACCTGAACAACAACATGTTTGATGATGTAAACAGCGATACTCTGCAGCGTGATTTAGAAGATTTTTCGGGATTAGACCTAAACGACTTTTTTACCGATTGGGTTCACCAGCCGGGCTTTCCACAGTTTAGTATAGACTCTTTTCATGTAGCTCCTGTGGGGCAGAATTATCAGGTAACAACCTACATCCGTCAAAAGCTACACAACGCCAATACATTCGCCAATAACGTGCCTTTTAACATAACCTTCCGCGGGGCCGACTGGGCTACCAATATGCAACCGGCATTGGTTACCGGCGAGTTTACCACGCTAACATTTACCGTTCCGTTTATACCGGTTATGGCCAACCTTAATACCGACGACCGTATAAGCCACGCCGTTACTACAGAGTCGAGGGTATTAAAACAAACAGGTAACGTATCGTTTACCAATACCTTTATGTCAATTAACCCCACCAGCATTACTGATTCGGCCTATGTAGTAGTTGAACACAATTGGGTGGCTGCTGATAATAATGTTGATGTTACTGACAATGTTGTTGTGTCGCCCGACCGTTACTGGAAGATTACGGGCATTGCCCCTGAGGGTTTTGTTGCTAAAGCCACGTTTGGTTACAATGGCCGTACATCAAGCACTTCAACCGGTTGGTTAGACCATGGCTTAATTACAGGTGGCGAAGACAGCCTTATCCTGCTTTACAGGCCTAGTTCATTTTACCCCTGGAAACGTTATAGCAACGCTGTTAAAAACACCGGGGTAATACAACCGACAAAATAGGCCGTTTTGAGGTTGATACGCTTCGTTTTGGGGAGTATTGCTTCGGCAGGGGCGATGCGGCTGTTAGTGTGGCTGAAAATGCGTTTAAAGCCAACAAACTGGTTGTCTACCCAAACCCGGCAACATCGCTTTTGACTATCCAATCAGACAAGGTATTTGAAAAAGGTGCTGAAATAAGCATTATCAACGCAATGGGTGTTCTGGTTAATTCGTTTACCGTTCCTGATGTTACCGACCGTTTACAAATCAACCTGAACAACCTACCTGCGGGTGTTTACTACCTACGTATGGACACAAGTTATGCAAGGTTTGTGGTGATGTAATTCTAGAGAAGAGCTGTGAGGGGAGCAAGGAGAGTGTTAGCTTTTCTTTTTATCTCTTTTATACTTCCTGAATTCTTTTTGACATTTAGAGCACTTTACTACCGCTGCATAAAAAGCTGTTCCCGCACTATGCTTGCCTATTGCTTTAATGGGCCTGTAATACGCATTGGGAATAGTATCCGGGCCTTTAAACGCTTTTTCTTGGTGCCTGTATGTGATGGGAATAAGTGCTTTATGTAGGCGCTTTTTGTGCTTTTCGCACGTCCAAAAATCTTCTATAAATTCCGCCTTGGTTAACCCATCTTCTTTGTATCCCGATTCGTCGTAGTTTTCATAAAACACTTCTATCCTGCACGCTGTTAACAACGCAACAAGCGCTATCGGCAAAAAAGCCCGGTGTATTATTTTGTGGTAGAAAAGCATTTGCACAAACGTACAACGTTAGCGCGAAGCGCCCGAAAATTTTTTTAGGCTAAGTTGTTAGTAACCCGTTAATATTGGCATACACTCTTACTCACATAGGTGTTTAAAACCGAACGTTTTGCGCTTTTTAACTCAATATTCAGCCTTCAAGACTAAAAACTATAACCCCAACTGGGCAGATATATCCAACATCCTCCTGATGCTCTTTTCCGCTCCAATACGGGTTTCTTCGGGTACAATTATTTCCGGTTGGCCATCGCGCAAGCACAGGTATAACTTCTCCAGGGTGTTTAATTTCATGTGTGGGCAGTCGTTACAAGCACAGTTGGTAGTAGGGGTGCGGGTATAAAGGTTTTGTGTGGAGAGTCTTTTTGCATCTGGTGCAAAATGCCCGTTTCGGTAGCTACAATGTAGGTCTGGGCTTCGTCTTTCTTGCTGTAATTCAACAATGCCGTAGTAGAGCCAATAAAGTTTGCCAGCGCAAGTATGGGTTCTTCACACTCGGGGTGGGCAATAATTTTTGCTCCCGGGTTTTGGTCTTTCAACTTTAAAATACGCTGTTGGCTGAATATCTCATGCACCATGCAGGCTCCGTTCCACAACACTAAATCGCGACCGGTTTGCTTGGCTACGTAAGCGCCTAAGTTTTTATCAGGGGCAAAAATTATCTTCTGGTCTTTGGGTAAACTGTTAACAATTTGCACCGCATTTGATGATGTGCAGATGATATCGGAAAGAGCTTTAATCTCGGCACTACAGTTGATGTAGGTGATAACGATATGATCGGGGTGGGCCGCTTTAAATTCTGCAAACTCCTTTGGTGGACAACCCTCTGCCAGCGAGCAACCGGCACGTAAATCGGGCAGCAACACTTTTTTGTGCGGGTTTAATATCTTGGCGGTTTCGGCCATAAAATGCACCCCGGCAAAAACAATTACTTCTGCTTCTGTTTTTGCAGCCTGTTGAGAAAGGCCCAGGCTGTCGCCAATGTAATCGGCCACATCCTGAATATCGCCCACCTGGTAATAGTGCGCAAGTATAACCGCGTTCTTTTCTTTTTTCAGTTTTTCTATCTCCGCAAACAAATTTAACGAAGCGTCAATTTCAACAGTTTCCAACATCTATTATTATATTATATTCTTTAATTATATAAAATATATAATACTATTAGGGTGTTAGTGTATTGGATATCTTTAGTTATTAGCTATTGCCCAATTGGGTTATTAAACTCTATTAACAAGTTATCATTATCTACTTTCCCTTATTTTATTATACTTACAGCTAGTTTTAACACACTGCTCATTTCTACTGATGTGCAAAATTAACCGATATACACATACCTTTTTAGTATTGATAGATTGTTAATAGCAAATCATAAGATTTGTAGCTTTACCCTTGTTTTGTGTACTTATGGGTTGCATTAAACAAATAAACCAATATTCAACCATTTAGTTTTAGCAATTTTAACACATGCTGTACACACGTTTTAACATGCCATTAACAGCCCTTAAATCAACCTATTTAGTCGCCCTAAAGGTATTGGTTTTAACCTTGCTTTTAGCCTTTACAGGTAGCTTAAAAGCGCAGGTTTATAGTAAAGAAGATTCCATTTTTATACGTAGCATATTTAATACTGCACTTACTAAAGCCGAGTGTTATGATAACCTGGAGCATATATGTAAGAAGATAGGCCATCGCCTTAGTGGTAGCGATGCCGCAGCTAAGGCGGTTGATTATACATACAGTGTAATGCAAAAAGCCAATTTTGATACTGTATTTAAGCAGGACGTAATGGTACCACATTGGGTTAGGGGCAATGAAAAAGCATCGGTTAGTTACGATGGTAAAAAACACACGGTTAAAATTAAAGCCCTTGGTGGAAGCATTGCTACACCTAAAAAGGGGATAACTGCTGATGTAATAGAAGTACAAGGTATAGAAGAGCTTGCTAAGCTGGGTAAAGAAAAAATTCAAGGTAAAATAGTGTTCTTTAACCGCCCTATGGATCCTACCAACATTAACACATTTGTATCGTATGGAACGTGCGTTGACCAGCGCTGGCAAGGCCCATCCGAAGCGGCTAAATATGGTGCTGTTGCAACCATTGTACGTTCTATGACTATGGCTCTTGACGATTACCCGCACACAGGTTCTATGCGCTATGTAGACAGCTTTCCAAAAATACCTTGCGGCGCTATTTCTACATTGGCAGCCAACGATATTTCTGCCAATATAAAAGCCGGTAAAAAGGTTGTTTTTAAAATGCAGCTGAGTTGTGAAACGTTGCCCGATGCACCATCACATAACGTTGTAGGCCAGTTGAATAGCCATAAAGCAACAGGCTTTAAAAACATACCACAAACCTATATTATATGCGGCGGGCACCTTGATAGCTGGGATGTTGGCGATGGTGCACACGACGATGGTGCCGGCTGTGTGCAGTCTATAGAAGCTTTACGCTTGTTGAAAATAGTAGGCTATACACCCAATAGTAACCTGCGTGCAGTAATGTTTATGAACGAGGAAAACGGCTTAAAAGGCGGAACTAAATACGCAGAGTTGGCCGATAAAAACAATGAGAAACACTTGTTTGCTTTAGAGAGCGATGAGGGTGGATTTACCCCCGTGGCTTTCACATAGAAGATAATAAAGACAGCGTAGTTGCCTGGATTCAGAAGTTCCGTCCGTTGCTTGAGCCTTACGGGTTATTTAATATAGAACAGGGTGGGGGAGGAGTCGATGTTAGTCGCCTGCGCCCATCGGGAACAGTTTGTATGAACTTTTTCCCTGATAGTCAACGCTACTTTGATTACCACCATGCCGATAGCGATACTTTTGATAAAGTAAATAAACGAGAACTAGTTTTGGGTGCTGCATCTATGGCGGCTTTACTGTATTTACTAGATAAGTATTATCCCTTCAAAAACAGTGAAAAGGATTTCGATAATTAACATTTCAAAGAACTAATGCAGGCACCAACCCACATACTCGCAGGAGTGGCCATTCAAAAGGCTTTTGAGAAGATGAAGTTTCGTCCTTTGGCGCTTTTTTTAGTGGCAGTGCTTGCATTTCTATCGCATGGCTTATTAGATAAGTTTGCTAGGATGACTTACCACCGGCCCGATGCAGACTTTAACGACCCGGTATGGGTTGGCTACCACATTTTAGTGCTATTAGCAACCTTCTTCTTTGTATACAAATTTTGGCGCAAGTATAAGTTTGGGATTATGTTTGCCATACTTCCGGATTTTGATTGGGTATTTATCCACGGCCAAACGTGGACCGGTTTAAATATTCCATTTTATAAAAAGCCCCACATTCATAATTTCGTTCACAGCATTTTTGATACCCTTTTTCCTTTCTTAAATAATTTACCCGACTATAGGTACAATCCCTGGACTGCTCTTTTTGAAGTTGTGCTTGTTGTGCTCTTTTATATCTTTTTAACCCGAAAAGGGGTCTTAAACAGGCACTAATCACCTGCATTCCGCAATTATCTAAGAACACAAAGTGCGTTGTTTTAAATGCACGTTCTCCCCTGTGGTAATATCATACTTCCAAAACAGCACAAAAACGCATTTGCGGGCTTAAAAACAGCCCCCTTTGGCTATTTAATCGCCTTAATGCTGATTTTACCCTTAGGTGAAGCTATTTGGATGAAATATGTACCGCTTGGCAGGTTGGTTGGTAGGATGAGTTCAACCTCATGGTAGCCCTTCGGCTGTTTTTCATTTTCCACAAAAGTGGTAACCATTTTTCCCTGGCTGTCGAAAAGGGCAATAGATATTTGATTGTCTTCTGCCAAAGTATATTTTAAGTGCTCTGTATTTTGAAGCGGATTAGGATAGAGTAGGGGAGGTGGTTCGGTTAATGAAAACTCTACAAGGCCAATAGTTAAATCGCCCAATAAACGTATAGCGGCAAACTTGTTTGTTGTTTCCTCTGCGCCGCCAACCATCACCAACTTTCCATCTTGCTGAAAGATGGCATCGTAACAATAATCGTGGTTGCTATCAAAGTCTACCCCCATAAATCCATCCACGCCATATTCCAGCGAGTCTACAAAACCGTTCTCGTCTAGCCCTACTGCTAAAAAATCTGCCCAATCGCTTTTATGTCCGCATAGTAAATACTTTCCTTCTGCGCGGGTTAAAATCTTAGTAAACGAAACATATTCATACACTCCAAACCCAGACGAAGAACTGCCGTTCTCTCCATAAGTAGTATCAACAAAGCCAGAGGATAAATAACGTTTTACGTTGAACCGGCTACACACAACAAAGCGTCCATCTGGCTCTGAAGCAACACTTACATAAGACGAGTTATTCGGGTTTGAACTATCGATAATATACCCTTTGTTGCCCGGGCCAAAAGTTAAATCCAGATCTCCACTATTTGTATACATTGCAACAATAGGCCGCTGATAAAATTTATTTGTGCTACCCACAGCAATAATCTTTCCGTTTGGGGCAAGGCATATTTCAGCAATAATATCGTTTCCTAAATTTATAATATTAGAAACAACAATGCCGTTGTTGCCAAAAAGGGTATCGAGTGTTCTGTCTACGTTATATCTAGCCAAGGCAAAATCCTGCTGATTATTTTGCGTTGTATACCCTCCGGCAACAATTTTACCGTCTGGCTGTAAAAGAGCAGTTACGGCAAGGTCAACACTCCCACTCAGTAGGTCTGTAGTTGTTATTCCATTGTTACCAAAAGTGCTGTCAATTGTTCCATTGTAGTTATACTTGATTAAAGAAAAATCAAAATCACCGGTATAGCCAACAGCAACTAATTTTCCATCGGGCAATGCTAATATTTTATGCGGACTATCATCCCCACTTATGTTAGATATAACAACCCCGTTGTTTCCGAATGTTTGGTCTATGGAGCCATCTGTATTAGCCCTCATCACAATAAAATCTATAGGAAAGGTTATTAATTGAGTGCCTAACAATACTATTTTCCCATCGGGTTGAATGCCCACAGACATAGCCTGGCATTGACTTGTATTAAGGTTGGCAAAAGTAAATTTTCCATCATTACTAAAACTATTATCCAACATGCCCGCCTGCCCATAAACCATACAGGAAACAAACAGGATGATGTAGGTTAATATAAGTTTCATGCTAGCAATTTACTTTTTTCTTATCACATATATCAAACTGGAATATTCTCCTGTTGATGCAGCATGGCTGTTAGATATAAAGCCTGTCCAAAAACCACTGAGCATAGCCCCTAAACCACCTTTGCCGCGTCTATAGTTTTCGCTAATCATAGATATGTAGTAGGCATCAAACACCATTGGTTTTATAGATACAACTTCCAGCCCGTTGTTCTTCATAAGGGCTTTCATGCTGGTTTGGTCAAAGTGCCATATATGCCTTGGCACATCGTAGGCCGCCCAAAATTCTCGGTATTTTTCTCTTCGGCGGTGTTGTGGTTAGGCACCGCAACTATTAAAACCCCATCATCTTTTAGCAGTTGTTTCAGTTTTTGTATGCGCTCATTTAAAGGATACACATGCTCTAATACATGCCACAAAGTAATTGCGTCAAATCGTTTTTCTTCCAGTAAATTTATTTCTACTTCCTTAATTACTTTAAGGCCATAATTAGAAATTGCAAGCTTGCGGGCTTCTTCTCCGGGCTCTAAACCCATGGTGTCCCAGCCGTGTTTTTGGCAGTAATCTAAGAACTCCCCTGTACCACACCCATGGTCTAAAAGCCTCTTTCCCCTCCTTGTTTCAGGGCTTAAACCTAGAGTGGTTGTAACCAATTGCTCCTTCTTTTTTATAGAGTAATTACGCACCCAGGCATATACTTTATTGATTAGCCCCTTACGGGTATTGCTGTGTGATATATAGTCTTCCGACTGATAATACTTATACGCTTCCGCCTCGGTTGGTCGCGGACTGGTAGCTACAAAGCCGCATGTTCCACATGAAACAATTTTGAATGTTCCACGTGAAACAGTGTAGTCTTTACACGAAATAAAGGGGGTAAATGTGTTGCCTGAACATACAGGGCACGCGGTTAAAGTTTCTAAATTTTCAGCCAATTTTATAAATGTTTCACGTGGAACAAAGAGTCTTTTTTACCTGCCGAACCCCTTTTGAATTATGAATTCTGCATTATGAATTACTTTATGTATACCAAAAGCACAGAAATATCTGCCGGAGAAACACCACTAATTCGCGATGCTTGCCCTATAGTTGAGGGGCGCACTTTAGATAATTTCTGACGCGCTTCCATAGAAAGTGAGTTTAAAGCATGGTAATCAAAGTCGGGTTTTAAGAAAAGGTTCTCCATTTTCATTTGCTTTTCAGCCATGTCTTGTTCCTTTTCTATATACCCTTCGTACTTAATTAATATCTCAGCTTCCTCAATACTATCCTCTTTTTTATCAGAAAGGTAATCTGCCAACACCTGTACATTATCTTTTAGCGATAAGATATCTACGTGTGGGCGACTAAGAATAGTATTCAATTTTACCTTTTGTGTGGTAGGGGTAGAGCCAATAGATTCTAAAAACGGATTTACCGTAGCAGGTTCTACACTCTCGTTTTTTAAATATTTAATGATGGAATTAGTTTCAACCAGTTTATTTTGAACAGCATCGTACCGTTCTTTACTGGCTAATCCCATTTCATAACTGCGGGGGTTAACCGTAAGTCGGCATTATCTTGGCGCAAAAGTATACGGTATTCTGCCCGCGATGTAAACATGCGGTAAGGCTCTTCGGTACCTTTTGTTATCAGGTCGTCAATTAACACCCCGATATAAGCTTCTGAGCGTTTCAAAATAAATGGTTCTGAACCCTGAATCTTATTATGGGCATTAATTCCGGCCATCAATCCCTGGCAGGCAGCTTCCTCGTATCCGGTAGTGCCGTTAATCTGGCCGGCAAAATACAGGTTCTCTATAAGCTTTGTTTCCAAAGTTAGACCTAATTGCATAGGTGGAAAATAATCGTACTCTATAGCATACCCCGGGCGGAACATTTTAGCGTTCTCAAAGCCTGCAATTTTTCGCAGCGCTTTGTTTTGCACATCTTCTGGTAACGATGTAGAAAAACCATTTACGTAAATTTCTACTGTACTCCAACCCTCAGGTTCAACAAAAATTTGGTGCTGGTTTTTATCCGCAAAGCGGTCAATCTTATCTTCAATAGAAGGACAATAGCGAGGTCCTAAACCTTGAATGCGGCCACTAAACATTGGCGATTTATCAAAGCCTGTGCGAAGCAAATCATGTACCTCGTCGTTAGTATAAGTAATCCAACAAGGGCGCTGTTTGGTTAGCTTAGATGTTGTATCGCTGTAAGAAAATTTAGACGGGTTTTCATCGCCCGGTTGCTCTTCCATTTTGGTGTAATCCAAAGAGCGGCCATCAATACGCGGAGGGGTTCCGGTCTTCATCCTTCCATGCTCAAAACCCAGGTCTATAAGCTGCTCGGTAATACCTGTTGCAGCACGCTCGGCCATACGTCCACCACCAAACTGTTTCTCGCCCACATGTATAATCCCATTAAGGAACGTACCGTTGGTTAACACAACCGCTTTGGCATGTATTTCTAAGCCCATGCCGGTAATAACACCGGCAGCTTTTCCGTCTTTAATAATCAGTTTGCCCACCATATCCTGAAAGAAATCCACATTGGGTGTTTCTTCCAGCATCTGCCTCCACTCTGCGGCAAAAACCATACGGTCGTTTTGGGTGCGCGGGCTCCACATAGCGGGGCCCTTGCTCTTGTTAAGCATGCGGAACTGTATGGCAGACTTATCTGTAACAATACCCGAGTAGCCACCAAGGGCATCAATCTCGCGTACAATTTGCCCTTTTGCTACGCCACCCATAGCGGGGTTGCAGCTCATTTGGGCAATGGTTTGCATGTTCATTGTTACCAGCATAACACTGCTACCCATATTGGCGGCAGCGGCGGCAGCCTCGCAACCCGCGTGCCCCGCACCAACAACAATTACATCGTACTCTTTAAACATGGTATAAAATATAATCTACAAAGATAGTAAGAAAAAAACAGTTTAAGGGAAAGGGGAAATGGGTGTAACAGGCAGATTTATGAAAGAGTTTCTTGACAAAGGGGTAGGCCGGGTTGTATCTTTGCACGAACGTAAAAAAGGAAACGCTATAAGGGTATAAAAAGTGCGCAGAAATGATGTTATCTACTACCGCCAGTAGGAGTGTAGAGACATTGGTTGACAATAGTACTTTATAGAAACCAGCAGGTATTAAAAAGTGCGCAGAAATGATGTTATCTACTACCGCCAGTAGCGGTGTAGGCTTGTTCTTTGAAATTGTAAAAAAGTTAAACTTGATAGGCCCAATAGCATACTAAAGAATTATTCATTCTTTATCTTTTTATCTATTAATTGAGAAACTACGCCGCCACTCCCATAGTCAGCTTACGGCACTCGTATAGGCAGGCACGGCTGGCTTCGGCACAGGCGTTGCAATAGGCGTTGTTGTATTTACTGCATTCGGCTGCGCATTGCTCACACATATAAGCGCAAATGCTGCAAATTTCTTTCAGCCTGCTGCTGCCCATACCCATAAGTTGGGCGGCGTTGTAGCAAATTGCGGCACACTCCATGTTTAGGCGTATGCACTCGGCCATAATTTCGCTATTCATGGTTTTGCTACAGGCGGCGGCGCAATTATTATTGGCGTTGGCGGCGCGTAAAAAGCTTCTATGCTTTCGTTATAAAGAGTATAGCTGTTCATGATTTCCCGGAATTTGAGGTTCTTGTATAGCTAACCAACTCTTTTTAAAATTGTTGGTACTTTTTATCCCCCTCTCTCTTTAGGCTTGTCCAGACATTTATCGTCGGGGAGAGGGGGCTAGGGGGTGAGGTAATTAAAGGCTGAAGCAGGCGGTGAAAAAACGTTGCGCCCCTCGCCCTATTATTTATTGTAAGGGTAAGGGGTTGGTGGTGAGGTGTTTCCCACAAAAAGACAATTTAGAGAAATATTAGTCCTCCCCTTTAAGGGGGAGGGTAGGAGGGGGTCGCATTTTTATTACTTTTGCTATCCCCACAAAAACAGGAGTATTGTATAACACACAACACATACACATGAACAGCCTTAGGAACACCAACCTTGCGTATGCGCTTTCTGTTGCCCTTGTTGTTGTGGTGTTGAGTGGGCTTTTGCTCAGCAAAAAAACACCCCGGGCTCATCAACTGTTGCCGTTACCATGCCCGAAAGTGATACCACCTATAAGCTTACCATGCTTTTTGCCGGCGATGTTATGATGCACTCGCCACAGCTGGATGCCGCATATAACAGTACCGACGGTCAATATTATTTTGATAATAACTTCCGCTTTGTAAAGCCCCTTATCAGCAACTACGATATTGCCATAGCCAACCTGGAAACCACACTCCCCGGCGAGGGCTACTCGGGCTACCCGCAGTTTGGTAGCCCCGATAATTTGGCAAAATCGTTGGGTTGGGCAGGGTTTGATATTTTGGCAAACGCTAATAACCACGCCGCCGACAAAGGCAGCAAAGGCATACAGCGCACTATTGATATTATAGAGCACGAGGGCATGCAGCACACCGGCAGCTACAAAGACACTATAAACCGCGAAAACGAAAACCCGCTAATAATTATCCGCAACAACATAAAGGTTGCTATACTTAATTATACCTACGGCACCAATGGTATTAAGGTAAATAAGCCCTACATCATCAACCCTATTGATACGGTCCTTATCCATGCCGACCTTAAAAAAGCAAAGTACTACCAGCCAGACTATACCATTGTTTATTTCCACTGGGGTAACGAGTACCAGCGCAACCCCGATGCTACCCAACGTAACATAGCCGAGTTTACTTTTGAAAAAGGGGCCGATTTAATTATTGGTGCACACCCGCACGTAATACAGCCCATAGAAGAAATTACGTATCGCCGCGGCGGTAAAAAGCGCACCGGTGTAGTGTTTTGGTCGCTTGGCAACTACATATCCAACCAACGCAATCAGTACCAGGATGGCGGCATTATGGCCCATTTGGAGTTGACAAAAAACACCAAAAAGGGCGAAACTACCCTAACCGACTATGCCTACATTCCGGCATGGGTTAACAAAGCGTCGCGCACTATGCAAAAAGACTATTTTATTTTGCCGGTTTCTATGTACCATAGCCGATACTACCATTTTTGAAATTAACAAGGCCGAAAACTACAAGTTTAAAACCTTTGCAAACGATACCCGCACGCACCTTAAAGCCACAAAAGAATATAAATACCCCATAACACTACGTACCGATACGGCTACATTTAACAAGATTAAGCCTTACTACGAGGTGCAACTTATGTTTACGGCAGAAGACAAAGACGCCGCAGGCCTGTTTGCAGAATACGGCATGAATACCGATACACTGGCCCGCCTGTGCGATTGTGTGCCGGCTTTTAACAAACAGAAAATAAACACAGGGCAATACCGTTACTTTTTTAATGAGCTGCCCAGGATTGAAAACGCCCGCAAGGTTGCCCGCAAACTAAGGGATTACGGCGTTGATAAAACGTTGATACAGGCAGTTTACAAATAATGGTTTTTTAAAAAATCCCCCTTATAAAGGGGGTGGACTGACGGTTACGTCAGGACGGGGGATTTAACTAACTTTGCCCAAATTTTTAGGCATGAAAAAGATACACATGGTCGACTTAAAAGGCCAGTACGAAAAGATAAAGCCCGAAATTGACCAAGGCCATTCAAAACGTTATAGACACCACCGCGTTTATAAACGGGCCAGACGTAAAAGCTTTTGGCACAGAGCTGGAACAGCACTTGGGCATACCCCACGTTATACCCTGCGCCAACGGCACCGATGCCCTGCAAATAGCCATGATGGCCCTTAACCTAAAGCCCGGCGATGAGGTTATTACTGCCAATTTTACTTACGTAGCCACTGCCGAGGTTATTGCCCTGTTGGGTTTAAAACCTGTTTTGGTTGATGTTGACCCCAACACGTTTTGTATAGACCCTGTGGCTATTGAAAAGGCCATAACCCCTAATACGAAAGCCATTGTGCCGGTACACCTGTTTGGCCAGTGTGCCGATATGGAGCCGATAATGGAAATTGCAAACCGCCACAATCTTTTTGTTATAGAAGACACCGCACAGGCCATTGGTGCAAACTATACCTATGCCAATGGTAAAAAAATGCCCGCAGGCGGCATTGGTCATGTGGGCACAACATCCTTCTTCCCATCTAAAAACCTGGGCTGTTATGGCGATGGTGGCGCAATTTTTACTGCCAATGAAGATCTGGCTAAGCGTATCCGCATGATATGCAACCATGGCCAAAGTGTACAATATGTGCATGATGATATTGGTGTTAACTCTCGCTTAGATTCTATACAAGCAGCCATACTAAGGGTAAAACTTAAAAAGCTTGATGCGTATTCTTCGGCCCGCGTGGCCGCTGCCAATGCCTACGATGCTGCTTTTGCCAACCATCCAAAACTGGTTATACCTAAAAGGGCGGCAAACTCTACCCATGTGTTCCACCAATACACATTACAGCTAAAAGATGCCGACCGCACAGCTTTGCGCGAGTTTTTAGCCACCAAAGAAATTCCTTCTATGGTATACTACCCTATACCATTGCACATGCAAAAGGCCTATACCGACCCACGCTATAAAGAAGGCGATTTCCCCATTACAGAACAACTTTGTAAAACTGTATTTTCGCTTCCAATACATACCGAAATGGAAGCAGAAATGCAGCAATATATAATCAATACAGTATTAGAGTTTTTAAACTAAGATGAAAATAGCAGTAGTAGGTACCGGATATGTTGGTCTTGTAACAGGCGTTTGCCTTGCCGAAACAGGCAACAACGTTATTTGTGTTGACATTGATGATGCAAAAATTGAAAAACTGAGGAATGGCCAGGTGCCTATTTACGAACCGCACCTGGATGTATACCTGGAGCGTAACATAAAAGGCGGCCGCATAGAGTTTACCAAAGACCTTAAAGCGGCGGTAGAGGCGTCGCAATTAATATTTTTTGCCCTGCCCACCCCCGATGGTGGCGATGGTGCTGCCGACCTTTCTTTTGTACTTAAAGCAGCCGCAGAGGTTGCCGGTTATATAAACGATTATAAGGTTATCATAAACAAAAGTACCGTACCCGTTGGTACTGCCGAAAAAGTAAAGGCCGCAATTGCGCCACACACTAGCATAGAGTTTGATGTTGTGTCTAACCCAGAGTTTTTACGCGAAGGTTTTGCTGTAGAAGATTTTATGAAACCCGACAGGGTGGTTATAGGTTCATCGTCAGACAAAGCCCGAGAACTTATGACAGAGCTTTACCTGCCTTATGTTAACGATAAAGAGCAGATAATATTGATGGACGAGCGTTCTGCAGAGCTTACAAAATATGCCGCAAACTCGTTCCTTGCCATGAAGATTACCTTTATGAACGAGATGGCCCGCCTGTGCGAACTTGCCGGTGCCGATGTTGATGCTATACGCCACGGTATAGGTACAGACAACCGCATAGGGCCACGCTTTCTTTTTCCTGGCATTGGCTACGGCGGAAGCTGCTTTCCTAAAGATGTTAAGGCCCTTGTAAAATCGGCCGAAGAACATGGGTATACCTTTAGCCTTATTAAGGCGGTACACATTGTTAACGAAGAACAAAAAACTGCGTTAGTACCCAAAATTAGTAAGCACTTTGGCGGCGATTTAACAGGTAAAACATTTGCTGTTTGGGGCCTTGCCTTTAAACCCGAAACAGATGATATGCGCGAAGCCCCATCTATCTACACCATAAACGCATTGCTAGCCAAAGGTGCAAAGGTGGTTGCGTTTGACCCCGAAGCTACAGAAACAGCCGGAAAGGTATTTGGAAACACAATAACATTTGCAAACAACCAATACGAGGCCACAGAAGGTGCCGACGCGTTAATTATTTGCACAGAGTGGGCAGCCTTTAAAAAGCCCGACTTTGCTTTATTGTCAGAAAAACTGGTTAACAAGGTTATTTTTGACGGGCGTAACCTGTTTGCCCCCGAAAAGGTTAAAAAAGAAGGCTTTGCATACATAAGCATAGGCAGGCCAACAGTATAAAAACACAACATGAAAAAAGTTTTAATAACAGGCGCCGCAGGGTTTTTGGGTTCGCACTTGTGCGACAGGTTTATAAAAGAGGGCTACTATGTTATAGGCATGGACAACCTTATTACGGGCGATATGAATAATATTGCCCATCTGTTTAAATTGCCCAATTTTGAGTTTTACCACCACGATGTTTCTAAACACGTGCACATACCCGGCGAGCTTGATTACATACTGCATTTTGCATCGCCGGCCAGCCCTATAGATTATCTTAAAATACCTATTCAAACCCTAAAAGTTTCATCGTTAGGAACCCACAACCTGTTAGGTTTGGCAAGGGCAAAAAAGGCGCGTATATTGGTTGCTTCTACATCTGAAGTGTATGGCGACCCTCTTGTACACCCGCAAACAGAAGATTATTGGGGCAATGTTAACCCTGTTGGTCCTCGGGGGGTTTATGATGAAGCAAAACGTTTTATGGAAGCAATAACCATGGCCTACCATACCTACCACGGTGTAGAAACACGCATAATACGTATTTTTAACACTTATGGGCCCCGCATGCGCCTTAACGATGGCCGTGTGCTACCTGCCTTTATTGGCCAGGCCTTGCGTGGTGAAGACCTTACCGTTTTTGGCGATGGAAGCCAAACGCGCTCTTTTTGTTATGTTGATGATTTGGTAGAAGGTATTTACCGCCTGCTTATGAGCGATTATGCCCAGCCGGTAAACATTGGCAACCCTGCCGAAATAACCATAAGCCAGTTTGCCGAAGAGATATTGAAACTTACTGGTTCATCTGTTCCGGTAGCCTATAAAGACCTTCCGGTTGATGACCCCAAACAACGCCAGCCCGACATCACCAAAGCCCGAGAAATTCTGGGCTGGGAACCTAAAGTTGACAGGGCTGAAGGCCTTAAAATAACCTACGACTATTTCAAAAGCTTACCTAAAGAGGAGCTTTTTAAAACAGAACACCGCCAGTTTGATAAAGCAAATTGAAATAAAGGTTACCGGTAAGGTTCAGGGTTTGTTCTTCAGGTAGGTAGGTAGCAGCACAAGCTTTGCTGCTGGCAAAATAGGCACAGTTAAAATCTGCCTAAAGGCAACCGGGTATTTATTATAGCCCGGGCCTAAAAAACACCACAGTTCCAACCTATTGGCAGGTCTAATAAGGGCATAAGACCTCTGTTTTTCAACAGGACATATGTAAAAGCATGCGAATAGGAGGATGCAGACGCAAAGTAAGCAAAACCCAAAGTTATTGACTCTGCTCTTTCTGCCTTTCAAAAACTTTTTTGATTATATATATATTCCGCCTCAACTGTTTTTGATAAGGGGATAAATCTAGAGTATTCCATAATTGGCGATAATTTCAAAAAAGAACGATATAATTATAGAGATTCATTTTTAATAAGGCTCATACAAACTATTATCCCCTCCAACAGGCAATTTGTTATCTTTGTGAATCGACTAAAAAGCAGTTATACAAGACAATGAATCCAAGAATAGTAAAAATAGTACCATATTTTGGCAAGCTTCCCTCTTTTTGGCCCATCTATGCTAAGTCACTGTCATTCAATAAGCAATTTATAGACCTGCTTTTCATAACAGATATTGATTTGCCAGTTGATTTACCTGACAACATGCGTGTAATCAAAATGACACTAAGCCAATTTTTTGACTTAGCAGAAACTAAAACGGGATTAAAAATTCCAGAAGAAGCAAGATATGCCTATAAATTATGTGACTTTAAGCCACTATTTGGTTACATTTTTGAAGAGGAAATAAAAGAATATCCATTTTGGGCTTTTGGGGATATTGATCTTATTTATGGAAATCTTGGACGCTATTTAAAGCCGCACATAACCAATAATTATGATATTATAACTTTTATTGAGGCTATAGTTTGCGCCCCATTTACTATATTAAAAAACACCAAAGAAATTAGGGAGTTATTTAAACAATCACCAGATCTGCCAGAAATATTTGTGTCAAAAAAATATTTGCACTTTGATGAAGCAGGTAAAAAATCAATTAATCTTTTAGCTGGTGATACTATTCAGGAGGCAATAGCAAAAAAATCCCTGGAGATATTTTTTGCTTTACATCTGCTGTTTACTTGGCCGAGGCAAAAAAAGAGTTAAAGGTATTTGCAAGGCCATATCTTAAAGAGTCATTGCCATTTGATGAGGTGATAGAATATAGGAATGGAAAAATAATTATTGGCGGTGGTGTAGAGATGGCCGGATACCATTTTGTTACAGAAAAAAACATCCCAAAAACATCATTCCTCAATGGAGTAAAGTCCCCAACCATTATTATATTTCTACAACGGGTTTATATACCATTAACCAAATGAAATATTTTGGGCTTTTACACACCTTAAGAAAAATAAAAGGATGGTTTAGCGTGTTCAAAAAAGGATAAACGATTCTTTAAGCTACAGGCTCTTTAAACGCTAATTTTAGCACCCCAAGGGCAACCCGGACGCAATCTAAGATTAGTGTTTAACAAAGTAATAAAAGTTAGAAACGCACAATCTTAATTTAGCAAGATTTTTCCATAATTTCTTAAAATTTCTTTTTATACTTTTGCAACCCGCATGGAAAGCACTCACGAATATTTTGCCCACCCAACTGCCGTTATAGACGAGGGGTGTACCATTGGCAAAGGCACTAAAATATGGCACTTTGCCCATATTATGCCTAACTGCGTTATAGGCGAGGGCTGCAACTTAGGCCAAAACGTGGTTATATCGCCGGGCGTAGTGTTGGGCAACAATGTTAAGGTGCAAAATAATGTGTCTATTTACACGGGTGTAATTTGTGCCGACGATGTGTTTCTTGGCCCATCTATGGTGTTTACCAACGTAACCAACCCGCGTAGTGCGGTTAACAGACGAGACCAGTATGCCGAAACTCATGTGGGCAAAGGTGCTTCTATAGGTGCAAATGCAACCATTGTTTGTGGCCACAATATAGGCGAGTTTGCTTTTATTGGAGCAGGTGCTGTGGTAACCAAAAACGTACCGCCGTTTGCTTTGCTGGTTGGCAACCCGGCCCGCCAAACAGGCTGGATGAGCGAATATGGGCACAAGCTTAAATTTGACGATAAAGGAATAGCTGTTTGCCCCGAAAGTAAACAGGAATATAAATTAGAAAACGGAGCGGTTAGCCGCACAAAGTAAATAGTGGGTACTGAAGAAAAAATAAAATTTGCCATAGTTGGCTGTGGGCACATAGGCAAGCGCCATGCCGAAATGGCTACGCGCAACCCCAATACAGAGCTTGTGGCCTTGGCCGATGTTAGGCCAAAGGAAGAGCTGGGTTTGGATGCTTACAGCGTACCCTTTTTTACATCGTTAGAAGATATGCTGGCCTCGGGCATTGCTATTGATGTTGTTTGTGTGTGTACACCCAATGGCCTGCATGCCGAACAGTCTATAAAAGCATTAGAGGCCCGTAAACATGTGGTTTGCGAGAAACCTATGGGGCTAACCAAAACAGAGTGCGAGCAGGTTATTTTTAAATCATTACAGGTGGGTAAGCATGTGTTTTGTGTAATGCAAAACCGCTATTCGCCACCATCAAAATGGATAAAAGAAGTTACAGAAAATAAGTTGTTGGGCAATGTGTTTATGGTCCAGGTAAACTGTTACTGGAACCGCGATGAGCGCTACTACAAACCCGGCAACTGGAAGGGTACACAAAACCTTGACGGCGGTACACTCTTCACGCAGTTTAGCCATTTTATTGATATTATGTACTGGCTGTTTGGCGATATTAAAGACATTAATGCCCGGTTTAACGACTTTACCCACTAAGGCATTACAGAGTTTGAAGACTCTGGCTTTATCAACTTTAACTTTGTAAACGGCGGCATGGGCAGTATAAACTACTCTACTGCCGTGTGGGATAAAAACCTGGAAAGCAGCATTACCATTATTGGCAGCAAAGGCAGCATTAAGCTGGGCGGGCAGTATATGAACGAGGTGGAATATTGCCACATTAAAGATTATACCATGCCACAGTTGGAAGAAACCAACCCCCTAACGATTATGGCCCATACAAAGGCTCTGCCGCTAACCACCATTATGTAATAGAAAATGTGGTAGACACGCTGCATGGCCGCACAACAGCAACAACCAACGCCTTAGAGGGCCTAAAGGTGGTAGAAATAATAGAACGTATTTATAGTTTAAAGCAGTAATATGTACCAAAAAATACTTAACAAAGAAACAAAGGTTGCACTAATTGGCTTAGGCTATGTTGGCCTTCCTATTGCATTGGCTTTTGCCCGCAAGGTTTCTGTAATTGGTTTTGATATTAACGAGAAACGCCTGGAGATGATGCGTAACGGCATTGACCCCAGCGAGGAGTTAGAGAAAAGCGAATTTGAGGGTTGCGATATTACCTTTACCTCGTCTATCGAAGAGTTGAAGCAGGCATCGTTTTTTATTATAGCCGTACCAACACCTATTGACGAGCACAACCTGCCCGATTTAAAGCCGCTTATTGGCGCCTCAAAATCTGTAGGTGCAGCCCTTAAACCGGGCGATGTTGTGGTGTACGAATCTACAGTATACCCCGGCTGTACAGAGGAAGATTGTATTCCGGTACTGGAAGAGGTTTCGGGCCTTAAATACATACAAGATTTTAAAGTAGGATACTCTCCAGAGCGCATCAACCCGGGCGATAAAGAGCATACCCTGTCAAAAATAACTAAGGTTGTTTCTGGTTGCGATGATGAGTCGTTAGATTTGATTGCTGATGTATACCGCATTGTTGTTGATGCAGGCGTTTTTAAAGCAGCATCTATAAAAGTAGCCGAGGCGGCAAAAATTATAGAAAACACCCAGCGCGATGTAAACATCGCCCTGATGAACGAGCTTTCTATCATATTCAACAAAGCAGGCATCAACACATACGATGTGTTAGAGGCAGCGGGCACCAAATGGAACTTTTTAAAGTTTGTGCCGGGTCTTGTTGGTGGCCATTGCATTGGTGTAGACCCATACTACCTTACTTATAAAGCAAAAGAAATGGGCTACCACAGCCAAGGTTATAAACTCTGGCCGCGCCATTAACGATAGCATGGGTGCATATATTGCCAACCTAATAGTTAAGAAAATGATTGCCGCCGGTAAAGATCCGCACGTAACCCGTGTGTTGGTTATGGGTGCAACTTTTAAAGAGAATGTAAGCGATATACGCAATTCTAAAGTGGCCGATGTTATTGCCGAATTAAAATCATTTAGCGTTAACGTAGAGGTTGTAGATTCGTATGCTGATAGTGATGAGTTGCAACATGAATATGGTTTCCCCTTTTGGATAAACCCGGTACAGGATATGATGCTATTGTTGTGGCCGTTAACCACAAGCAATACATGCACTTAGATGAGGCGTATTTTAAAAGCATAACAGCAGATAAAGCACTGCTGTTTGATATTAAAGGCATTTACCGCGGCAAAATAAATGAGCTGCAATACATGAGTTTATAATAATGAAAGTATTAGTAGCCGGAGGCACAGGATATATTGGTTCTCATACGGTTGTCGAGTTGTCGGCAGCGGGCTACGATGTTGTTATTGTCGATAATTTCATCAATTCAGAGCCTTTTATCCTCGATAATATTAAAAAAGTTACCGGCAAAAACATTTCGTTTACAGAGTTAGATGTTGCTGATAAAAATGCTGTTTTTTCGTTCTTCGAAAAAGAGAAGGGCATACAAGCCATAATACACTTTGCTGCGCTTAAAGCCGTTGGCGAATCGGGCATGCAGCCACTACGCTATTATCAAAACAACTTAGATACGCTGTTTAATTTATTGGCCGCCGCCGAAAAGTTTGGTGTAGATAAAATTCTTTTTCATCATCGGCCACCGTGTATGGCCAGCCCGATAAACTGCCCGTAACCGAAGAAAGTCCGGTTATAGCACCGGAGTCGCCATACGGCAATACCAAAAAAATGGCCGAAGAAATAATACGTGATGTTACCAAGGCAACCACACTAAAGGGCATTTGTCTGCGGTACTTTAACCCCTGCGGGGCGCACAGCTCTGGCCTGTTGGGCGAATTACCGCGTGGCGTGCCTAACAACCTGGTGCCATTTGTTACCCAAACAGCAGCCGGAATACGCGAAAAACTAAGCATATTCGGTAGTGATTATAACACCCCCGATGGCACCGCCATTCGTGATTATATACACGTTGTAGACCTTGCAAAAGCACATGTATCGGCACTTGCACGCATGGCAGCAGCAAAACAAAAATCACCGTTCGAAATTTTTAATATTGGCACAGGCAAAGGGTATACCGTGCTAGAGTTGGTAAAAGCGTTTGAAAGTGTAAACAACCTTAAACTTAACTATGCCATTGCCCCCGCAGGCAGGGCGATATTGAAAGCCTTTATGCAGACACAACCCTGGCCAATACAGAGCTGGGCTGGAAAGCAGAATTCGGGCTGAATGAAATGATGTCCTCGGCTTGGAAATGGCAACAAACCCTGGCAAAAACCACAGATAAAAACTAATGGAAGCAAAGCGTAACATATTAATTACTGGCGGCGCGGGCTTTATTGGCTCTCACGTAGTAAGGTTGTTTGTAAACAACTACCCTGAATATACCATCTTCAACCTTGATGCGTTAACCTACGCTGGCAACCTGGAAAACCTGCGCGACGTTCAGGACAAACCTAATTACCGGTTTTTAAAAGCAGATATTACCAATGCCGAAGAGCTTGATAAGCTATTTGCCACCCATGGTTTTGATGGTGTGGTGCATTTAGCGGCAGAGTCGCACGTAGACCGTTCTATACACGGCCCAACACAGTTTGCCCTAACCAACGTTATAGGCACGGTAAACCTGTTAAACGCGGCTCGCAACTATTGGGCACACAACGCCGCGCCAACGGGTGTTGAGCGTCGTTTTTACCATGTATCTACAGATGAGGTATATGGCTCGTTAGGCGATGAAGGCTTATTTACCGAAGAAACCCCGTACGACCCACGTAGCCCATATTCGGCATCTAAAGCTGCATCAGACCACTTTGTGCGTGCTTTTTACCACACCTACAAAATGCCGGTTGTTTTATCAAACTGCTCAAACAACTACGGCTCGTTCCATTTTCCTGAAAAACTTATACCGCTTGCCATTAACAACATTAAACATAACTTTAAAATACCCGTTTACGGCAAAGGGGAGAATGTGCGCGACTGGCTTTTTGTAGAAGACCATGCCAGGGCAATTGATGTTATTTTCCATAAAGGAAAAGACGGCGAAACCTACAATATTGGTGGCCATAACGAGTGGAAGAACATAGACCTTATTTACTTGTTATGTAAAATAATGGATAGCAAGCTAAACCGCCCCGAAGGCACATCAGTAAAGCTTATAGAGTTTGTTAAAGACCGTGCCGGGCACGACCTTCGCTATGCAATAGACTCATCTAAACTGCAAAACGAACTTGGTTGGGTTCCATCATTACAATTTGAAGAAGGGCTGGAGAAAACAGTAGAATGGTACCTGACTAACGAAGAGTGGCTGCACCATGTTACCAGTGGCGATTATTTGAAATACTACGAAACACAATACCACCAACGTTAATGTATACCACCGCATACCATACCGACGATTTAAGCAAACTATCTTTTCTTGTAACAGGTGGAGCAGGCTTTGTTGGCAGCAATATTGTTGAGTACCTGCTAAAACAAGGCGCTAAAAAAGTGCGGGTTTTAGATAACCTGTCTGAAGGGTATATAGAAAACCTGGAGGGCTTTAAAAGCAACCCGGCATTTGAGTTTTTACAAGGCGACATTACCAGCCTTGACGATTGCCGAACCGCTTGCGAGGGTATTGATTATGTTACCCACCAGGCAGCCTTAGGCTCTGTGCCTCGCTCTATAAAAACACCTGAAAAAACCAATGCAGCCAATGTTGATGGTTTTTTAAATATGCTGATAGCCGCGCGCGATGCTAATGTTAAACGCTTTGTCTATGCCAGCTCATCATCTGTATATGGCGACAGCCCATCGCTACCTAAAATTGAGGAGCAAATAGGCAAGCCATTATCGCCTTACGCGGTGTCTAAATATGTTAATGAGTTGTACGCAGATGTATTCCATAAATGCTATGGCATGGAGGTTATAGGCCTGCGCTACTTTAATATTTTTGGTCCTAAGCAAAGCCCAAAGGGCGCTTACGCAGCGGTTATACCTTTGTTTATTGATGGGATTTTTAAAAACGAAGCCCCTTACATTAATGGCGATGGCGAGCAAACTCGCGACTTTACCTTTGTAGAGAATGCGGTACAGGCCAATATAAGAGCCATGTTTAGCACCCACCCAAAAGCCGTTGGCTAAGGTATATAACGTAGCCGTGGGCGAGCGTATTACCATTAACTATCTTTTTGAAGAATTGGCCCGCAATGCCGGTTCCACACTAAAAGCCAACCACCGCGACGACAGGGAAGGAGACATTCGCAACTCATTGGCCGATATTTCTAAGGCACAGGAATTACTTGGTTACGACCCGCAAATAAAAGTAGGCGAGGGGCTTAAAATTACCCTTGATTGGTTTACAAGCCAGCGGTAAGAGATAGTTTATGTGTACTAAACCACTCCCAATAAAAATAACAGGTATAATTTTATTATTACTGCTGTCTATTTGGTTTTCTGGGTGTGGAAAGAAAGAAACCAATGGGAAATATGTTATTGAAAGGAGTTATAAAGACTCAATAAATAGCGAGGCGCAATATGTGCTTGTAATTCCAGAACGTGTTTCAGAAAAAGAATTAAAAGACATTCATCAAGAGTTTAAAGAATCTATAGGAGATACTCTTTATATGTTTGATTACATATATGTGCTTTATTATGTTAGTAAGGTTACAGATAATGGACAATGGGCTTTTGGCGAAGTATACCCGGGCGACAGTTTAACAATAAACGGAACAACAAAAGAGTTTTTTGATAAGCAGGTTGAAAAGGTGAATAACGATAAGCGTGATATTGTGGGTGGTTGGCTAATGAATATGGCGGGAAGTGTAGTTACGGTTCTATATAAAGAAAACAACCGCTATTACATTGAACAGACAATGGTTGACGATCACTATACAAATGGATTGCTGTCTTATGGCGACACAATAGAAGTAGCGATAGAAAAAGCAGATACACTTTGGGTAATAGACACCAAAAATAAAAATGATGAAAGGGTTAAGCGCCAAAAAACCCACAAAAAATGTACGTTTCAAAGTCTGGTAAAATGGGCATTTATAGCCCTGGCGATACAATTACAGAAAATATGGTGGTTTTTGAAAAGCTCAAATACACACCGGGTAAGTTACAATAACATGTTCCGAAAAAGATTGCTAAACCAATACTGTTTTGTGTTGCTTTTCTTGCTGCATGGTTTCTTGTGCATACTTTATATATTACTGTTGACGGATTACGCAATAACAAACACGAAAATAGCGTTGCAGTAATATTCGGTAATAAGGTAAACGAAGATGGCACACTTTCTCCACGCCTAAAAGCACGGCTAGATAAAGGTGTTGAGTTGTATAAACAAGGCTTAACAGGCTACATTATTGTAAGCGGAGGCTTAGGTAAAGAAGGCTTTTACGAAGGTGATAAAATGCGCGATTACCTTTTAACGCAAGCTATCCCTGCCGATGTAATTATTGTAGACAATAAGGGCGATAATACATTGGCAACAGTTAAGAATACCATTGCAATTTGCAAGCAGCGTAATTTTCCATTTGCTATTGCAGTATCGCAATACTACCACATTACACGTATAAAAACCATGTTTAAGCAAGAGGGGAAATGGTGGTTGAGGGTGCTTCCCCAATGTATTTTGAGTGGCGCGATGTGTACTCGCTTACCCGCGAGTTCTTTGCGTTCTATTCCTATTTGTTGTAGTATTACACTGTGGTATCAATACAAAAATTTAAAGAGTTGGCATTGTCTTTTCCGGAGGCGGTAGAGGTGCCGCATTTTGAAATACCATCGTTTAGAGTGAAGAAGAAAATATTTGCAACGCTTAACCCCAAAGAAAACCGTTGCTGCATTAAGCTTAACCCTATCGACCAGAATGTTTTTTGCTCATTTGATAGTACCGTAATTTACCCGGTTCCAAACAAATTTGGCAAGCAAGGGTGGACATTGGTTAACTTGGGTAAGGTGAAGAAAGAAATGCTTATTGATGCGTTAACAACAGCGTATTGTACTGTAGCCCCGCCTAAATTGGCAGAACAGGTAATGGAAAAATATCAGGACTAAATGGGATTGTTTTCAAACATATTCGGGAGTAAGAAAAAGGAGGAGGTTTTGCCCCCTGCCGATTATGGGCTTGTAAAGGCTGATATGCACTCGCATTTAATTCCGGGTATAGATGATGGTGCGCAGACCTTGGAAGAAAGCATAGAGCTTATAAAGGGGCTAAAAGAGCTTGGTTTTACCACGCTTATAACCACGCCACATATTATGAGCGATTTTTACCGTAACAAGCCCGAAACCATTTTGCCGGGCTTAGACCTTGTACGCAATGAAATTGAGAAGCAGGGCCTTGGCATTACCATACACGCCGCCGCCGAATATTACCTTGATGCCGACTTTGAAAAGAAGCTGAAAGATTTAAAGCTAATGTCGTTTGGTAAGGAAAACTACCTGCTGTTTGAACTATCGTATTTAAACAAACCGGAGAGCCTAACCCGTGTCATTTTTGAGTTGTTACGCCAAGGCTACAAGCCCATTTTGGCCCACCCCGAGCGCTACCCTTATTTTTATGATAAGTTTGAAATTTATAAAGAGATAATAGACCGTGGCGCTATTCTGCAACTCAACACCAACTCGCTAACCGGCTATTATTCGCCCGGTGCAAGGGCTATTGCCGAGAAACTAATTACCGAGGGAATGATAGAATTTATAGGCACCGACACCCACAAAACAGGCCACATAAACGCTCTTAAAATGGCAAAGCAAAGCCCCTATTTATACAGGTTGATAGAAAGTGGAAAATTGAGGAATGCCAGCCTGGCCGAAGGCTAAACATCGCCCTCTTTAAAGAATACAAGCTTGCCCGGCATACAATCGCCACCGGTGGTTTTGGCGTTGAAGGAGCCTGAAAGCATCCAGCGGCCCTGTTGAGGGTCAAACACTACAAACGATTCTACATTTTTATAACACCATGTATAGCCGGGTTTAAAAACAGCATCGTTCATAGTTTTTTCGGCATAGGTAAAATTCAACCCGTTAAAGCTGCCTTCCAATTGCCAGTTGCTAAAATAATGTTCATCGTTATACCAAAAAATGTAGCAGTGGCCCACCACCTTATCTCCATGTTGCTCTACGGTCATAACCGCTTTGTACACCATGTCAGAATCGTTTGGGTTTAAGAAGTTCTTCTGGTAAAAAGCCCCTTTCCACACCCCCGAAATATCGGCAAGCGCTGCCGCGCCCTGACTATTGGCAGCCAAAGAACACAAGCAAAACACAGAAAAAGGAAGCTTTTCAAACTCAATGTTAAATTAATGTTAACACATCTTTAACGCTAAGTTAATGAAAAAGTTTAAGAAAAGGCATACCCTCCGGTGTGGATGGCTAAAATTTTAGTGTCAGGCTTAAAAAACCCTTATTAATCAAGCTATACAGCCCATAAAAAAGTTTGGCAGTATATACCCTGTCTAATGGAATTTGGTTTGCTTCTTCAAACCGCTGCTTAAAGGCCAGTAGGTCTGCATTGGTTTTGGCGTAGCCCCCGCAGTGGTAATCGGTATTAATATGCCAACCGTTGGTATGGCCCACATATTTTTCCACTTCGGCAGTTAAAGTGTCTTTGCCTTTTAAAACGGAAAACCCAATATACTGTGTTCCGGGTAGGGCAGAGCTTATAAGTCCCGCCAAAGTTGTTCCGGTGCCGCATGCGCAGCACAAATATAAAGTTCCATCCCCTTTAAGGGGGAGGGTTAGGGAAGGGGTTATTATTTCCGAAGCCCCTTTAACACCTAGTGCATTAGCCCCACCTTCGGGTACTAAAAAGAAAGCGCCGAACAAGTCTGTTAGCCGACTAACAAAATCAATATTTTCTTTATTTCGATACTCCTCCCGACTAACAAAATGTAGTTGCATGCCCTGCTCAATACAAAATTTTAGAGCCGGACTTAACATCTCTCCTCTCTCCTCTCTTCCCTCTCCTCTAAGAGCTAATTCTTCCCCCTAACAACCCCGATACATTTAAGGCCTTTTTCTTTGCAATAGGCAGCTGTAGCCACCAGGTGGTTGCTCCAAGCCCCGCCAAAGGTTAAAATGGTATCGTAGCCTTGTTTCTGTGCTTCGGCAACATTATAAATAAGCTTGTATAGCTTGTTGCCCGATACATACGGGTGGATTAAATCATCGCGCTTAACATAGAGTTCAATTCCCGAAGAGGTAATCAAAGGGTCGGTAATGTTGTCTATGCGGGTGTTAAAATTCACAGCAGGTAAAGATTAATCGTTCTGTGCTATATAGATGCTTACCTCAGCATTTTCGGGGTTCTGGGCTTTCTCATCAAAAATTTCAAAATCGGCCTTGTAGCTGCGGTTAGCTTCGTTATGCCAAATATGCATCCAACCTTCGTGTATGCACTGCGGTATTTTGCCTTTTACAGTGTATACATGGTATTTAGCCGCGGCTATGGTAAAGCCTTCAAACCCGGCAGGTATGTTTTCTAAATCGGGCACTTTAAAACCTAATACGTAGGTATAAGGCGCAGTATAGTCTTTCTCGTAATCAAGGTAGGTGCTGTAAATATCACCACTAAGTTTAATAGGAATTTTAGATGCCCAGTCTTCGGTAAAAATGCGGTCCCACAAGGCGCCAATATCTTGTTGTGCCTTATTGTTGGCATTGGTAGTGCGTACCGATACGCCCACAATAAAAAAGCTTTCTAACGCTAAGGTTTTGTATTCCATAGGGTCAAAAGTATAGCTTTTATTTTAGCATAAACCGGGCACTGGTTACTCCCTGCTTTAATTTTTCAGCTATTAATAAAGCCCGGTCAATGCGTTTGTCGGTGCTTTTAACAACAGTAACCAAGGTACGATAGCGATCGCTTATTACCATCAGTAAGGGTATTAAAAATTTTTAAGGCATCTTCATCGGTTTGTAAAACAGCGTCTAACTCTTCGGTAAGCACAAACTGCAACTCACTATCATCGGCCTTAAAGGCTACGCTAATTTTGCTCCCTAAATCTAAGCCCAAAGCCTTTAAATTGGTTTTGCCAATTGTAATATAATAACCGCCCTCTTTTATGGGCATAAGGGCGCTGTGGGTGGTTGTTTGGCCATTTAATTCGCAAAGCACCCGTTTGCCAAATTGTTTAATAAGGCTGTTGCCGGTTTCTTGTGGCAATACTATGCAAAACATACCATGCAGTTTTTCTATAACAAACTCCATATTGCGGTTTTTGCCAACAGAACAGGCCCACACTTAAAATGTTTTATAATGGGTATCTTTGCACCATGAGCGACGATATGAGCGGCTTTTCGCCCTTAGGCAAACTACAGCCCGGCGACTATTACAAAACCGAGGAGGGGTACATTGTGTTTACTGAGCAGTACCTGCTTAGGCGTGGCTACTGCTGCAAAAACGGCTGTCGCCATTGCCCTTATGGTTTCAATAAATCTAAAGGCGATTTTGAGAAGGATATAAAATAAAAAACCCCGCCAGTAGGGCAGGGTTTGCAATGTTATTTAAGAAAGATTAATGGTTGTGCCCATCGTGGCTACCGTGTCCATGGCCATCGTGACTGTCTTTTTTACATTCGCCAACAACCTTATGGAAGGTATCGTGCGCGGTGTTTATCAAACTAAACAGGGTAGGTTCAGATGTTGTAGCTTTTTTAAGCGCATCAACAATAGCCTTGGTATCAACCACCAGTTTATCTAATGTTTCTTTGGTTTCTTTCTCTTTATAATCGGCTGGAATGGCTGATTTTTGCAACGTTACCGCCGCCATATACAGGCTGTCAGCTTTATCGCGCAGGGGTTTGTAATCACCGTTTTCTGCCGGGTGAAAAGTGTTGCTCATAAGGTGGTGAAAAGCGCTTAACTCTTTCCAGCTTTGGGCATTTACGCCTGTTGCTATGCCAACCATAGCTATTAATAGTAGTGCAAATTTTTTCATGTTTTGTATAGTTATCTTAATATCAAAGATACAACACCCGGTTAAATATGTAGTATGATATTTATCACTCAACACAGTATCTTTACAGCACTAAAATAAAAGCCCCTCTCTGTCATGGTGAGCGTAGACGAACCAAGAGAGGCAGGGGGTGAGGTAAATTTTAAATTATGACAGTAGCAAGCGGCAAACTAGATACAGCAAATTTCGTAACCCCAACGGGTACAACCATATCGTGCAAAGGGTGGGTGCAAGAGGCCGCCCTGCGCATGCTACACAACAACCTGGACCCTGCCGTGGCCGAGCGCCCCGAAGATTTAGTTGTGTACGGCGGCACGGGCAAAGCGGCCCGTAATGTAGAGGCGCTGGAGTTGATTGTAAAAGCCCTGAAAGATTTAGAAGAAGACGAAACCCTGCTTATACAAAGCGGCAAACCCGTGGGCATTTTGCCTACGCATAAAGATGCTCCTCGCGTTATTATTTCCAACTCTATGTTAGTGCCCCATTGGGCTACGTTTGATGAGTTTCGCCGATTGGAAGCCGAAGGTCTTACCATGTACGGACAAATGACAGCCGGCAGCTGGATATACATAGGCTCGCAAGGCATTGTGCAAGGCACTTACGAAACCTATGCCGAGTTGGCTCGCCAACATTATGGCGGCAGTCTTAAAGGTACGCTTAACGTTACCGCAGGCCTTGGCGGAATGGGTGGCGCACAGCCGCTTGCCATTACCATGAACGAAGGTGTTTGCCTTGCAGCAGAGGTAGAAGAGTGGCGTATTGATAAGCGCCTGGAAACCCGCTACCTTGATAAAAAATATACCAATATTGACGAGGCTATTGATGCCGCTTTAGAGCATAAAGCCAAAGGCGAAAACATTTCGATAGGCGTATTATGCAACGCTACAGAACTGTTGGCCCGCCTGATAGAACGCAACATTACCCCCGACACGTTAACCGACCAAACATCGGCACACGATGAGTTGATTGGTTACTTTCCAGAGGGGATGAGTGTTAGCGAGGCTAAAGCCTTGCGCGATGCCAACCCCGAAGAATACAAAGCCGACAGCCTTGATACCATGGCCCACCATGTAAACCTGATGCTGGAACTGCAAAAGCGCGGTGCAATTACCTTTGACTATGGCAATAACCTGCGCGGCCAGGCCAAAGACAAACGCGGCGTTAAAAACGCGTTCGATTTTCCGGGCTTTGTGCCGGCGTATGTCCGTCCATTGTTTTGCGAGGGCAAAGGCCCTTTCCGCTGGGCAGCCCTTAGTGGCGACCCGGCCGACATTTTAGCTACCGATAAAGCGCTTTTAGAGTTATTCCCCGAAAATACATCGCTGCGCCGTTGGATAACCATGGCACAAGAGCGTATTGCCTTTCAGGGCCTGCCTGCCCGCATTTGCTGGCTGGGCATGGGCGACCGTGAAAAAGCAGGATTGCTGTTTAACGAGATGGTGAAAGATGGCCGTGTAAAAGCCCCTATTGTTATTGGCCGCGACCATTTAGATACCGGTTCGGTAGCATCGCCAAACCGCGAAACGGAGGCTATGAAAGATGGCAGCGATGCCATTGCCGACTGGCCTGTTCTTAATGCCTTGATTAATACTGCCGGGGGTGCCAGTTGGGTATCGTTACACCACGGCGGCGGCGTAGGCATAGGCTACTCTATACACGCGGGCATGGTAATAGTTGCAGACGGTACCGACGATGCAGCACGCCGCCTAAAACGCGTTTTAAACAACGACCCCGCCATGGGGGTTATTCGCCATGCCGATGCAGGCTACGATATTGCCCTGGATACTTCGCGCAAATTCCGCTTGGGTTTGAAGGAGAGGTTGGGGTAATTAAAACAATATAATATATTTAGCAAAAATTAAACCGAAAATGAATCATATAGATAATATAATATCAGCCCTTTATTTAGCCAAATCTGACAACAGAGAAAAAATGCTGTCAGATTTAATTTTGAATGAATTATATACAACAAATAAATACTTACATCTAGATGAATTAGTTGAAATTATTAAAAATAATTTTCACCTAGAACCTATTAAATATGAACTAGAAACAGCATTGGGAAGTCTAGTAGAAACTGGAGATATTTTCATAGCTAATTCCAAATATTGTTTGTCGGGGAAATCTAAAGAAAGTATACATCAAGCAATTGTTAAAGAGAAGGACAGTGAAGAAAGCAGAAAAAATAAATTTTGCATAATAATTAATGAGTATTTTAAGGATTCGGTAGACGAAATAGAAAAAGAATTAATTTGGGAGGTATATAATAATTATTTATTAGAATGTTTTCTTGAGTTTGGAAGAAAGGCAATTAATATCTTTGTCCCATACGAAGAAGATACATTATCAGCAGATAATAACATTTATGCTAGGGCCTATGAAAAGCTAAAAAAGGATAAATTAATATCGATATTTAAAGAATTAGTAGTAAAATATCCCGAAAGACTATCCGAGAGTGACTTAACATATCTAACAGGACTAGCAGACAAAGCAGAAAAATTTTATTCTCTTGGAATTGAAAAGTCGGAGTATGAAAAAATACAAAATATGCAGCTAAAAGATATGAGTGTTGTTTTAGACACCAATATCTTATACTCTTTATTAAATTTAAGAACACATCCGGAGAAATCAGCAATATTTGAAATAGTAAATCTGATTAAAACAGGATCAATTGATATTAAACTAATCTATTTACCTAAAACCTTTTCCGAATTATTAAAAGTTAAAAACTATTTAGAAAAAATAATTTCGAAGGATAATTTTAATACACATCAAATCAATGCATTATTAGCATCGGAAAAATTAGACTCATTTGCGAGGCAATATTATACCGAAAAGCTTAGCAACAGTAATTTTCCTCATCCAAGTGAAAGAATATCCTATGCTAAGGATTACTTGCAGGCACTAAAAATAATAATTCACAATCATAAATTTATAGAGTTTGAAGCAGAAGATTTTTTGGCAAATAGAGTTTCTGAATATGAAGAGTTCGAGCGATCTTCAAACTCCTTTCGTAAAGAAAGAGGACTGGGAGGGTTTCTTCACAAAGATCTTCATAAGGTCGAACATGATGTTTGCCTGAGAGAGGCAGTTAAAATTCTTAAATCAAAAAATTCTACAGAGAATGATTTAAATTTTATTTGTTTGACCTTAGATAATAGCTTGATACACTTTGATCAATATAAACTAAGAAAGGAAAATGAGGGATTAATAAAATCAATAAATCCTAATTTTGTAATGCCTTCCATTTTCTTAAAAAAGATAAGACCTTTTATTCCAATTGTAACAAATGACTACAGAAAGGCCTTTGTTACATCATTAACGTCAATTTCAGTATCGAATGATGATGAGAAAAATTCTGTTTTGGTACAAAAAAGCATGAGTTACTTTAAAAACATGGGGATTGATGATGAAGAAATAATCATATCGTGTATTAAAAGAGAATTATTTTTAGAAGAATTTGAAGAACATGAAAAAGATAATACGGCAGACGGTTTTATCAAATCTGAAGTTGGCAAGGAAATAGAGCATTTAAAGGCAGATAAGCACACAATAGAAAAAAGCTTAGAGGATTTAAAAGCAAAGTCTCAAAAAGAAATAGAACAAATAATAAATTCAAAACTTGACATTGAGCAAAGAAAAATGCCGAACTGCAGAGGCTGGAGACTAACATAAAAGAAAAGGAGGGAGAAATTGACGGAATGAGTGAGAGACTTTTACACATAGAAATTCAATTAAAAAGAGAAAAGGATCAAACTCAATATGAAAAAGAAACCAAAAATTGGGAAGACGAACAAAACCAATATGCTGGCGAAAAACTTGCAAATACATTAATAGAAAACAATAAGGACTTTAAATACATACTCTTTGTAATATTTATCACAGTACTTCCAATTTCAGCAGCAATATTAATAAAGGTATTTGGTGAAGAGTTTATTAAATGGATTGAAAGCAGGGGAGTTAACCAGTGGTTTTTATGGGGATTTCTTGCTTTGGCTCAAGGTTTTGAAATTTTCGGGAGAGCATACATTTTCAATAAAGAAAGAATAAAAAATGGTTGGGAGGTATTGGGTCACGTTTTCTTCAGAAAGAAAAAAGGAGCATATTTGTCTAAAGAAATTAAACGATATAAGTCAGAATACGAGATAAATAATAAAAAACCTAAATCCCCCAATATTAAATCTGTAAATGAAGAGGAAACTAACGAAGAAAGACAAATAGCATAATTTAACGGTGCTATTAAAATACCAATAAAAAGCCCGACACTATATAGTCCGGGCTTTTATCTTCAATATAAGGAATACTCTTAACCGCGTCTTCTTTCTAGCAACAACATCATCATACAGCCCAACAATACTCGGGCTTCCTGGCTTTCGTCAATGGGTTGCAGTTTAATAATGTTAAAACGGCGTCCGAAGAACGATTTTTTCTTTTTTAACTGCGCCACCGGCTGGCCTGTTGCGGTGTTTACCACGCTGTACGATGGGTTAAAGAAATAACCGGTAAAAGCGCCCAATAAAGGAACTTCGCCCAGTAAAGCATCGCCTACCTTAACCCAGCCATTGTCTTCTTTTATGCTAAACTCCAATTTGTTGCCGCTGTCAAAAATTTCGTATTCGGCTTTCCAAAGCGACGCCCAGCCTTTGCGGGCTACCATGCCCATGTTGTTGCCTGCGCTATCAGCAAACAGGTACGATGCCGAAAAATCTAACCACTTGTTGGCTTTAATGGTATAATTAAGTTGCGTGCGGCTTTCGTCGGCAAACACCTGTATATCTTCTTTCAGCTTAAATAGCTTGCTCCTAACGTAGGCAACGGTGCGGCCTTCGGCATCTGCAGCGGTAAAATCGTTGCTAAGGGTGCCTATTTTAAAGGTCAGCTCTAGCGGAAAGTTTATGTTTTTCATAGTTTATGTTTAGTCGCAAATATAACCAAGTTAATCAACTGCACTTTTCTATCTTAGCCCTTTATTTAAAACCATGGCAAAAAGTTACCTATACACTACCGACGATTATACTGCTACCGGGGCAGGTTTTAAGGCACAAGCCCTTTCTGAATATGAAGATGGCATTAGCTATTTATACCAGTTAATGGTGTCGTACGATACTAAGTCTATCAAATCTAAACAGGTAGACGAAAAGATTGAAACCGCCGTAGTGGCCGATTTTGAGAAGGGCAAAGAGCTGGTTATTGAGTACCTAAAGATGGTTCGCGCCATTGGCTTAGACTATATGGAAGAGGGTTTTGAAGATTTTGTTGACGAAACCATTGCCATTTTAAACGCCCGCACCGCCAAGTATGTAGTGCTTGAAAACAAAGAGGTTTATGCCCTTGATGAAGACGGAGGACCGGAAACACTGCAACGCGAATTCTTAGAAATTACGGCTGACGATAGGGGCAGGGTAGAGAAAGCCATTGCCGAGTTTAAAAAGGGTAATGTAGACCCCGAAAACCCTGAAGACGAAAACGCCGACTACCTTGATATGCTGGCCGAAGAAGACCTAAGCGATTTTTGGAAAAAGTAATGCCCCATATTGATATTATACCCTATACCGATGCGCTGAAAGAGCACATTAAAACGCTTAATGTAGAGTGGCTGGAGAAGTATTTCTCCGTTGAGCCAAACGATGTTATTTCGCTATCAAACCCAAAGGAAGAGATTCTGGATAAGGGCGGCTACATTTACTATGTAACCGTAGATGGTTCGGTTGCCGGTACCGTAAGCCTGTTGCGCATTACCGCCGATGAATTTGAATTGGGAAAAATGGCCGTATCGGGCATCTACCAGGGCTATGGTTTAGGCAACATACTAGTGCAGCATTGCATAGACGAAGCGGCGCGTTTAGGTATTAAAAAGCTGGTATTATTCTCCAACACATCTCTTGGCCCCGCCATACATTTATACCGCAAATACGGCTTTACCGATGCTGAATTTGAGCAGGGGCATTATGCCCGCTCTAACATAAAAATGGAGAGGGTAATCTAAGGCTTTTCTATAGGCTCTCTGCCAAACAAAAAGCTTATACCAAACTCTGCAATGGTAGGTAATGGAATATCGTAGGGTCTAGTAACACCATCGGGTGGTGGTGGCGCAAGTGGCAACAACCCAAAGTTATAGTTTGCAAACAGGGTGGTTATAAATTTACCCTTTATGCCTATGCTTGTAGACAGACCACCTTTAAAACCGAGTATAAAAAAGGGTCTTTCATACTGCTCGTTTCCATATTCGTAGTTTGGCTGTTGGTAGCGGTATACAGCTCCTTTATATTGAAAAGGGATTGCGCCAAAAGCCCCAAGCTGAATGCCAATAGGCAAAAAGCCAAAAATATTGCCTGTGGCGCTTAGTTCCACCGGAATCTCCAGCCATTTAATATTAAAATTTGTAGCGCTGGTTTTGCTTACAATATCCATTTGCCGGTAGCTAAAGCCCGATACCCAACCTACCCAGCCCACCTGCCCGGTTTTAATCCTGGCATAGCTAAGCCCAATAGTAAAGTTTGGACCCGTTTTGTTAAAGCCGTTGGCTGCATCAAATTTTTCGCTGGCTAAGGTACTGCTGGCACCATGCAGGCTTGCACGTACACCCCAAAGATTGGTTTGGGCAAGGGTTTGGGTAGTTAGCAAAACCCATAAAAGTGCTGCTAGTAAGCAAATTTTTGTTTTCATCTATCTATAGTTCCAATACAAATTAAATAAAAAGAATTATAGTGTCACAAGAAATTGTTTATTAACGTGTTGCACATACAAACGGTATTTAATTGTCTCTAAACACATTCCTTTGCCGATATTTGCACCGTGAAAAAGTTTTTAGAGTACGATATTGTAAGCTTCAGCCACTACCATATTACGGTGTACCACTTGGTATTCTTGTCGTTGGTGTTTTTGGTGGTGCGCATTATCCTGTCGTTTTTAAACGGGGTGCTAAAGCGCCAGGTTGCCCACGGGCATTTAGATGAGGGTAGCCGCTATGCCGGTTATCAAATTATAAAATACATAGTTTTTATACTGGGCCTTACTGTTGGCTTAGAGAGTGTGGGCGTTGATATTACCATACTGGTGGCCGGTTCGGCAGCGTTGTTGGTGGGCATTGGTTTGGGTTTGCAGCAGGTATTTTTCGACCTTGTTTCGGGCATCATCATTCTCTTTGAACGCACCATTAAAGTAGGCGATATTATTGAAGTTGGCACCCGCAAAGGCACCATACAGTCTATCAACATTCGCACATCACACATTATGACAAAAGAGGGGTTTTATACATCATACCCAACTCTAAGTTTTTGAGCGATGCGGTTGTAAACTGGAGTAACGAGAGTAACAACATTATAGAGTTTGCCGTGCGCACCCGTGTAGCCTATGGCACCAACCTGGAGCTGGCAACCAAGCTTATTAAAGACATTGCAGAGCGCCACCCGCAAATAGAAAAAGAGCCCGCCCCGCAAGTGCGCCTTAGTTGATTTTGGCCCCGATTCATTAATCCTAGACCTTGAGTTTTTTACCAAAGAACGTTACGGTGTAGGCGATATTCAAAGCGATGTGCGTTTTGAAGTTGAAAAAGCATTTACAGCAAACGAGATTAAAATTCCGTTTCCTAAAACACATATTTAAAACAAACCCGATTAAGCGCATGGATATTTTCGAGAACAAAAACAACCGCACAGAACTGTCTGAATTGGGCGAGTTTGGCCTTATTGACCACCTTACGAAGAACATAAAAATACATAACAACACCACCCTTAAAGGTGTTGGCGACGATGCCGCGGTGATTGAAAACAACGCCGATGAGGTAACCCTTATTACTACCGATATGCTGGTAGAGGGTGTACACTTCGACCTTACCTATATGCCCCTAAAGCACCTTGGCTACAAGGCGGTGGTGGTTAACCTTAGCGACATTTGCGCTATGAATGCCAAGCCCAAACAGGTGTTTGTAAGCATGGCATTGTCTAACCGTTTTTCTTTAGAAGCGGTAGAAGAATTGTATACAGGTATGCTATTGGCCTGCCAGAAATACAAGGTAGATTTAGCGGGTGGCGATACAACTTCTTCAACATCGGGCCTGGTGCTTAGCATTACCGCTACAGGCACTACGCATAAAGGCAACCAGGTATACCGCGATGGCGCCAAACCCAACGACTTAGTATGTGTTACCGGCGATCTTGGAGCGGCTTATTTAGGCTTACAGATTTTAGAACGCGAAAAGCAGATTTATATTGAAAACCCCGGCGTTCAGCCCGATTTAGAGGGCTTTGATTACATACTGGAGCGCCAACTTAAACCCGAAGCAAGGGTTGATATTATTGACCTGTTGGCCCAAATGGGTGTTAAACCTACTGCCATGATTGATGTGTCTGATGGTTTATCGTCAGAGTTGCTGCACATTTGCAAGCAATCGGGTGTTGGCTGCACGGTGTATGAAGATAAGCTACCTATTGACCCTACAGCATACGATACCGCCCGCGAGCTTAACCTTGACCCTACCACGTGCATGCTAAACGGCGGCGAAGATTACGAGCTGCTTTTTACCGTTAGCATTGACGATTTTGATAAGATAAAACACAACCCAAGCATCACCATCATCGGCCACATAACCCCTAAAGAAGATGGGGCTAACTTAGTACCACAAAACGGCCCAATGATACCGTTACAAGCCCAGGGTTGGAATGCGTTAAGCTAACATATAGGCAAGTAAAGCCTAACATTAAATTTTTGGTTGTACCTTTGCCCGCTTATGGCATCTATACGGTTAGAAAAAATAGAACGGCTGCTGCAAAAAGAACTTGCACAGGTGTTTCAGCAGCTAAGCCGCAACCTGTTTGGTGGCGCGCTTATTACTGTTACGCAGGTGCGCATTAGCCCCGATTTGGGTGTGGCAAAAGTGTACCTTAGCCTGTACATAACTGCCGATAAGAAAAAACTGATTGAGACTATTACCGAACATAAAAACGAGATAAGGAAAGAGTTGGGCCTAAGAGTGGGTAAGCAAATGCGGGTAACCCCTTACATGACCTTCTTTTTAGACGATTCTTTAGATTATCTTGAAAACATTGAACGACTGCTAAAATAAACATGCAATACGATCCTATTAAGCGTTCTTTGGGCAACGTGTTTAACAAAACGCCCCTGCTACGTAAGCTTTTTTACAACCTGTTAGACTTGTTGCTGCTTCGCTCATGGCACATTCGCCGCGAGATTAGGAAATGGAGCATTAACCGCCCCGAAGCGCAGGTGCTTGATGCCGGTTCGGGCTTTGGTCAGTATACTTACTATTTAAGCGGCAGGAGCAAGCGTTATGTTATTACGGCTGTTGATGTAAAAGACGAGCAGGTGGCCGATTGCAACCGCTTTTTTAAACAAATTAAACGCAACAACAACGCCAAATTTGAGGTAGCCGATTTAACAACATACGTTAAACCCGAGATGTATAATTTAATATTATCGGTTGATGTTATGGAGCATATTGAAGAAGATGTGTTGGTGTTCCAAAACTTTGCCAAATCGTTGGTAAAAGGCGGTATGCTGCTTATATCTACCCCGTCAGACCAAGGTGGTTCTGATGTGCATGGCGATGACGATACCTCTTTTATTGAAGAGCACGTTAGGGATGGTTACAATGTTGACGAGATAAAAAAGAAGATTTTATCGGCGGGTTTTAGCGATGTTTTTGTGCGCTACTCTTATGGGTGGGCAGGAAAAATATCGTGGAGGTTGAGCATGAAATACCCTATTTTAATGCTGGGCAAAAGCAAAGCTTTTTTCATTATTCTTCCTATCTATTACCTAATATTCTTCCCTTGGTGTATTGTGCTAAACTTTATTGATGTTTGGTTTCCTAACAAAACAGGCACGGGTTTAGTTGTTAAAGCCTGAAATAAATAGCCGATGGATTTACTTACCCCAAATAATTTTGCTGATTACGAGCTTATAGATTGTGGCGACTTTGAGAAATTAGAGCGTTGGGGCAAGTATATTACCATTAGGCCCGAACCACAAGCTGTGTGGGACAAAGGCCTTAGCGAACGCGAGTGGGAAAAGGCTGCCCATGTTAAATTCACCAGTAAATCATCGTCAGCGGGTACATGGCAAAAGCTGCGCGAAATGCCCGACCAATGGAAGGTTTATTACAACATAAATACAAATAGCGGAGCCAAGGCACGCATTGGTTTCCGCCTGGGTTTAACATCGTTTAAACACGTTGGCATTTTTCCTGAGCAAGCCCCCAACTGGGATTATATCTATCAAAACATAAAACAGTTAAAAACGCCCAATCCGCGCTTTTTAAACCTGTTTGCCTACACGGGTGGCGCATCGTTAGCAGCGCGTGCCGCAGGGGCCGATGTTACCCATGTCGACTCTATTAAACAGGTGGTTACCTGGGCCAGAGAAAACATGGAACTTAGTGAGTTGCGCGATATACGTTGGGTGGTAGAAGATGCTATGAAGTTTGTAAAACGTGAACTGAAACGCGGCAACAAATACAACGGTATTATCCTTGACCCGCCTGCCTTTGGCCACGGCCCAAATGGCGAAAGCTGGAAACTGGAAAAGAACATCAACGAAATGATTAAGCTGGTGCTAGACTTACTAGACCCAAACGACCATTTCCTTATTCTGAATACCTACTCACTTGGCTTTTCAAGCCTTATAATAGAAAACCTGCTGAATGATAAAGCAGGTAAAAACCTGAACATAGGCGAGCTTTACCTTAAAGCCACCAGTGGAATTGTTTTACCGCTGGGCGTTTTCGGCCGCTTTTCTAAATAAAAAAAGCATAGATTGATATCTATGCTTTTTCAAATATAATCTTATACTAATTACAGCTTAATCTCGTAAAGGCTGCCGGTGCTTTCTATAAAGTACAGGTTGTCATTAGCGCCTAATAAAAAGCGGGCCAACGAAAATTCTGCTTTGCCCATTTTGCTTTTAGAGCCTGTAGCCAATGCATATAGGTTGCCAATTTTATCAATCATATAAACACCGCCTTTGTAGCCTGTGCCGCACAATATGCCGCTCCACATGTTGTTGGGGCTTATCATTTTTTGCGCGCCGTTTACAGAGCTCATTTCGTGTAGTTTGCCCGATTGCTCCAACAGGTAAATTTTATCGGCTGTTGCAAACATATTGCTAACGTTTACATAGGTGCTACCCATTTCGCGGGTAGTGTTTGTTTTAAGGTCGGTTACGGTAAGTGCGCCCATGCTGTTTACTGCGTAAAACTGGTCTTTACACACCGCGTAAGCATACATTTGGCTCCAGGTGCCTTTTATACCTAGTTGCTCGCTTGCACCTGTTGTGGCGTTTACCTTAAACATAGTACCCTCGTAGTTAATTACGTAAAGCATGTTGTTGGCGGCAAAAATAAACTTGCCTTTATCAAAAGCGTTTTTGCCAATAGGGGTGCGTAGGGTAGATACAAGGTCGGTTTCGTAAATAGCACCGTTTTTCTCTCCTGTATACATTTTATCATTTAAAATAGTGGCCGATACCACGTTGCTCCATGCTCCTTCCGGACCAATATTAGTGGCTGCGCCAGATTGTGCTTTGGCAAACGTTGTTGCCAGTACAAGCATTATTGTTACAATACGTTTCATGCAATAAAATTAAAGTTAGTTGATGTGCATTAGCCAATATCGAGCCAAAAGCTATCCACAGGGCGGGTTTAATAACTATAGAACGTTATTTGCCCTTAATAGAACCCTTGGGTGCCCCTTTAGGTTTACTCAAATCCCATTCAGATTGTAAATCCCAGGCACCACGCACGTTTGGCCTTTCGGTTGAATATAAAACACCCTCTGGTTGTTTATGTTGCAGGTAGTTACCACCATCCCAACGGCCATTATTATTTACATCATCAATAAGCCTAAAGCTGTAGGTACCGGCCTCTACCAGGCCATAATCAATTTTCTGGCTTTGGCTTATGCGTTGCTCTTTTACCACACCGGCCCTGCTATCTAACAGCTGCAAAACATAATTACCGCCTTTTTCGGGCAGGGTAATATTAAGCGCCAGGCTACCATAATCCCTTTCGGGCTTTAGGCCAAAAGCTACGCTAAGGCTGTCGTTTTTAAACCCGAATATATCTTTAGCAGCCCCTTTGTCTAGGTGCAGCTTGTAGCTTACCTCATCAGTAAAAGGGTAGGTAATGGTTATCTTCCGCCTTGTTGCTGTGTCTAATTTACCGGTGTAGGTAATAGGCGCCCCATCAGAATACAGCTTAACCTTTGATAAATCGAGGCTATCAAGCGGATGGTTTAATGTAAGCACCAATGTGTTGCCGCGTTGCAATTTGCCGCCCGGCGCGGTGGTAGTTAGCAAGGTAAGGGCAGTATCGGGGCGTGTGGGTGCTGCCCCCTAACCATTCTTTTAACGGCACGTATATTATTCAGCTTTATTGTATCAATAACAACCTCATCGGTAAGTACTAGCCGTAAACTATCGGTTTTAATATTTTTAATCCAAACGGTAAGGCTATCGCGGTTGGTATTGTATTCTGTAACGTAAAAACCGGTATCGGCAGGGGCATGTAAATGGGTTAATTTAAACTCTTTTACCGGCTTGTTAAATGTAAGTACCAGTTTGCCGGGCATGGTAAACTCCTTTTTAAGCAGCTTTTGTTTCCGGCGTTCGGGCTTAAACATTTTAAATTGCACATTAGGATATTTAGCGGCATCTACAAGGCTATCTATAAAAGCTATTTGCTCGTCTTCCGCATCGAGCAGGTAGTTGTTGTTCGTTTCTTTTAGCGCGAATATTTTATACTTACCCGGCGCCATGTAATTCAGCAAAAAGTTGCCACCATCATTGGTTTTGGTAAAGTAAGCTGGCTTTTCTTTATAGGGTAAAGAGTCTGCCGTGCCTTTGTATAACAATATGGTAACATCTTTCTCTGGTGCGCCCGTAAAAGCATTGTACACCGCACCGTTTATAGATAAAGAATCTATAAAGCTACCGGTAGAAAACACATACCTGAAATCTTGCATAGCATTACTCTCATTAACATCGGCAATAGCGGTACCAAAATTAAAGTTGTAGGTAGTATTGGGTTTAAGCGGTTCCTGCAACTCCAGTATAAGCCTTTTGCCCTTTATTTTTGGTACTGGGGGCTTTTCCATAGGTGGCGATATAACCAGCCTGTTTGTTAAGTCGTTTAGCTGGTAAAACTCGTCAAATTCAAACTCTATGGTTTCGGAATTAAAATTGGTAGAAAACGTGTCGGGCGATACGTTTAGCATTACCGGTGGTTGAGTGTCTTTAGTGCCGCCCGTGGGGGCCACACGTATGGCGCAGCCTGCCGCGGTAAGCAGCACACACAACCCGGTTATATATTTTAAAAACGTATTCAACGGTTAGTAAACGATGGGGCTAATAAAGTAACCGTTTGTTCCAGGTATTTTGCATCGGTATTGTCAAAATCATTCAGCTTATCGCTGTCTACATCAAGCACGGCAACTACCCTGCCATCAACCATAACAGGCACTACTATTTCCGATTTTGATAGCGAGCTACAAGCTATATGCCCGGGAAATTCATCAACATTGGGCACTACAATGGTTTTACCTTCTTTCCACGCTGCGCCACAAACCCCTTTTCCATATTTTATGCGGGTGCATGCCACAGGGCCTTGAAAAGGGCCAAGTACCAGCTCCTCCCCATCAACAAAATAAAAGCCCACCCAAAAAAGTTAAACGCCTGCTTTAGCGCGGCCACCATATTGGCAGCGTTAGCTATAAGGTTAGCTTCGCCATGCAACAGGGCTTCTACCTGCGGCAACAAAGCGGCATATTGCTCTTGTTTACTTAATGCTTTATCGGGTAATATCAGCTCTTCGGCCATGGTGCAAATATAGGGTATAGCGGTCAGGGGTCAGGGGTCGGGGGTCAGAAAAATGATGATTAGTTAGCATACGCTATGCTTACCACACTAATGGTAATATTATCTGCTTCGGCCAGTTTAAGGGCGCAGGCCTCTATGGTGGCTCCGGTGGTTATTACATCATCAACCAGCAAAACGTGTTTACCCGCTAATTGTTGTGGGTTGGTTAAAGTAAACACCTCGGCAACGTTTTTAACCCGTTCTATACGGTTTTTCTTTGTCTGGCTTTTGGTGTGTACGGTTTTAATAAGGCTCTTTGTATCAAGCATTACACCCATGCTTTGGGCCAGCCCCATGGCAAAATGCTCGCTCTGGTTGTAGCCACGCTGGCGCTTTTTCTTTTTATGCAGCGGAACCGGCATAATAACATCAACAGTTTTAAAATTATCGCTGGCTTTTAAATCAGCACCATACATAAGCCCTAAACGCTCGCCCAGTTCTTTTTGCCCTTTGTATTTTAGGTTATGTAAAAGGCTTTGAACACCGCTGTTTTTCTTAAAATAGTAGTATGCGGCGGCATATTTTACAGGAGCTCTGCCCCAAAAGCTTTTTACTACAGGGTTCTCATTATCAATATGATAGTATGTTTTTGGCAGGTCTATTAAACATTTTACGCAAATATGCTGTTCACCCGAGAGTAAGGCATTAGAACATGCCATACATACGCTTGGGGTAGAACAAGTAAAATATATGGGTAAAGTATTTTAACATTACAATGTGTGTAACAGCGCACTAAGTTTAACGTAGAATGCCGAAATATACTTTATTTTTGAAAAAACTCTCAACACCAAGCAATTAGAAATAACCTAAATGGAAAATCAACAACAAAACGAAGGGAAACGCAAAGTGTCGGCGGTACTTATTGCGGCTTTAGTATTGCTACTGGGCCTTACAGGCTACTTTGGCTGGCAAAACTGGAACCTGCAAAAGCAGCTTAAACAATGCTTTGACAGCTCTGCGGCAGACGCTAAAGAAGCAACGGCTAAAAACGATTCGCTTACAATGGATTTTAATTCGTTGAATACCCGTTACGATTCGCTTTCTACCGTTTATACTGATTTAGACAGCCTTTTTAAAACAGAAAAGGAACGTTTGGTTAAGTTAGAAGAAGACCTTAAAAAGTACAATTCTGGCGCTACAGGCGGTATGTCTTACGCAGCTATTAAAAAAGAATACATTCTTTTAAAAGGCCGCCAAGAGGATTACCTGAAACAGATTGACCTGTTGAAAGAAGAAAACCGCAAGCTTACGCTGGAGAATATTGATGTAAAAACCGATTTGCAGGTAGAGAGAGATAACAACGAATCGTTAAACAAGAAGGTAGATAACCTGACATCGAAAATACAAACCGGCGCGGTGCTTAGCATTGCCTTTATTAAAGCCGATGCTGTACAGGTTAAAAGCGGTAACGAAATAACAGTTACCAAAGCACGAAAAACAGATAAACTGCGTTGCTGCTTTACAGTTAGCAAAAACACTTTGGCGGCAGCGGGATATAAAGATTTTTATTTACGCGTTATAGACCCTGCGGGCGAAGTAATTAAAAACGATGCTACACTAGGCGGATCGGGCGAGATTAAGATAAAAGAAGGCACCACAGTATCGTACACCACAAAAGCAAGTGTACTTTACGAGAACGAAAATGTAGAAACATGTGTTTATACATATGGCAAGACAAAAAATTACGAAAAAGGCAACTATAAATTTGAGATGTTTTATGAGAACCAGAAAGTTGCTTCAACCAGTATTGTGCTTAAATAGTTAAGGCACATTTTTTGATAACAATTTTAATAATTACTTAATTCACTATTGAAATGGAAACCGCAAATAACCACGACAACAAGTCGAACAACAAAACCCTGGTAATTATCCTTTTTGCATTGGTAGGTATTTTAGGTGGTACTACTGCATATTTTGGCTACCAACTATCGCAAAAGCAAGATCAAATTACTGTATTAACTGACGAGAAAACTAAAACTGTTGACGAGAAAACAGCCCTTGAAAATAAGCTGAAAAAGCAAATAGCCACATACGACTCTTTGTTTGCCGTTAACTCTGATGCACAAGCCCTTTTAGGCGACGAGCGCGCTAAGGTAGAAGACTTACTTAAAAAGTATCGGGCTTGCAAGCCAATGCCGGTGCTATGAAAAAGTTTAAAGCTGAAGCTGAAAAACTACGTAGGGAGCAAGTTGACCTTTTAAAACAAATTAAAGACCTGCAAGACCAAAATGTGGACTTAACCGCAGCTAACGTTACCCTGCACAAAGACCTTACCGATACCAAAACAGAAAATGCCGCTTTAGGTACAGAGAACAAACGTTTAAACACTACTGTTGATATGGGTTCTCGCCTGCGTGCATACGAGGTGGTTTCTGAAGGTATTAAGGTATCTGGTTCCGGTAAAGAAAAATCTACAACTAAAGCAAAACGTTCTAACAAAATACGTACTTGCTTTACCCTGTTAGAAAACTCTATTGCACAACGTGGCAACCGTACTTTGTATATGATTGTTAAAGACCCATCGGGCCAGAGTATTAGCTACCGGTAACGAAAGCTCTTTTACAACTACCGACGGCCAAACCGTTGCCTATTCAGCTAAAAAAGAAGTTGATTATGATAATGGTAAAGCAATAGATATTTGCATGTACTTTGGTAGGGATGATATGCCAAAAGGCAAATACGCTATAGATGTTTACTGCGATGGTTATGCCATTGGTTCATCTACCTGCGAGTTGAAATAATAAACTCCCCCGTCCCGCTTTGCGGGACACCCTCTGAAGAGGAGGAATTTATAAAATTGGAAAGCCCTGCCCTAAACGGTGGGGCTTTTTATTTGGTGTAGTTTTTAAGCGCCATAAGGGTAACTGTGGCGGTGGCGCATAGCTTTTCTATCCCTTCGGTAACGGCAAACACATCGGCATTGCAAACAGTAAGTGTTCTGCCTGCTTTAATAACCCTGGCGCGGGCTATTAAAATATCGCCTTTGGCGGGCGCAAGCAGGTTTACCTTATACTCTACTGATAAAACGGAAGAACCTTCTTCCATAGTGCTAAAACCGGCCATACCGGCAGCGTTGTCGGCAACGGTGCCTACTATCCCCGCATGAAAGAATTTGTTTTGCTGCGTAAGTTCATCGCGGTAAGGCAGGGAAATCTCGCAAAAGCCATGCTCAAGGGCGGTAATTTGTGCACCTATATGCATTAAAAACTGTTGTTTGGCAAAGGTTTCGTGTATAACGGCTTTAAAATCGTAGTTGCTCATGCTGCAAAAGTAAGGCCCCGTCTCGTTTAAAACGAGACGGGGCTTTACATATTTTTATTTTTATCCGAGCTTAGTGTTTCCCGGTACAGTTGCTATGGTCGTGGTCTGGCGTTGCAGTGCCTTTAGGGGCGGTTTGGTTTATCACAACCCTTTTGGTTATTTCGCTGCCGCCAATATTTAGTTTAATAAAGTATATACCATCGGCATTACCCTCAAAATTTAGGGTAAGCTTGTTTTGCGATGTTATAACAGAAGGCACGTTTACCAATTTACCCTCGGTAGTATACACAGCATAGTCAACCTTCTTATTCTGCTTGTTTTCATACCAAAGAGAAACTAAATCAGAGGCCGGGTTAGGGTAAACCGAAACATATATTTCAGCCGGTTTATCTACTACTGATGTAATTGTTTTTAACCAAGATTTACCGTCTAAATCCCAGGCTGTAACATTTTCAGGGTTAGTGCCGGTATCGTAAATAAGGTGGTGCAGGGCAGTAACAGCAATATCTGTTTGCACCGGTGTTTGGCGCAAAATATTGGTATCAACAGCATCAACAAAATAAGGAAAACCGGTGTATTGGTAGCTGCCGGGGTCGGTGCCGGTAATAGTTTGTTGTTGTATAGCATCGCCGCTACCAATCCACCATATATTGCGCTCTATATCAGTACCGCCACCGTGGCCGGTGCCAATGCCGCCGTGGTCTGTTGTTATTAGGATTATCCAATCTTCATTGGCATAGTTAGGGCGGGCATACAGGGCGTTTAATACGGTGCCTATGTGTCCGTCTACACCCTCAATAGCAGCCATATAGCTTGGGTTTGATGGGTTAAATCCGCTGGCGTGGCCGGCTAAATCTACAGCATCAAAATAAACAAATAAAGCATCAAGGTTGTCGTTGCCAAGTGCGGTAACCGCTGCGGCGGCTGTTGGGGTTCCTGAACCATCGGGCACTTTTATTTTTTCGTCCCAACCATCGTTACTAACCATATCACTCATGGGTGCCCACTCTGTAACCTGCACGGCATAAAGATTCGGCTTAAATTCTTTAGCACGGGTAACAAAGTAAGGGTATTGGGCGTAGTTGCTACCGGTGTAAGAGTTGCTTGTAACGCCGTGTTTGTTTTCCCACACACCGCACATAATATCTGACCACGATGGGCCAGAAACAGTAATGCCGCAATGCCATGCATCAAACGTATGCAGGCCGTTTACTAAAAGGGCATCAAGGTTGGGCGTGTTGGCTTGTTGTAAAGCATCAGACCTTGTGCCGTCTATGCCTATAACCAAAACTTTACGTGGTTGAGAAGCCTTTACCGAAAAGGCCAAAACCAGTAATAATGCTGAAAGGGTAAATTTGTATTTCATTTTAGGGGTGTGTTTAAAATTCATATTTAAAGCCTATTTGTCCGCGTTGGCGGTAATATTCTGTGCGTATAGGCCTTTCTTTCTGTCCTCGGTAGGTTAGGTCAGGCCAATCAAGCAAATTCATTAATTCTATATACACAGTATAATGCGTTTTAAAAGTATAAGAGCCTCCAAAATCAAGAGAATACATAGGCCCTTTAAAAATGTCGAAATCGCTATTGTTGTGTATATATACCAGGTTGCCATTAAGGTCTTTTACGGTAGCCAGGTTAAGGTCTTTTAAATAGGCACCGGTGTAGTTAAATGCTATGCGGGCCTGCAGGTGTTTATTTTCATAAAACAAAGCCACATTATATAAAAAAGGGGTTTGCTCTGTCATAGCCTGCTTGTTGCTGCGCCCCGGGGCCTGCATACGCGACAAAGAATAGGTAAGGTTTGCATTTAAGCCAAACCCGCTTAAAATGCCCGGCAGCCCTGTAAATTTGCGTACAAACGCCCCCTCAAAACCATACACGAAAGATTGGTTTGCATTATCATAACGCTTGGCTACAATGCCAATTTCATCAACATACGATGTGGTAATGGCAAATATGTGGTTTACAACATATTTATAGTAGCCCCCAACAGAAAACATGCCCTTGTTGCCCCAAAAATACTCATACGTTAAATCGAAGTTGTATGAATAAGCTGGTTTAAGCCTGGAATTGCCATAGGTAAGGTCAAGGTCGTCTATACAATAAGCACCGGAACCGGGCTTGGTTTCGGCAAAATTGGGCCTATGCATGGTGCGCGAAAATGCGCTACGCAGGTTCATCTTGTCATTAATAGTCCATGTAGCGTTTATTGATGGAAGTATTGACAAGTATTTAAGGCTGGTGCGGCGTTGCTCAGGCACGTAGTAATAATTGCCACTGGGCTGGTCAAAGGCAAGAGAATCTAACAACGTGTCTGAAAGTTCTTGCAGGTTGGTGTATTCAAGGCGCGCGCCTGCTACTAGTTGTACCTTGCCTATTTTAACATCGGCCATGCCATAACCGGCATACACCCCTTCGGTATACGTATAGCGGTTGCCTGCCCAAAACCTGTATTCTGTATTTACAGGGTTCATTTCGTAAGGCTTTAGGGTATCGCCAAGGTTTGGAACAAAATTTAGCAATTGGTCTTGGGGTAGAAACGGGAAAAAGCTGCCTGCATAAGGGCTGCCTAGCTCTCTTAAAAACCCGCCCCGTTCGTCTAGTTGTACTGTATTAAAATCGGTAAGCAGGTAAGGCTGCGGACGTAGGGGCACGTTTTGCCTCCACTCGTATAAACTTACAAGCCTTGCACCCTCTTTATAGCGGCCTTTAAAACCAAATTGCAGTTTTACGTTGTTGTTTATAACATAATTAAGGTCTACCCGGGCAACAATAGGGTCTCGCTCCCAGGTTTCGTTCAACTCCGACCATGAACGGTAAAACTCAAAATCGCCAGCCTGCAAAGGATCTGTACTTTGTGGGTTTATTGGTTGGGGTTGAATGTTGTTATAATTATCGCCTGTGCCATAGGGATTATCTACCCCTAATAATTTTGTAACAATAGGCGCAACGGTATTAGGGCCCACAGGTTCGCCATTAAATTCTACAGAGTCAACATCTTTGTAATACAACAGCGGGCTCATAAACTCTGTAAAAAAGTAGCCGTTGCGGGGGTCTTTATTTTTAAAGGGGCGGTTGCCATACCTAAAACTGTTGTGGTAAGTAGCCACTTTGGCGGTTATGGTAATTTTATCGTTGATTTTAAATTCTCCATGAACATCGCCACCAAAAAGCTGACGTATTAACATACCGCTTATGCTTTGCAGCCGCAGGCGGGAGCCGGAACCATCGCTGTAGTTAAAACGGGTTTTATATTGATTTTTATCATCGCTTAAGCGGCCATAAAAAAATCGGCCACCAATGGTTACCTTATCGTTAGGCTTATACTCAAATGCTGCATTGGCACCCATGGTATTGCGCATGCCCGAATAATCTTTAAGCTCGTAACTGGCAATACCCTGGTTAAAATTACTGCCATATACTACCTTGTATGCCTGTGCCCCATAGTAACGCCCGTAGTATGAACCATCTAGCACATAAGAGAATTTTTTGTTTTTAGAAACGTTGCCATAGGTAACAGCCGCGTTCATTAAAGGCTTTCCGGCCAAGGTATTATAACCGCCCCCAATGTTTACTTTAAATGTCTTCTTCTCAACATTAGAGCGGGTTAAAAAATTAATAATCCCGCCAATATTGTCCGATTCCTGGTCGGGTGTTACTGTACGTGCAACAACAATATAATCAATAAAATCAGAGGGTAACACTTCAAAATCAAAAGCACGGCTGGCATTTTCTTCGTCAGACGTTGGCAGCCTGTCTCCATTTACCAATGTGGCTGTCCAATCTATAGGCGTACCCCTTAACGATACCAGGCTCCCCTCGCCTTTGTCGTTTTGTACTGATGTGCCTGCAATACGTTTTACAGCTTCGGCGGCTGTTTTAGAGGGTAGCTTAGCAATAGCCTCTGAAGACATTACCGACACAACGTGCGAAGACGTTTTAACCATATTTATGGCTTTATCCTCGCTACCTACTTTATAGCTGCCCACTACCGAAACCTCTTTTAGGTTTTTAGCATCGGGCTCTAGCTCAATATCGTGCAATTGGGTTGTTGTGGCCGCTGTAACAACCACCTCTTTTTGCAAGGGCTTATACCCAAGGTAGGTAACCTTTACTATTTGCTTACCTATAGGTACGTTGAATAATTGAAATGAGCCATCAAAAGCTGTAGTAGTGCCTAGCTTGGTACCCTCTATTATTACAATTGCCCCCGGCAACGATTCTGCCTTACTAACCAGCCTGCCAGATAGCGTGCCGGTTTGAGCAGATAATACAACTATACTAAGAGAAAATAGAAATAATAGGGCACACTTAACTTTAGACACGTTTTGAGCTTTTAAAACGCACGAAAGTATCTATATACTAATAACTTAACTACATGTAAAGTTTACCGTAGTATTAACGTATGTTAAGTTATTATTAGTGCTTACCGGTACACTTGGTATGGTCGTGGTCGGGTGTAGCGCTGCCTTTAGGTGCCGCCTGGTTTAATACCAAACGCTTGGTATACTCAGTGCCGGCAATGTTCAGCTTAACAAAGTAAATACCATCGGCATTGCCCTCAAAATTAAGGGTAAGCTTGTTTTGCGATGTTATAAGGGCGGGCACATTTACCAACTTACCCTCGGCAGTATATACAGCATAGTTAACCTTGCCATTTTGCTTATTATCAAACCACAGGGTTACTAAGTCTGATGCCGGGTTAGGATACATGGCAATATCACTTTTTACTGATGATTTATCGTCTAGCCCCGTTATGGTTTTTAACCACGATTTGCCGTCAAGGTCCCACTCGGCAACATCTTCAGGGTTAGTGCCGGTATCGTAAATAAGGTGGTGCAGCGCGGTAACGGCAATATCTGTTTGTACAGGCACTGTATCTAACACAGCGGGGTTAACCTCAGGCACTTGGTATATAAGTTGGTATAACTGGGTGTATGTGCCGGGGTCGCCACCAACCAGTTCTTTATGTTCTACCGATGGGCCGTTGGCTATCCACCAAATTTTACGCTCTTGTGCAGATGCCAAACCGTGCGATGTGCCGCTGCCGCCATGGTCTGTAATAACAAGTACCAGCCAATCTTCTTGCGCGTAGTTAGGGCGGGCATATAGGGCGTTAAGTATGGTGCCAATGTGGCCATCAACCCCCTCAATAGCCGATATATAAGTTGGGTTGTTGGGGTCGAAGCCTGTGCTGTGGCCCGCAAGGTCTACGGCATCAAAATACACAAACATGGCATCAAGGTTGGGGTTGGCAAGGTTAGCCACGGCAGAGTCTGCCGTAAGCACACCACCACCATCGGGCACCTGAATTTTCTTGTCCCAGCTATCGTTATACACATCATCATTCAGTGGGGCCCATTCTGCCACCTGCACCATATACAGGTTTGGCTTTAGCGATTTTGCATGGGTGGTAAAATAAGGATATTCGTTGTAGTTGCTGCCGCTATATGAGTTTTCAAGCACACCGTGCTTGTCTTCCCAAACGCCGCACATAATATCAGACCACGACGGGCCCGAAATGGTAACACCACAATGCCATGCATTAAAGGTGTAAAGGCCGTTTACCAACAGGCCGTCAATATTGGGCGTGTTGGCTTGTTGCAATGCATCAGACCGGGTTCCGTCTATACCAATAATTAATACTTTACGGGGCTGAGAGGCATACGCCGAAATAGTTGCACACGAAAGTGCGGCAACCAGTAATTTTTTGAAATTCATTTTAGAGCGATTAACGGCTCTAAAGTATGAATTTTCTTAACATTAAGTTAACATTGGAAATTAAAAATACAGCGTTTATCTATTCCACTATAAGTTTGCTGCTGTAACGCCCTTGAGGGGTAGTAAGGTTAAGAAGGTACATGCCTTTAGTAAGTTGGGGAATAACAAATGGCAACTGGCCCTTAGGGTTAGCCATTTTATTGTCGGTTGCTACGCAGCGGCCTGTAGCATCAAATAGCTTTACATTAACCACCTTGTTTGCCAAGGCTTTGGCTGTAACCTGTATAGTATTTCCTGTGGTGGCAGGGTTTGGCGAGCAAGACACCTCTGTGCCCGGAGGGGTTTCACCAACACTCTCTGGAAAAATGGTAATGCTGCCATTATTTGCCACAATAAAAGCGCCCATATTATCGGGGTTAGCGGTAAATGTGCGTGTAATAATAAAGGGATCTGAACCCTGAACAGGAACAGATGATGGAAAATATTCCCATTGGCCCTGGTTTTCCCTATAGTAAGAAACAACAGAATTTACCTGCGGGTTAAAACCTGCCCGCTGGTGCGATGCATCCCACTGTAGGGTTAGCATTGGCATTGTGCCACCGGCATTATCTTCCTGAATATTCCAGGTGCGGTTTACTAGTCGGTCATCAAAAGCTATAGAACTGCCTGTAAGGCCATTGTTCAACACATCATTAAAAACCTGTGCGCTAAAATTATCGGCTGTGCCGCTGTTGGTAAGCCATGCAGGGTTGTAGTTGCCTACAGAGTAGCCAATAGGAAAGAAAGCCGTATCGCCGGTGCCAACGTTGTTGTATTTAAGCAAGCCATTATCGCCACACACTAAAAAACGGTTGTTGCTTGCGCCGGAAACGGCATTGTTAACCGTATTCATGGTAAGGGTATTTGGTCCCGATATAATATGCCCGTTGATAAAATTAAGGCTGTTTACCCCCTTTACATCGCTCTGTAGTTCAAGCCCCAGCGGGTTATTCAGTTCAATGCTGCTTATTTGGCCTGTACCAATAGTTAACGTTTGTGGGTTGTTATTGCCATTAAAACGGTAAATGCCCGCACCGGTTTGGTTGCTTGCATCGGCTGCAGTAAAATTGCCTGCAACCTCCATAGCGCCGCTGTTGTTTACCGCGCCTGCATTAAGGTTGTTAAAGTTAGCTGTAAGCGTAACGGTAGCTCCGGGTGCTATGTTTATAGTACCCCCATCGTTAATAAGGTTTTGAGAGTATGCTGTGTAGCCCACAAAACTAAGGGCCAGTGCTACGTACAATTTTTTCATGGCTGTTATACTTTGGCAGTTAACCAAAGTTACAAAACAATAACGCAGAAAAACAGTACCTAAACTAACTTTTCAACTATATGCCTACTAAAAACCCAAAACGGAATAATGGGTTGTTAAACGGGTAGCGGGGGTCGTCATTAAAATTCCATAATATAGACAGGGTTGTAAACGCCCTGCGGCCTATGGCCTGTTGGTAGCCCACGCCTGCAATATAGCCCGGCACGTTTATCCTTTTTTGATAACAGAGGCAGATGCAAAATCTTCCAGATTGAGTATTTCATACTCCCCGTGCAGGAAAAATGCATCACCATTAGAAAAAACGTTGCGTAAGGGCAACAATCGGGCAAAAGCCCTGCCGCCGTAAGTGTTTGTTTCAAAAATATAGCTAGATGGGCCACTGGTTAGTCGCACCCTGTTATACAGGTACGTAAACCCAATACCGCCCATAAAAACCTTGCCTACCTCGTAAGCTACCATAGGCGATAAATCAACAACCGTATAGCTGCCAAACTGTAGGCCAAGGCCGCCACCCACGTAGGTATGGTCAAACCATTTGGGCCGTTTAAATTTTCCTTTTTGTGGTTCGGCCTTGTTGGGCTTGGTTACGCCAGAACTATCACTATCGTTGTACTTAGGCAATTGCGCCATAGCCGACGTTGTAAAAACCACTAGTATGATAAATGTCAGTGTTTTTTAAGCATGCTAAACTACTTTTGACAATGTTACGCAAAAATTGCACCAAATTGACAGATTTAGGCCATGGGTACTGCATATAAGCCAAAATTTAGTAAATTAGCATTGGATAAAGATTGGTACCGATTGATGATTGAATATAACGAGGTGATTGATAAGCTGCCGCCACACCTTAAGCAGTTTATTGTGGATCAGGACTATAGCCACTATACGCCTATTGACTAAGGCAGTATGGCGCTATGTTATGCGCCAAAACTACAGTTACCTTAGCAGGGTTGCCCACGGAAGCTATGTTGAAGGGTTGCAAAAAACCGGTATTGGCATAAACCAAATAGCCCAAATGTATGGCATGAACCGTATATTAAAGGATATTGGCTGGGCTGCTGTTGCTGTAGACGGGTTTATTCCACCATCGGCATTTATGGAGTTTCAAGCATACAAAATACTGGTTATTGCTGCTGATATTCGTCAGCTTGAGCATATAGAATATACCCCCGCCCCCGATATTATACACGAAGCGGCAGGCCATGCCCCCATTATTGCCGACCCTGAATACTCTGAATACCTGCGCCTTTTTGGCGAAATTGGCAGCAAGGCATTTTCATCGGCACAAGACTATGATTTGTATGAGGCTGTAAGGCACCTTTCTATTATAAAAGAATTCCCCAACGCTACGGCAGAAGAGATTGCCGAAGCTGAGCGAAGGCTTGAAGAGGTATCGGCCAACATGGGCGAAATATCGGAAATGTCGCGCATACGCAACCTGCATTGGTGGACGGTAGAATACGGTTTAATTGGAACACCTGAAGATTGTAAAATTTATGGTGCCGGACTTCTTTCTTCTATTGGCGAAAGTGTAAACTGTATGAAACCCGAGGTAAAGAAAATACCTTATTCTATTACCGCCGCTAACACCAGTTTTGATATTACCAAAGAACAGCCCCAACTGTTTGTGGCCCAATCTTTTAAACACCTTACCGAGGTTCTTGATGAGTTTGCCAATAGCATGGCGCTGCGCCGTGGCGGTTTATATGGGGTTGAAACGGCTATACAATCGGGCAACGTGGGTACAGCAGTTTACAGTTCGGGCCTGCAGGTAAGTGGTGTTTTTGACCAAGCCATTACCGATGACGATAATAACCTGATATACATACACACTACTGGGCCTACACAGTTGGCCTATAAAAACAAAGAACTTTCTGGCCACGGAAAAGTGTACCATGCAGAGGGCTTCGGATCGCCGGTGGGTAAGCTAAAAGGCACTGATAAACCATTGGAACACCTTACCGAACTGGAACTGGTAATGCTTGGCATAGTCAACGGCCTGCCTTGCCGCCTTGAGTTTGAAAGCGGTATTTTGGTAGAAGGTGTTTTAAGGGAGAAAGAGCAAGTATCGGGTGGCAACAGCCTTATTTTTGTGTTTGACGATTGCACTGTAACCTACGGCGATATGTTGCTATATGACCCCGACTGGGGTACTTACGATATGGCTGTGGGTAATACCATAGTATCTGTTTTTAGTGGTGCTGCCGATGTGGAGGCGTATAAGCCAACATCGCGCGTGCCGCACGAACTAACCAAGAAAATTGTGTACACGCCCGAGCAACTGCGCCTGCAAAAACTATACGGCACCGTGCGCGAAATACGCGATAGTAAACGCGATTATAACACGCTGCATGCCATATTTAAAACCCTGCAAACCGATTTTAACAGCGATTGGTTATTGTGTGTAGAGATTTATGAAATATTAAAAGACAGCAACCTATACCCTAACCAAACGGCTGAAATAAGGGCGTATTTAGAGGATATGAAAACCCGCAAGCCTGAATATAAAAAGCTTATTGAAGATGGTATACGCCTTACCGATGAGCTGGAACTTACCCACTCTTAACCATGAATATTCTTATAACCGGTGCAGGCCGTGGTATTGGCTACCAATGTGTTAAGCAACTGGCAGCAACATCAACCTATAATATTATTGCAGTGTCGCGCAATATTGCGGCGTTAGAAGCCCTTGCATTACCCAACGTACAGGTTGTTTCTGCTGATATTACACAGGCCGAAAATATGGCATCGCTGGTAAGCACCCTTGTAGGCCGCTACGGTAAAATTGATGTGCTGATTAACAATGCAGGCCTTTTAGTAAACAAGCCTTTTACCGATTTTAGTATTGACGATGCGCGCCGCATTTTCGAGGTTAATTTTTTCGCGCCTGCGCAACTTATACAAGCTTTAACCCCGCACATAAACCGGGGCGGCCATGTGCTAAATATAGGCAGTATGGGTGGTTACCAGGGCAGCCAAAAATTTCCCGGGTTGGCCTACTACAGTTCATCTAAAGGTGCTATTGCCATACTTACCGAGTGCCTTGCTGAAGAGTTGAAAGACAGCGGCATACGGGTAAACTGTGTAGCCTTAGGTAGTGTGCAAACAGAGATGTTGCAAGAAGCTTTTCCCGGCTACCAGTCGCCCACTACGGCAGAAGAAATGGCTCACTTTATAGTTGATTTTGCCCTGCGCAGCGGTGCGCTTTTTAATGGTAAGGTTATACCTGTTAGTGTGGCTACGCCATAAAGTTTTGAGTTTTGAGGGCTGAGTCTTGAGTGGCGAGGGCTTTTCTGCGTTTGTAAAATTTGGTTATTTAGGGTTTGTTTATATATTTGGCGTGTAACCAACTAAAAAACTTAAAAATGAAAAAGAGACTACTTGGCCTGTTCTTAACGGCTATTGCATTTACAGCCGCTGCTCAACCCCAACTTACGGGTAACTGGTGTTTTCAATTAGGAGTAACCGGCAGCAATGTGGTTTATGGTGCACCAAGTTTTACTGTACCTAGCGGTGGCGCTAACCAAACATGGAATTATAGTAACTTAACCACAGGTACAACATTGCCTGTTAACTTAATGCCCCCTGCCCAATTGCCTGCGCCCTACAACACGGGTTACCCTGCGGGCACAACACAGGCTACTTATAATGATGTTAATGGCGATGACCAGGTAATGTACATGAAGAAAACCTCGTCGAGTTATGGCATTTTAGGCTTATCGGCCAGCGGCGTAACTCTGGAATACTCTCCACAGCTACTGGAAGCCAGCTTCCCTATGAATTTAGGGGATTCGGATACAGAAGACTGCGTTATTACTGTTAACGGAACCGATATTGATGCTACACAAACTGTTACCTACATGGGCTATGGTACGCTTACCACCCCAACCGGAACGTACCAAAACTGTATATTAATACGTGGCGACCAGGAATACGACCTTAACCCCGGCACAATAGCATCTACCTATACCTGGTATAAACCGGGCTTTGCTTTTCTATTGCGCGCCGCGGCAGGCAACGGTGGCAGCACGATATCGTATGCCAACAGCACAATCCCTACCAGTGTTGATGAAAATGGTGTTGCTGTGTCTATTGATGCATTCCCCAACCCCGCAACAGATGTATTGTTTGTAAGCTCGCCATTAGCAAAATACTCGCTTAAAGTATACAGCGCTACAGGTGCTTTAGTTGCTGAAGAAGATGTAGACAACAGCGATAAAAAAGCCTATGCAGTAGACTTAAACAGCCTTTCTCCCGGCATGTACTTACTAAATGTAAACGCTAACGGGGCAACTACTGCCAAAAGGTTTGTGAAACTTTAGTCCTGAGGGCTGAGTCTTCAGTTCACAAAGTAGTTAAGAGGAGTTGGCAAAGTTTTTAAACTGGCTCACTTACCGAAAAGCGATATAAATGAAAAGCCCCCGCCAAGGCGGGGGCTTTTATGCGTTTTTACTCTTTTTTATCTGTTTCGGCCTGCTCTTTCTTTAGCAGGTCAATATCTTTTATCAGATTGCCTATTTCAGCATCCGATGTGCCATCGTAATACCCGCGTATGTGGCGATATTTATCAACCAACACAAACATTTGGGTATGTATAAAATCGTCTTCTATTTTTTGGGTGATGGTGGTATCGGTATTAAGTAAATAGCTTTCGCGGGCCATATCGTACAAATGTTTTTTATCACCCGTTAAAAAGAACCATTGGGTGTTATCGGCATTGTGGCGGGCTGCATAAGCCAGCATGGCAGGTACAGAATCTTCTTCGGGCTTAACGGTGTGAGAAAGGATTTTAAAGCCTTTATCGCCCTTAATTTTATCCGATACCTTCATCATGTTTTTATTCATAATAGGGCATATAGACTTGCAGGTGGTAAAAAAATATTCTACCACATAATTTGTGCCTTCTATGCTTTTTTCGGTAACGGTATCGCCCAGTTGGTTAACCAGTTTAAACGGCTGTATGGTGTGGAAAATGGTATCGCCGTTGGTCATTACTTCCTTATCGCCATAAATAGGTAACAAGCGGGTTTCTTTTTGCCCTGGCCGCAACCCAAAGCTATAGCGGCAATTAGTACTAATGGAATAATTTTTTTCATAAAAACTAGCGGCCTCACCCCCTTGCCCCCTCTCCAAAAGAGAGGGGTTTTTAGTCCCTCTCTCCTTCGGGGAGAGGGATATAGGGAGTGGGGCTTATTTATTTAATAAAATCAGTTGGTTTTTTAACAAACTCCTCTTTGCAGCCGGTGCCGCAAAAGCCATATACTTTGCCTTTGTAGTTGGCGGTATCTGCAACGCCTTTAGAAACGTCCATTTCGCACACCGGGTCTATTTTAGATGCCAGTATAGAAACATCTATTGCTAGTTTGTCACCCTCTTTAGCCATTGGTGGTTTTTGGCCCTCTATTTTGGTGGTTTCGCCTTCGGCCTTGTTTTGTTGCTGCCCGCAGCTTACCATAAGCAAACACGCGGCTATAAATGCTAATGCTTTCATGCTGCAAAGGTACTACTTAGACTTCATAAAAAAGTAATTAATTACAACACTTTCGTCGTGCCTTATATCTGCTTGTAGTTTAGATAAATGGGCAATGGCCGCGACAAGTGGCGTGTGATAAAAAATATGTTTTTCCCAGCCATCAATTTCAGGGTCTTCAATATCAACATAGCTCCTGTCGTCAATTTCAGAGTCTAAAGAGTCTGTATAATTTAACGTGTCTTTAGGATTCATTATTGACAGCAGCGACTTGTGGTATTTATTAAACTTGGTATGCAGTAGATATGCTTTACCTTTTTTAGTATCATCGCCAACCATAACCTTTGTTGGCGTATCGTAATCGTCCTTTTTATTAACCTTAGCCAGGTCAATTTTATTCCCATCAATGGCTTCGCTATTCGGCCCTTCCGATGTTTTTATTATTTCAATTTTAAGGCCTTGTATAAAGTCTACCATATCGGCAGACCACTTTTGAACTTGCAGGCAATTACCGTACGCCTCTTTATAGGTAAAAGAATCGGGCAGTTGATAATTGTATTTTTTACTGTTAAGGCCATTATCAAGCATCAAGTGGGGTTCCTTTTCAGCACTTTCTATTATATCATTCGCTTTGTTTATATCGCACCTTATAAGCAATGCAAGTGTGGTTAGCACCGCTGCAAAAGCTGCAATTACCAGTATTATGGTTTTATATTTCATATAGTTTCAATCAATTAAAACCAAAACTACATGCAATTTTTCATTTTTAACTTTTCGTTTTTAGTTTTCATCTATCTTTGCCCCAACTTTAATACAGGGGTGTCCGCCGCAAGGCGAACTGAGAGAGTCCCTTTGAACCTGATCAGGCTAGTACCTGCGATAGGGAGTATTAGGAAGGCTTTTGCATAACACTATGCTTTGCCTTTAGTCCGCAATCTGTGGGCGTTCCTGTATTTGAGTTATAAACCGTACAGGACATGAAAAATCAATTCAAAATTCAGAATGCAAAATGCATAATGTTGCTTGCAGTGGCTATTTCAAATTTTGCTATTGCGCAAATACCTATGAGCAAAACCATTAGCGACTCTGCAATAGTAGCCGCTACGCGTACCGATGGCAAACAGGGCTTGGCGTATACCGAGGTAAGTAAGGATGATTTGAAAAAGCAAAACCTGGGGCAGGATATTCCGGTGCTATTAAACCAAACCCCATCTGTAGTAGTAAGTTCTGATGCAGGCAATGGCGTGGGTTACACGGGCATACGCGTGCGCGGCAGCGATGCTACCCGCATAAACGTTACCGTAAACGGTATACCTATGAACGATGCCGAAAGCCATGGCTTGTTTTGGGTTAATATGCCCGATTTTGCATCGTCTGTAAACTCTATGCAAATACAACGCGGGGCGGGTACATCTACCAACGGGGCCGGGGCTTTTGGCGCCAGCATCAATATACAAAGCAATGTGCTAAATGCCGAACCGTATGCCGAGGTTAACTCATCAGCAGGCTCTTTCAACACATTTAAAAACACAGTAATGGTAGGCTCGGGCCTTGTGGGGGGCAAGTTTACTTTTGATGCGCGGTTGTCTAAAATAACATCAGACGGGTATGTAGACCGTGCTTTTTCCGACCTTAAATCGTTTTTTGTTTCAGGGGGTATTATGGTACCAAGACTATTATCAGGGCTAATGTTTTTTCGGGTAAAGAGCGCACCTACCAATCATGGTATGGCATACCCGAAGCGGCTTTAGACACTAACCGTACGTATAATTTTTATAATTATGATAACCAAACCGACAACTACCAACAAGACCATTACCAGCTTATAGGTTCGCATAGTATAAACAGCAACTGGAACTTTAACCTGGCGCTGCATTATACCCGAGGCAAAGGTTACTACGAGGAGTTTAAAAGTCAGGATGAGTTTGCAAACTATGGGTTGCCCAATTTTCAACTTTCGCAAGATACCATACCGCCAATAACAGTAAGCACAACAGACCTTGTACGCCAACGCTGGTTAGATAACCATTTTTACGGGCTTACCTACTCTGTAAACTACAAGAGCTACAAGCGTTTAAGCTTTATAGTAGGCGGCGGTGCAAACCAATACCGTGGCAAGCATTTTGGGCAGCTTATATGGATGCAATATGCCACCGCGCCTAAAGATTACCGCTACTACGATAACGATGCGGTTAAAACCGATATAAACGTATACACCAAAGCCAATTACGATTTTGGAGCGGGCATTAATGCCTTTATAGATTTGCAATACCGCCACGTAGGCTACTCATTTTTAGGGTTTGATAATAACCTGCAAAACGTGCAGCAAGAAACCAACTTAAATTTCTTCAACCCCAAGGCAGGTTTAACGGTTGATTTGCCTAGCGACCAGCAATTGTACCTATCAGTAAGTGTAGCGCACCGCGAACCTACCCGCGACGATTTTACGCAAAGTACCCTAGCCAGCAGGCCCAAAGCCGAGCGCATGATTGATACAGAACTGGGCTATAAAAAACGTTGGAACAATGCAATGGTAGGGGCTAATGCCTACTTTATGTACTACCAAAACCAACTGGTATTAACCGGCAGAATTAATGATGTTGGCGCTTACATACGCAGCAATATAGACCAAAGCTACCGCGCAGGTATAGAGCTGGAAGGGGCTGTAAACATTGGCAAGAAAGTAAAATTTGCTGGTAACTTCACATTCAGCCAAAACAAGGTGATTGACTTTGCTGAATATATTGACGATTATGATAATGGCGGGCAGATTGTAAACCAATACAAAAGCACCGATATATCATTCTCGCCAAACATGGTTGGGGCTGCAACCCTGAGCTATGAGCCGGTTAAAAAGCTTGTTTTTAGTTTGATTAATAAATATGTTAGTCGCCAGTACTTAGATAATACAAGCAACAAAGCACGGTCGCTAAAAGGGTATACTACGCAAGATTTACGCATCAATTACAACTTTAGCGTGGGTGCAGCAAAAGACATTTCGTTAATACTATCAGTAAACAACCTGCTAAACGCCAAATACGAACCCAACGGCTATACTTTTAGCTATATATACAGCGGGCAGCAAACAACGGAAAACTACTACTACCCACAAGCGGGTATTAACTTTATGGGTGGAATTGGGGTGCGGTTTTAGTTAAGCTATTCCTATCTTGATTACCATTCGCATAATTGTATACTTTTGTGGGATATAGCTATGCCCTCAATCCAACAAAACATATCGTTAAAGCCCTTTAATACCTTTGGTATAGAAGCTGTTGCTGCTTATTACGCGGTGGCAGAAAGTATAGAGGATATTAAAGAAATTTTAACATCGCCCTTGGTAAAAGACCAACCTTTGTTGGTATTGGGTGGAGGTAGCAACATGCTGCTAACACAAGATTTTAATGGCCTTGTACTCCACATAAAAATAAAGGGGTTTACTGTTGTTGAAGAGAACGATGAACACGTTGTAATGCGGGTGGGTGCAGGCGAGCCCTGGCATGAGTTTGTATTGCATTGCATAGCACACGGATACGGCGGTGTGGAGAATTTATCGCTGATACCGGGCAGCGTAGGTGCTGCGCCCATGCAAAATATTGGGGCGTATGGGGTAGAAATTAAAGAGGTATTCCATTCGTTGGAAGCATTAAAGATTGATGGTTTAACCACCCGTGTTTTTGCTAAAGAAGAATGCCGCTTTGGCTACCGCGAGAGTATTTTTAAGCGCGACGTAAAAGGCCAATACATTATTACCCACGTTAGTTTTAAGCTGAGTAAAAAGCCTGTCTTTAACACATCGTATGGTGCAATAGAAACAGAATTAGCTGCACAGGGTGTTGACAAGGACCACATCAACATAAAAGCCATAAGCGATGCTGTAATACATATTCGCCAAAGCAAACTGCCCGACCCAAAACAAATTGGCAACGCGGGCAGCTTCTTTAAAAACCCTGTGGTAAGTGCCGAAAAGGTTGCAGAGTTAAAGGCCCAATATCCTGATATGCCGGCCTACCCATCGGGCGAAAACCAAAAACTTGCTGCCGGTTGGCTTATAGAACAATGTGGCTGGAAGGGTTACCGAGAGGGCGATACAGGTGTACATAAAAACCAGAGCATTGGTATTAGTAAACTATGGCAATGCCAAGGGTAACGAAGTGTATGCCTTGTCAGAAAAAGTGCTGCAATCGGTTAAAGAAAAGTTTGGCGTAGAACTGGAACGCGAGGTAAATATTATCTAAAGCCATTTATTGCCGTAAACCTACAATTGAGCATTGACAATTGAGCATTGAAATCACTATCTTTGTAGCATGAAATTTGGCGTTGTAACATTCCCCGGCTCTAATTGCGACCACGACATGATTTATGTGCTTGAAACCCTTATGGGGCAAAAAGTAGAGCGCTTATGGCATAAAGAACACGACCTTAAAGGCTGCGATTTTATTGTATTGCCCGGTGGTTTCTCTTATGGCGATTACCTACGCTCTGGGGCTATTGCACGTTTTTCGCCTATTATGAATGAGGTGATAAACCACGCCAACCGCGGAGGTTACCTGATGGGTGTTTGCAATGGGTTCCAAATTTTGTGCGAAGCGGGTTTAACCCCGGTGCGCTGCTGCACAACGCCAGCCATAAATTTATCTGCAAAAACATTTATATGAAGCCTCAAAACATGGATACGTTGGTTACCCGTGGTTTGAATGCCGATAAGGCTTTAAAAATACCTATTGCCCACGGCGAAGGCCGCTTTTATGTTGGGGATGATGAGTTAAAACGCCTTAACGATAATGGCCAGGTGCTTTTCCGTTACTGCGATGCGGATGGCAACATTACCCCCGAAAGCAACCCTAACGGCGCGTTAGACAATATTGCCGGTGTTACCAATGCTGGCAAAAACGTATTTGGTATGATGCCCCACCCGGAACGTGCCGCCGACGAAGAGCTTAGCAACACCGATGGCCGCGCTATCTTCGAGAGCATTTTGCAGTTGGTTACGGCTTAAACCGCAGTCGGTCTACCCTTCTTACATTTTTTAGGCAGAAAAGAAAAAACACCACGCCGGGTATATAGTATACTAAGCCGCTTAGTATTATTGTGCCTGCCCAATGCCGTGTTTTAAATTCCATGTGAATAAGCAGCAGCAACAAATAGAAGCCAAGCCATAACAACATTTTCCAATGTGGCATATTACTGCGGGCGTCTATACCCAGGCTTGAACTAAGCATTGATGCTATTTGGACACCAATTACGCAGGCAGCAAAAAATACATAGGCAAGTCAAATTCGCTTGCTGTTTGCCCACTATCAATTAAAAATAAATGCGCTGTTACTATGCCTGTTAAACCAACAGCAAGCCAAAGTAAAAGGGTGAAATACCTAAGAAGCATTTTACAGTTGGTTACGGTTTAATTACCCATCTATTTTTTTAACCTTTATTGCAACGGTTATTCCCCAGCCTATGGCTACTACAGACAGTAGCGACAGGCCCGTTACCAGTTGAACATCAGCCCCTTTCCAATGCTGTATTTTAAATAATGCACCTACCAATGTTATGGCTATGCCAATGCTGCACAACCTTTTTAACATGCCCGGCAAGGCTTTCCAGGGGCTGAATATAAGCAGGCTGGCTTTGGAATAATAACCCAGTGCTGCAACAGCAATTAGCAAACTGCCTACAGCTATAGTGCTTGCCAAATAAAGGTCTTGGTTTCCGGGCCAATGCTGCAGTACAAAAAGCGCACATATTAACCTGAACGCTATTGCATTGCCAAGCAGGCCAATTAAAAAAGGCAATAGTTTTACAATCTTCATTTTACAATTATACAAACATTTAGTACGATTTTTGGTTAAAGTATTGAAAGCATTATGTTATTACAAATTTTAGATAGCGGCCCCATATACGCCGAAACGCTAACGGGCCACCCTCCGTTTTACGAGCCCTGGAACTCCATATCATCGCTATTTATAGCGGGTGCAGGGTTGGTGTTCTTTTTCAAAGTACGTAAAGGCGATAAAGGTCGTGGCTTTATTTATTTCTGCGCCAGTATGCTGCTTATTGGTGGCTTGGGCAGTACGCTGTTCCACGGGTTGCGTACATCGCCGTGGTTGGTGTTTATGGACTTTATGCCCATTATTATAGTATCGTTAGCCATAGGTCTTTTGTTTTGGCAAAAGGTGCTAAAAAGCTGGACGCTAGCATCTATAGTGCTTTTAGGCTTAATGGCCTTGCGTGTAGTACCCTACTGGCAGCAAGAGTACTTTCAGTTTACAGGCTAAGGCGTTGATGAATATATCCTACTTTATTTCGGGGGTTACTATATTCCTGCCATGCGTTATCTTTTTGGTACAAAGCAAGCTGTATAAAAGCAACTACCTGTTTTTAGCCATGGGCCTAATGATAGCCGCTTTGGTATTCCGTACCATAGATAAAGATGTGACAGGGGCTTTGCCTATGGGCACACACTTTTTATGGCATGTAAGTAGCGGTATTGGCGCATACTATATGGGCCTTTATATGCAGGCTATACTCAATTTATCAAAGAACAGTAAGGCGGTAGAGTTAAAGTAAAAGGTAAATCTCAATATTCAACTTATTGCCTTTGCGCCATTGAAACCATCCTGATTTGTAATCGCATCGGTGTATAAAATCAGCACACGGAAGCCCTTCCGTTGATTCATCAAGATCGCATTCCAGTTGTACTTCAACCCAATCGCCACTAGTGCGTTGCACACAAAAATGATGTGATGCATAATTGATGGTAACAGGGTCAGATTTTTCAGAAGGCCCGGTATAAAAAACAAACCTATTATTGTCTTTTTCTTTACGGCCTACCCTTAACGGAGCCGTGTCCAAATATCTCTCCCACGAATGAAATTCGAAACTTTTGAAATAGGGCATATATTTCTTTTCATTGTAATTGATAAGCACTTCATACCCTTTCTTTAGCTTACGTAGGCAAACCACATGTAAAATACCATAGTCAGGCTTAAAAAACACACCACAAACAGGCTTTTCGGGTCCTTCTTTCCTATAATCCCAGCTGACGTATTTATCTTTCATCAGGCTGTCATTATACATAACAATAAAATGTTCTTCGGTTGTGATAACACCAATACCGAGGCTAATCATTTCATTGTCAAAACCACAGGAATACGTATCATTTTGTGCACGCAAAAGCAATGCAGTAAAAAGGGTAAATATTAGTAATGTGTATTTCATTCCACACTTAGTATTTTAACCTCTACACGGCGGTTTACCTGATGCTGTTCTTCGGTACATTTCTTAGTTCCACGGCAATCGTTCAATATATATTCATCGCCATAGCCTACGGTTGTTATGCGGCTTTCGCTAATGCCCATGCCCACAAGGTCTTTTTTAATAATTTGTGCATCACTAGAGGATTTGTCTAACTTTTCCTGTTTAGTTCCCCTACTATCAGTATGTACCCCAATTTCAATTTTAAGTTTAGGCCATTTATTTAGAAAACCTGCTAAGGTTACTAACGGTATCTAAGTCCATTGGATGATGATTTAACAAGCCGTTAAACACCATCACCTGCCCGCTATACAACACACTATCTTTAAAGGTTATTTTAGGCTTTACAATGTCTACTATTTTGGCCTCAATACGGCGGTTTACAAAGGTGTTGCTGTGCACGTTACCACTATCTGGGCAGGCTACCAAAGGTTGGTTTTTACCATAGCCGTAAGTTTGTACCCTGTCTGCGGGCACTCCTTTGCTTATCAGGTAATTCTTAACATAGTTAGCTGCGTTAAGTGATGATTCTTTAGGCTCTTGCATTTCTATGCAGTTGCTGTGGCCGCCAAGTTCTATAACAATATTCTTTCTAAGCAACAAAAAGTCGGCAAGGCTATCGGCTACAACGGGCGATATATCTAGCTTGCCTAAGCTCCAGGCATCGTACATTAAAATGTCTTTCAGCACCCGCTTTTGGCCCAAATAAAACTTAACGTTGTTATACTTCAGTTTTTTAATTTCTGTAGTATCGGGCTGTGCGGCAAGGCCAAGCCAAGCAAGGCATAAGGTAAATAGTAATAGCTGTTTCATGGTACCTAAAGATACACCATTTGGCAGTAGTTTGTTTTGATTTATTCTTCCCCCTCCGTTGTGGCAAGCGCAGACAAACCATAGGAGGGGCTAGGGTAGGGTACTACCAACCCACGTTTTTATCTTTCTTACCTAAATAAAACTGGCGGGTAATGTTAAAGCCGAAGCTAAAATCACCTTTTAACCAGTCGAAGCTAGTTTCGCCAATAAAGCCGTTTTCTATCTGTGGGCGAGAGTTGGTAAAGTGTAGCGAGAATATATGGCCGCCTGTATCAATATCAAAACCTATAGAAAGCGAGTTGTGGTAAGGGTCTACACGGCGGTATTCTGCCGATAGCACACGGTAAAAATATTCAGCGTTTAACGATACCCTGCGCGATAGTTTTAGGCGGCCTCCTACGCCAATGGCTACCAAATCGTTAGGGTAAGCAGCGGTAGGCACCAGGTTGCGGTGTACCACTGTTGGCATAAGTTGTAGCGATAGCTTCTCACTAATTTTAGAAGCTATCAATGCCTGAAAGGTGTAGCTAAGGCGCGAATCAAACCTGTAACCTTCGGTATTATTTTCTGCGGTATTTATGGCTGTTGTACCTAGCAGCGCAATAGTAATTGGCATGCCATGCTCTTTTTGGCGCAGTATTTTGGCTTTAAAAAACCCGTCTACCGATTTGCCAAAAGCCCCGCTACGGCCTATGCCCACCATCATAAAATTGTTAATGCCATATTCAAGGCCAATGCGTGTGCTGGCGTTATCAAGGCCAAAAAAGCCACTAAGGCCATCGCGCACGCTACCAAACCTGTGCGACAGGCGAAACTCTAAATGCTTGGGCTTGGCCAATTCTGTTGAGTGCCCGTTAATTATCCTCGATGATTTAAAGGTGGCTGTAACCACTGCTTTTTCTACCGGTTGGGTACTGTCGGCCAGTTTTAACAAAGCGTCAAAATCAGGAGCTTTAGTTGTATCTGCAGGCGGTTGTGCAATAGCAAGGCCAGTTGCGCACACAAAAACGGTTAGGAGTATCTTTTTCATCATCTTAATTGTCTTGCGCTCCATTATTAATCCATTTTTCTAATTTCTGTATAGTGCAATCGTCTAGCTTAGCGCCTCCATCGGGCATTTGAAGATAGTTAGGGTCGTGCTTGATAGAGCCTAAAAAGCTACCCCCGTTAGCGCCATCGTTTACATAGTTTATAAGGTTGGCATACCCATCAAGGTTTATGCTGCCGCCTAAGGTAGCGTTGTTGGCATTGCTGTGGCACTCCAGGCAGTTATTATCTACTACGGTAGAAACATATTGCGAAAAGGTGGTGCTTACCGTAGTATCGCAATCGGGCGTTACGTATAGTTCGTCGGCTTTATCGTAGCGGCAGGCATACAGCGCTAACACCGTAAAAGCCAATGCTGATATTTTTAAATACTTCATTATCAATTTCAGTTGTATATACAAATGTAACCACTATTTGCGACTAAAAAAATAGCGCATCTATAGCTAATTATGCCACAAGCCTCTATTAGTCGTATATACCCATAAACCCTTACAGGCAGTAGCAGAACAATGTGTTTCTGCTCACCATAACTCTCCCCCGTCCCCCTCTCTTAAACTTAAGAGAGGGGGTGACCGTTCTCAAGTACATATTGGGGTTAACCAACCTGTGTCGGGGGAGAGTTAACCCTTACAGGCTTGCCCAGGCTGTAACGCCTGCGGCGGTAGCTAATTAGTGCGTTTTTGCTCACTATTTTTTTAAACTCCCCTACTTTTTAAGGAGGGGTAATTCTGACTGTTTAAGTCAGAATGGGGTGGTTACCCTGTTATGCTTAACCCCTACAGGCGGTAGTCAATACTCTATTTTCGCGCATGCTACCACCCCCGTCACGGCTAATGCCGCGACACCCCCTCCTAAATTTAGGAGGGGGAGGGGGAGGTCCTACAGGCGGTAGCAAATCAATACATTTCTGCTCACCCTGTACCCCTCCTAACCTCGCGTTACTCGGTTTTTCCTCCCCCTACTTGTAGGGGAGGTGACGTCACGCCAAGGGCGTGATCGGCGGAGGGGTACGGAAACCCTACGGGCGGTAGCAGAAGCTATCAATTTTGCGCATCAGTTTTTTTGTCCCACTCACGAAGGGTTGCTCCCGCCTGAGGCGGGACGGGGGAGGTTTCAAAGGCATAAGTTTAGTTTTTACAAAGGTACGACAGTAGGGCAGGGGTTGTCAAGATTTATCTTAACCACTCCTCACTTCTCTAAAGTTTAGTATCCCACAAGGTTTGGTGGGGGTAGCGGTCCATGTGGATGCGCTTGGCCTCTAAGTAAACCGTTTCTTTCAGCTCGTCTATATTATCCTTGTTTACGGCCGAAATAAATATGGTAGGCGTGTTAAATTTAGCCATGTAGCTTTTGCGCAGTTCTTCCAGCGTATAATTTTCGCGGATGATAGGCGTTACCAAATCAGTTTCATCGCGCTCTACATGCTTATAGGCATCAATCTTGTTAAACACCAGTATTACGGGCTTATCAAGGGCCTTAATATCCTTTAGGGTTTGGTTAACCACGTTTATATGCTCTTCAAACGCAGGGTGCGATATATCTACTACATGCAGCAAAATATCGGCCTCGCGCACCTCGTCCAGTGTCGATTTAAACGACTCTACTAGGTTGGTAGGCAGCTTGCGGATAAACCCTACAGTGTCTGATAGCAGAAACGGCAAATCGTGTATCACCACCTTGCGCACCGTAGTATCTAGCGTGGCAAACAGTTTGTTTTCGGCAAACACTTCGCTTTTTGCCAGTAGGTTCATCAGCGTAGATTTACCTACGTTGGTATAACCAACCAAAGCCAAACGTACTAATTCGCCACGGTTTTTACGCTGCGTAGCCATTTGGCGGTCTATAAGTTTTAGGCGGTCTTTCAGCAACGATATTTTGTCGCGTACAATACGGCGGTCGGTCTCAATCTCTTTCTCGCCGGGGCCTTTCATACCAATACCACCGCGTTGCTTTTCTAAGTGGGTCCACAGGCCCGACAGGCGTGGCAACAGGTATTGGTATTGCGCCAGCTCTACCTGCGTTTTAGCATGCGCCGTTTGGGCACGGGCGGCAAAAATATCAAGTATAAGCAGGGTGCGGTCTAGCACCTTGCATTTAAGCACACGCTCTATATTCCGCTGTTGCGATGGCGATAACTCATCATCAAAAATAGCCAGGTCTATCTCGTGTTCCTTAATATAATCGGCTATTTGCTGTATTTTACCCGAACCCATAAAGGTTTTAGGGTCGGGCCTTTGCAGCTTTTGCGTAAAGGTGATAACGGGGCGTGCGCCTGCCGTTTCGGCCAAAAAGGCCAACTCATCTAAATATTCTTTTAGCTGCTCATCGCTCTGCATGCCGGTGCTAACACCAATAAGCACACAGGTTTCGTCTTGTTTGGCAGCGCTTTTTCTTTCAATCATTATTTTTTCAAACTCAATACAAAGTCAGCAAGGGCATCATATTCCGCAGGTTTAAGGCTGCTATATGCTGGCATTTTACCATTGTTTTGCCCATTTTTTATAACCGATTTTATACCCTCTTTATCAAGCGCGGTAACACTCAAATCTTTTGCGCCACCTACCATAGATTTACCATCGGTACCATGGCAGCTTTTGCAAGGCACCCCGCTTATGTTGTTGTATATATATTCTCCATGCTTAATGCTGTTATAGTCTGCCGCAGCCGGGTCGGTAACCACATCGCCGGTAGCTTCTACAGTTGCATTAGCCGCTCCTTTTCTTTTTTGTGCCTTGTTAGCTTCGGCAAGGCCGTATGCGCCAATAATAAAAAGCAACGCTGTTATAGCCATAGCCTTGTTGCCTTTTTTAAAACCTATAATGGCTATAGGAATAGATAATGCAACCAGGGTAAACTTAATTATCTGCAAGGTTGATGGGCTGCCGGTTTCGGCAATAAGCCAAACGCCTGTAATTAAAAACACTACACTAATAATCATTTCGGCAACCTTGGTGCCGGCGGTATATTTTTTAAGTGCTTCGGGCTTGTTTATCAGCAGTAAAAACGTTTTTATAACGTAATGCAATAAAAAGATAATTACGGCAACCTTATGGGTAGGAAGGAGTAATGATTGTATCATAGTGGTATAATGTGTTATTGTGCAAAGATAACTGTTTTAGGGGATAAAAGGTTTTGAATTAGGCGTTAGTATTTAATGGGCCTGCGCGATGTATGGCGAACAAGCAGTATGATAACCTGTTTGTTTGCTATTTTATATGTTATCCTAAAATTGTAGATGATAAAAGCACGGTATTGGCCATTGTTGTTTTTCTTAAAGCGGTCTTTTTGAAAAACATAAGGGGTGGTAGTAAGCAATAGTAAAACCTCTTCTAATTCTTCTTTAAAACCATTTGCCGCAGAAGGTAATTCCCTTTTTAAATAGAGGTATGCTTCAGTTAAAGATTGTGTGGCTAAACTATCAAATACAATGCTGTATTTAACTATTTCCATTTAGCCATTTCTTTTTTAAATTCATCAAGGGTAACAAATTGGCCTTCGTTAACGCGGTTTTCAGCTTCATCTAAAGCCTTGTTATATTCCTCTATTGATATCCTTTCAGACGATGCATTATTTTCATCATATAAAACAATTATTTCATGCAGGGTATCTGCATCGGTAATGTTTTTAACTACCTCTAAAGCCTTGGCGCGCTCAATTTCTATGTTCCTAGCTTTCATACTCAAATATACGAAAAAGTTAGCCGAATGGTTATTGGAGCAGCCAATTTTAGGATACCCTAACTCTTTACAAACGCAACCAGTAGCTTTAGCTTGTAGAAGAGGTTAGAAAACTGCAGCGGTACATTCATTGTAGTTATGCCCTCTAATGTGCCATTCATCTTTTTAAGACCCTTTAGTTCTTCTATTTTATCTGCAATATTTATGAATAGCCACTCGCAGTCTTCGCCTGCATAGCGCTTGTTGCGGGGGTCTTTAATATGGCTTTCTTTTATTTTGCCGGCCTTTATGGTGCTAAAGATAAAAGCGTCTTCGCGGGCTTTGGTAGTGCGGGTGTTAGATAAAACCTCAATAAGCTGGTCGTACGTGGCCTTGGTTTTATAGGCGTTTTGAAACTGTTTCAGGTTTAGCTCTACCTCGCTAAGCAACAGCTTTTTGGTGGCGTTGCTTTTGGTAACCAGGCCCCCAATATCTTTAAACAGGCCCGATACCTCTTTAACAGCAGCAAACCATGTTATAGCCATAGGTATTATTTTAGAACCCTCTTCTTTAGGAGAGAGCAGGTTGAGGTACTACAGTAAAGCGCTTTTAAACTGGCCTAAAAAGCGTACATCGTTTTCAGAGTACAGGCGCAAATCTTTTACCTGGAATTTTAGCTGGGCTATACGTTCTACGCCCATACCAAAGGCAAAGCCGCTGTATTTTTTGCTGTCAATATCGCAATTATCCAGTACGGCAGGGTCTACCATGCCGCAGCCCAAAATCTCTACCCAACCGCTGTATTTACAAATGTTGCAGCCTTTGCCACCACAAATGGTACACGATATATCCATCTCGGCGCTTGGCTCTGTAAATGGGAAATACGATGGCCTTAGGCGGATTTTAGTTTCCTCGCCAAACATTTCCTTAGCAAAGTATAACAGCGTTTGTTTAAGGTCGGCAAACGATACGTTTTCGTCAATATACAAACCCTCTACCTGGTGGAAGAAGCAGTGCGCACGGGCCGATATAGCCTCGTTACGGTACACCCTGCCCGGCATAATAGCGCGGATAGGTGGCTTTTGTGTTTGCATAATTTTTACCTGCACGGTAGATGTGTGCGTGCGTAGCAGCATCTTCTCTTCGCCCTCTACAAAAAAGGTGTCCTGCATGTCGCGGGCAGGGTGCTCTTCGGCAAAGTTTAGGGCGGTAAAGTTGTGCCAGTCGTCTACAATCTCGGGGCCTTCTTCAACAGCAAAACCAATGTGCGAGAAAACCTCTGATATACGGTTAAGTATGATTGATAACGGGTGGCGTGCGCCGGGGGCAATAGGGTCGGCCGGGCGACTAAGGTCTAGGCCTGCTACTGCAGGGCCGCCGTTGGCTTCAACAGCCTCTTTAAGGGCGTTTATTTTTTCGGTAGCCTTGTTTTTAAGCTGATTAAGGTGCTGGCCAACCTCGCGTTTTACCTCGGGTGCAACCGTTTTAAAATCATCAAATAAAACAGATACCGAGCCTTTTTTTGATAAATACTTAATGCGTAACTCCTCTGCCTGTTCAGCGGTTTGCGCTGTCAGGGTATCAATCTCTGCTAATAACTGGTCAATCTTCTCTTTCATCATTCAACTAGCCTTTAAGGCTAAATTATTTCCTCTTTTATTTTACCCCCTCTCTTTTGGAGAGGGGGCTAGGAGGTGAGGCTGTTATTGTTTACCCGTAAACGGACGTGTGGTGCAATCTGCGCCTTTTGCTTTTTAGCCGCAGCAATGCGTTTTTTCAATTTCTTAACTTTTATAATATCTATTGATATTAAAACCTGGTCAACATCGGGCCTATCCATGCGGTTGCGCTTTTGGGCTATAATTTTATCAAACACATCTAGCCCGGCAGTTACCTCGCCAAAAATAGAGTGTTTGTTGTTTAACCAAGGCGTAGCAACGGCGGTAATAAAAAACTGGCTGCCGTTGGTGTTTGGTCCGCTGTTAGCCATAGACAACAGGCCTTTTTTATCGTGCGTAAGCGATGGGTCAAACTCATCGTTAAACATATAGCCAGGGCCGCCCATACCTAGCGCTACACCAGGCTTAGCGCCTTTAGATGCGGGGTCGCCGCCTTGTACCATAAAGTTGGGTATAACACGGTGAAAAAGGGTGCTGTCTAAAATATGCTTCTCAGCCAAGTCTACAAAGTTACCCGCGGTGCAAGGCACTTTTTCAACGTATAATTTAACAGAAATATCGCCCTGTGTGGTGTGTATAACCATATCCGGGCCGCTGTCTTTAGCCGGTTTGGCCTTTTTTTCTTTTTTAGGTTTTTCTACTTTGGCTTTAGCCGCGTCTTGCGCAAAACCAACGCTTGTAAATGCCAATAGGGCAAGGGCAACAAAAGATATTTTAATCTTATTCATAAGAGGTGTATTGTTTGAAAAACATGCAATAATAACGAATTTTTTGCCTTATACCAATTTGGTTACCGCTTGTTTAAGGCTATCGCGCCAGTGCGGAATTTCAATACCTAAAGCCGCCTTTACCTTGCCTTTGTTTAGCAAACTATAGGCAGGCCTTGCCGATGCCGTAGGGTAATCTTTGGTAAGTATGGGGTTTACCTTGCATTTTATGCCTGCTAGTTCTACTATTGCATGGGCAAAATCGTACCAGCTGGCAACACCTTCATTGCTAAAGTGGTATATGCCGGTAGGCACTTTCTTTTTATCGGTTAACTGGCGTATAAGCTCTAAAATTGTCCTGCCTAAATCATCGGCCAGGGTAGGGGTGCCTATCTGGTCAGATATAATGTTCAGGCTATCGCGCTCTGTTGCAAGGCGTATAATAGTTTTTAAAAAATTATGCCCGTATACCGAGTATAACCACGATGTGCGAAGCACATACCCATCGCAGCCCGATAGCATCAACGCCTCTTCGCCCTCGCATTTGGTAAGGCCATATATACCCAAAGGGTTGGTAAAATCGGTTTCTACATAAGGGTTGCTGGCAATACCATCAAACACATAGTCGGTAGAAATATGGATAAATTTTGTTTTGTGCAGCTTGCATTCGGTAGCCATCATTTCTACCGCTTTGGCATTTATAAGGCGGGCAATAGCGGGTTCGCTTTCAGCCTTGTCTACAGCAGTATAAGCGGCGCAGTTAATAAGGTACTTAGGCGCATGCAGGTTAAAAAAGTGCTTTGAGCTCTACCGGCTTGGTAATATCAAGGTCGGCAACATCGGTAAACACAAAATTAAAGCCCGGAAGCGTTTCTGCCAGTTCTTTTAATACCGTGCCCAGTTGCCCGTGTGCACCTGTAACTACTATTGTTTTTGCTTTTGCCATGCTTTTGTTTACCAAATATGGGGGCAAAAATAGTGTTTTTGCCCCACTACAAAGTGGCAAATAAAACTATAGCCTGTTTTTAATATGTTAGCACCATACGCTTGGTATCTACCTGCTTGCCGTCTACAATAAGCTCGTAAACATAGGTGCCGGCTTGCATGCTATTGCCCGATATTAGTATTTGCCCTGCGCCCTTACTGTCTATTTTAAACGTGTTTAAAATTGTTCCGTTTAGGTTGACAACTCGTATAGACGCATTGGTAGCTTGCTGCGATATGTAGTAGCGTATAACGGTATTTTCGGTAAACGGGTTGGGATTGTTTTGCTCTAGTATGCTGCCATCGCCGGTAGGGCGTTGATTGTTGTTATCGTGGTTAAAGCAGCAGTATTGCAAATCATCACCAAACTTAGCCAGCACATCTTTTATAGATGCTACATCTTTTTTAAGGTCTTCGTTTTCTGCTTTTAATACGGCGTTTTGGGCAGCAAGTGCTTTTATTACAGAATCGGTAGTAGTAGGTTTAAGAGTGTTTACCTTGCTATCTAACTCTTGAATGCCTTTAACCAATACCGGAATTAAACCTGTGTAGTTTACCACCTTAAACTCATCCATAACAGGCACAGCGGTGCTATCTGTAGGGTCTGTAACAGTAGGGTGCTTATCGGTATTAACCAAATGCGGCCATTGCCTTTCAATATCTTGTGCCATAATACCTATTTGCGGGCCTTTGGCGAAGTTGTGCTTACCCTGCATATTGCTGTTAAACTCGTAGCTGCCAACACCCAGGTTGTTAATTTTAGCCAGTGTGTTATTTTCTAATGGGCGAATGTTGGTTTTTAGTTTTTCATCAGACGGGGTGTATAAGGTGCCGGTTACCATAACATCACCTTGCAGATAGGCTGCATAGCCTGTATCAACAGGCGCATACGCATGTATGCCATAGTTTGTGGTAGCATTGCCTGTTGCGTAGAAATAGCCTGCTTTTGTAGGACCCGCAACATCGTAATTAGCATATACTTGCAGTTTTGCTGTGGGTGTAGTGCCAATGCCTACAAAGCCTGTAGTGTTATCAAAAACAAATTCATTACCACCGCCATATTTAATAAGCTTGGTATAATTAACATTTGATTGAAACCCCGCAAACCGCCCTGTACTATCTAATTGCCCAATTTCGGGTTCACCACCGGGGGTTCTAATTATATATGTGTTTAAATCTGTTAGATCATTTTTAAAACCAACCTCGCCAATCACAGTAAGTTTATCTTCAGGGGTTGATGTACCAATGCCTACATTGCCTGTGTCATAATTAATATTACCCGTTGCCGTATCTTTTTGCCAATAATCCATACGGGTTATTTTAGTATTCAAATCTTGTATAGCGCCTATAGCCAAGGTTGCTAATCCATCATAATTAACAGCCATAATGCCGTTCTCGTTTGTGTCTACCAATTCAGGTGCTATTGTATTTAACTCTTGTGCTAATACGCCAATATACTGTTTTGCATTTGCTCCTCCGTATATTGATGTGTCGCTAACATCGGTTTTATATTTATATGAAACAGGATTTAATTGCAATAGCTTATGTAATGAACTGTCGATTGTACTTATCTGTGTTTTTAATGTAGAGTCAGAATAATACCATCCCTCCCTAGCCCAAATTCCTCCATCAGTATATACACAAAAAGTGTGATTGCCTTTAAATGAAACAACATAATTTTTAACCTTTCGGCTAATAGAATTGCTAATCATCATGTTGGCATAGTTTGGTTGTAATACGCCATCAAGGTTAATAAGTTGTTGGTCATAACCGTTCTGTGTAAAATTTGTTGGCCCAGAAAACAAAGTACGGTAATAACTACTAGGTGCATTGGTAGTGCCAATAGAAACAGGTCCTCCGGGGAATATTTTTATCTGTGCATTTACACAAATAGAAACAACTAAAAATAATAGAAGTAGGCTTAGGTTTTTCATTTTGGTAGGTTTAGAAATTGGCTATAAGGATTTAATCTTTAGCAATAGAAAATTTAATATATGATATTGTATTACTACAATAAGGGCTAATATATGGTCCGTTATATGTTACAATGTTTTTTATATTTAATGAATCGGCAGCTATAGTGCCATAAAAAGTGTTGCAATCATCACCAAAATGTGCAATTTGCCCAATGTTATTTACCTCTACAGCATTCCATTGATTCAACGGATTGTTATTATTGTCATAATGGTTCAGACTTAGTTGATTTTTATTAGCATAATTTACTGTAACTGTAATTTTACAAGGAATAGTGTCCATAGTAATGCTGTCTTGCGAATAATAATTACGAATAACCGTGTAGCCCGAATAATTACCCTCGTATTGGGTTAATGGGTTTTCTTCTTCTTTACAAGACATTAAACCGACAATCAATAACATATATACTATTTTTCTCATACTAAATTAATTAATAGCAACTGTGTACTTCCAAAAACAATTCACTTGTAGAACCTCCTCCCAGTGTAGTGTTTTCGTTTATTAAAATATAATCGTTAGCATAAAAAGAATTTATAATATCAGGATAGCTAGCTGAACAGCCAGTACCGCCGAATGTTATGCTTTTTTGAACTGTAGCACCGTCTAATGTGCTTGGGTAGGTAGATGTACAGTATGTCTTGTCTATTGTTCCACAATTGCTTATAGGTTGGTATATGCGTACATAATCAATGTCATAACGGTATGGATACTGTATAATTGGATTATCTAACAACATAATTGCATCTTTTCCTCCTTTTGGGGCATTTATATCTAATATTATTTGCATAGGGTCTAAATTCTCTGCCCACTGTTTGTAGTTTGTTTTTATCAGTTTTCTATCAAGATAATAGTCTACTTTTTCCGGTGTCCAGTGTACAGAGCTAAAATGCCATGTATTGCCACTTATATCCTGTTTACCAAAACCGCCACCATAGTAGCTTCCATCGTCTGTATAAAAGGGATAGCCTCCACAAGAGTCTGATCCTAATGGACTATTATGCGAATTGCAAGTATAAGTATTCATTTCACCATCAATAATTTCAAAAATATCAATTTCAGAATAGCAGCTTTCTATATTATTAATGTCCTGCCCTCTATATAACCAAAAATTAGGGCCAAATGGATAAAATGTTTTTCCGTCTTCTCCCGGCTCCAGGTATTCTAAATTTAATCTCGTAATAACCAAATTGAAACGTATCAATGCTTTGTAATACTCCAGTAGTAAACGTTACTGTAGTGTCAAAACTAGGCCATAGGGTGTCGTAGTTGCAATGTATGTTAGCAGTAACAGGTGTGTGTAAAGAATCTACTGTAAGGGTTAAAATACCATTATCAACAATTACATTATCGTTCGGTAAATTTTCGCTTCTGTATGCCCTAATCGTATTATCATAAATACACGAACTGTCTTCAGACTCAAAATAAAAAAACGGGATTTTCCAAACGCTAGTATTTACGGCCGTTCCGTTAAATTCATCTTCAAAAATTAAATTCCACTTAGCATCAATTGCAACATTTGGCACTTGTGCTTTGGCATTTAAAACAGCCATAAGAAGTAAGTATAACAATGTTCTTAGTTTCATAGTCTATTTCTTTTTTAGGCGAAAAAAATTATATTCTAAATACCATTGGTTATTATTGCCATTGTAGTATGGCATAGCTACTACAGTAAATAAACTGTCGGGTTCTATAAAAATGCAGTTTTTGTGTAAATTATATTCATGGGTTCCATATAAATAAAGAAAACCCTCATCACTTAAGTAGATTGTGTTTTGGGGTTCTTCATCCTGAAAATTTATGTCATATTCATAGCCACTACCGTTAGGCCATTGTACACTAGCAAAATCTATAATTAATGCATTGTCAATGTTTGGATGTTTTGATAAATGAAGCATGGCAGCAGGATCTGAAGGTGCAATTGCATGAGGGAACGTTAAAGTATTAAAAGTGGCCCTGCCTTCATAATCACCAACATACCTATCGCGAAAATCTTTATCCTTTTCACACGCAAAAAGAAAGACAGATAAAATGATTATTATGGATATTGCTTTTTTCATTAGTAGGCAATATTAAAACGATGAATTGTTGTTTTTGGTATTGTAAAGTTTAGAAGTAATTTTTATATATCCAAATTTTTTGAGAAGTTTTTTGGCACTCCCTCCAACACTACGTGCCACCCTCTGAGTACGATTTTAAATGTATTTTTAGCACAATAAAACTTTCTTTTCAACGTTACCAAGCATTACAGCGTGTCCGCTTGACAAAGGGGGTATGGATGTTGTATATTCGCGCTCTTTTAATTTTTACTTATACATAGATACTTAATGAAATTATCTCAATTTAAGTTTCGCGTTCCGCCTGAATTGGTTGCCGAGCGCCCTGCCAAGAACCGTGAAGATGCCCGTTTGATGGTTATTGACCGTAAAACGAAAAAAATAGAACACAAAAAATTTAGCGACGTTCTCGACTATTTTGATGATGGCGATTGCATGATAGTGAATAACACCCGTGTTTTTCCGGCCCGTTTATATGGCAATAAGGAAAAAACAGGTGCCCAGATAGAGGTTTTCCTATTGCGCGAACTTAACCGCGAAAGTCGCCTGTGGGATGTTCTTGTTGACCCTGCCCGTAAAATACGTATTGGCAACAAGCTTTACTTTGGCGATAACGACGAGTTAGTAGCTGAGGTAATTGATAACACCACATCGCGCGGACGTACCCTGCGCTTTTTGTTTGATGGTAGCTACGAAGAGTTTAAGCAAACCGTTTATGAGTTGGGCGAAACCCCCATACCTAAATTTATAAAACGTACCCCCGATGCTGCCGATGCCGAGCGTTACCAAACGGTATTTGCTAAGCACGAAGGTGCTGTTGCCGCACCAACGGCCGGTATGCACTTTAGCAAAACGCTAATGAAGCGTTTAGAGATTAAAGGCGTAAACTTTGCCGAGATTACCTTGCATGTTGGTTTGGGTACCTTCCGCGTGGTAGAGGTTGAAGATTTGACCAAGCACAAGGTAGACTCTGAAGAAATGGAAATTGATGAGGCTGCTGTTAAAATAGTTAACAAAGCCCGCGACGAGCGCAAGCGTATCTGTGCAGTAGGTACTACTACTATGCGTGCCATAGAAACATCGGTTACTACCAATGGCCACCTAAAACCATACAAAGGATGGACAAATAAATTTATCCTTCCACCATACGATTTTCAGGTTGCAAACTGTATGATTACTAACTTCCACATGCCGCAAACAGTGCTGGTTATGTTGGTGTCGGCCTTTGCCGGCCACGACTTTTTAATGGAGGCCTACAAGGTGGCTGTTAAAGAAAAGTACCGCTTTTTTACCTACGGCGATGCCATGTTGATTTTGTAATTGACCCCTCCCTAACCCTCCCCTTTAAGGGGAGGGAATAAAATATTAAAGCCCTGCCTTATCGGTGGGGTTTTTTATTAATTTGGCTGTATATGAACCACGTTGTTATAGTTGCCGGAGGATTGGGTACCCGCATGAAAAGCGATACCCCTAAACAGTTTATGCAGTTGGCAGGCAAGCCGGTGGTTTTTTATTCGATGGAGCGTTTTCATGCATTCGACCCCGCAATAAATATTGTGCTGGTACTGCCAGAGAAGCACGTAAACGAATGGAAAGGCCTGTGCGAGGAGCATAACTTCACTATCCCCCATACTATTGCCCTGGGCGGCCCTACGCGTTTCCACTCGGTTAAAAGCGGTTTGCATGCTATTGATTCTACCGATGGTGTAGTAGGTGTGCACGATGGTGCTCAGGCCATTAATAAACCCCGCTTTAATTAAAGAAGCTTACACCGTTGCAGAGAAGTATGGCAATGCTATACCTGCCGTAGCTCCTGCCGAAACGGTACGCGAAATTAGCGGGTCAATAAGCAAACAGCTAAACCGCGACCATCTGCGACTTATACAAACTCCTCAGTGCTTTAAGCTGAGTGTTTTAAAACGTGCCTATGAAGCACCTTATAACGAGGTGTTTACCGACGATGCATCAGTAGCCGAAGATATGGGAGAGCGCATACACCTAATTGAGGGCGATAGGGCCAACATCAAAATAACAACCCCGGCCGATTTAACCATTGCAGAGGCGTTGCTTAACGCTTAGTTTATAAAACCCTAAAGGCGGCCATTGCTGACCGCCCCGTGGGCATTGTTGCCTATATTGATTTACTCGCTTTCTCTGTTAGAATAAGAACGATACACCCATAGTTAAAGGGTAAAGTTCTGGCCCCTGGTCTTTTTGGAATAAAGAGTTCATTGCGTAGTTTGCATACACCCCTATGTTTTTGTAGCCCATGCGCGCCATGGCAGTAAAACGGAATGGGTTGGTGTTAAAGCCATCAAACTCTTTTGGTTTTTTCTTGTCGCCATCTTCGTAGTAAACCAATTTTTGGTGGGTACGGTATTTAAAGCCTGCCATAGCGCCCACACTTACGTGGAAAGCGTTTTTGCCCTTTTTGTTGTTAGCCGCAACGGTAAACAATAGCGGTACATTTATGTAGGCGGTAGCCAACTTGTTTTTGGTGTAGTTACGGGTAGTGTCGTAACTAACAGTTAGCGGGCTGGCGTTGGGGTCAAGTATTACACTGGTATTGTCAAAACGGAAGTTGTTAAACTCTAAACCAAAGCCGGTAGACATGTAAAAGTTGTTCTTTATAATCGGCACCCTGTATTCGTAAAGGTTTATACCTATTGATACCGATTTGGCGTAGTTAAGAGCGTAAGGTGCATCGGCACCGGTTAAAGAGAAGCTGCGGTCGGCGTTCAAAAGGCTGTTTATCCCAATTTCAATACCGGCCCACACTCCCGATGGTTTTTGCTTGCGTTTAGATGGCTCGCGAGGCTCATCAGGCAGGCTGTCTAAATTCACAATTATAGTAGTGTCAGAAAGTACGGTAACCTTTTTATTGTCGCCGGTTTTATCTTCTATAATGGTAATTTTTGTGTTGCCTACATTAATGTTGGTAGTGTCTATTTTAGTTTTAGGCAAAGTATCGGTTTGTGCCTTTGCGCTTATTGCCGATAAACTTAAAACGGCGGCTAAAATTATGGCTGAAACTTTCATAACTAATAGTATTAAGTGTTGTGTTGTTTTCTTATTAATTGTCTTGTTTGGTAGTAAGATGGATTAAGGCAATAAAAAGTTACAATAGGGTGGAAATTTTTTTGAAAATCTTTTATTCTTCGCGTTTAGGGCGGCTGGTAACAATGGTGTAGCGGCCAATGCTGAATGCCGATACCTGTGTTATTATCCTTTTGGGTTTTGCGGAAACTGGGTTTAAAGCCCGTTAGTTTTTCAAAGCCTTTGCTACCCATAAAAGCAAGGTCGCTAAGCTCGGGGCCGCGTTTGGTAATGGTATCCAGTCTATGGGCCATTTCTTCGTCTTTCACCCCTTCGCCAATACGTTTGCGCAGGCTTGCCATCATATCGTTAAGCAGCGTTGGCTTTTTGGTTGGCATATCAAAATACGGCAGCGCCATGTACGATGCTGTAGGCTGCTCAATATCCAGTTGCGTAGGCTCAAAAGTAACCGCCGCCTGTGCAGTATTTAAATACAAAGGCTCTGTTTTGGCATACTCAATAACGGTATTGTTATCAGGAATAATAACAGTGTTATTATCGGGCGCAACCACTTTTTTAGGTTGAGTATTTACAATAGTGTTTGGTGTGCTATTATCTGCAAATGCGGTAGTGTTTTTAGGCTGTTTCGCTTTAAGTGCCGGAATGGTTTTTCCTTTGCTATCAATTACTCCGGCAAAGGTATCTTGCTCAGTAGTCCCATATTGCTGAAAAGCGAATACACCACCAACAAGCAACGCCACTGCGGCAGCGGCACGCAGCGCGTTAACCCATAGCGGACGAACAACAGCACCCTGCTTTAAATTTTCTTTGCCTTTAAATACAATAGACCTATCGGCCACCAACACCGTTTGGGCAAAAGCATTCAGGTGTTTAGTATATTCTTTGTTAGATGCTACAATGGCATTAAGCTCTTGCTGTTCGGCAAGCGTAAGCCCCTCTTCAATTTGCTTAACGGCTAATTCATCAAAACGAGATATACCTGTTTTTTTAAACTTTCTTTATCGGGAAATGATATGCCCTCATCATCAAGGGTAGCAAACTCCAGCCCGTCTAAGTCAACGTCAAGGTCGGGGTGTTGCGCAAGAAACAGCACCAACTCCTCACGGTCGGCGGCGCTAATGGTGCCCTCAACCATGTCAAGCAAAAATGCTTCGTAATTATCGTGGTTAATGCGGCTCATTTATAATACGTTGTCTATACTAACTAAATACTCTTTTAAAAAAACGCGTGCCCTAAAAATGTACACTTTCACCTGGCTTTCGCTAAGGCCGGTTATCTCGCCAATGGCTGCGTAGTCGTAGCCCTCGTAATCGCGTAGCATAAGTACGCTACGTTGCATATCTGGCAGGCGTTGCAGTGCTTCATTCAAAGCCTCGTTAGCGCCGGTGTATTGCCCACTGTGGGTTTGGCTGCTAAGGTCGGCCTCGTCTAAATCTGTGCTGCGGTTGCGGCGTATCTTCTCAATCATTGTATGGTAGGCCGTAGTAAACATATACGACTTTGCCTTTTCATACTGTATGGTATCAACCTTAACCCAAACCTTTTCAAACGTGTCTTGTACAACATCGTGCGCATCATCTTCATCGCGCATATTTTTCAGCACGAAACGATACAAGCCATCGGCATACATATCTACACATTTATTGTATTCAGCGCGGGTCAATGTTAGGGCATTTTATACATAAGATGGATAACCGTACCGAAAAGTTACAGCATTATTAAAAATATTTTTACTTTTTTGTAATAATAACTGGTTTTGATACGTTTACAGGGTGTTAAATACTTCCAAAATATGAGCTTACGTAGCTGGTTTAGCGAATCGCCAACCATAAAACTTGCCACAATTTGTGCCCTTACGCTATTACTTCTGATTCCTTCGGCTTTTGTAATGCAGCTTATAAGGGAAAGAAGCCGTTTGCAAGAAGATGCCGTAAACGAGATTAGCTCTAAATGGGGCAGTAGCCAATCGGTTGTGGGGCCTATAGTTTCTGTACCCTACCGGGTGCGGTCTACAGATAATAACAACAACAATGTTACTACTACATTAGAGTATGTACACTTTTTGCCCGAAACGCTTGATATAAAAGGAAACATAAAGCCCGAAATACGCCACCGCGGTATTTATAATGCCGTTGTTTATAATGCCGACCTGGCTTTTTCGGGTACTATTAAAAGGCCTGATATTAATTTGCCCAACGTAAAAAACGAAGATATTTTATGGGAGGGGGCATCGGTTTACGTTGGTATAACTGATTTAAAAGGGGTTAAGAATACCCTTAAAATTAAAATGAACGGCAAAGAGTTAGAAGCCATGCCGGGCCTTGATACCCGCGATGTTTGCAGCACCGGCCTGGGGGCTAAAATTGATTTAAAGGCAGACAGTACAGAGGTGTTTAACTTCAGCTTTGCACTTTCTGTTAATGGCACAGAGTCGCTAAGCTTTGCCCCCATTGGTAAAGAAACCAAAACAAACCTGCAATCTACGTGGACAAAACCCAGCTTTACAGGCGCGCATTTACCTGAGACAAAGGCCGATGTTAGCAGCAGCGGCTTTAATGCCAATTGGAATGTGCTGTATATAAACCGTTCTTTTCCGCAGGTATGGGTGGGTAGCTCGTCTGATATTTACTCGTCTAATTTTGGTGTTACGCTGTTAGATAACATAAACAGCTACGATAAAACGACCCGGTCGGCTAAGTATGCCATTATGTTTTTGGCGCTAACCTTTTTGGCATTCTTTTTAACAGAGGTTTTAAGCAAAACAAAAATCCACATTATTCAATACGTATTGGTTGGGTTTGCATTAAGCACGTTTTACCTGCTTTTGCTATCGTTATCAGAACAAATAGGCTTTAACATGGCTTACCTGTTTGCCAGTATTGCGGTAATAATGCAAATAACTTTTTATGCCAGCACCTTTGTAAAACACCGTAAAAACACAGTAGCTGTTTTTGGTGTGTTGGCAGCCCTGTACGGGTTCTTATTTACAACATTGCAACTGGAAGATTATGCCTTGCTAATTGGCAGCATAGCGCTGTTTGTAATACTCAGCGTAACCATGTATTTGTCGCGTAAAGTTAACTGGAGCGATATTCAATTTAGCAACCACAAAGCGGCACAAAACACCCCGCCAAACACTGAGCAATAGTTAACCTGCTACTGTATAAAAAATTAATAACATTTTTTACAACTCCCCTCCTTTTTAAGGAGGGGTGGCCTTTAGGCCGGGGTGGTTACTTGGTATAGCACACGTAAAATAAAAATCCCCGTCTTCTGCTTCGCAGAATCCACCCCCCTTATTTAAAGGGGGAATTAAACAATAATCTCCTCCGTGACTTCGTAACCCCTCTACTGATGTTTAGTTTAACACTGTGAGTTACTAGAGGACAATTGTATTTTTAACTTTCAGATTTAAGATTTCAACTTTCAGTTAAAGAAAGCACCTCCTCCAGCATTTTACGGTCGTTGTGCAGGCGCGGCACCTTGTTTTGCCCACCCAGTTTACCCTTAAACTTTAACCAGTTGAAAAAAGTACCCTCCGGCATTATGCGGATAATAGGGTCTTTCAACGCCATATCTTTATAACGCTTGGCTTCGTAGTCAGAGTTTACCTCCTTTAAAGCATTGTCCAGGCACTCGGCAAAATATTGCGGATTGTCGGGGTGTTTTTCAAACTCAATAAGCCACTCGTGGGCGCCGCTGCTGTTATCGCTCATAAATACCGGCCCGGCAGTATAATCGCGTATCAGCGCACCCGTTTTGTCGCAGGCGGCAGCAAGGGCTTTGTCGGCATTGTCTACCATCAGCTCCTCGCCAAAGGCGTTTATAAAGCTTTTGGTGCGCCCTGTAATTTGCACACGGTAGGGGCTAAGCGAAGTAAACATAACCGTATCGCCAATACGGTAGCGCCACAGGCCCGCGTTGGTGGTTATAATAAGCGCATAATTGGTGTCTAACTTTACCTCGTGCAGTTGCAACGTTTTTGGGTTGTCGCTAGCCATTTCTTCCATCGGCATAAACTCATAGTAAACGCCGTAATCAAGCATAAGCAACAGCTCGCGCTTGTCTGTAGTGTCCTGTATTCCAAAAAACCTTCCGATGCGTTGTACGTTTCAGGTAATTCATGCTGCCCGATGGTATCAGCTTAGCAAACTGGTCGCGGTAAGGGGTAAAGTTTATCCCCCGTGAAAAAACACCTCCAGGTTAGGCCACACCTCGGTGATGTTGCTTTTTCCGGTTGTTTCCAGCACATATTTAAGCAGTACCAGCGTCCACGATGGAACACCCGCCAGGTTGGTAACGTCCTCGTTTACGGTGGCTTTGGTAATAGCGTCAATTTTGCTTTCCCACTCGTCCATCAGGGCGATAGATAAATCGGGCGTGCGGATAATATGCACCCAAAACGGCAGGTTTTCCATCAGTATAGCCGATAGGTCGCCGTAGTAGCTGGAGTTTTCAAACTCGCCCATTTGGTGTGTGCCACCCAACGTAAGCCCTTTGCCGCTAAATATTTTAGTTTCGGGGTAGTTGTTGCAGTAGATGGAAAGCATGTCTTTACCACCCTTAAAATGGCATTCGGCAAGGCTTTCAGCACTTACGGGTATAAACTTGCTTTTATCGCCGGTGGTGCCGCTGCTTTTGGCAAACCACTTAATATCGGTAGGCCATAAAATATTTTGCTCGCCATGGCGCACCCGTTCAATATCATCGCGTATATCATCGTAGTTGCTAACGGGTACGCGGTTTTTAAATTCTTCAACGGTAGTTATGCTTTTAAAATCGTACCGCTGGCCCCATTCGGTGTCGCGCCCGGCCTCTATCAGTTTTTTAAACCATTCAGCCTGCACATCGTGCGGGTATTTCATAAACAGCTCCATTTGGTGGATTCGCTGTTTCATTATCCAAGATACTACAGAGTTTAACAAGCCCATGTGGCAAATATAATTTTTAGTGTATAGTGTATAGCACAAATGCAAAATTCATAATGCACAATGCACAATGGATAAACTGTGCTTAACATTCCACACTCGGTTTCCTTGCCTACATAAATAGCGTTTAACAATAATTTGTTGGGTATAGGCGTTTAATATTTTTGTATATTTGATATTAGATTTTAAAGCATGAAAAAGTTTTTGCCCCTAGTAGCGGCTGTTATCTTATTTGCAGCCTGCGATAAAATTGAAGGCCCATACTCTGAAAAGCCTACCGGCAACGGTAGCGATACCGGTGCTGTGCGCCGTATTTTGATAGAAGATTTTACCGGCCAAAAGTGTGGCAACTGCCCCCGCGCTGCCGAAACCATAGAAAGTCTTAAAGGTATTTATGGCGATAGGATTGTTACATATGGCATACATGCCGGCTTTTTTGCTGTGCCCAGCACCGGCGGCACCAAATTTTTAACAGACTACCGCACGCCCGATGGCGATATTATTGACCAGTTTTTTGGTAACAGTGCCGCAGGTCTGCCTAATGGCTTGATAAACCGTTCTAACGCCGGTGGCAGCTACATACAAAGCTACAGCAACTGGGGCTCGTTAGTGGGCCAAATGCTTAATGCCGAACCCGATGCCCGCATTAAAATTAACAATACCTACAATAGCACCACAAGGCAGGTTAGCACTACCATAAACACATCAATACTTAATAACCTAAATGGCAATTATAAGTTGTGTGTGGTTGTTACTGAAGATAGCATTGTGGGCTGGCAAAAAGATTATCAGCTAAACCCTACCGATATTGAGTTTTACACCCACCGCCATGTTTACCGTGGGGCTATGAATACCGCCTGGGGAACAGATATTGGCACAGGAAGCCTTGTAGAGGGCGATACCTATACCGGCAGCTTTAACATGACGCTTAACCCTGCTTGGGACGCTGCCCACTGCTATGTAGTAGCATACGTTTACAATGCCTCTACCAAAGAGGTGGTGCAGGTAGAAGAGAAGGAAATAATACAATAGTTTTTTAATGAAGAGTTTTTTAGTTACCCTGTGTGTGTTGGTTGGCTTATCGCTTAGTGCGCAAAGCCGTTTTGGTGGAGGTTTTGGTTTCGGCTTTACAACCAGCCAGGTATCGGGCGATAACCTTTCGGGCTTTAACCGCCCCGGCCCTTTTGGCGGCTTTTTTGGTAACTACGCTTTTAACGACAGGAACTGGCTGCAGTTTGAGATTAACTTTATTGGCAAAGGCAGCTACAAAGGCCCCAAAAAAGACGATAACACCAAATACAGCCTAAACCTTAACTATGTAGAGGTGCCTGTTTTATACCGCTTTATGCCTTGGGGCAGCCGCTTTTTGTTTGAGCTTGGTCCTACCTTTGGCTACCTGATAAACTATACAGAGCGTAGCGAACTGGGCGACCTTAACCAACCCCTAACCTTTAAAAAACTAGAGGTGGGCGTGCTGGCGGGTATTAACTACAAAGTAGGCAATGGCTGGCTGGTAAACTTCCGCTTTCAACAGTCGGTATTGCCCGTGCGCGACCATCAGGGCAGTGTAGATTTCCGCCTAAATGCAGGCCAGTATAATACCCTGCTTTGCCTTAACCTACGTTACGATTTTGGCCTGCGGGCAACAGAATAAGCGGTTGCTTGTTCCTTATACTATCATGAAAAAGAAAATTGCCATAGCCGTTACCGGCGCCAGCGGCTCTGTATATGCCAAAGTATTGTTTGATAAACTTGCTAAACTAACCGACCAGGTAGAAGAGGTAGGGGTGGTTATGAGCAAAAACGCCAAAGATGTTTGGCAGTACGAGCTTGGCAACAAAGACTACGAAAACAATAACTTTAGATTTTTTGATAAAACCGATTTTTTCGCCCCTTTCGCTTCGGGTTCATCAAGCTACAGCGTGTTAATTATTTGCCCATGCTCTATGGGTACACTGGGCCGTATAGCCGCCGGCGTGTCTGACGACCTTGTTACCCGCGCCGCCGATGTTATGCTGAAAGAACGCCGCCGCCTGCTTATGGTGGTGCGCGATACGCCCTACAACCTTATCCACATAAATAATATGAAGACGGTAACCGAAGCCGGTGGAATTATTTGCCCGGCGTCGCCATCGTTCTATAGCAGGCCACAAACCTTTGAAGAGCTTGCCGCTACCGTGGTAGACCGTGTTATAGACCTTGCCGGGTTAAAACAAGATAGCTACCGCTGGAGCGAAAAATAGTCTTGAGTACTAAGGGGTGAGTGTTGAGTATATGGCTAAAGTTTTTTAAATTATCTTTGGCTATATGAAAACCAATATCCGCATTGCATTAACCCTTGTTTTTGCTGCCGTAATGGTGGCGTTTAGCGCCTGCCATAAAACGAATAAAGATGTTATAGTTAAGAAAAACTATACTGAATTTAAGGTAGAACGCGGTGTGCTGGTAGATAACTCTGCGTTAGACGGTTGCAAGTGGATGATAAAGCTTGATAACGGTGCCATGCTTAACCCTACCAATTTGGTTGCTATGGGCGGAGATAAACTAGTTGATGGCCGCAAGGTTGCTATACAATACGATGTGCAGGATGGCGTTATGACGACTTGTATGAGTGGCAAGGTGGTTAGCTTAACTTTTTTGAAAATAGACTAAAACCATGGCCGAAGATAAATTTAAAACATCGTTAGAGGGTGGTAACCACCATAGGCTAAGCCAACTGGCAGGGCAATGGGCGGGCAATACCAAAGTATGGTTTGAGCCCGGTAAAATAGGCGATGAAAGCACCTACACAGGTACTATAAAACCCATTTTAGGCGGCCGTTTTATGTTGCTGGAATACACAGGCAGCTTTATGGGCAAGCCTACAGAAGGTATGATGTGGATTGGCTTTAACATTGCCGAAGCAAAATACCAAAGCGCTTGGATTGATACCGGCCACATGGGTACGGGCATTATGCTGTCTGAAGGCGATAACGGCACTGTTTTTAATGTGTTGGGCAGCTACGGCTATCTGGGCATGGAGCACCGTTGGGGCTGGCGCACTACCGTAGAGTTAAAAGACGCCAATACGCTGGTAATTACCGCATATAACATAGAGCACGGCCAGCCTGAGCAGCTTGCGCTTGAAACTGTTTATACCCGCAGGTAGTTTTAAAACCACGTATGTTGATATACGGGCAACATATCACATTAATTAAGGCAAGGTAATTGTACTTTTACGCTAATTAAACACCAACAGGCACTATACGTTGAAAAAGCTATCGCTGGGAAATAAAATAATGTTCTTTCTCAACATAGCGGCGGCATGCGCGCTATTGCTGGCTTATTTAGCGGCACGCTACAGCCCCGCCGACTATTGGTTACTGGCTTTTTTTGCCCTGGGCTACCCCGTTATACTGCTGGTAAACATTCTGTTTGTTGTTTACTGGGCCGTAACCCTTCGCCCGCAGGTGCTAATATCACTTATAGCCATTCTTATAGGGTTTAGAACGTTTGATAATTTTTACCACATACAGTTTTTTAGCAACAAACGCACCATGGCCGAACTGGCCGAGCAGCCCGATTCTGTGTACAAAATAATGTCGTACAACGTGCGCCTGTTCGATTTGTATAACTGGAACAATAACACCAAAACCCGCGACCAGATTTTCTCTCTCTTAGATGAGGAATCGCCTGATATTGTGTGCTTTCAGGAGTTTTACTACGAAGACCAAAAAGACTTTAACTCGTTAGATACGATGCAAAGTTTTATGAAAGCCAAAAACATCCACGTAGAAATTACCACCACGGTGCAAAAAACCAACCACTTTGGCCTTAGCTACTTTTACGCGCTTCCCCATACTAAACCAAGGCAAAATTACGTTTGATAAAACATCAAACCGCTGTATTTATACCGATATGCTTATAGGTGCCGATACCGTTAGGGTATACAACATGCACCTGCAATCCATCCGCTTTGGTAAAGAAGATTATAAGTTTATTACCGATATATCTGCCGACAAAGAAGTAGACGAACTGGAGGGGGCAAAGAATATATTGGCCCGCATGAAGAGGGCCTTTGTACGCCGCGCATGGCAGGCCGAGGTTATATCATCGCACATACGCAATTGCCCCTATAAAGTATTGGTTTGTGGAGATTTTAACGACCCGCCAACATCGTACACCTATGCAACCCTAACACGCGGCCTTTACGATGCCTTTAAAATTAGCGGCTCGGGCATTGGGCGTACGTTTATAGACAGGTTCCCATCGTTCCGAATAGATTATATTTTGCATAGCAAAGACATTAAAAGCGCCGACTTTGAAACCATTGCCCGCGAGCTTAGCGACCATTACCCGGTTACCTGCTCGTTTAAGGTTGATTAATTGGTAATTTATTTGTATATTTATATATGCCTTTTACAATAGATAAAACCACAGTTGTTAAGTACAAAAAGGGCGAACAGCCCAAAGACAGTACTTATTGGCTAACACGCACCCCCAACGAGCGTATAGAGGCTATGCTGTTTTATATGAAAGAATTTTATGGCGAAACTATATTTACCCAACGAATGGAAAGAGTTGGTAGAATTGTTAAACTCAAACGAGGTTAAATATATTATTGTGGGCGGTGTAGCGGTTACTTACCATGGCTATCCGCGCTTTACAGGCGATATAGATTTTTGGATTGCCGTTTCTAAAGATAATGCCGATAAGGTTATTAAGTGTCTTAATGAATTTGGTTTTGGTTCTTTAGGCCTAAGCAGTGCCGATTTTTTAGATGATGACATGGTTTTGCAGCTGGGCCGTCAACCACTTAGGATAGATTTTCTAACATCTTTAACGGGATTAATATTTGATGAATGCTATCCTAAAGCCATTGTAACAGAGTACGAGGGTATAAAATTAACAATACTGGATAAAGATAGTCTCCTTGTAAACAAAGCAGCACTCGGACGCCCACGCGATTTGGGCGATGTTGAAGAACTTAAATAACATGGATCAGATAGGTATCCATTAAACAGATTGTTCATTCTTTCGCTCTTTAATTTTTTAATTGATATAAACCTTATTGCCAACTTGTTGTTTATTTGCGCTACACAATAAAAACACAATGACATCTTTAAAAGTAGGCGATAAAGCCCCCGAGATTACAGCAAACGACCAAACAGGCACCCCGTTTTCCCTAAAAAAACTGGCCGGTAAAAAGGTAATTCTTTACTTCTACCCAAAAGACGATACCCCCGGTTGCACCAAAGAGGCCTGCAACTTTCGCGACAACTACAGCATATTAAAAAAGAAAGGCCTGGAGGTTGTTGGCGTAAGTATTGACGATGAGAAAAAACACAACAAGTTTATTGATAAGTACGAACTACCCTTTACCCTTATTGCCGATACCGAAAAAAAGTGGTACAAGACTACGATGTGTGGGGCATGAAGAAGTTTATGGGCCGCGAGTACATGGGCACGCACCGTGTTACCTTTATTATTGATGAAAAGGGCAAAATAGAGCACATTATTGATAAAGTAGAAACAGACAATAGCACCCAACAGGTGCTGGATTTGCTAGGCTTGTAAGCCCACCCCGTTTACTATTTTACACTCGTAGAATGTAGGTGTTAAAGGCTCTTGGTTTGAGCCTTTTTTTATATAGTGCTGTGCTGTAGCTGCATGGTAATGGGTTGTAATGTAGCTTTTGTACTCTTCAACCATTTCAGGTCTTACTAATGCTATAGCACAGCCCCCAAAACCCGCTCCTGTCATGCGGCATGTAACACCCATACCGGTGGAATGATACCACAGCATTGCTAATTCAAATCCTGTTACTTCATAATCATTAAGTAATGATAAATGAGAGTCAGACAATTGCTGCCTAAACACCCCCATGTTGCCTTCTTTTAGTGCATTACAAGCCGTTAAAACCCTTTGCTGCTCGGTAATGCAATGGCGGGCGCGTTGCAATAAAACTCCCGTTAACTCCGCTTCGGCAACCGCCAATGGCACGCTGCACAGGTTGGTATAATTATGTTTTTTGTTGATGATGGCTAACGCCTCTTGGCACTCTGCAAGCCTTTGGTTATAAGCCGAGTGGATTAGCGAGCGTGGCTTGTTGGTATTGATTATTACGAGGGTATATTCTCCAAAATCAGCAGGAATGTATTCGTATTCTAACGTTTCGCAATTCAGTTTTATGGCGTGGTTTTCTTTGCCCATAGCAACGGCAAATTGGTCCATAATGCCGCAGCTTACGCCAATAAAATTATTCTCTACCTCGCGGGCCATTAGGGCAATATCTTGCTTGCTGTAGGTTGATATTTTTTCTTCGCTTAACAAAGCAAAAAGCGTAACCACTTCTACACTGGCTGATGATGAAAGCCCCGAGCCTATGGGTAAATCACTTTCAAACAACATATCGTACCCGTGCATTTCTACCCCTTTTTGGCGTAGTAATTCAATACAACCAATGGCATAGTTAGCCCAACGGTTTTGGGCGTTGTAGCTATTCTCCTCGTTAGGCCATAAAAGGTAGTTGCCATCAAAGTTGGTAGATTGGATAGAAATGACAGCATCATCGCGCCTGCGAATGTGCAACTTGGTGCCAAGGCTAATAGCTGCGGGCAAAACAAAGCCCCCGTTATAGTCTATATGCTCGCCAATAAGGTTTACACGCCCGGGGCAAAAATAGGTGCTAAAGGGCAGTGCCTTTTCTTCAAAACCGTGCTTACTCATGTTCAGGTACCTCGTCTATTTTGCTGCGTAATAATTCGGCACAATCTTCTAAAGAGTTGGGGTTGGTAGCAACCCATGCACCCATCTCTGACGATGCGTACCATTTTACTTTATCCTTATCTCTAAGTGGCGGATAAAACTCTATATGAAAGCGGTAAAACTCGTTGGCATGCTCATAGCCGCCTTTATTTACCGGGGCCTGGTGTGTAACCATCATGTACGGGAAAGGCCTGTCGTATATCCTGTCAAACGCGTTGGTAATAACCTTTAATATATCGGCTAAGTCGGTAATGTGTGCAGGCGTAAAATCACTAAGGTTGGCAATGGAATCTTTAGCTACCACAAACACCCCAAAGGGGTAATCGGTAAAGTAGGGTAGGTAAGCTACAAAATGGTCGTTCTCGTAGAGCCAGCGTTTCCTGTCTTTGCGCTCAATATCGGTTATTACATCAAACAGGTTAAAGCCCTGGGTGTGGTAGTATTCTATACAGTTAGACAGTTCTTCTTCTACCTTGGGCGGCACCCAGGAGAAAGCGTAGAGCTGCCCATGCGGGTGGTGCATGGTAACACCTACTTCTTCGCCACGGTTCTCAAACGGGTAAACATATTCAATTTTACGGTCGGCACTTAGCTCATCGTTACGCTGTTTCCAAACCTGCACAATGCGGGCAATATGCTCGCGCGTAAGGCTGCCAAATGTAGCGTTATGGTTGGGCGAATAGAGTATAACCTCGGCAACGCCGTAAGCCTCTTTAGTAGAATATAACGGGTGCGGATGCTCTTTAACAGCAACGGGGTCGTTGCTCAGTACCGGAAAATCGTTTTTATACACCAGCACATCATAATCATAAGGAACCTGGCTGCTGCCGGGGCAAAAGGGGCAAAAGTCTTTTGGCAGGTGCGGGCGGTTTTGCCTTGCCGCGGCATGTATTACCCACGAGTTTAGCAGCGGGTTATATCGTAGTTCAGACATGGGTGCAAAGTAACCATTAAATGTTTTGCCGCCGCAGTTTATACCAGCGGCTCGCCAAAAATTTCAACAAGTTTGGCCATGGTAACGGGCTTGGTTATGTAGCGGTTTACCGCCTCTATAGCCTTGGCGCGTTTAATGTCGCGGTCGTCTATTGATGAGGTTAGTAAAAACAGTGTTATGGGTTTGCTAAACGTGGGTTTTAGCTTGGCATACTCGTTTAAAAACTCCCACCCATCCATTACCGGCATATTAATATCCAGCAAAACAATATCGGGCATTAACAAGCCGCTTTGGTTGGCGTTTTGCAAAGCCTCTAGCGCGTCGGCACCATTGGGGTACGACAATACATTATCGCAATAACTGCGAAGGGCTATTAACTTTTTTAGGCTGTAAACAAAAATAGGATCGTCGTCAATAATGTAAGCCGTAACTGCTTTACTCATCAAAAAAACTAAAACACAATTTTAAAAGTGGTGCCCACGTTGGGCTCGCTTGATACTTTTACTTCCCCCCAGCGCGTCTATTTGGTTTTTTGTTATAAATAGCCCAACCCCGCGCGCATCTGGGTTGTTATGAAATGTTTTGTACATACCGAACAGTTTATCGCCATAGCGTTCTAAATCTATGCCCAGCCCGTTATCTTCTATTTGCAATATCTTGCGCCCATCTTCAACCGTAGTTTTTATTTGTATAAAAGCACGGCGGCCCGGGTGGCGGTATTTAATGGCATTGGTAGTAAAGTTTAGCAATATACTTTCTAAGTACGATGGTACACTTTCTATCTCTTTACAGTCAGAAAAATCGGTAATTATTGTAATGTCGTTCTCTTTAATTTCAGGCCTTACAATGTTTAGTATTTTAGAGTAAACCTTATCAAACTCCAGCACCTCTTTTTAAGCCCTTGCCGGGTTTGTATCTGCACAATCTCGTTAAGGTTGTTTATCGTTTCGTGTAGCGATAGGCTAAGGCGCTTAACAAAGCTAGTCATTTCCATGCGCTCTAAGTCAGAGTCTGTACTTTCCAGTATTTCAGACACCTTAATAAGATTGCCGCTGTGGGCGCGCAGGTTGTGGGTAACAATGTGTGCAAAGTTTAGAAGCCGCCTGTTTTGCTCTTCTATAGTAGCATAGGTGCTACGCATATCTTCTTCGTGCTGCTTTTGCTCAGTAATATCTTGTGTAACACCGCGCAACATGGTTACCATGCCATTATCGCCATATATGGGTACTACCTTGTTGTGTATCCATTTTTTGGTGCCATCGCGCAGGGTTATCTGGTTTACAGACTCGTATTCTTTGCCCGTTTTTATAGTTTCCTGCAATTTCTCGTTACGCTCTTTCCAGTCTTCGGGGCTAAACATTTTCTCCCTGTCTTCGGCGGTAATGGGCTTACCCTCTTCGTGGCCATACACTTCGTAGCCCGCCTTGGTCATATAAAATTCGCCGGTTTCAATAACTAATTCCCACCCGGCAATACTGGCAATGCGTCCGGTTTCGTTCAACAAAAATTCAGATAGTTCAAGCTTGCGGCGCAGCGATATTTTATTGTGGCGGTTGATGATAACGCCAGACATGCGGGTGGTACGCCCACTTTCATCAAGTTTAGCGCTGCCCGATGTTTCAAACCACTTATACCCTTCGTTTTTAGTTTTAAGCCGTATTTCCAACTCATACGGCACATTAAAGTTAATGTGGTTGGTAACGGCTGTTTGCACAGCGTCCCTATCGTCGGGGTGAACAAGGCCATCGGCAAAGGTGCCAAAGCTTGGTTCTACATCGCCCTGTTGGTAACCCAGTAAGCGGTAATACCCGTCAGACCACCACGCTTTGCCTGTATCTACGTTCCAATCCCACACGCCAGCATCTATACCTTGGGTAATAAGGGCTAGAATATCCTCTTTATCGTATTGGATAGCATTCATTTACAGTAGTATTATCTAATTAAGCAAAACAAAAATAAGCGCATAGGGGGCAAAGAAAAAACCCTCTTGTTTTTCAAAAATCAGAAAGGAATACACATTGCAAAATATTATCTATCATTGCAATAAACCATTTTAAAATGCAGTTAGGCTTTTTCGATTACGCCATTATAATACTCTATTTTGTTTTTGTGGTAGGCATTGGCCTGCTGTTAAAACGCAAAATAAAAACCAGTGCCGATTTTCTATCGTCGGGCCGTAACATACCGTTGTGGATTACCAGTTTGGCCTTTATATCAGCCAATTTGGGCGCGCAAGAGGTTATTGGCATGGTGGCATCGGGTGCTAAATATGGTATTATGACAGGCCATTTTTATTGGCTGGGCGCTATACCCGCCATGGTGTTTTTAGGCGTGTTTATGATGCCTTTTTATTATGGCAGCCGTGCCCGCTCTGTACCCGAATATTTGGTACTGCGCTTTGACGAAAAAACCCGTGCCTTCAACGCGCTATCATTTGCGTTAATGACCATTTTTTCGTCGGGCATATCACTTTACGCCTTGGCCATGCTTTTTCAGGCCATGTTGGGGTGGGAGTTTTCATTCTCTATACTTATAGCCGCAGGCATTGTTATGGCATACACCTTTACGGGTGGGCTTACCAGCGCCGTGTATAACGAAACGTTGCAGTTTTTTCTGATTGTACTGGGCATAGCCCCGGTGGTATTTATTGGCCTTGACCAAATTGGCGGGTTAAGTGGCCTTGTGGCCAACCTGCCCGATAGCATGACCCACACCTGGACCCACATGGGCAGCGAAAGCGACAATGCTATGGGGGTAAACTGGTGGCAAATGGCCCTGGGGCTTGGGTTTGTGCTGTCATTTGGCTATTGGTGTACCGATTTTTTGGTGGTGCAACGCGCTATGATAGCCCGCAACATGAACGAGGCACAACGCACGCCCATTATTGCTGCCCTACCCAAAATGCTTATGCCGTTAGTGGTTATTCTGCCCGGCCTTATTGCCGTGGCGCTTGTTAATGCCAACTACGACTTTGCCCTTACCCTAAAACCCGATGGCAGCACCAACTACGACCGTATTTTGCCCGATATGATAGCTCGTTTTTACCCCAACGGCTTACTTGGTTTGGGGCTAACTGCCTTGCTGGCATCGTTTATGAGTGGCATGGCGGGCAATGTTACGGCCTTTAACTCTGTTTTTACGTTTGATATTTACCAGGCCTATATTAAAAAGGGCGCCAGCGATAAGCACTACCTTACCGTAGGAAAAATAACCACCATTGTGGGCATTATACTATCAGTAGGCACGGCCTATCTGGCCCAGCAGTTTAATAACATTATGGACTTTTTACAACTGGTGTTTGGCTTTGTAAACGCGCCGCTGTTTGCCACCTTCTTTTTAGGCATGTTTTGGAAGCGTACCACCGCCAACGGCGCTTTTTGGGGCTTAATAGCGGGTACTACCGCGGCGGCCGTTACCCACGGCATTACCTTGGCCGAGAATAAAGGCGCGTGGCTGGGCAATGTTCACGAGTTTAAATCGAGCATGGGGCAGGCGTTTATGATAGCCATAGCGGCCTTTACCGTTTGCTTTGTGTTTACCGCGCTAATAAGCCTGTTTACCAAACCCCGTAAAGAAGAAGAGCTAATAGGCTTGGTGTACAGCCTTACCCCAAAACAGCAATTTACGGGCGTTACATGGTTGAAAAACCCGTTGATATTAGGCGCCATCATTTTGTTTTTAACCCTGATGGTTAATATACTTTTGTTTTGATGAACCGCTTTACCGACCTCCGTTTTGTTATAGGCCTGTTTATAGGCATAGTTGGGCTTATACTGCTATTGGCTGCATTTATAGGCGCTCCACGCAACAGCTGGGACCAGCAAATGAACCTTTATACAGGTATTTTTATACTTATTATTGCCCTTGGCATGCTTTTAGCTGCGTTTAGAACAAAACAGGTTGATTAATATCCCTTGTAAACATTATTTTTGCATTTAAGTTATAACTGTATGAAGAAGTATGCCCCTTATTTTTAAAAACAGCCATTGTTGCTGTTGTAGTTGCGGTAAGCCTTGTAGCCTGCGAAACTACCGACCCCGATGGACCAACCGATGCCCGCGATAATTTTGTGAGCCAGTGGTTTTGTACAGAAACCCCTACCAACCCCGCAGGCCCCAGCGTTACGTTTAACGTAAACATTACCAAAGACGTAAATGACGATACCAATACCATTGTTAAAATAAGCAATTTTAGCAGCCTTAGCGGTTTGGCTACGGGTAACATTAGCGGTAATACCGTATCTATACCTACCCAAAGTGTTGATGGTAATACTATACAGGGCTCTGGCACATACAATGCCGCTACTGATAAAATAAACCTTAACTACACCGTAAACGACGGCTTACAAAGCACAGTATACTCGGCAGTTTATAGTAAATAAGTAGTTTTATGGCAAAACGTTTATTAGCGATAATTTTATTCTCGCTGGCTATTTCTTCAGCTTTTGCCCAATCTAAAGGGCATAACATTACGTTTAAAATTAAAGGCTTAAAAGACGAATACGTTCGCCTTGCCTTTTATTTGGGCGATAAACAATATGTGCAGGATAGTGTGCTGGCCGATGCTAACGGTACCGCTGTTTTTAAAGGCGACAACACCTACGAACCGGGCATTTACATTGTTGCATACACAAAAAAGAACAAGTACTTTGAGTTGTTTATAGATGCCAACGAGCAGGATTTTACCATGGAAACAGACACGGTAGAACCCATTAAACACATGAAGATTAAAAACAGCCCGGCTAACAAGTTGTTTTTTGAGTACCTGGTATTTGTAAACGGCAAGCAGGAACAGCTTAAACCTTATAAAGATAAGTTTAACACATTTAAAAAAGCAGGCCCTAAAGACTCGGCAGAGGTGTACCGCAAAAAGCTGGAGAATATAGATAACGAGGTTAAGGATTATAAAATGCGCATAATGGCTACCGACCCGAAAAGCTTCTTGGCTGCGGTATTCAACGCATCGTGGGAGCCCGAGGTGCCACCAAACCCCAACCCTAAAGACTCTACATTTGCCTACCGCTATTTCAAAGGCCACTTTTGGGATAAGTTTCCGTTTGATGATATTCGCATTATCCGCACCCCCATACTACAGCCTAAAATGCGCCAGTATTTAGATAAGCTTACCCCACAAACACCCGATTCTATTAATGTATCGGCATCGCTTATTTCAGAAAAATCTACCGCCAACCCAGAGGTGTTCCACTTTGTGGTTAACTACATTACCAACTACTACGAAACATCTAAAACCATGGGTTTTGATGCTGTGTTTGTACACATGGCAAAGAAATACTATGTAAGCAAACGTGCCACTTGGATAGACTCTACCCAGTACGAGAAGATAAAAGAGCGGGTAATAATTCTTGAGCCGATACTTTTAGGCAAGCCTGCTTTAGAGCTTAGCTTACCCGATACTACGGGCAAAGAGGTAAAGCTATCATCGTTGGCGGGCAATTACACCATCATGTTTTTTGGGACCCTACCTGCGGCCATTGTAAAAAAGAGCTGCCTAAGTTGCTAGACTTTCATAAGCGTGCAGCCGGTAAAGGCATACAGGTTTATGCTGTAGCATCGGGCGGAACAAAAGAGGAATGGAAAAAGCTGATACGGGAGTATAAAATGGACTGGGTAAACGTGTATGATGAGCTAGGCTACCGCAAGTTTTACGATGTGCAAACCACCCCTATGATGTACATGCTGGATAAAGGCAAAATTATACGCGCCAAAAAGCTTGATACACCACAAATGCAAGACTTTTTTGAGAAGCAGTATAAGGTAAAAGTACCGCCATCTACCCTGCCAACCTTTAACCAAAAAGACCCCGACGCCCCTCACTAGCTATTAGCTATAGGTTTGTATATTTGTTAAATAAAAACCTAAGTAAATACTAGATGAATAAGAACTGGCTGTTGGGCATTTTATGCCTGTTGGGCTTCTTTACCGCTAAAGCATCTCACAATATATCTATTACCATTGATGGGTGCAAAAAGCCCTATGTAGTATTAGCCTATTATTATGGCGATAAAACATACGTTGCCGATACTGCTTACTTAAAAGGCAATGGTAGCTATTTGTTTGCAGGCGAAAAATCGTTAGACCCCGGAATTTACCTGGTTTTATATACGGATGATAACAGCTACTTTGAGATACTGGTTAATAACGACGACCAGCGGTACAATTACACCACAACCTATTTTAACCCCAATAAAAACCTAAAGGCCGATAACTACGAGTGCAGCCTGTTTTGCGATTATGTGTCGCACATGGCTACCAAGGGCGAGTTGATTGCCGAGGTAAACTTTAGGAGTAAAAGTTTTAAAGAAAACAATCAGCCCGACTCAGTTGCCGCCTGCGACAGGCAACTGAAAAAAATTACCAAAGAATTTATCATTTTCCGCACGCAGATTATGAACGAGAAGAAAGGAACCTTTCTGTCCAGCGTTTTTAATGCCATGTGGGAGCTCGAAGTGCCCGAAGGTATTTCTAATGATAAATACGGGGCATGGGCATATTACAAAAACCATTTTTGGGATAAGTTTCCCTTTAGCGATGGCAGGGTGTTGCGCACCCCTGTTTTTGGCAGGAAACTAACCCAGTATGTTGAAACCCTTACTGTGCAACAGCCCGATAGCCTTATAGAATCGTGCTTTAAGGTTATTGATAGGTGTACTGTAAATGCTGAAATGTTTAAATACACTACCTGGATGCTTACCTACAAATACGAAAACAGCAAAATGATGGGCTTTGATGCTGTATTTGCCGCTCTGGTTAAACGTTACTATGCTACAGGCAAAGTTACCTGGATGGAGAAAGATAAGCTGGATGAAATTGTAGACAGGGCTGCGCAGCTAGATAGGATTTTGATAGGCCGCACCGCACCCGAATTAGTGTTGGATGATATGAATGGGAAACCGGCAAAGCTATCGTCTATTAAGGCTGATTACACTATAGTTTATTTTTATGGCAACAACCGCTATTGTGTAAATGAAACAAGCGCCCTAGCCGATTTGATAAAAAGCAGCAACGGAAAACTTAAAGTGTATGCTGTGTGTATAGAAAGCAATGAGACTGACTGCAAAGCGGCGGCAATAGATGCAAGCTTTACCAATGTGCGTACCGATGCTGATGCTATAAGTACCTATGATATAACTTCAACACCTACGCTTTACCTATTAGATAAAAACAAGGTGATTTTGGCTAAAAGATTGGATACCGACCAAATAAAAACTTTTTTGAAAGATAAGTTGTAGGGTACCTTACCAATCTTGGTGCTCTTAATGCAAATTCTCTGAGCCGTTTAACTCACCGTCTTCGCCAACAGAGCCGCAATGGAAAAAGCGCTCGGGTTTACCTTCGGGTTTGCGGGTGTTCTCGCCTTTTTTGGCGGCCTCGGCCATTTTGCCTAGCAGGCGTACACGCTCGGTTTTAAGGTCGGCGCGCAGCTTTTTGTCGGCCTCTATATCATACAGCAAAATGCCATCAACAAAGGTTTTTGGGCACGGGCGTATATAGACAGGGGGTTGTCGCTCCATATAACCACATCGGCATCTTTGCCGGGCTTAAGGCTACCGCAAACATCGTCAATATGCAGCATTTTAGCCGGGTTTAGGGTAACCAGTTTAAGGGCATCTTCTTCGCCAAGCTTGCCGTATTTAACAGTTTTGCCTGCTTCTTGGTTAAGGCGGCGGGCCATCTCAGCATCGTCAGAGTTTATAGAGGTTAAAACGCCTGCTTTTGTCATAAGTGCAGCATTGTAGGGCGATGCATCCATTACCTCATACTTATAACTCCACCAATCAGAGAAGGTAGAACCGGCAATACCACGGCTTGCCATTTTATCGGCCAGCTTGTAGCCCTCTAAAATATGGGTAAAGGTGTTCACCTTAAAGCCCAGGCTGTCGCCCAGTTTCATCAGCATATTAATTTCTGATTGAACGTAGGAGTGGCAGGTGATAAAGCGTTTTTTGTCCAATATTTCTACCAGCGCGTCAAGCTCTAAATCTTTGCGTGGCGGTGCGGTAACGTTCTTTGTGGTTTTTGTAGCGTTATATACCGCCCATAGCTTGTTGTACTCTTTGGCGCGGGTAAAAGCATCTTTAAAGGTTTGCTCAACACCCATACGTGTTTGCGGAAAGCGCACCGTACGGTCGTCGCCCCAGTTAGACTGTTTTACGTTTTCGCCAAGGGCAAATTTTATAAAACCGGGGGCCGATTTAATCTTCATATCCTCGGCAGGCTGGCCCCAGCGTAGCTTAATAATAGCCGATTGGCCGCCTATACAGTTGGCAGAACCGTGCAGCAATTGCGCGGCGGTAACACCACCCGATAGCTGGCGGTAAATGTTTACATCGTCGGGGTTTACAACATCGCCTATACGTACTTCTGACGATACACTTTGCGCACCTTCGTTTACACCTTTGCTAATAGCAATGTGCGAATGCTCATCAATAATACCCGGTGTTACGTGTTTGCCCGTACCATCTATAACCGTTGCGCCGCTGGGTGTAGCAAGGCTTTTGCCCACGGCAGTAATTTTGCCGTTGGTAATAACCACATCGGCATTTTCTAGCTTGCCCTGGCTTTCGTTAGTCCACACAGTAGCGTTTTTAATGTGGTAAGTGGCAGGCTTGGCCTTTTCTGTTGAGCCATAGGGTGCAAATGGAAGCCAAGCTTTGCCATCAACTGTTTTCAGTTTAAAGGTATCGCGCTTGGTTTTTATGGTATCATTTACAAAAGCTGCGTCAAATGTTAAGGTGCTACCGTTAGATAAAACCCCGCGGCCCGATAGGGTTGCAGCGTGGTTATCAGCATCAGTATTAATGATATAAACGTTAGAAGTAAAGTTAGCATCAAGTCCCAAACGTTTAAGGTTACCTGTAAACGTAAGCATGTTGTTATCCCTACGTACCTCAATATCAAAGTGCAGGCTATCACGCTTAATCTCGGCACTTGGTTTGCCCGGTGTGCCACGCATTACCACAGCAAACGGTATAGCCGCGCCATTTTCAGGCTTTATAGTTGCGTTGTAAGAGCCACGCAGAGCGGGCATTGTAATATCTTCTTGAGAGTAGCGCTTGCCATTAACCCATGTTTCGGCAATGGCGGTGGTGCGGGTAAAAAGGCTGTCGTTGGTAATTAAAAAGCTAGCCAGTTTGCCTTGCTTTAAATCGCCCAACAAATTGGTAACACCTGCAAGGTTAGCAGGCGTTTGCGTAAGGGCTTTAATAGCCGCTTTGTAGGGCAGGCCATACTCTACCGTTTTGCGTACGTTGCGTAAAAAACCGGCAGGCTCTTTTAAACCAGCAGAGGTAAACGTAAAGGGGATTCCCGCCTTGTCAATAGCAGCGGCATTGGTGGGGGCAAGCTCCCAATGCTTCATATCAGTAAGTTGTATAAGGGCCGCCGCATCAGGGTCGCTAATGTCAAACGCCATAGGGAAGTTTACCGGCACAATAACCGGTGCGCCGGTAGCTTTTATCTCGTCTATGCGCTGGTATTCATCGCCACCGCCTTTAATAATAAACTGTATGCCAAACTCGTCGCCCACCTTATCGGCACGCACAACGTTCAGCTTATCGCCCACCTCAAAAACAGCAGGCAATTTTTTATTTAGGTTGATGGCATCCAGCGACAGGTTAAACTCCACCTTGTTGCCGCCTTTGGCGTACCAGTCTGCATCGTAAAACGATTGGCGCATAAGGGCTATACTGCCCATTAGCGATGATGGATAATCTTGTGTAGAAACCCCTTTGCTAAAAGAGTAGCCTGTAGCGGCTTTGTCTTTTACAATCTGCTCGTTCACCTTGCCATCGCCTAATGCTACCATTGCCGAAGTGCCGCGCATAATACCATCGGCCTGTTGGGTAAGCACCGCGCCAAAGCCCACTTTACGCAGTTCCGAAGCCTCTTTACTGTTTACACCGAACAAAGAAATAGCGTCTATTTCGGGCTTAACGGCCTGGTTCCAGTTGGTAGATGTTTTGCTGTTTGATAGGAATTGGTTGCCGGTATATTCGCCGCGCTTAACCTCGGGCATACCGTAGCTGCTGCACAAATCTATAAAAGCGGGGTATATGTATTTGCCCTTTAAGTTGTAAATAATAGTGCCCTTTGGCAGGGTTATGTTGGTGCCTATGGCCTCAATTTTATCGTCTTTAACCAGCAGCGTAGCGTTGGTTAGCAGCGTTTGGTAATCGGTAAAAATATTGGCATTGGTAAAAGCCGTGTAAATAGGCTTTTGGTTAGCAACGCCGTTTACCGGAAAGGTTGGCTGGGCTACAACAGCTGCCGAAACCAGAATAAAAACAAATAAAAAGAGGGTACGAAACATATTGGTTTTGATATACAAGGGCTAAAGATAGTAAATTTGAAGCCTCATCACATAGACCCCTTCCCCAACCCTCCCCTTTAAGGGGAGGGAGTTAAAAATGCCGCACCTATCAGTAGTTATACCTGTTTACAATAGCGCTGCCACCATTAAAACGGTAGTGGGCGATTGCTTTGCAGCATTGGGGCATATTGATTTTGAGTTGGTATTGGTAAATGATGGAAGTGTGGATAATAGTGAAGAGGTGATTTTTAATTTAGCAGAAACCCATCCCAATATCAAGGCTATTTCGTTGGCTAAAAATGTGGGCGAGTTTAACGCGGTTATGTGCGGCTTGAATTATGCTACCGCCGACTATGTAGCTATTATTGATGATGATGGGCAAAACCCTCCAAGTGAAATATTAAAACTATTAGCCGAAGCGGAGAAAGGCTACGATGTAGTGTATGCAAGGTACAGCGAGAAAATGCACAGCCGCGACCGTAACCTGGGCAGTTGGCTTAGCAACCTGTTGGCGGTAGCTTTTATTGGCAAACCGTTTAAGCTGTACTTGTCCAGTTTTAAAGTATTAAGCCGTAAATTCTTGGACGAGGTATTAGAAATACAAACAGGCGGTACGTATTTAGATGGGTTGATTTTTCAACTATCGCCCAAATACAGTTTTGTGGTGGTAGAACATAAGCCAAGCCTTATCCCGTCGCGGTACGATTATAGCCGTTTAACAGGCACTACCTTATCTATGATGGATAGTGGAAAAAACAAGTATGCAATGATGTTGCTATTGGTGGTTATGGTACCTGTGTTTTGGTTTTTTGCAATGGTTTCTATCATGTCAGACCAACCGGTGGGCAATGCCAATTTCGGCATCTTTACAGGCTTTATTTGCCTGCTGTTTTTATGTATACTATTGTTTTTGGTTTTACTTGTTTCGGCATTTGTTTTCAAACTAAAAATAAGGGCTGTGCAGAAGGAGTTTAAACAGGCCAAAAAATCATTTAATGCTTAACAACCCCGAAGAATATAAGCGCATGGCCGCAGTGGAAGGCAACCACTGGTGGTACAGGGCGTTGCATGAAAAGAGCATGACCCCCTCCTAAATCCTCCCCCTTAAAAGGGGAGGACTTTAATACCCCTCCCCTTTCAGGGGAGGGCAGGGGAGGGGTCTCAATCCTTGATGCCGGATGCGGTACAGGTGGATTAATGCTAAAATTGCTTGATAAAGGTATTAATGTTGTTGGTGCCGATGTATCGCCACTAGCTGTCGAAATTTGTACGCAGAGCGGCTTAAATGTTATCCAATCTGATGTGCGTGAGTTGCCCCAAAAAGCCAACGGACAAACCTTCGATGTTATCATCTGTAACGATGTGCTTTGCTATTTTACAATGGACGAAATCCCACCAATTATTGAAGGCTTTAAATCGTTGCTAAAACCAGGCGGATTGCTAATAATGAATAACCCGGCACATGCTGCGTTCAGTGGTTCTCATGACAAGGCAGTGGGTATAGTTACCCGTTTTGTTCCAAAAGAACTTGTGGGTATAATTGTCAATTGTCAATTATCAATTGTCAATTGCACCCAGTGGCCTTTTTTATTATCTCCCCTAGTCTATTTAGTGCGGAAGTTTCAAAAGAAAACCCAATCAGATATTGACATGCCGCCCACTTGGTTAAATAGCCTGCTATACGGTATTTGCAAGCTGGAAATGAAGTTATTTACACGTGCGCCTTTTGGCAGCTCGGTTTTTATTGTGGCGAGGAAACCGAATTAATGAAACAGAAAACACTAATCCTCTTTTTAATAATTTTTGCGCTTACAACCAGCGGGTTAGCGATCTGGTATTTTGTTCCTTTTAAAGTTGCCGAGAATTTAGATCTTGAATGCCACAATATGCAATATGCCTGTGGGGATTGTTATGAGCAGGAATGGCGTGTAATAAAGTTTCATAACTGCTATGGTAAAAACAGCAAATATGATTCGTTAATCGGTACAGATATTATTGTGCATTACGAAAAAGAGCTTGATGATAAAATAGCGAAAGAAAAATGTCAAAGCATTATATGCTATGATTATTTCTTTCATGGCGATTTGTATTATTCACCCTACAAAGGATATATATTGGAATCTACCATTAGCCACTACAAAATAAGAGAAGATTGTTGCATCGGTGAAATAGAATAAGGAACTATTTTTCAATCAGCCAATTCACCTCAACAGCCAATCAGCTAATTGAGTATCTTTGCTCTCCATTTTTATACAATGAGTCTACAAGAACTTTCGGAACAAGAAGTAATACGCCGCCAATCGCTGCAAGAAATTATTAACCTAGGCATAGACCCGTATCCCGCTGCTTTGTACCCGGTAAACACTACCGCCAAAGCCATACACGATACCTATAAACAGGGCGAAGAAGAAGCGTTTAAAAACACAACCATAGCCGGTAGGTTAATGACCCGCCGCATTATGGGCAAGGCTGCTTTTGCCGAAATTTTAGACTCAACAGGTCGTATACAAATCTATATTAACCGCGACGAGGTTTGCCCCGGCGAAGACAAAACATTGTACAACACGCTGTTTAAAAAGCTGCTTGATATTGGCGACTTTATTGGTGTTACAGGCTATGTATTTACCACCCAAACGGGCGAAACTACTGTGCATGCAACATCGCTAACGTTGTTATCAAAATCGCTGCACCCGCTGCCGGTGGTTAAAGAGAAAGACGGCGAGGTATTCGATGCCTTCTCTGACCCTGAAATGCGTTACCGCCAGCGTTATGTTGATTTGATTGTGAACCCACACGTGCGCGATACCTTTGTTAAACGCACCAAAATGATTTCTACCATCCGCGACTTTTTAAATGAGCACGGAGCGCTAGAGGTTGATACCCCTGTGTTGCAAAACATTCCCGGTGGCGCTGCTGCAAGGCCGTTTATTACGCACCACAACGCGCTTGATATTCCTTTTTACCTGCGCATAGCTAACGAGTTATACCTGAAACGCCTTATTGTAGGCGGTTTCGATTTTGTGTACGAGTTTAGCCGCAACTTCCGTAACGAAGGGATGGACCGCACCCATAACCCCGAGTTTACGGTGCTTGAGTTTTATGTTGCCTACAAAGATTATTACTGGATGATGGAGTTTACCGAGAAGATGATGGAGCGTGTAGCCATTGCTTTACACGGTACTACCGAGGTTCCAACAGGAGATAACATCATCAGCTACAAAGCGCCATTTGCGCGCGTATCTATTCACGATGCCATTAAAGAACACACGGGCTTTGATGTAGCCGCTATGGACGAAGACGGCCTGCGCGATGTGTGCAAGCAACTGCACATAGAAACCGATGCCAGCATGGGCAAAGGCAAGCTTATTGACGAAATTTTTGGTGGCAAATGCGAAGGGCATTACACCCAGCCAACATTCATTATAGACTACCCTGTAGAGCTTAGTCCGCTAACCAAGAAACACCGCAGCAAACCGGGCTTGGTAGAGCGTTTTGAGCTGATGATAAACGGCAAAGAAATGGCCAACGCCTATAGCGAGCTTAACGACCCTATAGAGCAACGTGAGCGCTTTGAAGAGCAGGTAAAACTTATGGAGCGTGGAGACGATGAGGCCATGTTTATAGACCACGATTTTCTACGTGCGCTGGAGTATGGTATGCCCCCAACATCGGGCATTGGCTTTGGTATAGACCGTATTGCCATGCTTATGACTAACTCACCTTCTATACAAGATGTACTGTTCTTCCCACAAATGCGCCCTGAAAAGGTTGTAGAGGTAAAGAAGGAAGAGGAGAAGGCGTAGTTGTAAATTATAGCGATTTTTATTATATTTGTGTATGAACAGCCCACAATATATCACTGATAAGAAAGGCAAAAAAGTGTCTGTGGTTCTTTCATTGAAAGATTACAAGAAGATATTGGAAGACTTGGAAGAGTTTGAAGATATTAAGCTTTACGATGCAGTAAAAGCACGCAATGAAGACACAATATCTTTAGAGGATTATATTGCGAAGAGAAAGAAGTCTAAAAAGTAATGGTAAAGTATAAAGTTACTTTAACCAAAACCGCTCAAAAGCAATTAGATAAATTGCCTAATAGTGTGTCGGAAGATTTACTTAAAACTATTTTATCCCTTTCAACAAACCCACGTCCGCAGGGCCTTAAAAAACTCAAAGGCAGAGATGGTTATAGGGTTCGATCGGGCAGTTACCGTATTATTTACGATATTATTGATAAAATATTGGTTGTTGAGGTTATTGCACTAGGCCACAAAAAAGACATTTACGAATAGAATATCCGTGAAAAAGTTATTTCTTTTACTTCTTATTTCTTTACTTTTTCAATCATGCAAATACGATTGTCAAGACGCCAATCAATCAAAAGGCATTTGGAAGCTTGAGGAAGTGAAAATTGCAAATAATGACACTTTTCGCCCGCCGGATGTTTTAAAATTCGGAGACACTACAAAATGCTATATAAACCACAGGTGCGAGTTGTTTTTGCATGGAAAGTTTGTTGGGCAGTTTACTGGTGGGTCTAAAGATTATCCATCTAGAAACAGTAGAATTAGAATACACTTTCCTAACATGACGGATGCGGTCTATATTGAGAGATAAATAATTACTCCCCGCCCAATTGGTCCATATCTTCTTCGGTAGAAAGCTCAGCGCCTTTTTCAATAAACTCTTTCAGGTTTTGCAGCATCGTGCCCCAGTTTTTCTCAGAGTGTTTGCGGCTTTTCTCGTCAGGAATATTTTCTTGGGTAATTTCAAGCAATGTGCTGGCTCCTTTGGTGGTTAGCTTGTAGGTAACTATAACATAGTTTTCGGCTTTATCCTCAACACCACCCATGCTGCTCCAGTAGGTGTATTTTAACAGTTCGTGTGGGTGGTTTTCCAGCACGGTGCCTTTGTCTTGGTACTTATTACCCTCAAATTCTCCGCTAAACTTAATGGGGCTGCCTACCTCCCAATCGGTTTCAAGCTTGGTACCAAAAAGTATTGCTTAACCTTAGCGGGGTTGGTAAGGGCATCCCAAACAATGGCGGGTTGCGCGTTAATTTCTATATCGGCATGGCCTGTAATGCCACTGTTGTTGCCTTGGTGCTGCCTGGGTTGCCATAATGTTATTGTGTTTAGGTTGTTTTGGGTAAACAGCAGCCAGCGGGTTTTTGTTGGCATCAACTAGTATTCTTGTGCAATAGGCACACATAATTTTACAGTCAGGTACAGGTTATCCCAGCTATTTAAACCCGCTTTGGCACTAAGCGGTATATAGTAGTTTATTGATGTGGCCAAAAAAGCTTATCGCTTACCAACCGGGCGTGGTAGCCAATTTCAGGACATATAAAATTGCGTTTAAAGTCGCTGTTAAACTTATAATGCAGGGTGGCAAACCACGGTGTCCAATACATTGGAAAATAGCACGCACGGCTTTTTTCAAATAAAACGCAAGGCGTATATCAAACAGTCAGGGCGCGCCAAATTTTTCGTTGTTAAGGGAATATTCAGCACCGCCACCGGCACCCAATAGAAGAGGGCCGCGTATGCTCTCTCTTCGGCTGTGGGGTTGTTGCGGTATCTGTTTTTGGGGTATAAATGTAAAAGCGGGGCGGGCGGGGTTTATGTAACCTAACCTTAAAATCGAACATTAGTGTTGCATTAAGGTTGGTAAGCCCGGGGCTGCGTTGTACGCCAAAATCAGTATACAGCCTGCCAAGCCTTTGCGCTTTTATGCCCACCGACATAACAAGCAATAGCAATAAGATGGATAAGCGCCTTTTCACAGCTACAATTATAGCAGTTTCTCAAATCAACTTATTAACATTCTCTTGCTAATTGTACTAAAGTTTTAGTTTTGCACATTCCAATCAAAAATTTCAGTAGCTGTTAATACATACATTAAAGTTTATGGGCGAAAAAACTACCGCTAAACACATAGCCGTTGCGGGTAACATAGGCTCAGGTAAAACAACCCTAACAGGTTTACTATCTAACCACTATAAATGGGAAGCGCATTATGAAGATGCGGATGAAAACCCATATTTGAATGATTTTTACGAAGATATGCAGCGTTGGTCGTTCAACCTGCAGATATACTTTTTAAACTCGCGCTTTAACCAGGTGCTGCAAATACGCAATGGCAAAAAGGCCGTGGTGCAAGACCGTACCATATACGAAGATGCCCATATTTTTGCGCCCAACCTGCACGCCATGGGCCTTATGACCACCCGCGACTTTGAAAACTACTCTCAGCTGTTTGGTTTAATGTCATCGCTTATTGGCCCGCCCGATTTGCTTATTTACCTGCGTGCCAGCGTACCCACTCTGGTAAACCAGATACAAAAACGTGGCCGTGAGTACGAAAACTCTATCCGCCTTGATTATTTGCGCCGCCTTAACGAGCGTTACGAAGCCTGGATTAGCGAGTATACCGGTGGTAAACTACTTATTATTGATGTTGACGATAACAAGTTTATAGAAAACCAAGAGCATTTTGGTGCTATTATTAATAAAATAGATGCCGAATTGCACGGCCTGTTTTAATAAAACAGGTTACCATATATTATTAAAAGCCGTGGCACATAACCACGGCTTTTTGTTTGCCGGTAGTTATAAAGCTACTGAAAATCAATGTAGTTGGCACTTTTTGATGCCAACAGGTATTGCAGTATTAGCCCACCATCAAAAAAATGTTAAAAAACTAGTGTTTACTAACAATTAATAATAACTTTGTAGAAACAACTGTAAACTTTTATTTAAAGATGAAAAGAATATTTACAACAGTATTGGCTTGTGCTACTGCACTTTTTACAGCTAATGCACAATTACAAGATGGCTCTGTAGCGCCTAATTTTACAGGTACAGACCTTAATGGCAATAGCCACACTTTGTATGAGTACCTAGGCCAAGGTTACTCTGTGGTGCTTGATTTTTCTGCTGCGTGGTGCGGCCCTTGCTGGAACTACCACAACAGCGGTGCTTTAGAAGACTTGTACATTAACCACGGTCCTACAGGTTTATCTGGTGTATCTAATAGCACTACTAACGATGTAATGGTGTTTTTTATTGAAGGCGAAGCCCAAAACACAGGCGCACAGTTAACGGGCACAAGCGGTTCTGGCGTTTTAACAAGCCAAGGCAACTGGGTACAAGGCACACCATACCCTATTATAGACAATGCATCGTTTAACAATGCTTACCAAATTGGCTATTTCCCAACTATCTACTTAGTATGCCCTAACCGTCGTATTGTAGAGATTGGTAAGGCACCTGCCGCTACTATTTACTCAGCAGCCTCTAACTGCCCTGTAGCTACATTTGCTAACGACCCTGCCATTTTCTCTTACACCGGTGGCACTATCAGCTGCTCTAACATTCCATTAACTGCAAAATTGCAAAACATGGGTACTGCACCGTTAACAGCAGCTACTGTTAAAGCATATTTTAACGATGTTGAAGTTGCCAGCTACGATTGGACTGGTAACCTGCCTAAATACGGTATTGCTGATATTACAGTAGGCTCTTTTACCCCAAGCTCTTTAGATACTATTGAGATTAAAGTAACAAGCGCAAACTCTGATGTTGCTAACGATGCGGCTAAAACACCGGGTGGTGCAGCTCCTGAGGCTGTTAGCCAGTTTATTACAGTAAAAATTACTACCGATGCTTACGGCTCTGAAACTACTTGGAAACTGAAAAACGGTAACCAAATTATTGCACAGGGTGGTCCTTACAACGACCTACAGGCAGCCGGCGAAACAGTTCAACCTCCGGTAACTTACCCAATGGGTGCTACTGGCTGTTTCACCTTTGAAATTTCAGACTCTGAGCAATACCAAGATGGCATGTGCTGTGATTACGGTAATGGCGGCTACCAAGTAGTTGATGCTAACGGTAACGTACTTGCTTCGGGTGGCGACTTTGGCTTAACCGAATCAAAACAATTTAAAGTTAGCGTTTTAGGTGTTGAAGATGAAACTGCTGTTGGTGCTTTTAACGTATTCCCTAACCCATCAGAAGGTAACTTTAACCTAGACCTAAGCTTACTTAAAAAAGCTACTGTTGCGGTTAACGTAACTAACGTTATGGGCCAAATGGTTTATAACGATAGCAAACAAAATATGGCTGCCGGCCAACACATAATGAACATGAACTTATCGTCTTTATCTAACGGTATGTACATGGTTAACGTTTATGTTGGTGATAAACTTTACAGCAAGCGTATTACTATTGCTAAGTAATTAGTTAATTAATATTTGTAACCGGCACTTTGGCTTGCATTTTGCATACCATGTGCCGGTTACTCTTTTAATAGCACACCAACAACAATGAAAAAATTATCCTTTTGGCCCTGGTGGCCCTTTCTTTCCAAGCCGTTGCCCAAACAGGCCGCACAGTACCATCAGTTAGTGTTAAATTGCTAGATGGTACCACCTTTGATACCAAAGACTTTAATAACGGCGGCAAGCCCATGATTATCAATTTTTGGGCTACCTGGTGCGCGCCTTGCGTAAAAGAGCTTAACACCATTGCCGATGAATACCCAACTTGGGTAAAAGAAACCGGCGTTAAGCTGGTAGCGGTGTCTATTGACGATGCCCGTAATACAGCCAAGGTTAAACCCTTTGTTGATGCCAAAGGCTGGGAATATGATATTATCTTAGACCCCAACAGCGATTTTAAACGTGCCATGGGTGTAAATAATCCGCCTATGACGTTTTTAGTAGACGGTAGCGGCAACATTGTATGGTCTCATAACTCATACGCCCCCGGCGATGAGGATGAGCTGTATGAGGAGGTTAAGAAGCTTGTTAAGTAGTTTCTTTAATTAATAGATAAAGAGATATAGAATGAAAGCCCCGCAAAGGGGCTTTTTTGTTTTAATCCCCCTTTAAATAAAGGGCGTGTTCTGATTTCGATAAAATTGAAATCAGGAATGGGGATTTTAGTGTTATCAAATGAGCAGCATTTGTGGTAGCGTTAATGTGCGGTGGATGTCCACGCGCAGTGCGAACCTGAATTTTTAGCCGGCGGTTGTGCGTTAGGACCCGCGGTGGGGAGGCTAAAAATGAAGGTTGGTGTGCGTGGTGTCTTTTTTGGTTACTTTTTGGACAAGCAAAAAGTAATAAAACACTGCAATCGGGGAATTAAATCCCCCACTCCCGCTTTGCGCGGGAGCACCCCTTTTAAAAGGGGGAACTTTTTATAATTACCTTTGCCCCATTGAAAAAGTATAAAATAATAAACGACCCTATTTACGGGTTTATACAAATACCTAACGATTTGGTATTTGCCCTGATAGAGCACCCCTACTTTCAGCGCCTGCGCCGCATTAAGCAACTGGGTATGACGTACCTTGTTTACCCGGGGTCTAACCACACACGCTTTCACCATGCACTGGGTGCTATGCACCTTACCAGCGAAGCCGTAGAAGCCTTGCGCTTTAAGGGCAATGAGATTACTGATGATGAAGCCAACGGCGTTTTAATTGCCGTATTGCTGCACGATATTGGCCATGGGCCATTCTCTCATGCTTTAGAAAGTTCTATCGTTTCGGGTATACACCACGAGGAACTATCTGCCTTGTTTATGCAACGGTTAAACGAGGAGTTTGACGGGCTGCTTACCACCGCCATTGATATTTTTAATGACCGTTACCCCAAAAAATTCCTGCATCAGCTGGTATCCAGCCAACTGGATATGGACAGACTTGATTACCTAAGCCGTGACAGTTTCTTTTCAGGAGTATCAGAAGGCGTTATAAGCTATGATCGTATTATTAAAATGCTTGATGTGGTAGACGATACGCTGGTGGTTGAGGCCAAGGGTATATACAGCGTAGAAAAGTTTATTATAGCCCGCCGCCTGATGTATTGGCAGGTGTATTTACACAAAACAGTACTGGCGGCAGAGGCGCTGCTGGTAAACATACTTAAACGAGCCCGCGATTTGGCTTTTCAGGATATTGATGTATTTGGTACCACTGCGCTAAAAACATTCCTTACTAAAGGTGTTACGATAGAAGATTTTAGGAACAACCCCGAATACCTTGACCTGTTTAGCCAGTTGGACGATTACGATATTATGGCATCGCTAAAAGAGTGGTGCAACCATAGCGACAGGATATTGGCTTTCCTTTCAAGGAACCTGGTTAACCGCAGCCTGTTTAAAATAGAAATACAAAACTCTGCCTTTAACAGGGCCGATGTGCAGGCGGTAAAAGAGCGCACCAAAAAAGTGTTTGGGCTTACTAATAACGAGATTAGCTACTTTGTTATGCACGACTCTATAACCAACAGTGCCTACAGCCCAAAGAGCGAGCAGATAAGCATAAAATACAAAGACGGTACGGTAAAAGATATTGCCACGGCATCAGACCAATACAACATAGCATCGCTAACCAAAACTGTGCAGAAGTACTACCTTATTTACCCTAAGCAGATATTGCAGGGGCTAAGGGAGGAAGAGGCGAGGGGAGAGATTTAATGGCAATAGTTATATATTAAGCTTGACAAATATTAATATAATTTGTATATTTGCAACATAACTAAAACAGAAACGTTTAAACCATAGCTCAAATTCAAATTAGGAGTTGATTATAAATTGTGCGGATAATTTATAAATATTGCAACCGGGGTGAGGCTTATCTAATAAATATACTATGAAAGCGAACAATATTGCAGGCTATGTTATTAGCCTAACACAGAACAATCCGGAAGAAAACCTTACAAACCTTAAACTTCAAAAAATACTGTACTATTTACAAGGGTTCCATTTCGCTTTGTATAAAGAACAATTGTTCGAGGATGAAATTGAGGCATGGAAATATGGCCCTGTTGTGAGTGAAGTTTACCATACTTATAAAGGGTATGGGAATAACTCAATAGTGGTTCCTGATGCTAATTTGAATTTTGATTTTCTTAACGCAATCCAAAAAAGCTTTATTAATAAAGTATATTCATACTATAGGCAGTTTTCTGCCATTAAATTAATGGAACTGACTCACAGTGAAGAACCTTGGTTAGCAACGTTCGGCAAAGAACAGGTAATACCTAATGGATTAATGGCTGCTTTTTTTGAAAAGTCTGAATTAGTAAATTTATTTGGAAATTTGTCAGATATAAAAAAAGAAAGAAAAGCAGCAGCTCAATTTCTTTTAGTAGATTATTTATATGATAAGAATCTAACAGAATTAACTAAAACCGATACTGACGATATTCATGAATACTAAGGAAATCTGGTTGGTTGAGTTTAATCCTACCATTGGAGCAGAGATAAAGAAAAGACGACCAGCCATAATTGTTAATGATAATGCGATAGGAATTCTACCACTAAGAATTGTCGTTCCAATAACAGATTGGAATGAAAGGTATAATACAGCCGATTGGATGGTTAAATTAGTAATGAGCGCTGAAAATAATTTAACTAAAGACTCTGTAGCGGATTGTTTTCAAGTCAAATCATTGTCTACAGACAGATTCGCAAAGCAAATTGGAGTTGTTTCGGACGAAGAGTTTGAAGCCATAAAACAATCTTTACGAAATGTATTCGATATTTAGCTCATAAAAATCTCAAGGAGTAGATATTTTGACATCTGACAATCAAAAAAACGTCTTTAGAAAACAAAACCCAATTTGCTAGTGTTCTACAATCAGAACTAACAAACTAAACTGACCTTCTTCAAAAGAGTTTATAGCACACGGAGTCAAATCCCGTTAGCAATAAAGATGAAAAGCTCCAGCCTTAGGCGGGGGCTTTTCTGCGTTTGGTAATGGTTAGTTACTACTTCGTCTTTAAAACAGAAATAGTATAGCATTTATTGTCTATTCCTTTCCGGTTAAAAGGCCCTGAGTAGAAGGCTACACGGCCATACGTCCACCTGGGGCGTGATGATACAACAATTTTGGGGTGATTTACAGATTCGGCTTTTCTTAGTATTGTGCGGTAGAGCCATTGGGGTTTATCAAAAACAAACTCTTGTCTTTTAAGCGCGCGTATCATCCTAACATATTTAGCCCTGTTGTTGGTTCTAAAAATATAATAGTCGCCATTTTGGGTTGCCAACAGCATGGTGTTGCCCCGCTTCGATTTATAAATGTACAACGTATCGTCAAACGACTTTTCATACCCGCTTTTTACATAATTCTTTGGTATTATTTGGGTGGCACCGGTAGTGTCTTTACAAGCAGCAAGCAGTTTTTTAATAGTAACCGTTTGCGCCGACGCATACACAGATAGCAAAAGAAATAAAAGAGGAAGCCTTAGCATGGGCTAAAAGTAAAGAATACCTTAATTTATTGTATTGAAAAAATAAACTAATGCAACCAAGAATTACATATCCCCCAACAAAACCCAATTTGCTAGTGTTCTACAATCAGAACTAACAAACTAAACTGACCTTCTTCAAAAGAGTTTATAGCAGTAAGGATTAATTTCCCGAACGCCATAAAATGAAAAGCCCCCGCCTTAGGCGGAGGCTTTTCTGCGTTTGGTATGTTGGCAAGACTCGCGCACCTCGCTTTGCGAGGCACCTCCTCTTAGAGGGGGGGGTTTACTTGACAAAGGCCTATGCCCGGTCGTACCTTTGTGTTAAACGAAAAGTAAAAAACGAAAAACCAAGCCTGCAAAAAGTCAAAAGTTTACTACAACATAAAGTGAACTATAAGTATTCTCTCTTGAGAGGTGCGCTAGGATACATGGTTGTTTATTCAGAGCTGCTTCTCATGAGAGGCAATTCTTTAAAATTATTTATTAACAATATTTATTTTATACTTGACAAAAGATGGTTGGGTGTTGTATCTTTGTACCCGTATTTGCAAATACACATTATTAGTAATTAAAACAAAAAGAGCCTATGACGATACTGTCAGGGCAGGCCCGGGCTAAAAATCCCCCGTTTAGTGCTTTGCACTAAACAACCCCTTTTAAAAGGGACTTTATTAATAGTACCTACAATGCTTATTACGGTTCAAGATTAATGGTTTAAGAAAGAATTTAAGATAAATAGTTTAGCGAGAGAACAAGCTTAACAACAGAACCATCTGTTGGTTAGTAGCTAAATTGTTATGATAAAGATTGTGCACTTTTTCAGGTGGTTTACTACGGTAGGCCACCTAAAGGTGTTTAATGCCTTCGGCAAACTAAAAACGAAAAGTGAAAAATGAAAAATAACCTTATCGGCTACTGCTTGTAGGTGTGTAGTAACCACCCCATTCTGACTTAACAGTCAGAATTACCCCTCCTTAAAAAGTAGGGGAGTTGAAAAAATGAATCCGCGAAATGGCCTAATTAACTACTGCCTGTAGGGGTTGAGAGTTATTGCAATGTCGGTTTAGGGTCGGGGGTGTTGGTGTTTAGCTCGCCCTCCCATTTAGCCACCACGGCCGATGCTAAGCAGTTGCCAAATACGTTTACCGCAGTGCGGGCCATATCCATAAAGGCATCAATACCTAAAATAAGGTAGGCTCGGTCTTCTTTAAGCCCTAAATAGGCAAAAGAAGAAACAGTAGCCAGTAGTATTACAAACGATGCCCGTGGAACCCCTGCTACGCCTTTGCTGGTTAGCATAAGGGTAAAGACGATTATTACTTGGTCGGCAACGCTGAGTTGCACCCCACTTGCCTGCGCTACGAATATTGCCGCCAGCGACAGGTATAGCGTAGTACCATCAAGGTTAAAGCTATAGCCGGTAGGTAGCACAAAGGCTACTATTTTTTAGGTACACCAAACTCTACCATACGCTCCATAGCTATGGGCAGCGCACTTTCTGAACTGGCTGTAGCAAAGGCCAGGGTAGCAGGCTCGCGCACCGCTTTAAGAAATTTAAGCACCGGTATGCCGGTAATAAGCATAATGGGTATTAACACTACACCAATAAAGGCTACAAGGGCTACATACAATGTTAGCAGCAGTTTAATCAGGTTGCCAAACACATCTATACCGTACATAGCCAAGGTGTACGACAGGGCGCCAAAAACCGCGAAAGGGGCAAAAAGCATTACTATGTTGGTAAACTTAAACATAGCTTCGGTAAGGCTCTCGGCAAAATCAATCATTGGCTTGCGCTTTTCTTTGCTAAGCATAGCAAGGCCAATACCAAAAAGTATACTAAAAACGACTACCTGCAACACCTCGCCATGGGCAATAGAGTCGGCAATGTTTTTGGGAAATATGTGGAGTATGGTTTCTTTCCAGGTAAGGGGGTCGGCTACTTTAATAGATTCAGTATCAACAGCAAGGTTTTCTAAGCCTGCGCCGGCCTGACTAATATTGATGGCAATAAGGCCGATGATTAGGGCGAAAGTGGTAACAATCTCGAAGTACACCAGCGATTTCCAACCCATGCGGCCCACCTGCTTAATGTCTGAATGGCCCGCTATGCCCACTACCAGCGTACCAAACAACAGCGGTGCTATAATGGTTTTGATGAGTTTAAGGAAGATGTCGCTAAGTAGTTTAAGGTCTATAGCTATACCCTTTGGCAGGTAAATACCACCCAGTATACCGGCTATCATGGCCGCGAAAATAAAGGTGCTTAGCGACTTTATTTTGTAAGCATAGTAAAACACAGCTCCCGCAAACAGCAGGCGGCTTATAAGCATAAGCTCGTTTGGCATAGCAACACCGGCCCATGTTTTAAGGGCCTGGAGTATAGCAGTAATTGTAAAGAAACCTATGGCCGCAAAAAGCGCGTTGTTCGACTGTTTCATATACTGCAAAGTAAATAAATACTTTGTGGCCTTGGTGAAATTATTTTAATAACGCATGGAGGTTGTATATTTGACGCCCACCAAGAGATACATAGGATGTCGGTTTTTATAAAGCTGCGTAATTATTTAAGAGAGCCACGCCTAGAGGGCATAGACCCCGATAGCGATGAACTACTGGTATTGCACAGCAAGGTGCTGTATGAAAAACCCATGATGCGCAATGTATTTGCCGAGTTTTACGATACCTGCATAAACCTTGACACCAAGCATTTTAACGGCATAGGTAAGCGTGTAGAAATTGGCGCGGGTGTTAGCTTTTTAAGAAGAAGTACCCCGAGATAGTATCTACCGATGTAAAATCGGCCCCGAACCTTGATATGGTGGTTGACGCGCAAAACATGCCCTTTGAGGTCAACAGCATCAGGGGTATTTATGGTATTAACTGTTTTCACCATTTCCCCAACCCAAACTTGTTTTTTAAAGAGCTGGAGCGGGTGCTTGAGGTTGGCGGCGGCTGTGTGCTTATAGACCCTTATTACGGAACGGTTGCAAGCCGTTTTTACAAGAAGATATTTGATAGCGAAACCTTTGATATGACCCAGAAAGAATGGGTAAACGAGGAGCTTGGCTTTATGAATGGCGCTAACCAGGCCCTATCGTACATTGTGTTTGTCCGCGATAAAAAGAAACTGGAACAGCTATACCCCAACTTGGAGATTGTACTACAAAAGCCGCTGAATAACTACCTCCGCTATTTACTATCGGGCGGGTTAAATTTCAGGCAGGTGCTGCCATCGTTCTTTTCGCCACTAATAAAGCTGTGGGAGTTTACGTTGATACCATTTAACAGGATATTTGCGCTGCACCATATCATAGTGATAAGAAAGAAGGCTTAACTTACTCTACCTTAGTACTATCGGGGCTTTCAGTGTATAATAGTTTCCCTAGACGGAAACGGTTTCCATATTCACCATAAATAACGGTAACATCGCTATTAGCCTTGTAAGACAGGCTTGGGCGGATAATAATCTTACTATCGCGCGCATTAAAAAATGGCTTTTTAACCACTGTACCGGCAGAGTCTATACTCACCATAGCCACCTGCGCCTTGTGTGGGGCTGTCATGTTATAAGGCTCGGCATCAAACGTGCCAAAGGGCAGCGATTGCTGGGTAAAGTTGCGTATATCATCGTTAAAAAGCAGGTAGATAGTCTTATCGCGCTTATACATAAGGTAGGATGAGAAGAGGCCATCATCATTAATGGTTTCCTGCTGCTTGGGTATTCTGCGTACCCATGCCACCGTGCCATCGGGGTTTATACTTATAACTATAATATCGTTATAATAAAAATGCGTATTACAGGTTTGCAGGCCCGTGCGAGTATCGTAAAAGCATACCACATCTTCAAAGGTTTGCTCGGCTATAAGTATTACGCCTTGGTCATCGCGCAGGATAAAGTCGTTTAGGCTGTATTTGTATAGCTCCCGGCCTTTATCAATCTTACGCTCGCTCATAAACAGGGCTAAAAAATCTTTATCAAAGTCTTTAACACCTTTGCTGCTTATATTGCCCGTTTTACCATCAATACGTATGTAAAAACTGCCCGCCATATTATCTTCAGACTTAGCCTGATTAGAGTAAAACCCGGCCACTAGTATGTTACCATCGCCTGCACGCTTTAGCAGTATTTCTGATATGCTTTTGGTGCCTAAAGAAAGGTCGTACTCGCGCACCTTACCATCTGCTGAAATAGATAGCATAAGGTATGATGAGTTGGCTTTGTCTTTAAAGAATATGCCTTTATCAAGAGGGCTTATTTTAAGCAGCACAAAAAAGTTGCCCTCTACATCGCTAACCCCGTTAATTATATTTATCTGCTCTTTTTTGTAGGGAATATCTATAGACTTAGAAAACAACTCGCTAAAGTCGGTACCGCTTACCAGACGGCACATCAACCGCTCGTTGCCCGTTTTATCATCATACTCGGCATGGTAAAAAAACAGGGCCGAACTATCTGCCGAAAGAGTAACATGCTCCCTGCGGTTATCGCGGCGCGTTTCCGATGGTATATAGTCCACCTCGCGGCTGTTTTTGGTATATACCTTTCCGGCGGTATCTACCTTATAGGCAAATACCGATTTTTTGCTGGCATCACGGTTAAAATAGCTGGTAAGCAAAATAAAGTTGCCCTTTATCTGCAACATATCTTCTACAGAAACCTCCTCGCCAGCGCGGGTGGGTATTTCCATAGGGCGAGAAAACTCCTGCTGTAGAGAGAAGCCTGAGTACTTATCTAACCAAATATGTGGCACGTACGAAAACACATAGCCGCCACTGTAGCGAAACGCGTAGTAGCTGTCGCTATCCTCGCCCACTATTTTGGTTATATAGCTGTTTTTGCGGTTCTTATAGCTATCGCCCCACTTAACGCCCAACTGTTGCGCGTTTGCGGCAATGCCTAATAGTAACAGTGTGATTATATGTAGCGTACGGACGGTCATTCTTCTCAATATAGGCAAATATAGCCTTTTAGCTAAAATATGCCTTTTAATCTAAATGCGTTTAACTTAACTTTGTTCTTGATAATCTAATATTTATGTGCCAACGTTACGCTATTTCTCTAGTTTCTGTAATATTGCTGAGTATTAACAGCCTATGGGCACAACAGCCTAATACAACCCAAAGCCCTGCCGATATTCTTTCGCCATGGTATTTCCATGTTGAGTTTGAACCTATTATTGGCGAAACTGTGCCGGGTTACCACTCTTTTGCTTATGCTACCCACGGCAGCAAATGGCTTATTATTGGTGGGCGTACCAACGGTTTGCATGGCTTAAACAGCAATAGCAATTTTGAAACGGAATACTCTAACAACAACATTATTGTAGTTGATACTACCGATTGGCAATGGTCTGCGGCATCGTTAAACCAATTATCGTTAGCGCATGCCGACCCGCTACGCTCTACCAATATGCAGTTTCACCAAAAGGGCGACAAGCTGTATATAGCCGGTGGCTATGGTTGGGATAGTACCAACGCTATGTTTGCTACGTTCCCTTATTTAATATCGGTTGATGTTCCGGGATTGATAACCGCGGTTGAAAACGGCGATAGCTTAAGCCCGCACTTGGGCTTTTACCTTGATAGCACCATGGCTGTGTGCGGTGGAGAGATGGAAGAAATTAACGACACCTTTTACATTGTAGGTGGACATAAGTTTGAAGGCCGCTATAACGATGTACCCAACGGCCAGTTTACCCAAACCTATACCAATGCCATACGCTCTTTTACCATTGTAGATATAGAGCCTAGCGGCCCTTTTGGCCCTTTTAACCAAAGTGAGCTTGTAGACACAAATAACCTGCACCGTAGGGATTTAAATGTTGTTAAGCTACAATTTGACGAAGGTGACCGATTGGCCATACTGGGTGGCGTATTTAAGAAAACGGAGAATTTGCCATATACAGAACCTATCTATTTTAACGGTCAAAGTAGGCAGGTGTTTTCTAACCAAAACCAGCGGTTTAGCCAATATACATCGGCTAGCTTTACGGTATACGATGATTGGTCTAACACCGGCACAAGCGCCGTAGTATTATTGGGAGGTATGGGCACGCACAACAACCTTAATAATTACGATTCTTTAGTACCGTTTGTAAATACTGTTAGCCAAATGTATTTTAATGTAAATGGCCCGACTCAGCCTTTTGGCACCTCTGGCTGGGAAGAGTTATCATTACGAACAATGCCGGGTTTATTGGGAACAAATGCAGTATTTTTAACCGGCAATGGCGTTAATACCACACACAGTGCTTTAAGTAGGGCAAACTTACCATTCGGTCAAGGCAGAACCACGTAAATTCATAGGCTATTTATTTGGCGGCATACGTGGCACTGCTCCAAACAATGGCATATCATCGGCCAACGATACTATTTACAGGGTATATTTTAAGGGCGATATAACTATAGGTGTTGAAGAAATACCAACATCATTAGCACTAAAAAACATGTTCCCCAACCCGGCTAACAATGTGGTAAACCTGCAACTGGATTTGAAAAAACCACAACAGGTAGATGTTGCCATATTATCTATTGATGGTAAAAAACAGACTGCTAATTACACAGGCAGTTTATTGGCCGGCAGCCAAACCATCAGCCTAAACACAACCGCGCTGGCATCTGGTATTTATATGGTGTCAATACAAACCCCCGAAGGCCGCTTGGTGAAGAAGCTGAATATTATTAAGGACTAACAGCACAGGGCTTTTTTTAGTATTTTTGATACGGATTTAGGAACTATCATTATAGACTGTTATAAAACAGCACTTTACATTTTTGGCACGGTGGTTGCAAACGCCATTTTACAAACTACTTAAAATGAAAAAACCTTTTACAATTAAGTTAATACTTAGCGTATTTACATTGCTACTGTTTGTTGTTTCTGCTAATGCACAAAACACCATTGTGGTAGAGGCTAAAGGCATTGGCCTTGCAAAAATTGATGCTACACAAGATGCGGTGCGCAATGCCGTTAGTCAGGGCTTGGGTGTTGCGGTAAAATCTGAAACCAAGGTGGAGAATTTTATGACCATATCAGACGCTATTGCAACGCATAGCGAAGGCTACGTATCTAAATACACCGTGGTAAAAGAAGGCCCTGCAAACGGCCTGTATCAGGTTACTATCAGCGCTACTGTGTCTCTAGACCCTTTAAAAGCCGACTACCAATTGCTGGCTAAAAGTGTAGGCGGCGTGCGTTTTATGGCCGTACCTAACGAAGAAAAAGCCAAAACCGACCGTGCTACTTACGATTTTGCTATTGATGCGATAAACTCTGCTTTATCTGCCAAAAAATACCGTTACGTAGATAAAACCCGCTACGAGAACCTGAAGAAAGAGGCTATGAACATTAAGCAGGAAGGCGACACCGGTGTTACCTACGTTCAAAACCTGGGTATTAAAGCCGATGCGCAATTTATTATAGAGCTTGCTGATATTAACGTTAGCAAGCGCGAGGGTCCTTTTGGCACCCGTACCGAATCTAAAACCAACATTGTTGCCAAAGCGTATGATAACTGCACCGGCGAAGGCCTTGGCACCGTTATAATGGAAAGCACCTGGGGCACAGATGGCGACGATGGTAAAATAAGTACCAAATCTATTAAAGAGGCTGTAGACCTTGGCGTTGACAAGCTATTGCAAACCTTTACCACCTACATTGGCGATTGGGTAAACAACGGAACACCTTTTGAGCTTCGCTTTTACGAAATGGGCACTTTCCGCGATTTACGTGATTTACGCTCTAAGCTTAAAGCCGATGCTACCTTTGGCGGCCAGCTAGAACTTACATCAGTAAACAACTACAGCAAGCTTATATGTACTTACAAAAGCCTTGGCGATGATATGGCCGACAAAGTACTAGACCTTTGCGACCAAATACCCAGCCTTGTAGACAAAAGGATTGATGTAAAGCTTATTTATGGCAGGCAAATATCTTTTGCCCCGCAAAGCTATGTAGTACCCAACATGGTTAAGCCCGCTGCGCCGTTAACAACTACTGACAAACCCGTTAACGACACCAAGAGCACTACCAAACCTGCCACAGGCGGTACCTCTACAAAGCCCGCTAATACAAAACCCGCAGGCACTAAAACCGGCACTACTACTAAAACAACCACCAAACCGGCTACCAAAACTACTACCCCTAAAAAAGCTAATTAATACAATAAACACTTAATATACCTTATGAAAACTCTATTTTCATTTATACTTTGTGGCTTGGCTGCCTTTAATATTGCGGCTCAAACACCATCAGCAAGTGCTACATTCTTTTCTCAGGACGGTCAAAAATTCTGGGTTATTATGGATGGCATAAAACAAAATGATAAGCCCGATGCCAACGTTAAGGTTACAGGCCTTACTAACCCTAACTACCGTGCTAAAATAATTTTTGCCGATAACACCATTCCATCTATTGACAAAAACATTTTTACAAAAGATGTAGACGATAAGTTTTTTGATGCTACCTACAACATCCAAAAAGATAAAAAAGGCAAATTGGTAGTACGCGTAAGCAGCTTTTCTGAAAGCAAAGGTGGCCCTGCCAGCGCGCAAACAGTACCTTTTCATACCGATGATAAATACGGTTCTGATTACACTATTCCAAACACCCCTGCACAAACTATCCCTATACAAAACACTACCCAAACCACCACTACTACTACCCGTGGCAACACAGGTACTGTAAACCAAAACGTAAATAGCAATGTGGGTGGCGATAAAGTTGGCATTAACCAAAATGTTACCGGTGGCGATAAAGGCGTTAGCACCAGCCAAACCATTACCGACCCTAGCGGCAATACCGTTAAAATGGATATGAACATGGGCGCTACCGGCGGTGGCGTTAAGGTTGACGATGGTATGGGTGGTACAATAGACATGAACATGGGCATTAATATGCCTGCCGGTTCTACCACAACTACCACCACCAAAACAACAACAACTACCACTTACTCATCTACCAACACAGGAGGTGCAGTAACTACGCGCCCGCCAAGCAATACAGGCTCAAACACAACCCCGCCGCCAAGCAGCACAACCCCTCCGGCAAATACCGGTTGCACTTTCCCTGCATCGTCTACAGATATAGGCAACCTAAAAGGCAGCATACAAAAGCAATCGTTCTCTGACAGTAAAATGAACGTGGCTAAAACGTTCTTAAAAAACAAATGCCTATCGGTTGCTCAAATTAAAGATGTAATGGCGTTATTCTCTTTTGAGGGTGATAAACTATCGTTTGCCAAACTGGCCTACGACCGTTGCTCTGACAAAGAAAACTACTACATGGTTAGCGATGCTTTCAGCTTCTCATCATCAAGCGATGAGTTAACTGACTTCATCAATAGCAAGTAATCAGTAGTTAGTAGTCAGTAATTAGACTAAATAATATTTGTAAAAGCCCTTTCGGAAACGGAGGGGCTTCTTTTTTATCTATGATGAATTGTCATGCTGAACTTGATTCAGCATCCATAGAAAGGACTGTCGGTTATATTAGATCCCGAATCAAGTTCGGGATGACATCCTAAGCTTATTTTTCTATCCCAACACCTGCCTTATAGCTTCCAGCTTTAGCAAGCACTCTTCATACTCCTGCTCTGCATTGGCTTTGGCGGTGATGGCACTGCCTGCCCAGTATGATAGTTGCTGTGTTTCCTTACTATAGAATATACTGCGGATAACCACATTAAAGTCAAAATCACCATCGGGGGTTATATAACCAACCGAGCCCGAGAATAAACCCCTTGCCCCGGCTTCATGTCCATCAATTAACTGCATGGCGCGTATTTTGGGTGCGCCTGTCATGCTGCCCATAGGGAAAGCTTTTTAATCACCTCGGCAAAGCCTATGCCCTCTGCTACCTCTGCGCTAACGGTAGATATCATGTGGTGCACCTTAGGGAAGTGGTATACCCCAAACAACTCATCAACCTTAACCGTGCCGACTCTGGCTGTGCGCCCTAAATCGTTACGCACCAAGTCTACTATCATTACATTCTCAGCCCTTTCTTTCTCGCTGGCAATAAGGCTTTCAGCATTGGCCTTATCTTGCGCTCCATTAGCGGCCCTTGGTGCTGTGCCTTTTATGGGTTGGGAGTAAACCATGCTGCCAACCTTTTTAGCAAACCGCTCGGGGCTGGCACACATAACATAGTTACCTCCCGTTTTTACAAATGCCGAAAACGGCATGGGCGATGCTGCTGTTAACCGCTTATAGGTGTTGTATGGGTTGATACTTGCGCCTTCTGCACTAAACTCCATGCAAAAGTTAGCCTCGTATATATCGCCTAACTGAATATGCTGTTTAAGGCTATTAACCTGCTGTATGTATTCTTCTTTGGTGATGCGGGGTATAACCTCAACTTTACCATTAACTGCTTCTACAGGTACTTGAATGCCTTCTATACCGCTTATTAAATCTTGTGGTGATGGTACTACTTTCTCTTCATACAGCATTACCAAACTATCGCCCTGGGCATAAATAATACAACCCGGCTCTGCAAACTCCATAGCGGCAAAGTCCTGGGTATTGGGTTTGTTATCGGCTACCTTTTCAGTGTCTGCTTTTAAGGTGTACGACAAATACCCCACCAACCACGTATTTTGGTGAAACTTGCTAAGCAAATCGAACGCACCTAAAGGGTTTTCTAAAACCAGTATGCGCTTAGGGTAAAATGCTGCTAGCCAATCGTAGCTATCTAAATGCAAACCCTTATTAAAGGCCGATTGCTTGCTACGCGCATGCTTATTACTATCAAGCAAAATAAAAAACTCCAACCCCTTAGAAAACTCAATGAGTTGTTCTAAAAAGGCATTAGCATTATCTGTATGAAATGGATGGGTTTTCAATTATGGCATACTATGAAAAATCCCCGTTCACTAACAGCAAACAGGGATTTTCTTATCAAACTAAAATAATATTAAGCGTGTACTTCGGCCTTAGGTGCAGCTTCCAAAACTTCGGCAGAGCAACCATCGGCATATTGGGCAAAGTTCTTTACAAACTCTTCGGCCAAATGGTTAGCCTTTTTGTCGTAAGCTTCTTTATCAGCCCATGTTTCGCGTGGGTTCAACAGTTCAGTTGGCACATCGGGGCAGGTAGTAGGGTAGGCAAGGTTAAAGCCCGGAAGGGTTTTAAACTCAACACCATCCAATTTACCTTCTAACGCAGCGGTAATGGTGGCGCGGGTGTATTTCAACTTCATGCGAGAGCCAACACCGTAAGGGCCACCGGTCCAGCCGGTGTTAATCAACCATACGTTAACGTTGTTCTCGTTCATTTTCTTGCCAAGCAAATCGGCATACTTACCGGGGTGCAACGGAAGAAAAGCCTTACCAAAACAAGCCGAGAAAGTAGTTTGCGGCTCGGTAACACCCACCTCGGTACCGGCAACTTTAGCCGTGTAGCCCGATATAAAGTGGTACATAGCCTTAGCCGGTAGTTAGCTTGCTAATTGGAGGTAAAACACCAAACGCATCAGCAGTTAAAAAGAAAATATTTTTAGGAAGCGGGCCTACCGATGGGGTAACGATGTTATCAATAAAATCAATTGGGTAAGCGGCGCGGGTGTTCTCTGTTTTGGTAGTATCGGTATAGTCTACCGTACGGGTGCCATCGTAAAAGTTAACATTCTCTAGCAGGGTGCCGTAACGTATGGCATCAAAAATTTGAGGCTCTTTTTCTTTGGTAAGGTCAACACATTTAGCGTAGCAACCACCTTCAAAGTTAAATACGGTGTCTGCTGTCCAGCCGTGCTCATCATCGCCAATAAGGCGGCGGTTAGGGTCGGCGCTAAGGGTTGTTTTACCCGTGCCCGATAGGCCAAAGAATACAGCGGTATCGTTGTCTTTACCAACGTTGGCAGAGCAATGCATAGATAACACGCCTTTTTCTTGTGGAAGAATGTAGTTAAGAATGGTAAAAATACCTTTCTTCATCTCGCCCGTGTAGGCCGAACCACCAATAAGGATAACCTTTTTGGTAAAGTTAACCACGGTAAAGTTATGCTGGCGGGTACCATCAACCTCTTTATCAGCTAAATAACCCGGTACACATAATATGGTCCACTCAGGGTCAAAGCTTAAAATTTCTTCGTAGGTAGGGCGCAAAAACAAGTTGTTGGCAAACAGGTTGCTCCATGGCAACTCTGTAACCACACGTATGTTTAAGCGGTAGCGCGGGTCGGCGCAAGCGTAAGCATCGCGAACATACACCTCTTTGCCACCTAAATACGCGCAAACGCGGTTATACAGGCGGTCAAATTTTTCGGGTTCAAATGGGTTGTTTACATCGCCCCACCAAACAGTATCAGCTGTTTTTTCGTCTTTTACTACAAACTTGTCTTTAGGCGATCGGCCTTTAAACTCTAACGTATCAACAACCAACGCGCCATTATCAGCCAGATAAGCCTCTTCTGTGGTTAGTAACGTTTCTTCAACAAGTTCAGATGGGGTAAGGTTCCAGTAAGCGGCCGCTACATTTTTTAACCCAAGGGTTGCTACTGTAGCATTTTCGGCCTTTATGCCTGTTTCGTTCATGTCTCTATTTAATCTATAAAAAACGGTCTACAAAGGTACAACAAAAATCAAAACAGCCTAAATATTATCATTTATTAAACCCTATTTCAACTGGTTTGTTATTCCACCAATTGATTATATAACTTTGCAAAAAATATTACAATGGCTGTTACCCTTTCTACCGACGCTGATTTTAATACCCTGTTACAAAACAACCCTAAGGTGGTTGTTAAATATTTTGCCGACTGGTGTGGCAACTGCAAGTTGTTTGCCCCAAAGTTTCGCCGCATGAGCGAAAGCCCCGAATTTGAAGGCGTTTTGTTTGTTGATGTAAATGCCGAAACCAACCCCGAAGCCAGAAAATTAGCCAGTGTGGATAACCTTCCGTTTTTTGCCACTTTTAATAATGGCGAGTTGGTAGAAGGTTCTGCTACATCGCTAGAGCCTGTAGTGTCTACACTAATTACCAACCTGAAAGGCAAGTAATTATTGGTTTTTAACATTACTTGTGTATTATTTTTGCTTTAACTGCTTGCTTTTTGATTAAGCTGTTGCTACCTTTATGTCTGATGTAGGGGGTTTTAGAGTTTGTAATTCGCCAACGTCAACAATGGTAACGTTATTACAGCCTAATCTCTATGAAAGTATTTAATCTACTACTGCTTTTACTTGTTACCATCTCAGTTAGCGCGCAAACAGGGCAAGCTATACTATCCTCAAATCCTGCAAGTAATCAACCGTCGCCTACAGTTATTCCGGGGTGCTTAACAGATGTTTTGCATGGCATACAAATGCAAAACACGCCGGGTTATGCCCAGCGTACGCAGCAAATAAATAACGGCATTTTAAATTTCAACACCCAAAGCCGCGGTTCGGGTGTGCTTACCATACCCATAGTAGTGCATATAATACACAACAACGGGCCCGAAAATATTAGCAACGCGCAGGTACTGCAAGGCATATCAGACCTTAACCTGTCTTTTGCAAACGGCTTGGGCGGCTCTAGTGGTGCAAATAGCAACATACAGTTTTGCTTAGCCAAGCAAGACCCCGCCGGTAATTTTACTACCGGCATTACCCGCACGGTTTCTACCCTTACCAATATGGTATCAGAAACGCAAGACCTGGAACTGAAAGACCTTGTGCGTTGGGACCCTACCAAATACCTTAATATATGGTTGGTTAAAGAAATTTCTTCCCTTTCTATGGGTTCGGGCATTGCAGGGTATGCCTATTTCCCATCGGCCCACGGTAGCGCTATAGATGGCATTGTTAACGAAGCCGGCTTTTTTGGTGGCACACAATTAGGTTTTAACAGTAATACGTATGATAACTCTAAAGTGCATGTGCACGAGGTTGGTCATTACCTGGGCCTTTACCATACGTTTGAAGGGGGCTGCGGCAATTCTAATTGCCAGGTTGATGGTGATAGGGTTTGCGATACGCCCCCGGATAATTCTACCGCTGCTGTAAATTGTTTTGAAACTACCCCAAACACTTGTAATACGGATGATGATGACCTTTCTACCAACAACCCCTACAGGCCTATAGCCAATGGAGGCCTTGGCGACCAAGATGATATGATTGGTAACTATATGGACTATGGGTACCAGATATGCCAGCACTACTTTACACAAGACCAATGCGACCGTATGAATGCGGCGCTGATAACCAGCCGCGCCAGCTTATTGCAATCGCAGGGGTGTAATGATATATGTTTAACACCCCTAAATGCGCAGTTTACCGCAAGCGATACTACTATATTTATAGGCGGGCAGGTAGTTTTTACCATTAATGCACCCAACGCAACCTACACTTGGTATATAGATGGTGTAGCCGCAGGTACCGGCAATTCTTTTACCTACCAGCACAGCCCTACAGGCGTAGTAGGCAATTACGAAATTAAGGTTGTTGCCACCAATGGTAGTGTAGAATGTATCAACTCAAATACTATGATGGTAAACGTGGTGTGCCCTGCGCAGGCAGCGTATACCATTACTTCATCTTCTCCATACAATGTGGGCGAAACTGTTACTACGGTTAATAATTCAACGTCTGCTACCAGCTACGTGTGGGTATTAGATGGTATTGTGCAAAACGCAAATACCAATTATAGTCAACAGTTTAACACACCGGGCGGGCATAACCTTTTTCTTGTAGCAAGCAACGGAATTTGTTCTGACACTTCAGCCACAGCATTTTTTACCATTGGCAACTGCAACATATCGGGCATGAACCAAAATTGGTTCTTCAACAATATATCAGTCAATTTTAACAATGGCAATGGCGAACCTACTGTTGGCACAAGCCCAATTAATGCTGGCGGCCAGGAAAGTACCACAACCATATCTGACCCCAACGGCAACCTATTATTCTTTTCAGACGGAATAAGCGTATGGAACCGTAACCAACAAGTAATGCCAAATGGTGCAGGGCTAATGGGGAATATATCAACTACCCAATCGTGCCTTAAGCAACACCGTTTCCCGGCAACCCCAATCTATACTATTTATTTACTGCCGATGCTGTTGAGCATAACGTTGAAAATGGCATCCGTTACAGTATTATAGATATGACGTTGAATAACGGCTTGGGAGATGTTGTTTCGGGTTCAAAAAATATTTTGGTGCGCGATGATGTGGGCGAAATGCTAACCGGAACGTTCCATACTAATGGCCGCGATATCTGGATATTAATGGCCAAGCGCAACGGCAACAATTTTTATGCGTATTTGCTAACCGGCCAAGGCATTAGTACCAACCCCATTACCTCATCTCAAATAGGGCAAAATACCAGCAGCGGCCTTGGGCCAATGAAGTTTTCGGCAGATGGAAATATGATAGCCGCCACAATGCTTGGCAGCTGGCCTTGGAGTATTGTATTGGCAAACTTTAACCGCACTACCGGTGCGTTGACTAACGGACGCGATATTTGGTTGAGCTATGTAGTAAATAACCAGCCACATAGCTTCGAGTTTTCTCCCGATAATTCCAAGTTATATGTAAACCTTTGGCAGCCGCTAGAGATATGGCAGTACAACCTTTCCGCAGGCAACATCAATGCTATAAGCGCTTCTAAAACGGTAGTTAGCCCATATCAGGGGCCTACATTTTATGGCCAAATGGCCCGCGCAAATAATGGTAAAATATACCTTACTTCTTTATTCAGTAGCAAGCTAGACTATATAGCAAACCCTAATGCAGCAGGGCTTGCCTGCAATTATACCCCGGGAACAATTAACGCCTATATTTCAGGATTAATCTCTCTTTCCATCCCAAATATGATACAAGGTTTGGGGCAACCTTATATACCTTCTATAGCTGGCAAAACCAATATTTGCATTGGCGAACAGGTTACTTACAACGTACCTTACCTTACTAACGACCAATCTGTTACCTGGCAATATACCGGCACAGGCAACTTTGTAAGCAATGGCAGCAGCGGTACTTTAACTAATGCTACAGGCGCAGGTTTGCTTATTGCCACCATAACAGGTAACTGTGGTATAACACGCGATACTATAACCCTTGCTACTGTGCCCGCTGTGCAGGTTTCACTTGGAAATGACACTACTATTTGTGGCGATATACACCTATTGGCCCAACAGCCATTTGAAGAATATTTATGGAATACCGGTAGCATAGCAACCTCTATTATAGCTACGGCACCCGGCACCTATTGGGTAGAAACTACAGATGGTAACGGCTGCACCAGTCGCGATACCATTACATTAAGCGGCCTATCTAATGCTGCCCTTAACCTGGGGCCTAATACAGCTATCTGCAACCTCAATCCTATTACCCTGCACGCTGGTCCGGGGTTTGATAATTACGAGTGGCAAGATGGATCTGCCGATAGTACTTTTACGGCAACCACACCGGGTACGTATTGGGTTAGTGTATCAGACGGGTGCGGAACAGCTACTGATACCATTACAATAGGCGAAGGCCAAATCAACTTTGAACTAATGCTAAATAACGATACGGTAGCTTGTAAAACCGCCCTGCCTTTTGCGCTAAATGCCCCCGGGGGTTACAGCGGCTACTTATGGCAAAACGGCAATGCATCGCAATCTATAAACGTAACTGCCGTTGGCACATACTGGTTGCAGGTTACCGATAATAATGGCTGCACAGGTATTGATACCTTTAGGGTAATTGACTGTGTAGGCATTGAAGAAAATATGGTAAACCCTATACGGTTTTACCCCAACCCAGCCACCAACTACTTACGCATTGAGCTAACGGGTAATACCCCTGTTATGGTATCGTTAATTGATGCCGTTGGGCGTGTAGTATTAAATCAGAATATAACAGGCACTACAGTAATAAACACTCAAAACTTTGCCGCTGGCTTATACATGGTACAAGCCAATGCTGGCAACCATGTTTGGAGACAGAAACTAATTGTGCTTAATTAAACAATTTGCATAACCATTGAAATTAATAATGCCATGAAAGTATTCTACCTGCTGATATTATCGCTTTTTACCTTTACGCTAAACGCGCAAACAGGGCAAGCACCCATTACATCGCCTGCACCTCTAAGCCAACAACCGGCCAATAACCCGCCGGGCTGCGTAACAGATTTGTTGCACAACCTAAAAAAGGCCAACAACCCGGCATACGCGCAACAGCAGCAGCTAATGGATAATGCCATACGCAATTTTGCAGGCACACAAAGGGGCGGCACTATTACCATTCCTGTTGTAGTACACATTATACATAACAACGGGGAGGAAAACATATCAGACCAACAAGTGCTTGATGGTTTGTTCCATTTAAACCTGGCCTTTGCTAACATATCTCCATACAATACAAGTAACGGCGTAAACACGGGCATACAGTTTTGCCTTGCACAGCAAGACCCTAATGGCGAATACACTTTCGGCATTACCCGCACCGTATCTACCCTTACTAATATGAATGCGGAGTCGGAAGACCTGCAACTTAAAAACCTAATCCGTTGGGACCCTACCCGCTACCTTAATATATGGTTGGTAAAAGAAATTACAACATTTTCTATGGGCTCGGGCGTGGCAGGCTATGCCTATTTCCCATCATCGCACGGGCAGCCCGAGGATGGTATTGTAAACGAGGCTTCGCTTTTTGGCAGCAGCGTAAACAACTCTAAAGTACATATACACGAGGCCGGGCACTACCTTGGCCTGTACCATACGTTTGAAGGTGGCTGCACCAACAACAACTGCCAAACCGATGGCGACCGTGTATGCGATACCCCGCCCGACAATTCTACTAACCCTGTTTTGTGTGCAGAAAACCCCAACACCTGTAGCAGCGATGATGACGACCTATCGCCAAACAACCCCTTTCGCCCTGTAGCCAACGGCGGCCTTGGCGACCAGCCAGATATGTTTGAAAACTATATGGACTATGGTTTTCAGTTTTGCCAAAACGCCTTTTCGCAAGGGCAAAGCACCCGCATGAATTCGGCTTTAAACACCAGCAGGGCCAGCCTGTTGCAATCTATTGGCTGCAACAGTATTTGCTATAGCCCAATAAATACAATTTACACAACCAGCGCCACAACAATATTATATGGGGGCTCTGTAACGTTTACTGTAACCTATCCTGCAAACGGTATAACCTACACATGGGCCGTAAATGGCGTTCCTTTTGGCACCGGCACAACAGTATCACGCACATTTAACAACGTAGGCACATACACCATTACCCTAACTGCAGACAATGGCCAACCCGCCTGCCTTGGCTACAGAAACATTTGATATACGGGTAAATTGTAACGCGCAGGCATCATTCAACCTTACACCTGCCGGGCCCTATAGCCCCGGGGCAACCATTACCGCCACCAGTACATCAACAAACGCCACAAGCTACGCCTGGTATGTAGATGGTATTTTCCAAAGTAATTTAACATCTATAAGCCGCACTTTTAACGCGGCGGGCGGGCACAACATTTCTCTTATAGCTGGCAACAGCGGTTGCGCCGATACTTCCAGCACGGTATTCTTTGAAATTGGCGATTGCTCTTTAGATAAAATAAATGCCAACTGGGTAATACAACACAAGCGCATCAATTTTAACCCACCCAGCATAGGTCAGGGCGGCAGCCCTATGAACAGTTCTATGCAAGAGTGTACCTCAACAATATCTGATGTTGATGGCAACCTGCAAATATTTTCTGATGGGATGACGGTGTGGAACAGCGGTTTTAACATTATTGGCAACGGAACAGGCTTAACAGGCCACTACTCTACCACACAGGGTGTACTTATTACCCCCTACCCCGGCGATGCAAATAAGTATTATGTTTTTACTACTGATGCTACCGAGAACAACGACGGCGCCAACGGCTTTAGGTATAATATAGTAGACATGACCCTTAACAACGGGCAGGGAGCTATTATTGCTGATAAGAAGAACATACTTATTCGCAATGGTGTAGGCGAAAAACTAACCGGCACCTTCCATGCCAATGGTAACGATATTTGGGTATCTGTAGCCGACCAAAACACTACACGCTACCTAACTTACCTTATTACCCCTGCGGGGTTTGATACCGTTCCTGTTGTATCGTATGTGGGTACTGCAAATAACCACATGCTGGGCGCTATGAAATTCTCGCCCGATGGCAATAAAGTTGCGGCTTGTGTGGTAGGTGGCTTTGCGCGGGCTATTGTTATTGCCGACTTTAACAAGGCTACCGGCCAAATTACCAATGGGTTTGAAATGATTATGGTTGCAGAACCATCGGGCTTTTTACCTCAGCCCTATAGCCTGGAGTTTTCTCCCGATAATTCTAAACTATATGTAAGCCACTGGAATATAAACCAGGTATGGCAATACAACCTGGCAGCAGGCAGCAATGCCGCCATAGCCGCGTCTAAACTGCGGGTAGACACTTACGGCACTGCATCTGTTTTTGGCCAGTTATCTGCCGCTATAAATGGTAAAATATATATTTATGCAGGCAGTAGCGGCGCGTTAGATGCTATTAACAGCCCCAACCTTGCCGGCGCTGCATGTAACTACACCACAGGTGCCCTTAACTTTCCCCCAACATTGGGCTCTATTGGCTTGCAGAATATTGTTAGCGGCTTAGAACAGCCCCACAACCCTGATATTGCAGGCCCTGCATTATTATGTAAAGATGGTATGCCGCACACCTACACCATACCCTATGCTACCAGTACCGATGTTGCCGCGTGGACTTATACCGGCCCCGGCACAATGGTTAACAATAACAATAACACCGTATCTATTACAACAAGTACAGCAGGCAGCGGCATGCTAAGTGTAGTATTAACCGGCCCTTGCGGCATTACTTACGATACTTTGCAAATTACCACCGTAGTGCCCCAGCAGGTATCGCTTGGGCCAAACAGGGCTTTTTGTAATTCTACCGAATTATTTGCCCAGCAGCCTTTTACAAGCTACCTATGGAGCAACAACAGCACTAACGATACCCTTACCGTTACTGCCCCTAATACCTATTGGGTGCGTGTTACCGATAGCAACGGATGTGTCTCTCGCGATACCATAACCCTAACAAATTATCCTCCTGTACCGGTGCTTGATATAGCATCTACCGGCTTTTTGTGTACCGATGGGGTTGTTGTTTTAACCGCCACACCGGGCTTTGATGAGTATGAATGGCAAAATGGGTTCCCCGAACAAACGTTTACCGCCTTTACCGCCGGCACCTATTGGGTAACAGCCCGCAGCGGCTGTAATGTAGAGGTTGATAGTATTACCCTTCAAACCTCAGCTATAGACTTTGACTTAACTTATAACGGCGATACGCTGCTTTGCAACCCGCAATTGCCAATAACACTTACCGCGCCGCAAGGCTATACCAACTACCTGTGGCAAAACGGCAACCAAACCACCAACCTACAGGTTAACTCGCCGGGTAAATACTGGCTAACTGTTACAAATAGTAATGGCTGTGCAGGCACCGATACATTCAGGGTAGGCAACAACCCACCCGATTTTCAATTGACTGTAAATGGCGATGAAACACCTTGCGGAGCTACCTTCCCTGCCTTGATATTCGGGCCACAAGGCTATGCAAATTACCTATGGGATAATGGCTCAGATTTTTATGTGAATGTAGCCATGGCTCCGGGCAATTATTGGCTTACTGTTTACAACCAATCGGGCTGCTCTGCTACCGACAGTATTGCTGTAAACAACGGTGGCACAACAGACCCAATTAACCTGGCATATAACGGCGATACTATTATTTGTGCCGATGAGTTGCCTTTTACGCTAAACGCACCGCAAGGCTTTAACAGCTACTTATGGCAAGATGGTAGTTCTAACAGTAGCCTGCTAGTTAGCACACCGGGTACTTACTGGGTAAGTGTTAACGATAGTTGCGGCTCAGGCTCTGACACACTTGTAGTGCGCGCTGCCCTAAACTTTGAACTTACACTGAATGGCGATACCGTTGCCTGTAAAAACGTATTGCCATTTACACTAAACGCGCCGGGTGGCTACCAGCAATACTTTTGGCAAAATGGTAATGCGTCGCAATCTATAAACGTTACAGCCGTTGGTACCTATTGGCTGCGGGTTACCGATAATAATGGCTGCACGGGTATAGACACCTTTAGGGTAATTGATTGTGTAGGCATTGAAGAAACTATTGTAAACCCTGTTAAGGTATACCCCAATCCGGCTAATGGCTTAGTAAACATCGAAGTAAATAAGAATACTCCAATACAATTAGCGCTGATTGATGTTACCGGGCAAGTGTTGTTAAGCCAACAGCTAACAGGCAATACAAGCCTTAGCACGGCCCCATTTGCAAGTGGGGTGTATTTGGTACGTATTACGGCAAATAACAAAGTATGGCATCAAAAATTAATAATCACCCATTAAAAATCATAAAACTATTGTAACCTTTGCGGCATAATTTCTATTAAACCGTAAAGAGAAAAGGGTATGAAGATTCCTGTTATTAAAAAGATTGTAGAGCAGTACACATTGGAAGAACTACAAGCGGCCGAAGCTGCTATGTTAGAAGAGCAAACACCTGCTATAGAAATAGAGGGCCACGATGAAGGCGAAAAGCTAACCCACGTGTTAGCCGCTGTTTGGGTAAAAAACGAAATGAATACCAACGGTACCGAAGCCATGGTAGCTATTCGTAATTACGCGCAAAGGGTACGTAACAGCATATCATAATACAATGAAACAGCGCCTTCTGTTTTTTGCTATAGTAATGCTATTTAGTGCCTGCACACTGGCCGACGAAAAAGAGGCTGCCGAAGGTATTGCTAAAGAACTGGGTGCTGCTGAGTTTACCGTAGCCGATACTACCATTTTTGAGAAAAAGAAGAACACCCCACTTTGGTGCTGTACTTTAAAGACCCCAAAATGGAGTCGCCGGAGATGGACCCTATTTATCTTTCATCTAAAACAGCCTATAACTTTGTGCAAAGCCTTGGGTTTGACAAAGCAACAGCCTACCACAACATTATTGTTAAGCTGGATTTGAAAGGGTATAATTATACCAAGCATTACAGCCTTAAAACACTAAACGCTGTTACCCCTTATTACACTAAGAGCAAAAGTTTTATAGCAGGTATAACAAGTGGCGATACAGCTGCAGTGCTTTCCTATTTAAAGCCCGATGTTATATCGCCGGCAGATATGCTGCAAGTATATTTAACTGATGATGATTTGCAGGTAAAATATGGCAACTATAGTGATATTAAAATAGTTGGTTTTGAAGAAACCCGCACCAAAATTACCAATAGGCAGGTTATGGCTATAAGGGCCGTGGTTTGCCGCCAAAGCATACCATCAGAGGTATACAACTTAACATTTGACATGGCCGACCAAAAAATTGTAGGCCTGGGCTGGGATATACTTAAACGCGCCGATGAGGCAAACTCAACTACAGAATAGCTGCACGGCGGGCGGCTACAGCACATAAGGTTTCAGAAGATTTACCGGCTCAAATTACTGGCAGTAAGTAGCTTATATATAAAATAACGCTACAAGGCATGGTATAACACAATAGTTACCTACTTAACCCAATAGAGATGCCTAATTAATGTTAAGCCAATGTTAACTTAGCTTTAAGTAATTGTTTTAAGCCTTACTGCCTAAAGGGTTTAACTAATTTTGCTGCCGAAATTAGTTTTATGTTCGGATTAGACGCGTGGCTCACATTCTTACTACTGTTCTGTCTTTTGTGCGCCTTCGCATTTGAGTTTATTAATGGTTTCCACGACACAGCAAACGCTGTTGCTACTGTAATTTACACAAACTCGTTAAAGCCATCAACAGCGGTGGTTGTTTCAGCCATATTTAATTCTGTAGGGGTTTTAGTAGGCGGCTTAAGCGTGGCCATGGCCATTGTAAGCCTGTTGCCAGTAGAGGCTATAACCGATGCCAACACCTGGCACAGCGCCAGTTTGGTGCTGGCCCTGCTTATTACCGCCATCGGCTGGAATTTAGGCACCTGGTATTTTGGCATACCCTGTTCAAGCTCTCACACCCTTATTGGTTCTATTATTGGTGTAGGTCTATCATACAGCTACTTAAACGGCGAATTTGGCGCAGGCATTAACTGGGGCAAGGCTAAAGATATTGGCATGTCGCTGCTGCTATCTCCCGCTATTGGTTTCTTTCTATCAGTAATACTTATGCTGATTTTAAAGTATACCGTAAAAAACAAAACCATATTTAAAGAGCCGCAGCCGGGTAAAAACCCCCTATGTGGATTCGTACCATTTTAGTTGGCACCTCTATAGGTGTTAGCTGGACCCACGGCTCTAACGACGGGCAAAAAGGCGTAGGCCTTGTTATGTTGGTGCTTATAGGCATTGTGCCTATGTACTTTGCTATAGACAGGGGTGTTGAACCACAAGCTGTTTTAGCGCCTTTAGCCAAAATAGAAACCATTGTGGCCGACATTAGCAAACAAGACCTTAACGCTGAAGACCGCAAGAAAATAGACAAAGCTACTGCTGAAATTGCCGACCTGAAATTACTTATAACTACCAATACTGCCGAAATACCTAAAGATAAAGCCTTTGAGGTGCGTAGCGATGTGTTGCTTATTGCAAGCAATATTGATAAGGTGATAAAGGCAGGCCACGTAAAAATATCTGATAAGGATAAAAAAGAACTTACCCTGGCCATTAATGGCGAAGAGGGCAGCTTCTTCATCCCTAACGATCAGGTGATAGGCCTAAAATCGTTTACCAACTATGCCCCTACCTGGGTTATTATAATGATATCGCTGGCCCTTGGCCTTGGCACTATGGTGGGCTGGAAACGTATTGTAATTACCATTGGAGAGAAGATTGGCAACACCAACCTTAACTATGCCCAGGGAGCATCGGCACAGGCGGTAGCCATGTCTACCATAGCCTTATCAACATACGCCGGCCTGCCGGTAAGCACCACACAGGTGTTAACAGGTGGTGTAACAGGCGCTATGGCATCGGCAGGAGGTATTAAAAACTTACAGGGGGTACACTTAAAAATATTTTTATTGCCTGGATACTTACCTTGCCTGTAACCGTAGTTTTATCGGGGGCGCTATTCTTGCTGTTCCGTGCTTTTGGCAGCTAAGGCTCCACTCTTTCCCTTACTATAATTGCATTTGGGTAGGTTTTTAAAATACCTAACAAGGCAGTGCGTGCATCTAGCTGGGTTTTAAAATCGCCCACACAAATTTTAAAATAGGGTTGTTTGTAGGTCATGTATGCCTCAATGCCGGTAAACTTATTATTAAAATTTTGCCGGGCGGTTGCTGCATCAGCTTTAGCATTAGGCCCGTTTTCTGAGAAAATCTGGATACGGAACCCACTAACATCTTTTAAGGCTTTATTATGGGCAACCTGGTTTTTTACCAATTGGCTTAGCTCTTTACTTTGGATGATTGTGACCGAACCTACCGTAATGGTGTCTAAACTATCGGGCGGAGAAATAAATTTGCAACTTTGTGTGCCTGCATTTACCGGCATATTTTGCCAAAAAAGAGCAATAAAGGTTACCAACAGGAATGTTAAAACCTGACGGAATGGCCTTATTGGTATGCATGCAGAGCATTTCACGGTTTAAAGTTAACCTTTCAAATTAAAAAAGCAAATGCATCACTAAGCAGGCCTAATCTTATTTAGAATTGTTTTAAATTAGAATATTTTCAATTATAGCTTCGGTTTGAAGATAGTTTCTGCTAAATTTGCCGCCGGTTTTTGACCTCAAAAACACTTTGTTCACAACTGCTTATGGTTCGTCTGAAAACGTTTAGTAACAAGCATTTTAAGAAACTAATCTTAGTTTTTGCATTAATATCGTTTGGTTTTAATGGCTATGCCCAACCCGATGGTGAGAAGCTTTTTAAAGCTAATTGCGCGTCGTGCCACAGGGCTACCGATGAAAAATTAATCGGTCCAGGCCTAAAAGGTGCCCCCGAGCGTTGGGGTAACGACATGGTTAAACTAACCAAGTGGGTACAAAACTCGCAGGCCGTTATCAAGTCGGGCGATGCATACGCTAATAAGCTATATGCTGAGTACAACCAGTCTGTAATGCCTAACCAAACTGTTAACGCAGATGAGGTTAAAGCTATTTTTGATTACGTAGCATCGTATGTTCCTCCGGTTAAAGCAGGTCCAACAGGCCCAACTGGTGAAACTGGCCCGGCTAAAGAAACCAACTGGACATTTATTTGGATAGGCTTAGGTATTTTCTTTGTTATACTAATTGTAATATTAGCCCCGGTACGCCGCAACCTTGCAAACTCAGCTAAAGCTAAGCAAGGCAAAGTAACCAACCCTGATGCTACCTTCTGGGACGAGACCAAAGACTGGATTTATAGCCACAAGAAACCGGTAATGCTTTTAGGCTTCCTTGTATTCTTAATGTTATTTGTTGTAGGTTGGAATGCTTTATCAGGTATAGGTGTTAACGAGGGTTACGCACCTGAGCAACCAATTAAATTCTCGCACAAAATTCACGCCGGCGATAACAAAATCAATTGCCAATACTGCCATACCGGTGTAGAAAAAGCCGCCACGCCAACATTCCATCGGCTAACGTGTGTATGAACTGCCACAAGTACATACAAGAAGGCCCGGTTAGCGGCAAAACAGAAATTGCTAAAATTTACGCTGCGCTAGATTATAACACAGCTACAGGAACTTACGGCCCTAACCCTAAACCTATTAAATGGGTGCGTGTACACAACCTGCCAGATTTGGCTTACTTTAACCACTCTCAACACGTTAAGGTTGGCGGTGTAGAATGTAAAACATGCCACGGTGCAGTAGAAACGATGGATGTGTTACAACAAAACTCTTCATTAACAATGGGCTGGTGCATTAACTGCCACCGCGAAACTGAAGTTAAAGCCGACAGCAATGTATATTATACTGATTTGAAAACTAAATTTAACGCCATACACCCCGGCGAGAAATTTACAGTAGAGCAAATTGGCGGCTTAGAATGTGGTAAATGCCACTATTAATAGATATAGTAATTTAAGAATTTCAAGGTTAAACCACGAAAGACTGCAAAATGAGTAAAGAATTAAAATACTGGCGCGGAATAGAAGAACTTGAGAATACTCCCGAGTTTGCCAAGCTGAAAGAAAATGAATTTGCCGAGCAACTTCCTATGGATGAGTTTTTGGGCGATTCATCTCTTGCTGAAGGTAAAACCCCACGCCGCGACTTTCTTAAGTTTTTAGGTTTTGGTGTTACTGCTGCAACACTTGCAGCTTGCGAAGCGCCTGTAACAAAAACGATACCTTATTTATTTAAGCCCGAAGAAGTAACCGTAGGTATAGCTAACTACTATGCATCTACTTACTTTGATGGTTATGATTATTGCAGTGTATTGGTTAAAACACGCGAAGGCCGCCCTATTAAGGTAATTGGTAACGATTTATCGGCCGTTACACTTGGTGGTATCAACTCTCGTGTACAAGCATCTGTTCTTAACCTATACGATGCTGAACGCCTTAAAGGGGCTGTTAAAAACGGTGCCCCTATCAGCTGGGCATCAGCCGATAAAGAAATTGGCGATAAACTGGCTGCTATTGCAGGCCGCAAAGGTAAAATCGCAATCCTTTCTTCAACCATTATAAGCCCGTCTACTACACGTGCAATTGACGAGTTTACCGCTAAATATGGCAATGTTGAGGTTGTACAATACGACAGCGTATCGTATGCCGGTATTGCTACTGCCAACGGTTTAAGCTTTGGCAAAGCGGTAATACCTACCTACAGCTTTGATAAAGCCGAAACTATAGTAGGTATTGGTGCCGACTTTTTATGCAGCTGGTTATCACCGCAAGAGCATGCTATACAGTATGCAAAAGGCAAAAAGATTGAAACCGGTGCCGACCACAAAAACATTAAACTATCTCGCCACTTCCAGTTTGAAAGCGGCATGTCGTTAACCGGCTCTAACGCCGATATACGCACCATGGTTAAACCATCGGAGATAGGTATTGTGGCTATTAACCTATACAACGAAATTGCTAAGTCTAAAGGCAAAGCAACCTTGCCAACACGCAAGCTTGATAAAGCCGATATTAATATTGCCAAAGCAGCTAAAGAATTATTGGCTTCGGCCGGTAAATCATTAGTTGTTGCCGGTTCTAACAACCCTGATGTACAGGTTATTGTTAACGGCATAAATGATATGCTTGGCAACTACGGCAACACCATTAACCTTGATGTTGCAGACAAAACCAAACAAGGCAGCGAAAAAGCGGTAACCAATCTTGTTACCCAAATGAATGCAGGTGCGGTTGAAGCAGTTTTAGTATTAGGTGTAAACCCTGTTTATACCTTACCAAACGCTAAAGATTTCTCGGCAGGCCTTAAAAAGTAGGCTTACGCGTTTCTTTTGCACCAAACATTGACGAGACAGCGGCAGAATGTGAGTACGTATGTCCTGACAGCCATTTCTTAGAGTCGTGGAACGATTTTAACCCACGTACTGGCCAGTTCAGCCTTGCGCAACCAACTATTGCCCCAATATACAATACCCGCTACAGGCACAAGAGTCTATCCTTGTATGGTCAGGCAACGCTACCCCATATTCAGATTATATTAAGAAAACATGGGAAACTGCTACCTTCCCCGGTAGTGGCTTTGGCTCATTTACAGAGTTTTGGAATAAAGCCTTGCACGATGGTGTTTACCCTGCCGTAACCGCAGGTGCTGCACCGGTTGTAGAAGCGGCTGAAGAACCGGCTACTGCACCTGAGCATAAAGAAGGCGATGCGCACGCTACACCACATGGCCGCCCACAAGCGCCTGTAGCCGTTGCAGCCCCTGTAGCAGCAGCCATTTCTGCCGATCCTGCAACCATTTCAACAGCGGCCGCTAACCTAAACAAGGTTAAGGGTGGTGCTTTTGAATTGGTTATTTACGAAAAAACAGGTTTGGGCGATGGCAGGTTAGCCAACAACCCTTGGTTGCAAGAGTTACCAGACCCTATTTCTCGCGTTACGTGGGATAACTATATTACCATGTCTATTGCAGACATGAACTCTGATGACTTTAAGTTTAACATTTTAAACGGCCAAGAGCAACTATCTAACGTTGCCGAGGTTGTTGTAAATGGTGTTACCCTTAAACTGCCTGTATACGCCTCTCCGGGCCAGGCTAAAGGCACTATTGGCATTGCATTAGGTTACGGCCGCACTAAAGCAGGTAAAACTGCTAACGGTATTGGCGCTAACGCTTTCCCTGCAGTTACAATAAACAAAGACAACGGCTTTTTTGAATACAGCGCAGTAGATGTTAAGGTTAACAAAACATCTGAAACGTATAATTTAGCAGGCACGCAGACCTTCCATACTATGATGGGCCGCGCAATTGTTAAAGAAACTACACTTGACGCTTATAAGAAAGACGCTAAGGCAGGTAACGAGCCTGTTCTTTTATCTCTTTCTAACGGCACTAAAGACACGCCTAACAACGTAAACCTTTGGGAAGACCACCCACGCTTAAACCATAAGTGGGGTATGTCTATCGACTTAAACACCTGTTTGGGTTGTGGTGCCTGCGTAATTGGTTGCCATAGCGAGAACAACGTAGCTGTAGTTGGTAAAGATGAGGTACGTCGCGGACGCGATATGCACTGGTTGCGTATTGACCGTTACTACACCAGCGATATGACCGAGAAAAAAGCGGAAGAAGAAGGTGTTGGCGCTATTGACAAGTTCCTTGATATGGAGGTACCATCAGACAGCCCACGCGTAGTTTTCCAGCCGGTTATGTGCCAGCATTGTAACCACGCACCTTGCGAAACTGTATGCCCTGTATTGGCAACTACCCATAGCAACGAGGGGTTAAACCAAATGACCTATAACCGTTGTATTGGTACTAAATACTGTGGTAACAACTGCCCATACAAAGTACGTCGCTTTAACTGGTTTAAATATGCCGATAACTCAGCGTTTGATTTCCACATGAACGATACACTGGGCAAAATGGTATTAAACCCAGACGTAATTGTACGTGGCCGCGGTGTTATGGAGAAATGCTCTATGTGTGTACAACGCATACAAGAAGGCAAGCTTAACGCTAAGAAAGAAGGCCGCCGCCCAATTGACGGTGAAATTAAAACAGCCTGCCAGCAGGTTTGCCCAACCAATGCTATTACTTTTGGCGACTTGAACGACGATACACATACCGTTACCAAGCACTCAAAAGAGCCACGCATGTACCACCTATTAGAAGAAGTTGGTATTCAACCATCAGTATTCTACATGACCAAAGTACGTAACGTAAGCGCAAGCGAACTATAATATTAAAAGGATTTAGACAGCAAAAGATATATGGCACACGCACCTTCAAATAATCTACGCGAGCCTCTAATTTTAGGAGAGAAGTCGTACCACGACATTACCGTAGATATTTGCCGCCCTATAGAAACACGCGCCAATAAGCTTTGGTACGTAGTATTCGGCCTTTCTTTCATTACAATGCTTTGGGGTATAGGCCTTATTGCATATACCGTAGGCACCGGTTTAGGTGTTTGGGGTTTGAACAAATCGGTAGAATGGGCATGGGATATTACCAACTTCGTTTGGTGGATTGGTATCGGCCACGCCGGTACACTTATCTCGGCAATTCTTTTATTATTCCGCCAGCGCTGGCGTATGTCTATTAACCGCGCTGCAGAGGCTATGACCATCTTCGCGGTAATTTGCGCCGCCATTTACCCGGTATTCCACATGGGCCGTGTATGGGTTGGCTACTGGGTGTTACCCCTTCCTAACCAATTTGGTTCGTTGTGGGCTAACTTTAACTCGCCACTTCTTTGGGACGTATTTGCAATCTCTACCTATTTCTCGGTATCGTTAGTGTTTTGGTACATTGGTCTTATTCCTGACTTTGCTACCGTTCGCGACCGTGCCATTACCCCGGCAGCTAAAAAAGCTTACACCCTACTAAGCTTCGGCTGGACAGGTAACGCTAAAGCCTGGGCCCGTTTTGAGGAGGTATCTTTAGTACTTGCAGGTTTATCTACCCCACTGGTACTTTCTGTACACACCATTGTATCTATGGACTTTGCAACATCGGTAATTCCGGGTTGGCATACCACCATCTTCCCGCCATACTTTGTGGCAGGTGCTATCTTCTCGGGTTTTGCAATGGTATTAACCCTTATGTTGATTGTACGTAAAGTATTAGGTTTAGAAGCATACATTACCGTAGCCCACGTAGAGGCGATGAATAAAATCATCATCCTTACCGGTTCTATTGTAGGTGTAGCTTACTTAACAGAGTTATTTATGTCTTGGTACTCTGGTGTAGAGTATGAGCAATACGCTTTCCTTAACCGTGCTACTGGTCCTTACTGGTGGGCTTACTGGAGCATGATGACCTGTAACGTTGTTACCCCTCAGCTATTCTGGTTCCCTAAAATCCGTAAGAGCTTAGTAGCCACTTTCATCATCTCTATATTTGTAAACATAGGTATGTGGTTTGAGCGTTTTGTAATTATTGTTACATCACTTCACCGCGACTACCTTCCATCAAGCTGGATGATGTTCCACCCATCGTTTGTTGATATTGGTATTTTTGTAGGCTCTATAGGTTTATTCTTTGTAATGTTCCTGTTGTTTGCCCGCACATTCCCTGTAATTGCATTAAACGAGTTGAAAACGATATTAAAGGCTACCGGCAAATACAAACGTACAAGCCCACAGCCTGAATATAAAATAGAAGACCTTATATTGGAAAGCCGCAAAGGAAAAAGCGGTGCTGCAATACACGGCGAAGAGCATCATTAATACTAAGAGATTTAATAGCGATGAGCGAAGTAAAATATAATCCATCAATTATTTACGGCATTTTTGACGATGACGATGACTTGCTGCAAAGCGCCAAGGTGTTCCGCGCCAACCGCATTTCTGTAGCCAACGTTTACTCACCGTTCCCTATCCATGGTATAGACCCTGTAATAGGCCACAAGCGTACCAACGTATCTGTTGCAGCGTTTGTGTTTGGTGCCACCGGTTTTTCACTGGCTGTTTTAATGATTTGGTACATGCTTATTAGCGATTGGCCCATTAACGTAGGCGGTAAACCCAACTGGACATTTGCTGCCAACTTCCCTGCCTTTGTGCCGGTGTTGTTTGAGAGTACAGTATTTTGCGCCGCCCACGGTATGTCTATTACATACCTATTGTTAAACCGCTTATTGCCAGGTTTTAACCCTCGTAACCCCGACCCACGTTCTACTGATGATAAATTCATTATGGAAATTAACATGAGCGATAACTGGGACGCCAAATACGACGAGGTTGTTTACCTTTTGAAACAAACCGGCGCAAGCGAAATTAAAGAACGATAAGACCCTGATATACTGAAGCGTTTTACGATGAAAATGAGAAAAATTAAATCGGGTTTACTGGTTGCTGTAGTTACTACAGGTGCAATGTTTGCGCTTGAAAGCTGCAAAAGCGACCCTGCCAGCCCAGGCTTTGAATACATGCCCGACATGTACCGTAGCGCCTCTTACAAGGCTTACGAAGTTAACCCTGTATTTGCAGACAGCACAGGCGCACGTTTACCTGTTAAAGGTACTATACCGCGCAACGGTATGTACACTAACTATGTGCCTTACGAGTACCCAAATACTAACGAAGGGTATGAGGCTGCAGGTACTAGCTTAAAATCGCCACTAGCGGCAACTGCCCCTATTATAGCAGAAGGCAAACGCCTTTATGGTATTTATTGCGTGCATTGCCATGGCGAAGCAGGCGACGGACAAGGCTGGTTAGTTACCGGTGGTAAGTTTGCCGGTGTGCCATCGTACCAAGCACAGTTAAAAGACCTGCCCGAGGGTAAAATGTACCACACCCTTATGTATGGTAAAAACATGATGGGCTCTCATTCATCGCAATTAAATATGACTGAGCGTTGGTCTGTTGTACGCTATGTACAAACCTTACAAAAGGCGGTGCCGCAGCAACCGATACTACAGCAGCTGCAGCTAAAGACAGTACTAAAACGAAATAACCCCCTGAGAAGAGATGAATTACGTTATATCTAACCGCACCCGAAACATCTTTTTTGGATTGATGATAGTAGGATTGGCTTCAATAATATACGGGGCAGTTACTCTTAATCCTTTTGGCGAAGGCCATAACACAACCCGCTTTTGGGCTAACATGTTTATTAACTCGTTCTTTTTTATGGCTATATCGTTGGCTGCCACATTCTTTATGGCGGTTCAATACATTGGCCAATCGGGTTGGTACTCTGCAATTAAACGTGTATTTGAAGGCGTAAGCCAATACATTTTTGTTGGCGCCGGAATATTTGCTTTGGTATTAGCAGGTGGTGGCCACCACTTATACCACTGGCAACACGAAGGTATAATGGACCCCGCAAGCCCTCACTACGATGAGATTATTGCAGGCAAATCAGGTTTCTTAAACCTGCCCTTCTTTTGGATTGCAACTATTATATACCTAGTAGGCTGGTGTGCTTTTACCTGGGTTTTCCGCAAACGTTCTATTGAAGAAGATACCATTGGCGGCACTACCAACCACATGAAGAACTACTTTATGGCGGCCTGGTTTGTTGTTTTCTTTGCCGTTTCATCTTCAACATCGGCATGGCACTGGATTTTATCTATAGACACACACTGGTTCTCTACCATGTTTGGCTGGTACATTTTTGCCGGTATGTTTATCAGCGGTCTAATTACCATTGTATTGTTTACCGTTTACCTAAAAAGCAAAGGATTTTTACCGGGTGTTAATGAAAACCACCTACACGATATTGGTAAGTTTATGTTTGCGTTCTCTGTATTCTGGACCTACATTTGGTTCTCTCAGTTTATGCTTATATGGTATGCAAACATACCAGAGGAGGTAACTTACTACTTAGCCCGTTTTGAGTCTTACAAAGGCTTAATGCTTGCTAACATAGCCATCAACTTTGTGTTCCCATTCTTTATGCTAATGATGCGCGATGCTAAACGCCACGCAGGTATACTTGCATTTGTGGGTTCTATCATATTCCTTGGCCATTGGTCTGATATGTTTATAATTGTAATGCCCGGCACTGTAGGCGAGAAACTACACTACGGCATTATGGAAATAGGTACTTTTATGTTCTTCCTTGGCTTGTTCCTGTTTATTGTACACAGGAGCTTAACTAAAGCACCAACAGAACCTAAAAACCACCCATTTTTGGAAGAGAGCTTGCACCACCATATATAACAGGCAGTATGAGCTTTTTAATATTAACAGTATGTCTTTTAGGTTTAGTTGCTGCAGCACAGGCAGTAGAAATTAAAAAACTATCGGGCACGTTGTTTACAGAGTACGTAGAAAAGAAAGAAGATAATAATAACCAGCAATAATAAGCTAACGAAGATATAATAACATGGATTTTCTGATATTAGCAATAATCATCTTAGCCGTAGTAGCAATTTTTCAATTGCTTAAAATTTACGAGCTAGCAAGAGAGTTGAGGCCCGATGAAGCACCGGTAATTACCGAGGCCGATAGCCGTATGAATGGCCGCTTAGGCATACTATTCATATTCGCGTTTTTTGGGTTTATCCTTTACTGTATTTTAAAATGGAAAGACCAGCTTTTGCCGGTATCTGCCTCTAAACACGGTGTAGAAATTGACCAACTATGGGATGTTTCTATGGTTATTATTACCATACCGTTTGTTATTTGCAACGTATTGTTGTTCTTCTTTTTAAATAAATACCGTTACAAAAAAGAGCGTAAGGCCGATTTCTTTGCCCATAGCAACAAGCTAGAGGCTGTTTGGACAATTGTTCCTGCTATTGTTCTTTCTGCGCTTATTATATACGGTTTACGTGTTTGGAATAGTGTTACCGACCATACTTCGGTATCGGCTAACGAAAACCCTATTAACATTGAGCTTTATGCCCGCCAGTTTGACTGGACTGCCCGCTATGCCGGAACAGATAATAAACTAGGCGATGCTAATTACCAAATGATTAACGGTACTAACGCATTAGGCTTAATTACCCCGGCTGCTATTGAAGGTCGCTTAAAAGAAATTGACGACCAAATAGCAGAATTAACTGCTAAGCTTAAAGTACAGGTAGAACTGGAGGGTAAAATATTCCCTAAAAAGTCTAAGCCTATTGACCCACACCATAGCGGTGGCGAAGAGCATGGCGGTGGCCACGGTGCTGCCCCTGCAGAACACCACGCCCCTGCCCCAAACCCTGAAGCACACCCTGCCGAAGGCGGACATGGCGGTGGTCACCACGAAGACCCTTACGCATGGGCCGGTAGCAGCAAGCCTGTTATGGCTATTGTTGATGAACTTAAGCACCTTGAGCGTATGAAGAAAGCAATAGAGGTTTTTGCTAAAAAACGCTTTATTTCTTCTGAAGATGACTTACTGGTAAAAGGTGAATTCCACATTCCGGTTAACAAGGCAATTGTATTCCAATTCCGTGCACAAGATGTTATCCATAGTGCGTATATGCCTCACTTCCGCACACAAATGAATGCGGTACCGGGTATGAAAACAAACTTTGCAATGACCCCTACCATTACCACCGCAGAAATGCGTAAGATTACCAACAACCCTAACTTTGAGTATTACTTGTTGTGCAACAAAATTTGTGGCAACGCACACTATAACATGAAAATGGTTATTGTGGTAGAAGACCAAGCCAGCTATGATAAGTGGGTTAAAGAACAAAAAACGTTCGGCTCTGTTTTAGCTTCCAATGCAACTGAAGGCGACAGCACCGCTGTACCTGTGGCAAAGGCAGATAGCTCAGCTATTGTTCCACCGGCTGCCGCTAAATCGGCAGGGGGTATGTAATTATTATTTGAATAAAAGATATTTTTTATAATACAAAAAGATAAGTACTATGTCTCACGTAATTGATCATGGCCACGCAGCGGACGATCATCACGATCACCACCACCACGAAACGTTTTTTACTAAATACGTTTTTAGCCAAGACCATAAAATGATATCTAAGCAGTTTTTAGTAACTGCTATTATTATGGGTGTTCTTGCCATGCTTATGTCTATTGCATTCCGTTTGCAATTGGCATACCCAGGCGAAAAATTCCCATGGTTAGAAACCTTTTTAGGTAAATGGGCTAAAGATGGTGTCCTTGACCCATCATTCTATTTGGCTTTGGTTACCATACACGGCACCATTATGGTTTTCTTTGTACTAACCGGTGGCTTAAGTGGTACATTTAGTAACCTGCTTATTCCTTTTCAGGTTGGTGCACGCGATATGGCATCGGGTTTCCTTAACATGCTTTCTTACTGGTTTTTCTTCTTATCAAGTGCATTTATGTTGTACTCGGTATTTATTGAAACCGGTCCTGCATCGGGCGGATGGACAGTTTACCCACCATTAAGCGCATTACCACAGGCAATGCCGGGCTCTGGCTTAGGTATGACCTTATGGTTAGTATCTATGGCTATCTTCATTGTATCATCATTACTTGGTAGCCTTAACTACATTGTAACAATCATCAACCTACGTACGGTAGGTATGAAGATGACCCGTTTACCACTTACTATCTGGGCTTTCTTTATTACAGCTATATTAGGTGTACTTTCTTTCCCTGTATTATTAGCCGCAGCCCTTCTGCTTATTTTTGACCGTAGCATGGGTACCAGCTTCTACCTGTCTGATATTTTTATCGGCGGTAAGGCGTTAGAACAAACCGGTGGTTCTCCTATTTTATACCAACATTTATTTTGGTTCTTGGGTCACCCAGAGGTTTACATTGTACTTCTTCCGGCACTAGGCTTAGCATCAGAAGTTATTGCAACCAACTCTCGTAAACCAATCTTTGGCTACCGCGCCATGATTGCGTCTATGTTGGGTATTGCTTTCCTATCATTCATTGTATGGGGTCACCACATGTTTATCACGGGTATGAATCCATTCTTAGGTTCGGTATTCGTATTTACAACCCTATTGGTAGCTATTCCATCAGCAGTAAAAGTATTTAACTACCTAACCACACTATGGAAAGGTAACCTTGTACTTACCCCCGCCATGATGTTTGCTATCGGTCTTGTATCGTTCTTTATTACCGGTGGTGTAACAGGTATTATACTTGGCGACTCTGCCCTTGACATTAACGTACACGATACATACTTCGTTGTTGCCCACTTCCATATAGTAATGGGTAGCTCTGCCATATTTGGTATGTTTGCCGGTGTTTACCATTGGTTCCCACGTATGTATGGCCGCATGATGAACAAGAAATTGGGTTATGCTCACTTCTGGTTAACATTTATTGGTGCATACGGTGTATTCTTCCCTCAACACTTTTTAGGTTTAGCCGGTGTACCACGCCGTTACTATGCAAATACAGAGTTCCCAATGTTTGATGGCTTAGTAGACATTAACGTATTGGTAACCACCTTTGCAATACTAGCAGCTTGTGCACAAGGTATATTCTTATTTAACTTCTTCTACAGCGTTTTTCGTGGCCCTAAAGCACCGCAAAACCCTTGGAACTCTAATACCCTTGAGTGGACTGCCCCTGTGCAGCACATTCACGGTAACTGGCCGGGCGAAATTCCTCACGTTTACCGTTGGGCTTACGACTACAGCAAGCCGGGTAAAGACAAAGACTTTGTGCCGCAAAACATACCGATGGAAGACGGTGAGTTGGACGAAGGTCATTAATTGAACTCTCAGCCCATCATAACGAGAAGGCTTAAAATAAAGAAAACCCCGACTGTATAGTCGGGGTTTTTTATTGCACCCGAAACAACAAAATAGCGCTTAAACTGTCTTAATTTATATGCCAAACGTTTTAATTACCGGAGGAAGTGGCTTGCTGGGCAAACGGCTAGCCACCTTGTTAACCAACAAAGGGTATACACTTAGTTTGCTTAGCCGGGAAATTAAAAAGCCCAACAGTGCTTATAGTGCTGTGTATTTATGGGATGTGGAAAAAGGCACCATGGATGATGAGGCCCTCACCAACTGCGACTATATTATACATTTAGCCGGTGCAGGCATTGCTGATAAAGGCTGGACTAAAGAACGCAAGCGTGAGATAATAGAAAGCCGTGTAAAAAGCAGTGAGTTACTGTATAACAGGTTAAAATATGTACCTAATAAGGTAAAAGCGGTGGTTTCAGCATCGGCAACGGGTTTTTATGGAGCAGTAACACAAGATGAGCCTTTTAGTGAAACAGACGCGCCCGGAAACGATTTTTTAGGCCAATGCTGCATAGCTTGGGAAAATGCCGTTAACCAAATTAAAAACCTGAATATACGCACGGCAAACATCCGCACGGGTGTTGTGCTATCAACTGAGGGTGGGGCACTTAAAAAAATAGCTGACCTTAGCTAAATTTGGCCCTGTTGCAGCAGTTGGAACAGGCAACCAGGCGTTCCCCTGGATACATATAGACGATATATGCAACATCTACATAAAGGCTATGGAAGATGAAAGCATGAGTGGCCCTTACAACGCCACAGCGCCCGCAAACGATACCAGCAACACGTTTACCAAAGCTTTAGGGCACCAGATACACAGGCCAATGTTGCCAATACCTGCACCTGCATTTGCAATACGCATAGCCTACGGAGAAATGAGTGTTACCGTATTAGAGGGCACACACGTAAAAGTAGAGAAGCTATTAGCTACGGGGTTTCAATTTAAATTTCCGGAATTGAGTACAGCCCTGCGAGATTTGTATGTAAGGAGGATTTAATCTCCGCCGCCACAACCTCCGCAGCCACCACAACCTGAGCAGCCCGAACACCCGCTATCTCCGCCGCAACCACTGCTGTGGCCACTGCATCCGCTGTCAAACCCATCGGAATAATTATCAACGCCAACCCATGTGCCACAACCGGAGCACCCGGAATCGTTTTTAGTATTAAACTCCTTCGCAATAACCTCATCAAACTCTGCAAACATACCATCGGGTAGGCCTTGTAATAAAAGTATGTTGCCGTAAATGGGTTTTAACAATTGTATCCGCTTATTCTTATCTGTTTCATTTGCAATATCCCCTTCTAATTTTTCAACCTCCGCCCTTACATCGTCCATAGCCCTAAAGCCCTCTACAGTAAAAGAATATCCTCCAACTAATTTTTGCCAAAGGTTTTGTTTAACAAAGACTTTAAAATCGGTAGAGCGTGCAACTTGGTTATGTAGATTAGATGTAGTTGTATTTTGATACGCAATTTTAACAAGCTTACTAAAAAGCACTTTAAAGTTACCGTCTTTTAGAAAAGGAGAAAGGAAAGCCTTTTCATAATCATCATATATATGGTTGTTAAAAGCCGGTCCGACAGTAATATAGGTATATTCTACTTCCGGGTCGTGTTTGCTGGCCTGTTTAATAACAGTGTTGCTTTCAAGCACTTGTTTAAGCATTAAATCAAGCAAGGTAGATTTTAGCAACAATTTATAATCAGCAGAACCTCTTCCTAACAAGATAAGGTTTTGCGCCGGGCTTAGTGTTGCTAAATAATTCATTGCTTAAATATAGAAGGCTTTTTTATAATCCAGTTTGCGTCAATGTTAACCCTTAAAAAATTTATCTCTTTAAAGCGGGTTTCACTATCGGGCCAAATGTCAGCGGGAGGGATGGCTCCAAATTCAACAGCATATAATTCTTTGGTTTTAGTGTACCAATCGGTAAACTTACCTCGTTCCGCGTCGCCACCTTTGGTAGGCCCATGGTGTATTTGTTTCCCTAACGTATCGCGGCAAAAATCTTCCCAATAAGAACGTGTGTAAATTAAATGCAGGTGCCAAACCTGGTCTACCTGGTCTGGTGGTGTTAATGGATGATTGGCAATACACAGCAGGTACATAAATTTTTTATATTCCGCTATAGTTCTAATGGCATACTCAAGGCTCCATCCATTCTCCCTAGCAAGCCTGTCTGAAAAGCTGAAATCTGCAGCAGGATCGTCTAATTCAAAAGCTTGTACCTTTTGCCAAAGAGTATTGTTTTGCATAGCTATGCAATATACAAACTAGAGAATTAAAATATCGGCCACTACAAAGCAGCCAAACGCAACACTGGCAATACCGTTGGTTGTTGCAAAGGCTAGGTTTACACGGCTAAGGTCGGTTGGTTTTACAAGGCTGTGCTGGTATATAAGCATAGATAAAAAGAAGGCAGCGCCTATCCAATAAATAAAGCCAAAATGCCCATATAAGCCTGCGGCAATAACAAACGATGCACTGGCAACATGCAATAACCGGCTAACCAACAGGGCATTTTTTTACCTAAAAACGATGGGATAGAATAGAGGTTATTGGCAGCGTCAAACTCTTCATCTTGCAGAGAATAAATAATATCGAAACCGCTAACCCAAAAGAGCACAGTAAAAGAAAATAGCAATGGCAACAGGTTAAACACACCCGTAACAGCCAAATATGCGCCTATAGGTGCCAGCGATAAGCCAATACCTAATATTACATGGCATAGCCATGTAAACCGCTTGGTATAGCTATAGCCCAACACCACAGCCAATGCGATTGGCGATAAATAAAAGCACAATGGGTTTATAAACCATGTGGCCAATACAAATAATATGCTGCTTACAATTACAAACACCAAACCCGCATTGGGCGATATAATACCCGATGGAATCTCTCTTATAGCGGTGCGGGGGTTTTTAGCATCAAAATGGCGGTCTATATAGCGGTTAAAACCCATGGCGGCACTGCGTGCAAACACCATGCAGGCCAACATTAAGCCAAACAGTTTTAAACTAAATGGTTGTGCCGATGCCATTGTGCCCAGCATAAAACCAATAATGGCAAATGGTAATGCAAAAATGGTATGGCTGAATTTTACCAGCGATAGAAACTTCTTGGTCTCGGTTATAGCCGCAATCATAGGGCAAAGGTAATTGATAAAAGCAACAAGTAACCACCTAAATGGTTTGCTGTATATTGCACTAAATATTACAATGATGAAAAAGCTATTATCACTATTGATTTTATGCCTTGTAGCTAATGCTATTAGTGCCCAGCTTGTTACTAAAGCTGAAGATTTATTTACGCCAAAAGACCTTTTTATTTTAGGAAAAAAGATGTTGGGCACGACTCTTTAGCAAGTGGAAATATAGTTTGGATAACCAGCAACTTAAACCCGCACAGGCATTTAAAACACTCTGAACACGTTTACATTATTGATGGCGAGGCCGACATGATGCTAGTTGATAAATGGTTTAAGGTAAAAAACGGCGATGTTATATTTATACCCAAAGGCACTTTGCATGCGGTAAATGTTACATCAAGACGACCACTAAAGGTATTTGCTGTGCAAGCCCCAGAATCTGACGACAGTGATACTATATTTAGATAGTTTACTGGCATAGCAAATAAATCATAAACACAAACAGTATAGCCGTGTTTGCAAATAAAACCGGCACTGTGGTGTTAACACATTATACTACCTTTGCACTGTGACTTTTGAGGCGATACAACAAGAACTGAAGCAGAAGAAATTCCGCCCCGTGTATTTTTTATGCGGAGAGGAACCCTATTTTATTGATACCCTGGCTGACTATATTGAAAAAAACGTTTTAGCCGAAGAAGAGCGCGACTTTAACCAAACCATACTATACGGGCAAGATACTGATACCGCGAACATTTTGGCCAATGCCAAACGCTTCCCTATGATGAGCGAGAAGCAGGTGGTGATAATTAAAGAAGCGCAAAATGTGCGAGACCTTATGTCTAAAGACGAAGAGAAAGCCGCGCACCTGCTTAACTATATTCAAAACCCGCAACCCTCTACCGTATTGGTGTTTTGCTATAAAAACAAAACGGTAGATAAACGCACCGCTTTTGCCAAAGCCCTTGATAAACACGCTGTTTTATATGTTGCCGAAAAGATAAAAGACTATAAACTGGTAGACTGGATTACAGCCTACATTGGTGAGAAAGGGTATCGTATTACCCCAAAAGCAGCCATAATGGTATCGGAGTTTTTAGGGGCCGATTTATCTAAAATTGCTAATGAGTTTGATAAGCTGTTTATCAACGTTCCGCCGGGGCAGGTAATAGACGAAGCACTGGTAGAAAAGTATATTGGCGTTAGTAAAGAGTATAACATTTTTGAGTTAAACAACGCCCTTGGCAAACGCGACTCTTTAAAGGCATACAAGATTGTAGATTACTTTGCCCGTAACCAAAAAAATTACCCGCTGGTAATGACTATTGGTACCTTGTACGGCTATTTTACCAAGCTGCTGTTAATACATACTCTGGCCGATAAATCGGATAAGAACGTAGCATCTACCATAGGTATACACCCTTTTATTGCTAAAGATTACATAGCATCGGCACGTATATACCCTTATGTAAAGCTGCGCCATATAGTAACGTTTTTGCGCGAGGCTGATATGATGAGCAAGGGCATTGGTTATCCATCGCTAAGCGAGAAAGAGATAATGAACGAATTGGTTTATAAAATTTTGAATTAATACCTCCCCCTTCCCCCTCCTAAATTTAGGAGGGGGTGTCAGGACGCTAGTCGTGACGGGGGTGGTAAAACTAAAGAATTGACAATTATGAACTATTGGCTTGTAAAATCAGAACCGGTAAAGTATAGCTGGGAACAATTTGAAAAAGACGGCAAAGCCGTGTGGGATGGTGTGCGCAACTACTAAGGCACGAAATAACCTGCAAGCCATGAAAAAAGGTGATTTGGCAATGTATTACCATAGCAACGAGGGCATGTGCGTTGTTGGTATTGCTAAGGTGATTAAAGAGCATTACCCCGACCCTACTATAGATGATGCACGCTGGGTAGTGGTTGACCTTGTTCCGCATAAAAAGCTTAAAAAACCAGTTACGCTGGAAGCTATAAAAGCCGACGAAACTTTGCAGAATGTCGGCTTAATACGCCAAGGGCGTTTATCTGTTATGCCCCTTACCAAAGATGAGTTTGACAGGATTTTGAAGCTGGGTAGTTAAATTCTGAGTGGTGAGTCTTGAGTACTGAGTTTTATACTCAAACCTCACCACTCAAGACTACAATCTAAACAATACCGCAAATATTATCCTGTCTTCTTTCTTTACCAAATCTGGTCGCCAGGCAGGGTCTAATGGTGTTGTTGTGTAGCCTGTTTGCGATGTTACACCACCCGGGCCGGCAAAGTAATTTACTGTAGAACCACGGTGTACATATTCTACCCTAAAGGTTATGCTTTGGTTTGGCATCCAATCTATATTAGTTGAATAATCCCAACCGGTAAACTTATCGCCGGGGTTAGCACTAAATGGGAAAGCGCCCTCGGTTTGTGCAGGGTTGTTAGGGTTAGGCAGCGGACTGGCTTGTCCGGTGGGGTACAGTACCAGATAACGGCCGGGGTTTGTCATAACACCACCGCCAACAGTCCATGCAAATTTGTTTTTGAAGAACCATATACGGTTATAGAACATAGCGCTGGCAAAGTATTGCGCAGGGCCTTTGGTAGAATCTTTATCGTTAAAGCCGTTTACACCACCGCCTCTTTCAAAACCAAAATCTGCCGTTAAAGAAAACGCCATGCGGCTTATGCCTTTGTTGTTGGGCTTGTTGTAGTAGCGGTATAGTACGCTATTGTCAGAATGGAAACGCTTGCGGGCAGGTATACCCGCTGCATCGGAACCATAATAGTTGTTAGTAAGCACTTTTAAATTGCCGTTAGTACTCATATACGTAATGTTACCCCCAAAGCCTGGCATGCTGTTAAACTTGCCATAGCTTTGCCAGCCGTTTATAAGCCATGGCTCTATTTTCCAGTTTTTATTTGGGAATATTTGCACACGAACCCCATTAAAAAGCCATGGCGTATTGTCTGACGTGAAAGATGCCTGATACTCCCAATTCTCGGCCTGGTAAAAGGAGTTTAAACCGATGTAGGACATGAACAAACCAACATCTACATTAATACCATTCATTTTATCAAAATGGTAGCCTGCATAGGCTTCGCTTAGGTAGCGGTAAACATTAGCAAGGTTATATTGCCCACGGTAGGGGCTAAAATCGTTGCGGGGAACAACCGTGCTGCGGGTGCCAAACTGTGTCATAAAGCGCGCACGGGCTCCTTTGTAGTAAAAATCGCCACCAAAATGCAGGGCCGAAAGTTGAATCTCGTTATTACGTGCTAATGCCGTTGAGCCAACAACTGTATTATCGTTAGGGTTGTTGAACGAGTGGGTATAGTTTACATCTACCAATATGCTGGGTGTAAAATATTTCATGTTTTGAAAAATGGAATGGTTGCGGCGGTCGCTACCGTTTTGCCATGTTTGGTCAATGCCTTCAAAAGGTTCGCCCTTTTGTTTTCCGGTATAGGTGCTATCGGCAGTTTGTGCAAAAGCCACTGTTTGCAAGCCACATAGCACAATTATTAAAATGCTTTTACTAGTCATAAGAGTTAATTATTACGTGTTAATTCAATTTTTTGAATGGGTTGATATACTAATGGGGTGTGTTCTAAAACAACATCGCTTTTATCCAGCCCAAAGGCCTTTGCATCGCTTTGACCCAGGCGTTTTAGCATAAAGTAAGTATTTAGCAACAGGCCTTCGCGTACGGCAAACTCATTTTCTACCGACAGGAATTTTTCAATTACCACAAATTTAAAATCGGGGTTAGGGTTGTAGGGTGTAGAGCCATCGGGGCGCGTGTGCAGGTTTAGTTCTTTATTTGCCACCAAATCCTGTACTATCTTTTTAAAGTACAACTCGGTACGGGGCTGTATGCGGAAGCCTACATTTACGGTTACTTTTATCACCTTATCGTCTAGCAATTCTGTTACCTCGTAGCTTAATGTGTAAGGGTGTTCTGTACGGTGTATGTGTACAAACCAATACACATCGGCCCGCTTAGGTTTGCTGGCAAATATGGAGTTGATTATTTTTTCTTCTACCTCGTTACGGTTGTTGGCTTTTGTTAGGTAGATAAGGTGGGTTGAGAATTTTGGTATGCTATCATCCTCGCTTAATGTTTTAATAAGCGGGGCGTGTTTTCCAAGGTCGGTAAATTTGGTAAAGCGGTTGTTTATTTTGCGGGCGTAATACCAGCAATACATCACCATAAAAATAAACAGTTCAAAGAACAGGAACATCCACCGTTCTTTTATTTTAGCCACGTTGGTAATGAAGAACGAAAGCTCAACAGTAGAAAAAACCAACATGATAAAAACCACCAAAACAATGTTCCACTTTAGCTTGTATACAAGGAAATATCCCAATAAAATGGTAGTCATCATCATGGCTACGGTAATAGAAAAACCATAGGCAGCCTCCATGTGGGTAGACGATTGGAAGTATAAAATCATCATAACACAACCCACCCACAGTATGGTGTTTACGCTGGGTATGTAAATCTGACCTTTTAGCTCAGACGGTTGCCTAACCGTTACCCTGGGCCAAAAGTTTAAGTTCATTGCCTCACTAATCAGCGTATACGAACCACTTATTAGCGCTTGCGATGCTATAATGGTGGCTGCTGTAGCAATGATTATTCCCGGCAGTAAAAACCATTGGGGCATCATCTCGAAAAACGGGTTGCGGCCTGCCAGCATTGGGTTTGATTGGTGCATAAGCCAAGCAGCCTGCCCGGCATAGTTAGCTACTAAGCATACTTTTACAAATGCCCAGGTTATGCGTATGTTTTTACGTCCGCAATGCCCTAAATCGGAGTATAATGCCTCGGCACCGGTGGTACATAAAAACACCGCGCCCAACAACCAAAAACCGTGCGGGTATTCTACTAATAAATTATACGCATAGGCAGGGCTTAGTGCCTTTAGAACACTAGGGTAGTGCATAATTTGGCTAGCACCCAAAATAAACAACATACTAAACCAAACCACCATTACCGGCCCAAAAGCGCTACCCACTTTTTGTGTGCCAAAACGTTGAAAGAAAAATAGTGCAGACAGGATAACTACCACAATGGGTACGGTAGGCAAACCGGGCATAACCATATCTAACCCCTCTACAGCCGATGCTACCGATATGGGTGGGGTTATAATACCATCGGCCAATAATGTAGTAGCGCCTAAAATGGTGGGAATAACAAGCTTTTTGCCATAGCGGCGCACCAGCGCATACAGCGAAAATATACCGCCTTCGCCATCGTTATCGGCTTTAAGAGTAAGCCAAATATACTTTATGGTGGTTTGAAAAACGAGTGTCCAAAATATACACGAAACGCCACCAAATACTAAGTCTTCGGTTATTGGCCTTTCGCCTACTATTGCCTTTAAAACATACAAAGGGCTGGTACCAATATCGCCATAAATTATGCCGAGTGCTACCAAAAGTGAGGCCGCAGTTATCTTGCCCGCATGTGTTTGTGCAGTTTTCATCATTGTATGTATTTGCTTTTATTTCTGTAAAGAGAACCTGTACCCGATGCCCGATTCGGTAACTATATAGGCGGGTTTATTAGGGTTGTCTTCTAATTTTTTGCGCAGTTGGGCAACAAATACCCGCAGGTACTGCGATTGTTCTATATATGTTGGCCCCCAGACCTGTTTTAGCAGGTATTGGTGGGTAAGTACTTTCCCTTCGTTTTTGGCCATTAGCGCCAGTAAGGTGTATTCTGTTGATGTTAGCTTAAGCAACTCATCGTTCTTTTTAACAGTGTGCGCTGCTAAATCAATAGTTACAATATCATTGGTAATTACAGGGTCGGCCTTGTCTTTATTGGTGTTGCGCAAAGCTGTGCGTATGCGCGCCACCAACTCGCCTGTACGGAATGGCTTTATCAGGTAGTCGTTAGCGCCGTTATCAAGCGCCTTTACAATATCCTCCTCATCGCTTTGTGCAGAAAGGATTATGATTGGATTATCGTACCACTCGCGCAATTTTTTTAATACTTCGTGGCCGCTTTCATCAGGCAAACCAATATCTAAAATTACCAGCTGTGGGCGGTGGCTTGCAGCCATTGTTATCCCCTCGGCAGCGGTACTGGCTTCTTTTACAGCATATCCTTCGGCCTGCAGGGTAATTTGCAGCAGGCGGCGTATTTGCGCCTCATCGTCTATAATCAGTATGTCGGCGCTACTCATTTTTCAAATTATTTAGATACGATGTTTCTGTAGGTATTTCAATAGTAAACCTGGCACCGTGGGGTACTTTGTTTACTACTGTAATTGTGCCTGAATGCGCCTCTATAAAGCCTTTTACAATGGAAAGGCCAAGGCCTGTACCTCCTGCCTTAGTATGTTCAATACGGTAAAATTTGTCAAATACCTTATTTACCTCTTCGGGTGGAAAACCATTACCATTATCCTCTACATCCAGTATCAAAACATCTTTAATACAATCTGCAAAAATTTGAATGTGTGTGCCCGCCGGTGTATAAAGGGTAGCATTGTAAATAAGGTTATACAGCACCTGCTCCATAAGGCCAAAGTCCAGTTTTACCAGAGGCACATCCTTACTAATTTTTACGTCGATTTTATGGTTTTGCAGGTTGTCTTCTAAACTGTTTATGGCAGAGTAAATAAGCTCGTTTACATCGCACCAATCTTTCTTAGGTTTTATAACATCAGACTCTAACCGCGACATGTTAAGCAAATTTTCTACCTGACGGTTTAGCCTTAACGATGCCTGCGATGCCTCTACCAGTAACTGCTTTTTATCGCCCTCGCTTAGTTTGCCGGCATTGCTTTGCAGGTTATCTGTAACCGCTATGATGGTTGAAATGGGCGTGCGCAGCTCGTGCGATAATGAATTGAGCAACGCGTTGTACAGCTTCAGCATTTGGGCTTTTTCGTCTTTTTGCCTTGATAGTTTTTCTATCTGCCTTATTTTAAAAGTAAATACCGCGTTTACTCAGGGCTATTACAAAATACATAAGCAGCATTAGCATATCTTCTGTACTGGTAACCACCAACGTAAAGCGGGGAGGTATAAAAAGATAATCCCACAAAAGGGCACTTAACACCGCCACCACCAACACCGGTAAAATATCAAAGAACATGGCGCATACCGATACGGTAAAGAGCAACAGCAACGATACTGTTTTATAGCCCATAAAATCGTAAAACAAAAACGAAACTCCGGTAACCAAACAAACGGCAAGCACACCAAAGGTGTATTGCTCGTATGTTGTTAGTTTAAACCGTTTAAAGGTATCCACGGGTTAATGCGTTTATTGCTGCACAAAGGTACGGTGGGCTTTATATGTAAAACATAAAATTATGGGGCATATACATAAAGATTTTATAAAGATTCTTGTGGCAGAGGATAGGATAAGAAACATTTCCCCTCGCCAGGCTTTGAAGCGCCATTATTTAAAGGGAGATTACTACAAAGTATTTACTAATTTTGCTGCAAACAACAAGACTTTGAAAAAGCACTGCATAGCGGCATTTTTACTATTAGTAGGTATAGTTGCCCAAGCCCAGATAAATATACCATTCCCACTAGCTAAAGCGCCTGAAAACGGGTCTAAAGACACGCTTATCATTTCCGGCTATGTGGATGGCTACTTCAATTTTGACCCATTTAACACCAGCAGCACCAAAAGGCCCTACGCGGTATCATCGGCAAGGCTTAGGCAGTTTGCGGTTAACGTGGCCTATTTAGGTATTGGCTACCGCAGCGAGCGTGTAAGGCTACAGCTAACGCCCGGCTATGGCACGTATATGATTGATAACTACGGCAACGAGAACGTGCTGAACCGCTTTTTACTGGAAACCTACGGTGGTTTTAAATTATCAAAAAATAAAAATATGTGGCTGGATGTAGGTGTGTTTACATCGCCCTTTACTTACGAAACACCTATATCTAAAGACCAATTGCTATACAGTCGCTCTTTAGCAGCTGAAAACGCCCCCTACTATGTTAGCGGCCTGCGGTTAACTATGCCATTATCGCCGAAGTTTACCCTTACGCTGTATGGCTTAAACGGTTGGCAAACCATTAACTTTAACAGTGCCAGTGCACGCAGCGTGGCCTTTGCATCGCAACTTCAATATAAAATAAAGCCTAACCTTAATTTGTTTTGGAACACCTTTGCCGGCGATGCCGGTAGCCTGGACCAACAATGGCTGGCAGCACGCTACTTCAACGATTTCTTTTTAACATGGCAAAAAGGAAAGTGGGATTTAAACGCTACCGCCTACATTGGCGCACAGGGGGTTTACAACTCTCTTAACCCTGAATATATTTGGTACAGCGTTAATGCGGCTGCCCGCTATAAGTTTAACGATAAGTTTAGCCTAAGTGGCCGTTTAGAGTATTTTAACGACCCTAACGGCGTACTATCTGCCCCTAACCAGCTACAGGCAAGAGCATTTGAGGCCTATAGTGGAACGTTGGGCGTTAACTACAGCCCCGTTAAAAATGTATTGTTGCGTTTAGAAGGCCGCGGCTACGGGGGCGTAATGGTATTTACACCCGCAGCAACCTGCCGGTAAACTACAGCAGCATACTGTTTAGCAGTTTGGCTGTTTGGTTTTAATTGTAGAGTAGAGCGAAGAGAGGAGCGAGGAGAGAACATAGCCCACAGTTTCAACTGTGGGAATTAAAAAGTTTATCAATGAATAACGAAGAGTTAGATAGAGAATTTAAGCGGATAAGCGAGGTACTGTCTAAGCAATTTGCCGATGGTGAGGCTATAGATATGCAGGGCATACTATTTCTTATAGGTGTGCAGGAACTGGGTATGGGTTTTCAAAAGTTTAAGAAAGACGATAAACTGGCCGTAATGCACATTGCTATATGCACCTTGCTTGAACGGTATGGCTATTATGAATTTGAGGGCCGCGATGAAGACCATTGGCCGCACTTTAAACTAAACGAAAAACTACCTCCGCTAAAGCCCGCACAACAACATTTATTAATGCGCGAGGCTATAGTAGAATATTTTAAAGAGCAGGGTATTTAACCAGTTGTCAGGGGTCAGTAATCAGTAAATAAAGTCTAATTAGGGACTACAATTGTATAGGCTACGGTTTGGCCGGGTTTTAATTTAACAGAAACCCAACCGTCTTCGTTAATCTGATCAAAAACAGATTCGCCGGGTGCGTAAGCGCGGGCTTCTATAATAGCAGGCAGCTTAAAGGTGGCTTCTACCCTTCCTTTAGCATCGGTTACCAATTGTGTATTGTAGCTTTGTGTATTGGCCCCCACAGCGCCGCGGTGGTTATCAAACACTACCATATAACCGGGTTGTGCTATGCCTAACTCATTTTCTACGGTAATAACTACAGAGCAGGTTTCGTCTTTACTGCACGATGATAATGCCAAAGAACCGGCTAGTAATATTAACAGAAGCGAAATTTTAGAAAGTAAACGTATTTTCATTCAATATAAGTTTTGTAAGGTTATTTCAAATATAAGAAAACCTTTTTAATTGTCCTATGCGGACAACAGTATTATTCTATTTCTATTGAATACGAAACGGTTTCGCCCTGCTTTAATTGAATGATTTGCGCTTTAAGGGGTGCAAGAAACTGCACATCGGCAGAGTCGTATACATTGGCCTGGATAATGGCCGGCTTGCTAAAAATAGTTTCTACAAAGCCCACATCGCCTGTGTTGAGTGTAACAGGCAGCTCGTTAGTAATAGGGTTACCGGTTTGGCTGGGGGCAAATTATCAGGCACATCAAACACCACCCACTTATGCTTTAGCTTGTTGTTTAAGGTATCGGTAACGGCAACCTGTATGCCGCATGTAGTATCTTCCTTTTTGCAGGCTATTACAAGCAAAAGCAAAGCAATTGCCGTAACTACGCACATTAGATAATACTTCATAAAGGGCTTTGAAAATTATTGAATCTCTACCGTTTCCTGAACGGTTTCTCCGGCTTCCAGCTTAATAATTTTCTTTTTAAGCGGGTTTAGGAATTGCGTATCGCTAGAGTCGTAAATATTAGCCTGTATAATGGCCGGAAGCTTAAACTCAGCCTCAACGTAGCCATCGGTCAGGGTGTTTAATTGTAAAGGGAACACATCGCTTGGTGGATTGCCAGTTTGGCTTGGCGGTGTATTTTCAGGTATATCAAGTATTACCCAGGTATAGCGTTGTTTGGCGCCAATAGTATCGGTAACGGTAACTTTCACCTTACAGGTTTGGTCTTTTTTACAAGAAGAAAAAACAAACGTGGCCACTAAAAAAAGCATAATGGCACCGGGAAATAAACTGCTGTGTAAAAATTTTTTCATAGGCTATTTTACTGTTAAACTCCAATAAGGGTTTCAAATATAGAAGAATTTGAATTACAAACAAAGCATGGGTTTTGATTTACCGCCCCAAGTAGCTTAAAACTACCCATTTATAGCAGGTTTTGCCCTGTTGTAATAAAATCGACCATTATAAAACCAATAAAGGGTATAATTTTTGGTATAAAGTGTGACCTTTGCAAAACTAATGTAGCAACACCAACCTGAATATGAAGAAGTTTTTGAGTACCCGATTATATGCACCTGATTTATCTCTTTTACTACTGCGCCTTAGCTTTGGCGGGCTAATGGCTGTAAACCACGGCTGGGGTAAACTGGGCAAGCTTACCAGTGGGGCCGACATTAAGTTTTTTGATATTGGCATTGGTGCCGAAGCCAGCCTGGCACTGGCAGTACTAGGCGAATTGGTTTGCGCTGCCCTTTTGGCAGCCGGGCTATTTACCCGTTTTGCGGCTGCTGCCCTTGTTATAACCATGGCGGTGGCTGTTTTTGGCGCGCATGGCGATGATGTTTTTGGTGATGGCGAGCATGCCCTAATGTTTTTAATAGGCTATTTAGTGATTTTGATAACCGGCCCCGGCAAATATTCTGCCGACAAAGGAATTTTAAAGAAATAGCACACCCCAAAACACCGCTTAATACATCCCCGCAACGGGATAATAGTAACAATAAACAACAGAAATTTTGATACGAGTTAAATTACTTATTGTAGCTGCCTTTACAGCTATAACATTGAATACATGGGCACAAACACCTCCGGCAGGTGGGCCGCCCAAAACAGGTGCCCCACAGGGTGGCGCGCCCGGTGGCCAAATGCCCGGCATAGGCAAGGTTATGGGCACCGTGGTAGATAGCGAAACGGGTAAACCAATAAGCTACGCGGTAGTATCTGTCATTAAAACAAAAGACAAAACTGTAGCAGGTGGAGGGTATACTGATGATAAAGGCTATTTTCAGATAGAGGCGCTGCCGCCCGGCCTGTTTAAGCTAAAGGTAACTTTTATTGGCTACTTAGAAACCCAAACCGATAGCTTTATGCTGTCGCCGAGGGGGCTGAGAAGTTTTTTGATAAGATAAGTATTAAGCCAAACAGCAAACAGCTTAAAACTGTTGAGGTAGCGGCAGATAAAAGCATGATACAAAACGGGATAGATAAGAAGATTTATAACGTTGACAAAGACCTTTCTAACACCGGCGGCAGTGCGGTAGATGTGCTGCAAAACGTACCATCGGTAACGGTAGACCAAGACAAAAACATTAGCCTGCGTGGGGCAAACGTTAATATTTTGATAGACGGAAAACCATCGAACATGACGGCGGCAGGGGCATTAGACCAACTGCCTGCGGGTTCTATAGACCGTATAGAGATTATTACCAACCCATCGGCCAAGTACGACCCTGATGGTGTGGGCGGCATAATCAACATCATACTTAAAAAGAATGATAAGCCCGGCTTTAACGGCTCTGTAAATGCTACCGTAGGCAATGGCGATAAATACAATGGCGGCATAAACCTAAACGTGCGTGGCAAAAAGCTAAACGTTGCAGCCTCTTACAATTATATGAACCAACGCTTTTTCAGCTTAGGCAGTTCTATTACCAAATACTCGCTGGATACGCTGTACTTTATGGACCAAACCAGCAACGGGTATTCTGTTAACGAGTCGCACATGGGGCGTATTGCCTTAGACTGGAACATGAATAAGTTTAACACGCTGTCGGCGGCGTTTACCCCATCGTGGAGACAAAATACCAGCCCCAACCTGATACAGTATTTTTGGTACGATAGCGCCGGCGATACGTTGGACTATTTTACACGCGACAACACTACCATTAACCAGAGCATAAACTACGATGCATCGGTAAACTATGCCCGTACATTCCGCAAGCCGGGTATTGACTACACTGCCGATTTTTACGTATCGTACTCAGCACCTACCGACTCTTTAGACGCCTTGCAAAGCTATTACGATGCTGCTAACCAGCCCTGGATGAGCCAACTTACCCAAAACACCAGCAAAAACCTGATTTTAACGGGGCAAACTGATTATAGCATGAAGTTGGGCGATAGCTATAAAATTGAAGCCGGATTAAAAACCATAGCCCGCAAAATGGACTATAACTTTTACTCTAAACGCGCCTACGAAAACAATACCAACTACACGCCCGATGTTAACCTGAACAACGGCTTTACCTACAGCGACCAAGTATACTCAGCCTACGGAACATTTACCGGTGGCTATAAAAAACTGGGCTACAGCGCAGGCTTGCGTGCAGAGCAAACTTTTTACAGTGTAAACCAAATAACATTAAACCAAAAGTTTGACAGGAACTATTTTAGCCTTTTCCCCAGCGCGTTTTTAAAGTATAAAATGAACGAGGGGGTAGAGTTTGGCTTAAGCTACAGTCGCCGTATAAACCGCCCCCGTGGGTGGGATTTAAACCCTTTCCCTGATTACTCTGACCCGTACTTTTTGTTTGTAGGCAACCCATACCTAAACCCTGAATATGTTAACTCTTTTGATTTTTCTACCCAGGTAATTACTAAAAAAGTTACCATAGCACCGTCTGTTTACTACCGCTATACTACAGGTGTGTTTACCCGCTTTCGCGATGTTGACAGCCTTGGGGTAAGCCGTATTACATCGTACAACCTTAACACATCACACTCTGGCGGTATGGATTTAACCGTACGCTACGATGCTACCAAATGGTGGAGGATTAACCTAAATGGAGGCGCTTTTTATACCAAGCTAAACGCTAGCAACCTGCAACAGGGTTTAAGCGCAGGCCGTTGGGGCGGTATGGGCCGTGCTATGATGTCTTTTAAACCTTTAAAAGGACTTGATGTGCAGCTTAGCTACAGCCTGGGTGTTCCGTGGGTATTTACGCAAGGCTACATCAAACCTTTCCAAAATATGGACATATCGGCCCGATACGATTTTTGGAACGACCGCCTGAGTGTTACCGCCCGCCTAAGCGATGTGTTTAACCAGCGCCAGTTTGGTTATGTAACAGAGGGCATAGGCTTTAACCAGGATGGGGTGCGCAAGCGCGAAACCCGGTGGGTAAACCTTAGCGTTACCTGGAAGTTTGGTAAGCTTATACCACAAAGCAAGCGCCCAAAATCGGCCCCTAGCGAGATGCAGGATAATGGTGGGGGTGGACAGGGTTTTTAATTAGTTGCAAAGGGGCGAGTGGCTAAGTTGTTAAGACAAGTGCTGAGTGGGGAGGCCTGAGGGCCAAGTTGGTTGAATTAAGAGATAAAAAGATAAAGAATGAAGACCCTTGTAGTAGCAGCTACCGAAATGGAGATTGTGCAGGCTAAAGAAGCCCTGCCCAATGTTGAGTTTTTGGTAACGGGTGTGGGCATGGTAAACACCGCCTATAAGTTGGGCAAACACTTGGCTGCAAACCATTACGATTTTATAATAAACGCAGGAGTTTGCGGGTGCTTTAGCAGGGAGCACAATTTAGGCACGCTGTTTAATATTTCTGTTGATGCCTTTGCCGATTTAGGGGCCGATGATAATGGTAAATTTATTGATGCTTTTGGGCTTGGGCTTATTGATAAGAATGAAAAGCCTTTTACCGATGGACTAATCATCAACTTTAGTCATGCCCCCTTTGGCAACCTTGAAGAAGTAGTAGGTATTACGGTAAATACCGTTACCGGGAACCAACAAGGGGTTGATATGTTACTTGAAAAGTACAAACCAGTTACCGAGAGTATGGAAGGTGCGGCCTTTGCGTATGTATGCGAAATGGAAAACGCTAAGTATGTGCAAATAAGGGCAGCATCTAACTACGTAGAGCCACGCAATAAAGAGCATTGGCAAATGGGTTTGGCTATTAAAAATTTGAACGAGTATTTAATTACACTACTCAAATGAAGTTAACACTTGGCTTTTCGCCATGCCCAAACGACACGTTTATTTTTGATGCTTTGGTTAACAAGAAAATTGATACCCAAGGCATTGATTTTGAAGTGGTGTATGCCGATGTGGAGCAACTTAACCGTTGGGCTATGGAGGGTAAGTTGGATATTACCAAGCTTAGCTTTCATGCATACGCATACTGTATACAAAACTATGTGTTGTTAAACTCAGGCAGCGCGTTGGGCAACAATTGCGGGCCTATGCTTATTGCACGCAGCCCTTTACAAAAAGAAGACATAGAAACATCGCGCATTGCTATTCCCGGTAAAATGACAACGGCCAACTTTCTATTGGGCGTACTTTACCCTAAGGCTAATAACAAGGAAGAGAAGATATTTTCGGGCATTGAAGGCGCGGTAGCAGACGGAAGTGTAGACATGGGGCTTATCATTCACGAAAACCGTTTTACCTACCAGAAAAAAGGCTTATTTAAGGTTACTGATTTAGGCGAGGAATGGGAAACTAAAACCCATTCCCCAATTCCGCTGGGCGGCATTTTTATTAAGCGTGCTATTGATAGCGATGTACAACATAAGGTGGATGCACTAATACGCCAAAGTATAGAGTATGCCTTTGCTAACCCTGAGAGCAGCCGCAGCTATGTAAAAGAGCACTCGCAAGAGATGGAAGACAGCGTTATAGAACAGCATATAAACCTGTATGTAAATAAATACTCTATAAACCTGGGTGAGGAAGGTAAACAGGCTGTAGAAACCCTGTTTGAAATTGGTAAGATGAACAGGATTATTCCGGAAAATAACCTTCAACTATTTATGTAAGTGTTTCTTTGTTTTCTACTTACAAGACATCGATGTATTTTCACCATTGGTCGAAATAGCCTGTAAACCGTTGTTTTAAGAAGAAAATTAATAACCAAAACGAATATATTTGCCACATGATAATTGTTACGGGCGCAGCAGGTTTTATTGGCAGCAACTTAATTGGTAAGTTGAATGATGAAGGCTATAATGATATTATAGCTGTAGATGATTTTTCTACCCCGGCCAAAGCCCCGAACCTTGAACATAAAATTATTACCAAACGTGTTCACCGTGATGATTTTTCTTATTGGCTGAAAGAGAACCACAAGCTGGTACAGTTTATTTTTCACATTGGTGCGCGCACAGATACTACCGAGTTTGATGTAGAGGTGTTTAACAAGCTTAACCTTGACTATACCAAAGAGGTATGGAAACTATGTGTGGAGTTTGGCCTGCCGCTGGTTTATGCATCGTCTGCCGCCACGTATGGCAATGGCGATTTAGGCTATGCCGATGATGAAAATATAATACCCAAACTTGTGCCCTTAAACCCCTACGGCGAGAGCAAGAACAACTTTGATAAATGGGCGCTAAAGCAACCTGAGAAACCTTATTTTTGGGTAGGGCTTAAATTTTTTAACGTGTATGGACCCGGCGAAAGCCATAAAGGCCGCATGGCATCGGTAATATTCCATTCTTACAACCAAATAAAGAAAAATGGTGTTGTAAAGTTATTCCGCAGCCACAACCCCAACTACCCCGACGGGGGCCAATTGCGCGATTTTGTGTATGTTAAAGATGTTGTAAACGTATGCTTTTGGCTTATGCTACACCGTAAAAACAGCGGCATTTACAATTTAGGTACAGGCGTTGCCCGCACCTTTACCGCACTAACTAACGCTACTTACGAGGCTTTAGGGCTTGAACCTAAAATAGAATTTATAGACACCCCTGTTGATATTAGGGATAAATACCAATACTACACACAGGCAACAATGGCAAAGCTACACGGTATAGGATATAACACCCTATTTACCACGCTTGAAGATGGTGTAAGAGAATATGTACAAGATTATTTAGAAAATTGAAAACCATACTATCCATATTAATAGGCTTATTACTGTCGCTCCAAGTAGCGGGGCAAGATACAGGCGATGTGTTTTTAGGGCATTGGACAAACCCTGAAACCAACACATCTATGGTGGTATATAAAGACGTTTACGACCGCTACCAGGTAAAGCAATGGAGCCTTGAAGATGGTGAAATGTATAATATAACCGATGTTGTTGTTACGTCTAAAGCAATGACTTTTAGCCGGTTTAATTCCGAAACAAAAACTACTATCAACTCTAAGTTTTATAAGCAGGGCGATGATGATATGGAAGAATATTTTACAGGCCCTACAGCTGTACCCCTTATTATAGACTGGATTAGAGAAACCCCTAGTTTATAATTAAAAGCTAGAGCTTACCGATAGCGTTAGGCCGTTTGATGCAGGCACGTTACGGCAAACACCCCCACACAGAAAATACCGGCACGCTGGCGGCCATACGTAGCAGCAAAGCGGTGCGCACCACGGGTATAAACAACAGAGCCTGTTACGTAATGTATACGCTGTGTTTTATCGTAGTTTCCATAGTTGTACTGGTCTAGCACGGCTACAAACCAGTGTGGGGCAAAAGAAACCTCTGCCAATATCATAGCCCAACTACCCAAATCTTGCTTGGTATAGAGGTTTTGCAGCTCGGCATGCAGGCCTACTTTTTTACTGAATTTGTAGTTGATATCAGCCACAACAATATGACCACGCACTATGCCGTAAAAGTTTGAGGCATAGTTTTGAAACTGCACAATATCTTTGTTATACGCAAAGTACATATACATAAGTGTGGTTTTAAAATCCTTATTCCACTTATGCGAAATTTCAAGGTTTATATCGCGGAACAAAACTGTTTTGCTTACATCAAAAAACCTCGACTCGTAGCCAAAGGTATCGTTAGGGGCGGCAGTACGTTCAATATCATTTACCCCTGCAATGTTCAACGTTAAATCTGTACCGTATTTGCCGCCCAGCAATGTGCCTTTTTTAATTTTGTAAGATATATCGCCCTGGTAAGCCATTTCGCCATTGGGCACCGTGCCGTAAGGGTAAATAGTAGCCGCTAAGTTGTATATATGCTGGCGCGTAAGGGCAGGTAAAAAATTAGTGGTAAGGTTGGTAAGCGTAGCTGTGCGGTCTGAGCGATAATCCATATTATCTAACCTTTTAACCCCCAACAAAACGCTAAAGCCTTTTTGCGAGTACGATGCGTTAAGCAACAACGCCTTAGCCGGGGCGATATATGAACCCGTTGGTGGCCGATGGGGCATTCATTTTATAGGAGTACTCAGAGTACAGGTTAAACTTGCCGTAGCCAATATTCATGCGGCCACCAAAAGCAGCCTGGTTTTCGGGTAAAATGTAAATAGGGTCTTCGTCTTGCTGGTAAATGCTAACAGCGCTGCCCCCAAGGGTTAGCCTGAATTTTTTGTCTTCCCATTTTTTAATCAGCTCATTAAAATTAACCTCGGCATCGCCGGCGCGCACAATGCCCGGGCCTTTATCAAAAAAGGTACGCTGCTTAGCCACCAATAGCTTAGTGTATATGCCAAGGTGTGGGGGTAAATTTAACACGCACCCCATCAAAAGAATTATCAACGCCCAGGTTAGGTTCCCAGTAGGCGCGCAGCACCATGCCGGTGCCAAACTGCTCATAAAAATTGCCTGCGGTAATCTCCAGCCCATCATAAATATAAGAGGCAAAGCGGTTGGCAATGCCGGTACCTTTATAGCGAGGGTCAAAGCCCTGCAAAACGTTTAAGTAACTCTCAAAACGCACGCCTGCTGTAAAGTTGCCGCGGGTGTATATAAGGTTCATAAACCCGTTAGAGCGAATCTTCTCCGGCACTACAGGAGCGCCAATAAGGGTATCGGTATTGTAGTATTGAAAATCGGCCTGGAAGTTGCCATGTATCTGGCCTAAGTCTAAGCCTTTTTTTGTAGTGTCTTGCTGGGCGCTAAGTGCTAACGTTAGCAGGCAAAACAACGCGGATAGTATTCTTTTCAATGCTAAGCTTTTTTGCAAATATAATAATAGTTAAGGAGTTCAGTGTTTTACAGTTAGTTGTTGCTTATTTTTCGTTTTCAAATTGCCAAAGCCCACATTTCCACTTATACCTTAAAAAAACCGACAAGTTCCCAAAAAACGCACCCATGTTTAGCCCATATGGCTGTAAATATTTTTTACAAAATGAACTTGACAAATTATATTTCCAATCCTTAAATCGGCCGATAAATCCTGACATTCTATTTCTTTACATTTTGTCAAGTAGTTTACCTTTATTTAAGCCATGGGGCTGTAAGAAAAAATTGCAAAATGAACCTTGATTTCATACACTTTTCTACAGGCATAGTTTAGTTTCATTTTTTAAGGTCTCCCTTTTCTAAAGGGAGTGGTCCCGATAGCTATCGGGATTGACATAGTCAAAAGACGAGGGATTTTTGCGGCATAATAAGTAGTTTTTAGGCTTGTCCCGACATTTATCGTCGGGATTTATACAAAGATACAACCCCACATACCCCTTTGTCAAGAATAACATTCTATTTATATTAGCAGTTATTGATTGCCACTAAATTGCAAAACATGAACGACATTACCATAGAGAGCTTACGCGAGGCATTAAAACACTCGCCCGATAATACACCTTTACGTCTTTTACTGGCAGATACGTTATTGTCTTTGAACAGGCTTGAAGAAGCTGAAACAGCATATTCAACTCTTCTTAAAATATCTAATATTACTAAAGCTAAAGTGGGGCTTGCTACTGTATTTTTTAAAAAGGGTAGTTACTCGGCCTGCAATGTTGTTTTAGAAGAAGTAATTGAAAAGGGGACAAATGAAATAAGTGTTTATACACTTTATGCAAAGGGCCTTTTAAAAGAAAATTCAATACCTAAAGCCATTGAGGCTTACAAAAAAGCTTTGGCTATTGACAAAAGTTACTTTGATGAAGAACTGGACAGCCAATTGCGCCAAAGAGGTAGCAATAAGGTTACAGAAACAGAAGAAGAAACCGATAACCGCTTTTTGCAAAAACCAACTATCAATTTTAGTGATGTAGGTGGAATGGATGCGGTAAAAAAGGAAATTGAATTAAAAATTATTAAACCCCTGCTTCACCCTGAACTTTACAAAGCCTACGGCAAAAAATTGGCGGTGGTATTTTGCTTTATGGGCCACCGGGCTGCGGTAAAACATTTATTGCTAAAGCAACAGCAGGGCAAGTAAATGCAAAATTTATAAGCGTTAGCCTGAATGATATTTTAGATATGTGGGTAGGGAACAGCGAAAAAACCTGCACGAGATATTTGAATTGGCAAGAAACAATACGCCATGCGTTTTATTTATTGATGAAATTGATGCTTTAGGCGCTAGTAGAAGCGACATGAAACAATCAAGCGGCAGGCACCTTATAAATCAATTTTTACAAGAACTTGATGGAATTGATAATACAAACGATGGCGTTTTAATAATTGGTGCCACCAACACACCGTGGAATTTAGACCCTGCATTTAGGAGGCCGGGAAGGTTTGATAGAATTGTGTTTGTTCCTCCACCTGATGTAACAACAAGAGAGTCGATACTTCAATTAAAACTCAACAACAAACCCACAGGAATAATTGATATACAAAGCATTGCGAAGAAAGCTGAAAATTATTCGGGGGCTGATATTGATGCTATTATAGATATAGCCATTGAGCAAAAGCTTGAATCTTCATTTAGTGATGGCATTCCGAAGCCACTTGAAACAAGCGATTTAATCAATGCTTTAAAGAAACATAAACCAAGCACACAAGAGTGGTTTTCTACAGCCAAGAACTTTGCACTATTTGCAAATAATTCAGGGTTATACGATGACATTCTGACTTACATGAAAATTAAAAAGTAATATGGCAGAAGACCACAGACTATCTAAAGTTGAAATTCTTATTCAACAGAAAAAATTTGCTGACGCGGAAAGTATCCTTTCCGACTTACTGGCAGGCGATTCCAACAATATTCATTTTCTGTCATTGCTTGCTGAGGTCAACTTTCAACAAGACAAATATGATAACGCACATAGTATAATAAACCATGCAATAGGGCTGTCGCCCGATGAACCGCATTTGTTTTATATTAAATCCCGCATTGCGCTTCACCAAGACCAATGGGACGAAGCTCAAGACTCTATCAGCCAGGCCATAGAACTAGACCCTTACGATGCTGATTATTATGCATTGCTTGCACATATCAGGTTGGGGCGAAAGCAGTATAGCGAGGCGTTGGAAACAGCAAACACAGCGTTAGAAATAGATGCTGAAAATATACTGGCACTTAACACAAGAAGCAGCGCATTAAACAAGTTAAACAGAACCGATGAATCTTTTGAAACCATTGAAGGCGCATTAAGAAACGACCCCAACAACGCATATACCCACACCAATTATGGGTGGGGTTTGCTTGAAAAAGGCGACCATAAAAAAGCGTTGGAACATTTTAAAGAAGCCCTAGCAAACGACCCGAATTTTGACTATGCCCAAGCGGGAATGCTTGAAGCAATAAAAGCAGCAAACCCTGTTTACCGCATGTTTCTGAAGTATTCCTTTTGGATGAGCAACATGACTGCTAAATATCAGTGGGGCGTTATAATTGGTTTTTTCATTGGTTTCAGGGCATTAAGAATCTTGGCCCGCACCAACCCAACACTTCAACCTTATTTAATGCCTCTGATTATAGGACTGGGCGTCATTGCTTTTTCAACCTGGATAATGGAGCCTATAAGTAATTTATTTCTAAGGTTTAATAAATATGGGCAATTGCTGTTGGATAAAAAAGAGAAAATGAGCTCGAACTTTGTAGCGTTAAGCGCTGCCATATCCATTACCGGGCTTGTATTATACCTTGCCTTATCTGACGAAAAAATGCTAACAATTACGGCATTCGGCTTTATAATGATGCTGCCTTTAGGTACGATGTTTAGTCCTTCAAAAAATCAATATGCATTATTAATTTATGCTGTAGCCCTTGCTGTGGTTGGTATTATTGCAATTATGCAGACTTTTTCTACCGGTATTATAATTAACTCAATGTCGGCAATCTTCTTTTTGGGGTTTGTTGCTTTCCAATGGATTGCAAACTACTTATTAATCAAGGAGGATAACCATTAACTGCTTTACCCTAAACTAAATAGCCATTCAGGTAACTTAATATGCTTTCTGTTTGCTCTGGCTTAAACCACTGTATCTCTTCGTTTCGCCTAAACCAGGTTAGTTGGCGTTTGGCGTAGCGGCGGCTGTTGCGTTTTATCAGGTCTACGGCGGTATCTAAATCGGCGTGGCCATCAAAGTAATTAAAGAGTTCGCTGTAGCCAACTGTTTGCAGGGTGCTTAAATGCTTTAGGTGGAATACAGCATGCGCTTCGGCCAGCAGGCCATTTTGCATCATGGCATCAACCCTGTTATTTATGTTTTGGTACAGCAATTCGCGCTCTACATCTATGCCTATAAATGTGGTTTTAAAGGGCCGCTCTTTCTTCTCGTTTTTACGCTGGGCAGAATAAGGTTGCCCGGTAACCAAACAAACCTCTACAGCACGCATTAAACGCAGTGGGTTTTGCTTATCTACCGTGTTGTAGTATACGGGGTCTAAACGCTCCAATTCGGCCTGCAAAAAGCCTATTCCTCGCTCTTCGTATTGCTTTTGCAGGTTGGCCCTTAGTGCCTCATCGGCTTCGGGCATAGGGTCGGCACCGTAAATAAGGGTATTAATAAACAAGCCCGAGCCACCACACAAAATAACAACATCGTGTATCTTGAATAAATCATCCAACAAGGTCAATGCTTCTTTCTCGTATTGCCCGGCGGTTAGTTGGTTGTGTATGCTACGGTCGGCAATAAAATAATGTGGGGCGGCCTTTAGTTCTTCTGCTGAAGGACGGGCCACCCCAATGTTAAGTTCTGTATAAAATTGCCTTGAATCGGCAGATAGTATAGCTGTGTTGTAATGCTTTGCCATTTGTATGGCAAGGCCGGTTTTGCCCGATGCTGTTGGGCCAACTACTGCTATAAGATGTTTTGTATTATTCAATAACTATTAAAAGTCGTCGTCTTTAAACTCCTCATCGGCAGCACCAAAATCATCATCGTCATCATCGGCACCAAAGCCATCATCGTCGTCGTCGTCGTCATCATCGGCAGTAAATTTGCCTTTCTCATCATCGTCAACATCAAACTCTTCTTCTTCTGTTTCGTAAGCATCGCTGTCGTCTTCTTCTTCCTCCTCATCGTCGGCAATAACAGCAGCAGCAACTTTACCACGGCCACCGGCTACTTTAGGTGCATCCTCTTCATCATCCTCGTCTTCATCATCTAAAATAATTTCTTTAGGCGCTTCTTTCTTCTTGCGGTTTTTGCGGCCATCAGGCTCGTCAGTGCTTTTAAATTTAAGCGGTGCCTCTTTGTATTGCTTAGGCGCGGTGCCAGCTTTGTGCACACAACGCGATGTTGTAAGCGAGCTATCGTCTGGCAAAATTTTAATCAACTCAATAGTAAAGCCCCATTTCTCAGCCTCGTCGTAGGTATAAAGAAAACGTTGGCGTGGGTCGTAAATTATGTCTGATAGCAAATCTTTTTGCGCGGCGCCTTTGGCACCTTCGGGCGATACCTGTAGTAACTCATCGCCTTTGCGCCAGCTGTGGTCGCTCTCAAAGAAAACGCCTTTGTGGATGCTATCGAAACTGATTGAACTTAGTATTGCGTAGTGCAGGTCTGACAAGGTCATTTCTGATTGTATTTCGATATCTCGATATACATCTTCAAAATTTTCAAACGTTACGCGGAATTTATAAATAGCCATATCTCAACTTTACAGGGACAAAAGTACAGAAAAACTGTTTTTGATTAAACAAGAAACTTTGTGCAAAGATGGATTATTATTTATTTTCGCCCTGCTAATCATACAACTAGACATGAAAAAGTTATTCACAATTGCTCTTACAACCCTTGTTTTTACTGCTATTACAGCACAAAAGGTAGAAATAGACGGAGATAAAATTATGGTTGATGGTGCTGAATACGCGGTGCTGAAAAAGTAAGTAGCGGTGCTGAGGCTGCCGAATTTTCTTTACAAACAACCGATGGCGATGAGGTAGCTATTGCTAAAGTAGACAGGCAGGCAACTACCACCGTTGGCCCGGCTACAGGGCTTTATATACACATTACCTTTATGGGTAGCACCAACCAGGCCAGCATGGTTTACTCTTTGGGTTTTAAAAAACAGTTTGCCAAAGAGGTGGTAAAATGCAAGCTTTTTGATGATGGTAAGTATAACCCCGAGGGCGAGAAAAAATTTATGCTACTTAACCCTTTTAAACCTACCGGCGACAACCGCACCACGGTGATAGTTAACAATCGCGGTGGCAATACCGACTATGTAATGGTAGACCGCAACCGCAATGCTATGTTACAGGTTTTTGGCGGCAACATTCAGCAAGATTTTAAAACCATTGGCACTGTTAAAGAAAGTAGCAGCGCATCTTACGGTAAAACATCTTACACCTATAAATTTTATTTGCCTGATGGCGCGCAGGTTGCCGAGGCTACTGTTGATGGCTTATCTAGCAAAGTAGCAAACATATATACGTTTAAAGATGGCCGCAGGCAATCTGCTACTATACGTATGAAGGCTACTGCCGAAGATGATATTGCAACGTGGTTGGCTAAGAATTTTTATTTGTAGAATTCTATGCTTTTTTAGGCCGAGTTTTTCGCCTTCGGCTATCATTAGCGCGGTGGCTTCGTCGTGGTTGTTGGCTATTATGCCATCTAATATAGCTTCGCGTATGGCGGTTTTAATAACACCTACCTCGCGCGATGGTTGAAGGCCGAAATACTCCATAATCTCTTCACCTGTAAGTGGTGGCTGCCAGTTACGCACCTTGTCTTTTTCCTCAACCTCTTTCAGCTTAACCTTTACCAATTCAAAATTGGCTTTGTACTTCTTAACCTTTTCGGGGTTTTTAGAGGTAATGTCGGCGGTACACAGCATCATCAAATCGTCAATGTCATCGCCTGCTTCAAATAGCAAACGGCGTATGGCCGAGTCGGTAACCTCGCTCTTTGCAAGCACTATGGGGCGTAGGTGCAGCAGTACAAGTTTCTGTACATACTTCATCTTCTCGTTCAACGGCAGTTTTAGCTGTGTAAAAATTTTAGGCACCATGCGTGCGCCTTTATCCTCGTGCCCATGGAATGTCCAGCCCACACCTTCTTCAAAACGTTTGGTGGGTGGCTTGGCAATATCATGCAATATAGCAGCCCAGCGCAGCCACAAATCGGGGCTCATAGCCGCAAGGTTATCCAGCACTTGTAGTGTATGGTAAAAATTATCTTTATGGCCTTTGCCTTTTATAATATCTACCCCGTGCAATGCTACCATTTGTGGGAAGAACTGGTGCAGCAATTTAGTATCAAACAACAGTTTAAAACCAACCGATGGTATGGACGATTCTATAATCTTGTTCAACTCATCGGCAATGCGCTCCATTGATATAATCTTCAACCGCTCTGCATTCCGGCTTATAGCATCTAACGAATCTTTTTCAATTACAAAGTTTAACTGCGATGCAAACCGCACGGCACGCATCATGCGAAGCGGGTCGTCGCTATAGGTAATATCAGGGCCAAGCGGTGTGCGAATAATTTTACGCTCTATATCGCCCAGGCCATCAAACTCATCAACCAACTCGCCAAAGCGGTCTTTGTTCAAACACAGCGCAAGTGCATTAATGGTAAAATCGCGGCGCGATAAATCATCAAGCAAGGTACCATCTTCAACAATGGGCTTGCGAGAGTCGGTGCGGTAGCTTTCTTTACGGGCACCTACAAACTCAATAACGTAATCGTCCATTGGCAACATGGCCGTACCAAAGTTTTTATATACCGCCAGCTTATCTTGTATATTCAGCTTTTTAGCAATTTCTTTTGCCAGCTCTATACCGCTGCCTACGGCCATTATATCAATATCTTTAGACTGGCGGCCCAACACAATATCGCGCACAAAGCCCCCTACAGCATAACATTCTATACCAAGGGCATCGGCCGCCTGGCCTGCTATTGCAAAAATGCTGTGGGTAAGATTATGGGAATAATTGGGTTTCATTGTGGCGCAAAGATAGTTGAGAAATGCAGAATGCAGAATTCAATATGCAGAATGCCTTTGTTAAACTAAAACAATTATGTTTAAATTTGTATAGATGAAATTGAACAAATGGTTTTACAACAGTTAGAGTACATAGTGGCGGTAGATACGCACAGGCATTTTTTACGTGCGGCAGAGTCGTGCTACATAACCCAGGCTACACTTAGCATGATGATTAAGAAGCTGGAAGAAGAGCTTGACACCATCATCTTTGACCGAAGCAAACAACCTGTAGTACCTACCGATGTGGGCGAAAAAATAATAGCACAGGCACGCCGCATTTTAGGCGAAACAGCCAAAATGAAAGAGCTGGTAAGCCATGAAAGGGGCCAGTTGTCGGGCGAGTTGCGCCTGGGCATAATACCCACCATAGCGCCGTATTTACTGCCTATGATAGTAAAAACATTTACCACGCTATACCCTAAAATAAACCTCTACATAAATGAGTTTACTACTAATAACATAATAGAGAAACTTAAAACAGGCCAGATAGATGTTGGCATACTAGCCACGCCCCTAAAGGAAAAAACCATTACAGAGCACCCTTTGTATTACGAGAAATTCTTCTTGTATGTAAACACCGGCGAGAAAGGATACGACAAGCAATTTGTACTACCCAAAAACATTGATATTGACCGCCTATGGCTGCTGGAAGAAGGGCATTGCATGCGTGCGCAAATACTAAACCTGTGTGAGTTAAAACGACAAAACGCCCTGCACGACAGGCTGCACTACGAGGCCGGAAGCATAGAAACCCTGATGAACCTGGTTGACCAGGACTATGGTATTACCATTATACCTGAACTGAAAACCCTTACCATGACAGAGGAGCAAAAGAAGCAACTGCGTTACTTTAAGCCCCCAACACCGGTGCGCGAGATTAGCATTGTAACCCATTATGAATATGTGAAAGAACGGATGGTGCGGGCGCTGCAAAACGTTATTACCGATGCTGTGCCACAAGATATGCTCAACAATAAAAAGCTGAATGTGGTAGATATATAGGGCCTTGCTTTTGGCTCTTGTCTTACTAAAGTAGGGATTAAAATAATTGCTGCCGTCCGGATAAATAGTAGAGTATCCCAGAGGAGGTAAACTATAGTTATTAACACCCCTTTTTCGAGTGTTAATATTTGCTAATTTTACAGTTTAAGAGACATATATTTATGAGCAAAGATGTGCAAGCAGAGAAGTTGAAAGCCCTTCAACTTACATTAGACAAATTAGAGAAATCGTACGGTAAAGGCGCTATTATGCGCATGGGTGATGATGCAATTGACCAGATTGAATCTATTTCTACAGGTTCTATCGGCCTAGATGCCGCATTAGGCATTGGTGGTTTCCCCAAGGGCAGGGTAGTAGAAATTTACGGGCCAGAATCGTCTGGTAAAACAACATTGGCTATACATGCTATTGCCAACGTGCAAAAAAATGGCGGCATTGCAGCTTTTATTGATGCTGAGCATGCCTTTGACCGTTTTTATGCTAAGAAATTAGGCGTTGATATTGAGAACCTTTTAATCTCTCAACCCGACAACGGCGAGCAGGCCTTGGAAATTACCGAAAACCTAATCCGCTCGGGTGCTATAGACATTATCGTTATTGACTCGGTTGCGGCCTTAACGCCAAAAAGCGAGATTGAAGGCGAAATGGGCGACTCTAAAATGGGCCTACAAGCCCGTTTAATGAGCCAGGCTTTGCGTAAGCTCACCGGCACCATTAACAAAACAGGTTGCTGCTGTATTTTCATTAACCAGTTGCGCGAAAAAATTGGCGTTATGTTTGGTAACCCCGAAACTACCACCGGTGGTAACGCCCTTAAATTCTACGCATCGGTACGTTTAGATATACGCCGTATGAGCCAGATTAAAGATGGCGACACCGCATCGGGTAACCACGTAAAGGTTAAGGTTATTAAAAACAAAGTAGCTCCACCGTTCCGCACGGCAGAGTTTGATATTATGTTTGGCGAAGGCATTTCTAAAGTAGGCGAAATTGTTGACCTTGGTGTTGACTATGGCATTGTTAAGAAAAGCGGATCGTGGTTTAGCTACGAAGACCAAAAGCTTGGCTAGGGACGCGATTCGGTTAAATCGCTATTGCTTGATAATGTTGAACTGGCTGACGAGATTGAAGCTAAGATCCGCGAGAAACTAGCCGGCGCTTCTGCTAACTAATTTTATTTTTTCTGATTTAATACATGGGCGAGCCACGCAATAATAACAACTATTCATTGCGGGGCTTGCTTTATTTTGTGCAAGATAAAGAAGCGCGCCGCGTTACCATTATTACCGTTACCGCCGCACTATGCCTTACATTTTGCCAATACTTTGCCGTTACCAAATACGGCAACTTCTTTTTGATGAATATACCGCGCGTGTAACACGTTTTATGGGGTTTGACAACCTGCACCGCCTGGTTTTTTGGGGCGGCATGGTGTTTACCTGCTACTTTTTGGTGCCTGCGCTTGTTGTAAAGCTTGTGCTGAGAGAAAACCTGTCTGACTATGGGATTGCCCGCCAAGGGCTGTTAAAAGGCCTTAAAACTTATGTAATATTGTTTCTGCTTATACTGCCATTGATTATCTTCTTTTCTTACAACGATCATTTTCAGGCAACGTACCCCTTTTTAAAGTAGCCAACGGCGGCAGGTTTGAGTGGAGCCGCTTTTTAACGTGGGAGTTGCTATATGGCCTGCAATTCTTGGGAGTTGAGTTTTTCTTCCGCGGGTTTATACTGCACGGGCTAAAGAAAACCGCTGGCACATTTGCCATTGCGGCTATGGTGTTGCCCTATTGTATGATACACTTTGGCAAACCCATGCCCGAAGCCATTGGCTCTATTGTAGCGGGTTTTATTTTGGGCCATTTAAGCTTGAAGAGTAACAATATTTTCCCCGGTATGATACTGCATATAAGTGTAGCGCTTACTATGGATTTGCTTTCGCTATGGCACAGGGGGATTATCTAATAGCAATGCTTGTTGCGGGGGTAATTAAACTGTTTATCTTATAGCTAATGTAATTATGATTGCTAAGGCAGTTAGAACTTAAGTATTTGTGTGACAGAAAACTGAAATTGTTTTTGCTTAACCAAACACCATCTACCTTCCCTCGGGCCTCTTTACCACCACAAAGGCTGTAAAAAAGCATACGGTCATTATCAAGCCTGCTGCCAGGTAAGGAAAGGTATAATTAATATCGTATAACACACCGGCTATTATCGGCCCTAAACCGCGAGACAGGGAACCGAACGACTGGTTGGCCCCCATTATTTGCCCCAGTTTGGTAGGGTCGGCGTTTTTAGATATCAGGGAATTAATTGCAGGGCCTATCATGCCATTAGACACGGCAATTATGGCAAAATAAATAAACTGCATATAAAATGGGCCAAAGGGAATAAGCGCTAAGCCCAGCCCCATGCCAATGCTGCCAATAAGCAGCATTTTACTCTCGCCCAGGCGTTTGCTGAAAAACCCTATAAAAAACCCTTGTACAATAGCCATTAAAAAGCCTACGTAGGCAAACATATAAGACCCCTCTGAAGCAGTTAGTGAGTACCTATCTTTAAAAAGGAGTGTTACAGTGCTTTGCATCATAGAAAAGGCTATGATTACAATAAAAAACAGCACAAAAAATTTATTCACCTTGGGGTTTTGGCCTGCCTCTATCAACCCATTCAGTATATTTTTAAAGTTGAACTTATTTTCGGTATTTCTTTCTTTTATAGATTCGGGCAGGTAAATCCAGGCCAGTACAAAGTTTATAAGGCATAAGCCAGCAGTTAAATAGCCAATATATTCAAACGATAAATGCTCGTAAATATAACCACCTACCGGCGGGCCAAATACAAAACCCAAACCAAAGGCTGCACCAATAAGGCCCATGGCCTTGGCCCTGCCCTCGGGCGGGGTAACATCAGATATATAGGCATTGGCTACCGATATATTGGCCGAGCCTATACCGGCTATCATACGGGCAATAAACAATAGTATAAGCGATGATGAAAAGGAAAAAAGCAGGTGCCCAACCATGGCAATAACAATGGTAATAAGCAGTACAGGGCGACGGCCTTTACGGTCGCTAAGGGTGCCAAGTACCGGGGCAAACACAAAATTCATAAAAGAATACACCCCGAAAATGAGGCCGTAGACCCAACCATCGGCATGCAGCACATCTTTAGCATAAGGACCCAATATGGGTATTATTATACCAAAGCCTAATAAATCAATAAAAATGGTAAAAAAGAGTACAAATATTGGCGACGACCGTTTCATATATTATACCAACGGAGGGGCCTGTTTAGTTTGTTTTTACGCCTTGTGCAAGGTGTTTAATAAATGCATCGTCAAACTTTAAAAACTCTAGCATACGGTTGCTACCGTTGTTAAGCATTTCAAAGCGTTGAAACTGTTGCTTAATTTTTTGCTCTACGTCTTTAGCAGAAGAGCTCATTTGCAACGATAGTATCTTGTTGAATATGCTTGCGTTTTCGTAGCCAACCTCGTCTTCGCTTTCGCGCACTTTACGGGCCACACTTCGCATTAAACTGTTGGCAGGGTCGTACTTGTTAATCATAGAATAGAATAACGACAGTAACAGCTTAATTTCAATCTCGGCGTGTGGGTAGCTTTTAAAGCTTACATCGTTTACCAAACGGCTTAACAAGCCAACAGCTTCATGGTATTTTTTGCTGTAAAAGGCCGATACCGAAAGGTATTTCATGTAATTGATGTAGTTAGGAATATCTTGCTTATCGGGCTCGTAGTTATCTTGTAGGGCCACATTTTCTTCGTGCAGGCCTTTCTCCAAATCATTCATAACATAACGCTCCATTTTTGATACTCAGGAAGCGCGATGTATAGGCACAATGGTTAAATAGCAAGAACGATTTTAAGTTCTCATTTACCACATCAAAATACTTAGCCTCTTTTTTATACAGCTTAAGCTGGTGGTAATACTCAAATGCAAGGAAATTGTAAGCCAGGTTAAGGTGCTGGTAGTTAGAGTCTTTAGGGTAAGCCAAAAATATTTTCTCCATTTTAGCCAGCAAATCTTCTACAGGCTCATCGTCTTTTACGGCGGCGGCATTCGGCACAAACAGCGCGAAAGAGATATCAATAATGCACTTGTATACCTGTAAGTGATGGCTCTCGTACAAGCGGGCGGTGTGGCCTACCTGCTCTTTAATCATAGCCAGCAACTCTATAGTTTCTTTGTTTTTTGATGCGTGGTACTCGCTAAGGGCCTTGTTAAAATTGGCCAATAAATCTTCGGCCTTGTCAAGGGCTAAAGTGTAGGCTACGTGCCTGTTATATGCCTGCGTATACTCGTAATACTTAGGCGAGTGCAGCGATAGTTTTTTAAGGGCGTTGTATACCGACGATAACTCGTAGGGCATATCATAATCCCTAAGTTCGGCCTCCAGTTTTAATAAAATGGCAATGGCGGTATCGCGGTGGGTGTTGTAAACAAGGTTGGGTATGTTGGCCACCTTGCGCAGCAAGTCTATAACGGGGCTATCTAAATTGTTAGACAGAAACTCCTGTATCTTATCAAAAAGACGCGATTTTAACGTGTAATATGCGTTAGTATTTACGTCTAAAAGCGTTTGTATCTCCTCGTCACTCAGCTTGTTTTCGCGGTAGTGCGAGAACAGCGTGAGGTATTTTTCAGCTTTGCTCTCTCTAAATTGTTGGATAAGGTCTGCTGCCTCCTTTTCCTTAAGCTGCTGAATAATACTCTTTAATTTAATCATGTCTCCCTGATTTTAAACCGCAATATAACAAATATATACCTAAACAAACACTTGGTTTTACAAGGTTAATAACATAGGGTTTTTAATTATTTTAGCTCCCCGTTTACGTATTTTTCGGTCTTTATAACCTTCCCGTTTTCGTCCATCTCTTTCCACACACCATTCTTCTGTCCCTTTACGTAAGTGCCGGTTATCTTTAGCTTGCCGCTTTCAAAATATTCGTTAGATATGCCATCCAACTCATTGTTTTTATAATTCTCTTCAAGGTTTAAACTGCCCGTGCTATAGTAGGTTTTTTGCACACCCTCTAAGACACCGTTTTTGTATATATATTCAATTGATAATTTACCATCGGCATAAAACCACTTGGTTAACCCCTCTCGCTGGCCATTAACCCATTTGCCCTCTTCCTGCAATTTGCCATCGTTATAATAGGTGTTTTTTGGCCCGTTTTGTATGCCGTTTTTGTAGGTTACCGATGTGTTTATGCGGCCCAGGTTACTGTAATATCGGCACTCTCCATCAAGCTTGCCGTTGTTGTAGTTTTCGTGCTTATTTATGCGGCCATTTTGGTCAAGCTCTATGCTTATGCCATGTAGTGTACCGTCTTTGTGTTCTTCAACACTTTTTAGCATACCGTTTTGGTGAAATATTTGCCAAAGGCCGGTTTTCTTATTGTCTATGTAGCGGCCGGTACCATCAAGACTGTTGATTTTTTCTTTCCAAAAGCCTTGCTTACGGCCTTGCGCATCGGTTTGGTTAGTATCGGCAGGTACTTGCGCCGATAAGCCAAATGATAGAAATAGAAATGCTACTACTACTAACTGTTTCATAATAATTTGCTATTGAATTGTACTATGCGGGCAAATTTAAAGGATTTTGTGAATTGATGGCTATTATCATTCTAATTGGGCTTGTGTTGGTTATAGATACCATTGTGCCATGATAAATCCCCCGTATTGTGCCAATAGCACAAAACACCCCTTTATAAGGGGTGTTTTACTCCCTTTCATACAAAGGCAACATTAGTTCTTGCGCAGTAGTTATGGCTAGCTGCTTGCCCTCTGCACTAAACGGCCAATAATACAAGGTCTGTATAGGGTGGGTTTCTTTTATTTGGGTTACAGCTGTTATAATGGCTTTTTTAGATAAGCCCTGCTTTCTAAACTCTGGCAACACGTATACCGAACATAGGTATAGAGCCTCGTACCTGTCGCCGGGAATGGTTTTTTCCAACAACTCTAGTTCAGTTATTTTTTTATCAAGAAATAGCTGCATAATTTCTGTTGTAGTTGGCACAACAAGCAGCCACAGTATAGGGCCATCTTCATTGGCAATCTCTCCCATGGTTGCTGGGTGTATAGCAAGTAGTCGCTCTAGTTGGTCGGGGGTTACGCTTATCTGGTCAGGGTCGGTGCGGGTACCGAAGAAATCGTTAACCAGTTGCAGCATACGGTCGTAATTTTTCATGGTTCAAAGATGGCGAAAGTGTTTGTACCTCCCTATTCCCTCACCCACTAAATCCCCCTTTCCTAAAGGAGTGAGGGGGACTTTAATAAATTCAATTATTTATTTGGCAATGGCTTTACCACATCTACAAACTTAGCCAGCAAACTATCTTTGCGCATGGCCTGTTTTATGGCATCTAAGGTAGTAGGGGGTAGGGTAGGGGTGCGACTAATAATATCAACCCCTCTGGAGTAAACGGTGTTTTAGAAAACCAGCTTACCGCCCATTGCCCGTTAGGGTCTATCAGCCTAATTTCGCACCTGCTGGTAAACAGGCCTAGCAGCCCTTTTCCCCGCCAGCTAAAGGCACGGGGGTTGGTTGGGTGCATAGTATTGTAGCCTGTTATGGTTTTTTGTTTGCCGTTTTTGGTGTATTTAACCTCATCAAGCAACTGTTCTTTGCCCTTACGTTGTATAAGAGTGTAGTTAAGTGTAGGATTTGTCTTGTCGCCTTTTAGCCACAGGGGCAGGTTGGTTTGTATAATAAACCACGAACCTACAATTACTTTAAAAAGGGTGCTGCTATCCATAATCTTACCGGTATATGTACATACTTGCTTAAACCTAAACAATAGCCCGCATTTTATTGTTGTTAAACATATTACAAAACAAAACGGCTAATGGATGTTGATACTGATAGGGAACATACAAACACTCTACACAAAGTAAAAAAGGGCCATAAGGTTTGGCTGGGCACTTACCTGTTGCTAGGCCTTAAGCATCTTTCGGCTTCTACTTTTTGGTGCGCCTGCATGTTTTTGATATACTGGGCAAATACCATAATTTGGTACAACGCTCTTTTTTTGCCGGCTTTTTAATTTTTGTTTTATTAGCCGTATCTAAATATATACAGGCTTTTATTGTAAAACATAACCACGCAAAAGCTATTGCCTATAATATTATAAGACTGGTGCGCATTTTAGCCGTGTTTGCTATAGTAATGATAGTAGTGGCTGTGCTGTTTGAAAACTGGTACACAGCGGCCGTATCGCTGGGGTTATTCTCTTTAATATTAGGCTTTGCTTTGCAAACCCCTATATCATCTTTTATAGGTTGGCTGTATATCATTATAAGGATACCTTATAAAGTGGGCGACCGTGTGCAGATTACCGGTTTTAAAGGCGATGTGGTAGAGATAGGCTACCTTGATACTACCTTGTGGGAATTTGGCGGAGACTATATTGCCAACGACTTGCCCAGCGGGCGTTTAATACGTTTTCCGAATACCTTGGTTTTACAATCAGAAGTATATAATTACTCCTGGCGTAAGTTTCCGTATGTATGGAACGAGATACCCTTTCATGTAGCTTACGAAAGCGATTTTGCTTTTGTAGAAAGTGTTTTGCGCCAAACTACTAAAGACATTTTGGGGCCCGATTTGGAAGAAAAAGTAAAGGAGCTTAAACACATGGTGCACCAAACACCGGTTGATGAAATGACGATACGCGATTACCCTTTTGTAACGTTGCGCACCAACACCAATACATGGGTAGAAGTGTGTGTAAACTACCTGGTAGACCCTAAAAATGCCGCCGCTGTGCGTTCAGAAATTATCCGCAAGGCTATACCGTTGCTGTTAAAAGAACCTGCCAGGGTTATGTTTCCTAAGGCCAATGCGCGGTAATAATAAGCACTTTTTAAAGGTATTTTATTTCTCTTCCATATTAATATGGTCATAGCTAAGGCCGCGGCTAAATTTCCATTTGCCATTTTCAATAAGCCACAAATGGGTAAAACGGGCTATGCTTGTTAGGCGTGTTACTTCATCCTTATCAAGGGCATAAAAACGGTGTTTGCCGTTTTGTATAACTCCATACACTACGCCGTTATTCTCTAGCGGAAATACCTCCATACTGCCTGCAACCAACCGGCGGCTGGGCTTGTAATCCATTTTGCACAACCCATCTTTTATACTTGTAATAAATTCAACCTTGGTATTGGTAATGCCTGATTTATCGTGGTAAAACTCAAACTTATCACTAACCAAGGTTTCAAATTGGCTTATATCGCAGGTATTAAACCCTATAGTAAATAGCAGGCTATCGCAGGTTTTAATGGTTTTATATAGGGTTGAATTGGTATCTAACTGCGCATTAGCAGATAGGCTAAACAACAAAACGACAATAGATAACGTAATTTTTTTCATAATTAAATTAATAAAATGTAATAAAGAGTATACCCTTAGATTTATTGGTAAAGCCCCAACATCTCTTTAAATAAAGCATTAAGTGTTTTTAGGGGGATGTCTTTTGTAGGGTCTATCAGTAAAATCTTCATGGTTTTGCGCTTTTCCTGCAACAAAGCGGGGTGGCTTATTTGTGCACCTTTAACTATACCAATATAAGGCTGCTTATATTTTTTATGTTGCCACAGGTAGCAAAACATTTTGCCCTTGTAATAGTACATAGGCAAACCATATTTCCACTCCTCGGTAATATGGGGGCTTTGCTTTAGTATATAGGCACGCAGGTATTCCATACAGCTTTTGGCGGGCTCTTGCTGTTGGGCGAAAAAGTTATCGAGAGGGGTGAGCATTTAGTTTGTTGCCATTAAAATAAACAATACCACCAAAGATACCAATATGCCTACACCCCATATTATTGGGATAATTCTATACCTATTGGCATTGGGGTCTGAGCTGACGCCTTTATACCATAAAATAATACTTATAATACCCATTGGTAGAGATATAACTAAATTGGCCAAGTATGTCCAAAGCCATGCCGTTAGCGCAAACCATAAGGCAAATAGCAGGGCCGACCAGTACAGTAAATCGTATTTGTTGATTCGCATGGGGGTAAAAATACAAAACCCCCAACATTTCTGTTGAGGGTTTCTTCCGGTAGCGCGGGGAGGACTCGAACCTCCGACCTTTGGGTTATGAGCCCAAAACAACACCACCTCAAAAAATCCTATACCCCTTTATTATTGGGGTTTTTAATGTTTTCAAATTTGAAATGAACTGAATAAAACCGAATAAAAAGCCAAAATGTTTTACCTATGTTTTACCTGTTTTCTTATCTTTGTGTTGTTCTAAATGCACAAAGATGGCATCAATTAAAATACTGCTGATGCAGAAAACAGATAAGCAAGGACTTCACCCTATTGCTATTCGGATTATCAAAGATAGGAAACCTACCTATATCTATACAGGTTATAATATTAAAAAGGCCGATTGGGACGAAACGAACCAACGCGTAAAAAAGTCCTACCCTAATAGTACACGCTTGAATAATTTGCTTTTGACAAGGCTGACAGAAGCCTCGGGCAAAATCATTGAATTAGAAACTGATGCTCAAACGGTTTCGGTTAAGATTATAAAGCGTAAAGTAAAGAATAGTTCAACAGAGCTTAGTTTCAGCAAATACGCGAAGCAATATACAGACCACTTTGAAGCTTCCGGCAAATATAACCGCCTTAACCCTGAAATGTCACGAATTAAAAACTTCAAAGAGTTTTTGAATGGTGTCGATGTATCATTGAAGGATATAGATGAAGCTTTACTGAATAAGTTTGCAGCCTATTTACTAGGCAAGAAAAAGCTATCGGAACGCACGGTAATGAACCATTTCATTGCAATTCGTGCGATTTACAACTTAGGGATGAAAGACCATCCCACCCTAAAAGTGAATTACCCTTTCGGAAATGGCAAAATTACCATCAGACTTCCCGAGTCAACAAAAGTAGGTCTTGAACCCAATGAATTGGCATTGCTTGAGAATGCTGATTTAAGCGACAACCCCAAAATGATTCATTGTAGGAACTTGTGGCTATTTTCTTTCTATTTAGCCGGAATGCGTGTCTCTGATGTCCTTGTACTGCGCTGGAAAGATTTTCAGGGAGATAGGCTTTATTATCAAATGGGTAAAAACCTTAAAGCCCTTTCTCTGAAACTGCCGGATAAAGCAGTAGTAATATTAAACCAATATCGCCCCACTGGGAAATACGATAAAAACAGCTTGGTTTTTCCGGACTTGATAACAGTATCAAATTTTGACGACAATTTTGAGGTTGAAAAGAAAACCTCGTATGCAGTTAAGCGTATAGACCAATGGCTTCAAAAGATTGGAAAACGATTAGAATTAGATAAAGACCTGACCATGCATATTGCCCGTCATACTTTTGCCTCTTTGGCTGGTGATAAAGTGCCTGTTCAAATGCTGCAAAAGTTATACAGGCATAGCTCTGTTACCACAACAATAGGCTATCAAGCGAATTTCATTCACAAAGATGCAGATGAAGCTTTGGAAGCTGTTTTGAATTTATAATATATTTGTAGTTATGAATGTCATTTGCCTACAAGATATCGCCTTTTATGCCTTGGTAGAGGAAGTCTATGAGCGGCTAAAAGAAAAAATAATACCCCAAAAGAAAAATGGATTACCGATGTTGAAGCCATGCAGCTTTTAAATGTTAAGGCTAAATCCACAATGCAGAACTTACGGGATGAAGGAAAGATCAGGTTTTCTCAACCTTCACGTAAAATCATTCTTTATGACCGCGATTCCATTATGGAGTATTTAGAAACGAATGCCAAAAACACCTTCTAATCATGGAACACGAAGAAACCCCTGCCCCTGAATATCTTAAAGGCTTCAATCAAGGCTATTTACTTGCTAAAGAAAAGCCGGAACTGATGGAGCAACTGGCTAAGGTTGAAGATAAATCTGAACAAGGCCAAGGCTTACAAGACGGCTACAAGGAATACCTTTTAGAGCGGATTAAAGACAAGGATATTATCCCAAGTAAATACACAGACAAACAGAAAACCAATGAGCCTGATAAGGATTCTCCTGACAGGGATTAGTCCTTATCCTTGGTAATATCTTCTTTGTTTTTATCAAACTCTTTGGCCTTCTCATTGCCGTAGGAGAATTTCGATAGCTTATAATCAAGAGAGTATAAATTGCCAAGGTCTAAATCTTCATTCTTTTCTTGCCCGCCTTTATTTTCTGCTGTTTGTGTAGATTCCTTTTGAGCTAAAAGTTTTTCCTGCGAAGCTGTAATTTCATCTTTGGGTTCGGCTTTTTCTTGATCTATTTCAAAAATGGCATTTCTAGCCATCTCTTCAACTTGTTCAGGTTTTAAATCAGGATTTAGTTTTTCCAGTTGGGAAGTCGTCTCTTTTACAACTTTTTCAATCTCCGCATTCAGCTCTTGCTCTTGATGGATGCGCTTGCCCATTGAATTATTGGCAGGCATCCCCGGCGGGCGCAATTCGTTCTTAAGAGAACTTCCCAAATCCCTGTTTTTAAAACTCTCTTTTAATTCCGCAATTTTGAGCTTGGCGGCTTCTATTATCTGGCTTTGCGGGTTGTCATCATCATTGTTCGCCATAAAAATATTGACAGTAGGTTTATTTATGGCTAATATAGAAAGAATGTGAATTCAGTTAGGGGGTGAACATGGGAAATGCAAATTTCGACTTGGCAGAAACAAACACCCCCACACAGCTCAATATCAAGTTTCAGGCCCATAAGCCCTACAAAACCCCAAGTCCAGTAAAGCGCGAAAGTGTTATGTGGGATCAGATTGTTTCTAATACGACTATCTATCCTGAATACACAGCCAAGGTGCGCGATAATATCCAAATTATAGTGGGCTACCGTTTTCCCGAAGCCATATTGCAAAAGTATGAGTCATATGCACGGGTCTTGTTTGCCAATGTCCGGCAGGGGCTTATTACAGTTGATGATTACTATAGCGATTTAAAAGAACATGTGCGCTTAATGCGGAATATAGAAATGCGGGAATTCGGGTGGGTGAGAACTGAAACCTACTCGGATAAATCATGGCAGCGATATGAAACAGAAAATACTGCATTTAAGCACAAAGCCCGACAAAGGCTCTGCAACTTCCTCAACTATGAGCCTGACCCTAAATTTTCATTAGAGGCGGAACTATTGATGCGCCAACTTTATCTGTTAGATAGATTCCATGAAGGCAAGATAACTGAGATTGATGCGTTTGGAATGACCGTTACGCAATTCAGGGAGCTTTACTTTACCCAAGGCGAAAAAGAAGCCGATAAACTGCTGCTCTATTGCGAAAAGCTTGCGTAGAAATATTTTTTTACGCTAAAATTTGCATCTTATTTTTAGGCTTGTATTTTTGTAACAGACTAAACTACCTGCTTTTATGAGTGACAAAAATCTATTTAGCCTAGATACTCCCCTTATTGATTTCGGATATAAAAAAACGGATAGCAAAATTGAGTGGACCACCCGTGATGCGGTGGAAGGTGTCCAAATATTCGGCGGGATTGGCTCGGGCAAAACCTCCGGCTCGGGCCGCCTTATTGCATTAAAATATCTGCAAAACGGTTTTGGCGGCCTTGTGCTCACCGTAAAGCCCGATGAAAAAGCCCTTTGGGAAAGCTATTGCAAAGAAGCGGGTCGGTTGAATGACTTGATAGTCATTGAGCCAGGCGGCCACTATAATTTCAACTTCCTTGAATATGAATCAGCCCAACAGATAAAACACAGCTCTATCACCGACAACCTGCTGCAAGTGCTTAAAACCGTTATCAAGGCGGGTGAAGAAAAAGACAGTGGTAAAAGCGATGACCCTTTTTGGGAAAACTCGCTTGACATGCTCATTTTCAACCTCATTGACTTGTGCCTACTGGCTTACAAAAAAGTGACCATTCAAACAATGTATGACATTGTAACTAGCCTCCCCAAGAAAGATGAAGTGCTAAACCCTGATAGCAAATCTCATTTTATGCAAGCGCTGCGGTTGGCGAATGAAAATGTTGCACCTCTTGTAAAAGAGTGGCTTAGAACCCAGCCACCACAAGAAATTGAGCGGCTTACCAAAGACAAAGAATTACTGGAGTGGACGGCACAAATGCATGTGCCTGATGCTCAGGACATTATCATTTATTGAAATCTACTTTTTGGAGAACTTCAAACTCTTAAGTGAAAAAACCCGCTCCATCATTGAATTGTCGTTTTCCAGTTTCCTCTTCCGGCTTTTGAAAGAGCCTGTCTATAGCCTGTTTTGTAATAAGCCGTCTAATATTCTGCCGGAAGATTGCTTGCAAGGCAAAATCATCATCATAAATCTGCCCGTAAAGCAATTTCACAAAATCGGTAGGGATTGCCAAATCCTCTTTAAATACATCTGGCAGCGCACAATGGAAAAAAGGAATGTTGGCGAACATCCACGCCCTGTGTTCTTATGGGCGGATGAAGCACAGAACTTTATCCACGAGCATGATACTGACTTTCAGGCAACGGCCCGTAGTAGCCGTATTGCAACTGTATATATCACCCAAAACCTGCCTAATTACTTATCCAATATGGGAGGCCATCGGTCTGAAAGCAGGGTAAAAAGCTTCCTTGGCACATTGGCAACCAAAATATTCCATGCCAATGCGGATATTGATACCAATGAATATGCCTCCAAACTATTTGGAGAACGCTACTCGGAAGATTTAAGCCGAAGTGTTGGCACAGCCAAAGACAATATCAGCCGCACCATCAGCTATAGCTTGGAAAGGGTGGCAAGGCCGGATGTGTTCCCTGCCCTTGCAACGGGCGGGCCGAACAACAATCATGTTGTGGAAGGCTATGTCCACAAACAAGGATGGCCCCTGCTGGCAAACCCAAAGAATTACAAAATCAAGTTTACCCAGAAAAATTAACCAACCTAAATAATCAACCTATGAGCAAGAAAAAGAAAAACCTGTATTTCAGGACTGTATTACAAAGGCAGAACCTAATCCTTGAGTACCTTATGAACTTCTTCCTAAAACTAGCTTCATGGCCTCGGATACTGCTGGAAGTTTTTATTAGAAAGAATTTTGGAGAACGCTACTTTAACATTGTATCAGCCTTAACCGTTGCGTTCTTTTTGCTGATTATCCCCTTGGCCTGAGAGGGATGGAAATGTCTATGAGCTATGGTCGTGGCGGTAGCGGTAATGCCACCACCATATTTCTGTTGCACTATCTGACATGGTATGCAGCAGTGGTGGCCTTTATCATTATGAGCTTTAGAAGGCATAAAGAAATAAAACAAAGCAAATCTGTTTTTGATTTTGGTATGTATAGTAAATACTCCGGCGACTTCCACCCCGCTTTCTAAACTATAAAATCAATGGTCAAAGCCTAGACACACGTAAAATTGAAACGCTGCTTGAGCCGGGCTTCTTCCTAGCCATAGGCCTTGGGCTATCAATTTTAGGGCAACGGATTGGGATATTGATTAGCATTGTCGCCGTATTATATTCACTTAGCTATTTTGGAGCATACTACTATGGCGACCAATTTGTGATGGATAAGATTGACGAATTAATCCTCAATGAAGACCTTGAAAAGGTATTTATCAGTGATGAAGATTCAGACCGAGGGGTGCGCTTTTACGGCAAGAAACCAACCGGAAAAGACCTGCGGGAAAAAGTGTTTGAAAGCTTCTTCGAAGAGGATGATGACGATGATTCAGGTACGGCAAAATAGCCCTTAGGCAGTGCTAAGGGGAGATGTCTGATAGAAACTGTTTAACTGTCCCTGCAACTTCTCTAGCACTGCTCAAGAACATCCGCACTTTATTATTTCTTATAAACGGATAGAGAAACTTCACCACCCACCAAGCACATGCTTGTATAACCCTGTGCCATGATACGGATGATACAAAGCAGCTCGGCTGCCCATGCAAAATCTTATTTCAATGAAGCGCTGAGCAAGTCTGATTACTATTTGGGGGATCAGGAACTTGCAGGTACGTTTCAGGGGAAATTAAAGGCGCGTTTGGGTTTGGACGATTGTGCAACCAAAGAGGGCTTTTATGCCCTGGCTGAGAATATAAACCCCAAGACAGGGAGGCCCCTCACCTCGCGCACCAAAGAAGAACGCCGGATAGGGTACGACATTAATTTCCACTGCCCCAAGTCGGTGTCCATTTTACATGCGTTATCCAAAGACGACCATATCTTAAAAGCTTTTCAATCAAGCGTGAGGGACACCATGTTTGATATTGAAAAGGATGCTAAGGCACGAATCCGCAAAGGCGGTGCCTCTGCCGATAGGCAAACAGGGGAATTAGTTTGGGGTGAATTTATCCATCAAACTGCCCGTCCTGTAGAGGGGTTTGCGCCCGACCCGCATTTGCACAGCCATTGCTTTGTGTTTAATGCCACATGGGACGACGTGGAAAAGCAATTTAAGGCGGGCCAGTTTGGTGACATCAAACGCGACATGCCTTATTACCAAGCGGTGTTTCATAAACGGTTTTCTGACCAGTTGATGGAATTGGGCTACCGCATCAAACGCACAGATAAATCGTTTGAGGTAGAGGGTGTGCCGCAACAGGTTATTGATTTGTTTTCCAAGCGCACTGATGAAATCGGGCGCGTGGCGAAAGAAAAGGGCATTGCCGATGCCAAAGAAATAAGCGAATTAGGGGCGCGGACCCGTTCTGCCAAACAAAAGGGCGCAAGTATGGCCGATTTGCGCGTTGACTGGCGAAAACAAATAGACGAATTAGGCGATACAGGCAGCGGACAAGCCCCTGTTCGATTTGCGCCAAGCTTGGGCAAGGTGGTAGATAAAACACCCTCCCAGTGCGTGGATTTTGCCCTTTCCCATTCCTTTGAACGCGCCTCTGTAATGGCCGACCGTAGGATATTGGCAACAGCCCACCACTATGCCATTGGCAAAAGAGGGGTGACAGGTACTGCCCTTAATGAAAGCTTTGCCAAGGATAGCCGGATTATCCGCATCAAGGAAAAAGGCAAAATCATGTGTACCACCCGTGAAGTTTTAGCTGAAGAAAAGCGGATGGTGGAATTAGCCCAAAATGGGCGCGGTAAAATTAGGCCGCTTTACAAAGATACCCCCAAGCTAAAAGCCGAGGGGCAACAAGCGGCGGCTATTGAGCATGTGCTGACCACCTCGCACCTAGTGTCCATTATACGAGGGGTTGCGGGTGCAGGTAAAACAACCCTGATGCAAGAAGCTGTGATGCATATTACTAAAGCGGGGAAAGAAGTTTACACTTTTGCGCCCTCAACCGAAGCTTCGCGTGGGGTATTGCGAAAGGAAGGGTTTCAGGATGCTGAAACAGTCGCAAGGCTGTTGCTTGATACAAAGATGCAAAGCCAACTGAAAGACCAAGTGCTGTGGGTGGATGAAGCGGGCTTGCTTGGCACAAAAGATATGTTAGGGCTGTTGAAAATAGCAGAAGAACAAAACGCGCAACTTATCTTAGGGGGCGATACACGGCAACATGCTAGTGTGGTGCGGGGCGATGCCTTGCGCATCTTGAATACGGTAGCCGGAATTAAGTCGGCAGAGGTCAACAAAATATACCGTCAAAAGAATATCCACTACCGCCATGCGGTCGAGGATTTGTCAAAAGGTAATATCGGTGCCGCCTTTGGTAAACTGGATGAAATCGGTTTTATCAAAACCGTTGACCCGTTGAGGCCGAATGATGAACTGGTGGCCGATTATTTAGAAAGTACGCAAAAGGGTAAATCAGCATTGATTATATCTCCTACCCACAAACAGGGGGCGGAGGTTACAGGCGTTTTACGGCAAACACTCCGCTACAACAAGCTGATTGGCAAAAAGGAGATTAAGGCCCTCTCCCTTGACAATCTTAATTTGACCCAAGCGCAAAAAACAGACTGGCGCAATTACAAGCAAGGCCAGCTTATCCAGTTTGAGCAAAACCTACCCCAAATTAAACGGGGTTCTACATGGGAAGTTGAATCGGCAAACGAAAACGGCGTTGTAATCAAAAATGCGGCAGGGAAAGCCCTGCCCTTACCCTTGGAGCGGGAAAACAGCTTTGGGGTCTATAGCAAGGCTGAAATCGGCCTTTCCAAGGGTGATAAGGTGATGGTTACAAAAGGGGCTTTCGACAAAAAGGACAAACGCCTGAATAACGGGCAAGCCTTGGAAGTGGTTTCCGTTGCTAAGAATGGCACGATAAAGCTGCAAAACAAGATTAGCAAGGCCACCTATACCGTTGATAAGGATTTTGGCCATATCAAGCATGGCTATTGTGTAACCTCTTATGCAAGCCAGGGCAAAACGGTGGATGAAGTTTTTATCAGCCAACCGGCTGCGACATTTCCTGCAACGGATGCCAAGCAATTTTATGTGTCAGTTTCCCGCGCAAAGGACAAAGCACGGATTTACACGGACGACAAAGAAGCATTGCTTGAATACGCTTCTGAAATGGGAGACAGACAATCGGCTATGGAGCTTGTCTATTCCAAAGAATTGCATTTAGAGCGTATCGCCCAATTGCAACGGGAACAACAGAACATACCAAAATCAGAGTTTCCAAAGCAAGCAAAAGATATTACGAACCCTACACCAAACCGTGACGATTATGAGCCTGTATGATAAATTGCGGGAAAACGACCCAACGGGTAAAAAAGATGATGCCGCAAAAGAAGAAACCTATCCAACCGCCAGTAATACCCGCAATCTCATCTTTATCCTTAAGGATGGGAAATACCATTTCCTCAACTATGCTTATTTAGTATCGGGTGAATATAGCCCTGATGCCAGCCTTATCACGCTTATCTATACAACCCATACGGTTACAATCAAGGGTGAAACATTAGAGCCTTTGTTTGAAGCGTTGGTGTCGCACTTACCCCGTATCATCCGTTGCATGGATGAGCGGTACAACGATACTGTAAATGAGGGTGACTATAATGTGAATGAGATTGAGATTATTTCAGCCAAATAGCCATTCCTATTAGGGCTTTTCTTTAATAGGCGAAAGCTCAAAATCGAATAATTCAGAGGGTTTCACTTTTAAAGCTCTAGCAATTTTAAATACTGTGCTTACGGTTGGATTTACTACGGCTCTTTCTATTCTGCCGATCTGAGAAAGGGGTAAGCCTGCTTCTAGGGCAAGTTTCTCTTGACTATATTTTTTCTGCTTTCTAACAGCAATCAACTGTTTTCCCAACAGCCCAAGTCCTTCATCATCAAAGATTAGAACCCTCTTTTCTCTAGGTGGATTTTTCACATATCAAAAAGAGTGTATTATTTTTTGATAAATTAGAGCCGCTAAGCTCTAATTTTTTGTAACTTGCATCTTCAAACTTCCAAAAAATATATACAATGAAAAATCTCGTATTCGCGTGCAGCGTTATGGCTTTGTGCATTGGCATAGCCTCTAGCAAAGCGCAAACTGTAAACTGGGCAAAAAGTGTTGGCGGCGGTCAATACGACCACAATGATTTCATCGGCATTGATAATGCAGGGAATGTCTACACAGTAGGAACTTTTAAAGGTCAGGTTGATTTCGACCCCGGCACAGGGACATTTAATCTAAACGATGCCAATGGTAATATATATACTGTTCTTTATAAACTCAATGCTTCCGGCGAATTTGTTTGGGCAAATAAACTGGCAACAGGTTGTAGGGGTATGACCGTTGATAGTGACGGCAATTTATATCTGATAGGCAGTTATGAAGCCTCGACTGATATTGACCCAAGCTCAGGTTCATTCTTTTTGCCAAACTATGGTGGTTGTGTTTATAAGCTGACCTCTGATTGTAATCTTGTTTGGGCACATGAAATTGACCCATATTCATCATCTACTTTAGACCTAAGAGCGTTAGCAATAGATACACAAGGCAACGTCTATGTAACAGGTGGATTTGAAGGCACTATAGACGTTGGGCTAGGAACTGGAACAAATACCCTATCTAATGAAAATGATTTTGACCCGAGCGACAAGGATATATTCGTTGCAAAATATAGCACTACAGGAAGCTATGTTTGGGCTGCTCAGTTTAGTGGAACAAATGTGAACCGAGGACAAGGAAATTCTATTGCTGTTGACCCATCGGGCAATATATACACTCTGGGAGTATTTATCAGCAATGTAGACTTTGACCCTAGTAATGGTGTGGCTAACCTAAATGCAGGGCCTGATGTTAAGTATGATGTATTCGTTTCTAAGCTTGATAATTCGGGAAACTTTCTTTGGGCTAAATCAATAGATGGAGCCTCTCCCAATGATATGTTCGCCGAATATATTAGTACAGATGCCTCGGGTAATATCTACTTTGCGGGAATGTTTAGCGCTGTTGTAGATTTTGACCCTAATGGTGGTGTATTTAGCTTAAATGCCACAATTGGTAATGATCCTTTTCTCTGCAAACTTGACCCCAATGGCAATTTTGTATGGGCTAAACAACTTCAATCTACCGAATCTCATCCATATGGCTTAGTAGGAGCCTACAAAGTGGATTCTGATGGAAATTTCTACATAAGCTCTGATTTCTTTGATGACCTCACCCTAGACCCAACCCGCACAATTATAAATAGTGATGGCCCTGTATATACTTGTAAGTTCAATTCTGATGGGAATTTGCTTTGGGTTGATCAATACGGGAATGGGGGCAATACTGATGTTTATTCTATTACTGTTGACCAGAGTGGAAATTTATATGCGGGTGGTTTATTTTATTCAACTACAGATTTTGCCCCCGGCCCCTCGGTTGTCAACTTAACCTCAAATTTTAATGCGGATGCTTTTATATTAAAAAGAGGGCAAGGCATAGTTGGTGTAGTTGAAAGTCCTGCCAATAGCTTTAAAATATACCCCAACCCTGCTTTTGATGTGCTGAACATTGAGGCCATGGGCGACTACAACGTGAAAATTTACACGATGCAGGGCCAGCTTATCCAAACGCACACAGCCAATTACCCGACAAGGTTAGACGTGTCGGGCTTGGTGCAGGGCGTTTACATGGCAGCTATTGAAAACGGGACTGGGGTTTCAAGAATGAGTTTCATCAAACAATAATCAATAAAATAAAAAAGCCATGTTTACAGACAAGCAAAAAAGATGCTGAAAGATGAAGGCTACAAGCAATCATCTAGCGACAGCAACAAGTTTATCAACGGCAGCGACACAGTAAAAAGCCGGGGCAACACAACCATTTTTAACGACAATACCCGCAATAGCGGGATTTCAAATGGCCTGTTCGGTAAGAAGATTAAATAGGTTGCGTAGCGTTTCAGAATTGCAAAAGCCCCTTAATAGGGGCTTTTATTTTATGCGATATTTTTTAAGTTTTGGATGTAATTCTCAAAACGCTTAACTGTAATTCCGGCTTCTATAAGAATATTCGTCAATACAAATTCTGAGAGAGTTGGCTCGTTAGGAATTTTTATCTCAACACCCTCATACTTATAATAAGTATCAAATTCGCCTAAATGATAAATAGTATAACCAGTCTCTATTAAAAAGTCTTTCAAAATCTCTGTTTGTAGTGGTAAAAAATCTTTATTCATAAGCAAATTCGGCATTTATTTTATATCGTAAATTTATGGTATACAACAATGTAGATAATTCTTGGTTTAAGGCAAAGTATAAGAAATAACATGTTGAACATCAACTTAGCTGTTCTGCATTGTGGACAATACCCCAAACATAATTTACAAACTCATTTATCAGAGCTTATTGTTTTATATGAGTTCTGATTACTCCCTAGATCAACACGAATGAATACGATTTTATTGTTACTTTGAAATATGGAGTAATTCATAACCGTGTCCCGTAACACATGATAGCTTCGGAATTACCCTGTACATTTAAGCCGCTTAAAAACAATATTCATCAATATAGATTAGTTTGCAAACATTTAGGGACTATATAGAAGGTTATGTACCACTAAGTGATAGCGATTGGTCAGAAATTTCCAGTTGTTTCAGCAGCAGGGTTCTAAAACGAGATGAAATACTGTTAGCAGAGGGTAAAGTTTGCAGACACCTGTATTTTGTTGAAAGCGGGCTACTCCGTTTCTTTATAATGAAGGACGGGAGCGATATAACAAAGTTTTTTACCGATGCCCCTTATTGTTTTACCTCGCAATCTAGTTTTACAGCAGAAAAGCCAGCAACAGAAAATATACAAGCCATTGAGCCATCGATTATATGGGAGATAACCCTAAAAGAAGCCAATGCACTTTTAGAATTAAAAAGTTGGAATATTTTTATTCGTAAGCTAATACAAGAAGTTCAATACTATACCGAAGAGATTTTGCAGGAAATACAAACAGAAACGGCAGAGAGCCGCTATTTGAAAATGATTGAAACAAATCCTGCCTTGCTGCAAAGAATACCATTAAAGTATTTGGCCTCCTATTTAGGGATAGCCCCCAGTCCTTAAGCAGAATTAGGAAAAAATTGTTTCCCCTGACCGAAGTTAACATAGGTGAAGTAGATTGAGCTAGTTAAGTAGAAATTTTGCCGCTAATATATAATTGCAAGCGATGAAGCAACTATTTCTATTAATCCTCATGTTATTTTCAATGACGACTAACGCCCAACAAACTAACAGCCATTTCAGCCATACCGATAGCACAAAAGCAACCGCTGAAAAGATTTGGCAGGTTTGGACTGATGTACCAAACTGGAAACAATGGGACAAAGCTTTAAATGAGGCTGTTCTAAACGGAGATTTTGCCATTGGCACAACAGGGATACTTAAGCCCTTAAAAGGCCCTCAATCAAAATTTATCATCAGTGAGGTGGTTCCCAATACCTCTTACACATTTAAAACCAAAATCCCTTTTGGGTGGCTCGTTATTAAACGAACTTTGGAGGTTAAAAATGGGGCAACCTACTTTACCCACGATGTGAAATTTACAGGCCTGATGAAAGGTTTTTTTGGGCAAGTACTCGGCAAGAAATACAGGGCCATTCTGCCTAGCGTTTTAACTGAAATCAAACTTATTGCAGAAAAAATATGATAGCTTTAAAACTGGTATATATAGCAAATATTATTGTGGCAGGGTGGATAAGCGTTACATCGCTTTTCTTTCCTAAGTTATCATCGGCCACTATTTTTCAAAACTCTTACCAAACAACGGATGTAATAAGACTCGTGGGATGTTTATGGTTAGCTATTGCCATTTTATCTGTTTTAGGGCTTTGGTTGCCAATGTCATTTTCGCCTGTTTTAGTATTGCAACTCATATATAAAGGCACATGGCTGTTGGTTGTTGCGCTTCCGGCAATCCGAAGCGGTCAAACCTACCCCTCCGGCATGGCTGTATTTTTCTTGGTATGGGTTTTGGTGCTTCCTTTTATTATTCCTTGGGCATACCTATTTGTGAAAGCATAGCCGCAATAGCGGGATTTCAAACGGCCTATTCGGTAAGAAGATTAAATAGGTTGTGTAGAGTTTTAGTAATTCAAAAGCCCCAATTATGGGGCTTTTGAATCATTTATATCACAATCCTCGAAAGGAGTTAGTTTGGGGTTTTATATTAACCTTAAAAATCTATTTTAGATTAGTGATAGATATAGAAAAGTTGCTCAGTTCCTCTGATGACTTAGAAAGAATAGTAGCAAGGGCTGATGATACAGAATCATTTGTGGGATGTATCTTATCTATGCGCAAGAATTCTGCAATCAATATAACATTCAATAAAGCCTTGTCTGCACCATACATGAACATACTGTTCTGCGGATAGAAGTCTTTGACAGTTTCATATGGGCGACACTTCAATAAGCTGTATATGTCACGCAGCAAGTTAAGACTGTAGAAAGTCTCTACATCACTAGTGTCTCCAATGTGACTTCTACAAGACTCTATAAAGTCACGCATGCAGTTAGAGCCCATAACTATTACATCTGCATCTCTTTTGCTCGTATTTGCGATTTCGGTGGAAATAAACTCACTCATCTTAAAAAGCTCATTTTCATTTGCTCTGTCTTTGTTCTCTTGAAACTGTTTCTCGAGAGAGAACGTCCCGGTTGGTATAGAATATACTAAATCCTCTTTGATGCCAAATGATATCTGAACACTTCCACCGCCGATATCTAAAACACAAATCTTGTGGTCAGGAAACTTGCCGAATTGAGACTTATAAAACAAGGCTCCCTCTACCCATCCAGGAATCGAATTAAGTTTTCCTAGCTTTTCATCTATTAATGAATTTACAGCAGCTGAATTACTGATTGTCCTAAATATGTGAGTCCCTATTAAAAGTAGCTTACTACAGCCCTTGTCAATTGCTTTGTCCTTTAAGAGTGTGAGTTGAGGAATAAACTCTTCGATTAAGTAAGATTCATCAAGGATATTATTTGAATTAACTTTAGATGATATGAAACTATCTAATTTCTCATTGTATTGAATGACATTACCATTCTCATTTATTAGAAATAGGGCTTTTGTACGTGCACTACCAATATCAAATATTGCAATATTTTCCATGTTACCTTCTTAGTAGATCTGATTCATATCTGGTTATAGGCCATTTTTCTTTTTGTATAGCCTTTGGTATAGAGAAAGAAGCCCACTTTCTTGTTTGAAGTGACTTCTCTCCTTTATTTTGAATGTAGAATTGCTTTAGTGAGTCTGCTATTAATGATGGGCAACGCCTATCGTCAAATGGAGGCAAATAGCATGAGTCTCCATCACATAGTTTTAGCATCATTGAAGCCCAAGATAATATAATATTACCAAGCTGTTCTAAATCAAAGTTTGCGTCTGTAATCCTAGAAGCAAGTCCTGAGCACAAGTGCTATTTCATCTGCACTAACGGATTTATCTTCTCTAAGCCATTCTGCATACTTAAAGTCTAAAGGATCAGAAATATAGAAAGACAATTTCCTTAAGTCTGGGTCAACTCTAAAATTATCATTTGCTAGCGCAAGTATTTCATCTTTTTTAGAGTCAACCAATAATTTTTTAAACTCATCAAAATTAATCTTAAATGGCTTTTGCTTTGCATTCTTGTTTTTAGATAGCTCAAGAATATCAACAAAATAAATTTTAGGATTAGGCTGCCGTCTTAAATAAAAAGCTAGTTCTACAAGTACACCTTCTGGCAGATCAGCAATTTCATTAGTAGAATTCGTTGGGATAGTAAAAATCCAAAGTTCGTCACATCGTCTCAGAATGGCTAAGTCATCTAATAGTACACCGTATTTGGTCTGATGTCTCTCAACAACATTTTTATAGCCTAAAATACTTTCAGGATTCGCTGGGTACTTATTTTTATTTAATACGTATTTCCTAAGATATTGCATTAAATGGAAATGATCCCCATCAAAAGCAGTATAAACAATTGGACGAGAGAAACAGTACTTAGAATAAGCATTACACAGCTTGTTTACTAAGTCTGTGCTATATGAACTGCCATCTAACCTTTTAGGGATAGTAATATCTTTTAGATAGCAATCACCAATGAATCTGAGTGTTGAGGATTGTGTTATAACCGAACTCGGCAGCCTCTTGGTTTTCTTATTAGCCACGATCAAATTCTTTTTTAGCTTTTTTAAACTTTCCAAGCTCAATTTCACTTATTACTCCATGAGATTTGTCTTCAATCGACCTTAATACTAATTCACCTTCATCGAGTTTAATCTTGCTATTAAAATACTTCAATGTAATTTTTTTAACCAAATCTTTTAAGTCAGAATAGCAAAAACGCTCTGTGTTACTTATATAATCTTCAATAAGGAGCTCTTGGATAATATTTGGCAATTTGTACTTAACACATAATTCTTTAAGAATAAGCTTTCTTTCGCTTTTTGTAGGAGGTAGGACACATTGGATAAAATCGAATCTGCCAGATCTTCTAATTGCACCATCTATCGAACCTATATGATTTGTCGCAAATAAAAAAACAATCTTCTCAATATTACGTAAATCATTTATTCTTGGTAACATTGACGTTGTTAGCATCCGACTATCCTTATCGGAAACCATGTGCTGTCCGTCTCTATTAAGCACAAGCTCTTCGACCTCATCAAATAACACTACCGTGTTTTTCAAATATGAAAGTAGACGGAAAACTTTTTCAGCCTCTGAATCAATTTTATCAAAGCCAAACCTAATAAAATAACTAGAGTTTATTATTAGGAGAGGCCAATCTAGGTCTTGAGATATCTTCTTTGAAATTGTTGTCTTCGAGGTACCTGGTGGGCCATAAAGAACCATTGAGTAGTGAGCTAAGTTCTTATTGCCTTCTTTAATTGGGGCAACGATTAATTCAGACACTATTTTTCCCAGACTACCGGGGTATTTATATGCATCTATGAAACTGTTCTTTGTTAATGGGGTAACGCCTAGCGCTTTTGCAGCCTCAGAAGAAAGCTTTGACTCAAGATAAGATCTATAGCTTAATAGAAAAGTTATCGCACATGTACTCATGAAGCTAGAAGGCTTGCTACTAAAATGTTCCCATTCTGAGCGCCAGCAATAAGAATTGGCTTTATTTGTTGAGATTTTGTTTTCATTAATCCATTTAAAAATATTGTCTAAAAGATCCCCATACTCTAAAAATAGAAATGGGCCTTTTGCTATTAAAAGAGCAATAGGCTCAATTGTCGGACAAGAAACACTGTAGTTTTTTGAATTAGAAAATACAGGTAGACTTTTTGAAAAAACACCATTCTGAAAATGGTTATCAAATATTAGTTTGAAAAGATGCTCAACCATCTTCTTTGAGTCTGCATAAGAAATATTGATATCATGGCTACTGTCGTTTGAAAAAATCAGTAGATAAGAGAGAGTCAAGTATGATGCCTCAATTACATCAAATAACTGCGGTAAACTAGAGTAAGAGTAGGATATTTGTTTTGCTATAGTGTCTGTAAGCCATTTATATACTGTATTTCTATACATCTTTGAGTGGTCGTCCCCAAATACTTCATCGTACAGTATTACAGATTGAAGAACCCAATAAGTATGATAGGCGCTTGGTATGCTTTGGTGTCCAATCCTACTAATAAAACCATCAGACAAGAGTCCTTTTGCAATTCCTTCTTCTCCAAACAGTAATGATTTTATCTGTTCTTTATACTCAATAAGACCATCTGTCTTTTTCAGCTTTTGATAACTTATTAAAGCTCCACATATCTGAATAGGTGTATTATAGTTATTAGGTAACACTCCTACTTCAGTTTCAATCCTATCTTTATGATTACTAGAGAAATTCTCTAGTAACTGAGGATAATGCTTCTCAATAAGTTTATTTACCTCTTTACTTATATATGTAAGTGGCTTTCTGTTATCAAATGAGATTGAGGCTGTAGATAAATAATAGAGACAGAATGCAGTTGAAGTTGTATGAAATGTTTCTTTTTCTGGTTTAAGGTGACTTTTTATCCCATTATCATTAGATAAAAAAGCTATGGATTCGCTCACTTCATTTAGAAAGACAAGGAGCTCTTTCTTTTTTGTATCGACTAGATTAAGTTCGGACAGTTCCATCTAAAGGTGGTTTCGACAAATATACTTAAGTAGCTTTAATTTCCCAAACATCCATTTTCTATTATATCTTTTGATGAAATCAATAATATTATCTTTAGTCAGAGATATTGGAGTAATAGCAATTTAGTATCGCTATTACTCCAAAAAATCTTTTAAATGCTTGGTGAAATTGTGCAATTTATATACTCCACCGCTCTCTGAGCAAACGATGCAGCCGTAAAGATGAACTTCTTGTCATTCTTTAGCACCTCAAGCCAGGACTGAATGTAGGCTGCGGATTCTTCACCACGATGCGGATGCAATCCGAGATCAGCCGATAGGAAACAAGAACCCAGCTCGGCAACCAATTCTTCTTTCGCATAGCCAATATCGCCCCATTTCTTGCGCCCAAAATCACGGTTAAGACGGTTCGGGTGCTTTGTCCAATGGGTCAGCTCGTGAGCTAATGTCGCATAGTAGCTTTCCGATGTCGCAAAGTGCATGATATGCGGGATGTGGATTTTATCCGAGGTCTCAAAGTAGGCCGCTTTATCGCCCCCTACAACGATATTCGCTTTTGTTGCTGCAAAGAATTCTTCCAAAGCTTCGATGCGCTCAGCCAAGGGCTTTACAGGTTGCTCATTCGGTTTGTAGTACTCTTCCGGCAAGCCTTCGATTTGGTTAGCATTAAACACGGTATAGGTTTTGAGGAAAGGGATTTGTTTGGTTTCTTTTTCACCCGCCTCATTTTCTTCTTCCTTGGTCATCTTGTCGGCATAGACGACGGTAGCGCCTTTTTCACCTTTGATTACCCCACCGCCAAGCTCTTTCGCCTGATTAAAGGTCATCCAGTATTCGGATGTATAGGCATTATCTGCGGCTGTAGCCCAAAGCATGATGGTGTTGATGCCCGTATAGGGAATGTTGTTCCAACGCAAGGGGCGATTGATTTTGCTGGCATACTTGCTCGTATCCCAAGGCTTGCGCCATGTTAGGTTGCCCTTTTCAAGATCGGCAATGATTTTGTTGGTAATGGTAGTATAGATGTCTGTTTTAGGGGTTGTTTCTACAGTCATAGTCTTCTCCAGTTAATGTTGAGGGTTGCGGCTATAGGAAATACCGAGCGATAAGCATTCGGAAACAACAAGAATTTTGGTGCGCAAGGAAAAGCCCGCTTGGGCTTGGGGAAAATTGTTGTTAGAGCACCGAGGCGCGCTCGGTACTATAGCCAGCATCAAACCGTCAATATTGAATGGAGGGGACTATACCTCTGTCCAACCCCGCTCAAAACGGATATTCCCCGCATACCAATTTGTTTATGAAAGAGAGGGCAATCCTAACTTGTGCATATGCTAGGCGTTTACATCCTTGTGCGGATGATAAAACCTATTCATGGTTACGTGGGCCAATCCCTCTTCGGTGGCTACAAACTCATCAATCAAAGTGATGGCTTTATTTCCGGCCTCATCATTATCCGTCCATGAAAAGAGGGTTTGATAGCCGTAACAACGGATATAGGGGAATGCTTTTTTGAGATTGCTGAGGGAGTGGAGAATAATCGTGTCGCCTTCAAACTGTTTTTCTTTTTGGTAAGAAACAGCACTGAAATAATCCATGAAACCCTCAAAGATGTGGATGTATTGCCCTTTGTGCGATAAGCCACGGATAAAGGTAATATCCTTGGTAGCCACAGAGGATTTCAGGATATTGTTTCGTATCTCATAGCCCCTACTGTCGTTCTTCATGCCCAAAGCCGCAAAAGTTTTGCCGGTCTTTGGGTTACGCACTTGCACTTCCTTGAGATGCTTCTTTACATCGTTAAGGACAAGGCCGCGTTTTTGAAGATACAGGACAAGCGCTCGGTGCCTGATAGGCCGTTCTTCAACAAGGACAAACCCTATCTTTTGTTTAGGTTCTATAAAATCGACCTTTTGAAGCAGTTGCTGGTAATTGTTAAATGTCATGTTCTTGAGCCAGCGCAAGGCATCGGCAACGCTGTGGTTTACCCCTGAACGCTCAAGATGCAGACATACGAAATCAACGGTATTGCCGCCCTGCCCTTCACCGAAGTCATACCATACGTTCTTATGTTTGTTGACATGCAGGCTTGCGGTCTTTTCGGCTCTAAAGGGGGATAAATACCAGTTTTCGTCTTTTTCGGTCTTTGTTGGTTGAAATCCGAGCTTGTCTAACAGCATATCTATTGATATGCTCTTTGCTTGTTCGATATTCATTTTCTATCTCCAATTGCGAATAATGTTGAACAAGGGAAAGGTGTGTACGCCAATACACCCTTTCCCACCCTTTACTTTTCCAGTTTGCCTACCAGAAACTTATCCAGTTCGGACTTCCAGTAGCGGATAGACCGTTTCCCTACGATGAAAGGCTTTAAATCGTAGGTTTTCTTGCAATGCCAAACGGCTAAAGTTCCCGGCGAGTAGTTAATATACCGCGCCGCCTCTTTTCTTTTCATCATGACATCATTGCTTCTGTCTTGCATTTTCACTCCTCATTGAACTGTTGATTGGTTTTCTATTCCGATTTGAAAAATCGGAGAAACGCTTATAAGCGAGTCGCAAATTCTAATTCAACAAAAACTTATTTAGTTAAACAAAAAAGATACAGTCGTATGCATCTGTATCTCAATATGGGATTGACATTCAGCCAAATCGTGAGCCGAATAGCTTCTCTAATCGGCTCATGGCATTAAGGCGTTATCTGCCATTGAGCTAAAACCGTTCTTGGTAACGATGATGTGGTCTAGGACATTGATTTCAAATAGCTTGCCGCACTCCGCAATTTGAGCCGTAAGGTCAATGTCAATTTTGCTCGGGTTTAAATTGCCGGACGGGTGATTGTGGGCCAGAATCAACCCTACAGCATTTGCTTTTAGGGCGGTCGCAAATATGATTCGCTTGTCCACAATACAAGATGAAATACCACCCATTGAAATAGCTGAAACGCCCAAACAGCAATTGTTTGAGTTTAGTAGGACAATTTTAAATTGCTCCACCAATTCAATCTTGTTCATGTCCCATGGTATTCAGCAATACCTCATAGGCATAGTGTGAATTTGTTATCCGTGGACGTTCGCTTGGTTTAACTTTACTTAAGTAAACCAATTCTACTTCTGAAACCTTTAAAAGCTGTTGATCTAATGCCATGAAACCCCTCGTGCATGAATAGAGGGCTTACCTATATCGGGATTCGAGACCTCCCGTTAAAAATCATCTAAATATTAATCACAAATAACAAACCCAATTTGAGGACTTAATATTAGGCTGATTGCTGCTTTAATGCTTCTCTTACCAGACGGCCAATAAGTTCTGCAAAAGGCTTTATATCCTGTGCAACACTCGCTTGTTCTAAAGCATTCATATATTCGTCCCTTACCGCTAAAGGAACAATAGTCCAAGGGTAGCCGCCAGAGGCAAGCATAGCATTCATAAGAAAACGTCCTATCCGACCATTGCCGTCTATGTAAGGGTGGATGTAAACGAAAATAAAATGCCCCAATACAACACGAACCGAAGCTTCTGGCTCGTTTGCTAGTAATTCAAAAAACACAGGCATTAGATCGCGCACGGCTTCTGCATTTGGCGGTGTATGCATTGAACGGCGAATATAAACAGGGCCGCTCCTGTAACCAGCCAAATCACTTGCTTTTAAAAGGCCAACTGTAACACTTGGTTCAAACATTTTTAAATACCAAGTGCCATGATCATAGTCTGCCACTTCGCCCGCATTTTTTCCTTTAAGGATTTCTAACAGGCTTTTTTGCACTTCTTGATAGGCTAGCCAATACCCTCGCGCTGCCATTGCATCGCGCTGTTGCTTGTCATTTTCGTTTGTGTCAGGTGCCCACTTTCCACTTCGCACCTGCTCAATAAGTTCGGCACTCACCCTATATCCTTCAATAGATAAAGAGTTGTAAGCATCTTGTGCGTATGAATCTGCTACAGCTTTCATATACGCATCAATGTCTTCCGGCATACCTGGGCTTGCGGGGAATGCTTGTATTATTTGCTCGCGCATAGATTGCCACATCAAGCGTATGCGGTTCACATACGGCGAGCGCTCCCTTGTTTGTAGCACGTTTCCGGCCAATTGAGTGACGAATGGGTCACGTTCCTGAACTAGGTAGTTTGCCGCTCTCATGGCATTCATAATAGTATCGGCCATACGCCCTCGGCCAATATTTCTTAAAGCCCCCGCAATACGTCCCGCAACAACGCTATGCCCACCCTCTAGTAAAGGCGCAAGAATATCAGAAGCGTCTTGCAGCATAGATAAAGCTGTTCGGGCATCTGTTGGGTAGCGGGTATAAAAATCCTCCGAACATTGTATAAGTGCTGAGGGCAATGAAAACAGCTTTAAATTATCCTCATTTGTAATGAGGTCGCTCTTTTCGGGTAAGGCTGCCCTCACCTCAAATAAAGATGTTTCATGCGGAAATCTCGTCACTTGGTTTCTTGCTTGTGGTGCGCGAACAAGGAGTTGCGCGGGAACTGTTTTATTTCCCGCAAGGAGTAAGACCGATTGCTCAGGCGACAAACTCCATTTTGTGCCAAAACGGGCTTGCAAATAAGTACCACAAAATTGCCAATATGATGCGTACCAAGGGGTGCTTTCCCCTGCTGATTCATTTGGTCTGGCGGGTATATACCAACCGCGCATTACTTCTTTAAGGAAGCCCGCCTTTTTGAGCCGCTCTCTGTGTAATCGGGTTAAATTCTTGGATTGAATAGCAATATGCCCCCGCTTTTGAAGAGAACGGAGGACCTCAAGTGATTCTGCCAGTTTATCGGTTGGTTTTGCCATGAGTACAAATATAGTAATTAGCTTTTAATGTTATATCATAATTAGCTTTTAATGTCAAACTATAATTAGCTTTTAGTGTCATATCTCTACTAGCTTTTATTGCAATTCTTGAAATCACAAGGTTTTAACTAGTATGATAAATCATATTCTCCGCATAAAATGCGGAGAATAATTGACCTAATCTCCGCATGATGGATTATTATATGACGTATCTGTCATAAATATTGGCCGTTCTAATGATATATCTGTCATAGAACCGATATTCTTATTTTATTATAATCTAGGTTAGTGATAGATGCACAACGATAGCGCCCTTCTGTTAGCATTTAGCCATGTCATTATAAACTTCCTGCATCGTTTGTTATTTCTTATTAGCAGAATCAACATTTGTCATTAGCCGAAGTTTTGCATCCTATGATCTCGGAAACATCAAAGGAGCTAAAAATGAATCGAACACAAATTGAAATCGCATACAAGATTGCCGCTAAAGTTGTCGCTGAATTTGGCGATGTGTATTTGCCAATTTTTGAAAGGCTACATGCAGAAATGCAAAAGCTTGAAAAGGATTCAGATATAAAATCACTTGCATTAAAAGTGGCACTAGGATATAAGGATGATGGTAGTAAATAGCTGTCACAAATCTTGTCACTGAAAATTGAATACTTGTGCAAATTTTGGCAAACTATTTTTTTGAAAAAACAACGACATGGAAAATGCCATTGTAATCAGGTACTTCTGCCCGAGGAGCCATTATGCTTATTGAAGCACTCTTTAATATTCATTATAACTCTTTAACAAAAAAGCAAACTTCTCGCTTTTGCAGAACCTTGCCTTTAGTGGTTTTTCCTCACTGTCACCCATTTTGGAATACAAAATGGCAAACAAAGGAAGCCAAACACCATGAATTACTTACTTAGCCGCAAAGGCCGCTATTATTACAACCGCCGTGTACCTGAGTGCTTTCGAGAGTTTGATTCTCGTGATTACATCCGTATTGCCTTGGGGACGACCTGCCGGAAACAGGCTGCTAAGTTTGCCATAAATCAAAATGAGCAACTGGAGTCTTACTGGCTATCGCTTGTTCAAACAGGGCAAAAGCATTCACAAACCGCTTATCAAGCTGTGGTTCAAAGAGCCAAGGTCTTGGGGTTTGGTTATATACCAAGCCAACAGCTTGCCGTTGGGCCATTAGAGCAATTAATAGAAAGATTGTTGCATGTGCAAAAGGCTAATTACAACCCCCATCAAAGCGAGGCCGTTCTTGGTGGGATTTTACCCCTGAAATTAATATTGATGATGCCCTCACCCGTTTTTGGGATTTGGCAAAAAATAAAATCATGAATAAGTCGCCTAACCAAGTACGCAAATGGCGGCTACCAAGAAAACGGGCAATCAATAATTTTATAAAATGCATTGGTAATAAGCCCATCACTCAAATTACACGGGATGACACCCTGAAATTTCGAGACTGGTGGATTGAGCGTATTGAAAAGGAAAATTTGGTAACAGATAGCGCCAATAAGGATATTGTTAATGTTAAAAATATTTTGGAATTGGTAAGCGATAACCTAAAACTGGGTATTGATGTTTCACACTTATTTAAAAAGCTCATTTTGACAGTAGAAAATGAGAATAAGCGCCTCCCCTTTGAAAGCTCCTTTATCATTAATACCCTGCTTAATCCTAGAAAGCTTTCCGGCCTAAACCCTCAAGCAAAATGGGTATTGCATGCAATGGCAGAAACTGGAGCCGGTCTTTCCGAACTCGTAGGCCTATTGCCGGAAGATATTGTCCTTGATGCTGAAATACCCCATATCTGCATTTTGCCGCGCCCTAAGAAGCCGCTAAAGACAAAGTATCGCAAACGTGTCATTCCGCTTGTAGGCTTCGCCTTGGATGCCTTTAAAGCCTGTCCGCAGGGTTTTACTGACTATTGGGATAGGCCCGATTCCTTATCTGCTGTATTGGGAAAATACCTATCAGAAAATAATCTACTGCCCACACCAAACCATACGGTGTATTCATTGCGGCACAGTTTCCAAGATAGGATTCTGAGTGTAAATACCCCAGACCGCATTCAGGCTGACCTCATGGGCCACAAATTTAACCGCCAAGCCTATGGCGAAGGCGGATCACTCGCACATAAATTTGAATGGATAAAAAAGGCGCAACTAAAAGATTGCACACAAAGTGTTTTCAATTTACAGTCACATAGCAGAATAGAATAAGGAGTTTGAAAATGAATTATCTTGATAATGCTAAAGACTGGAAATTTATTTGGTATGCCGTTTCAGATGCTCTAGCAGCGAAGTTTAAATCTTTAGGCGAGAAACCATTGAGAGCAATCACAGATGATGGTTCTGTGCCAATCTTTATGAACGATAAACCTATCTGTTATGTGCGCAGCCAAATTGAACGTAATCGCAAAACACCCATTGAAATTGAGGACCCTGAACGGGATGCTTATGCTTTTTTGATTGCATCGTCTCCGGCACTGTATCATGAACTTGTGAAAAGCAACGAATTACTGAGTGATTTGCTGTTGCGTTTCAGAAGCATGGGCGTTAATGATATTGAATTGGAGCCGATAATATCCCAGATTGATTGCAATGTCGCCGCAATTAAAAAGGCCAAAGGCGAGCAAATCTAGATCAGCTTATATATTTAAACTGGACGGGTTTAATCATATAATTGGCACAATTGTCAATTGGTTTTTCATTAGGTTTTTCCTATTTTGGTTGGTGAATTGAAAACAAACAAAATGGAAACACTAACTATTCAAGAGCCTATTACGGCTGAAAGAATCTCTTACTTGATTAACCAAAAGGGAATTGACCCTATTGTTGCAGGGATTGACCTTGAAATGGTAAAAATGAAGCTAAGAGACCCAGAAGAGGGTTTAGGCTGGACCTATGATGAATGCGATGAAGCGGAGGTTGAATACAAACGCTATCTGCATTTGACAAGAAAATTTCCCGAAGCCTCATTAGTACCTCATTCAATAATGGATGATATGTGGCATCAACATATACTTGATACTAGGGCATATCATAAGGACTCAGATTTGCTTTTTGGTGAATACTTGCATCATTACCCCTACTTCGGTTTAAGGAGTGAAAAAGACAAACAAAACCTGATTTCCTCTTTTGAGGAAACGCAATCAATTTATGAAAGTGAATTTGGCGAAAAAATGATTAAAGATGAAGCCGTACATTGTAAAAGGGCATGTCCAAGCTATTGTAAACGAGCTTGCAAATCTTAAGCCTATAAAAAGAAAAACCCCGTCTTGCGACAGGGCATTCTCACTAAACCAAAAACTAAACCTGAGGATAAAGATATAATATTGATTAGTACAATTGTAATAAATTCTAATCCCTCAAAATTGTAACGGTGCCCTTAGTAGAGTTGCCGCTTGGCAGAGTTAGAATGTAATAATATACACCATCACTTAAACTCTCTCCGGTCCAATCATTATTGTAATTATTTGATTGATATACACTCGCACCCCAACGGTTATATACTGTAAGAAGGCTATTGTCAGGCAAATTCTCAATGTTAAAATTATCATTAATCCCATCTTTATTGGGTGTAAAGATATTTGGAATTATAATTTCTATCGATGGCGGTGGAGGGTTGCATTCCACTAGACTAAAACTATCAAAATAATAATAATTTATAAGGCTGGGGCCTAAATTTAACAAATTGGTGTTTTGATTTCCTTTGAAGTTACCTACTGTCATATATTTTTCACCACCTATCGCAATATAGTTTAGCTCAACTTTTATCCAATTAGCAGTATCATCATAAAAAAAATTGTCTGGTGTTTCTAATTGAGGGACAAATGGAAGGGTATCGTAAATGTTAAACCATATAGAGTCATTTGAAAAATAAATCCCGATGTTACTATAGAGACTGCCCGATGTATCATCCTCTGGTGTATTGATATAAAAGTTAAACAATAAGTAGAATCTTCTTTCAAAATTCCACTTAATCTATTTGTTAAATAATCCCTATTTGTAAACTGGTTATCCCACGGATATGTTGTCATTTCACCAACATATCCTTCGCCTTGTTGTGCAAATTGCCATCCAAAATTATTATTAGGGACATCATTGTCATTATTTGATACACATGAATGAAAATAGTCTGGTGTATTTAAAGTTGGTGAATACCAATATTTTATTGGGATTTCACCTAAATTTACAGGACAATAATCATACTCTTCAAAACCTCCATTTTGGATAAGATTTTGAGCATTTGAAGAACTGCTAAAAAAAATAACTATATATAATAGTTTTCTCATTATAGTTTAAACTGTTGCGAGGCAAAACAAGTTGCCCCGCAACAGTAAATATTCCAAGCGTAAGCAGTTTGTTCATTTTTAGTTTTTTATAATCTTTTTTGATATTGTTTTTCCGTTTAACTCTACACGCGCAATGTATAAACCGGCAGCCAAATTTACAGTCGGAATTGAGTAATAATAATAGCCATAGACATTTGAGTTTTGCTCCTCATAAACTATGTTGCCAACTACATCATATAATGCGAATTTAAAATCGCTAACCTTATCTAAATCATATTCAAGGGTTAGTTGCTCTGCCATAGGGTTAGGGTAAATATTGATTATATCTTCAATATCATCTGTATTTTTAGGTCCTACATAGCGTCGAGCTATACGGTTAAATGTATCCCCGTTTATAGTTGGGCCACATGCTATGTATAAATATTCATCATGGACCACCATTGTATTTATATTGAAATTCCAATCAAAAACGCTGTCATCTATCTTATGCCACTGGCTGCCGTCCCAACGAGCAATATACATTGCGTTTTCTCCACCGGCATGCGTAAAAATTCCGCAAACATATAAGTCATTGTTATAAACAATCATATCTAAAACAGGGGCGTTGACACTTGTTCCTAATTCATTCCAACTTGTGCCATTCCATCGCATGATATAGTTGCCAGCATAACCATCTGCTTTTTTTATAAAACCACCAACATACAACTCATTATTATAAACCTCTAAAGCATAGCTAGCGGTATTGCCCAACATGTAAGGAACACCAACGGGGACCCATTTTTCACCGTTAAATTTTATCAAACTAAGCCCATTACCGTAAGGTGAAACAATGAACGAGCCTGCGGCATAAACTTCGCCTTTGTATACAGCTATGTCATTTAATATAAACTGTATCATACCACTTTCGGGTGTATAGTTCCAAAAAGGTTTAAACTTTACGCCATCCCACAAAACAGTTCCAAATACAGTATCTTGGTTCAGCTTCAAAAAACTGCCCCCAATTAAAAGTTCTCCATTATATAACTCAAGGCCACGAACGCCACCACCTATCTGCCCTTGATAATCGAAAAGACTATCCGATAAATCAATCCATGTGCTATTAATTTTATCTAGATGAAATAAAGACCGTTGCCCCCCAGAAGATAAGCCTATGTATATATCATTTTTGTAATTCGTAATTCTGTGCACATTACCCCAAAATGGGGTGCCGCTTGGAATTAATATAAATTCATTATCTTTTATTGCTGTTATACTTCTTTGGCAAATTTCTAAAGGCCAAGGCCCGTTAGGTACGCAGTATTCAAATTGCCCCCCAACATATAGTGTTGAGTCCTCTTCAAAATTGCTGTAAAAAGACACAATAGGCCCGACAATTCCATCGTCAACCTTTTCCCAACCATTGGTTTGGGCTTGAGTAAAATTCATACCTAACCCTGATAGAAATATAACTATCAGGGTTACATGTATGAAATACCTTTTTACCATTGCTTTACAAATTTACCTGAATAACTGAATTTATCTGATAAAAGTTGCACTATATATGTGCCACTACTAAGAGAAGAAACATCAATATCAATTAGTGATGATGTGCTTTTTCTTGTTTCATCAATAACTACACGGCCTGTAATGTCCAAAACCTTTATAGAAACGCCTTCGCCATCAAATTTAGTATCGGATAGGTATATAATATTTGTTGCTGGGTTGGGGAATAATACCACCCCGTTTTTATCAGGCTGTTCCATTTCCTGTATGCCCACACCTATAGACTTTAGGCTAAATCTACTTACAAAGGCATCATAATCGAATCCTTGGTGTTCTTGATAATAATCTAAGCTAGAACTTGAATTATAATCCATATAAGGAAAACTAGAGCTACCGCCTGAATATCCCGCAAAATATAAATATTGATTGCCGTAAGTTGCAAGTGCCGATGGAGCATCACAATACATAGGTTGTACCAATACGTTGTTAATTGTAGAGTATTGCAAGCCACCGCCAAAATATGACTCCCAAGATTTGCGGTTCATATTATCGTAACTCATCAAAACTGCATCAGCAAAAACAGTATCTCCAATAACATTGCCTTTTAAATCTTGATAGTACATTCCTGAGAGGGTTGACGGTAAAACATTTAGATAAAGATAATTTGAAAAAGCTGCTACATAAAGGTTATTGGCTTGGTCTACTGCTAAGTCTAAAAACTTTTCTTCGGGTTCTGCTATTAGTGCTGTTGGCGCAGAAAGAAGTTTTGTATCGTCAAGGTAAGGCACAAGCGTTGACCAAGTAAGAGAATGATTTGTTGGAACTGCAAATTTCATAAGGTATACATACCCATTTGCAGAACTTGAATCAGATACCAAAGGGTGGCACACAGAAAGGGAGTCGTTGTCTGGTACGCATTTACTTACGGCTGTGCCAGCTTGGTTAGTTATACCTGCTGTATATATATAGTTTTCTATAGCTGTAATAGTTTGTAGTTCTGAAACATAGTTTACATTGGTACACCATCTTAATGCCAAACTATCATTCAATGTTGCTATATAGCTAACCGTACTGTCTAATGATGCAGGTCCGCCAGCGGAAAAATAGTTAGATGAAGACTGGAAATTGCACAGTGGAAAGTTCCCACTAATTGAGCCTGTGCAAGCCGTGTAAGCAAGTGTTGTGTCAGAATTACGTTTTGTAGAACCTACAAAGTAATAATCAGAGAAGTACATTTTTGTCTCATAGACGTAGTCATTTTGGTTACTGCCAAAAAAAGAGCTGTATAGCAAATTGTCATTAGGCCCTATTCGCAGTAGAAAAACCTCTCTGCCACCATTATTACTTGCTTGGTAATAGGCGGCTCCGCCCGGATTGCATGTAGTAAAACTGCCGTCACTTTGTGGTGTACAACTGCTAGAAGCATCTGTGCTAGTTGTTTCACCAACAATAAACATGTAACCTGTCCGCTCGGGAGTTATACTTTTTGCCTCATCAAAGCCCCTGCCACCAAAATAACTAACCCACTGCCGCGCACCAGCCAAAGTATCAAGTTTAATAATGAATGCATCATTGTTAGTACTTTTTGCATTATCATTATAAGCACCACTTAGCGACGATGGCAGTACATTTAAGTTTGTAGAATTTGTTCCTCCTACACCAAATAAATATCCACGGCCAAGCGCTACTGAATTAATTCGTTCTTGTTTTGTCCCCCAATAATGGTAAGCCATTTAGGCTCTGCATTAACTTTAAAAGCTTGAATAAATCCGTCATAGCTTCCTGTATATTGACCGTTAACAGATTGAAGTCCTGAAAGCGCTGGCATGTTAGATGAACCAAATCTACCTGCCATAAATGGCACTCCGTTATGCTCGCTTACTGTAATATCTAATGCCCTATCATCACCTAAAATTGCATCGAATAAATTATCCCCCCATACATAGTACTCCAATCTAAGTTACCGTTCATAGTGGTTTGTGGTGGGTCATTAGGTCCTAAATTAATTTCAAAGACTAAAGGTTGGGCAGTATTATACGTCCCCAAACTATTAAACTTGATTTTGTTGCTTGTAAGGCTGTATGAGGGCTGCCAACCCAAACTTACGTAAGCACCGCTGCCATTTATTTGATAAACTTTAGCTTTGGGGTGGGTAATATTACCCAATACCGTAGCAAGCACTAAATCACCTCCCCGTTTATGCTGATACCAGTTTGTCCTGTAAATTCCAATTCAATGTCGGCAAGCGTAAAGCCAGGTTTACAAACAAAATAGATTTTGTGTCCTTTGCTATTACTACCCATGTACATATCAATATTAGATATGATAGCAGGGTAAACCAATAATCCATATTGAGGTACTTGTTCACGGCTCGCGTTTGCCAAATAGTAGTTTATAAAGTCACCTTTCTTATTCATAGGGCGGACTTTTTCATTAGTATTTCGCTTAGTAAATTTTATATCAATTCTTTGCAAGGTATCATAAGTAGCTGCATTTGTATCTAGCTTACCTACAACATAGCTTATGCTACTATCTGCAATATAAATATTGGGTGTTTTTGTTTTATTGTAAAACTTTATGCTAGGAATGGCAGCTCCGCTTGTATTCAATAATTGGTCTCTGTTTTCAACATAGGAAAAAGCATGATTAGCAGGCTCGGGGTCGGGTGGAATTATAAGAGATTTTTGAGCGTATTTTACTGTTAGGTAACTAAGGCTTGCGCCAACACCGCTTTGACCTGTAACAATTACGTCTGTTCCGTTTAGGGCAATGTCTGATATTTTATCGTCTGTATTGGCTATGCTGTTATAGGTCATTTGCCATTGTTGTGTACCTGACGAGTTATATTTTGTAGTAATAAAATCGGAATTACTGCCATTGTTTGTAGTACCACCAACATATATATTGGTGCTGCCATCTATAACTAAAGCCCCGCCCTCATCATTACCATTCGTAGAGCCGTTGTAGGTTTGTGTCCAAACGGTAGCTCCATTGCTAGCGTTATATTTTTTAGTAACTATATTGCGGCCTTGTCCCGTTACTGTTGCAAATCCTGTTACATACAAATAGCCGCTTTTTTCTTTTATAGCTAATGGGCTATCTTCTAGGTTACTGCCACCCTCATATTCTACTGCCCAAGATTCAGTTAGGCTTGTATTTAGCTTTATTGTGCGCCAATCATATTGCCCTGAATTTTGTATTGCCCCTATTACATAGGTATTACCCGATGCATCAGTTGTAATATCAGTAACACGTACCAAACCATCACTATTAGTGCCACTAAGGGTAGCTGTGCCCATGGTGCCGCTGGTATTATAAGTTACTGTGCCAAACTTCCAATTAGTAGATGTGTATTGCATGCCGCCTGATACGGTTATGCGATACGTTATACCAAAAGTGGAATTGTATGTTATTTTGGAAGGTAAATCGTGTAGGTCGTATGTAGAGTTGTAGCGCGAAGCCCACATTTGAGTGCCATCGCTAATTTTATAGCTCAATACTACATAGTCAGAGTTATTGCTAGAGCCAAAGCTGCCGCCAGAGGTATAAATATAAGTCCCATCGGTACAAAGCGATGTAAAGCCATCGTAACTGCTGCCTGTACCGTTATAGGTTTTTATCCATTGCTGCGTCCCAGATGTATTGTATTTGATTATGATTGCATCTTGGTTATTGGTAGAATTTTTATAGGTAGTACCTACTAAAAACACACCATTAGCATCTACCAATAAATCGGTAGCCATGTCTAGGCCATTCCCTGCGCCGTTATATTGCTTTGTCCAAGCTACAGCACCTGCAGAGTTATATTTTATAAGAAGTATATCGTAGTTACCACTATCGTTAACGGTTGCGCCTGCTACATAGGTATCTATACCATAGGTTTTAGTAACATTTTTGTAAAAAAAGTTTTGAGAACCCGCGGTGCTTACCCAATCTTCAAAAGGATAAGTTACTTGTGCTTGAATGTTAGATACACATAAAAATGCAAATAGCAAAGCCAATAGGCCAAGTCTGTGTTTGGTTTTGGTTTTCATTAATAGTTGGTTAGTTGATGATTAGGCTAATTTCAAAAAAGAAATTTGAAATTCAAAATTATTTTTAGGTTAACAATCAAAAAGAAAAACCCCGTCTTACGACAGGGCTTTCCCACTAAACCAAAAACTAAACCTACTTGCCTAGGATAAAGGTGTTAAATTTCTTTATGGCGCAAAGATATAGTAAATTTGCTGTAAATGGATTTTGATACACTTATATATTTAGACAACAATGCTACAACGCCTCTTGATGAAAAGGTATTTGAAGCAATGCTGCCCTACTTTAAAACTAATTTTGCTAATGCTAGCAGTACTCATATATTTGGGGTAGAGGCAAGTGATGCTGTAAAAGCTGCTAGAAAAGAAATAGCAGAATTAATTGGGGCTGAAACAAATGAGATTATATTTACTAGTGGGGCTACAGAGGCCATAAACTTAGCAATAAAGGGTGTAGCCGAAGCCAAGTCAGATAAAGGCAAACATATAATCACACTTAAGACGGAACACTCTGCCGTTTTAGACACCTGTAAATACTTAGAGGCTAAGGGATATGAAATAACGTATCTAGAGGTCAATACAGACGGTCTAATTAACATTGAATCCCTAAGCTCTGTGATTAGAGAAGATACAATACTTGTTTCAGTTATGTTGGCAAACAATGAAACAGGGGTAATACAACCAATAAAAGAGATATCTTCAATTGCACATTCTGTTGATGCAGTTTTTATGAGCGATTGTACTCAGGCTGTCGGAAAAATACCTATTGATGTTGATAGCCTTGGTATAGATTTACTATGCTTAAGCGGGCATAAACTATATGGACCAAAGGGTATTGGAGCCTTATATATTAGACAGCGTGGCAATAAGTTAAAGATTCCGGCATTGCTGCATGGCGGGGGCATGAGAGAGGCTTTAGAAGCGGCACTTTAAATGTACCTGGAATCGTAGGTCTTGGTAAAGCTTGCTCTTTTGCTAAGAAGGAAATGATTGCTAATGAGAAAAAATTAGGGAACTGCGGGACTATTTAGAAGAGTCATTGTTACAGTTACCTGATACTTCATTAAATGGCAGTATGGAATACAGACTCTTTAATACTAGTAATATTAGGTTTTCTGGTATTGATAGCGATGCTTTAATAATGGCTTTAAGCAATGTAGAAATACAGGGCCAACCAATAATAGCTGTTAGTAACGGGAGTGCTTGTACTTCAACATCAATAGAACCATCGCACGTTTTAACCGCGATGGGCTTAAGCGACGTAGAGGCATTTAATAGTATAAGGTTTTCATTAGGGCGCTTTAACTCAAAAGACGAAATTTCAAAAACGATTAGTGAAATAAAACAAAAGATTGAAAATCTTAGGCAAATGGCCTTTTAAATCCATCCGAGCTTCGTAAGATTTTCGTCATATTCAGATAAATGGCTATTAACTAAGTCCTCAGCATCAAATTTCTCTTTTTGTTCCTCAGCAAACTCGGCATCCAATGGAAGATAAAGGTTATACGTTTCTTCTGCTGTTTGAATTAGTTTAGCAAGTAAGGCTTCATATGTAGTATATTTTACTAGGTCGTCAAACCCATCATCTTTAGACAGACTTACGGTATTGTCATCAAAGTTCCATTGAGCATTTTCAAGCAAATTAATTATCGCATTTTCTGCCTTAGTCTTCCCAATACCATTTATCAGATTGGATATTAGTATTCTTTCCTGATATAATTTCATCATAATATTGGATGTCTTTTCTCTTTATTTTATCTCTTTCAATTAATCCAATTTTCAGGCCAATAGTATTTTTTATCCTACTACGCCCAATGCCAGATGCTTGATAAAATTTGTCGCTAAAATCGATGTCTGAAACTTTTGATAAATAACTTTCAAAATCTAATGCTTGTGGTTCAATAGATTTATTTTTTGCTAAAATCATTTTTAAAATATCAAATAAAGCCTGAATGCCAACAGTCTTCACAATATATGACTTTGCAGAAGCCTTAGACCAAAGAGCTTTATTAGCAGCCTCAAAATAATTTAATAAAATATCATAAATTGTTTTGTCTTGCTGAGTTATAAATAAGTTTCTTATCGGTGAAGCATCTTTAACATCAGAAATCATTTCCCTATTTCTACCTGAAAATATATTCGCTTTTTGCATCAGAATCCTATCTCTCTTAGGATTTGATGTTATTAAACTGCAAATCCCGTCAACTATTGTTGCTGTTGAAATTACCCATGTTTTAATTCTTCCCTCTTCAAATAGCTTGTCTGCTTCAAGTGGCGTAACTTTTATATGCTGATAAAATGGCGAGATTTCTTTATCTACATTTAATTTTCTTGAAAGAAAGACCGCAAATTTTTCAGGTGTCCATGCTTTTTCCGGCTCGTCATCAACATTATAGCCAAATTGCTCTAGTGCTAAACTTCGATCAACTTTTTGCTGATTAGTATTAATTGTTGCAAATAAAAATGCTTGGTATGAATTAGGCAAATCAAAGTAGATAGAGCATACGAGATCTAAATCTTCATATTTAACCTTGTCTTCAATATAACGAAATGCTTTAAGCCTGTGCTGACCATCAATTACGGCAGCTAGCAGTACTTCTTTGGGGATAATCAGCTTAAAACTTCCATTTTCTTCTACAATTCTCCATCTAACAGCGTCATCCTTTGAAATTGAACCTAGTTGTGTATAATTCGCAGCAAGTATAATTGAATTTGGGAATGCCATTTCAACAGACTCAATGTATTTGGCAATTTCTTTTAATCGCCTCTCATTCTCAGGGCGTTGACTGCCTTGAACACGCCCGGTATTATCAACATACTTTAATGGTTCTGAGAAGGCTACTTTTAGTAATTTCTGTGCGGGAATAGATACTACATAAAAGTCACTAAGTGGCTGATGGACTTTTAATGCAGGTAATACTAGAAAGTTTTCAGTTTTATTATCCATTTACAAGAGGTTTTTCTGTGTTTCCGCCTAAAGTTGATTCTGAAAAAATCTCATTTTCTTGATTTGCTTTCCACCAAACGATATAAGAAATTGCAACTCCAATTAAAGAAACAAATAATGCCCAAAAATCATATTCTGCTAAGTTTAATAATATAGTTCCAACTATAAGCCCGGCCCCGATAACAAATGCAATTAATAGATTTAATAAATAATCTAATAGCGTACTTATAAGCTTAACAGTTTTAGCTTTTAGTACAAAATAATCGATGCAAACTGCAAATAACAAACTCATAAAATATGTGGCGACATTCGGAGGTACATTGTGAAACGTACATTTTTTATCCTTGATTAACTCAATAATTATTGGAATCCAAATACCTCCAGTGCCGAAGAAAACAATGGCAAGTATAAAATATTTAAGTTTTGTTCCCTGATTCATTATTCTAGGCTTTAAATAACTCCCCGACTTTATATTCTTTTAAATTTGAAACTAACTGATACTTCTGTATTTTTTCCATGCTAGACTTTAGCTTCTGAGCATTTTTATCACCCAACCCTAAAAACCTTTGCATCATTTTTAAATTAGTCTTGTCTTTAATGTCAAAAAGGAACGCATTTTCACACATGCTACTAAAGTCAAATGATGGCTGGTTAAATTCTTCTATCCCTTGAGATAAAAGCATAACTGAAACGCCTTTAGACCTTATTTCTCTAAGAATTTTCTCTAGTAAGTCTTGTGATTTCTTATCTTTAAATATTACGTGCGCTTCATCAATTAAAAGTACATATCTCATGCCCTGAGTACTTACCTTCTATTGGAGCATTGTCCATATTCATGAACGTATTGTAGATATAGTTTATTATTAAAAACACGGCAGTAAAGCGTACAGGTTTTGGTAAGTCTCCTGACAAACTTAAATAATAATTTTTATTTAGAAAAATTTCTTTTGAATCTGCCTTACTCTCAAAAAGCTCATAATCATCTCCTAAGCCTTGTAAAATCTCTTTTAAAGTGCTTGCTTTATCCCCTTCAATTTCTATTACCCTATCATATATCTGCTTTATTGAAGGATACTGTCCGCTTTTCATGGAGTAAAAACTTCTTTTGTAGCATCTTTTAAAATCTGTTGCTGATTTTTCCCGATGTTACTATAGGCGGTTATAATATCAACAAACTTATTTATCCCCATAATTTTATTCTTCTCATTCACGTTGTCGATGAACGATAAAGGATTTATTGGGAAAGGCTTATAAGGGGCCTTAATCAGCTCAGTATTTGTCTTTGCGAAAAATGATTTGTTTTTCTTTTCGTCTTCTTCCGTTATGCCTTTAAAGTCTAAGAAAATAAAGTTAACCACCCCTTTCGTTTCAGCGACAACTTGTTTTAAGATGCTATTGGCAAAATATGTTTTGCCTGTACCTGAATTACCCGCAACCGCAACGTGTGCATTATTATGAATAGATGTATCATTTAGATTGAAATAAATCTCTTCTTCTTCAAAAGAATGACCGACTAGTATTTTAATTGAGTCGCTATAATAAGCCTTTTCTTTGACTTTGCTTTTACGGGTCTTTTCATCAAAAATTATAGCGTCATTATTTATTGAGCTTTCTTCAAGTTTATCAATCCCTTTTTCTATCGCTTCTAACAAAAAATCTAGACCTGAATAGTTTTTATTATCTTCAAAAATCTTTTGCATTAATGTCAGGCCATGATCAATATGCATCTTGATATATTTGCCTATATCCTTATCCGTTTTGTGTAAGTTGTAATGCTGGCAGATTAAGGCTATGTAGTAGTCGCGGAAACGCCCAAATAATATATCATCTTTATATTCTTTACCCTTACTATCTAATAAGTCATTTTCAAGGCTTAAGTAAACATTCCTCGAAATAGAATAAGAGAAAGCAATCCGGGAAACCACATTTTCAGTCCCAAGATTCAGCTTTTTAGTAAGTTCTTGTACAACAGGCTTGTTTGCCTCCGAAGTCCTTATATTAATTAACATTATAAAGGCGATTATAAGTTTCTATAAATTTAGATGGGTCAATGGGTGAAAATTCACTTTTATCCTCATGCACATTTGTAATGAGGTATGTTTTAGAAATGTGTTTTGCGAGAAAGTCAAATTCTTTTTGCGTTAATTCCTTATTTATGAGAGGGAAAATTACCACTTGGTCAGAAATATTAGGGTAGAAATATTTTACAATATTTTCAGCATGCTGCTCGTCAAATTTCTGCATAGGCGAGTCAATAAATATCGGAAACTGTATATCGCTTTCTTCTACTAATCCTCTCAACAACGCTGTTGCATACATTTGTTGCTCTCCCTTGCTTAAAGATTCTTTTCTTATTTCTTCTCCCCTAGCATTTTTTAGGATAATATCTATATCCTCACCAATCAGCTCAACTTCAACTTTTTTAACAAATCCTTTTTTATGCAGTAAGGTGTTCAAGCCGGATAGTATTTGTTGTTCTAAAGATTGCTTTTTACGGGCCTTGAATTTTACAATAAGCTCTTTTAGATTATTTATATTCCTAGATATTACCTCGTGCTTCTTCATGTTATTTTCAGAAACTTTGAGCTTTTTAGATAGTTCTTCTATCTTCTTGCCCATTTGGGTTTTTTCATTCGTGTACTCCCCAATCTCCCTATTTAATGAATCGACAGTATTCTCTATTGATATAATTTCTTTATCTAAAGCCTCTTTTTGCTTTCTATAGTCAGCTATAATTGGGTCTTCTTGATTGCTTTCAGCCTCTCTGATTTTACGTTTTAAAGCATTAAGCTCATTCCTAGTTAGATTATAGTCAAAAATTATTTTTTTGAATGTCTCTTTGAATGAATACTTAATAGTATTTATTGTTGAATGCAGTTCTTTTATCTCTGAATCAGAGAATTCATGTAAGATTTTAAATTGCTCAGATAGTGTTGGTATATCAGAAAAAAGTGTTTTAGAATTAGCTTTTCAAAAGTTTCAGTAAAATACTTTCTCACTTTATGAGGAATAACAACTTCACTAGGTATTGGCTCATAATCTAAATCTGTAAGGATTTTATTGGTCACATCCTTTACATTTTGCATTTTATATTGTGCCAGCCTATAATTCGCTTCGTTATCTACCTGTGAATTCACATCCAATAACTTTTCTCCGGCAATAGCAAACGGGATTATATCGTATGAGTCTTTTAAGGCGTTATTAAGCTGATTCAGTTTTGTAGTTAGCTCTTCTTCTTGTTTTCTAATCTCAACAAGCTCTTCAACAGTAATAAGGCTGCCAGACTTAATAAGCTTTTCTTGTATATCCCTTGACTCCTTAGATTTTTCACTCTTCCGCTCCCTTAAGTCCTCAATCTGTTTTTGATTCTCCCTAATATGAATTTCACAAGACTCTACATCACTTTCCAACTTTTTAAGCTGTATTTGCTCATTTGCGCTTGCTGATTCTTGTTTTATTTTTAGCTGAAGGCTTTCAAGTTCACCTTTCAAATCCTCATATTTTTTTATTCCTAAAACCTCTGAATAGGCTTTACTAAGCTTTTTCTTTTGTTCAGTTGTATTTACTTCCGCTAGGTTTACAATCTTTTCTGCATCAAAAAAGAAGAATTTGGCAATCTCTATTGGCATTATAAACTCTCGGATAAAAATGTCGGAACCGGCTTGTTTTGCTAGCTCACTTTGGTAGCCGTCAATTAATACCTCTAGCTCATCTGTTGAGTTTTCTTTTGAATTAAAACTTCTTTTTACAACAATCTCTTTACACGGGACTTCGGGGATATTGACATCTGTAAATGTAATTGAAACATGAAACCCATGTTCATCCTCTGCCTTTGCAAGTCTATTAAGTGAATTCGATATATATTTACTGTAACCTCCTTGGTCTTCAATTTCCTTTTTATATATATCATCGACATCTTGCATCTGACGTCCATAAAGACACCAAACAAGTGACATTAGAAATGTTGTTTTACCGAAGCCATTTCTCCCGCTAACTATTACTATGTTTTGTTTTTTAGAAGTTGATAGGTCAATTCGGTTTAGTCCCTTATAAATTCTAAAATTATTAAGCTCAATTTCTTTTATAATCATGCTTATTTTGATTTTTTCTCTCATCAATAAACTGCTCTATCCTGCTTTCAAGATCAGATTGTAAGCCTCGTCTTTTAATCATCAGAGTTTTTGTTTTTTGCAGGGCTAGTAAGGACTGAATAAGTTCAACATCTTTTGGATTGTCCTTACATGAGTCTTTTAATAACTCATGCTCTTCTTTTATTTTTTCTTCATGCTTACTCATATCAATGTGAGATTTAAAGATTTTATTATAAATATCTGATACTGCAATATCAAAGTAATAGCGTTCTCGGTACCAATGATATTGAATTAAAACCAATTCCTGATGCGTAATTAGTTCTACCCCTCTGTTTCTTGCACTTTTTTTTGTGCTTTTAAAATCCTCTTTAATATTTCAACTCTTGTTGTGGCTGTATAAGGCCCCCATCTGTTTTCTTGGGTAGTACCATTGCGTCTTTCTTTTTCGCGGTATTTTTCAGGGTTATCTCTTGTCTCTACTAAAAAATTCCTTATTTCCATTAGCGGAGTCATCCAGTCTTCTCCATTTTCAATGAGTCCCTCCATACTCTTATCCTTATTAACAACAGTACAAGTCCAGCACCCGAATCTACTATTGCCACAACTAGGCGTAGTATCGTCTATAACTAATGGACAATCTCCGGCATTGGCATTTCTATATAATGTAACCAACTCTTTATGAGTCCCTCCCCACGGGGGTGGAACTTGGTTTAAATATTGCCAAAGCTCATTTGTTGTAACATCCTTTATAGGGGCATAAACAAAAGTATTGGGAAGCTGATGTTTTCTTAGCCTTTGACCTTTAATTTCATGCTTTTTAATAGATGCAGCCCTATTTGAGCTTTCTGCGCTTCTTGTACCCAATAAAATGATGGCCTCTCCCTTCTCGCTTATTTTTTCCATTATAAAGCGTGTTGTGGGATTTATTTTTAATCGCTCGGTACACCATCTGTAAAATTTATTAGGTGCGGGATATCCTAATCCAATTAGCCTAACCCAAAAGCTGTCTTCAAGTTTTGGGGTTGTTTGATGCACTGTAATAGGCAGCCCCTGTGAAACGGCAGCTTTTTGAATCCTATCAAGCGTTTTATCAATAAACTTAACTATACGAGGATTTTCAACCAATGTATCATTACAAACTACATATATTCTGCGACTTAATAATATAGGGTCAATTTTTCTTAGAGCATTCCATACTGTTTGTAGAAGCATTGTACTGTCTTTGCCTCCACTAAATCCAATTATCCAAGGACGGTCAGATTCGTCGTAAAGGTACTGGTCAATAATTTCTTCTTCTAAGTAATTTATATTCAGGGACATATAAGTAATCTTGGCTGTTAATATAAACTAATGTCTATATTCTAATCTTCAAAAATAGAAATATTTAGGTTGGCAAGCGAATAAGTTTATTAGGGTTATTTGTTTTACCTATGTTTTACCTGTGGGTAAAAAGAAAAAGCCTCTCATTTCTGAAAGGCTTTATTCTGTTGGTAGCGCGGGGAGGACTCGAACCTCCGACCTTTGGGTTATGAGCCCAACGAGCTACCACTGCTCTACCGCGCACTATTGAGGGTGCAAAAGTACAAATAGTTTCGACATAAGCAACAAGAAGCAGAAAATAATGTGGAGACACCCTGATAGCATAGGGTTGGCGGGTAGTCCATTTTGCTAAAAATTTATATATTTGCCTTTGATGCCCTGGTGGCGAAATTGGTAGACGCACCATCTTGAGGGGGTGGCGGGCAACCGTAGCGGTTCGAATCCGCTTCAGGGCACAATAATTTATGGTTGAATAGCCTGCCCACTTTTTTCTGTACTAATGCACATAGAACTACTTCAATTTGAATAACTCGCCCCAAACCCCTCGCCCCTAATCCCTTTAATGCCTACCTTTGCCCTATGCACAAAGCAGGATTCGTAAATATCATAGGCAAACCCAATGCGGGCAAGTCAACCCTAATGAACATCCTTACCGGTGAACGTTTGTCAATCATCACCCCCAAGGCACAAACTACCCGTCACCGTATTCTGGGTATAGTTAATGGGCCGGAGTTTCAGTTGGTTTTTTCTGACACCCCCGGTATTGTTAAGCCCGGCTACAAGCTGCACGACAGTATGATGAAGTTTGTACGCAGCGCCCTTACCGATGCTGATGTTATACTGTACGTTGCCGATATTAAAGAACCCATTGAGCCCAACGAGATTATGGAAAAGGTAGTACACGCTACCGTGCCCGTAATACTGGCCCTTAACAAGGTTGATACCGTAGACCAGCCCACCGTAAAAGAACGTATTGGCCAATGGCAGGCCCTGTTACCAAAGGCACAGGTTATATTGCTTTCAGCCTTAGAAGGCCTGGGTACCGACTCGCTGCTGGAAACCCTTACAGCGCTGCTGCCCGAAGGCGAACCTTTTTACGATAAAGAAGCCCTTACCGACAGGCCCGAGCGCTTTTTTGTATCGGAGATTATACGCGAGAAGATTTTTAACAACTACTCGCAAGAAATACCCTACAGCTGCGAGGTGGAGATTGAAGAGTTTAAAGAAGAAGAAACCATTACCCGCATACGCGCCAATATTGTGGTAGCGCGAGAAACCCAAAAAGGCATATTAATAGGCCACAAAGGCTCTATGCTTAAAAAGGTAGGCACACAGGCCCGTATTGATATGGAGAAATTCCTTGACCAAAAGGTGTTTCTTGAACTATATGTTAAGGTTAAGCCCGACTGGCGCAACGATGAGCGCTTTTTAAAACAACACGGCTACGAGTTGTAGTAAGCACAATCAAATAGGATAAAACTTGGTATGGACGAATTGAAAAAACAACAAATACTAGAAACCTATAAATGGATTAAAGTTGAAAAGTACAACGATGATGCTAGTTTAACTTGGGAAGAAAGATATAGACGATTAGAGCAACATCACATTGAAGAAACTAAATTCTTAATTGATACAATTAGGGAAATTGTAAAAACCCTATAAAGGATTTTGCATTATATATATTTCTACACTTATTGATACTTAACTAGAAAATCTTATTTTTGAGCCAATAATATTTCACTATGAACTTTCCTGAAGAACTTAAGTATACTAAAGACCACGAGTGGGTGCGTTTAGATGGCGATACAGCAACCATTGGTATTACCGAATTTGCCCAAAGCGAACTTGGCGATATTGTGTTTGTTGATATTACTACCGTTGGCGACAGCGTAGATAAAGACAGCGTTTTTGGCACTGTAGAGGCTGTTAAAACCGTATCGGACCTATTTATGCCTGTTACCGGCGAGGTGCTAGAGGTTAACCCTGCCCTTGACGGAAACCCTGAGTTGGTTAACACCGACTCTTACGGCGAAGGCTGGATGATTAAAGCCAAAGTAGCCAATGTTGCTGATGTGGACGGCCTTTTAACGGCAGAAGCATACCGCGCACTTATAGGCCACTAAGCTTAGGCTTGGTTTTTGCAGCCCTTTGGGGTAATCTTATATGGAATCTGTTTTAAAACCGAAGAAAACCCCCAAGGCCGACCTTGAGCAGAAGCGTTTCATTTACTTTGAGATTGCTCTGCTACTGGTATTGGGCATGGTGTACTTTGCTTTTAACTGGACAACAGTAGAGGCGGAAGATTTTTATTTCTCGCCACAAGATACATCTAACATGTACATTGCCAAAGAGGTATATGTGTTTAAGCCCATTGCTGACAATGCCAAACCGCAGCCCAACAAGCAAACGGTTAAGCCCCTTAAAACCATTGACAATATTACCCCGATAAAAACAACCCCGGTTAAGGTTACGCCCATTGTAACCCCTGTAAAACCGGTTGATGTAACCCCAACCAATAATCAAAAAAGGCCTGATACTTCTGCCATGAAAAACAGCAGCGAACCGCTGCCTGCTAACATGATTAAGGTAGATAAAAAGCCGGAATTTCCCGGTGGGGAGGCTGCTATGTACGACTTTCTCCGGGCCAACCTTAAATACCCCGATTTTTCGCGCAAAAACGGCTACTCCGGCCCTGTATATTTAAGCTTTTATGTTAGTGCAACAGGTGGATTGCGCGATGTTATTGTGCTGAAAGGCGTGCGCAACTCAGGCCTGGATGCTGAAGTGGTGCGCGTGTTTAAAACCATGCCGCCGTGGGTTCCCGGCGAACGCAAAGGCCGCCCGGTAGACTTCTACGTTACCTTCCCCGTACGGTTTGATTTTGAGAATTAATAGCCTCACCCCTAAATCCCCCTCTCCAATAGAGAGGGGGACTATAAAAATTCTTTAGGGCTGGTTGTTAAAAAATCTATTCCCTATACGCTATACGCTATACCCTATTCGCTACATTTGTCTTAATGAGTAACAAGTTACCTAAATACATTCCTGTAGAACGTGTAGAGATAGACACCATTGGCGTTGAAGAACGCGTGGCCCGTCTAAATACCCGCAGCATAAAAAAGGAAAGCAAGGTAGAGGCGCTTAAAATGGCCCTTACCATGATGGACCTTACCACCCTTGAGGGCAAAGACAGCGAAGGAAAAGTAAAGCAGCTTTGCTATAAAGCCGCCCATTTGCACGATGTTTTTCCGGGCCTGCCAACCGTTGCTGCTATATGCGTGTACCCCACCATGGTGGCTACCGCCAAAAAAGCCTTGGGAGATGCTAAGATTAATGTTGCTGCGGTGTCTACAGCATTTCCATCGGGGCAAGGGCCTATGAGTGTTAAAATTGATGACACAAAGTTTGCGGTTGATAATGGTGCCGATGAGATTGACATGGTCATATCTCGCGGCAAATTTTTAGCGGGAGAATATAACTTTGTGTTTGATGAAATAGCCGCCATTAAAGAAGCCTGCGGCAAAGCCCACCTAAAAGTTATTTTGGAAACAGGTGAGTTGGAAACGCTTGATAACGTGCGCTTAGCCAGCGATATTGCTATTGCTGCCGGTGGCGATTTTATAAAAACATCAACCGGAAAAGTACAGCCTGCCGCTACCCTGCCCGTTACCCTTGTAATGCTGGAAGCCATACGCGACCACTACTATAAAACAGGCATTAAAATAGGCATGAAACCTGCGGGGGTATTGCCAAATCGAAGCTGGCATTGCAATACCTGAGTAATGGTAAAAGAAACCTTGGTATTGACTGGCTGAATAACGAATTATTCCGCTTTGGGGCCAGCAGCTTGGCAAACGATGTGCTAATGCAACTGGTAAAAGAACAAACAGGCGTGTACCAAAGCCTTGACTACTTTTCTAAAGACTAAACCAACCCTAAATGGAAAATAACAATCCGCAACCCCTTAGCATTATAAATACCCTGTTTTCGGGGCGTTTATGGGCCGGCAACCGCTCGGTTATCCCCTTGGGGTATGTGTCTATTTTTATACTATTCGCCTTTTCTTTTTGCGACTTTAAATGTAATGTAGACCACCTGGGCGCATCAACAGGCTCTGTAACAGGCTACGAATTGGTTATTGGAAAATATGTAGAGGCAAACCCGCTACTTAAAAAAGGTGCCGAAGAAAAGGAATTCCGCGAACTGCTAAACCCCATATACAAAACCTATAAAGACAAAAAAGGCACGCGGGTAGAGGCTATGCGTATCCCTTCTAATACATTTGCCATTATATCATTAATAACGGCCGCATTGGGCTTGCTGTTGTTTATGTTTGTCTACGAAAATAATAAGGGTTACGTAGCCATAGCATCAGGGCTTACTGGTACAATTAGTATGCTTCTGCTCAATTCATCGCTAAGCAACATGGTAAGCGAGAAGTTTTCTTATATTCTTAAAGCCGACTTTACCATGGCCTATTGGCTGGCAACAGCCACCTTTGGCATAATTGCCATTGCCGGCTATTACAGGCTAAAATATACCGAGACAGCTGTTGGCGAAGAAAATGGCAAGGTTATTTATGCCCCTGTAAAGGTTATAAGCATGGAAGATTTACTGCGCAATAACAAATGGGGTATTATAGCGGTGGTAATGCTTTTAGGCAGTTCTATCCTTTTCTACAAGTTATATTTTTCTAATAACTACGATAGCGAAATTAAAGAGTTGGCTATAAAGGGTTGCGAGTGCGAGAAAGAAAAGGTAGAGAAAATGGATAAGCATGTAAAGGCCTACATGGTAAAACTTAATAGCTCTACAGCAGATGATATTAGCAAATTGCGAAATGATTTTAATACCGGTTACAACCGTATTGTTAAAGATTATGGGCGTTGCAACAACTCGCTAAAGCGCAAATACGAAGAGCTTAGCACAAAAGCAATAGGCTCTAAAGGCATTGCTAACGAAGATGAGTTTCAATATAAATACGAAGGCTATTTCGAAGAGTTTCGCGATAGTTTGGTTGATGAAGATAAGTATTTAAATAGCGATGATTTTTACCGGTCGCTGGATAGTTTAAGCAATAGCGGGAATGGTTTGTTATTTGAACCTCCTATTTTCAACCCCGAATAGTATGGCAAAAAAGAAAAACGATACTGGAGCAATAGAACCCTTAAAATTTTCGGGTGCGTGGGATTACGATCCTGCCCCTGAAAGTACCGGCCACATTAAGCTGGAAAAGCGTTACGGCCATTTTATTGATGGTAAATTTGTTGAGCCCAACTCTAAGAAATACTTTGCTACCTATAGCCCTTCTACCGAAGAAAAACTGGCCGAAGTAGCCGATGGCAACGCCGCCGATGTTGATGCAGCCGTTAAAGCTGCCCGCAAAGCCTACAATGGCGAGTGGGGCAAAATGCCCGCAGCCGAACGCGCTAAATACATTTACCGCATTGCCCGCCTTATGCAGGAACGCAGCCGCGAATTGGCAGTTATAGAAACCATGGATGGTGGCAAGCCTATCCGCGAAAGCCGCGATGTGGATGTGCCATTAGCTGCCGCGCATTTCTTTTACTATGCCGGTTGGGCCGATAAACTGGATTATATAAGCCCCGGCCGCAAGCCTAAAAGTTTAGGTGTTGCAGGGCAAATTATTCCGTGGAACTTTCCGCTGCTAATGGCCGCCTGGAAAATAGCCCCCGCCTTAGCAGCAGGTAACACGGTAGTATTGAAACCGGCAGAAACTACGCCACTAACGGCCTTAAAACTGGCCGAGATAATTCGCGATGCAGGCTTACCTGCGGGCGTGGTAAATATTGTAACCGGTGCAGGTGCAACAGGTGCCGCTATTGTTAATCACCCCGACGTTGATAAAATTGCTTTTACCGGCTCTACCGATGTAGGCAAAATCATACAGAAAGCCATTGCCGGAACGGGTAAAAATTAACGCTGGAGCTTGGTGGAAAAGCCGCTAACATTATATTTGAAGATGCTGCTTTGGACCAAGCCGTAGAGGGTATTGTAAACGGTATTTTCTTTAACCAAGGCCATGTGTGTTGCGCGGGTTCGCGACTGTTTGTGCAAGAAAGTGTGGCCGATGAGGTTATACGCAAACTGAAAGACCGCATGCAAACCCTTGTGGTTGGCGACCCATTAGATAAGAATACCGATGTTGGCGCTATCAACTCTAAAGAGCAACTGGCAACCATCAACAAATACCTAAAAATTGGAGTGAATGAAGGTGCTGAAATTTATCAGCCTAAATGCTCAATCCCATCAAAAGGATATTGGTGCAAGCCAACATTGTTCTTAAACGTATCGCAAAGCCACAGGGTAGTGCAGGAAGAGATTTTCGGGCCTGTATTAGCCGTACAAACATTTCGCACTATTGATGAGGTAATTGAAAAAGCCAATAACACCCCTTACGGTTTATCAGCCGGAGTGTGGACAGATAAAGGCTCGAAGATATTTAAGGTAACTCAAAAGCTAAGGGCCGGCGTTGTTTGGGCTAATACCTACAACAAGTTTGACCCTACATCGCCATTTGGCGGATATAAAGAAAGCGGCTTTGGTCGCGAAGGTGGCCTGCACGGGCTGCTGCCATACTTAAAATTTGACTAAATATGCCACGCTTGGAAGTTTTAAAAACATATAAAATGTATATCGGTGGACAGTTTCCGCGTACCGAGAGCGCCCGCTATTATGCACTGGCCGATAAAAAAGGCAACACCATTGCTAACATCTGTTTAGGCTCGCGTAAAGACTTTAGGAACGCTGTAGAGGCTGCCCGCAAAGCCTTTGGCGAGTGGAGTGGCAAAACTGCCTACAACCGCAGCCAGATAATTTACCGTATTGCAGAGATGATGGAAGGCCGCAAAAGCCAGTTTGTTGATGAGTTGGTATTGCAAGGTTTAACCTCTGCAAAGGCTGTTACGGAGGTTTCTCAAGCCATAGACCTGATTGTGTACTACGCCGGTTGGGCCGATAAATACCAACAGATATACAGCAGTGTAAACCCTGTCGCTTCAAAACATTTTAACTTCTCTTATCCTGAAGCTACAGGCGTAGTAAGCATTATAGCACCCGAAAGACCTTCATTATTAGGCTTGGTTGATGCGGTTATTCCCTGTATTACCGGCGGAAATGCGTGCATAGTTTTAGCATCAGAATCACAACCATTAGGGGCAGTTACCTTTGCCGAAGTGTTGGCTACGTCTGACCTTCCCGGAGGTGTAATAAACATCATCACCGGTACTCGTAAAGAGCTATTAGCTCAGTTTGCATCGCACATGGATGTGAATGCGATAATTTATTATGGTGCAGATAAAGCCGAGATAAAAGCAGTGCAGGAAAATGCAACACTAAATGTTAAACGCGCTATAATCCGCGGCGGCATTGGCACTCCCGGCCCTGAGTTAATTAACGATACGTTGGAAACAAAAACTACCTTAGCACCCTGTTGGGTATTAATCGTTCGTGTTAGAAAAGAATAGAAAATAATCCCATATTTAATCGTATTAAAAATGCTTAACCCCGCACTTTAGTGTGGGGGCTGAATCGGACAACAAGAGCATGGGCTTTAGCCCTGAACTTCTAATTTATACTTTTCTATAAAAGCATCAAATTCTTCCTTAAAAGTTATTTTACGATGATGCTCTTCCTGATTTTTAATGTACTCTCTTACTTTATCTACTTGCGATTCACTAACAGAGCCTGCAAAGTATTCATGTGCCCATTCAAGTTTTCCTTTAATTAATCCCTCTTTATTAGCCCAAAAGGCAGATTCCCCTTTAAGTAATTGTAGTGTTTTAGATAATGGAATGTCTGCATTTAATGCAACTAGGCAATGGATATGTTCTGGCATTCCGTTTATGAAATCAATGTAAATACCTTTCTCTTTTGCATTGCTCCTTATGTGTTCAAACAGTAATGTCCTTAAGCATTTTTGTCTAAAACAGGCTCGCGGTTTTTAGTACCCCAGACTATATGTACCCATATTTTTGCGTAAGACATATTCTTCGTTTTTGGCTAAAATATAAAAGTCAGGGCTAAAGCCCAATAGTTGCGCTACTTTGTGTTGTCCCCACACTAAAGTGCGGGGTTAAGCAGAGTTTCTCAATCTAATCTATCAATAGTCAGGGCTAAAGCCCAATAGTTGCGCTACTTTGTGTTGTCCCCACACTAAAGTGCGGGGTTAAGTAAATTTTGTCCAGTTTTATATGGCCACCTGAGGCTAAAGCCTAGTGCTGTATTATTCCTCACACTGAACTATAGTATAATTCTGTTCTAATTTCTAATTTCTGAACCCTGACCCCCGACCCCTTACAGCCCTATCTGTATCGCAGCTCTAATACCAAAGTTAGGAATATCTTCTTTGGTGTGATAAAGTAAATTTATAGGATGTCTTTTCCTGCCAACCTGTCGCATTTTTTTAACTTTGTCAACAAATCCTAGGTTAGTAGGATTATTGAGATAGAGAAATAATGACAGTTCAGGATATTAAACAACGGTTTGGCATTTTGGGTAACTCGCCCATGCTAGACCGTGCCTTGGAAACAGCCTACCAGGTAGCAGCTACCGATATGAGCGTGCTGATAACCGGCGAAAGCGGCGTAGGTAAAGAGGTGTTTTCTAAAATCATACACAATTTAAGTCCGCGCAAGCACAGCAGCTTTATTGCTGTAAACTGCGGCGCCATACCCGAGGGGACTATAGACTCCGAATTGTTTGGCCACGAAAAAGGCTCTTTTACCGGAGCTAACGAGGCCCGCAAAGGGTACTTTGAGGTGGCAGATGGAGGCACCATCTTTTTAGATGAGGTGGCCGAGCTTCCGTTGCTTACGCAAGTGCGCTTGTTGAGGGTGTTAGAGAGTGGCGAGTTTATCCGCGTGGGCTCATCAAAAGTGCAAAAAACACAGGTGCGTGTAGTAGCGGCTACCAACGTAAACATTCCCGAGGCTGTGGCTAAGGGCAAGTTTAGAGAGGATTTGTATTATCGCTTAAACACGGTACCCATTTTTGTACCGTCGTTAAGAGAGCGTAAAGAGGATATCCCCTTAATATTTCGCAAGTTTGCCGCCGACTTTGCCGAGAAATACAAAATGCCATCGGTACGGTTAGATGAACAGGCCCAAACAGTTTTGGTAAACTACCGCTGGCCGGGCAACATTCGCCAGTTGAAAAACGTGGCTGAGCAAATTTCTATTTTGGAGAAGGAGCGTAACGTTACTGCCGATGTGGTAATAAAATATTTGCCCGATAACAACGTTAGCAACCTGCCTGCCTTGTATAAGCCTGAGGGTGGCAATACAGACCTATCGGAACGCGAGATATTGTATAAGGTGTTGTTTGACATGAAGCGCGACATATCTGACCTTAAAAAAGTAGTAGCCGATTTGCTTCACACTGGCACTTCGGGCGTTGAGTTTCAGCAGGAAAGCACACCTATGTTGCACCAACTGCAACACGATGATGATGAGCCCGTATTGCACCGTAACACCGGTTTAGAGATAATGCCACAGCGCCAACAACCCACGGGCTACAATAGCACCCCAATGCAACAGCCTAAGGAAATTGAGGTAGAGTCGCTATCGTTACAAGAGCGTGAACTGGAACTGATAAAACGCGCATTGGACAAAAACAAAGGCCGCCGCCGCAATGCCGCAAAAGAACTAGGCATATCAGAAAGGACATTGTATAGAAAGATAAAAGAGTATAACTTGGAGTAAAGACTACCACCTCCTGCCCCCTCCTAAGATAGGAGGGGGTGTTTAATACTAAAAATGAAGTTTGGAACGCAATTGCATAACCTGTCTGAAATGAAAGAATACAGGCGTGAGCTCAGAAATGAGGCTACGTCGGCAGAAAAATTGTTGTGGGACGAATTGAAAGGCAAAAAATTAAAGGGATATAAATTTAGAAGGCAACATAGTGTAGGAAATTATATATTGGATTTTTATTGTCCTGCTCATATGTTGGCAATTGAATTAGACGGGCTACACCATTTGGAGGAAGAGGAGATGATATATGATGATGCCCGCACCAGATATTTGAACGAGTTAAGTATTAAAGTAATACGATTTAAAAATCCTGATGTAGAAAACAACATTAATTGGGTACTTGAAGAAATAGTAAAAGAAATTAATACATAGAACAATTCCCCCGCCTAAATTTAGGAGGGGTGTCAAGACAAAAGTCTTGACGGGGGTGGTAAAAATGAAGAAACTACTGTACATATCAATACTAACGTTGCTGCTTACCGGTTGCACGGGCTGTAAATTGGGCTACTCGTTTACGGGTGGTTCTACCGGTGCGGCTAAAACAGTATCAGTAACAACATTTACCAATACGGCTACTATTATTCAGCCAACGTTGGCGCAGGCGTTTACAGAGTCGTTAAGAGATTTGTTTGTGGGTCAAACGCGTTTATCGCTGGTGCCTACCAATGGCGATTTGCATTTTGAAGGCTATATATCATCGTACAACGTAGCTCCCGTAGCTGTTACAGGCAACCAAACCGCGGCGCTGAACAGGCTAACCATAACGGTAATGGTTAAGTTTGAAAACAAGCTGGATGATACCAAAAATTTTGAGCAATCGTTTTCACGCTTTGCCGATTGGCAGTCGAGTGTGCCATTGAATGCTGTAGAGGCCGATTTGATAAAAGACATTAACAGCCAATTGGTGCAGGATATATTTAACAAGGCGGTAATTAACTGGTAAATTGAAAAAGGACAACTTTATAGCACTGGTTAAAAACCCTGCAACTGCCACGGCAGATGCGCTGCCCGGCTTGCGGGAGGTTGAAACCGGCTATCCTTACTTTCAGTCGGCTAAGGTGCTGTTGGTTAAAGCCTTGCATAATGAGAATGATATTGCCTTTGATAAAACACTTAAACGCATAGCTGCTGCCATTACCGACCGTAGGAGGCTGTTTGAGGTTATTCACCCGGAAGCATTAGAAGAGAGGAGAGAGGAGAGAGGAGAGAGTAGCGAGCAGAACATTGAAAAGGGTGCGGAGGTGCATCCGGTAGTAGAAGAAAAACTGGTAGAATCGGTTGAAGAAATTCAGACTACAGCTATAAAGCCTATTATTATTGATGAGCCGGTGGTTGAACCCGTTGTTGAAGCAGAGCCGGTTGTGGAAGAACCTGTTGCTGAAGATAAACCTGTTGAGCCTGTTATAGAATTGCCAGCGGTAACCGCAATAAGGCCTATTATTATTAGTGAGGAGAGGGAAGAGAGAAGTGAGGAGCGAGGAGTAAGGAGTGGGGAGAGTATGCCTATTGTTGAGGAGGATAAACCTGTAGAACCCGTTACTGAGGAAATAACACCCGAAGTGCCGGTTACTAAACCTGTAGAGTTTAAAGCGGAAGAAAATGCCAGGCCAACAGCCATTAAACCCATAGTAATAGACCTTGGCGATGCCCCTAAAGAGGAAAAGCCATTGGTTGTTGAACCTGAGCCTGTTATAGAAGATGCTATTTCGGGTATTGTGCCGGAGATTGACTACCTGTCGCTACTGGAGAAAGAACCTGCTAAAGAAGATGAGCACCCTGTGCCACAAAGCATTGCCGAGACAGAAGAAGAGGTGGCTATTGCCCAAGAAGCAGCTAAAGTGGTAATAGAACCCGCAATGGTTGCTAAACCTGTAGAAGAGGTGCCCGATAACCTGTCGTTTAGCGATTGGCTGCACTTTATAAAAGACCATACCGTACCGGGTGCCGAGGCTACTACCCAAGAGCAGAAAACAGAGGAAGAAAAGCCCAACCCTAAAGACCTTATAGATAAGTTTATAGCCGCCGAACCCCGCATAGTGCCTCAAAAGGCAGAGTTTTTCTCGCCCGCCAACGCATCTAGAAAAAGCATGACCGATGATGAGGATATTGTAAGCGAAACGCTGGCTAAAGTGTATGCCGCGCAGGGCAATATACCCAAGGCAATACGCATTTACGAAAAATTAAGCTTGCTAAATACCGAAAAAAGCACTTACTTTGCCGCCCAAATTGAATTTTTGAAACAAAAAGAGAGTTAAAAATACTTTAATAAAATGGCTTCAGCATTAACAGTAATTATTATAATCGTTTCAATACTGCTAATTTTAGTAGTGTTGGTACAAAACTCAAAAGGTGGTGGTTTAGCTTCAGGCTTCCAGTCTTCAGGCCAAATGTTTGGCGTACGCCGCACTACCGACTTTTTAGAAAAAGCAACTTGGGGTTTAGCTTCGGCACTTATTGTGTTAGCTATTATGTCATCAGTAGTTGGTGGCACTACTTCAGGCGCTAAAAAAGAATCGTTAGCTAAAGACGGTGCAGCAACTACAGACGCTCCTGCAAATGCCCCTGCCACACAACCGGCAGCTCCGGCACCAACAGGCGAGTAAGACTGTCAAACTGGCAAACCGTAAATACACGGATTGTCATGTTTTTGAAAATTTGTCGTAAAAAAACACAGATAAAACGGTTGGCATAGAATATGCCAACCGTTTGTTGTTTTAACACATTAAAGTTTAACCATAACATTAAAAATTATACGAATATGTCTAAAGTAAACATTACCCCACTGGCCGACCGCGTGCTGGTTGAGCCTGCTGCCGCTGAAGAAAAAACCGCCAGCGGATTGTTCATTCCTGATACAGCTAAAGAAAAGCCGCAACACGGTGTTGTTATTGCTGTTGGTAACGGTAAAAAAGACGAGCCGCTTACTGTTAAAGCCGGCGACAAAATTCTTTACGGAAAATACTCGGGTACTGAGATTACAGTAGAGGGCAAAGACTACCTTATTATGCGTGAGTCTGATATTTACGCTATTGTTTAATACATCCATTCTAACAATTAATAAATAAATAAACGCTAAGAAAAATGGCTAAAGATATCACCTTCAACCTTAAGCACGCGACGCTTTAAAGCGCGGTGTAGACATATTGGCTAACGCCGTAAAAGTTACTCTTGGTCCTAAAGGCCGTAACGTAATTATTGATAAAAAATACGGTTCTCCATCTATAACTAAAGATGGTGTAACTGTTGCTAAAGAAATTGAGCTTAAAGACCCTGTAGAAAACATGGGTGCCCAAATGCTTAAAGAAGTAGCCTCTAAAACTGCTGATATTGCGGGCGATGGTACTACTACCGCTACAGTATTGGCCCAGGCTATTGTAACTGCAGGTTTAAAAAACGTTGCCGCAGGTGCTAACCCAATGGATTTAAAACGCGGTATTGACAAAGCTGTTGAGGCTGTTGTTGGCGCTTTGGCTAAAATGTCTCAAACCGTTGGCGATGATTACGATAAAATTGAGCAGGTTGGTACTATATCAGCCAATAACGACCCTTTTATTGGTAAGCTTATTGCCGATGCTATGCGTAAAGTAAAGAAAGAAGGCGTTATTACTGTAGAAGAAGCCAAAGGTACCGAAACTACTGTAGAGGTAGTAGAAGGTATGCAGTTTGACCGTGGCTACAGCTCGGCCTACTTTGTTACCAACCCAGACAAAATGGTTGCTGAACTGGAAAGCCCATACATTCTTATTTACGATAAGAAAATCTCTACTATGAAAGAGATTCTTCCTATTCTTGAGAAAGTAGCACAAAGCGGCAAACCGTTATTAATTATTTCTGAAGATTTAGAAGGCGAAGCCCTTGCTACCTTGGTAGTAAACAAAATCCGTGGCTCATTACGCGTTGCAGCGGTTAAAGCCCCGGGCTTTGGCGACCGTCGTAAGGCTATGTTAGAAGATATTGCCATACTTACCGGTGGTACCCTTATATCAGAAGAGCGTGGCTTTAAATTAGAAAATGCCGACCTGTCTTACCTTGGCCGTGCCGAGAAAGTATCTATTGATAAAGACAACACCACTATTATTGATGGTGCCGGTTCTAAAGACGATATTACTGCACGCGTAGGTCAAATTAAGGCACAGATAGAAAACACTACCAGCGATTACGATAAAGAAAAACTGCAAGAGCGTTTAGCTAAATTGTCGGGCGGTGTGGCTGTACTTTATGTAGGTGCCGCTACCGAGGTAGAAATGAAAGAGAAGAAAGACCGTGTTGACGATGCTTTACACGCTACCCGCGCTGCCGTAGAAGAAGGCATTGTTCCGGGTGGTGGCGTAGCTTACATTCGTGCACAAGAGGCTTTAACAGAGCTTAAGGGCATTAACGAAGACGAGAACTACGGTATTGCTATTGTTAAACGTGCTATTGAAGAGCCAATACGCCAGATTGTGGCTAACGCCGGTGGCGAAGGTTCTATAATTGTACAAAAAATACGCGAAGGCAAAGCCGATTTTGGTTACAACGCCCGTACTGAGGTTTTTGAAAACCTTTTTGCCGCAGGTGTTATAGACCCTACTAAGGTTAGCCGCGTTGCTTTAGAAAATGCTGCTTCTATTGCCGGTATGTTACTTACTACAGAGTGCGTACTTGCCGACATTAAAGAAGAAGGCCCTGCAATGCCTCCAATGGGCGGCGGCATGGGTGGCATGATGTAAGCCAACCGAAAGTTGAAATTTGAACAAAGCCCCTTTGCTGGGGCTTTGTTATTTTAGAAGGCCCTTGCTTATTAAAAGCCAATGTTGTTTATAAATTGCCTTAAATAGGGCTTGGCAATTAAAAATAACTATATAATTTTGACGCATGAAATTTGAAGTAGGAGATACCGTTATCAATAGCATAACCAAACAGGTTTATACTGTAATAAGTATGGATGAGCAACCATACGTAACCCTTAGCCCGGTTGGCAAAGAGGTAGATACTGATTCAGAAATTTACATTTCTGTACACCAGGATTTTCTGGAATTAGCCAGCTAATTATACCCATGAAATACTATTGAAATCCCCTTGGCTGTGAGGCCAAAGGGATTTTTTTGCCGATAAACAGCAAATATTGTAGTTGTATGCCCCGTTATTAATGGCTAATTTTATCTTAAGGCTAACATTATATGAAAAGCAGGCTACTTATAGCGTTGATATTTATTGGGCAAATTGGGGTTGCACAAAGCCTTGTGCTTAACTACAACCTGGAGGGCTACAGCCAGTGCCCGCAGTTTCTTTATAATATACTTGATGCCAATAATTGCACCGAACCTACAGAAGGATCTCCCGATTATTTTAACGTATGCTCTACCGGAGGAATGGTAGGTGTGCCTTATAATGTTTTTGGAGCCGAAAGTCCGCATTCCGGTAACGGTTATGTGGGCTTTTGGGCATTGATAGACACCCTTAGGCAGGATTCGTACCGCGAGTATGTACAAATGGAACTGTCGGCCCCGTTGCAGGTAGGCAAAGAGTATTGCGTTACATTTTATGTATCTACCGCCGACAGGTTTTTACTGGCCTGTAGCGGTATTGGCCTGTTGTTTAGGAATGGAGCAACGTTTATGATGCCTAATACCGACATAGTGCAACTAACCCCCGATATTGTAGAGGATGATATTATTGCCGACACCACCGGCTGGGTAGCTGTTTCGGGCACTTTTACTGCCGACTCGGCTTATACCCACCTTATAGTGGGTAATTTTTATGATAATAATATTGTGCAGTTTGATTTTACAGGCCAGTACCCCCGGGTTTGGAAGATATTTATGGGGCCTATTATTATCTGGATGATGTAACGGTTACAGAGTGCCCTGATAGTAACGTGGTAACACTGCCAATTAAAATACCTAATGTGTTTACACCGGGCAAAGCAGATGGGGTAAACGATGCGTTTGTAATAGAAAATTTACCCCCGGGTTCAAACTTAATTGTTTATAACCGCTGGGGTACTTTGGTTTACGAAAGCCAAAGCTACCAAAACGACTGGACCGGTGGTAATAATACCGATAGTGTGTACTACTATGTTTTAACCACCCCCGATGGTAAAAAATATAATGGCACAATAACCAAGCTGTAATTATATAGCCCTGCGCTATACCAATAGTTTAGTAAGAGTTGTATTTATGAGGAAACTAGTTTACCTGTTGTTGTTTATTCCATGTATAGCTTTTTCGCAAAGCCTGGTTGTTAATTTTGATTTTGAGGACTATAGCAATTGCCCCTCTTTTTACAGCAACCTGGGCGATGTCAATAGTTGCACATCGCCTACAGGCTCCACACCCGATTATTTTAATACCTGCGCTACGCAGGGTAATTATGTGGATGCCCCTAACAACATATTTGGCTACCAGCAACCCCACAGTGGCAGTGGCTACACAGGCATTTGGAGCCGTATGGACCCTGCATCTTTCTACCTGTACCGCGAGTATATTCAAATGCAATTTTCATCGCCATTGGTAGTAGGTACACAGTATTGTGTGCAGTTTTACGCGTCGCCCGCCGATTTAACATCTATGGCCTGCAACGGCTTGGGTATTTTGCTGCGCACTGCTCCAATGAATAGTTCTACTATTGAAAACATACCAGCTACCCCGCAATTACTGGAAACGGATATTATAGACGATACCTCTGCGTGGACAACTATAGGCGGTTTATTTGTTGCAGACAGTGCTTATACCCACATTATAATAGGTAACTTTTATGGCGATGGACAAAGCCAATATGCGTGGACAGCCAGTCCGCCAAACCAATCGCAAGAGGGGTATGGGGCCTATTATTATATTGATGATGTTATTGTTACCGAATGCCCTGACAGCATATTACCGCCGACTATACTACCTATTGTAATACCCAACGTATTTACCCCAAGCAAAGCCGATGGGTTTAACGATACGTTTGTAATAGAAAACCTCGTTCCCAATTCACAACTAGTAATATACAACCGCTGGGGCATTAAGGTGTACGAAAGTAAAGACTATAAAAACGACTGGGACGGCGACGGGCATAGCGATGGCGTATACTACTACATACTAAATACGCCCGATGGCAAGGACTACCACGGTACGTTAACTATTTTATAGCTATTTGTATATTTGGTAAATGTCCGACTTTATACGCGTTACCACCCTTAATGGCATCCAGGAATTATACATTGTAAAACCTTTGTTGCAAGAAGAGGGCATTAACTTCTATATTAAAAATGAGAATTTTGTGCAGATGGACCCGCTGTACTCTAATGCTACGGGCGGTTTAGATGTAATGGTGGCAACTGCCGATGCACAACGGGCATACGATATTCTTGTAGAGGCGGGGTATATAATTGAAGAATCTGATGTGGAAAAATTACCTGATACAGATGATGTAGCTGCTAATATTACCCATGCTGCAACAATCGCAGAACGCACCCATTGCCCCTTTTGTAATTCAGACGATATACGCCGCGAGCGGTCTCGCAGGTTTATGGCTATATTATTATTAATTGGTATTCCTGTTCCTGCAACAAGCTGGATTTACCGCTGTTTCGATTGCGGAAAATTGTTTAACAAAGAGGGGGTAGAACGCAAGTACAATTAATGGGTACCAGAGATTCATATACCATTATTGCTGCAATAGATAAGGTTGATTATCCGGCTATAAAAGAGCTATTACTTAAACACGAAATTGATTCTGAAATAAAGCCTGCTTTTGAAGAAGAAAACGGCGAACCCCATGGACCTATGGTTGATTTATATGTGCATTACCTGGTGGCAAGCCAAGCAATAAAACTATTAACCAAATATAAGCTTTTGCCTAGAGAGGGTGATGATTGGGGCTGGTTTACACCTTTGGTAGAAACAAAAGCGGCACTATTTATAGTTTATACTATAATAACCTTAGGCCTTATTTGGGCTATCGTATGGGCAGCTACGCAAGCTGTTCATGGCAATTTTATTTCCACTCCATAGTTTCCATCAATTTAGCTACATCTTCTTTAATATAACTGATAACGGGCGATAGCGAATCGGCATTGGGTGCGCAATTAAAGTACAAAGCCCCGCGTAAAAAATGGTTGGTACTATCGGTAACAAAAAACTGAACTGACGATGCAGCATCGCCACCAATCTCGTACATGTTGCCATATACCTTTTTCTTATCGTCGATAAAAGCTTTTTCCTGTATATCATCGGCCTTAATGGTGTGCTTGTATACAAGGGTGCGGGTATCGTTAAGCAGCTTTGTAACCGACTCTTTACCATCAACCTTTTTGTAGCTTAGGTATATGCGGGCGCGCAAATCGGGGTAATCAATATTCAACCAACAGGGCTCGGCCTTAGCGCTTGCATCGGTCATAATATTAGCCGTGTTGGGGTATTCAAAACTATAAGGGCAGTCTGCTGCATAGCGGCTATAGGTGCGCTTAGGCAAGTCTATACGAAAGTAACCCTGTGGCTTTGGGGTGTAGATATCAGCATCGTCGTCGGCAGGGCCGCAGGCGGTAAGTAGTGGTACAATTAAAAGGAGTAATAACAGCTTGCGCATAATCTTTTGTTCTTGATTAAAAATCCCTCCCCTCATTACATTCGGGTACTCCTACTGACGCTACGGTCAGCACTGTAAGCTTTATTTAAAGGGAGATTAAATTTGCTGCAAATTACGTAAAGGTTGGCAATAGGTTGCAGGTAGTGTTATAAAACCCCAAACCCCGGCATTACTACCGGGGCTTTTCTGGAAACTGTTACTCGCTTAAGTCAATTCCAAGACCGTAATGGGGTTTAACCTATCATCTGTTTACTAATAGTCAAAATCGTGTTCATCGGGGCCACGCTCGTCGCCATCTTTAGGGCAGGTAAGGCAGTTTAGCTTTCCGGTACTGTCCATCTTTAAAACCCGGTTTGTAAGATCTTCAGGCTTTTTATGTTTTGATGTTACAGAGATATTCTCTACACTATTATCTAAAGATATGTATTTGCCTTTGGGTACATACACCACCGCAGTAACACGTTGCCCACGGAACAGTGAATTTGGCGGTAGCGTTGCATACTGTTCTATAATTAACCGGCTAGAGTCTTTTACTTCGTAAGCCAGTTGTATGTCTTTGGCAAGCAATTCGGCTATAGCCACTGTTTTTGCCCCGGCTCATGCGTACCAGCTTAATAGCAAACTTATCATTTGTGCTAGGTTGTATGTTAATGCGGGCTTCTGGCCACAGGGTTATAGGCCTGTTGCTGCCAAGGTATTCTGTATTATCAAAAAACTCAATCTCTGACATATCTATGCCCGCAGCAGGTATGCGGCTTTCTAAAACCAGGGTGTCGCCTTTAGGCTGGGGTATTTCTACGCGTTCTGCTACACTTCCTTTCTCGTCAAACCGCTGAAAAATTCGGTAGGTTTCTAAGCAGCAAATAAGTACACCGGCCCAAAATACTACCATGGTTGCTATGCCCAATGCTTTAAAGTACCTGTGCACGCCAAACAGTTTAAGTATAATGTTAAACAACAGTGCACATAATGGAACAAGCACGGTTAATGCAAGGCCCAGGATAAGCAAATTGGTTTCGCCATTGCTATCAGTAACCATAGCTGCCATTTCGTAAATAGAGGTTTCAAATGGCATATCGCCACCAAAGTGGAACGATGAGGTATCAGAAAATATAAATACAGCCATTGCTACCAAAAGCAGGGTAACAAAAAATAAGGCTATAGAAAGAAATACTTTGGTAATAAGGTTGGCGGCGCGTCTTGCGGTAGGTGTTAGCGAGTCTACAAAATCCCTGCCTGCGCGCTTAAAATTTTGCTTTTTGTTCATCTCATCGCCCCAATCGCTAACGCGTTTGCCAAAGCGTTCTCCTTCTTCTTTAAAAGAGCGTTTTATGCTGTCAAGGTCGTATCTGTCGCCGCGCATTTCCAGCTTTTCAGCAGGGGTTTTTGCCGCGGGTATAACAGCCCAAAGAATAATGTAAAGCATAATACCGCTACCAAATACCAATATGGCTATGGCAAAGGCAATGCGTAACCACACAGGGTCTATACCAAAGTAGGCACCAATGCCTGACATACACCACCTATGGTAGAATGGTCATCATCTCGGTACAGGCGGCGGCGAAAGAACGTATCGTTACTTGTGTATGTGCTATTGCCTGTGCTACCGGCATCGCCATTTTCGGCACCCATTTCTTCGGGCTTGCCAATAATGGTAATAACTTCGTCCACATCGGCCATGGTTACTATTTTCTTATTGCCCGAGTGTTTCATAGTAAGTATTTCGGCCACACGGGCTTCTATATCAGCCATAATTTCTTCGTGGCCTGCACCCTCTGTAGTTGCAAAGTGGCGCTGCAGGGTTTGCAGGTAAGCATGCAACTTATCGTAAGCGGGTTCATCTAGTATAAATGGTAAACCGCCCAGGTTAATATTTACGGTCTTGTTCATTTTGAGGGTTTTTTAGTCGTTTAAAATTTGTGTTACTGTTTTAGATATGTCGTCCCAGGCTTGTTTAAGCTGGTCTAACATGGTTTTACCTTCATCGGTAAGTTGGTAGTACTTTCTCGGAGGCCCTTCGGTAGACTCTACCCAACGGTGTTTAATGTAGCCTTCATTTTTAAGCCTTAGTTAAAAGAGGGTAGATGGTACCTTCTACTACAATTATCTCTCTTTCTTTCAGCTTTTCTAAAATGATGTTGACATAGGCTTCCTCCTCTTTGCGCAATACCGCTAAAACCAGCAGTTCCAGCAAGCCTTTGCGCATTTGTGCTTTGGTGTTTTCTATGTTCATAAGGCAAAGATATGTATAAATTTTAGTACTATGCAATACATAGTACTGTTTTTATTCAAGATACTTTGTAAAGAATTGGTACTGTGGGATAAAAAGTTTGGGCTTATAGTGCTGATTGGTTGTCATTTAAAGTTTTTAGGCCATATTTTGGCTGAAAAACTACCTTTGCGGTTGGTTTTTGGGTACATGCATAAAAAATTCCTTACCAACGCGGCTATACTTATATTCCTTAATCTGCTGATTAAGCCGTTTTGGCTATTGGGTATAGACCGTATAGTGCAGGTTAAGGTTGGCCCGGCAGATTATGGCATGTACTATGCCCTTTTTAATGTTACCATCCTGTTTAATATTATACTGGATTTTGGCATTACCAACTTCAACAATAAGAACATAGCCCAAAACAACCACCTGCTTAATAAGCACCTTAGCAGCATACTACTTATAAAGGGCATATTAATGGTGTGCTACTTTGTAGTGATGATGAGCGCCGCCCTGCTACTGGGCTACCGTGGCTACGAACTAGGTTTACTTGGCGTGTTGGGGGTAAACATGTTCCTTAACTACTTTATACTTTACCTGCGCTCTAACCTGGCGGGCCTACACTTGTTTAAAACAGACAGTGTTATATCTGTACTGGACCGTATGCTGATGATACTCTTCTGCGGCATATTTTTATGGAATGAGAACACCGCCGACCAGTTTAATATAGAGTGGTTTGTAGGTATACAAACAGCCTGCTATGTTATTACGGCTATCATAACCTTTATAATAGTAATGCGCAAAGCATCGTTTAAAAGGTTGAGGTGGAATGTGCCTTTCTTTTATATGATACTACGCAAAAGCTTCCCTTTTGCGGTGTTGGTACTACTAATGACCTTTTACAACCGCCTTGACGCGGTAATGATAGAACGTCTTTTACCGGCAGGCGATGGCGAATTTAGCGGCGATGTTCAGTCGGGTATTTATGCGTCATCGTATAGGCTTTTAGATGCTGCCAATATGATAGCCTACCTGCTGGCGGCCATACTACTGCCCATGTTTGCCCGTATGATTAAGCATAAAGAGAATATTGAGGAACTGGTAAAAATATCGAGCATGTTGCTGCTGGCCCCCGCGGTAGTAGTAGCATCGGTTTGCTTTTTCTATAGCCACGAGGTAATGAATATGCTCTATGCCGATTTATTTATAAAACACCCGGCCTACCTGGTAGAGGCAGCAGCCATATTCCGCGTACTTATGCTTTGCTTCGCGGCCTTTGCATCAACCTATATATTTGGCACCCTGCTTACTGCCAACGGCAGCCTTAAACAGCTAAACACCATGGCGCTCTTTGGTATTGTTTTAAACCTGGGCCTTAACTGGTATTTGATACCTACTGAATATGCGTATGGGTCGGCAAAGGCCAGTTTAATAACCCAGTTTGTATTAGCCGCTGTGCAGGTGCTTATGGCGGTGTACATTTTTAAAATGAAGATTAACTACGGTTTGCTTATACGCTTTGCTTTATTTACGGGAGCTGTAGGTGTGTTAACGTACTACTCTAAAGAGCTTACCACGCAGTGGATTTTTAATATGGGTATAGCTGTTGCCGGTTCGGGTGTGTTAGTATTTGCTACGGGCTTGGTTAATATTAAGCAGGTATTAGGGCTGTTTCTAAACAAGGGTTAATGCCATTCTTTTTCCCACTTTCTTTTCTACTTCAATTGAAATCCTATATTTGTCGCACCCGCTAAAGGGCACAACAGCATTGCATGCATACATTTACAACAACAATAGCCCTGCAAAACTACCTACAGGGCTTGCAAGGTAAAACAATAGGGTTTGTACCCACTATGGGCGCTTTGCACGTAGGCCACCTATCGCTTATAGAACGTTCTATTGCCGAAACCGACATAACAGTAGCCAGCATATTTGTTAACCCTACACAGTTTAACAATACTGCCGATTTTGATAAATATCCCCGCACTATTGCCGACGACCGTACCATGTTGGAACGCGCGGGTTGCCATATACTGTATGCCCCCGAAACACCGGCAGAGGTATATAACGGCTATACCATGCAAACCTTTGATTTTGCCGGTTTAGACTCTAGTATGGAGGGCTACTTTCGCCCGGGGCATTTTCAGGGTATGGCCAATGTTGTATTCAGGTTATTTGATATTGTTAACCCTAACAAAGCTTTTTTTGGCGAGAAGGATTACCAGCAACTGGCCCTTGTGCGCCACATGGCGGCAAAGCATTTTCCGGCGTTAGAAGTAGTGGCTTGCGATACATTAAGAGAATCGGACGGGTTGGCTATGTCTAGCCGCAACCGCAGGCTTAGCGACGATGAAAGGGTTATTTCATCTAACATTCCCCGCATATTAAATAGTGCCAAAGAGCATAATATTACTGATGCTAAACAGCTAAAACTATGGGTTGAAGGCGAGTTTGCTATGGTGCCGGGTATTAGGCTTGAATACTTTGAAATAGCCGATGGTAATAGCTTGCAGGTGGTAGATAAAGTAAACAGCGACAGCCGCATGTTTATTGCCGCTTACGTAGGCGATGTGAGGCTGATTGATAATATGGCGGCCCAATAGTTATTTAAGCCATTTATCGGCAGTAGTAACAACGTTGCGGGCTATAATCCAGCGCCCTGTTTGGTTGTAATGCTCGGTAGTCCAGTTTTGGTCTATATAGTCGTGGCCGTTTACAAGTTCCAGGTTATCTACCACTATTGCGCCTTGAGCGGTATAGCGCTTAATAAGTAAATCGCGGTTTTCCCTCATCAAATTAACCAATACAGGGCCTACTAAAGAGTCGGCATACTGGGTGTTTTCTGCTAATAAGTTAAATACCACATTTATATTCTTCTTTTTAGCCTCTTTCACAATGTTATCAAAGTCGGCAATACGTGGGTTTTTTCTACATCAATACTAAAAGCATATGTTTTAATAAAGTGGCAGGCAAGCTCTATTTTCGAGCCATTCCAGCTACTATCGGGGTTGTAATACCCATAGGCATTGTTGTTGCCCACATCAAAGTCCCAATCGGTTATATTTTTATACCTAAACGTATCGGGCACGTTTATTTTATCATGCGCCATGTGCCATTTCATCTTTTTCTGGCGGAACTCATCCGGCGTATTATCATACCCATTAAGCGCTACCTGTATGCGGCGTAAAATGGGCGGATATGTTTGATAAAACACATTGGTTTTCATTAGTGGTGTTTCCAGTTTAGAGTATATCCAACCGGCGTTGAAAGAGCGCATATTAAGCGTAACAACAATGGTTTTTACACGGCTATCGGGCTTAATGTATTTGATTAATTGCAGGTAGCTACCGGCATGTTGGGCATGCGTAGAAAGGCGCCCCACTTTTTTAGATGATAAGGTGTCTATCATCTCGCTAATGCTATAGTGGCAGGTATCGCTTTCTAAATAGCTAAAGTCTGATGATTCGCCAAAGTATAGCACATCGCATACGTGTTGCAGGCTGTCTAAATCAAACAGTATTTGCCCTTTTGCCTCTCCCACATCTTTTTTAAAGAAGTAGCGTGTGTATATAGGGTTTGCAATAGCCATAACTACTATCAGTAAAACAGCAGCCAACCCCAGTTTATATAGCAGTTTCCACATCCCCTTAAAATTGAAAGTATATAAAAGGATACGTTTGTATACCGCTAAACAGAACTATGCAAAAAGCCAGTATGGCGTAGGTACTCCAGCGTATAGCTACTGAATAGCTTCCGGCCCATTCTTCAAAGCGTTTGCCATATATCAATGCTTCAAAAACAATAAAAACAGCCACAGGCAATAGTTGCCAAAGGGTTGGTTCTATTATTACTTCGGCGGTTTGTGCAATACCAAAGGCGCTTTCAAAAACCAGCTTAGCCTGTGTCATATCTGCCGCCCTGAAAAATACCCACACCAGCGTAACCGCAGTAAAAGTAATAACACCACCAATAGCCCTGCCACTAAAGGTTTTGGTAAACGGCAGCAAAGGTGTTTTATGCAAAAAGTATTCAATAAAGTAGAGCGTTGCATGCGCTAAGCCCCAAATTATAAAAGTATAGTTAGCACCATGCCAAAAACCGCTAAGGGCAAATACGGCCAGTATATTCAGCATCCAACGGGCGGTACTAACGCGGCTGCCACCAAGAGGTATGTACACATAATCGCGGAACCAGGTGCTTAACGATATATGCCAACGCTGCCAAAAGCTTTGTATGCCCGTTGCAAAATATGGCTGCCTAAAGTTGTCCATCATTTTAATGCCCATACACCGCCCCGCGCCTATGGCAATAGTAGAGTAGCCATAAAAATCGGCATATATCTGTATGGCAAATGCTACCAGGCCTATCCATGTAGAAGCTGTGGTAACATTGCCGGGGTTGCTGTACAGTTGGTTTGCCAGTGGTGCAAGATTATCTGCCACACACATTTTTATAAATAGGCCGTATAATATCAATCTAAGCCCATTGGCAATATTATCATAATTAAGCACCTGCTTTATATGCAACTGTTCCCCTAACGATGCATATCGCTCTATAGGCCCTGCTACCATTTGGGGGAAGAACAATACATAATTGGCAAAGTACCCAATGTGGCGCTCGGCTTTCTGGCGTTTCCAATACACCTCTATGGTATAGCTAAGCGACTGGAATGTATGGAACGAAAGGCCTATGGGCAGTATGATTGCCAGGTGTTTAAAGTTGCCCTCCCAACCTAATGCGGCATACGTATCGTTAGCAGCATCTATAAAAAAGTTGTAGTACTTAAAATAGCTAAGCAGCCCAATGTTGGCTACAATGCTTACCAGCAAAATTAATTTTCTTGGAAACCCTGTTGTGCGCTCCATGCCAAGTCCGGCAGAATAATCAACCAAAATAATGGCATAAAGTATTAGCAGGTAAGGGGGATAAAAAACCGAATAGAAATAACTGCTGGCAACAAATAGCAATACCCAGCGGTATTGGTGTTTTAGTAGGTAATACAACACCAGCACAACGGGCAAAAACACTAAAAAATGTAGCGAGTTAAACAACATAAGCTGCAAATATAGCAGTTTGCCACTATTGGCGGGGCGGTTGAAATACCATTGCCATTTATAATTGATTGCCTAACTTTGTACCACAATGCAGATAGAAGTATTAAAATCTAAATTACACCGTGTACGTGTAACACAAGCCGAGCTTAACTACGTAGGCAGCATAACCGTTGACGAAGACTTGATGGATGCCGTTAACTTTATTGAGGGCGAAAAGGTACAGGTGGTAAACATTAACAATGGCGAGCGTTTAGAAACGTACGTTATTAAAGGCGAACGTGGCAGTGGTATGATATGCCTTAATGGCCCGGCAGCGCGGCGCGTAGCGGTGGGCGATTTGCTTATCATAATGTCGTATGCAATAATGGATTTTGAAGAGGCTAAAACCTTTCAGCCTTGGCTTGGTTTCCCCAACAGCGATACTAATAAATTAAACAAATAGCCCCTTGAATAAAACTCTGGCTGCAGTATTAAGGTACGTTGTATTTGCCGGCATAGCAGCAGGTTTGTTGTGGTACATATTCCGCGGGCAGGATTTAGGGCAGCTATTAGAATCGGCCAAACAGGTTAATTACGTATTTATCATGGCTTCTATGGCAGTAGCGCTGCTAGGCTATGTTATACGCGCTAAGCGCTGGAATTTATTGCTAGAATCTCTAGGTTACAAAACAACGTTACTAAACTCATCTAAAGCAGTAGGTATAGGCTATTTTGCCAACTTGGCTTTTCCGCGTTTGGGCGAAGTACTGCGTTGTACTGTTTTAAACCGCACAAATAAAATACCCCTTAATACCCTTATAGGCACAGTGGTTGCAGAGCGTGCTATAGATGTAATATGCCTGCTGATACTAATTGTTACGGTTGTTATTTTACGTATTGAAACCCTGGGCCAGTACCTTATAACCAACTTTTTTAACCCAATGGGCGAAAAAATTGGCAAGCTGGCTTCAAATCCTTTGTTTATAGGCATTGCTATTGTTGGTGTTGTAGCAATAATTGTAGGCATACGCCTGCTTATTACTAAAACAAATTTTGGGGCAAAACTTAAAGGTTTTATAGCCGATTTTACTTCGGGACTTACCGCCGTTTTTCGTCTTAAAAAAATAGGCCAGTTTTTAGTACTTACCCTACTGCTATGGACAGTTTACTTTGGTATGATGTACGTATGCTTTTTGGTATACCGCTGGTTTCAACATTAGATATTGTAGATGGGTTGTTTCTTTTTGTTATGGGCAGCATTGGCATGGCAGCCCCAACCCCGGGCGGTGCAGGTACCTACCATATAGCGGTGGTAGAGGGCTTTAAGCTGATAAACCTAAGTGCCCAGCAAGGCCTTGTTTTGGCTACGGTATTCCATTTATCGCAAGTGGCAACAACGTGTATTGTTGGGGTTGCCAGTGTGTTAACTTTACCTAAAAAAATTATTGGTGGCAAACAAGCTTCAAATACTCAAGAGCAAGATAGTTAACCTTGATGTTTTGCTCCGCTATGCCCATATATGGCGCTTTGGCGGCAACAACATTGTGTTTACTAACGGGTGTTTTGATATTATACACCGCGGGCACATAGAGTACCTTGCACAAGCGGCAAGCCTTAGCAACAGGTTGGTTATTGGCCTAAATACAGATAGTTCTGTATCAACCCTAAAAGGCCCAAACCGCCCGGTAAACGATGAGCAAACCCGTGCCGAAATACTCGCAGCCTTTGGTTTTGTTGATGCGGTAGTGCTTTTTAGCGACGAAACCCCTATCAACCTTATTACCCAACTAAAGCCCGATGTACTGGTAAAAGGTGGCGATTATAACCCCGATACTATTGTGGGTGCTGATGTTGTAAGGGCCAATGGCGGCAGGGTAGAGGTTATTCCTTTTGTAAATGGCTTTTCTACTTCATCTATAATTAACAAAATATTGGCACAGGGCTAATTTTGTTAATAAGAGGCATTTGTTATATATTTACATCCTGTACAGCGTGCTATGAAGAGATTTTTACAAACTATTACCATATTACTTGTTGCAACTATAGTTGTATCAGGGTTTAGCGCCTGCAAGCGTACCAAAACAGTTTTGCCCGGTACATGGCGTTTAGAAAGGCTTAAAACATCTAACCTTCCTTACGAATACTGGATTTTTCAGGACGGGGAAGTTAAAATATGTACAGACCCTAACGGAAATAACGTTACACTATCGGGTACTTATATCTCTACACCAAGCCGTATTACTATGGATTTTGGTCCTCAGTTTTGGTACTACAACGGCAAATGGCGTGTTATTGATATTGACAACGAAATTATGCGCATTGCCAACTTTGATAACGGTGGCATGTTAACCCGCGAGTTCATCAAGATAGAGTAACAATCCTTTTCACTGAATTAATTTCTTCGCATATAGCTACACGCTATACGCTACAAGCTATCAGCTATAATGAGCAAGGCTAAAACCACCTTTTTTGCCAAAGCTGCGGCGCGCAATCGCCTAAGTGGATTGGTAAATGCCCCAGTTGTGGCGAGTGGAATACCTATGTTGAAGAACTTGTTGTTAAAGAAGATAAACGTCCTGGCTGGCAAGGCACTACGGGCAGTTCTAAAAGGGTAAACAAACCCACCTTAGTTAATGATATTGAACAAGGTACCGAGCAGCGCCTGGTACTGGCCGATAATGAACTTAACCGCGTATTAGGCGGTGGTTTGGTTGCCGGTTCGCTAGTGCTGTTGGGTGGCGAACCCGGCATTGGCAAATCTACCCTTATGCTGCAAATAGCCCTGCAACAGCCGGGTATAAAAACCCTCTATGTATCGGGCGAGGAGAGCAACCAGCAGATAAAAATGCGGGCCGAGCGTATTGGCATTAAAAACGACCAGTGCTACATACTGGCCGAAACCAACACACAAAACCTGTTTAAGCAGATAGAAGACATTCAGCCCGATGTAGTTATTATAGACTCTATCCAAACCCTTTCTACCTCCTTTATAGAGTCGTCTCCCGGCAGCGTATCGCAAATACGCGAGTGTACTGGCGAGTTGCTAAAATTTGCCAAAGAAAGCGGCACCCCTGTGGTGCTTATTGGCCATATTACCAAAGAGGGCAGCATAGCCGGCCCTAAAGTGTTGGAGCACATGGTTGATGTTGTCCTTCAGTTTGAGGGCGACCGTAACTACCTGTTCCGCATAGTGCGGGCCATAAAAAATCGCTTTGGTTCTACCGCCGAAATGGGCATCTACGAGATGATTACCAACGGCCTGCGCGAGGTTAGCAACCCATCGGAGATACTTATATCGTACCGAGATGAATACCTTAGCGGCATTGCCATTGCAGCCACTATGGAGGGTGTGCGCCCCATGCTTATAGAAACACAGGCGCTGGTAAGCACCGCAGTATATGGCGTTCCACAACGCTCTACCACAGGCTTTGATGCGCGCAGGCTAAACATGCTGCTTGCCGTATTAGAAAAGCGCTGTGGCTTCCGTTTGGCCGCTAAAGACGTGTTCCTGAACATAGCCGGTGGTATTAGGGTTGATGATCCCGCTACCGATTTAGCCATTGTTTGTGCCATCCTATCGTCGGCAGAAGATATTGCCATACCGGGCAAAACCTGCTTTGCGGCAGAGGTGGGCCTATCGGGCGAAATACGCCCTGTAAACCGCATAGAAAGCCGCATAATGGAGGCCGAAAAACTGGGCTTCGACCGTATCTTCATTTCCAAATTCAACCAAAAGGGCCTCGACCTTAAAAAGTACAACATACAAGTAGTCTTTACCTCTAAAATAGAAGAGGTTTTCAAAGGCCTTTTCGGCTAGCTATTTCCCTAGCGGCAGTAGTTAATACTCCATTTTCGCGCATTATTTATCCCCTCTTGAGAGGGGTGTCAAAGCTGTGCTTTGACGGGGTGTGTTTATATCGCTTAGTTACTTACAGTATGTAGCTAATGCACCCGTTTTCGCGCAGCTGTTTTACCATGCTTTTCCTAATTTACCAACCACTCTCCCTTTTAAAGGGAGTACCTCTGACCTTGTGTCAGAGGGGAGGGATTTAAATCCGCATTAATTGCGTTTACCCAGATACGCCACCAACCTTACAAGCAGTAGCAAACCAACCCATTTCTGCTCATTCCACCACCCCGTCTCGGCTATCGCCGCGACACCCCCTCCTAAATTTAGGAGGGGGCAGGGGGAGGTACTACAGGCAGTAGCTAATACACTCATTTTCGCGCCTCTTTTTAGGTCCCTCTCATTGAGAGGGTGGATGTCGCCAATGGCGACAGACGGGAGAGGGTATTGTGTTGTTATACCCATACAAGCAGTAGCAAACCAACACATTTCTGTTCACCTTTTTAGCAAAGTTATTTTTCGTTTTTCGTTTTTCACTTTTAGTTTGCCGTAAGGCACTAAACACCTTTAGGCGGTCTACCGCAGCAAACCACCTGTAGGTGACAAATCCTTATTATAACCACTTAGCTACTGACCAATGCAATGGCGCATTGTTTAAGCGTTATCCTCTTACTAAGCAGTTTATCTTAAATTCTATTTTAAACCATTAATCCTGAATCGTAATAAGCATTGTAGGCACTATTAATAAAGTTCCCCCTTTAAAAGGGGTGTTTAGTACAAAGCACTAAACGGGGGATTTAAACCTCGAAAAACTCTCCCTTATAAAGGGCGGGAAGATGAGGGGTTTTAGCCGCGGCTGTTTTTTAATCCCCCTCTCTTTTGGAGATGGGGCTAGGGGTGAGGCCGTTATTGCGCAATAACATCACAAAGATACAAAAACCCGTACCCATTTGTCAAGTAAAAAATAAAGTATGCTAATAAATTACTTTTAATACATTAGCAATAAGCGTATTATATTTGGGTATGGAAATTCAACACACAGACGATGGTAAAAACGGCCGCTTTTTTATGTTGGCCGATGATACAGAGCAAGCCTTTATGACTTACGTGCATGCTGGCCCGGGCAAGTTTATTATAGACCATACAGTGGTTTTCCTGGTAACGAGGGTAAGGGCCTGGGTAAACAACTGGTAGAAGCCGCCGCAACCTTTGCACGAGAAAACCACTACAAAATTGTACCGCTGTGCCCCTTTACCAAAGCCGTATTCGACAAGGCCCCCGAAAAGTACGCTGATGTGCAATTTTAAAGTTTAAAAATCCCCCTCTTAGAGGGCTATAAGTGCTGACCGAAGCGTCAGTAGGTGCCCAAAGGGCGGGGAGTCTTTAAGGTGGTGAATAACCTACAACTTCACCCCAAACGGTTTAAGCAGCCACCGCGTAAAGCGTTTTACAAACCCCCAAAAGAAAGTGAATTTGCCTACCAGGGTGCCAAAAAATAATAATATAGGTTGATAGGCTAGCAGCATATAGCCGATGTAGCAGAGTATATACAGCCACAACGGGTCGGTATCAAGCCCTACCCACTCAAAAAATAACGCTTGCTAAAAGCCGTGGTTGTTCCTGTAACGGCAAACACAGTAAATATTACAGCAAAATCCCAGTTAGAGGTTAATCCCCAACGTTTCTTAAGCCGTTCTACCCATTGTGGTGCTGCCATGGTGGTTATTTCTTTTCGCGGCGTTGCTCCAGCTTAGGCGCCTCGTTATTATTAACCTTTTTAGCCAGGCGGTAGTTGGCAAACAGGCCTTTAATGCCGTCTATCAGCTTATTTACATCGGCCAGGTTGGTAGCGTTGTATATACCGCGTATGTGGCGTTGCTTATCAACCAAAACAGCTTTGCCCGTTACCAGTGTAGCTGTGCTAAGGTCTTCATTTTCTTTATGCAGATAGCCTTTTTGGGCTAGGGTATAAATATCGGCTCGGGGGCCGGTAACAAAGTTCCACATGGCATTGTCGGCCTGCAGGCGGGTGCTCATGGTTTTTAATACCGGCACACTGTCTTCTTCGGGCTTAACGGTAAATGCTATAATACGAAATTCTTCGGCCTTAATACGGTAGTCGCCCTTAATACGTTTTTGCACCTCCTGCATTAGCGTGTTAAGCTGCTTGCTGGTATCGGCATTGGTCGTATTCATAAAATAGGCAACATATATATGGCTGTCTAAATCGGCAGTGCCGTATGCTTTACCATCTTGGTTTATAAAGCTAAAGGCGGGTATGGCGTGGTATACCGTATCTGTTTTAGGCCTGCCTTTAGCATCGGTAGTTTGCACCACGCTTTTAGGGCCGTAGTAGGGCAGGTTAAGTATGTTGTGCTCGCCGCGGGTAAATAAAATATATAGTACAGATGGTACTATAAGTACTACAATTACTGCAATGGGTATTATAAACTTTTTCATATCAATAGAAATATACTATGCTGGTTGGCCAATTAAACTCCCCATCTTCAATAGATAGGGGAGGCTAAAAAATCCCGATCTCGTTTTAAACGAGACCGGGATTTTTATATCATTTCGTTTTCACGGTTGCGTTATTGAACCAAAATTTGCTCTACAACAGTGCGGTAAAGTGTAACGTAAGAACCCTCAATCAACATTAATACAATAAGGTATATAATAAGAATAAAAGGTAGCACTACAGATAGAATAAGGTTTTTAACCTCATCTTTTAAGTGCATGTAGTAAGCAACAATAGCGGCTGCTTTAAACATGGTAAACGATATAAGGAATATTTTAAAGAAGGTAGCGCCAAAGTGAACACGAATGCTTGGCAGGGCCGCAAATACCTCTATAATGGTTACAGCTAGTAAAACCCAAAAAACGTTCCATATCCAACGGGTGCGTGGCGGTGGTATTACTCCTGGTGTGTGTGCGTGGTGAGCCATAATTAATTCTATATCCTGTTTTTAAAATCGCGTTAAGGTTGTATTATAATAGGTAGAAGAAGGTGAATACGAATACCCAAACCAAGTCTACAAAATGCCAGTAAAGACCAACTTTCTCTACCATCTCGTAATGGCCGCGGCGCTCGTAAGTGCCGGCTAATACGTTTACAAAGATGATAATATTGATTACTACCCCGCTAAATACGTGGAAACCGTGGAAACCGGTAATAAAGAAGAAGAAAGAGCCAAATAGCTTGTGGCCATATTCGTTATGCTCTAACATAGCGCCAAAATAACGTGTGCCTTCTACAATGCCACCCTCGGCAGTGCCGTGGATAAAGTGGTACCACTCGTATGCCTGAGAACCTAAAAAGGTGAAACCACCAATAATGGTAAGGAACATCCATTTTATAACGTCTTTCTTGTCGTTACGGTGGCCGGCCTCAACAGCCAATACCATTGTTACCGATGACATGATAAGGATAAACGTCATTAAACCTACGTAGGCCATTGGGTACTCCCCATCAAGGAACGGGAAGCTTTTGAATACCTTATCAGGTACGGCCCACTCGGCAGCGTGGTTAAAACGTTGAAATCCGTAGGCAATTAATAAGCCCGAAAATGAAAATGCATCCGATACAAGGAAGAACCACATCATAAGCTTACCATAGCTTACGTTGTAGGGCGATGTACCGCCTGACCACGATGGGTTTTGAGTGCTTACTTCGGCAGTGTGTGCTGACATCTTTTAATTAATCTATTATTAACAGTTTGTGTTGTTCAAAAATTTCGCGGTGCAATTTTAATGAATTAAATACAAAAACACGAAAAGGTATACCCATAAAATGTCTAAAAAATGCCAATAAATGGCACTTAGGCGTAATCCAAGGTAGTTTTGGGCTGTGTATTTGCCTTTTTGGGCTTTAAAAAGTACTACCAAAAGAGAAATTAAACCGCCGCCCAAATGCAATAAGTGCATAAAAGGCAAAAGATTCATCCAAGAGCTTGCCGTGTTTTTGCTTACAAAAGAGTTTCCATCAACATACAATTGCTGAAAACCCACATATTGGTTGTAGGCAAAACCTAAACCCAGCAAAAGGGTAAGCAATAAACCAATTACCACTTGTTGGCGTTGGTCTTTTTTAACCGCGTACTGCGCCCAAAACATGGTAACGCTGCTCAATACTATTAAAACGGTGCTTATGGCAAACGCCGGTGGCGGGGCAATAGCCTCCCAGCCCTGCATACCCATGCGCAATATGTAGCCCGATGTAAAACCGGCAAACAACATTACAATAGATATAATGCCAATGTACATCATAGTAACCTTGGCGCGCCTGCGCTGCATAAGTTCTATGTTGCTGTTTTCGTTATTTAAAGCCGCTCCTTCCATAACACTTAAATTTTATCAAACATATAAGCTAACTGTACTACCGGCAGGTAAATAATAGAGGCAAACATAAGGCGCTTTGCCGCCGGAACATCTAACTGTTTTAGCAACTTATAAGCCGTGTATGTGAATAACAGGGCTGCTACTACAGCTATTATGGCCGATGTTAGGCCGGTTAGATTCAACCAATAAGGTAAAAAACCCATGGGCACCAATACCAGCGAGTATATTACCATTTGTATAGCGCTGGCCGATGTGCGGCCACCTGCGGTAGGCATCATCTTAAAGCCTGCCTTTTCATAATCATCGTGCAATATCCAGGCAATAGACCAAAAATGGGGAAATTGCCATATAAACTGTATGGCGAACATGGTCCACGCGCCAATGGTAATATCGCCATCGGCAGCTACCCAGCCAATCATGGTGGGCAACGCCCCGGGGAAAGCGCCAACAAATACCGCCAGCGGACTAACCTTCTTCATTGGGGTGTACACCAAGGCATACAACACAATAGCCAAAAGGCCCAGTATGGCGCTAAGCATGTTTACCTGTGTCCACAGCAAAACAATACCTGCCGCGCCTATAACAGAGCAAAATGCCAGTCCTTCAAAAGTATTTAGGGTGCCAATGGGCAGTGGGCGGTTAGCCGTGCGTGTCATCAGCTTATCGGTTTCCTGCTCTATAACCTGGTTGTAGCCATTGGCAGCGCCGGTAACCAAAAGGCCACCTACCAATACCCAAATTAATGTACTCCAGTTGATAGTGTCGGCAGCGGTAACGTAGGTAACGCCGGCCGAAAACACAACCAGCGAAGCCAAACGCAGCTTCATTAAGCGCGCAAACTCTTTAACTTTTACCATTACACCTGTATTGCCCTCAAGGGCCCTTTCAGCCGACATAAAAATGATTAAAAACCGTTTGTGAAAGCGGCTGCAAATATAGCAAAGAAAGCCTTACTCTGTTGTGTAGCAAGGCTTGTTTAGAACGTTTTTAAATAGGCTTATTTTTACTGACCCCTAGCCCCTGAGCCCTGACCCCTAATCAAACAGCAAGTGTTTCACCGTCAGGCCTTTATTTTTAAGCATCATCAAGGCTTCTACCCCAATTTTAAGGTGCAGGTTTACGTAGTCTGATGTTACTTTTTTATCGCTCTCTTCGGTTTTAACACCTTCTGGTATCATAGGCTGGTCGCTAACTAACAGCAGCGCCCCGGTAGGTATCTCGTTATGAAAGCCACAGGTAAAAATGGTAGCCGTTTCCATATCAATAGCCATGGTGCGGGTTTTGCGCAGGTAGTTTTTAAACTCCTCATCGTGCTCCCACACGCGGCGGTTGGTGGTATACACCGTGCCGGTCCAGTAGTCGCAGTTGTTATCGCGTATGGTAGTAGATACCGCCTTTTGCAGGCTAAAGGCCGGCAGGGCAGGCACTTCGGCAGGCATATAATCGTTGCTGGTACCCTCGCCACGTATGGCGGCAATAGGCAACACCATATCTCCAAGCTCGTTTTTCTTTTTCAGGCCACCGCATTTGCCCAAAAACAGGCAGGCTTTAGGCTCTATGGCGCTAAGCAAATCCATAACCGTAGCGGCGTTAGGGCTACCCATACCAAAGTTTATAATGGTAATACCATTGGCCGTAGCACTAGGCATGGGGCGGTCTAAACCGTTTACCGCCACGCCATATTGCTGGGCAAACATGTGTACATAGTTACCAAAGTTGGTAAGCAAAATGTAGTCTCCAAAATCTTCTAAGGCTACACCCGTATAGCGTGGTAGCCAGTTCTTTACAATATCTTCTTTTGATTTCATACTCTATCACTAAATAAATTGAGCAAAGCTACGTTATTATATCCAGAACCAACAAACCGTAATGTTACGATTAATATTTCTTACCACACTTTTAGCCGCCGCTAACCTATTAAGCGCCCAAAGCAAAATAAGGCTTATTGGGTTTGATGCCAGTCTAGAAAACGAATGGTACCGCCAAAACGATTTTACTCCAGCTCAAATTGACAATGCTGCGCCAACAGATTTTGTATATCACGATAATGTCGGTAGGCCCTATCATTTAATGATAGGAAAAGATGTTGCACCTGGAAATCAAATTGTTTTTCCATATATGCGTAAGGATAAAGGTGAGGGCAAAAAAATCTCTTTAACAGCCCACTTTCAACTAAAAAACAAAGAGGGTAAATACAATTCGCACCATATTTTCAGTATAGGCCTCAGTAACCAAAAACGCACATTGCTTAACGGGCAATTTATGCGTACCGAAAGAACGGGAATAAAAGACACATTGTATAACGCATTTGTATATAATAGCGATACTTCAGATGTGATTTCTGATACTACAAGAATATGGCTTTCACAAACACAAATTGATGTTTCACAAATTCTGTTTAATATAAATTATCAGTATAAAATTTACCCATTAGAAAGGGCTAGTATTAGTTTTGGTGCTGGAATAGAAGCAGGGGTTGGTTATAAGGGGCATTTTTTGGGAAAGAATAAATCATTTGATAGGATTGACTATTTTCCTGATTTAATGGGCACTATTTATGCAGGCCAATATTATAGCGAAATAAATGCTAAAACCTCGCGCAATCAATTTGCCGGGAGCATCTCTGTTAGACCCTATATTAATGCTGCAATAAGCTGGCGGTTAAGCAAAAAAGCACCAGTTCTTAAAAATATAAACGCATTTGTGCAAGGCCGTTTAGGGTGGGATAGTACCAAGCTAAAAACTACCGCAGCAGCATACAATAACCTATTCGTTTCTACCACCTTCGGCATTTCTTATATATTTGATAAATACTACAAAGCATAAACCATGAAAAAAGCACTTGTTCTTTTGTTTTTAATTGCCGCTTTTGCTGCCACAGCCCAAACCCCCGCGGCCGAAACCAAGCCTTTTAAACGTTTTACGTTAGGCGACATTAACGCAAGCATTGGTTATTTTGGTCACCAGTTTAATTTTACCGGCGATGATATTGAAAATATGGCAGGCAGGCCCATAGCGCTGCTACAAGATTCCGGTACGTATGTGCAGAAGTACTTTGATGAAACACCATTTGTTACTTTCTCAGCAAACTTTAACATAAACTCAAAAAACAAGCAGCTATACCAAAGCATTGGCGCGGGCATTGGCTACAGCAACTTTTGGAGTTTCAGCTATTCTAACACAGATTTCTATAGAGAAGCGCTAGACACCTTACAATCTGATAACGCCGACTATTATGTTATTGTTGATACCATTAGGCAACACAACAGGATTGGTCAAAACCAAAGCCGCAATTTGTTTGTAAACCTTAACTACCGCATAAGCACCAACCCCGCCCGCAAATTCAGCGTGTATGCCACAGCAAACCTGGCCCTTGGCGGCTCGGTAACATCTAACTACACCGAGTTTGAATCGTATTGGTATGGCAAACGGTTAACCCCGTTGTTAGACAGCACGGGTACCGATGATAATGTTACCAACATAAACAGCTATGGGTCGTATGGCTATGGCTTCCAAATGCCCGTAACAGATTCTTACAAGTCGGCAAAATCGTTTACTATAAGGCCCTACGCATCAGTTGGGTTAAACTACAGGCTAAGCAAAAAAATACCTGTGTTGCGCAATATATCGGTTAATTTAGAATGGCGCATGGGCGGAAATTTTATGTTTGTTAAAGGCAGGTCGTATGGCGATGTTTCCCGCGGCATGGCCTTTGGCCTGCGGTATACCGTAAACGCACTGCCAAACCCTAAAAAGCAAAACGCCAAATAATTCCTGTCTAATATCAGTCTTTTGGCTGATCAAAGTCATAGCCGTAGTGTGCGCGGTGCTGTTACTTTGCCATAGTTAAAAACATACACACCTATGGAAACCCAAAAAGCATACACCCTGCACGAAGAGCATAAAATTTGGTTAAACAAGCTAGATTTTTATGCCGATGATATTATGATACAGGAAAAGTGCCTGCAAGAAGTAGTGGCAAAAAATACCGATAAAGAGGTACTGGCCATGGCCCACCACTTTGAAAACCAGTTTATAATGCGCAAAGAGCAGATAGATGAGCTTCGCCACTCTATTAAAGAGCACGAGCTTTTTATTGCTAATAAAATAAGCCATAACCCCGCTGCCGACCATGTAGACATGAACGACCACCCAAAAGAAAGGGACACCATAGAAACCTTTGAAAAAAGCTTTGCCGAAAGCCGTACTGAATTTGTAGGTTTTTTAAGTAAGGTTATGTAGGCAAACTGCAAGTACCATAAAAAGAAAAGGGCGCCATAGGCGCCCTTTTCTTTTTATGTATTTAATAACATAATGTCCGGAACGGACAAAGGACCGGCCTTAAATTAGCTGTCGTAACAAAACAAAAGTAGTGTAACGGATCCCACCAGAGGTGGGATAAAGCCTGCGCTGAGCGACGTCCATAAGCACTGCTAAGTGCGTTGGGCTAGAATGCAGGGTTTAGTGTAACGGAGTGTAGTTTTTAGACAGGTAATTTTCAGCCTTGATTTTTTGATTACTTTTTTATCAAGAAAAAAGTAATTGCATGCTGCATAAGCAGTCGTAAGCAAACAAAAAAGGCCGCATTTGCGGCCTTCCATATTTTTAAAGCTCCCCTTTAAAAGGGGGAAATCGCGCCATCGGCGTGATTGGGGATTTCTTTTATAACCCTCTCCTTCGGAGAGGGCAGGGTGAGGCTCTACTTCTTCGCAAAAAAATCAAATAACAAACGTACACCAACACCCGTGCCGCCTTTGCCACGGTAGCTATCGCCACCCTCTAAAAACGCAGGGCCTGCAATATCAAGGTGAATGTATGGGTAGTTGGTAAAATGCTCTAGGAATTTACCTGCTGTAATAGCACCGGCAATAACACCACCGCCAATGTTTTTCAGGTCTGCCACGTCCGATTTCATCAGGTCGTAGTACTCATCCCAAAAAGGCATTTCGGCAAGGCGCTCATACGTAGCAAGGCCGCTGGCTTTAAGGGCTTCGTTTTCAGCACCCGGAGTATTTGTCATAGATACAATGCCGTATTTACCAATGGCGCGCATGGCGGCACCGGTAAGCGTAGCAGCATCAATAAGCAATTCAGGCTCATATTTTTTAGCGTAGCTAAGCGCATCAGCCAATATCAAACGACCTTCAGCATCTGTATTTAATACTTCAACCGTAGTACCATCGTGCATTGTAATAACATCGCTAGGTACAAGGGCATTGCCATTAAGGCGGTTATCTGTAGCGGGGACTAATGCAATAACGTGTACGGGAAGCTTAGCCTTTGCCACAGCATATATAGCGCCAATAACAGCGGCAGCGCCACCCATATCGCACTTCATGGTAGTCATACCGTCTGATGGTTTAATGCTGATGCCACCGGTATCAAACACAACCCCTTTGCCCACCAAAACATACGGCTTTTTATTTTTAGCCTCTTTAGGCTTATACTCCATTATAGTAAAGGTTGGCGGGTCTATACTGCCGCGGTTAACGCCCAGCAGGCCGCCCATCTTCAACGATTCTATCTTAACCTTATTCAGCACCTCGGTTTTAAAACCTGCCTCTTTGCCCATAGCAACAGCCGCTTGTGCAAGTTGCTCAGCGTTAAGGCCCACAAAAGGCTCATTAACAAGGTCGCGGGCGCGGGTAACAGCATCTACAACTATGTTCAGCCTGTCAATCTCAGCTTGAGTAGTTTTTTTGCTGTTAATACCCACTTTTAGGGTTTTTTCAGCGGCGGGTTTGCTTTTATATTTGGTAAAGGTGTAGCTACCCAGGGCCATGCCTTCGGCGTATGCAAGGGCATAGTCGCCACGGTTTTCCATGTCTAAAAGCACTACATCAGTTACCTTATGGTTTTTAAGCGTAGCCAGTATTTTGTTACCCTCTACACGGAAACTTTCTACCGTTTGGTACTCCTCTTTCTTTTTATCTACCAGCTGCACATATACCCAACGCTTGTACTGGTTTAAAGCCACTAGGCGGGTTTTGCCATCTTCAAGCTGTTGGCGCAGGTAGCTAAGTTCCTCTTTAGAAAAGCCAAAGCCATCAAATTTTGTTTTGCCCGTAGCTAGCAGCACAATATTATTTTTTGCCCCTGCCGCGGCGGTTTTTTCTATATTAACTTTCATAGGTCGACTACTATTAAATTTTAATTGTGAAGCAGCAAAAGTAATTTAAAAAGACATTGGCACAGTATGTGAAATTACCCTGAAAACATCATCTTTGTAACATGATAAAATTAGTATGGCTGCTGCCTGCGCTGTTATTGGCAAACACAAGTGTTAAGCCCCGCTTTATAGATATTGAGAAGGAGCTTAACCGCGCGCCCATAGTTGCAGAGGTGGTTATTGCCAGCTACGGCGACTCTACCGTTAACTACACACCGCTTACCGATAGCTTTTCGCCGGGGGCATTGCGTATGCGCAAAACCTTTGCCATGCCTAAAGAAGCCAACCAGTTGCTTACCGGTTGCAGCCCCAACGTGGGCGATACTGTGCTCATAGTTTCAGACACCACAGGCCGTGTTACCCTGTTTGCCGAGATTATAAAAGACGAATACAGATTTTGGTCGCCGTACTTTACCGGCAGTGTAGCCTTTTTTGAGTACAAAGCCCCATTTACCCACCTGGAAGGCCGCAAAGAAGAAACCCACCCCAACGGCACCATCTCCGCTCTGGGACGGCTGCCTGTTAAAACGCAGCCTTATTGGGCAATATGCTAAGGGTGTGGTTACAAATAAATAGGAGAGAATAAAACTCCCCCTTATAAAGGGGGTGATTTTGCCAACAGGCAAAATCGGGGGATTTTAGCGACTAATTGTGCCGCTCCTCTGGAGCTTTAAGTATATTTCGTAAAACATTTCTATTGACGTTACGCGCCGCTGGCGCTTTTCTGCATGTAAAGGCCCATAGGGCCGGTAGAAAACAACTCCCCTTATATAGGGGGTGATTTTGCCAACAGGCAAAATCGGGGGATTTACAGCGGTAAATTAAAATTGCCCCGTGCTTTAGCTCGAGGATAAATTTGCCACAAACAAAACCCTCTCCCTTAAAGGGGAGAGGGCAGGGTGAGGGGTCAAGTAAGTATGCTAAGGGTGTTGTGGTGAATAAGTAGGGTTATTGTTGGGATAACGTTTCGTTAATTAATTTTAATTTCTCTTTTATAGCTAGAGTTTTATGATGAGTCTCTCCTAAAAAATGTTGTCTAATAAAAAAGCTTTTTCATAATATTCTTTCGCGGTAAGATAATCGCCAATAGCTATTGTTACAGAACCCAAGTTACTGTATCTTATCGCAATACTTGGGTGATTTTCTCCGTGAAATAATTTATCTATTGCTAAAGCTTCTTCGTAATATTCTTTCGCTTGAGAGTAATCACCTATGGCTTTTGCAACAGCTCCTAAATTGTTATAACGTGTAGCTATTTTTGGATGGGTTTCCCCGTGGATTGATTTGTCTATAGCCAAAGCTTTGGCGTAATATTCTTTTGCTTGAGAGTAATCACCCATTGATTGGGTTATTGCACCTAAATTGTTATAGTCAACAGCAATTTTTGGATGGTTCTCACCATAGATTGATTTGTCTATAACTAAAGCCTTTTCAAAATATTCTTTTGCTAGCGGATAATGACCAATTGCCTTTATTACAGAACCTAAATTATTATACCGTATGCCTATTTTAGTGTGATTATCCCCATAGATTGATTTATCTATAGCTAAAGCTTTTTCATAATAAATTTTTGCGCTGGAATAATCACCCATTGATTGTGTAACGGAACCTAAATTGTTATATCGTATTGCAACTGTTTTGTCATTTTCTCCATGAATTGATTTGTCTATAGCCAAAGCTTTTTCATAGTATTCTTTAGCGACAAGATAATTACCCAAGAGGTGTGATACAGCACCTAAATTATTATAAAATCTTGCAATATTGGGATGATTCTCTCCATGAGCTAGCTTATCTAACTCTAGAGCTTTTGCATAATATTCTTTAGCAACAGAATATTTACCCAAAGTACGATTTACATATCCAGTTTCATTTAAATATATAGTATTATTTGGTTGTAGTTCAACTGCAGCTTCATACAGTTTTTTTGCTTTTTCATATTTTAATTGAAGCATAGCATAACCAGCTTGCTGATAATAAGCTTCAGCCAATTCCATTTTTTCTTGTTTACTAACTCTTCTTCAACCAGTATTTCCGCTTTTTCAAACTCTCTTAATTCATCAAGCTCTTTTAATTGTGCTTTTAATTTATCATCCTTAAGACTTTTTTCACGTTCTTTTTCAAGCTGGTCTGTGATTTCAATAATTTTTTCTTCAGATAAAGCTAAATCCTGCCTGATATTGGTTAATTCTTCTTTTGTCAAATCATGCTTTACTTTTTCACGCACTTTTTCTTCAACCTCTGCTTTATAATCTTGTATAGGGACAACAGCATTGGTGGGTGAAGGGAATATTTTGTTTTTCAACCATTTGAAGAAGCCAGAAATCCACCCAATAATTATAACGATAACTGCCGCTGCTACAGAACCAACTACGGCTCCTATTACTTGTGGGTCACTAAAAATCTTATTCCAATCCATTCGTAGGCTTATTCTATGCCGCTAATATATTTAATTATCCTCCAATCTTTTTAATCCTCAATAATCTGCGGTTCAGACTAATTGTATAATACTTAAATTTGCACACCAAACGCAACACAATACCCTTGCGTTTGTTCAATAAACGCTATGAACGTTACCAACCTTTTACAACGTGCCCTCAACTTCGAATTCCTGTCGATAGAAGAAGGCGTTTACCTATTCCACAACGCCCCAACGGCAGAGCTTGCCCACGTTGCCAACGAGCTGCGCAAGGTTAAAAAAACCGATGGCAAAGTAACCTGGATTATAGACCGTAACGTTAACACCACCAACGTATGCATTGCCAACTGCAAGTTTTGCAACTTTTACCGCATACCGGGTCATGAAGAAAGCTACATAACCTCTATAGCCGAGTACAAACGCAAAATTGACGAAACCTTTAAATACGGTGGAGAGCAGTTGCTGCTGCAAGGCGGTCACCACCCAGGTTTAGGGCTGCAATACTATGTAGATTTGTTTAAAGAACTTAAGCAGCTATATCCAACCTTAAAGCTACACGCCCTTGGGCCGCCGGAGGTTGCGCATATAACCAAGCTGGAGAAAAGTACCCATACTGAAGTGCTGAAAGCTCTTATAGATGCCGGTATGGATAGCATGCCCGGCCCGGGTGCCGAGATATTAAACGACCGTGTGCGCCGCCTTATTTCTAAAGGCAAATGCACCGGCCGCGAGTGGTTAGATGTTATGCGTGCAGCCCACCAGTTGGGACTTACCACTACTGCCACCATGATGTTTGGCCATATAGAAACCATTGAAGAACGCTTTGAGCATTTGGCATGGATTCGCCAGGTGCAAAGCGAGAAGCCTGAAGGTAGCAAAGGCTTTATTGCCTTTATCCCTTGGCCTTTTCAGGACGATGGTACCTTGCTAAAACGCCTTAAAGGCATTACCAACAATGTATCGGCCGACGAGTACATCCGCATGATAGCCCTTAGCCGCATTATGCTGCCTAATATTGATAACATACAGGCATCGTGGTTAACGGTAGGCCCGCAAACGGCACAAATATGCCTGCACAGCGGCGCTAACGATTTTGGCTCTATCATGATTGAAGAAAACGTAGTATCGGTTGCCGGTGCCCCATTCCGCTTTACTTCAGATGGCATCCAGGAATCTATCCGCGAAGCCGGTTTTGAACCCCAACTGCGTACCCAACAATACACCTACCGAGAGCTTCCACAAATGGAGCAGCAGGTAATAAATTATTAATAAAAAGTTGTCTCTCTTTACCCCTCTCCGAAGGAGAGGGTAAAGAGAGGCTCTAAAACACAACCTATGAAAGCATATCTACTTATTCTATCACTTTTTGTTTCTACCCTTGCCATAGCACAGCCGCCGGTAGACCAGCCCAAAGACAAGTCTAACTCTGAAGAAGGCCGCAAAAATAAGTCTGATAAAAAAGACGATAAACCCAAAGAAAAAAGGAGAAAAAAGAAAAGAAACCCCGCACCTTTAGGTTGATAGGCGTAGAGGCATCTACGGGTAACTACTATTACAAAAATATACACGAGCAGGGCAGGCCCTCTACCACATCAGATATATACACCAAATTTATTGATGAGGCTTCGCCGTTTTTCACCTATTTCGGTACCAATACCCCCACTATTTACGATGGTTTTAGCACCCTTACAAGTTCCGTATATTACCCCAACAACAAATTATTAAACAACGGCAGCCAAACCGATTTTACAACCACCTGGGGCTTTGGCAAAAGGGGCAGCGTAAACCCTAAACATGTTATCAAAATAGGGCTTGGCTTATCTAGCAGGCAATACACAAATACCTATTACAATAATGTTTTGTATAGCGATTTAGACACGCTTAGCTACACTTATATAGGCGGCGATACGTTAGCAAATATTAGAGATACAAGCTCTGTTGTTGCCGCGTATATTAACAACAGCATATCTATGGGCCATATATCAATAGCCTATAATTACCGTTTACATTCTGATGAAAAGCTTAGCCTGTCGTTTGGTGGCGGTATGGATTTGTCGCTAGGCACCTACCGTATATCAGGCAGCATAGACCAAAGTAGTTCAAGTTTTTACTATACCCGCAATGTTTCTAATACGCCTAACTGGTATTATCAGAATAATAACCAAAACAACATTAGCAAGCTAACACAACTGGCCAATATTGACGAAACACCCTTTAAAGCCGCTATGTTCCGCCCATACCTTACCGTTAGGGTTGATTATAGGCTGAGCAAAAAAATCCCCATACTAAAAAACATAAACCTTTTTGTTGATGGGCGCTTGGGTAAAGAGTTTTCTAACATAGGCAACAAAATGCTCGATAAGTCTCCCACCTTCTACAGCTTAAAATTTGGCGTAGCCTTCAACTTCTTTAAAGGGTTATAGTTATTTTTATTAGCTAATTATCTCATTAGCTTATTATCTAATTGAGTAATTATCTTTGCCCCATGCTGTTTAGCCAAATACCCGGTCAACAAGAAATTAAGCAACACCTTATAAACACCGTGCAAACGGGCCGTATAAGCCATGCCCGCTTGTTTTTTGGGCCAGAGGGTGTTGGAGTTTTACCCCTTGCTGTGGCCTATGCACAGTACATTAATTGCGAAAATAAACAGCCAACCGACTCGTGTGGGCAATGCTCGTCGTGCCTTAAATTTGAAAAACTGGCCCACCCCGATTTGCACTTCTCGCTGCCTATTGCCAAAACCAAACTGGTTGATGCCGATAAGGTAGTATCTGACGATTTTATGCCCCTGTGGCGCGTTGCCTTTGCCGCAAACCCTTTCCTGTCGTTAGAAGATTGGCTGGATAAAATTGAGGTTGACAATAAGCAGGTTATTATTAATGTTGAAGAAAGCCAGCGCATTATTCAAAAGCTTAACCTAAAGGCTTACGAGGCCGAATATAAGATACTGATAATGTGGCTGCCCGAGAAGATGAACCCATCGGCCGCCAATAAGTTGCTTAAAGTACTGGAAGAACCACCCGATAAAACCTTGTTCCTGTTGGTGTCTGAAAATACAGATAGTATATTGCCTACCATCCTTTCTCGCACGCAGTTATTAAAAATAAAACCCATAGAAGCTGCCGAAATAGCGCAGTATCTGGAGTTTTTGCATAACGTACCCGCCAGTCAGGCGAAAAGCATAGCATTTTTAGCCGGGGGCAGCTACCGCGAAGCACAACGCCTGCTAAACCAGGAGGTTGATTCTAACTTCCCTGTTTTTCGCCAGTGGATGAGGGATTGCTACGGCAATAAAATACAAGACTTGTACAATTGGGTTGAGAGCTTTTCTAAAGAAGGCCGCGAGTCGCAAAAATCGTTTTTAATTTATGGCTTAGGTGTAATACGCGAGTGTGTAATTTTTAACCACTTGGGCCCTAATAACGTTAAGCTTACCGGCGAGGAACTAACCTTTGTTACCCAGTTTGGCAGGTTTATTGGCAACACCAACGGGCCACGCATTATTGCCGAGCTAAACCGCGCCTGCGAGCATGTAGAGCGCAACGCTAATTCCAAGGTGCTTTTCTTCGATTTATCCTTATCAATGACCGAGCTTTTAAAGGCATAACAGCTTATTTTTCTTTTTTCTGCCATTTCTTACACGTCAATTTTTAATGCCTACAGCTTGATTAATTCCCGGCCGAAAGCTAAATTGCTGATTTTGTATGATTTATTTGTTAGATTTTTTTGCTTGACGTGTTATTTGTTTAAAAAACATGATTAAACTTGCATCTTAATCTACTAAGTATGAAAAAAATATTCCTATTACTCCTGTCTGTTGCAGGTTTTCTTGTTGCCGATGCACAGGTAAACATAGATCATCAGGCAATTTCTAATGCCGGCGAATTCTATTCAGGCTCTTGGGGCTCACTATCGGTAAATATTGCAGGCGAGCCTGTATTAGAAACCATTAGCGGCGGTAACGTGCTTATTACCCAGGGTTTTGAGCAACCTGAATTTAAAACCGTAGGCATTATTAGCCTACCGGCTAACGCACCCCAAATTAATTTGTTCCCTAACCCTGCTACCAATAAGGTAAACATTGCATTCGACCTTACCAATGCGGGTAAATTGTCGTTCCGTATGTTTGATATGGCAGGTCGCGAGTTAGCAGGCTTTACAAAAGGCAGCCAGCTGGGCCAACAAACTGAAACGATAAACCTAGATGGCATAAGCCAGGGCTTATACATGCTAAACATTGTATTTGAAGCGGCAGATCCTACCAAATCTTTCAGTGTGGTAAAACGTTTTGAAGTAATTAAGTAATCACCAATCACTACTATCAACAAATGAACATCACAAAAACCTTAAAAGCACTGGCATTATTTATGCTGCTTGCTTTTGTTGTGAACGCGCAGGCGCCACAAAAATTTAACTACCAGGCCATTGCACGCAATGCTGGTGGAGCAGAGCTTACGGGCCAGGCAATTGGTATCCGTATCAGCATTTTAGATGGCTCTCCGGGTGGCACAGTAGTGTACTATGAAACCCACACCAAAACTACCAACAACTACGGGTTATTTAACCTTGAAGTTGGCGCAGGTTCTGTTGTTTCAGGCACTTTTTCTTCTATAGACTGGGGCACAGGTGGTAAATACATTAAAACAGAAATTGACCCAACAGGCGGTAGCACATACTCTGTAGCTGGCACTAGCCAGTTAATAAGCGTGCCTTATGCTCTTTACGCTGGTAACTCTGGTAGCCAAGGCCCAACAGGTCCGCAAGGCCCAACAGGTTTAAACGGTGCTAACGGTGCTAACGGCGCAGTAGGTCCAACAGGTCCTCAAGGTATTCAAGGCCCACAAGGTGTAACAGGTAGCGTAGGCCCGCAAGGCCCTGCCGGTGCCGATGGTGCTCAAGGCCCTGCCGGTCCTGCCGGTGCCGATGGTGCTCAAGGTCCTGCCGGTGCCAATGGCGCTGATGGCGCTCAAGGCCCTCAAGGTCTTCAAGGCCCTGCCGGCCCTGCCGGTGCTAATGGCGCTGATGGTGCACAAGGCCCTGCCGGTGCTCAAGGTCCTGCCGGTGCAGAAGGTCCTGCTGGTCCTGCCGGTGCTCAAGGCCCTGTTGGCCCTGCCGGTGCAGAAGGTCCTATTGGCCCTGCCGGTGCTCAAGGTCCTGCCGGTCCTGCCGGTGCTCAAGGCCCTGTTGGCCCTGCCGGTGCAGAAGGTCCAGTTGGCCCTGCCGGTGCTCAAGGTCCTGCCGGTCCTGCCGGTGCTCAAGGTCCTGTTGGTCCTGCCGGTGCAGAAGGTCCTGTTGGCCCTGCGGGTGCTCCGGGAACTCCAGGTGCTCCAGGTGCTCCGGGTGCAACCGGTGCTACAGGCCCTGTAGCGGGTACTGATAAGCAGGTTATTTTTAACGATAACGGCGCTGCCGGTGCTGATGGTGAGTTTACTTACGACAAAACCAATAACCAACTTTCAGTAGGTGCTGCTGTTCCTGCTGCTTCTGCTGCTTTAGATGTTACATCTACTACCCGCGGTTTCTTAATGCCACGTTTAACAGATGCTCAACGCGATGCTATAGCATCTCCTGCTGATGGATTATATATTTTCAACATAACTACAGGTTGCCCTAACTACTATTTTGGTGGCGATTGGTATTCAACCTGCGGTACCCTAATTGTTACTACAACCCCTCCGGGTTCACAAACATTTAACTTTACCGGTGCCCCTCAAACATTTACTGTACCGGCGGGTATAACATCTATTGTTGTTGATGTTATTGCTGCAGGTGGTGGCAATGCAGGTGGAGACCCTAATACAAACATCCCGGGTGCTGGTGGCCGTACTCAAGCTACTTTAACTGTAACACCGGGCCAAATATTAAACGTTTACGTTGGTGGCAAAGGTGCACCATTAACTCCGGGCTACAATGGTGGTGGCGATGCTGAAACCTTTAATAATGGTTCCAATTTCCTTCAAGGCGGCGGCGGCGGCGGCGCTTCTGATATCAGAACTGCCGGAAACACACTAAACGACCGTCTTGTTGTTGCCGGTGGTGGTGGCGGTGCAGGCTTTAACTGCTTTGACGGTACCGGTAGCGATGGCGGTAACGGTGGCTACCCTGCAGGTCTTGATGGTGTTGAATGTACTGGCATTATTGAATTTAATGGTGGTGGTGCTACACAGTCTGGCCCAGGTTCTGGTTCTACATACCCTGGCTTTGAAAGCGAATCTGGTTCATTTGGCCAAGGTGGTAATGCTAACGGCTTACAATCTAACTTTGGCAACAGCGGCGGTGGCGGCGGTGGCGGCTACTACGGTGGCGGCGCAGGTGCTTATGCCGGCGGCGGCGGCGGTAGCAGCTATGTAACCCCATCAGGTTCATCTGGCATTACTTACACCGGTGGTTACAACACTGGTAATGGTTTAGTAATTATTTCATGGTAATTAAAAATAATATGAAAAAGAACATAGTTAAAATTATAGCCCTGTTTGCAATGTTTGTAAGCGTAAACGCTTTTGGTCAAACAGCAGGCAACACCATCCTTGTAAAAGTAACTTCGGCTACTGATGGTGCCCGGTTAAATTCCATTCAAAATGGTAAAGTAACAGGTACATCTAAAGAATATAAAGCTTATATAGTTACTCCAACAGTTGATGATAAAGCAACTATTGCTAAGCTTGAAGCTGAAATTAAGGCCTTGTTGCCAACAGCTACTATCATTCGTAAAGAAGAGAAATAGTATTTTATTGTAAGAGATAAGAAGGCCGCCTTGTGCGGCCTTCTTTATTTTAAAGTAAAAGCTTTCAGTTTATAATATTAAACTGTTAATAAGTCTGTTACAGTATTAAAGTTTAGTTAATAGCAGTTAAGTTACTTTTGTACAATATCTTTAGTCCATGAATAAATTATACACAACAAGTTTGCTTTTTGCTTTATTACTTTGTGTTGTAAGCGTAAAAGCACAGGTAAACATAGATCATCAGGCAATTTCTAATGCCGGCGAATTCTATTCAGGCTCTTGGGGCTCACTATCGGTAAATATTGCAGGCGAGCCTGTGGTAGAAACCATTAGCGGCGGTAACGTGCTTATTACCCAGGGTTTTGAGCAACCTGAATTTAAAACCGTAGGCATTATCAGCCTACCGGCCAACGCACCCCAAATTAATTTGTTCCCTAACCCTGCTACCAATAAGGTAAACATTGCATTCGACCTTACCAATGCGGGTAAATTGTCGTTCCGTATGTTTGATATGGCAGGTCGTGAGTTAGCGGGCTTTACAAAAGGCAGCCAGCTAGGTCAACAAACTGAAACGATAAACCTAGATGGCATAAGCCAAGGCTTATACATGCTAAACATTGTATTTGAAGCGGTAGATCACACCAAATCCTTCAGCGTAGTAAAACGTTTTGAAGTAATTAAGTAATACTTATCTAATCGAGAATATGAACATCTCCAAATCATTAAAAGCAATAGTGTTGCTTATGCTATTTGCTTTTGTTGTGAACGCGCAGGCGCCACAAAAATTTAACTACCAGGCCATTGCACGCAATGCTGGTGGAGCAGAGATAACGGGCTAAGGCAATTGGCATCCGTATCAGCATTTTAGATGCTTCTCCCGGTGGCACAGTAGTGTATCAGGAAACCCACACCAAAACCACCAACAACTACGGTTTATTTAACCTTGAAGTTGGTACAGGTTCTGTAGTAACAGGCACCTTTACCAACATTGGCTGGGGTAGCGGTGCAAAATACATTAAAACAGAGATTGACCCTACCGGCGGTAACGCATACACAGTAGCAGGTACAAGCCAGTTAATCAGCGTTCCTTACGCTATTTATGCTGGTAACTCTGGTGGCGGTAGCCAAGGCCCAACAGGTCCGCAAGGCCCAACAGGTATAAACGGTGCTAACGGTGCCAATGGTGCGGTAGGCCCAACAGGTCCACAAGGTATTCAAGGCCCACAAGGCACACAAGGTGTAACAGGTAGCGTAGGTCCGCAAGGCCCTGCCGGTGCTAATGGTGCTACCGGTGCGCAAGGCGACCCTGGTCCACAAGGCCCACAAGGTGCAACAGGTAACGACGGTGCGGTAGGCCCACAAGGCCCTGCCGGCGCTCAAGGCCCTGCTGGTCCACAAGGTGTAACAGGTAACGACGGTGCGGTAGGTCCACAAGGCCCTGCCGGTGCCCAAGGCCCAGCTGGCCCACAAGGTGCAACTGGTAACGATGGTGCAGTAGGCCCACAAGGCCCTGCCGGTGCTGATGGAGCAACAGGTGTAACAGGCCCAACAGGTTTATTACAAGATGGCGACTCAGCTGGTGATACTCCTTATTGGAATGGTTCTGCATGGGTAACAACCAGCAGCAATATCTACAACAACGGCGCTAATGTTGGCATTGGCAACGTTACCCCTGCAAGTAAACTTAGCGTTGGTGGTAATGTTTCTATTGGTCAAAACTTTGCTAACTCTGCCGCACCTGTAAATGGTTTAATGGTAGAAGGCGTTGTAAAAGTAAACGTAGTAAACCCAGATCAACCTGCAGTAGTACGTGGTGCTGACAAAACACGCGTTTATGTTGAGCGTCCGGGTACTGATTTTGGTGATGGTCACTCAAATATATTTGCTTACCGCCAGGGTTCTTTTAACGAAACTGATGGTGGCTCTAGCTGGGCTGTACGTGGTGTTGATGCTGCTATTAAAGGTTACTCTTGGTATGGCAACAACTACAGCGCCGGTGTTTACGGTGGCAACTATGGCGATTTTGCTAACAGTGCAGGTGTTGTTGGCCGTTTAAACAATGGCGACAGTGGCCCTACTTTGGCTTTTATGGCTTATAGCGATGCGCAACAACGCTACTGGGGTTTCTTTACCCGCGATAATGTTTTCTTTGGTAACAATGTAGTTCTTCCACAAGGTGCACAAACGGGTTATGTATTAACATCGTCTAACAACCAGGGTGTTGCTACATGGCAACCTTTACCATCAGTAACCGGCCCTACAGGTCCAACAGGTAACGATGGTGCTAATGGTGTAACAGGCCCAACAGGTGTTACAGGAAATAATGGTGCTAACGGCGCTAACGGTGCCGATGGCGCAACAGGCCCAACCGGCCCAACAGGAAGCAACGGTGCTAATGGTGCCGATGGTGTTACTGGCCCAACAGGCCCAACAGGTGTTGGTGTTACAGGTCCTACAGGCCCTGCAGCCCCCGTTGGTACAGCTGCTACTTTAGCTTACGCTAATGTTACCCCACAAGGTATTGCAGATGGCATTGATACCCCTGTTTTTTGGGAGAATTTGGATGCTGCTAACTCTAACGGAGTAAGCGGATTAACATACGATGGAGCTTCTAAATTTATCAATACCAGTGGCGATGTGTTGGTTTTAAATGTATCATCATTTATAACCTGGAGCGCATTGCCTACTCCCGGAACAGGCCGCTATGCCTTTGGTGCAAAAAATGGTAACGTTTTTACCGACCGTTATGGTATTTTAAGTTTTGACGGCCCAGATACTGATGTGCCCGCAAGTAGCGTTAACTTTAATATAGTATTACAAAACGGCGAGTATTTTGAAATATATGTTTGGCACAACGATGTTTCTAATCCTGTAGATATTAATTTCCAAACCGCATTTCCGGGCTCACGCATAGTAGTTAGCAACCTTTCTGGTGCTCAAGGCTCACAAGGCGCTCAAGGCCCACAAGGTATACAGGGTATACAAGGCATACAAGGTTTGCAAGGCCCAACCGGTAACGATGGTGCAGTTGGTCCGCAAGGCCCTGCCGGTGCCCAAGGCCCACAAGGTGTTGCCGGCCCTGCCGGTGCTCAAGGTCCAATTGGCCCAACAGGTAACGATGGTGCAGTAGGCCCACAAGGTGCTCAAGGCATTCAGGGTGTAGCAGGTCCACAAGGTGCCCAAGGCCCAACAGGCCCTGCTATTCAAACTGTTGCAGGTACTGTTCTTATTTCTGATATTAATGCAGGTACTGCTGTTACCGTAGCAGGTGGCATTACATCAGCAACAAAAACTAACAATAGCGGCAGGTCTACCATTACCGTTAACTTTGCCGACCAAGGCACTACAACGTATATTCCAATGCTATCGTTTACCAGCTTAGGCAATGCTGACGATGATAATGATTTTGAATCGCCTATTATCAGGAATCTTACCACAACATCGTTTGAGATATTCCTAGACGAGACTAACTCTGTAACACAAAACTTACGAATTAACATTCTTATAGTTAAGCCATAAGGTTTAGCATATTATAATCTTAAAGCCCCTTGACCATAAAAGTCAGGGGGCTTTTTATTTTTATTACACCAATATTGTTTCTATGCCCCGTTAATCCTACATTTACGGCAATCATATTTAAAAAAACCATGAAAAAACTAGTTAAACAACTTGTTATTGCTGCTGGCCTATTGTTGTGCAATGTGGCATTTGCCCAAGTGGCACCACCTCCGGGTATTAATTACCAGGCCGTTGCCCGCGACAACTCGGGTAGCATACTATCTAACAATACGCTAACCATCCGTGTATCTATTCTAATCGCAATAAACGGCACACCGCAGTTTCAAGAAACACATACCGTAACCACTAACCAATTTGGGTTGTTTGATATGGTTATAGGCCAGGTACATTTGTTACCGGTCCGTTTAACACGCTAAGCGCTATCCCCTGGGGCAGCTCTAACCATTTTGCAAAAATTGAAGCTAACCCCGGTACGGGGTATATAGATATGGGTACTATGCAATTATGGTCTGTACCGTATGCGCTATACTCAGGCAGCTCTACAAACCCCGGCCCAACAGGTCCTGCAGGCCCAGCGGGCGCTCCCGGTGCTACAGGCCCCGCAGGTGCTAATGGTGCCCCCGGCCCAACAGGCCCGGGTGGTGGTGCAACCGGTCCAACCGGCCCAACAGGACCCGGCGGTGGAGCAACAGGCCCTACCGGCCCTACAGGTAACAATGGCGTAGCTGGTGCTACGGGTGCAACAGGCTCTACAGGCTCAGCTGGGCCAACAGGTCCTGCGGGCTTAAATGGCAATACGGGCCCTGCAGGCCCTTCGGGTGCTAATGGCGCTACTGGCGCTAACGGAACCCCCGGTGCAACAGGTGCTACAGGCGCTCCGGGCACAGGCGGTGTAAATATTGTATCATCATCTGTTACCGGCGACCAAACCCTTGTTGCCGCGGCCTATACCAACGTGCCGGGCCTAAGCATTACGTTTACACCCACACAAACTACAGCCTTCTTAAACTTTACCGCTGCTGGTTTTGGGTATGCCGATGGTATGTCTTTTGTAGAATTTAGGGTGTTGGTAAACGGTGTTTCAGCCGGTGGCACAAGCGAGAAGGTTTCTATATTAGACTCCTTTACAGGCGATGGTACAAGCCCCTGGAGCGCGGCATTTACAAAAAAGGTAACAGTAAATGCTAACGTAGCTAACACCGTTACGGTGCAGTACCGCGTAGCAGCTATATCTGGCACACCCGGCATAGGTATATACACAGCTACCGAAACCGGCCACCACGGCACCATAAGCGCATTTGTACAATAATCTGTAGGTATGAAGAAGATAGTTTTAACATATACTATTGTGCTGTTAGGCTGCATAGCAGCAAATGCACAAAGCAACGCACCCGCAATGGCTACAGGCAAATTAGGCAATACAAAAGCCCAGCCGGTTGTGGGGACTAATAAGCCCCAAATGGCTGCGTACAAGCCGGGTGCGGCCAATAAACAGGCAGACAAAGCAACGCCGGCAACTAATCCTCCATTAGCCCCTGCTTCAAAGCGAAAAAACAAGGCTGCGGGCGCAAAAAAGACTAATTAGTACGTAAAGTAATTGCAAGGCTATCTGATTTCAGGTAGCCTTTTTTATCTCCCTAAAACAAAATTTGACAGATAACCGTAAGAGGGCCTATATTTACAAATTGATTTATATTAATTTTACAGTTTTAGATAAGATAAAAACATGGCATGCAGCGGATGTAGCACAGGCAGGGGCAATGGAACCCCCGCAGGGTGTAAAAGCAATGGAGCATGCGGTATAGGTGGTTGTAACAAACTCAATATATTCGACTGGCTGGCAAACATGGAGTTGCCAAATGGTCAAAAACAATTTGATATAGTTGAAGTACGTTTTAAAAACAGCCGCAAAGAATTTTACCGCAATAACTCAGGTCAGGACCTTTTTCAAGGCGATATAGTAGCCGTAGAAGGTAACCCGGGCCACGATATAGGAGCCGTTTCGCTTTCGGGCGAATTGGTTAAAACCCAAATGAAGAAGCTGAATATCCCTTACGATTCAGCCGAAGTAAAATCACTTTACCGCAAGGCCAAAACTGCCGATATTGATAAATGGCAGGCTACCATTGCACGCGAGGTTGATACCATGTACAAAGCCCGCGTAATAGCATCGGGCATTGGGTTGGATATGAAGCTTAGCGATGTAGAATTTCAGGGCGATGGCTCTAAAGCCACCTTCTTTTACACCGCGCCCGATAGGGTAGACTTCCGCGAGCTTATTAAAAAGCTGGCCGAAGAATTCCGCGTACGTATAGAAATGCGCCAGATAGGCCAACGCCAGGAGGCTGCCCGTTTGGGTGGCATTGGCTCTTGTGGGCGTGAGCTTTGCTGCTCTACCTGGTTGCGAGATTTCCGTACCGTTAATACCAGCGCGGCACGTTACCAGCAATTGGCGCTAAACCCGCTTAAACTGGCCGGCCAGTGCGGCAAACTTAAATGCTGCCTTAACTACGAGTTGGATAGCTACCTTGATGCGATAAAGGAATTTCCCGAGAATGATAAGCCTATTGAAACCCAAAAGGGACTGGCAGTACACATGAAAACGGACATTTTCCGCCGCACCATGTGGTATGCCTATAAAGACAACATGGGCTTGTTTATCCCACTTTCTGTTGATAGGGTAAAAGAGCTACAGGCTATGAACGCCCAAGGCATTAAGCCCGATGAGTTAGCCGCGATAGTAACTAAACTACCGGCTAAAAAAGAGCCTGATTATGAAAACGTAGTGGGGCAGGACAGCCTTACCCGCTTTGACAGGACTAAGAAAAAATCGAACAACAATAAGCGCAAGCCCGGCAACAAAAACCGTGTTGCGGGACCAAACCCGGTACAAAATACCGATGGTGGCGATAAAGGGCCTGAAATTAAGCCGGAAAACAAAAACCAGGGAGGCAACAACCAAAACCGTGGGCCAAGGGATAATAACAACCGCCCCCACGCGATAACAGCAACCGCCCACCTAGGGATGATAGCAACCGCCCGCCAAGAGACAACAGTAACCGTCCGCCGCGCGACAATAACAACCGCCCGCCACGTAATAACAACAACCGCAACCGTGGGCCAAAACCGCCGCAAAACCCACCTGCGCCACCCCAAGAATAATAAATGAAAAGGTTAATAGGTGTATTGGCTGCTACAGCCCTTTTGCTTTTTGCCGCGTGCGATGATAGCCGCCTTTTTGATGAAAACAAAAAGATAGAGGGCAGCAAGTGGAACTCTAACCAACCGGTAGAGTTTGAGGTGGAAATAGCCGATACCAACCAAGCGGTTAATGCCTACATTAACCTGCGCAACACTGCCGATTACCAGTTCTCTAACATATTCCTGTTTTTAACCACCACTTTCCCCAACGGTAAAGAGGCTAAAGACACCCTTAACTGCCTGCTGGCCGATAAAAACGGTAAGTGGATGGGCAAAGGCGCCGGCGATTTGTTAGACAACCGCATAATGCTTAAACGCAACGTGTATTTTAACCAAAAGGGCAAATACAAATTCAGGTTGGAGCATGCCATGCGCGTAGACCCTTTGCCTAATATTACTGATGTAGGCTTTAGGATTGAGAAGTCAGAAGGGAAATAATCTTAATGCAAAATTCATAGTGCATAATGCATAATGTTTGGTAATGCTCAATAATATGAAAGCAATTTTAACATTTGTTTTGTGCCTACAGGTAACGCTGGCTTTTTCAATAGATAAATATGCTAAAGGCGATGAGCTTTTTGTACATGCCCCATCGGGTTTAAAGCTACGTTCTACGCCTGATGGAGACGCTGTTGTTACTGTGCCTTTTGGCAGCAAACTAAAGGTGCTTGCAGATAAAATAATGAATCCATCGAAGATGGTAGATGGTTTGCAGGGTTGTTGGGCCAAGGTTGATTTTAACGGTAAAACAGGTTTTATTTTTGATGGGTATTTATCGTTTTTACCTACCCCTAAAGAAAGCTGTAAAGACCTGAAAGAATATTGCCAAACCGCATTTAATCAGTTAACGCCACTACTTATATCATCTTTTACAGATTGTTATTCTGATGAGGATGGCATGGGCACAAGCGACAGCTATACGCAGGTATTTAAGTACAAAGATAAAACCATTGTATACTCTAGCAACTCTGGCTACGAGTGGGGAGAAGAGCTAGTAACCATTACCGGCATTAGTAACGAAGAGGCTTACCTTATTGCCACCTACATATTCCGCGAGCAGATAAAGAAAGCCGGCGATTATTTTAAGGCCAATAATTTTCCTGAAAGTGTTAGTCCTGATGCGTATACCAAGTATGTGCAACACCCTAAAACAGACTGCTTTAAGGTGCAATTGAATACCGATGGGTGCAACGAAGACCTGATGATAAACAAACGCATGCGCGATAACGTTGTTTGCATAAGGCTATACGGCGGCTGCTAAAGCTCGCGCTCCATCAACGCTTCGGCAAAGTCTTTCAGGGCCGATGTGTCAATACCTTCCAACGCGTTTAAATGCTCAATAGCAATGGTGTAGTAACGCGTTTGTTCTGCTTCGGCATGTGGCAATACGCCTACCTTTTCAAACAAGGCTTTTACCTTAGGTACTTTCGCATTAATATCGTACGTAGGGCCACTGTACCAGTCAATAAGCTCTTCGCGGCTTTCAACATCAGCCAGTTCTAAAGACTTTAAGTATAAGAAGGTTTTTTTGTTGGCTATAATATCGCCCCCGGTTGTTTGCCTACCTTCTCGGGTTCTCCAAACACATCCAAAATATCATCGTGCAACTGGAAAGCAATGCCCAAATTCAACCCAAATTGGTATAAATGGTCGGCTTGGTCAGCATTTGCGCCACCGGCCAGCGCCCCAATTTTTAACGATGCTGCCAGCAACACCGCTGTTTTAAGAGTAATCATGTTGATGTAATCGTCAATGCTAACGCTGTCTAAAATTTCAAAGTCAAGGTCAAGCTGTTGGCCTTCGCATACCTCTATGGCCGTTTTGTTAAAACAGGTAAGCACCGCTTTAAGCACGGTAGGTTCTACTTCTGCTATTTGCTCATAGGCCAGCACAAACATCGCATCGCCCGATAGTATGGCCGTGTTGGTGTTCCACTTTACATACACCGTTGGCTCGCCACGGCGCAGGGGAGCTGCATCCATAATATCATCGTGCAGCAGGGTAAAGTTGTGGAACAGCTCTATGCCCAATGCAGGGTGCAGGGCTTTGGTGGCATCGCCGCCAATGGTGCGGGCTGCCAACATACACAACGCAGGGCGCAGGCGTTTGCCACCCAAGGCTATGGTGTAGTTTATAGGTTCGTACAAACCTAATGGTTGGCGACCGGGCAACAGGTTTTTCAATTGCTCGTCTACCATGCGGGCATAGCCGCCTATTTCTTGTAATTGGTGTGGCACAACACGTTATTTAAATGCAAAGTTATAAATTGGCTGTTGATATGAGAAAGCTAAATTACTTAATAGCGATTGTTTGCTTGTTTGCCTGCACAATTGGCAACGCGCAAACAGCGCCTTTTGATAGTGCTTATGCCCGTTTAATGGTAGACACCCTTGCATCGCCTTTTTCTTTGGGGCGTGGCTATTACCGCAATGCCGATGAGAATGCAGCAAACCTGATAGCTACCGAATTTTTCAAGCACAATATTCAGCCATTCGAAAAAAACAACTACTACCAGCAGTTTCATTTCTCTGTAAATACCTTTCCGCACCAGGTAAAGGTTGCGTTGAAAGACAGGCAGCTAATTCCCGGAGTAGATTTTATCATATCGCCAGAAACACCTACGGTTAAAGGCACTTACAAGGTAGCGTGGGCTGATAGTAACACCATAAATAACCGTGCTAAGTTGGATAAATTTATCAGTAAAAAGTACCCCAAAAAGTTTGTGCTGTTTAACATGAAAGGGGTTACCGATGAAACAACCAAGAAGATAGTAGGTAAAGTAATAGCCGATAACACCATTGGCGCGGCAGGCATTGGTGTTGTGCGCGATAAACTTACCTGGAGCGTTTCTACCACGGTAGATAATTACCCTACAGTTGAATTTTTAACGGGCGTTATCACAAAGAAAAAGCAGGCTAAAAAGATTAGTATTGACATACAAAACCAGTTTTTTGATGACTATACAGGTCGTAATGTGTTGGGCTTTGTAAAGGGTACAGAAGTGCCCGATAGTTTTATCGTATTCTCTGCCCACTACGACCATTTAGGTATTATGGGTACCGAAGCCATTTTTACCGGCGCTAACGATAATGCCAGCGGATGCTCTATGATGCTGTCTTTAGCCAAACACTACGCTAAAAACCCGGCTAAATACAGCATGGTGTTTATTGGTTGGGGTGGGGAAGAATTGGGCCTTTTAGGTTCTTTTAACTATGTAGACAAACCTGTTTTTCCGCTAGGCAAAATTAAGTTTATGCTTAACCTTGATATTATGGGCACCGGCGATGATGGCATTACCGTAGTAAACGGTACAGGGCATAAAGCGAAGTTCGACTCACTAGTTTCAATTAATAAAAAGCTAAACCTGCTTAAAGAAGTTAAAATACGGAACAATGCCGCCAACAGCGATCATTACCCGTTTGTAGAAAAGGGTGTGCCTGCGTTTTTTATCTACACAATGGGTGGCATAAAAGCCTACCACGATATTTACGACAAGCGTGAAACCCTGCCTATGACTAAGTTTAAAGAGGTATATATACTGCTTACGGAGTTTGTGAAGACGATGTAAATAGTACAGGGAAATTACGGCTCCCCTCCTGCAAAGGAGGGAATGAATCCCGACACCATAGGTTGTCGGGAGAAAGGGGTGGTGGGTGCATGTTAGTACTGCTTAAAAACAAAACTCCCCGCCCTTCGGGCACCCCCTCTTAGAGGGGGATTTTCCTGCCGTGGCAGGTGTTCAGTGAAACGTCACCTGCGACCAGCAACTCTCTTTATTACATCAAAAACCGTTTTCTCACATCGGGAGATGGTATCATGCATTCGTCTTTCTCGCCAAACCAGCGGTAGCGGTTACGTGCAATAATATCGTACACCCAGTTGCGGATAAATTTGGGGAAGATGTAAAGCCCAGCCAGCAAAGGCCAGCCGCCACGCAGGTGTTTTACCAATTGCAAAGCAGCGTCAGACTTTACGTACACCTTGCCATTTACATATACCATTAACGAGTCGGGTACGGGGTTGTTGCCAAATGTGGCCTTAACAGCATCGCCCGCCGCAGATTGCAGGGCGGCAAAGGTTAACACCGGATGTTTTTCTTTTTAAGAACAAACTTTACCCAGTAGTTGCAGAGGTTGCAAACCCCATCGTAAAATAATATGGGCTGGTGTTTATTTAACTCGTAAAGAGTCATTTTACTTGGTGCCTCCCGCTTCTAGTTCTTTTTTGTAAACCTCGTTAAGCTTATTTATAACATCCGAAGTTACATTAAGTTGAGGGTCGCCATATAATACAGGGCCTATGCCGCGCGATGTTTGTATAACGTATATATGGCCGTTGGCCTTAGCATAACCTTTTAAAAAGTCTTCAACCTTAAAAAGCAACTGCTCGTTAAGCGCAGCAGCATCGGTCTGGAATTTACCTTGTAGGTCGTACATGGTTTTTTCGCCATCCATTTGCATATTTTTAAGGTCATTCTCGGTTTTAGCGCGCTCTGCCGGGGTTAGGTAGTCCATTTTGGTTTGGTACTCGCGCAGCTTATTATCAAAAGCAGTTTGTTTGCCTTTAATGGTGTTTTCCATTGCGGTTTTCTTTACGGCAAGGTCGTCTTGTACTTTTTTGCTGTAGTCGTAACCCTTTAATAGAGAGTCGCTATCAACATATACAATAGCCTTGCCCTTAGCGTTAACTACTGTTGTGTCTGCACTTAGGTCAACACTTTCGGCACCACCTTTAGCACTGGTAAAATGCAGGTAAAACAATACGGCTACGGCAATAACCAAAACACCATTTAATATTAACGATAGGTTTTTCATTCTTTTTTCTTATCTGATTTTAATAATTAGGGACAAATTTAGCGTAAAGTACAATTAACCGTAAATCTTATTTTAAATATATCAAAAACCTTTGTTTGTTGCCTTACCAATTGCTATGTTTGCCAAATGCGATTTTCGGGATTAGTCAACTTTTACTTGTTTGCGGCCTTTTTTGGCTTGCTGGCTATGGGCGTTGCATGCAAAACACCAAAGCAAACCGCTGTAACTGCCTCATCTGCCTATACCTTTAACGTATTTGCTCTGGAAAAATTTTTCGCTTACCCGGTTACCGACCGCCAACCCCTGTTTTTAGACAGCGGCAACCCGCAGGCCGACAGCCTTACCTACCAGCGCCGCACGCAGCACTGGTACCTGTTATACAATACAAAACAATACACAAAAAAATACGGCCCGCTGCCAAAATTTTATCCGGGCAACGTAACATTAGAAGAATATAAGAAAAACCCGCCAACCGTGCCCGATGAATATAATAGGATAATGTTTGGATATAATTGAAGAATACAATATTTTTATACAGTTTATTTTTTATACAGCCTATGAAAAAGTTATACAAGCTAATTAAACCGATTACACTACTGGCCCTTTTGGCTATTAGCTTTGCAGCAAATGCACAGCAGGTAAGCAACGGTCCGGTTAATTTACAAATTAAGGCCGATGCCTTTTGGAAAGGCAACTACGACGACGTACTTGATAACACCGAAGAGCGTGATAAAGTATGGTTTAGAGATGCCGCAAACCTTGACGGTACAGACTGGGTAGGCGGTGCCTGCTTTCAGTGGATAGGACCATCGGGTGGCGGTGGTTTTCCAATATGGTCTGGCCCAACCAACTGGGGTCCAACACTTAACTATACTTATGGTGTTAACGTTCCACAATACTTTCAAGTTAGGCTTGAAGGTTGGGAAGAAGATTCTGGTAACGATTGCGATTATGATTGTTCATCAATTTGTTTAGACGAAGACGATAACCATTGCGGCCCGCAACAAGTAGGTGGCGATATAGATTTCCGCAACCAGGGCCCACCCTGCGTTTGGAACCAAACAGAAATTGTAGGCCAGGGCGGTGGCAACTGCGGTAACTATGGCGTACGCTTTAGTTCTTACTACACCCCGGCATTGCCAACAGTTAGCGGCCCAACGTCGGGCTGTGGCTCTGTTACAATAACAGCTACAGGCGCTACCTACGGTGGCTCTTACAACTGGTACAACGCTGCATCGGGCGGTACATTATTATTTACCGGCAACAGCTACACGGTTAACACACCGGGCACATACACAGTTTATGTACAGGTAGATAATGCCTGCCCAAGTATTGCACGCACACCGTATACATTTACAGTTAACCAAACAGGCAATGCTGCATACAGCTACGGTGCAATATCATATTGTAAAAATGGTTCAGACCCAACGCCTACCATATCGGGTACTCCCGGTGGTACGTTTACAGCGGCTCCAGGTGGCCTTTCTATAAACAGTGCAACAGGTCAAATAAACGTGGCTGCCAGCACTGCCGGCACCTACACAGTAACCTATACTACACCAGGTGCTTGCCCGGGCACACAAAACCAAACAGTAACTATTGTTAATGCTGATAATGCAACATTTAGCTATTCAGGCCCAAGCTTATGCCAAGGCTCTGGCACGGTAACACCGTTTATTGTGCTTAACGGTGGCAATTTTACTTCTAACCCTGCCGGTTTAGCCATTACAGCTGCAAACGGTGTGGTAGATTTAAATGCATCAACCCCCGGTACCTATACTATTACTTATGTAACCGCCGGTGCATGCCCATCAACATCAACACAACAACTAACAGTAGCGCCTGCGCAAGACGCAACATTCAGCTTCTCTAGCGCGGTATACTGCCAAGACGGTCCTAACCCAACACCTGTTGTTACAGGTACAGCGGGTGGTAATTTTACTTCTACACCTACCGGCTTAAACATAAACAACTTAACAGGCGAGATTACCCTTAACTTAACTACTACCGGTATACCTTATACTGTAACATACACATCTCCAGGGCCATGTCCTGCATCACAAACATTTGGTGTTACTATTGTAGATAACCCAACTGCCCCTGTTGCCGTATCGCCTGCCGCTATTTGCGAAGGCGCTCCTATACCACAACTTAGCGCTGCCGGCACCGGTGGCACTATCAATTGGTACGATGCTGCTCTTGGTGGTTCTTTACTACAGGCCAACAGCTCTGTATTTACCCCCGCAATTAGTACCCCGGGTACTTATACTTACTATGCCGAAGAGGTTGGTCAATCATCTTGTGCCAGCACACGCACAGCGGTTACGGTAATTGTTAACCCTGTTCCACCGGCACCTACTGTAGCACAACCTGCAGCAATATGTATTGGCGACAATCCTCCAACACTTTCAGCATCGGGCACCAACGTTACATTCAACTGGTACGACGCCGCTGTAAGTGGTACCTTGTTACAAGGTAACAGCTCTAACTACGTACCTACCATTAATGCCCCCGGCACTTATACTTACTATGTAGAAGGTGTTGGCGTTGGCAACTGCTCTAGCAGCTCACGCAGCGCAGTTACTCTGGTTGTTAACGCGTTACCTGTGGTTGGTGTAGCTACCAGCGATAATACCCTTTGCGCTAACGATGTTGCTGTACCTATCTTCGGTTTCCCCGGTGGTGGTATCTTTGTAGGCCAAGGCATATCTGGCAGCACCTTTAACCCTGCCGATGCGCCGCTTGGCACATCAACCGTAACCTATACTTATACTGATGGTAATGGCTGTAGCAATACCCAGTCTCAACAATATATTGTATACGATGTTCCTGCACCGCTTATTACTACCAACGGCAGTACTACACTATGTAATGGTGGTGATGTTACCCTTGATGCAGGTTCTGGTTTTAGCGCCTACAACTGGGCTCCGGGTAATGAAAATACACAAACCATTACCGTTACCGGCAGCGGCCAGTACAGCGTTACTGTTACCAGCGCCGATGGTTGCATTGGTTCTGCTACCAATACTGTTACTGTAGCATTGGTTCCTGATACATTTGTTGCAGCACCTATTATTGGCGATGTAACTGTTTTCTGTACAGGTACTAATATTAACACTACCCTTGATGCAGGCGCAGGCTACACTAGCTACACCTGGAATCCGGGCAACGTACAATCGCAAACGCTTAACGTAACCGCACCGGGCACGTACGTTATTACCGTACAAAACTCTTTAGGTTGCGAGTTTGTAGACTCTGTAGATGTTAGCTACTCAACTATCAGCGCGTTAATAAGTGCTGATGGCCCACTATTATTCTGCTTGGGCGATAGCGTTTCACTATCTGTAAACCCTGCATACTCTTACCTATGGGGTAGCGGTTCTACCACACAAGGCATAGAAGTTACCCAAAGCGGTACTTACACCGTACAGGTAGCCGATGAGTATGGTTGCGTGGCTACAGACAGTGTTACTGTTGCTGTAGAATTCCCTCCTATTGCCGACTTTAACTACGGCCAGCAAAGCAACTCGTTAGATATGAATTTCTACGATTTCTCTTTCAACGGCACTACATATGATTGGGATTTTGGCGATGGCGGTTCTGCTAATACTCAAAACCCAACACATACCTTCCCTGCCCCCGGCGATTACACTGTTACTTTAACAGTTACCAATAGCTGCGGCGAAGACGAGTACACCATTGTGGTACCTGTTAAAACCGTTGGCTTGCCTGAGTTAGATATTGAGAAATTTACCGTTTATCCAAACCCAACAGATGGTATGCTGCAGGTACGTTTTAACTCTACCAGCAACCAAGCCATTGATATTAGGGTTATGAATATGCTAGGCCAGCAATTATTGGGCGACAGCATGAACAACTTTAGCGGAGCGTTCCAAAAATCGTACGATTTAAGTTCGCTTTCTTCTGGTGTTTACCTGTTCCAGATTGTTACTGAAAAAGGCTCTCGTACAGAGAGGGTAATTGTTTCTAAATAACACGTATTACAATAATATACTCAAAGTCCCGTCTGTTATAGGCGGGACTTTTGTTTTCCATACCTTTGTAGTTAATGAATAAGTTTAAAAGGTTGTTTGCCTATACGCGCCCATACAGCAAGTATGTATGGCTTAATATAGTGTTCAACATCTTATCGGTAATATTTGGGCTGTTTACCATTGCTATGGTAATACCCTTTTTGCGCCTTATTTTTAAGCTTGAAGATACTACCCAAACCTTAACCCCTGCTGCTGCCGGCAGCATGCAAAGCGCCAAACAGTATTTTTATGGGCAGCTAAGCGGTTTTATAAACCTGTATGGGCAGCAATATGCCCTGCTAATGCTGTGCTTTGGCATAGTAACACTTTTCTTCTTAAAAAACCTGTTCCGCTACCTGACCATGTACTTTTTGGCCCCCGTGCGCAATGGGGTAGTATCTGACCTTCGCCAAAAGGTATACAACAAGATTTTGGGCCTGCCGCTGGGCTATTTTTCTGATGAGCGTAAAGGCGATATAATGTCTCGCACCACCAGCGATGTAGCCGAAGTAGAATGGTCTATAATGAGTGGGCTTGAGATGGTTTATCGTGAACCATTAAGCATACTAATAACATTGGGCATGCTATATTTTGTAAGCCCTGAGTTAACTATAACATCATTAGTATTATTGCCTATAGCCGGTTTGCTGATAGGCAGGTTAGGCAAAACACTAAAAAAGGCATCGGGCCGGGGGCAAAGCAAACTGGGCGAAATATTAAGCCTGATAGATGAAACCCTGGGTGGCCTGCGCATTATTAAAGGCTTTACTGCCGAGGGGCAAATGAAAGATAAGTTTAAGGCCGAAAACAGCGCCTTTACCCGCCTGCAAAACACCATTTACCGCCGTAGGGATTTAGCATCGCCCCTAAGCGAGTTTTTAGGCACTACTGTAATGGTAATACTGATATGGATAGGCGGCAGCCTTATCCTGCAAGGCAATAATAAGCTTAACCCCGAAGAGTTCATCTTTTTCATCGCCTTGTTCTCGCAAATACTCAATCCCGCAAAAGCCCTTACATCGGCTTGGTATAATCTGCAAAAAGGCTTTGCATCGTTAGACCGTATAGACCATATTCTGGATGCCGAAGACACCGTGGCCGAAAAGACTAATCCCATTACCATTACTGATTTTGAGCATGCCATAGAGTATAAAAATCTCAGCTTTAAGTACAACACCAAAAACGTGTTGAACAACATCAACCTGAAAATAGAAAAAGGCAAAACCATTGCATTGGTTGGCCCATCGGGCGCGGGTAAAACCACCCTGGCCGATTTGCTGCCGCGCTTTTACGATTGTAGCGAAGGGAAACTACTTATTGATGGCAATAATGTTAAAGACCTTAGTATACAATCACTACGCCGTTTAATAGGCGTGGTGTCGCAAGAAACGGTATTGTTTAATGATAGTGTGGCTAATAACATACTATTGGGCAAACAAGGGGCTACTCAGGCAGAAATTGAAGAGGCAGGCCGCATTGCCAACGCCCAGGAGTTTATTGCTAGGTTAGATGGGGAGTACAACTACAATATTGGCGACAGGGGCACCAAGCTATCGGGTGGGCAAAGGCAGCGATTAAGCATAGCGCGTGCTGTTCTTAAAAATCCACCAATACTGATATTGGATGAGGCAACTTCGGCGCTTGATACGGAGTCGGAAAAACTGGTACAGGATGCCCTTACGGTTTTAATGAAAACCCGCACCTCTATTGTAATTGCACACCGTTTGTCTACCATACAAAATGCCGACGAGATTATAGTGCTTAACGATGGCGAAATAGTAGAGCGCGGTACCCATAATGAGTTGATAGGCAAGGCTGGCTTATACAAACGCTTGTGCGATTTGCAGGCTTTTCATTGATTTTTCTACATTTGCCGTTGAAAAACCATATTTAACAACGAAAAATGAAAAAAGTAATTATTACCCTTGTTGCATTAGTAGCAGGTACGGGCTTTGTTTTTGGTCAGGTTCCGCCTAATGCTACATTTGAATCGTGGGTTAACAGCCAAACCTATGAAGAACCAACATCTTGGAGCTCTTTAAACGTATTTAGCACTGTAGCCCCCGGCTTTCCTATTACCTGTGAAAAATCTACCGATGCACATGCTGGCCAATACGCGGCTAAGCTTACTACCCTGGCTGGCGACCCTGATTTTAGCGGTTTTCCTCAATTGGGTCAAGTATTCCCTCAAGACACCTTTCCCGGCTTTATGTTATTAGGTAACCTTGGCTTGGGTACTTTAGGTGTTCCTTATTCTCAGCGCCCAACATCTGCTAACTTTTGGTACAAATACACCTCTGTTGGTGGCGATTCTGCCGGTGTACTTATTTCTTTAACCCGTTGGGATAACAATACTAACCAACAAGTTACCGTTGGTAAGGCGCTTTCATCTATCAATACAACTGAGCCTAACTACACTTTGGGCAACATGACTATTAACTACTTTGATAACGGCGACCCTGATACATTATCTATCATAGCTTTTTCAAGCTACAGGGCACTTGCTATACTTGGTAACCAAATACCAACACAAGAGCCTGCACCCGGTAGCACCTTGTTTATAGACGATTTTAGCATTTTAACTACTGCAGTAGATGAAAACTCTGCTAACAAGTTCGATTTTAAAATGTACCCAAACCCTGTGCGCGATGAGGTTTCTATACTTTGCACAGGCCACCAGTTTGTAAACAGCCCCGTAGTTGTTGAACTTTACGATATGACAGGCCGCCGTGTGCAGTCTATCAATGTAAGCCAAATGATGTCTAGGGCCGATGTGTCGGGCTTAGTATCAGGCATGTACATTTACGCCGTTAAAACAGGCAATAGCTTATTACGTACAGGTAAATTTACCGTAGCTAAGTAATTTACGTTATAGCGCATTACAATACTTTTAAAAGGCGGTTTCGTTGTATACACGGAAACCGCCTTTTTTATTATATTTGTATTTATATACCTATCATCTAACAAACAAAAATGAAAAAGTTTTTACTTTCAGCAGGTGTTATACTTGCAACCTTTGCCACAAATGCACAGGTGGTTATTACCCAAGCCGATTTTGCCGTTATTGGCGATGTGGTTTATGTGGGCCGAGACACCGTGTTACCTACCCTTAACCTTGGTGCTGCAGCATCTGGTCAAACTTGGGTTTTTAGCGACCTTACAGTTGACGAGGTTGAAACCCTTAACTTTATAGACCCTGCTTCTTTACCCGATGCAGCTGCTTTTCCTACAGCCAATATCTCTTTCCCTCAACTGGGTGCCGATGCTTATATTGACAAAAGCGCCAGTGGCGTTAAAGTATTAGGCGTTGCCGGTAACTTAGAAGGTGCCCCTTTTCCTGTAGTAGCCGATTTTAATCCTACACAAGACATTATCCGTTTTCCTGCTCAAATAGGCCTTACTTATGCCGATACTTCTCAAATTGACGAGACATTAGACATTACTGCTGTAGGCCAGGGCTTTGTAGATTCTGCCCGTGTTAAACGTACTTTCTACACCAACCATAACTTTGATGCCGATGGTTCTTTAACCATTCCATTAGGTACCTACCAGGTTGTGCGCGATAGGGTTGTACAAACTACAATAGACTCTATTTGGGTATATGCAGCCAATGCAAACATTGCCTTTGGCATACAACAAGGCTGGCAATTGCTTCCAGGCATTGTAGCAGGCTTTGTTGGTTTAGACGGTGCTGTAACTACAGAAACTACCTACAACTACCGTTTCTTTGGTACCAACGCTAAATACTATGTTGCCGACATTAGCACTGATGCTAACGGTGCACCTAGCTCTATGCGTTACCAGGCCGACCCTGCCACTTTAAGCACTAAAGAAGACATTTACACCAACAACAACGTACAGTTGTTCCCTAACCCAACATCGGGCTTAGTAAACGTATTTGTTAAAGACCTTAAAGGCGAAGCTACCCTAACTATTTTTGATGCTACAGGCCGCACAGTAAGCTCTAACATGCTTACAGCAAGCCAAAACACCATTAGCGTTAGCGGCTTAACTGCAGGTGCTTACATGTACCGCGTAGCTAACGAGCAAGGTGCCATAATTAAAACCGGCAAACTGCTTATTGCTGAATAGTAGTCAGTAATCAGAGGTCAGTATTCACACACTGATACACATATTTAAAAATCCCCGCCCTTCGGCGGGGATTTTTGTTTGCCCCCAACCCCTACAGGCAGTAGTTAATACACTCGTTTTCGCGTGCCACTTTTGTAGCATCCCGACATTCATCGTCGGGGGATACCTCACCCCGGCACTCGCCGCGCCACCCCCTCCTAAATTTAGGAGGGGGCAGGGGAGGTACTACAAGCAGTAGCAAACCACATCATTTCTGCTCACCCTTTTGCTACGATTGTCATCCCGCACTTGATGCGGGATCTCGGGATACACCAAACCCTTACAGCATGTTGCTAATGCACTCGTTTTCGCGGCTCATTATTTTAACTCCCCTCCTTTTTAAGGAGGGGTAATTCTGACTGTATAAGTCAGAATTGGGTGGTTACTACACACCTACAGGCAGTAGCTGATGAGGTTATTTTGCGGGTACCTCACCCCGGCTTTCAGCCACCCCTCTCCACGCGTTGGAGAGGGGAAAGACAATACAACTTGTTGGATTGTCAGGGAGAGGTTAAATCTCCGCAGGCAGTAGCCGATAAAGTTATTTTTCATTTTTTACTTTTCGTTTTTAGTTTGCCGAAGGCATGAAACACCTTTAGGCAGCCCGCTTTCGCAAACCACCTATTGGTGACAAACACTTATCATAACAATTTACCAACTGACCAATGGCACCGCTATAAAAGCTCGGCTGGTCTTAGCCATTGCGAAGCTTGTCCTCTTGTTAAATTATTTCTCTTAAATTCTAAAGGCCTTTTTTAAGCCCCTCTCCTTGGGGGAGGGGTTTGGGGTGGGGCCATCATTAAACCATCATTCTGAATCGTAATAAGCATTGTAGGTACTGTCCCTTATTTGTCCCCCTCATAGAGGGGGTGCCCTTTAGGGCGGGGGAGGTTTGCCGCGGCAGTTTTTTGTTTTTTTACTATTAATATTGTGCTATTCGAATAACACCACAAAGATACAACATTTAATCTCCATTTGTCAAGTAAAAAATAAATATTGTTAATAAAATGTACTTAAATAAATTCCCCTCCAAGAGGGGGTGCCCGAAGGGCGGGGAGTTTTGTGGTAACTACCCCAAAGTAGAATAAAGGAGTGTGTATTGTTTCCCTAGGGTTGTAAATCCTGACACAAGTCGTCAGTTGGTGCCTAAAAGGGGGCTGGGGTTGAGGCTCTAACCCTCAATACACCTTTGTCCACCAATATGATAAATAGGATTTATGAAATGTAGCCCCCTCTCACCACGGGAGAGGGGGAAAGGCAATACAATTTATTGGATTGTCGGGGGAGAGGTGAAATAGCAAGACCCTACCTCGCTACCACTACCACCCGCTGCCTGCCTATAACCTTATCTCCATTTTGAATGACAAAGATGTACATACCATTACCCAACTCTGCAATAGGTATTTGGGTTGATGTTATTGGCTTTTGAGAAATTAGCTGACCTGTTAGGTTATAAATATTAAGGCTGGCTTGGTTATAGCTTTGGGGTAGTTCTATATTCACAAAATCTTGTGCAGGGTTTGGGTATATTGCTATATGTAAATTATTTAGCAGGTTCTCTTTGTTTGAATTAATAAAGCTGTAATCGCTACAACTGGAATTACTATTATTCCAAATAACTACCTCATACCGTTTAAAGCAATTTAATGTTGTCGAACTTTCAAAAAATGGACAACCTTGTATATCTAAAAAACCCATATTAGTGCCTATCCCCTCTATTAGGTAAAAACAACCTTCTAGGGTATCAAAACCGTTTTTGAAGTTAAATTTCTTACGCCAATTATTGTCAATTTGAATAGAATCAATACTGGATACAATTGGTATTATACCAAAATTTTGTTGTGAAAAATAGCCTTTTAAACTATCGCCAACCTGCATACCAAAATCAAATAGTAAAAACTCTGTTGTATCATATATTGGGTGACTAATTGAACGAAAATATATTTTATGGGTTGAATCTTCTCGGTATGCGTATCGTTTTGTACTAAAAGAGTAAGCAGGGGCTACACCACTGCACCAAGGTTCCATATCGGGGTTCCATAGATAAATAATGCCACGAAACCCTAGCTTTACGTAGCTTTTGTTATGTATTGTTGTGTCGCCCGTAATAAATAAATCATAAAATCGACATGTCCCTTCGTGCGACGATGAAGAAATATTCCATACAGCATTATCTGTTGATGTTGGGAAAGGAACATAGGTTTGTGCTTTGTTAATATAAGTGCAAAACCCAAAGGCAATTATTAATAGCAGGCGTTTCATTATTATAAAGGTAACAAAAACAAATAACACATATAGGATATTTATACCCCCTCCCGTCCCGATTGCTACCGGGACGTACTCCCCTATTTTAGGGGATAGTTGGTAAAACAAAACCCCCACCATTGCTGATGAGGGTTTAAATATAATGTGGCAATAGTCTTATTACTGACCCCTGACTACTGACCTCTGAATACTAGTTAACCACAAGCTTACGCGTGCTGGTTTGGTCGCCAATCATAACATTTAGCATATACACACCGGCAGCCAGGCCACCGTTGCTAAAGTTGCGGCTGTATTTACCGGTAAAGCTAGATACGTTTTCGCTCCATATAACACGGCCTGCAAGGTCGGTAACGTTAATACGCATGCTGTGTTGTTTCTTGGTTTCAAACGTTAAGGTAAACGTGCCGTTGCTAGGGTTAGGGTAAACCTGTATAGGGGCTTTAAGGTCGGTAACCTCGTTAACACCAACAGCCTCTGTAACGGTAACGCTGGCAGTATTGCTGGTGGTGCAACCATCTGCAGTGTAAGTATAAGTAATAGTGTATGGGCCACCAATGCCAGCAAGGGCAGGGTCAAACGTGTTGCCGGTAACACCGGTGCCGCTAAATGTGCCGCCTGCAGGGGTACCCACAAGGGTAACAGGGGCGTCGGTATTTTCGTAGGTAGCGCCAAGGCCGCTAATGGTAGGTATAACGTTGCTACCAACAGTAACAGTAACAGGAGCTAACGGAGTAACACATGTATTACCTTGTGCTTCCACTTCCCAATCGTAGTACCAGTAGTAGTACTGGTTGCCTGCCGATGAGTTTTTAATGCTAAGTATACCCGGTATTTGGTATGGGTAGTTAACACCCGCGCTGTTGCGGTATAGGTTGCGGGTAGAGCCAATGCCTAAACGAAAATCGTTGCCCGATGGTACATCAAAGTTTAACGTTATGCGGCTTGGGCCTGCAGGCAGGTTAACAGATACAGAGTCTAATGCAACGCCAGAATAATCGCGCAGGTAAACTTTGCGTGTACCGGCTGCGCCTGCATTAACCAATACACTTTTTAAAGTGAATGGGCTAACGGCATCAAAAATAAGGTATTGGTCAGATGTGCTGGTAGCATTGCCACCAAATTCTTCGCTATGTGGTTCAGCAAAATACGTGCTGGTAGGTAATGGCGTTACATCGCGTACATAAAAAGTTGCATCGTCATTTAAAAATGGGGTGGTAAAGTTACCTGTACCCACAAGGTTGGTTGCGTTAGCATCATCATACCACTCATACGTTGGGTCGCCCATAATGGTAGCAGTACCCGGTGCACAAATAGAAACATCAGCTACTACAGGTGCTGTACCTGCTGCGCCTACGGTAACAGAAAATACTTGCGATGTGGCAGTGCCGCAATAGTTAGTAACGGTAACAGTATAATCGCCTGGGTCTTTAACATAAATGCTTTGTGTGGTATCGCCATTGCTCCAAATCATTTCAGAACCCGCGTTGCAGGTAAGCTTAATGCTGTCGCCTTGGCAAATATTGGCTGGTTTGTCTGATGTTATAGAAGCAAAAGCACCTGTACCCGGGGCACTTTGTTGGGTTAATGTAATAGGTATCGCTGTCCAGTTATTATCTTCGTTAGACTCTAAGAAATAATTGCGTGGGTCTACCTCTACAACAATCCAGTAATCGCCGTTACAAACGCCGGGGGGATGTTAATCCACATCATGTCCAGGTTTTTGTAATAAACATCTGTCCAGCCCGAAGAAATACCTTGTTCTACCGGAGAGCAATTGTATTGGCCGCCGCCTAAACCGTAGTTAGGAAAGTTGCTGTTGCTGTTAAGGGCTGTGCCTTGGTTGTATACAGTATTGTCTGTACGGCAGTGGCCGTTTGCGTTGTTGTTAGAGCAAGCGTAATAATCCATTAAGCAAAAGCCCATTTTAGACCCCTTGCCTACCAAAGGCCACTTGCGTGGGTCTGGCTCTTGCGGGTCTTTAATACGAAGGGTGTAAAACGACCAATCGTCAACGTGGTTGTGTCCATGCGATGGGTGGTAAGTCATACTGCCCGACCAACGGTCGGTATACGTCATTGTATTACCATTTTTGTGGTATATACGTTGCGTGATAAGGTTGCGTGGCGGTGTTCCATCAGGGCAATTGCCCGGGTTAGTGCCCGACTGGAAAGTGTCTGTACCACAAACATACCAGTTGCTGCCGCGCACGGTAAAAGAACCGTAGCCCACGTTGGGCGATGATACAGATATGCGTAAGCGTCCATCGTCTGGACCCTGGTTTTGATAGTTGGTGCCTGCACCCGTCTGCGGGTACTCGTCACTATCCAGCAAACCTTTCCACGATGCCTGAAGGTCAGGTAGTAAGTCGCAGTTTGTTTGCCCCTGTGTGGCGCATACACAGTTTGTGGCGTTAGTAGTTGTGCATTGGGCCGAAAGCCCTGTTACTGTTCCAAGAACAGCAAGAACGATGAGTAAACGTTTCATAGATGTTTAAGAATATCCAATACCAAACCCTAAAAGTATGTTTTTTTAAATACACAAACAAACAACTTATCTATTTATAAAAGTTTTAATTAGTGTAAGGGTGGCTTCGGGGGTAGCATTTCGCCACTTACCACTTTGTTTTTGATAGCCGGCAAACTATTTTCTATTAACTCATTGTTATTGAACGCTTCCAGCAACTGTTCGCCCAGCAGTTTTTCAAACCAGTTAAGGCGCTGCTGGCTGCGGCGTTGGTCAAACAAGTTTTTGGCAATCAGCATTTCTTTATGCTTGACAACCATATTCCACACGGCATCAATACCTGTTTTTTCTGTGGCAGAACACAGTTCTACAGGGGCAGACCAACCGGCATCGTCGGGCGGAAACATGTGCAGCGCCCGTGCATATTCTGTACGGGCCATTTTGGCTTTTTCCAGGTTGTCGCCATCGGCCTTGTTTATAGCTACCCCATCGGCCATTTCCATAATGCCCCGCTTAATGCCCTGCAACTCATCACCCGCACCGGCAAGCATCAGCAGTAAAAAAAGTCGGTCATGCTTTTAACCTCCGTTTCGCTTTGGCCTACGCCAACGGTTTCAATCAATATAACATCGTACCCCGCGGCTTCGCAAAGTAAAATACACTCCCGTGTTTTAGAGGCTACCCCACCTAAGTTGCCCGATGATGGCGACGGGCGTATAAAGGCTTTGGGGTTGGCCGATAGTTCTTCCATTCTGGTTTTATCGCCCAAAATGCTACCACCGGTGCGGCTGCTGCTGGGGTCTACCGCCAGCACCGCTACCTTATGGCCTTTGCCGGTAAGGTACATGCCCAGGCTTTCTATAAACGTGCTTTTGCCCACACCCGGCACACCGGTAATACCTACCCTTATAGCGTTGCCCGCTTGCGGCAGGCATAGTTTAAGCACTTCAAGCGCAAGGGCGCGGTGTTCTGGCAAGGTACTCTCGCATAGCGTTATGGCTTGCCCCAGCATAACCCGGTTGCCCGCAGTTATCCCGGTAAAAACTCCTCTGCGCTATGGTTGCCTTGCTTTTTCATTAATGGGTTAAAAGTAGAAAGAAAATCATAATAAAGGCTCTCCCCCTGCAAAGGGGAGTACTCACGCCATAGGCGGGAGGGAGGGGGTGGGTTATATTTAGGTCTGTTGTTAGGTCAGCAACCCTCCCTGTCAAAGCTATTAGTGGTGAGGTAAAAACAAAACCCCCGCCTTTTGGGCAAGGCTGCAAAGGGGGAGTACTCATGTCCCGATTTATCGGAATCCGGAGAGAGGGATGGGTTTATATCCAGAATAAAGTGCGGTGGGTAGTCCACGCCCGGTGTGAACACAAAATTTTGCATGGCAATTAGTGCGGTTTGGCCTTGTCCCGACACGCAGTCGTCGGGAAGTGCGAGAGCAAAATTGCAGTGTTTTTGGGCGTGGTGTCTTTTTTGGTTACTTTTTGGACAAGCAAAAAGTAATTAAAAGAAAGGTTATAGGTGGATATTAACTCCTTGACTATAGAGTACCAAAAAACAAAACCCCCGCCTTTTGGGCAGGGGTTCAATGTTCTTTAAACGAAAAAAAGTAAAAGTTATGCGGTTTTGCGCATGTTCATTACGGCGCCTATTACAACACCAATACCCGAAACAATAATCAAGTAAATGCCAATACCAACGGTAACCATGCCAATGTCTTTAACATCGTTCATTTGCTTTAGGCCCCAAAGGGTACCCAACAAACCAAAAATAATGGCAACAATGTTTGACCATTTTTTATCTAAGAAAATAAACAGGGCACTAAGTGCACCTAACAGAACAATAAGTGCGCCGGGGTTACCACCCATTTCGCCCATAAAGCCGTTCATTGACTTTGAAACACCAAGGAATTCAACCTTAGCCCAAGGTAAAAAAGCACCTACAATCATTAGTATTGAGAATGCTAAACCAATCATTTTTTTGTTCATACAGTAGTTTTTTATATAGGTTAATACTGCGGTAAAAGTATATTTATTTTTTTTGATTGGTTTAACAAACCTGCCCCAAATTAATAACCGCTATTGTTCATTACACAAGTGCCATAATTTATCATATATTGAAAATGAGTGTATTGGCCTTTATAAATTGTGTACAAATAATTACACTTTTTATTAAAAAGGATGTTAATTGTATAAACACTTATTAATCAATTATTATAAATGCGTTAAACTATAAAAAGAGACACAGTCTAACCCTATATTTGCGCTACAAACTACTTTGTATATGAAAAGATATTTACTGTTACTGTCGTTACTGTTATCGTTAGGTGCCTTTGGCCAAACGCCGCAGGGCTCACTACCCCAGGTAGCTATTTCTGAAATTATGTTTAATCCGCCCGAGGCTAATACCGACACCTTGGAGTATTTGGAAATAACCAACTACGGTGGCAGCACCATCAACCTAAACGGTTGGACATTGCAAACAGGGGTAGAGTTTACCTTCCCCAACATTACCATAGCCCCCGGCCAATATATTGTTGTGGCTACAGATTCTGCCGCGTTTTTAAGCTTTTACGGCTTTGCAGCTTACGATTATGCCCAGGCGCTTAACAACAGCGGCGGCGATACCCTGCGCTTGTACGATAGCTTTAACAACCTTATAGACTTTGTGCCTTACCGCAGTAACAGCGCGCCATGGCCACAGGGCACACCATCGCCAAACGGCGGCGGCCCGTCTATAGAGTTTTGCGATTTTCAAACCGATAACTCCATAGGTTCTAACTGGTCTATTGCTACCACCCCAACAGGCAACCAGCAAATAAATGGCTTGCAGGTATACGGCACCCCCGGTGCAGGCTGCGCCGCAACATCGCCCCCGGTAGTTGCAACCGTTACGGCTACAAGCCCAACAACGGTTACTGTGCTTTTTAACGAAGCTGTGAATACCACTGCCGAAAACGTAGCCAACTACACCGGCCTTGGCCAAATTAACACCGCTACGCGCGACGTACCCCAAACTACCATTACCCTGACCCTTGCGCAACCGTTGGCTAACGGTGTTCAGTACACGCTTACCATTGCCAATGTTGAAGACTTGCTAAACACTGCTATGGCTCAACCACAATCATTCAACTTTATATACAACAACACCATTGCCGATTTGCAGATTACCGAGATTATGTATGACAACCCCAGCTCTGACGATTACGAGTTTATAGAGCTTTACAACCGTGGGTCATCGGCTGCGTATATTGGTGGCTACAAATTTACATCGGGGGTAACGTTTACCTTTCCGCCCGATACTATTGCACCGGGTGGTTTCTTATACATTTCTGCATTTCCGTCTACTGCCGATAATTTCTTCAGCTTTGATTCTTACCAATACACAGGAAACCTGGCTAACACCGGCGAAAAGCTGCAAATTGTAAATACCGTTGGCGATGTTATAGACTCGCTTACCTACAGCAACGTTGCCCCATGGCCACTTGGCGCCGCCGGCGATGGTGCTTCTATCACCTTGTGCAATTCAACATCAGACAACAGCAACCCCGCAAACTGGGCTGCTGCTGTAGAATATATTGGCAACATTGGTGTAGCAGGTGCCTATGCCAATATTAACCTGGTAAGCTGCACTGTTGGCCTAACAGAAGATGCTAAAGAAAACGGCATTGTACTTGCTCCAAACCCGGTAGAGGGAGAGTTGGTAATTTATAACACCGGCAACAAAGCCTACACGCTACAGGTGTTTGATGCTATGGGCCGCATGGTTATAAGTGGCAACGCCGCTATGGGTGCCAACACATTTAATACCGATGCGCTTTCTGCCGGCTTATACATTGTAAGAATGGCCGATACTGCATCAAATTCTCTTGTAACACTTAAGTTTTTAAAGAAATAACATAGATTTGCCAAACCTTTTTGAAAAAACCATGAGCGATAAAAAAAGAAGTATCATTTTAGTGCCCCACGACTTTTCAGCCGTTGCTGATAGTGCCGTAAACTATGCAATTGAACTTGCCAAACTGTTTCATAACGAGATTTACCTGCTGCACATTGTAGAGGCAGGTTTGTTAGAGTCTAAAAGCAGCGTAGAGAAAGATGAGCAGGAATCTTTAGAAAAACTTAATGCTATTGCCGCGGGTATTACTGCCAAAGGCGCCAAAGCTACAGCCCTAATTAAGCGTGGCAGCATTTTTGAAATGATTGGCGAAACCGCCGACGAGCTTGATACCAACTTAGTGGTAATGGGCACACACGGTGTTAAAGGCCTGCAGTTTATTACCGGCAGCCGTGCTATACGTGTTATTACCAGCTCTAGCGCACCGTTTGTAGTGGTGCAGCAAAAACCGCTACCGGCGCAGGGCTTTAAAAACATTGTACTTCCGTTAGACCTTACAGCAGAAACCAAAGCAAAGCTACCTTGGGCAGTTTACTTAGGTAAAAACTTTGGCGCTACATTCCACCTGTTTGTTAAAGAAGAAAAAGACGAGTTCCTTGCTAAGCATGTAAGCAACAACTTGGCCTTTGCCGAAAGCTTTTTAAGAAAAACAACGTTGAATACACCGTAACGCACGATGATGAAGGTGGCGACTATGCCCGCCAGGTTATACGCTTTGCATCTAGCAAAAATGCCGACCTTATTGTTATTATGACACAGGTAGGCCGAGACGATTTGGCATCGTATGTGTTAGGACCTGATGACCAACGTATAGTTTCTAACGATGCCCAGATACCTGTTATGTGCGTTAACCCCAAAGAAGACACTACCATTAGTGGTAGCGTACTATCAATTTAGTTTGATAAAACATAAAATACTATTGGTAATATGCATGGCTTTTGGCTGTGCATATTCCGTTTTAGGGGTACCGCCATGCCCCCTGATACTATTTTCTATTTAGGGAACGATACCATTTACACCCCTGTATATGTGTTTTACGGCCAGCAAAAAGGCCCTGTTATGGTGCTTGATGGTGGTATACATGGCGATGAGGTAGCCGCCCAACTGGCCTGCGATAGTATTGTAGATAACATTAGTGTGCAAAAGGGTACGCTCTATGTTATTCCGCGGGTAAACCTACCTGCTTGTCATGATACGGTAAGGTTTTTAAACAAAGACCTTAACCGCACCTTTCCCGGCGATACCTGTTGGGTAGATTATGAGTATACGCTATCGTACCTGTTTATGGAGTTGATAGACTCGCTAAAGCCCGATTTGGTTATTAACCTGCACGAGGCCCGCTCCCACACCCGCACCATGACACCCAAAAACAAAAACGATAAAGCCTTTGGCAATACCCTTATTTATGTGGGCGATACCAAAAGCAACTTGTTATTAGACGTGCAAAACGAGATTAACCGCTACTATAGCAACCCTGAAGAGCAGTTTATGCTGCACCTGTTCCCCTTTATGGCGGCTGGTTCGTTAGATAATATGTACTACAGGCTCAACACAAAATCGTACACGGTAGAAACCTGGCGCGGCTACGATTTGCCCTTTAGGGTGTGCCTGCAAACAACAGTGGCCTTAGAGTTTATGCGCCGCCTGGGCATTGGTTTTAAAATGAAGGAATAGAGTTGGTTGATTTTAAATAAAATGGCAATTAAAATTACCTAACTTTGTCCAAAACAGTAACTAATGGATGCCGAAGCTGTAAAAGCGAAAGCCCTGCCACCATCGCCACAGAAGGAGCATTTTATTTTTAAGAATGCCTACTACATGGCCAACGGGCCACTCGATTTCCTTTTTGAGAATTACAATACCATGGGGCCCATTTACTGGGTAAAATCACCCATACGCAAAATATGCGTGCTAAACGACCCTGAGTATGTGCGCTACGTGCTGCAAGAGAACAACCGCAACTATGTAAAAAGCTTTGGCTACGATCCTCTTAAACTACTATTAGGCAACGGTCTTTTAACATCTGAAGGCGATTTTTGGCGCAAGCAGCGCCGAATGGCCCAGCCCGGCTTCCACAAAGAAAAATTGGCCGCTATTGTAGATACTATGATAACCAGCACAGGCCAAATGCTGTTGCGTTGGCAAAAACTGGAAGGTATTGAGCTAAACGTATCGGCAGAGATGAACCGCATTGCGCTGGATATTGTGTCTAAATCGCTTTTTATATCTAATGTTGAAGATGAGATAGACAAGATAAGCGCGTGGGTTACTGTGGCTATTGAAGAGGGTGCCGAGCGCATACGCAACCCGTTTAAACTGCCCATGTGGATTCCAACCCCATCTAACCTAAAGCAAAACAAAGCGGTTAAGGTGTTGGATGATGTTATTACCGGTATTATTGAAAACCGACGTGCTGAAGGCAAACAATACGACGACCTTTTATCTATGCTGATGGATGCCCGCGACGAAGATACCGGCGAGGGTATGAGCACCCGCCAGCTGCGCGATGAGGTTATGACCATTTTTATTGCCGGGCACGAAACTACTGCCAATGCCCTTACCTGGGCTTTTTATGTGCTGGCGCAAAACCCCGGGGTAGAAAAGAAGTTACAAGAAGAAATTGATACTGTGTTGCAGGGCAAGCCCGTAAGTTTTGAAAACCTGCGCAGCCTTACCTACACCCGCATGGTAATTGATGAAACTATGCGCCTGTACCCACCGGCATGGATTGTAGGCCGCAAAAACATAGCCGACGATGAAATTGGCGGCTACGCCATACCCGCAGGCACCAACTGCCTTATACCTACCCTGTGTATACACCGCAGCCCTAAGTACTGGAAAGACCCGCTTACTTTTGACCCCGAACGCTTTAGTGCTGAAAAGGTTAAAGAGCAGAAAAAATTTACCTATTTTCCATTTGGTGGTGGACCAAGGCTTTGTATTGGCAATAATTTTGCATTAATGGAAATGCAGGTGGTGTTAGCATCTGTAATACAGCGGTATACTTTTCAATTAAAAGACAATACCCCTATAGATCTAGACCCCCTTATTACCTTGCGCCCCAAGCAAAATGTGTATCTAAAGCTTTTAAAAAGAGACTGTTAATAACATTGGGCATAAATTAACTTTAGTTAATATTGTTATATAAAAACAGTATTTATTTTCGTTGGTAAATAGATTTAATACCATCTAACCAATGAAAAAACTAATACTGATATTCAGTATTGTGTTCTTTGCTTTGAGCGCAAACGCACAAGCCCCGCAAAAATTTAATTACCAGGCAATTGCCCGTAACCCATCGGGAGCAGAACTGCCTAACCAACCCATTGGCGTTCGGTTAAGTATAGTTGATGGCTCTCCCGGAGGTACCATTGTGTATCAGGAAACCCACAGTTTAACCACCAACCCCTTTGGTTTATTCAACCTAAAGGTGGGCGATGGTACGGTAACAAGCGGCAATTTTGCTTCTATAGCCTGGGGCAGCGGCAGCAAATACATCCGAACCGAGATTGACCCTACGGGCGGCACTACCTATACGGTAGCTGGCGTATCAGAACTAATAAGTGTACCCTACGCGCTGTATGCTAATAATAGCCCGGCAGGCCCAACAGGTCCACAAGGTATAACCGGCCCTGCCGGAACAAACGGTACTAACGGCTTAACCGGCCCAACAGGTGCGCAGGGAATTCAAGGTCCCCAAGGCACCCAGGGTCCAACAGGCCCGCAAGGAGTTCAGGGTTTAACAGGCCCTCAAGGCTTACAAGGCCCAACCGGAGCTAACGGTACAAATGGATTGAACGGTGCTACAGGCGCAACAGGTGCACAAGGCCCACAAGGCTTACAAGGCCCAACCGGAGCTAATGGCACAAACGGAATAAACGGAGTAACAGGTGCTACCGGAGCAACCGGTCTACAGGGTATTCAAGGCCCACAAGGCCCAACGGGCGCTAATGGTGTAAACGGTCTTGACGGAGCAACAGGTGCTACCGGAGCAACCGGTCTACAGGGTATTCAAGGCCCACAAGGTCCAACAGGCGCTAATGGTACAAACGGTATAAATGGATTAAACGGCCTTGATGGCGCAACAGGCCCAACAGGTCCTACTGGAGTTGGTGTAACAGGCCCATCAGGCACTAATGGCACAAACGGTACAAACGGCCTTGATGGTGCTACAGGCCCAACAGGTGCAACAGGCGAAACCGGCCCAACCGGAGCTAACGGTACAAACGGTATAAATGGATTAAACGGCCTTGATGGCGCAACAGGCCCAACAGGTGCAACAGGCGAAACCGGCCCAACCGGAGCTAACGGTACAAACGGTATAAATGGATTAAACGGCCTTGATGGCGCAACAGGCCCAACAGGTCCTACGGGAGTTGGTGTAACAGGACCATCAGGCGCTAATGGCACAAACGGCATAAACGGTCTTGATGGCGCTACAGGTGCTACAGGTGCAACAGGCGAAACCGGCCCAACAGGCCCATCAGGCGCTAACGGTATAAACGGTGTTGATGGTGCAACAGGCGAAACCGGCCCAACCGGCCCAACAGGTGTTGGTTTACAAGGCGCAACTGGTCCAACAGGTGTTGGTGTAACCGGTCCTACAGGTGTAGGCGTAACTGGCCCAACAGGCCCTGCAGGCCCGGCAGGCAGTAACGCCGATTTTAAAGCTACGGCAGCTATTTCTACCGTAAATTCAAATTCTACTACAACTATACTATTCCCAACAACTGTTTATATAGAAGGCGCACTATTTAATAATGGCACAGGCGAATTTACTTGCACAGAAACCGGATTGTATCACTTTGATGTAGAAATTGATGCGTTTACCGGTGGGGTAGGTGGAGTGATTACTTATTTGAAAAATAACGGAGTTACGGTAAACCAAAGTACCACCAATTATAGCAGCGGTGGTGCTCTTCAGGCATTAGATTTATCGGCCGATGTACAACTTACAGCAGGCGATGTTGTAACTGTAGAGGTTAACAATACAACATTAAGTACCCTAACTATTTTCTCGGGTTATTTTAACGGACATAAAGTAGGCGTAGGTGCACAGGGCCCAGTAGGCCCAACAGGTGCTAACGGCACAAACGGTATAAACGGCCTTGATGGCGCAACAGGCCCAACAGGTCCTACTGGAGTTGGTGTAACAGGCCCATCAGGCACTAATGGCACAAACGGCATAAACGGTCTTGATGGCGCAACAGGTGCTACAGGTGCAACAGGCGAAACCGGCCCAACCGGAGCTAACGGTACAAACGGTATAAATGGATTAAACGGTCTTGATGGTGCAACAGGCCCAACAGGTCCTACTGGAGTTGGTGTAACAGGCTCAACAGGTGCTACAGGCGTTACCGGCCCAACCGGTGCGGCTAATATAAACGGCACTCTTAACTACATTCCTAAGTTTACCCCTGATGGACAAACGTTAGGCGACTCTCAAATATTTGACAATGGCAATGGTGTTGGTATTGGTACTACTAACCCTACGGCAACATTGCATTTAAATGGTACATTCCGTTTAGAAGATGGTACCCAGGCAGCTGGCTATGTACTTACATCAGACGCTAACGGTAATGCTACATGGCAACCTGCAGGCACTGTTTCAGGTTCTTGGCTAACTACAGGCAATGCCGGTACTGATGCTTCTACTAATTTTATTGGTACTACAGACTCTATTGATTTTGTTGTTCGTACTAACAATAACGAAGTTGCCCGCTACTCTACTAACGGTAATGTTGGCATTGGCACTACCAACCCATTTTTAGCTAAACTAAGTGTGGTTGATACCAATGCGTTTTCTACAACCGGTTATTTCCAAGGTGGGGTTGCAAACACATTTGTGCTGCAAAACAGGCCAGATACTAATACCTCATACTCAGCCTTCTTCTTTATAAACGATAGTACCGGCTTAGATGCGGTTATTGGCCGTGCCAGTTTCTCTGGTTTAGTTCCTAAAACTTTGGTTTTTGATGCCGGGGTTGACCAAAATCCAAATTTTGAGATGGTAATAACCCCAGACAGTGGCTTTGTTGGTATTAACAATCAACTACCACAAGCTAAGCTAGATGTTAACGGCTCTTTCCGTTATACCGATGGTAACGAGGCTGTTGGTTATGTTCTAAAATCAGACGCTAACGGTTTTGCATCATGGCAACCCGACACCGTTGCTGCTGTATCTAACGGTTGGTTAACCACAGGCAATGCCGCCACTAACGACTCTATAAACTTTATTGGTACCTTAGATGGAGAAGACTTGGTTTTCCGCACTAATAACACAGAAGCTGCCCGTGTGGGTGTAAATGGCAATTTTGGCATAGGCACTAACGCTCAGCCCGCAGCATCGCAAATGGAAGTGTTCTATCGTAATAAAAATAACGACTATATATTTAGGGCTACTTCAGATACAACTTTTACATTAAACAGTAACATCCCCACTATTGGTTCTTTTGTTTACACAGGGCCACAGCTAGACCCTGACTCGTCTACTATCAGTGATATTATTGCTGTTGAAGGTACTTCGTTTACCGGCGATTATTATGGTATAGGTGGTGAGTTTACCGGTGGTTATTATGGTTTAAGGGTAGATAACCCTAGCTTTAAAGATAATAACTACTACGGTATAGGTGTTAATGTTAATGGTGGAGATAATTCTGATTTAGTAGGCATTGAATTATCTACTAACGGAGGTGCCAGTGGAACAGCTGTTGGTTTCGACCTGGCTATGTTTGTTGGTGATAATCAAGACCGCCAAAAAGGCTTTGATTTTGATATCAATAACGGAAACCGAATTTATGGTTTAGACGGTGATATTAATGGCGACAGTTCTGAAGTTTGGGGCTTTTATAACGATATTGATGGAAACAATTCTGTATTTAAAGGCATCTTCAACGATATAGAGTTGTTTGATAGCAGCCCTAACAACCAAATATACGGTATAGACAATGAGTTTAGAGCTGTTGATAGTGCTCTTGTAAGGTCTTTTTCAACGTTTATTGATTTCGGTATCGCATCAGATGCGCAACTAAACGACGCTAGTATTTTTGTAGGCGACAATTCTACTATAGATGGTAATAACTTTAGTTTATTTAGTGGGCTTAATAGCACAATTACTGCTAACCGTGCAGCATTGTCTACTACCGGAGATAATAACTCTTTATTGGGTACCGATAATGTTTACTTTACTAATAACAACAGTACTATATTAGGTAATAGAAATAATATTTTTGCTACATCAGGTAATAGCATAGCAGTAAACGAGGCAACCGTATTTTTAGGTGGCGGTAATAACGTTACCTACGGAAGCAACAAAATATTTCTTGCAAATGCCGGCAATAACAACGTTACTTATGGCGATAACAATGTAATATTCTCTGGCGATTCGTCTACATCTTATGGTACTTACAACAACTTAGTTACCGATTTTGATTTTAGCTCTAATATTGGTGTATATAGCGAGATTAGCGGTCCCGGGTTTAATGAGTTAAATGCTGCCGGTATTTTTGTTAATGCCAACGGCCCCGTAGCAACCTACAATACTGTTGTTAATGCTAATGTAACTACTCAATTTAATGCTAACTTTCCTAGCGGATCAACCGCTGTTCTAAACTCTGTTGATAATGCTGCAGGGCTAGGTATAAATACTTACGGTAGTTTTAATCAATCTTCCGGAGGTACTTCAGCTATTGGTTCGGCGGGCTATGCCTACTCTCCAGTTGCTAATGCTGATAACTTTGGTGTTTATGGCGTTGCAGACGAAGCAGCAGGGTCGCCGCTGGCTACTATTGGTGTTTATGGAGAGTATTCCGGATCAGGAAATTCTGTGTTTGGTTATGCAGGCTACTTTGATGGCGATGTTGATGTATTGGGCAACCTTGCCAAGGGTGGTGGTACATTTAAAATAGACCATCCCCTAGATCCCGAAAACAAATACCTATACCACAGCTTTGTTGAAAGCCCCGATATGATGAACGTTTACAATGGTAACATTGTAACCGATGCTAACGGTTTTGCAACAGTTACCATGCCCGATTACTTCTCTACACTTAACAAAGATTTCCGCTACCAGCTTACCGCTATGGGCACTTTTGCCCAAGCCATTGTTGCTAAAGAGTTAGATGGTAATACCTTTGTTATACAAACCGATAAGCCCAACGTAAAAGTTAGCTGGCAAATTACAGGCATACGTCAAGACCCCTATGCCAATGCAAACCGTGTAGTGCCTGAAGTAGAAAAACCAGCTCCGCTTAAAGGAACGTATTTGTACCCTCAGGTTTACGGTCAACCAAAATCTAAAGGTCAAAGCGCTTTAATAAGCCCACGCAGCGCCACCCCGGCTACAGGCAAAACTGCTATTAGCCAAATAATAGAAAATGCTAAAACTAATGCACCTAAAGTGCCCGATGGTGCTACTATAAAAGCCAACGCTGCAGATAATGCCAACAACAAGAAAGTTGAAATGGCTAACCGCAAAGCTAAAGCTGATAAACTAGAGGCTGAAAGCTTGGCTGATGATGCAAACAGAGCAGCTGCTAAAAAGGCTAAAGAAGTGGCAAGTAAAAACGCCAACTCTACACAGCCACGCAGTGCTGCCAAGCCTGCAACTACCGCACCGGCTACCCAACCGGCTACAGCACCTGCTACTAAGCCTGCAACTGCGCCTGTGCAAAAAGTAGTACCTAAGGCTACGCAACCTGCTCAAAGCCCATGGAAACAAACCGGCCGCAAGTAAGCAGAGTATTTTAAAAACTATTTCCTTAAAATCCCCCACGGCTTTATTGCCTGTGGGATTTTTTTATCTCTTTATCTCTTTATCTCTTTATCTCTTTATCTCTTTATCTCTTTATCTGTTACTTTCAACTTAACCATTCACCACTCAACCACTAAATTTTTATTTGCACCGGTTCGCCTAAAAACTTAGGCTGCTTGTTAAATACAATATCTATAACAGCTTTTAAGCGCGCCAGCGGCTCTCTAACCCTTGTGCGCAGCGTTAGGCTGGTGTGTACATCTTTAGCGTTGTAGCCAATGGCGTTTAATCCCTTTTGGCGGGCAAGGAACACCGCCCGTTGGTTGTGGAATTGTTGCGATATAACGGTAAACCGGCTTTGCCCAAACACCTTTTGGCAGCGCACTACAGAATCCAGTGTGCGGAAACCGGCAAAATCCATAGTTATACAACTATCGGGCACACCCTCAGCAATAAGGGCTAAGGCGCATTTCTTCGGGCTCGTTGTAATTTTTTATGTGGTTATCGCCACTAACTATCAGGTGTTTAACCTTTCCGGCCATAAAAAGGTCGGCAGCGGCATTTATGCGGTAGGTAAAGTACAAATTGGGCATGCCATTGCGCAAACCGCTTGATGTTCCGAGTACTAGCCCCACATTATTTTGGGGTATTTCTTTTACTGAGTTGAACAAATACAATTTGCTGCTGTTTACAACATATTGGTTACTTGCATAAATAGCCAATATGATAAAAAGAAAACCACTAAGTAAAAAAAGCGCTAATTTAAGGGGCTTTTTTGGCTGTAATTTTTTAATTAAAAGGCTAAGTTGTTGAGCCATAAGGTTAAATATTATTTTTGTTGTTTAATCTAATTAATTTATGTTTGCAAAAGTAAAGTAAGGATCATATTATATTTTTAAAACTACTATTATGACAAAAGCTGATTTAGTTACCGAAATAGCAGAAAAAACCGGTGTAGAAAAAGTTGCCGTTCAAGCAACGGTAGAAGCTTTAATGAAATCGGTAAAAAATTCTTTAACTGCGGGACAAAATGTGTACCTTCGCGGCTTCGGAAGTTTCATCGTAAAGAAAAGGGCTGAGAAGAAAGGCAGGAACATTACAAAGAACAAAACTATTGTAATTCCTGAACACTACATCCCCGCCTTTAAACCCGCGAAAACTTTTGCCGAAAAGGTAAAAAAGAACGTTAAAGGCAAGTAATTTAAGTATTATTTTGAGAGTACCGCTAAAACAAATAATTGTTGCAATTGCATTTTCTGGTTTAGCGGTGCTGCTCTATTTTGCACCCCGCGGTTACCCCGGTGTTAAAAATAAAGCCGAAGGCCAGGCCCAGCAACAGGGCGATGACCATGCCGATTTTCATGCTCAGGTAGAGGAGGTTAAGAAAGAACTTGGCCCTGAAAAAACCCAAAAAGTAGACCTTTTTGAGAAACAATTATCCTCTGCGGCATCTCCAAAAGATAAAGTTATAGCGCTCGATTCCCTTATCAATCAATGGGATAAGCTAATGCGCCCCTTTATTGCGGCACACTATAGTTTTGAAAAATCAGATATTTTAAATACTTTTGCAGCCTGGTTTGAAACGGGCAACCGTTTTTTTGCCCTTACATCGTTTGTTCCACCAGATAAACCCGATGATAAGGCAACGGTTTTCCAGCAGGCAGCACAGGCATACCAAAATGCCTTAAAGTTGAACCCCAACGATGTTGTAGTGCGCACCAGGTTAGCCGTATGCCAGGTAGAGAGTAACCCAGACCCAATGACAACAGGCATTAAAGTGCTGTTAGATTTGGTTAAAGAAGACTCTACTAATATAGAGGCACAGTTGAACTTAGGGATGTTTTCGCTTAAAAGCACCCAGTACAGCAAGGCTGAAAAACGATTTAGGACGGTTATAGCGTTAGACCCCGCCTATAAAGATGGTTACTGGTATATGGCCGGTGCCATGGAGGGGCAAAACAAACCAACCGAAGCGGTAAAATACTACCGTGAGTATATTAAAAGGAATAAAGAGAACCCCTCTGAAAACGAGGAGATTGAAAAGTACATTGATAAATTAATAAATAAAAAAAATTAAGTTATGCCAAGCGGAAAAAAGAGAAAACGTCATAAAATGGCCACCCACAAGCGCAAAAAGCGTTTGAGAAAAAACAGGCATAAAAAGAAAAAGTAGGCGTTTTCTGCCGGCTAAGGCAACTCTTGCCCTAGCTTACTACAACGCTTAAATATTTACAATATTCCCGGGCCGCAAGGCTGCGGGAATATTGTATTTGGTTTAATTTACAACCCTACGCGTGAATAAAGAATTAGTAATAGATGCTGATGATAGTGAGATAACTATTGCCCTGCTCGAAGACAAAAAGCTGGTAGAAATTACCCGCGAAAAGAGCAACAAAAGTTTTTCTGTGGGCGATTTGTACCTGGGCAGGGTTAAAAAGATTATGCCCGGTTTAAATGCCGCCTTTGTTGATGTTGGGTACGAGAAAGACGCATTTTTACACTATCTGGATTTAGGTCCACAGTTTTCATCGCTCAACAAATACGTAAAAAACAGCATACAGGGCAAGCAAACCAGCGGCATGCTGTACGATTTTATTACCGAGCCCGAAATTAAAAAAGACGGCAAAATTACCGAGCAACTGCGCACCAACGACCATGTTTTGGTGCAGATAGCTAAAGAACCTATATCGTCTAAAGGACCCCGCATTACCACAGAAATATCTATGGCGGGCCGCTATTTGGTGTTGGTGCCGTTTTCTGATAAAATATCGGTATCGCAAAAAATAAAAGACCCTGAAGAAAAAGACCGCCTTAAAAAGCTGATAGCTGCCCTAAAACCCAAAAACTTTGGTGTGATAATACGCACCGTTGCCGAGGGTAAAAAGGTAGAAGATGTAGAGGCCGACCTTAACGACCTTGTTAGCCGCTGGAAAGAGTGCCACGATGTGTTTAAAACCGGCAAACCACCGCGTTGTGTGCTGGGCGAGATAGACCGTACGCAGGTTATTTTGCGCGATATGCTTAATGCCGATTTTAACAGCGTAAACACGGGCAGCGATAAGATTTATAACGATGTGCGCCAGTACATTACCACCATATCGCCAGATAAAAAAGACATTGTTAAGCTTTACAAAAATAAGGTCCCCATTTTCGACCATTTCTCTGTAAACAAGCAAATAAAAGCCCTGTTTGGTAAAACGGTAAACCTGCGCAGCGGCGGCTACCTAATTATTGAGCATACAGAGGCGCTGCACGTTATAGACGTAAACAGCGGCCACCGCAAAACCATAGAGGGCGACCAAGAGAATAACGCCCTGCTTTGTAACTTGGAAGCGGCTACCGAAATTGCCCGCCAGTTGCGCCTGCGCGATATGGGTGGCATTATTGTTATAGACTTTATTGATATGCACAACCCCGCCAACCGCAAGCAGTTATTCGACCGTTTGCGTAACGAGATGGATGTTGACCGTGCAAAGCATAACATACTACCACCAAGCAAATTTGGTTTGGTGCAAGTTACACGCCAGCGTGTGCGCCCCGAAACGAACATTGACACGTACGAGAAATGCCCCACCTGCGATGGTACGGGCCAAATACAACCCCCAATTTTAGCGGTAGACGAAATTGAGAACAACCTGCGCTATTTGCTGGTAGACCAAAACGAGGCTAAGCTAAAGCTGTTTGTACACCCCTATGTGCATGCCTTCCTTACCAAAGGCTTGTTTAAATCGCTACAGTGGAAATGGTTTTTTAAATACAAAAAGTGGATACCTGTAAAGCCCCTGCCTGCATACCACATGCTGCAGTATACCTTTACCAACAGCCACGACGAAGAAATTAAACTGTAACCGGTTTTAGTTAAGATATTTGAAAAGGGTAAGCCGAAAGGTTTGCCCTTTTTTATTGTTTGATTATCTTCTTAACCATGCTGTTGCCGTTAAGCTCTATGCGGGCTATGTATAGGCCGTTGGCAAGGTTTAGGGTAGGAATTGAATAATAGTAATAGCCATAGGCATTAGGCTTTTCTTCCTGATAAATTATATTGCCTAGCACATCGTACAACGCGAATTTGAAATTGCTTGCCTTATCTAAATTATACTCCAGGGTAAGGTTATCAGTAACGGGGTTGGGGTAGATTTTGATTGGGTTGTTGAATGGTTGGGTTGAAACCGATGCCAATGTGCCATCGCTACAAATATTAGCACTGTCTAGGGATGGTAGTTTGATGATATAATTATAATCAATACCATTTATAAATCTATAGGCTCCAGAGCCTATGTATATATCATTGTTTATGTGTCCTATGGCGGTAGGAATGTATTGAGAATAGTCCCAAGTAAAGCCGCACCAATGATTTCCGTCCCACCAAGAGACACGCGAAATAGGAGAGCCCCCAACTTCAATGAACTCACCAACAATAAACAAATTATCATTGACAATCATCATATCGTTAGTGCCACCCCAATAATATTGTTGAGGGGTAGAAAGGGCGGTAATGCCATTTTCCATGTCGTAGAACTGTTGTCCGTCCCAAGCCATAATGCAGTTCCCTTCATAGCCCCCAGGCTTATGAAAGCGGCCTGCTATAATTAATTTATCCTGATAGACTTCGATATCGGTAACACCTATTTGAGCTTGCAGATTGAACCCGGGTATAACACTCCACTGGCTACCGTTCCATTTTACTAAAGAACCTAAACCAGGATAACAATCCATCCATCCGCCAGATATATAAAGTTCTCCATTATATACTGCCATATCAGTTGGCATAAAAACAGTAGTGTTACAGGTATCAATATAGGGTTGATAAAAAGGATGCCATTGCTGACCATCCCAGCGGGCAAGTTGTTTTATATTTTGCCCTCCTATAGTATCAAAATGTCCGGCAGCAATTAAATCCCCATTGTATTCTATAAGTTGTGTGACGTTTCCATTACAATACCCCCTACCGCCTTTAAGGTGTCGCCATCTAACATGGCGATGCCTCCGGTGTGTATTCCGCCTGCCCAATCAAATACACCGCCAAAATATAATTGCCCATTATAAGGGGTTATTACATTAGTGAATTGCCCCCAAAAGGGTGAAGTAGAATTACAGTCTTGTGTGAAGCCACACATTGTAGTATCCCATACAGTGCCATTATATTTGGCAAAACCAACAGCTATTCTGCTGTCTGCAGTTGTAAAACTTCCAGCAACTATCATTATATCATTTGCAGTATCGGAATAAATACAAGAAACCTGCATATTTAACCCATGCCCCAGACTATCGGGCATGGGCTGTGCTGAGTTAATTTTAACTATCAATAAAAGGATTATTAGAATATTTAATTTCATTGTTTTACAAACTTTGAAACACTTCTATATTTATCGTTACTAATCGATATAACATAAACTCCATTGTCTAAGTTACTAATATTTATTTTACCAAATGCTTTTTGCATTCCTTCTAAAGTTTGGTTATATACAACTTGGCCTAAAATGTTAGTGATTTTCAAGGTAGGATTTAATACTGTATTTTCCAATACAACTGAAATAGTTGTATTGGCAGGGTTGGGAAACAATAATAATCCACTATCTATTATAAGCAATTCTTTAATACCAACAGGCGCCGTAATTTCAATTTCAGATAAAACAGCATCACTTCCTCCGGGCCCTGCGTTTTCACGCCGTGGCAGGTGTTTAGTGCAACGTCACCTGCCACTTAAAAGCCGAGACCAAGAACGTTGCTGTCTGCCAATAAAAGCCGACTGTATTATATTTGCTTTGTGCTTGCTACATTTAACATACATAACCCGCCCTATTTCTTTACTGCGACTATATTAAATTGGTTTCCTGTTTTAGAAGAAAACAGGTACAAAGAAATCATTATATATAGCCTTATATATCTTACCAATCAAGATCGGGTAACAGTATACGGATTTGTTATAATGCCCAACCACATTCACATTATTTGGAGCATGAATGAAGTTGATACTAAGTCAGCCGTTCAGCGCGACTTTTTAAAATATACATCGCAACAAATTAAACGTGATTTAGAAAAAACTAACCCAGCTTTATTAGATGAGCGCTTTTTGGTTGAAGCGGTAGACCGTAAATATCAGCTATGGGAGCGAAGACCATTATCAGTTGAAATATTGACTATGCCGATGTTTACTCAAAAGCTACAATATATACACCGCAACCCTTTACAGGAAAAATGGCAATTAGCTGACACAGCAGAGGATTATAAATATAGTTCGGCTGCGTTTTACAATTTGAATGATGAGTACTGGTCTTTTTTAACCAATATGTATTTTAGTTAGGGAAGAGTGCGGAAAATTTAGTGGTCGGTGGCGTTGCACTTTAACACCGACCACGGCGTGAAAAATAGCGATGAATAAAAGTGGTAGGTGACGCCCCCGAAACATCGGGAGCTAAACACCTACCACGGAGGGTTTAATATTAACAATAGTTGACAAAGGGGTAGGCGGGGTTGTATCTTTGTAATAACCCCAACGATAAATGTTGGGACATGCCTAAAAACTAACAATGAAAAACGAAAAATCTCCTGCAAAAACACAAAATTTTACTACAACAGCGAGGCCTTCGGCCAAACTAAAAATGAAAAACGAAAGGTGAAAAATCTACGAGCTTAATCAACTAAACTATGCCAGTTAAAAATCCTATAAATGAATGTTTCCCGACGATAAATGTCGGGATTTCGCAAGCTCAACATTTTGTTAAATTTATTTATGCCAAAGGCATCCCTTTTTACAGCCACAAGGCTTACAAACGGGTAAACTACTTGACAGAATATGGAAAATACAAATTAGATAAAATTAAAGGTTCAAAACGCGTTCTTTTATTTACAGCGATGGGGAGTTTGAAAGGGCAAAACCTCTCCCGTCTGTCGCCTTTGGCGACATCCACCTACTGACGATTAATGTCAGCACAGGCTCTCAATGAGAGGGACCTAAAAACGGAGGTTCAAAACGTGCTCTTTTATTTACAGCCGCAAGGGTTTCAGGCGCAGCCAGCACAGGTCCTGAATCAAGTTCAGGATGACGTGCAACGCACAAATAAAGTACAGCCCGGTGGCGCGTAGCGCCATGTGCCCTTTACAACCCAAACTGGTTGGCGGCAATAACTATTAGCAGCATCCAAAGGATGGCTTCGGGGAAGTAGTTGAATTTGAACGAGAGTAAAAAGTTGGAAAAGAAGATAGACAGGGGCAGTGCCGATATAACAAAATGCATGGGCGACCAATCGGGCGTTAGCACAAAGCAGGCGAATGATACCATAAGGTATACCACCATTACGTTTAGGTACTTGCGGCGGCGTATGCTGCGGTTTAGGGTGGGATTGGTAAAATTGTCGAACAACGATACCAGCACCAGCAGGGCTATAATGCCCACCAGCCAATAATCGGTAAAGTTGGGGTTAAAGTTTAGGTTGCGTATTAGGAATGGCTCGGCTATGTAGTGGTTCCAAAAATAATCCAGCTTATCGAACCAAAAATAGTATACCGATAGGTACAGGTAGGGTAGTATAAGGCCCAGGGTTGCCACAGCAAAATCGCGCCAATGGAAAGGCCTTAGCATGGCTATGGCTATGTACAGCATAATTAGCATGCCCACCGCGGGGAAGTAGAAGAAAGAGGCTATGGAAATAAGCAAACCGGCATCAAACGGCGGCCTTATAGAGCCTTCGGTTTTATACATGTTGAAGATGCGCCACAGGGCCAGCATTAAAAACAAGTTGGCAAAAAGTTCGGCATTTAGCTTTTGTATGCTGATGCTGGATGAGCAGAGCACCACAAACATAAAGGCCGACAGGTAGTTGTTGGCCGTAAGCTCATTCTCGGTAGCAATGTAGTTTAGCAAAAAGCCCATTGCCAGCACTAAAAGCACGGCTAAAACAATTTTTACCTCCCAGTTAAAGCGCAGGGCATCAAAAATTTTGGTGAAGAGGGGCATAGAAAATTGCACATCGGCCATGGGCGGACTAAGCAGCGGAGTAAGCCAAAGCAGCACTGCTGCCAAGGGCACCAGTATGATACATAAAAGGTTTTTTGAGCGGAAAAGAGATATCAAGCTGCTAAATTTAGCTGCAAACTTAATTATAGCGCCGTTAGTAAAGAAATTATTTTTACTTTTGCGGCATAACACTTTGTATTATGTGGACTAAATTTATTCTGGCATTAGGCAGTTTTCTTGAGTGGTCGTTCCAATTGTTCCCTTTTTTGAACAACTGGTTTAACTTTTTTATGATGGCTGTTGGCTTTGTTTTTATGGTATGGTGGATTAAGCAAATGTTTAAGCACCAAGAGGAGGAGAAAAACCACCAGTACTAAATAATTGCCGTCAGGCAATTATTTTAATGAAAAATTAAAAATGAGAAACGAAAAATCAATCGGTTCTCTTGGCTGTTTTAATACTGGCGACTAAAAGCTTTATTATTTCTTCAATATCAGGGTTTATACTGCTAAATTCTTCTTCCGATATAAATTTACTGTCCTTCATTAACCTCAGCCAGTAGCGTGTTTCGTTAGCTTCTTTTAATGATACACTTAATTTATTGGCAAAGTCAGCTTTGGATTGAGCAAATTCAGATTCACTAACTAAAGCTCCTATTGCTGTTCCTGAACGTAGCAATTGCCTGCTTAATGCATATTCAGCTTTGGTTTCCTTTAAATAGTTATATAATTTGATAGTTCTTAAGGCAAACGAATATGATTTGGTTTGCAGCACACGCTTATTGTCGCCGCTGTAATCTTTCATAGGTTTAGATATTTTTCATTTATCATTTTTCGTTTTTCATTTACAAGACATCCCTTCCGATGTCTTTACGATAGAACTTTCCATCAAAATCTACCCTGTCAACATTACGGTAGCTGCGGCGCAGGGCGGTTTCAAGGTCGCTGGCTAGCGATGTAAAGGCGATAACACGGCCCCCGTTGGTAACAATGTTACCATGCTCATCAAGCTTTGTGCCGGTCTGGTAAGCGGTGGTCTTGTTATCTACATCATCAAGCCCGGTAATTATTTTGCCCTTCTCATACTCATCGGGGTACCCGCCCGATACCACCATTACAGTGGCCGCAGCGCGCTCATCAATCTCCAGGTACACCTTATCAAGGCTGCTATGGGCAACACCCTCCAGCAGGTCTATAATGTCGCTTTTAATGCGCGGCAGCACCACTTCGGTCTCCGGGTCGCCCATGCGGCAGTTGTATTCAATAACAAACGGCTCGCCACCCACATTCATCAGGCCTATAAAAATAAAGCCTTTGTAGGTAATGCCATCGGCTTGCAGGCCGGTAACGGTAGGCTTAACAATGGTTTCTTCCACCTTAGCCATAAAATCGGCATTGGCAAACGGCACCGGCGATACCGCACCCATACCCCCGGTATTAGGGCCTTTGTCGCCCTCAAAAATGCGCTTATAATCTTTGGCCGATGGTAGCAGCTTATAGTTGGCCCCATCGGTAACCACAAATACAGAAAGCTCTATGCCGGGCAAAAATTGCTCAATAACCACCTTGCGGCTGGCAGCGCCAAACTTTTCGTCCATCAGCATTTGGGTAAGCTCGGCCTTAGCTTCGCCAGAGTTTTCAAGTATTACCACACCCTTGCCTGCCGCCAGTCCATCGGCTTTAAGCACGTAGGGTGGCATAAGGCTATCAATAAAACTAAAGCCTTCTTCCAGGGTTTCTTTATCAAAGCTGCGGTATGCGGCGGTAGGTATACCGTGGCGGTACATAAAGTCTTTGGCAAAATCTTTACTGCCTTCCAGCATAGCACCTTTTTGGCGCGGACCTATAACGGGTATGTTTTGCAACGCGCCGTCCGACCTGAAAAAATCGGCAATGCCCTTAACCAAAGGCTCTTCAGGGCCTACAATTACCATTTCTATCTGGTTATTGATGCAAAAGTTTTTTATGCCCTCAAAATCGGTAACGGCAAGGTCAACATTCTCGCCCAGTTGCCCTGTACCGGCGTTGCCGGGAGCTATAAAAAGCTTGGTAAGCGCTTGGGCTTTCCGTAAGTTTATATGCAAATGCGTGCTCACGTCCGCCCGAACCCAGTAATAGTATTTTCATGGTTATTTTATAAACAAGGGTGCTAAAATACAGCAGATACAATAAAAATCGTTCACAAACGTAAATTTAAGAGAGGTTTTAATACTAACTGTATTAAACAATAACATTATACCTTTGCGGTATGGCAGCAACATCAGTAGTAAAAGAGAATATAAAAATAGCCCTTAGTTCTATACGCGGGCAAATGCTGCGCACCGTTATTACTGTGCTTATTATAGCTTTTGGTATTATGGCTATGGTGGGCATTTTAACATCGGTAGATGCTATTAAAAACAGCATTAACGATAACTTTGCCAGTATGGGGGCCAATACGTTTACCATACGTAACCGCTCCGGCAATATAAATATAGGGGCCAAACGCCAAAAACAAAAGCGTTTTGATACCGTTACCTACGACTAAGGCCACCCGTTTTAAAAACGAATACTCCTTTCCGGCAACAGTTTCTGTATCGTGCATTGGTACACAAATAGGGGTGCTTAAATACGAATCTAAAAAAACTAACCCTAACATACTTATTTGGGGTGGAGATGATAACTATGTGCAAACCGCCGGGCACGAGATTGTGCAGGGCCGCAATTTTTCTCCACAGGAAATAGAATACGGTATTCCTGTTATTATTTTGGGTAGCGAAACAGTAACAAACCTATTCGATAAAAGAGTAAACCCGCTGGATAAGTTTATTACCGTTGGCGGGCTTAAATACCGCGTTATAGGTGTGCTTAAAGCCAAAGGCACCAGCTTTTCTTTTGGGGGCGATAAAATTGGTATTATACCCGTAACCAACGCACGTATGTACTACAACACCAACGGACGTATGTCGTTTGCGCTTAGTGTTATGTGCAAGGGCGCAGAAAGTATGGACCCTGCTATTGCCGAGGCTACCGGGCTTATGCGCAAAATACGCCGTGTACCCTTTGGCGAAGAAGATAACTTTACCATTACCAAAAGCGATAACCTGACCAGCATGCTTATTGATAATATGCAGTATGCAACACTTGCCGCCACCGTTATTGCTATTATTACGCTGTTGGGCGCCGCTATAGGGCTTATGAATATTATGCTGGTATCGGTAACAGAGCGCACCCGCGAAATTGGTGTGCGCAAAGCCATTGGCGCGCAAGCAGCCACTATACGCAACCAGTTTTTGGTAGAAGCTATTGTAATTGGCCAAATTGGTGGTTTTGTAGGCATTTTGTTTGGTATTGTAATAGGTAACGTTACCGCTATGTTTTTAGGTACCGGCTTTATTGTGCCTTGGGGTGGATTACCTTAGGCGTTATACTCTGCTTTATAGTAGCCGTAGTATCGGGTTTATACCCTGCCATAAAAGCATCTAAACTTGACCCTATAGAGGCGTTGAGGTATGAGTAAGTTGTACCCCCTCTGTTTCACTTCGTTCAACATCTCCCCCTACAAGTAGGGGGAGAAACCCGACTTCGCTTTAAGCGAGGAGGGAGAGGGGGTACGGGAGAGGCAATTTTCTCATAATTAATAATTCATAATTACTAATTGGTACTATCTTAGCCCTATGAGGTATATAGTACTTTTTGTAATAATCACCATGGCATCGTGCGCAAGCCTGCCTAAAAATTCTGATAATGCTACGCGCCAGATTAAGTGTGGCCCCGGCCCCGAAGATATTGTGGTAGACAGCACATCATCAAGCCCACGGTTGCTAATATCGTGCAATGCACGCAGAGAGGGCGAGGCTTATTTGGGCGAAATAATGGAATACCGTTTTGATGGACAGGAAGCTAAAGCATTAGCCCGTGTTGGCGAGCCTGCAGGTTTTGTTTTTAACCCTCATGGTATAGATATTATTACCCGTAACGGCAGCACCTACCTGTATGTAGTAAGCCACCGCGACGATTTAAAACAGCATTTTATTGTTATGTATACCGTTGAAGCCAACAAGTTAGTGTATGAAAAACAGTTTAGCAGCGCGTTCTTAGTATCGCCCAACGATTGTGCCGCAGGGCCAAACGGCAGTGTGTATGTTACTAACGACAGCGGCAAACGTGGCTCTTTAGGCGAAAAACTGTTTAAGAAAAAAAGGGCCAATGTGGTAATGTTCGACAGCTTGGGCAACTGCTCTGTAGTAGCTGAAAAATTAGCTTATGCCAATGGGGTATTGGTGTTAGATACCAATGTCTATATATCTACCGTGCAGCAAAAAGTACTAAACCGCTACACTAAAAATGCTGATGGTACACTTAAAACCTCTGTAAATATCGCCCCTTTTTATGGGTATGATAACATTACATTGCATGGCGATGAGCTTATAATTGTAGCCCACCCCAAACCCTTTAAGTTTCTTGGGCACGTTAAAAAATCAGGTAAGCCATCGCCGGGGATAACCTATGCGGTAAACTATAAAACACTGGCCAGCCGTGTTGTTTTTGCTGATGATGGTAAACGTATAAGTGCCAATTCAACAGGGCTTATTTACAAAGGCAAACTTTATATAGCGCAGGTGTTTGACCCGTTTGTGCTAGAGGTGGATTTGAAATAGTGCAGTGTTTATTGAGTAGAGGATAGTTTGAAGGATTGTTTTAAATACTGAATATCACTCCTAAACCCATAATCTTTATACAGCCTGTAGGTGCCATAAACTAATGCAAAAGCATATAAAAAGCCAACAAGGCGTGCATCAAAAATAAAGGTGCCGTAGTTATCCAGTTGCCAACATTTATCCAACGATTCTAAGTTCATTAAATAGGCATAAGAAACAAAAAGAAATAGTACCCAACGCTTGCTAAATACAAAATACGCCCCGGCAAAAAGCAATACAGGGTGCGAGTATCGCTCGTGCATTTGGGTGGGAAAGAAAAAGAAAATTACCGCTACCAGCGCCGCGCTTAGCATAACCTGTTCTGCCTGTGCAAAACCTAAACGGCTGCCCTTTGCCAGTGCCGCCATAGACTTTACCAACAAAGGGAACAACGTTATAGCCGATGCTATGGCAAACATAAGCAACCCCCAGGTTTTAAAAGTAACCCCATTCCAAGGTATAGCTATCGGGTATATGCCTTGCTACCTCTGTATTTTCCCATAAAACCAAATACCAAAAATTGTAGGCATGCATAGATAGGAACCTGTTATAGTCTACCACCCCAACATAGTTTTGCCATATAGCCCCCGCAGTGCCTTTTAGTAAAAAGGGCAGTATAATAAGTACCTGCACAACAACAAGCGCAACCAAACCTTTAGCTACCGCTTTTCCGTTGCCTTTTAGCAATGGCAGCCACAACAGGCCTAGTATTGGTAAAAATAATATAGATTGAGTTTTGGTGTTTAGCGCTATTAAAAACACAACTACGCTCCATATTAGCTTTTCTTCTAAAGCCAAAATAAACGCCCCAAAAAGCATAGTGGTATGTATGGCATCTATCTGCCCCCAATAGAAGGTATTATACAGGTAGCCAATATTAAAGAGTACAAAAAATGCTAAAAATATGTTTCGCCCGTGTTTGTTGGCCCACCACATTAGCAGCATTACAGCACCAAAATCAAACAACAAGGTAACTATTTTAAGGTAGTTTATATTGGCGGCAATGCTATTGGCATCGGGCATTATGGCTGCATAGGCGCGTAGCACGTACAGGTAAACGGGGTTGTAGTTTAGGTCTTCTATTGTATAAGCATGTGCAAGACCTGTTACTTTAAATGCAGTACACCATTCTATCCAAAATTTGGTATCATAATCTCCCGGCGGTGGCAGTAAAAAGCACAGCAGGATAAAAAATATAATACAAATTGTATAGCCGTAATTTAGTTTCATGCAATTGCCCGTTTTGCAAAGTTGTTTTTTAAATACTCCCAATCTGCTTTTAAGCCATAATCTTTATACAGCCTGTAAATGCCCAAAATTATTACTAATCCAAATATTGATGCTATTAACCTTAGGCATCAAAAATAAGTATATTGTAATTAGCCATTTTCCAGCTTCTGTCTACCGCTTCTAAATTCATTACATAAGCAAACGATAGTAGCAGGAACATAAACCACCTGCGCGACAGCATAAAGTAACCGCCCATAAAAAGCATAGCGGGGTGAGAGTACCGCTCGTGCATTTGGGTAGGGAAATAGAAAAAAACCAATGTTACCAAAGCGCCTGTTAACAATATATGCTCACAACCCGCAAGGCTAAAGCGTGTGCGTTGTAAAAAATTAACAATGGCTTTAATTAATAAGGGAAGCAACACAACAGTAGCAAATGCAAAAAACAAAATAAGTCCCCATGTTTTTAAGGTAAAGCCCAGCCACTGGTTTTGGTCGCTTGTAAGAAATGGAAGGTCTGCACTGTCCCACATCATCAGGTACCAAAAATTATCGGCGTGCATAGAAAGGCCGTGGTTAAAATCAACAACACCTACATAGTTGTTCAACACATGGCTAGTGGTGCCACCAATTAAAAATGGCAATATTATTAGCAGCTGTGCAATAACCAATAACCCCAAGCTTTTTAACAGTTGCCTGCCATTGCCTTTTAATGATGGCAGCCATAACAACCCTAGTATTGGCAAAAAGAAAACTGATTGTGTTTTGGTGTTTATTGCCAGCAGAAATAATAAAAGGCTAAGGGAAAGCTTTTGCTCTATTGCTAAATAAATAGCAAAGAATATTAAAGCGGTGTGTATAGCATCTACCTGCCCCCAATATATGGTGTTGTATAGATAAGCAATGTTAAAGAGGATAAAAAAACCGTTGAAGAAACTGCGCCCGTTTTTATTAAGCCACCACATTAAAAGCATAACCGGGGCAAAATCAAAAAGCAGTACAAATATTTTAAGGTAATTAATGTTTTCCTCAATATTTTGCAGGGTATGCATTACATAACCATACCCGTATAGCACATACAAAAACAAGGGGTTGTAATTTAACTCAGGAATGGTGTAGGCATTTTTAAACCCGCGCGTATTCATGTTTAAAGCCCAGCCAACCCAATAGCCTATATCCAGCGTTCCCCTTACGGGCATTATAAAGCAAAGCAGCAGAAACAAAAATAGGCAAAGTGTGCAGGCTTGTTTTATAGTCATGCTATCGTTCTTTAGCTAGCTTGGTAAACGCTAAAGGCCGGCTATTTATTTCGTTATATTCTAACCGTTTTTTGTAAATATCTATGGCCATGTAAATAGCCGCACGTAACGATTCTTCCGATGCCTCATTTTTACCTGCTATGTCATAGCCCGTGCCATGGTCGGGCGATGTGCGCACAAAAGGCAACCCGGCGGTAAAGTTTACGCCTGAGTGGAAGGCGATGGTTTTAAAAGGCACCAGGCCTTGGTCGTGGTACATTGCCAAAATACCATCAAACTGCTTGTATAGCCCCGAGCCAAAGAAACCATCGGCACCGTAAGGGCCGTAGGCAATAATGCCAAACTTGTTGGCTGCTTCTACAGCGGGTTTAATAATGTTTTGCTCTTCGCTACCCAAAAGGCCATCATCGCCGGCGTGGGGGTTAAGACCTAGCACCGCTATTTTAGGCTTGCGCACGCCAAAATCGTACTGTAACGATTTGTGCAGCACTTTAATCTTAGCCAAAATTTTTTCGGTAGTCAGGTTGGCAGATACATCCTTCAACGGCACATGGCCGGTAACAGTGCCTACACGTAGCGTGTCGCTAACCAGCAACATCAGGTAGTCTTTCACCTCTGCTTTATCAGCAAGGTATTCGGTATGTCCCGGGTATTTAAAACCCTCGCTTTGTATGTTGGCCTTGTTAAAAGGTGCTGTTACCAGCACATCTATTTTATGGTCAAATAAATCGGCAGTAGCGGCTTCAGGGCTTTAACAGCAGCGGCACCGGCTTCAGGCGTGCTTTTGCCTAATTCTATTACAGGTTCGCCCTCTATAACGTTTACCAGGTTGGGCAGCTTGTGGTTAAACGGTGCGCCGGGGTTTATTATGTTAAAACTAAAATCGTTTATGCCTAACACTTTGCGGTGGTAAGAGGCAGCCTTGCCCGATCCATATACCACAGGGGTAAACAACTCGTTTACCATAGGGTCTAGCAGGGCCTTAATTATAATCTCGTAGCTTATTCCGTTTATATCGCCATGGGTAATGCCCACGTTTAGCTTATCTTCCATAAATGCAAAATTGCCGATTTAATTGCAGAATTGAAAGGGTTATTGTGCTTTTATTCCCATAGTTGAAACCATGGGCTATGTTTGTTGATGAAATCAGCTAACCCTTGATTACTGGCTTCTGACCCCTGATCTTTGTATCTCCAGCATTTTATAGTACTTCAAATACGTGCCCCAGGCCGATATGCGGCTAATGGTAAAGCCTGTTTTACCATCTAAAAAGCCCAATTTTACTATAAAGTGCCGTATAAATTTGGCCACCGGGTTTATTATCAGGTTTGATGAGTTTGCCTTTTTGCCTTTTGCAACAGATGCTTTGGCGGCAATATCGGCAAAGTAGGTCATTTGCTTATAATGCTCGTCTACCGTGTAGTAGCTGTAATGTAGTATGTCGCCTTTAAGAAAACCTGTTGGGGCTTTTTTATCGTGCAGTTCGTACTTGTCGTGCGGGTTAGTGCCGCCCCAAGCGCCAAATGCGCGGTTAAACAGGCGTAGCTTAGTATCGGGGTACCAGCCGCAATAGCGCACCCAATGCCCGCAGTAGTTTGTAAGACGGTTCATGGTGTAGCCGTTAGGCCTCACCCCCCGCCCCCTCTCCCAAGGAGAGGGGGTATTAGAATGATTTTCATTTTCTGCACCCTTTAGCCACTCTTTAATAGAATTTTGTAGTTCCGGCGATAATGCCTCATCGGCATCAAGGCTAAGAACCCACTCATAAGTAGCTTGCAACGCGGCATAGTTTTTTTGCTCTATATGTCCTTCAAAAGCATGCTCTATTACACGTGCTCCCTTAGTTTCGCAAATGGCTTTAGTAGCATCGGTAGAGCCGGAATCTACCACAAGTACTTCATCTGCAATCTCCGAAACAGAATCTATACAGCGGCCTATGTTGCGCTCCTCGTTAAAAGCTATTATTACTACCGATAGTTTTATCATTTTTTGCGGGCCGGTGCCGGTGTTAATCCTACAACAATATTAGCCGTTCCGCGGGCCGATAGGGCAACACGTATGCCATCGGGCTCCATATAAATGCCTTTTACCTCCAGTTTGTCTAGCTTGCCTTTTAGCGCAAACAGGTTTTGGTAGCGGTAGTCGGCAATTTGGCTGTTTATCTGGGTTTTTACAGAGTCTAGCTGGTCGGACATTTTAAATACCAACTTTTGCTCCAGTTTTTTAGAGAACAAGCCATCTACCATCCACGCTGCCGATTTGTATAGCACGTTTTTAGTGTTAATGTCAAAGTCAACATCTTTCATTGCCAGTTGTGAGTTTTCTACATCATACTCGGGCCTGCAACACAGGTACACCATGCCGTTTATAGCCTTGCTAACGTATGTTTTTACCACCAGCTTGTTGTTGTTGCCACTAAGGTGAAGGCTATCTACCACCACCGTTTTTTTGCCCACCTGGTAGCTTTGGTTTGCCATGCTTTGGTTAGCCAATTTGTTGGCTTCGGCATAGGTAATGCGACTGGTTAGGTTAACGTAAAAGCTGTTATCGGTTACGGCATCGGTTTTAAGGTCGGGCAGAGCAGGTATGGCGCCTACATCGGGCTTGGTGCCCGTATACGATTCTAAAAAGCCCTAACACCTAAGTTTAGTTTTAAGCTTCTGGGTGTGCTTTTTATGGGCGACATAAAAAATTCCTTCGGCTTAATTTTAAGGTAGGTTTGGGTAGCGGTATCAACCAATATGGGGGTGTGCAACTGGTTCCAAATGCCTTGCACATTGCTGCGCAGGTCAAACCCGTTGCTTATGTTACGGTCCATTTCCCGTGCTGAGTTTTTCAGGGTTTTATCCAGCTCTTTTTCTACTAACGATTTGATGGAAATGCCAATGCCCGCAATATATATTTTGGGTTCTACCACCAGGTAAACCCGTTAGATGTGGTGGTGGTAACTACGCGGTAGTCTTTAGATACCGATAGCTTGGTAGAAAAATACACTGTAGGCTCAAAGTTGGTCTCTTTCTCTATGGTAGGGCAAAAGTCGCAGGCGTCATACCTTGCCTGTGCCCAAACTTTAAGCGGAATCATAGAATAAAAAACATCGCCCATGGTGCCGGTTTTTATGCGGCCGTTAATCCATACCTTAATTTTCAAATCGTCCTTTTCCGGTGTATCATAGCTTTGGTCGTCTACAATAAGGCCTTTTAACTGGGCGTTAAGGCTGTCTTCCAGCAGGCTGTTTGGTATATCAACCGGTATGTTAATTATAGAGAGTTCTGGCTGGTATTCGGTATTTTTAACAAGGGCCGGGGCATTAGGGTCTACATGGGTTTTACATGCTGCAACAACAATAACTATCAAAAATAAAAACAAGACTTTTTTCATGTTGCAACAATAAATATTCTTAATTTGTATCTTTAGGTACGATAATTGCAAAATTACATTTGTAAATCATTATAATATGAAAAAGTTACTCTTTTTAGCCTCGTTCTCTGTGTTACTATACACAGCGCAGGCACAGGTATATGTTGGTAAAACGGTAGGTGTTGATTTTTATTCGCACACACCGGTAGAAGATATAAAGGCCAAAACCAAGGTTATGACATCGGTTATAGACTTTGGCTCTAACACCTTTACGTTTAAAATACCCGTTAAAACGTTCGATTTTCCTAACGATTTGATGGAGGAGCATTTTAACGAAAACTATTTAGAGAGCGCTAAATACCCCAACGCTACCTTTAATGGCAAAATGGTAAGTGCCAGTAAGGTTGATGTTACCAAAGACGGTACCTATACTGTTATGGCCGAGGGTACGTTAGATATACACGGTGTTAAACAGGAGCGTAAAATAACGGCAACTCTTACAGTAAAAGACGGTAAAGTAAAAATTGATGCTAAATTTAATGTGCATTTAGCCGATCATAAGGTAGATGTGCCTACTATTGTAATGTCTAAAATTGCAGAAGACATTGCCGTTACCGTAGTTGTTAACCTTGAAAAGCATTAATACCGTATTTTAGCAGCATGAAGTTCGAGCCAACGCCCTTAAATATTATTGCGAAAATTATTTCGGGCGTGGTGCACCCTATGCTTATGCCCATTTTTGGTGCATACCTAATATTCAGCATGCCATCTAATTTAGCCTTACGTTCAGAAGAAACGGTAAGGCTTTATCTTTAGGGATAATATTTATCTGTACATGCATTTTACCGGCAATAGTAATTATTGTGCTTAAACTGATGGGGGCTATAGAGGGCGTAGGCCTTAACCAGCAAAAAGACCGTCGCATACCCTTTATTTTTACCGGCTTTTGCTATACCGCTTGCTACTGGGCTATTCTTAAATTGAATATTCCACGGTCGGTATTTCCTTATGCGTTGGCTTACCCATTAATATTGGGCGCTACGCTAACCATAGTGTTGGCACTATTGGTAAACCATTGGTTTAAAATAAGCATCCACATGATGGGTATTGGAGGAGTTTTGGGCAGCTTTATTGCCATAGCTATACGCTACTCGCTACCACTTACGCCTTTTATTTTTATTTTGATAGCCTTGGCAGGCATTACAGGCTTTGCCCGTTTACAGTTGAATGCCCACACACCCGCACAGGTATACAGCGGGTTTTCGGTAAGTGCCATTTGCAACTCATTGCTGATATTGCTGCTTTAAAACACCCTTACCGAGTTTAAAAACTCCCACACAAAAGTGCCTACGGCATTATCGTTAAGCGGGTCTATAAGCGTTAGTTTTGCACTAGGATAATCGCTTGGCAAACTCATGTTTACTGCATTGTCTGATGTTCCGGTGCGTACCTCAAACGTACGGGCTACCCAAGCAGTTTTGCAGCTAAAATCATCAGCCGGAATACAAGTGCCGATGTTTGGGCCACCATCTATTCTATACCAATTGCTCCAATGGGTAGCGTTTTTGCCATCGTTAGGGCAGGTATACTCTATCCTAAACTGGTAGTTGCTGCTGTTGGTTTCGTTTTTAATGCAAAACTCAGGGTTTTGGGCATTAGCAATAAATGCTATTGCAAACGATAGTATTGTCAAAAAGCTTTTCATAGTTATGGGTATATACTACCATAACACTATTTATATCCCGATTGTTGAAAACCTGATTTTGGACTATTTAGCCCTCCCCTTAAAGGGGAGGGTTGGGAGGGGTTAAATCGTAGCAATAACCTTTAGCTCTATGGCTATTGGTGTAGGGAGGCAATTAATCTCCAGTGTGGTGCGGCACGGTGGGTTAGATGCAAAATACTCGGCCCATAGCTTGTTATAAGTGGGAAAATCGTCTTTCATATTGGTAAGGAAAACCGTTACATCTACAATCTTATCCCAGCTGCTGCCGGCATCTTCTAAAATGTATTTTACATTCTGAAACACCGAGCGGCATTGGGTTTCAATATCGTAGCTGGCAATGTTTCCGGCATCGTCTAACTCAACCCCCGGTATTTTTTTAGTGCCACGTTCGCGCGGGCCAACGCCCGATAAGTATAGTACATTGCCTACACGGCGTGCATGGGGGTATAATCCTACAGGCTCTGGTGCCTTGCTCGAGTTGATAGCTTCTTCCATAGGGTAAAGGTAATGGTTTAATAAAATTACTTAACCTGAAATTTTACGCATCAACATTTCTAATGGCCCGTTTTTAAAATATCTCTTCCATATAACACTAAATGCTACACTTAAAATAAAAAGTCCTGTTGCAAAACCCAGTATATGTATAGGCGGCACAGGTTCTTCTATGGGTAAGTAACCTGTATAGGTATTGCGAAATAAAACAGCAAAAACCACCATGCCCAAGGTTATGTGTACTACGTAATGAGTTAATGTCATTTGCCCGGTTTTGGACAAAGCATCTATTAATTTATTGGAAGGGAACTTATGTCCAATATACATGCAAGCCGAAATCACCATCAACGCAAAACCTGTTGTAATAGCCATAAATGGAAGGTAAGGCGGAAAATATTCGCTCATAATATACTGCGTTGTTTTTACGTTGAACATACTAGCTGTGGCCATTACCCTTAATCCTTCAAACAACAAAAGTAAAATAGCGCCTGCTATAAAAATGTACTTTTTAATCGTATTATTTTCCCAGTTTAATTTACCCATCCACATGCCCAACATAAAGTAGGCTATCCATGGGAATATGGAGTTCCATCCGTTATATAAAGTATTGCGAAGAAAACCTTTTAGTGTCCAAAAATCGGCATACTTAAATGTGGTAAAATCCCAGGCTGTTTCAACGGGAATTATAAATAATAGTGCATGATAAATTACAATTGCAGCAGCAGCTACCCACAAAAAGTACCGCTTTGGTACAAACAACATAAGTGCCGCAATGTGCATATAGCCTCCATAAAAGTGGAGTATGTCGCCCGGCCACCACGAGTATAGCAACAGGCCTATGGCTAATAAAAACCACGAGCGTTTTAATACAATGGATTTGAATTTCTTTTTATCGTCTGCCGTAAGGTTTTGCCTGTTTACCATAAGTGATAAACCCATGCCTGCGCAAATAATAAATATAGAAGTAGAGTTACCGGTGAACAATGTTATAAACCTGCCGGGCAGGGTGGGATTTGCAAACGACCCGAAGCAAAAATTAAAATTGACGATAAACATGCCAAATATGGCATAGGCGCGGGCTAAATCAAAACCGGGTATTCGTTGGTGCGTACTTGGTGAAGTCAAGGGGTTATTATATTACGCTGCAAAGGTAATTTCTTTTACTTTAACTACCCTCCTGTAAAGGTGGGGAATGAATGCTCGATTGTAAAAAATCAGGAAGAAAGGGGTGGTGGTTGTCACCCTCTCCCTCATCGCTAAGGTGTAAAGCTTATTTGTTTACCTGTTAAACCCAAAAAGGGCTTGGCGGTGGTCGGGTATGTCTTGTATTATGTTGGATATAATTTCGGCGGCCAGTTGACTAAACATGGTGCCGTTGCCACCATAACCCAGCGCGAAGTACACATTAGGCACTTCGGGGTGCAGGCCTATGTAGGGCAGGCTATCGTTGGTTTCGCTAAAGGTGCCGCACCATTCAAAAGCAGGCTCTACTTTTACTCCGGGTAAGTAGGTTTTGCATTGCTGTAGCAGCGCTTTAATTTTCTTATCCATTAGCGAATCGCGTAGCTTTTCATTCTTGAATTTAATGTCGCCACCACCAATAACCAGCCGGTTATCATCGGTATTGCTTAGGTAGAAATAAGGCTGCGCAGTGTCCCAAACCAACAGGCCTCCCTCCCAAGCGTAATTTATCGTCCAAAGGCTCGCTTACAAAGGCGAAAGATGAGGTTAGTTGCATCACCTTCTTCGGCAGAAACATACCTGCTTCGTATCCCGCTGCGCATACTACGTGCTTTGCATTTATAGTTAGACCATCATCGGTAGTAAGTATTACTTTGCCATTTTCATGCTCCAACTTTTCAATATGGGTACGGGTGTATATGGTAAGGTTTCCGGCTTTTACATGGTAGTCTAGTATGCCTGTAGCGGCTTTATAAGGGTCTATTTGGGCAGAGTCGTAATGGCGGGTAGCTCCTTTGGCAACTATGCCATATTCCAATAAAAGTTGGCTATCGTTAAGCAGTTCCAGTGCAAAGCCTGCATTATTTCGGGTAATGCACTCTTCCTCAATATCGCGCAGGCCTTTTTTGTCGGCGGCTATGTATAGCGATGGGCAGGGGTTTATGGCACAATCAACTCCCGTATCGGCAAGCACCTGTTGCAGGCTGTAAACGGCATCTTTGCAGGCTTTAAAAACATCAATGCAAAATTCTTCGGGGTAGCGTTTTAGCAGGCTGTTCATAGAGCTATCCAACTCATAATTAATATGCCCTGTATTAGCCCATGTGCTGCCCGACGACGCTATGCGCCTATCAACAATAGTGCATTTAAAACCGGCTGTGCATAAGGCGTGGGCGGTTAAAGCACCGCTAATGCCTGAGCCTATAATTACTACATCTTGATTAGTTAAACTGTGGCTTAGTTTAGGGTAATCTTGTTGCAGGCCGTTTTTTAAAACCCACCATGGGTTTCCCGATTTTAAATCCATGTTTACGTAAACAGGATTTAAAAGGAATATGTTTTTAAGTTGTGGTAGATAATTAATTATAGATTCTTCATTGTCCTATGCGGGCGATACTCTTTGCAGAGGGCAATTACTTTTTGCTTCATTGTCCTGTGCGGACGGCACTCTTATGCGGAGGGCAATTACTTTTGCTTCATTGTCTTATGCAGACGGCACTTACTTTCTTCCCGGCCGAAGAAAGTAAGCAAAGAAGGCCGTGCAAAATAATAGTCCCTCATTTCATTTCGCCGCGCCAGACAGCCGTACAAGCCCCTGCTCTATGAAATTTCGGGCCCGCACGGAATTTTGCACAAAAATGGCCAACCGCACATGTATGGCGGATTATCTTGGTTGTTGTATTATAGCCTTGAATTTCCTTCTCCCTTAGTTTTTTTACTTATCCCATTCAGGGGCCCAGCCGGGGTTTACAAAGCGCTGGTTTTTGTTTAGGTTGAAGATGGTTTGCATGTCTTCTTTGGCCAGTTCAAAATCGAATATGTTGAGGTTGTCTGCACGGTTTTTTGCCGATGCGGCCTTGGGTATAGCGGCTACATTGGGCTGTTGCACCAACCAACGCAATACTATTTGCCCTGCCGTACGGCGATATTTTTCGGCCAGTTGCTGTATGGTTTTATCTTCCGCAATAGCACCTTTTACCAATGGCCTGTAAGCGGTAAGGAACATATCGTGCGCCCGTAAATCGTCCAGTATTTTTTGCTGACTTAAATAGGGGTGGTACTCTACCTGGTTGCAAATAACGGGGGCATGGTTGCGTGCATACTGTAGTTGGCGCGTAGTGAAATTACTCACCCCCACCATGCGTGTATAGCCTTTGTCTATACAGGTATTTAGCAGGTCTAAAGCCAGTTTATTAGCCTCGTCAGTGCCGGGCCAGTGGAGTAGGAGCAAATCAACATAATCCAGTTTAAGCTTACGCAGGCTATCTTCTACCGACGGCATAAAATCGCGCTTATTGAAATTCTCGGTAAGTACTTTGGTGGTTAAAAATACATCTTCGCGCTCCGTTGGCGATGCTTTAATACCAGCTCCCACTTCGGCTTCGTTGCCATACATCTGGGCAGTATCAATATGGCGGTAGCCTTGGCCTAATGCGTTGCTAACGGCATCGGTACATTCCATACCGTTGATGCTGTAAGTGCCTAGTCCTAGGGCGGGTATTTTATGGTTTTGAATTGAAATAAATTTCATACTACAAATATACGGTGATCGTCATTGTCAGCACTGCGCTTTGCAAGCAAAGCTTGTAGTCCCGCGTAGGCGGGAATCTCACCAAGCGATGATGGCTACATTATTGTGCGCAAAGCGAAGCTGTCTGCGTTGATAACTCTCCCTTTAAATAAAGGGAGTCCCCGAGTATAGCGAGGGGGAGGGATTTTTAGCTAAGACTAGTTTTCGCTGCCTGCGGCGCCTATCTGCCGACAGCTCTTGCCCGCTTTGCCTCATCCTAAATCCTTCTCCACAGACGATAAATGTCTGGGCAGGCCTAAAGGAGAAGGACTTTCAGTCCCTACGGGACACAATAGATGATCTACACAACATATAACTGCGTAGCTGTCCTCCTTTGGAGTAGGTGTCACGAAGTGACGGAGGAGGAATTTTTAGCAACAAAATTTATAATAGCCCCGCCCTTTAGGGCGGGGAATAAGGGCGGGCATGTAATGGGCTTTAGCCCAAATTTGATTATTGCCTGCGGTGTTTCCCTGCGGGGCGATACTTTTTGCTTGTCCAAAAAGTAACCAAAAAAGACACCACGAAAACCAACCCTCATTTCGTTTCGCCACGCTAGACAGCCGCACAAAACCATCTGCTCAATTACATTCAGGTTCGCACTTTTCGTGGACCGCCCACGCGCGAGTTGTAAGAATTTAGTAGTCGGTTACGCTTCGCTTTAACACCGACCACGGCGGGGAGGGGCGGGTATTTTATGGTTTTGTATGGTGAGGTGGTGCATTTGAGAAACTATTTGTAATTGTTCATTCTGTAAATTAAGGCATAGTCGCTACTATTTATCTTTTTTTCAGTTTCCGATGCAACTTTAAATGATTTTGAAGCGACATTGGCAATAGCAGCTAGAGCTGCACCACTAGTGACTAATATACTTACTCCAGTAATTGTTGATACTAAAAATGTCCCTAAAGCGAACCAAGTTTTTTCATCTGAAAAAATAGCATTTATTATTTCTTCAAGTTGTGATTTATCTAATTTTAACAATTCTTTAATTTCTTTTTCAGTATTAATTCTAATATGTTGTGAGATATTTTCAACTAATAACTCAATATTTTTTTCTCCTTTAAATTGTTCTGCTAATTTTATGCATTTGTTCTTTAAATTTATAATCTCTTCGTTATGTTTAGATCGTAGCTTCAAAGTTAATTCTACTCTTTTGGTTTCATCAATATTGTCTATGTAAATAGATGTCAATTGTCTAAATATTTCCCAAGCTATTATGTCCATATCCTCATAATAAGAAGTGTTATCTTCTTTTGCCTTAAAATCAACTGGCAAATTGCTCAGAAAAGAAGTAAGCTTGTTGTTACTTAAAAGAATATCCGGAAAGTATTTAAATGCTTTTATCCTGTAAAAATAGGATTTAATTAACAGTTGCTTAAATGAGTTTTTAGTGAATAAAATGTTGCAATAGTTGAATAAATCTTTATAGTCAACATTAATCCTACTATCTTTAAATGGTTTTTCTTCTAGTTCTTTAAAATATAAGGTTCTATCTGGCATTTTACTTTCGTAGATTTCTAAAAATTTCTCAAATAATATATGAGAAATTACTTCATCGCACGCCATAGGAACATCGATTATTTTGAAAAGTTCATCTTCATTAAGTCCTGTAGATTTTATCAAATAATTATTCTCTTCTAAAGCCTCTTCAGTTCTTGAGTATGAAAGCAAAATGGTATTAAAATATTTATTTCTGATTGGCTCAAGGATTTTTTGAGTCGTGTAAAAACGTTCGGTATTAAACATCCACATATTAAATATATAATGAAATTCGTTTTTCCATTTAGGATTAATATCCTCTACCATTTGCGCAAAATAGAATGGATCTGAACCTCCCATATATAATGATGCTGTTGGATTGGAAGTAAAAGAAATAGGCTCTTCTTGAAAATACAAGAAAGTCGACATAGAAATCTTAGATAGATCAAATAATGGCTCAGGAAAAAATAATTTAGTTTTAGAATTGAGCATAGTAGTGAATTAATTTAGCAAATTCCAAACCTACAAAATCTTGCCCCAAAACCAAAATGAAATAAGCCCTCAAAACTTCCACCCAAAACACTATCTTTGCACCTTTATAAATCACCCTGAAAAAATGAGCTTATTAGTTATTGGTACTGTGGCCTTTGATGCCATTGAAACGCCTTTTGGCAAAACAGATAAAATTATTGGCGGCGCAGCTACCTACGCGGGTTTGGCGGCTTCGTACTTTAAAAAGAAAGGCATCAACTTAGTATCGGTTGTAGGCTACGATTTTCCTAAAGAAACCCTTGACCTGTTTAACGCCCACGGCATTAACACCGACGGTATTGAGATTAAAGCCGACGAAAAAACTTTCTTTTGGAGCGGCAAGTACCATAATGATATGAATACCCGCGATACGCTGGACACGCAGCTTAACGTACTGGCTACGTTTGAGCCTAAAGTGCCTGAGAGCTACAAAGATTGTGAGTTTTTAATGTTGGGCAACCTTATGCCTAAGCTTCAACTGGAGGTGATTAACCAACTGCCTAACCGCCCAAAGCTTATTGTAATGGACACCATGAATTTTTGGATGGAAATTGCTTTGGACGACCTTAAAGAAACCATGAAACATGTAGACGTGCTTACCATTAACGATGAGGAAGCCCGTTTACTTTCTAAAGAATACTCATTAGTAAAAGCAGCCCAAAAAATTCTTACCATGGGCCCTAAATACCTTATTATTAAAAAAGGCGAACACGGAGCATTGTTGTTCCACCAAGGCCAGGTGTTTTTTGCCCCTGCATTGCCTTTAGAAGAGGTGTTTGACCCAACAGGTGCAGGCGACAGCTTTGCCGGTGGTTTTATTGGTTACCTATCAGAAACCCGCGACATTTCTTTTGAGAACATGAAGCGTGCTATCATCTTCGGTTCGGCTATGGCATCATTCACCGTTGAGAAGTTTGGTATTGAGCGTTTGGTTAACCTAACGCAAGATGAGGTGGAAGACCGCGTGCAGCAGTTTGTAGACCTTGTTCAGTTTGATATAGAACTAGTTTAACGTCATTCCCGCGCAGGCGGGAATCTCACCAAACGTAGAATGAGAATCATCGAAAGCATTACCCGCCCGGGCTACCTGGTTTCTATCCTTAAAATGAACGATAAGTTCATCATTAAGCTGGAAGCCGGCCCTTACGAGCAAACCTACAAGGTTAGCGATATGGACATTGGCGGCCTGGGCAATGTTAAAAAGCTACTCACCGATGAGTTCTACACCAAGGCAGAGGAGCGGTTCAGGCAAATGAATACCGATTTTTCCCTAGAGCTGGCAAAACATATTTAGACTAAAAAATCCTGCTTTGCAGGATTTTTTAGTATTGGCTATTTACTATACACCCTCTCTTTACTGGTGTTAACCAGGTTGCAGGTGCCGCGCGACAGCAGTTGACCATCAAGGTTGCGTATCTCGCACGATGTGTTCATAACCGTCATGCCCTGCTTATCAAGCGAAGCTCTAGCTATAATGGTTTCACCTATTTTAGCTTTACTTACAAAATCAACCGTAAGGCCTATAGACACATACAGGTGTGGCAGCCCCAGCGAGGCCACCATCATGCCGGTCATCTCGTCAATAATGGCCGCATGCACACCGCCATGCATCATTTGTACAGGGTTGGCCATATCCTCGCGCACGGTAAACTCCATAGTAACATGCTTGTCGGCCACTTCAAGCAGTTTGCCATTAAGCCAGCGGCTAAAGGGTGGGGTAAAGTCGCCAAGGTCGCTGCCAATGCGCGATTGAAAATATTCTCTAACTGGATTGCTCATAACCCTTCAAATATAGGGTAAGATTTAAACGCAAACCTTATATTTGAAAATTATTGGATTAAGGAACTATGAAAAATATACAAACTGTTTTAGTGTGCTTTGCAGCATCGGTAGTGCTTTGCAGCGGGTTTACATTGCTTACACCTAAAGAAACCCATAAGTACGAGCTAAAGACCAAAAAAGCCGCAAGAAAAAACGTGGCGGCGGCGGTGGTAACGAGGCTTCGGAAGAGCGCTATTTGTGGGAGATTAACCGTTTGGTAGACCCTGCCACAGGTAAAATACCCGATGGTATGCGCTATAAAGAGCTGGCTTTTGCAGGCACTTTACCTTCTGATGCACTACTGCCATTTGGCAAACAGATAAAATCGGCTGTAAACTACACCGCCCGTGGGCCTTGGAACCACGGCGGCCGCACCCGCGCCTTGGCTGTAGATGTTGATAATGATAATATTATGTTGGCAGGCCAGGTTTCTGGCGGAATTTGGCGCACTACCGATGGCGGCCAAAGCTGGAACAGGGCATCGCCTTTAAACGAGGTTTTTGGTACTACTTTTATTGTACAGGATACCCGTGCGGGCCACCACAACGTATGGTACGCAGGCACCGGCGAGGGCTACGGCACATCTGCCAGTGCGGGCGGCGCGTTCTTTTTAGGCAACGGTATTTATAAATCTACCGATGGGGGCATAACATGGAGCAACCTGCCATCAACCGGAAACACCACCCCACAAACGTTTGACGATGTTTGGGAAATTGTGTGGGATATTGCTATAGATCCATCTAATACAGTAGAGGATGAGTTGTATGCGGCAACCTATGGTGCTGTTTGGCGCAGTACCGATGGTGGCACAACGTGGAATATAGTGCGTGGCAGCCTTAACGGCTCGTACTTTACCAATGTAATTTGTACCCCTAACGGCACGGTATACGCGGCCCTTAGTAGCGATGGTGCGCAGTCTGGCATCTGGCGCAGCGCCGATGGTACCAACTGGGTCAACATTACCCCAACGGGTTTTGGCGCGGCTTACGACCGTATTGTAATGAATTATAACCCCCAAAACCAAAACGAGGTTTACTTTTTAGGCGTAACACCGGGCTCGGGCCAAACTACTACCAACTACCAAGGCGATCCCGAGCAAAACAGCCTGTGGAAATATACCTATGTTAGCGGCGATGGTACAGGTGCCGGTGGCTCTTGGGACGACCGTTCAGCATCGCTACCCGCCAACCAGGGCCAGTTTGGCAACTTCAACGCACAGGGTGGTTATAACTTAGCCATTTCTGTTAAGCCTGATGATGCTAATACCATCATTTTGGGTGGTACCAATATTTACCGCTCTACCGATGCGTTTGCTACCCCTAACAATACTACGCAAATTGGCGGCTACGGCATAGGCACTACCATTCCGTTTTTTGAATCGTACCCCAATAATCACCCCGACATCCATATTTTTGCCTTTACGCCATCAAGCCCAAATGCATTACTTGTAGGTAACGATGGGGGCGTATTTAAAACCTCTAACTGCATGGCACAAAGCGTTACGTGGACACCCCTAAACCGCGGCTATCAAACCATACAGTTTTATACTGTAGGTATAGATAAAACCGTGCCTAACGACCCTGTTATAATAGGCGGCACGCAAGACAATGCTACCCTGTATACCAACAGTACCGACCCGCAATTTAACTGGACACTGCCTTTTAACGGCGATGGGGCGTATTGCGCTATTACCGCGGGCAGTCAGTATTACTACTACTCTCGCCAACAGGGCCAAGTGGTAAAATCTACCATGAACAGTAATACGGGGTTGATTAACCAGCTAACGCGCATAGACCCTGCATCAATAGATACTAACCTGTACGACTTTATAAACGTATTTACCTTAGACCCTAACGACCAGGATATTATGTACATGGCCGGCGGCGACCGCCTGTGGCGCAACCGCAGCTTAGACCAGTTTGTGCTTGATGGTTCGTATACCCGAAAAGACGCCGGTTGGGATGTTATTGCAGGTACTGTAGATACTAACCGCACCATTACTGCCGTTACCGCCTGCCAAACCCCTGCACACCGTGTATATTTTGGCACAAACAAACGCCGCATTTACCGTATAGACAATGCCGAAAGCAACACCCCTACGGTAACAGAAATTACGTCTACCACCAGCCCATCGGTAATGCCGGGTACGGGCAATATATCGTGCATTGCGGTACATCCTACCGATGGCAATAAGGTTATGGCCATATTCTCTAACTACTCTGTTTACAGTATTTTTTATTCGGAGAATGCAGGTGCCAGTTGGACACGCGTTGCAGGCAACCTGGAGGCAACTAGCGGCGGCAGTGGCAACGGCCCTTCTGTACGTTGGGCTTCTATATTGCCGTTGCAAGATGGTAACACAGCTTATTTTGTAGGCACCAGCACGGGGCTTTACGCTACCGATACCCTTAATGGCCTTAACACCGTTTGGGTGCAGCAGGGTGCGAGCACCATTGGCAACGCCTTGGTAAACGTAGTAGAAACCCGCCCAAGTGATGGTCTTATTGTTGTGGCTACCCATGGCGATGGTATGTTTACCGGCACTATTACCAACGCAGGCCAAATAACTACGGTTAAGAATATAGATGCTGATGCATCAGACATTAAGGTGTTCCCCAACCCGGCAACGGGCGGGCATGCTACGCTTGAGTTCGACCTGAAAACAAAACAAAAGGTGCTGGTTACCCTGCACGATGAGTTGGGCCGTGCTGTGCGTATTATCCACAATGGCGAACTTAGTGCCGGTATACAACGTTTAGATGTTACGCAAGGCTCTTTGCCTAAGGGTGTATATTATTGCACCATTTGGGCAGGACGCTCACGCCAAAGCCGCCAGCTAATTTGGATTGACTAACTTTACACCTGCATGCCCGGTATTATTTGTTTAGAAGGAAATTGGAACGAGAATAACCTATCGAAAGAAAACTCGATAGCGCCTGTGTTGCAGCACCTTTCTGTTAACATGAATATCAAGGTAATACACAAGCATTGCTCTACTGTTGAGCAGCTAAAATATTACTTCAACCTGCTATCGGAAAACCGCAAGTACAAGGGTTACGGCATTATATACCTGGCATTCCATGGGCGCTCTGGCAATATTTACCTTGATAAGCACAACCACATAAGCCTAGCAGAGCTTATGCAGCTATCTATGGAAAATAAAAAGACCAAGAATATATTTGATGGCCGCAGGGTGCATTTTGGCTGCTGTACTACGCTTAAAAACGGCAAAACAGCCGATGAGTTCCTTACCCAGACTGGCGCTAAGCTAATTACAGGCTTTATCAAAAAAGTCGATTTCCATGATAGTACAGCCTTTGATATGCTGTTCTTAGGCAAGTTGGCCTACACTACCAAGTACAACCAGCTTATAGATACCGTTATCCGCAACCACGAAAATTTTACCCGCGAACTGGGCTTTGTAAGCTACTCTAAGGTGCAGTAATGGTTACCCAACCTATCCATACCCGCTTTGCGCCAACGCCATCGGGCTGGTTGCACATTGGCAACGCGCTGTCGTTTATTATCACGTGGCTTAATGCGCGTTCTGCCGATAATGGAACCATCCACCTGCGTATTGACGATATTGACGGAGAGCGTGCCCGCGAAGAGTTTATAGAGGATATTTTTACCGGGATTGATTGGCTCGGCTTGGATTACGATACAGGCCCAACATCAGTAGATGGGTTTTTTAAGGAACATTCGCAACATACGCGGTTAGATTTATACAATTCGTACCTACATCAACTAAAAGAAAAAGGTCTGTTGTTTGCCTGCAATTGTAGTCGCAAAAGGGTGCATGACCTGCCCGGTGGCATGTACGACGGCCACTGCCTTAACCTGCACCTGCCCTTTGATGTGCACGAAACCAACTGGCGCGTCATTACCCCCGAAGAGAAGAGTAATATTAGTTTTAACAGCGTTTGGGCAGATTATCCGCCTATAGATTTATACACCGACATGCGCCACTTTATTGTGAAGGGAAAAAACGGCAGGGCGGCTTACCAAATGGCATCTGTGGCCGATGATGTGCTTTACAACATTAACTTCATTGTCCGTGGGCAAGATTTGTTACAATCTACCGCAGCACAAACCTACCTTGCAACGTTGTTGCCGGGTTTACAAAGTTTCACCCAAACAAAATTTTTGCTGCATCCGTTAATTATGGGCGAGAATGGCGAAAAGCTATCAAAATCTAAAGGCGCTACCGCCCTTGTAGACATGCGCGAAGCCGGCCACGATGCGTCGGCAGTATTTATACAAGCATCAAAAATGCTCAACCTGCCCGCTTGCACCAATGCAAAGGAATTATTTGCGGTTTTTAAAGAGAATAATTCCCCATCTCTCTTTAGGAGAGGGGGTTAGGGGGTGAGGTCTACTTCTTAAAATAATCAAAGAAGAAATATGCGGCAGCCCAGCTTTTTTAACACCCTCGGCTTTGCCAATGGTGCTGTTAGACGAGTTGCGAACCGTACCGTCGCTCTCTATTTTGCCAATAGTGCTGTTAGATGAGTTGCGCACAGTGCCATCGCTCTCTATCTTACCAATAGAGCTGTTAGATGAGTTACGGAAGGTGCCGTTGCTCTCTATTTTACCAATGCTGCTGTTAGATGAGTTGCGTATGGTGCCGTCGCTCTCTATTTTACCTATCGTGCTATTAGATGAGTTACGTACCGTACCATCGCTGCTAATACTGCCTATGCTGCTGTTAGAGCTGTTACGTAATGTTTGGGCAGATAAGCCAAAGCTTAATGCTACAAAGCCTAATACTAATATCTTTTTCATGTCCTTTTTTTATGCAAGCTATTCATTTTTTCATTGCCATACATGCAATTTTAGCAAGTGGCTATTTTCATTGAATAATTGTTACAAGCCCTCCACTTTGAGGTAGGTTCCGATAGCTATCGGGAGGGAGGGGTTTAAGGCAAGAAAAAATCTGATCCCTGACCTCTGACTACTGACCCCTAAATACCTACATTTACACTATGCTTTCCTTCCCCAACATAAAAATAAATTTAGGCTTAAATATTATTGAAAAACGCCCCGATGGTTACCATAACCTGCTAAGTGTGTTTTACCCTGTTAAAACCTTGTTTGATGTGCTGGAAGTGACAAAAGATGAGGAAAATCAACCAACAAGCGAGTTTAACAATTCTATAACCCATAGCGGCAAAGGATTTTTGCCTGCTGATGTTAACTACACCCAATATGGAAAAATTAAACTGGTTATAACCGGTTTAGATATTCCCGGCGATACAGCAGACAACTTGCTGGTAAAGGCGTATAACCTTATTGATGCCGATTATAGTTTACCCCCTGTAAAGGTGCATTTGCATAAGGTAATCCCCACGGGCGCAGGCTTAGGCGGAGGTTCTGCCGATGCGGCGTTCTTTATTAACCTGCTGAATGATGTGCTGGAAATTGGCCTTGCATGGGGCGAGAAGCACCACTACGCTAAACAACTGGGTAGCGATTGTTCTTTCTTTATTACCAACCGCCCGGCATTCTGCTTTGAGCGTGGCGACCAGTTCGAAAGTGTATTGCTCGATTTATCAGGTTGGGATATTGTGCTGGTAAAACCACCGGTACATGTTTCTACTGCCGATGCATACGCGGGTATTACACCTAAGCCTGCGGCAGAATCGCCCGAAGATATTGTGGACTTACCGGCAGAAGAATGGAAAGATAAACTGGTTAATGATTTTGAAGAAACCGTATTTGCCAAGTACCCCGAAATTGCAGCAATAAAAGCCCAATTGTACAACATGGGGGCAACCTATGCATGCATGAGTGGCAGTGGTGCAACGGTGTTTGGGTTGTTTAAAAATGCGCCCGACTTATCAGGTAAATTTGACGGTTGTTTTGTGCACACAGGCAAACTTTAAGCCATGGAAAAAGATACAGAAAAGCTGAATATCAACATTGAAAAAATGTTGCAGGCATTAGAAAAAGCGCAAGATAGCATTGCCGAAAACATAGACAACCTACTTACCCAAATGGGCGAAGTAGAAACCTCTATTGCCGATCTAAAACGCCTAATTTCTAAAGGAAATGAAAGTCCAGCATTTAATAATATTGATGATGATACTATTGAGGGTGACGACGACGATGAAGCCCCCAATGCCTTGGACGAGCTAAAAGATTTTGATGCCGACGACGACCTGTCTGACGATGATTTAAAACGAATGGGTTACAACTTATAAAATCAATACATTAGAACATATAGTGTTAAGCAAGAAGTGCATAATACGTCCTGTTTAAATCTGATTTAAATATCTCGTCAGATTAACTAGTTGCCAACCTTAGAAAAGCCCTGTTGGCGTTCTAAATAATCGGGGTTGTCTACCACCTCGGCAAAATATTTGTTAAACTCTATAGCGCTTAGCTTTTGAGCCGATGCGTGCTGAACGTAATACCAGTTGTGCCCATTACGCTCTTTTTTGCGGAAATAATACGTGCGCCCGGTGCTAAAATCCCTGTAATCTTTCATGCAGCAAGCCTTAGGCAGGTGGGCGAATAGCAAACTTATGCCAAACCCTATTACCGGCGTTAATGCAACGCACAGCAATAGCGATAGGCCGAAACCTATCTTGCGCTCGTACCCCACCGCGACAGACGCGATGATACAAATCATGAGGTATATGGGTATTAAGAATTGCATTGGCTAAATATATAAACCAATAATCAAATACAAAGTTCTAAATTAAAAAATGAGATTAGTCGGCTAAATAACCTTCTTCTTGTACTGCTCAATCTCCATAATGGTTGAGCAGAAGCCCGATTCTTCATCGTGGCGGTTAGAGCATACAAACACCAAACGGTTTTGCATTTGTGGTAGCAGCAGGTTTTTAAACCACTCAACCCCTTTTTATCCAGGTTGGTGCCGGGTTCGTCCAGCAACAGCACGGGTGTATCGGCCAGTATGGCAAGGGCCAGCTTGGCGCGCTGTTTCATGCCCGATGAATAGTATTTCAACGCCTTATTAGCCACTTTGGGCAGCTCTATAAGGTCTATTATTTCTTTCTGGGATATGTTGTTTACAAAGGGCTTAAACTTCCCTTGAAAGGCAATACTCTCTGCCAGTGTAAAATCATCAAACAACAATTGGTAGGGGGCGCATAGCGATACAAGGCTGTACACCTTGTCCTTATCTACCTTTTTGCCGTTGTGGGTATAATCTATAGTACCTTCTGAAACATACGATGAACCGGCTACTATCTTTAAAAAAGTTGATTTGCCCGAACCATTGCCACCCAGCACCGCTACCGATTGTCCGTTTTGTAAATCAAGCGTTAGCCCACGGAATATCCAGTCGAAGTTGTAGCTTTTGCCAACGTTGTTCAGGGTAAGCTGCAATGCCATAGCTTATTCAGAAAAATAGCCCTTCATAATACCACGCTTAGAGTTTTTGATAAACTCTAGAATCTCGTCTCGCTCGGGCGTAACCAGCACATCGGTTTCTATAACCTCTACCGCCTTGGTAACATTAAGGCCGCGCACATACAGGTAGCGGTAAATATCCTGTATCTGGTTAATTTTTTCGGCGCTGTAACCCCTGCGGCGTAAGCCTATAGAGTTAACCCCGGCATATTGCAGCGGGTGGCGGGCGCCTTTTACATACGGCGGCACATCTTTATCTATTAAAGAGCCACCGGCAATAATGGTATGCGCACCTACCTTGGCAAAACTGGTGTATGGCTGTAAGGCCGCCCAGTATGGCATAGTCGCCTATAATAACGTGGCCGCCAAGGGTAACCCCGTTGGCTAAAATGGCGCTGTTGCCCACAATACAATCGTGGGCAATGTGTACGTAAGCCATAAGCAACACATCGCTGCCTACTACTGTTTTCCAACGGTCTTTGGTGCCGCGGTTAACGGTAACAAACTCGCGTATGGTAGTATTATCGCCAATAACGGCAAGTGTATCTTCGCCCTCAAATTTTAAGTCTTGGGGTATGGCCGATATTACAGCCCCCGGAAATATGCGGCAGTTTTTGCCAATGCGGGCCCCATCCATAATGGTAACGTTAGAGCCAATCCACGTTCCGGCGCCAATTTCAACATTGCCATGGATAACCGCAAAGGGGTCTATAATAACGCTGGAGGCTATTTTGGCCGCGGGGTTTATATATGCTAATGGCTGTATGCTCATTTACTTGCCGGTGTTTTTTCTTTGGTAATTAATGCCATTAACGATGCTTCCATTACCAGTTTATCGCCAACAAAAGCTTCGCCGTGCATTTGAACGATGCCGCGGCGTATAGGTTCTGTTAAAACCAATTTAAAAATAAGAGTATCGCCGGGCACTACTTTATCCTTGAATTTTACCCCATCTATCTTTAAAAAGTAGGTAGAGTAATTCTCAGGGTCAGGCACGCTGCTAAGGGCTAAAATGCCACCGGCCTGGGCCATGGCTTCTATTTGCAAAACACCGGGCATAACGGGGTTACCGGGAAAGTGGCCCTCGAAGAAAGGCTCGTTCATGGTAACGCTTTTTACCCCTACCACATGGGTTTCGCTCATTTCAATAACCTTATCAACCAATAAAAATGGCGGACGGTGGGGTAGGGTAGCCATTATACGTTTTACATCGTACAAAGGCGCTTCGTTAGGGTTATATGCAGGTGCAGAGGTTTTACTCTTGGCCTGTTTTTTAAGCTCTTCTTTTATTTTTTTACCGAATGATACGTTGGCTGCATGGCCCGGGCGGGTAGCAATAACGTGTGCCTTTAGCCTTTTGCCCAACAGGGCAAGGTCGCCAACAACATCAAGCAATTTATGGCGGGCAGGCTCGTTATCGTAATGGGTATCAACGTTGTTTAGGTAGCCGTCTTTAACCTCAATATTAGCCATGTTGGGGAATGCCTTTTGCAGGTAGCCCATATCGGCATCGGCAAGGGGGCGGTCGGCAATAACAAGGGCGTTGTTTACATCGCCGCCTTTTATCAGGTTGTTCTCTATAAGGGCTTTAAGCTCGTGTAAGAACACAAATGTACGGCACGATGCAATCTCCGCATTAAAATCTTCCAGCTTGTTAAGCACAGCATACTGCTGGCCCACCACGGCTGATTTATAATCTACCATTACCGTAACACGGAAACTATCAGCCGGAACAGCCATAAGCTCTACGCCACGGTCAGCATCGGTATAGGTAATAATTTCTTTTAGTTCGATGTATTGACGGTCAGCAGCTTGTTCGGTTAATCCCGCTTTTACAAAAGCATCAACAAACGGTTTAGAGCTGCCATCTAAAATAGGCACTTCGGGGCCGTTAATATCAATAAGGGCATTGTCAATGCCACATCCCATAAGGGCGGCCATACAATGTTCTATGGTAGATATAGATGTGCCGTTAATGGCAATGGTGGTGCTGCGTTCCAAGGCGGTAACAAAGTCAACATCGGCCTTAACAGTAGGTTTGCCCTCAATATCGGTACGGCAAAAAGCAATGCCATGGTTTTCGGGCGCGGGGTTAACGGTAATGGTAACATCGTGCCCGGTGTGCAGGCCTTTACCGGTAAGGGTAACAGGGGCTGCCAGTGTATGTTGCTTATCGCTCATCTACGATTTTGCTTTAAGTTCTTTCAGTTCTTTTTCAAGCAGCGCTATACGCTGCATTAAGTCGGGCAATTTACGGAAACCAACGTAAGCACGCCTATAGTCGCCTACAGGAAATGCCGGTGAGCCCTGCATAATTTCTCCCTCTTTGGCAATACTGTTGCCAATGCCGCTTTGAGCGGCTATTTTAACACCATCGGCAATAACAAGGTGGCCTATTATGCCCACCTGCCCGCCAATCATGCAATTTTTGCCAATTTTAGTAGAGCCTGCCACGCCGGTTTGGGCTGCAATAACAGTGTTTTCGCCAATCTCTACGTTGTGGGCTATCTGTATTAGGTTATCAAGCTTAACACCCTTACGAATAATGGTAGAACCCAGGGTAGCCCGGTCAATAGTAGTATTGGCGCCCACTTCCACATGGTCTTCTATAATAACATTGCCAATTTGCGGCACCTTGTTGTAGTTGTTCTCGCTGTTGGGGGCAAAGCCAAAACCATCGCCACCTACTATTACACCCGAATGCAGGGTAACGTTAGCGCCTATTTTACATTCGGCATATACCTTTACGCCGGGGTAAAGCACAGTATTATCGCCAATAACCACATTGTTGCCAACGTAGCTGCCGGGGTATATTTTTACGTTTTTGCCCAGTTGCGCATTCTCGCCTACATAAGCAAAAGCACCAAGCGTAAAGCCCATCGCCAACCACGGCTGTTGTAGCTATAAATGATGGTTGCTCTATAGCTGCCTGCGCCTGCTGGTGTTGGTTATATACCGCCAGTAATTGCGCAAATGCCTGGTAGGCATCGGCTACACGTATAAGGGTAGTGGTAACGGGTTTTTCGGCAACAAAATCGGCATTAACAATAACTACCGATGCTCTGGGTAGAGTAGATATACTCTGTATACTTAGGGTTTGCTAGGAATGATAATGCGCCCGGCGTGCCTTCTTCAATTTTAGCCACAGTACTAACAGCAGCCAACGAGTCGCCCTCTACAGTTCCTTGAATAAGCTTGGCTATATCGCCCGCGGTAAATTTCATTAAGGCAAAAGTAATGAATTTATTTTAGGGGCGAGGGGCTTGGGGTAAGGGGCGTTATAAAGGGTAATGAAAAGATAAGGAGATAAAGAATGAATAAGTCATAATTAATAATTACCCATCAATACCATCTTCGGGTATTACAAGCTTAACGCGTTTTATGCGGCGGTTATCTACCGATTCTATTTTAAAACGGTAACCGTTAAACTCAACTTCCTGGCCACGCACAGGCATGCTGCCGGTTATTTCCAGTATAAAGCCGGCCACGGTTTCGCTCTCGCCTTTGGCTTTGTCAAAATCTTCAGATGGTATGCCAGTAACACGGTAAATATCGTTTAGCAGGGTTTTGCCCTCAAACACAAAGTTATGGTCGTCTAAGCGGGTGTAGGTTATATCGTCCTCGTCAAACTCATCGTTAATCTCTCCTACAATTTCTTCAATAATATCTTCAAAGGTAACAATGCCGCTGGTGCCGCCATACTCATCTACCACCACGGCAATGTGTATCTTCTTTGCTTGAAAGTCCTTCATCAAATCGTCAATCTTCTTATTCTCGGGCACATAAAACGGCTTGCGGATAAGGGTAAGCCACTCAAAATCATCGTTACGCTGCAAGTGTGGCAACAGGTCTTTTATGTGGAGTATGCCCACTACCTGGTCTAGCGTTTCGTTATAAATAGGCACGCGCGAGTAGCCGTAGTCTTTTACCAGGGCCAGCATCTCATCGTACGATGCCGAAGCCTCTATGGCCTTAACATCAATACGGGGGCGCATAACCTGGGTAACATCGGTATTGCCAAAGTTTACAATGCCACGGAGGATATTGTTCTCATCCTGGTCAAGACTGTCCTCATTAGTTAGTTCCAACGCTTGCGATAGCTGGTCTACCGATAGGCTGGTGTTTTGCTTTACCCTTTTATCTAAAAACCCGGTGCCCTTAACCATAACGTAGCTTAGGGGTAGAAAAACCTGCCTATTATATACAGCGGGTAAGCAAAAAAGCGGGCTGTAGTAAGTGGGTTTTGGGTGGCATATACCTTTGGCATAACCTCGCCCACCAACAATATAATAAAGGTTACGGCAATTACCTGTATAACAAGCTTTACCGTTTCGCTATGAAATTCAAACGTTTGCTCTATAAAAATGGTAGATAAAACCGCAATGCCTACGTTTACAATGTTGTTGCCAATAAGTATGGTTGCCAGTAGTTTTTTAGGCTTCTCCAGCAGTTCTTTTATAAGGTTAGAGGTGCTGCTATCGTCGTTTTCCAGCTCATCATTATCAGCAGGGCCTAAAGAGAAGAACGCGTTTTCTGACGCTGAGAAAAATGCCGAGCCAAATAGCAACAGCAACATTACAAGTGCAATAATAATAACGCTATACGAAAATGGCTTAACAGATATTTGCAGCATTACTGCAAACACGGCCTGGTAGGGGTTGTCGGGGGATATACTTATACTACTGTCTTCCAAAATTTAGCAATTGAACCTAAACAAAGATATATAAAAACTAAAGGGAAAAAGGGTAAAATAACAAAGCTTATCGAACAATTAATGTTTGATAAGCCTTTATTAAATTGATTAACAATGTTTTAGAATGGCAAATCGTCGCTTGGGCCCTCTATTGGCGGGGCGGGTTCTGTGGTAGGGGTACCGGCATTATAAGCAGGTTCTGCTTGTTGTGTGCCACCTTGTTGCTCTTCCCTGCGTTGCAGGCCACCCAACAGGGTAATGTTATCGGCAATAATCTCAGTAGTGTAGCGCTTGTTACCGTCGCGGTCTTCCCAAGAGCGGGTGCGTAGCTTACCTTCTATATAAAGTTGCTTGCCTTTGCGTATGTATTTTTCTGCCAGGTCGGCAAGGCCGCGCCACAAAACAATGTTGTGCCACTCGGTTTGCTCCATGCGCTGCCCTTCGCGGTCGCGGTATGTTTCTGTAGTAGCAAGGGGGAAAGTTGCTTTGCTGGTACCGTTCTCCATGTGGCGGATTTCGGGGTCTTTACCAACGTTGCCAATTAAAATGACTTTATTAACGCCTGACATTTCTGGTAGATTTTGATTCTATAATTAAGCCTGTGTTTATAGTGATAGGTAACAAACGTACATTAAAAATATTACCTAAGCAATATAGCCGAAATAAATTTAAGGCTGTATGTACAATGATTTGTGGGGAAGGGGGTTATAGTTAACTTATCATATTGTATGCCTTAACCCCAGACTTTAGTCTGGGGATTGTTAAGTGTTGACAAAAAGGGGCTTTAGCCCTGACTCAAACATCTTCATTAGCCTGCGGCGCTATCCCTGCGGGGCGATACTTTTTGCTTGTCCAAAAAGTATCCAAAAAAGACACCACGCCCAAAGACACTTCAATTTTGCTCTCGCACAGGGCTAACCACACTAATTGCCATGCAAAATTTTGTGTCCGCGCCGGGCGTGGACTACCCACCGCACAAGACAAATGGAAGTCATCCCGCACTTGATGCGGAATCTCCAACTTTACTAATAGGGAAACAACTCTCCCTTGTAAAGGGAGTACCCGAGTGTAACGAGGGGGAGGGATTTTTAAATTATCTCCGCTACAATCTTCGCAAACCTATAGCAATCGCCAAATGTGTTATACAAAGGTACTGGCGCTATGCGGATAACGTTGGGGTTGCGCCAGTCGGCAATAACACCGTTGGCGGTTAGGGCATCAAACACCTCACGGCCTTTATCGTTAAACAACAGCGATAGCTGGCAGCCACGTTCTGCGGGGTTTGCCGGAGTTATAATTTTAAAACTGTTGTTGGTATTGATTTGGTTCAGGCAGAATTCTAAGTAACCAGTAAGCTGCTTGCTTTTAGCGGTTAGCGCTTCCATGCCTGCCTCGGCAAAAATGGCTACCGATGCCCTGTGCGCTGCCATAGAAAATATGGGTGCGTTGCTCAGTTGCCATCCTTCGGCACTCTCAATAGGAGAAAAACCCGGCTCCATTTTAAAGCGGTTTTCTTTATTGTGTCCCCACCAACCGGCCATGCGTGGCAGGTTAGATTTGTGGTGTTTCTCGTGGACAAAAGCCCCCGCCACACTGCCCGGGCCCGAGTTTAAATACTTATAGCTGCACCAACAGGCAAAGTCTACATTCCAGTTGTGCAGTTCAAGGGCTGCGTTGCCCGCGGCATGCGCAAGGTCGAAACCGCAGTAAGCGCCCGTTTTGTGGGTAGCTTCGGTAATGGCTTTCATATTGTACAACTGGCCGTTGTAGTAGTTTACCCCGCCAATAATAACCACCGCCAACTCATTAGCATGTTGGTTTATCGTATCAATTATTTGTTGGGTAGAGGTGTAGTAGCCATCAGAGTAATCAATCTCAATTACCGCTTCGGCAGGGTCAAAGCCATGCAGCCGCGCCTGCGACTCAAACGCGTAACTATCGCTGGGGAACGGTTTTTTCTCGCAGATGATTTTAAACCGCTCTTTGGTAGGGCGGTAAAAGCTGGTCATAAGCAGGTGCAGGTTTACCGTAAGCTGGTTCATAACCACAACCTCACTTGGCAATGCGCCCACAATTTTGCTTACATCGGTGGCAAAGCACTCGTGGTAGGGCATCCAATTGCCCGATGTGATAGTGGTACCATCACTTAAAGTTTTCTCCCTTTCGGTAAAGTGGCCTTCTACGCCCAGTTCGGCCCAAACATCTAATTCAGCCTGAATATACCCCCTAAATTTTTAGGTTGAAGCCCTAACGAGTTACCACAAAAATAAACAGCATCAGTACCGTTGTGCTTGGGAATGATGAACTTATCGCGGAAGCCTTTTAGCGGGTCGTTATTGTCTTGTTGGTGGGCAAATTGCTCTGTAAATTCCATTGTGTTTATAGGGGTCAGAGGTCAGGGGTCAGCCGTCAGGAAAATTTTACTGAGCCCTGACTACTGAACCCTGATCCCTATTTTGGGTATTCAATACGTGCGTGGTACATATTGCCCAGCATCTTCTTAAATATGCGGCGGGCAAGGTCAATGTCTTTTAATGTTATATCACTCTCGTTAAACTGCTCGTCTTCAATCATACGGTGGATAATGTTATCTACCAGCGTGTTTAGCGATTCGGGGTCTTTAGATTTTAGGCTGCGCGATGCCGCTTCTACCGAGTCGGCCATCATAAGCACAGCGGTTTCTTTACTAAACGGCTTAGGGCCGGGGTAAGAGAACAGTTCTAAATCTACAGCCCTATCGGGGAATTTTTTAATGTACGAGTTGTAGAAATACTGCACGCGTGTGGTGCCGTGATGCGTTTCTATAAAATCTATAACCTGCTGTGGTAGCCTGTATTTTTTAGCCAGCTCAACACCTCGGGCTACGTGGTTTACAATAATATGCGCACTTTGGTCAAACTCAATAGTATCGTGTGGGTTTACACCCTCTACCTGGTTCTCTATAAAGTACAGCGGCATCTCCATTTTACCAATGTCGTGGTACAAGGCGCCGGTGCGTACTAGTAACGATTCGCCACCAATTTTATCAATAGCCGCCTCGGCAAGGTTAGCCACCTGTAGCGAGTGTTGAAAGGTGCCGGGGGCCTTTAGTGCCAGCTCTTTTAGCAGCGGACTGTTAGTGTCGGCAAGTTCTAGCAAACGTACATCAGACGTAAAACCAAACAGCTTTTCAAAAATAAAAATAGAAGGATACGCAAATAGTAACAACAAGCTGCTACCTGCAAACCAGGTGTAGGGTTTAAGGTAGAGGTTGTCAAAACTGCCCTCGTGCAGAATTTGTATGCCGGTATAGCCCAGGGCGTACATGCCGAATACCATGGCGGCGGCAACAATAAGCTGCCCGCGTTTCTTTAATCCTACAATGCTAAACAGGGCTATAATGCCTGCCGATAATTGTAAGAATACAAACTCGAAGCTGTTGGGTATGATAAAGCCTACCACCAGCACCGTTATAAGGTGGGTGTAGAGCGCCACCCGGGTATCGAAAAAGGCCCTGATAATAATGGTAACAATACAAAACGGTACCAGGTAAATGTTCAATTCATCAAACTGAAGCACTACCCAACAACTAAACACCATCAATAAAATAATGAAAAATAGGAAGCTGAAACGGGCATTATCGCGCACCATTTCTTTACGGAAGAGCCATAAAAACAGCACCAACAACGTTAATGCCATAGATATAACTATGGCTTGGCCTATGTTTACCGCCCAAATGTTGTAGGTGTCGCCGTATTGCTTTTCGGTCTCCATCCGCAGCGATTCCAGCTTTTGGTACACCTCGTTATTTACACTATTGCCACGGCGTACAATAATCTCGTCTTTTTGCACCAGCCCCTGGGTTATAGACACATCATCTTCCAGCCCCGTTTTATACTCGCGGCTTAAATCTGCCTCGTAAAAAACATCGGGTTCCAGTTGCCGGGCTATAATATCTACCACCTCTTGCGGCATATCGGGAAACGGCGCACCACCCAAGCGTTTAGCGAATCGCGGGCGGCGGTAATTTTTATGAATGATGAAAGAAGCCTTTCGTCGGCAAACTTGCCCTCTACAATGGTAATCTCGTAATTGCCGCGTTTGCCCTTAAGCACCTCTGTTTCGCCATAAATGCCATAGCGGTACAGTTCGGTAATAAGGGCCAAACCCGCCAGCAGGTTTTCTGATGTGTTTAGCACCATTTTTCTTTAGAGCGGCGCATTACCATGCCGGTATCGGCTTGCTCTACCCCCAGTTCTTTCCTAAACTTATCTTTTACCCTGTTGTGTACCCCTTTGTTTATGCTGAAAAAAGGCTTAAAACCACGGCGTATGCCTTCGTATTCGTTATCAAGCTCAATGTTAGATTTGTAGATGGGGAAGCCGAAAGGCGCTTTTAAATCTTCGTATTGCTAGGGCTTGTTCTTTTGATACTCGTACTTAAACTTACGGCTGTTGGGGAACATCCATACCACCAGTATTACCGTTAGTATAAACACAAACGACTTAAATGCCACTGAGTTTGCCGTGCGTACGCTTTCTTTTATCCTGTCCATGGTGGTTTGCCAAAAATACAATAAATAGTTCTCGGTTGCCAGTTGACGGTTATCAGTAATGAGTAGTCGGTTGTCAGTAATTGGTTTTACTGCGGACGGCGCTTCCATGCAGAGTGTAATTACTTTAGCTTTATTGCCTGCGGCGCTGCCTGCCGGGGGCGATACTTTCTTTGATATTATTGTCCTATGCGGAAGGCACTCCTTTGCGGAGGGCAATTACTTTTTGCTTGATCAAAAAGTAATCAAAAAATCAACGGCTGCATTTTTCAACGACCCGCTACGAGGGCGTTCGCTAAAATCGGCAAAACTCGTCCCGATGCTTCGGGACTCAAACAGCGCCGATTTTGGCCGCTTACTTTCTCTGCGGGGCCCCGTTTCAAAACGCTAAGCCGGTCGCTGTCCGTTCCGGACATTGGGTTGGCAAAGCAAATATTTAATAAGGGGTTTTGTATGCTATTACTTGAATTGACGGGGAGAAACAGCATACTTTTTTTAAATGCCATGCTAAAATGTTGTAGCGATGCATACCCTAATTCAAACGCTATTTGCGTAACTGTTTTTTGTTTTTGCCGCAACGCGGTGCGGGCCATTTCAAGCCGCACATCGGTCAGGTAGCCAAATACGCTATGGTTAAACAACTCCCTAAACCCACGTTTAAGTTTAAATTCGTTAATACCTGCAATGGCTGCCAGTTGTGGCAATGTAGGCGGAGCATCCATGTGGGTAAGCAGGTAATCGCGGGCATAAACAATACGCTCTTTGTCGTATTCAGTTTTTACATGGGCAGGCTTTGCAGCGGTTGCTTTTATATAGCTCTGTTGCTGCAGCCTTAATAAATCTACCACTCGTGTATACAGGTACATTTGCTGTAGCGCCGGGTCTTCGTTATAATGCGTTATGGTATATATGCACTGGTGCATGGCGGCATCTAACGGTAAGTTATTGGCAGACAATACAACCGGTTTACCGGCGCTTAGTTTTTTTGCAAAATCTTTTAATAGTTGGTTGCCTGTTTTTACAAGCAATCGAAATGTAGATACAGAAAATTCAACAATAAAACCCGTGTTTTCTATGCCTTTTTTCTGCGGTTTCCGGTGTACAGTAAGTTATGCTCATTTGTTTGTGTGTTGCACCAAAACTGTACGCTACCATTTGCCAGCTCTTGTTTAGCAAAGGGCACAACTACGGTTTTGCTGTTATTGTTATGTAATATGTGTATTCCCATTTTATCCTGTAAATATAAGTTATTATCCGTATAATATAATATACGCCGTTGGCTTTGGGCATAATTTTGTGGTGTTAGAATGAATTAACGCAATGGCTATGATAGAAATATTTAAGACTGATATCCATCTAAAGGCAGCAAAAAAGCAGGTGCTTACGGCTATAAAACAACAGTTTCCGGGCGTGGTGGCCACGCTGGATTTAGAAGATAACGACAGGATTTTACGCGTAGTAGGGGCCTGGGCACCGGTTTCTACAGATAGTATAATTGAATTGGTAAAAACACACGGGTTTAAATGTGAATTGTTGAATGATTAAAAGAATAATAAAATGGTAAACTTTAAAAAATTACGTCAAATGATTGAGATAAAAGGAAACGGAAACATAGTTTCCCGCGAGTTAAATGTTAGTACGTTTATCCGCCTACACCTGGCCTGTATGGGCCGTATTGAACTGTACCAAAGCGATGAAGAAAAAGTAGTAATAGAAACAGACGAAAACCTGCACGAATATTTTACCGCAACCAATGCGGGGCGCACACTGTATGTTTCTATGGAGGCCAATTTCAGGAGGCCGGTTTTTACGGCTTGCGTTATTAAAGTTTTTTTACGACAGCTAGATACTTTGTATGTGCGCAACAGCCGTGGCGATGTGTTTTGCCCCAAAGAAATATCGCTTTTACAACCGCTTGAAATTAAAGTACAAAGCGAGGGAAACACATCGTTACATTTTGTGGCCCCGAGCATTAAACTGTTAAGTCAAACACAGGGAAATGTAATGTTAAAAGGCGCATGCGAGAAGTTGGATATTAAAAACCAAAGCGAGGGCGATTTAGACGCATCGCAACTTATGGCGGGGGAATTAACCATTAAAAACATGGCACAAGGCAATATTTCGTTACACGCCGATAAGTCAATAACAATAAAACACTACGGCCAGGGGTATGTACACTATAGCGGAAATGCTGTGGTAAAAGATGTAGTACAATACGGAGACGGGGAAATTAAACACATTAATGTGTAACATTGCCACCTACGCACCACCCTATACCTGTTTGTGGAAACATTTAGTATGATGGGTTGTTAGTTTTGCCTATACGCTATACGCTATCAGCTATACGCTAAAAATATTACCTTTGCACCCGCAAAACAGCATAACAAAATGAAAGAAGTATATATAGTATCGGCAGTACGTACCCCTGTAGGGGCTTTTGGCGGCTCGTTATCTAGCGTTCCGGCTACCAAACTTGGTTCAATTGCTATAAAGGCCGCTTTAGAGCGTGCCGGTGTTAACCCTGCCGAGGTTAACGAGGTGTTTATGGGTAACGTGCTACAAGCCGGCGAAGGCCAGGCCCCTGTTACACAGGCCTCAATTTTTGCAGGTATTCCTAACACCGTACCGGGTACCACCATTAACAAGGTATGCGCATCAGGTATGAAAGCAGTAATGCTTGGCGCACAGTCTATTATGCTGGGCCATAACGATGTGGTTGTTGCCGGTGGCATGGAGAATATGAGCCTTGTGCCTTTTTACTTAGACAAAGCCCGCAATGGTTACAAATACGGTCACGGCCAAATACAAGACGGTATATTGAAAGACGGCCTGTGGGACGTGTATAACGAATACCCAATGGGTAACGCTGCTGAATTGCTTGCCAAAGAGCACAACATTACCCGCGAAGAGCAAGATGCGTATGCTATAGAAAGTTACAAACGTTCTGCCGCATCGTGGGCCAACGGTAAGTTTGCCGATGAGGTAGTACCTGTTACTATTGAGGGTAAAGTGCCCGTTACAGTTACCGAAGATGAGCAGTTTAAAAAAGCCAACTTTGATAAAATGCCAAGCCTTAAACCGGTATTTATAAAAGACGGAACAGTTACTGCCGCTAATGCTTCGGCGCTTAACGATGGTGCATCGGCCATTGTGTTAATGAGCAAAGAAAAAGCAGAAGCTTTAGGTATTAAGCCTATTGCTAAAATCCGCAGCTTTGCCGATGCGCAACAAGCCCCTGAGTGGTTTACTACTGCCCCTGCCAAAGCATTACCTAAAGCCATTGCCCTTGCAGGCCTTGAGCAAAAAGATATTGAGTACTACGAGATTAACGAAGCATTCTCGGCTGTGGCTATTGGTAACAACCGCTTGCTAAACCTAGACCCTGCCAAGGTTAACGCTAACGGTGGCGCTGTTGGTTTAGGCCACGCGTTGGGTAACTCAGGCTCTCGTATTATTGTAACATTGCTAAACGTGTTGAAACAAAACGGCGCTAAAGTTGGTGCTGCTGCTGTTTGCAACGGCGGTGGTGGTGCCAGCGCTATTATTGTTGAATTAGTATAACAGCTGATAGCTTGTAGCTTACAGCGTATAGAAAGCCCTTTCAGAAATGGAGGGCTTTAATAAAATTAAAACAAAGCGTATGTATATAGTATCATTAAATTATAAAGTACCTGCCAAGGTTATTGCGCAGTTTCAAGATGAGCATACTGCTTTTTTGAAGGAACAGGTTAATGCCGGGGCTTTTATTCTAACCGGTCCGCGCGAGTTGAAGATTGGCGAAATTCTTATTGCCAATACCAAAACTAAAGACGCATTAGAGTCTATTTTAGAGAAAGACCCTTTTAAAAAGAACGCTGTTGCTGATTATAAAATTATGGAGGTAACGCCTACCATGGCTGCTAAAAAGCTTAACTTTTTGCTAGAGCAGGAAGCGTAGGTTTAAGATATATTTTAGAGAGCCCTTTCAGGAAACTGGTGGGGCTTTTTGTATGAATTACCGCTTGGTGAGATTATCAGCCATGCGCTTTGCAAGCAAAGCTTGTAGTCCTCCCTACGGAGTAATGAACATTTACTTTTAGGTTGGGCAGGGGTTACAGAAGGTTGTACATTTGCTTGTTTTGTACGATAAAATGGACACATAATTATGAAGAAAATACTAATACTGCTGCTATTGGTTTTTAATGCCGCGTGCTTTGCGCAGACGGCATTTAAGGTTGATTGTAACACCATTTTTATTTGTGTAGATTCTGCTACTTACAAAAGCCTGTCTGCCGTGCCTTACTTGCGCGATACTTTGGCTGTATTTATAGAGAGCGCCACCACCACCAATGCCGGCTCTTACCAAGGCAAATACCTGTTGGGTAAATCGGCTACAATAGAGTTTATTCAGCCCAAAAACACCGGGCTGTTTGGCGACAGTGCAGGCGATGTGGGTTTAGAACTTAAAACAAGGCTTTTGGGCCAGCAGGCGGATATAATTAAAAGCGCCCAGCAGCAAGGCCTTATGCTTGATACCAGCAGTGTTACCATACCCGACTCGGCCGGTGCTATTAGTTGGTACAATGCGGTGTCGGTAAAAAGCAATGCCGGTAATTTTGAGTTTTCTACCTTGGAATACCAGCGCGATTACCTAAAATACATGGGGTTTGATGATGTTGAAATTGCCGCGCCTATGACCTACGATTACTTCAACACCAAGCTGTCGGGCGGCAGGCAGTACCCTAAACAATTCTCTGCCATAAAATCGGCAGCAATTGTAGCAACAAAAAAGGATATAGATTTGATAAGGCAATTTTTCAGCCTTAATAATTTTAAATCAGGCAAAAATAGTTTTACCAATGGCGATTTTACCTTGTATTATACTATAGATAACCAGGCAGTAACAACATGCCTTAAGAATATAAAATTGGTGCTTTTAAAAGAGCAAAGCCCCCGCATAATATCTATATCCGACAATTTAGAAATACACGTAAAAGGTAAAGAGGCAACGTTGCTTTTTAAGCAGTAAGTCTCTGTTTATCTGCCTGCCGGCAGGCAAGGCTGCAAAGGATGGGAATGAATGCTGACACTGATGGTCGTCAGCAGAAAGGGGAAAGGGGTGGTGGCAACATATCAAATACCCCAAAAAACTAATGCATACATTACAAATAGCAATGCTCTTTTGCAAGGTTTTTTAATGCTGATTTAATTGTCTACTTGTTGGCAGGCTTATAATACGGATAAATATCTCCTGCAGGCGGTTTATCCGCTTCCTCCATGGGTTTACGCTGCTTAATAAGCTCTTTTATATAGGTAGAAATAGGATGCTTAATGCGGTACAACATATCAGCTAAAACAGTGTCTTTGGCTGCGGCATTTTCCATCCAAACTGCTTTTACATCTATTCGCCCTGTGGCATTGCCAAGGCCCGGTACGCGGGTCGACAGGCGGTTTACACTATCACCCTCTGCCCAATAATCACTGGCCTTCATGGGCAATAAACTAGGGTAGTCGCTCCATGCCTCAATAAACGTTATCTCGCCCTGGTCGTTAAAGGTAAACTCCTCGTATATCGGAATACGCTTGCCGCTGTAGTTAAATACCACATGGCAACGGCAAAAGGGCTGCACCTCGAACGACCGGCAGTGTATTAAATCGTACGCTGTGGGGTACAGCTTTAGCAAAATATCTGAATTAATTAAATTACCCCTACGGTAGCCCGTAAGCAATAACCACGGGTGCCACTCCCAGCGCACTACCAAATCAGAATAATTGGGCTTTACGCTAATAGGCACCGACGATTCCATGGTGCGGAAATATTTTACACCTTGATTGGTATAATACCCCGGCGACTGCTTTGGGGTAAGCACTGTAGAGTATGAAGAATCGCTTACGGTTTGTGCCTGCGATGATAAACCGCAAAACAGCATTAGGAAAGCGATACCTACATAACTTTTCATTCAATTGATTTTATTCCCCTCTCCTTTGGAGAGGGGTTAGAGGTGAGGCTACTACGCCACAATATTCACAATTTTCCCCGGCACTACAATAACCTTTTTAGGGGCTGCGCCTGCAAGCTGTTTCTGCACTTTTTCGTCGGCTAAAATCAGTTTCTCAATCTCCTCTTTGCTAATGTTTAAGGGCACTTCCACATTAAACTTCATTTTGCCGTTGAATTGGATAGGGTAGGCAAAGGCATCATCAACCGTGTATTCTGCATTGTATTGCGGGAATGATGCTGTAATAACACTTTCAGCGTGACCTAGCTTGTTCCAAACCTCCTCTGCAATGTGTGGTGCGAAAGGCGATAGCAAGGCAGTTAGCGGCTCTATAATAGCGCGTTTGTTGCATTTTAAATCGCTCAATTCATTAACACATATCATAAACGATGAAACAGCGGTGTTGAACGAGAAACGCTCAATATCGTCCTGCACCTTTTTAATGGTTTTGTGCAGCACTTTCAGCTCTTCTTTGGTAGCGGCATCTTCACTTAGATTGAAGCCTTGCTCGTTGTGGGTAAGCCTCCAGTACCTGCGTAAGAAATTATGCACCCCGCTAATGCCGTTGGTATTCCACGGTTTGCTTTGCTCCAGCGGACCTAAAAACATCTCGTACATGCGTAGTGTGTCAGCGCCGAATTCGTTTATAATATCATCAGGGTTGACAACATTATATTTCGACTTAGACATTTTTTCAACTTCCCAGCCACATAGGTATTTATTTTCTACTAATACAAAATCAACCCAATCTTTATAATCTCTGATTAGTTCATCATTTAGGAATTTGTCCGTATTAAGTAAATCGTCCTTTACAGAATTTACATTGCAGTGTAGCTTGTCAACTCTATTTTCTAATACTACTTCAGCAGGTTTATACCCATTTAATTCTTCATAACGGACAAAAAACTTTTCAATTATCTCCTTTTTAGTTTCATCATTTATGGTTCCGTTTTCTATTGGCTCAACTAATTGCTGCGATACATAAATAAATGGAAAAGCTGTAGGAGGTCTAACTGGACCTTTTTCGTAATGAGGCATTGTTATAGAAAAGGTAGCGCGATATACAAAGCTGCTCCTTCCCTGTATCATCCCCTGGTTAATCAGCTTTTTAAACGGCTCATCTTCTACTACCAAGCCTAAGTCGAACAGGAATTTGTTCCACATGCGCGAGTAAAGCAAATGCCCTACCGCATGCTCTGAACCACCTAAATATAAGTCGACAGAACGCCAGTATTCCACAGCATCTTTGCCTACAAACGCGGTATCGTTTTTAGGGTCCATATAGCGCAAAAAGTACCACGATGAGCCCGCATAACCTGGCATGGTATCGGTCTCGCGCGTAAAGCCTTCAATGTTATTCACCCAATCTTTTGCATTCGCCAATGGCGATTCTCCACTACCCGAGGGCTTGTAGCTATCTACCTTCGGTAGCTCCACAGGCAAGTTGTTTTCGTCTAATAAATGCGGTGTACCTTCTTTGTCGTACACTACGGGGAATGGCTCGCCCCAATAGCGTTGGCGGCTATAGCCTGCATCGCGCAAACGGAAGTTTACCTTGCCTTTGCCTATGCCCTTTTTCTCAATTTCTTCAATGGCTTTTTTAATTGCCTCGTGGCCGGTTAACCCGTTTAAAAAATCGGAGTTAATCATCTTGGCATCCTTTGTCGGATTAGCCGCTTCGCTAATATCAACACCTTCTAATATGGCAGGAATAGGCAAATTAAAATGTTTTGCAAAAGCATAGTCGCGCTCATCGCCGGCAGGTACCGCCATTACAGCGCCCGTGCCGTAGCCCGCCAATACATAATCGCCAATCCAAACCGGTATAGGCGCACCCGTAAACGGATGCTCCACATACGCCCCGGTAAACTCACCCGACACGCGTTTTACCTCCGTCATACGCTCGCGCTCCGACCTGTTTTTGGCTATGTTTACGTATGCCTCCACAGCCTCTTTTTGCTCAGGTGTAGTAATCTTAGCCACTAATTCATGCTCGGGCGCAATCACCATAAACGATACCCCAAAAATGGTGTCGGGGCGGGTAGTAAATACTTCAATAAAAGCCTCACCCCCTGCCCCCTCTCCGAAAGAGAGGGGTGTTTTCCAACGCTGTTTTTATGTCGGATAACACCCGTTGTAAATCGTTTCTTACTTCATTATTTGTAAAGCGAAGTATAGAATAGCCTTTTTGCTTTAAGGCTATTTCTCTCAATTCATCTAATTCTTTTTGTTCAGGCTTGTTATGATAACCCCCATCAATTTCGATGATTGTACGTTTATCAAGACAAATAAAATCAGCAATATAAATGTCTATGGCATGTTGGCGGCGAATTTTGAAACCTAGTTTGTTATCGCGTAGTTCCTGCCAAATAATTTCTTCTTCAACAGTTGGCTCTTGCCTATGTTGTTTACTATGATTTTTTAACGTTTCATAAATAGACTTATCTGCGGTTTGATAGCCCGCGACGGTTCCCTTCTCCTTCGGAGAAGGGTTAGGGATGAGGCTAAAAGAAACCATCGCACCTTCACTTCTTCCTATCCAATTGCGTTGTTGTTCTTTCAAAGCATCGCTCCAGTCAATACGCTCCAAGCCTTCCAGCAAACGTTCCGCATAAGCTGTTATCCGCAGCGACCATTGCCTCATAGGCTTACGCTCTACCGGGTAACCACCGCGTTCAGATACCCCGTTTACTACTTCATCATTTGCTAATACAGTGCCCAATGCTTCGCACCAGTTTACCATCGTAAAGCTTTGGTACGCTAAGGCGGTAATTCATCAAAATTTCCTGCTGCTCTTTGGCGCTTTTGGCATTCCATTCTTCGGCAGAAAAATTCATCGCCTCGCCGCAAGCCGCATTAACATTAGCTGTTCCGTTGGCTGCAAACTCGGCAACTAAGCCATCTATGTATTCAGCCTTATTGGTTTTGGTATTGTAGTAGCATTTAAAAAGCTGCATAAAAATCCACTGCGTCCACTTGTAGTAAGCAGGGTCGCTGGTGCGTACCTCGCGGTCCCAGTCATACGCAAAACCTATTTTATCCAACTGTTCGCGGTAGCGTGCAATGTTATCTTTAGTAGTAACCTCGGGGTGTTGACCCGTTTGTATAGCGTATTGCTCGGCAGGCAAACCAAAGGCATCGTAGCCCATAGGGTGCAACACATTAAAGCCCTGCAGGCGCTTGTAGCGCGATACAATATCTGATGCAATATAGCCCAGCGGGTGGCCCACATGCAGCCCCGCACCCGATGGGTAGGGGAACATATCTAACACATAATATTTAGGGTTATTGGAATTATTCTCAGCTTTAAATGTGCTGTTATCTTTCCAATATTTTTGCCAATCCTCTTCTATTTTCTTGAAGTTGTATTCCATAAGTTGCAAAGATAATGAGCGAATGAGCGAATAAGATAATAAGCGGATGAAATTATTCAAGAAAGAATAACTCACCCCTCAAACCTCACCCCTCAAGACTAAAAACTACTCCCCCGCAATATTTGTATCACGTACAATATACAGCGGCCTTTGGCGCACGTTAGAGCTAATGCGGCCAATGTATTCGCCAATAATACCAATGCCTATAAGTTGGATGCCGCCAATAAACAGCACACTTATCATCATAGATGTCCAACCCGGTTGGGTAGTGTTTTTAAAGAAGATGTACGATATAAGCGCGTAAATAATCAGTAAAAAAGCAATACCCGATACAAAAAAGCCCGCCAGTGTGGCAAAGCGCAGGGGAAGTTAGAAAAGCCCGTAAGCCCATCTAATGCCAAGGCGCATCATCTTTTTAAAGGTGTAGCCCGTTTCGCCCGCGTTGCGCTCGTCACGGTCATACTCCACAGCAATTTGGTTAAAGCCAATCCATGCTATTTGTCCGCGCAGGTATTTTTGCTGCTCGGGCATCTCTTTCAAAATATTTACAATCACCCGGTCTATCAGGCGGAAATCGCCGGTATCAACGGGAATGTTAACCGATGTAATGCGGGCCAGTATGCGGTAAAACATTTTGGCGGTAAACTTTTTAAAGAAGCTTTCGCCAGAGCGGCTGCGGCGTTGCGCATATACCACTTGGTAACCCTCTTTATGCTTGGCGTATAAATCGCCAATCAGTTCGGGCGGGTCTTGCAGGTCGGCATCAATAATAACCACCGCATTGCCAATGCAGGCATCCAACCCCGCTGTTACAGCCACCTGGTGACCAAAGTTGCGGCTAAAATCAATATAGCGCACATTTTTATCGGTAACGGTAAGACCTTTTATCAGCGCCAAAGAGGCATCGCGACTGCCATCATTGATAAAAACCATTTCATAGCTTTCTATAGGCAAACCATCCAAAACACCCTTTAGGCGGTTGTATAGCAGGCCAATATTGGCTTCTTCGTTGTAAATAGGTATTATTACCGATAAATCCATTGCGGCGCTAAAATAGGAAATTTTTTTAGCCCTCCCTTTAAGGGGAGGGTTGGGAGGGGTCATCGCCTCCTCAACTCACTTACAATTATCGCGGTACCAACCCCCACATTCAGCGATTCAGCCTTAGAGCCTACTGCTGCCGGTATGGTAATTTTATGTGTTGATGCATTTATTAAACCTACCGATAAGCCATGGCTCTCGCTGCCCATAAGCAACAGGCAGGGGCTTTTTACAGGCGATGCATACAAATCATCGCCACCCAAAACCGCCGCGCACACAGGGTTTTTGTGGGCTTTTTTATAGTCTTCAACAAAAGGCAATAAATCAGTATAAAAAACATTTACCCTAAATAGCGAGCCCATCGTGGCCTGCACCGTTTTTGGGTTGTATTGCTCTACCGTGTTGGGCGAACAAACTATGGTATCAATGCCAAACCAGTCGGCAATGCGTATAATGGTCCCCATATTGCCGGGGTCAGATACATCGTCAAGCGCTAAAACTAACTTATCGCCCAGGGTATTTAGGTCTAAATGGGCCTGCGGCTGGTGGGCTACGGCAAAAACCTGGTTGGGGGTTGCTAGTTGAGAAATGCGTTCCAACTCGGTATATGTAACAGGCACTAACTCTGCCCCACTAAAGGCTAGTAGCTGTTTATGTTGGGTAATCCACTCATCAACAGCATAAACGGAATGAATTTTGATAGCAGAGCCCAAAAGCTCGGCAACAGGTTTTGCACCCTCAACGGTAAACAAACCTTCAAAAACACGTGTTTTCTTGGCTGATAACGAACGTAAAAACTTAATGCGGTTAACGCTTAGCATTGTGGGCGGTTTATGTTATTTTTGCCGGATTGTATTGTCGGGCAGCCAAAAATATTGAAATTTAGCAGATGCAGCAGCGTAAAGTTAGCAACACATATAAGTTAGTGGCCCTTGCAGGGCTTCTGCTGTTAGTAACAGCATGGGGTTGCAGCCCTACGCGCAGGCTTAAAGCAAATGAGACATTGCTTAACTCTGTTAAAATAGAAGCTGATAATAAGGCTGTTGATGTAAGTGAAGCAAAAGACTATCTGCAACAAAAGCCTAACCGCAAGCTATTGGGCTTTTGGCGTTTTTACCTACAGGTATATAACCTTGTAGACCCCGAAAAGGCCCTGCGCGACCACAAACGCAAGTTTGATAAAAGAAAAGCCCGCCAGCTAAAAAAAGACGATAAGCGTAACAAACACTGTATTAAAATGCAGGAACGCTATAAAAAGCGTGGCAAAAATTATAAGTGCAAAGTATATAACACCGATGCCGACCGTATAGAGGTGAAGGCCTTTAGGGAGTGGGTTCAGGGCATTGGCGAGGCGCCCGCGCTTTACGATACGCTATTGGTGCGTAAATCTGTTACCCAGCTAAAGCAATATCTTTTTAACAACGGTTTCTTTTTTGCCACAGTTAAAGATTCGGCTATTGATGCGGGCGACAAAAGGATGAACGTGTTTTACAAAATTAAAGCCGGCCCACAATATATTGTAGACACTATAAAATATACAGCCACCGATACGGCTTTGCAACGCATATTAAATGAAGATGAAGAAGACAAGCTGGTATTTGCCAATAAGCCTTTTAATACCGATGCAATGTCTGACGAGCAGGCGCGCCTGTCTCAGCTTATAAAAAGCAAAGGCTATTTCTTTTTTAATAATGAGTTTGTAAAAGTTGTAGCCGATACTAACAAAGGCAATAACCGGGTTACTATTAAATTCAATATTAACAACCCACAGGTAACAACCGGTAGTGCAGGCGAAGACAGCCTTGCCGAAGGCCGCCACATACAGTACAAGTTAGGCACTATGACGGTTAATCTGGGCTACGACCCATCTTCGCCCGATGCTGCGGCGTACGATACCACCAGTTATACGGGCGAATACAAATCTAAAATTGGCAAAACAGTTGTTACCCGCACTATTACCTCTGTGTATTTTTACCCGCCTGCTAAAAGGCCAATGTTCAGGCCTAAAACCATAGACTACCATATATTTTTACGTAAGGGCGATATTTATTCTGACCGAAGGCTTGATATTACCCTTAACCGCCTTAGCGATTTGCGCACCTTTAAGTTTATCAATATACAATTTAACCCTGTGCCTATTATAGACTCTACCGATGGTAAGGGAGTTTTGAATTACGATATTTTACTTACCCCCAGTATGCGCAGGGCGTATAGTATAGAAACGCAGGGAACCAACACCGGTGGCAACTTGGGTATTGGTGCCACAGTGGGCTTTACCAACAAAAACCTGTTTAGGGGCGAAGAGTCGTTAGATTTTAAGGTACGCGGCGCGTTAGAGTTTCAACGTTTGGTAAATGATGAGGTGGGAGATGGGGCTAAACGACTATTTAACACTCAGGAGTATGGCGCTAGCATAACACTTAATATTCCCCGCGGTATATGGCCTATTAACTACTTTATTAAAAACCCTATTAAAAACCCGCGTACTGCTATTACTACGGCCTACAACTACCAAAACAGGCCACAGTATTTGCGCACAGCCTATACCCTTTCTTTTGGTTGGACATGGAAACAAAACCGCCGTACCACAGTAACATACAACCCTATTGAGTTAAACTTTTTAAGGGCCAAATTAGATCCTGCTTATGCTGATTTATTAGAAAGCTCGCAAATATTGTTGCGCAGTTTTGACCCTACGTTTATTGATGCGGGGCGTGTGCAGGTTATTTGGACTAACCAAATACCCGACAAAAGGATAAACTATGTTTTTTGGCGTTTTGGCTTTGAGTCGGCCGGTTTGTTGTTAAACTCAGTAGGTGTTAAGCAATTATTTATAAACCCTCAAGAGGCTGCAATTAGCACCGCCCAATATTTACGTGCCGATTATGAGATTTACCCCAACTTTTACCTTAACGATAAAAGTGCCATTGCCCTTAGGGGGTATGTAGGTATTGGCTTGCCGTATGGCAACACTCCTAACTCTTTACCTTTTGCAAAAGCATTTTTTGCCGGTGGCTCTAACGGTATGCGTGCCTGGTTGCAACGCTCTTTGGGCCCCGGTGGGTTTAATAAATCTGCAGGGGACAATATAGACCAAGGTAGGCGATGTTAAAATTGAGTTTAACGCCGAATACCGCCTTAAACTATTCAGCTTTTTAGAGCCTGCTTTGTTTGTTGATGCTGGTAATATATGGGTTTTAAAAGGCGACGTTGAGCGGCCTAATTCTAAATTCGCAGATAATATTAAAGAAATTGGAGTAGGCTATGGTATAGGTTTACGTTTAGATTTAAGCTTCTTTTTGCTACGTCTTGATTTTGCCCGCCGCCTAATTGATCCGGGTAGAGAATACAATGGAGAAAAATCCTTTCGCCATTTAAGTATGAGAAATACCTTACAAATCCCGGTGCAGACCAGCCAGTATTTAAACGCTCTAACCCTGTAGTTTTTCAGCTAGGTATAGGCTATCCGTTTTAAACCATGGTATATGCCGATGTTATATTGCCCCTGTATTTGCCTAAAGCATATACCTATGCAGTGCCACAAGACCTGCAAGGCCGCCTAATGCCCGGCCAGCGTGTGGTAGTGCAGTTTGGCAAAAGCAGGTTGTATACAGCCATTATAAAAGCGGTACACAACAACGCTCCGGTAGGTTACAACCCTAAAGAGTTGCAGGGCCTTATAGATGAGCGCCCCATTATCAATACAGAACAACTTACCTTTTGGAACTGGATAAGTCATTATTATTTATGTACCGAAGGGGAGGTAATGAGCGCCGCACTACCTGCGGGCCTTAAGCTGCAAAGCGAAACAAAAATTATTTTTAACCCCGACGAAGCCGAAACTGCCGTAGGGCTTAACGAGAAGGAATATGCCGTGCTAGATGTGCTACACCAGCACCAAGTTATGGGTATTGATGAGCTGGGCAAAGTAACCGGCATAAAGAATATACACAGCATAATAAAAAGCCTGCTAGAACGCAATATTGTTAGTGTTTACGAAGAATTAAAAGAAAAATTTAAGCCGAAGAAAGACATACTTATTAAGCTGGCCGATGCGTATGATGATGAGGACGAACTAAAACAACTGTTTGAAAAAATAGAGAAACGCTCGCCTGCCCAATTAGAAGTTATATTAGCCTACATAACGCTTACCGACAGGTATTCTGCCAACAAGCAGCCCTTTATCCGTAAGGCCGATTTTATGCGCAAGCTTCCCGAAGCTTGGCCTAAGGTTAAGGCACTGGAGAAAAAGGGTGTGTTTGAGATACTGGAAGTTGAACCCGGCTTTACAGGCCAAAGTCCTGAAAATGCCATTGGCAAAGAACTTACAGACTGGCAGCAGGAGGCGTTAACATCTGTTAAAAAGCAACTGGAAGAAAAAGATGTGGTATTGCTGCAGGGTGTTACATCCAGCGGCAAAACCGAAGTATACATTAAACTTATTGCAGAGTCTATTGGTAAAGGCAAACAGGTACTATTCCTAATGCCCGAAATTGCGCTTACCACCCAAATAATAAACCGCCTAAAAAAGGTATTTGGCACCAAGGTGGGCGTATACCACTCGCGCCTAAACGAGAACGAGCGCATTGAGGTGTGGAACCACACCCTGAGCTACGATGGCACTGAAGGCTCTGGCTACGAGATATTGCTGGGTGCTCGCTCTGCCCTGTTTATGCCCTTTACCAAGCTGGGTTTAGTTATTGTTGATGAAGAGCACGAAAACTCTTTTAAGCAATACGACCCCGCACCCCGCTACCACGCCCGCGATGCGGCCATCTACCTGGCATCGTTATTTAAGGCAAAAACGGTATTGGGTTCTGCAACACCTGCACTGGAAACTTATTTTAATGCCCATGCAGGTAAGTTTGGCTACGTAATTATGGACCGCCGTTATGCCGATATGGCCATGCCTACCGTAGAGGTGCTTAACCTAAAAGAGTACCGCAAGCGCAAGCAAATGCACTCGTTGTTTGCCAAACCTATGTTAGATGATATTGGTCTTGCGCTGCAAAATAAAGAGCAGGTTATCCTCTTTCAAAACCGCCGTGGTTACGCGCCGTTTATAGAGTGTAGTACCTGTGCATGGGTGCCGCAGTGTGTAAACTGCGATGTTAGTTTAACCTACCACAAACAATCGGGTATTTTTAAATGCCACTATTGCGGTTACCATACCCCGCCGCCTACACGGTGTTCGGCATGTGGGTCTACAGCCTTGCAGCTAAAGGGTTTTGGTACAGAGAAGATTGAAGACGAACTGAAAATTTTCTTCCCCGAGGCGCGCATTGCCCGCATGGACCTTGAAACCACTCGCAGCAAAAACAGCTACCGGCTTATTATTGAAGACTTTGAAAACGGGCAGATTGATATACTGGTAGGCACACAAATGGTTACCAAAGGCTTAGATTTTGATAACGTATCGTTAGTAGGTATTTTAAATGCCGATACCATGCTCAACTTTCCTGATTTTAGAGCCTTTGAACGCAGCTATCAACTCATGGTGCAGGTAAGTGGCAGGGCAGGCCGTAAGAACAAAACGGGTAAGGTGGTAATACAAACAACCAACCCCGACCATGTGGTGATAAAAAGCATTATAGCCGCCAATATGGATGGATTTTATAATGGCGAACTAGAGCAACGCCAGCATTTTCACTACCCGCCATACTTTAAGTTGGTAGAGTTTAGCATCAAACACAAAAACCCCGATTTGGTTAATGCCGCCGCCGCCCACTTTGGCAACCTGCTTAAAAAGTCTTTGGTTCCCGTGTGTTAGGCCCTGAGTTTGCGCTGATACCCCGCATTAACAACTACTACATAAAGAAAATACTCCTTAAAGTAGAACGCGATGCGCCCAGCACCAAGGTGCGCGATGTTATTGAAGAATGTGTGCATACCTTTATGTTGCAACCCGATTATAAATACGTTCAAATTGTAGCCGATGCCGACCCTGCCTAACCCCCGTAAAATGCTGTTGTTTGATGGTATTGGAGCCATGCTCTCTGCCACCCTTCTTGGTGTTGTTTTAGTACAGTTTAACAGTAGTTTTAATATGCCTGTTAAGGAGCTACACCTACTGGCGTTAATAGCCTGTGTGTTTGCAGTGTATTCTTTTAGCTGCTACTTTTTTGCTAAGCAAAACCACCGGTTTTACCTAAGTATTATAGCTGTGGCAAACCTGTTTTATTGCTGCCTTACAGTATGGCTTGTTTTTACATACATTGAAGAACTAACTACACTTGGGCACCTCTATTTTATTGGGGAGATGCTGGTTATAATAACCCTTGCTATTGTTGAACTAAAAATATCCAGGCAAAGCTAATGGAACCTATGTTTGATGAAACAGCACTTATAGCCGAAACCACCTACAAGGCGGTACGAAGCAGCGGCAAAGGCGGACAAAACGTTAACAAGGTTTCTACCAAGGTAGAACTATCGTTTGCGGTGGCAGATTCTGCCGTGCTAACCGATGAGCAAAAAGCGCTTGGTGTTTGAAAAGCTGATGGCCCGCATCAACTCCGAGGGTGTTTTAAAAGTAACAGAAGAGGGCGACCGCTCTCAACTAGCCAATAAAGAAGCCGCTTATAAAAAGCTGCTTACGTTGATAAAAGGGGCACTTAAAAAGCCTAAGAAGCGTAAGCCCACAAGGCCATCTGCCGCATCTAAAGAAGAACGCATAGAAGGCAAAAAAATACGCTCATCTATCAAAGAAAACCGCAAAAAGCCTGACTTTTAAAATCCCCGTCTTACACGAAAAAGCTCTCCCTTATAAAGGGAGTACCCGAGCATAGAGAGGGGAGGGATTACTTTAGACTTTTCTCCACACTATCCCACAACAACCCCGCCGTCCTGTTCCAAGAAAAATCCTGCCTGCGCTGGCGGCCTTTCTCAATCAAACCGATACGCAAACCTTCATCAGAAGCTATTCGTACCATTTGGTCTTTTATGCTTTCGGGGTTAAACGGGTCAGCCAGTAAAACTGCATTGCCACCCACTTCGGGCATAGAGGTAATGTTAGATGTTATCACCGGCACATCGGCATTCATACCCTCTAAAATAGGTATGCCAAAACCTTCAAAAAACGGAACATAGGTAAGGCACAAAGCGGCGCCCAAAAGCTGTTGCAATTGTTGGTTGCTTACCCGCCCTAAGAATATCACATCGCCTTTATGGGCAAGGTTTTCATAGGCCTGTTTAATGTCTTCTGTCCACCATTTTTTCTCTCCGGCCAGCACCAGTTTAGTGTTTAGCCCGGTTGAGTTTTTAAAGCTGTCAAAAGCCTTAAACAGGTTTACCAAATTCTTGCGCGGGTGTATCAACCCTATAAATAAAAAGTAAGGCGCACCCTAGCTGTATAAGTTGCGGGTAGCTTGTATATCGGCTTCTGCAACTGGCTTGTATAGCGTGTTGCAGCCATTGTATACCACATCAATCTTATCCTTTTCTATCCCGTAACTCTCTGCAATATCACCCTTAGAGAACTCCGATACTGTAGCAATCCGCGTAGCTTTTTTAGCAAACCGGGGAAAGAAATAATCATAGTACCTGCGGTTAATATCAGGCAAAAACTCCGGGTGGTGTACAAAGTTTAAGTCGTGTATAACAGGCAGTTGCGGCACGTTAGTTCTTAACGATAACCACCCATCGGGCGATAGGAACAAATCGGGCTTGTGCTTGCTCAATACCGTTGGTACGCCCCAATCAAAATACAAGTACCAAAGCAGCGGATGGCGTGCCTGGGGGTGCGCAACAACAGGGGTTATGTTGTTAGAGAAGATAAACTCATCATCCCATTTCCTGTCAAAAATAAAAACAAACTCAATGCCGGGGTTGCCTTGGGTAATGCGGCTAAGCGTTTCATAGGCAAACCATCCAATGCCCTCCATTTTATTGCGGAGCAGCAAGCGTGTGTTTACGGCTATTTTTACTTTACCCATTGGTTAAATATAATGAACAAAAGCATTATAAGACTCCCCTCTCCTTCGGGGAGGGGGTTGGTGGGTGGGGCTGACTGTTATATATTAGACGTCTCAACCGTGGTGGTTGCAATTTTTTTAACCAGGCCGCTAAGCACTTTACCTGGGCCAATTTCTACAAACTGCCTTGCACCATTATCAACCATGGCCTTAACGGTTTGTGTCCACAGTACAGGTGCTGTAAGCTGCGCTATCAGGTTAATCTTGATAATATCAGGGTTCTCAACAGGCTGCGCTTTTACGTTTTGGTAAACCGCGCACGTTGGGGTGTTAAATTGCGTATCATTAATGGCTTCGGCCAGTTCTTTACGGGCAGGCTCCATAAGCGGCGAGTGGAACGCGCCACCTACAGGAAGAACCAATGCGCGTTTAGCGCCGGCTTCTTTCATTTTTTCGCAGGCCTCGTTTACCGCCTCGTGTGTGCCCGATATTACCAGTTGGCCGGGACAGTTATAGTTGGCAGGCACAACAATGCCCTTTATGCTTTTGCAAATTTGCTCTACCTTATCATCTTCCAAACCTAAAATAGCCGCCATGGTAGATGGGTTTATTTCGCAGGCCTTTTGCATAGCCTCGGCACGTTTAGCAACCAGCTTTAGACCGTCTTCAAACGTTAAGCAACGGTTAGCTACCAGGGCGGAGAATTCTCCTAAAGAGTGGCCTGCAACCATATCCGGTTTCAACTCATCACTATTTAAAATAGCCAGTATTACCGAGTGTAAAAATATGGCAGGTTGGGTAACACGGGTTTGCTTTAGCTCTTCGTCGGTGCCGTTAAACATTACATCAGTAATGCGGAACCCTAATATTTTATTTGCTTTTTCAAACAGGTCTTTGGCCTTAGGTGCCGACTCGTACAAGTCTTTACCCATACCGCTAAATTGCGAACCTTGTCCCGGAAAAATACATGCTTTCATAGTAGTTAATAATCTCTCTTAGGCGGTTATAATATTAATGTAGTTTTGATGATATTATCTTCATAAACTCTGCACGGGTGCGCTCATCTTTTAAAAACACCCCTGTAAAAGCAGAAGTGGTAGTAACTGAGTTTTGTTTAGAAACACCGCGCATACACATACACATGTGTTGTGCTTCTATTACCACCGCGGCCCCTACCGGGTTAATAGTATCTTGTATACAGTTTATTATCTCTGTAGTTAAACGCTCTTGTACCTGCAGGCGGCGGGCAAAAGCATCGGCCACTCGGGGCAGCTTGCTAAGGCCTACAATGTAGCCATTAGGTATATAAGCTATGTGCGCCTTGCCAAAAAACGGCAGCATGTGGTGTTCGCACATAGAGTATATCTCAATATCCTTAACCACCACCATTTGCTTATAGTCATCCTTAAACATAGCCGATTTTAAAATTTCGGCAGGCATTTGTTTATAGCCCTGTGTAAGGTAAAGCATGGCCTTGGCAGCGCGCTCGGGGGTTTTTACTAAGCCTTCGCGGGTTGGGTCTTCACCAGGCCCTCAATAATGCTTTTATAGTTTGCAGCCAGTGCTTGGTGGTGCGGGTGGTTGTCTTCCATAGCCTTAAAGATTATTCGCCGTAGTATTCGGCGTAGTTGTTTTCTGTTTCGTAAAGTTTAATGCAGTGCAGCGTACCCCCTTTAGCAGCAATTGGCGCCTCTAATTGTTGCCAAATTGCTATTGCTAAGGTTTTCGGTGCTTGGCATAATGCCCTCCATAAACGTTACATCAAGATTAATGTTCTGGTGATCAATCTTTTTGTCACCAATTCACGAATCATCAAACTCAACTCTTTAAGGTCAACTATAAGTCCTGTAACGGGGTCGGGCGTGCCTTTAACCGTTACAAATAAATTAAAATTATGTCCGTGCCAGTTGGGGTTGGCGCATTTGCCAAAACGTTCTAAGTTTTGCTCTGCTGTCCAACTCTCTACCCATAACTTGTGGGCTGCATTAAAATGCTCTCGGCGAGTAATATAAACCGTTGCCATAATAAGGGCGCAAAGATAGTTTTTTTAGTTGTCAGTTGCCAGTTGCCGGTTGTCAGTTTTGTATCCTTACAGGCAGTAGCTAATACTGCGTTTTTTCTGTACCCCCTCTTCCTCCACTTTCGTGTCGGGTTTCTCCCCCTACAAGTAGGGGAGATGTCGAACAGCGTGAGACAGAGGGGGTACAAATAGCGAAAAGGGATTTTTAGTTTTTCACTTTTCGTTTTTCATTAAGAAGTACTTATTTCTTCTCTGCTTCCGGCTCTTCAAATACAATAGCACCCGCATCTATCAAAAAGTAAATATCGTTTTTAGGGCGCAGCAACTCGGGCATTTCCTCATTCTCGTTAGCAGGAACCCTTACAATAGCTTTGTTTGATGGAAGCGTATGCACGTAGTAGCAAACATATTTTTTAATCTGCTCGTGGTTATCGTTAAAACCCTTAGGTGCTTGCAGGCTGCGGGGCCATTTAGATGCTTGGCTCATCATTTTAATAAAGGGGATTTGGTCTTTATCCACCTTGTTTTTCTTCATGTCCTTATCATCCTCCTCGGTAAAGGTGTAGGTACGCGATATTTTGCCGGGATTAGTTATCCATGCCCTGTCGCCGGGGGCTTGCGCGTTAGCTAAAAAAGGAAGCAGCAGTAGTACAAAAAGTATCTTTTTCATTTCTCTTTAAAAGTTATGTTGCAATTATATAGCAAAAACACAGCCAAAAATGGTTTTGTTGGACAGATATATTAACATTCATCAATTAAGGCTCTCCCCCTGCGAAGGGGAGTACTCCTGACAACGTCAGTAGGGAGGGGATATACTTGTAAATCCTTTGCGGCTGTCCCAAAGGGATGCCTTCGGCATAAACAAAAGAACGTAAAATGAACCCTCTGTTTTAAACTCCCTCCCTACAAGTAGGGAGGGGTTGGGGGAGGGTACGAAACCCGCATGGCTGCAAACAAAAGCGCACGTTTTGAACCATCGCTTCACCTCTCCCCGCCCTCACGTTGTTCGTGCACCCCTCTCCCTTGGGAGAGGGGAAAGACAATACAATTTATTGGATTGTCGGGGGAGAGGTGTAACCCACGTGGCTGTAAATTTTTTTAACAAAATGAACCTTTGGTTTCTGAAGATACTTAAAGTAAAACTTTAACTGAATTTGGCAGGCATAATTTTTAGTTTTTGGCTTGTCCTGACATTTATCGTCGGGATACTACAAAGATACGACACCGCGGTAGGCATTGTCAACTAAAAACCCATCAAATTTTAAAATCCTTTCCCTTTAAGGGGAAGGATTTAGGATAGGGGTAAAGGCTGAGGCCCCTACCATCTAAACATAGGCAAAGGCTTTAGCGGATTTATAGTTAACTGCCTCAGCGTAAGCTTAACCAATTTCCAGTGAAAACCCTTTATGGGGAATACAGCTTTCGCTTCTTTGTATAATGCTTTAGGCATGCCAAAGCGGATAAGCCCAAAAGTTAAATCTGCAATATCTCCCCGGCGAAAATGCTCGGCTGTGGTGTTTAACTTAACCCGTGTTATTTTGTGGTGAAGCTCAATAACCTGTGCCAGTTTTTCGGGCGATAGGTACAATTCTGGACGGGCATTTACATACTCAACCGCCAGCTTAATAGATGGGTCTAAATAATCAAAGGTTTTATCCGTCCAAATACCAATATCGTGAAATGCAGCAGCAATGGCCAACAAATCGGCATCTTCTCCCTTATTAAAATACAGCGAGAAATTAAACACCCTATACACATGGTTGCGGTACTTCTCCATATCAGCACCCATAACAGATGCGTGAGAAGAAAGGACAGAATCGATAAAGGAATTAATACGAATTATTTCCATTCTTTAATTCTTTATCTTTTTATCTCTTTAATTTAACTCACCCTCAGCCCTCACCCCTCAAGACTTCTTCCTCTCCGGATTAGCCGCTATAAAAGCCTTCCAACCCGTATAGCTTTTGTCCTGGGCAGATGGCTTATTGTTGAAGAAATGACAAACCGCTGCAGCCAACCCATCGGTAGCGTCCATTTTGGCTGGCATATCTTTTATTGATAACATGCTTTGGAGCATTGCAGCAACTTGTTCCTTACTCGCCGCACCTCGTCCGGTTATTGACTGTTTAATCCGCGTTGGGGCATATTCCGTAGCAGGTATTTGTCGCGATAAAGATGCCGCAATAGCCACACCCTGCGCACGGCCCAGCTTAAGCATACTCTGCACATTTTTGCCGAAGAAGGGCGCTTCAATAGCCATCTCGTCGGGGTGGTATTCTTCTATTAAAAGAATGATGCGCTCAAAAATGGTTTGCAGCTTCAGCATAGGGTCGTCCATCTTTTGCATGTCAACTATGCCCAGTGTTACCAACGTCATTTTTTGCCCAACGCATTTAATAATACCGTAACCCAAAATGTTGGTGCCGGGGTCTATGCCTAAAATAATACGTTCTGCGGGCGTGCTGCTCATGCTGCAAAGCTATGGGTTATTTACTAATTTCGTGCGGTTGAAAAAGCAATACAAAATAGGGTTTCTAACAGTAATCAAGGTGTTAACCACCCTGTTTTTTGGCTACTACCTATACAGCAAGTTTAAAAGCGGCACCTTTAGTGTAGATTATACGCCACAAGCCCCCATGTATTTGCTCTTCGCCTTTTTGCTAACCCCGCTCAACTGGTTTTTAGAGGCCGCCAAGTGGAAGCTATTGGCAAATAGGGTAGAAAGAATTAGTTTTTTTACAGCCGTAAAGTCGGTGCTGGCAGGCCTTGCATCATCATTAGTAACACCTTTCCGCTTGGGCGACCCACTCGGCAAAATCATTTTCTTGCAAGAAGATAATAGGGTAGAGGGGGCCATGCTAAGTGTTATAGGTAGTTTAACGCAATTGGTGGTGACTATCATTGCTGGTTTTGCGGGAATGTACATTATTAGCAGCGGACAAATAGCCGATATTTTTGGTGAGTATTACGGTTGGGGCATTGGCATTCTAGCCCTTGTGGTGGTGCTTTTTGTAGTTGGATATAACATCATCAAACGGAAATATGCTGAGAAACTAAAATCGGTGTTGAGCATTGGCTTGCCTTTGCTGGCAAGTGTTTTTGGGCTGAGTATGCTACGCTACCTACTGTTTATTGCCCAGTTTATTTTTGTTTTTGCTGCCTACGGCGATGGCGAGAACCAACTAACCATAGCGGTTATGACCACCATTTACTTTTTTATGGTAGCCGTAGTGCCCATGTTTATTATTGCAGAACCGGGCATGCGTGGTGCTATCGCGTTGGTAGCTTTCGCGGGGTTTTCTACCGCGTTTACCGTGGCTACTATGGTGTGGATGTTGAACGTTTTATTGCCTGCTACTTTTGGGTTGATATTTTTATTACTGCAAAAAAGCAAAAACACCACCGCCCAACCCGTTAACCCATTACCTTCGCAGCCTTGATTATAGCACTTAAAATAACGTTTATACTGGCTACCCTTATTGTGGGGTTTTACTGCCTGTTTTTGGCTATTGGCTTGCAGGGCTGGCTAAAGCTGCCCAAGCTTACCTTCATCCGCAAAAAGAATACCGCACCATACTATCGTTGGTAATAGCTGCCCGTAACGAGGAAAGCACCATTGGCCTTTGCCTTACCGATTTTGCCGCTCAAACTTACCCCAAAGAACTAATGGAAATTGTAGTGGCCGATGATGCTTCTACCGATGGTACGTTGGCCGTTATCAAAAGCTTTGTAGCCGCAAACCCGCAACTCAATATTAAGGTATTGGAGATGAAAGACGAAGAGGGGGTAGTGTCTTACAAAAAACGGGCGTTGAGTGCAGCCATCCATGCCACTACCGGAGAACTTATTGTTACTACCGATGCCGATTGCCGCTTTGGCCCTAAGCGCCTGGAGGTTATCGCGCAGCAGTACGAAGACAATCCTGTTTCGCTACTCTTACTTCCTGTTGTGTTTAATAATGAAAAATCATTATTTGAGAAAATACAATCGCTGGAGTTTACCGGCATTATGGGCATAACGGCTGCCTCGGCGGGGTTAGACAGGCCGGTATCGTCAAATGGGGCTAATATGGCCATAGAGCGCAGGTTGTTCGAGCGTATTGGGGGCTTCGACGACCCCTACGCATCGGGCGACGATGTATTTATCCTCTACAAAACCAAAGAAGTAACGCCCAAGCGCATAGCGTTTATAAAATCTACCGATGCTATAGTTTACACCGGCGCGCAAAAAACGCTGGGCGGCTTTTTTAACCAGCGGGTGCGTTGGGGGGCAAAGGCCAAAGGCTTTTCAGATGTTGCCGCACTGGTATCTATCCTGCTGCTTTTCTTTTCAAACCTTATGGTAACTACCGTAATTATTTTAGGGTTGATTTTTATGCCGCTGCTAATTCCTGCGCTGCTAATATTCAGCCTAAAACTTATTGCGGATATGGTGTTTCTAATACCCGTTACCCGCTTTTACAAAAAGGCAGGTTTGCTACCGTTTTATCCGTTAATGTCGCTGTGGCTGCCTATATATATCAGCATTACAGGCATCCTGTCGCTGCGGGGCAATTATGTGTGGAAAGGACGTAAATTGCGCTAAGCATGTGGCCATTCAAAAAGCAACAGTTTGATAATGAAAGTCCGGGCCGGTTGGCTTGGCGCCGCTTTAGGCGCAATATTCCTGCCATGGTAGCCTTGGGCTATGTGGTAGTGCTATGCTTTGTAGCCCTGTTTGCCTATGTAATCATTCCTGATAAAAGCCCCGATGCAAACCGGATGTGTTTACAGATAGCCGTAAAAAAACCGGGTTTTAGTTGTGGGTTTTTAAAGGTTAAGAAGCAAGGTGTGGAAGCTAGCGGCAACTTATTTACCGGATACGAAGATGAACACACTTACGTACCTATAAAAAAGGCAAATGTTAAAGGCGATACTTTATTGGTTGAAGAATATGTAGATGGGGATATTAAAGGAATAATAAGAAAATACAACGCGTATGTAGTTGTTCAAGAATATTATAATACCTCTCGCGATTTTCCTCCTGACCATGATGTAGATCTCAAAATAAAATATGATGTTGAACATGGAAAGATTAAAGCATTAACCAGACGTACTTTCATCCTTGGCACCGACCGTTACGGGCGTGATATGCTAAGCCGTTTAGTTTTGGGTGCGCGGGTTTCTATGTTGGTGGGCATTGTGGCGGTAATCATATCGCTGCTAATTGGGGTTACCCTGGGTGCTATAGCGGGTTTCTACGGTGGCAAGGTCGATAGTTTTATCCAATGGTTCATCAACGTTATTTGGGCCATACCAACCATACTATTGGTTATAGCGGTGTCTATTGCCTTAGGCAAAGGCTTTATGCAGGTGTTTATTGCCGTGGGTTTAACCATGTGGGTAGAGGTTGCCCGTTTGGTGCGTGGGCAGGTGCTGTCGCTACGCCAAATGGAGTTTGTTGAAGCTTCTAAAGCATTAGGGTTCAGCAACTGGCGGGCTATTTTTGTGCATATCCTTCCGAATATATCGGGCCCGCTGGCGGTAGTTGCCGCGTCTAACTTCGCATCGGCTATACTAATAGAGGCAGGTTTAAGCTTTATAGGCTTTGGGGTGCAGCCCCCAACGGCATCGTGGGGAACCATGATCCGCGACCATTACGGGTATATAATACTAGATAATGCCTACTTGGCGGTGCTTCCCGGCCTGGCCATTGTAAGCGTGGTGCTGGCCTTCATCATGTTAGGCAACGGCCTACGCGATGCCATGGATGTTAAAGGCGTAGCTGATAGGGCATAGTACAATAAGATCTTCCTTCAGGAATATTAAATTCGAAAAATAACGTGCGGGGGGTAGTCCACTCCCGGTGTGAACCCAAAATTTCGCATGGCAATTAGTGGATAGGCTGTGCGACAGCGAAATTGCAGGGTTTTTGGGCGTGGTGTCTTTTTTGGTTACTTTTTGGGCAAGCAAAAAGTAATGAAAGAAAATAGTCTCAATATTAATTAAGAATAGGATTTCAAGGATTTTACCACCCCAACCCCACATTTAAACACAAAGTGCTTGTTAAATAGCATTGCTATCACTAAATTAGCTGTTGGCATTATTAAAAAAATGTATATTTGCCCCTTATATAGCCATTATATGAGTTTTGAAGTAGTTAAAGAAGATAAGTATTCTGTCGTAAAGGTAAAAGCCGATAAACTGGACAGTAGTATAGCAGCATCGTTAAAAGCAGAGTTTTTAATGCTAAACTCTGACGGTTCTAAAAACATTATTTTAGACCTTAGCGAAACTATTTACTGCGATTCATCGGGCCTTAGCGCTATACTTATTGGTAACCGCCTTTGCCGTAATTTAGACGGTACTTTTGTGGTAACCGGCCTACAGCCAACCGTTACCAAGCTTATGGCAATATCTCAGCTAGACACCGTTCTTAATATTGTACCTACAATGAACGAGAGTGTTGACCTGCTTTTTATGGAAGAAATTGAAAAAGACCTCAATAAAACCGACGAGTAAAAACAAATAACCATCATAACACTTAAAAATCAGTAAAATCATGTTAAAAAAGTTACTTTCAGTTGCTGCTGTTGTTGCAATTTCTTTTGCAGCTAACGCCCAAGCTCCTTGTACGCCTGATCCTATTTATGCTGACTCTTCAGCTGGTATTTGGCCAGACAGCGCTACAGGCCTTCCTATTGGTTACACTGGCGACCCTAACGGTTATGCCGCTGTTATCCAGGTTAAAACCCTTTCTGATACTTCGGTTAACTTTCAAGGTATTCCGGTACAATTATTCGTACAACGTCTTAAAGTTCTTGACGTAGTTGGTGAGCCTGATGGTTTCGTAGTAGCTCCTGCTTACAACGGCCTTGGTGGCTACTGGCAAAACGGTGGTACAGATCCTAACTGGACAGAAGTTCAAGGCTGTGTTTTAATTTCTGCCCCACAATCTGCTGTAATTGCTGCTCAAGCTGTTCAGGGTGGTGTTTATCCTATCACTGTTTGGGTAGACGTTTATGCAAAAGGTAACCCTATTCCTGCTACCTACACTTGGGTTAGCTCTTTAGGTACCCCTCCTTACGGTTCAGCTATTGCTTACGATGATTACGTATTACGTATTCAGCAAGGTGTTGGTGTTATTGAAAATGCTTTAGATGCTAACAAATTTAACGTAGCTCCTAACTTCCCTAACCCATTCTCTAACATAACTAACATTAACTACAATACAGTTAAAGAAGAGAACATCAACTTTAACGTTTACAACACTGTTGGTGCGTTAGTTTACTCTAACAAATATCAAAGCACTGCAGGTAAAAACACTATCGTATTTGATGGTACTAAACTATCTGCCGGTATGTACATTTACACTGTAAGCAACGGTAAAGAAACCTTTACCCGCAAAATGACTATCAACTAAGGGCCTCACCCCTTAGTCCCCTCTCCAATAGAGAGGGGAAATAGAAAAGCCCTTGCAGCAATGCAGGGGCTTTTTGTTTTCTTAAATCCCCCTCTAAGAGGAGGTGCCCAAAGGGCGGGGGAGTCTTTTAGTGTGAAAGGGGACTGAGATAGAAATTAACCAAAGCCTATTTTCTATGTAGTTTGAAATAAATACTTTGCACCGCAAAACTCTACAACATGACTAAAAAACTCCTTTTGCTTATTGCTGTTAGCCTTACAGCTCTGTTTGCCGGCGCGCAGGTATGCGAGCCCGACCCTAACTACATTAACGCATCGCCCGGTATTTACCCCGACTCTCTTCCGCATGCATTTGAAGGCCAGGGCTATGAAACTACCATTACCATTCGTACCCTGTGCGATACTTCTGTATTGTTTAGTGGTATACCCGTTGCCCTTACTGTGCAGGCACTTAAAATACTTGATGTTGTGGGCCAACCCAACGGCTTTAATTTTAATCCTGATGTACCCGTGTGGACAAATCCATCGCCCTGCACACCTATAACAGGCTGTGTTAGGGTTGATGCATTAGAGCCCGCTGTTACAGCCGCCGCTATAGGTGTTTATCCCTTAACTGTGTATGTTGATGTTTTAGCCGTTGGCAACCCCTTGCCATCTACCCCAACATGGGTTAGTACATTAGGTTCGCCGCCGTATGGCTCGGCTATTGCATTTAGCGACTATGTATTGAAAGTAGACGGCCCACTTTCAACAATAGAAACCGCCCCAACCGACCGCTTTTGGGTGGGCTTAAACTACCCTAACCCTGCCAATGGTTTAACTAATATTGGCTATAACATTACCAAGCCCGGCAAAACAGAATTAAAGGTATATAATATGCTGGGTGCCCTTGTATACAGCAATGTTTACCAAGCCGAGGCCGGTAAAAACATCATCGCTTTTGATGCATCTAAATTTGGGGCCGGTTTATATGTTTATACTGTAAGCAATGGCAGAGAAACCATCACCCGCAAAATGACTATTAACTAAGGGCCTTACCCCTTAGTCCCCTCTCCAATATAGAGGGGAAATAGAAAAGCCCCGGCAACAATGCTAGGGCTTTTTGTTTTTATTCCCTCTCCCTTTAAGGGGAGAGGGATATAGGGTGAGGGGTAAAATAGTCGGGGGCTTTTCTTTTATTCACCCCCTCCTAAAATTAGGAGGGGGCAGGGGAGGTACTAATCCAGTGGGCTTTTTTACTTCATCTTCAACCACTTTTTAAAAGCCGCTACCATTGTATTGTCTTTTTTGTCTATAGAAGTCAAATAATCCCATAAAACAGGGGCAGAAATGGCAAATACGTTCTTATTATATACACATACCAAAACGTTGGTTAGTTTGGTTGTGCCGGGTGGCACAGGTACTATTTTATCAGGGCCCAGGGTTTCATCAAAACCTAAATAACCGTAGTAATACAACTCGTTACCGGTAGCGGTATAAGGAGTTGTAAAACCGGTGGTTTTTATAGTTAAATAGCCTGCACTTTCTACCATATTATTGTTGTAGCTTTTAAAGCCATCTTCGCTACCACAGCATGGTGTTGTTATTTTCAAATTGGCTTCATTTTCACCCCCGCCACCATTTACTACCGATTGAGAAAAGGTTACACCATAATGTTTTGCTATTGAATTAATGGGCATTTCCTCCCGTTTATATCCCAGCGAGTTTAAAATATTAATACCGCCTGCATCTTGCAGCAGTTTAAAATAATCGCTGTATTCTCCGCCTACTATAACAGCTTTTCCTATCTGTTTAAAAACACTGTCGGGCCAGGTTAAATAGGTGGTTGGGTAAATAAAAAACACCACATCGTTCTTACCAAGCTTGGCGGGGTTGGTAACATCTTCGGCTAACCAAAATTTATAAGGTCCCAGGCTGTCTGTAGATGCTTTTAGCCACTGCACAAATTGCGATGTTGGGGTGTAGTTTTGTACAGGGTTGTCTTCGGGTGTAAGCAGGTTGGTTAAAAAGGCCTTATTATCGCCATAGTTAATGCCCTGTGTGGGTGTCATGTTCCACAGCATTTCATAATCGCCCAATACAGTAATACGGCCCTTACCTGCTTTTACCGATGCGCATATAACATTGGTGTCAACCGTTGCAACGTGCTCTACATTGCTATCGCATTGCAAACTGGCAGGCAGGTAAAAGCATAAATTATTTAGGCTGTACTTATCCGACTTTCCAACTACCCACCCCGACTCTACCGAATCGCCTTTTTTAACCGCGTTGTTATTTATAGTGATGCCATACGGTTGGCAAAGGCGGTTTAAATTATCGGCGTTGAAATAATAGTTCTCATGCTCGGCAATTACTACCAAATGAGCGCCTTTATTAATTAAGCCTTTATAATGATTAACAATATCATTACTGTACATACGGTGTATGGAAGGCGTAATAACATACACCACGCCAGAGTAATCTGAGCCATTTGCGGTTAGTACGTTCAAACGCTGCCAGTTTTGAATGGTAGTAACCAATTCAGCGCCGTTTTTTTGTAATTCATTTGATAACTGCGAAATGCCTGATGGACCGGCATCGTGTACATAAACAGGCTGCGATAATATCCTGTCGAAACATACAATTTGTGCATTAACTCCAAGGGTAATAAATAAGGCAAGGGTAAACAGGTATCTCATAACTATTGCTTGCAGTTACAATCGGGCGAAAGAAAGATAACCGTCTTTTCGGGCAACGTTTCTTTTATCTGGTCGCGTTGGGTGGTGTTTAAAACAATAGAGCGCAGGTCTATCTCTTTTAAATTGTCCAGTTTTTCAAATGTATAGGGCAGGCGTGTAAGCTCGTTTTCCCACAGGCTTAAGTATTGTAAGCTATTAAGGCCGGCCATTTCCATAGGTAATACTTCAATAGCATTTTGGCCCAGTTCTAAATAAATAAGGTCTTTAAGCTTGCCAATTTCGGGCGATACTTTTACTACCGCGTTGCGCGATACATTTAAGTACTGTAGCTTGATTAAGGTTGAAATACTATCCGGAATATCAGTAATATTATTCCCCCGTAAATCCAGCTCTACTAAGTTTTTAAACTTGTAAATCTCTTTTGGAAATTCTTTAAACCCTTTGCGCCGAAGCACCAACCGTTGCACCTTATCGGGTTCTTTCAGGGCTTCGTCTAAACTGCGGTATTCATCATACTCTGCCGGACTGTCGTATGGGGTAAACAATTGCGCCTGCGCTTGCAGACTTGCTGCAAACACAACACATACTAACAATATGGCGCGTAATACCTTCATTTATTTTAATGCCGCCAAAGCGTCTAATTTATCTTTTGCCAGTTGCTCTTTTAGTGCATCAAGGCCGTTAAACTTTTGTTCATCGCGCAACCGGGCTTCAAATTCTATCTTCAATTGCTGGCCATAAATATCACGGTCAAAACCAAAAATATTAACCTCGGTAGTGCGTTTTTTACCATCTACCGTAGGCCTGTAGCCAATGTTAAGCATGCCGCCAAAAGTTTCGGTGCCTAACTGCACGTGCACGGCGTATACGCCATCGGCGGGAATAAGTTTGTGCTTATCGCCAATTTCAACGTTAGCCGTGGGGTAGCCAATGGTGCGCCCCAGTTTGTTACCTTCAACAACCGTGCCTTGCAAGCTATAAGCATGCCCCAGGTACGATTTTGCCGTTTCCACATCACCGTTCAATAAAGCTTCGCGTATTTTAGTAGAGCTTACGTTTACATGGTCTATATCCTGTGCGGGAATTTCTTCCACCTCAAAATCAAACTGGGGGCCAGTTCTCGCAGTTGCTCTATGCTACCCTCGCGGTTGCGCCCAAAGTGGTGGTCGTAGCCTATAACAAGGGTTTTAACCCCAATTTTGTTAACCAGTATATCGCGCACAAACTCTAGCGATGTATGCCTCGGCAAACTCTTTAGAAAAAGGTATAACCACCAAATGGTCTATACCGTATTTGCGCAGCAGGTCAATCTTTTCATCTTGGGTAGATAACAGTTTTAGGTCGTTATCATCAGGAAAAAGCACCATGCGGGGGTGGGGGTACAGGGTAATCAGCACCGTTTCTCCGCCCTGAACAGCCGCAACCTCTTTAATGCGGTTTATTATTTGCTGGTGACCAATGTGCACCCCATCAAACGTACCAATGGTAACAACAGCGTTGTTTACGTTTATGGGTTGCTCTATGCCGTTATGTATCTTCAATTCTCTTTTCTTTTAAAGCCTCTCTCCTTTGGGGAGAGGTTTGGAGTGGGGCTATTATTTCAACAATTTCAACGCTTCCGCTTTCAATTCGGCTGCATCTACAGGTACAACGCCCGGTTTTTCGCAAACAAGGCCGCCGGCCATATTAGCCAGCGCCGCCATCAGTGTGGGTTCTACCCCTTGTGCCACACAAGCCGATGCTACTGCAATAACCGTATCGCCCGCACCCGACACATCTACTATAGTACGTTTATGTGCAGGTATTATTGTTTTAGTACCTTTTTGACTAACCAGTATACCGCGTTCTGATAACGTTACCAGCGATAAATGGTTCTCCAGTTTCTTTTCCAGTTTTTTAACCGCGTGAAATAAGTCGTCCTCTTCGCCCAGTGTGCTATCCAGCTTAAGGCCTTCGCGCAGTTCTTTAAGGTTGGGCTTAAATAGGGTGACTTTTTCGTAGGCTAAAAAGTTACGTTTTTAGGATCTACGCACACCGGTATTTTACGGCCCTTGCAGGTTTTAACTACATGGGCTATTACATCTTCATCAATCACGCCTTTGTCGTAATCTTCAAAAATTACCACGTGGGGCGAATCGTTCAATATCAACCGGCTAAGCAGCGACAGGAATTTTTCTTTGTCTGCTTTATCCAGGTTCTCGGTATTCTCTTCGTCAATACGCAGCATTTGCGCGTTGTTGCCAACAATGCGGGTTTTAACGGTAGTAACACGGTTTACAGATGTTACCACGCCTTTTTCTTCCAAGCCGTGCTTTTTAAGCAGGCGGGCAAACTGCCTGCCTTCAGTATCGGCACCTATAACACCGGCCAAAATAGGCTTAACACCCAATGCCGCTAAGTTAAGCGCAACGTTGGCGGCGCCACCCAAACGGCTCTCGGTACTTTTTACGTGGATGATAGGTACAGGCGCTTCGGGCGATATACGGTCTACCTTGCCAAAAACATAGCTATCAACCATCAAATCGCCAATTACCAATGCTTTTAGCTTAGTAAAATTGGTAAATATCTTATTTATTTCAGCAGTGGAAGCCTTCATGGTAAATTAGTTAAGCAATTTAACAGCGTTCTCAATGCGGCTAATGGCTTCAAGCAGGTTTTCTTCTGATGTGGCGTACGAAAAACGCAAACAGTTAGGGCTGCCAAAGGCGCTGCCCGGTACTAACGATACGTGGGCGTTTTCTATTAAAAAGTCGGTAAAGTCAGCAGAAGTATGCAATACTTTTCCGTTGAATTGCTTACCAAAGTAGAACGATATATCTGGAAAAACATAAAAAGCGCCCTCAGGTTGGTTACAATGGAAACCCGGTATAGCTGATAGTTTTTCCATTACCAAGTTTTTGCGCTTTTCAAAACTTTCGCGCATGGGTATGGTTACTGCCGGGTCGGCTAGAACGGCTGCCAATGCGGCACGCTCTGCAATAGACGATGCGGCCGATGTAAACTGCCCCTGCATTTTATCGCAGGCCTTGGCAATTTCAAGCGGGGCGGCCATAAAGCCAATGCGCCAGCCGGTCATAGCAAAGCCTTTAGATACGCCGTTTATAACAATGGTACGGTCGTGCACCTCGCTAAACTGGGCAATACTCTCGTGCCTGCCTACAAAGTTTATATGCTCGTATATCTCGTCAGACAGTATGTACACATCAGGATGCTTGCCCAGCATTGCGGCCAGGGCTTGCAGGTCTTCCCTGCCAAACACAGCCCCTGTGGGGTTGCATGGCGAACTGAACATAAGCATTTTGGTACGTGGCGTAATAGCAGCCTCAATTTGCTCTGGTGTAAACTTAAAGTTAGTATCAACACCCGTTTGTACCACTACAGGCACACCGCCTGCCAGCTTAATAATTTCTATATAGGTTACCCAAAATGGGGCAGGTACAATCACCTCGTCTCCCGGATTTATTAGGCTTAAAATAACGTTGGCAATACACTGTTTGGCGCCGGTAGAAATTATTATCTGCTCGGGCTTGTAAAACAGGCCATTATCGCGCTCAAATTTTTTGGCAACCGCTTCGCGCAAATCCATATAACCCGCTACGGGTGGGTAGTAAGAGAAGTTATTGTCTATAGCCGCTTTGGCAGCATCCTTAATAAAATCGGGGGTGGGGAAGTCGGGCTCACCAAGACTAAGGTTAACCACATCTATGCCCTGCGCTTTCAGCTCCCTGCTGCGGCGAGACATGGCAATGGTCTCACTCTCCGACATATTCAATATTCGCTCTGATAGTAACGTCATACACTCATAATTAAGGTGCCAAAGATAGGGTTTTTAGAGAAGAGTGGAGAGAGGAGTGAGGAGAGGCATTTTTCCACATATATTTGACGTATTCTATGGTGCCAAAATATAAAAGACAGCCTTTTAAAATAATTATAGTTTTAGGACTCCTATTATTTGTACTTGTATTTATTGTTACCTCTTTTTATAAGCCATTTAAGGATTCTGCATTTATTGCGCTTGCAATTACGGGCTTGTTTTACGGAATTTTGTTAGGTATATACAGGGAATTTTATGATTAAGCCAGATAAAGCCAAACGCTTATATTTTACCGTTTTTATGGCGGTGTTTACAGGTGTTTTTCTGTTTATTTCTATCAAAGAGTTCAGTATTCAAAACCACTTACTTGATGAAGGTGTAAGAACTAAAGTAAGAGTAGGTACTGACGCTATTTTTAACAACACCCAATACTACTTTAAAACGACAGATAGCACCAGTATTTTCATCCATGAAGGACCTAAAAAGTTATTTTATCCTAATGAAAAAAATAAAGAGGTGATTTACAATAGGGACAATCCAAGAGAATATATTTTTATTCCTGTGCGACGTTTTCAGCCCATTTGGTTTGGGCTTTTAGTGGGTCTATTTTACGGTTTTGGCTCAATTTTTATCGTTTGGTATTTCAAAAAAGTAATCAGCTACTTCAAAAGGATATTTGCTATTGATAAGGAATAATCATAGGCTAAAAACCCTGTTAATAACCTACCTGCCACACTCTTAGCACGGGGTTGTAGTATCGTATCTTTGTTATATGAAAATTGACAACCCAAAGTTTATTTCCATACTAAACGGCCTAAAGAAAAAGTAATCACCACCGTTACATCGGGGGCTGATAACGAGGGCATTGTGGTGCTTGATTTTGGAGAGTCGCACAGCTTGTTTATCCATTGCGCCTTGGCGCCTTTCGCGTTACGATAAGGTGCTTACCACCTGGAACGATGCTGTTGCCGGTGCCGGCGATGAAGATGAGGAAGAAGAAGAGGAAACGGAGGTTGTATCAGCCATAAAAAAAATAGAAGGCTTAACACTGGAGAATATTGAGGTGGGCGATTTTTACGACCTAAAGATAACCTTAGGCAAAGCATACCGTTTAGATGTGTTTTGCGACTTATATTCTAACGACGAGGTGTCTGACTTTGACGAAAATTGGTCGGTAAGCGATATTGCAGCCAATGTTTGCTTTGTGGTTACCGAAAATTATAAGCTGATAGAAACCAAGTATAATACTGAAGTACCGTTATAAATGAAGAGTATTAAAGTTTTAGTTATTGCAGTATTTGCAGCCATAGCTTGCGCTTTTTCGGGTGCCGATGCAACAAACCCTAAAGGTCTGGGCGAAAAGGTAATGGCTACGTTTAAAAAGCGCGATTTAACAAGCTACGCATCGTACTACATTACCCCTGCCGAGCTTAAAGAGCAATTAAAAAATCTACCAATAAGCAACCTTTTCAAATGGTTGATGATGATGAGCTTATTGATGATTATACCGATAAGTATGCCAATGCTGCAAGCCTGTCGTTTAACCGCATTATAAAAGATGGCGAAGATAAAGGCGTTGTTTGGGAGCGTGCCGAACTTGATTACATACAGTACCCGCTGGTGCAAATAATAAAAGAAGTTACCAAAGCAGAGGTTACTATCTACTTTAAGTGCGATGGCAAGCCTTACTCTGTTAAGCTTAAAGATTGTATGCTTACCTCTAAAAGGGGCTGGTGCCTGTTTGGCGAGGTCCGCTTTGAAAAAAGCAGGTAGTAGGTTTAACCTCCACCATCTACAGATAATATTATTTTCCTGTCTGTATCCCGTTTAGATTTTGTTCCCCCGGTTCCAAACCATTCAGGAGTGCCAAACGGAAGGTCGCGCGCGGGTATTTTAGCAAGGTCAACATCATAATGAAAATCTATGTCATACCTAAATCCACGTGTGCGTACAAGGCCAACATCGGGTGTTACCCTTTCATATATATTGTCAAAATCACTGTTCCAATCGCTCAAAGTAGCGGCTGTGTCAGGTGCAGTAGGGTGTGTTAAATTATAAACTGTAGCAGCGCCTGCACGGCCCCACATATATACGGCTTTGCGTGCCAGCGCCCCAAAGCAAATTATTGCCTGTAACGGGTTTTCGGTAACTATTTTGTCAAAAATCCTTTCACGGTAAGCTCTTATCCCAGCCGATTCACTAAGTGTATCATAAATTGCCCCGCTCGATTTCATAGAGTAGGCAAACGTGTTTACTATTATATAAGAGCGGTCTATGCCTACCCTTTCAAGGTATTTTTGCACCAACTGGCCTGCTTGGCCAACCATAGCTCGTTTGGCTAATGCCTCATCTGTAGATGGATCTTGCCCTACAACCATAACACGTGCTGTGCCATCTAGCCTGCCCCTGTAAAAAACAGGTCCAAACTCTTTTCTAAAGTTAGCAGCTGGGAAGGAGTCGTGCGGAATGTCTGAAAACAAAAATTGCCACCCACAGTTAGGCCCTGGGTCAAATGATGGATAAAACAGTTTACAAGGGTCCAGGTAATTAAAGTGGGCATATATGTTTCTAAGATTTTTAAAAAGCACACCCATTGTGCTAATACGGTAGGCTAGCTCAATGTTTCTTGCGGTTGATGATGACACTCCGTTAATACATGTTAAGGGTGCTGCGTAAATTTCGTCAATGCTTCTTAGCCTGTAAGATGGCTTCAGCTTGCTGTAAAGGTATGGTAGGTTCATATAAAGTAGGTTTATAGTAAAAGTAATAAAATTTTAATTGAAAAATAATTTTCAAATATTTTTCAATGTTGCAACAATTATTTAACTTGCCTGTTAAATATCACTCAATAATAAACCTAAACACTATTAATAATGAGCGAAGAAAAAACCAAATGGGTATTAGATGCCGCCCACTCTGAGATTGGCTTTAAAGTAAAACATCTTATGCTTACCAATGTTAAGGGCGAGTTTAAAACCTTTGAAGCAAGCATTTATACCACCGGCGACGACTTTATGAGCGCCGAAATTGATTTTTGGTTAGACCCTGCCAGTGTTGATACCCGCAGTGCCGACCGTGATGGCCACCTTAAAAGCCCCGACTTTTTTGATGTAGAAAACCATAAGCAGATAAGCTTTGTTGCCAACACTTATGAAGCCGTTGATAACGACGGTAGTTACGAATTGTATGGCGACCTTACTATAAAAGGCATAACTAAGCGTATTAAGCTTGATGTTGAGTTTGGCGGTGTTATGACAGACCCCTGGGGCAATAAAAAAGCAGGCTTTACAATAAACGGCAAAATAAACCGTAAAGATTTTGGCTTGGTTTGGAACGCAACCCTTGAAGCCGGTGGTGTTTTAGTTAGCGATGATGTGCATATTAGCTGCGAAGTTCAGTTAATGAAAGGATAGTTTTTATAGGTAGTAGTAGTTTATAAAAGGGCCGTGGCATTTGCCATGGCCCTTTTATTTGAAAAATAAACCGCTAAATATTTGGTTAAATATACCGATTGGTATATTTTTGTGCTGTTAAATACAATTAACTAATGGAACAGGTACTAAAATTTTACCGCATATACTTTAATGCACTATTCTTTGTAGCCCCTAAATACGCATCGCGTAAGGCGTTTGAACTGTTTGCTACCCCTATAAATAAAAAGGTGCGTGTGCAAGAAACAGAGGCCCTTGCCACTGCCGAAGAAGAAACGCTACTTATAGACGGCAACAACATAGCGGTTTACAAATGGGGCAACGGCCCTAAAACAGCGCTTTTGGTACACGGTTGGGAGGGCAACGGCGGCAGCCTTGCCGGTTTTAAAGATGAGCTTATAGCCAATGGCTACACCGTTTATTCTTTTGATGGCCCGGCCCATGGCAAAAGCACCGGCAAGCGCACCAACGTTATCAACTTTTCGCACACTGTAGCCCGTATAATTGAGCAAAAGAAAATTAAAGACCTGCTTATTACCCATTCGTTTGGGTCGGCTACTACAATGTTTGCCCTGGCTAAAAACCCGCACATTAAAATAGAGCGCATGGCATTGCTAACATCGCCCAATAAAATAGAAGATGTAATAACAGAGTATACCAGTCTAATGCGCTTCTCCCCAAAAAACCATAATGCATTAATAGGCCATATAGAAAACTACTATAAAATAGAGGTGCAGCAGTTAGAGGTTGCCCGCATGGCCCATAAAGTAAACGTAGGTGAGTTCTTAATAATCCACGATGAGTACGATAAAATTATACCCGTGCAATACTCTAAAAACGTGGCCAAAGCGCTTGGGCAACAAAGCATCTTTTATAGGTATGCAAAAGGTAGGGCACTACCGCATGCTATGGAACCAGGCTGTTATTACCTACGTAAGCGATTTTGTAGTAGGCGTAAAAGTTTAGTGATTAGTGGATGCCGAACAGTAATTAGTTGTGCTTTTTAACCACTGCACACTAACCACCAACCTCTACTAACTTATTTTAAGGCATAAGGTAAGGGTTCAATTAGGCCTTGCAATGTATATTTCTTATTTATATTATTGTTAATCAATATTTTATATCGATTTTCTGATATAATTTTATATCCATAAACGGGTATATCCATATTATATCGGTAAAAACATTGGTCTGTTTTTTACCATTTTCATTTTTAAAATTTGTTGTTCAACTAACAGTAAATAAATAATGAAAGTAAAATTGTTATTCGCTTCGGCTTTAATAGCCATGCTAGCCATTGTGCCTGCGTCAGCACAAGACTCGCGCAATTGCGGTACCACAGAGTACCACCAACACCAGTTGGACACCGACCCTCAATTAGCCGTTCGCATGGCTGATATTGAAAGCTTTACCAATAATTATGTAAGCACCCACACCGGCCAGGAAAAGGCTATTGTTACCATTCCCGTTGTATTTCATGTTGTATACAACACAACAGCCCAAAATATTTCTGATGCTCGCATACTGGCACAGTTAGACCAGCTTAACCAGGATTTTGCCCGCTTAAATGCCGATGCAGGCAACACACCTGCAGCTTTTCAAGGCCTGGCTGCCAACACACAAATACAGTTTTGCCTTGCCCAGCGCGACCCTAGCGGCAACCCTACAACGGGTATAGAGCGCCGTCAAACTACCGTAACCTCTTTTAGCAGTAACGATGCTGTTAAATACAATGCAAACGGTGGCTTAAACGCTTGGAATTCATCACAGTACCTAAACATTTGGTCGTGCAACTTAGGCAGCGGCCTGTTGGGCTATGCCCAGTTTCCGGGCGGTTCTGCTGCTACCGATGGGGTAGTATGCCTTTTTTCATCAATTGGCAGTTTAACGGTTCCGGGCACGGCAACCAACTACAATTATGGCCGCACTATGACGCACGAAGTTGGCCACTGGCTAAACTTGCGCCACATTTGGGGCGATGCTAACTGCGGCAGCGACCTTGTAAGCGATACCCCAACACAACAAACATCTAACAGTGGTTGCCCTGCATTTCCACGTCGCACATGCGGTAACACTACCAATGGCGATATGTTTATGAACTACATGGACTACACCTATGATGCGTGTATGAACATGTTTACCACAGGCCAGTCGGCACGTATGGCAGCTTTGTTTGCTACCGGCGGCGCACGCGTTAGCTTATTATCATCGCAAGGCTGTGTACCTGTTCAGGTATCGGGTTGCGGTGTGCCAAGCAGCCTTACAGCATCAAACATTACCACAACATCGGCTACACTAGGCTGGGCTGCGGTATCGGGTGCTACGGCGTATAACCTGCAATACAAATTAAGCAGCGCCACATCATGGACCCCTGCATCTACAACCACCAACTCTTTTGCCCTTGCAGGCCTAACAGCCGGTAGTGCTTACCAATTTCAGGTGCAGGCCGTTTGTGGCGAAACATCTAGCAACTACTCTGCTGCCGCTACTTTTACTACGCTTAGCAACACTACCTGTACTGATACTTACGAGAGTAACGAAACACGTACAACAAGCAAAGTAATTGCTACAAACAGCAACATTACAGCTAAAATTGGCTCAACTACAGATAAAGATTGGTTTAGGTTTAGCACTACATCATCTGCCCGCAACATACGTGTTACATTAGACCAACTTCCTGCCGATTACGATATCCGTTTATACAACTCAAACGGAAGCCAGTTAGCAATATCGCAAAACAGCGGTACTACCGCCGAAAGCATTACCCGCAACACCACCAGCACAGGTACTTACTATTTACAGGTGTATGGCTACAATGGTGCTAACAGCGCTACTTGCTACCGTTTAAGGGTAGATGTTAGCAGCTCATCATTTAAAACCCTAAGCGGTGCCGATGAGGAAGAGGTTATAGATATGCAACCGGTAGATGCATTATCATTATTCCCCAACCCAACCAACGGCAACTTTACCGTATCGCTATTAAGTGATAATGAGAATGATGCTTTGGTACGTGTGTTTGATATTACAGGCAAAGCCGTTGTAAACACCCGTTTTGCAGCCACCAAAGGCCAAAACCTATTTAACTTAGACTTAACAGGCAATGCCCACGGTATTTACTTTGTAGAGGTAAACCAGGGCGCTACCCGTTTGGTTAAAAAACTTATTGTTGAATAAGTAACTAGCAGAAAGTCAATAAATAGATAAGCCGTCTTGTTTTAAACAAGGCGGCTTTTTCTTTTAGGTTGGCATATTGCGTTTTTTGCTATTTTTACACCTCTTTTGAAAAAGCCTTATATGGCAGAAGCTGAAATTAAAGATACCGCAAAACAAATATTTACCAGTTTTTTAGAGCAAAACGGGCACCGTAAAACACCGGAGCGCTTTGCTATATTAGACGAGATATACTCACATACCGGCCATTTTGATATAGAATCGCTGTATGTGTTGATGAAGAACAAGAAATACCGCGTAAGCCGCGCCACACTTTACAACACTATTGAGTTGTTGTTGGAGTGTAACCTGGTATCTAAACACCAGTTTGGCCGCAACTAAGGCGCAGTTCGAAAAATCGTATAAGTACAAACAGCACGATCACCTTATATGTGCCGATTGTAGCAAGGTGTTTGAGTTTTGCGACCCCCGTATTTACGAAATTCAGAAACTGGCAGGCGAACTGCTAAACTTTAATATAACCAGCCACTCCCTCAATTTTCATGGTAAGTGTACCAAGCTTGCCACAGAGGGCACTTGCGAAAACCATAAACCGTAATGACTTTTGATTACAAAATAACCCCCGGTAAGGGCTTTCACACCGTTGTGCTTAAAGGGTACTTGTTTGATAAAAGCCAAACAGGCCTTATGTATGAGCAACTGGACGAACTTATTGCCCAAGGCAACCTGTATTATCTTATAGACCTTGGTGGCCTTGATAACCTTGGCAGCGGCGGCATACAGGTTATGTTGCACATACTTACCAAAGCCCGCAACCGCGGTGGCGAGGCATTGGTTACCAACCCCCGGCACGCATTAAAAACCTGCTTACCATTACCAAGCTAGATTCTATTTTTACGCATGTAGACACTCCTGATGAGGCTACTAAATATTTTAAACAAGCACATTTATAATACATGGCAGTTGACGTATTGTTAGGCCTCCAGTGGGGCGACGAAGGAAAAGGTAAGATTGTTGACGTTATAGCACCCCGCTACAAAGTTATAGCCCGTTTTCAGGGTGGCCCTAATGCAGGGCATACGTTGGAGTTTGATGGCATAAAGCACGTATTGCACACCATACCATCGGGCGTTTTTCACGATGATAAGATTAACATCATAGGCAACGGTGTTGTTATAGACCCTATTGTTTTTACCAAAGAAATTAAAGGCCTGCATACTATTGGGGTTGATGTGCATGCACGCATAGTAATATCGCGCAAGGCGCACCTAATTTTGCCAAGCCATAGGTTGTTAGACCAAGGCATCGGAAGCTGCCAAGGGCAAAAATAAAATTGGCTCTACGCTTAAAGGTATAGGCCCTGCCTATATGGATAAAACAGGCCGCAACGGTTTGCGTATTGGCGATATTAATTCGCCCGATTTTCAACAGAAATATGATGCATTAGTAGCTAAGCACAAAAGCATACTAGCCCAGTACCCCGATTTTAAATACGACCTTACCGAGTTTGAACCCGATTGGTTTGAGGGTATTGAACTGCTACGCACCTTTAAGCTGATAAACAGCGAGTATGTAGTAAACAAATACCTTGATGCCCGCCAGCATATTCTTGCCGAAGGTGCTCAAGGTTCTTTATTGGATATTGATTTTGGATCGTACCCTTTTGTAACATCATCTAACACCACAACAGCCGGTGCCTGCACAGGCTTAGGTGTTGCGCCCCGCCAAATAGGCGAGGTGTATGGGGTGTTTAAAGCGTACTGCACCCGTGTAGGCAGCGGCCCGTTCCCAACAGAGCTGGAGGATGCCGATGGACAGCAAATGCGCGATGTAGGTCGTGAGTACGGTTCTACCACAGGCCGCCCGCGCCGTTGCGGCTGGTTAGATTTGCCTGCCCTTAAATACGCCAACATGATAAACGGCACTACCCAGCTTATTATGATGAAGGCCGATGTTTTAAGCGGTTTTGATACTATTAAAATATGTACAGGCTACAAATTCCGTGGCGAGGTTATAGACCACATGCCGTATGATATTTGTACCGAAATGCCGGAGCCTGTTTACACTGAATTAAAAGGCTGGAAAGTTGATTTAACAAAGATTACAGACGAGGCAGACTTTCCTCAAGAGCTGCACGACTATATTAAATTTATAGAAGACAAAATGCGCCTGCCTATTACTATCGTATCGCTAGGCCCTGACAGGAAGCAGACTATTGTAAGGTAGTAGTCAGAGGTCAGTAGTCAGTAATCAGAAAATATATTTTAAATCCCGGCTATTGGTCGGGATTTTTTTATTTAGGTACATAAGGTTTAAATTGCGTCATGACATTTAAGGAATATTTTAAACTCTCGTTAAAAGGTTATGCCGGTCTGGCAATACCTTTAACCCTAATAAGTATATTGCTAATACTGGTAAGGGGTGATAGCATTGAATTTAATGGCGAATATATTTACGGTATTAAGGCTGTTTTGCTATACGTACCATTTGTTATTCTTAGTGTCTTTCTATGGTCAGTTATAAATGGCATACTGCTGTATGTTGGAAATGTTATATACAAGTCCATTTCCGGTGTATTTAAAAAGCAGAATTAAAATGGTTATACAACAAAAATCCCCGAGAACCAATCGGGGATTTTTGTTTGCAAGAGGCTTATAGTAGCCCCAACTTCTCTTTAATGTCATTCAGTATAGCGGTATTTTCATAAGGATAATCATGTCCCGGCTCTGTTAGCTTTACATTGGTCATGTGGGTGGCTACATAATTTCGTATACGAACCCGTTGCTCGTTGGTATAACGCCCGCCAATAAGCACCAATTGCAGGTTTGGGTACGTATTTAGCAATTCCATTCCTTCTTCTTCGCTAAAAGCCCCGTAGGCGGTTATTCCTCCTCCTTGTTTTATCACGCTTATTACCTCATTCATACGGTGGGGGCTGCCGCCAAAAATAACCATCGCCGGTGCGTTGGGGTTGCTGTCTATTACTTCTCTTATAAGGGTTTACATACACTATTAATTTAATTTTATGCCACGCTGCATGGGTACTTCAACAAATACTAATTCGCTGGTTTGTACAGCGGTTATGCTTACCTCTTTAGTGTCATAGCAACCCATAGCATCTCCTTCGGCAAGGGTGTTGTTGGCTATTATAACCTCGCCACCTCCGTTGTGTATATACACCCCATTGCCTTGCAGGTTTATATTGTAAATAATTGTTTGTCCTGCTTGTAGTGTAAGCACGCTAAAAAAGGCATCTTGGTTTATGGTTGCGCTACCATTGCGCCCGTCGGGCGATAGGGCCAGTAACACGGTATTTAATTTATCCTCAGCAGCAAAATTAAAAGCACCATAGCGTGGGGCTACATTTTGCGTTTTTGGGTATACCCATATTTGGTAGCTATGAAAAGCCTCAGTTTCTGAAGCGTTAAACTCGCTATGCATAATACCCGTTCCGGCGCTCATGGTTTGTACGGTAAGGTTATCAATAACCCTTGGCTACCGGTATTGTCTTTGTGCGCTTGGCTGCCTTGCAACAATATGGTAGTTATTTCCATATTTTGGTGTGGGTGCATACCAAAACCCTGCGCGGCATTTACCCAATCGTCGGCAAAGCCACATAGCTCGCCAAAATGGGTTTGATACGGAACAAAGGCGTATGCGCTCTTTTTCCATGCATCGGTTTTATGTATACGGTCGGCGTTGCGCCTAATAATGTGTTGCATATAAATTAAATTATGCGTTGGTGTTTTTTGCCCTGTTTATAAAGAATAATAATGCGGCAACCACCACTACATGCATAACATTAAGTACAATACCATAGGCAACGCCAATACCCGGAATGCCAACAAACGGATTGGCAAACGACAGAACCATTAGAATAACGGAAATGATTGTAAATATCTTAAACCCGTTGGCGGTATATTTTTCAAGTAAAAAGAATACTACAGTGGCAATTAGGGTAGGCAATATGCTTGATATGATAACGGGCACCACTGTCATAGGCATGTTGGGCTGCACCATAATATCATCAGTAATAATGCCTGCCGCGTGGAAGATGAAGAATAATATAGCATTTACAATAGCAGCGGTGCCTGCAGCCAGTAAACCGGCTACAATAGATTGTTTGAAGGATAATTTTGCTTTCATTTTATATGTTTTTTTAGGTTATTATTAAAAATTAGTTTTGCACACAACTATTTATTAAAGGCAAATTTTTTTATTCGTTGCGAATTTTATCAAGCAAACTGTTTAGGTGGAATGCCTCTGAAACCGATAGGTTATTAACTTTAATCATGTCAGGCTTCAGTTCGCCATCCATCTTTTTTAGTAATTCCAGACCTTGCTCAGATATATTAATTACATATTCGCGCTTATCGGTAGTAGACTTTACAATAACTACCAACCCTTTGGCTACCAGCTTTTTCATTAACGCTGTAATGTTTGATTGGGGAGCTATCATGCGGCTTAGCACATCTTTTTGGCACATGCTCTTGGGGTGGGAGCCACGTAGTATGCGTAATATATTAAACTGCTCGTGCGTTAGGTTGTAAGGCTTTAGTATTGCTGACATTTTATTGTACAGCCAGTTAGCCGTAAACAATACATTAATATTGGCCTTTAGCTGCTCGTTGTTAAACGGCTTATTTTTTATTTGTTTTTCTAAGCTCAAAGTAAACCTTTCTTATTGCAAAGATATAACAAACTTTAATTGAAAATAGTTTTATGCAAAACTATTTTTTATATTATTAAATCTAGTATTGATATTAATCAGGTTCCATACTATACAATTAGCTTACTTTTATTGCAATCCAATACCCAACCATGTACAATTATATATCTGCCGAGCAAGCTGTTAAAATTATAGAGAGCAACACCCGTGTGTTTGTACACGGTAGCGCCGCCACCCCGTTGCACCTGCTAAAGGCTTTGTTTGCCCGCAAGCACGAATTGCAAAATGTAGAACTGGTAAGTATTACCTTGCTGGGCAATGGCCTTTTTGATGATACATTGGCAGGGCATTTCTTTATCAACTCTTTGTTTGTTTCTGATTGTGTTCGTGGTATTGTTGATGGCCCCCATGGCGACTATGTGCCGGTATTTTTAAGTGAAATTCCCCGCTTGTTTGAGCAGGGCATTATGTCTTTAGATGTAGCGCTGATACACGTTTCGCCACCCGATGCGCATGGGTATTGCTCCTTAGGTACATCGATAGATATTGCCAAGGCTGCCGTAAAACACGCTAAGTATATTATTGCGCAGGTAAACAAACAAATGCCCCGCACCCATGGCGACGGGGTTATACATGTAAACCAGATTAACGCGCTTGTAGAGGTTGATGAAGCCCTGCCTGAAGTTAGCTACGGGGGCAAGCAAAGCGATGTTTGCCAACAGGTGGGGGCTAATTGCGCAAGCCTTATAGAAGATGGTGCAACCCTGCAAATGGGCATTGGAGCAATACCCGATGCTGTGTTGGCTAACCTTATCAACCATAAAGATTTAGGTGTGCATACCGAGATGTTTTCTGACGGGCTATTGCCGCTGGTAGAAAAAGGTGTTATAACCAATAAATACAAAAAGAAACACCAGGGGGTAATAGTATCGGGGTTTGTGGCCGGCACGCGCAAGCTGTACGATTTTGTTGACGATAACCCTTTGGTGAGGATGCTTGATATTGCCTACGTAAACAACCCCGCCGTAATACTGCAAAACCCTAAAGTTGCAGCAATAAATTCGGCTTTAGAAATTGATTTAACAGGGCAGGTATGTGCCGATTCTATTGGAACGTATCAATATTCAGGCATTGGCGGCCAGGTAGATTTTATGCGGGGTGCAGCAATATCGCCCGGAGGGAAACCCATTATTGCCATGAATTCTATTGCTAAAAACGGCGAATCTAAAATAGTGCCCTTTCTAAAAAATGGTGCAGGCGTAGTAACTACCCGCGGGCATATACACTATGTGGTAACAGAGTATGGTATTGCATCTTTATTTGGCAAAAACTTAAAACAGCGTGCGCAGGCTTTGGTTGCCATTGCCCACCCAAACCACCGCGAGTGGTTAGATAAGGAAGTGTTTGACCGCTTTGATAGGTAACCTGTAAATACAAAAATCCCCGTGAACCAGACGGGGACGTTTTGTTGATTTTTCGCTCTTACCAAGCGTGTTGCTAACTATATATGGAGATGATATTGCTTGTTTTGTACATAAGATGAATAAGCACTATTAAAAGTTACAGGCGTACTAAATTTTTTTATTTCCTCTCCAGAAGCCTGCCTGCGGCAGGCAGGGAGTACTTATGCGAAGCAGGAGGGAGGTGTGTTTGTTGCTGTAACACACCCCGCCATTCTGCCTGTTCCCAACCTCTCATAGCAGGGATTTTTCATTTTTAACTTTTCGTTTTTAGTTTAATATGGTGCTACATTTCCGCTACCGCTAATTTGGGTAGTTACCTGTGGAGTGCCCGTGTAGCGTACCTTGCCGCTACCGCTTATGGTTACATTAAGGGTGCTGTCGGCATTAACAAACGCATCGCCCGATCCTGATATGTTTACCGTAACATTATCGCTGTCTAAATTCAACGCGCGTATGTTGCCCGAACCTGATATTTTATGCGTGCTGCCGGGTGCAGAACCCGCCAACGTAATATCGCCCGAGCCTGAGATATTGGTTTTAACCGCTAAACTGTTAACCGCCACATCAATATTACCGCTGCCGCTAATGTTATACTCGGGGGTGTTAGCAATTAGCTCGTTGGTAGAGGTAATATTACCCGAGCCGGAAAGGTTTAAATCTTCTATGTGGGGAGATGTAATGTAGATAGTCATAAACGTAGGGTCGTAGTTCCATTTATTATTGCTAAAGTAAATGCGCAAGGTGCCGTTTTCTACGTCTGTTCTCACATCTGGCATAATGTTATCATCTGTCTTTACAACCACCTTTTGAAAAGTGTCTTGGGTTATAACCACATTATAGCTGCCACTCATGTCTACATTGGTAAAAGTAGATACTGCGCGTTCTTCGCTTATTACATGGCCAGAGCCTTCTACACGCTTGCCGCACGATGTTGCTAAACTTATTAATGCTACTAATACTACGGCAAAAAATACTGTTTTTAAAGTTTTAAAATTGTACATAGTTTTTTGTTTTTATGTAGCTAAGACAATCTAAAACAAAAACACCCCTACTTCATTTTTAAAAAGTACAGTAAACAGCATAAAAAAATCCCCAACCGTAGCAACGGCGGGGATTTTGAAGTATAAAGAAATGGTTAAAATTTAATCAAACACTGCTACAATAACTCCATCGGTAGCCGATTTTAGGTTAGGAACATTTAGTGTGCGACCATTAAACTGTAAACTTATAGTTTGGGTTGGGGTAGTGGCAAAGAACATATCTACCCCGTTTAAAAACGGAAATTGGCCAAAAAGCCCTACAGGCGTTACTTCTGAAGTATTATCGCCATCATCGTACATAAAATAAGCAATGGCGGTTTTAGATGGGTCGGCAAAGGGCGATATGGCTAAATTGGTATTGTTTACGCTAAAGTTATCCCTGCCGGTTATAACAGCTTGGCTTGATGCGAAGAAGGCAACCACACTCTGGTTATTATCACTAGGCAAGCCGTTTAATAAAAAGCCGGCAAGCGAGTTTGCCGGCGGCAGGGTGCGCAGGTACACCAGGTAGTTAGAACGTAAAAAGCCCTCGCGGAAATAATGTACTACCCTATCGCTGCTGTTGGCGCTTATTACTTCAAACTCGTAGGTTTGGTTGGCCATAATATCAATAGGCCCCCATTTGCCTTTGCTATCTACCGTTAGCACGGCAGCAGGCACAGGATCTACTCTAAGGCCTGTAGCATTATCAGTAGGGTAAACTTTTATTGTTGCACCCACCATTGGGGCATTCTCGCCCAGGGTTACGCATTTACCGCCAATTTGTATTGGGGTTTGGGGTGTTATGGTGACGGTAGTTGGCATTTTGCCATCGTTACAAAATTTAAAAAGCTCGGTAAAGGTTTGTTCTGATGTAGCCACCTGGTAATGGTCGGCACCTTGCAAAGTAATATTGGTCGCCCCCGGTATATTGCCCCCTGCAACAACAGAGTCGGCGGCAGACCATATATTAAGTACCTTAACAGTATCGCCACCATAAACAGGAACACCGCTTTGCGGGTTGCTGCCTAAATGTATGTAATGGGCAACCTTGGTGGCATGTGTACTGTCTGAGATATAATCAAAGCCAACTCCGCCCCCGGCAGAATGGCCTACTAAATCTACCTGGCTGGCTCCGGTAGCAGCTAACACACTATCAATTAGCTGGTCTAATAAATCGCCGGTGTTGCCGCCTTGGGCAAGGCTGTTCCAGTCAAAAACATATATTTTATTTTTCTCATACCCATTGCTTGATAAACGCATGGCTTGCCCTGCGTACGTATCGCCCGATGCTAAAAAGCCGTGTACCATAATTATAGGGCGGTAGTTAGCGGGTTGGTTGTCACCCTCGCAATCATCATCTTTTTTGCAGGCGCCTAATAAAGTGGCTGTTAGCAGCAGAAAACATAGTAAATACCGTGTCATAGTTTATTGTATTTGGTTGAAATATACAGCATATAACACAAACTTAAAACTATTTACTGTTTTTTAGTTTACTGACTTATGGAATAAAAAAAGTCCCTACCATATAAGGCAGGGACTTTAAATAATAAGTATATGTGATATACTAGTGGATGCTAAATTGCATACCTATTAAAAAGTTAAGGCTATTGTTTTTTAGGCGGGCATTGTCGTTGCTAGATTCGCTAATGTTAAAAAGTCCCAGGTTGTCGCGTATTTCGAAGTCAAGGTGTATCATATCTGTTATAAGATAATCTATACCAACACCGGCCGAAAGGCCAATATCAAAACCCTTATAGTCGTTAGTATTGTTATAACGGTTAACATCATAATCATCACCATTTTCGGTACGCACCACAGTCATTTGGCGGGTTAAAAAGGCAAAGTATGGGCCTGCATTAATAAATGGCCTAAGCTTTTTATCAGGAATTAAGTGTGCACGGAATAAAACTGGAATGGTAAGGTAGTTATAATTGTAGTTAGTGCGTACATCAATATCAAAAGGGTCTATGGTAGTGCGTTGCGATGCACCTTTGCTTTCGTATAACAGGCCGGTATGCAGCGCAAATGCGGTGCTAAAGGCATATTGGTAAGTTAGTCCGGCAGCAAACCCGGTATGTCCGCGTAAATTATCTGTGCCGTTATTGCCATACAAGGTACCAAATGATGGGCCTACGTTAAAACCTATGTGAGAGCCCAGCTGGGCCTTTACTACAGTAACCGACATTGCTACTGCTAGTATACTGATACTAAATAATTTAATTTTCATTCTTTTGTTCTTTTAAGTTATAGTAGTTCAAACCTCTACTTTTTTCTTTTTGTTTAAGAAGTGCTGATATCGGTACAATTAACTTTTCCTTACCTTTACTTTTTATTAGATTGAATATTATGAGCGAAGTACGCCACAACTGGACTAAAGAAGAGATTTTAGCCATATATAATACCCCATTGTTAGAGCTTGTTTACCAAGCCGCTACTGTTCACCGCCAGCACCATACCGCAGGCGAGGTTCAGGTATCGTCACTACTGTCTATTAAAACAGGTGGTTGTGTTGAAGATTGTGCCTATTGCCCACAGGCCGCGCGTTATAATACCGAGGTTAAGGTGCAAAAGCTTATGCAGGTTGATGAGGTAATGGAAATGGCTACCCGTGCTAAAAACGCAGGTGCATCGCGCATGTGTTTGGGCGCTGCATGGCGAGAGGTGCGTAACAACCGCGACTTTGACCGTGTTATTGATATGGTAAAAGGTATTAACGGGCTTGATATGGAGGTATGCTGCACATTGGGTATGCTAGACGAAGAAAAGGCTAAACGCCTTGCCGATGCCGGTTTGTATGCATACAACCACAACATTGACACATCAAAAGAAAACTATACTAATATTATATCTACCCGCACCTACGACGACCGCTTAGACACGCTTAAAAACGTGCGCAAAGCCGGTATGACAGTATGCTCGGGTGGTATTATAGGCATGGGCGAGAGTGTTGACGACCGTATAGGTATGTTGCACACCCTTGTAAACCTTAATCCACAGCCAGAGAGTGTGCCTATTAACGCCCTTGTAGCGGTAGAAGGTACGCCTATGGAAGACCAGCCACCGGTACCCGTTTGGGATATGGTGCGCATGGTAGCTACTGCCCGTATTGTATTGCCAAAATCGGCGGTACGTTTATCGGCAGGCCGTATGCAATTGGGTATGCCCGGCCAGGCCATGTGTTTTATGGCAGGCGCTAACTCTATTTTTGCAGGCGATAAGCTGCTTACTACCCCAAACCCCGAGTTTGACGAGGACATGATGATGTTTGAGATACTGGGCCTTACCCCAAAAGAAGCTTTTAAAGGCGACCCTGCCCGCAAAGCCAAAGCTGCTGAAGCGGCAACAGGTGTGGGAGTTACTGCTTAATAATAATCAAACACAAACTGTCATCCCGAACTTGATTCGGGATCTGTAGAAAAGCCTGTCGGTTATATTAGATGCTGAATCAAGTTCAGCATGACACCCACATCAATGGGAAACAACATCCAACATACTTTATTAGAAAAACTGCAATCACGTGCAGAGCGCGGATTGTTACGTAAACTACGCACGGGTGATGGATTGATTGATTTTTGCTCTAACGATTATTTAGGCCTTGCCCGCGATAAAAAGTTTAAACTGCTTACATTAAACATTGCCATAGATTCTCCTGCCGATTTCACAGGGGCTACAGGCTCTCGTTTATTGGCTGGCAACACCATGATTGCCGAAGGGGTAGAGGCAGAAATTGCCAAAATACACAAGGCCGAAGCAGGCTTGATTTTCAACTCGGGCTACGATGCCAACTTGGGCCTTTTTGGCTGTATTGCCAACCAGGGCGATACTATTTTATACGATGAACTGGTACATGCTTCCATACACGATGGGTTAAAGCTAAGCAAGGCCAATAACATAGCTTTTAAGCATAATGATTTAACAGACCTTGAGGATAAGCTTAAGCAAGCCCACGGTCAGGTTTTTGTGGCTGTAGAAAGCGTTTATTCTATGGATGGCGACATGGCTCTGCTGGACGAAATAGCCGTGCTGTGCGAACTACATAATGCTGCCCTTATAGTAGACGAGGCCCACGCAACAGGCTTTGTGGGCGAAACAGGCTTAGGTCTTGTAAACCACCTAGGAATAGAAAATAAATGCTTTGCCCGCTTACACACCTTTGGTAAATCGTTGGCCAGCCATGGGGCAATAATATTGGGCAGCCACACCCTGCGCAATTATTTAACCAACTATGCCCGCCCGTTTATATACTCTACGGCCCTGCCGCCGCAAGCTTACAGGCAGGCATTGGCGGCCTATTGGTACATGCTTAGCAATCATCAAAAAATAGAACAGCTTTATAGCCTTATTGATTATTACCGCGAAAAAACCAAGGGGTTGCCGTATCAGGTATTAGATAGCCCATCGCCTATACAAGGTATTGTAGTGCCGGGCAATGCAGAGGTTCGCGCTTTGGCTCAAAAGCTGGAAGAAAAAGGTTTTGACACAAGGCCTATTGTTAGTCCCACTGTACCTAAAGGCGCAGAACGCATCCGTATTTGCCTGCATAGTTTTAACACCACAGCCGAAATTGATAGGCTGGTATTGGAATTATCTCAATAAAAAGCCCCTGTATTTCTACAAAGGCTATATCTAAATTCAATCAGTTAATCAATACTATACATCAACCATCCAGTTGAAAATATCAGGGGCTTCACCGGTTTTTATTTTGTCCAATTTGTCTTTTAGTATTGGAGAGAATGGGCGCTCTGCTACAGGAGGTAAAATCATGTCAAAGCCACGGTTGGTTACCTTTTCAAAAGGGGCAATAGAAGCGGCTGTGCCGGTGCCAAAGGCATCTTTTAACGTGCCGTTTTTATAAGCTTCTTCTACTTCGCCAATAGATATTTTACGTTCTTCAACCGTGTAGCCCATGTGGCGCACCAGTTGAATAACACTATCGCGTGTTACACCATCCAATATACAGCCATCTAGTTCGGGCGTTATCAGTTTATCGCCAATGGCAAAAAAGGCGTTCATGGTGCCGCTTTCTTGTATGTATTGGTAATCGGGCACTTCCATCCATAGCATTTGGTCGTAGCCTTGGTTACGGGCTTCTGTTTGGCCAATCATGGCGCGGGCATAGTTACCTGCCGCCTTGGCAAAGCCTGTACCACCTACCGCTGCGCGAGAGTAATGGTCAGACACCAATATATTCAACGGTTTGCTGTAGTAGCTGGCCGAAGGGCTAAGCACTACCATAAACAAAAACCTGTCTGATGGCTTAACACGAAGAAGCTCTTCGGTAGCAATCATAAACGGGCGTATGTAAAGCGATGAACCTTCCTCGTCAGGAACCCACAGGTTTTCAATCTTTACTAATTCGGTAATAGAGTCAAGGAACAAATCGCGCGGTACATCGGGCATTGATAAACGGGCTGCCGATGTGTTAAAACGCTCCCAGTTTTTCTCGGGGCGGAATATTTTTACGCTGCCGTCTTTTTGCTTGTAGGCTTTTATGCCTTCAAAAATTGCCTGTCCGTAATGGAATACAGACGATGAGGGACTCATCGCCAGGTTTTGGTACGGCTGTATACGGGCGTTAACCCACTGGCCTTCGGCATATTCTGCAATAAACATGTGGTCGGTAGTTACCGATCCAAAATCGGGCACAGGCGAACCAATAGGTTCTTTACGCGCCGTAGGCGACAAAGTTGTGTTAAAACGAGAGTTGGTTACTATCTCCATATCCATCCGTATTTAATTAATAAATCCAATATCCATAACAAAGGTACTAATCTTAAACCTACCTCACAAATTAGGCCAAAAGCCTTAACAGGGGCTTAACTTAGTATCAGTATATTATCAAAGACAAATTAGCGTGTAGATGGTTTAAAAAGAGAGTTCAGGGATCAGATTCCAGCGGTCAGAAATGGTAGAGTGTAGCGCCTTGTAGTTATTAGAGATATCAATGCCATAGTCTTTGTATATGTAAAAATACTGAACTCTGAACCCTAGCCCCTGAACCCTATTAGCTTATCTTTGTGGCATGAATTTCCTTCCTACAGATATAGAGCGCTATGCCGAAGACCATACATCGCCTGAGAGTGATTTACTTGCCCGCATAAACCGCGATACTTACGTAAAACACATTGCGCCCCGCATGCTTAGCGGGCATTTGCAGGGCCGGGTATTGAGCATGCTTACCCACATGATAAAACCTCGACGTGTATTAGAGGTAGGCGCATATACGGGTTACTCTGCCTTGTGCATTGCCGAAGGCTTGGCTGATGGAGGTAAACTAACTACCATTGAGGCTAATGAGGAGTTAAAGCACGTATTAGAAGAGTACTTTTTTCAAAGCCCTTACAGCAATAGTATTGAACTGATTATTGGCGATGCAAAAGAGGTAATTCCCACTTTAGATGAACTTTTTGATTTGGTTTTTATTGATGCCGATAAGTATAATTACCCCTTGTATTACGAATTGCTGATTGATAAAATACCTGCAGGGGGCTATATTATTGCTGACAATGTATTGTGGAGCGGCAAGGTGGTTGCCGATGTTGCCCATAACGATTACGAGGCGAAAGCTATTTTAGAGTTTAATGCCAAAGTGCAGGCCGATGATAGGGTAGAGAATGTGTTGCTGCCGGTAAGGGATGGCTTAATGATTTTGAGGAAGAAATGATATGAAAACACTAATGCTTGAAATTCCTGAATACAGCCTTGAAGTGGGATTTAAACATAGTTGGGAGGATGGCTTTAAAATCTCATTTGAAAATAATGAGGGGCAGGTTGTTATAAAAGCGAACAGGGAAGGCTTAATTTCGCTTGCAAAGCAATTGCTTACCCTGAGTGAAGAAAATGTTCCTACCGGAACTCATTTTCATTTAGATGAGCATAATTCATTGGAACAAGGATCAATAGAACTGATTATAGAGAGAGAATAATATGGTATTGAATAAACGCTGGGTTATAAATAAGGTTGATGATGTTGAAACTGTTGAAAAACTCAGCAAAGAATTAAATATTAATAAAACGCTGGCGCGTCTGCTGGTTTCGCGCGGGGTTAGTACGTTTGACGAGGCTAAGAAATTTTTCAGGCCCGATGCAAGCCACCTGCACAACCCCTTTTTAATGGCCGATATGGATAAGGCCGTTAACCGCCTGCTTGATGCTATTGAAACGGGAGAGAAGATTTTAATTTATGGCGATTATGATGTGGATGGAACCACATCGGTAGCGCTGGTGTATTCATTCCTGAAAAACTATTACCCTCATTTAGCCTACTACATTCCCGATCGCTACAAGGAGGGGTACGGAATATCGTTTGATGGGGTAGACTATGCAAATACCAATGGCTACAGCTTAATTATAGCGTTAGACTGCGGAATTAAATCAATAGATAAAGTTGAATATGCTACACAGCGCGGGATAGATTTTATTATTTGCGACCACCATTTACCGGGCGATGAACTGCCTAAAGCCGTTGCTGTTTTAGACCCAAAGCGTGCCGATTGTAACTATCCTTTTGATGAGCTTTCGGGCTGCGGCATTGGCTTTAAGCTGATGCAAGGGTATTGCATAAAAGCAGGGGTTGACTTAGAGCAACTCTATAAATACATTGATTTAGTAGCAGTAAGCATAGCTGCCGATATTGTGCCCATAGTAGGCGAAAACCGCACCCTGGCCTGCATGGGCTTAAATAAGTTAAATACCAATCCGCTGCCGGGTTTAAAGGCCATTATAGAGTTTAATAAACTTAACAGGGATTTAAGCATATCTGATGTAGTGTTTATCATCGGTCCACGCATTAACGCAGCGGGGCGCATAGAAAGTGGCAGCCGTGCTGTAGATTTATTAATATCTGACCATGCCGACAGTACGGTATTGCCGAGTGCCGATATTAATGACAACAACACTACCCGCCGCGATTTAGACCGTAGCATTACCCAAAGCGCGTTGGATATGATTGCGAGTGATAATATATATACCAACCGCCGCAGCACGGTGCTCTACAGGCCCGATTGGCACAAAGGTGTTATTGGTATTGTGGCATCAAGGCTGATAGAGAATTATTACCGCCCCACCATTGTACTTACCAAAAGTGGTGAGCATGTAGCAGGCTCAGCACGCTCTGTAAAGGGCTTTGATGTGTACGAGGCTATACTAGCTTGCAGCGATTTGCTGATACAGTTTGGCGGCCACAAATTTGCCGCCGGCCTTACTATGGAAGAAGCAAATGTTGAAGCCTTTATTCAGCGTTTTGAAGAGGTGGTAGCGGCTACTATTACTGAAGAATCGTTAACGCCGGAAGTAGAGGTTGATGCCGAGATTGACCTGAGTGAAATTACCCCCAAGTTTTACGATATTTTAAAGCAGTTTGCACCCTTTGGCCCGGGCAATATGAACCCGGTATTTTTAACCCGCGGAGTTAGGGATAGGGGCTATGGCAGGGTAGTGGGCTCTACCCACCTGAAACTGGATTTGCAACAAGATAATCCTAATTTATTCTTTAACGCTATAGCCTTTGGGCAGGGGCATTATGTAGAAAGCATAGCCAAAAAAATACCTTTTGATGTTTGCTACAGCATAGAGCCTAACGAGTGGAACGGTAAGGTAACGTTGCAATTAAACATTAAGGATATGGCTTTCTAGGTGCTAGCTTCTAGGTGTTAGGTGCTAGTGTTTTGTAGTGTCAATTTTTTCCAAATAAACAACCATAGTTGTATCGCCCGGTAAGTTTAAAAACACTTTTCGCTTATAACCTTTAGCATACACCAGCAGGCTATACGATTCTGTTACCAAACCACCCGTTGTATAGCCGTCTTCAAACTTTCCGTCTTTGTGGTAATAACATTCTTTATCGTAATTCCTGATAGTGTCAGGCAGTTGCGCAGGGTAAAGATGCAGCACAGCAAAAGTATCTAGTGGCTGCAAAGTATCGGCATCTACTACCTGTCCGCGCGATTTAAAAAACGCATCACAAGAGGCTAACAAAATCAGCAAACAAAACCCTAATAGGTATTTCATAATTAAGCTGTTTTGTTGTTAAACCATATATTATGGGGTAATAAAGTTTAAGCTTATAATGCCGTATGGGCCAATGCCTACTTTATTGTCAACTACAAACTGGCCACGGTCTAAGCCGCTATCAAAGGCAACAGCGTTTTTGTAATTAATGCGTGCGCCACCTTGTATGCTAAGCCATATAAAGCCCAGTATTTGTTTCTCCCAGGTTAGGCGGGCCCTTATTTCAGAGCGGCGCAATTCGTGCTCTTTGTTTAATAGCGGGCCGCCAATAAAGTTATCGCCAAAGTAATTAAACTGCATATTGTAGCTGCTGCCCTCTAACTCATAACCCAACAGCAATAGCGAGCGTGGAGAGAAGTTATACCTTACTGCGCCGCGGGCAGGCAACAACAATTCTATGCCCCACTTAGAGTTAAAGGTTTGGTTCCACAGTATTACCGGTATGGGTAAAGATTCGCCACCGCGCCATGTGCGCGATAAACCTACGGCGAATAATTTATCGTCTCTCTTTTTCCAGCCAAACAAGCCTGTATAGCTGCCTTTGGTATATTTAAAACGATTGAAAAATTCTTTAAAATTATAATCACCGCTAACCTCGCCCTGCGCCATTAATATAATAAAGTGCCTGTTGTTTAACGGTTTAAAATAGGTTAGCGATAACCCAAAGTTGCTTAAGCCCCTTTCCTGAAGCCTTTTGCCAAAAAAATCGGTAGCGGCAGGTTCTTCTTTAAACTTATATCCTGTGCGCCAGTAGTTAAAGCCCAGGTTTAACAAACCTTTTAAGCGCGACACCACAGGTATATTGCCTGAAATACGCAGGCCGCCGGCATAATTAGCCGTGCGGTTGTAGGTTGATGTATCTGCAACGGGGTAGTTGTATGTTGAATTGAAAGCCGATGGGCCAACATAATCAAAACCTATTGATAATATTTTAGTAGGAGATAAACCCGATACCGAGTTGTTACAATATCCACCATCATTATCATCATCGCCTGATGATGTGTACGCGGTGGTGTCGTAAACAATATCACTATCGTCAATAGGCACAATAAGCGTATCGCCCGATGGTAATATTTCTATCCTTGTTGGCTGCTGCGCAAGCACTGCGGTTGTGGTTGCAAAAAATGCAGTAATAAGTAACAGTTGTTTCATCAGCGCAAAATAGGAAATAATTGCTCCCAATGGTTACAATAATTATAGGGATATTAAAAAATAAACCCCCTTCTTTTATTGAAGAGGGTTTGGTAAGCTATTAGTTATAAGCGTGTTTCTATTTAAAGGCATTTAAACCTGTAATATCCATACCGGTAATAAGCAGGTGTATATCGTGGGTGCCTTCGTAGGTAATAACCGACTCTAAGTTCATCATGTGGCGCATAATTGAGTATTCATCTGTAATGCCCATACCCCCTAAAATCTGGCGGCTTTCGCGGCATATCTTAATAGACTCGTATACGTTGTTACGCTTGGCCATAGATATTTGCGCAGGGGTAGCTTTACCCTCGTTACGCAACACGCCTAAACGCCAAACCAATAACTGGCCTTTGGTAATTTCGGTAACAAATTCGGCCAGCTTTTTTGTTGCAACTGGAAACCCGCAATAGGTTTACCAAACTGTATACGCTCTTTAGCATAACGCAAAGCAGTATCGTAGCAATCCATAGCGGCACCAAGGGCACCCCAAGCAATACCGTAGCGGGCGCTGTTTAAGCAGCTAAGCGGGCCTTTTAAGCCTTTAATGGTGGGGAAAATATTCTCTTTTGGAACTTTAACATTATCAAACACCAACTCGCCTGTTGCCGATGCGCGCAACGACCATTTGCCGTGCGTTTCGGGCGTGGTAAAACCTTCCATGCCACGCTCTACAACCAACCCGCGAATATCGCCGGCCTCGTCTTTTGCCCAAACAACGGCAATATCAGCAAACGGGGCATTAGATATCCACATTTTAGCGCCATTTAAAATAACATGGTCGCCGGCATCTTTAAAGTTGGTAATCATGCTGCTGGGGTCAGAACCATGGTCGGGCTCGGTTAAACCAAAGCAACCCATAAACTCGCCCGTGGCAAGCTTAGGTAGGTATTTCATTTTCTGTTCCTCAGTACCAAAACTGTAAATAGGGTACATAACCAAAGAGCTTTGTACCGATGCGGTAGAGCGTATGCCTGAGTCGGCACGCTCCAGTTCCTGCATAATTATGCCATAACTAATCTGGTCTAAACCATGGCCGCCATATTCAACGGGAATGTAAGGGCCAAAAGCGCCAATTTCGCCAAGGCCTTTTATAAGGTGCTTAGGAAAAACGCAGGTTTGCGCAGCTTCTTCAATAATTGGGGTTACTTCTTTTTTACCCAGTTGCGTGCGGTATCGCGTATTAACTTCTGTTCATCGGTTAGCAGGTCGTCAATTGCGTAATAATCTGGTGCCTGATAAAGGTCGGTACGTGCCATAACTATTTAATATTGCTTTGTTAATCAGTACAAACAATGCCATAATTAGTTCAAAAAGAACCATAGCAAATACAATTTTTTATTGTATTATTGTTGTTCTAACATTAAAAGCGCAAAATTACATAGAAATAATGAAAAAAGTACTGATTATGATTACCGCCGTAGTTGCGGGTTTTGTAGTGTTCTCTTACAACACTACCCAAGGGCACACTAACCCATCGGGCGCACCGGCACAAGCAGCGGGCGCACCAAACGATGGTGGCATAGCAACAGGCACCTGCGGCAAAAGCTCTTGCCACAACGTTACCGCAACGCCACAAGCGGATATGATTACTTCTAACATTCCTGTTTCGGGTTACATACCGGGGCAAACCTACACCATTACAGGTACTATTACAGTAGCCAACAAGGTTAAGTTTGGTTTCCAAATGACACCGCAAAACGATGCGGGCCAGCTACAGGGCCAAATTGTTATTACCAACACTACCGATACTAAAATTGTAAGCACTAAATATGTTACCCACAAAACTGCGGGTACGGGCGGCCAAGGTACACGCACCTGGAGCTTTGACTGGGTAGCCCCGGCAGCAGGCACCGGCGATGTTACGTTTTATGGCGCCTTTATGGCAGCTAACAACAACGGTAGCGATAGCGGCGACCTTGTATTTGCATCAAACCTTACAGTAACAGAAGGTACTGTAGGCGTAAATGATATGGAGGCCGATAAGCCTGAGGTTATTGTGTTTCCTAACCCGGCAAACGGCGCGTTTCAAGTAGCTGTTAGCGGCGCTAAATCTGCCATAAGCACTAAGGTGTTTAATGCCGAAGGCCGTTTGGTATACAGCAATGTTTACAATAATACCAATACTGCTAAGCAGGTTATTGATGTTAATGCAGGTGCTAAACTTAGCGCAGGCCTGTACTTTGTGTCTGTTGAAGCCGAAGGAATTAGCAAAATTGTAAAACTGGTTGTGCAATAAGCTCATAAACCGTTTATAAAATTAAGGGTTGACTATACAGTCAGCCCTTTTTTATGCCGTTGCCTTTCGTAATTTTGAGCCTTTAAATGAAAAGCACCAACCCATTTACATCAGCAGTAAAACCCGATACGGTAGACTTTACCACATCGGCAGGTAACCTGTCTTTTCTATCTGCCCCTAAAGAGGGTACGGTACTGGTGTTCCCTAAGGGCTATGTGCCCGAGACTAAGGAGAACCGCTATGTAAAAAGCCCTTTTGCTAAGCACGAGTTAAAGGCAAAATCGTTTAAAACTGAGGAGCGCCGCCCCGGCGAAGGGTGGGTGTTTGTATCGCTTATTGGCATATTTGTACTGCTGCTGCTTACGCGCCGCCTTAACCCCAAAAAGCTGGTTACTTATTTAAGTGCCATATACAACAGGCGCGCCCAAAATGAGTTGTTTGAAGAGGAAAACTTACTATCATCGCCCTTTTCATTAATACTATTTGTAGCCTTTTGCCTCACCGCCAGCCTGTTTACCATTAAGGCTATTGGGCTTACACCAAGCAACGTAATACAAGAGTATGGGGCATTTGCCACCTTTGGTATATTCTCGGTTATATTATTGGTGGTATATACTTTTAAAATATTGTTTATTCAATTTATAGGCTCGGTTTTTAATATTTACCCAGTTGCAAGGCAATATGCTTTTAATGTTTATTTGCTTAATAATATACTGGGTTTGTTATTGATACCGTTAGTCGCAATAGCCTATTACTCAGGCGGGCCGGCCGATACATGGGCTGTATACGCGGGCATTGTACTGTTTATAGTATTCTTTGTGTTGCGTTTCCTTAAATCTCTATCAATAGAGGGAATAATAAGCCCTTTCAATTTAATGTATTTATTTTTGTATCTTTGCACCCTTGAAATTTTACCATTATTGGTAGTGGTAAAATTGATAGCAAAATACTAAAGTAAGTCAACCAACCGAGAGTCAATTAATGAGTACAGAGAAACCGCCTAAGGTAAAATCTATTTTGGTTACCCAGCCTAAACCGGAGGGTGACAAATCTCCCTACTTTGACCTGGCCAAAAAACACAATCTGAAAATAGATTTCAGGGAGTTTATTCATGTGGAAGGTGTTGATGCTAAAGACTTCCGTCGCGACCGCATTAACATACAAGACCACACAGCCATTATTCTTACCAGCCGCAATGCGGTAGACCATTTCTTCCGCATGTGTAACGAGATGCGTGTTACTGTGCCTGATAGCATGAAGTACTTCTGTATTTCAGAATCTACGGCATTGTATATGCAAAAGTATGTGGTATACCGTAAGCGTAAAATATTCCACGGCAAGCAAAAGTTTATTGATATGATTGATGTTATCAAGAAGAACAAAGACGAGCGCTTTCTTCTGCCTTGCTCTGACATTGCCAAAGACGAGATTGCCGACATTCTGGAACAACATAAAATTAACTACACCAAAGCCGTACTATATAAAACCGTTTGCAGCGACCTTTCTGACCTTGCCGATGTTAAGTACGATGTGTTGGTGTTCTTTAGCCCTATGGGGATAAAATCGTTGTTCGAAAACTTTCCTGATTTTGTACAAGGCCCAACGCGTATTGCTGCCTTTGGCCCTACAACAGCCAAGGCGGTTAACGATGCTAACCTGCGTTTAGATATACACGCCCCACAGCCTAATGCCCCGTCTATGACTATGGCGTTAGATTTATATGCCGCACAGGTTAATAAGGGTAAATAATTACCATGCTAGGTTCCGTTAAGCTTACTAACGCCGCATATTCGGGCATTAAGAATATTGTGTTTGATTACGGTGGCGTAATTATTGACCTTTACATGGACCGCACCTACAAAGCCTTTGCCGGTTTAGGTGTAGACAACCTGCCCGACCTTATGGGCAAACTTAAAGATACCCACGTTTTTTACCAGTTTGAGATTGGCGCTTTAGGTGCAGAGGCTTTTATAAACCGCCTGCTTAACCTTTTACCGCCGCACCTTAACCACGATGGCGAAACGGTATACAAAGTTATAGCCGCATGGAATGCCATGCTGGGAGAGATACCCAAGGAACGCTTAGAACTGCTTACCAACCTTAAAAGCAGCTACAACACCTTTTTGCTAAGCAATACCAATGCGCTGCATATTTCGGCAGTTGACCAATACCTTAAAACCGCCCACGGGGTTAATAGCATAGCACCATACTTTCATAATGTATACTATTCGTACAAGGTAGGCTTGCGTAAGCCTAATGCTAATATCTACGAGCACCTGCTAAAGCAGGAAAAACTTAACCCTGCTGAAACGCTATTTATAGACGATAACCTGCTTAATATAGAAGCAGCCAATGCCTTGGGTATTGTTACCTATCACCTTCAATCGCCACAGGAGGATGTTAGGGAGTTGTTTGGGTAAACTATTTATGGTATATTTGAGTATAAATAGGTATGATATCAAAAGATAAAATATTACAATCATTAAATGACTTACCTAGTAAGGCGAGTATTGATGATGTTATTGATAGAATGCTATTGCTGGAAAAAATAGAAATAGGGTTGCAGCAATCAGAAGCAGGAAATACAATTCCATTGGCTGAAGCTAAGAAAAGGCATAGCAAATGGTTAAAATCGAAATAACTCCGCAAGCTTTAAGTGATATAGACAACATTGCTGATTATATTGCTAAAGATTCCATTCATTATGCAGAAGTACAGGTTCAGCGTATCTATGCTACAATTGATTATTTATTTGAGAATATTCAAATAGGAAGGGTTGTACCTGAAGTAAATAGAAAATATTTACGCGAGCTGATTTTGGGCAATTACAGAATAATCTATAAGGTAGTAAGCAAAACAGAGGTACATATACTAACCGTATATCATTCTAAGCGTAAACTAAGGGCCAAAGATTTTGTTGGTAAAACAAAGGTGTATTAACTACCTAATCTCCTGACACAACTCCACCAGCACACCATTAGTGCCTTTGGGGTGTAAAAAGCATACCAGTTTATTATCGGCCCCGGGCTTGGGCTCTTTGTTTATCAATTGAAAACCTTCGCCTTCTAGGCGCTTCATTTCGGCATAAATATCGTCAACTTCAAACGCTATGTGGTGTATTCCCTCGCCGCGCTTTTCAATAAATTTAGCTATGGCACTATCAGCGTTAGTGGCTTCTAAAAGCTCTATTTTACTATCACCCATTTGAAAGAACGACGTACTTACCCCTTCACTCTCTACCGCCTCTTGTTTATACGGTTGGCGGGCAAAAAGCTTGGCAAAAAGGTTGTTGCTCTCTTCAATATTTTTTACGGCAATGCCTATGTGTTCTATTTTCAGCATGGTTAATCTTCTTCGGTTGATAATGGGTTTTGGCCCGATTTATTCAGTAATTCTTTCTCTTTCCTGTACCAAATTTTAGCCTTGGTGGTATCGCCCTCAATCATGTAAAAGTCGCCTTGATTGCGGTAGGGCAGCGGGTTTGTAGGGTGCAGCGATAAGAACCTGCGGTTAATATTCTTTGCCGATGCGGTATCTCCCTTCAAATACGAGGTTTTAGCCAGTTGGTAATGTGCCTGTATATGCATAGTATCAATATCAAGCACCTGTAGAAAGTATTTCTCGGCACTGTCTAGCTGGCGGGGTTCCTGTATCTGGTAGCAGTTGGCAAGGTCTAGTATATACTTAACCTTAGGGTTTTTGCTGGTAGTAACCGCCGAGCGTAGCGGCTCTAAAGCCTTTGCAGGGTTACGCTCTTCAAACAAATAAATGCTGCCCAGGTAGTTATAGTAATCAGCATTGCGGGGGTATATCTTCAGCGATTGCGAGAAGTGCTGCGCTGCCTCTTTAGCCAATGCGCTGCGATTAAGATTATTGGCAGGCAGGCGTTTAAACTGGCGGCGCAGTTCCATTGCAAGCTCCCCATGCACCTTGGCAGAGTTACTTACCACCTGAACATCGTGCCTGAAGAGTGTTAGCGCATCTTTCCAATCGCTATTGCGATTAATGGTAATAACAGAGTAGGGCAGAAGCAAAGCCGCCATAGCGCCGTAGAGTATATTGTTCGGCTTTAAAGGCATAGTAGCTTCGGTACTAACCTTAGCTAAGCGTATTATTCCATAAGCCACAGCAATACAAAACCCAATAGACGATACATATAAAAAGCGCTCGCCTACAATGCCAACAACGGGCGTTATAAGGTTAGAGAATAATACAATCCCCCTAAATAAATAAAGGCGGCAAAGCTAAGCAGGTTGCGGGTTTTTAGTCCCCATACGGCATAGCCCACCAAGCCTAAATGCAGCACTAGCGATAGTATAGCCAACGGGTTACCAAAGGTGGTAGCCGGTAGCTGGTTGTAGCCATAGTAAAACGCCAACGGGTAAGGCACCAACAGCAGGCGTAGGTAATGTGTAAGCCAGTAGAATGAGGAGGCCACCTGCGTACCCACCCCAACATCGGCTACTAAAGGGTTCTCAATAAAAATGGTTTCCCTTGTCATATTAGGCAACAGGGCGAACACTATGGCATAGAACAAACCCGCGGTAGCACCCAAGCCAATAGCGCTTATAGCCGTCGTTTTAATGTTGTTACGGAAGAAGTAAACCGCCAGCGGCAGTATGCCTACAAAGGCCACGCATGTGCCCTTAGAAAACAGCGCCAGTACAAAAAGCCCGCTACAGCGGCTAGGTGCTTCCATTTGTTTTCATCTACGTATTTAAAGAGTGCTATACCGGCCAGCAGGCTAAACCATAGCGATAACAACTCATCGCGGCTCTTCAGGTTGTCTACCACTTCGGTATGCACGGGGTGGGCTATAAACAGCAGCGTTGCCAATAAAGGCAGCCACGCGTTTTGCTTATTGAAGCATCGCTTTAAAAAGCCATACAGTGCAAGGCCTGTTAACGCATACAGTAGGGCGTTGATGATATGGCTAACCATAGGCTTAGTACCAAAAAACTGGTACTCTATAGCATACGTAGCCTTTACCAAGGGTCGGTACTCAAAGTTTACTGCGCCGGTTACGTAGTTGGTGCTAAATATCTCGGGCAGGCCCGCTATACCCTTCTTAACTACCTCGTTGGTATTGGTAACCAGGTTGTCATCAATAGCATAGCCGTTGTTAAAACTGTTGGCATACAACACCACTACCAGCAGGCAAATTAGCAGTTGGTGCATTGCCTGCCCCGAAAAAACGAGGGTTCTGGTTGTTTTGCCTTTTTGTCAGCTTGCTTTTTCATAGATTTATGCCCGAAAAATAGCCATAATACACAAACCAATGAAGCAATTTTGTTTTTTACTGATAATGGCCCTTGCAACAACTGCCAATGCACAGGTAGGGTATACCTGGGTAGTTAGCCCTGCTTACGATGCCGCAGGCGACTATAACAACGGCCTGGCAATAGTTAGCAAAGGCGCCCTTTTTGGTGCTGTAGACACTAATGGCAAAGAGGTGCTGCCCATACAGTTTACAGAGCTTAACCCCTTTACAGAGAAGGTAACATCCTTTAAACGCAACGGAAAGGTGGGCATTGTTGATGTTACCGGCAAAGTGCTGTGCGAGAAGGATTACGACAAAATTTTCCCCGTTAGCGACAGTTGCGCCAAGGTGCAAAAGGGCGACTTTGGCTTTATTGATGCCTTTGGCAAAGAAATAGTGCCTTGCAAATATGGCAACCTGCTGCCCTTTAGTAATAACATGACCTACTTCTTTAACAACCTTAAATACGGCTTTTACAATACCAAAGGTGCTACCGTAGTGCCACTAACCTACACCAATGTGGGCACTTTTTCTGACGGCCTGTGTGCCGTATCGTTAAAAGACAAATGGGGCTATATAAACACCGCCGGTAAGCTGGTTATACCCATGGAATATGAAGATGCCGGTGTGTTTTCAGATGGCCTTGCATGCGTGCAGAAAAACGGTAAATTCGGCTATATTGATAAAGAAGGCAAGTTGGTTATACCCTTTAAGTTTGATATGCAGGCCAATTTTAACAACGGCGTTATAGAGGTGTTTGAGAACAATGCCGATGGCGAGAGTATAGCCAACTACTACGATAAAACCGGTAAAAAGCTGTTCGCCCTAAAGTCGGGTTGGTGGACCGATGGCCCCTTTAGCGAAGGCTACCTGCCCGTTGCCGATGGCCACTACTATGGTTTCTTAGACAAATCGGGCAAAGAACCATTCCCTAGGGAGTTTGAGAAAGTGTCAAAATTCTCTGATGGCGTAGCTACTGTTAAAATAGATGGCTACATTGGCGTGATAAATACCGCGGGCGATAAAATTGTAGCCCCGCAGTTTGAACTGGCAGGCAACTGTGTAGATGGCCTTATCCCTGTTAAAAAAGACGGTAAGTGGGGATATATTTTACTTACTGAATAGATTGATTATTTTTGCATCAAAATTTAGATAGAACCAGATATGGGACGTGGATTTGAAAAGCGCAAGTACAAAATGTTTGCGCGCTATGATAAAATGGCAAAAGGCTTTACCAGGGCCGGACGCGAAATTGCATTGGCAGTAAAAGGTGGTACAGACGATCCTGAGTTTAACCCCCGTTTGCGTGTAGCCATACAAAATGCAAAGAACCTTAACATGCCCAAAGACCGTATTGAGGCTGCCATTAAAAAGGCTGCCGGTAAAGACGAGCGTGGCTTTGAAGAGGTTTCTTACGAAGGCTATGGCCCACACGGCATACCTATTTTTGTTGAGTGTGCTACTGATAATCCTACCCGCACCGTTGCCAACATACGCATGTATTTTACCCGCAACGGAGGTACACTGGGCACATCGGGCTCGCTAAGCTTTATGTTTACCCGCAAAGGCGTATTTAAAATTAGCGCCGAGGGCCGTGTTGTAGACGATCTTGAACTGGAACTTATCGACTTTGGCTTAGAAGAGATTGTTGTAGATGAAGAAGAGAACGTGTTGTATATCTACACCGACTATACCGACTTTAACATAATGCAAAAAGCATTAGAAGAAAGGAAGATAAGCACCATTAGTGCAGAGCTGCAACGCATACCTAATACCTATGCCGATTTATCGCCCGAGCACGAAGAAGAAGTACTGGAACTGATAGATAAAATTGAAGCTGACGACGATGTACTAAACGTTTTCCACACGCTACGCTAATAAACAAAGAACTGTAATTGTAAAAGCCCTGTCCGCCTTAGGCGGATGGGGCTTTGTTTTTCAACTCCCCTCCTTTTTAAGGAGGGGTAATTCTGACTGTGTAAGTCAGAATGGGGTGGTTACAAAACCCCTACAAGCAGTAGCTAATAAACTCGTTTTCGCGTGCCACTTTTGTGGCATCCCGACATTTATCGTCGGGACATTAAAGTCCCCCTCACTCCTTTAGGAGAGGGGGATTTAGGGGTGAGGGAATACAGCCCCAACCCCTACAAGCAGTAGTCAATACACTCGTTTTCGCGGTTGCTACCTCCCCCTTCCCCCTCCTAAATTTAGGAGGGGGTGTCGCGACGATAGTCGTGACGGGGGTGGTAACCTACAGGAATAACCCGATAACCCATTTTCGCGTACCATTTTAAACCCCCTCTCCCATGGGAGAGGGGAAAGACAATACAATTTATTGTATTGTCAGGGGAGAGGTGGAAACACTCATAGGCAGCCTACCGAAGCAAGCCACCTTAAAGTGTTCAACACTTATCATAACCGTTTACCAACTGACCGATGATGTCAAGCCTTAGCCCGACTGGTTTCAATCACCGTTTAAGCGTCATCCTCTTGGTAAACCGTTTATCTTAAATTTTAATCTAAACCATTAATTGAAAATCGTAATAAGCATTGTAGGTATTATCCTCTTTAAAGCCCCTCTCCCTTGGGGGAGGGGTTGGGGAGGGGTGCGCCGCGGCTTTTTTTGTTTTTGGTTAATATTAATAATGTGCTATTGCAATAACAGCACAAAGATACAACAATCAAAGACCGTTTGTCAAGTAATAAATAAAAATTGTTAATATATTTTATTTTATCAATTGGCGTCGACTGATATCCAACTCCCTAAATATTGTATAGATACGAAAATGTTAACTGAACATTTGATATTAACTAACCTCAATCTCAATTTTATCAGAGTAGGCAATTCCTGTAAATTGAAGAATTTCAAAAAGATCTTTAGCTTTTTTAGATACTAATATTCCAGCATTAGTGTAATAACCATTAAAAATATCATACTTAGATTTTAATTGAAAAGATGCTTTTTCCAAGGCTGCCCATTTAGCGGAATCCACTTTGTTTTTTTGGTATTTCATAAAATCACTTTTATTTTCAAAGGCTAGGCTTCTTAGTTTGGTAAAAATATGTTCTTCATAAAATGATGATAGAGTAAAATCTAATGCTATAGTTTTATCCATATAAAAGTGGAACCAATAGTAATTTGAAATTTCCTTGCCGTATAGTTTTGCAGGATAAATAGTATGAGGTCCTAATACAAGATTTTTTTGTATTGCATTTTTCATCCTTTCACTTACCATTATCCCTTCTGATAAATCAAAAACAGACAATAAATCTGTTTTTTTTGATCCTTTAGTTAATACTAATCCATCCATATTAATATCAGTGCCCGGCTCTACAGGTTTATCGCTATAGAATCGTACTGTGTAAAAAGAATTTTTTGCATTAATATCAAATCCATTAATTACATTCCCTACTTGAGGGTAATTAACTCCAATTTCTTTTACCTCTGATGAATTAATTAAACTAAAATATTTCATTTTAAAAAGGTTTGTCATCTTACTTTGGAGCGTACTTGGCACAACGCTATTTAATCAAAATTACTCTACCCCCTCCAATTTCCTCCACTCCTCACTCTCAGCAACCCGCTTAATAACCTCATTACGTTCTGCTAAAAGCTTCCGCATATAATTGGCTAAAAACAGCGCGTTAAACAACCTGCCAATAGGCCCAAACGGCGATTCAAACTCAAACACATCCAGCATTAAAGTCTGCTTACCGCGCGCTTCAAAAATATGCTCATGCGCCATGCTTTTAAAAGCCCCTTTTAGCATCTCGTCTTTAAAGTAGCGCGGACGGTCAACCTTGGTAATTTTAACCGTAAGCTTCTGTATTACCCCTAAATGTTTTGCCCGCCAGGTAACACTTTCGCCCTCTTGTATAATACCCGATGTGCGACCTGCAATAGCCTCCTCGTTGGTTTTAGCCATCGATAGTTTATGCAAATCAATATTCATAGAAAGGTCAAAAACCCTCTCAACAGGAGCATTAATAAGTGTTTCTAAAGTTATCCGCGCCATTATGTGTATTATTCAAACCCCTCAAAAGTGTCGGGGTATACATTAACCAACTTACAGGTTTCTAATAGCTGCAAAACATCATTCCATGTTTTTGCTATAAATTGGTTTAGCTCGGCAGCACGCAGGTTGCCTATACGGTAATGTACAACTTTAGGTGGTGGGTTGCTAACTATAATACGGTTAGAAAAATCGGAATCTTTAGTAAGGATAATTAAATTTTGTTCTTTGGCAAATTGCCATAACACATTATCCTTACATGATTTGCCAACGTTTTTAGCATGGGCAAATTCTTGTGTTTGCCATGTGGCAATAGAGGGTGGCAAGTTCTCGTCTATTAGAAATTTAAGGGCCACTTAAGCAACTTTTTTAAGTGTAAAATGCCTGTTTGATATTTCTGCGGCAAATTTTAAACAGGCTGATATATCTTCTTTAGTTAAAGAAGGATACTCCTTAATAATATCATCCGCACTATCGCCCGCACTTAAAAACTCAAGAATAGTGTTTACAGTTATACGCGTGCCTTCAATAACGGGTTTGCCGTTACAAATCTCATCGTCAATTGTTATTCTTTCGCTAATAATATCCATACCCAAATATACGAAAAAAATAGAATTTAGTTTTATCTCCTTTCTCTCTGCTTAGGCTCTTAAAGTCCTGACCGCAGCGTCAGGAGGGTGAGGTAAAAGGGGTAAAATTACTCCACCACCACCTTACCCACCGCAATACCCTTGGTAGTAACCGCGCGAATAATTACAATGCCGTGGTTATTGCTTAGGTTTAGCAAGGCAGAAACATCATTCGGATTTGCTTCTGCAATAAGCCTTCCATCAATACCGTAAGCAGTAACCTGCAACAGTTTGTTGCCCGATTTTATCAATAGCTGATTATCATTTCCCTGCCAAAAGGCAACAGTATTATCAATAGCGCCGGTGTTAATGGCGTTAGATAGTTGCACATTAAACAAGCCACCTTGGTCGCCACCAAACCATGCATTAAGCACCTGGTTTTTAAAGGTAGCAGGCGGAACATGTCCGCACAAAATAAAATCAGCGGGAACAGTTTCCGTTACAATGTTCAGGCTAGTTTGGTTGATGAAGTTACCTGTGCCGGTTTTCCTAAAAACGCCCTTATCTACACTCCCCGCCCAAAAACCCCAAGGGTCTCTAACTACGCACCTAAAGCTGTTGCTCTCCATACTGGGTATAGTGCCTTGGTTATACACCTGGAAGATGTTGCCGCCAAAGTGCGCCACAAGGCCGCCTGTAGGCATGGCCATATACGGGTTGCCCTGTTCGTCTAGCGCTATGCTGGCAATGGTATTGTCTGGCAGGCTGGAGTTGTTGTGCGTATAAAAAGTAAATGTAGTATCGTTATAATAGGCAAAGCCACCGTTTACCATACCAAATATTTTTACCCCATCGGGGCGCACTGCAATGGCTGCCACGTGGTTCGATTCTAAGCCTAGTTGAGAAAGGTCGTAAGCCGTAATGGTATCGTTTTTTATTTTCGCCAATCCGCCGGTAGTGGCTATCCAAACAGTTGAAGGAGCTTCAAAAGCAATGCCTTTAACAAAATCGTCGGGCAGGTTAGAGTTTGCTGTATTAAAGTTGGTAAATACCCCGTTTTTAAATTTTACAAGTCCGCTGGTAAATGTGCCGCACCACACTGTACTGTCGGGCGCAACATAAACGCTGCGTATAGAGTTATCGGGCAAGCCATCGGCTATGGTGTAGGTGGTCCAGCTGCCTGCATTGTAATGCACTAAACCGCCATTGGTGCCTATCCAAATATTATCGTATGCTACAGAGTCTAGCGGGTGGGCTGCTATGGAATAAACTGTATTATCAGGTAAAGGCGAGTTTGTTGTGTTGTAGTTAATACACGCAATTTGTGCGGTTGCTTTTAAAGCTACTAAAACCAATAAGGTACTAAAGATATTTTTCATACTATATTTTCTCCCCTCCTCTTTAAGGGGAGGGCTAGGGTGAGGCCATTAAGGTTCGGTGGGCCAAAAGGTGCGCACCAAAATAACTACGCTAAATATAATCAATAAAACACCTTCAATTTTAGCAATTAGGTTGAAAGTTTTTGGCCGCAGGTACTTTTTTATTTTATTAGCCCCAAAGGCCTTTAAAAAGTCGAACAATATCATGGTGCTAAGCACCGCTATAAAGTGCGAAATAATAATACCCTTTTTGCCCCCAAAGTTAGACACCGCAAGGCTTACCTGTAAAATCCAGAATAAAATAACCGATGGGTTAATGGTGTTTAGCAAAAACGATTTTAATATCAGCGCCAGCGGGTGGCTTTTTTCTTCTGTAGCCTCTACTCCTTCGTGCGTTTTCTTTTTCTTTTTAAGCAGGGTGTATAAACCCATGCTAAACAACAGCACAGCCCCGGCAATACCAATAGCATGGCGGTAACTATCGCCGGCAAGTATGTTAGCCAGGCCTAGGTAACAAAGAAAAAGAATAATGGTATCGCTAAGTACAGTGCCAATTTCATAAATCATGGCCCGCCCTACGCCTTGGCGTATACTGGTTTGTATAAGGCCAAAAAATACCGGCCCTATCAAAAAGCTTATAATTACCCCTAATAATATCCCTGATCCTATAGCTGTTAGCATACGCCCGCAAAATATTAATAAATTGTTATACAAACCGCATTTTTTTCGCCAACAGGTATTATCTGCTAGCTATAAAATGTTCACCTTTGCAGCCCTAACAGGCTAATAGTACCATGCAGTTTGAACTGACACGCGAGTATTTTGACCACCTGCGCACCGATATTGAAATCGGCGACAAGGAGGCTGTTTCGCGTGCTTTAGACGAGCTGTACCCTGCTGATATTGCCGAGGTCATCAATGAGTTAGACCTTCACGAAGCCAAGTTTGTTTACAATCTGCTTGATAAAGAAACCGCCGGCGATGTGTTGGTAGAGATGGAAGAAGAGGTGCGCGAGCGCTTTATGGCCTCTTTATCTACCGAGCAAATTGCCCGCGAAATTGATAACCTGAAACAGACGATGCCGCCGACGTTATTGCCGAGCTGCCCGAATCGCGCCAGGAAGAGGTACTTTCTCAACTGGAAGATATTGAGCAGGCCGATGAAATTAAAGCGCTGCTGGAGTATGATGAGGATACCGCCGGTGGCCTTATGGGTAAAGAGCTTATACGGGTTAATATAGCCTGGAAAGTGCTGCGCTGCGTACGCGAAATGCGCCGCCAGGCCGAAGATATTGATGCCGTTTACACTATTTATGTGGTTGATGATGAAGATAAGCTGCAAGGCAAACTATCATTAAAAAAGTTATTGCTGGCCAGCACCCAAAGCAGTGTTGCCGATATTTACGACCCCGACATACAATCGGTAACTACCGATATGCCTGCCAAAGAGGTGGCAACCTTTATGCAGAAGTACGACCTTGTGGCTATACCTGTTATAGACCATTTTGGTCATTTACAGGGCCGCATTACTATTGATGATGTGGTAGACGTTATTAAGGAAGAAAGCGAGAAAGATTTTCAGTTACTATCCGGTATATCAGAAGATGTAGAGTCGGGCGATAGTGTGTGGCTGTTAACCCGTGCCCGCCTGCCCTGGCTTATGGTTGGTTTGTTTGGGGGCATTTTGGGTTCTAAGGTTATCAGCAACTACGAACCCCAAATACAAATTCACCCCGAAATGGCTATATTTATGCCCCTTATAGCAGCTATGGGCGGAAACGTAGGTGTACAATCGTCGGCTATTGTGGTGCAAAGTTTGGCTAACAAATCTATGGGCGATGATAGCATAGCCCCTCGCCTGTTAAAAGAGTTGGCAGTGGCCTTGGTAAACGGCGCCATATGCTCATCGTTGGTGTTTGCTTACAACATCTTGTTTTCCGATTCGCTGGCGCTAAGCATTACCGTAAGCATTGCCCTTATTGCCGTGATAGTTTTCGCGGCTATTTTCGGTACCGTAGTGCCACTGGTGCTGCACCGCTACAAAGTAAACCCCGCCGTAGCTACAGGCCCTTTCATTACCACTACTAACGATATCCTTGGTCTCTTCATCTACTTCTCCGTAGGCCGTATTTTATACGGAATGTTTTAAAATATTTAAAGTTTCAAATTGAATAACCCCGTAGGGGTGAAATGTTAATAGCCCGGGGTGTAAACCCCGGGAATAAGAACGGCAGAATTAATTCCCCCTCTCCTTCCGGGAGAGGGGGCTAGGGGGTGAGGGGCTTTTCTTTAATAACATTATTTGCAATAATTTTCAAACTAACTGCATTACACCTTAATTTCGCTTCTGAATATGAGCGCTGAGGAATTTTTCGAACTGTTTTTAAAAGAGCTGGAGCAAAGCCCGCACCTGCACAGCTACTATAAGTTTTTAAACGATGAAAAATCGTTCTACTTCCGCAAGGCTTATTTTATAGAGCGTTTAAAGTACATCCAACGCAACGTTACCGATAAAAACGCCGCTATATTCGATTGCGGCTGTGGCTACGGCACTACCGATATTTTTCTTGCCCTTAACGGCCACAAAGTATTCGGCACAACGCTGGAGTTTTACGAAACATCGTTGCCCCAACGCATAAAATACTGGTCGCAGTTTGGCGATGTGTCAGGCTTTACTTGGAGTTACGAGAATATATTCGACAGCCACCCTGCCGATGGCACTATTGATATTTGTATACTGCAAGACACCCTGCACCATTTAGAGCCCTTGGGCGATGCCTTAGCTGTATTCCACAAAGTGTTAAAGCCCGGCGGTAAGCTTATTGCGGTAGAAGAAAACGGCAGCAATGTTATACAAAGTGCCAAGCTATACAAGCAACGTGGCAATAAGCGCATTATAGAGATGTATGATGAGAAACTTGGCAAAACCATTTTGCTGGGCAATGAGAATATCCGCAGCCTTGGTACTTGGACCAAAGCCTTTGCCGCAAAGGGTTTTAGCATAGGAAATGTAGAGTATGTGCGCTTGTTTATGCCATTCCAGGTTAATAAAGATAATTACGATAAACGCGTAGCGCAGGAAAAGTCTATCTATAAGAAAAACAGCTTTTTACGCAATTATTTCTACTTCGGGCTAAATTTTGTTGCTACCCGCAATTAAACTTTTTGTTTGGTTGGGTGTCAATACTAAAACACCTAAACAAACAAAGTATGCTCAACAACATTTCACATAAAGCAATAATGCCTGTATTGGTATTGTTTATGCTTGCTCTGGCAGCGCCCGATATGCAGGCACAGCGCATGCGCCGCAATAATAGGGCTGGCGGTCCGGTTTTAAGGGTAAAATCTAAGCGCGTATTGCGTCGCACAGCAGTAGTAATGCTGGCCGCACATGCCGATTTGAAAAAAGGCAAGGTATACACCGGCGATTTTGCCCGTGCCGTACGTCATCAGCGCTATGCTGTTTTCTTATGGCGCAGGGGTTTCTATGCGCGTTCTATACACCACAGCCGCCGTGCCCGTATGCTAGCCATAAACGTTATACAGGCTAATAAAGGCACTGTGCAGCCTGGTTATAAAATGGATAAAGAAGAAAATGCTTTATCTAAAGATTCCCCTGCCGATTCTCAGTTGGATAATGATTTAAAAACCGATACGGAATTCAGCAAAAACAGCCCCGCCACCAGCGAAAAGGACGAAGACTTTATAAATATTATGGTTGATGATATCGACCTAAGTGATTTAGAATAGTTAGCTTAAAAGTAGATTTAGTAAGTAGTGAAATTCCCTGCGGCACTGGCCCGTGGGGATTTTTTATTTATTTTATATTATTGCTTTGCCACTTAGTCACTATACCACTTACTAACTATTTAAAGTAGTTAGTTATCCCAAAATGTATCTTTGCATTACGGAATTGAATGTTATTGTCAAACTCATTACCCAGGGCATACGCTAAAGAAAATATGCCAATCTTGGTTTCAAAGCTAATGCCCGCGCCAAAGCTATAGGGCACAAAATCGTTAAACCCCTGCACCACCTTGCGTTGGTAGTAGCCCCCATCTGTAAAGGCAAACAGGTAAGAGTTTTGCTCTAAAAGAAAGCGGTACTCCAACGTAAAAATACTATACCCCGATACAAACACCGACTCATCGGTATAGCCGCGTAGCAGGTTTAAACCGCCCAGGCGGTACAGCTCGTTAACAAACAAATTCTGGTTAAACTGGTACCCGGCTTGCACCCCTGTTTTTATTACACTGCGCTTTGATAAAGGAAAATAGTACGATGCCTGCAACTCGCTATTTACCTGTGTGCTGCGCAGCTTCAACCCTTCATATACCTCGGGGTTAATTTTATCGTTCCTCTTAATATTTTTAGCACCTATACCTGCTTTAACATAAATAGAATACCCCTTCCGCGGATTATAACGGTAGTCCAGCTTATCGGCCCTTATTTCTACACCATACAGCGTGGTGCTTATATCAGCATTAGGTGGCAGCACCTGCACATTCTCCAGCCCAACAGTATTAAGCAGGGTAGAGCTTCTGTTCTCAACAAAAAACTTTAAATAGTTGCCGCCTTTAAGCAGGTATTGTACCCCAATACCCCGCACCAGGTTTAAAAAAGTAGTATCGCGTTTGTACAGGTTAAGGTTGCCATCAAGCCCAAAGTTGGTCGAGAATAAATAAGGGTATGCCAGTTTAACATCAAGGTATTGGGTAGCTGCCTGTAGCTTGCGCCAGTTAATGTCAATTAGCTCGCCACGGTTAAGGGCGTTGTTTAGTTTCAGGTGCAGTTCGCCCGTAAGCAATGGCTTGGTTTTGGTAGGGTCAGAGTTTGGTAAAAAACCCAATATACCGTTAAAAGTACTGGCCTTTCTATCGTCAATATACAGCACAATTTTAGCGCCTTTATCGCCAAACAACACCTCCGCTGGTTTAATCTCTTTTACAAACGGCAGCTCCTTTATCCGCAATGCTATGCGCTGCACCTCGCTCTCGCTGTATAAATCGCCCGGCCTAACACCCAGGTAGCTATACAGGTATGGCTTAGATATTTTAGATGTCCCCTTAACAACAATGCTGTCAATTTTAAACATCTTCCCTTTTTCAAGCACCAGCGATGCCTGCATGGCCTTGGCGGTATCAATGGTAATGCTATCCAGTTTTACATTGGCAAAAGGGTAGCCATTGTCTTCACAATACTTAACAATACTCTCTTGCAGGCGTGTAACCTCTTTAAACGATACTGGCTTGCCGGTATAAAATTTCTCTTTAAAACCCGCCCGGTTCAATATCCCCTCGTCTATAGATGCGTGTTTTATCTGCGCCCATGTATAAGGCAGGCCTGCATGCAGGTAGGCCTTTTGTTTTATGCTGTCGCCTTTAATACTGTCGTAGCTGGCGGCCAGGTAGCCCCGGTTATATAGGTCGAGCAAAACACCCTGCAGCGCGGCTTTACGGTCGGCTGTGTTGGCAAACTGCTTTTTAACCTTATACTTTTTCAACTCGCGTTTGGCGGTGCTATCGGTCGGAATAATGGTAAGCCCGCTCTGTCCCTGCACAAAGGCTACAGAGATAACACAGAATATACAAACCAACAATAGCTTACGCAACGCCTTTTATTTGATGCTAATTTACACAGCTACAACGAGAAATTAAGGGTTTTAGTTTGATACTTTAACACGGTTTTATCCGATAAACCGATAAAAGTGTTTTTTGTGCTGTAAATAGAGAATGTTACCTTTATATTGCTAAATAACATCTACCATGAAAAGACTACTACTTATTGCTGCTATCATTATTACGGGCATTACAACACTAAATGCCCAATGCATACCGGGCTCAAACTATAACGACTCATTGCCGGGTTTATATCCTAACGATTTTCCACCTCTTATTCCGGGGCAACCTTATAATGAAACTATGGTGATACATACTATAGTAGATACGGTTGTCGATTTTCAAGGTATTACTATAGTCCTTAATGTTCAATCAATGAGACTGCTTGATATTACAGGCTTGCCTCCGGGTTTTACTTTCGAGTCGAATGATAGTACATGGTTGAATACCGGTATAGCTCCAAACTATACTTCAGTTGTTGGTTGCTTTACAATCTCTGCTAATGCCGCCGCTGTTGATGCCGCTATTGCTGCAAGCAATGGGGGCACCGGTATAATTGACATTAACGTTTATTTTGACCTTTTAATGAAAGGCAATCCAATACCCGCAACATATACATGGGCTTCTACGCTTGGTACTCCTCCGTATGGCGCGGCATTCAATATACCAAGTTCTATTGGGGGCAATGTAGGCGGTGGGCCTTGGAATGGGTGCAACTATAATTTATCTCACAACGGCGTTTCAACCTATTATGCAGGTTTGCCTTCCAATTCGGGTAGCTATCAAATTCAACTGGATACCTACGGCCAATCGTGCGAGTGGTATGTTACTGGTTTTTCAAACTGGGCTACAATTACTCCGGAATGGGGTACAGGCGATGCTACCTTAACAGTTACTTACGATGCTAATGCTACAGGCGATGAACGGTATGCTAATTTTTCTATTGGCAACCAGGATTATCTACTAACCCAAATTTCTGATGAGTGCAATGTAGTAATGTCAATAGACACATCATTTATAGGGCCTTTGGAAGGCACTATTTACGTTACTGTTGATGCTGCCGATAGTTGCTTTTGGAGCATACTAAACCGCAACCAGTTTTGCGATTGGGTAGATGTAAACCCGGTACAAGGTACAGGCTCCGGTACTATAGAAATATCGTATAACGCTAATAATTCTACCGATGCGCGCCAGTGCGAAATTAACATTAACGGCACTACCATTACCCTTAACCAAACTACTGTTGGGTTAAACGAAAATACAGCAGGTAAAATACAGCTATACCCTAACCCCGCTGCCGATTTGGTAAATATTAACCTGCCTTTAGCAGGTAAAAATACGTTGAGTATTTACAACACTGCCGGTCAACTTATAATACAGCAACAACTTACCGCGCAAAACAACCAAATAAATACCGCCGGTTTAGCTAATGGTATGTACCTGTTTGTAGTCCAAAATGATGATGCCATTGTTGCACGCCAACGCGTAGCTATTTCTAGGTAATAAGAGTTTTAAAAGATCCCCCTTTCCAAAGGGGGTGCCCTCCCGATGCTTCGGGAGGGTGGGGGATTTTATTTTATTGAATCAATGGGGGAGGTAGCTAAGCCTCCCATTAAACCTTATTCGTTTTTATCACTCAAATAAACATACTTGCATTAAAAATTGTAATTATGTCTTGGGTATGATTAAACAGCTACTAGTCTTTTGTGTTACTCTACTATGTGTTTGCGCGCAGTTAGATACCTATGCTCAACAGGCAATGCTTACGCCTATTGAATTGGAGGCTAAACTAAAGGCAGCCCAAAGCGATACTGATAGGGTAAACATTCTACTTATACAGGTTAAAAACCTGGCGTCTAAACAAAGCCAGCAAAGCCTTGATGAGGCTATTAAACTGAACAACCGGGCCATAGTGTTTGGCGAGAAGAGCAACTACCTAACCGGCCTTTCTAAAGCCTACGATTTTGCCATGCGTTTTGCCAAGTCTAAAGGCGATATGTCGTCGGAGATGCTGTACCGTAACAAAATGGATAAGGTTAACAGGGAAATAGATAAAATACGGCTCTCCAAAATAAAATTGTTGGAAGCAGCTAATAAGGACAAAGAAAGCAAACTGTTAAAGGCTGACACCGACCTTAAAACCCTAAGCACCGATATTCTTTCTAAAGACCAGCAGATTACCGAAAAAAACATGATAATAAGTAGCAAGGATACTGTTATCAGCCGCCAAAAACTAGAGAATATTCAAAAAGAGCAAGCCCTTAAAATGACTAAGCAGGAGAGCGACCTTAAAGATGCGCGCTTAGCCCAGCAAACACTGGCTACACGGCTGTTGCTTGCCATTAGTATTGCCATTGCCATTATAGCGTTGATTATACTGTATGTATTTTTTAGTAACCGCCGCTACAGCCGTAAACTGGCTAAAGAAAAAGAGCGCAGCGAAGAGTTATTGCTTAACATTTTACCCGCATCGGTAGCTAATGAATTAAAAGAAAACGGAAGTGTAAAAACACAGTTTTTTGATAACGTAACGGTTGTGTTTTCAGACTTTGTGGGCTTTACCAAATTGGCAGAAAGGGTTAGCCCCGAAGATTTGGTGCAGGAAATAGATATGTGCTACCGCACGTTTGATGAGATTACCATGCGCCACGGTTTGGAAAAAATTAAAACCATTGGCGACTCTTACATGTGTGCCGGTGGCCTGCCCGAATTGAGCGAAGCACACTCTTTACGCGCCGTAAAAGCAGGTATTGAAATGGCGGCATTTATTAACGATTTAAAAACCGAACGTAAAGCCAAAGGTCTGCCGTTTTTCGAAATACGCATTGGTATACATTGCGGCCCTGTGGTAGCCGGTGTAGTAGGTATACATAAGTTTGCTTACGATATTTGGGGCGATAGCGTTAACATTGCATCGCGCTTGGAAAGTGCCGGGGCACCGGGCAAAGTAAACATATCGGCCGAGGTGTACGAGCTTATTAAAAACGATTTTGATTGCGTACACCGCGGCAAGGTAGAAGCCAAAAACAAAGGCCTTATTGATATGTACTTTGTTAGTGCATAACAAGTTCCCCCTTTTAAAGGGGGTGTTTGGCGTTCCACGCCAAACGGAGGATTTTAAACAGATAAGGGATTTTATTCCCCCTCTCTATTGGAGAGGGGGTTAGGGGTGAGGCTACTTCTTCCAACAAATACTTCAACTCCGCCAACATCATAGCCGTAGCGCCCCACACAATACGCTCGTTAAATATAAACGTAGGCGATTGGAACCTGAATATTTTATTGGCTACAATGCTGGTAGTACTTATGTTTTCGGGCTTTAAAATCTCACCCAGTGGCAGTTCAATTATATCAACCACCTCCCGCGCATCAGGAATAAAATCAGGCCTTTTTTCAGAATATCCCACAACAGGAAAAACCAAAAAATTACTGGGCGGAATGTACAACTCGCTCAACTGCCCCAGCACCGTAACATCTTCGGGCAGTATGCGCACTTCCTCGCGGGCTTCGCGCAGGGCGGTAGCTATGCGGTCTTCATCAAACTCCTCTACCTTGCCACCGGGGAAAGATACCTGCCCCGAATGCGTACCATCATATTCCGGCCTTTGCATCAGCACCGTGTGTAAAACACCGTCAATAGGATATATTAGCGCCAATACACTGCCTAACCTGGCCTGCTTCTTTTTCTCCTCGTAATTAGGGGTTGGCAGGCGCGATGGTGGCGCCATAATTTTATGCGCCTCCCATGCCGGTAGCGGCTGCGCCAACCGTGCCTTCAACCACTCAACAAATTCAGTAGAATTATCCATTTGTATTTACTGTATAATCCATTCTGAATTTTGCATTCTGCATTTTGAATTAGTTATTCTCAATCACCCTAAACAGCTCGTCTAACTTAGGTGTTAAGATAATTTCAGTGCGGCGGTTTTTCTTGCGTGCTTCAGGGGTTTTGCCTGTAGCCAGTGGCATAAACTCGCCGTGGCCCGATGCTGTAATACGCAATGGGTCTATAGTAGCCGATGATACCAATAACTTGGTAACGGTAGATGCACGCATAACGCTCAAATCCCAGTTGTCTTTAATATCACCCGTTCCGCGCATAGGCACATCATCAGTATGGCCTTCTACCATCACGTTAATGTCGGTGTTCTCTTCAAGCACTTTAGCCAGTTTTTTAATAGCATCAGCGCCTTTAGCATCAATTTTTGTACTGCCCGATGCAAACAACAAGCTCTCATCCATCGACACATACACCTTGCCATTGCGCATTTCAACCGTTAGGCCGTTGTTGTTAAAGCCCGTTAAGGCATCGGTAACGGTCTTTTTAAGCGCGGTTACTGTTGAGTCTTTCTTATCTAATATACCTTGCAGTTCGTCTAGTTTCTTTTGTTTACCAGCCAAATCGCCCTGCATTTTATCAAGGTTTACTTTTTTATCATCCAGTTCTTTTTCCAGTTTTTTCAGCTTGTCTTCTTTGTCCTGCAAATCTTTTTGCGATGTGAATAGCTGGCCGGTCAAGGTTTTGGTATCACGCTCGTTATCATCTAAAAGCTCTTTGTTTTTAGCCAACAGCAAGTCGTAGGTTTTGTTAAGCTGGTCGTAGTTGTAGGTTATTTTACGTAGCGAGTTCCCCATAATGGTGGTATCGCGGGCAAGTTCTTTAGTTACCTTTTGGGCTTTTTTTACGTCCTCTTCGCACTCGCCTTTATCTGTAGTAAGCAAAGAGTTATCTGCCTTTAGCTTTGTGTTTTCTGTGGTGCAGTCGTCATATTTTTTCTTCAAATCATCGTGTATACGTCCCGGTACACAACCCGTAAATGCCGCAAGGGCTATTGCCATCCAAATTACCTTTTTCATAACTATAGTAAGTCTATTTTACATAGTAAAAGTACGTCATGCAAACGGCGCTATTTACCATACATACTGCCAGAAAGTAACAGCAGGGTGTTGATAAGGCAAGCCAGCAATTATTGCCACTAAAACCTTTGTTTATTAGCTTACGTATACTATTAAGCGTTAACACTTTTGTATGAAAAATTTAAGCAAAAACTGGATTACCGAAGACGTAATTGATGCTGAATACAAGCGGTACGTATTGCTTGCGTATTTAAGCGAGGTAGGTCAAAATTTTAATGAGAAAAAGCTGTATCCCCACCTGGCCGAGGTTATAGAGCACCACCGCCAATTGGTTGCCTTAAAGCAAAACACACAAAACCTATATTCATCGTTCCCCGATTATATAAAGCAGGTAGACTGGGAAAACCTACGCGTCGACTTTGATAAAATGGTGCAGAACGATGGGTTGATGAACGAGTTGGAAGAGATTATAAACTACTCTATACCCCAACTTGAAAAGTATGTACGCACAGGAAAAGAGATATTTGATTACATAGAAAACCTGTTGCAGGTAGAGCCTGTAGGCGTGTTGCCGCTCTATGCTTTTGAAGGGTACATGTTCCTACTTCGCCCAAAGAGCAAAGAAACCTTTGTGTACGAGTACACCATTACCATTTTTGAAGAAGCCGAGCAGCGTTATCGTGCTATACATACACAGTATATTGACAGCTACAAACAAAGCTTTACCAACACCCCCGAAAATATAAAGTTGGATTTGATTAAAACCCGCACCAAGCTGCCCAACCCAGCCGTATACATGGTAAACCCACAAATAGAAATCCCCTTAATGGAAACCTATTTACCTATTGCAAAAAGGGCGGTGGTTAAGCGTTTGGGGAGTTAATACAATAAGATATTTGATAATAAGCGAATGAGATAATGGTGCGAGAAACACCTAACAGTGATCGTCATTCCTGCGAAAGCAGGAATCTCCTAAAGTTATTTAACCACAAAGGTCACAAAGAAAACCGCAGAGCACACAAAGTTTTCGCAAAGAACGCAAAGCTTCATCTTCATTCCCGCGCAGGCATGAGCCTATAAGGTTGTTTAATCACAAAAGGTCATCGTCATTCCCGCGCAGGCGGGAATCTCACCGTACGGTGATAGTTACTTCCCAAATTGTTTCCTGTTTCTATTATTTCTTAAATAATAAATACCCAAAACTATCACAGGAAGAAATCCTAAAATTACATAGAGGTAAAAGTCTTTTGAAATAGATATCATTGGCTCGTTATCTTCATAATAGCTATCTGTGTCAGAGCGGTAATAGTAACGGTAATCTCCCATGTTTACTATCAGTCCGAAAAAATTATCAGACCATTCTACATTCCTAAATACAATTTTATTATGTGCATCAGAAGTGTCTCTTATATATTGCACTTCGCTACCCCAAATTAATGAATCACTTCCTCTTGGATAATCATTATAGCGAGGGTGTTCCCAAGCGTAGAATTCTTGTTTAGTCGGTAACCTATGATTGGAAGCTTTAACGTGGTTAATAAAATCTACAGGAAGTACTGGCCGATCTGAAGTTAATTCTGTTTTTTCAATCTTTTGTGGTGCTTCCATTTCTGTGCAAATCCCAACCCAAAACCAATACCCAAACCATCCAATGGCAAACAAAACAAGTACTATGCCTACTAAAATTCTCATTATCTAATTATCTCATTCGCTTATTATCAAATTTGCCTAAAACAACGCCCTCAACTGCATACCACCCGTATGCACCGTTTTAACACCCTGTGCGCGGCGACCATCGTAGGTAAGGTTAAGTTGCAGGTTGCTGCCTAGGTTGCGTTGGTAGGTTAAGTTCCATGTCATGTTTTGGCCGGGGCGCAAACCCTCTAACATTTCATAAGCCAGTGGGGTGTTGGGCGAGTCGCTAAAGTTTATGTTGATGTAGTTAAACTTCAACTGCAAGCTGCCTTTGTTCAACTGGTTGTATTTAATTTCAATACCCGCATTTTGGTTGATAGAACGTTGCCCACCAAGGTCGAGTTTGTTTTGCTTGTTGGCAAAATTGTAGCTAAGCGCCAGGCGGAAGGTAGCGCCCGGTTGGTAAATAAAACGGGGCTCCAGCTCGTAGTAGCCAATGTTATAATTACGGGTAGTTAAAAACTCAGAACCCGATGCGCGTGTACCTCTTTTGACATCTAAATTGACTGTTATTTTTGGGGTGATGTTGTAGCGTGAGCGTACAGAGGTAAACGTATTAGTACGGCTATCGAAGCCATTTACCATAAGGGTTTTGCTACGCACATCTTGCCAGTTAAGGTCTATTCCATACACAGGGTCGTTACGGTTAAAGTAAAACGTGTTCCGTGCCGATGAGTTAAGCGTTAAAAGCTCGGGGTTGTCTACCACCTGCAAAAACGGGTTTATGGCTTCCAGTATATCGTCTTTGGTAGTTTTGCGCTCTATGCGGTAGGTAGTTTGGTTAGAGAAGCGCGAAATAAATTTTTTAATGCCCTTTTTCTTGTCTTTAAAAAACTTCTCGGCGTTAATATTCAGCACCTGGTTAAACTGGTTGCTATAGGTTTTTACAAAATCCTGCGTGGGGGTAAATACCCGTATATAGCTTGCCTGGTCGGGAAAGGGCGATATCTCAAACTCATTCAGTTCCTTCACCCCGTTGCTGTTATAATCTACCCATGCATACACCCCTGCCCCGGCGGCACCTGCACGTACGAGAATTGTTTCTTTGCCTCAAGGCCCGAACCTACCTCGTAAAACGTAGTGGTAGTAATAGCGCCTTTCAATATTTTCAGCGAGTATTCCAAGCGGTTTACCAGCGAGTTATCGGGCTGTTGCGCGGTAAGCAGCGTGTCGGTAATCTTCAATGAGCGGAAGGTGGTAATCAGTTTAAGGCTGCTGTTTTTCAACGCCAGCAACTCAAAGTTTATGCCTGCCCAGTCGGCCACCGCGGTTTTTACAAGGCTGTTATTACGGGCAAAATTATCTGTACGGCGGCGGTAAAAAGTCCCCATTTTAATCTTCGATGTATCAGCATTCGATATGTAAAACTGAAAGTCGTAAAACTGGTACGATTGGTTAAGCAACGTATCAGCAACGGCATCGTTAAACAGGTTGCGCTCAAACTCATCCTTATAACCCAGTATCACCGCCTTTTTAATCACCTTATACAAGTGCGTCCGGTGGCGGATAAAAAGGTGTTTTGCGCCAACCCTTTCGATTGTGTTTGGCTACCATTAAAGGCCAAATGGTAATCTTTCAAATGCAAATCGGTATTGTATGCGTTTTGAAAAGCGGTGTATTCTGCCCCGCCCAAAAACGATGTAAAACGGTAGTTAACACTGCCGTTGCGTTTGTTGCCCACCCCCAACGCTATGCTGGGTAAGTGCTGCGTGGCGGGCTGTGTAAGGGTACGTAGGTTCCAGTCGCGGTCAAATTCCACATTACGGAATCGCTCCAGTGCTGTGAAGTTTTTGTTTACCTGCTCGTAGTTAACGGTGGTGTTCAGTGTCCACGGGTCTACCGTGTCTTTAGGGTTTAGCTTGGTTAGCTTTTGCATATACACCCTAAAGGCCACATCGCCATCATCCTGACTGTCTTTGTCAGACAGCGTATTAATATCGTTAACAGAATAAGCAGCCTCAAAGCCCGCCTTTAGTGTTTGCCCCAGTTTATACTCGCCGCCCAAGGTAAACATTTGCCTTTTCCGCGGCGGCACAAGCTGCACCACAGGCTCAAAGCTGCCTTGGCGTACACCGTTAACAGGGTCTATCCATTGGTAAACCTTGCCATTAGCAAGGGTGTTTACCTGCACATAGTTACCGTTAAAAAGCCCCACATTGCTAAACCCTACACGGAATTTGGCAATAAGGCTGTCGGAAGAATATTTGTATTTGATGGTAGGCACACCGTTTACCAGCGTATCTACTGCCGTGTATAGTATTTGGTTGTTGGTGTACACAACCGTATCAACATTAGGAATAACGGCCAGTGTCAGGTTGTCGCCAATGGTATCAAGCAGCGCAAGTTCGGGCGCTTCAAGGCTTTGTTGTAGCGGTTGGTTTTTAAGGTCTTGCTCAGAATAAGCGTTAAATACCAGCTTTAGTTTCTCTGTTTCAAAGGCATCGCTAAAATGGTATAAAGTGCGCGAGAAGTTATTGTCGGCATACTCAAACTCCACAAAAAGCCTAAGGTCTTTGGTTACCAAAATCTTCGATGTAAAGGTTATCTCAGCCGTATTGTAATCAATAACATAATCGTTTTCCTGCCCGCGTTTCAATAGCCTTCCGTCAATATATACTTTCTCAGAGCCCGAAAGGATGATGATAAACACCTCGTTATTATTGCCCCTTAAACGGTACGGCCCCTGGTTGCCTTCAACACCCTGTATTTGGTTACGGGCAAAGCGGCCACGGGCAATGGCAATAGATGCTGATATTTTGTTGGTAGCTATAACCTTGCCTTCGGTATTTTTTAGCGCGTCAAACTTGGTAGAAAAGCTACCGCCCTTTAGTCGCTTGTTAAAATTCATAAAGTAACTCTCGGGGCGGTTTATCTGGAAATCGCCCGCTATCAGCTTGGTATTTTCATTGGCAAGCTGAATATATACCCTGTCAAAGTCTTGTAGCTGCTGTGTATTTCCATCGGGCTGAATGGGTATGTTATCATCGGTAATAGCGGCGGTAAGTTCTATATTGTCTCCAATTTTGCCCGATAGCTGTAGGTTGAGGTTGGAGTTTACCACCACATCCTGATTGTTGCCAAAGCTTATGCCGCGCGATATGGCACCACTTTTCTGCAACCCGTCAAACTTAAAAATGTCCTCACGGGTTTGGTCGCCACGTATTTGGAATGGGTTGGTGTAGCCCTTATTTACCTTAGTTTACACTTTGGGTGGTTTTATGCGCCAGCGCCTTGTTTAACCGGGTGGGGAACACCCTGAACTCCGCCTTATAAACCGTATCGCGGATTACGCCTAACTGGTTCAGTGCTTTGCGGTTCCATATAAGCTGCGCATTTATAAAGTCGAAATAGTACAGGTTTTCAGGCACAGTATCTCCCGCCGGGCTTTGCAGTAAAAACGTGCCGGGGATAATACTTAAACTGTCTAATTGCACCGTATCTTTGGTGCTGCTTACAAAAAGCGTACGCAGGTTATTGCCCGTTTGTGCCTTTGCTGTACCTAGCAAAAGCATCAAATAGAAAACAAAAAAACGCATATAAACCGCCAACGCATAGTAGCTGCAAGTTAACCGCTTCAAATAATTCGCACAGCAACTTGTTTGAAAAGGTATTAACAAGAATAAACGTTAATTTATGAAAAAATTATATCGTACAACGTAAACGGCATACGCGCTGCGCTATCTAAAGGTTTTGCCGATTGGCTTAAGGCTACCGATGCTGATATTGTGTGCCTGCAAGAGGTAAAAGCCGAACCCGACCAGATTGACCAATCGGTTTTTGAATCGCTTGGCTATGCCTGCTACTGGTACCCCGCGCAAAAAAAGGCTATAGCGGCACTGCCATACTTACCCGCCATACACCCACGTTGGTAGAATATGGTTGCGGTATAGAGGCTTACGATAACGAGGGCCGCATACTCCGTGCCGATTTTGGCGATGTATCGGTAATGAGTGTGTACATGCCATCGGGCAGCAGTGGCGATGAAAGGCAGGCGTTTAAAATGCAGTTCCTTGCCGATTTTCAACCTTATATTGATACCTTAAAACAAAGCCGCCCCAACCTTATCATATCCGGCGATTATAACATTTGCCACAGGCCAATAGACATTCATAACCCTAAAAGCAACGCCAAAAGCAGCGGCTTTTTACCCGAAGAGCGCGAGTGGATCGACGGGTTTATGAATACCGGGTTTACCGATACCTTCCGCCGTTTTAACGAAGACCCGCACAACTACACCTGGTGGAGCTACCGTTTTAATGCCCGTACCAAAAACCTGGGCTGGCGTATAGATTACCATTTGGCAAGCAAACCGTTAGATAGTAGCCTTAGCCGTGCAATAATATTGCCCGATGCACGTCATTCAGATCATTGCCCCATTGTAGTAGAAGTAGATTTTTAAAAAGAGTAGCCCCGGGTTTTATTCAGGGGAACCAGGTTGGCCAACTATTTTCCCCTCTCCTTACGGGGTAAGGGGGTAGGCGGTGAGGGATTTTTAACTACCTTTGCGTTTTAATTTTCAGTATGATGAAAAAGATATTTTTAACCCTTTTTGTTGCTTCAACGGTGCTTATTAGCGCCTGTGGCGATGGTAAAGGCGGCATAACCCCCGGCGATGTGAGCAACCCCGCCAGCGCATCTGACAATTACGACCCTGAAAAGCTTCCTAAAATGGAGTTTGAAGTTATGGACTATAACTACGGCACTATTAAAGAAGGTGAGCATGTTAAGTACAGCTTTAAATTTAAAAACACAGGTAAAACCAACCTGATAATTGCCGAGGCCAAAGCTTCGTGCGGTTGCACTATTCCTGAATATCCTGAAGACCCTATTGCCCCGGGCGAAAGTGGCGAAATTAAAGCCGATTTTGATAGCAAGAACAAAGCCGGTGGCGATGCTAAGGTTATTAAAACCATTACCGTTATAGCCAATACGCAGCCCAATAAAGTGGTGCTTAAGCTTACCGGCTTTGTTAAAAAGTAAATAACAGATTATACATATCTTACAGATGACTACCCTTTTATCAATTTTCTTAATGGCCCAGCAGGCCGATGGCCAAGGCGGCAACCCCATGTCTTTCGTTTTAATGATTGTAATGATGGTTGGCGTATTTTATTTCTTTATGATTCGCCCGCAAACCAAAAAAGCCAAAGAGGCTAAAACCTTCCGCGAAGGCGTTAAAAAAGGCGACAAAATAATTACCATTGGCGGCGTTCACGGTAAAATTGTTGAGGTGAATGACGTTACCGCAATTATTGAAACAGAAGGTGGTGGCAAGCTTAAAATTGATGTTACTGCCATATCGCCCGAAGCAACCTTGGCTTTAAACAAGGGCAACTAAGCCAGCTTTTGTTACATTTGCCTGAAAAGGCACCCCTGTGGAAATAGGCGAAATATTTACTACCAGAACCCTGAACCGGCTTTTTAGGCCCGGTGGCAGGCTTTTGGCGTTTGCCCTATGCGTAGTGGTAGCAGGCTTTTTATGGGTTTTAACAGCCCTTACGCGCCCCTATAAGGTACTGGTAGATTTTGAGGTTACCTACCAAAATGCCAACAGCTTTGGGGTTAAAGAGGCCAACCTGCCACGCCAGGTTTCTATTGAGCTGGAAGATTATGGCTATAACATTGTGGGGTACCGCTTTCGCAACCAGGCGCATACCATCAATGTAGATTTTAACAACTACCGCATATTCCGCAACTACCGCCGTAACGAGTCGTACATACTACTAAACTACAAGCCCGAGGTTATTGCACGCCAGTTGAGTAACGAGGCTACCGTGCTTAAAGTTGAGCCCGATACCTTATTTGTTAGCGCTAGCGAACGGGTAGGTAAAAAGGTGCCTGTGGTGCTTAAATCAGACTTTATATACAAAAAGCAATACATGCAGGCGGGCGATATTATTGTTACCCCCGATAGCATTACCATAAACGGGCCTAAGGCGCAGATAGAGCGTATAGACTATGTTGAAACGGAAGTATTAGCCAAAGAAGAAATTGAAAGCCCTTTTGAAGACCGCGCTAAAATTGCCCGCAACGGCTTTGGCTCTGAGGTGCAAATGAGCCCCAATACTGTAGGTGTTAAGGTTGATGTGCAGGAATTTACAGAGGGTACGCTGGAAGTACCTATTCAGCAGGTAAACGTACCCGTGGGGATAAAAGTGGTGTTGATTCCTGATAAGGCCATTGTAAAATACCGCGTGCCACTTAGCTACTACGCAGCCATTACTGCCGCCGATTTTAAAGTGCAGGCCGATTGTCGCAATGTGCTTACCCAAACTGCCGACCATATAAAGCTTACCATTGCGCAAAGGCCCAAAAGCGCCTCGTCGGCCAATATAATTGACGACCGTGTGCGGTACCTTATTAAGCGATGACCTTAAAAATTGGCATAACAGGCGGCATTGGTAGCGGCAAATCTATTGTATGCAAAGTGTTTAAAGCCCTTTGCATACCTGTTTACCATGCCGATGATAGCGCACGTACCATTACCAACCGTAACCCACAGGTTATAGCCCAAATTAAAGAGGCTTTTGGTAATGATATGTATGTTGATGGGTTGCTAGACAGGCCCAAAATGGCAGCCCTGGTGTTTAATAATCCCGATGCGTTGGCTAAGCTAAATAGTATTGTTCACCCTGCCGTAAGGGCCGAGTTGCCTGTGTGGTTAGAGGCCAATAAAAACGCTCCTTATATTCTGTACGAAGCTGCTATACTGTTTGAAAGCGGGGCGTATAAATTGATGGATAAAAGCATAATGGTTACTGCTGCTGAAGAGGTACGTATAGAACGTGTTATGCAACGCGACAATGTGGGTAGGGAAGAGGTGCTTAACCGCATTAAAAACCAATGGCCCGATAGCGATAAACTAGCCCAAGCCGATTATGTTATTTTGAATGAAGGCAACGCCCCTGTTATAGCGCAGGTGTTGGCCTTAGATAAACTGCTGCGCAATGAACAAGTTTAGCAAACTATTGCCGTGGGCATTTGTGGCTTTTACTATAGTGTATGTAGTAGGCTTGTTTGTTGATGTAATGGAGGTTGATGCCGCGCAGTATGCATCTATAAGCCGCGAAATGGCAGATGATGGTAGTTGGCTGCAGGTAATGCACCGCCACCAGAATTACCTTGATAAACCCCCTTGCTGTTTTGGCTTTCGGCACTAATGTTTAAGCTGTTTGGAGTATCTAACATAGCCTATAAGTTACCATCGTTTATATTTACATTGTTTGGGGTGTATGCTACCTATGCCTTGGGCAAAAAGCTATATACTAAACAAACGGGGCAAATAGCCGCCCTTATGCTCTACGGCTGCCAGGCGTGGTATAGCTTTAATAACGATGTGCGTACCGACACCATGCTTGCCGCCTCTGTTATAATGGCTGTATGGGCATTGTTCGAATACATCGATACGAAGAAGTGGCTGCATTTCATCACCGGTTTTACGTTTGTTGCCTTAGGCATGCTGTCAAAAGGCCCTTTAGGGTTGATGGTTCCTGCATTAGCATTGGGTACGTACCTGCTCTACAAGCGCGATTTTAAATCCATTTTCAACCCCCGTTGGTTAATTGGTTTAGGCATTATTGGTATAATACTGGCCCCAATGGTATATGGGCTATACCAGCAATATGGTAAAGAGGGGCCGCTGTTCTTCTTCTGGACACAAAGCTTTGGCCGCATTACAGGTGAAAACGTTTGGAAGAACGATGCCGGTTATTTCTTTTTTGTACATACTTACTTATGGGCATTTCTGCCGTTTTCTTTTGTAGGATTATGGGCTTGGGGTTCAAAAGCTATACGTATTGTCAAAAGCAAAATGCATATCAATTTTGCTAATGATGTGTTATTATTGGCAGGCTTTACACTGCCGTTTATAGCATTGTCAATGTCGCAATACAAGCTGCCGCATTACATATTTGTAGTATTTCCTTTTATTGCCTTGATATCTGCCGACTGGTTACTTGGTTTTATATGGATGCCTTTGTATAAGACTTTCAGGGCATTGCATTTAGTAATTAATATAACAGCATTTATATTGATAGGAATGTTTTGCCTATGGTTTTTTCCACTGCAAAATGTCTTGTTGTGGATTGTAATTGTTGTATCAGCAATACTAATTATGTTGTTGTTTATTAAAATTACAGGGGCCCTGAAAATTATACTTCCTTCACTATTTGCATTATGCCTGTTTAACTTGGTAATGAATGCGCATGTCTATCCACAGCTATTAAAATACCATAGCACCAGTGTTATGGCGCATTATGTGGTAGATAAGCAAATTCCGGTGGATAAGATTAAATACTACCACGTAGTAGGCCACGCCTTCGATTTTTATGCCCGCACCATTGTAGTGCCCACAACGCCCGATACCTTACAAGGCGATGTATGGCTGGTAACTGATGAAGCAGGCTACAACGAGGTTAAAGCCAAGGGTTAAACATTGTAGAAGAAAAGCTGTTTATGCACTACCATATTGTAATGCTCAGCCTCAACTTTCTTAACCCCGAAACGCGCGGCAAAACCTTAGAAAAAAGGTATTTATTGCATATTGTTAAATAGCCAGTATCTTTACATATTATGTGGAAAAAATTCCTTCATTACCTGGATATACGCACCCTGTTTGCCAAGCCAAAAGAGGGTGAATTAAAGCCCAATTTTTCGTTGCGCGCAATGCACGGCATTAACCGCATATCCATCTTCATGTTCCTGATATGCCTTGTAGTGTTGTTTTTCCGCTATGTGGTAAATAGGTAACTACTCCGGATTATCGCCCGGCTGTGGCTGGTCGGTTGTAGCAGAGGTGCGCACCACATTCTTAGAAACAAAGTAGCGTTTCTGGAAGAATAGCATCATCAATACCCCAACAGTAATAGCGCTATCGGCTACGTTAAATATGGCGTTAAAAAAGGTAAACCTGCCACCGCCAATAAGAGGAACCCAATCGGGTACATGCTCAATAGTAAATAAGGGGAAGTACAGCATATCAACCACACGGCCGTGTAAGAAAGTACCGTAGCCGCCTTCGGCAGGCATAAACTCCGCTACAATAGGCGTGCCCTCTGGGCTGGCGCTAAATATCAACCCATAAAACAAGCTATCTAAAATATTACCAATAGCCCCCGCAAATATCAGCGACAGGCTAACAATAAGGCCATTAGGCACTTTCTCTACACTTTGCGTAAGCTTGTATAAATATCAAGGCAATACCGCATACAAACACAATGCGTATAAGCGTTAAAGCCAGTTTGCTATAGTCGGTTTCGCCCAGTTCCATGCCAAAGGCCATGCCGTTATTCTCTATAAAATATATCTGGAATTTATCGCCTAATACCTTTATAGATTGCCCAATGTACATGTTTGTTTTAATCCAAAACTTAACCGTTTGGTCTAGCAGCAGCACAAGAAAAATAATAAGAAGGGGCTTCTTCATAGTATACAAAAGCCCCGGCTGTTTTGCACACCGGGGCCGGAATAATATTGATTAATAATTAGTCGCCGCTGCCGGGGTTAAAATCGTTGCGTTGCGTTTTGGCTTCCATGCTAAGGGTAGCGTGGGGCACAATGCGTAGGCGCTCTTTAGGTATAAGCTTACCTGTAACACGGCAAATGCCGTATGTTTTGTTTTGTATGCGCACCAAAGCAGCCTCAAGGCTTTCAATAAACTTCTTTTGGCGGGTAGCAAGCTGGCCTGTTTCTTCTTTAGAAAGAACTTCAGAACCTTCTTCCAACAACTTAAACGTTGGCGATGTATCGTCAGTACCGTGGTCGTCTTTGTTAGAGAAAGAACTAACAAGCAGGTCGTAGTCAGTACGCGCCTCTTCAAGCTTGCGGTTAATAATCTCCTTAAACTCCATTAACTCATCATGGCTGTAGCTGGTTTTTTCAGCTGCAGGTTTATCGTTTGTAACTTTCTTTGCCATAATATGCGTTGGTTGATTATGGGTTTATACTAATTTAATTTAGTAATCAGGATAAGCGTTTCCACGTTTTCGTCAACCTCAACGTTTACCGCTTCACCTGCATTTAACAAGGGCTTTAACTCCAAACTCCCTGCTAAAGTTTCGGCGCAAATATAATCTAAATTATTTAGCACAGCCGGCGCAATCAAATCATGATGTTGAATTAACACACCTATACGGTCAGTTACCTCATAATCAAGGTCTTTGCGTATATTTTGTATGCGGTTTACTAATTCGCGGGCTATGCCTTCTTCTTTCAACTGTTCAGTCAGGGTTATATCCAGTGCCACGGTAACACCGTTCCAACTGTTTACTACCCAGCCCGGTATATCGTCGGTGGTTATTTCCACATCTTTCAGTTCCAGTTTTATGGCCTTGGCCATCAACAGTAATATTTTTAAAACCGTTGGTTTCTATCTCGCTTATATCCTCTTTGGTAAACGTACCTATGGCAGCAGCAATCTGCTTCATCAGGTTTTTGTACTCGGTAGCACCTATAGACTTAAAGTTGGGCTTTATCTTCTTTACCATGGAAGTTGGTATCGGTTAAAAACTCCAGTTCTTTAACGTTTACTTCCGATAGTATAAGGCCTTTAATGTCTTCTACTTTCTTTTGGAAATCATCGTTAAGCACAGGCACCAATATCTTGTTCAGCGGCTGGCGCACACGCAGGTTTACCTTTTTGCGCAATGCCAAGGTTAGCGATGTTATTTGCTGTGCAAGTTCCATGCGCTCTTCCAGACCTTTGTCTATAAGGTTTTCATTGGCCTTGGCTAACAAGGTTAAGTGTACCGATTCTGCTTTGCCTGTTAATGTCTCGGTCAGGTTCTTGTACAACCAATCGGCAAAGAAAGGAGCAACAGGGCTCATTAACTGCGATACTACGCTTAAACACTCGTACAACGTTTCGTAAGCAGCCTGTTTGTCGGGGTTCATATCCCCTTTCCAAAAACGGCGGCGAGATAAACGTACGTACCAGTTACTCAAGTGCTCGCCTACAAACTCGTCTATAGCACGGGCAGCCGGTGTTGGGTCGTAACCGTCTAACTGTTCGGTAACCAATTTAACAAGGCTATGTAGTTTAGATAGTATCCAACGGTCAAGCTCGCTGCGTTCAGCAACAGGCAGGGTATTGTTTTCGTCTATTACAAACTTATCAATGTTGGCATACAGTGCAAAGAACGAGTACGTGTTATACAGCGTACCAAAGAACTTGCGTTGCACCTCGCCTATGCCTTCTACATCAAACTTCAGGTTATCCCATGGCTGTGCGTTGGTAATCATGTACCAGCGGGTAGCATCGGGTCCGTATTGGGCCAGGGTAGCAAAGGGGTCAACAGCGTTGCCCTTGCTCTTCGACATTTTATTGCCGTTTTTATCAAGCACCAAGCCGTTCGATATTACGTTTTTATACGCAACACTATCAAACAACATTACGGCAATGGTGTGCAGCGTAAAGAACCAACCGCGTGTTTGGTCTACACCCTCGGCTATAAAATCAGCAGGGAATGTTTTTTCAAACAACTCCTTATTCTCAAAAGGCCAGTGGCGTTGGGCGTAGGGCATGGCACCACTATCAAACCAAACGTCTATCAGGTCGCTTTCGCGGTACATTTTTGGCCGCTGGCGCTGATTAATATTACCTCGTCAACAAACGGTTTATGCAAGTCTACCGAGCCATCGGGGCGGTTAAGCGGGTTACCGCTCATTACCCCTGCGGCTATAGATTTTTCAATCTCTTTATTCAGCTCCTCAACAGAACCTATACAAAGCGTTTCGGTTTTGTCTTCGCTTATCCACAGCGGCAATGGTATACCCCAGTAGCGAGAGCGTGATAAGTTCCAATCCTGTAAATTCTCTAACCAGTTACCAAAGCGGCCGCTGCCGGTGCTTTCGGGCATCCAGTTGATGGTTTTATTAAGCTCTATCAGGCGCGGTTTGGCTGCGGTGGTTTTTATAAACCAAGAGTCAAGCGGGTAGTACAATACAGGCTTATCGGTACGCCAGCAGTGTGGGTAGTTATGCTCGTATTTCTCTACTTTAAACGCGCGGTTTTCTGTCTTTAGTTTGATGGCTATACGCTCATCAACACTTAGGTATTTATCGCGGCCCTGCTTAACGCGCTCGGTCTCTTTCTCTTCGTCGGTAAGGTATTGCTCCTTTACATATTCGCCGGCAAACTCACCCACATTATCGGTAAAACGGCCACGCAGGTCAACCAGTGTTAACGCGCCTATGCCGTTTTGCTTAGCCGTGCGGAAGTCGTCTGCACCAAAGCTTGGGGCTATGTGTACTATACCTGTACCATCTTCAGTACTAACAAAGTCGCCACCCACAACGCGGAATGCATCGCCCTCTTCAGGTTGTGCATAAGGCAACAATTGCTCGTAACGCACGCCCACAAGGTCTTTGCCTTTAAACTCGCTAACTAAGCGGAATGGTATGTTTTTATCGCCTTCCTTAAAGTCTTCAAACTTAAGTTCGGCGTTTTTCTCGGGGAAGTATTTGCCCATTAACGATTTTGCCAATACAACAACTACGGGCTTAAAGGTGTATGGGTTGAATGTTTCTAAAGCAACGTAATCAATCTTTTCACCCACTGCTAATGCGGTGTTAGACGGTAAGGTCCACGGGGTGGTTGTCCATGCTAATAGAAAGAATTCAGCGCCGCTGCCAAAAGTGTTGGCCTCGTTAAATAACGAGTATATCGGCGATGTCTCAGGCACGCTGGCAACCTTAAACTGCGCTACAACCGTAGTGTCTTTTACCGGCTTGTAAGTGCCCGGCATATTCAACTCGTGGCTGCTTAGGCCCGTACCTGCCGCAGGCGAGTAAGGTTGTATGGTGTAGCCTTTATACAGATACCCTTTCTCAAAAAACATCTTTAACAAATACCATACGGTCTCCATATAATCGGTTTCGTAGGTAATGTAAGGGTCTTCCATGTTTACCCAGTAGCCCATTTCCTTGGTAAGGCGGGCCCACAGGTCGGTATATTTCATTACATCGGCGCGGCAGGCTTTGTTATAGTCTTCCACGCTAATGGTTTTGCCAATATTTTCTTTAGTAATGCCCAATGCTTTTTCTACGCCAAGCTCTACGGGCAGGCCATGCGTATCCCAACCCGCTTTGCGGTTTACCTGCAAGCCTTTAAGCGTTTGGTAACGGCAAAAAATATCTTTAATGGTACGGGCCATAACATGGTGTATGCCCGGCAGGCCGTTAGCCGAAGGTGGGCCTTCGTAAAAAGTAAATTGCGGGCTGCCATCGCGGGTGGTGATACTTTTTTCAAATATCCCTTCCTTCTCCCAAAACGCCAATATTTCTTCAGCTATTTTAGGCAGGTTAAGCCCTTTATATTCGGTATATACTTGCTTTTGCATGGTTCGTAAAAAATAGGTGCAAAGATACGATTTTTAGTTGGTATTTCGTAGGATTCAGAGGTCAGGGTTCAGTAGTCAGTAATTACTAGTCAGTATTCTTACAATATGTAGCTGATGAGGTAGTTTTCGCGGATTGAATCTGGGAATATTTTGTCCCCCTCACGGAGGGGTGCTTCCGCCTGAGGCGGGACGGGGGAGGTTTATCAAAGGCATAGTTTTAGTCTTGCCCCGACATTTATCGTCGGGATTCCTGCAAAGGTACAACCCCCAAAGGGCCTTTGTCAAGACTATAAAAGAAATATCCCCTCTTGAGAGGGGTGGCGCGGCTTGCCGCGACGGGGTGTGTTGAAGCTGAACCCATCCCGCCGTCACTTTGTTCGGCACCCTCCAAGGCGGGGATTTAGATGCTCTCCAACCCCTCAACTCAACACCCAGCTTTTCTAAATCGGGTTTGGTGTTGAAAGAGCGTAGCTGCTTTAAGCCATTTAAATTTTCTGTTTTTATGGGCAGGTTTAGGCCAATAGCCTCGGCAATGCTCAATGTGAACTTCATAAATCCAAACGGCAAATTGATAAATCGAATCTTCTTGCTTTGCCCTGCCGCAATGGCGTTGTACAGTTCTTTCATGGTATAAACCCGCGGCGTGGCTACCGTATAAAAACCATCGGTTTTGTTTACGGCTACCTGTTCAATTACGCTGCAAAGTTGGTCTACGTGTACAATTTGTATAGGCTGATTTCCACCGCCAATAAGTGGTATGATAGACGACTTAGCAATGATGTTTTTGATGTTGTTGTATAACCCTCCGGTATCGCCAACCACCAAGCCGGGGCGGATGATAGCCTGCCCTTTGCCGCTAAGTTTACGCTCTATGGCAAACTTGTGCTTGCCGTATTCCGATAGGGCATCGGCATGCGCCGACATGGACGAAAGGAATATAAAGTGCATGCCCTTTTCTTTGCAAAGGTTGGCTAATGCCAGCGTGCCCTCTATGTTTTGGGTTGATGCTTCTTTGTTTTTTGGGCTGAATTCTATATAAGCGCAATGCACCAAAGCATCTGCACCACTAATATTTTCAAATGTTTCGGGCTTGGTAAGGTCAAACAAGCGCTCTTCAACTTTAGGTTGATGGGTATTGTCGAGCCTGCGTTTTAAGGCAATAACGGTATGCTTTTGCGCAAGGTGGCTAACCAATAGGCTGCCTATAAAACCAGATGCACCTGTTACCGCTATAACCATTACCTGTTGTTTAACGCGTGTTTAGCTACCCTGTCGGCATTGGCCATTAAGGTAAATGATATGCCTTTTGCCGGCACATATTTAAGCGATGAACCATCGGCTACCCAAACGTTTTTAGTCTGGTGCAGCCTGCCGTTTTCGGCGGTAGTATAAATTTCTTCTTTGTCTGAAAAAGGCAACGTACCCGCATAGTGTATGCTACTGCCGTGGCCCGGGTATACTTTTTGAATAGGTATGCATCCCAAAGCCATAAAGGTTTTAAAGAATTTACTCTCGGTGGCTTTTACCTCTTTTTCTTCAGCATCGGTAAGGGCATATTCGGCATGCAAAATATCTCCGGTAGGCGAATTGCTATCGGGCAATAATTCTACGTATTTACCTTCGCCGCCAAACTCAGGGTGGTGTATACCTGCAATAACCATAGCGGGTGTTAGGTATTGCATAACTTCTCGCCCTGCGGCAAAGTTTACAGGTGCTTCTTTTATCAGCCTATACAGCAACAGCGACCGGTACGTAAACATACTCGCCATTGCTACATCGCTATTATCCCCTTTCTTGTCAAAGAACATAAACAACTGCGACATGCTGCTCTTGTGGCTTTGCGTAACCTTGCCCAACATGCTGTAGTTTATCATGGGCACATACACGTAGGGGTTGGATATTAGCGGAAGCTTTTTAGCTACGTTAAAAGACCGTAAGGCAATACGCGCGGTGCTTAAAACCCCGCTACATAATACTAGCTTTTTACACCAAAACAGCTTCTCCTCGTTCGTGTCAACATTACGGCAAACAACCTTTACCAAATCGCCCACCTCTTCAAACTTAACAACTAGCATTTTTTCTTCCAACCTAAAGTTAGGTGTGGCTTTCAGCTTCTCTATCGTCATCCACGCACGGTACACCGACTGGTCGTTATCGTGCCAAAAATCCATGTCGTTATACGTAAAAGCTTTGCGGTCGTCCTTATCCTGCGTTAGCATAGCAAGGGTAGATATGCCCGTATAAAATCCACGGCTGTTCAGCTTGCTTTTTTTGCATTGTATTTTTTTAAGATACGCTGCATGCTTTCTTCTACCTGAATGCCCGGCTGTATGCCTTGCAATCCCTCTGTAGTAAAGCGTTCTATATCATCTTGCCCGCCCGATATTCCTATGCGGTCGGCAACGGTTTGGTAGCTCTGGTTAAACAGGCTTTTGCTTATACCGGCTTTTTCAAATTCAGCACCGGAAAACACATAGCATCCGGCGCCCCAACCACCGCCTAAGCCGCCAAGGGCAAGGCTCTCTATAGGGAAGAATGTTTTGCTGATGATTGGCAGCCAATGCTCTATGCCTTTGGCCATGTATTTTCGCCCCGGTGTTAGCTGCGCCCCGGTTTTAATAGCACCCCAGGGTATGCCCTCGTAATCTTTACCAAGCAATAAATCGCGCTGGTTGGGGTTATTTTGGCGTATGGCTAAAAAATTATCGCTTGGGAATTTATTTCCTGTTTCGTTTTTGTAGGCAACATCAAGCATAAGTACCTGTGCGCCACCCTCAACAAGCGTTTGGGCAGCCATAGCGCCGGTAAGGCCCGAGCCTACCACAATAAACTCCGCAGGGTTTTGCTCGCTATTCAACGTTTGCTGTTTTAATAATTAATATACCCACAATAGCTGTAAAAAACGCCCACGATGTTATAATGCCAATGTAGAAAAAGTGCAGCCAGTTGCGCTTTTGGGGTAAAAAGCTGTCTGTATAATCTTTAGATGCTTCCAACAAACAAAGCATAACAAATATACGCTTGCGTAGCAAAGAGTCCCTGTTTACAAACACCAAACCCCCATCAACAGCCCGCATCATAAACCTAGAGCTAAGCATGCGGCTGTAGAGTTTTTCCTGATTGGGCGTAAAGGTTATATCCAGTTTGGTAACGGCATCGGCAAACGCTTCTTTTATATCGGCCGTGCAGGGTTTGCCAACCAAATACATGCTAAGCCTATCAGCTTCGTTATCATAAATTGGCATTCCCACGTTATTCTTCTATCTTGTCAGGGCCGAGGCTGTTTACTTTATTCTCTAATATGGCCTGTTTAAGCAAGGCTATCTCCTGCGTAAGGTTTTTAGTTTGCTCCTGTTGTTTAGACAGCTTTACCGATAGGTGCAATAAATACACCATGCCCACAAATATTATCCCAGCAAACAGTAAGTTTGGGGCAAAGGCCACACCCAACAGCACGGCTACCGTGTCTAATAAATCGCTGCGGAATGATAGTAAAGCCAGTATAAACGTGCTTACAAACCAAATAATGGCATATTCCTCTTTTAGCCGGCGTTTAAGAATTAAACGGCTTACATAAGCTAAAAACCCAATGGCTATAAGCGTTACAATTACCTTTATTTTAACAGGTAGTATCATAAGGGTTGATATTATTAACGTTTACGTACACTAACAAAATAAGCAAAAACCACGGCAAGCGTAACCTTTACCATATAAAATATGCTGGTTGTTGTGCCAATAGACGATACGCCACCCTGCCTTTCCAGCATTACCACAGGCACCTCGCCCACGGTGCAATTATTGCGCACATACATTACCACGGCTTCAGGCTCGGGATAATCGTGCGGGTAATAATCGTTTACAATAGCCATAGCCTTGCGGTTTAGCAGGCGGTAGCCCGATGTAGCATCGGTAACCCTAACACCGCACATAAAGCGTATAAGGTGCTTAAAGTACTTTATGCCCGTGCGCCGCGCAAACGATGATTGAAACCCCTCGTTAGTTAAAAAGCGCGAGCCTATTACCACATCCCAGTTATTGGCTATATGCGCCTGCACCAGTTTGGGTATCTCGCTGGCGGGGTGTTGCCCGTCGCCATCAAGCTGAAAAGCAACATCAAAACCATTGCGGTAGGCATATTTAATACCTGTTTGCACCGCGCCCCCTATGCCCAGGTTTACGGGCAGGTTTAGCGCCACACAGTTTAAATTGGCAATTATTGCGGCAGTATTATCCAAAGAGCAATCGTTTACCACCACAGGGGTAACATCCAGCTTATTGGCTACAGCCATGCTGTTTAAGCCGTTTACCACGCTGGCTATATTCTCTTCTTCGTTAAAAGCCGGTATAACTACTGCTATCTTCACTTATTGGCATTAAATTTTGCACTAATATATTTTAAATAGCTTTTTGGCAGACTTTTAGCTGTATATATTATCAACAAGGATAAATGAAGAGCAAAACACCTAATATAATTTTGATTTTAAGCGTTTTTTTCTATATCTTTACATTCCGTAAGAGGAAACGAGTAACTAACTCATTATCAAGAGATTATACGATATATGTTAATTGAACAAGAAGTAGAGGTGCCTTTAGCATCGCATTTGCAGCAGTATTTTGGATTCAACAAGTTCAAAGGACAACAGGAAGAAGTAATAAACAATATTTTAGCAGGTAACGATACCTTTGTTATTATGCCTACAGGCGGTGGCAAAAGCTTATGCTACCAGTTGCCAGCCCTTATTAGCGAGGGTACGGCTATTATAGTTTCGCCACTTATTGCGTTAATGAAAAACCAGGTTGATGCTATACGTAACTACGGTAGCGAAGACGGGGTGGCGCATTTCCTTAATTCATCGCTTACCAAAAAAGAAATAGAAAAGGTTAAGGGCGATATTACCGCAGGCCTTACCAAAATGCTATATGTAGCGCCTGAGTCGCTAACCAAAGAAGAGAACGTAGCGTTTTTCCGCGAGATAAAAATTTCATTCTTTGCTATAGACGAGGCCCATTGTATTTCAGAGTGGGGGCACGATTTCCGCCCTGAGTACCGTCGCCTGCGTTCTATTATAGAGGCCATTGGCACAGTGCCTATTATGGCCCTTACCGCTACAGCTACACCAAAAGTACAGCAAGATATTTTGAAAAACCTGGGCATGCAAAAGGCTCAGGTATACAAATCATCATTTAACCGCAGCAACCTTTACTACGAGGTAAGGCCAAAAGTTAATGCTGATAAGGAAATTGTTAGGTACATTAAACAAAACCCCAACAAAAGCGGCATTATATACTGTTTAAGCCGTAAAAAGGTAGAAGAGCTTGCCGCCCTGTTACAGGCTAACGGTATTAAAGCCCTGCCATACCATGCGGGTTTAGATGCTAAAACAAGGCCCGAAACGCAGGATAAGTTCCTGATGGAAGATATACAGGTTATTGTAGCTACTATTGCCTTTGGTATGGGTATAGATAAGCCCGATGTTCGTTTTGTTATCCACCACGAAATTCCGAAAAGCTTAGAAGGGTACTACCAGGAGACCGGTAGGGCGGGCCGCGATGGTGGCGAAGGCAACTGTATTACCTTTTATAGCTACGATGATATACAAAAATTAGAAAAATTTTTAAAGGGCAAACCCGTTGCTGAACAAGAGATTGGGATGCAATTGATATCAGAAACAGTAGCCTATGCCGAAAGTTCTAATTGCAGACGTAAGATAGTTTTGCATTACTTTGGCGAAGAATTTGATGAACAGGGCTGTAACGGCATGTGCGATAACTGCCGTAACCCCAAAACACCCTTTGAGGGCGAAGACGCGATTTGTGATGTTATTGAAGCCGTTTTAGCCGTTAAAGAAAAATTTAAAGACAGGCACGTGGCCAATGTATTGGTTGGTAACACCAACACTGCTATTAAGCAATACAAGCACCACGAACTGGAAGTTTTTGGCAAAGGCATGGAAGAAGGAGAACGCCACTGGATGGCTGTTATCCGCCAGGCTGCTGTGTTAGGCTTCCTTGCTAAAGAAATTGAGAATTACGGAATATTAAAAGTTACTGAAAAGGGAAAAGAATACTTGGATAAACCTTATTCTATTATGTTGACAAAGGACCAGAATTTTGACGAGACAGACAAAGACGAAGAAGGCGCTGATGCCGCAGGCGGACAAGCCGGTGGTGGTGCTTCTGACGATGCCCTGTTTACACTATTAAAAGACTTACGCAAAAAAATTGCTAAGCAAAACAACGTGCCACCTTATGTGGTGTTTCAAGACCCATCGTTAGAGGATATGACTATCCAATACCCTGTAACGCTGGAAGAAATGAAAAACATAAGCGGTGTTGGCGCGGGTAAAGCCCAAAAGTTCGGCAAACCGTTTGTAGACCTTATCAAAAAGTATGTGGAGGATAACGATATCCACCGCCCGCAAGATATGGTTGTAAAATCGGTAGTAAACAAGTCGGGCCTAAAAGTGTACATCATTCAAAGCGTAGACCGCAAGTTGCCTTTGGAAGATATATGTGAGGCTAAAGGTGTTACACCTGACGAGTTGATTACCGAGATGGAAAGCATCGTATCATCTGGCACCAAGCTAGACCTTAACTACTACCTTAACGAGTTGTTGGGCGAAGAAGAGCAAAAAGAAATTTTTGATTTCTTCCGCACGGCCGAAACAGATAGTATTGAAGATGCTGTTGAAGAGTTTGGTGAAGAAACCTATAGCAGCGAAGAGTTGCGCCTATAGTACGCCTTAAATTTATTAGCGATTTAGGTAACTAACCTTAACCATATTAATTATTGATAGCCCGAAGTTTAAACTATCGGGCTATTTTTTTGTCTATTTATAAGCATTCTGAATTTGAGGTTGCCCTTGCTTTACATAATTGCAAAATCTAATTTTGTTGTAGTTGAAAAAGATTGTTCCCATATTGTTTTTAGTTACCGTGCTTTTTTCGGCCACGCCACTGCACCAGTTGCTTAAACTGCCGGTGTTGGTGCAGCATTTTTTCGAGCATAAGCAAACAAACAAAGAGCTTAGTTTTACCACTTTTATCAGTAAGCATTATTTTAATGGTGATGATAAGGATGCGGATTATAAGCGAGACATGCAGTTGCCCTTTAAAACCTTAGACCATTCTGTAGCCATGGTTACCAATGCATTGCCGGTGGTTAGCAATAAGGTTAGTTTTAATCCTGAAGAAAATTCTTTTATAAGCCATATTTTAATTGATGAAACTATTGTTTCATCGCAGTACCTATCTACCATTTGGCAACCGCCAAAAGTTTGCTAATATTTTCTTGTACCTATTACCAATAGTTTGGTAGTCTGTTGCCGCGCATGCGGTAATTCAAAAATTAACAACATAAAATATTAGCAATGAACGCAACTCACATTCATTTGCTGCTAAACCACCTACCTATAATTGGTACGTTAATAGCAAGCGTAATAATGGTTTGGGCCATAATAAAAAACAACCCAAAGTTTAAAGATTTTGCAGCAGGCCTGGTAGTAGTACTGGCCCTAAGTGCTGTAGTAGTAAACACCACCGGCGAAAGTGCCGAAGAAACCGTAGAAAATATACCCGGTATAACCGAAACAGCGTTGGAGGTGCATGAAGATGCTGCAAAACCTGCCTTAATACTAACACTGGCCGCCGGTTTGGTATGTGGTGTTTTCTTGTTTTTCAGCCTGCGTAAGCTACCCATGCGCAAAAGCCTTTTTATAGCCTGTACCGTTTTAACTGTTTTAGCATTTGCGGCAATGGCAAGGGCGGGCTATTATGGTGGGCAAATACGCCATACAGAAATTGCCGGGGGCACTGTAACACCCGCTGATACTAAGCACCAAGACGAAGACTAATCATGCTAAACAGGATAATTCAATTTTCAGTTGCTAATAAACTGATAATTGCCCTGTTTGTTGTGGCCCTTATTGGCTATGGCAGCTATCAGGTAACCCGTTTACCTATAGATGCTGTGCCCGATATTACCAACAACCAGGTGCAGGTAATAGCTGTAGCCCCGGCCATGGGCGCAACAGATATAGAAAGGCTAATTACTTACCCTATAGAACAGGCAAATGCAAACATACCGGGCCTTATAGAAATGCGCAGCTTTTCTCGCTTTGGGCTATCGGTAGTAACACTGGTGTTTAATGATGATGTTGATGTTTACTGGGCACGCCAGCAGGTTGGTGAGCGCTTGGTAAAGGTGCAACCGCTTATGCCGCCCGGTGTGGCACTGCCCGAAATGGGCCCCGTAACTACAGGCTTGGGCGAGATTTACCAGTATGTAGTAAGACCTGAAAAGGGGTACGAAAATAAGTATGATGCAACAGAACTACGCACCATTCAAGATTGGGTGGTGCGCAAGCAACTATTGGGTGTGCCGGGTGTGGCCGATATTAGCAGCTTTGGTGGCAAGTTAAAGCAATACGAAATAGCGGTAAATCCTGATATGCTAAAATCTTACGGGGTAACCATTGCCGATATTTTTGCCGCCCTGGAAAATAATAACCAAAACACCGGCGGTGCCTATATTGAAAAAGGCCCAATGGTGCAGTATATACGCACCGAAGGGTTAGTGGGCAGCCTTGCCGATATAGAAAATATACAGGTAAAAAGTACTGCTAATGGCACACCGCTTTTTATTCGCGATGTAGCCCGTGTTGGCTTTGGAAACGCTACCCGCTACGGGGCTTTGTGTTATAACGATGTGGGCGAGGTTGCCGGAGGTGTGGTAATGATGGTTAAGGGCGGCAACAGCAGCAGCGTTATTAAAGATGTTAAAGCACGCATAGCCATAATACAAAAAGATTTACCCAAAGGGGTTGTTCTAGAGCCTTTTTTAGACCGCACCAAAATGGTTAATAACGCCATTGGCACGGTAGAAAAAACCTGATGGAGGGTGCCTTAATTGTGATTTTTATATTGGTACTCTTCTTGGGCAATTTTAGGGCCGGTTTGCTGGTAGCATCAGTAATACCACTGGCAATGCTGTTTGCAATAATTATGATGAATCTTTTTGGCGTTAGCGGCAACCTGATGAGCTTGGGGGCATTAGATTTTGGGCTTATTGTAGATGGGGCTGTAATTATTGTAGAAGCGGTAATGCACACGCTTAGCCATAGCAAAAAATTTAGCCACATAAATAAGCTAACCCAGGCCGATATGGATAAAGAGGTAAACCAATCGGCGGGACGTATGATGAATAGTGCTGTGTTTGGGCAAGTAATAATACTTATAGTGTATTTGCCAATATTCACCTTACAGGGTATAGAGGGTAAAATGTTTAAGCCCATGGCGCAAACTGTTGCCTTTGCATTGTTGGGTGCATTTATATTGTCGCTTACCTATATACCTGCTTTTAGTGCCTTGTTTTTAAGCAAAAAAATAAGTCATAAAAAAACATTGTCAGACAAAATGATGAATGGGATAGAGTATTTCTACCAAAATGTACTCATCCGTGTGCTTAATTTTCCCAAAACAATAGTGGCTGCTACTATTGCTCTGTTTGTTGGGGCAGTTATAACGCTAACCTTTTTGGGTGGCGAGTTTATACCCAGTTTAGAAGAAGGCGATTTTGCCGTAGAGTGCCGTTTGTCAACCGGTACTAACCTTTCGGTAAATATAGAGGCTACTCAAAAAGCATCACATATACTACTCCAAAAATTTCCTGAGGTAGTAAAAGTAGTAACCAAAACCGGCAGTGGCGAAATTCCTACAGACCCTATGCCCATAGATGCATCAGACATGATGATTATTTTAAAGGATAAGAGCGAATGGACATCGGCCCAAACGTTTAATGAACTGGCAGATAAAATGAGTAAAGAGCTGGAGGCTGTTCCGGGGTTAACAACGGGTTTTCAATACCCTGTGCAAATGCGTTTTAACGAGTTAATGACTGGTGCAAGGCAAGATGTGGTATGTAAAATTTTTGGCGACGATATGGATAGCCTTACCCTGTTTGCTAAAAAATTGGGCGCTACCGCAGCAACTATTAATGGCGCAAAAGATGTGTTTGTAGAGCCTGTTGGCGGCATGCCGCAAATTATAATAACATATAACAGGCCTGCCATAGCGCAATATGGCCTTAACATTAGTAGCATAAACAAGGTAATAAATACGGCATTTGCCGGGCAAAGCGCGGGCTTGGTGTTTGAAGGCGAAAAACGTTTTGATATGGTTGTGCGCCTGCAGGGCGAAAAGCGCAACAATATAAGCGATGTAGAAAACCTTTTAATACCAACGCCACAAGGCACACAAATACCGCTTTACCAGTTAGCAAAAATTGTAAGTATTGAAGGCCCAAACCAAATACAAAGAGAGGGAGCCAAAAGGCGCATAGTAGTTGGTTTTAATGTGCGCGGGCGCGATGTGCAAAGCATTGTTACAGAATTGCAGGCTAAGGTTGACAAAGAGCTAATGCTACCTAAGGGCTACCGTATAGATTATGGCGGGGCTTTTGAAAACCTTAACGCTGCCAAAAAGCGCTTAAGCATTGCTGTGCCCATATCGCTATTGCTAATATTTCTTATGCTGTATTTTGCCTTTGGTTCAATAAAGCAGGGCTTGCTTATTTACACGGCTATTCCGCTATCTGCCATAGGGGGCGTATTTGCCTTAGCCTTGCGCGGTATGCCGTTTAGCATATCTGCGGGTATAGGTTTTATTGCCTTGTTTGGCGTAGCTGTGCTTAATGGTATTGTACTTATTGCAGAGTTTAACCGTTTGCGTGCCGAAGGAATGAATGATGTTAAACGCATTGTTACGCAGGGCACCAAAGTTAGGCTGCGCCCTGTGTTAATGACAGCCTTTGTAGCATCGTTAGGCTTTTTGCCCATGGCGCTAAGCAACGGGGCAGGGGCAGAGGTGCAGCGCCCACTGGCAACAGTTGTTATAGGCGGCTTGTTGCTGGCTACACTGTTAACACTTTTTGTGCTGCCTGTGCTATACATTTTGTTTGAAACAGGGTTTAAAGTTAAAAAGCATGCAGTAGCCGGCATGGTAGCTGTTGCATTTTTGGGCTTGGTTGCAACACCGGGCTATGGGCAGCAAACAATACTGTTGCAGGCTGCGGTAGATACGGCTTTGAAAAATAACCAGGCCTTACGCGCCCAAAATTTGCAGGTTGATTATTTGGATAAGCTAAAAGGTACCGCATGGAACATACAGCCTACCACTATTAGCGGCGATTATGGGCAGCTAAACAGTGTGTATACCGATACCCGCTTTGGCATTTCACAAACCATAAAATTTCCAACGGTATACACCGCGCAAAAGCAGTTGCTTAACCAGGAGTATAAAGGCGGGCAACTGTTGGTTGCTATTAAACAGAATGATTTGAAAAAGCAGGTTTCAACCGTGTTTTACGAGTTGTTATTCCTGAGCCAGAAAAAACTGTTGTTGCAGCGTGCCGATAGTTTATTTACCGGGTTTTTAGATAAGAGTACCAAGCGCTTTAACAAAGGCGAAAGTAACATACTGGAAAAAACTACTGCCGATAATTTAAAAGGCAAAGTAAGCCTGCAACTTAGCCAGTTGCAGCAAGATTATGATATACTACAAAAGCAGTTTAATTACCTGTTAAATACACAGGTTAGCTACGTGCCTGCATCGCCCCAATTTAAAATTGCACCCCTGTGTTGGCAGATAGTAGTGCTTTGCAACAACACCCATTGGCGGGTTATTTAAAGCAACAGCAGCAGGTTAGTCTATACCGGTTAAAAACAGAAAAAGCGGCTTTGCTGCCCGATATTAGTTTGGGCTACAGCAATATGAGCATACGCGGTATAGGTGCCGATAATAATGCATATACAACGGCTTACAGATTCCAGTCTGCGCAGTTTGGTTTGGGCATACCCTTGTTTTTTGGTGCACAAAAGGCAAAAATAGGCGCGCTTAAAATAGACAGGCAGTTGGCGCAAAGTAACTACCTTAGCAGGCATGGCGGCTTTACAAACAACCTATAGCTAGGCCATAACCAACTATGCAAGGAGCAAGCTGGCGGTAGATTATTATGAAAATAATGCCTTGGGCTATGCCGACACAATTATAAATACGGCAAATGCACAGTTGCAAAACGGCGATATTAACTATTTAGAGTGGGTAATGCTTATAAACCAGGCAATAGGCACACAAAGCGATTACCTAGATGCGGTAAAGGCGCTAAACCTTAGTGTTATAGAGTTAAACACGCTAACAAACAAGTAAACAACATGAACAAGTATATAATTTATATAGCTACAGTATTGTTAGCTGCCTGCGGCGGGGCCGGGCAAACAAAAGAAGAACCCGCTAACAACCCAAATAAAACCTCGGTTACCATTACCCGGGCGCAAGCAAACAACGCGGGTATACAAACAGGCAAAGCCCAAATTATGGGGCTTTCATCAATATTAAAGGTAAATGGGGTTATAGATGTGCCACCGCAAAACATGGTATCTGTTAGTGTGCCTATGGGTGGGTATTTAAAAAGCACCAAACTGCTGCCCGGCATGCATATTGGCAAGGGCGATGTTATTGCGGTAATGGAAGACCAGCAATACATTCAACTACAGCAAGACTACCTTAACGCGCAGGCCCGGTTTAAGTTTTTAGAGGCTGAATACTTTAGGCAGAAAGATTTGAATGCCTCTAAAGCCAGTAGCGATAAGGTTTTTCAGCAGGCCGAAGCCGACTATAAATCGCAGAAAATTTTAATAAAATCGTTATACGAAAAACTCAAGCTTATAAGCATTAACCCTGATAACCTTAATGAAAATACCCTTTCGCGTGGTATTAATGTGTACTCGCCTATAGATGGTTTTGTGTCTAAAGTAAACGTAAATATTGGTAAGTATGTAAACCCTGCCGATGTGTTGTTTGAACTGGTAAACCCTACCGATATTCACCTTAACCTAACGGTGTTTGAAAAAGACCTTGATAAGTTTAGCATAGGCCAAAAGGTATTTGCATACACAAACAATGCCGATAAAAAATATGCCTGCGAGGTAATTTTAATAGGTAAAAGCCTATCTGCCGAACGCAATGTGGAGGTACACTGCCATTTTGAAGAGTACGACAAAAGCCTTATACCGGGAATGTATATGAATGCCGATGTGGAGGTTAAAAAGGCCGATGCGTTGGCTTTGCCAAACGATGCTATTGTAGAGTTTGAAAATAAGCAATATGTATTTGTACAAAAATCTACCTATCAGTTTGATTTGTTAGAGGTTAAAACCGGCAGCAGCGAAGGGGGCTTTACAGAGATTGTACCGGTAGATAAAACCCAAAATATTAGCGCTTATACCTGCGCCACACAAGGGGCTTATCAGTTATTATTGATTTTAAAGAATAAATCAGAATAAATAATTTTTACAACAAGCAACTATCAATTTTAAAAATAGAAATCATGAAAAACAAGTTAATTACAATGGCAATGCTGGCTGCGCTTTTTAGTGCAATGGTGTTTACCCAAAGCTGCGAAAAAGAAGGCGAAGGCAACGAAACCAATATATCGCGCCATGGCGATGACGACAGCCATAACATGGGCCAAAACTGTATGAACTGCCATAAGAACGGTGGCCAGGGCGAGGGCTGGTTTAATGTTGCCGGCACTGTATACAATGCAGCCTTTACCAGCGGCCAACCCAACGGCACGGTTAAGCTATACACCGGGCCAGATGGTACCGGTACACTTAAATACACTGTAGAGGTAGATAGTAAAGGCAATTTTTATACTACTGAAGATATTGATTTTAGTGGTGGCCTTTACCCCTCTGTTACGGGTACAAGCGGAGATGTACAGTATATGGGCACAACTATAACTACGGGTGCTTGCAACAGTTGCCACAATGTAAGCACCAGTAAAATTTATGTTAACTGATAGTATTAAATAACACGTAAAAAAGGGCTGCATAATTTATGCAGCCCTTTTTATTTACTAAACCTACTTTAATGAAAACACTACTTACTCAATTTCGGTAGCGGGCTTTTTCTTAAACCAGCTAAGTACTTTGTACTTGGTTTTGTAAGCCAACATATACATTGTTGGTACTACCAACAGGGTTAAAAAGGTTGCTATAACAAGACCAAAAATCATGGTCCATGCTAGTGGGCCCCAAAAAGCAACGTTGTCGCCACCTAAGTGGAAATGAGGTTCAAAATGGGTAAACAAGCCTGCAAAATCTATATTTAAACCAATGGCTAATGGTATTAAACCCAGTATAGCCGATACGGCAGTTAAAAACACAGGGGTTAAACGGGTAGCGCCACCATCAACAACAGCATTGGTAACATCTTCGCCACGTTGGCGTAGCTCATCAATAAACTCAATAAGTAATATACCGTTACGGATAACGATACCCGACAGGGCGAAGATACCTACACCCGTCATTACAATAGAGAAGCTAAAATCAAATATGATAAAGCCTAAGAACACACCCATCAAACTAAAGAAGATGGTTGAGAAGATAAGCATAGGCTTAACTACCGAGTTAAACTGTGTAACCAGGATAAAGAACATTAACAAAATGGCTGCTAAAAACGCCACACCTAAAAAGTCTGATGTTTCTTTCTGGTCTTCTTGTGCGCCGGTCATTTTAATCTCGTAACCCTCTGGCACATCAATAGTGCTTATAACACCGTTTAGCTGGGCCACAATGTTGCTGGTCATATCTTCATTTTCTACGTTTGAAGATAGCGATATAACACGCTTTTGGTTTTTGCGGTTAATACCGTTATACGATTGGGCGTAGCGTACCGTAACTACTGATGATAGTGGCAATTGTTTAAAACGGCCTGTTGACATATCCATAAAAGATATTTGCAGGTTGGTAAGTTGCTCTACCTTTTTACGGTAATCTTCGGTTAGGCGCAGTTGTATTGGGGCATCATCGTTAGCATCTTTATATTTAGATATTTCTTTGCCAAACAAAGCGGTACGTAAATCCAAACCTATTTGTGCTTTAGAAACACCTTCGCGTTGCGCTTTTTCGTTGTCTATATCAATAATAATCTCAGGCTTGTTAAGTTGCAGGTCGCTTTTAAACTCTTCCATGCCGGCAATTTTAGCCTTGGCTACTGCTTTAAATACTTTATCCTGCAAATCAAGCAACACCGGAAACTCATCGCCGCTAATTTCCATGTTCACTGGCTTGCCTACCGGTGGGCCGTTGGCTTCCTTATCAACAGAAATAGAAACACCCTGTATAGGCTCTTTTTTAAACTTCTCGCGAATGTTGTTTAATGCCTCGCCGGTATTAAAATCATGACGGTCAGAATATTTAACAAAGGCTACGGTAACCTTGCCTTTGTATGGCGTGGCAACACGGTCGGGCTTTTGCGGGTCGCCGGCGTTAAGGCCAACGTTGGCAATAATAGATGTTACGTTAGGGTTGTCTTCGCCCAATACCTCGTAAACTTTTTTCTCGGCTATCCGGGTAATAGAGTCGGTAACCTCAGCATCGGTACCAAGCGGTGCCTGTATGTAAACGTAGGCAAAATTAGGGTCGCCGCTGGGGAAAAACTCTACCCTTGGCTCAGAGCTCAAAGTATGCAGCAATGGTAATTATGGTTGCAATAAATGTAACGGCTACAATTGCAATAGGCCTGTAGCCTTTTACAAATACAACCAACACTTTGCGGTAGCCATTAATAATTTTTGGCCATGCTTTTTCCTGGAATGATTTTATGGCGCGGGTTAATACAAAGTGGTATAAAACAGCCATTACAATCATAAACAACATAAAGTTGCCAAAGCCATAGCCGCCGGCTAAAAAGGCAAATACAGCTATTACACCAAATATTATAAGGTTGCGGTATAAGCTGCGCATTGGTGGTAGTTCTGCATGGTCGCCTTTTTTCATAAACGACACGGCAAAAACAGGGTTCATTATAAAGGCCACAAATAACGATGCGCCCAGGGTTATGATAAGTGTTACAGGTAGCTTGCCCATAAACTCGCCCGCTATACCCGGCCAAAATAGCAGCGGGAAGAACGGTGCAATGGTTGTTAGCGTACCGGCTAATACAGGTATAAATACCTCGCCTGCGGCGTATTTGGCAGCCTGCACAACATTAAAGTCGTACTTGTTGTAAATACGGTGGGTATTTTCTATTACCACAATGGCATCGTCAACAATAATACCCAGCGCCAGTAAGAAAGAGAATAGTACAATTACGTTTAGCGTATAGTCTAACCCCGGAAGGAATAAGAAGGCGATAAGTGATGATAATGGTACGGCCAACGCCACAAAAACGCGTTGCTAAGGCCCATAAAAAACATCAGTACTATAAGTACCAGCGTAAAGCCAATGATAATGGTATTGATAAGGTCGGCAATAGATACACGGGTATTGTCAGACTGGTCTCCGGTAATGGTAACCTCTAACCCTGCGGGGAATTTGGTTGCCTTAAACTCCTGAATGATATCCTGTATTTTGTCTGATGCAGCAATAAGGTTTTCGCCCGAGCGTTTAATAACGTTCATGCTGATAACCGTTTTACGGTCTAAACGGGCAAAGTCTTGTTTTTCTTTATAGCCATCGGTAACGGTAGCAATATCACGTAAAAACACTGTTGTGCCCTGGAAAGAGCGTACAATAATGTTCTCAATATCTTTAGGGTTTTTAAACTGGCCGGTAACACGTAGGCTACGGCGTTGGTCGTCTATACGAATGTCGCCACCAGAGATATTTACGTTCTCCCTGCCTACAGATGCTTCAATATCATTAAAGGTAATACCGGCAGCTTGCATTTTATACAAGTCTACATTAACCTGTATTTCGCGGTCTAAGCCACCTACAATGTCAACACGGGTAATTTCGGGCAGGCCCTCAATCTTATCTTCCAAATCTTCGGCATATTTTTTAAGCCTGTCTAATGGAATATCTCCCGATATGTTGATGTTCATAATAGGGAACTCAGAAAAATCAAACTCCTGCACCTGCGGGTCGTTATCAAGGTCTGATGGTAAATCGCTCTTTGCCTTATCAACCGCGTCAGATACTTTAAGCTTACACTCAGGTACCTTTTGGTTGGTAGCAAATTCTGCGGTAATAATAGACACGTCTTGTATAGATGTGCTGGTTACTTTTTTAATACCCGATACCGATTTTAATTGCTTTTCAATAGGCTTGGTAATAAGGTTTTCAATATCCTCGGGTGTAGCGCCGGGGTATATGGTAACTACTGATATGGTTGGTACAACAATATCAGGAAACTGCTCTTTAGGAATGGTGTTAAAAACAAACAACCCCGCTAAAGATATAATGATGGTAAGCACATACACACTGGTGCGGTTATTAATCGCCCAGTTGGTTACCAACAATTCTTTTAATCGTTCCATCTGCATGGTAAATGCGTTTTATATGTTAATGCCGGCGTGGGCCGTGCAGTATTATTGGTTTAATTAGAAAGAAATAGGTTGGCCATCAACCACATCCTGAAAGCCAAAGGTTATAATCTTCTCACCTTGTTTTAACCCTTCGGTTACTATAGTGCGGCCGTTATACTCCACACCAATCTCCACCTTGCGGCGGCTGGCAGTGTATTTACCCTGTGTGCCTGCTACTACCATTAGGTAATTGCCTGTTGCGGTATGCTCTACAGCGTTTGATGGTACTACCAAAACGTTAGATAGTTTTTGGTCTGATATAAGCAGGTTGGCTACCATGTTAGGTTTAAGCTTGCCATCGGTGTTGTTTACTTTTACTTCAACAGTAAAAGAACGGTTGCTGCCAATAACGCTGCTTACAAAGCTTACCGGGGCGGTTAACTCATAGTTAGCATCAGGAAAACGCACAACAACAGATTGGCCTTTTTTAACTTTTGATATGTAGTTGTCAGATACTTTTGCAATAACCTTAATGTTGCTAAGGTTTACTACACGTATGCCGGTAAAGCCGGGGCTTGCCATTTCGCCAATTTTAACTTTAACCTCATCAACCACACCATTAATAGGCGATTTGATAACTGTTAAGTCTATTTGCGATTGTAGGGTTTTCAATTGTTTCTCTAAGCTTTCTTTTTGTGTTTTGGCGCTTAGGTATTGAATTTCGCTACCAATTTTTTGGTCCCACAGGCGTTTTTGTTTGTCGTATGCAATGGTTGCAAGGTCAAGGTTGGTTTGCAACTGGTCTATAGATTTGTTAAGCACAGCGGCATCTGTAGTAGCCAAAATTTGGCCTTTAGAAACGCGGTCGCCCTCTTTAACATTAATGGCGGTAATAATACCCGGTTGGGTGGTGTTTACCATCACATTCTCGTCAGAGTCTACCATGCCTTGCACCTCAATAAAGTTGTCAAACTCGCTAGGCAATACTTCTTCAGCCTTTACGGTTTTGTTCTTTAAAATGCCTGCGGCAGCGGTGTCTAGCTTAGCAATTTCAGTTTCTAAACCTTTAGCTTTAGTTTTAAGCTCATCAATCTCGGCATTTACTTCAGCCAGCTCTTTCCTTTTCTTTTCCAAATCGGTTTTGGGTGGTGTACAAGCGGCTATTAGCACAACCAGGGCAACAAGAATTATATTAAATTTTTTCATGGTTATATTGTAGTGTGGTAGTAATATTAAAAGTTATTTGACAGTTTGTTGATGCTGATTTTAGCGTTAAACAGGTTAAGTAATGATGATATATAATCGGCCTGTATTTGCAGGTATTGGTTTTCTGTAGTAGTAACCTCTAGGCTGCTACCAACACCTTCCTAGTATTTAATAAGGGCTTTTTCTTTAACCTTGCGGGCTAAGTCTAAATTCTCTTTCTTTAGTTTAAACTGGTCTAAGGCGTTGTTGTAGTTGGTTGTAGCCTGGTCCGATTGTAGTTTTAAACCCTCTTCCAATTGCTTTAAGCCAATCTCGGTTTTCTTATAATCCAACTTAGCCGATTTTATGCGCTGCACGGTAGAAAGGCCATCAAAAATAGGTACACGCAAAGCAACACCGGCAACGGCTATACCGTAGTATTTAGATTGGTCGGCCAGCACACGGTTGCTGTTGCTAAAGTTTTGCCATTGGTAGCTAAAAAGCCCGATAGGCTAGGGGTGTACGATGCTACTACGCGCTTGTAATTTAAATCGGCCAGCACGCTTTGTTTACGTAAAATCTGGTAATCAATATTAGTTTCGGCCTTAAAGCTCGATACCATTGTGCTCTCGTTTGGAGTATCTGCCAATACCTTATCAAGGTTATCAGTTAGGGTTACTTCTTCGGTAAGGTCTATACCCAATTGAAACTTAAGTAGCTTTTTAGCCAGTTCAACCTGACGGTCTAAGCTGGTTTGGGTTGTTTTTAAGGTAGATATAATAAGCTTTAGCTGGTCAAGGTCGTTCTCTTCAATCAAACCTTCTTTGTAAATTTTCTCGGTTTGGCTGTAGGTATCGTTCAACTTGTTAAGGCTTTCGCTTAAAATTTTACGGTTTTCTTCAAGCACCAAAATAGCGTAGTACGATGCTGCTACATCGGCCTTAATGGCTATCAGGTCTTTTTGGTTAACGTCTACCGATATTTCTTTAAACTTTTTAGCTGCTTGCAGGCCAATAAAGTAGGTGCCGTCTAGCAACAATTGGTTTACCGATAGGCCCAAGGTGCTGTTTTGCTTAGGCGATATGGTTATTGCCTGAAACTCATTTGGCGGGCCGCCAAAAAACGCTGCCGGAAAAAATGCTACCGGCGGCTTAATGTTGTAGTTGTATTGTACCGAACCACTAATTTGGGGTGCACCAATGCCAATAAGCTCATTCATTTGGCGCTTGGCTTTTTCCATATCTATGGATGATGTTTTTGCCGTGTAAGAGTTTATAACGGCATAGTCCATAGCCTCTTTAAGGGTAAATGCGCGTTTGGCATTTGTTGTTGCCGGTTGCGCCATAAGCCCCGCCGAAAGCATAAAAACTAGGTTGATTAGTATTAAAAGGCGTTTCATCTATTATGTTATTACTTTTTGATATTAAAAATATTCTCAACTATATAATCGGCACCTTTTTGGTTGCAAATGCCCATAAGGTGGTAGCGTATATATTCCATATATACATTGGCCAAATCAAATTTAGATGGAGGAAACACTTTATCGTCAAACATGTTCTCCAACTTAACAGCAAAAAATTTGGCAATAATCTCGGGGTGAACGTTTGGCCTGTAAAACCCCTGTTCTATCCCGTTATTTATATTATCTATAATAGTTTGCACAATAAAGTTTTGCCTGTACTCTGCCTGCAATGCCCATACCTGTGGGTAGTATTTTTGAATATCAAAAATTACCGCCGGTTGTATAGATTTTAAGGTAGACACCACATTGGTAGCAATTTCAAGCAACTCATCAATTGCATTAAGTTCTTGTGTTTTAATAGCCATTACACTGGCCTTGTCTATGGCAATTTGGCACTCCATAGATTTCATTACCAACTCGTTTTTATCTTTAAAAAACAGGTAAAGCGTTTTTTAGAAATGCCCAGCTCGCGCGCTACATCATCCATTGTAACACTCTTTATGCCGTACTTAAGATACATTTGACGTACTCTGGGCAATTATATTTTCTTCTTTAGAATCCACGGTACAAAGATAGAAACTTTCGATATACTGGAAACGTTTTTAGTATAAATAGTTTCCAAAGTATATTTATTTGGTGTTAAAACATTGATTTTGAATTAAATAATTTTTCGTTGAACAGAAACTCTGCAAGTCAATGTTATAGAAGAAACCGGAATAGTTTACCATTGGTTTATCAATTAGAATGCTTCAGCCACAGTAAAGTAATAGTCGCCGCCGCCTTTTCTAAAGCCGTAATCAAACCTAAAGTTGATGCGTTCTACCCTGTTAGCGGCAAAGCGCAGGCCAAAACCATACGTGTATTTAAGCCCCGGCAGGCTCATTTTTTAAACGCAGGTGCCACCTCGCCTGCCGATGCAAAGGCTGTTCCGCCAAAGCGCCACCAAATAGGGAAACGATATTCTGCCTGAAAGCATACGTGCGTTTTATCAGTAAAACGGCCAGAGTAGTAGCCCCGCATACGTTCGGGTCCGCCCATGCGGGCCATGTTGCGAAAGGGCGGCGTGCCCGGCCCATTATACTCAAAGTAAGCCTGTAGCGCCAGTATGTGCCTGCGGTATACTTTTAGGTATTTGCGGGTATCTAAAATAAACTGGTTGTAGGTGAATTTACTGCCCAGGCCTTTGCCATAAAACAGCGATATAAATTGGGCATACCACCCTTTGTAGGCATTGTAAAGATTATCGCGGCTGTCTACCAAAACAGTTGCGCCAGCCCCGGATATCAGGCTGCCGGTGCGCCCGGGCAGTTGCTGCTGGTCGAAAATACCACCGGGGGTGTATTGTATATTATAAAACCGTTGAAAATCGTAGATAAGGCCGGCAAAAAGCTTGGGCTTTACCATGCGCATAAGGGTAGGGTTTATGTGGTATTGGTCAAAGGTGTAGCGCTCTTTATTACTCTCGGGCATGGTGTTGCCAACGCCCCAAAAACTATCGGGAAAACGAGATGCAGAGCCGTGGATTTTTAAGTACCAACGCTCTCCCGGTAATACTATATTAGCGTCTAGCTGGCCTACATATTGGTTTCGCAATGTATAAATACCAATTAGCTGGACATTGGATGTGCGGAGTAAACTATCGCGCTGGCTGGTTTTAAAAAGCCAGGTAGCGGCTGCACCAAAAGTCCAGTCGGTTTCGGGTGCTCGGCTAATAACCGGTATGGCTAAAATTTTATTGCGTTTGGGCTTGGCAGTAGTGTCTGGTGGGCCAAAAAAACGTTTAAATAGTTGCGCGTTTACGGTAGGGGTAAAAAAAGTAGTATGGCGGTTAAAACAAAAACAGCCTTCAATTGCTTTATCATGGCGGCGTTGCAAAAGTAACCTATAAAAGCCCACTTTTATAGGCCATAGTGTTACAAAAACAAAAAATAATGTTTAAACTTGCACCGCCTGAACAAACAGGTTTATTCTTTTAAGTACAGTAAATTTTACCACAATGTCTGAAAAACAACAACAGCCCGCAGAAATCAACCTAGATGGTACAGCGTACCCACTACCCGTAATAGTTGGTACCGAAAACGAAAAAGCAATTGATATTACCAAACTGCGTGACCAGACAGGGTATATAACCCTGGACTCGGGCTACAAAAACACCGGTGCTACTACCAGCGCCGTTACTTTTTTAGATGGTGAAGAAGGTATACTACGCTACCGCGGGTACCCTATTGAGCAACTGGCTGAAAAATCTACCTTTACTGAGGTATCATACTTATTGGTTTATGGCAAACTGCCTACCAAAACAGAGTTAGAGAAATTTAACTCAGACATATCTCGCCACACGTTGGTACACGAAGATATGAAGCGCTTTTACGAAGCATACCCATCTAAAGCCCACCCAATGGGCGTGGTAGCTTCGGTAGTATGTTCGCTATCTACCTTTTACCCGGAAAACAATAAAACCAAACGCACATCGGCCGAGATTGATTTGACCGTACACCGCTTGTTGGCTAAATTCCCAACCATTGCTGCTTGGGCGTATAAAAATTCTATTGGCCACCCTATTATGTACCCTAAAAACTCTAACGATTATGTAGAGAATTTCTTGTACATGATGTTTGCCAACCCATCTGAAGAATATGAGATTGACCCTGTTGTGGTTAATGCCCTTGATAAGCTATTGATACTGCACGCTGACCATGAGCAAAACTGCTCAGCATCAACCGTGCGTATGGTAGGTTCTTCTAAGGCCAACCTATACGCATCTATAGCAGCAGGTACTATTGCCCTTTGGGGCCCGCTACACGGTGGTGCTAACCAAGAGGTTATTGAAATGCTTGATATGATTCACGAAGATGGCGGCAACGTTGATAAGTGGGTAGAGAAAGCAAAAGATAAAAACGACAGCTTCCGTTTAATGGGCTTTGGCCACCGTGTGTACAAAAACTTTGACCCACGCGCTAAAATTATTAAACAAGCCTGCGACCAGTTACTTAATAAACTAGGCGTACACGATGATATTTTGGATATTGCCAAAAAGCTGGAAGAAGTTGCCCTGCGCGACCCTTACTTTGTAGAGCGTAAGCTATACCCTAACGTAGATTTTTACTCAGGTATTATATACCGTGCAATGGGCATACCTACCGAAATGTTTACGGTAATGTTTGCACTGGGCCGCCTACCGGGTTGGATTGCACAATGGAAAGAAATGATTGCCAACGGTGAGCCTATTGGCCGCCCACGCCAAATTTATGTTGGCGAAGGTTTACGCGATTATGTAAACATTGGCGACAGGGTTTAATTAGTAGCCTCACCCCCAACCCCTCTCCAAAAGAGAGGGAGTAAAATATAAAGCCCCTAACGTAAACGTTAGGGGCTTTTCTTTGGTAAATATGGATAAGTTGTATCTCTTATCGGGCAACGTTAAACTTGCCTGTTTTAAGTATGCCGGTTTTGTCTGTTAAACGGTATATATACATGCCCGCTGCAAGGGTTGATACATCAGTAGTGGTTTGGGTGTTGTTAAAGCTTACCGATTGCACTACGCGCCCTGTAAGGTCTATAACATCAAAGGTTAAAGCGCCCTGCGCAAAGGTGTAGTTGTTGCATTTAAAATTAAGGGTGGTTGATGCCGGGTTGGGATATACTGTAAAATCAAATGCCGCGGCGGCATTGTCTTTTATAGCGTTTGGTGTATCAACCCCAAGTATGGCAATATCGTCTACTATAAGTGTGCTGCCGGGTTGGCCTGATATGGTAGTTAGGTTGCTGCCTAGAAGGTGTAAGGCATCAAAGCTTGAAAATAGTATTATAAATAATGAGTCGGGCTCTATTGCTTCTTCATACACAATAGGCACATCGCCAAGGGTGTAGGTAGTAACAACATCTTTCATGCTAATAGCGCCCTGACCAACCAATATCTGTTCTTGCTGAATATTGTCCCACTTGGTTAGCTGCACCAAAAAACCGGCAGAGTCGCCATTTACAGGCGTGTATTTATACCAAAACTGCAAGCCCGTAGGGCGCTGTGTGTAGGCGGTGCCTGCGGTTTCACTGCTAATGCTTCCGTATATCATTAAGCCCGGCACAGTGTCTGTATCAAGGCCAAAGCTGTTCAGGTCTGCATCGGCAGGCTTAGTAACCAGTTTAACGGCAAAAGAGTCGGAGTGCGAGTCTGTAGTTTTTTCGGCGGTAGTAGGTACACCTTGCACAAATAACGATGCAAAGTTTAACGTTCCCCAGTTATCAGGGTCTTCGTAGGCAACAACATCTGTCCAGGTTTCAAAACCCAGGTTTACAGGTGCCTGGGCCTTTGCAAGCCCCCAAAGCGATAATAAGCAAATAGTTAGCGTAAATGTTTTTTTCATTGTGGCGCGATTTAGCGGTGTAAATATATAAGGCTAAATATATGTACAAATACCGTTAATAGCGCTTTTATTATACCCTATTGTGGGGCATGGTTAAGGGCTAACCAGTAAATGCCTAACTCTGAAATAGCTTTAATAAAATTAGATACCTCAACAGGTTTTACTATGTAGCTGTTTACGCCCAATTCATAGCATCTTTTTACATCGGGGTGCTCTTTTGATGAGGTTAATATAACAACAGGTATTTCACAAGTTCTTTTATCTCCCTTTAACTTTTCTAACACCTGCAGGCCATTTACCTTGGGCATTTTTAAATCGAGCAATATTACCTTAGGCTGGTTTTCAATTTTACGTTCGGCATAAATGCCGGTGGCAAAAATAAAGTCGAGGGCAAGGGCACCATCTTTAAGATGCACCAAATTAGTGGCAATATTTTGTTTTGTAAGGGCCCGTAATGTCATTTCCGCATCACTATGGCTGTCTTCTATTAGTAAGATATCTACTACGCTATCATGTTCCATCACATTGGTTATTATATACTATTGTTTTTTATTTTCTGTTTGTAAACTAAAGTAAAAAGAGGCTCCTTTTTCAACTTCTCCTTCGGCCCAAATTCTACCGCCGTGCTTATTTATAATGCGGTGCGCAGTGGCAAGGCCTACGCCGGTACCCTCAAATTCTTCTACACTATGCAAGCGCTGAAATACTCCAAATAATTTATCGGCATATTCCATTTCAAAGCCTGCTCCATTATCTTTAACACAAAAAATCACTTCGTTGTTTTCTACTGTTGAACTTACTTCAATACTAGGTTTTTCTTTTTTTGATGAGTATTTAATGGCGTTAGATAACAGGTTAACCAATACACATTCAATAAGGGCTTTATCGGCCATAACATTATGCAAAGGGTTAATGGTTATAGTAGCATTGTGTTCTTTATTTCTTCCAATTTCTACAACAGTAGCATTGGCAAGGGTTGTCATATTTACCAGTGTTTTAGCCAAGTCTTTTCTGCCAAGCTGAGAAAAGCTTAACAAGTCGTCAATAAGGTTGCCCATATAATGAGCATTATGGCGAATAGTATCCAGCAACCTTTTTCCTTCAGCATCAATTACATTTTCATAGTCTTCTTCCAGTATTAACGCATATCCATCTATGGCCCTTAGCGGTGCCCTTAAATCGTGCGATACCGAATAAGAAAAAGACTCTAGTTCTTTGTTAACGGCCTCCAGTTCGGCAGAGCGTTCGTCGCGCTCGGCTTCTATCCTGTCGCGCTCAGCTTCTATCCTTTTAACCAGCGTAATGTCTGTTTTAATTGCCATGTACTGGTACACTGCACCTTCATCATTAATAAAGGGAATAATGGTGGTTTCTACCCAGTATAAACTGCCATTTTTAGCCTTGTTTCTAATCTCCCCTTCCATATTTTGCCTCCGCTTATGGTGTTCCATAAGTTTTCTATAAATTCTTTAGGGTGGTAATTAGAGTTATGTATCCTGTTGTCTTTACCTATCAGTTCTTCTTTGGTGTATCCGGCAACAGAGCATTTGTTTTCGTTTACATGCAATACAATACCGTCGGTATCTGTTATCTCTATAAGCGATGCCTCGTCTAGTGCATATTTATATTGCGATAGTTCAATAGTACGCTCTGTAACTCTTTTTTCTAGCCCTGCATTTAACTGCTCCAGCTGTTTTACGTTCTTTTTCTCCGTTTCTATTGCTTTTTGCAATGCGGCGCCCATGCTGTTTAAGCCTACGGCTATAAAGTCAAGGTCGTCGCCCCGGTCACTAACCTTAACCTGCTGAGAGAAATCTTTTAATAAATAGTCCTGCAGTACAACTAATGTGTCGTTAGTTTGGTTTTTTAACCCTTCGGTAGCGGCGGCCAAGGCTATTTCAATGGCTTTTTTTGCGGTAATATCGCGTGCTATTTCTGATGCGCCTACTACATTGCCTTCACTATCAATAATAGGCGACATGGTAATTGAAATATCAAGAGGTATGCCTTTTTTATTTATACGTACGGTTTCCCAATGCTCAACTATTTGTTTCTGCCTTATTTTTTCAACTATTTTTTCTTCCTCTTCAATCCTGTCGGCAGGTATAAGTATTGATATATGTTCGCCAATAACCTCGGTAGCGGTATAGCCAAAAATTTTCTCCGAACTTTTATTCCAACTTTGTATAATGCCTTCTATTGATTTGCTTATTATCGCATCGTTAGACGAGTCTATAATTGCTGCGTATAATGCGCCTATGTGGCCCTCTTTAAAAACAGAAGCTATAGGGTTATTCTTTATTTTTTCACTCTCGCTCATTTTACTGCTTTTAGTTGGCCTCTACTTCTTTAGATAAGAGTGGCATTAATATGCTGTTTGTAAAGGTGCTAAACTCAATAGGTTTAACTACGTAGTTATTTGCCCCCAGTGCAGCGCATTTTTTTAAATCGGCATCGTCTTTAGAGCCTGATAGTATTATTACCGGAATATGGCGGGTATGGTTGTTAGCCATTATTTTTTCGAGTATGCTTACACCGCTTACGTGGCCCAGTCTTAGGTCTAATAAAATAACCTTTGGTTTGTTTTGTATATCCCTGTTTTGGAAAATGCCCGTAGCATTAAAAAATCTATGGCGTGCGCGCCGGTAGCTACGTGTACTATGTTTTTGGCAAGGTTGTTTTGTTTTAATGCGCGTATGGTTAGTTCGGCATCAAAGGCACTATCTTCAATCAATAAAATATCTATACTATCATTCATAAGTATTGGCGGCAAAAGAAAAACTAACTTAGTATAACAGATATACCGAGAGGTTGTGTGCCATACGGAGAATGCTTTTTTATTACTTATTGTTTAAATAAGAGCAAAATGGCAACTGTAAACTTTACAGAAAGATAGGGTATTATTTTGTAAAAACAATATTTATTATCTAATACCCTAAGCGGCATGTGTTTTTTTATATTATTGGCAAGCGGTTTAGTAGCAAAAGCAAAAACAAATTGCAGCTTATTGCGGTGGTTGGTTTAGTAATAACCAATATAGGCCAAGATCAGACACGGCTTTAATAAAGTTGGTAAACTCTACCGGCTTTACTATGTAGCTGTTTACGCCTAATTCATAACACTTTTCAATATCGGGGTGTTCTTTAGATGATGTTAAAACAACAACAGGTATTTTCTTGGTATCCTCGTTTGCTTTTATTTTTTCTAACACCTCAAGGCCATTTACCTTAGGCATTTTTAAATCAAGCAAAATAACTTTAGGCTTAATTTGGGTATTGCGGCCTGAGTATTCGCCGGTGCCAAACAAAAAGTCTAAGGCCATGGCACCATCTTTTAAATGGATAAGGTTGTTGGCAATATTTTGCTTTTTCAAGGCGCGAATAGTCATTTCCGCGTCGTGCATATTGTCTTCAACCAAAAGAATTTCAATTACATTATTTTCCATTACTATTTATTGTTTGCGTATATATTTTTGTTGTTTAATTAGGCAGGCTAAAGTAAAAAGTAGCCCCCTGGTCTATTTTAGACTCTGCCCATACGTGGCCACCGTGTTTATGTATTATGCGTTGTACTGTTGCTAGGCCCACGCCGGTACCTTCAAACTCATCGGAAGTGTGCAGGCGCTGAAAAACACCAAAAAGTTTATTGGCATATTCCATATCAAACCCCGCACCATTATCTTTTACCGAGAAAATTACTTCATTGTCTTTTTTCTCAGACGATATAATAACCTTGGGGCGCTCTACTTTTGATGAGTATTTTACAGCGTTTGACATAAGGTTAGACATAACGTTGTATAGTAAAGATTGGTCGGCCATGGCAGTATCCAAAGGTTTAATCTCCACCTCGGCTTTAAAATCTTTACCTACTTGTATTTCGCGCAAAATACTCTCTGTTAACTCCTGCATGTTAACCCTGGCTTTTTTAACTTCTTTACGGCCCAGGCGAGAGAAATTTAATAAGTCATCAATCAACTGGCCCATGTGTTGGGCGTTGTGCCTTATAACGCCAATAAGCCTGTTGCCTTCGGTACCCAGTGTTGGCCCAAAATCTTCTTCCAGCATAAGGGCATAGCCATCTACAGCCCTTAGCGGCGCCCTTAAATCGTGCGATATGGAGTAGGAGAAAGACTCCAGTTCCTTGTTTATAGATTCAATTTCTTTAGCACGCTCGCTAAGTTCAAATTCATGTTCCTTATTTTCGGTTATATCTGTTTTAATACCCATAAATTGATAGGGTTTACCCTCTTCATCAATAAACGGAATTATGGTGGTGTTTACCCAATACAGTGTACCATCCTTTCTTTTATTTCTAAACTCGCCTTTCCAAATTTTACCTGCTTTAATGGTGTCCCACATTTCGGCCATAAACTCTTTACTATGGTAGCCAGAGTTTACCATGCTGGTATTTTGGCCTACCATTTCTTCTCTGGTGTATTGAGATATGGCTAGTTTGTTATCGTTTACATGTATTATGTTACCGTTTACATCGGTAATTTCTACAATAGAAGATTCGTCTATAGCATACTTGTACTGCGCAAGCCATCGGTACGGTTGGCTATTATTTTTTCAAGGTTGGTATTTAAATCTTCTAACAGTTGAATGTAGTTTTGATTGGCTTCTATAGATTCTTTCAACTCTTCGCCCAAAGTGTTTAAGCCTACGGCAATAGCGTCAATTTCATCGCCTTCTTCGCTTACCGGGGCGGTTTGAGAAAAATCTTTAAGCACATAGCTTAGCAGCACCTCTAGTATCTCGCCCGATTGTTTTTTTATCCTTTCTTTTTTAGCTATATCCTCTTTAGTAGTGCTAACTTTCTCAGTTATGTCGCGCGCTATTTTAGATGCGCCTATTACGTTACCCTTATCATCCATAATGGGCGATATGGTAACGGATATATTTATTAGTTCGCCGTTTTTACGTTGCCTTACGGTTTCGTAATGGGCTATTTTTTCTTTCCTTTTTAGTTTGCTAATTATCTCATCTTCCTCGTGCAGGCGGTCTTGGGGTATTAAAATAGTTATGTGTTTGCCAATAATTTCTTCGGCAGTGTAGCCAAATATTTCTTCGGCACTTTTGTTCCAGCTTTGTACAATACCGTCTATTGTTTTGCTTACAATAGCATCGTTAGAGTTTTCTACTATAGTAGCATGCAAAGCCGCCAGGTTACCGCTGCTAAAAGCGGTAAAGCCCACATTTTCTAAATTGCCTTTATCTTCATTCATACTACAAATATTTTTTAAGCCATTGCTTGGCTTCTTCTTCACTACTAAACATTTTGGCAGGGTATGGTGCCGGTTTTAATGCAAAAAACAAATTGGCCACCATGCGCCCCACCGGCGATGCCGATACCATGGCCAACGCCTGTACTATTTTAGGAAACTCTACCGCCACATACTCGCGTACCTGCTTATTACTGGGTGTTGAGTAGGTAACATCTACCAACATGCAAAACTTTTTACCATCAGCCATTGCTACATACTTATCAAGCAGCTCTTTAGTTTGCTCAATATTTAGTGGCGGAGCATTTTTTTGCTTATGCCATACAACACACCTTCATTATCAAACCACAAATACGACCGATAAGTTTCGTGTATTTCATAATTAGTTGGCAGTTTTAGTATGGTATCCATTAAATATTGCAAAATGTTAATTTCAATTTGTTGTGTTATTTATCTAAATACTGCCTAAGCCATGCCTTAGCTTCTGCTACAGTAGCAAACATTTTAGCAGGGTAGGGGGCAGGCTTTAATGCAAAAAATAAATTGGCTAGCATACGGCCCATTGGCGATGCCGATACCATTGCCATAGCTATTACCAGTTTAGGTATTTCGGTAGCGGCAAACTCTCTTGTTTCTTTACTACTGGGTGTTGAGTTTGTAACATCGCCCAGCATACAAAATTTGCGCCCCTGGGCCATTTTATTAAAATCCTCCAACTGCTGCCTTATTTCTTCCATTGTAGGCTCAGGCGCCTTCTTATTTACAGAACATAGTATACCGTCCTCATCAAACCAATAAATAGACGTTGGGGTTTCTGTAACCTCAATATTATCTGGTATGGTAAGTAATGTATCCATTGTTATTAGTTAAGATAATGTTGTTTTAACCAGGCTTTGGCCTCGGCCTCATTACTAAACATTTTTGATGGGAAAGGTGTTCGTACAACCGCAAAAAATAAATAGGCCAGCAAGCGGCTAACCGGCGATGCCGATACCAAGGCAAGGGCCTTAACCAGTTTAGGAAACTCGCGCGCGGTATACTCCCTTATCTCTTTAGTGCTGCTTGGCGAGTGGGTAACATCCATCAGCATGCATATTTTTTTATTCTCTGTTAAATGTTTTAAATCTTCTACCAGTTTTACTACTTCATCGTATGGAACTGCTTTTATGTTTTTATTCAGGGCGCACAATATACCATCCTCATCAAACCAGTAGTACGATGTGGAGTTTTCTTTAACATCAACGTTGTTAGGTATATTTAAAATATGCTCCATTTACGCTTTTTTATTTGGCAGGTGTTGCCTTAGCCACTCTTTTGCTTCCTCCACATTATCAAATATTTTTACAGGAAACAATGTGTTTTTTAGTGCTAAATATGTGCTTGAAACTACCAGCCCTGTGGGCGAAGCTGTTACCATAGCAAAAGCGGCCAACATTTTTGGCAAGCGGTCTAAAATATATTTGCGGGCTTCAATATTATTTTGGGCAGAGTAGGTAAGGTCTGATAACAGGCAGAAGTTGCCCGGGCCGGTGCCTGCTAATTTTTCAAAGTCGTTTAGTACAATGCGTGTTTCATCGGCAGTTACAGTTGCTCCTGTTTTTTTACCCAGCGAGCATACTATTCCATCTTCCTCTAACCAATAATATAGCCGGGGTATTTCTTTTACTATCTTATCATTTGGTAGCTTTAATAATGGCTCCATCATTTTTGTAAGGGTATTTTTAACGTATTAGGTTATTGTTATACTGCGGTAATAAGGCAATAGGTTTAAGAATAAATCAGATTATAAATAATGCTTTAACCAATCTTTTGCTTCTTTTTCTGTAGCAAATATTTTAGCGGGGTATGGGGTTGGTTTTAACGCGAAAAACAAGTTAGCCAGCATGCGCCCCAAGGGCGATGCCGATAGCATAGCCATAGCCGTTACTATTTTGGGGAATTCTACCGCGGCAAACTCTCTAGACTCTTTGGTGCTGGCAGCAGAATGGGTAATATCTAACAGCATGCAAAACTTGCGGCCCTGCGTAACCTGCCTAAATTCATCAATTAACTGCTTGCTTTCTTCTAAAGAAATGGGCGGGGCTTTTTTGTAAACAGAGCATAATATCCCGTCCTCATCAAACCAGTATATTGATGTTTTATTTTCTGTTATTGCTGCCCCTTGGGGCGGAGACATAATGCTATCCATACCAACCACACGTTTTACCTATTAGCTGTTTTTTGCTAAAAGAGGAATAAGAATTCCTTTGGTAAAACTGCCAAACTCTATGGGTTTAACTAAATAGCTGTTAGCGCCAAGGTCGTAACAACGGCGCAGGTCGGTATTTTCTTTAGAGCCAGAAAGTACCACCACCGGAATGTGCATGGTGTGGGCATTATCTTTTATTTGCTCTAATAGTTTAACGCCGCTACCGGCACCTAGTTTTAAGTCGAGTAATATAACTTTAGGCTTAATGTTAGCATCGCGCCCTGCGTACTCTCCGCGCGCGTTTAAAAAATCAAGTGCTTTATCATGCGTGTCAACATGTACTACATTGTATGCAATCTCGTTTTTTTAAGCGACCGGATGGTTAATTCAGCATCAAATTGATTATCCTCAACTAATAAAATCTCCAAATCCTTGCTCTCCATAAATAGTTGGTTTTTTTAGATGTAATGTAAAGGTACGCAACTAGTTTGGCTGCGACAAATATTTTTCGTGATGAAAACAAATTTATAATACAAGATGTTTAAAATTCATTAAAATAATGTACTGATTTTGTTTTGATTATATATACAAGTGAACTATTTTATAATTTTAGTCTACTCCTAACTAAGATGGATGCAAGCTCCATTACATTAAGCTGATTACGGTTTAATCTGTATATTAGAACTATTCTAAATAGCGTTTGTTACTTTACAACAGAGGGCAAAATGTTGTACCTTTGCACCCTTAAAATAAAGGTCTTTTTTTACAAATACAGAACCCTAATTCTACAATGGCTTTTGACATAGAAATGATTAAGGCACTTTACGCTCGTTTTCCGGAGCGCATTGCTGCCGCCCGCAAAGTGGTTAACAAACCCCTTACTTTAACTGAGAAAATTTTATACACCCACCTTGCCGAAGGTGATGCTACCAAAGCATACGGCCGTGGGGTAGATTATGTTGATTTTAACCCCGACCGTGTTGCTATGCAAGACGCTACAGCCCAAATGGCGCTGTTGCAGTTTATGCAAGCCGGCAGGCCAAAGGTTGCTGTGCCATCTACCGTGCATTGCGACCACTTAATACAAGCCAAAGAAGGTTCTCGTCCCGATTTAAGCCAGGCTATTAGCGGCAATAAAGAGGTTTACGATTTTCTTGCTTCGGTATCTGATAAATACGGTATTGGTTTTTGGAAACCAGGTGCAGGTATCATTCACCAAATTGTGCTAGAAAACTACGCTTTTCCAGGTGGTATGATGATAGGTACCGACAGCCACACTGTAAACGCGGGTGGTTTGGGTATGGTAGCTATAGGTGTTGGTGGTGCCGATGCTTGCGATGTTATGGCAGGCCTTGCTTGGGAACTAAAATTCCCTAAACTGATTGGTGTAAAACTAACCGGCAAATTAAACGGTTGGGTTAGCCCTAAAGATGTGATTTTGAAAGTAGCAGGTATACTTACTGTTAAAGGTGGTACCGGTGCTATTGTTGAATATTTTGGCGAAGGTGCTGTAAGCATGAGCGCTACCGGTAAAGGTACTATTTGCAACATGGGTGCCGAGATTGGCGCTACCACATCAACCTTTGGGTATGATGACAGCATGGACCGTTACCTGCGTGGTACAGAGCGTGCCGATGTGGCCGATGCTGCCAACGCTATTAAAGAACATTTAACCGGCGACCCTGAGGTTTACGCCAACCCTGAGTTGTATTTTGATCAGGTAATTGAAATTAACCTTGACGAGCTTGAGCCATACATTAACGGCCCATTTACGCCCGATTTGGCTACGCCTATTTCTAAAATGAAAGAAGCTGCCGCTGCTAACGGTTGGCCTACTAAAGTAGAGGTGGGTTTAATTGGTTCTTGCACCAACTCGTCTTACGAAGATATTAGCCGTTCGGTATCGTTAGCTAAACAAGTAGCTGATAAAAACCTAAAAGCGAAGGCTGAATTTACTATTACCCCGGGTTCTGAACTTATACGTTACACCATAGAGCGCGATGGCTTTATTGATGTGTTTAATAAAATTGGTGCCGAGGTATTCTCTAACGCTTGCGGACCATGTATTGGTATGTGGGCCCGTGCAGGTGCTGATAAAAAAGAGAAAACACCATTGTTCACTCTTTTAACCGCAACTTTGCCGCCCGCCAGGATGGCAACCCAAATACTTACGCGTTTGTTGCTTCGCCTGAATTAACTACGGCTTTGGCTATTGCGGGCGATTTAACTTTTAACCCATTAACCGATTACCTTATTAACGAAAATGGTGAGAAGGTAATGCTTGAGGCCCCAACCGGCGACGAGTTGCCACGTAACGGCTTTGCTGTTGAAGATGCAGGCTTCCAAGCCCCTGCAGAAGATGGTTCAGGTGTACAAATTGCTGTATCGCCAACATCAGACCGTCTTCAACTTCTTGCTCCATTCGCAGCTTGGGAAGGTGTTGACCTTAAAGGCTTAAAACTGCTTATTAAAGCTAAAGGCAAGTGTACTACCGACCATATTTCAATGGCAGGCCCATGGTTAAAATTCCGTGGCCACTTAGATAACATATCTAACAACATGCTTATTGGCGCTATTAACTTTGCTAACGATACTGCCAACACCGTTAAAAACCAGCTTACCGGTGCTTACGATGCTGTGCCAGCCGTACAACGTGCATACAAAGCCGCTGGCATAGGTTCTATTGTTGTGGGTGATGAAAACTATGGCGAAGGTTCTTCTCGCGAGCATGCCGCTATGGAGCCACGCCACTTAGGTGTGCGTGCCGTACTGGTAAAATCGTTTGCCCGTATACACGAAACCAACCTGAAAAAACAAGGTATGTTGGCGTTAACTTTTGCAAACAAAGAAGACTACAACAAAATTTTAGAAGATGATGTGTTGGACATTACCGGTTTAACAACCTTTGCTCCGGGCCAACCGCTTACGGTAGTGCTTAACCACGCCGATGGTACTTCTGAAGAAATATCAGTAAACCACACTTACAACGCTCAACAAATTGAGTGGTTTAAGGCCGGTGGCGCATTAAATATTATACGCGCGCAGGTAGCTCAATAGCTGATAGCTTGTAGCGTATAGCTTATAGAATTATAAACCCTCGTCTTTTATATGACGGGGGTTTTATTTAAAAATCAGACTTAAAAAATGGAAATTCAAGGTCATAGTCTTTCAAGCAAGGTAAACCACCTAATTGCAATAGCCCAAGACGCTAAAGCAGGTTATGCAAACGCTGCTAACGATACGGAAGACGAAACGCTTAAAAAGATATTTATAAGCCTATCGGCAGAGCGCGATGGGTATGCTACCCAACTGGAAAACCAACTGCGTATTTTGGTTGGCAAAACGGCTGCCGATGATGAACCTGCAGGCAAAATAACCCGCACATGGGCCTTTTTAAAATCAGCACTTTTAAACGATGATGATGATTCAATAATAATGGAATGCATAAAAGGCGAGGAACTGGGCTTAAAAGAGTATGCTGTTGTTTTAGAAAACGTTAAAAGCGACAGTGCCTTAGGCAAACTATTGGTTAAGCAGCGCAATGGTATTAACTCATCGTTAAACGGCATTAAAGCGTATTTAAATAACAGGTAATAAATACCTTATAATATTGTTAACCCTCGTTTGAATAAGGCGGGGGTTTTGTTTTTAATTTTGCAGCATGAGAAAAGTAATAGTATACATAGCAACCAGCCTTGATGGTTTTATAGCGGGAGAGAACGATAGCCTTGATTTTTTAAAAAGTGTTGAGGTGCCGGGCGAAGATTATGGTTATGCCAACTTTATTAATACTATAGATACCGTAATTATGGGCCGCAAAACATACGATGTTATTAAAGCATTTGATGGCCCGTTTTGGCATGCCAGCCGCAAGTGCTACGTGTATTCTAATACCCGCACAGGCAGCGATGATAATGTAGAATATTACAAGGGCGATATAGCCGAATTGATTACTAAATTAAAAGCCGAAGAAGGCAAGGATATATTTATTGATGGCGGGGCCGGTTTGGTACACGAACTGATGAAGCAAAAATTGATAGATCGCTATTGCATTTCTATAATTCCTGCCATAGTAGGTACCGGTGTGCAACTGTTTAAACAAGGCAGGCCGCAACAAGAAGTTAGGTTGCTGCATAGCAGTACATTTCCATCGGGCCTGGTGCAACTGTGGTACGATGCTGTTTAGCAGTGTTTTTTATCCAACTATAAAAAAATATAGCCCTCAACCCACGTAAAAATTGGCCTTTTGTTTTTTAACATTAATGGAACTTATTCAGGTTTGGTAACGTAGATATATAACAAAGCACTAAACTTATGTAATACAACTGTACGCTAACCTTTAAATCCAAAACACAATGCGTACACTTGTTCTAGTAGTAAGCGCCGTAGTTGCGCTTAGCTCTTGCATGCAGCAAAATACTGCAGAAAATACAGGGCAAACCACTCAAGGCACTAAAGTGCAACCTCAAAGCAACGCTGACACCCCCGCCACTGCTAATACTGTTGATACAAAAACAGTAGTAGCAGAACCTTTAGCAAAGGTAAACAACACAGGCTTTTCTGTAAATAAACTTAAAGAGCTAAACGCACTAATACAAAGCTACAGCCCCAAGCGTAAGCTGTATACTATACCATCAAACAGAGTGTCAAAAATTAAGGGCGATAGAGGCTCTATTTTAGAGCTAGACCCTAAAAATTTAGAGAACTTAGATGGTAGCCCCGTTACGGGTACTATTGTAGTTGAATTTGCTGAATATACATCTGCCAAAGATTTAGTATTTGCAGGCGCTTCCACAATAAGCGATGGTAAGCCTTTGGTGTCTGCGGGTTCATACTACATAAGTACAACCAACAATGGCAAGCCTATGCGCGTAAAAAATGGCAAAGAGCTTAAGCTATCGGTAGTGCAATTGAAGGATAAAGAGATGGATATTTTTTATGGCGAAAAAACATCAACAGGAACTGTAAACTGGAAATGGGACGCTGATATTTTTAAAGGAGAAAATGCAGAAGGCATTAAACAGCCTGTAACTGTTGGAAGTGAAGCAATGGCTGATGTTGCGCCTAAAGTAACAGATGCACAGTATAATTGCTTTAATATAGAGTTAGATGGTAATAACTATGCTGTAATTACGGTAGGTAATACTGTAAAAATAAAGAAGGCAGAAAACAATACGCAAGTACAATATATCCGCAATTCAACTTTTCCGCCAACTACGCTATGTGTGCGCGGTTTTAGTAATAAGGTATTTCGCACTTATAAGGCCGACACAACGCGTAAAGGTGGCTTTGTAGAATATACTATAATTGATAATAAGACGACCGATGCTGTAGATATTGATTATTTAAAAGCATTAAAAAGCACAAACATTAAAGTGCCGGTTACCTCTATTGTAACCCGGGTAGTGCCAGAAAAATACCTTGCCGATACGCTGCTAACTATTAAAGCGGCAAAAATGAAAAAGCAGGAAGAAGAAGCCAAAAGACTTAATAAGAAAGATATAACTACGGGAAATTGGAGTGGATTTGATTTAGGCGGAATAACACCGCAAACCAAGACAATAAAAATAGACTCGGTTAAATCACTAGCGTCGCAAGATTTGTACACACAGCTACACATTAAAAAGCTGGGCTGGGTAAACTGCGACAAATTTCCGCGTATGACATCGCAGCCAATGATTGCACGCTACAACCCTGCGGAGTTTAACTTAGTATCAGGGGTGCTGGTGTTTAGGAAGCAATTAGTTGTACTTTATGCCAACCATTTTGAAGAAGGTAAAGTAGGTTTTCAAAGTGTGCCAGCTAACCAAGAGTGCCTGCTGATTACATTCTCAAGCCTAAATAATAAACTATATGCACAGGTACAAAATATTCAAACCGATGGTAAAGCTATTCCGCTTGATTTAAAGCCAATGGATAATAAAGAATTTAAAGGCTTGTTAGAAGCATCAATTAAGTAGATAATTATGCTGTAAGTGCCTTGATACTGTGTGTTTGCCGGTTAAAACTAAGTTAGGGCAAACAATTAGGGTTTTTATTGTGTTTCTATAATTAACCCAACTAAAATTAACTATCATGGAAAATCAAGGTCAAGACCTATCAGGTAAAATAAGCCACTTAATAGCTGTTGCTGAAGATGGCAAACACGGGTATGAAAATGCCGCTAAAGATGTTAAAGACGAATATTTAAAAAGCACTTTCTTGCGTCTGTCGGGCGAGCGTGACGGTTATATTACCGAACTGCAAGACCAACTGCGTAACCTTGGCGGCCCAGAGCCAACAGGCAAAGGCGGCCCGGTAGGTGCGTTGCACCGCACGTGGATTGATATTAAAGCAGCCCTTACCGCAGGCGACAAAGACGCTATTATTAAAGCCTGCGTAACAGGCGAAGAATATGCGCTTAAAGAATACCAAATGGTTATTGATGAGATTAAATCGGGCAACGACCTAAAGCAACTGTTGGTAAAGCAACACGCGGGTATTCAAACTGCGCTAAGCAGCATTACACAAAAATTGGATAAGTAGTTAAAACTACATCCACATAGGTAAGCCCTTGTTACTTTAATGTAGCAGGGGCTTATTTTTTCTGTCTTTTTTACTACGCGAATCGTATTTCTTACGCGGTGGGTCTTTCTTCCAATTCCATATCACAAGGATAAAAATAAAGGTAAAAAAGGAAATACAAACCACGGCGGCATGTAATTTAATGAACCTCTTAATATTATAAAGTTGAGTAACATGCTACAAACAAGCCGTCCTTCCCCCATCAACCGGCACATTTATTCCGTTGATATAGCCGGCTGCCGGCGATGCTAAAAAGGCAATAGCAGCGGCAATTTCTTCGGGTTGGGCAAAGCGTTTCATTGGTATTTCGGCAACCATGTGGGCCGATACTTCGTCTTCGCTTTGCTGTTTTTTAGTGGCATTGCTGCTGATGATGTTGTGCAGGCGTTGGGTAGCTGTAGCGCCGGGCAAAACGTTGTTTACGGTAATACCAAATTGACCAAGCTCGCCGGCCAGGGTTTTAGCCCAGTTGCCTACCGCCGCGCGTATAGTATTTGATACCCCAAGGCCGGGTATGGGTTGCTTTACCGATGTAGATATCACATTGATAATACGCCCGTAAACTGCAGCTTTCATGCTCTCTATTACAGCCTGTGTAATAATATGGTTGGCTATAAGGTGGTTATTAAAAGCTGATAGAAACTCTTCAACCTTAGCATCTTTTGCCAAGCCTGCAGGTGGCCCGCCGGTGTTGTTTACCAGTATATGGTAGTTGCCTTTGCTAATGCTGTTTTCTGCAAGGGCTTTTAACGCATTAGTATCAGCAAAATCAGCAACTAAATAGTTGTGTTGTTGCCCAAGGGTAACATCTAAATCTTTTACAGCTTCTTTCAGGCTTTCTTCGTTACGGGCCAGTAGGGTAACGTTGGCGCCAAGCAATGCCAATTCTACTGCCGCTGCTTTGCCTATGCCTTGTGTAGAGCCGCAAACAAGGGCGTTTTTATGTTGAAGATTAAGGTTCATTTTATTGCTTCATTACTTTGTACGAGCGGCTATTATCGCCATTAACGGTAAGTATATACATACCCGGGGCTAAGCCGCTAATATTAATATTGGTGTTTTCAGCCGTAAAATTACCACTTAAAACAACGCGGCCTAAGCCATCAAACAAAGAGTATGTGGCACCATGGTGTTTATTGGTTGATAGGGTGATAACATCATTAGCCGGGTTAGGATAGATAGCGATGCCTGTGTTTTGTAGTTGTTCATTAATGCTTGTTACATCAAAGTATACAGAGTCTGATAGAGAGGTACAGCCATTAGCATCGGTAAACGAAACAGAGTAATAGCCATCTTGTGTTGGGGTGTATATTTGATTAGTACCAAGTACGTTAGGATTGCTAACTAAAAACCATTGGTTGCCTGTTGCGCTGCTCGATTGTAACGAGTCGCCATTGATAGTAATAATTGGCTGCGCAGGTATAGGGTTAACAGTATATGTTACTGGGCTCGATGTTGCAGTAGCAGGGCTTGCACAGGCAGCATCAGAAGTTAGGGTAACAGTTACTACATCGTTATTAGTCAAGGTACAGGTTGTATAGGTTGCAGAATTTTGACCTACGGGAGCATTGTTGATTGTCCAGCTATAGACAGGGTTATTGCCACCGTTGCCGGATGTTGCAGTAAATGTTACACAGGTACCGGCACAAATAGGGCTTTGTGGTAGTGATGAAACTGTTACACTGGGCGCAACAATGGAGTTAACTACTATAGTCGTAGTAGCCGTATCCTGGCAGGTGCCATTAGTAGACGTTAACAGTATTTGATAAGAGCCTGCTGTGTTAAACGTACGTGTTGGACTAGCCGCAGTAGAGAAGAGTACATTGTTTTCGTCCCAAGTCTGACCAATAGCACCGGTGGTGGTATTGGTAAATGTTACGGTTGCCCCCGCACAAATAGTATTAGCACTTGTTGTAAAGGATGCCACAGGCGCATTAAGCACATTGTAAGTAATTGTATTTGATGTGGCAGTAGCAGGGCTTGCACAGGATGCAGTAGATGTCATAACTACTGATATAGCTGCACCATTGGTTAAGCCTGTTGTAGTATAGGTAGCACCGCTAACATTGGGTATTAAAGTAACGCCATTGTACCATTGGTATGTTGGAGTGCCACCATTAACCGGTGTTGCCGTAAATGTTACCGAAGTGCCTGCACAAATAGGGCTTGGCGGGTTTGATGTAATGCTAACCGCTGGTGTAACCGAAGGGTTTACGGTGTAAGTGATAGTATTTGATGTAGGGGTTGCAGGGCTTGCACAGGATGCAGTAGATGTCATAACTACTGATATAGCTGCACCATTGGTTAAGCCTGTTGTAGTATAGGTAGCGCCGCTAACATTGGGTATTAAATTAGCCCCATTATACCATTGGTATGTTGGGGTGCCACCGTTAACCGGAGTTGCCGTGAACGTTACCGAAGTGCCTGCACAAATAGGGCTTGGCGGGTTTGATGTAATACTAACCGCTGGTGTAACCGAAGGGTTTACGGTGTAAGTGATAGTATTTGATGTGGCAGTAGCAGGGCTTGCACAAGCGGCGGTAGATGTCATAACTACAGATATAGCTGCACCGTTGGTTAAACCTGTTGTGGTATAGGTAGCGCCGCTAACATTGGGTATTAAGTTAGCACCATTGTACCATTGGTATGTTGGAGTGCCACCATTAACCGGTGTTGCCGTAAATGTTACCGAAGTACCTGCACAAATAGGGCTTGGCGGGTTTGATGTAATGCTAACCGCTGGTGTTACCGAAGGGTTTACTGTGATAGTTGCCGTGGCAGTATCCTGACAGGTGCCATTGGTGGCAATTAATTGTATGGTAAAAGAACCTTGGTTGTTAAACGTACGTTGGGTGCTAGTTAAGGTTGAAAATAATGTATTGTTTTCATACCAACCTTGGCCTATAGCGCCACCGGTAGTAGTGTTGGTAAATGTAACTGTTGCACCCTGGCAAATGGTAGTAGCGCTGGATGTAAAGGCGGCATTTACCGGGCAAACAGTATTGCCTGCTGTAAAGCATTGTGTACCTACCGACATGGTTGTTTTACGCACAGCCGTGGTAGGTGTAACTACACTTACACCATTGTTTGTAGTTATTGCTGAGCTTGCAGTAACACTAGGGCTATTGGTAGTAGGGGTAGCAGCAACCTCGCTACAGCCACTAACGCCGTTAGCATCGGTCTTAATTAAATATCCGTCTTTAGAGCCTGCACCGTAGCTGTTGGCATAACCTGTAAGGGCATAGCCACCATCGGTTGTTTGTACTACGCTATATGCTTGGTCTAATGCAGTGCCGCCATAGGCCTTAGCCCATGAAAGAGTTCCGCTTGCATCAGTTTTAACCAGAAAATAATCGCTGTTGCCACCGCCGTAACTAAGGGTTTTTCCACCCAAAATAAAGCCATTATCGCTGGTTACCTGTAAGCTTAGTGCGCGGTCTTCGTTAGTGCCGCCGTATGTTTTGCTCCATGTGGTAGTACCGGTAGAAGTTAGTTTCATCAATAAAAAATCGAAGTTGCCTGCCCCGTAAGAGTCGGTGTAACCTGCCACCATAATACTGCCATCGGTTAGTTCTTTTACAGAGTAAGCAACCTCTGTATTGCTGCCACCAAAGGTTTTGTTCCACGATGCAGCCCCGGTTGAGTTTACCTTAATAACATAAGCCTGCGCGCCTGAGCCGTTGCTTAATGTATACCCCCAACAATATACCCCCCATCAGAAGTTTGCTCTACAGAACGTGCTTCATCATCTGAAGCGCCACCAAAAGATTTAGACCATGTAACGTTGCCTGTTGCATCTGTTTTGATAAGTAAAACATCTCGCGCCCCTGCGCCAATACTGGCTGTAAGGCCTGCAATAATATATCCGCCATCAGTAGTTTGGCGCACCGCATAGCCAAAATCGGCAGTGCCTGCAGCGCCATAGGCTTTAGACCATGCAACAGTACCGTTTGAGTTTAGCTTAAGCAAATGCACATCGCCAGCAAAATCAACCACATCGGTTTGGCCGGTTAAAATAAAACCACCGTCGGCTGTAGGTTTAACTGATTGTAACTCATCGTACCCAACATTGCCATAGTTTTTTGTCCATAGGGTATCGCCACTGGCGTTTAGGCGAATTACCTGGCTATCCCAACTGCTGTTGATGGTGCCGGTAATGCTGCGGCCACACATAATGTAGCCACCATCGCTTAACTGCTCTACAGAGTATACATACTCCTCAGACGAGCCGCCGTATGTTTTTTGAAAGGTTTGGGCACTGGCACTTAGGCAAAATAATATAGCAACAGCGGCAACTATAGCACGTGCCGATGAGGTAAAATTGTAGTAGTAAAACATTGCTTTTCCGTTTACTTAGGTTTAATCAAAATACTTAAAAGCGTGTAAGTTACATTAATTAGGAAACAAAATGTGGCAAAAAGATAAAATAGGCCAATAACTATGTAGGCATCTTGGGCTATGCCGCCGCCAAAATATACTGCCATAATTAATACAGAACCCAAACCGTGGATGAGGTTGAAGAAGTTAATTTTGGGTTTTACGTAGGTATAAATAATGGCCAGCATAATGTGAAAGATAAACAACAGCAAATACACGTGTGCCGATGCAATTACATAATAGGTGTCTTGTGTATTAATATCTAATGCGCTTTCATCGCCAGATATAAAGCTATATGCAGTTAGCAAGGCATAAATAATGGTTAATCCATGAAATATGTAAGCCGTGTTTTTGGCTGAGAAAAGCTTCATTTTGTGCTGGTAGTATCAGCTAAAGTATCAATAACTACGGTATTATTTGCCTTGGCAGAATCAATTATTTGCGCTTTATCTTCAACAGACGGTTTTGAGAAATAGAGGATATAGATTATCAACCCAAAAATAACAAGCAACAAAAACACAATGCCAGTAGACAGGCCATTAATGGCTTTGCTTACGCGTTCTTTATCTGTGTTTTCTGCCTGCATTATTGCAATAACACAAACTGGGGAGAAATGGTTGGGAATGGCCCATTGTAAGTACAAATTTTTCTATCATATTTTCGCCGATAGTCGGGCACTTACTTTATTCAGTTAATTGTTTTTTGTCTTATGCAGACCGCACTTACTTTATCCACTTTTAATTGTTTTTTAAGTGTGTGAATGAACTTGGTTTCTTTTACCGCAAAAGAATCCCGTATCAAGCACGGGACAGGACCGCAAAGAAAGCTCCCGGCTGCATTTTTCAACGACCCACTGCGAGGGCGTTCGCTAAAATCGGCAAAACTCGTCCTGCGGACTCAAACAGTGCCGATTTTAGCCGCTCACTTTCTCTGTGGGTACCCCGTTTCAAAACGCTATGCCGGTGTTGCTTACGCCAAATAAAATTGGGTTTGGTGCGTTAAAGCGGAAGGTTGATTAATTATCCAACTCAGCTTTTTCTTCTACCCACATGCCGTGGTCTTTAATAAGCTGTATAAGCTCATCAACCGCAATGTTGGGGTGTAGGTTGCGTTTTACAACCTCTTTGCCGCGGTATAGGGTAATTTTGTCTACACCGGTGCCTACGTAGCCAAAATCGGCATCGGCCATTTCGCCGGGGCCGTTTACTATACAGCCCATAATGCCAATTTTAACCCCTTTAAGGTGCGATGTGCGGTTGCGTATTTTGGCGGTGGTTTCCTGCAAATCGAACAGCGTCCGTCCGCACGATGGGCACGAAATGTATTCTGTTTTAGATATGCGGGTGCGGGTGGCTTGCAGTATTCCAAAACCAAGTTGATTTATTACTTTAGGCGCTACTTCGTCTTCAGAATTTACGCTAATCCATATACCATCGCCAAAGCCATCAACTAGTAAACCACCCAAATCGGTAGCAGAATAAAGGGTTAGGTGGTCTATGGTAAGGGTGTTGTAATTCCGTTTTATAATAACGGGGTTTTTAATGCCGCGCAGGCCAAGCTCTATAAAAAAGCGGCGCTGTTCGGCAAGGCCATGTTCGTTATTGGTTTTAAGTATAACAACAATGGTTGGGTCGTTCTTTAGTAAATCGAATAACTCATCAGAAAGCCCTGCCGCATTGTGTTTTAGGAATTTTATTGACGATTGTTTTGCGGGTCCTGAAACAAGTTCAGGATGAAGGTGCGAATCGTATAAAGGATAAGAGTTAGGAACATTTGCATCCCACACATCAGCATCTTGAATAATGCCTAAGGTGCCGGGTATGGCAAAATCAATACTGTGCTTACCTAAGTAGATATAGTCGCAGGCCATATCGGTAAGGTTCCACTTATCTAAAGGGATGGAGTAGTTATACCCAACGCTGAATAATTTAGCGGGCGATGTTATGGGCGAAGCGCTAAAATCAGCCACTACGCGGGGTACATTGTGGTTGCCAATGTTATATACCTCGTTAGTTGCACGGCGTTCGTGCTCGTAAGGGTTGTAAGACAGTTTAATGCTCTCTTGTATAGGTGCAATAGGTTGCTGATAGGCTTGGCGGTTTGAGTAGCGCTCTACTAAAGCCTTAGCAACGGGTATTTCAAACTCTGGGTCTTCGGTTAACGATACGCGAATGGTATCGCCCAAGCCATCTTCTAACAACGTGCCAATACCCACAGCCGATTTTATGCGGCCATCTTCGCCATCGCCTGCTTCGGTAACACCCAAATGCAGCGGATAGTTCATGTTGTTTTGCTGCATGGTAGCCACCAATAGGCGGTATGCTTCTACCACCACAAGGGCATTGCTGGCTTTCATAGAAAGTACCAGGTTGTGGTAGTTTTCGTCTTCGCAAATGCGTAAAAACTCCATGGCGCTTTCTACCATGCCCAGTGGGGTATCGCCGTAGCGGGAAAGGATACGGTCGCTTAATGAGCCGTGGTTAGTGCCTATGCGCAAGGCGGTGCCATACTCTTTGCAAATTTTTACCAACGGGGTAAAACGCTCGCGGATGCGGGCCAACTCATCATCATACGCAACATCGGTATACTCAATGTGCTCAAACTTCTTTTTATCGGCAAAATTGCCGGGGTTTATGCGCACTTTTTCTACTATGCGTGCGGCAATTTCAGCAGCGTTTGGGGTAAAATGTATATCGGCAACTATAGGTGTGTTATACCCACGGTTGCGCAGTTCGTTTTTAATATTCTCCAGATTTTGTGCCTCCTTCATGCTGGGGGCAGTTATACGCACCAACTCGCAGCCGGCCTCAATCATACGCACAGCCTGGGCCACGGTGGCAATAGTATCAAGGGTGTCGGTGGTAGTCATAGACTGCACCCTAATAGGGTTGTTGCCGCCCATAAGTAAACCACCAATGTTAACCTCGCGGGTAACGTAGCGCGAGTAATGCGTTAAGCTGTTGCAATATAAATTCATATTTATGCTCTTTCCGGAGAGTTTTTTTGTGGTGTAAAGGTACTAATAACCAATATTACCAATGCAATAACGTACAAAGTTGCAATTAGTTTTGGGTTAAAGATTATGCTATTGTAATCTATTGCCCACCCTAACGACTTGTTGAGCATTTGCATTACGGCTTCCAGGTTTAGGAGGTATGCGGTGCTGATAAGCAAATATACCCCCACCCCGGCCCTCCCCCTTAAAGGGGAGGGGGTTACCTCACCCTCTAAATCCCTCTCCCCGAAGGAGAGAGGGACTTTATTTGCTCCCCCTCTCTTTTGGAGAGGGGGCTGGGGGTGAGGCTGAAAGCGATGAAGCTAAACACCAATGCAGCGTGGGCGTAGCGCTCGTGCATGCGGGTTAGGAACAGGAAGAAGATTAGGGAAATAAGGGCTGCCCCCTCCCAAACCCTCCCCCGAAGGGGTGAGGGCTTTATGAAAATGTAAAATAATATGGCGGAATATGCCAATAAGAACATGATTATTGTTGGGATAAGATATGGCCCATCATTGGTTGCTACAGGGTTATCAAAAAAGTAGTACCAAATATTATACGCATTGCGTGATACGGAGTTGTAATATTCTGTAGAGCGTTGTACAATAGCGTATAGCGTATATCGGGTAGCGTATAGGAAAGGGGCGATTAGTAAAACCTGTAAAGCTGCTGCAATGCTTAGATATAGTACGTTTTGTTTGATTGTAGAGTAGCGGTTTTTAGTCCATGTTAAAATTAAAAACGGTAGAAATATCAATGCGAAAAGCTTGGTGTTTAGCGCTAATACAAATGCTATGGTAGACCATGAGAAATTTTTCTTTTCGGCAAAGTAAAACGACAGTAAAACAAAGAATACCCAAATACTATCAAACTGCCCCCATATAACGGTATTGTACCAAAAGGCGGGATTAAAAGCTAACAACAAACCCCATTGCTGGTTTACTTTGTGCTGTTGCATTAGTTTAAGGGCGATAAAAATTATGCCCCAATCGAATACCGCCGTAGGTATTTTTAGCCAGTTTATATTGGTGTAGTTTGGATTGTCTGCAAAGAGGGTAAAGCCCTTAATGATAAACAGTATTACAGGGTGGTAGTTAATCTCAGGGTTGTTGTAGGCTTGTGTTAAGCCATACTCTTTGATGTATTGCGCCCAGAGTAACCCAAAAGTATTTGTCGTAGCCGCTATCGGGTAAAAACACAATAAGCCCCAGCATAAAGACTATGGCTAAAGCGTAATAATGCGATATGTGGGTAAATATGCGGCGCACGGTGGCGCTAAGATAAATAAGAAAGGCCACCCGAGGGTAGCCTTTCTGTTTTAGACCTTTGGGGCTGTTACGCCTACCGGTCTAATTTCTACATATTGTAATCAACCAACTGTACTATTACAACAGTACGGGTTGAAGAAATGTTCTGTAAATTTGCAATTATGCATTAATTGTTTGAATGATAAAAGAATAATTTTTATCAGACTTTGGTTTAAGTCTGCCGACGGCGTTCATTTATTCGTGTTCTAATTGTTCTTTTTGGTACGAATGAATTCACAGTTAAAGCATGATATACTTTTCTGTTCATTTCTTTGCTTGTCCAAAGAAACGAACCAAAGAAAAGACACCACGCCCAAAAACACTTCGATTTTGCTCTCGCACATGCCTAACCGCACTAATTGCCATGCAAAATCTTGTGTTCGCGCCGGGCGTGGACTACCCACGCACTTTGTTCAACGTATTATAACCTATCAAATAATAGGAATTATTACTTTAATTTCTTGCTTTTCAACCTGATAGAATTGCCTATAACAATAACATCAGAAAAAGCCATAGCGGCGGCGGCTATCATAGGGTTTAATAATCCAACAGCGGCAATGGGTATAGCCACAACATTGTAGAAAAATGCCCAGAATAAATTCTGCTTAATGGTTATTAATGTGTGCTTTGCAATTTTATGTGCCAGCGCTAACTGGGCTAAATTTTCTTTATTTGATAATACAATAGATGCTGAGCTTAATGCTGCCGATGTAGCCCCGCTGATAGAAATGCCTACATGCGATGCCGATAGGGCAGGGGCATCGTTAACGCCATCGCCTACCATGGCGGTACTGTTTTTGGCGGTATAGCTTTTTATTATCTGTAGCTTTTCGGCAGGGGATTTTTGTCCTAACAGGGTGGTAATACCCACCTGTTTACCAAATAAATTAGTGCGGTATTGAGTATCGCCGCTAAGCAATACCGTTTCTATGCCGTTGGTGTTTAGCTCTTTTATAACCTCAGCAGTGCCGGGTTTTATGGTGTCTTCTATGGTGAATGATGCTATGTAGCTGTTGTTTTTTTGCAGGTAAAGACCCCTCCCTTGCCCTCCCCTGTAAGGGGAGGGAATTAGCCGTTGACAATGTTTTCTCTGAACCTAACTGGTATACATCAGTCCCAACAGAGCCTTTCATTCCAAGCCCTTTTTCTTCCTGAATATCAGTAATAGCAATAGGTTGGGCTTCGCCTTTTAATGCCGCTACAATAGATTGCGCAATAGGGTGCGATGAGTGTTTTTCCAACTCAACGCTAATATCAATAACCTGTTGCCTGCTTACGCCATCAGCAACGGAGATTTCTTTTACTTCAAATTTGCCTGTGGTAAGGGTGCCTGTTTTATCAAACACCATGGTTTTAATGTTGGCGAACTCTTCCAATACACGTCCGCCTTTTATAAATATGCCGTTTTTAGCGGCACGGCCAATGCCCGCCATTACAGCGGTAGGCGTTGCCAAGCCCATAGCACATGGGCACGATATTACCAATACGGCAATGGCATTCATTAACGCTTGCTGGGTGCTTAGGTCAAAGGCAAAGTGGGCAACAAAAAATGTGAGTACTGATATGCCAATTACTATCGGCACAAATATCGCACTAACCCTGTCTCCCAGGCGCTGAATAGAGGGTTTATCGCGTTGGGCCTCTTTTACCATTTTAATAATGGCGGCAATAACGGTTTGGTTTCCTACGGCCTTGGCACCCATCCTGAAACTGCCCGATGTTACTACCGTTCCGCCCACTACTGGGTCTTTAGGGCCTTTGTCAACCGGCATGCTCTCTCCGGTAACTATTGCTTCGTCAATACTGGCCTGGCCTTTAATAATAGCCCCATCGGCCGGAATACGGTCTCCTGTGTTTACCTGTAAAATATCGCCCACGTAAATTTCACTGTTGGGCACTTCTACCAAGGTTTCTACCCCGTTAACAAAGGTTACTTTGCGGGCTATGGTGTTTTGTATTTGCCCCAACTCTTTAACAGCCGTAGCGGTTTGCATGGTGGCGCGGTGTTCCAGCACATTGCCAAGCAGTACCAATGTTATTATACTGGCGGCGGTTTCGTAAAACAGGTAGTTGTGTACTGTGTGTATATCGAATGCTAATGTGCCCCAAATGCTGTAGCTAAAGGCAGCGGTAAAGCCAATAAATATCAGCACATCCATATTAGGGACGCCTGCCTTTAAAGAACCCCATGCGCTGCGGCCAAAATGGAGTATGCCCACTATTACCACAGGCAGACTTAAACCCAGTTGCAGCCAGGGTTATTTATAAATGATGTATGTGGAAATACCATGTGCAACATCAAAGGCACAGTAAACGCCAGGCTGAACCAGAATTTTTGTTCTACACCCCACTTGCCACCGCTGTGGGTATGGTTGTGGGCCTCTTCGCCTTGGCTTTTTACTTTATAACCAAGGGCTTCAATCTTATTAATAACAGCATCTTTAGCCAGAGCCGATACATTGGAATATACCACCTCACCACTGGCAAAATCGGCGTGTACGTGGGTAAGGCCTGCTTTTTCCAGGGTTTTGGTAACGCCCAGCGCACAGTTGGTGCAGGTCATGCCCTCCACTTCCAGGGTTATAATGTCGTGTTGGTCGTCTTTCATAACAATACAAAGGTAACCTTACTTTACCGCAATAGCTTTACACTATTTTGGGATTGATTTATATAATTTTGGTTATACCTTGTCTATTGCCAAACGCTTAGAACGGCCTATGTTTTTAAATGCCGATGGTGTTACACCCGTTACCTTTTTAAACTGGGCCGAGAAATGGTTTACGCTGCTATAGCCCAATAAATCTGCAATTTCAGAACCGTTTAAGTTATTGTAAACCAATAGCTCCTTTGCCTTTTCAATACGCAGGCGAATGAAATACTGTTCTATACTGATGCTCTCTGTTGATGAAAAGAGGTCGCTTAGGTAGGTGTATTCGTAATGCAGCTTATCGGCAAGGTAGGTAGATAGCCGGGTGCTTTTAAGGCTTGGGGCGTTTTCCAGGTACTGTTGAATAGCCTTTTTTATTTTTTCAATAATGATATTCTGCTTATCATCTAAAATTTCAAACCCGATGGCTGAAAGTTGGGCAGAGAGGGTTTGTAAGGTACCTGTAGCTGGTTGGAAATCTAAAATAACCTCGCCCAAAGAAATATTTTTAAAAGGCAAAGCCAAATTGTTGAGAATGCCCTCTACTGCTAGTATGCAGCGGTGACAAACCATGTTTTTTATGTAGAGGGTAAACATAAATTTATACGAATATAGGGATAAGGTAACAGCGTAATTAGAAATTTGTTATATTTGCCGCCCTAAAATGGTGGTTTTAGCTCAGTTGGTTAGAGCGCCTGATTGTGGTTCAGGAGGTCGCCGGTTCGAGCCCGGTATTCCACCCAAAAGCCTTAGCATACGCTGAGGCTTTTTTATTTTACAATTGTTCTATGTTATTTTTCGCCTACCGGCGGGGTTTTCATTTCTTTTGGCAGCAAAAGAAACGAAACAAAGAAAACTGCCGGCTGCATTTTTCAACGACCCACTACGAGGGCGTTCGCTAAAATCGGCAAACTCGCTGCGCTCAAACAGTGCCGATTTTGGTCGCTCACTTTCTCTGTGGGTACCCCGTTTCAAAACGCTAAGGCCGGTTATTGCTTACGCCTGATGTTTAAAGCAAGCGTCAGCACCCGGTATTCTGAAACTGAAAGTTTCACCCCGACATTTATCGTCGGGGTACCCAAAGCATACGCTGAGGCTTTTTTATTTTACAATTGTTCTATGTTATTTTTCGCCTACCGGCGGGGTTTTCATTTCTTTTGGCAGCAAAAGAAACGAAACAAAGAAAACTGCCGGCTGCATTTTTCAACGACCCACTACGAGGGCGTTTGCTAAAATCGGCAAACTCGCTGCGCTCAAACAGTGCCGATTTTGGTCGCTCACTTTCTCTGTGGGTATCCCGTTTCAAAACGCTATGCCGGTTATTGCTTACGCCTAAAGGTATGACTGGAAAAAACTCTCCCTTTTAAAGGGAGTACCCGAGTGTAGCGAGGGGGAGGGATTTTTAGCTTTATCCCAACAAAAAAGCGCCTTTTGGGCGCTGTTCAAAAGTTTTCTTACAAAAATTGTTCCATAAAAGGTAACCTGCAATAAATTTGTTGCGTACAGGATAGTATTATATAGCATTATGTTAAAACAAGGACTGCAACAAAAAATGCTGCAAAAGCTGTCGCCACAGCAAATACAACTGATGAAGTTGTTGCAGGTTCCTGCCGCATCGTTAGAGGAGCGGATACAGGAAGAGCTGGAGAGTAACCCGGCATTGGAAGAGGGGCGTGATGATGAAGATGGCCAGGAAGAGGAATTGAGCGCCGATGGCTTTGAAGATGCGTTGGACGATATAGATAGCAACGATACCGATACCAATACCGACGATGGTTTTGAGGGGGAGGATTTTAGCGGTGGGGTTGATGAGGTGTATACTGCAGCCGAAGATAGCTACGACGACAATAAGCGCGAAGACTTTGATATGGACCCCTATATGGACGATGACGAAGTGCCATCGTACAAGCTGGCTGTTGATAATACCAGTCCGGATGAGGACAGGCGCGACATACCATTTGCATCGGGCGATGGGTTCCAGGACCAGTTGATTGCCCAAATGGGTATGCATATTGCCGATGAGCGCCGCCGCAAAATTGGCGAGTACATTATTGGTAATATTGATGAACAGGGCTACCTGCGCCGCGAGGTGTATGCCATTGTTGACGATTTGGCCTTTGCCCAAAACGTATCTACCACCGAAGATGAGGTGGCCGAGATTTTAGAGGTTATACAAAGTTTTGACCCGGCAGGTGTTGGCGCGCGCGACCTTAAAGAGTGCCTTGTTCTTCAGCTTAAACGTAAAGATACCAAGCAAAAAGTATTGCCCTTGCCATTGCCGTTTTAGAGCGTTGCATGGACGAATTCTCTAAAAAGCACTACGACAAGATAGAGCGCCGATTAGATGTTGACAGCGATGAGCTACGCGAAGCCATTAACGAGATTTTAAAACTGGACCCTAAACCGGGCAACTCGTTTAGCGACTCGCAAAAATCGACCCAGCACATTATACCCGACTTTATTATTGCCAACAACGATGGTATATTGGAGCTTAGCCTAAACTCGCGCAACATGCCCGACCTTAAGGTGAGCAAAACCTATAACGAGATGTTGAGGGAATACTCGCGCAGCAAAACCAGCAAAGGCAATAAAGAGGCGGTACAGTTTGTTAAGCAGAAGATAGAGAGTGCCAAGTGGTTTATAGATGCCCTAAGGCAGCGTAACGATACCCTGTATGTTACCATGCACACCATTATGGAATACCAGTATGAGTATTTCTTAGAGGGTGATGAAACCAAAATGCGCCCCATGATTTTGAAAGACATTGCCGATATTGTAGGGCTTGATATTTCTACCGTATCGCGGGTGGCAAACAGTAAGTATGTGCAAACCCATTTTGGTACATTCCTGCTGAAATCGTTCTTCTCAGAGTCGCTTTCTACCGACTCGGGCGAGGAGGTTTCTACCCGTGAGGTGAAGAAAATTTTGGAAGACGCTATTGGTGCCGAAACCAAGGGCAAACCGCTTACTGATGATAAGCTGACTAAAATTCTGCAAGGCAAGGGCTATAATATTGCCCGCCGCACGGTAGCTAAATACCGCGAGCAGTTAAATATTCCCGTAGCCAGGTTACGGAAGGAGATATAGTTGGAGGGGTGAGTTTTTAGGGGTGAGTTGAGCTTTTAAACTATGTTTTAGTGACACTCCCGATGTTTCGGGAGCTTTAACACCTGCCACGGCTGGACCAATGCGAAAACTTTATTGTTTGATAGCACTAAAATAATAGGTGTAAAATAAAGTATCTGATGTTTCAATAATATTATCGGGTGGTATTGGAGATGCAAATTGTATTTTGTAATAAAAAGAATCAACGCTAATGCTACCATAGCATACCGTATCTGTTCCAAAATACGCTAATTCTCCAATATTGTTAATTTCAACTCCACCCCAGTATTTTAATAAGGTGTTATTTTCATTAAATTCTTTTATATCTACTTTGTCGCCATTTGGTATAACGTCTAGTTTGCAGATTGTTGTATCAAATTTGGCCATACTAACAAACTGATTGAATGTAGGATCATAATCATTATAAGAAACGATAGCTACTTTTTGCCCGGAATAAGTAGCCTCGTATTTTTCTATAGGATTGTCTTTATCACAAGCTGTAAGAAAAAAACAGATATTAAAAACAATAGCTTTTTCATGGGGTATAACAATCGTTTACATTTAAATAAGTAGTTCTTCTGCAAAACCATTTAGGGTCGTTTGCAAAATCAATTTTTAAATTAATGGTTTCATAACGGTATCATTTTTTTTAGCTTTCACAAAAAACTCTGTAGGAGAAGTTGGGCCATTATAAAAATATACTAAACAATAGATGCTATCCGGCTCTACAAAGCGGTAGAATTTTGTATAATATAGATCTTCATAAAACATACCCTTTTTATAGAGGATACCTTTATCGCTTACATACAGCCTATTATCTTCAATCTCATCATAAAGGTTGGTGTCGTAAGTTCCAAAGCTATTAGTGCTAAAATTAGTAGAACCTACTATCGGTGGGTTAGTTTTGCATTTTACACTTATAACGTTGTCAATTAATTCATTTTTTGACAAGTCTAATTCCGCATATTGACCATCGCCATTTGGCACATTATACCATCCTGAAGGAACGGCTAACCCAACATAATGGCCTACATACTTGTCGCGTATGTCTGTGTCTTTCTTGCAGGCAAAAAGAAAGATTGACAGGATAATTACTATGGAAATTGTTTTTTTCATTAGTAGTTCTTGGTTTAGTAAAGTTGGAAAGATAAAATGAGAAAAGCAAATGGGTGACTGCTTAGGTTGATTAGGTGCTCCGCTTGGGGCAGTCATGAGGGTGCACCTCTCCCCCGACAATCCAATAAATTGTATTGTCTTTCCCCTCTCCCAAGGGAGAGGGGGTTAATGGAACTAACTATGCCTGTGCTTTTGCGAATTCGTGATGAGGGGTTATAAACTCCCCGGCCTACTGCCACCCCCTCAGGAGGGGGATTTTTTGCGTGGCTTTTACCCCCTCCGTCCTAGCGCCCGCCCGGATGAATGGCTTCATCCATTCGGACGGGGACACCTCCCCTTAAAGGGGAGGGGGAATTATGCGGAATTTAATCCCCCGTCTGGTGCTGTTGTTAGCCTCTAAACTCCCCGGCCTCCGGCCACCCCCTCAGGAGGGGGATTTTTGCGTTGCATTTAACCTCCTCCGGTCTCGTTTAAAACGAGACCACCTCCTCCAAAGGAGGACATTGTTCGCTTTGTGCAAAATATATTAACAGTATTTGTATAAAGGATTATATTATTGTATCTTTGTGGCGAACTAAATAAACCAAATTTACTATGCCTAATAATGTAATGCAGCCTGTGGGCTGTGCAACGCAAAGCTTTGTGCTGCAACCTATGGTGGGCCTGCTGCCTGCCCAACCCCTCGAATTTAAAAAACCGCTGTGGCGCAACTACTGGGGTACCGGCGAGTTGTGTGTGTTTACAGGCGATACGGGTGCGGGCAAAACGTTGTTTGCCCTGCAAGTGGCTAAAGAAATAGCCACGGGCAGCGAAGAAAACGAGCCTGCCAAAATTTTGTACCTGGGTCACGAGTATGATAAATGTGGCTTTGCCGAGCGCTATGGCCCTGATTGTGCCACGGCTGCCGATAATTTCTTCTTCGCCGTATTTAACCACGCGCAAAGCGGGGTGTATAAAACCTATACGGTTTTTAAAGAGTGGCTAATGGAGGGCCTTACCGGTTTGCTGGATAACACAGGGGCTAAGCTGCTTATTTTTGACCAACCCGACCGCCTAAACCTGAGCAACCTGCAATGGCTTGATTTTTTAAACGTGGTAGAGCAATTGCGCATAGAGCGCGGGATATCGGTTTTACTTATAGTAAACACCCGCACCCGCAATACCAACAAGGCGGTAGAGTTGTACCATACCTATAAGCACCAGTATACTACCGCGTTTGCCGATAGTGTAGTGGCTATAGCCCGCTGCCACAGCAACCACCAAACGCGCTACCTAAAGCAGTTAAAGTGTAAGCACAGGGATATGCCCGGTTTTAACTTTGTAACCAGCTATTTGATACTGGAAGATGAAGAGCGTTACTTACAACTGCAACCCCACGAAGACAGTGTGCCCGAGAAAGATATGCTACCCGCAGCGCGGCACAGGAGCGTAAAGAGAAACTGATAACGGCAGAAAGCCTTAGGCGCGATGGGCTTGGCTATAAGCGCATTGCCGATATGCTTGATTTGCCGGAGAGCACCACCCGCAGTCAGCTAAAGAACATACCTATACGCAACCGCTATAACGACCTTGAGCCGGGTGAGTGCATGCCGCTGCCCGAACACCTAAGGCCGGGGTTTGCCGGTTTTAAAAATCCATTTAAAGATAACCTGCCCGAATGCGAGAGCGAAACCCAAACCGAAAACGTAGAGGTGTTGGTTGACGAAAACGAGGGTGTAACAGAAGAGAAAAATCTAGTGGAAGTAGAGGGTAGAAATGAGGCTGAAATGCTACTGCAAAAAATACGTAGAAAGCTACCGCCAGTAAGGAGTAACCTTGTTGTAGAGAATAGCCATAAGGTGGGCGAGTTTACTGTTAAGGTTATGAAAGCGGGGTGATTTTAATGAAAAATAAAAAATGAAAAACGAAAAATGAAACTTTGTGGTTTTTGTTTACCACCCCCGTCACGACTATCGTCGCGACACCCCCTCCTAAATTTAGGAGGGGGAAGGGGGAGGTGCAAGCGAGGAAGAGTTGTTGGTCTACGGGCTGCGTGGGTTTATTAAACTGATAACCACCCCGCCCTGCGGGCACCCCTCCTTAAAAAGGAGGGGAGTTGAAAACTAAAAGCTACGTTAAAATTCAATTAAACATAATAGGCAGGTAGCTGTCTGTTTCAATGTCGCAACAATTACTTAATTTTGCACACTTATGGGCGCAACAGGCAGTGCATTCGATTTTTCTTTACTAAGCAGGGTTTTGGGCTATGCAAGGCCGTATAAAAGCACCTTGTTTTTTACCGCGCTGCTAACCATTTTGCTGGCGGTTATTGCCCCGGCAAGGCCGTTCCTTATATCGTATACTATTGATAATTACATTATAGTTGGCGATTACCCCGGCCTGGTGCAAATGATGGTAGCACTTATTTTATTAATGGTTGCCGAAACCGGTTTGGGCTTTTTATACTCTTACTACTCTAGCTGGTTGGGGCAAACGGTAATTAAAGACTTACGTTCGCATGTGTTCCGCCACATTACCCGCCTGCGCTTAAAGTTCTTTGATAATTCGCCTATAGGCATGCTGGTTACGCGTGTAATATCTGACATAGAAACCATTGCCGATATATTCTCTGAAGGCCTGTTGGTAATTATTGCCGATATATTAAAGCTGATAGTTATAGTAGGTGTAATGTTCTACGTAAACTGGCAGTTGGCGCTTATAAGCCTGGCGGTAATACCGGTTATGCTTATCAGTACCCGCATATTTCAAAACGCTGTTAAAAAGGCTTTTCAGGATGTGCGTACTAAGGTATCGGAACTTAACACCTTTGTGCAGGAGCATATTACTGGCATGGGTATTGTGCAGATTTTTGGCCGTGAAGAGCAGGAGTTTGAAAAGTTTGAGCAAATTAACCGAGACCACCGCGATGCCAACAACCGGTCGGTATGGCATTACTCGGTGTTCTTACCTATTGTAGAGGTTTTATCGGCAGCGTCAAAAGGTTTGTTGGTGTGGATTGGCGCCCGACTTGCACTGGGTGGTAGCGTTACCCCCGGCGAGATTGTGGCCTATATGATGTATGTTGATTTGCTCTTCCGCCCCATACGTGAGCTGGCCGATAAGTTCAACACCCTGCAAATGGGCATTGTAAGCTCTGAGCGTGTGTTTAAAGTGCTTGATACCGACGATATTATAGAGAACACCCACAAGCATACTACTGATGTTATTAAGGGCGACATCAGCTTTAAAGATGTATGGTTTGCTTATAACGATGAGGATTGGGTATTGAAAGGTGTATCGTTTGATGTTAAGGCCGGGCAAACCATTGCCATAGTTGGTGCAACGGGTGCGGGCAAAACATCGGTAATAAGCTTACTGGGCCGTTTTTACGAATACAACAAGGGCACTATTACTGTTGATGGTGTAGACCTGCGCGATTACGACACTGCTGTTATCCGCAAACATATTGGTATTGTATTGCAAGATGTGTTTTTGTTCTCAGACAGTATAGCTAACAACATTACCATTGGCAAAGACAATGTAACCAAAGCACAGTTGCAGGAAGCAGCGCGTATGATAGGTGCAGAGCGCTTTATAAACAACCTGCCCGGCGACTTTGACTATAACGTTATGGAGCGTGGAGCCGTGCTATCTGTTGGTCAGCGACAGCTTATATCATTTATGCGTGCCTACATACACAACCCATCTATATTGATTTTGGACGAGGCTACCTCGTCGGTTGATACAGAGTCTGAAGAGATGATACAGGAGGCGTTAAGCAAACTAACCCATGGCCGTACTTCTATAGTTATTGCCCACAGGTTAGCCACGGTTCAAAAGGCCGATTATATCCTTGTATTTGACCATGGCCAAATTATTGAACATGGCACCCACCAAGGCTTACTAAGCCAAAACGGCCAGTACAAACGCCTGTTTGAGTTGCAGTTTAAAAACGCCGAGACGGCGGCTCTTTAGTGGCGCTCAATCCGTTTTAATGGCGACTTTTGAATGCGTGATACTACCATTGGAACCTTTTCTACCGTAACAGAGCTGGTATCAAGGCCAAAGCCGCGTTCTTCAGATAAGCTTAGCTTTTTAAGCTCGGCATAAACGTCCATAACCACTTTGTCTACAAACGAAAGGTTATTGTCGTGCGATAGGTATTTCTCCAGCACTACAAAGCGGAAGTCGCCGGTAAGGGCTTCTTTCTTTAGCGATTCGTAGCGGCTAACAATATCAACCTCGCCGTGCTCTACCATGTTCTCAACCACTTGGCGGAACAGCAGGTTTATCTTAGGTTCTACACGGAACCCAAGGCGGAAATCGATACGGAATACGTGTTCTTTGACAAGTTGAATAACCTTATACTCCATGGTATACGGGGTGTCTAGCACATCAACGTGTAAAAACCAGTATACATCGGCACGCTTAGGTTGCTTTTGGAATATAGAGTAGATAATTTTGGTCTCCAGTTGGTTGTCAAAGTTGGCGCTGGTAAGGTATACCAGGTGAGTAGAGTTTTTGGGTACAGTTTCATCAGCACTTAATGCGGTAAGCATAGGCACATACTTGTCTATCTTCTCAAACTCAGTGTAGCGGTTTTTAATTTTACGCGCCCTGTACCATACGTACATTACAAATATCAGTGTTGATGCTATAACCAGTGTAACCCAGCCACCGTGCATAAACTTAAGCAGGTTGGCTAGTAAGAAACTACACTCTATAAACACAAACACCAGCAGCATAGGTATAACTATGGCGAATGATACTTTGCGGATGTATTTTAGGTAGTGGTACAACAGTACCGTTGTCATAAGCATGGTAATGGTAATAGAAAGCCCGTAGGCGGCCTCCATAGCCGACGACTCTTTAAAGTACAGCGTAACCGCTACACAGCCCGCCCAAAGCATGGTATTGATGGCAGGTATGTAAAGCTGGCCTTTAAAATCGGTAGGGTACATAATGCGCAGCTTAGGCCAAAAGTTAAGCCGTATAGCTTCTGATATCAATGTAAAAGAGCCTGATATTAACGCCTGGCTGGCAATAATGGCCGCAAGGGTAGCTATAACAATGCCTACAATTAAAAACTCAGGCGGCATAAGGGCAAAAAATATGCGGTTTTCGCCAATAGGCATACCGGTGTGTTGTAGCAACCACGCGCCTTGCCCAAAGTAGTTAAGCAGCAAACAGGTTTTAACAAAAATCCACGATACGCGAATGTTTATGCGCCCACAATGGCCAAGGTCGGAGTATAAAGCCTCGGCACCCGTAGTACACAGGAAAACAGCACCCAACAGCCAAAAGCCTTGCGGCTCGTTAACCAGCAGGTTATAACCATACATTGGGTTTAAGGCGCTTAAAATTTCCCAATGGCCATTTAGCTGCATAAAACCCAGCACAGCCAGCATGCTAAACCATATAAACATTATTGGGCCAAAAGCTTTGCCTACAAAGCCGGTTCCGAATTGTTGTATAAGAAACAACGCTGTGATAATGGCAATAACAATGGGTATGGTTTGTATTTCGGGGTAGCGTAGTTGTAAACCCTCTATAGCTGATGAAACAGAGATAGGCGGGGTAATAATACTATCGGCTAATAATGCGCTACCACCAATAATGGCAGGCCACATAAGCCAGGGTATACGGCGGCGTACCAGTGCGTATAAAGAGAATATACCCCCTCGCCTTTGTTATCGGCACGCAGGGTTATAATTACGTATTTGATGGTAGTTTGCAGCGTAAGTGTCCAAAACACGCACGATATAGCGCCCAGCACCACATCGCGGTTAATGGGGCCTTTGCCCATAATGGCGTTCATTACGTATAGGGGCGATGTACCAATATCGCCATAGATAATGCCTAGTGTAACAAGGAGGGCCGCTCCTGATAATTTGTTAATGTGGTTTTGATGATGTCTGCTATCGCCCATCTCTATAGTAAATGACTTGTGTATTGATTGAAAGGCATTGCTGTGCCGATTGCACCTGATGATAATATGGAGTTGTACACCTTTCCGTTGTTGTTGTTGGCACAAAGGTAAACACAAAAATCAACGCTAAGGCTTATAAAATGAGAGAAAATATTACACCAATCTAACATGTAAAATTGGGCTACTTTCCTAAATCAATGGTTTTAAGCACCTTTTTATCTGTTGCGCCCCAATACTCTACTTTGGCGCTGCCATCAGCATAAAACATAAGCTTGGCAAAGCCGGGTTGCTGGTCTTCAAAAAGTCTTCTTTGTAGATGTCTACTTTTTTGTGTGATAGCTTGCTACCCGAACCGCTTACTATAAAGTGGTCGTCGCCGTGGGTATAGTGTTGCAGGTAATGTTCGTGCCCCGATGCGTTAATTACGCCTTTGTACTTACCCATAATAGCCAGCATACGGTTGCGCATTTTCTTAAAGCGCGGTTGCGGAATATCTTGCACAAAGTAACGATTACCACCTATTAAACCCAGTAGTTGAAAAGGAGTGTAGTTGATTAAAAAACGAAGCGGTTGTTTACGGGCGCCATGCCCACCGTTGGTAAATAGCGGGTGGTGGTAAACCAGCAAAGCCTTTTCGTTGTGCGTTTGGCAGTAGTTTAGCAGACTGTCTAGGCCATTGTAAAAAGCTTCGGCTGTTTGCTTACGTGTTTTGTCCTTTAAATTGTCTTTTTTGTAGAAGTGTAGAAACCATTGAGTATCCAGTGCTATCATACGTATGCCGGGCGAAATTAAATAACTCTCAGGCCCAGGTTTACCGGCAGTAGGTTTAAAAAGTATCGGGATTTTCTTTACGTCCGGATACATTTTAGAGCGGTAATCTTCAATATATTGTTGCTCTGTTTTAATTGTTTTTAAGCCACCGGCTTTGCCTTCGTCCCAATCGTGGTTGCCGGGTACAAACACTACATTGCCCGGGTAATCCTGAACAATTTTCAGCTGGCACAAAAGGTTGCGCTCGCTCTCGGTAGTGTCGCCGGGTGTTTTACTCAGGTGCAAACCTGCGGGATAAATATTATCGCCTAAAAATATTACAGAGCCATTGGGCGTAGTTTTTAGTTGCTCATTAAGTAAGTTTAATGATGGCCCCGGCTTAGCACTTTTACCGGCATCGCCAATTAAAAAACGGTATGGGTAGGCTGCTGCGCGTTAAGCGTTACAAAGGCCAGTATAAATAGGGTAGAGAAGAAATGTTTCACAGGGTAAAGGTACTAAATTAGTTTGCAGTTGGTAGGTTGTAGTTGCTTGTTGTTGTAGTAAATAATGGAGTTTTTGCAAACTTAGCCACACGCCACTTAGCCACACCTCCAATAATAATACAAAGATACAACCCCAATACACCCTTTGTCAACCTAATTAAATCAACAGATAAGTGTCGGCTAAAAATCCCTCCCCTCGCTTTGCGAGGCACTCCCTTTAAAAGGGAGAGTTTCCTTGTTTTAAATCACTTGGGTGGATGTGCAGAAAAACACTCCCCCTTATAAAGGCGAAGGATGAGTTGCAATTGAAAATTGCAACTCAGACGGGTGATTTAATTGAAAGCCGCTGGCAGAAAACGGCTTTGTTAGTTCTAGTTCTTCTTCAAACGATAGGTAGAAGATATTGTACCTAATACCTGGGGATTATCGCAACTAAAATACATACTGTCATTTCTAAACTCTCCAGATCCAACTAATGCTGAAAATGTATAATTAGTGTCAAGTGCATATTTATCTCCATTGGGATAACAATTATCATTGTAAATAATTATTCCATCAACATTTGTGCTATCAATAACCACTTCTAATGTTCTCTGATAAAAGAAAGTACCGGTCATACCTTCAAAAATAGCGCTTCCTGAATATGTGCCTACAATGCTGTCCCTGTAATCTAGCGTATCTATTTGAGTGGGTTTATTGTCACTTTCTTTATTGCAAGATATTAAGGCAAGAAATAATAATAGAAAGATGTAGGGTTTGGCTGTCATAAGGCAAATATTTATTTTAAAGATAATAAAGTCTTTCTAATTAACAACACTACTTGATAAGAGGTAAGGTGTGTCCCAACAGATAGCATCACCGCTTGGTTAGACCCCTGCCTTCGCAGGGGTGACAATCACCGATATGGCTTAAAGTCCTTTCCCTTTAAGGGGAAAGGATTTAGGATAGGGGTCAAAAAAAGCGGGGCCTAAACCCCGCTTTTTTAATCCCTCCCCTCATTTCATGAGGGTACTCCCTTTATAAGGGAGAGTTTTTTCACGGCAACTACGAACTAAATTTTAGTCAACTTCTTAGTAAGTGTAGTGCCAGTTTTGCTATCAATTAATTGGATAGTATAAATGCCATTGTTTAGGCTGTGAACATCAACCTGGGTTTGGGTACCGTTTACAGTAGTTTGCAATACCTGTTGGCCTTGCAGGTTGTAAATGGTTAGTGTATATTCAGCACTGCGGTTCATGTATACGTTTACAAAATCTGTTGTTGGGTTAGGGAATACATCCAGCACCAACACATCTTTAATAGGGGTTTCTTCTTCAGCAAGAATAGATTGGGTGTATACAGGGAAATCTATCCAGCACTGGTGCATATCGCTAATATGTACACGTTGCACAGCAATGCGCGGGTCCATTTCTACACCGTTGTAGTTGTAGGTTTGGCCATCGCCCGGCTTGCGGCGGAAGAAATCACCGTCTTCCATAGGAAGGTTAGGGTTTACTCGGTAACGGGTAAAGTTAGAGCTGCTGATAAGGATTTTAACCTTGTGGCCTTTGCCAAAGGTGTAGCCCATAGGGTACATACGGAATTTGTATTCGTACAGTTGGTTAGCCTCTATGTTGGTAAACGGAACATCATCGTTAGGATAAGGGTAGTTCTCGTCAAGCTCAGGGGTTTCCAGCAGGCCACGGGCATAATCGCGGGCGCGGGCATTAACAGCACCTTCGTTAACGTAGTACTGGCGGCCATCAGGGTACACATCAAGTATACGGATAAAGAAATCGGTATCGGTAGGGCCGCTGGTTAGGCCGTTAGGGTTACTCTTGGCCCATAGGTTAGCTACGGGGAAGCCAATAACACACAGCGAGTCTTGTATAACCTGCGATTCAAAAGAGATAACACCCGGGCGCTCCATGGTAGTGTTTACATAGCGGCTGTCGGCAAGGTCAAACTGGCCTTGGCTATCGCGTAAGCCATCGGGCGTGCGCTCTATCATGTTATTGCCGCCAATGGTAGCAATAGGGTCGTTAGGGTCGTGAACATAGGTAATAAAACCTTCTTCTGTAGCCGGTGGAAAGGTGGTTAAGCCCTTATCGGTATGCATGTAGTATTTCTGCCATGTAATGCCTTCTACTAATGGGAATGTGTCTGATGGTAACCAGTAGTTGCCTTTGTTTTCGTTTTCGGGCACACCATCGTTAATAGGGCCAATAATGTAGGCACGCACGTTAGGTACATCGTTTACAAAGTCTACCTTTTTAATATCGCCAATCTCGTCGCTACCAAGGCCCGGAATAAGTGGGTTGCTAAGGGCAGGTATAGGAATAGTAAGCGGCACTTGCACCGGTGGTAAAAATGGAATTTCAAGCTTCAATTCTATATCCACATTGTCTATGCCTTGCGTACCATTCATAAAGCCTAAAAGCTGCGGTAGGGTCAGTTTAATATCGTTTGCAGGGAAACGGATGTATAGGCTTGATATAGGCGTTTCTTGCCAGTATGGGCTTTCAGGTAATAATACTTTAGGCTCGCCAAGTACTTGGTTGGTGTCGTAGTTAAGGTTATAACGGAACCAGCTAATTAAATCGGAGTTTAAAATTTTGCCCAATGGCAGGTTGTCAACATCAAGATCGGCAAGGTTAAAGCCTAAAATATCGCCTACGTTTGGTTTATAAGTAATATCGCCTGTGGTAATGCCGCCGGTAGTTTGGTGAGCCCAAGGGCCGATAACGATTTTTTGCAGTTTGCGGTTGTTGTAGGCAGGGTTAAGGTGCTTGCGCATGTTGGCCCATGTTTGTATTTGCCCATCAATAAAAATATCGTACCAGCCGGTAAGGTTAAATGCAGGTACCTCCATATTGGTGTAGCGGCTTACGGTGCCGTTGGCATCGCCTTCGCCTTGCGCATTAACCATGGCACGGCTAATATCCATATCAGAGCGACCAATAGCGTTTGGGTAGTAACCCGCGGGGCCGTTGGCATAGCGTACCGATGCAAAATGGTCTATAGCCAGGTTAGCCGCTTGAAATTTGTTAGGCAGGTTATAATCGCGCGATGTATGTATATCGTTATCAATATCGGTATCAATATCCCAAAGGTCATCATCAGTAGAAGTAAAAATCTGGCCTTTTAACCAGCCTGTTACCAGCCTGTCGCGGAATACCCCGTTAACATAGCCGGTAGAGTTGTAAAACTCGCCGGGTGCCACAATGGGGAACAAGGCTTTAAGGCCCGGTTGGGTTGGGTTTATTTTATGCGCCGCCGCCGCCTGAAACTGGTTGTAGCCCAGTGCCGAAGCACCAAACATGGCTATGCGGCCAAGGCCGGGGTTAAAGGTTTCTAACGTGCCGTTGCCATCAATATCATACTGGCGGGTAAGGCTGTCTAATATCCAGTTGATGCTGTTGTAGCCATCTTCGTGCTTGTTGCCGTTGCGTGGGTCGTTAAAGTCGGTAACGTCCAGTATGTGCTTATAGTCGGGGTGGTAGGGGTTTTTGTTCCAACCATCGCTCATAAGGGGCAGGTATACACCACCGCTTTTGTAGCGCCCGCGCATATCCTGGTAAATGTAAGAGTGGCCCAGTAAACACACCGCGGCTGCCTCGGTAGCAAAGCTGCCTTTATTATAGGGCGTGCGGCTAAAAATAATGGGCAACTGGAACGGGTTGGGGTTTAGCCCACCGTTTAGCGAGTCGTAAATAATAATTTGCTTACCGCGGGGCAGCACCTGTAAATCCATAGTAAAAGAACCGCCACCCAGCAGGTCGGGTATGGCAATATCAATAGGCACCAACAGACAGTCCTGCAAAATGGGCAGGTACATATCGGTTTCTAAAATAATACCATCAGGCATGGTAAAGTTTACCGATTGTTTGGTGCACAGCTCACCAAAATCATCAATCCGGCCGTTTAGGTTAACCTGCGCACTTAGCGTGGTTGCTGCAAAAAGTAATACTACAAAACCTAGTAAATGTTTTTTCATAGAGTAATTGGCAAAATGAGTTGACTGGTGGTGAAGTTATAAAATTATTAAGCAAATAAGAAAAAACTGCAATTAAATATTTAAATCACCATTTTACATATATAGTAATTTGTTTTAAAACCGTTGGGTAGGCTTAATAGTAGCTATTTTTTTTCTATTATCAAACAACACATTAATTAGGTCTTTAGGTGGCGATTCAGCGTCGTTGTCATATTTGTATTTAATCATTAAGTAATCCTCTCCATTGGCAGTTTGCTGCACCCCTGTCATGTATATAGAAATTCCATCGTTATACCTGATATTGTTGGCAAGGTCTTCTAGTTTTTTCGTTGTTACACTTTTAATTATTAAATCAGAAATGTGGGTTTTAGCCCCTTCGTAATTTTTGTCGGCAAGGTCTTTAAAAAACAAGCGGGCGGTACTGTCTAAGGCTTCAATAGTATGGTCGTCGGGCTTAGGTAAAGCACTTTTGTTAGTACTTGGTTTTGTATTGCGCACATAAAGCCGTATACGGTATGTTGGGCTAACTGATATCATCCCTTTCTTTTCGTTTTTGCTTGATAAATAAGTGTACATCTCAATCTCTGTGCTGTCGTTAGGCTGCCATGTGTCATTTTTCTGAATGCCTTTGGTGGCTATTTCAGATAATCCATCTAAGCTGCCTGTGCTTTTACTTGGGCCGTATATATTGGTAATGTAATTGGTTAGTGTGCTGTATTTGTTTATCAGGGCTTTAAGTTCTTTTTCAGGCATAATGGTTACATCATCATATCCTACAATATTGGTGTTATCCCACTCGTATAATATGTAGCTAATAGTAGAATCGCTTTTGTAGAAAAAATAATAGGTGAATAAGTAGGGTAAATTTTTCTCTTTATGCTTAAAAATTAGAGGTTGGGCTATGCCTTTTCCTGATATATGATTTGATTTGCTTGCAAATATTTCTCCACCGGCTTTCTTTTCAATCATAATAAAATCTGCCAACTTTTTATTGTGGATGTTTAGTTCGGGATTTTGTGCAAAGCCCGATAGGTAAAATGAAAGAAGTAGTATAATAGGTATTAGCCGGTTCATTTTTTATGAAAATTTATATGTTTAGCAATTTAGTATTTTTAATGTTTATATTTGAAAATGGTCAACTTTTATCGCTCAATCATTATTCTTGTTTTTGGTTTTTTTGCACTGATAACATCAGCCCAAAGCCCTGCATATACTCAGCGTAAGGCTGATTATGTAACTACCGGATTGGCTGCCCCCAACGGAGAAAAACTAGTTTTACAGGCTTACCAGGATGTGCCGTTAGATAACAACATCCTAAATAGTAAGCTTAACGAGGTAACTACCAATACCACAGCCGATTTTACCATTATAGAATTGGTGCGGGTTTTGTTTCTTACCAATGGCGAATACGATGCGCAAATTTTACCTGTATTAAATTCTGTACCCTACTGGATTAATTACGGCGATACCATGCGTAACTACTGGAGCGAGAACCACATGATAATGTGGATGGGTAGCGACTGGCTGCTGCACGAAAAGTATGGTAGACCAATTGATGCAACATTGGAGGCACGACTAAAGCACTATTTACAGTTAAAGGTTGATTATGGGTTTTACGAGTTCTTCTCTTCGGTATATGGGCCATACAGTTTTAGCGGCTTGCTAAACCTTAGCCGATTTTGCGCAAGACCAACAAATAAAAAGCCTTGCCACACAAGCCGCACAGCGCTTACTTAAAGACTTTTTAAAATTGACAAATGATAAAGGGGTGTACTTTCCTGCCGCAGGGCGCAACTACCCCGGCAAATACATAAACCCCTATGGGCAAAACCACAACAACCTTATATACCTGCTTACAGGTTTTGGGGAGGTGCCAAACAAAGCATCGGCGGCGGGGCCTTTCCTTGCATCGTCTACGCTGCCTGTTGATGGTGTAATAAACTCGTGGACACCAACCCTAGACACCCTCTATCATGTGGGGCATACCTTACAGGAAGGTTTTATATTAAACGCTTCGCAAGCGCATACTGATAAAGTAATTTTTCAATGGACATCGGGCGCGTATTTTCACCCCGATGTGGTGTTTGAAACCGCACAACTACTTAACGATTCTAACATGTGGGGCCATGTTGATTTTGCCTTGTTAGAGCCACTGTCTTTTTTCCCGATACCAGCTTCCCGTCCATGTCGCAGGCTTTAAGCTGTATATCGCAAAGCTCTGTTATTTGCGGGCAAGATATTGCCATTTACAAGCACCATTCTATAACCCTATCGTCAATACAAGATTTTTGGAAAGGCAAGGTAGGTTTTCAGCAATACCCTTGTGTTGCCAATGTAGGCACTACGGCAGTTTACACAGCATCGGGCAACGTTACTCCTGATTGGGAACAGCGTAACGATAATAACCTGAACATACACCTGCCCTACGTAGCGCAAAACAAAAACCTGGCGCTTATAATGTACAGGCCAGAGCCTACCCCGCCACTTATTGGTTCTGACTTCGATTCTACAGCCGTATCGCTATACTGGCGTGCGGGCGATTTTGATGAGGTGGCCGAAGATAGCTTATGGCTGTTAGGCCGCCAGGCCGAAGGCTATGTTGCCGTGCGCCGTAACTGTTTAAACACTACAAGCGGCATAAGTGCATGCCCAACCATTGGCGGGCAAACATGGGTTATTATGGTGGGCGATAGCGGCTTGTATGGCAATTTTACCAACTTTAAAAACATAGTACACAACTCTACATTTACCGAGGATTGGTACTACGATTATGTAGACTCTCAATATGTATACTACGCTAAAATTGTAATGGATACTACCACCATAGAATACGCCTGGGGAGTAGACAGCACAATAGCTACAGGGGTTAATGAAATTGCGGATAATGATTTCACCATCTACCCAAACCCCGCTATCGATGTACTCCGCATTTCAACCAACAACATAAAAGGCAGTTGCACAATAGAGTTGTTCAACATTAGCGGGCAGCAGGTATATAGCTACACAGGAAATACCCAAAACATAGAAGTGCCTGTACATAATTTTAGCAATGGGTTGTATGCTGTGAAATTATCTACTCCTGATGGAAAGTTAATTACCAGAAAGGTTGTTGTGGCGCATTAAAAATGAAAGCAACAATCTACTCGCATAAATTAAAAATTGGCACTGCCGAATTAAAACCCGGCGATGTTAGCATGGGGCATGTTTATGGAGTGTTTTCTCCAAATGAGGACTATTACCGTGACACACAAAAACAGGTATGGAAAATTAATAACAGTAGAGGGGATTGGTCAACTTTAAGGTTTAATGTGCAACTGGAAAATGGTTGCTTTTTATACGCCGCCGGAGGCATAACCATTGATGATATGGAAGATGTGCCGGGAGAACCTTTGCAGATTGATGTTGTTGGTGTAGACAGTTGGGTATTAAATGATTTTTTTACTGAAAATCCACGCATGTTTGTAGAGGAACCATGGGAGCCATTAGAAATAATGCAAAAAATTTCTCACGAAAAAGAGCTTGACTTAGAGTTAGGTGATACTGTAAAGAAAGAGCGTTCTTTTTTTGATTTTTTCAAGTCAAAACCCCAACCACATATTTTATCAGGCAGCGAATTTTTTGCACTATGTCGCCATCAAGGCAATGATGATGTATTGTTCCGTATTGAGAAATATGGTGCTGAAAGTATGGTTGCCGTGGTTCACCTTACATGGATAGCTAAAACCGAACGTCTTCACTTAGGTTACCCCGCCACTACAATCTATAAAGACTTTGATGATTTCAAATTCAACAGAATGAGGAAAGATACTGTTGACTGGTACGAATAAAAAAAGCCGCAGGCATAACCTACGGCTTTTTGTTTTTTCTACAGGTAACCGGTAACCGGCAACTGAGAACTATTTAACGCGTTTCAATTCTTTATAATCGTTAGGGTCTAGGGCAGCACCTTTAACATCGGCAGTAGCCCAAAGTTTAAATTCCGATTTTTCGCCCGATGCAAAAGAACCCAATTTACCTATGCCGCCCATAACACCGCCTTTTTCGGCCAAAGCTTCGTTGTCAGATTTGGCATAAGCGTAGTTTAGTTTAAAAGGCACATCTTTTACCTCGCCGGTTTTCATATCAAAGCCCGCAAGTTTAATCTCGCCAATATCAAGGGTTTTGGTGGTTTTGTCATCACCGCGGCCTGTGGTGTACTCTTCTTTTAGCGCCACTTTAATGTCAATAATGGTTTGGTCGCTTTTAGCTTCCAGGTGCACAGTGCCTTCAATAACACCATCGTTAGTATTAAATGTAGCCGGTGCGTTAAGGGTTACTTTTACAGTGCCTGCACCAAAAAATTGTTTAATTTTTGCAAAAAATGACATAGTTATCTTTGTTTTTTTAGGTTTTCAAGGGGTAAATATAAGGCAATTATTTACACTTCAAAATCCTATTTTTTGCCCATATTATTAGTGTTTAGCACTTGTGGCTACAATGGTTGCACTTGTTGTTGTATTGCTCACACATATTTTTTAACATTGTTAAAATTATTTTTTAAATACATTTAACTCCTCTAAAAACCTTTATATGAATAAAATAACCTTGGGCGGAAAGCTTCGCTACAAATTTGATAACCTGATGAGCAAAGGCCCCATTGCTATGATTGGCTTGCTGGCTGTGCTCTCGTTTCTTGTAGTATTAATAGCGGGTACCATTTTATGGGCTTTTCATATAGCCCCCGAAGGCGAAGAGCCTATGGGCATTATAGAAGGTGTATGGGTAAGCTTAATGCGCACGCTAGACTCCGGTACCATGGGCGGCGATATGGGCTGGGGCTTTAGGATTGTAGCCTTTATGGTAACCCTGGGTGGTATATTTATTATATCAACCTTAATTGGTGTGCTGGGCAGCGGTATAGAGGGCAAGCTGGAAGAAATGCGCAAAGGCCGCAGCTTTGTTATAGAGCAAGACCATACGTTAATCTTAGGTTGGTCGTCTAAGGTGTTTACCATAATATCTGAACTGGCCATTGCGGGCGAAAATCAAAAGAAACCCCGCATTGTAATATTGGCTAATAAAGACAAGGTGGAAATGGAAGACGAGGTGCGCGATAAAATTGCCGACATGAAAAACATGAAAGTGATTTGCCGCAGTGGTTCTCCTAACGATTTAACCGACTTGGAAATCTCTAATCCTTTTCAGTCTAAATCGATAATAATATTGGCACCCGAAGAAGGCAATGCCGACTCGCAAACCATTAAAACCATACTGGCTATTACTAACAACCCCAAACGCAGGGCCGAGCCTTACCATATTGTGGCCGAGATTAAAGACAAGAAAAACCTGGAGGTTGCGCACATGGTAGGTAAAGACGAGGTAGAATTAATCTTAACTGACGATGTAATTTCGCGCATTATGGTGCAGACATCGCGCCAAAGCGGCCTAAGCATGGTGTACCAAGAGTTGATGGATTTTGATGGGGCCGAGATATATTTTAAAGAAGAAAAGCAGTTGGTGGGTAAAACCTTTGCCGATGCTATTTTTTCTTACGAAGACTCTACCGTTATGGGCCTTGAATTTGCCGACGGCCGCGTTAAGATAAACCCGCCTATGGACTATGTTATCCAAACGGGCGATAAGGTAATTGCTATTACCGAAGATGATGATACGCTTATTGTAAACAAGAACCCCAACTTTAATATTAATGAGGATATTATTGTAAACCTAAGCAGCGAAAAGCCGGGTGCAGAGCGTACCCTGTTATTGGGCTGGAACCAGCGTGCGCAAATCATTATCCGCGAGTTGGATAACTATGTAGGCCAGGGCTCTTATATGAAGGTGGTTTCTACTTTTGATAAGTATGCCGATGAGGTAAAAGAGGCCTCTAAAGGCCTGAAAAATATCAGCATAGAGTTTGAGTGTGCAGATACTACGGCTAAAGATGTGTTAGATAGCCTTAACGTTACTAAATACGACAGTGTGCAGGTGCTTTGTTATACTGATGATGTTGAGATGCAGGAAGCCGATTCTAATACCTTAATATCGCTATTGCATTTACGCCGTATATGCGAGGAAGAAGATAAAGACCTGAAAATTGTAAGCGAGATGCTGGATATACGCAACCGCGATTTAGCAGAGGTTACCAAGGCCGATGATTTTATTGTTAGCGATAAATTAATCAGTTTAATGATGAGCCAGGTATCGGAAAATAAATCGTTAATGGATGTGTTTGAAGACCTTATGGATTCTGAAGGCAGCGAGATTTACCTGAAGCCTATTACCAACTACATTAAGGCAGGCGAAAAAACATCGTTCTACACCTTGTTAGAAAGTGCAAAACGCCGCGGCGAAATTGCTATTGGATACCGCATACAAGCTAATGCGCACGATAGTGAGAATGCCTACGGTGTAAAAGTAAGCCCGGTTAAAAGCGAGCAACTAACCTTTACCGCCGAAGACAGGATTATTGTTATTGCGGAAGACTAGTAGTTAGTGTTGAGTGGTGAGGGCTGAGTGGTGAGTTGAAATTTTTATCCCCTCTTGAGAGGGGTGTCAATCCGCCTTAGGAGGATTGACGGGGTGTGTAAAAGGTTATTCCAAGGGCTTTTTTATATAATATTGCGGCATGGAAACTAAACAGACCCCATTGGCCCTTGATGGGGTATACGATAATATTTACGCAGGTTTTGGGCCTAGGCTTGGCTCTATGCTGTTAGACCTTGTATTTGTATTGCCTGTTTCCTTTGCTATATTGTATGCAAACAGGCTGGGCCTATATATCCACTTGGTTACACTAGTTCCCAGTTTACTATTCAGCCTATGGTACCATGTGTATTTAACCAAGCGCAATGGCGGCACCCCGGGCAAAACGGTATTAAACTTAAAAGTAATAAGGATAGACGGCAACCCTATTGGCTGGAGAGAAGCTATTCTACGTCACATTGTGTTGTTTGCCCTTACTATGCTAAGCACTGTAATGATGGTTATAAGCATATTCCAGGCCGATGCTGATGTTTTTAATTCACTTGATGGCGATTGGCTTAAACAGGCTCAATACCTAGGTTCGTTTCATCCCAACTTTAATACATTTTACATGTGGGCTACCAACATTTGGGTGTATAGTGAGTTGATTGTAATGTTAACCAACAAAAGAAAAAGGGCCATCCACGATTATATTGCCGGAACTGTGATTGTTAAAGCCCAATATGCAGCCAAAATATGGGATACCATGTATCAGCCTACATCGCCAGAGCCAGAAGACGGAGAGGGTATTTAGTTTACATAGATATATTAATGCACTCCACGGGGGTATAACTTATGCGTAAGCAATAATCCGGCATAGCGTTTCGAAACGGGGAGCCACAGAGAAAGTGAGCGTAAAAATCTGTGCTGTTTGAGTTCACGCTTTAGCGTGAGCGAGTTTGCAGATTTTAGCGAACGCCCTCGCAGTGGGTCGTTGAGAAATGCAGCCGGGAGTTTTCTTTGTTTCGTTTCTTTTGCGGCCAAAAGAAACGAAGTTCATTCACTCCTTTAAAAAATATTACCCCGTGAATAAATGAAAAACCCGCTGTTAAGCGAATGGAGAAGTGTGATTATGTGTAATTAAGCAGTGGCCTTATTATCCACTATCTTCCTATACCTCACCAACAACGGCACTATCCATACCAGTACAAAAAACGCGCAACCGGCGTATGCCCACACCACATTATTATCTTTTGCAAAAAACGGCAGTGCGAAGATAGAGGTAAGCGTAGCGCGCAGGAATATATTACTCATGTTGAAGATAGAGTTGGTGCGGCCTATAACATTGTTGGGTACATGGTTAAACAGCCAAGGTAATGCGCAGCACCCGTATACCGGCGTTGGTAACACCAAACATTACACTAATAAAAAAGAACAGCAACAGGCTGTTGGTTACCGATGCCATAAAGAAGAATATAGCAGCTAAAACCATGAGTATTATCACAGCCTTAACCTCGTTGGTTTTTACAAACAACCTGCGTATGGCAAAGCCCGCGAATAGAGCGCCAATGGCGTAGTATATCTCTGCCGAAGCATACACATCAGCACTAAGTTTAAGGTGGTTGTTTATGTACGATGGCAGTAGAAAATGTACTTCAACAATCAATACTACAAACACCATAAACGATGCCTGCCCAAATACGGAAATGTTTTTGTGGTGCTTTAAATAGGTAAAGCCTGCTTTTAACCGCTCGTAAATGGTGCCGGTATCTATAACCCGCTCTGCGTGGGGTTTATATTTGATAAGTGAAATGCAAATAAGCGCAAGAAAATAGGTTGCCGCGTTCAGCATAAAAATATCCTGTAGGGGCCATGGGGTAATATCAAACGGCATAGACAGGTTAAAGCCCATCAGGTTTAGGTGGCCGTTGGTTGTCCCGCTAATTAGCAACGCCGCAAAGGCACCCGATATTACGCTGGTAGACTGCCCTTGTATTTCTATGTACGAGTTTACCCGCCCGTAATCCTCAGGCTTACTAATTTCTTGCGCAAAGGCATACAGGGCAGGGTAGTGTATGTTGTATACCAGCATGGTGGTAACAAACACCGCCGCTATTAATGGCATAGGTACGTGGCCTAAAACAAAGCCCGTGGTGGCAATGCCCAGCAGCACCACGCCGCCAATAAGGTTTATAAAAAAGAAGTTGCTTTTGCGTGAGTAGCGGTCTACCAACAAACCCGAGTATAAGCTCCACACCATGGTAAACAAGGTTGCCCCAGCATATATCATCCCAAACAGCGATTCCTCGTTTAGCACCGATTGAAAATACCACGGTATAGCCAGCATGCTTATGCCCTGCGCAAAGCCCGATATTATATTAGCCAGAAAGAGGTATTTAAGCGCATTGCGGTTTTGCATACGCCGCAAAGGTAGTTGTAATTTTAGTCCCCTCCTTTTTAAGGAGGGTGCCCTCCCGAAGCATCGGGAGGGCGGGGTGGTTACATGGATAATATTTTAGGCCGCCCCTAAGGGGCTTGGTAAATAATTGGCTTTTATTGCTACAAACAGGTACCTCCTACGGAGCTAAATTACTGGTAACTGTCAACCGGGAACTGGCAACTTAAAACTATCTTTGCCCCAATGTCTAAAAGATTAATAGCCCACCTTGCAATACTGGGCGCCAATATTATTTACGGGTTAAACTATTCTATAGCTAAAATAGCCATGCCCGATTATTTAAAGCCGCTGGGCTTTATCCTGTTAAGGGTTATAATAGCTACTGTGCTGTTTTGGCTTGTTACGCCCCTGTTTACCAAAGAAAAAGTGCAGCGGGAAGATATGATGCGCCTGATTTTGTGCGGCTTCTTCGGCATAGCCATTAACCAATTGCTGTTCTTCTCGGGGCTCGATTTAACATCATCCATAGATGCCTCTATTATTATGATTTGCACCCCGGTGCTGGTAATGATAGTCGCCTTTATTTTAACCGGCGAAAAGCTAACCTTATTTAAAGTAGGCGGCATTGCTTTAGGCGCTGCGGGTGCGGCGTTGCTATTAGCCAACAGCCCAAAAGACAGTAGCGGTGGTGGCAACCTGTTGGGCAATATTATGATATTGTTCAATGCCCTGTCGTATGGCGTGTACCTTAGTTATAGCCAAGCCGCTAATGGCAAAATACCACCCGCTAACGGTGCTTAAATGGTCGTTTTTGTTTGGGATGATTATATGTATACCCTTTGGCGCGCAACAGGCTATGGATATACAATGGGCAACGCTTCCGCCAAACGCGTGGTTTAGCGTGGTGTATGTAATTATTGCGGCTACGTTTGTAGCTTATTTGCTAAATAATTTGGCTTTGGGTACAGTTAGCGCATCGGTAGTGGGGGTATACATATACTTACAACCCGTTATAGCCGCCATTGTTGAAATAGTGGTTGGTAACAGTGCGCCAGATGCTGTTAAAATAGCATCAGCCCTGCTGATATTTACAGGAGTATACTTAGTGGGTAAACCTGTAAAAACAAAGGCCTCACCCCCTAACCCCCTCTCCGTTAGAGAAGGGGAATAAAGTCCCTCTATCCTTAGGCTGTGAGAGACCTATAACAGGGAGTGTGGCTAAGGCTTTAAATTATGTCAGATACACTTTTAGAAAAAGCCAGGCTTGAGATTATGCAGGCGCAAACGCGCCGCTTTAAAGAGTTTTATGGCGAGTATTTTAACCGTGAAGACAGTGCCGATTTGGTAAACTTCTTTATGGATAAGATTTATAATCTGGATTCGCAGGGCGATATTATCCAAACCGCCATCAACACCTTTGGCAAGATTAAAAACAAGCTTCCGGCAGAGATTAAACAGTCTATACAAGACGTTATAGACCTTAACGATGTTACCCACCAAATGGACGAGGGTATGGCTGCTGTGTTGGTAGAACGCGGCTGGACAGGCGACGCAATTGAAACCAAAGAACTTACCGAGGTGTATAAGCAGTATGGGCACCGTGCCGAACGCATTAAGCAACTGGAGGTAATGATTGATACGCTGGAGTTTAGTCACCAACTGGCGCATAGCGCCCTGGGCAAGGTTATGCTTGGCCCCGCCCGGTTAGCGGCCCGCTTATTCAGGGTAATGGTGTTGTTTGAGTTTTTAGAAGAGGGCTATTTAGCTACCCGTAAAGTTTCTGCCGAAGATTTTAACGACTTCCTACATAAGGTAGAAGAAAAAGAGTGGGAATACTTATATGGTAACCTGGGAAAAGTTTAAAAACTCTCCCCTAAAATAGGGGAGTACCCCGCCTTAGGCGGGGGAGGGGGTATCATACCACCCCGGCTCTTCGAGCCACCCCTCCTACCTTAGGAGGGGAGTTAAAACCCTGCGCTATGCTTCGTCTACGCTTAGCATGACGCGAGTGCTATTATTCATTTTCCTTTTTTCGTTTTTCATTATTGGTTGTAAAACAACCAATCTCCCCAAAACTACCGAAAACTCAAGGCCAACAAAGTCTAATTCGGCCTATAAAAAATATACTACTAAACTGGGTTTTGAGGTTGATAAAACATGCAACCTTAAACTGCTTGATGAGGTGATAGACTGGTGGGGAACGCCCTATAAATACGGCGGAGAAAGCAAGAGCGGCGCCGACTGTTCAGGCTTTGTGCAGATGGTATTTTTAAAGGTGTACGATAAAAAGCTGCCCCGCACTACCAAGCAGCAATACGAGTTTTGCCGCAAGGTTAACAAGCATAATTTAAAAGAGGGCGATCTGGTATTTTTCGAGACCGGCAACAAAGGAATATCGCACGTAGGTATCTTTTTAAAAGACGGTCGATTTGCCCATGCCAGCAGCACTAAAGGGGTTATAGTAAACGGGCTTGAAGAAGCTTATTACGATAAAGCCTACCGCGGCGGGGGTAGGGTAGAATAAGCCTATTTGCATAGAGTTTCCATTCTGACTTTTGCAGTAGCAGAACCTAAATTTGAAGCTTTCTCCAAATCTTTGCAGGCGTTAGGAAAATCATTTAAGCGAAGAAATATTGCTGCCCTGTTTAAGTAATAGTCAGCATCAGTAGAGTCTTTAGCAATAGCAGCATTTAAGTCTATTAATGCACCTTTATTGTCCCCAATTACCATTTTGCAAACAGCTAAATTGTAGTATGTGCGCTTATAGCCCGGGCTTATGCCATTAACTTTATTTAAGTTGTATAATGTCTTATCGCAATTAGTGCTATCATTATAGCAATAAGAACAGTTTGTTACTCCTAATCCATAGTAACCCTCAGGATTTTTTGGGTCTATTATTACCGCTTGGTCAAAATATTTTATTGCTGAATCAAGGTCATGATTTTCCAATGCCTTTTTGCCTTTTTCAATACAATCCCTAAAAGATGCAGTGTGTGGCATTTGGCAGCCAATAAAGGCAACAATAAAGCAGGTAAAAAGTATATACAGTTTGTTCATTTGTAATTACCTTGCAATCAACCAACCCGCCGGATTTAGCTTGGTTTTGTTTTTCCAAACCTCTAAGTGTAGCACCGCACCATCATCATCGGCACCAACGGTACCAATGCTTTGCTTTGCTTTTACCTTGCTGCCTTTAGATACCGATACACTGCCTAAATTAGAGTAAACGGTAAGGTACTCGCCGTGGCGTATAATAACCGCCTGGCCTGCACCGGGAATGCTAACTACACCCGACACCTCACCATCAAAAACAGCGCGGGCTGTAGCCCCTTTATCAGTAGAAATATCAATGCCATTATTGTTAGTAGTAATGCCCTTTAACACAGGGTGCGGGTGGTTACCAAAACCCGAGCTTATAAAGCCTTTCTCAACCGGCCAAGGCAAGCGACTACGGTTGTTTTCAAACCCCGTAGAGGTAAGCTTGGCTTCGGGCGTAAGGGTAATAACATTCTCCTTAACAGGCTCTGCTTTTTTAGCTGTGCCACCAGCCTTTGGGGCTGTTTTAACCTCTTTGGCAGCTTTAACTTTAGAGGCCTTTATATCGTTCTCTATAATATTATTAATAGCAGATGATAGCTTGGATGCTTCGGCTTTCTTTTTATTCAACTGGGCCTTTAAATTGGCCTCTGTTTTTTGCAGATTTTTTACAATGGTTTCCTGTGCCTGCTTATCGGTAGTCAGTACCTTTTTCTCCTTCTCATTCTGACTAAGTACAGTTACCTTGCTTTTTTTGTCGGTATCAATTTGGGTGTTTACGGCTAACAACTGCTTTTTTACATCCTCAATTTTGCGGGCCTGCACTTTGCGGTAGCGGGCATACAGGGTAAGGTATTTTCCGCGGTTGTAGGCTTTGGCAAAATCTTCGCCGGCCAACAGGTAAGCCATGGTGCTGTTGTTATTTCGGTATTTATAGGTAAAGTTTACTACGCGGGCAAACTCCTTTTTTAAGCCTGATAAACTTGTGTTTAGCGAGTCGTAGCTTTGTTGGTTAGCCCCAATCTGGTTATCAAGTAGGGTAACTTCGTCTCTAATAGTATTAATAAGGTTTTGGCGCTGGCCAATGCGGTTATTGAGTACGGCAAGCTCTTTAAGGCTGTTCTTTTTGCTGGTCTTGGTTTCGTTAAGCAGCTTGCTGGTTTTATTAATATCGTCTTGCAGCTTTTTCTTTTTGGCCTCCAGGTCTTTTTTGCTGGTTTGGCCTGCGGCAGCGAATGACAGCAGCATACATACCGCTAAAAGCAGGATGTTACTTACCCCCTGTTCGTCAACGGGTGTAAAATTGTCGGGTATGTTAAACGGAAGGTTAACACTCTTGTTTAGTACTACTCTGTTGTATACGAGTTTAATCTGCGCGGGTTTCTCAGCCTTAATATCAATGTCTACATTGTTGGCAAAGGGCTGCCCATCTACGGTAACTAAATTACTGTAGTTTACCTCTAGTTTGCGGTTGGCCTTAAAGTCTTTAATAAACAACTTATTCACCATAAAACTGGCGGGGTCTATCCAGTTGGCGTGTACCAACAGCCAAGGGTTTTCTTCTTCGGCAACGGCCTTTTTAAGCTTGCGTTTGGGCAGGGTGCTTATCAGGTATTGCTTATCATCAATAGAGGTAAGGTAGTTCTTCTCAGTATAATACAAATACGTTTTGCCCAACAGTATAGACTGTACCATGCTAAAGTCGGCATCAAGTTGCAGCATACTGTTTACAAACTTAAAATCGCCTTTAAAGTATTTGTTGCTAATGCGGTTGATGAATTTAACACTATCTGTAGTAATAAGTATACGGGCAACTTCTATACCCAGGGCCGGAGATATGGATATCCAGATGGCGCTGTCGCGCACCATGCGCAGGTTGCAGTTGAACGAGGCATTGTCTTTATCAAACTTAGAATCTACCTCTACCTTAGCGGTAAGGGTTTTAAAAGTAAGTTCTTTAGCACGTATAACCTTTAGCAGCGAGTCGGCGGGTTTATCTTCTACCAAATCTTTATTTGCGGTAGCCGTAGCGGTGCTGTCTGCCTTGCTAGGAGTGTTGGTAAATGGTTTAGGCTTGGTTTTGCAGGCAAATGCAAATGATATAACTAATGCAATAAGTAGCAGTCCTGAATTTTTCAAAGCGGTATCCTGTTTTAAATGGAAGACAATTTGTTGCTACAATGTTTATTCAATAAGTTTCTTTTCAGAAATCTTTCTGTCTATCAAATCGGTGGCGCCGGCTTTTTCCTTGGCCAGTTTCCAATACTCAAGGGCTTTAACGGTATCGCCAAGCTTAAACATAACATCGCCGTAGTGTTCTAAAACAGTACCATCCTGGTCGCCGCCGTGGCTTAGGGCTTTTTCAAGCCATGTTTTAGCCTCGGCATAGTTACCCATTATGTAGAATATCCAGCCGTAAGTATCTTCGTAAGTAGCGTTGTTGGGCTCTATGGTGTTTACCAGGCGGGCCATGTCGCGGGCTTTATCAAGCTTAACCTTGCGTACACTTAGGTAGTAGCTGTAGTTGTTTAGTACGTAAGTGTTGTTAGGCTCTATGTTTAAGGCTTTGTTGTAGTAATCTTCAGAGCGTTCGTAGTTTTTCTCGGCATTGTAGGCATCGCCCAACAAGGCAAAAAACTGCAGTTCAAGCTGTGGGTTATTGTATACAAGGCCCGAACCATCGCTAAGGGTGCTAATAGCGTCTTTAGTTTTTTTAAGGCGCAGGGCCGATGAGCCTTTGTAGTAATACAAATCTGGCTGGGTAGGGAATAAATCTAAGGCCTGCGAGCTGTAATCGTACACCGACTGGTGGTTACCCAGTTCCGATTCGCACATTATTAACTGGCTCCATACCAGGTACTTCGATTTGTCAATATCTAACACCTTTAAGAAGTTATCCCTTGCTTCTAAAAACTTCTTGTCGCGGAATAAAAAGTCGCCATACATAGAGTAGGCCTTAGGCTCCAGCGGGTGAGCATCTATCATCAGTTTGCACAACTCGTAAGCCTGTGTTTTCATACCCGGGCTGGTTTCGCTCAAACTAAAATAGCTAAGCAGCACCTGTATTTTGGTGTCTATATCAATATCAGGGCTGGCAAAAGCAATCTTCAACTCATCGTACGATTTGTCGTTATCGCCTTTCTCCCTGTAGTATTGCGATAGTGAGTAATGCACCGCCCCATTGGTTGGGTCAACTTTAAGGGCTTTTTGGTAAATGTCAAATGCCTTATCATTCATACGGTTGGTAAGGTACATATCAGCTAACACGATGTAGTTTGTAGGGTCGTTAGGGGTAAGGTCTATCAGCTTTTGAATTTCGTTAGCGGCCTTATCAATATTGCCCATGCGCAGGTACAAACGCATTTTCTCTTGCGATATCTCCGGCGACACGCCCATTAAATCCTCAATACGGTCAAGGGTTTTAATGGCATCGTCGGGGCGGCTGGCTTTTAAATACCCATCGGCCAGTTCAAAGGTATATTCAATAGAGTTTGGGTTTTCTTTAACAATCAGCTCGTATACTTTCACTGCTTCGTCAAACTTGCCGGTGCCTTGCAGGGCTTGGGCATACAGCAGCTTGTACCAAATATTCTTTTTATCCAGCGACATGGCTGCACGGCCTAATAAAACGGCGTTGTCGTAGTCTTTGGCATCAAAAGCAATGCGGGCCAGCTCGTAGTACGCTGCTGCATTGTATGGGTTAATTTGAATACACTGGTTGTAAAGCCTTGCAGCCTCATCGTAATTACCCAACATGCTCTCTTTGGTAGCATTAAAGAATAAAAAGTCAGAGTCGAGGCGTTGCTTTTCGGTCAGCTTCTCTTTACCACCTTTAGGGCCATTATCTTTTTGGGTAACGGCATTTTTGGGTTTGCAGCCTGTAAACACCGCGCCTGTAAGCAACAGGACCAATAAGGTATAGGCTATTGTTTTATATGTGCGGGTGTTCTTCAATGTATACGTTTTATTTGTGGCTAATAACGCTGTAATCGCCAAGGCTAAGTTCATATTCACCACCGGCTACCTGCACATAGTTGCCCAGCATAGAGTTGCTAAGCTTGGTGTTTTGCAATGTTGCATTTGACTGGATGATGGAATTGCTGATTTCTGAATTGTTGATTACTGTGTTATTTCCTATTGATACGTAAGGGCCCACTTTAGAGTTATTAATTTCTACGTTTTCGCCAATAAAGCAGGGCTCTATTATTTCTGAATTAACAACTTTTAACGAGGTTGGTTTAGAAAAATTGTCTTTGTGCAAATCTAACCAGCGCTTGTTGGTATACACGGTAGCATCTTTATTGCCACAGTCTAGCCACTCAATAACCTCGCCGGGGTAAATTTTAAGGCCCTTGTTCTTCATATTCTCCAGGCCGTTGGTAATCTGGTATTCGCCTTTATCCTTAATCTCGTTGTCAATAAGGTATTGCAACTCGTTTTTAAGGTTTTCGCCGTCTTTAAAGTAGTAAATACCAATAATGGCAAGGTCGCTAACAAAGTCTTTAGGCTTTTCTATAAAGTCGCTAATGGTACCGTCTTCGGCAATTTTAACCACCCCAAAGGCCGATGGGTCGTCAATTTTCTGCACCCAAATAACGGCATCTTTGGCCTCGTCCATTTCAAAATCGGCCTTAAACAAGGTATCGGCAAAGGCTACAATTACCTTGCCCGACAGCGATTCTTTAGCGCAAAGCACCGCATGGGCAGTACCCAGGGCTTCGTGCTGATGGTATATGCTGCCTTTAGCACCCAGGCTTTCGGCAACTTTTACAAGGTTATCTTCGGCTTCTTTACCAAAATCGCCAATAATAAAGGCTATTTCTTCAATCTTCTCTGTACATACTTTGGCTAACTCTTCGCACAAAAGTTGCACTATGGGTTTGCCTGCTATAGGTAAAAGGGGTTTTGGTGTGGTTAGCGTGTGTGGGCGCATACGTTTGCCCATGCCTGCCATTGGTACAATAATCTTCATACTCTCTCTAAATTCGTTCTATAACCTAATGCTTACCGCTGTGTCCAAATCCGCCTTCGCCGCGCTCTGTAAGGCCGAGTTCTTCGGTCTCATTCCAAAGAATATGTTCGTGGCGGGCAATAACAAGTTGGGCAACACGTTCGCCGTCGTTTATCGTAAAAGGTTCATTACTAAGGTTAACTAAAATTACTTTTATTTCGCCACGGTAATCGGCATCAATAGTGCCGGGGCTGTTTAGCACGGTTAGTCCATGCTTGGCGGCTAAACCGCTGCGGGGACGAACTTGTGCCTCATAACTCTCTGGCAACTCTATAAACAAGCCAGTAGGCACCATAGCACGTTCCAGCGACCCAAGGGTAACCGGTGCATCAAGGTTGGCGCGCAAATCAAGCCCTGCCGAAAGTGCCGTAGCATACTCAGGTAGTGCGTGTTTCGACTTATTTATAACGTTTATTTTCAATCTTGTGGCTTTTTAAAGCGGACGCTAAATTAATGCTTTTTTTGATAGCCTCACTCCCTTTCCCCCTCTCCCATAGAGAGGGGGTATTATTAGCGAATTTTGAATAGTAATAATTTAGAGATATGGCAATTATTCTAAAACTTTTTGAGGGTAGTTTGGTAACTCGAAAATTGAATCATCAATCGGCATTTCTTCAATATCAATGGCGGTTAGAGTTAAAATAAAGCTATTTCCTGTGTATTTGAATTTAATGTATGGCGACTGTGCTTTTTCATAATACACATTAGTATGCGAAAATTTAGCTTGTTTAAAGTTGTCAGCAGGCACGTATATTGATTCATCATACCAATATTCATTTTTAGTGGTACTAATGGTATGGGTTATTTTTTTGCATTTCCTCCCTAAAACATCTTCAGCGTCTTCGCTTATTTCACTACTTGTCAGCGGCCTGTCTTCCTTGCTCCAATCTGTTGTGTATAACGTGTCTTTATCCTTTATGATATCATATTCTGTATTGGTGCTTTTTAGATATATAGCCTGCTGAATGCCCATGCCATTATAGATATATTTAAAGTTGCCATTTTTAATATGGGAGACCATTGTATCGCCATACATAGATTGTATTTCAGCAGATGTGGCATTGGGAGTTTTAGATTCTACAGAAATAGAATATGTGATTTTTCCGATAAATTCTTTTTTTGTTGGTTGGGCGCAGGAATGTAAGGCTATTGATATTAAAATAACCGATATAATTTGTATGCTTATTTTCATAAATTAAGCTTGTATTGGTTTAACTTTTTTCGGCTTTTCTATCAAGTAAGCAATGCCTACGTAAATTAACAGCAAGCCTGTATTGGCGGCATACTGTAAAATGCCTGTAACACCAAGCCTTAGCGATAGCAGGTAAAGCCCTATGGCCATGGATAGATAGAACAAAATCCTTCCATTATCATAAGGAACAGGAAAACGTTTGCGGCCCATAAAATAGCATACCAACATCATACTTGCATAGCATATAAAGGTGGCTATGGCTGAGCCTAAGTAGCCCATAATGGGTATCAGCAGCCAGTTTAGCAGCAGGGTAACCACCGCGCCAAATATAGAGATACTTGCACCGGCGGTGGTTTTATCGGTAAGCTTAAACCAGAATGAATAGTTAAAAAACATGCCTAAAAACAGGTTGCCTAGTAGCAGCCAAGGCACAATTACCAAACCGGGATAGTACGCTGGGTTGCCTATTAAAATATCTTTTACTAAGTCGAGGTACAGCATTACGCCAAGGAATATAAGCCCGCCTGCCAAAACAAAGTATTTCATTACATCGGCATACACTTGATGCGAGTTTTTGTCTTCTGCCTGATTGAAAAAGAAAGGCTCTGCGGCAAAGCGGAACATCTGCACAAACAACGTCATGAAGATGGAAATTTTATAGCAGGCGCTGTAAATACCTACCAGATATTGTTGGTTATCGGGAGGTAAAAGGTACTTAAGCAATATACGGTCGAACACCTCATTAACCATGCCCGCAAACCCCATAATAAGTATGGGCCAGGAGTAGACCATCATACGTTTCCACAGGGCGCTATTAAAGTTAAAATGCACCTTGCGCAGTTGCGGCATCAGCAATACCAATGTTAAACCCGAAGATATAAGGTTGGCAATAAATACGTAGCCTACACCAATGCTTTTATCATAAAAAGGTACCTCCATACCTTGTGTAACAAGCCATGGAAGTAGTAACAAAAATACAAGGTTGAGTAGTACGTTTATGGAGATATTGGTCATCCGGATGGACACAAAACGCTTGGCCCTGTTCTCTTTACGCAGGCGCGCCAGCGGAATGGCCGTTAATGCATCAAACACTACAATAAAAGAGAACCAAACTACATATTCAACATGGTTAGGGTACTTTAAAAAGCCTGAAATGGGCGTTGCAAAGACCAAAAACAGTGTTAAAAACAGTGCAGACGATACCAGATGCGAAATGTAAGCAGTATTGTACACCGATTCGGGTTTTTCTTCTGAGCGCGAAAATCGGAAATAAGCCGTTTCTAATCCGTATGTAAGCAGCACGCCTAAAAACGCAACATAGGAGTACAAGTCGCCAATGGGAGCATACTCTGCCGGGGCAAAAATGCGCAAATGCAACGGTACCAGCGAGTAATTTAACAACCGGCCCAGTATGGTGCTAAAGCCATACGTTGCTGTTTGTTTTGCCAGTTTTTTTATTGCACTCATATAGTAGCCTCACCCCCTGTCCCCCTCTCCAAAAGAGAGGGGGTAAAACGGTCTTTAAATTAAACCCTGACTTAACAGTCAGGGCTACAAAACTTTCACCCCTTCGGGGTTATTATTTTACTTGCCGGTAAACTCAGCTTTACGTTTTTCTACAAAGGCTGTGGTGCCTTCTACAAAATCGGCTGTTTCTACAAGTTTGCCAAACTCGTTTACCTCGGTATCAAATCCATTGGTGGCATTGTCAAAATACGCGTTTACGCTGGCAATGGTTGCGCCAATAGCCAATGGGGCCTTGGTAAATATCTTCTCTAAAATTTCTTTTGCCTTGCCAATAATATCAGCCGGTTCGGCAATATGGTTTACCAAGCCAAAAGTATGGGCCTGTTGGGCATTAATCATGTCTGATGTAAGCAACAACTCCATAGCACGGCCTTTGCCAATTAGCTGTATAAGGCGTTGTGTGCCGCCATAGCCCGGTATCAAACCTAAATTAACCTCGGGCTGGCCAAATTTGGCGTTAGGGGTTGCAAGGCGCAGGTGGCATGCCATGGCAAGCTCGCAGCCGCCGCCTAGTGCAAAGCCGTTTACGGCAGCAATTACAGGCTTAGGGCAACGCTCTATCAAAAAGAAAATATCGTGCCCGTTTTGTGCAAGGCCACGACCGGTTTCGGCGTTGAGGCCGCTAAACTCGGCAATATCAGCCCCGGCAACAAAGGCTTTTTCGCCTGCGCCGGTAATAATCACTCCTTTTACAGCATTATCAGTATAAACACCGGTAATAGCTGCTTTAATTTCGGTAAGTGTAGCCTGGTTTAATGCGTTAAGTTTTGCCGGGCGGTTAATGGTTAAAACCAGTATGCCATTCTGGTTGTCTGCAATAATGTTTTCGTACATGTATGGTAGGGTTTTGGCAAAAATAAGATAATATGTATTTAACCCTGTGGCCTAATTATTATTGTTGCTGACAGGTTTATTAATAATCCTGATTATTTTGATTTGTGTTTTTATAAACAATATTTATTTTTTACTTGACTTTTGGTGTTGGGTTGTTGTATCTTTGTAGTGTTATTGCGCAATAACGGCCTCACCCCCTAGCCCCCTCTCCCAAAGAGAGGGGGATTAAAAAACAGCCGCGGCTAAAAATCCATCGTCTTCCCGCCTTTGGCGGGAATCCACTCCCTTTATAAGGGAGAGTTTTTCGAGGTTTAAATCCCCCGTTTAGTGCAAAGCACTAAACACCCCCTTTAAAAGGGGGAACTTTATTTATAGTACCTACAATGCTTATTAAGATTCAGGATGAATGGAAGCCCCACCCCAACCCCTCCCCCAAGGGAGAGGGGCGTGTAAATTGAGAATTTAAGATAAACGGTTTAGCAAGAGGATAACGCTTAAACAACTACCCATTTAGTTGGTCAGTAGCTGAACTGTTATGATAAGGATTTGTCACCCACAGGCGATTTGCTACGGCAGGTTGCCTTGAGGTGTTTAGGAGCCTCACCCCCAACCCCCTCTCCAATAGAGAGGGGAGCAAGTCCTTCTCCTTTAGGAGAAGGATTTAGGATGAGGTAAAGAGGGACCTAAAAAATACGTGAGCAGAAATGAGTTGGTTAGCTACTGCCTGTGGTGTTCCGTACCCCCACCGTCTCCCCGCCAAGGCGTGTCGACACCTCCCCCTACTTGTAGGGGAGGAAAAACCGGTCCCGATAGCTATCGGGACCGGTTAGGAGGGGGTACGGAAAGGAGCAAAAATGACTGTATTTGCTACTGCCTGTAGTGGTAAACTAAAAGCTAAAAGTGAAAAACTAAAAATGTAACCACCCCATTCTGACTTGCCAGTCAGAATTACCCCTCCTTAAAAAGGAGAGGAGTTGAAAAGAGGCGCGAGAATGGGTTTATTTACTACTGCCTGTAGGGTTAGACCCCTCCCAAACCCTCCCCTTGAAGGGAGGGCTTAAAACCTCCCGACGTTGAATGTCGCGATACTGAAAAAGCAGCACGTGAAAATGGGTTTATTAACTACTGCTTGTAGGTGTTTAGAGGGGTGATGAAGTAGAGAAAATTGAGGAGGGTACAATATTTTACCTTAACACCCGTCTTACTTATTACTATGGCATTTAAAGTATTTGGAAAAACGCCTGCAGGACAGCGTTTAGAAAGGATAGCAAAAAGTGAAAATTACAGGTTTGGCAGTTTTCAAAACCTTACCGAAACGGTAATGGACTTTACCGCCGCAACGGCTTACGATACCTTTAAACAACGGGCTGCAAATATTGATAAGGCCCCTAAAAAGCCTATCCCTACTGTTAAAACAGATTTAGGTGCGTTAAGTACCGATACCCCATCAGTAGTGTGGTTTGGGCATTCATCGTACCTTATAAAAGTTAACGGGCTAACTGTGTTGGTAGACCCTGTTTTTGGCAACTATGCATCGCCCATACCGGGTGTTGTTGGTGGCTATGCACATACGCATAAGTATGGATTGGCCGATATGCCAGAGGTTATTGATGTTTTGGTTATTACCCACGACCACTACGACCATCTGGATTATGGTACGGTATCAAAGCTAAAAGGCAAGGTTAAAAATGTGGTAACATCGCTGGGTGTGGGTGCCCACTTTGAATATTGGGGCTTTAACCCCGCAATAATACATGAGCTTGACTGGTGGCAGGGCGTAGAACTGCCCAATGGATTGAAATTTACCGCTGCGCCGGGCCGCCATTTTTCGGGCCGGTCGCTAAAGCGCAACCAATCGCTATGGTCGGGTTTTGCTATGGATAGCGGTACACATAAAATATACCTGGGTGGCGACTCTGGCTATGGTAGCCACTTTGCCAAAATAGGCGACCATTTTGGCGGTTTCGACTTGGCAATATTGGAGTGTGGCCAATACAATGTAAACTGGCACGCCATACACATGATGCCCGAAGAAACGGTGCAGGCATCGGTAGACTTGCAAAGCAAGTTGCTATTACCGGTACACTGGGGTAAGTTTACCCTATCGGTACACCCGTGGTACGAGCCTGTAACCCGTGCTTTGGTGGCTGCCGAAAACATTAAAGCCCCCATTGCCACCCCGCAAATTGGCGAGCCGCTAACCCTTGGTAGCAGCCATGCAAACAAAGTTTGGTGGCAGTATTAATGCATTATAATAGCCAAGCCTTGCTGTTTTATAGTAACTTGCGGCGTTTTTTTAACGGATGCAGCTAATAATAGACATAGGGAATTCTAAAATCAAAATTGCGGTTTTTGACAAGCAAGATTTGGTTGAGTTTAACTCGTTTCCCAAACTTACCTACAAAAAGTTTGAAGACCTGTTTAGGAAATACCCCCAACTTAGCTCGTGCCTTATATGTTCTGTTAGTGATGATATTGACGCGCTAAAAGCCTTGCTTGAGCAGCATTTAAAAATTACCGCTTTTAACTATAAAACCAAAATACCGGTTACCAACCTGTATGCTACGCCTAAAACATTGGGCTACGACAGGCTTGCCGGGGCAATTGGGGCCAACAACCTGTATAAAGGCAAAAATGTGCTGGTTATAGACTCTGGCACCTGTGTTACCTACAACTTTGTAAATGCCAAAGGCGAGTACCATGGTGGTAGCATAAGCCCCGGTTTAGATATGCGTTTTAACGCCTTAAACCACTTTACGGCTAAGCTCCCTTGGTAGAATATGAAGATATTAACCAACTTACCGGGGCCGATACAAAATATTCTATACTAACCGGCGTTATCAACGGCATGGCATACGAAATGGACGGCTTTATTAACGCATACACCGCTAAATACAAGCAATTGAATGTGATACTTACCGGCGGCAACGCCTCAAGGTTTGAAAAAGCCTTAAAAAATAGCATCTTTGTGCACCCCAATATTGTGCTTTGGGGCTTAAAAACAATACTAGATTATAATAATGAAGAATAAACTGGCGCGCCTCCTAATCCTGGTTACTACAGCAATATGGGCGCCGGGCATATATAATAGCCTATACGCGCAACCATCTGCCAATACCTCATCTCCTTACTCGCGCTTTGGCGTGGGCGAGTTGCAATACAACAGCCAGCCCCGTTTTATGGGTATGGGTGGTGTAGCTATGGGGGTAAACGATTCTACTTACATCAACTTTGAGAACCCGGCATCATATACAGCAGTGGGCCGTTATACCTTGTTTGATTTTGGTGGAAGGGCATCATTTACACGCCTCAATACTGCTACCAAGCAAGCCGATGCTAACTCTATCAACTTCTCGCATTTGTTTGTGTCTTTCCCTATTATCAACCGCAAATGGGCTATGAATGTGGGCGTAATACCTTACAGTAACGAGGGGTACAACTTTACCCAAACTACACCGCTGCCATCGTATAACGATATTCAGGTAAACTACCAGGGCAGTGGTGGCCTTACCTCTGTGGTATGGGGCAATGGTGTTACTATTTTCCGCAGCCTTAAAAACCGCTCAAAAACGGTTAATCCAGATACGGTTAAAAACTCGGCTATGCGCAAAATTATGCGCGATACTATGCCGGAGACCAGCCGCCTTAGCTTAGGGGCTAATATAAGCTACCTGTTTGGCAACCTTAACAGCCAAAGCAGCGCTATCTTCCCCGATACCACCATAGCTTATAATACCCGCCAAATTCGTTCTGTAAGGGTTGATGGTATATCTACCCAACTGGGCCTGCAATATACTAAGCGCTTTAAACGCGATAGGGTGCTTACCCTTGGCCTTAGCTATACCTTAGGGCTTAACCAATCGGCCAAAGAGAACCTGTTTATAGCATCGTATGTAAATACAGGCGAGAGCGATTTTTACCTTGATACCTTGGTAAACAAAGAAAACAGCAAGGGCAAAATACAGCTACCATCGTCTGTTGGCGCCGGCTTTACCTTTAGGCAGGGCAACACTTGGATGGTGGGGGCCGATTTTAAAACTACCGACTGGAGTAACTACCGCTATTTTGGCAGTGCCGATGATAAGTTGGCTAACAGCTACCAGGCATCGGTTGGGGCGCAATATACCCCCGATTATACACCTAAAAAACTATCGCTGCGCCGCACGGCTTATCGCATTGGTGCCCGTTATGGCCGCAGCTACCTTAACCTGAATAATACCCCAATAAACGAGTGGGGCGTTAGTGCAGGTATTGGCTTACTATTAAACCCATCAGGCTACTACCAGCGTATATTTAAGGCTCCGTTCTCGTCTATGAATATAAGCGCTGAATATGGCCAACGGGGTACTACTACCAACAACCTTATCCGCGAAGATTTTGTGCGCCTAAGCCTTGCTTTTACCTTTAGTGATAAGTGGTTTAACAAGTATAAGTACGATTAATACTTAGTAGTTAGAGGTTAGAGATCAGTTGCCAGAAGAAATTAGTTCTTAATAAAAAAGCCCGCTGCTGCGGGCTTTTTTATATCTTAATATTTTGTGAATAGAATTTATTACTGACCTCTGACTACTGAATCCTGATCCCTTTTTATCGAATCAACGATACTTTACCACGGTAGATAATCTCGTCTTCGTCGGGCGTTATACGCAGGCTTACAACATACACGTATGTGTCGATAGGCACCGGGTTATCGTTTGCATCTAAACCTAGCCAGCCGTTGGTAAGGCTATTGGTTTGGAATATACGTTGGCCCCAACGGTTGTAAATGCTCATATTGTAAACCTCAAAGCCCTGGCCTTTGCCGTTAAAGCCTTCATTTATACCATCGCTGTTTGGCGTAAAGCTATTAGGGATATAAAAATAGAAATCGGGCCTTACCACCAAGCTGTATTGTATAGTATCTAAACAACCGGCGCTGTTTTCTACTACCAGCGTAACAACATACGTTCCCGGAGAAGTATAGGTGTGCGAAGGTTCAAAAGTTGTAGATGTGGTGCTGTCGCCAAAATCCCACCAAACAAGGTTGTCATATCCTATTGATTGATTGTCAAAGGTTACGGCATTGTTGCTGGTAAAAAAGTAGTCGAAAGCCGCGTTGTTAGGCTCAACGGTAACTGTAATATCGCCGGTAACAGTTTGGTTGCAGGCATCGGTAGCTGTAACGGTATAAATAGATGTTACCATTGGCGATACTTGTATACTATTGCCCTGCTCGCCGGTACTCCAAACTACGTTTACCGTGCCATTGCCCCCTTGCGGGTTGGCAATGAGTGTAGCTGTGGTGTTTTGGCAAATTATAGTATCGTTACCTACTGTCATAGTAAGGGGTGCAGGCAGCTCTACAGACACAGTAACATCATCGGTAGCCTGGTTGCCGCATAAGTCGGTAACGGTAACGGTATAAGTTGTAGTGTTAGCAGGCAGCACAGTAATGCCCTGTGTTAAATCTCCTGTAGGGGCCCAGCTATATGTATAGGTAGGGACACCATTGGCAGGCGTTGCATTCAGGTTAATGTTGCCACCACCGGTACATGCGGTAGACTGGTCGGGCCCGGCATTTACAGTTAGCGGCAGCACATCATTAATATAAATGGTAACGCTGCTAGAATTAGAGTTATTACAAACCGTATTAGTAACGGTAATAATAAGGGTTTCCTGTCCTTCGGCTGAGCCATCGGTAACAGGGTTTAGGGTAATAAATGCAGTGTCTTGCCCGGCGGGTATGGTAATTTGGCCGTTTAGGTTGTTATAGTCAACCCCGTTAGTTGCAGTGCCCGATAGGGTGTAGGTATAGTTTTGGGCCTGGGTATTATCGCCCGAGCGTATAAATGCGATTGTAGCATCGCCGCAACCTTCGTACATTACCGTGTCGTTGCTGCTATAGCTAACATTGGGCAATATTTGCACGCTGCCAATACTAGAGAATGAGCCTGCTTGTAAAAACACTCCAGAGTCGTAAGAGCCATCGCCTGCATCGGCAATAGCCAGTTTTATGTGGTATGTTTCGCCACATATAACCTGTGCCCGGGCAGTTAAAACAACGGTAAACCCATCGTACTCAACAGTACCGGTAGGTAAAAACACATAGTCGTTATCTACGTAATATTGGGTATTTACAACATCGCTTATGTTTAGGATAGATACAGGTTGGCTTGTGCCCGGAACCAATGCAATATTGGTTTGCGGAAAAGGAACAGTTACACCACTTAAAAAGAAACCAAACACATCGTTAAACGTGGGACTGCTACTAAATTCCGTGTATTCGTCAGACCCCCAAACGTATTTAAATGTTAAAGAGTCTGATGTTGGAACAAAGTCAAATTCAAGAATAGCGGCATCGTAAAGGGTAGGGTTTGGGTTACCAATACTAGCTGCTAGTGTGGTAAGGTTTGGGTCGGGCGTTGGTGTTAATGAGTTAATTCCACCCATAGGTTCTGAAGTTGCAGAACCATCGTTAGGGCCTGCGGATACTGTTGCATAGCCCGATGACATTACAATGCCTGAGTTTAAACCCAGGTTGCTACCGTTAGATGTAAACTGCCCAAATTGAAGAGAGTTGCCCGAAAAAGTTACATTGCTAACTGTTACCCCTTGGCCAATTAGTATGTTTTGTACCAGTTGTTGTGGTGTAAGTGTAGTATTATCTACTGTAAGCTGTGCATGTAGCTTAATGCTACCCGCTGTAAGCATAACAATGATAATAAGTATGATATTGCGTGGATAGTAGAGTTTCTTCATAAGCATTCGCAGGTTTACAGTATCTGCCAACCTGAAACAAAAATAACAAAAATAAATTGGAAAATGCAAAACAAACTTACCCTTATTTAATAAATGGGCTTTACAGAGTAATAAGTGCCTCGTTTTAACCTGTTACCATGTATATTTGCATGTTCATGGCAATAAAAAATGTAATAGTTTCAGTAACAAACGATTTGGCTACCGATGCCCGTGTAGAAAAAGTTTGTATGCTTCTTACTGAATTAAATTACCATGTTTTGCTGGTTGGCCGTAAATTGCCCAATAGCCTGCCAATTAAAGGAAAACCATACGCTACAAAACGCTTTAAATTACTGTTTAATAAAGGGCCATTATTCTATGCAGAATATAACCTGCGTTTGTTTTTCTTCCTTTTATTTCAACCTAAAGCGGTTCTTGTAGCTAACGATTTAGATACCCTGCTGCCCAATACCATTATAGCCCGCTGGAAGAATACCCCTTGGTGTACGATAGCCACGAGTATTACACAGGCGTGCCCGAATTGGAAGGTCGGCCAAGGGTGCAAAAAATATGGAAGCGGATAGAACGCTACTGCATACCTAAGTTGAAATTCTGTATTACCGTTAACCAATCAATAGCTAAACTTTATGAGGATGAATATGGAGTTAAGTTTAATGTGGTGCGCAATGTGCCTAATGTTGTTCCTATTGAGCGTAGAACGCGCGCTGAACTTGGACTGCCTGAAGATAAATTGATAATAATACTACAAGGTGCAGGCATCAACATAAACCGTGGGGCAGAGGAGTTAATGCACAGTATGCTTTATTTAGATGGTTATTTACTGCTGATTATTGGTGGCGGCGATGTTTTTGAAAAGCTGAAATTTATGCGGATTGACTCGGCTTTAGAAGATAAAGTGATGATACTGGATAAAATGCCACGGTCACAAATGATGAGTTACACTGCCGTTGCAGATTTGGGTGCTACGCTGGATAAGCCTTTAAGCACTAATTACCTGCTCAGCCTGCCCAATAAAATATTCGATTATATAATGGCGGGTATACCTGTTTTATCGAGCGATTTGGTAGAGCTGAGAGGCATTATTGAGAAATATGATATTGGGGTGGTAACACCATCGCATAACCCGCAAGATATTGCTGCGGCTATACAAAAGGTGCTGGGCCACCCAGAAAAATACAATGCCCTAAAAGCCAATACTGCCAAAGCCTTAACCGACCTAAACTGGGAAAAAGAAAAAAGGTTTTGGTTGATATTTACACACAATTACTAGATTAGCGCTAATATTCTAACAGGATTAGGGATAAATGAAGGGCAAGCACATCCACATAGTATCGTTTGATGTTCCATATCCGCCAAGCTATGGCGGGGTAATAGACGTGTACTATAAGGCCTTGGCCCTGCACAATCTGGGGGTTAAAATAATTCTCCACTGTTTTGAATATAAAGGCCGCCCCGCAGCGCTGGAATTGTTGGCTATTTGCGAGAAGGTATATTACTACCCCCGAAAGGTTAGCAAAGGTTATTTATTCAGCCCCAAGCCATATATAGTGGTTACCCGCACAGCAGAAGCCCTGATGGTAAACCTGCTGAAAGATAATTACCCTATTCTGTTTGAAGGGCTGCACTGTACCTATTATCTTGATGATAAGCGCCTTAAAAAACGCTTTAAAATAGTCCGCACCCATAATATTGAACATGATTATTATGAAAACCTTGCCAAGGTAGAGAAGAACATGTTTAAGCGATTCTACTTTTTTAGCGAGGCAGGTAAACTACGCGACTTTGAAAAGGTATTAAAACATGCAGACCTTATAGCGGCCATATCGCCGAACGATGCAGCTAACTTGGCTAAGCGCTACAAGCATGTACATAATGTTACTGCTTTCCACCCTAACGATAACCTTACCGCCGAGCAGGGTAAGGGCAACTTTGCGCTATACCACGGCAGTTTGGATGTATCGGAGAATAACGAGGCTGCTTTGTTTTTAGTAGAAAAGGTGTTTAACACCATTAAAGTACCATTGGTTATTGCGGGCAATAAGCCCAGTAAAGAACTTCGCGAAGCCGTGGCTACCCATAGCAATGTTAAAATTGCATCAGATATTACTACCGAAGAAATACATCGCCTTATACGCACGGCCCATATTAATGTGCTGCCAACCTTTCAGGCAACGGGTATTAAGTTAAAACTACTGGCTGCCTTGTTTAACGGGCGCTTTTGTGTGGCCAATACACCCATGGTAGAAAATACCGGACTGGAGCAATTATGTACCGTTGCCGATAATGCAGCCGATATGCGCAAAGCCATAGAGCAGTTAATGAAGAAAGACTACAACGGTGTAGATACCCGCCTGCGCGAAGAAAAACTCCTGCACGCCTTCTCAAACTCTGAGAATGCTAAAAAGCTTATGGGGCTTATTAAGTGGGAGTAATACCTTTTTACTGTCATCCCGAACTTGATTCGGGATCTAATGTCAACGCACCATACCAAAACTTAAAAGCAGGCCTTATTCTACCACCAATTTTCCATTCCAAACCGATACGTTGTTATCCAGTATACGTACACTGTACAAGCCGCTGGCAAAGCTGCCGGTTTCCAGTTGAATATTTCCTTGTTGGTTGCTAAGGGTAGAAGAGTACACTATACGTCCTAATGCATCAAATATCTGTACAACGCCTTTATTAACACCATCATAGTTAAGCATTGCAAATTCATTGGCAGGGTTTGGGTACATATTAAATGCTTTAGCAGCGGTTTCAATGGTAGAGGTTGCAACAGGAATAATACCACCTATAAACACGCCTGCATCCCAACCGTAATCACCGGCATCGGCAACTACAATTTTTAAATGGTAAGTAACATTGGGCTCCATAACAACCTGTGCCGTGAGTGGAACGGTAAACCCATTGTATTGTATGGTTCCTTGTGGGGTAGAGCCATCGCCATTATCAATATAGTATTCTGTGTTTGTAATAGGGCTAATCCAGTCTACACCTACAGGGTCGGTAGTGCCGGGAACAAGCGCTATGTTTTGCTTCTCTTGTCCCGGGCTGGTTAAAAACATTCCTACTAAATCGCTGTATGTAAAATTCAGGAACGACGGATATTCTTCCGAGCCAAAAACGTAGGTAAGTGTTAAGGTTGTTGGTGTTGTAGAACTGAAATCAAATTCTATTGCAGTAACATCCATAGACGTTTGCGAATGCGGTTGTAATATTGCATCCAAATCAGCATCGCCCGCAGCTAATCCGTTATTACAAGAGTTTGATGACATGCCTTCGCTACTGTTAGGGCCTATAGCATCTATTGCATTGCCCGATGCTAGTATAATACCGGATGTTAAACCCAAATTGGTATTTGTTGCAGTAAAAGTACCCATGCCTGCAGGACAGCCAATAAAAAAGGTATTTTCTACTTTAATACTACTGTTGTTTACAATAGTGCGTGCCAATAAATTTGCATTAACATTGGTGTTTACAGACAGTTGTGCACTTAGAGCTGCTGGCAGTACAATTGACAAAAAAGTAAAATATTTTAGCATGGCTTTAGTTGTTTAGAGTAGTACTAAATTATAAATAAAAAATTGACTAAACCAAAACAATTTTATGCATTTATCGGAACTATAGTACTAATTCTATCACATTAAACCACACATACGTAGTAATAAACGATAGCACAATGCTTACGCCGATAATCAGGTTAGCCAACTTCGGGTTTATGCCGTAAACATCGGCCAATACCCCAACAGATAACAGCACCGGCATAGCTGCTTCAAAAACCGCTATTTTAGATATTATGCCGTTGGCACCCAAAGCAAGTACTATGCTTAGTATTAGTATGGGCGCAAGTATTAGCTTATAAGTTAATACCGCGGCAATGGGTTTTATCTGTTCTCGCCACCCGTTAAAAGAAAGCTGTAGGCCAATAGAAAATAGCGCTAGCGGCGCAACGGTGGTAGCCATTATGTTAAAGAATGGAGCAATAGGGGTAATGTCTATAAACCGTGGAATAGTTAACGCTGCCACACAACCCACAAAGGGAGGAAATAGCAATATTTTTTTAGCTGCTTGTGCTAATGGTATACTGCCTTTTCCGCTAGCACGTATAGCTATAATAATACCGCCTACAGAGAATAGCATAAAGGTAACCTGGTCGCAGATGATGGCAATGCTCAGCACCTTTTCGCCATAATAAGCCATTATAAGTGGAAAGCCTACAAATGATGTATTACTAAGGCCGGACGTAAGTTGCAGCACCCCGTAATTAGCATCGGTAGGTTTAAGTTTGATGGATAGAAGGCGGGCAAACAGCAACGCACCAATAAACAGGACAATAGGGGAGAAGGCGGGAATTAATAATTCTGTAGACCAGTTGATATACGGCAGGTACTTGAACGATACTGCGGGCAACGCCAGGTTGATAATCCACGCGTTAATGCCTTTATGCGCATCGGGCGGTACCAGTTTGCGGTAGCGGAAAAAGACCCCGGCAAGTATGCAAAAACCAATCAGTACAAAATTCGACATGGAATTAATCCAGCAACTTAGAGTCTATCACCATGCCATTGTCGCACTTTAGGGTGCGGGCGGTAAAGCGCTTAAACAGGGAGTAGTCGTGCGTGGCCATTACAACCGTTTTGCCGCTGTTTTTAATCTCAATAAACAGCTTTACTATTTCTTCTGATGTTTCAGGGTCAAGGTTGCCGGTAGGCTCATCGGCCAAAATAATATCGGGGTTGTTAAGCAGGGCGCGGGCTACGGCTACACGCTGCTGCTCTCCGCCCGAAAGTTCGTGCGGCATTTTGTGGCCCTTGCTGCCAAGGTGTATGCGTTCTAAAACCTCGCGTATGCGCAGGTCAATATCCTGTTTGTCTTTCCAGCCGGTTGCACGTAGCACAAACTCCAGGTTGGCATTTACAGATCTATCAGACAGTAACTGAAAATCCTGAAAAACAATACCCAGTTTGCGGCGAAGAAAAGGTACATCTTTACGTTTAAGGCCCTCTATTTGGTAGCCTGCTACCATGGCGTTGCCGCTATGGGGTTCAATCTCGCCATACAAAACCTTTAGCAGGCTGCTTTTACCACTGCCGGTTTTGCCAATAAGGTAGAGAAACTCGCCCGGCTCTATGGTTATGTTAATGTTTTTTAACACCACATTAGTGCCTTGCGCAACACTTAGGTTTTTTAGCTCAATAACGTTTTGCATGGCTACAGTTCTATCTTTTCTATTTTGCCAAAGGGCAGTGTGGCAGCAAATTCCATTATCTTTTCCAATTTATCGCCCATGCCAATGCGCTCTAGCGATTTGTCGGGCCTGTCTAGCCTAAAATAGGCTTTTAGCGTAAAATCGTCTCCGCGCAGTTGGATATAATCGGGTATTTTGGCTGTGCCTTTTATTTTAAGGATATACATTGGTGCAAAATTAGCTAATTAGCAATTAATACTGTGGTAATATTTAAAGGGTTATCTTTATACTTTAAAATAACCCAAACAAAAGCCCCCGCTACACGTTAAACTTTGTAGTATGAAAGTAAAAAAATAAATATAGTAAGTTTTGCCCCTAAGGGTCACCACAACTTTTTAGATACCGTGGCAGAAAGGGCCAAGGCTTATTTCGAAACACATAATATTTCGCCCTACGCCAATGCCGCTATGTGGGTAAAAACCATTATAATGCTTCTGCTGTATTTTGCTCCTATTGTGCTTATTATAACAGGAGTAGCATCTATTAGCAGTTGGCTGTTTTTCGGCCTTTGGTTTATCATGGCTATTGGGTTAATAGGCATTGGCACATCGGTAATGCACGATGCTAACCACGGCACGTATTCTCCCAACAAAAAAGTAAACAGGTTTATAGGCTATATATTAGAAGCTGTAGGTGGTTTTAGCGTAAACTGGAAAATTCAGCACAACGTTTTGCACCATACCTATACCAATATTGCCGGGCTTGATGAAGATATTGAAGGTGTTGTATTCCTTCGCCTTTCGCCCCGCCAGCCGTTGTATTGGTTCCATAAATACCAGTTTTTGTATATCTGGTTTTTCTATTCTATTATGACGTTGTATTGGATGACCGCCAAAGACTTTATACAGGTAATCCGCTACAAGCGTAAAGACTTGTTAATCAAACAACGTACAACACTTAAAAAGGCCGTTTTTAGCCTTACCTTGTATAAAATTTTCTACTACGGATATATCATTGTGCTGCCTATCCTTTTCTCAGGCATGCCTTGGTACTATGTAATATTCGGCTTTTTGTTGATGCACTTTGTTACAGGGCTGTTCCTGTCGTGTGTATTTCAACCGGCCCACGTTATGGAAACATCGGGCTACGCGGCCCCTGTTACCAAAGAAGACAGCAAACATAAAATGGAAGACAGCTGGGCCATACACGAAATGGAAAACACCGCCAACTTTGCCCCTAAAAACCGTTTATTATCGTGGTTTATTGGTGGGTTGAATTTTCAGATAGAGCACCACTTGTTTACCCGTGTATGCCATGTGCATTACCGTAAACTGGCCCCTATTGTGCAGCAAACAGCGCAGGAATTTAATATTCCGTACCATGTGCAGCCAACATTCCGCCGCGCCTTGTGGGAGCATGCCAAAATGCTTAAAAAGCTGGGTAGCCAAAAATCACTTTAATTAGCAATTCCTTAGTGTGATATGCTTTGCTGCTGTGTATTATATGTGCATTGGCAAAATACATTATGCATTCTGAAATTTGCATTAAAATTCGCCCCTTTTTTCCTACCTTTGCAGTCCTAAAACAACCCCCTTTTATATAATGGAAAGCAATACTGCAACTTTGGCAACCGAACTAGGCAATTACGAAACACAGCTTAACGGTTGGATTGAACAGGAAAAATCGGCCGTACAGGTAATCAACAATGTTAGCCACCTGTGGTTAGACAAATCTGTTGAGTTGGTAATTTTCCGTAATCAACTGGTAAACCGTAGCGTTAGCGAGGTTTTGGGCCTTATTGATTATGCCCGTAATTTTGTTGGCAAGCCTATTACCATTAACGATGTGCTTACCCTATCGGGCGAGTTATTGAAAATTGATATTGCCCCATCGCGTTTAGATATTGGCCGTTTGGCAGCAGAGTGGGTAACCGAAGGTTCATCATTTGCTTCCCAAGCTGAATTTTTAGGCGCTAAATTAAACGGCTTTGTTGGTAATGCAGCAGCAAGCCTAACCCCTAAAGATGTTGTTTTATACGGTTTTGGTCGTATTGGCCGCTTAGCCGCCCGCGAGCTTATAACGCAAGCCGGTAAAGGCGAGCAATTGCGTCTTCGCGCTATTGTTACCCGTTCTTTATCTAAAGATGATATTGAAAAGCGTGCCGACCTTTTACGTAACGATTCTATCCACGGGCCATTCCTAGGCACTATTACTGCCGATGTGGAAAACAATGCCCTTATAATTAACGGACACACAGTTAAATTAATTGCTGCCAAATCTCCTGATGCGGTAGATTACGAAGCGCACGGCATAACCAACGCTCTTGTTATTGATAATACCGGTGTTTTCCGCGACCGCGAAGGTCTTGGCTTGCACTTAAAATCTAACGGTATTAGCCAGGTGCTTTTAACTGCCCCCGGCAAGGGCGATGTGCCTAACATTGTTCACGGTGTAAACCACCTAAACCACCCTGCCGATAGCGATACTATTTTCTCTGCTGCATCGTGTACTACTAACGCAATTATTCCTATACTTAAAGTGGTAGAAGAAAGCGTAGGTATAGATAACGGCCATTTAGAAACTATCCACTCTTACACTAACGACCAAAACCTGTTGGATAACTACCACGCAAAATACCGCCGTGGCCGTTCTGCAGCGTTAAACATGGTTATTACCGAGACTGGTGCCGATAGTGCTATTAAAAAGGTGCTTCCGGTACTTTCGGGCAAGCTTACTGCTAACTCGGTACGCGTACCAACCCCCGATGTTTCGTTGGTTATCCTTAGCCTTAACCTTAAAACCAAAACCAGCAAAGACGAGCTTAACGCTATATTGAAAAAAGCTGCTTTAGAAGGCGATTTGGTAGAGCAAATACAATATTCCATATCTAACGAGCTTGTATCTAGCGATTTGATTGGTAACCCTTGCGCTTCTATTGTAGATAGCCCGGCTACCATAGTATCTGCCGATGGTATGCGCGCCGTATTATACATTTGGTACGATAACGAATATGGTTACACCCGCCAAGTAATGCGCCTAAGCAAATACCTAAGCAAGGTTGTGCGTATGACATATTATTAGTCTTTACCTTTATAAAGATCACCTGATTATTAAAACGCCCCTAACATTATTGTTAGGGGCGTTTTCTGTTTTTAAAAATTACCATAATTAACCTGAAAGCATGGCAGGCCCAGCTCTGTGCGCCACATATCTACTACCTTGGTCGCGGTCGTCTAAAACAAACTCTACAAAGTATTTGCCTGCAACATGTTGGTCAAATATTTCGCGCTTTACAATAGAATCTTTCCGGGCATCTTTAGCCGCACGCATAAGCAATACCTCGTATGGTATGTTATATGTTTTTAGCCAGTTTTCTGTTTGCACACGGGAACTATCCCTGCGGCCCGATAGTAGCAATATTTTATAACCTAACGCTGCATAGGTAAGTAATACGTTTGCTACAGGCTTATTTAAGTCGTCGCTCTCGCACAAATGCTCATCAAACGGTCCACGCTTGCCAAGTATGGCCAAAGTGCCATCTAAATCGCACATTAGTGCTTTGGGCAGGCTTTCATCCTGCTGCACATAGTCTACAGTACGGGCATAAAACTGCCGGTGCATTTGGCGTATAACTTTATCGCCCACCGGTTTTTCCCGCTTAGCATCGCGCGCCAACGATTCCTCTAAAGATGTTTCCATCTCTTTTACCTCAACAGCTACACTATCGTTATGCTCTTTATTAAACTGGTGTACCAGTTGCTTTATGCGGGTTTCGTTGGTTTCAGACAGATTAGTATCGTCAACAATAACATGCTTGCCGTCTGCCAAGGCTTTAACAATAAGCATGTCGCGCACCTGCTTAATAAACTTTTCGTTGCTGTTGTTGGTAATGCCATTATCAAACATGGCACGTAAATCGTCGCGGTTTATGCGCTTATACATTCCCGGGTTATCATCTACCAATTGCTTAGCGTACGTGCTTTTACCACTGCCGGGCAAGCCACGCATTAATATTACTTTTTTCATTCTTCAATATTCATAAATGGTCTTGAGTACTGCGGACGGAGCATCTTCCAGATAGCTTGCGAATAATCGCGCCCATCCAGCATATTAAACAAAACCGTTGGATATTTACATTGCATAAAATACAATGCTGTTTCTTTTCTTGTTTCTAAAATTTTAAAATCGGCTTTCGCCTGCGCTTCAATAGTGGCAAAGGCTTGTAGTAAACCTGCGTTGGTCTTCTTTACCCAATCATAAAACTCATCGGGTACGCGTTCTATCAGTTCATTTAGCGATTGGCCTTCTTTTAAATACTCCCAAATGCTAATGGTTGATACCTGTGTTATAATGCGGTGTATACGTACATACTCTGCAAACTTAACCTTATAGCGCAAGCCCGATGCAAAGCAAATTACAAAGCCTTCTTTATTGTCTTCTTCCAATGCGGCCAAGGCTTGTATATCATTTATGCCATCGTATTTTTTTACCGTTTTAAAGCCCCAATTATCAATAGCTACATCATTACCCGTTTGTTTATCTATAACCGATAAAAGAATAAGGTCTTCTGTTGTACCATAATCAACCACTATGCGGTTTTCTGGGTATATAATCTCAAACAGGTACGTATTGTTTTTATCTAAGCCATCTAGTAAATGTGCATAATGGGTATTCAGTATTTCATTTGCTTTTGCTGATTGTATGCTGGTAAATGAGCCACGTGTAGCAATAAATGGCGCGTTGTTATGCCAATATAGTATACCCAAAGAGCCGTCCATTTTCTCATACACCTCAAAGGTTTCGTTAGGTATTACCTGGTTTTCATGCTCGCCCAGGTTAAAGAATTTTTTAAACGGGCGGGCTACTACATTTTGGTTTTCATCCAGTATCAGCCCACGGCAATGCAGGGTAACATCGTTCCACACACGGTCGTACTGGGCTTTTGCCGAGTAGTTGTATATAAACAGGTTGGCATGTGGGTGTTTTTGCACCACCACATACCCCTGCTCAATCATTTCTTGTAAAAGCGTTGGCTCAAACATAACGTTCAAAATTAAACTATTAATTAATGTTCCACGGGTTGGGGTTGAACCAACATCTACGGATTTTCAGTCCGCCGCATAGACCGGCTTTGCTACCGTGGAATGTATTGGCCTACCGGGATTCAAACCCGGGTCTCCAGCCCAAGGGACAGTGCTCTAATCAACCTGAGCTATAGGCCAATGTTGGCCCGCCGCGGCTCGAACGCGGGACTCCCACTTTAAAAGAGTGGTGCTCTAACCAACTGAGCTACGGGCCAAGGTATAATGGGCAAAAAGCAAACAGAGACGTTGTGCTCTACCACTGAGCTACAAGGCATTGCTGCCAAGGAGGGATTCGAACCCCCGACATCACGATTAACAGTCGAAGTAACCCTGTTTTACGGCACCATTATGGAACTGTTTTTTAATTTAAAATAAGGGCGATAGGTAACAAAAGCGGTTCATTATAAGCGAAGTATCTTTTGTTTACGGCACCTTATTTATAGGCAAGCAATACGGTAAACCGGCAATGGGTAAATGGCAACCAGAGGTTACAGGATTCGAACCTGCTTGCCCCGAAGGGCTCATGCCACGAAGTAGCTCTTGGTTAACGACACCATTGGGTTTGCTTAAAGCAATAAGCGGTATGAGTGGGGCACGCCTGTGCGGATTTGCACCGCGAATCACTTACGTGAAACCCTTGCCCCTAATGGTAGCGAAGTATCTCATTCCAACGGCATTTAAGCATATAACCTAACCGGAGTATTTTATAAATAAGGGCAAAAGGCAGTAAAAGACGGGATTCGAACCCAACCCACAAGGGGCTTCAACCAAACGAAGTAACTCTTACCTACGGCACCTTATTTAGTTCCCGGTTGTCAGTTCCCTGTTCCCTGTAATTTTTTATAAGAGATACTGAGAACCGGCAACAAGGAACGGGTAACTAAATTGTCAAAGAACGAATTGTAAAACAGCCACCGGGCAATAAGTCGGCAAAGGGCTTACATGCTTTTGCTCTACCACCTGAGCTACCTCGTTTAAAACGAGAGCGGGAGTCGAACCCGCGACCTAAAGGTGAACGAAGTATCCATTACCTACGGCACAGGCGGCTGTGTTTACTTTACTATTTATTTTAACTCTATTTGGTTTATGTAACCTATAGCTGTTTGGCCGTTTTCTAATGCGTGCAGCACATCAAAAACCTTATCGCTCCAACCGGCTATTAAGTACACACCGTTGTTATGCACCTGCAATGGCACTGTGCCATGGCCGGCCAAATCAAACAAATACAATTTTGCATTGGGCATAAACTGTTTGTACTTCGCCCAAACTCTTTGTATGGTTTGGTCACCACCGGTGCTATTCCACATTTGCACATCGGTAAACATCATTACTTTGTCGGCTTTTGTGCGCGAGTTAAGTAAATTCTCTATTACCTTGTAGCCATTGGTAGAGTAGCCAACCTCACCTTCGCGGCGGCAGTATTCATCAACATTGCTTAATATGTTTCGCTTAGGCATGTTTATTACTTTCCAGGTATCGCCAAACATACCTGATATTGCTTTTTGCAGCGGCTTTGCAACAACATACCCAACATCAAACCCACATCGTACAACAACACAGCGCTTTTTTTAGATACCGGTTGCTGCATAGATGATGATACATCGCAGGCAATAACAACACTTGTATCACCATCAAAACCCTGTATGTTAGCTGCCGAGGCTGCTACAGCATCTTCCAACGCATCTAATACTATTGATGTGTATGGCGATTGCATTTTCTTAACCTCGCGGTAAGCCGCTAAAAAGCGGAAGGGCAATTGCTTTGATTTGGCCACAGCATTTTCGTTGGCTAAGTAAGCGCATACTTTTTCCATGTGGGTGTACGATACTTGTGCATCCAGTATGTTGCGCAAGTTGCGTAGCATAGCCATGTAGCCAACTTTGCCGCTGTCTATCAACTCTTCCCACTTGGCAGTAAAAGCTTTTTTACGCGCTTTCTCGTTTTCAAACTTTTGTTGGCCTAAGCTTGATAATTCAACCTCCCATGTATATGGAACCGCCAACTCATCTTTAGCTATTTTGTTAAACAACGCTTGTTGCTCGTCGCTTTTAGCTTTAGGGTGAACAAGAAACAAAGCATCGCGCAATTTAACCTCTGTAGCGCGGTTGTACTTGGCAAACTGGTACTCATCAAATTTGTTGAACGATACCGCCAAACCTTTTTGCACCTGTTTAGATAGCTTGTTCAGCTTTTTAGCGCCATCGCGTTTGTTAGCCAGCTGGTAGTATGCAAGCAACTCCGCAATTTCATCGGCACGCTGTACCACGCCGCTAACTGTTTTAGATACTAATGAGTTGCCGGTTTGCAATTTTGCCATTTCTACTGCCAACACCATAGGCACACTGCGCATATTCATGTTGTTACGTGCATATACTGCAAGGCGGGCAGTAAACTCAGGGTTTGTTTTAGCCAACAAATCTTGTATGCGTTGTAAACGGTCGCCTTGCTTTTCGTAAAAAGTGTCAGACAAGCCTGCAGTAGCTACTGCACTGTACAGCTCCATTTCAGGCGATAGTTTATAAGCAGCTGCGCCCTCGTGGTTTACCGTTTTGTTGGTCATCCGTTTTAGTAAATTAAATTTCATTGCTTCTTATTTTTTAGCCGAATTGCTTTGTTGCCTTTCGACATTGCAAATATTTGTTCCTATGTGCGCAGCCATGTTGCGTAGTTTAATTTACTTTGTAGCATTGTAGTTAACTAATTGATATAAAATGTATTAAAATTTATATTAAAGCGTAAGTATTTTTAATTACGCAGATAGATTGCGTAGTAAATGAATTATATTTGCTAAGTCACCTTGCAAAAAATACCATGCCGATAAATAAACACGCCTTAATACGTTATAAAACAATAGATAACTGCCTGCAAAACCGTTTCAGGAAATGGACGCTGGACGATTTAATAGAAGCTTGTGCTGATGCGTTGTACGAATACGAAGGCATTACCAAAGGCATAAGTCGCCGCACTATACAAATGGATATACAGATTATGCGCAGCGAAAAGCTTGGCTACAACGCGCCTATTACTGTTACTGACAAGAAGTTCTATTCCTATTCAGAAAAAACTACAGCATAACCAACATTCCCCTTACGGGGCAAGATTTGGGAACGCTTAACGAGGTGGTAGAGATTCTAAAGCAGTTTAAAGGGTTTGGCTACTTTGATGAATTAACAGGCATGATAAGCCGCCTGGAGGATAAGGTGCAAAGCACTAAAAACAAAGGCCGCACGTATATCGATTTTGAAAAGAATGAACTGTTAAAAGGCATTAACCTTATAGAGCCTTTGCATAAAGCTATTATTAAACAGCAAACGCTACAGGTTTCATACCAATCGTTTAAAGCAGAAAAGCCGGTAGATATGGTTATTTACCCTTATATATTAAAGGAATACCGCAACCGTTGGTTTTTACTTGGCCTTAACCGCAAGGGTAAAGTACTGCAAAATATGGCATTAGACCGCATTGTAGATATTAAAGAACTAACCCTGGAGCCGTTTGTTAAGAATACTATTATTGATACCCGTACCTATTTTAACGATTGTATTGGGGTAACAAAAATGCCGGGTCAGTTACCATCTACAATTGTATTAAAGGTTGATAACAGAACAGTGCCTTATATTTTAACCAAGCCGCTGCATTCATCGCAAAAGGTGCTAAAGCAGGAAGATGATGGGTTGATTTTTAGCATTGAGGTAATATGGAACTTTGAATTGGAGCGCGAGATACTGGGCTTTGGCGAATCTATCAGGGTTTTGGCACCGCGCAGGTTGCAAAGCAAAATAAAAAGCCGCATGCGCCATGCTTTAAATGCTTATGATACAGCGCAGGAGAAGTTTAAAGGGCAGGATTACAATAACCCGATTGAAAACTAAAACTAATACAATATGCACAAAGCCTCTATTTTGTGACGTATGTTAAGTTATTGGTAAACAGAATTTTTTACATTTAGCAAAAACAAATTCAATATGTCAGCATACACAGAACCGATGTTAAAAGAAGGCTCTTTAAAGGGCAAAACTATAATAGTAACCGGCGGCGGAACGGGCCTTGGCAGGTCTATGACCAAGTACTTTTTAGAGCTTGGTGCCAATGTAACCATTGCCAGCCGTAAGCTTGATGTTATACAGGCTACTGCCGAAGAGTTGCGTAAAGAAACCGGCGGCAACATTCTGGGTCTGGCCTGCGATGTACGCAAGTACGATGAGGTAGAGGCTATGATTGCCAAAACCAAAGAAGAGTTTGGCTATGTTGATGTGCTGGTAAACAACGCTGCAGGTAACTTTATAAGCCCTACCGAAAGGCTTAGCCACAAGGGTTTTGATGTGGTAGTAGATATTGTACTTAAAGGCAGCTACAACTGCACCCTTGCATTGGGTAAAATGTGGATTGCCGATAAAAAACCGGGCAACGTGTTAAGCATTGTTACTACCTACGCGTGGACAGGCTCGGGCTATGTAGTGCCATCGGCTGTGGCAAAGGCGGGTGTGTTAATGATGACACGCTCTTTAGCGGCAGAGTGGGGCCGTAAGGGTATACGCTTAAATGCTATCGCCCCTGGCCCATTCCCTACACAGGGTGCATGGCAACGTTTGTTCCCTCAAGATTTAGCTAATGAAATTGACCCATTAAAACGCATACCACTGGGCCGCTTTGGCGAGCACCAGGAACTGGCTAACCTTGCTGCTTATTTAGTTTCTGATTACTCAGCTTATGTAAATGGCGAGGTTGTTACTATTGATGGTGGCGAGTGGATACACGGCGCCGGAGAGTTTACCAACCTGGGCGCTGTTCCCGACGATATGTGGGATGCTATTGAAAAAATGACGAGGGGCAAGTAGCGTGGGCAAAGCTATTCTAGTTATAGTCTTAATTGTTGTTGTATTTGGTTGCCGCGATTCAGGTAAGCAAAATAAGGCGATGCAAGATTATATGTCTATTCAGAAATTAATTGATAGTATTCCGCCGGATACTGTTAAGCCTGTGCTTAATACTACTTTTAAAGGCGTTGCGTTTCCATTATTTTTTGAAGCTGCTTACCATAAAAGTACAAGTGTTAATACAGGGCATGGAAAGTATGTTTTTAGCATTTTTGATGCAGGTAAAATAAAAATAGAATCAGGCAGAATTATTGCTTGTGACCCTATTACAATGCATGATGAAATTGCTTTTACCCAGCGCTTTCCTATAGGTAGTTTTCCTGTGCAATTAGCAATGGCAAATACCGGAAGTGATATGCGTGTTGCGTTTAGTCGTATTTTATTTTCAAATGCCGAAGTTGCTAAATGGGAATCTGCTATAATACCCGGTCAAAAGCCTAAGCCAATTAACGATTCAGATTATTATTGTTATGGCGTAGATGGCGGAGTAGGTCTATTTATAGACTCTATATCTAATAGCGTTTTCAATAATCTAGGCCAGAAGCTTTGGGAGAAAGTATTTATCATTAACATGGAAAAGATTAATTATACAGGTTATACGTATGACTTTTCAGGTCATAATCTAACTACATTTTCCACAGGCTATGGCGATGGATGTTATGGTACATATATAGGCTTTGATAAAGATGGAAATGTATGTAGACTATTGACAGATTTTTCAATAATAGCATGGTGGGAAATGAAGAAATAACATCTAACTTTAATCTAACCAAAACCACACAATATGAAAACAAGCAAGCTGATATTACTAGCCATTTGTGCCATTAGTGTAGTAGCCCTGTCGGGATATAAAAAGGCGCCACGTAAGGCAACGTTTACGTATGGCTCTTATGGCGTGTGCGATTGTGAAGGCGCAGGTTCAAAAGAAATTATGGTAAGGCTTACCGTTAATGAGGATTTTACTTTTAGCTACATTAACAATGCCGACCCTGCTAAAAAGGTTGACATAACCGGCAAGTGGGTTTGGGATGGCGATAAGGTATTTCTGAAAGAGCACAACTCGCCCTACCCTATACACGATAGATGGGCCATTGATAAAAATTCATCATGCATTAAATCGCGGCTGGTAATGAATTATACCAGGTTGTGCAAGTTGCAGCCATGTAAATAAGCATCTGCAATACCCAATAAAAAAGCCCTGACAATATTGCCAGGGCTTTTTTTATAATTGAAAATATTTTTATTTCTTCTCTTCGCCTTCTTCGGTAAAGAATAGTTTCTTTAATTCAGTAGCTTCTTCGGGTTTCATCTTACCTGCTAAAATAAGACTTAACTGGCGGCGACGTAAAGCACCACCGTAGCGCTGTATCTCTAATTCGGTTTCGGGTTGCAGCTCCGGCACGTTAATAGGGTTGCCAATTTGGTCTACCGCTACAAAAGTGTAAATAGCCTCGTTGCATTTGATTTTTTCGCCGGTTGCATTGTTTTCTACCCACACATCAATATATACCTCCATTGATGAGTTAAAGGCGCGCGAAACCTTTGCTTCTAACGTAACAATATCGGCCAGTTTGATAGGTTGGTTAAACGATACGTTATTTACCGATGCTGTAACACATACCCTTTTGCTATGGCGTTGGGCGGCAATAGCGGCGGCAATATCCATCCAATGGAGTAAGCGGCCACCCATCAGGTTACCCAACGTATTGGTATCGTTAGGTAATACAATCTCCGTTAAAACGGCTGCACTTTCTTTTGCCGTTATTTTTTTGGTCATTATTTTAAACCTAATTTGGTTTTTACTGATGGCATTAAATCATCGCCCTCTGTAGAGAAAAGGATAGTACCTGCGCTAGAGTCAAGAACGTAGCTGTAGCCTTTTTCTTTAGATACCGCGTTTATAGCATCGGTAGCTTTTTTAATGATAGGCTGGAAAAGCTCAGTACGCTTTTTGTCCATATCGTCTTGGGCTTGGTACTGAAAGCTTTGCAAATCTGTTTGCAGGCGGTTTAACTCGTCTTCGCGTGTTTTTTGGATAGAAGGAAGCATTGTTCCTTTTGCCATATCGCCTTTGTAAGCGTCGTACTTAACTTTAATCTCGTTGGTTTTGCGGTCAATTTCGCGCAATAGGGTAGATTGTAGTGTATCAAGCTCAGTATTAGCTTTTTTAGCATCAGGCATAAAGGTTACAAGCTCTTGCAAGTTAATGTGGCCAACCTTTTGGGCGCTGGTTATACCAACCGATGCCATTACCATAAATGCTACTACAAATACTTTAAATAAGTTCTTCATTATTAATAGTTGTTTAAGGGCGCAAATGTAATATAAATAATTTTATCAACCTTGCTAATACGAATACTGTGCCATTTTATTGTGTAGCATGGTTTTTATAACTTTTTATTGTACAAATAGTATAAACGGTTAGTTATGGCCAAGGAACTGAAACATATTGCAATAGCTACTTTTTGCCTGTTTGCCGTTTACTCTTACGCCCAAGATTTTGAGCCCCCATTTTGGCCGACACTACTGCTAAACGCCGTGGAATTAAAACGGTTAAAAAATCAATATACAATGCCGGGGGTATAACGCCCGAAACCATTATTCGTGAAAAGTACGATACTAACGGGCGCATGGTAAAACGTACCATACAACGAGATACTATTGTGTTAGCAGAATATGAATACTATTATTATGACAGCAGCGGCAATTTAGTTAAATACTACAGCAGCTTAGAAAATAGCATGGTGCGATATACTTATTATAGCAATGGCAGGTTAAAAACAAAGTTATATGCATACGATACGGATATAAAAATGAAAGATAAATGGGTGTATTTTTTAGATGATGCAGGGCGCCTAACATCCGGCCAAAGATTAACATATACAGATAATAAGCTTAGTGAATATGTGGATACTAAATACGATTCTACAGGCAAGATTGTATTATTTGATGCTGTGCAGAATATTGTTAAATACACCTATAACCGGCTTGGGGTATTGGAAAAGCAATGGTCTTCTGGCGGAGAAGCATACGACAACCTGATAGAGTGGTTTTTTAATGAGAATAAATTGCCTGTAAAGAAAGTTGATATTGTGTATATGGGTAAAGGAGAAATTTATACAAAACACCTCTATCATTATTTTTATAACGATAAAAACCTAATTGTAAAAGAGTGGAGAACAAGGGAAATAAGCCCCGGAAAATATAAAGAACCCAACACAGAATCAATATACCAATACACCTTCTATTAAATTCTAAATCACTATTATTGCCCTATGCAGAAAAACAAGGTAGGCCTAAGTACAGGCATATTTCTGGTAATGGGCTCTATGATAGGCTCGGGCGTGTACATAGTAAGCGCCGGGGTAGCCCAGGCATTAGCCAACCCGTTGTTACTTATTTTGGTGTGGATAACCACCGGTATACTTACGGTTATAGCCGCTACATCGTATGCCGAGCTTTCGGCTATGTTCCCAAAATCGGGTGGGCAGTATGTGTACCTTAAAGAGGCCTTTAACCCGCTGATGGGTTTTTTATATGGCTGGTCGCTGTTTGCGGTAATACAAACGGGCACCATTGCCGCGGTGGCGGTGGCTTTTGCTAAGTTTACGGCGGTTTTGGTGCCGTGGTTTAGTGCCGATAATATCCTCTTCCAGTCGGGCGATTTTACTATACATGCCGGGCAGTTGCTGGCTGTAGCCAGTATAGCGCTGCTTACATTTATCAACTCAAGAGGAATACAATACGGGGCCGTAGTGCAATCATCGCTAACCATTATAAAGGCGTTAACGCTTATCCTGCTGATTATAGCTACTATCTTCATCTTTAGCAATGCAGAGGCTATAGCGATGAATTTTCAGAACTTCTTTTCAATTGATAAACGTTTTATTATAGAAAGGCAAGCCGTAGATGGTTGGACTGTTTATCCACCATTAAGTGCAATACCTAATTATACCAATGTTGAATCGTGGAGTTGGTTAGCCCTGCTATCGGCCTTTGGCGCTGCTATGGTGGGCCCGTTGTTCAGCAGCGATGCATGGAACGGGGTTACCTTTATTGCCGGGGAAATGGAAAACCCCAAAAAGAACGTAGCCCGCAGCTTGATTATTGGGGTTGGAGGGGTAACATTGCTTTATGTGCTGACTAATTTGGGCTACTTGTTCGTATTGCCTATGTGGGGCACAGAAGGTGCAACTACATTGGCAGGCAGGGGTATTCAGTACGCCGAATACGAGCGTGTAGGTACTGCAGCCATGCAGGTTATGCTTGGGGCTAGCGGGGCTATAGTTATGGCGGTGCTTATTATGATATCAACCTTTGGGGCTAATAATGGTATTGTGCTATCGGGTGCACGGGTTTACCAAACCATGGCTAACGATGGGTTATTCTTTAAAAAGATGGGCAACAGCAATAAACAGCAGGTTCCGGGCTTTTCTTTATGGGTGCAGTGTTTGTGGGCATCGCTACTGTGCCTATCGGGTAAGTACGGCGATTTGCTTGATTATGTAATGTTTGTTGTAATCCTGTTCTATATCTTGACTATTGCGGGCTTGTTTATCCTGCGCTTTAAACAACCCAAAGCCGACAGGCCTTACAAGGCATTTGGCTACCCTGTTTTACCTGCCCTGTACATTATTGCTATGATTTGCTTTATTGTAAACCTGTTGATTGTAAAACCTGAATTTACCGTTCCGGGATTGATAATAGTACTAACAGGCATACCGGTATACTATATTTGGAAGTATGTTAACAGTAGGGTATAGCTTACAGCGGATAGGAAATAAATAATTTTTTAATTCTTTATCTTTTTATCTCTTAATTAGATTTTCTCCAGCGTAAGCTCCTTGTTTTTATAGTCGATAATTGCGTTGTATTCGTGCAGAATATCGCTGCCCAAAACACCATCAATAGGCTCAAGGCCCATTTTGTCGTAGCTGGCGTTTACGTGGCTAAGGTCTAAGGCAAGGCCCTGGTAGTTTTTTACCATAATGTTACCCAGCGTTATCTCGTCAATATCTATAGTGTGGCCACGCATAGAGTCGGTACCCAGGCCGGTAGATAAACGGTCTAGTTCAACCAGCTTATTTTCTTCGCTAAAATTAACAATGCGGCTTTTGTCAAACACTGTTTTAGATGCGCCTGTATCTACCAGCAAATGAGCATTGTGCCCATTTATTTTGGCATCTATATATAGGTGGTAACCATCTCCTTCTATGCTAAGCACTTTAAGGTTTAGTACTGTTTCACTTACTCTCTTCATAAATTATCTAGCTCAATCAAAGTTATTGCTTGCTTTGCTATTAGCAAAATACATATAGTATTCATATTGAAATTAAACTAAGTTTACGTTGTTTGGTCTATTGTATAAACCTTTGTATAGGAGGATAAAAATTACGCCCGCATTTTGTTTAATAACAGGCATCTTAGCGGTGTAACTATCATAGGCAATAACATAGTGGGTATTAAATCCCGGTGCTGAGGTAGGGTATAATAATATACTCTCTATTATTTTATTAGTTATAGAGTAGAACAACGATGTAATTTGGAATTATGAAAAAACTACTGACTCTAATTGCAGTATTTATTTATCAATATAGCGTAGCACAACAGCCTACGGTTGGCCTTGTTCAATATAATGTGCCCAATACTGACGGATATGTATTGTATGCCCCTATGGGCTCGTTTACTACATATCTGATAGATAAATGCGGGCGGGAGATTAATCAATGGGAAAGCACTTACAGGCCGGGCCTTTCGGCATACCTAATGCCGGATGGTAGCTTTTACCGGTCAGGTAATACAGGTAATACCGTCTTTAATTCGGGTGGAAGCGGAGGTATAATTGAGAAGTATGATTGGGAGGGCAACCTTATATGGTCTTACAGGCTTTCAGATTCTACCCAATGCCAGCATCATGATTTTACAGTTATGCCCAATGGCAACTTACTGCTTATTGTGTGGGCATTGCATACCACTGCCGATGCTATTGCCAATGGTAGAAACCCTGCACAAATAGGGAATGAATTTTGGAGCGAGAGGTTGATAGAAATACAGCCTTTTGGCGCCAACCAGGCTAACATAGTTTGGGAGTGGGATGTATGGGATCATTTGATACAAGAGTTTGATAACACAAAACTTAATTACAATACGGTTAACCAACACCCGGAGCTGATTAATATAAATTTTATAGGCGGCCCACCCACAACGGCAGATTGGGTTCACCTCAATTCAATAGAATACAATGCAGATTTAGACCAAGGTGCTTTTAAGTGTGCATGGTTTTAGCGAGTTATGGATAGTAGACCACTCTACAACCACGCAGCAGGCAGCAGGGCATAGTGGGGGCAACAATAATAAGGGTGGCGATTTGCTTTACCGTTGGGGCAACCCGCGCACTTATGGGCGTGGTACAATAAACAACCGTATTTTTTATGCTCAACACCATGCTACGTGGATTCCGCAGGGCTACCCCAATGCAGGTAATATAATGGTGTTTAACAATGGGCAAAACCGCCCAGGGGGCAATTATTCGTCGGTAGATATGGTTGTGCCACCCCTGCAACAAGACCATACATACCTAATTAACGGCAGTACGGCTTATGGGCCCGATACATTATTTTGGACATATACAGACCCTTTGCCAACTAACTTGTATGCCAGCAATATTTCAGGGGCTTATGCATTGCCAAATGGTTCTTTTCTTATATCTGATGGCCCTGCGGGTACTGTATTTGAAGTTGATTCGAATAAAAACACGGTTTGGAAATATGTAAACCCTGTAGTTAATGGCAACGCAATAGCCCAAGGGGCAATAGCAACTAACAACCTACTTTTTAGGGCCAACTATTATCCTTTGGATTACTTCAATTTTAGCCCCGATTTAAATCCCGGCGATGAGGTTGAGCTTAACCCAACCAGCCCTTCTATTTGCGAGCAATTGGCTGTGAATGTTGAAGAGGTTATGTTTGACAATATTGTCATTTATCCTAACCCTGCCGAAGATGTGTTGTACATCAATTCTGCTAAGGCAATTTCATCAGTACAACTTTATAATGGGGTAGGGCAGTTATGCTATACATCATCCAATAGCAATGCTATTAATGCAGCCGGTTTACCAAGTGGTTTGTATGTGTTAAAGGTAAGTGTTGGCAGTGCAATGGGCAATTATAAAGTATTTATAAAATAACAAAAAAATCCCCGCACTGCACATGTGCGGGGATTTTTCTATAAGCTATAAGCTATAAGCTATAAGCTATAAGCTATAAGCTATAAGCTATACAGCAGCGTTCATGTTATCTAAAACGTCCATGGTTTCTTTAACCGCGGCGGCCGATGCATCTAGCAATGCTTGCTCGTCAGCGTTTAGCTGAAGCTCAATAATTTGCTCAATACCGTTTTTGCCAAGTTTAACAGGTGCACCTACGTAAACGTTGTTTAAACCATATTGGCCGGTTAACTAAGGCGCAAACAGGGAAAATACGTTTTTGGTCGCGGATAATGGCTTCTACCATTTGGGCAGCAGCAGCACCCGGCGCATACCAGGCCGATGTACCCATAAGGTTTACTAACTCGCCACCCCTTTTTTGGTGCGCTCAACAATAGCGTTAAGGCGGGTTTCGTCAATAAGTTCGGTAACAGGTATGCCGCCTACGGTAGTGTAACGTGGTAGTGGCACCATAGTGTCGCCATGGCCACCCATCAATACAGCTTGTATATCTTTAGGTGAGCAATCTAAAGCCTCGGCAAGGAAAGCACGGTAACGGGCGGTATCAAGTATACCGGCCATACCAAATACTTTGCTAGAGTCAACTTTAGCGGTAAGGTAAGCACAATACGTCATAACGTCTAACGGGTTAGACACTACTATAATAATGGCGTTTGGTGAGTATTGAATAATATTTTCAGTAACCGATTTAACAATGCCCGCGTTGATAGAAATAAGGTCGTCGCGGCTCATGCCCGGTTTACGTGGCAGGCCCGATGTAATTACTACTACGTCAGAGTCAGCAGTTTTAGAATAGTCGTTTGTGTAACCCACAGTGCGGCTATCGTAAAGGTTAATGGGTGCGGTTTGCCATATATCAAGGGCTTTTCCTTCGGCAATACCTTCTTTAATGTCAATTAGCACAATCTGGTTGGCTATTTCTCTTGAGGCTAAAACGTTAGCACAGGTTGCTCCTACGTTTCCTGCGCCTACTACTGTAACTTTCATTGCTATGATGAGTTTAATTGTTCGTGGTGCGAATATAAGAAGATATTATTCTCAAAAAGCCAATAATAAATAGGTGTTGAAATATATAATTTGTTTTGTTTATTGCACTCAGGTTTATATCTTTGGAATTGGTTAAGGTTTTGAAAACAGCTTTGGGACATAAAAACATAGTAACAGCATTGGTTTTAGCAATTGTAATGTCTTGTACATCAATTGCTTACGCGCAATCGCCTGAGCAGGACTGCTTTAGCGCCCTGCCTGTATGCCAGGGGTTTTCAACCAGCCAAACTCTTATTCAGGCTCTGGCAGCGTTACCGGAGAGGTAAATAATACATCTTCTTGCCTTGGTGCTGGAGAGCTTAATGCTGTTTGGTACATTATTACTGTGCAGGCAGATGGCAACCTTTCTTTTAACCTTACCCCTGTAGACCAGACTAACGATTACGACTGGGCGGTATTTAACCTTACCAACGCATCATGCGCCGATATTTTTAATGTTGATACTTTAGAAGTTGCTTGTAATTTTTCGGGTTCTACCTTTCCCAATGCTACTACCGGCCCTAATGGTGGCCCCAACCCGCAAGATGAAGCTGTAATACCGGTTTTAGCCGGTGAAACATACGTTGTTTGCGTTAGTAATTTTTCGTCAACCCAATCGGGCTACACGTTAGATTTTCTTAATTCGCCAATACTTGATAACGTTGCCCCCGGTGTAATTGGGGTTACCCAACCTATTGCCTGCGGTGCTACCCAACTTACCTTTACTTTTAATGAGAATGTTTTGTGCAGTTCTGCGCAAACCGCCGATTTTCAATTAACCGGCCCCGGCGGCCCTTATACAATATCAAATCTTGTTGGTGCGGCATGCCAATCGGGCGGCACGTTTGAAGATGAATTTACTTTTACCGTAAGCCCCCCACTTACAGCCAGCGGAAACTACTCGCTAGACCTTGTTGGTCCTGTTACTGATAACTGTGGCAACGCGGCTCCTTTTCCGGCCAGTTTCCCCTTTAATATATCAGCGGTTAGTGGCATTTTACAAATTACCGATGAGTTTTGTGGACAAAGCAATGGCGCTGCCAGTGTAGTGGCCAGTGGTGGCACACCGCCTTATACCTACTTATGGTCTACAGGTGCTACAATCGATAATATAACAGGTCTTGATGAAGGTAACTACAGCCTTACTATAACCGATGATGGTGGCTGCCAGGCGATATTGCCCTTTGCTATTGCAGACCCTTTGAGCTTTCAAATTAATGTTGCAGGATATAATGATACCTGTAGTGCCGGTTTAGGTGCTGCCGAGGTTACCATTGTAGGCGGTAGCGGTAACTTTACCTATAGTTGGAGCCCGCCGGAGCCCCAACAGATTCTATAGGTGGCCTTGCCCCTGCTGTTTATACAGTAACTGTTAGCGATGCCAATAACCCCGGCTGTGCTTTGCAAGGCTCGGTAACTATTTTAAATGTTAATGATGTAAAGGCTGAGTTTTATGCCCAACCGGCGGTAATGTCCTATTTAGACCCCACCACTACGTTTAAAAACATGTCTATTAACGCCGACTCTTACATTTGGGATTTTGGCGATAACTTTTTTGACTTTACAAAAGATCCTACGCATACCTACCCCCCAACACCGGGTATTTATAATGTAACGCTTATTGCTGCCAGCAACCGTGGTTGTACTGATACTATTATGCGCACCGTGCGTATTGATTATGAGTTGAACTTCTATGTGCCATCGGCCTTTACGCCTAATGGCGATCAAGGTAAATGAGGAGTTTCAGGTATACAGTGATGGTATTAACTACAACGATTTTGAAATGCTAATATTCGACCGTTGGGGCCACCAAGTGTTTGCTACCACCAACCCATTTGAAAGGTGGAATGGCGCTTACTTTAACGATGGTGAGATTTTAGCTGATGGTATTTATGTATACCATGTAAACTTTACCCAGCTGTACGACATTAAGAAGCATACTTACGTAGGTAAAGTAGCGCTAATTAAGTAAACTTAAATTCAACCACCTTTTTGGTTTCAAAAATTCTTCGTTGTACAGGCGTGCTATGTTATGCTCGTAAACAGGCTAAGGCAATGCCCTTTAGCTCTTCTTCTAAATCGCCACCTTTTAGTGCCAGCAAGCCTTTTTTAATCTTCATGGGTTTTGCTTTGCCCCTGGGTTTTTCAGGTATGCCAAGCCAATATAAAAGCGTGGCAGCAGGCGCTACGGCACGGGTTACGGCATAGTCAAACGGGCCCTCTTGTTCTTCAACCCTGCCCCATACGGCTTTAACATTGGTAAGGCCTAATGCTGTGGCAACCTCATTTACCACCTTTATTTTCTTGGCAATAGAGTCTACCAGTGTAAACTGTACACCGGGATAATAAATAGCCAGTGGAATACCCGGAAAACCGCCACCGGTGCCAATATCAAGCACGTGTTGGCCGGCTTCAAACTTCTGTACTTTGGTTATGGCTAATGAGTGCAGCACATGGCGCTCGTAAAAGTAATCAATGTCTTTGCGCGATATAACGTTTATCTGGTCGTTCCACTCTGCATATAAAACAAATGCCTTTTCAAACAATTCAAGCTGCTGTGGTGTAAGCGCCGGATAGTATTTTGTAAGTAAGTCTATTCCCATAATTATTTCTGTTTATCCAACATATCAAGCGTGCGCACAATGTTGCCGGTTGGCCTGTCGGCAGGGCAGCGCAGTATGTTGCCTTCTCTGTCTATAAGGTAAAAAGAGGGGTACGACAGTACATCGTAATCCTTTAAAAGTTTAGGGCTGCCGGTGGCATTTAAAAATACCCATTTGTATTTATTCCGGTTGATAAATGCTCAGGGTGCGGGTTTCGTTTACCGATGTGCAGATGCTAACAAAAGCTATTTTTCGTCCGTATTTTTTATCCAGTTCGCGTATAAGGTCTATCTCTTGTACCGACCGTGGGTTGCCCTCATCCCAAAATGAAAGATAAATATACTTGCCCTTAAAATCGGCCAAAGAAACCATCTTGCCCGATACAATATCTTTTAAAGTAAAGGCTGGAGCAGGTGTTCCTGTACGTAGTTTTTCCAGTTGTGCTACCGCGTTTTTAGCTACTCCTTTGTTGTACGCGGTAAGGCCATTAGTAGCAATATGCCTAAGCATCTCCAGCACGCTGTATTGCACGGCATTGGGTTCGTAATACATTTCGCCAAGCCCTTTTAGCAGGGCTAGTTCCCGTAACGTATCATTAGTTAGGGTACTGTCGCGCTGCATAATTCCCATGGCTTTTGCATAGTCTATACGGTCGTTAATGGCAGAGGTAAGGGCATCGCCCGCCCCGGTGCTGCGGAACACCTTCAGGTTCTCTTCAAACAACTCGTTAAACAAGCCCATGTAGGCTGTGTTGTTGTATAGTATAGGCTTATCTTTAACATAAAACCCAAGCACCTCTTTGCGACTTTTGGTACCAGCCAACAGCTCTAAAGAGCCTAACCTGTAGAACAGATACTGGTTGAAATAACTATTGGTAATAGCGGCATACTTATCCTGCTGGGCTTTAATAAACACCTTTGTTTGCGGCTTGGCAGTTCTGCGCAGTATGGCCTTGTAGTTGGCAATTAAAAAGTCGTTATAGTCGGCATCAAACTGTGTAATATCTGCGTTTAGGGCACTGGGTTGGATAAACACTATAGGTTTTAGCACCGAGTCTTTGGCAAAGCCTATGGTGTCGGGTATGGTAATATCCAGGTTTTTAGTAGGCTCTATATACAAATCGTATAACAGGTCGCCCTGCTTAATGTAGCTGTATATAGTTTGGTTGATGGTGGTTTTAAAGCCGAAGTTGCCTTTATCATCAACCACGGCGCTGTCTAAAACCAACTCGTGCCCATTAATGTAATCATCAATAGTGCATAGTTGCAACTGCGCCTTTTTAAACGATGGTGCAGTGCCTTTAATAACAGTTTGCTGACCCTCTGTTTGTAAGGCAGAAGCCAGTATAACTAATGCTAAAGCGTATTTTAACAAGGTATTATTCGGCATACAAGTCTATGGCCGCGGGTACAAAAGGGGCAGCGTTGCCTCCGTTTTTAATAATATCGCGTACAATGGTAGAATTCAGGGCCGATAGTTCGGGGGTTGTAAGTATAAATATTGTTTCCAGCTGTGGCATCATGGCTTTATTCATGTTTGCTATACCGCTTTCAAACTCAAAGTCTATAGTATTACGCAAACCACGTACCAAAAATTGGGCACCCACTTTTTCGCAATAATTTATAGTTAGGCCCTCGTATACGTCAACCCTCACTTTAGGTTCGCCGGCAAAGGTTTTCTCTATCCAGTGGATGCGTTTTTCAAGGGAAAGAAGCTTTCTTTGCGGGAGTTTACGCCTATGGCAATTATAACCTCATCAAACAAACCAAGGCTGCGCCTTACTATTTGCTCATGGCCAAGGGTAAAGGGATCAAACGAGCCCGGGAAGACAGCTATTTTTTTCATGCAGAATAGAATTATACCACGCTAAAGTACAGAATAAACAGCCTGTAATTGGTTGCCGAACCACTAAGTATTAACGGGCTTTTTAACTACTCATAATGAGAGCCCTTGCGGCTGAAGTTTTTATCGTAGATGGTTACCATGCCGCGGTTATCGCGAACAATGATATAATCGCCAATTACGTTTTTAATAACATCGCCATCAAATAAAAATTTGGTAGCTACCATGTTGAATTTATCATCGTAAACGGTAATGTTATTTCCGCCAGATTTAACTACAATCAGCGATTCTGAAAAGTCAACCAGTTGGTCGTCGCCCATTAAGAATTTGCTTGTGGTGCGGTTGCCGCTGCAATTAAAAACCTGCACCTGCTGGCCGTTGGCGGTTACATCGCAAATTTGGGCGTTGGCTGCAAAGGCAGAGAAAAGTATGATGGTGATTAATGCGAGTTTTTTCATGGTAATAATTTCTATGTTAAAAATCCCCCGTCCACACCTTTCGGTGTGTCCACCCCCTTTATAAGGGGGAGTTTTAAATTGATTCCTCTTCTTTTATATAGAAAAAGCTAAAATTAACCTTGCCATAGTGCCTTTGCTCTACAAAGTGCGGGTGATCTGTAAATTTCAGTTTTACAGAGTGTTCCAGAACCAACCAGCCGCCGGGTTTAAGCAAATCGTGTTCAAAAACACCGGTTACCACTTTGTCAATGTCGGGCATTTCGTAAGGGGGTCGGCAAAAATAATGTCGAACCCTTCTTTACAATTCTTTAAGAAACGGAACACATCCATATTTAGTACCCGCACCTTGCCGGGGGCCATTTTTTCGGCGGTTTCTTTTATAAACTTGGCCGATGGGGCGCTGCCTTCAATACAGATAACATCTTCTACCCCACGCGATATAAACTCGTAGGTAATATTGCCCGTGCCTGCAAACAAATCCAGCACCTTTACATCTTCAAAATAAAAGTTGTTATACAGGATATTGAAAAGGCCTTCTTTGGCAAAGTCTGTTGTGGGGCGTGCACTCAGGTTGCCGGGGGCAATTATGGTGCGGCCCTTAAATTTTCCGCTAACTATACGCACGCGTATTGATTTAAAAGGTTGTAGTAAAAATGATGGGGCAGTTTGCCCAGCTCAAGGCTAAGGGAATAATCTGGCATGGGCTCGTAAAAATTCACCTTAAAAAGGTATTTGTTAAGTATGGTAAACAGCGCCGACTCGGCTTCTATCTCACCAATTAACGTAACAGCCAGCGTTTGGGGGTCTATGCCCAGTTGCTTGCAGGTGTTAAGGGTGTGGTAGGTAAAATCTTCGGCACTAATGTATTGGTAGTAGTTGTATAGCTTTAGGGCGCCATCTTCTATAACCACAATATCAAAATGTTTGGCCTGCACATGCAGGTAAACGTGTAATCCCCTTGGGTTGCCTGCCAGCAAAAGGTTCTCAAGCAAAATGCGCGAGTGGTGCATTACCGCAGGTGTTTTTAGCTTGGCCGAGCAAAAATCTTCCAACGCTTCGGGTATGGCAAATACGTTGTAAGCGCCCAGGCCTTTTACCTTTTCGTAATACAGTATTTCGTGCTGTTGCGCGCTAAGGTTTAGGTTGAAGTAATCTGCTGCATATTTCTCGTCGAACAATGCCTCGGGCACCAACGTAGCGCGGTTGCTAACCCATACCAAAGAGCTTTTGGTAAAGCCTGTTTCGTGCAGGTGGTTTTTATCAAATTCTTCGCTAAGGCGCTTGGCAAGGGCATGGCCGTGCAAAGCGGTACCAAAATTGCGGTAGCCTATGCCTACGTAGCGGTTGTTAAGCAAATCAAACAAGGCAAAGCCAAAACCCTCATCAGAAGCTTCTATGCTTAGGTGAAGGTTAGAGGGTTTTACCCCCAACAGCATTTCCTTATCTATTAATACGGTATCCAAAGTATCTGTTTGCACTACAAGTTTACGTTAAATTTCCCATTCCCTCACCCCTAAATCCCCCTCTCCTAAAGGAGTGAGGGGGACTTTAAAAAAATTATTTATCTACCTCCCACGATGCCTTTAGGGTGCTTTCTACCAGCGAGCCAAAGCTAAGCGGGTCTTCTTCGTCAAAAGGCTTAGGGTCGCTTACTTCAATATATTCGGTACTATCAGCATCTATCTTAACCTCCATATTAAACTTAACCTGCCCGTTGTGGGGTACATATTGTATAGAAAACACCTGGTAGCCCGGCCCAAAAAGCGAGTCGGCAGGCGATATTGTTTTGCCTTTGCCCCGTTTTAGCTTGCCCTGATTTAGGTACCAAGGTAAGGTCGGCAAAGGTGCGGGCATAGTGCCTGTTAGCTGCTTTGTAGCTGTTTTGCGCGGTACGTATGTCTATAAGGCGGGCCTTAATATCGGTATAGCGCACCTCTTTTTCTTTTTGCCATTTTACAGGCCCCTGCACCGATTGGTACAAAAAGAAGCCCACAGCAATAATGGCAACGCCTAACAGTATTTGTATAATTCGCCTTAACACAGTGCGGCTAAATTAGGGAATAAAGTCTGAACCACAGATTAATGGGGATTTAATAGATTACAAGGATATTATTTGGGAAATAGTACTTTTGAGAATAGCTATTACACTTATTGAAATGGTAACAAAGGAAGAGTTGAGAATATGGCTAACTAAGCACATAAGAGTAGAGGTAACTGACAAGACAATTTTTTTGATAGATTGGGCATAGCAGGTATGGATGCAGATGTATTAATGGATAGTTTTTTTACCGATTTTGAAATAGATTATTCTGATTTTAGATATGAGAAATATTTCCCTTGGGGCATACATGCTATTAAAAATGTATTTATGCTAAGAAGAGCTTGGGAATGCGATTTGGAACACCTGCATAAGGTTGTGATAGCAAAGAAATGGTTTGATCCTGAAAGATATTCAAAGACTAAATGAAACCTAATAAATGAACCCTGAGATTGTAGAATACAACAACAAGCAAGAGCCTGTAGACAAGCAAATTTGCAATGTGTTGGCTGCGGAGATTAACCGCTGCCTGCCCGAGGCAGAGAACAAGATATGGCATGCCCACCCGGTTTGGTTTTTAGATGGTAACCCCGTTGCAGGCTATAGCAAGTTGAAAGGCTGCATACGCCTGCTGTTTTGGAGCGGCCAAAGCTTTGACGAGCCGGGCTTACAAAACGAGGGTAAATTTAAGGCCGCTGAAAAGCGGTACACATCAGTTGATGAAATAAATATGGATGACCTGCATCGTTGGTTGGGTAAGGCTGCCTCCATTCAGTGGGACTATAAAAACATTGTGAAACGCAAGGATAAACTAGAGAGGTTGAAGTGAGATAATTACATTTTTTAGTATTGGGATTAAATGCTTGTGGTTGTAGTAAAATTTAACGTTTTTGCAAAGTTTTTTAGCACTTTAAGCCACGTTTTAAGCATAAAATAACCGCATACCCAACAGGATATAATTCACCCTGTCCGGTATGCGGTAGTTTCTTTTTTATTAACTAAACCAGATTATTTAATTCTTTTTTTGATTAATACTTAATAGTTGTTTTTTGCTACGTAGCGGTTATTTTTTGTTCCTGATTAACGCATCAGGTGGCGTGCCAAGTATGTTATTCGAATAACAGTGCAAATATACAACAATGTACCACCAAAAGTCAAGTATAAAATATTGTTTGTTAATAAATAGTTTTATGCATAGCTTTAATTATTGCATTATGAATTTTGCATTGTGCATTAACCATTAACTACATTTGCCAACGTATGTTTACACACAGCACTAAAATAAGGGTCCGCTATGGCGAGACTGACCAGATGGGTTATGTTTACTATGGCCGCTACGCCGAGTATTTTGAAGCGGGTAGGGTAGAAGCCTTGCGCAGTATTGGCATCAGCTACAAAAAGCTGGAAGAACAAGGCATAATGATGCCGGTGCTAAACTTGCAAGTAAACTACTACATGCCCTTGTTTTACGATGAAGAGGTAACCGTGCAGGTAACCATACCGGAACTGCCTACCATACGCATTAAGTTTTTGTATAAGGTGTTTAATGCCGCGGGCGAGCTTACAGCAGATGGTGAAACAACGCTGTTGTTTGTAGATGCTTTTACGCGCAAACCCATACGCATGCCTGCAGAGGTTATTGCCGCGTTAGAGCCACATTATAAATCTTAAGGCTGGGTTATTTTATATACTTCTATTATGCCAAATTTACCAATAGGGTTTTGCAAATAGGGTTGTAAATATGCATGGTCGTGGATAGAGGGCTGGTTGTTTACTATGTATTTGGCCTTTTTCATAGAAGCTACTATGGCAGTTTTATCATCAAAATCGCGGAAGGTAATGCCGCGGCGGTTCATAAGGTATAGGGTAACGTTAGGGCTACTGTCGGCAAAAGAAATAACAGCATCGTTATATTGTAAGTTTATGCTTTGCAGGTAATTCTCAAGTTCAAAATAATAATCGTTGTTAACACCATAAAAATCGCTGGTTTTGTTGTAGCGGCTTTCTAAATTAGCTTGTGCAACGGTAAACTGGTAGCTGCATATAACAGTCAGGGCTACCGGCAATACAAACCTGGAGTTAAAGCGGGGTAGGCGTTGTAATAAATCAACAAACGTAATCAGCAGGAATAAAAAGGCAGGCAGCAGAGGTATTATATAATAATCGTGGTGGCGGAACTGGCCAATCATTATCAGGTAAAAACAAGCGCCGCCTAAGTGCAGCAGCAGGGTAATTAGTCCCACAAGGCGGTTAACTTTTTCCACAGTGCTATGCAAGCAATTGCAAGCAAGCCCCACAGAATATGCACAGGGGTGCTGTAGTATTGGTAGCCCCACTCGTCCATAGCAATGGTAAACAGTTCGCCTATTTTATTGGGGTTGGTAACAATGGGCGCATGCATTATAAATACATCAGAATGGTAAACAGCGTTGAGCCATGCGGCATAGCTATACCAACCATAAGTTGACATGCCTATAAATAGTAGAACACCTATGGCACCATAGCTAAACTTTCTATTAAGAGAAACATGCTTTTTAAGCTGACCGGCTAAAGCCAGTAACACTATACAAAGCGCGGTAATTATGCTTAATAGCGAACTTATCTTTATTAGTGAAGCCAATAAACCTATTATGCCTAATAAGAATAGCAGCCCCCACGATGGCTGTTTAAGGTACCGTAAAAAGAACAGCCAAAAGACCAGTATTAAGGCCATAGATGGACTGTCGGGTATAAAATTGGGCGTGTAATAAACCAATACAGGCGATAGGAAGAAGAGCAACACAATTAATCCTGCTGTTAGTGCATTGCCTGTAATATCAAAGGTAAACATATAGGCAGCCAGTAAGCCCACAGTTACAAAGGCCAGAATTATCAGCCTGTATAGCGCTTCGTACGGGCCAAACACGTTGTATAACGTAGCAGCGCAGGCGTTTACAAAGGGAAACTCCATGCCGGTTATGCCGGTGCTGTTTTCTATGTTGTGGGTTTGAGGTTTTGAAAAACTAATACCCTCTTTGTGCATTACCATGGCTACAGAAGCCCTGTCGCACTGCGCCCATTGGTGCACAGACTGTGGCCTTTCTCTTACTATATTTTGGAAACCTAATGCAAAATAAACCGTTAACAACACCAAAAGAAACAATGCAGGCTGCCACTTAAAATGTAGATTTGTTTTGTTTTTGGGGTGTTCCACAATTATCGTTTAGCTAACAGTTGACAATAATACTAAAAAGGTTTTTAATACTGGTTTGTATGCTTATTGGCGTATTGCCTTTTGCTGTGGCACAAACCAAAACAAGCATTGCCCCGTCTAACGCCGATTGCCTAAAGGCCATAGAACTAAAAGACACTGTTTTTGGGCCTACCGCCCCGCCCGAAAAATTTGGTACACAACTGGAGGTTTCGGGTAATGATAAAAAATCACTCTACTATATAGAGCAAGAGCACCATACCGTTTGGTACACTTTTAAATGCCCATGCAGCGGCCAGCTTACGTTTGATATTGTACCCGAAAGCAAGGATGATGATTACGATTTTCTCCTCTTTAAATTTGCCGCAGGCAAAGATTATTGCGGCAGGATAGCCAGCAAAGAAATTAAGCCCATACGTAGCAACATAGCACGTAATAATAAGGCTATAAAAAGTAAAACGGGCTTGTCTGTCGCAGCTAAAGACTCATTTGTGCACTCTGGGCCGGGCAATGGCTACAGTAAGTTTGTTGATGTACGCAAAGACCAACGCTACTACCTGTTGGTAGATAATGTGTATACCGGTGGTAAAGGCCACACTATTAAGCTGCATTACAAGTGCGGTGCGGCTGCGGCTACCAAGCCTGTGGCAAGCGTTACCAAGCCTACAATTACCATTACTAAAAACGATACGGTAACCAAAATAGATTTAACCAAGCTGGATGTGGGCAGTACACTGGCGTTGAAGAACATCAACTTTTACCCCGATGAAACCCGCCTGATGCCTGAGAGTATACCTGAATTGAAGAACCTGTTAAAGGTGATGCAGGAAAACCCCAAGCTAAAGATTGAAATAGGGGGCCATGTAGACGGGCCATCGATGGTGCACGACAGGTACTACCAAAAACTATCAGACGACCGTGCCAAAACCATTTTTGCCTATTTGGTAAACAATAAGGTTGAAAGTGGCCGCCTGCGTTGGCGCGGCTACAGCAATACCCAAAAGATATTTGAATACCCCAAAACTGCCGATGAATCTAAAAACAACCGCAGGGTTGAAATTAAGATTTTGGAGAAATAAACCAACCAACACAACCATAATGAAAACTAAACTGATTGCCTTGCTGGTATTGCCTTGGGTACTTGCGTGTAATCAAGCATCGGAACCCAAGAAAGAGCGTGAACTTAATAAAGAAAATAAGCTTGTAAATGAGAAAAAGAAATCACAGGTTAGTGCCGATAGTTTAAAACAAACTATCGTGGTTCCAACATTAGATAGTAAAATAACAGATGGTAAAAATGCTATTTACTCAGCTGCTTTTATGTTTGCATGGAATGAGACAGAAAAGAAGATGGGGGGCAACGTAATAATAAAGCAAGACAATAGCGCAGATTTTAAAGCAATGGTGCATAATAACACCTATAAAAATGTACTGTTACCAACAGAATATGCAACAAAAGTTAGTGTTGATGGAGTGTCTGGAGAGATAGTTGCAATAGCTGAGTTTACTAAGAAGCTACCATTCAGTGATTGGTTTCATGATATTGGTAGTATAAGATTCAATGGCAAGGGGTCGTTTGAATCTTTTGGTATTATCAGCCATTATGATGAAGTGGGTATAAGTCAGATGAAAATAAGGCATTACAATAACAATGATGAATTTATAATCAGCTTACAACCTAAAGATGATGACCACGAAATTTTGCTGATAATGGACACAAAATACGGTAGTACATTAAAAGATATTTTCACTAGTGCAAAGGCAAAAATAAAAGCAACCGAAAGGTTAGTCAAAAGCAAGAAAACTGCAAGTTGGAAAACCTATTTTACCAAACTGGATAGGATGGCAATACCTGCTATTGAGTTTTTTATTAAGAACAGGTATCATGATATTGAAGGACAAGATTTTAAAGCTGGTAATACACCCCATATAATTGTAGAGGCTTGGCAGTCTATTGATTTTAAGTTTGATAGGAAAGGTGCAACTTTGGAAGATCAAGGTTATATGGCCTCAGACTCTACTGTGCTTGAAACAGAAAAGCCACAACCTAAGTTTATGGTGTTTAATAGGCCATTTGCCATATTCCTAAAAAGAAAAGATGCTAAGTACCCTTACTTTGGAATGATGGTAAATAATTCTGAACTACTGGTACCCTTTAATAAGTAACTATTTCCCAATCCTCTTTAAGCCCTCTTTGGCTTTGTCAAAGTTAGCATTGAACTGTAGGGCCATTTTAAAGTCAGCCTCGGCCGATGGTATGTTTTTCAACTTCTCGTAGCACAGGCCGCGCATGTAAAAGGCTTCAGAGTATTTAGGGTCTGCGGCAATGGCATCGCTAAAGTGCTTTATGCCTGTGTTATAATCAAGCGTGTATACAAAGTTTATGTAGCCCATGTTGTAGTGTGCAGAGCGGTTGGTGGGCATAATGCGGGTAATGTTGGTATACTCGCGCATGGCATCGTCAAAACGCTCGTTGCGTTGGTAATACTCGCCCAGCAGGTAGCGTACGTTTACATCTTGGGGGTTAATATTCAGGGCGTTTTTATAATACACCTCGGTAAGCGGTTCATTGTGCACTGCGGCAATGCGGCCAAGGTTTTCGTAGGCCACCAGGTAGTCGGGGTCTTGCTCTACAGTAGTGTTAAAGTTGGCTTTGGCGCGGGCGGTATCTCCTATATAGGAGTAGGCCATGCCTTTGGTAAAATATCCACGGGCTAAGGCGCATATCAACCTTTAAGGCCATGTTACTGTAGTCAAGGGCTTTTTGGTAATCTTCTACATACAGGTAAAGCTCGGCCAGTTTTAAAATAGCCTCGGTGTTGTTAGGTTCTATAGATATGCTTTTTTCTAGTGCTGTTTTAGCCCTGCCGCTTTTGTTCATCACCAAAAGTAAATCGGCCATGGTAACAAAGTATGGGGCTTTGGTAGAGTCTACATCTAACGCACGCACCATATCTTTCAACGCCTCGGGGTACTTTTTCTGCGTAAGGTACAGCTTAGCCCGTTGGTGTAGCGCTGGAGCGTTAGACGAGTCTTGACCAATAACGGCGTTTAGCGAGTCTAACATGCTTTTGGGCTTAGTAGGCTCTTTAGGCCCGCAAGATGCTCAAGGCATATCGTACTAAAAATAATAAATGTGTATATAAATATCTTCATAGCTTAAATGTTAGCCCCAATTGTCCTCCCCGTCTGGCGCTCTGCGCCATCCACCCACTCCAAAAGGGGGATAAAAATAATAATTGAAGTATTGCAAAATAAATGCTTTGCTGCCACACTTACACAAACTATTTTTGCCATCTATCGGAAATATCATGAAAACAATATTAGTAACCGGGGCAACCGCAGGTTTTGGCAAGGCAATAGCCCTTAAATATGCCCAAAACGGCAACAGGGTAATTATTACCGGCAGGCGTGCCGAGCGCCTTGCTGAGCTTAAACAGCATATAGAAGAGCAATATAAAACCCCTGTTTTTACCCTTTGTTTTGATGTTAGGGATAATGCGGAGGTAGAAAAAGCCTTACAATCGCTACCCGCCGATTGGCAAAACATAGATATACTGGTAAACAACGCTGGCCTTGCCGCGGGTTTGGGTCCCATACAAGATGGCCACTTAGACCATTGGGAACGTATGATAGATACCAATGTGAAGGGTCTACTATACGTTAGCAAGGTGGTATGCAACCTGATGATTGCCCGTAAGAGTGGGCATATTGTCAATATAAGCTCTATTGCAGGTAAAGAGGTGTACCCCAATGGCAATGTGTATTGCGCCACTAAGCATGCGGTAGAGGCATTAACCAAAGGCATGCGTATAGATTTGCACCCGCATGGGGTTAAAGTATCATCGGTGGCACCGGGCATGGCCGAGACGGAGTTCTCTATTGTTCGATACGATGGCGATACAGACCGTGCCGCCAAGGTTTACGAAAACGTAGACCCGCTACAAGCCGAAGACATTGCCGAAAGTGTATACTTTATTACCGAAAGCCCCGCCCATGTTTATATACAAGATATTGTACTTACACCCACCGCGCAGGCTAATGCTACTACCGTAATAAGAAAACAATAAGAGCCTCACCCTCTTGCCCCCTCTCCAAAAGAGAGGGGTATTAAGTCCCTCTCTCCTTCGGGGAGAGGGATTTAGGGAGTGGGGCCGAAGATATATGTCAATATTAAAATACATACAACATTACCTAACCGGGCAAACGAGGCACGATGCGCACTCGCCGTTTATGTACAACCTTATTACCAGATGCATAAAGCGCAAGGGCGATACAGGTATGTGCATGCGGATAGAAAAACTTAAGGCTGATTTAAAGAAAAGCCCGCAGGTTATACAGGTGGTTGACTATGGCGCGGGTACCGGTAATGGAAGCACCTATACTAATCCTGTAAAGGACATTGCTAGAAACTCTGCCATAGGCCGCAGGCATGGTCGTTTGCTACACAGGTTGGTTCGCTATTTTAAGCCTGAATATGTATTAGAACTGGGCACATCGTTAGGAATAGGCACTGCTTATTTAGCATCGGCTTATGAGGGCGCTAAGGTGTTGAGTGTAGAAGGCTCGCCCGAAACGGCAGCCTTTGCCCGCCAAAACCTGCAAAAGCTGGGCATTAATAATGTGGAGGTGCACGTGGGTAATTTTGATGAAGTGCTGCCTGCAATAATATCGGCCCAACCCCGTTTAGACTTTGTGTTTTTTGATGGTAACCACCGCAAAGAGCCCACGCTGGCTTATTTTAACCAATGCCTTGCTAAGGCCCACGGAGATACGGTATTCGTTTTTCACGATATACATTGGTCGGAGGGGATGGAGCAGGCCTGGGAAGAGATAAAAGCGCACCCAAGGGTAAGGGTAACTGCCGATTTGTTTTTTAGTGGATTGGTGTTTTTAAGCCCGAGTTAAGCAAACAACACTACCGCTTCCGTTTTTAGCCGTAACTTTGTACCATACTTATGAGGATTTTACTTTTATTACTTATACTGCCCTTTGCGTTAAGCGCGCAATTAAAACCACGCATTTTGGTAGTGCCGCCGCATGCGGTGCAGCTAAACAGCAATGTTGCCAAAGTGCTTGCGGCCAATAATATTACCCCTGCCCAGTGGGTAGACAGGGCCCGCGCCACCTTTGCTAAGCTGGCCAAGCCTGATTTAGAAGACTTTGATGTATATGTTACCGGTGTTGATGATACCTTGCACCTAAAGCCTACGCTAACAACCCGTACAGCTAAGGTTAAATTCAAACGTAGAAATTTCATCACTAAAAAAGAAAAGCTAGTTACCAAAAAGGTTAAGTACAAGGGCGTACAAATAAGCCCAGAAGACAAGCTGGTGTTAGATGGCCTTGCCACTAAACAGGCTTACGACTTTGTAATATTTGTATCGTTTTTTGAGGTTACAGGCCACAAGGGCCTAAACCTAGCCTTTAAGCCGCTTAGCTCTTTTGCTATTCATTACGAGGTGTATGACAGCCGCCAAACCTTTATTACCGGCAATATTGTGCAAGATGCACTGGCAGTATCGCCCGGTATGCAAATAGGGGTGCTAAACCACTACTTAAACCTTTCGGCAGAAAACGTTTACCGCAACGTAGCATCAGTAATAGCCAATGGGCGCAGGAATTAGCCTGCCTGTTTCTTTTTTAACTTATTGATTTAAAGAAAAGTAGCTTGCAATTGATAATTTTTGCACCTGCCAAAACTTTATTTTTTAATTTTACCGCCTTGGTTACAGTCAATCTATCCTTATGGAATTAAAAGATATACAGGAGTTAGTAAAATTGGTTTCTAAATCGGGCGTAAGTGGCCTAGAGATTGAAACTGAAGAAATTAAACTTGTCATTAAGAACGAAAACGGTACTGCCCAGCCTGTTGTTTACCAACAGCCACAGGTAGTTGCCGCCCTGCTCCGCAGGTTGTTCAGCAAGCCGCCCCTGCACCTGTTGCAGCGGCACCGGCAGCTAAAGCCGAAGAGGCCCCCGCGGGTAACTACATAACGGTAAAATCGCCAATGATTGGTACTTTTTACCGCGCTGCAGGTCCTGATAAGCCTTTGTTTGCCAGTGTAGGCGACGACATTGCCCCCGGCAAAGTGCTTTGTATTATAGAGGCTATGAAGCTGTTTAACGAGATTGAAAGCGAAGTTAGCGGCCGTATAGTTAAGGTATTAGCCGAAGACTCATCGCCGGTAGAGTACGACCAGCCATTGTTTTTGGTAGAGCCGTTTTAAACCCCGTTTACCATGGCTAAAAAAGAGAGTAAAAAAACTGCGGCTGAACCACAAATCAGGCAGTTTAATAAGATATTGATTGCCAACCGTGGCGAGATAGCATTGCGTGTTATACGCACCGCTAAAGAAATGGGTATAAAAACGGTAGCCGTATATTCTACTGCCGACCGCGAAAGTCTGCACGTGCGCTTTGCCGATGAGGCCGTATGTATTGGCCCGCCCCAAAGCAAAGACTCGTACCTAAACATGCCCAATATTATATCGGCGGCTGAGATTACCAATGCCGATGCAATACATCCCGGCTATGGTTTCCTGTCTGAGAATGCTAAGTTCTCGGCCATTTGCCAGCAATACGGCATTAAGTTTATTGGTGCATCGCCCGATATGATTAACTCTATGGGCGATAAAGCTTCGGCAAAGTCTACCATGTTGGCAGCCGGTGTGCCTTGTGTACCGGGTTCTGAAGGGTTATTGGCCGATTTAGAAGATGCCAAAAAACAGCTAAAAAAATTAAGTACCCCGTAATGATGAAGGCTACCGCCGGTGGTGGTGGCAAAGGCATGCGGGTTATTTGGGGCGAGGATGAACTGGAAGCTGCATGGGACAGCGCCCGTACCGAAGCCAAAGCGGCTTTTGGTAACGATGGTATGTACATGGAGAAGTTTATTGAAGAGCCCCGCCATATTGAAATTCAGGTAGTGGGCGACCAGTACGGCCGAGCCTGCCACTTATCAGAACGCGACTGTTCTATCCAACGCCGCCACCAAAAGCTGCTGGAAGAAACACCATCGCCGTTTATGACCCCTGAACTGCGCGATGCTATGGGCGAAGCTGCCATTAAGGCCGCCCTTGCTGTTAGCTACGAAGGCGTAGGTACTGTAGAGTTTTTGGTAGATAAGCACCGCAACTTCTACTTTATGGAGATGAATACCCGTATACAGGTAGAGCACCCTATTACCGAAGAGGTAATAGACTACGACCTAGTACGCGAGCAAATAAAAGTGGCAATGGGTTACCCTATTACCGGCAAAAACTACTACCCTATGCAACATGCTATAGAGTGCCGTATTAATGCCGAAGACCCTGCTAAGAACTTTATGCCGACTCCGGGCCGTATTACTACGTTCCACGCTCCGGGCGGCCACGGTGTGCGTTTAGATACCCACGCTTACGCAGGCTACATGATACCACCTAACTACGATAGTATGATAGCCAAGGTGATTACCGTAGCCCAAACCCGCGAAGAGGCTATTATGAAGATGCGCCGCGCCTTGCGCGAGTTTGTTATTGAAGGGGTTAAAACTACGATACCTTTCCACCGCAAGCTGTTAAAGGATCCTGATTTTATATCGGGCAACTACACTACCAAGTTTATGGAAACGTTTAAATACGAAGAATAAGAAAAGCCCCGTTAGGGGCTTTTTAGTTTATCTGTCATGCTGAACTTGATTCAGCATCTCATGTTACGTATGGTGCTTACGTGAGATCCCAAATCAAGTTCTGGATTACAGTTGGAGTTTAGTACACAACCTGCTGTATCTGGGTCTTATCAAAATAGCTTACCACCTTGTTATAGGCTTTGCGCCCATATTCTAAATAAATATAAGTGCTACCTGCAGCAAAGTAGTATATCTTGTTTTGGTACTGAAAATAACCCTTGGGTGGTTTATCCTCTCTGGCTTCTTTCATTATCTTAAAGCACAGCCTAGCATTTTCTTCGGTGTTTAACTCCCAAATTTGAAACTCTATAATAGGCTTTATTCCTTGGTTATTTGGCTTCCCTTTAAAGAGGTAGCTATCGATTTTAGTAATAAAAGAAAGGGACTGTGTAGTTATTGTTTGATTCCTTAACAATACGTATATCAAGTCTTGCTCTTTAGGCTTTACCGGCGTTGAGCTTACAATGGTGTACATCTTTTTCAGTGTATCAACCAATGCTTTATCGGGTATAGGGTCTTTAGTATAGGTAGCGCTAAAGGCAATTATAAGGCTGAAGAAGAAAGCAGTCATAGGCAATTAACGTATAGCTGAATAGTTGGTTACAAACAAAAGCCCCGACAAATGCCGGGGCTAGAATCCCTCCCCTCGCTATCGCTCGGGTACTCCCTTTATAAGGGAGAGTATTTTCCTAGAACCTAACACCTAGTGTACGCGTGCCTTAATAACCTGGCGTTTGTGTTCTACCTCGTCAATTACCAGTTTGCCTATAATTTCGTTCATAATTTCGGTGGTGCCTGCCCCAATGGTCATAAGGCGGCAGTCGCGCCAAGCGCGGGCCAGGCCATAGTCTTCCATGTAACCCCAGCCACCGTGTATTTGTATCGCCTCGTGTATAACCTCCAGCGTAGTTTCAGATACATAGGCCTTAGCCATAGAAATGATTTTGATAGCCTCAGGGCCTTTCTCAATAAACTCTGCCATGGCGCGGTAAGCCATGCTGCGGCAGCACTCTACCTTAATAGCCATTTCGGCTAGTTTGTGGCGCAGCACCTGGAATTTTCCAATTTCGCGACCAAAAGCCTTACGCTCGTTCATGTAGTTTTTGGCTTTGTTAAGTGCCCACTCGGCTGCAAATGTGCCAGTAATGGCAGCAATTAAGCGTTCTTCCTGTATATTACCCATCAGGTAGTAAAAGCCCATGTTAACCTCGCCCAACAAGGCCGATTTTGGTATTTTACAGTCTGAGAAGAATAACTGGCCGGTATCGCTGCTGTGCATACCCAACTTGTTATGTACGGGTATAGACTCAAAACCTTCTGTCTTGGTATCAAAAATAAACAGGCTTAGGTTGTGGCCCTCGCCGGTGCGGGCCACCAATACTATAAAGTCGGCAAGGTTGCCGTTGGTAATCCACATCTTAGAGCCGTTAATCAACCAATAATCGCCTTTATCTTCAGCCTTGGTAAGCATACCGGCAACGTCGCTGCCGCCGCTTGGCTCGGTTATACCTAAGCCGGCAACCATTTGGCCACTTAAGGCAGGGGCAAGGTACTTTTGTTTTTGCTCTTCGGTTCCAATAGCCAGTATTAATGGTAATGGTAAATAAGTATGTGCATATAGCGACATGCCCAAACCACCGCAGTTAGCATAAGCTAACTCTTCGGCTACAACAGCTGCTGCCCAAAGGTCCATGCCACTGCCGCCATATTGGGTAGGGTAGCTAACCCCAAAAAAGCCCTGTTGGCCAAACTTGGTAAAAATATCGCGAGAGCAGTAGTGGTTTTTCTCCCACTCATCAACGTTTGGTAAAATTTCAGCCTCTATAAAACTGCGTACCGAGTGGCGCAATAACTCGTGCTCTTCGGTAAATGGGTTTGTTACAATTGCCATAACTATATAGGTATCTTTATGTTGTTTTAATTTAATTCAGGAATATCCAACTCCAGGCGCAGCAGGTGGCTGCTAAAGTTTTTGCCTAGCGTATCCATTCGCATAGAGCGCGATGCGCCACCATCTAAAGCGCCGTGGCACACAAAGTTTAACGATTCTATAGATTCCCACTCGTAGCGCACTACTTCGCCTTTAATTAAAGGGCCAAAGTGTTGTTTTACCACCTCTGGGGTTAAATGCTCTTTCAAAAGAGAATAGTTTTCTTTCGATTTTGCCATCACTCCTATGTTGCAAACATCGTTTTTATCGCCTGATCGGGCCGATGCTAAATCAATCAGCTTAACTTTCATAACAAATGGTTGGAATAAAGGTAATGTTTTTTGATATACAGGTGCAAACTTTCATGCGATAAATAGTTTACTTGAGTTTTTTTCATTTTCAGGATAATCCCCACAAGCCATTATCCATAGCTATTTCAGCATTTCTACTTTCTTTAATAGGGGTGTGGAGGGTAACACATTTTCTTAAAAAACTTACATCTGCAAGTGTAAGGGTGTGGTAGGTTTATTTAAGCCGGGGGGCTGCTATACTTTTGTTTCAGAGACAAATGAAAAATGGACACCGCTATGAAAACCATTAAAAAATACTCAGCCATGAAAACGTTAATTGCAGCCTTTATGTTACTGTCTGTTGCAACTTTTGCACAACAAGGCTCACCCGCAGCAGCAAGCTTAGCATCTTCTATAGTAAGAGAAGATGTACCAAGCACCGCTAACTTAGATAAGTTTACCGCCACTTATACTGATGGTGTAGTTAAACTTAACTGGATACTTAGCAAACAAGATGCGCAAGCCAAGCTTATTATAGAAAAATCGGCCGATGGTGTAAACTATAGCTATATGGGCAAACTGCCTGCTGTAGCATCGCCAAACAAAATTACTTACAGCTGCCGCGATAATAGCCCGGCTGATGGTAGCAACTTTTACCGTATTAAAGCTGTAAACTCTACCAATACCGAGTTTATATACGATGATACAGCCCATGTAAACACTAAAGAGCCGGTACAAAAACCAAAAGTGGTTACCCCACTGGCATCTTACACTCCTGAAACTCCGGAGAACCCTGACAATGAGTAGCATGTTATTCTTTTCATAGATTTTGTATAGTTCTTGTTGCAATTAGCTGCCCCCCACATAGGCGGCTTTTTGCGTTTGACCCCACCCCAACCCCTCCCCTTTAAGGGTGGGGCTTTTAAACTGTAGGGGGAGAAACCAAAAACGAATACTATTCAAGTCCCCCTCACTCCTTTAGGAGAGGGGGATTTAGGGGTGAGGTAAAACCAGTTTTGTGGACTACTGTAACTATTTACACTCTTTCTGCACTAATACAATAAATAAGGGCAGCAATTCGTTTGCTATTAACATAAGCCCATTACCTTTGTTCTATGCTATTTATTAGGCTGTTTTTTGAAAGTTTCGGTTCGGCGCTAAATGCGTTGGTAGAAAATAAGCTACGTACCTTCCTGTCGTTGTTGGGTATTGTTATAGGTATATTCTCTATCATATCAGTATTTACTATGGTAGATGCGCTAAATAAAAAAATTACCGACAGCGTATCATCTCTGGGCGATAACATTGTTTACGTTCAAAAATGGCCATGGGAGTTTGGGGCCGACTACCCCTGGTGGAAATACATGAGCCGCCCCTTGCCTAAGCTGGAAGAAACAGACGATATACGCCGTAAATCTCAATTAGCCGATGGGGTTTGTTTTAGCGCCAGCACTTCTAAAACCTTAAAGTATGGCAACCTTGCCATGGGCGATGTAAATTTTGAAGCCGTGTCTGACGATTACGATAAAATATCAACCTTTGATATTGCCGATGGACGGTATTTTACCGATGCCGAACAAACCGCAGGCCGCTCGGTATGCATTATAGGCCCCGAGATTGTAGAAAATCTATTCCCCGAAACCGACCCGCTGGGCAAAGTAGTATCTATTAACGGCACTAAAATGACTGTTATAGGCATATTTAAGCGCGAGGGCGATAATATGTTTGGCAACACCCACGATAGTGAAGTGCTTGTACCCGTAAATTTTGGCAAAACCATTATCAACATTACTAAAGAAGGCACCAACCCTTTTATTTTAGTTAAGGCCAAGCCCGGCGTAACAAACGATGATCTTATAGCTGAGCTGGAAGGTATTATGCGCAGCATACGCCGCATAAAACCCGCCGAAGAGCAAAACTTTGCACTTAACCAAACATCGCTGCTATCGCAAGGCTTTGCCGGTATGTTGGTTATAGTATATGTTGCCGGTGGCATTATTGGCCTGTTCTCTATTATAGTTGGGGGCTTTGGCATTGCCAACATTATGTTTGTATCGGTTACAGAGCGTACCAACCTTATAGGTATTAAAAAATCGCTGGGGGCAAAAAACTATTTTATATTACTTGAGTTTCTTTTTGAAGCTATTATACTATGCCTTATTGGTGGTTTAATAGGCCTGTTGCTTATTTACCTGCTTACACTTGCGGCAAATAGCTTTATGGATGCAGGCATAAGCCTTACACTTACCAATATTGTTAGGGCTATTACTATATCAGGCAGCATAGGGCTGTTAGCGGGTATTATCCCGGCATGGTCAGCATCGCGCCTAAACCCCGTAGAAGCTATTCGTAGTAAATAGTCTACTACAAGCAGTAGCAAACCACATTATTTCTGCTCACTATTTTTTAGGTCTCCCTCATTGAGGGAGTACCTCGCGCAGCGAGGGGAGGGAGGGTGTCTTCCAAACCTTACAAGCAGTAGCAAACCATGTCATTTCTGCTCACTAATATTTGGCTCTCTGCCTTGTAGTAAAAAGTTCAATTTTTTGCGAAGCTGTTTTTCATTTTTCACTTTTCGTTTTTAGTTTGCCGTAGGCATCAAACACCCATAGGCAGCCTGCTTTCGCAAACCGCCCGTAGGTAACAATACTTATCATAACAATTTACCAACTGACCAATGGCGCCGCCATAAAGGCTCGGCTGGTCTTAGCCATTGCAAAGCTTGTCCTCTTGTTAAATTATTTATCTTAAATTCTAAAGGCCTTTCTTTTAAGCCCCTCTCCTTCGGGGAGGGGTTTGGGGTGGGGCCATCATTAAACCATCATTCTGAATCGTAATAAGCATTGTAGGTCAATTTTAAAAGTTCCCCCTTTATAAAGGGGTGTTTAGTGCTATGCACTAAACGGGGGATTTTAAACCTCGAAAAACTCTCCCTTGTAAAGGGAGTGGATGTTGCTGTTAAGCAACAGACGAGGGATTTTCAGCCGCGGCTATTTTTTAATCCCCCTCTCTTTAGGAGAGAGGGCTAGGGGGTGAGGCCGTTATTGCAATAACACCACAAAGGTACAACATCAAAAAAGATAAGTCAAGTAAATATTAATAAATATTTATTTTGGTTGATTGTTGGCTTATCCATCCATTATATCGATAGATGGTTTTAATGGCCTTAAATAATGCCTGCATACCCTGCTAATACTCATATTTATCACTTTCGATGGTTGGTTGATATACCAAATCACTACAATCCATCGATAGAAAAGCACCCGTTATCGAAAAGCAAAGAAAATACTTCTGTTGTGCCTCAATCTTTGTCTCAGAACTTTAAAAAACACAGCATATGTCAACTATAGAATTTACTACCCAGATGATGAGCTTTCAGGATCAAATGAAAAAATTCGCATTTAAACTGACAGCAGACTACGATGAGGCTCAGGACTTAATGCAGGAGACATACATCAAAGCCATTAAATACCAAGATAGCTTTACCGATTCTACCAATCTTAAAGCATGGTTACTAACCATTATGAAAAACACTTTCATAAACGTATACCGCAAAAACGTGCGTAAAGGCTAAGGTAATTGATGCACATGTTACTACCGATAGCGACAGGTTGCACCAAAAAGCTACCAACAACACTACCGAAACCCGCTTGTACGAGCAGGATTTAAGGAGGCTTATTACTGCACTGCCAACTGAATACCGCACTCCTTTTGAGATGTATGTAGAAGGCTACAAATACAAAGAAATTGGCGAACACATGAACCTGCCAATAGGCACCATTAAAAGCCGCATACACATAGCCCGCCAAGAACTAATGGGCAAAATTAACCGCCGCAATAAATAAACCCAATACAGCCCTTAACCCAAGGAAAAAAGCCCTCCCGATACTTCGGGAGGGCTTTTTGTTTTATATGTAGTCGTAATTGCATTTATTGGATGCTTAATAAATACTGCCTATCGTTAGCTTACTGAAACCCAAGGCTTAGAGTAAAGCGATATTTAATAAAATCTAAATAGATTGCGCCGCCGCCTGTTTTTTTATATAAATGCTCAATGCAAAATATAAAGAATCTAATATTTCATCACCAGCATCGCCAAGTAAACTGAATTCCTTAATAATTGAATCTCTCAGAAACAATACAATTTCTTTACTTCCAAAGCATCCATCTAAAATATTAATAAACACTATTTGTGATAATCGTTTTTTATCATTGTGAATAAGAGTTAGGCCAGTATAGACATTCTTCAAAAAATTTATTGCCTCAACTGCATTTTCGACTGATACCGAAAATTTATATTTTAAATTTAAAAGACATATATTAAAATTATTATCTGTGTTGGCAACTAAATTTATATAATTATCATATAAAAGAGTACTATTAATTGATACTCCAACATATTTTTTTGGATGTAATAATTTAGTGCTTTAAGATTAGTGTCATCATTTCCAAAAGTATTAATGAATCGCTCAGGAGATATAATATATCTATCAATATTTTGGAAAGCGTCAATTATAAAAGTATCGTTAGAAATTAATATAAATTTTAAGTTAGAACACATTAAACAATTGTCCATTAGATAATTGAAATAAGTGTCTTGTTCGTTTTTACGTTTAAATTCGGTAATTAAATCAACTTCTTCTTCTATAATATATTCTATGCATTCACTATCGATAAATGCAAATATTTTTTCATATAAAGACAGTATTTTTTGATTGAAATCATCTGGATATAATATTTTCTTTACTTTATTTTCACTAACTGCCAATGACATTTTTTCATTTTTCTCGCTTTTTAATATTAAATGTTGATCGCGTAATAATTTAATTAGATTAGGGCTTATTCTGAACTTTGTGCCGAAAGTAATAGAGTAGTCAGCTTTTAAATCAGAGAATAGTATTAAGCTTGTGAAGTCAAGTACATAGATATTGTCTGGGAATAGACTAATTTGTGAATTGGCTGTTTTTGATAATGCAACAAATTGATTCTGACATAGAAATAGATATGCCTCTAGTAGATTTTCATTAAAAACATTTCTGCAAATCATGCTGAAGTTTTCTTTACCTAAATAGTAATTATCTAGTTTCTTAGCACGTTTTACATTTTGTAATTCATTTTCAACACCAAATCGATCAATGAAATATTTCTCAAATGCCTTAAAATCAATATTTCCATTTTGAGTAAAGTTTAAGATTTCAACTCCTAGATTGCTATTTCCAGTTGCAGCTTCTTCCATAATTTGTTCAAGAAGAAACAGGTGAGCATTCATTATTCTTGTTATGGAATAGCTTTCAAATTCTAAACCTCTTTTATTAATTAAAACAGTATCATTTAGATTTTTCCCTATATATTGATTATGATCTTTAGAGTTAACTTTCAGCAACTTTGTGTCATCGCCATTTTGAATTTTAATATATGAACTATTTTCCACAACGTCATATTCCGATAGAAAGCCATCTGGGAACTCTAATAGAGTTAAATAATACGTTCTGGATTTTGAATTTTGAATTTTAATAGACAAATTATATAATATCTCGGCAGCTTGTTTTTTATAGCCGGTTTTTTGAAGAGAACGACATGCAATTAATCCTGTTTCTTCGTTTTCATAGTCATTTTTATAATTAGTATTTAAATATTTTTGGATATTATCTATTTGATTCTTATTTGCTAAAGCATTCAATAAGTTTGAGTGAAATTCTTCTATGTCAGGGTATTGTTCAATACCTCTCCAGCATATATCTATAATATTTTCATAATCTGATATGTTTATTCTAATATTATATTCTAGTGCTAGAAATTCAAAAGGACTTTTGTTGTTATTGACTCGCAACCCTTTAAAATACAGTAATAGTTCTTGCAGGTTGGTATTACTCCTATATGTTGCTCTCGCATATAAAAAACCCAATTCCGAGTAAGTGTTTTTGTCGAACATTGGAGTAATTATTTTTGAGCATTCTGAATATGCTTCTAACAAAAATAATAGTTGACAGATATGAGCCTTTATTTCTATGTGTTCATTGAAATTATCATTCAGCTTGAGTAGTCTGTCTATTATGTTTTTTTTGTCTAATCCCTCAATAAAATAACAAACTTCAATTGTGTGTGTAAATAATTCTTTTATTAATTGGTTTTCGAAAGTTTTTTGATTTATTATGTTTTCATATGCAGACTTAATTGTTTGTAGGTCTGGCATTAGGCAGAGTAAAAAGCTTTTGACATTATAAATTGTACTAAAATCAACTATATTAATCGAATTAATGTATTTGTCAACTAATTGGTTTACAGCCCCTGATTTTTTTGTACTCTATAGTAATAGATGAGTTGTAAGTATATAATGCTTTCGTGTTGCGATTTGCTTAAAATATCTATTGCATTTTCAATATCCCCACAATCTGCTAAATATTGTGAATATAAAATATCATATATCGGCAAATTACCTTTAATTGCATAATATATCTTTTTGAACTTTTCAGCATCTTGTTTTTCTTTACCTGTCAAATGATTTATCATAATTTGAAAGAACTTTAATTCAATAAACACGTCACTAATTTCCGTATTGTCTATTTTGCTGAAGAAATTATCTAATAATTTTAGAATGTTTTTTAGTTTTTCAATATTGGTGTAATATACTTTGCCTAATTCATCATACTTAAACTGAACACCAGAGCCAAAATAGTTTGAAAGTTGATGCTCTATTACTAATTCAAAAGTTACTCTGTTAAAATATGTGAGATTTTCTCCATCTAAGACGGGAATTTTAATTCCTAAATCGGTTATTTGATCATCATTGAAGTTTAAAGTTCTTTTCATATGGCGAATCATATTCAATGCAAATCCTCTTTTGGCTATAACTAAAGCAGGTACATTTTTAAGATTTTCTATGAAATTTTCTTTGTCTAGTAATATCTTAACAACCCATCCATTAATATTATAAGGTTCTTCTTTCAGTATTTCTTCCGATAGTTTTTGTGCATTAGCTAAATCATTAATATTTAGATATGCAATTGCAGCTTCGGATTTTATAGTGTTATTAGTATATTTTAAGTAAGATTTTATTAAATATTCAGCCGCTAGATTGTTTTTTTCTTCTTGTAGACACACTCCTTTTAAATAACATATTTTAGATTCTATAATGTTAGTTAATTGGCCATTTTGTTCAACTCGTTTTTCTAATTTGTTTAATCTTTCTAAGGCTGTTTTGGGTTTAAAAGAATAAATATTTTCTTGTATTTCTTCTAGTTGTACAAAATATTCTGTTTTTAAACTAGTATTTATTTCCTTTAGAACTGAATTGACTGTGCTGTTTAGTTGGTCTAAAGTTTCAAGGATACTAAAAATAGCATATTTATAATTATCGTTAAATTGATGTTTTTTTAAGGTTGAATTATCTCTACATTTTTGCTCAAATAGAGCAATAAATATTTCTAATTGGTAAATTGTTGGCTTAATAATATTAGGGTATTCATTGATTTTATTTTTTAACTCTTTAATGTCGACATTATCGTAGCCAATCAATTTTATATCAATTAAAGTCTCTATAATTGGTTTTGAATGATAAAACGGGAAATTTTTACCTTCATTTTCAATTTTATGGTTTTTATCGAACTCCAGGATAGTATCATTGATTAACCCCCTAAGTGTAATTATAAATTGATCTTCATTTAATCCTAAGAGGTTTCTTCCTTTCTTTATAATCCAACTTGTTGTAATGTCAGTGGCAACTGCTTCAGCAAGCTTACTAGCTATTACTATTATGCTCATTATTTTTTTATTTAAAGGTAACAAAAAAGCCCCAATTTCTCGGGGCTTTCATTATGCATTTTGCATTCTGAATTATGCATTAATTAACAATTATCAAAAAATAATTCTTCTTCCCTTTCTGTACTAACAGGTAACGGTTATTAAGCAGTTGGGTAGCGTTAATAGTAGCCTCGGCATCTTCCAGTTTAATTTTGTTAATGCCAACACCGCCGCCAACAAGCATTTTGCGGGCCTCGCCCTTGCTTGGGAATATGGTAGTATTTACCGCTAACAAATCCAGCACGTTAATACCGGCTTCTAAATCGGCCTTGGCAACAGTAAACTGCGGCACACCTTCAAATACTGATGTAAATACATTTTCGGGCAGGCGGGCTAGGCTCTCTGTAGTGCCTTTGCCAAACAATATTTCCGATGCCTCTACGGCTTGGTCGTAATCTTCCCTACTGTGTACACGTACCGTAATATCTTCGGCTAAGCGTTTTTGTAGTATGCGCAAGTGGGGCGCTTCGGTATGCTGGCGCTCCATTTCGGCAATTTCTTCCAACGGAATAAACGTAAATATCTTTATGTATCGCATCGCATCAGCATCGGCTACGTTTAGCCAAAACTGGTAAAAATGGTAGGGCGATGTTAAGTTGGCATCTAACCAAACGTTGCCTTGCTCACTCTTGCCAAATTTAGAACCATCGGCTTTAGTTATTAAAGGGCAGGTAAAGGCATAAGCCTCGCCACCCACCTTGCGACGGATAAACTCGGTACCTGTAACAATATTGCCCCATTGGTCGCTGCCACCGGCTTGTATTTTTACGCCCTTGTTGTGGTATAAATAGTAAAAGTCGTAGCCCTGCACCAGTTGGTAGCTAAACTCTGTAAACGATATGCCCGTTTCTAAGCGTTTTTGCACGCTATCTTTGGCCATCATATAGTTTACTGTCAGCAGTTTTCCGGCATCGCGCAGAAACTCTAAAAAGCCCATTTTGCCAAACCAGTCGGCGTTGTTTACAATTTCGGCTGCGTTATCGCCTTCAAAATCAAGGAATTTAGCTAACTGGCCTTTAATGCCGTCAACGTTTACCTGAATATCTTCGGTACTTAAAAACTTACGCTCTTCCGATTTGCCCGATGGGTCGCCAATCATGCCCGTAGCACCACCTACCAATGCATACGCCTTGTGGCCGCGCTTTTGCAGGTGCATAAGCAGCATAATTTGTACTAGGCTACCTATGTGTAGCGATGCCGCCGTAGGGTCAAAACCAATGTATGCGCCTGTGCTGCCGTTTTCTAACAGTTCTTCCGTACCGGGAATGGTATCGTGTATCATTCCGCGCTGGCGGAGCTCTTCAATCAATGTCATAATGTGCAAAGATAGTTGTTAGTGGCGAAGCGGCGAGGGGTTAGTGTTTAGAAAATAATGAAGAACGCTTACATTCTTTATCTCTTTATCTGTTAATTGTTCATTGATTAAAAATCTATCTCCAAATCAAGCTTATCTTTTAGCTTTTTCAGCGCCGGGTTGCGCTCTGCCAAATACTGGAATTTCTGGCCTTGGGTGTAGGGACGTGTAACCCCTGCATCGCCTACGTTTACTGTAATATCAAGATCTATAACGTAGTTGTTTAATTGCTTACGCAGATACTCTAGCAGGTTGAGTTTTTCTTCGTTAAGCATGTCTTTTATGGTAACAGATGGTACCGTTATAGCCAGCCTGTGGTTAGCGGCTACCTTTGGCAACGATGTTTTTAAATTCATGCGCAGGTTAATTTTACCATCGGCCCCTGCGGCATCGGCATATTTAAGCCAAAGCTCTTGCACCTGCTCGGTAGTAAAATTGGTCTGCGGCAACCCGTCGGTAGATGCAAAAAGGTTGGTACTTTCTTCCTCCTGTTTTTCGTTGTTGCGGTTTAAGCTTCCGCTGATGGAAAACCCTGTATTGATAGGCATTTTGCCGCGTGTAGGTTGTGGCCTTTCTGCAGTAACCGTTTTGCTTTGCGGCGGCGCATCTTGCACAGCTTTAGGTGGTTCCGCTACCGGTTGATAGCCCGCTACAGGAGCACCTGCATTAGTATTTACGGGCGGAGAAACGACAGGTGGGGTAGCAGCAACCTGCTTAACAGGTTCAGCTACTTGTTGTGCTGCCGGTTGCTCAGTTAAGGAGTTTTTTTCGTCAGCCGAATTCAAATTCAGCGAGCAAAGGCTTATAAGGGCCATCTCTATAAAAAGCCGTTGGTTTTTGGCTTGTTTATAGCTAAGGTCGGCGTGGTTTACAATTTTTAAACCGTGCAGTATAAAGGTTTGGTGGCAGGCATTGGCCTGTTGTCCATACTTAGCTTTAATGTTTTCGCCTACCTCCAGCAACTTTAATGTAAGCGGGTCTTTGCTAACCAGCAGGTTGCGCAGGTGTTCGCCCAAGCCCGATATAAAGTTGTGGCCATCAAAACCATTGGCTAAAATCTCGTTATATATCAATAAGGTATTGGCAATATCGCCTTTCAAAATAAAGTCGGTTACCTTAAAGTAGTAGTCGTAATCAAGTATGTTCAGGTTATCTATAACCGACTTATAAGTCAGCTTAGCACCTGTAAAGTTTACCAGTTGGTCAAAGATTGATAGCGAGTCGCGCATGGCTCCATCGGCCTTTTGGGCTATCAGGTGCAAGGCGTCAGGCTCTGCTTCAACATTCTCGCTTTTAGCCACATATTCAAGATGCCCCACAATGTCGTTAATCGTCATGCGGTTAAAATCAAATATCTGGCAACGCGATAGTATGGTTGGGATAATCTTGTGTCGCTCTGTAGTTGCTAAAATGAAGATAGCGTGTGCAGGCGGTTCTTCCAGCGTTTTAAGAAACGCGTTAAATGCCGCAACCGATAGCATGTGAACCTCATCAATAATATACACCTTATACTTACCCAGTTGTGGCGCAAAGCGCACCTGCTCTACAAGGGCACGTATATCATCAACCGAGTTGTTAGATGCAGCATCAAGCTCGTACACGTTAAACGAGTGGCTCTCGTTGAACGATGTACAGCTTTCGCAAACGTTACACGGCTCAATATCATCCGTAGGGTTAAAGCAGTTTATGGTTTTAGCAAGTATACGTGCACAGGTAGTTTTACCAACCCCGCGCGGACCACAAAACAAAAAGGCTTGCGCCAAATGGTTGTTTTTAATGGCATTTTTAAGCGTGGTGGTAATATGCTGCTGCCCTACTACGGTTTTAAACGTACTAGGCCTGTATTTACGTGCCGATACTACAAAGCTATCCATATACTATAATGCAAATATAAGGCATAAACACTGCCTGCCAATAGCAAGTTATTAACGATAATGGTTATTGATTTCTCTAAAATTACTGATCCCTGACCTCTGAATTCTGACCCCTATAAAAGCCCCATCAAAAGGTCTGGGTAGAAGCCCAGCGCAAGGCTAACGCCAACGGTAATAAGCAGCATAACCACCAACGCATAGTTTGGTTTAAATGCAGGGGTTTCTTCGTCAGATGTAGTGTACATGTTTACTATCACCCTTAGGTAATAGTATAAGCTAACCAACGAGTTGAATATGGCAACAAAAACAAGCCATAAGAAGCCGTCTTTTATAGCGGTTGCAAATAAGAAGTATTTACCGAAGAAACCTGCTAATGGTGGTATACCCGCTAACGATAGCATAGCAATACTCATGCATAGTGCAAGCAACGGGTTGTTTTTAGCAAGGCCCTTAAAGCTTTCGAAACTCTCGCGGCCTTCTTTGTTTTCCATTACAGCAGTAAGCACAGAGAATGCAATTAACGATGCAGCAGCATAGGCAGCAGAGTAGAAGAACACTACCGATGTAGCGCTGGCGCCCATTACCACCAATGCAATTAATAAATAACCGGCATGCGATATACCTGAATAGGCCAGCATACGCTTAACGCTTTGTTGGTATAATGCAGTTATGTTACCAATTAATAAGGTGGCTATAGCGGCGGCAATAAGTATAATATCGTAATAGCCACTAAGGGGAGTAAAGCAATAGTTAAATAGGCGCAAGAAGGCCGCGAAGGCTGCAATCTTAACCACAGTGCTCATAAAGGTAGTAACCAATACGGGTGAGCCTTGGTAAACATCGGGTGCCCAAAAGTGGAACGGTGCGGCTGATACTTTAAATAGCAAAGCCACTATTAATAGCACTATACCTATATAGAAGAAGTCGGGGATTTCTTTAGAATTTTGCACGTAGGCGGCAATACCGGCCATATCAAACGTGCCCGATGCACCGTAAACCAATGCAATGCCAAACAGCAAAAAGCCTGTGGCAAAAGCGCCCATTAAAAAGTACTTTAAAGCGGCTTCGTTAGAGGCTAAATCGGCCCGGCGAGAGCCTGCCAATACGTATAGGGGTATTGATAAAATCTCGATACCCAAAAACAGCATCACCAGGTTGTTAAACGATGTCATTAGCACCCCACCCGTTAGCGCGAATAAAAACAATGCGTAGAGGTCGGTAACAATATCGCTCTCGTTACGGTAGTGGTACAATGCAAGGGTAAAAATCAAAAATGCAACGCTTATAAGCAGGCAAGAAAAAGCAATGGCGTAATTATCAAACAAGGCCATTTCAAAAAATACCTTGTTAGTGCCCCATTGGTCGGCAAGCAGGCCAATAGCCGCTGCAAGGCCAATAAGTATTATAGGCAATATAAGCTTGCGGTAGTTAAACACGCCCGCAAACATTGAGGTAACTCCAAGTAAACTAAGTAATACTATGCTCTTCATTCGTATTGCCTTTATAATCTATTTCACAGCGCCTGCACTAAGCTTGGTAAGCATAGTTTCTACAGGTAGCTCGGTAAGTTTCATAAACAGTTCGGGGAAAATGCCCGCGCCTAATATTATTGCCGCTATGGGTACAAGTACCAACATCTCGGTAACGGTAAGGTCTTTAAAGTTGGCGGTGGTTTCGTTAGCCTCGCCAAACATGCTTTTTTGGTAGGTGTTTAGCATATACACCGCACCCAATATTATGGTTAAGCCTGCTATGCCGGCCATTACCTTGCTGTAGCTAAATATGCCTAACAGAAGTAAGAACTCGCCCACAAAACCATTGGTTAACGGCAATGCAACAGCACCTAATAGTATTATGAAAAATAATATGGCAAACTTAGGTGCTTGGCGCGCTATGCCACCCATTTTATTAAGCTCGTATGTACCAAGGCGGCGGCCTAATATATCGGCCACCATAAACAAGCCAACAGCATTAAAACCGTGGGCTACCATTTGGAATAAACCACCTTGTAAACCTTGGGTGGTTAACGTAAACATACCGGCAGCAATTAACCCAACGTGCGATAGCGATGAGTAGGCAAACAGCGTTTTAATATTGTTTTGTGCAATGGCAATCCATGCGCCGTAAACAACACCAATAACAGCCAGTACCATTATAGTAGAGCCCCATTGCTCAACAGCTAATGGAGTAATAGGAATTACAAAACGGAAGATACCGTACAATGCCATTTTAAGCATTAAGCCCGATAGCAGCATGGTGCCTTGTGTTGGTGCTACGGTGTAGGTAGCAGGCTGCCATGTGTGGAATGGGAATAACGGAATCTTAACCGCGAAAGCCAGCATAAAGCCCCAAAATACCAAACCTTGTTGGTTAGCAGTAAGGCTAAGGGTATAAAAGCTGCGGATGTTAAACGTAGCCGAATCGCCTGTTTGCAGGTATAGGAAGATAATAGCCACCAGCATTAACAAACTACCGGCAAGCGTATAAATAAAGAATTTCAGGTTGATACGGCCTTTGTTTTCGCCACCCCAGTTAAGGATGATAAAGAATACCGGTACAAGGGCCAGCTCATAAAACAGGTAGAATAGGAAAGAGTCTGCTGCCATAAACACACCCAATAGCGATGCCTGCATAAGCAGTATAAGGCCAAACAAACCGCGGGTATTGCCCTGTGGACTGTTGTATGATGATAGTATGATTAACGGCACCGCTAGGTTGGTAAGCAGCAACATAAGCATGCTAATGCCGTCCATAGACAGGTGGAAGTTAATACCTAACGATTTTACCCAAACCTCGTTAAAGGTAAATTGGAAGGTTTTGCAGTTGCAAATGGTAAACAACTCGTAAAACACGTACAGCAAAAATGCCGCCGATGCTAATGAAGAAGTTAACGCTACATGTTTGGCAAACGCGCGCGGCAATAAATACAACAGCGGTATGCTAAGTAACGGTATGGCTAATAATATGATAGTAGTATAATCCATTGGCCTAAACCACAAAATATTTAAATACTAAAATGGCTACAATGCTAAGCACCATAGTAAATATGTAAAACCCAATGTTACCTGTTTGCAAGCGGCGGAATATGCGGCCTAAGCCCACAATACCATCGCCTATGGCGTTAACAATAAGGTCTATAAACTTCAATTCAGCTACGTAGTACAATGCGCTCGACATTAGGTAAGCAGGCTTCACGATAAAGAAATCGTAAATCTCGTCTACCATAAATTTGTTGCCAATAAGCTTGGTAAAGCCGGTCATTTCCTCGTCCTTCTCGGGCACGGCGCCTTTGGTAATGTATTTGTTGCGTAGTACTACAAAAGCCGCAGCTATAAGGGTAAGCATTACGCCCATCAATATAAACTCTGTAGCGTGCGATACATGGTGGCCATGTTCTTCTCCGGTTGATATTATCATGCCAGAGAAGTAGTGATGCGCCCACGCGTTGCCGCCAAAAATTTCAGGTACGTTAAGCAAACCGCCAAATACTGCCAGTATACAAAGTATAACCAACGGAATAGTCATGCTGGCTGGGCTTTCGTGCAGGTGGTGTTCCTGCTCGTGCGTGCCGCGGAATTTACCGTAAAAGGTAACAAACAGTAGGCGCAGCATGTAAATGGTGGTAATTAAAGAGCTGATTACGGCTAAGCTCCAAATAACCGGGCTTGCCATAAAAGCGTTTAATAAAATTTCGTCTTTAGAAAAGAAGCCCGATAGCGGTGGTATACCGCAAATAGCCAACGTTCCTAATAAAAAGGTGATAAACGTAATTGGCAGTTTCTTTTTAAGGCCACCCATAAAACGCATGTCCTGTTCGCCGCCCATAGCGTGGATAACACTACCCGAGCCTAAAAATAATAAGGCTTTAAAGAAGGCGTGCGTAGTTACGTGGAACATGGCCGATGAGTAAGCCCCAACGCCTAATGCCATAAACATTAAGCCCAACTGGCTAACGGTAGAGTAGGCCAATACCTTTTTAATATCGTTTTGTTTTAAGCCGATAACCGCGGCGAAAATAGAAGTAGCTAAACCCACTACCATTACCACATCTTGCGCGTGCGGGGCAAGGGTGTAGATAATGTTAGAACGTACAATCATGTATATACCGGCCGTTACCATGGTGGCGGCGTGTATAAGTGCCGATACGGGTGTTGGGCCCGCCATAGCGTCGGGTAGCCAGGTGTATAATGGCAACTGTGCCGATTTGCCCATAGCACCAACAAACAGCAACAGGGCAATAGCAACCAATACAGGCGAGTTAATTTCAAAACCGGCTACTTTGGCAAACACCGTGTTATAATCTAACGATCCAAAGTTGTAGTATATCATAAACATGCCCAGTAAAAAGCCAAGGTCGCCAATGCGGTTCATTACAAAGGCTTTTTTAGCGGCATTGTTATAGTTGGTATTGGTATTCCAAAAGCCGATAAGCAGGTAAGAGCATAAACCTACGCCTTCCCAGCCTATAAACATCATAGGGTAGTTGCTGCCCATAACAAGCACCAACATAAAGAAAACAAACAGGTTTAGGTAAGCAAAAAACTTATTGTGACCCTCATCGTGGCTCATATAGCCCATAGAGTACACATGTATTAAAAAGCCAATGCCGGTAATAATCAATATCATCCAGGCCGATAGTTGGTCTACATACAAACCTAAATCAACCACCAAAGAGCCAACACTTAACCAACGGTAGTAGTTAAGCACCTGGCCTTGCTGTGTTTCGTGCACCTGCATAAACAGCATAATGCCAATAATAAACGCACCTAATACGGTTGCGCTGCCAATAATACCCGCCAATGTTTTGGGTATATACTTACGCCCCAAGCCGTTTATAATAAAACCAGCAAGCGGTAACGCGGGCAACAACCAAGCTATTTCTTTCATTACCACTTCAGCTTATTAAGAAAGTCAATATCAAGGCTCTTTATGTTACGGTATATAAGTACCATTAAGGCCAAACCAACAGCCACCTCGGCAGCTGCTACAATCATTATAAAAAATACAAACACCTGTGCTTTGGCATCGCCATGGAAAGCCGAAAAGGCAACCAGCAAAAGGTTAACAGAGTTTAGCATTAACTCCACACACATTAATATGATAATGGCATTGCGGCGGAATAATACACCCAATACCCCAATGCTAAACAACACCGTGCTTAGCGCTAAGTAATAATTAAGTGGAATACCTTGTACAACTTCTTTCATACGCTTAGTTCAGTTGTTTTTTACCCAGTATTACAGCGCCTATCATTGCTGATAAAAACAGTACCGATGATATTTCGAAGGGTAATAAAAAGTCGTTAAACAATACTTTGCCCAGGTTTTCTATAGTGCCCACATTGCTGTTTTGCACTGTTACCTGGCCCAGGTTTTTCTCCAACACCCTGAAGGCACCTGCAAGAGTAACCATTAACAACCCGCCCGATATGGTAGCCATAATTTTGGTAAGGGTGTTTTTATGGGGTTCTGTTTCGGCATTAAGGTTAAGAAGCATGATAACAAAGAGAAAGAGTACCATAATGGCCCCGGCGTATACTATAATATGCACCACGGCTAAAAATTGCGCGTTTAGCAACACGTAGTGGCCTGCAATGGCAAAAAAGGTAAGTATAAGGTACAGTACGCTGTGTATAGGGTTTTTAGAAAAAACCACCAACAAGGCACAGGCCATGGCTATAACGGAAAGGGCGTAAAAAATGTACAATACCATTATTGCTTCTTTTCTGTAAGGTGTTTCTGGCGTTGGGTAACATCAACGCGCTTATCAATAGGTTCAACCAACTTGTCTTTACCGTAAATAAACTCGCTGCGGTTAAGGTAGGTGGGTACAAGTTCCGGGGTAAGGAAGATGGCCTCTTTAGGGCAGGCTTCTTCGCACAGGCCGCAGTAGATGCAACGCAACATGTTTATTTCGTAAACAGCGGCGTATTTTTCTTCGCGGTACAAATGTTCTTCGCCCGGCTTGCGCTCTGCGGCAGTCATGGTAATGGCTTCGGCAGGGCATGCAACGGCACAAAGGCCGCAGGCGGTGCAATTTTCAGCTCCGTTAGCATCGCGCTTTAATACATGCTTGCCACGGTAAACAGGGGCAATAGGGCGCTTCTCTTCGGGGTATGATATAGTAGCAGGCTTGCGGAAGAGGTGACTTAATGTAATAGCCATGCCTTTTACTATGGCAGGCAGATACATCTTCTCTGCAAAGCTCATTTTTTTGTTAGATACTACTTTAGACCTGTTAGTTAACTGCATGTTTCGTTCCTGATAAATTAGTTAAACAACCAGTTCTTTAACTCTTCGCGCATGGTAAATATGCCCGTTAAAAGTATGTTTAATATAGCCAGTGGAATTAGCGACTGCCAGCCTAAACGCATCAGTTGGTCGTAACGGAAGCGTGGCAACGTCCAGCGTATCCACATAAATACAAAAATGAAGAAGAATACCTTGCCAAAGAAAACCACTGTACCTAAAATGGTTACCCAGTTTTGGTCTAAGCCCAGGCTATTCATAAACGGGAAGTTATAGCCGCCAAAATACAGGCTGGCCATAAGTGCCGATGATATAAACATGTTAATGTATTCGGCAAACAGGTAAAAGCCCAGTTTCATAGAGCTGTACTCTGTGTGGTAGCCGCCTACAAGCTCGGTTTCGCACTCTGCAAGGTCAAACGGTGCGCGGTTACACTCTGCAAACGCACAAATCATAAATATTAAAAAGCCTAACGGCTGGTATAATATGTTCCAATGCCAGGTAGCCTGCTGGTCTACAATCTCTTTAATGCTAAGGGTGCCGGTAGTCATAATTAAGGCTACAATAGAAAGGCCCATGGCCAGTTCGTAGCTAATCATTTGTGCCGATGCGCGAATAGCGCCAAGTAAAGAAAATTTGTTGTTAGACGACCAACCGCCTATCATAATACCATAAACACCAAACGATACTACACCAAATATGTAAAGCACGCCAATGTTAAGGTCGGTAATTTGTAGTGAGTATTCTACGCCTTGGAAAGTAATGGTATCGCCCCAGGGAATAACAACGCCAGTCATAAGCGCGGTTAACATAGCCAGCGATGGGCCTAATACAAAAAGGAAAGCCGAAGCATTCGCAGGGATAATTTCTTCTTTAAGAAACATTTTGCCACCATCGGCCAAGGGTTGGAATAAACCAAACGGACCTGCACGGTTAGGGCCTATACGGTCTTGCAAAAAGGCGGCTATCTTACGCTCGCCATACGTAGAGTATGCCGCAATGGTAAGGGTAATGGTAAAAATTACCAATACCAGTATAGCCTTAAATATCAAAAGCTCTAACCCCATTATTGCCCTATTTGCTTTTCTATTTTACTACTCTTTAAATTCTTTTGCTCCAAACGGTCTTTCATGCTATTAGACATTTCGAACGGAAGCGTGTAATGGTTGGCGCTAATAACCGATTGGTGGCTAACAGCCGTTGGGCCTTCAATAGTCCAGTCGGCAGGGTTTTTATGGTCGTAACGGCACTCGTTACAAATAAACTCCTCAACCTCGGCCCATTTATCTTTACGCGCCGTAACACGGAAAACCTCGCCGCCAAACATCCACAAAGTGGCTTTGCCGTTACACTTAATTTTCTCGTTTTTAGATTGGTGGTTGCAGGTGCGGTGTGCATCTACAGGCTTTAAAAACCATACGCGGCTTTTAAAACGGAACGTTTTATCGGTTAAGGCTCCTACAGGGCATACATCAATCATGTTGCCACTAAAGTCGTTCTCAACTGCATTTTGTATATAGGTGCTTATCTCGGCATGGTCGCCACGGTTAATAATACCGTGTACGCGTTTGTCGGTAAGCTGGTCAGCTACATAAGTACAACGGTAGCATAGTATGCAACGCGTCATGTGTAGCTTTATCTTATCGCCAATATCAATTTTATCAAAAGTGCGGCGTTTCTCTTTATAGCGGGTAACCTCGCGACCGTTTTCGTAGGCAAGGTCTTGCAGCTTACACTCACCGGCTTGGTCGCAAATAGGGCAATCCAGCGGGTGGTTAATCAATAAAAACTCCACAACACCTTTGCGGGCTTCCAATACCTCAGGCGATGTTTCGCCCTGTATAACCATGCCCGGGGCAACAGTTGTACGGCACGATGCCTGCGGCTTAGGCATAAAGTTTATGCGCTGTTTGCCGGTTGCGGGGTCTATAATGGGTTCTTTGGTGGCCATGTCTACAGCGGGCATACCCACTTTAACTAAACACACACGGCATTTTCCGCCGCTGCCTTCCAGTTTAGAATAGTAGCACATAGCCGGGGGCACACCGGGCAGTTTATCTGCATTTTGGCGTGCGGCCTCTAAAACAGTTGTTCCGGGGCTACCTCTACTTCAATATCGTCAATTGTTACCTTCAGCATGCTGATTACTCTTGCGGGTTGACACTTGGTCGCAAAAAGCGGTGCAAATATATAACTTTCCCTAATATCTAAGGCAAGCCAATTTTAACCCCGTTTATTTAAAAGAATTCCAAATAAGGACTAACTAAATTAAAAACGAAAAACTAAAAATGAAAAATAATTCAGGACTCAGCCCTCAAGACTAACTACTAACAACTACAAACTCTCTTTCAGAGAAACCAACTTAACTTTAAGTTCCTTTAAGCGGTCTATGGTTTGTACTATCTGGCTGGCTTCGTCTTTAGTGCCTTTTAGCTTTTTACGGGCACCTTCAAGGGTAAAGCCGCGTTCTTTTACCAGATAGTATATCATGCGGAAGTATTCCACATCGGTTTTGGTAAAGAGACGGTTGCCTTTTTTATTCTTGTGTGGTTTAATTATGTCGAACTCTTTTTCCCAAAAGCGGATAAGCGACGTGTTTACTTTAAACATTTCAGATACCTCGCCAATGGTCCAGTATAGTTTCTCCGTTTCTTTATCTTTATAAGGCATAATTTATCCAACAAGGGGTGCAAAAATAACAGAATATCTAATTCTTCCTGAAAAAGTTGTTAGATGCTGTTATATCGTAAAAGGTGTAAATAACATACAACCCAAAAAAGCTGATAACAAAAGCCACGGCCTTGGTCTTTAAACACCAGGGCATACACAACCATAAAGAGTAGGTAAATAAATAGTTTGCCGGTGTTACTAAGCATAAAGCTGTTTATAAACTGGTTGGGCTTGCCACCAACCTTGCGCACCAGCATTATATGTATAGCCAGCGTTACCACGGCTACAAATAATGTTATAAATGGAAAAACATCGGCCACCGGCGATTTTAACACCCCGCCCAATAAGTAATAACCACCAAGGGCTACAATAGCGGTAATAATAGCAATGCCTTGGGTATATTTTTTAAGGTGGGCGCGCGTTTCAGGAGACACAATAAATTATTTACGGGTTACTTCTTTTATAAGGTAATACAGCGCAAAAATAAGCGCTAATATGGTGCACGATGCGGTAAATATCGGAATTTTAAACTCGAAGTATTTATCTACCCACTGGCCACCAAATACACCTAGCAATATTACGGCTATCATGGTAAAACCAAGTGTAGAATAGCGGGCGTAGCTATTAAGCGACCTTTTCTTCGGCGGGTTGTCTTTGTTCTCGTTTAACGGCATTGGTCATTTCTTTAATAACACCCCCATAGAGCAGTTTCCGGTAAAGTTTGCGCCCGGGTCTATAGCCAGTTTGTTGGTGTTAATGTCGCCGCTAAACTTGGCTGTGGCCTTTAGGTGTGTTAATTCTGAAACAGTTAAATTGCCTTTTATGTTGCCGCTTACATCGGCGCTTTTGCAATAAACTTCGCCCTCTATATGGCCATTGGGGCCTAAAACAAGTTTGCCTTTGGCGTTTACAGTGCCTATTAATGTACCGTCTATACGAATGTCTCCGTTAGCCGAAATATCTCCTTTTATGGTAGTGCCTGTGCCCAGTAAGTTTATAGACTCCTGGCCACCTGTGGCTGCTTCTTTTTATCTCCCTTGTTAAACATAAATCTGTGTTGGTTAAAAAGATGGTATTAGCAAATATAGTGATTTTAAATAACTCTCTATATCGAAGCCGTCATCCCGAACTTGTTTCGGGATCTCATGAGTCACAGGAAAGCTAATGAACCAATTAGCTAATTAATAGGAGGTTTTGTAATATTGTAAATATGAAAAATACAATCTACTTCCCTTCTTTTGAACCTTTAAGCGAGAATTGGTTGAAATTCGCTTTGCTTTACATGGAAAAATTCAGTCCAATTATTCCTAAAAGCGGAGATAAAGATTTGTCAAATAATTTTTCTGATGTTGTTAAGCATACTGACTTAATCAAAAAGTATAAACCTCAATATTCACAAGGTCAAAGGGCTTCAATAAATGCAATTGAATTTTTTGATAAAGTTAAGGGAGCAAAGCACAGATACAGTATTCTTTTAAATAAGCCTAATTTGGATCGTTATTTCAAATTGAAAGAATTTCATACTTTTTACATATATAGGGAGAAATTTAGTATGGATTTTGAAGAATATTGTGAAAAGAATCGTTATTCTACTTATGCACATGGTGGCATTATGGTATGCGAAGAACTAGCATTCGCATATATGTCATATTTAGCCGAAGAAATTGCATTTGAAGAAGGTGTGTCAATAATTACAGATAGTAATAAATTTAATGATTTTCTTAATTATAGAAAATTAACTCCTAAATCAAACTCTAAAAAAAATGAATTTGCTCAAGGTGTGATAAATTTGTTATTGCCAGCTAATTTGTCAGAAATTCCAATTTCCAAAATCATTGAATTTAGAAACAAACATAGGGGATTAATAAACTCATATAATATTGAGCTTGATAATTCACTAGATAGTATTCAAAATGGAGTGACAGAAAATGACTTTGTAAAGCGATATAATAATATTTATTCTGAATTAACTAAAGAAGTAATTGCGACAGGAATAAGTATTACAGCAGTGCCTTTAGGTATTTATATGTTGATGAATAATACAACAACTACTTCTGAGGAATATATTAAAGAAATAATTGGTGGAATAGGAATGCTCTTGTCAGGAGGATTTGCTGCAAGTGGTCGTTGGAAAGATATATCTAATAAGCATAATTGTAGAAGATATTTGACAAACTTAACTCGAATATCTTAATCCAATGAGTTTAAATATCTTTCAAATTTGGGACAGTATTGGGAGGAAAACGCCATTCGCTGTTAGAAGAGAGGATTGGGGAGAGGTGTTTTATGCAATAGTAGAAAAGATTGAGTGTGAGAAAATGCCTTATGGTAAGGCTTATGGGATTTCAGTCGCCTTCGGAAAGTATTCGAATCACTTTGAATACAATAAGAACTGGAAAAAGTCTAAATTAATCCCCAACTGTGGTAATTATCAGTGGGCTTTAGTTGAAAATGTAGACTTAACTATTGAGAGGAAATAGAGATTGCTTCTTCGTTTTGCTCCTCGCAATGACGGCAAGTACCGCACGGTGAGATTCCCGCCTACGCGGGAATGACGATTAACGATAGTGTTTTAGGAATGTTTTTAGCCCTCCCTTCAAGGGGAGGGTTGGGAGGGGTCTATTACCTCAACTCAAAGTTCTGGCCTAAGTACACACGGCGTACCTGCTCGTCTTGCGATAGCTCTTCGGCGGTACCGGCTTTAAGAATGCCACCTTCAAACAACAGGTAAGCACGGTCGGTAATGGTTAGGGTTTCGTGTACGTTATGGTCGGTAATAAGAATACCAATGTTTTTTGCTTTAAGGTTACGCACTACCTGCTGAATATCTTCAACCGCAATAGGGTCAACACCTGCAAAAGGCTCATCAAGCAAAATAAATTTAGGGTCAACGGCTAGGGCGCGGGCAATCTCGGTACGGCGGCGTTCGCCACCCGATAGTTGAGAGCCCATATAGGTGCGCTTCTCTACCAAACCAAACTCATCAAGTAACGACTCCAGCTTGGCCTTTTGCTCGGCTTTGGTAAGCTTGGTCATTTCCAACACAGCCTTAATATTATCTTCAATACTCAACTGGCGAAAAACAGATGCCTCTTGTGCTAAGTAGCCAATACCCATTTGGCTGCGCTTATACATGGGCAGCTTGGTAATGTCTACTCCATCTAAGTGGATAATGCCGCTGTTGGGCTTAATAAGGCCCACAATCATGTAAAAGGTTGTAGTCTTACCGGCACCGTTGGGGCCCAATAGACCTACAATCTCGCCTTGGCGCACCTCTACAGACACACCCTTAACTACGGTGCGGCTTTTATATTTTTTTATAAGGTTCTCGGCCTTTAACAGCATAATGGCAAAGGTATAAATTAATTCAAGCCCCACCCCAAACCCCTCCCCCAAAGGGTAGGGCTTTAATAGTAGAACCACAATAATGCTTTATAAGCCTGTTTTATTTTAGCTATTAGCAATTATTTTTAGGCAAGCGTTAAATCGCAAGCAATTAGTATACAACAAGTTTTACACTTTTCAACAGGCTGTTTGCTACAGCCCCGTGCCTTTAACCCGTATGCTTTGATAGTAGCGGCAACCGCGTGTTGAAAACAATTGGCAACGCTTAACACATAAAACACGTTCCCCGATTAATTTTCGGATTATAAGTTTCACGCAAAAGCAGGTTTTAGATACATGGCGAAAAAGAAAATTACCGGAGAGCGCAAAATATTCGTAATTGATACTTCTGTTATTCTATACGACTTTAATGCAGTAAACAACTTTGGAGAGCACGATGTAATTATCCCCATAACGGTTTTAGAAGAGCTTGATAATTTTAAGAAGGGCAACGATACCAAGAACTTCCAGGCGCGTGAGTTTATTCGGTTGTTAGACGACCTATCGGGCAACTACACTCTTAACGACTGGATACCACTGGTAGGGACAGGCAAGGGCAAGATAAAGGTGTGGATGAATGAGCGCACCAAGAATGTAGATGCCAACAAGGTTTTTGGCGAAGCCAAAGCCGACCACCGAATACTTAACGCTGCACTGGGCGCGGTAGAGGAAAACCCCGGCCGCAGTGTGGTTTTGGTTAGTAAAGACATTAACCTGCGTTTAAAAGCCAAGGCGCTTAACCTTACCGCCGAAGACTTTGAAACGGGCAAAATCCGTCATATAGACGACCTGTACAAGGGCCGCGACATGATTGTTAACCTTGACAGTGCCATTATTGACGAACTGTACCGCACTAGCGAGATTGAGGTTAAGAAAATACCTGCGTTTAAAAAGAACCCACCGCCAGATAACCAGTACTTTGTATTGAAGAATGGCAAATCATCAGTACTAGCGTTTTACAACCCTGAAACGGGAAAGATTGAAAGGGTAGAAAAAACCTGGCCTTTGGTATAAAACCACGCAATGCAGAGCAGGTGTTTGCCTTGCACGCGCTGGAAAACCCTAACGTGAAATTGGTTACCATACAAGGGGTAGCAGGTACGGGCAAAACGCTACTTGCACTGGCCGGCGCGCTTAACCAAAAACGCGATTACCGCCAGATATTCCTGGCACGCCCCATAGTGCCACTTAGCAATAAAGATATTGGCTACCTGCCGGGCGATGTTAAGTCTAAGCTAAACCCTTATATGGAACCGCTTTGGGATAACCTGAAGATGATACAGGGCCAGTGGGAAGAAGGTAGCCGCGAGCATAAAAAAATTCAGGATATGGTTGACCAGGAAAAGTTGGTAGTGCAGCCACTAGCTTACATTCGCGGACGAAGCCTTTCTAACATTTTCTTTATTGTTGATGAGGCGCAAAACTTAACGCCGCACGAGGTTAAAACCATTATTACCCGTGCAGGCGAAGGCACCAAGATTATTTTTACCGGCGATATTTACCAGATTGATACTCCTTATTTAGATGCACAGTCTAATGGCTTATCGTACCTTATTGATAAGCTGAAGGGCCAAAAGCTATATGCGCACATTACCCTTGAAAAAGGCGAACGCTCTGAACTGGCTAACCTGGCTAATGAACTTTTGTAATTGTTTATTGATTAATGGGGAAGGCTAAATTTAACGAGAAGAACAGCGTTAAATTATTATTGGTTTTGCTATCGGGTATTATTGTAACAATAGTGTCCATTAGCTACCTAATAGAGGACTATCATTTTTTCTACAATAAAGCTGAAACACAGGCTAAAATTGTAAATATTAAATCCGAAGAAAAAGGAAGTGAGTTAAAGATTAAATATTATGATGCTGTAGGTAATAAATGGCGTACTGCCTACATTAACGTAAGCATATTTAGAGCGGAGGAATTCATCAAAAGTTCAAGTACTCTGGTGTATTATATTCCTAATAGCGACAAAGTATATTTAATAGATAACAGCCGCCCAGCTAAAGAAGGGGCTACAATTCATGCAATTATTTTAGGAATAGGATTGATTATTTCGGCAATAACTATCAGGAAGCTAAAGAAATTCTATTTTAAGTCCCCCTCACTCCTTTAGGAGAGGGGGATTTAGGCTTACAGTCCTGACCGCAGTGTCAGGGGAGTGAGGGAAACTACGGCTCCGCATAAGCAGGATTATTCACAAAATCCTCATCCGTCAAGGCGTTTAAAAAGGCCAGTATCTTAGCTTTTTCTGCCGGTGTTAACGGAATCCCATTTTGCAATGATGTATCTAGAGTAGCCGACGGTTTAATACCACTGCTGTAGTGGTCTAACACATCGTTCAACGATTTTTTACGTCCATTGTGCATGTAGGGGTAAGACAATGCCACATTGCGAAGCGTTGGTACTTTAAACTTGCCCATATCTTCGGGCAGTTGGGTTATGTGGTTGCGGCCTGTATCGGTAAAAACACTGTCTATGCCATTGTTGCGGTAGCTAAAATCAGTAAACAGCGGAGGTGTATGGCAGCTTGCGCATTTGCTATTTACAAGGGCAAGGCCTTCAATTTCTTCAGTATTCAGTGCAGATGTTTTTCCCTGCATATATTGGTCGTACCGAGAGTTTGCCGATACTATGTTAGCCATAAACATGGCTAAGGCTTTTAAAGAGATGGTAATCGGTAATAGAAGTGGTACCAAATGCATCATTAAACAGGTCTTTATACTCTGCCGATGTATTGAGGCGCGCTATTGCTTCAGCCATAGGCAAATCCATTTCTACCGGGTTGGTAATGGGTGCCAGCGGCATGGTTTCAATATGGTTAATTCCACCATCCCACATAAAAGCAGGCATCCACGCCAGGTTAAACATAGGTGGCGCGTTGCGCGTGCCTACCAGGCCGTTTATACCGTGACTTACACGGTGGTCTAAGTGTGCAAATGCAGCCGATTGCTGGTGGCAGCTTCCACACGATATGGTGTTGTTTTCTGAGAGTAGAGGGTCGTAAAAAGCTTACGCCCCAGCTCAAACTGTTTGGCATTAAAAGGCATGTTGTAGTGCTTTGCTGGAAAGTAAGCGGGAACCTCAAAATTATATTGAGGCTCCGCACTTTCTTTCTCGCAAGCAAATAAAAATACAACTGTTAATACCGCTAATACACTGCGGAACATAGTTGTAATATTAGTTGTGAATGTGTTCAAACTCAAACATGTTTTGGTAACGGCTGCTCATTGCGGCAGCATCGGCTCCAGGCATGTGTATCATATCAGTATTGGCAATAACCAAAGCGGGGCTTGCATTAAATGCCTGGGCAACATCAACCGCTACGTGGGCTTGAGATGCAGCGCCATCGCGCACTTCGGCTTTAGAACCACCAAAGTTAATATTAACTGTACGCAACGCGTTGTTAGCACCGCTAAAACCACCTACGTGGTAGGTAAAGCTACCCATACCCGACTGTGGGCATTCGCCTTCGGCTTTAAAAATATGTAGCCGCTGTTCCAGCTCCAAAACATACCGTTGCTGGTGCTTAACGCACCTGTTTGTGCGCCCGATACGTTGCGTGTGCTATCTACACCCAATACAAAAGATACGGCTGTGTAATCGCCGGCAGGTACATCGTTAATGGTAAGTAATGCCGATGCTGGGCTTTCTGCGTCTACCAGATAGTAGCTTTCAGGCTGGGCCCAGGTAGTACCATCAGCTTTGGTAAGTACAACATTGCTTACATAATACTTAAGCATGCTGAATTTTACTGTCTCGCCGCTGGCGGTAGTATAAAAGTTAGCGCTGTTAAGTTCAAAAGCATCAGCACCAAAGCTATGCTCAAGCTCTAATTTAAACTGGCCTGTACCTTCCATGTCATCGTCTTTTTTACAGGCAGAAAATGCTACCAAAGCAGCAAGAAATAATACAATATTTATCTTTTTCATTTTAGTTGAATTTATTTGTTAGAAATGTTTTTTTAGTAATAGTTTAAAAGGTTATCATTATTTGTGCGCCAAGCCTTGCCGTTGCTCTGGTAGTGCCTTGCGCCATATTAGTGCTTACGGGTAACTGGTAGTTTGCCCCCACGCCAAAGCTGCGGTAATAATATTCAATGCCCAACGTAGCAAACAAGCTTTGCCCGCCACTTTCAGCTACTATAGTACCGATGTCGTGGTCTTGCTTTGCATAATCAAAGGTAAGGCCTGCCATAGGTAGCAAAGATGAACTAAAGCCCATTTTTTGCCATACAAATACCTTTGCCGATGTACTGTAGCGGTTGCCCAGCTTATAATCGTTTGGGTTTATAGAGCAAAAACGTGCGTTAGCATCAAAAGCCATACCTACCTTTTTATAGCGAATGCTGTAGAACAGGGTAGCTAAATAATCAATACTGCCGGTGCCGGGCTGCATTGCAGGGTTTAGGCGAAGCCCCTCGTTACGGATGTTGTAGCGACCCGTAGGCAGCTTAACGCCCGCGTTTACACTAAAGGTATGTTTCCATAGCTTGCCAATGCTATCGCCATTGTTAAACACCATGTAACCGGCCATCAGGCTAACATCGCCTAAGCCTTGGGTTATAATGGTTTTAGCATCGGTTTGGCGGCTGTAATAGTTGTATGGAACAGATGCCAACACCTGCACACGCTTGTGCGGAAAATACCTTGCCCATAAATCGGTGCTGTGGTAGTTTTCGTAAATGCGCCCATCGCTGGCATTAGCAGGGGTTACGGTATAGCTGCGCCAATTGTGGCGTAGGCCAATAAAAGAGCGCTGTATTTGGGGCATGGTGCCTAAATAGCTTCCGCCCGATGAGCAGCCGCAGGCATCGCAGGCAGCCGCATTGCTATACATGCCCATAAGGCATATAGCAGCCAATAAAAATTTATTCATTGAGGTATAAATTGATTAATCCGTAGAAAACAATGGTGGATTAACCAATTGGCGGACGTAACAACACGCTTGCACAGTTAACCGAAATGGCTTCTGTGTATATAAAAGAATATGTAATGTTAGTTGATGTGATACCTGCAGATAAGTCAATGCCGCAGGCGTTTTCAGGCTCCGCTTCTTTAATTTCTTTTAAGCCTTGGGGTAGGGTAGGGGCCTGTTTGTTTTCTGTTTCGCCCTCTGCTTTTTTAAGCTGCTTGGCTAAATAGCATTTACCGTTACAGTTTTTGGCGGGCTTGGCTTTGTTTTCGCAAAGGGTTTGTGCCACATAAGCCTGATTAGCCTTATACCATACCCACACAGCGGTTTTACCCACAACAGTTTGCAGCAAGGCACATAATAACACTATGGAGGCTATTCTTAGCACAGCGCAAAGATACTACACAAACAGATATAGAAAAATGATTTTTATTAGGAATTTTTTGGATAAAGCTAATAACACTCTTCCTACTTGAAATTCTGTCACACCCTTTGCCAAAATTTCACACAATAATTCCAAAACTGCCCCGTTAAAAGCTGCAACAAATAAAATTGCCGTACGTTTTAAGTTAAGCTATTTAAATAGGCATAAAATTTGCTATAATCCATCAGCTAATAAAATTGTAAAAAAGATGAAAAAGTATATTGTAGTTTTTGCAGCAGCAGCTATTGGCGGTTTTACATCGTTGGCCGCGTATAAAATGATTGATAACGGTGCAGAAGGAACAAAACGCTTTGGCGAAGCCCCGCCTACAGAGGTTAGGTTTACCAACGCTACCCCGCCCGAAAGTGGCATAGATTTTACTACCGCGGCAGACCTTTCGGTACACGCTGTGGTACACGTTAAAACCACCTACGAGCGTTCTACTACCAACAACAACATGTTCGATCCCTTCCGTGACTTTTTTGGCGATGGCGGTTTCAACTTCCAAATGCCTAATCAGGGGCCACAATCGGGTTCAGGTTCGGGTGTAATTATATCTGAAGATGGATATATAATAACCAACAACCACGTGGTAGATGGGGCCGACAAGGTAGATGTAACCCTAAACGATAACCGCAGCTACAAGGCTACTGTTATTGGCGTAGACCCTACCACAGACCTTGCCCTTATAAAGGTTAACGAAAAAGGTTTGCCATTTTTGGCCTTTGCTAATTCTGACGATGTTAAGGTAGGCCAATGGGTTTTGGCTGTAGGTAACCCCTTCAACCTAACATCAACCGTAACTGCCGGTATTGTTAGCGCCAAGGGCCGTAACATTAACATATTAGAGAACAACCCCGGCGCGGGCAAATACGCTATAGAGTCGTTTATACAAACCGATGCAGCCGTAAACCCCGGCAACAGCGGCGGCGCGTTGGTAAACACTAAGGGCGAGTTGGTGGGCATAAATACCGCCATAGCATCGCAAACGGGTTCTTATGCGGGCTATTCGTTTGCTATACCGGTAAACATTGTGCGCAAAGTAGCTAACGATTTGTTAGAGTTTGGCGAGGTGCAACGGGCATTCTTAGGCGTATCTATACAAAACATTACCTCTGATTTTGCCGATGATAAAGGCCTTAAAACCATAGATGGGGTATATATTTCTGATGTTGCCGAAGATGGTTCTGCTAAAGATGCAGGCCTGCAAATAGGCGATGTTATTTTAAAAATTAACGGTGTAGCGGTAAACAGCACCCCTGCCTTGCAAGAGCAGGTGGCCCGCAACCGCCCCGGCGATAAAATTACCGTTACTTACCGCCGCGGTGGCACGGTTAAAGACGTAAGCGTTACCCTTAAAAATAAAAACGGCGGTACCACCTACGTTAAAACAGAAAAAGGCTCTGCCCTGGGCGCCGATTTTGAGGTGCTTTCTAAAGAAGAAAAGGCAAAGCTTAAAATTACTAATGGCGTAAAGGTTACCAAAATAGCCGGTGGCCGCCTGCGTTCTTATGGTATTAAAGAGGGGTTTGTTATTACAGAGGTTAACAGCAAGCCCATTAATTCTATACAAGAGCTGCAAGATGCTTTTGACAATGCTAAGGGCCGTGTAATGATACGCGGAATTTACCCTGATGGTACTAAAGCGTACTACAGTTTCTAGTCGGTATTTTAGTGAAAATATATACAGCCCCAGGCCTTTTAGCAGGTTTGGGGCTGTTATTTTAGAGAGGGGCATGTTTGCTTTTCACGTTTTTTTCGAGTAGGTTTGGCATAAATTTAAAACATCGCACCATGAAAGCTATAGTGCTAAAAATAAACATACTACTGGTAGCCATAGTGTTTGGCTTTACTGCCAATGCGCAGGGCCTTAGCGTTAAACCGGGCGATGTGCTTACCTACCACGTAAAAACCCCAACGGCTGAATACGACTTTATAGTTACCCTTAAAACCTGGAGGCCCAACCTTTCTTTCGACTGGGCCATGACGGGCGCTGTAAACCAAAAAGGCGCTACAAGCTTTAACAATGCTGATGCATCTGATGCTATGGCAATAAGCAACTTTTTTAACGCCGGTGCGGTTACACTAAAAGGACAAACCAGTGTATGGGTTAGCGCCAGTGTGTTTAAGCTCTTGGCATCCAAAGTTACGGCCAATATTACTATTGATAATGCTGCCATACCAGAGCCTTTTGTAAATTGCGCTACCGAGAGTTTTACGGTTGATGTAAACGGCACAAAAAACAAGTTTGACAACATAGTTGCCCGTAATAATGCAGCATGCACAAAAGCAGCCGGGGCAAAAGAAATACGCATACTTAACAATGCCCAAAACCCGTTGATAGTTTACATGGATATGGGCTGGACAATAGAATTAATATCAGTAAAGCAATAATAATTAATTATTCATTTTTTTAAGAAGATTATGGACATAAGCGGAATTATTTCAATTAGTGGAATGGGTGGTTTGTATAAAGTTACAGGCCAGTTGAAAAACGGATTACTTGCAAAATCATTAGTAGACGGTAAAAACGTACCGGTGTATGCCTCTAACAAGGTAAGCGCATTGGAAGATATATCAGTATTTTGCGAGAGCGATGATATTCCATTGAAAGATGTTTTTCAAAAAATTAAAGAAAAAGAAAACAGTGGCCCTGCTATTGATGCTAAAAAGGCCGACGATAAAGCTGTTATAGCCTATTTTGGTGAAGTATTGACTGACTACGACCGCGACCGCGTGTACAAATCAGACATGCGCAAAATTATTAGCTGGTACAACCTGCTACAGGCTAACGATTTGTTAAAAGACGAAGCCCCTGTAGCTGATGAGGAAACCGAAAAAGCAGAAGAAGCATTAAAGTCGTTTAAAGAAAAAGGCAAAGGTGCTGCTAACGTTGGCGCATCTGGTGGCGATAAAGTAGGTGGCGCCCAAACCAAAGGTGGCAAAACCACTACCCAACGCAAAACAGGCATTTAATTTATTAGTGGAAAGGCTCTCCCCCTGCGAAGGGGAGTACCCCGACCGCAAGCGTCGGGGGAGGGGGTAACACCGAAAAGCACCCAAGTTAATAGTATCACAACAGTGCCCCCGCTAGGGGATTTTTAATTTATATGAACCCGTTATTAGAAGCCGACGACGAGAATTTATCGCCTACTGAAAAGGAGATAGAAAAGGTTTTGCGTCCGCAGGGCTTTGACGATTTTACAGGCCAACGCAGCGTTTTAGATAACCTGCAGGTATTTGTTTCGGCGGCAAAGTTGCGCCTCGAGGCACTAGACCATGTGCTGTTGCATGGCCCTCCGGGCCTTGGCAAAACCACCCTGGCCAATATTATTGCTAACGAGCTTAATGTATCTATCAAAACAACATCGGGCCCGGTGTTAGACAAGCCAGGCGACCTTGCCGGTTTGCTTACCAACCTGGAGGCTAACGATGTGCTTTTTATTGACGAGATACACCGCCTTAGCCCCGTGGTTGAAGAGTACCTGTACTCTGCCATGGAAGATTACAAGATTGATATAATGATTGAAACGGGCCCCAACGCGCGTACAATCCAAATCAATCTTAACCCTTTTACCCTTATTGGCGCTACTACCCGCTCAGGGCTGCTTACATCGCCGCTACGGGCACGTTTTGGTATTAACTCAAGGCTAGAGTATTACGACTCAAAACTGCTTACCGATATTGTTATCCGCTCGGCCGGTATTTTAAACATACCGATAAAAGAAGACGCGGCCTTTGAAATTGCCCGCCGCAGCCGTGGAACTCCGCGTATAGCCAACGCTTTGCTTCGCCGTGTGCGCGATTTTGCCCAGATAAAAGGCACGGGTGTTATTGATATGGAGATTGCCCACTATGCCCTTGGCGCGCTAAACGTTGATAAGAACGGCCTTGACGAGATGGACATTAAGATACTAGCTACCATTATAGATAAGTTTAAGGGTGGCCCTGTGGGTATTACTACCATATCTACCGCCGTGGGTGAAGAAGGCGAAACCATAGAAGAGGTATACGAACCCTTTTTAATACAGGAAGGCTATATGATACGCACCCCCGTGGCCGCGAGGTTACCGAAATGGCTTATAAACACCTGGGGCGTAACCCACTTAACCGCATTGGCGGCTTGTTTGGAGAGTAGAATGCCTATTTTGATGCTGTAATTGTAACTGCTACATTCCCTTTTTTCTGAATTGTTCTACATATCGATGGGCATCTCTTATATCTTCTAAATTATAGATGCGGTCAATTACCGAAGTTAATTTGCCTACCTCAATCAATTCTTTAATTAAAAAGAAATCATGTTTTGTGGGCTTAGTTTGACTTTTTACCGAAACAAATTTTGCGTTAGAACCCATTATATTTTCGCAATCAGATTTACTTATTTTACCTACAGCATCAAAAACAATATCAAATTTCATATCCAAGGATGCAAAGTTGTTTTTAGTATAGTCAACAACTACGTCTGCACCAATATATTTTACTAAGTCTATATTCTTTGTACTGCAAACAGCAGTAACTTCTGCACCAAAATGCTTAGCCAATTGTATAGCGAATGTCCCAACACTGCCGGAAGCTCCATATATCAATACTTTATGCCCGTTTTTTATTTTAGCTTTTTGTAAAAAAGACAATGCGGTTAATGAGCCTAATGGTGTTGTTGCAGCCTCTTCAAAAGTCATATTTTTAGGTTTAAGCGCAACTAAATCGGTTTCTTTTAAGCACTTATATTCTGCATAGCCACCAAATTTTAGTCCACAGTAAGCAAATACAGCATCACCTTTTTTAAATGATTTTACATCACTGCCCACTTCTTCTATTATACCTGCTAATTCAAACCCTAAAATATTAACTCGTTTTGGTTTAAATAACCCATTAAATATCCGGGCTAAGAATGGGTCGGCTTTTCTTAATCTCCAATCGGCAGCCGTAACAGATGTTGAGTACACCTTTATTAATACTTCGTTTTTTTGGGGCATAGGTTTTTCTATTTCCCTTATTTCAAGAACATCTGCTGTTCCGTATTTTTCATAATAAACCGCTTTCATAATCTCTGTTATTTGTTTTAAATTAATTAGAAAGTTTCTTCAATAAGTTGCTTGTTCAACATCATGCCGGCTGCTGTGCCCATTGCTACAGCATTTGCTACCGTACGAAAACGGCTTGTATTATCTCCGCAGGCAAATAATCCGTGAATGTTTGTTTGATTCATGGCATCTGTATTTATATAACCGTCTTCGGTCATTTGGCAGCCTAACTGTTCTGGTATTGAGCAATGTTGCTCAAAAGGTAGTTTAGTGTAAATGGCTTTAATCATTCTCTTTGTCCCATCTTTAAATACAATATTTTCAATATGTCCATTTACGTGTTCAATTTCCTCCACTTCATTTTCAACTATTTTAATTTGATGTTTTTCAAGTACTGCTTTTTGCTCTTTAGTTAATGTCGAAAACCCGTTTGTAAATAAGGTCAAATCCTTTGTCCAATTTGAGATTAGTTTTGAAAATTCAAAACCATATTCCCCATTGCCCAAAATACCTGTTAATTCGTTTCTTACTTCATATCCATGGCAATACGGGCAATGTAATACCGAAATGCCCCAACATTCAGAAAACGCTTTAATGTCAGGCGTTTTATCTTTAATACCCGTTGCAAAAACCAACTTCGTTGCAGTGTATTTATCGCCTGATGAGGTTTGGATTTCAAAACCGTTTTCAATTTTGAGGCCGTTTGTAGCTAGGTCATTAATAAATTGAACTGTGTTATACTTGGCTACCTGCTGCCTTGCAAGTGTTGCAATTTCTTTGGGCGTTTTTCCGTCTTGCGTTAAAAAATTATGCGAATGAGGGGTTTGCCTGTTACAGGGCATTTCACTGTCAATTACCAGCACTTTTCTAAGTGCCCTTCCTAAAGCCATTGCTGCTGCCAGTCCTGAATAACTACCCCCTATTATTATGGTGTCAAAATGATTGTTAGTATTCATGCTATTATTTTTTGCGTATTCAATTAGGTTAAAAGGCAAAGCAATAAATGCTAGTGCAAATCCACTTTGCCTTATAAATTTACGTCTTGCTAATAATAATACATTATTTTTCACTATTTGGCGAAACTGTTTTAATAACCCAGTCAACCAACGGAATGCCAACAAATACTACCCAGGGAACTAAGATAATTGTTAAAATAAGCGTTCTGATATACAAAGGAAGAGTAGATAAGGTATCTCCAAATAAAATGTAAAACAGTGTAATAGAAGGATAAATAACCATCCAGATTTTTAAGGCCGCTACTATTTTGTTTTTTGTTTTCATTCTATTACTATAGTTTAATAATTTGTCCTGTATTTGTACCAAACACACTTTTGCGAAAGCCGTATTCCAGCTCTTTCATGGTTGTGGGAATTTCTCCGGGGAAGTAAAGGAAGTATTGTGGCGAATTTTCGATAACTGTTGGACTCACAGCATTAATACGGATACCATTAGCCAATTCAATAGCAGCTGCCCTTACAAATCCTTCTACAGCGCCATTTGCAGCAGATGCGTTTGCAAAATGTAATTGCGGTTCATTAGTTAAGGCACCTGTTATTAGGGTGAACGAACCTTTAGGTTTGATATAATGTTGGCCTATTAACACTAGATTAATTTGCCCCATCATTTTACCTTCAACGCCTTTTCTAAATTCTTTATCGTTTAAATTTTTCCAAGGGCCCACGTATGTTGGGCCGGCCACAGATACCAATGCATCAAATTCTCCAACCTGCTTGTAAAATGCTTCAATAGAATCAGTAGAGGTTATGTCAATGTGATAGTCGCCGCTGTCTGTTGAGGCCCTTACAACCTCGTGTTCATTTTCAAATGCTCCGGCCAGATAAGTACCCATGGTGCCGGATGCACCTACGATGATAATTCTTTTTTTACTGTTCATGATTTTTAATTTTTAATAATATATACTACTTAATAATTATGCCTTTTAAGAGCTAATCCAACTACTTACATAGTCAGTTTTAAGAAAACCCCGAAATTGTGTTTAGTGTTTTTATCGGCACCATAACGGTCGAAATTATGGGCAAGGCCAAAACCGAAGTATTTATATGTCAGGCCTAAACGGCTGTATGCATAGCTACGAAAGTGGGCACCATCATCAAAATTGTGATTATAATGTAATTGCGCGCGGGTATATAATGACCAGTTTTTATTAATTATAGGCTTATATTCTACCTGTAAAAAACCCGATATTTTATTGTTTTTTATGATAGAATAACTAGGCATTGCTATTAATGAAAACTGCCTACTTTGGTACATATAATGTATGCCTACGAAGTTTTTTAATCCTTCAATAGAAGTAAACGATACGCCTGAATTTATGCCAATACCTTTATATATATTATGATATATAAGTGAAGTGTTTTGAAACTCATTATTGTTTAGGTTGCCCTTATAATCGGCAGCGTAGGATGTAATAGACAATAAGCCTATCCTTTTCTTTTCTACAAATACCTTATTAAGAGTAAGTTGTAGAAATTGTCGTTTGTCGCCAATAAATTCTTCAATTGATACAGGTTTAGGTTTGAATGTTTCAAGAGAATCTTGAGCGGATAGATTTTGAGTGTAAAATAGCACACCAAATAAAACAGAAATAAAATGTAACTTTTTCATGTAAATGTTGTTTTTTGAGTGAATAAATAATTAACACTGCAAAAGTATTTACATGGCAAGCCTGCCTTATAGGATAGATTTTAAGTTGAATAGGACTTATTTAAAATTTTGCCTAAATGCCTCAGGAGAAGAGCCTGTATGCTTTTTAAAAAAGCGAATAAAGTAGGATGGGTCATCATAACCCAAATCATACGCAATTTGATTCACTTGGTTAGAAGTTGCCAAAATTTGTCTTTTAGCTTCAAGAAGAATATGCTCATTGATAAGCTCAGAACAGGTTTTGTTTAGCGTTTCTTTTGTTATTGCATTAAGCTGGTATTGGGTAAGGTGCAACATATCGGCATACTGTGCTACATTTTTAATGGTTGTAATATTGTTATGTAGCAAACCTAGAAATTCTTCAAGCTTTTCCTGAGAATAGTTATTATTATTAGAAATACTATTAGGATTTGGGCTTTGCCTTACAAGTTCAATAAAAAGAAGCTCCAAATTAGCATTTATAGAGTCTTTATACCTTTCTTGTCTTTCATTATATTCTTGAAATATAACAGTTAAAATAGAGTATGTTTTTTTAAACCGGTCGGCACTTAGCTGGCAATAATCCTTATTGCTAACCTTTAAAAATACCTTATTTGCAGGTTTTTCCCTAGGCGAATAAAAATCGGCTCCAAACTGCAATAAAAAACCTGTGCTTTCCTTTTTCAGCGTAAGTTGGTGTACTTGGCCCGGCCGCATAAAAAATATAGAATGGTCGGTTATTGGGTACGATACAAAATCTATGATATGCTCGCCCATTCCTTTTTCCAGAGCAAAAACTAAAAAATAGTTGTGCCTGTGAAGTTCCTGCACCGTATCTTTTCCAGACAGGATAGTTTCAATTTTCCGGATATTAAAACTCTCGAAAAAATCAGGCTCTTTAATCTGTCTTACAGGAATTTTGTCCATTTAGAATCCGCTGTTATGATTTTTATCCTTAGCCGGTTTCGCACCTCGCATCAAATATAGAAATTAGGGTGCTTTAATCAACAATAGTTGACAAAGGGGTATGTGGGGTTGTATCTTTGTACAGCCTCACCCAACCCTCTCCAAAGGAGAGGGCTTTTTATACTAAACCAACTAAAATATGATTGCAAAAACGTTAAATTTTACTACAACGACGAAGTTTTTAGCGTACAATATCTCCCTCGCGGAGGGAGTACCCCGAAGGGGGAGGGAGGTTACGGTAACTAATACCTCCCCCGTCACTACGTACCACCCCTCCAAGAGTGGGACAAAAAAATGATTGCAAAAACGTTAAATTTTATTACAACCACGTAGCGTTTCGGCTAACTAAAAGTGAAAAATTAGTGTTGTGATTTATGGCCGGATATGGATTGCAAAAACGACTGCTTGTACATACAGCCATGCGGGGTTCCACCTCTCCCCCGACAATCCAATAAATTGTATTGTCTTTCCCCTCTCCCGAGGGAGAGGGGTGGCTGAGCATGAAGTGCGAAGCCGGGGAGAGGTGCGGTATTTAGGGCTTAGAATGAAAGGCTCAAAACGTGCGCAAACTTTTACAGCCATGAGGGGTTTGAGAGGGTAACCACCCCATTCTGACTTTACAGTCAGAATTACCCCTCCTTAAAAAGGAGGGTAGTTTAAAAACAGAGGCTCAAAACGAGTGCTTTGTCTTGTGCCAAGGGCATCCCTTTGGGACAGCCATGAGGGGTTTGAGGGCGAGTAAACCCTCTCCCGTCTTCCGACTTTGTCGGAATCCACCCTCTCAATGAGAGGGACCTAAAATAGTAAGGCTCAAAACGCGTTCTTTTACATACAGCCATGCGGGGTTCCACCTCTCCCCCGACAATCCAATAAATTGTATTGTCTTTCCCCTCTCCCAAGGGAGAGGGGTGGCTGAGCATGAAGTGCGAAGCCGGGGAGAGGTGCGGTATTTAGGGCTTAGAATGAAAGGCTCAAAACGTGCGCAAACTTTTACAGCCATGAGGGGTTTGAGAGGGTAACCACCCCATTCTGACTTTACAGTCAGAATTACCCCTCCTTAAAAAGGAGGGTAGTTTAAAAACAGAGGCTCAAAACGAGTGCTTTGTCTTGTGCCAAGGGCATCCCTTTGGGACAGCCATGCGGGGTTGGAGGGCGAGTAAACCCTCTCCCGTCTGTCGCCTTTGGCGACATCCACCCTCTCAATGAGAGGGACCTGAAAAAGCAAGGCTCAAAACGAGTGCTTTTATTTACAGCCATAAGGGGTTTAAGGCTTTGAGAGTAGGTGAGATTTTAGATAAGTAGGGAGGGTAAAAATAAAAAGGCTAATTTTGAATAATAAAAGTAAGACTGATATGAACTATCTCGATTTTGAGAAACCCATAGCCGAGCTATACGAGCAGCTGGAAGCCGCCAAAAAATTGGGCGAAAAAAGCAAGGTTGATGTAACTAAAACGCTGGCCGATATTGAAAAGAAAATTGAGGCTACGCGCGCTAATATATACGATAACCTAACGCCTTGGCAAAGGGTGCAGGTGTCTCGCCACCCAGACAGGCCTTACACATTGGCCTACATTGATGCTATTAGCGATGGTACGTTTATAGAACTGCATGGCGACCGTACCGTAGGCGATGATAAAGCCATGATTGGCGGTTGGGGCAGTATTGATGGCCGCACGGTTATGTTTATTGGCCAGCAAAAGGGTATCAATACCAAAATGCGCCAGTACCGCAACTTTGGTATGCCCAACCCCGAAGGGTATCGCAAGGCCCTACGCCTTATGAAGTTGGCCGAGAAGTTTGACAAACCCGTTGTTACTTTTATTGATACTCCCGGCGCTTACCCCGGTTTAGAAGCCGAAGAACGCGGTCAGGGCGAGGCTATTGCCCGTAACTTGTTCGAGATGGTGCAGCTAAAAGTGCCTGTAATATGCATTATTATTGGCGAAGGTGCATCGGGTGGTGCGTTAGGTATTGCTATGGGCGATAAGGTAATGATGCTGGAGAATACCTGGTATTCGGTAATATCGCCGGAATCGTGCTCGTCTATTTTATGGCGCAGTTGGGATTTTAAAGAGCAGGCCGCTACAGCCCTTAAGCTTACGCCCGAGGATATGTTTAAAAACAAGCTGATAGACGGTATTATACACGAACCTTTGGGCGGCGCGCACAACAACCCCGAAGAGATGTTTAAGACCGTTAAATCGGAGATTAAGAAGCAGCTTACCAAACTATCGGCCCAAGACCCTGATAAGCGCATAGAAAAGCGCATAGACAAGTTCTGCAGTATGGGTGTGGTGATAGAAGGGTAGTTTAGCTTATAGAAATGAAAAAATCCCCGCCACGTTTACCGTAGCGGGGATTTTATGTTTGCTTCTCCTCTATTCGACTACTTTATTATCGTACAATCAATTTTTCTGTAACCATACCGTTACCGGTGTTAAGGTTAACAAAGTAAACACCGGTAGCAAGGCCGTTAATGTCTAGGTTTACAGTATGTGTACCCGGAGCAAAGTTGCCACCGTTTATAGCGGCTACTTTTTGGCCCATAACGTTTACTAACGATGCGCTTATGTTAGCGGCATCTGTTAAAGTAAAGGTTAACTGAGCAAAACCGGAAGCAGGGTTAGGGTAAACTGTAATGTTTGTAGTATTAGCGTTTAGTTCTTTGGCATCAGTAGTAAGTAAAGGGTTGGGAAACAAACCGGGAACATCAACCTGGTCTGTAACATCAATACGCAAATACACTAAATCGTTTTGGGCATAAATATGCGGGTTGTTATTCACAGGAAATACAGCAGTACCGGGCTCTGCATCGCGCTGGTAAACCAGGTGCAGCATATTGTTTTCTATTGTGGCGGCTGTGGTAGGATAAACATATTCGGTAAAGTCATCAAAAGGTGTAGCCTCGTAAGTACCATACCAACTATGCCCATTATCAGACGATTTTACAATAAACAAGTGCCTGTAGCTGCGTGTATCAAGCAGGGTATTGTCTGCTATAGATGCGTATATCAAATAAACATTTCCATTATTATCCCTGGTAACAACCGGCATAGAGGTTAGGCTAAGGCGGTACATAAATAAATCGTCGCCAATATCAAGGGTGTTATTGCCATTACGGTCGGGTATACCGGCTAAAAAGTCGGGTAGGGTAGTGCCGTAGCTTTCATTCCAATACATAATGCCCGCAGTACCGGGAAAGTAGGTAATCTCGCCATCGGTGCTATCATTATTAAGCATGCGCATATTACCATAAAATACATGCACCATCCCATTATCGTCAATATACATGGCTATGCTGCCATCATTGGTTTGCAGGGTGTCGGCAACATTGTCTCCGTTTATATCGGTTATCTGGTCGGTAAACGCAGGTATGGCAAAGGGCAGTATAACTGTTTTGGTCCAAGTGTTACCATTGTCTAACGATTTCATCAGGAATAAATCGTTAGTTATGCCCCCGGCTACAAAGGCAATGGTGTTGCCCTTTGCATCTATATTATAATTGTTGGGGTAAAAGCTTTTATAGTGTGTATAATCAATACCGGGAAGTAGTACCTTCTGCTTATCCCAGGTTTGCCCTGCATTTAACGAACGTGAGTATACCAATGCCCCGTCTATACCTTCAAAGGTTGATTTGGGTAAGGTGGTATCTGATGGCACTGTTAAAGAAAGTACGTGTATGGTTTGGCCATTGCTGCCGCCCACCCTCATGTGTGGCCACAGGGTATTGGTTAATGGTGTGGTAACAGTTACAAAGTTTGTATCGCCGGCAAAAACGTTGTGCGATAGTATTAGTGTATTGGTTGCATCGTGGGCTAATACATAATCGCTGCCGCTTATTTTGTCTATAGAGCCAAAGGCTGCCCGTTGGTCTTCAACATGCGCGTTAGGTTCGTTATTCAAAAAGTAACTAAATATTGAATTAGATTGCCCCGGCAAACTGTATTGGTAGCCATGGGTAACATTATTGGCAAAACCAGACCCTGCGCTGTCTGTTTGCATATAAATAAGCGATATGCTGTTATTGCCATTATATATGGCCCTTTGCGGCATAGATGCATGGGTTTGTATATCGTAAACGGTTCTTCCAATTACTACCTCGTCAAAGCTTTTGGTTTGCTTTGCTTTGGTAGCAGGGTTTTGTGGCTTTGCCGGTAATGCGGCTTCCGGTTTACGCACATCGCCCATACGTAGCTGTGCGCCTTTGTTGGCTATATGTTTAGGAACTGAAACAAAAGAGCCTGCAGCTTTTGGGGTTTGTGCCAAAAGGCAATTGGCAAAGGCAAAAACAAGGGCAAATAGTATTGGTTTTTTCATAGCGAAATAGTTATACAGGCTAAGATAAAATAAAAGCCCCCATTTGTAAAGAACAAATGGGGGCTTTTATCGGAAAAATATCTTACTTATCGTACAATCAATTTTTCTGTAACCATACCGTTACCGGTGTTAAGGTTAACAAAGTAAACACCGGCAGCAAGGCCGTTAATGTCTAGGTTTACAGTGTGTGTACCCGGAGCAAAGTTGCCACCGTTTATAGCGGCAACTTTTTGACCCATAACGTTTACTAACGATGCGCTTATGTTAGCAGCATCTGTTAAAGTAAAGGTTAACTGAGCAACGTCAGAAGCAGGGTTAGGGTAAACAGTTACGTTGTTGATATTGATGTTCTCTGTTACAGAAGTAACGTAGAAGTCAGAGTTAATACCTAAGTAAACAATATCGTTTTCAGCGTAAATGTGTGGGTTAGCATCAGCCGGAGAAACAGCAATACCGGGCTCACCATCGCGTTGGTAAACTAAATGTACTTTATCGTCAACGTTTTTGCCAATGCAGCCGTAAACATATTCTGTAAAATCGTCAAAAGGAGTAATTTCTACAGGGTTAGTCCAGCTACCATCGCCAGGGTTGCGGGTTAGAGCAAAAATGTGGCGGTAGCTGCGGGTATCAAGCAAAGTATTGTCAGCAATACAATCAAAAGTAACATATACGCGGTTGTTGGCATCAACACCTGCACTTGGGTGAGATATTAAACCTACCTGGTAAACAGGAATATCGTCGCCAATATCAAGTAAACCATTACCGTTACGGTCAAGCACGCCATTAACAATAGTGTCAACTGCATCAGCGCCCAAATTTTCATTCCAGTATAGTAAAGCGGCTGTGCCTGGGAAATAAGAATAGCTACCATCGGTAGTATCATCGTTTAACATACGCATAGCACCGGTAAATACGTGTACAAGGTCGTTGTTATCAATAACAATAGCCATTGCACCATCGTTAGTATTGATAGTATCGGCAATTCCATCGTTGTTAATGTCGCTTAACTGGTCGTCGTAAGCATCAATTGGAAAATCCATAACGCGGGTTTTAGTCCAGTTGCTGCCATTGTCTGTAGACTTCATTACAAACATATCGTTGTTAAAGCCACCTACTGTAAAAGCTACAGTACTGCCTTTAACATCAATAGCGTAAGCGTCGCCGCTAAAACGCTTAAATAATGTAGCATCGATACCGGTAAGAAGTTGTTTTTGAATATCCCAGGTTTGGCCACCGTTTAAAGAACGAGAGTAAACCAAAGCTCCATCAATACCTTGGAAGGGAACACCTGCAGGCGTGCCGGTTGTTGGCGTAGTTAAAGCAATAACGTGGATGGTTTTACCATCTGGGCCACCTACAACCATACGGTTCCAAAAAGTGGTATCCATTGGTGTAACAGCGTTGCTCCAAGTGTTAAGGTCGCCTACGTTGTTATTTTGGGCAAGTTGTGCAGCACCATTAAGGTCGTGTGCAACAACCACATCACCTTTACCGGCTACGCGGCTAAGAGATGGGAAACCTGTACGGATGTTTTCTACGCGTACAATATTATCAATATCGGCATCATAACCAACTTGTATCCAGTTGCTGCCATCGCGGTAATTGTAGCCAGTTCCGCGCTCTGGGAAGCTTGCGTCAACTTTACCAAATGTCCAAACGGCGCTAACCTGGCCACCGCCATGGTTTACCACGCGGTTTTGAACCGATGAGTTGGTTTGTAAATCGTAAACAGTTTTACCAATAACTACTTCGTCAAACGATGTAACCTGGTTAGCACCAGTTGTTGGGTTGCCACTTTTTAGTGGTAAAGCAAACATTTCTGTTTGCACAAAGTTGTTGTGGTAAAATGTGTAAGCCTTGTTAGCAATTTTAGCAGGAACTTTAACAGGCTTTCCGGCTGGAATAGCTTGTTGTGCACCCGCACTTGCAAAAGCAAAAGCACCTAAAGCGAGTAATAATGTTCTTTTCATTTTGTAATAGTAAACAGTTTGATTTAAATAGACTTTGTAATTGACAAATATAACGAAAGATTGGCTTAACATAAAGGATATATTATATATTTTGAATTTTAGTATGTAAGTAACTGATAATGTTGCAAATGACAATTTAAGCAGTTTGTCGGAAAGGATTATGCTGTATTATTGCTTTATGGAAGCTAAACAAAACAAATACAGCCCATTATTAACAGGTATTTTAATAGGTTCGGTATATGGTTTTATCTGTCGCCTGGTTTTTGAAAGCTGGCTACAAGAAAGTGGTTTGGCAACCATTACCTTCATGTTTTTTGTGCCTACAGTATTAGGTATTGTGCCATTGGTTTTTGCAACTAATAATCAGCTAAGGTCTTTTAGCAGGGTTATTGCCGTGCCTTTTTTAACAATAATAACTGCGTTTTTAATGATGGCTCTTACTGAGATAGAGGGCATAATTTGTTTTTTAATAATGGGCGTGCCGTTTTTTGTTGTAGCCTGGTTAGCTGCATTAGCATACAGGGCTCACAGGTTAAACAAAGAAAGCAATAAAGGAGATAAAAAAGTATTGTCGCTTTTGTTGGTTCCTTTCCTTATTGCACCTTTAGAACAGGCTATACACACGCCGTCGCAGATTTATAAAGTAAAATCAGAGGTGGTGATAGATGCACCTGCTGCCTTTATATGGCAAAATATTATACGGGTTGATAAGATTAAAGATGAGGAATATACGCCGGGCGTTTTTAATTACCTGGGCATACCAAGACCTATACAAGCAGAACTTGATGGCGAAGGGTTGGGGGCAAGCGTACCGGACCTTTTGAAGGTGGGCTGCTTTTTAATGAGGTGGTAACAGAATATGATACAAATAAAAAAATAAGTTTTGCCATTAAGGTTAATCCATCAACAGTACGAAGCGAAATATTTGACCAACATGTGCTGAATGGTAATTACTTTAACTTTGTTAATGCCAGCTACGAACTTGAACCAATAAATGATAAACAGGTTAAACTTACGCTTACATCGGGCTACAGGCTTACATCTAAAATAAACTTTTACTCCCATATTTGGGGAGACCTTATCCTCGAAGATTTTCAGGATAGGTTATTGGCAGTGATAAAAATGAGGTGTGATGGGAAGAAGTAAGTCTCTAAACTAAATCGAAGTCATCCCTGCGAAAGCAGGGATCTCCTACGGTGATGTCATATTCCTAACGGCGCTGTCATTCCCGCGCAGGTGGGAATCTCACGCTTTATTTCTCTCTAATAAATTCGATAAAAATCTTTCATCAGTTTGGCCTATATCTACTTGGTATTCTGAAATTAATTGATTTTCAACAATCGTAACAAACATATTTTTATTGAAATCTTGCGTTATATTAGGATCTAGATTTATGGTATACCTACTGACTTTCATAGGTGAATTTTTGCTGCCAAAAAGCAATAAAATAGTCATTGGAATATTTGAATCAGCTAATTCTTCCATTGAAAGATCTATTGTATAAGTTTCTACAATAGGTTCACCATAAAATATAACATCTTTAATATCAGATCTTCTTAAAGCATTGCCCTTAGTGCTATATTTAGTATTCTTATCATTTGATAGTTGAGACCAACCTTCAAATTTTCCTTTAGAAATTACTACGTTAAAAGAAGGGGTATAATCATTTTGTAATTTGGATAGATTAATCAAAATTATTGACACCCTTAAGTGATATATCTTTTGTGGAGGCCAATTGTTTTCAAAGGGATACCAATTCTCAATTTTTATATATCCATTAATATTTGGGTATCTTATTTTCTTGAATAATGCGTCAATATAGTGATATGGAGCTATTTTAGTAGCTCCATCAATTCTCATGTAGAAAATATTATTTACTTGATGTGGCGAATACTCACTTTTTTCAATTTCGAATATATAAATATAGCCGCCATTTATTTCAATTATCTTTTTTCTAATTCTGTTTGGATTAGGATTTATTTTATCAGTTATCTTACTTATTAATTGGTCGTCTTCATATTTGTATGGTACTACAACTGGTTCACCAATAAAATATTTCTCTTTCGAATTAGGCTTTATTGTTCCTTCGGGGGCTCCCCAAATTAAAATACCTCCATCAGAATTAAGAAATGCGACAATAGATTCAAGTATATTGTTGAAGTGTTTTTCTTCTTTGGGTTCCTTAGAATTATACGACTTAAATTCTATCCTATCGCTTTCTTTTCTTTCAATAGAAAAAAATGAATGATATCATCATAAGTAATTTCTTCGATGCTTTCCTTTCCAAAATAGTTACTAATTAAGCTCATAGGTTAGTTATTTTAAAATTGCTTGGATTGCTTCGTCGCTACGCTCCTCGCAATGAAATAATTCGCTAATTATCTCATTCGCATATTATCTAATTAAGCAACATTACATGTTGCGGCGGTACTGCCCACCTACCTCAAACAGCGCGTAGGTAATTTCTCCCAACGAGCAGTATTTGCTGGCTTCCATTAGCTTTTCAAACATGTTGTGGTTGTGTATAGCGGCCTGTTGCAGTTCCTTAATAAAGGCAGGGCGTTTATCCTCATTGCCTTTGTGCAAACGCTCCAACATTTGTATCTGGAATTCTTTTTCCTCTTCGGTAGAACGGATAACCTCTTTAGGCAATACCGTTGGCGAACCGGTGGATGATAAGAACGTATTTACCCCTATAATCGGGAATTCGCCGGTATGTTTCAGCGTTTCGTAATACAAACTTTCTTCCTGAATTTTGCCGCGCTGGTACATGGTTTCCATCGCACCTAACACACCGCCACGCTCTGTAAGGCTATCAAATTCAGATAGTACAGCCTCTTCAACAAGGTTGGTCAACTCTTCAATAATGAATGAACCCTGCAACGGGTTTTCATTTTTAGCTAAACCTAATTCTTTATTTATGATAAGCTGTATAGCCATTGCACGGCGTACAGAACCTTCGGTAGGCGTGGTAATGGCTTCATCGTAAGCATTGGTATGAAGGCTGTTGCAGTTATCGTAAATAGCGTACAATGCTTGCAGCGTAGTACGTATATCGTTAAAGTCAATCTCTTGCGCATGCAGCGAGCGGCCCGATGTTTGGATATGATATTTCAACATCTGCGAACGTTCGTCGGCGCCGTATTTATTCTTCATGGCTTTGGCCCAAATGCGGCGTGCCACGCGGCCTATAACACTGTATTCAGGGTCAATTCCGTTAGAGAAAAGAACGATAAGTTTGGAGCAAACTTATTTATATCCATACCACGGCTTAGGTAATACTCAACGTAAGTAAAACCGTTTGCCAAAGTAAACGCAAGCTGGCTGATAGGATTAGCGCCCGCTTCGGCCATGTGGTAGCCCGATATAGACACCGAATAAAAATTGCGCACGTTTTGGTCAATGAAATATTGCTGCACATCGCCCATCAAACGCAAGCTAAATTCCGTGCTGAAAATGCAGGTGTTTTGCGCCTGGTCTTCTTTCAGGATATCCGCTTGTACCGTGCCGCGCACGGCGGCTAGCGTCTCTGCTTTTATCTTTTCGTAAACGTCTGTTGGAAGAACTTTATCTCCTGTAATTCCCAATAGCATCAAGCCTAAACCATCGTTACCTTTTGGTAGTTCACCTTGGTATTTAGGGCGTTGCAAGCCCTTATCATCCCACAATTCTTTCAGCTTTTTATCTACCTCAGCCTCTAAACCATTGGCGCGGATATACTTCTCACAAGCCTGGTCAATAGCGGCATTCATAAAGAATGAAGTGATGATGGAAGCCGGCCCGTTGATGGTCATAGACACCGACGTTTTCGGGTCGCTCAAATCAAAGCCCGAATACAATTTTTTGGCATCATCCAAACAACAAATAGACACACCCGAGTTGCCAATTTTACCATAAATATCAGGGCGTATAGCAGGGTCGTGGCCGTACAACGTAACACTATCAAACGCGGTAGATAAACGCTTGGCAGGCATGCCTAAACTAACGTAGTGAAAGCGGCGGTTGGTACGCTCGGGGCCACCCTCGCCGGCAAACATACGCGTAGGGTCTTCGCCCTCGCGTTTAAACGGGAAAACGCCCGCCGTATAAGGGAATTCGCCCGGGAAATTCTCCTGCAAATTCCACTTCAAAATCTCGCCCCAAGCCTTGTATTTAGGCACTGCAACCTTTGGTATTTGCAGGTGCGATAAACTCTCGGTATGCGTTTTAATTTTAAGTTCTTTGCCGCGTACTTTGTACACATAATATTCGCTAACGTAGTTGCTTTTGCGCTGCTCCCACGTTTCCAAAATCTTCTTGTTATAGCCGTCAAAGCTCAGTTCTATCAAGGCATAGGCCTCTTCCAAACCTTTTATTAAACGGTCTTTATCTTCAATTTTTGATTGCTGTAAGGTTTCAATAGACTTACGTAAACTGAACAGCTTTTGTGCTACTTCGCCTTGGCTAACCACCCACTCGTCGTACTTGCGGTTGTTCTCGCTAATCTCACTCAGGTAGCGGGTTCTGGCCGGTGGTATAATGTAAATCTTCTCCGACATTTCATCCGACACATGATAGTCTGATGTTAACGGAGCGCCAGTCTTTTCAGCCAGTTTATTCATCAAAGCCTTGTACAGGCGGTTCATTCCGGGGTCGTTAAACTGCGATGCAATGGTACCAAACACTGGTAGTTGCTCATCGTCAGTATCCCACAACTGGTGGTTGCGTTTGTACTGTTTTTTCACGTCGCGCAAGGCATCCAGCGCACCGCGTTTATCAAATTTATTTAGGGCAATAACATCAGCAAAATCAAGCATGTCAATCTTCTCTAACTGAGTGGCAGCGCCGTATTCAGGCGTCATCACGTAGAGGCTCATATCGCTGTGTTCCAGTATCTCGGTATCGCTTTGCCCAATGCCGGATGTCTCTAAAATTACCAAGTCAAAATTGGCTGCTTTAAGCACATTTACAGCCTCTTGCACGTATTTGCTAAGGGCTAAATTGCTTTGGCGTGTAGCTAACGAGCGCATATAAACACGCTCATTGCGGATAGAGTTCATGCGGATACGGTCGCCCAGCAAAGCCCCGCCAGTCTTACGTTTTGAAGGGTCTACCGAAACAATACCGATATTTTTATCCGGAAAATCCATCAAAAAACGGCGCATTACTTCGTCTACAAGGCTTGATTTTCCTGCACCTCCGGTGCCTGTAATGCCTAAAACCGGAGTCTTCGATTTGGCAGCCAGTATGTCAACTTCGTCAATAGTATTTTTGCTCTCTATCTCAAAGTTTTCAGCAGCCGAAATAAGGCGTGCAATGCTGTGGTGGTCCTTGGCTGATAGGTGTTTTAGCTCGCCATTCAACTTGTCGCCTGTTGCAAAGTCAGACTGTTGCAGCAAATCGTTAATCATACCTTGCAAACCCATGCTACGCCCATCATCGGGACTGTAGATGCGGGTAATGCCGTAGGCCTGTAATTCAGCAATTTCGTCGGGTAAAATAACACCGCCACCACCGCCAAAAAGCTTGATATGGCTGCATCCTCGCTCTTTCAGCAAATCGTACATGTACTTAAAATATTCCACATGGCCGCCTTGATACGATGTAATGGCAATAGCATTGGCATCCTCTTGTATGGCACAATTCACAACCTCGGCAACGCTACGGTCGTGGCCCAGGTGGATAACCTCGGCACCCGTGCTTTGTAAAATGCGGCGCATAATGTTTATAGCGGCATCGTGCCCGTCAAACAGCGCAGCGGCGGTAACTATACGTATTTTATGTTTCGATTTATAAGGGGCTACAACTTCCATAATTTTCCAAATCCAGCTGCGAATTTAAGCATAAATGGCTATTTTTGGTCATGCCCCGTATTTTAGCGCTATTGGCTTGTTGTATATCTCTTATATTCTGCTCTTGCGGCAAAATAATGATGGGTGCTTACGGTGTGCATAATTACGATGGTTATACCTTACAGCAGGTTGATAAAGCCGCACGAAAATACGGTGTCCAGCCAAAGGATGCCTTTATTATGGATTCGCTGTATTACCAGCGTTTTGGGTTTGCCAAAAAAGCCGATGTAATGGGTAGGGTTAAAGACCTTTTTCAGCCATTGCAATTGCGCATCTATGATACAAACGGAAAGCTACTTGCGCAATACGCCAACTGTAACGTTCCGCCGGGTTTATTTAACCTTAGCTGGAAACGTTATTTAGACACCTTGCCACCCAACCCTAAATACATTTCTACTAACGATACCCTAAGTAAAATAAACCTGCAAACAGAGTTTGAATACGTCCGGCCAATGTATGAGAGTAACCGCATTGCCAGCCCCACAAGCAAATACTATGTAGTAATTTACTGGAGCCGGTTTATGGGCAGGCAAAGCAAACATTTTATTAAGCAGGTGTATAAACGTTTTGCTCCCTATAAAAACCAGATTAACTACATCTACATTAATACGGAGCCGCTGTTTTATTAGTGTGGATTTATCTGCCTTTCTGCATCTCTACTGCATGAAACACTTTTTACTATCATTATTTATACTTTTTACATTTAGCGTAAGCGCCCAAACGCCCTCTGTTAAAAGATTTGCCGATTTGGTTAACATGCACAATATTGACAGTGTTACAGCCTATATCGGTAAGCTTGGATATGTAAAAGGTACAGAGATTCCACAAATTGGCAATATGTATGAGTTTGCTGTCACCTCTTTTGCTAAGAAAGACACCAGTGTAGTAAAAAGCAGCATTAGCTATTCATCGGGCCACCATTATGCTATGAACCAAGGGCCATTATCGGTATCACTCAACTATTCCACATCTTCAGCGGCAGAATTTGACACCCTGGTGGCTGAAATTAAAACACTGGGTGCAGAAAAGATTACTAAAGAAGCCAATACCAATGTATCTCAATATAAATTAGGAGAATACATTGTTTCTACCTTTTACAACCCCATAGATAAAGGCTCAAAATATACTATTAGTTTAAGTGCTAACCTTTGGTAATTATGAAACAGCTTTTACTCTTCATTGCTATTATAGCAACCATTACCTGCACAGCCCAAACCAAGCCACCTACACTGGCTAAACTAGTGCAGCTTTATACTGATACCAATACGGATGCCATTAACAATTATGCACACCAACTGGGCTTTACCGGCGAGCCTTTTGGTTTTAGTGAAGTAGGAAATACTTACGATTATCACCATCATACTTTTTCATCAAAAGACACTATTGCCAAGCTGCATACCAGTTTAAGTTATACCTGGGGCCAACATGGAATACACATTCCCTATAGCTTAATTAATCTATCGTATGGCACCAATTCGCAAGCGGAGTTTGATGCTTTAGTAGCAGAAATAAGAACCATGGGCGCAACAACAGAAGATTATGGAAAGCCGTTGCCGGGAAACTATTATTTCAAGTATAAAAATGTGACCGTAAGTGCCTGTACAAATCTTGTAAATGTAAGTGGTGTAAAATATAGCATCACCATTGGTGGCAGCTATTAGTAATTTTTACCTTTACGTTATGCTATACCCACCCGCACACTTAGAAACCGAACGCTTAAACATGCGCCCTATAGTTGCCGAAGATGCTAAAGCATGGCAGGCTTTTATTGACCATGATGAGGCTATGCGTTTTATGCGCACGTTTTTTCCTCCCGATATGAAACACCAGGCCCTTTATTGGATAGGCTTTGGGTTGAACCGCTATTTTGAGGGCCGCTATGGCATGATGGCTTTGATTGAAAAGGAAACCGGCAATTTTGTTGGTATGTGTGGCTTGCTGGCACAGGTGGTTGATGATTTGCCCGAAATAGAAGTGGGGTACCATATTTTACCGCAATACTGGGGCAAAGGTTATGCTCCGGAAGCGGCCAAGTTCTTTATAAACTATGCTTTTGAAAATAACCTTACAGACAGCATAATCTCGGTGATTGACGTGGGCAATATAAAATCGCAACGGGTGGCCGAGAAAAATGGGTTGTTTAGAGACAAACAAACCGTGCAAATGGGTGACGATGTATTTGTTTACCGTAAGTTTAAATAGAAAGTTTTGTATGTGATTAAAATTTAGTTACTTGCCCAAAAACAAAAGCTATATATGAAAAGAATAAACCTGCTTATTGCGGCATTAATGTTTACTACTGCACTGGTTGCCCAAAATGTTACTTTTTTATCGTTACCACAAAAAAATAAAGATGCAAATTCATACTCCTCGCTAGCCGGTGGAATGATTGGAAAAATTGGCGATAAACTTTATTTTTCTCAGGCTAAAGCCAATAATTTGGGTAAGGTTACTGAGAAAAGTTTTTTGGTTTACGATGCAACTACCCTAAAATTGCTAGACACCAAAGTGTTTAATGATGACAAAAAAGATAAACTGTATGATGAAAACGAGTACGGTATTATTGGTGGGCAGCTATTCTCTATATCTTACAACGCGCCCGAAACCAAAGGAGAAGCTATTTACAATTATAAAATTGTAAAGTATAATAACGAAACGTTTAAGGTTGATGATGAGCAGCCCCTATTTACCTTTAAGCGCACCAAGGCTAAAATTTATGATAATCCTGTTAGGGTGTCGGCATCATCATCGCCCAATGGCGATTACTACGTATACAGTGTGATGAACATTGGAAACGGCGATTACTCAATTGGTGTTGTAGGTAAAGATTTAAAACCTGTATGGACGGCCGAGGGAAACCAAAAGCCCGTATCGGCCTACTGGTCTTATATAACTACCGCAGTGAACAACAAAGGCGAGGCGGTTATTTTACTGAATGATAAAGACGAAAGCCAAAAGAAATTTAAAAGCCATTGCCTGGGTTTTGATAGCAAAGGCAATGCTACCGGGGCAACAGAGGTTATTGTTGGCGGAAAGCAAATTCATTATACCGATATTAAGGTAGATAATGATGGCGATTTTATCATTGCCGGTACTACCTACCAAAAATATGATTCGAACGATGTGTTGGTATATGCCTCGGGCTGTTTTTACACCAAACTAAAGCCTGAGCTAAAAGGTATAGAAAAACCTGTTTTTGAAGCACTTAAACCTAATAAAAAGGGCAAATATGAGGACGCTGTAAAGGTTAGACAAATTTTTCCTAACGGAGATGATGTAGTAGTTGTATTAGAAATTTGGTCGTATTCAGAATCGAATGGCAAGCGTACAGAGTTGTGTTATAGCAACATTGTGGCAAATTTTACCCCAAAGGGTAATAATGTATTTACCATGTACAAATCAATATCAACCGTTACAGGCAACTGCAATGCCGGCGCGCCTTTGTATGCGTTTAAAAACGATAAATTATACATACTACACAACGATAACCCCGCCAACTTAAATGTTAAAAACTGGGATGACATTGTTTTGCGTGTATGCCAAAATACTAATATAGTATTGGTTACCTGCGATGTTGCTGCCGGAACGTATGAAAAAGAGGAAATAGCCGACAGGAAAAGCAAAGACTTTTTCTTTATTAGCTACCCAACATCGTTAGTTGATGGTGATGATGTATACTTTCAAAGCCTTGTAGGCGGACCACAAGGCGAAGGTGGAATAGGTAAGCTTACTTTTAAATAACCAATAAAAAATTTTGATATATAGCCCTGGTGAAAACCGGGGCTTTTTTATTTTGCACCCATGGCTTGTTCTTCCTGCCTTTTAGCGCGTATGTTGCGGTAGAATATATAAGCCAGGCTGGCTAATATTACGTAAGGTATAGCCATAAGGTATAAAATAGCGCCGTTTAGGTTTTTACCCACGGCAGCAGTGCCATCGGTAATGTTACTCTCAACAATACGGCGGCACATGGCGCATTGTGCATCAGCATCAACGCTAGAGAAAACCACCAAAACAACTACTAATAATGCTATTTTAACTATCCGGTTCATAACCTTAAAACTATGGTACAAATATACGAAGAAATTAAATCTTTTTACCCTGCCATTTGCCTGAGCGCAGGTATATAAATGACATGAGAAGCATTATTCCGAAATAGACATACTCGCATGCCCAAACAAGGTGTATAGGCCAGTTGAATACTCGGGCAAAAACGTAGGCGGCAATAAGGTAAATGCCTATGCTGCTGGTTTCTATAAGTAATGATGTAGCGGTATTGCCCGTGCCCGATACCCCACTGAACATAATGTAGGCTACCGCAAACAAAAGGATAGAACCCGAAATAACGTAGCTAGACAGTAAAGTATCTTGCACCAGCGATGTATCGGCCACTACAAGGCCCGGTAAAAAATAGGGGAATAGCACATTAACGGCGCTGATAACAAATGTACAGGCCACCGACATGATGATGATGCGCTTTAGCAACGGGAAAATATCGTGGCTGCGGCCCAGCCCTATTAGCTCGCTTACCATAGCCGATGTAGCTGATGTAAAGCCTATCAGCGGCACCATCATAACCATATAAATTTGGCGTACTAAATTGGATATAGCCAAGGCTTGTTTGCCCATATTTTCGGTAATGATAAAAAGGCAAACCATGCCCCTACAGATACCGACATTTGTAGCATAGACGGGGCCGAAACCTTAAATATGGCCTTTTGTTCTGCCATATTAAAACGGCTTACACGGTTAATAGTGTAATCGGTGTATATTTTGCTAAAGCGTATGTATAGCACAAACAGTAACATAGAAATACCCTCGGCAATGTTAGTGCCCAGTGCCGAGCCTGCCATGCCCATTTCGGCAAAGCCATATTTACCAAATATCAACGCATCGTTAAAAAAGTAATTGGTAACGGCCAAAACAGCAATGTAAAAGGCCAGTGGTTTGGTGTTAGATGTGCCTATACACAAGCTGCGCACAGCAATACCCGCAAACACAAACAGTATTCCAAAAGAGCGCCATTGCAGGTAGCTTACCGCCTCGTTGTAAACAACATCCGAATCTACAAACGAGCGGAGGATAAATGGCCCTGCAAGCAGTGTAAAAGCCATTAGGCCCAATGCCAGCAGCACCAAAAAATACAGGCTTTGGTAAAACACCCGCGGTATGCGGGCAAGGTCGCCTTCTCCCTTAGCACGGGCAATAATTATTTGGGCACCTATGCCGTAGCCCATGCCTAAAAAAACAAAGGTTACAAAAAACAGCACCGCAATAGCCGATGCGGGAAAAGCGTTTGGGTCTGCTGTGTAATGGCCTAGTAAAACAGAGTCGGTAACGTTAACAATAGCCTGTGCTGCCGAGCCTAAAATAATAGGTATAGCTACACGCATGATATGCGCATAGCCAAAATCGGTTTTGGGCATTGGGGCAGTGCTATTCAACATACAATACTAACCCTTTTAAATATTCTCCTTCTGAGTGGAAAATACTTACCGGGTGGCAGGCAGGTTGCCCTAAGCGGGTTAATACACGTACGTTGCGCCCGGCCTCAATAGCGGCAGCGGTTACTGCACCCTCAAACAACTCGCGGGTAACAACGCCCGAGCACGAGAAAGTAAATACAACACCGCCCTTGTTTACACGTTTAAAAGCCTCGGCGTTTAAACGTTTGTAGGCTATAATAGCGCTGTGGCGGGCATTCATGTGCTTTGCAAATGCCGGAGGGTCTAGCACTATAACATCGTACTTCTCGGGGTAGTTTTTAAAGAACGAGAACACATCGTCACTAAACGATTCGTGGTTCGCGTCTTTCATATTCAACTCCACGTTATGGTCGGCCAGTTCTACCGCCCTTACAGAGCTGTCTACCGAGTGTACCAATTCGGCCCCGGCTTGTAGAGCGTAAACAGAAAAACCGCCTGTGTAGCAGAATGTGTTCAACACCTTTTTGCCTTTGGCATACTCGCCAAGCAGCTTGCGGTTGTCGCGTTGGTCTATAAAAAGCCTGTTTTTTGTCCGCTAACCCAGTCAACGGCAAACTCCAAACCATTTTCTTTAACTGTTTGAATTTCCTCAGGGTTAAAGCCCTTAGCCTGGTATAGGTAGCCGTTTTCAGCACCCTCTTCGCCAAGGCTTTCGGCGCTTTTATCGTAAACCGCCTTAAGGTCTTTGCCCAGGTTGTCTTTCAGCGCTTCAGTAAACATATCCCGCAAAGCGTATGTGCCGTGCGTATGGCATTGTATAACCGCCACACCGTTGTAGTAATCAATTATAAGGCCCGGAACACCATCTCCTTCGGCATTAAACAGGCGGAACACGTTAGTATTCTCGTTGCCTATAATGCCAATGCTCTTGCGGAATTCTATAGCCTTGCCAATCTTTGCCGACCAGTACTTAGCGTTGGCATCAACCACATCAAACTCAAACAGGCGAATGGCTATGCTGCCTCTTGAATAGAAGCCTGTGCCCAAAGGCTCGTTTTTGCCGGTAAGTACATGTACAATCTCACCATTGCCGGGGTTGCCTTCGGCTTTAAATATAGCGCCCGAAAAAATCCACGGGTGGCGGCGCTTTAGCGCTTCTTCTTTGCCGTGCTTTAATATTACTTGTTTTATGCTCATTTCGGTGCAAAGGTACGTATTATCTCAAAGGGTAAAGACGAAATCTGAAACCCCTGTGGTTGTAATAAAATTTAGAGTTTTTGCAAACTTCATCCGCTATTTAGAGGAGTGCCAAGCAAAGCGCACACGGGGTGTGTTCTGTACCACCAACCCCCTACAAGCAGTAGTAAACCAATCAATTTCTGCTCACCTTTTTTAAGGTCCTTCTCATTGAGAGCCCGTGCTGACATTAATCGTCAGTAGGTGGATTCCCGCAAAGCGAGAAGACGGGAGAGGTTTTCATTTTCTGATTATCAAATTCGCTCATTATCTAATTGCAGCATACACTTCAACCCCTCTTCGTGGGGAGAAAAGGGGTTAAAGCAAGTTAGTGTTTTACTTGTCCCGACATTTATCGTCAGGACAGGTTAATAGCTTTGTTTAGTCTGATTGAAAATGGGAGGGAGTAATTCTCGTTCAGACTTTACTTTCTTTTAATTCACTTGAACAGTTGATTTCTTCACACCAACTATTCTTTTTTAAGTCCCTTGCCCTTTAAGGGAAAGGGATTTAGGGATAGGGGTTTGCTACGTAGCAATAGTTTTTGTTCAATGCACTACCGGTGCATCAGCGGTGTCACATAGTTATTCTCGAGATAACGCCACAAAGATACAACATCAAAAGGCGTTTGTCAAGTGTTTTATAATGTATGTTAATAAATAAATAATGCTTGTGTTGAAAAAGTAATACTCCCACTCTGGCGGGCGAGTTAATTTTCTTTTAAATCTTTTACTGATAAAAAGAATGCAACTCCTAAAACGAGAGAGAAAATTAAAAACATAAATAAATCCCCCATCCCGGATATTCATAATTCACAATATATATTTCTTTTGGAAAGAATTTTCTATAATAGATGGCAATGCTGCCTGGAGGATTTTTGATTACTTGTTTTCTATATTCCCCATCAACTTTAACAGAAGTTAAAATTCTTATTTTATTAAAATCATTATAATATTCAAGTTCAATAATGCTTGAACCCCTCTTTTGGTTATTCTCAATATTAATAACACGTGCTGTTGCTTTTTCTTTTGTTGTAAAAAACAAAAAATCATCTACTATTGCTAGCAAACATAATACAAAGAGGATTAATTCAATTACTGTTATTACTATTTTCGTAGTCTTATCTAATTGCATAAAGTTGTTTTAAAATACCCCTCCCTTTCCACCGTAGCCCGTGTTTAAGCGCAGCATTACTCGCTACTATTAAACGGTTAAGAGCCGGCATTACTTGTCGCTGTATATTGGTAAAATTTCCGCCACTAAAATACATAATTACAATGCGTCTAATGTATTAATCAAAATTATGCTTTAACCCAAGATTTTGGTCAGGGAAGAGGACTGTATTGGCATTTAGCGGTTTTAGCCTTGTTTTTTTCTCCATATTTACCAACTAATAACCGCCCACCATCAACTAATAAAATTTTCCTATCTTCGCAGTCCTTTTTAAAAATGATTATGACTATTAACGAAATAGAAAAACTACTAGGCGACCAAGCAAACTCATTGCTTTCGCATACATGTAATACCATTAAAAAAGAAACGCTGCACGCAACGGGTCCTGATTTTATTGACCGTATTTTTATGCAAAGCGACCGTAACCCGCAAACCCTGCGCAGCCTGCAAGCCCTTTATGGCACAGGCCGTTTGGCAAACACTGGTTATGTATCTATCCTTCCGGTAGACCAAGGCATAGAGCACTCTGCAGGTGCATCGTTCGCCCCAAACCCTATATACTTCGACCCTGAAAATATTATTAAACTGGCTATAGAAGGCGGCTGCAACGCGGTTGCTACCACTTTTGGCGGTTTATCTATGCTGTCGCGCAAATACGCCCATAAAATTCCGTTTATAGTTAAAATTAACCATAACGAGTTTTTAAGCTACCCAAATAAGTTCGACCAGATAATGTTTGGCTCGGTAGAAGAGGCCTGGAACTTAGGCGCTACTGCCGTGGGTGCTACTATTTATTTTGGCTCTGACGAAAGTGCCCGCCAGATACAAGAAGTATCGGCCGCTTTTGAACGCGCGCATGAGTTAGGCATGGCTACCATACTGTGGTGCTACATGCGTAACAGTGCGTTTAAAAAAGACGGTGTAGATTACCACACCTCTACCGACTTATCATCGCAAGCCAACCACTTGGGCGTAACTATTAAGGCCGATATTATTAAGCAAAAACTGCCTACCAACAACGGTGGCTATACTGCCATGAATTACGGCAAAACACATGCTAAAGTTTACAGCGAACTTACTACAGACCACCCAATTGATTTAACCCGCTACATGGTGCTTAACTGCTACAATGGCCGCATTGGTTTAATCAACTCGGGCGGAGAGAGCAAAGGCGCCAGCGATTTAGCCGAAGCTGTATCTACAGCCGTTATAAACAAACGCGCCGGTGGCCATGGCTTAATATCGGGCCGCAAGGCGTTCCAAAAACCGGTGGCAGAGGGTGTAGCCCTTTTAAATGCTATACAGGATGTGTACCTTTCTAGCGAGGTAACTATTGCGTAACTTAACACGCTGTTATGAGTTGGTTTAAACGAGTTAGGAGAGGGGTAACAACTTCTACCAAAGAGAAGAAGGAAACACCCGAAGGTTTGTGGTATAAATGCCCATCGTGCAAAACTATTTTGCCCGTTATGGACCATGCCGCCAACAAATACGTTTGCAGCAACTGTGGCTACCACGAGCGTATTGGCTCTAAAGAATATTTTGGGATATTGTTTGATGAAGGCGCATATACCGAGATTAACGAGGGGCTGCATGCCGATGACCCGCTTGATTTTAAAGACACAAAGAAATATACCGACCGTTTAACGGAATCTATTACCAAAACCGGCCTGCGCGATGCTATTGCTACCGCATACGGACGTGTTGATGGCGAGCCTTTAATGGTGGCTTGTATGGACTTCTCATTTATTGGTGGTTCTATGGGCTCAGTAGTGGGGGAGAAGATAGCCCGCTCGGTTGATTTTTGCATAGAAAATAAAATGCCCTTGCTCATCATCTCTAAATCGGGCGGTGCCCGTATGATGGAGGCTGCCTTCTCATTAATGCAAATGGCCAAAACATCGGCCAAGCTAACGCTGCTGGCAAAAGCCAAACTTCCGTATATATCATTATTAACAGACCCTACCACAGGCGGAGTAACAGCATCGTACGCCATGCTGGGTGATATGAATATATCAGAACCCGGCTCGCTAATTGGATTTGCCGGCCCAAGGGTGGTAAAAGAAACCATTGGAAAAGACCTTCCAAAAGGTTTTCAAACAGCCGAATTTGTGCTTGAACACGGCTTTTTAGATAAGATAGTTAAGCGTACCGAATTAAAGGCCACTTTGGGTAGGCTTTTAAAGATGTTTAAGGCATAGTTTTTAGCGCCTTTTTTCAACAAAAAATCAACATACGTAAATCTTTTCAACACCTTGGTTTTTCTAAGGGTTTAAAGCGTCTATTCCGGCATTTTTTTGTATATTTGTATGATATAGAAAACACAAATTTTTTATGAGCGAATTAGTAGAGAAAGTAATGCCTGAATATGGTGCCGATAGCATCCAGGTTTTAGAAGGTTTAGAGGCGGTACGTAAACGCCCGGCCATGTATATTGGCGATATTGGTGTAAAAGGTTTGCACCACCTTGTTTATGAAGTTGTAGACAACTCTATTGATGAGGCCCTTGCCGGACATGCCAAAAATATATTTGTTACAATCCGTCCTGATAATTCTATTAATGTATTGGATGATGGCCGTGGTATCCCAACAGATATGCACGCCAAAGAAAAGAAATCGGCCCTGGAGGTTGTAATGACTGTACTACACGCCGGTGGTAAGTTTGATAAAGACTCTTACAAAGTATCGGGTGGTTTGCACGGTGTAGGTGTATCATGTGTTAACGCACTTTCATCTCACCTTAAAGTGGTAGTTTACCGCAACGGTAAAATCTTTACCCAGGAGTATTCTTGCGGCAAACCGTTGTTTGATGTAAAAGAGATTGGTACTACTGATAAACGTGGTACAGAGGTAACCTTTTTGCCCGATAACACCATTTTTACTGTTAGCGAATATAACTACGATACACTAGCCAGCCGTTTGCGCGAGCTAGCCTACCTAAACAAAGGCATTGTATTAACTATTACAGACGAGCGTAATACTAATGACGATGGCAGCTTTGTAACCGATACATTCCATTCTCAAGGTGGTCTGCGCGAGTTTGTTACTTACTTAGATGCTACCCGCGAGCCTTTAATGGAAGACCCTATCTATATTGATGGGGAGAAAAACGGTATACCTGTAGAGGTGGCTATGTTGTACAACACATCGTACAGCGAGAATATCCACTCTTACGTAAATAACATTAACACCCACGAAGGTGGCACGCATTTAGCAGGTTTCCGCCGTGCACTTACCCGCACGTTAAAAGGCTATGCTGAGAAAAGCGGTATGCTTTCTAAGCTTAAATTTGATATTGCGGGTGATGACTTCCGCGAGGGGTTAACAGCCGTTATATCAGTAAAAGTACAAGAGCCACAGTTTGAGGGCCAAACCAAAACCAAATTGGGTAACAACGAGGTTATGGGCGCGGTAGATATTGCCGTAGGCGAAATGCTTGACAATTACTTAGAAGAGCACCCTAAACAGGCTAAAATTATTGTAGATAAGGTTATTTTAGCTGCTACAGCACGCCATGCCGCACGTAAAGCGCGCGAGTTGGTGCAACGTAAGAGCGTTTTAGGCGGTCCGGGTTTACCGGGTAAACTTAGCGACTGCTCTGAGCGCGACCCTGCACAGTGCGAGATATTCCTTGTCGAAGGTGACTCGGCCGGTGGTACTGCCAAACAGGGCCGCGACCGTAAGTTCCAGGCTATTCTTCCGCTAAGGGGTAAAATCCTTAACGTGGAGAAGGCTATGGCCTACAAAATTTTTGATAACGAGGAGATTAAGAACATATTTACCGCCCTTGGCGTGCATATTGGTACCGAAGAAGACAGCAAGGCCCTTAACCTTGAAAAACTACGCTACCACAAGGTTGTAATTATGACCGATGCCGACGTTGACGGTAGCCACATTACCACGCTTATCCTTACCTTCTTCTTCCGCCACATGAAGGAGCTTATTGAAAATGGCCACGTATATATTGCTACACCGCCGTTATACCTTGTTAAAAAGGGTAAAACAGAGCGTTACTGCTGGAATGAGGCTGAGCGTAACGAGATAGTAAAAGAACTATCTGGCAAAGACGGTAGCGAAAGTGGTATTGGTATACAACGTTACAAAGGTTTAGGAGAGATGAATGCTGAGCAGCTTTGGAGCACAACGCTTAACCCACAGTTCCGTACGCTACGTAAGGTAACTATAGAGAGCGCTGCTGAGACTGACCGTATCTTCTCTATGCTAATGGGCGATGATGTTCCGCCACGCCGCGAGTTTATTGAGAAAAACGCTAAATACGCTAAGATTGACGCGTAGTTAGTATCAGGCAAAGCCATATAGTATTAAAGCCCCTGACGTTCATTGTCAGGGGCTTTTTGTTCCTTGTAACTTCCTTCCTGCAAAGGAGGGGAGCGGATTCCGATACCGAAAGGTATTGGAAGAAATGGGTGGTGGTAACATGGCCCCACCCCTTCCCTCATCGCTACGCTCTAAGTACTCACCTTTGCAGGGGAGAGAGCCTGTTTTTATTACTAACAAAAAAGCCCCAACATTTCTGTTGGGGCTTGCTATATAAGGTTGTAAATACCTATTTGGTAGGTTTGGTGCGGCGTGGCTCTACACCAAACACCTCATTAGTGCGGGGCGTTTGTTTTTGGCTGTTGCCCGCAACATGCTGCATAGCCGGGGCAGTAAATTCTGCTTTGGTTGCTGCATTAGCATTGCTATTTTCAACTACTATGCGGGTAGGCTGCACTGTAAAAACCGCTTGGTCTTTAGTTGCAACTTTTTGCACCCTTACTTGGGCGCTTAAGCCCAAGGCGAAGCAAACAGCCGCTATTGTTAATGTACGTTTAAGCATAAACAATTAGTCTAAAATGGTTAGCGTACGGTAGTGTGCTTCTACACTAGGGTAGTTATACAACACCTGGTTTGTTTGCGGGAAAAACTCCCACTGTATTGTAACCGTAGTTGGTGTACCCGGTGTGGTAGCAATAGGTATGGTTAAAGAGTGGTTCCATCCGTTAAAGAAACCATCAAGGTCATCACCCTCGCCAACAGTAGCATTACTAGTAGCAACGGGGGTGCCGTTAACAACCACCCTAAACTGTGCCCACATAGCAGAATAAACTGTACCCACATAAGTACCCGAAGCTGCAAAAGTTACAAAACCGGTAGAGCTTTGCGGGGTGTAGGTAATAGTCATTTGAGGTATGTCTACATAAGTGCCAGAGCTGGTATTAACATCGGTAGTACCGCGTACAAAATATTTGTTGCCGCCTAAACCGGTTGGGCCTGTAGCGCCTGTAGCACCGTTAGCTCCCGATGGGCCTATTGGGCCGGTTACACCTGGTGCACCTGTTGGACCTTGTAAGCCTGTTGGGCCGGCAGGGCCTGTAACACCATCGGCACCTGTTGGGCCGTTAGCGCCCGGGGCACCTGTTGGGCCGGCAAGACCCGTTGGGCCCGCAGGACCGGCAGGACCTGTATCACCTTGTATGCCTTGTGGGCCGGCAGGGCCAACTGGACCTGTTGCTCCGGGAGCACCTGTAGCGCCAGGGGCGCCGGGGGTACCGTTTGCACCATCAACACCCGATGGGCCTTGGGGGCCTTGCGGACCTGTTGGGCCTGGGGTGCTATTATTAGCGCCACCTAAACCACATACCCACTGGGTAGCGTTGTAGTAGCAAAATGATAATGAGTCGGTGTTGAATACCAATAAACCTGTAGCAGGCGCAGGAATAGCAGTCATCTCGCTGGTATTCATGCGGGTAATAAGTGTGCCCTTTAGTTTAGACGATAAGTCTAACAAAGCGCTGGGATCGGGCGTTGTAGTACCGATACCCACGTTGTTTTGGGCAGAAACACTGGCTGCGGCAACTAAAAGCCACAAGCTCATCATAAGTAAAATACTCTTCAATTGTACAGTTCTGTTCATAGGCTATGGTTGGTAATAACGATAAACTTCACAAAAATATTTTTTATTTTGAAACTGTAGCAACATTCTGCAACAAATTTTACTGTTTTAGGCAATTAGTTATACAATCGCCATTTTCTAATGTTTTACTAATAATGGGGTTTTTTAAAGGTATATCAATATAAATATTTGATTATAAGTAAACTAAGTGCCGTTTTATGATTTGAACGCGTAAGAAATTTTAAAACACGCTTGTTTAAAACCCTTTAACTGCTTAGATATTTGCTATGTCACATATCAAATTAGTATTTTTGAAACTTATTATTCTATCAAAATGAGAAAAACCATCATTCTATCATTATTACTACTAGCCTTTTCAAGCCTTATAGCCCAAAGAGGTAAAGACGGTAACAAAACAATTATTTCGGTAGGCACTATTGTTAATGAGTATACTGCGCTTACAGCAGATGCTACAGCGGGGCAAACCTCTGTTACTGTAGCCAACAACGGCCTAAATGCGTTTAATCGTTTTTCAGCTAGCCTTGCTAGCGGAGACCTTGTAATGATTATACAAATGCAGGGTGCAGCAATTGATGCAACACCCGATGATGGAACGTATGGGGCGGTTACCAACCTTAACAACTGTGGCAACTACGAAATGTTGCAGGTAAAATCTGTAACAGGTAGCAACCAAATAAATTTTGATTGTGGGTTGCAAAACAACTATACAGCTACCGGCAAAGTACAGGTGGTGCGTATACCGCGTTATGCCTCTTTAACAGTTAATGCAAGCACAGATGTTACGGCTACCAACTGGGATGGCGCAATAGGCGGTGTTATTGCTATTGAGGTATTAGGAACAACCACTATTAACGGTAAAATAACAGCTACAGCTAAAGGCTTCCGTAGCGGAAAATCAAATGAAAACGAATCGGCATACGGTGTTTTAAACTACCGCACGCCCGATGCCCAAGGCGGTGCCGAAAAAGGTGAAGGCATTGCAGGGTCTGTAATAGATTATGATGGCCTAAACGGCCGATACGGCAGAGGCGCACCTGCCAATGGCGGAGGGGGTGGTAATGGCCATAACTGTGGCGGCGGCGGCGGCGCTAACGGTGGCGAAGCTACCACATGGACAGGCTTAGGCACCCCTGATAATTCTAATCCTAACTGGGCGCAAGCCTGGGAACTGGAAGGAACAGGGTTTTCAGTTACTTCATCGCCGGGTGGTGGCAAGGGTGGCTATTCTTTTTCTGCCAACGACCAAAATGCATTAACCACACCTTTATATACTTCGGCCTGGGGCGGCGATTGGCGCCATAACATGGGCGGATTGGGCGGAAGGCCTGTATGCCCACAAACCACAACCCGCGCATTTTTAGGTGGTGGTGGTGGTGCCGGCGACCAAAACGATGGTACAGCAGGCGATGGCGGTAATGGCGGCGGCATGGTATATATATTAGCATACGGACCGGTAACCGGCACAATAGAAGCTAACGGCGGCGATGGTCAAAACTCTGGCCAGGGCATAAATATTGGTAAAGACGGTGCAGGCGGTGGCGGTGGCGGCGGTTTTATCCGCGTGGTATCTACTGTGCCTTTAAGCAACTTAACCTTAACAGCCAACGGCGGTAAAGGTGGCAACCTGAGTACAAATATTTGGTGTTGATACTTATGGCACCGGCGGCGGCGGTGGCGGTGGTTACATTGGTGTTTCGGCAGGTACTGTTACTACAAGCGTTTTGGGTGGTGCCAACGGCACCTCTTCATCTCCCGCTGTTATAGAATTTCCGCCGCAAGGCGCAACCCGTGGTTTTAGCGGGGTAACTACCAATACGCTAACCGGGTTTGATTTATCGGCACTGGATGCTACTGCCTGTGCCGGGCAAACTGTCAACCTGCAGGTTAACGTTACAGGTACGCTGCCACAAGGCTATACCATACAATGGATAGATACAGCTAACGGAGGCTCTGTTGTGGGCACCGGCGCATCTTTACAGTTTACTGCAAACCCGCCACAAACGCTGTTTGCTACAACCTGTCCCGGTACATTTAGCGTTCCGGTACAAATAATAGGTGGAGATGAGCCGTTGGCCGGTTTTACATTTACTGATGCCGGTGGTTATGAGGCTGTGTTTACCAACACATCTACCAACGCTGCATCGTACCTATGGAGTTTTGGTGATGGTAGTACATCTACCGATGCTGCCCCATCGCATCAATATAACAGCGATGGAACCTATACAGTTACCCTTATAGCAACCAACGCTTGCGGAAACGATACCATTACCCAGCAAGTATATGTTGCTAAAACAGGCTTGAATGATAACTACGCACAGGCTGTTAAAATTATTCCGGGGGCTGATTATAGTACCTACTATGTGGATTTAGGAAGCAATGCCTGCCTTGATGTTGATGTGATGATAAACGATATTAGTGGCCGTATGCTGCAACAAGGCAAACTATACTATGGTGGCAATGGCTTTGCCGGTCCGGTAGACCTTAGTGGCTATAGTGCAGGCATGTACTTATTATCGCTGCATTGCAACAACAAAACATACTACGCTAAGCTTATTGTAAGATAGCATATAGCCCCTTGAACAAAGCAAGGGGCTTTTTTATACAGGATTTTATTTATGGATATTCATCATATTTCGCCCCAACAGCTAAGCCTTGCCGATATAAACAAGATTGTAAACGATGATTACCGTTTAGAACTGTCGGCAGAAGCCAAGGGCTAATAGTAAAGTGCCGCGAGTACCTTGACCGTAAAATGGCCGCTACAGATACGCCTATATATGGTATTAACACCGGCTTTGGCGCATTATATAATGTTAAGATAGAAGATAGCCAACTGGCATTGCTACAAAAAAACCTGGTAATGTCTCATGCTTGCGGCATGGGGGCCGAGGTTCCGCAGCATATAGTAAAGCTTATGCTGTTGCTAAAGGTACAGTCGCTGGCGTATGGCAATTCGGGTGTGCAACTGCTAACGGTGCAACGCCTTATTGATTTTTATAATAACGATGTGCTGCCTGTTGTTTATGAGCAAGGTTCATTAGGCGCTTCGGGCGATTTAGCCCCTTGGCACATTTATCATTACCCCTTTTAGGCTTAGGCGAGGTAAACTACAAAGGCGAGCGTATGCTTAGTGCCGAAGTATTGAGCCTGCTGGGCTGGCAGCCAATAGAGCTACAAAGTAAAGAGGGGCTGGCATTGTTAAACGGCACCCAGTTTATGGGGGCTTATGGTGTGGCCTGCCTGTTAAAAGCGCAGCGTTTATCGCAGTGGGCCGATGTTATTGCGGCCATGTCGCTGGATGCTTTTGATGGCAGGCCCGAGCCGTTTTTAGATGCTACCCACTTGGTGCGTGCCCACAAAGGGCAACTGCAAACCGCCCGCGCTATCAGCGCTATATTAAATGGTAGCCAACTATTGGCAAGGCCTAAGCAGCACGTACAAGACCCTTACTCTTTCCGTTGCATACCACAGGTGCACGGTGCATCTAAAGATGCTATTGAGTATGCCGAAAATGTATTTACCATAGAGGTTAACTCTGTTACTGATAACCCCACGCTGTTTCCCGATGAAGACCTGATAATATCAGCAGGAAACTTCCACGGGCAACCGCTGGCTTTGGCACTAGACCATTTGGCTATTGCCGTTGCCGAACTTGGCAGCATATCAGAACGGCGAACCTATCAACTAATAGCAGGCCTGCGAGGCTTGCCACCCTTTTTGGTTTCTAAGCCGGGCTTAAACTCCGGTTTTATGATACCGCAATACAGCGCGGCATCTATAGTAAGCCAAAATAAGCAACTGGCAACACCGGCGTCTGTAGATAGTATAGTATCATCAAACGGGCAGGAAGACCATGTTAGCATGGGCGCTAACGCCGCTGTTAAAGCCCTAAAGGTTGTAAATAACTTAGAGAGCATACTGGCTATAGAACTATGCAATGCTGCGCAAGCGCTGGAGTTTCGCAGGCCTATGCAATCATCGCCCACTATAGAAAAACTGCATGCCGAATACCGCAAAACAGTAGCTTTTGTAGAGGAAGACCGCTTAATGTACCCCAACCTGCATAGCTCTATAGATTTTATCAGGGAGTATCCTCTTTAACCTACTATAACCTAATGAAAGATTATAAACCGGAACTAGAGCAGGTTAGAAATGATTTTAGCTTACTTGAAAACTATAGGTATATAACTAGCAGCGATAATAATAAACAGGCTGAAAGGAGTGCCCTTGCGTTGGCAATTTACTACGATCTTAAACCATCAGATTTTGAAATAGTTGAATTTCTGCTAGAGCAGGAATATCAATTGCGTAAATCGGCTACTCCCGGAGATGTTGATGAGTTGTACTTTATAGCTTTTGTTGCAACCATGTTTAACAGGGTTGAGATTATCTGGCTATTTCTTAAGATTAAAAATATTGACTTTGACTCAGGAATTGGATTTGATGGGCAGTATATATTTTTTATGGGTGTTGATGCAACATATAAATATGCAAAAAGTCTAGAAAACCCGGAAAAAACAAAGTTATTAAAGGAACTGGATTTTTGGTATTACCCGGATGATCACACTGATGAGGCTATAGCGGAATGGAAACATGACAAGCTGGTGTATTTTGGTTTGATTACTGAAGAAAAACATCAGGATAATCGTGTTGATGTTGATGAAGATGATGTTAAAGATATTGTTTCTTATCCTGTTGATGATGATGATTTGCCTTTAGAAGAAGAAAAAGAATATTGGGATTATAATGATGAATTATTGCCTGATACCAAAGGCAAAACATGGTGGCAAAAGCTACTTGGGCTATAGCAACAAAAAATCCCGCCTGATTGGGTCAGGCGGGATTTTAATTGGGTTAAGGGCAGTATGGGTTTATTTTTTTTGGCGGTTAATCTTGGTCATAAGCTCTTGGCGGGCTATGTGTATACGGCTTTTAATGGTGCCGATTGGTAAGTTCATATGTTCGCCAATTTCTTTGTATTTGTAGCCTTCTACATACATTTCAAAAGGTGTACGGTATTCTGTTGGCAGGGCAGATATAAGCTTCCTTAAATCCTGCTCGTACAAGCGGGTTTCGGTAGCGTTGTTAGATGCTTTTTGGTGCAACCTATCGCTTGCGGTGGTTACGTGCGCATCAAACACCTGGCCTTTGCGTAGATTTTTGCGGTATACGTTTATGAAAGTGTTTTTCATAATGGTTAGTAACCACGCTTTAAGATTAGTAGAATCAGTAAAGCTGTCTTTGTATTTGATGGCTTTGATATAAGTTTCCTGCATTAGGTCCTGAGCCTCATCATAGTCAGATGTCAGTTTAAATGCGAATTTTCTCATTTGCTCCTGAAAGCTCATCATCTGGGTGGTAAATTCTACGGTTGACATATGCTGTGTGTTTTAAGTTTCTGAGACAAAGATTGAGTACAACACAGGTGTTTTCTTTGGTTTTCGATAACAGGTAAAAATCTGTCGACAGATTGCTCCAATTTAATCGACCAACCAACCATCGAAAGAGATATTTTTACGGTAAAATGAGCCGCAAAGGATTAGTTTGATTAAAGAATCAAACCTTGGTTGGCATAGTTAAGTAGCCTTTATAAAAATGAATCCCAGAAAGAAACTATTCTTTAAACAACTTATAAGTTTTACTATAAGCAGGCGCTATTGTTTTTAATATATATAGCCCATTTGGCAAACTATTCAAATGTTGCAGGCCAGTTACGTTGCCGCTATATACTATTTGGCCCACACTGTTTTGCAGCAAAAACATTTCATTGCCAATAAGGTTGGATATTGTTATACCGGTAGTAAAAGGATTGGGATAAATACTAACATTGCCGGTTTCAACCATTGATACACCTGTAAAATTGCCACAATATGCATTTCTCGGATTGCCGGCAGCACTGCACGGAAAGCCATACCTGCTTTCGTCATAAGTTACTATAGGCATATCTGTTTGTTCTAAATTTTGCATGCCTGTTGGCATAGTAATCTGGTTTAGGCTGCCATTGCCCAAGGCCACATCTTTAGCAACTAGGCTGCCAGTAAAAGTATAATCGCAAAGTGCATCTATTAATCGGTAATAGGCATAATAGTCCAGGGCATCAAATCCGGCGTAAGTTGTGGGCAAATCATGGCCTGTTGCATACACATAATTATTTACTGTGTCTGTTTTTACCTTTATGAAATCTTTTTCTGCTACAGGTATATTTATGGCCGTAAAAACGTCGGCGGCCATGCGGTGGTCGTTAACAACATCGTCGTCGTATACCTCTACAATTAGTTTAGTATCTATAGGAAACGACTGCATTTCTGCCTGCGATATATTGTATGAATACCAAGGTGCCGAAGAGTGGATAAACCTGCCGTTTTGCCCCCAATTGTTTTCTGTAAAACAACGATAAGCGGTTGCAAAAGATGCCCCTCCGCCAAAAGAATGGCCCATAAAGCCTACCCTTGTAGTATCTATAATATTGGGGAAATCGCGTGCGGCCTTCCTGAATCCTGCCAATAAATTCTCATAACGGTTTTCAACACTAACCCCTGTTGTTTGGTAAGGTACAAAGACAATAGCATAACCTTTTTTAGCAATAAAATTGAAAAGGCCAATTACATGCAAAGGTATATACCCCCCATAGGCATGACTGTAAAAAAGCGTAGGTACTTTAACTTGAATATCTCCCGGGTGGTAAATTTTAATATTTTGTCCGGCATAGTAAGGGTTTTCAAACTCCTCTGTAGCAGTTGTATGTGGCCCGTCGGAACCGTATCCTGTAGTAGGTTTGTTAAAGTTTGGGTCGTTATATAGCTGCGCCGTTAGTATAGCGTTACTGCAACACACTAAAATAAACACCTGTATTGTTTTTAGTAGGTATATCCTCATAGTTAAAAAGTTGATAGCTGTTTAGACGATATTAATACTCTTTGGTTTAATTTACTGTAGGCACAAACTACATTATTTATTACACAGGTAATAGATTATTAGGCACAGATACTATCAAAACAATTGAATTACTTATCTTTACAATAATGCAGCCCATAGTACGCATATTGCTGTTCCCCATTGCCGCACTGTATGGTGTGGGTATATGGTTGCGTAACAAGCTGTTTGCCTGGGGTGTATTTAAGCAAACTGCATTTGACAAACCGGTAATAGTAGTAGGCAACATTAGCACCGGCGGCACAGGCAAAACCCCCATGTAGAGTATTTGGTAAAGCTTCTTAGCACCACGCGCGATATTGCAACCCTTAGCCGTGGCTATGGCCGCAAAAGCAAAGGTTTTTTATGGGTTAAGGCAGATGGGCTACCCGCGGAATACGGCGATGAACCTTTGCAGCTAAAGCAAAAGTTTACTACGCTTGATGTGGCTGTGTGCGAAGACAGGGTAAAAGGTATTAATCAAATTATAGAAGAACGCCCATACATAAATACCTTGGTGTTAGACGATGCCTTTCAGCACCGCTATGTTAAACCGGGATTAGCTATTGTTTTGGCCGATTACCACAACCTACCTAATGATGATTACCTGCTACCATCGGGTAATTTGCGCGAGTCTATAACGGCCCTGCGCCGTGCCCATGCTATAATAGTTACCAAAACACATAAGTACTTCTCACCTTTAGAAAGAGAAGGCATAATACAAAAGCTGAAAACGGGGCCCGATATTCCGGTGTTTTTCTCGTACTATAATTACGGGGCTTTGGTGCCGTTGGCAGAGAATGAGGCTACCCTTGCTGCTAATACCAAACTCAACAAAGACAGTAACCACAATATACTGCTGCTAACAGGTATTGCCAATGCTGAGTATATGAAGGACTACCTTACCGAAACACTTCTGCGTGAGGTACACCACATGGAATTTAAAGACCATTACCAGTTTACCGAAGGCGATATTGATAAGCTTACCCAAAAATTTTCTACTATTGCGGGGAAAAACAAATTGATTGTTACTACTGAAAAAGACGCGGTAAGGCTTAGGGCGGCAAATTTACTGCCTATGCTGGCAGGTTTGCCCGTGTTTTATATGCCTGTAGAGGTATCTTTTCATGGTAACGATAAAGAAGCATTTGACAAACTGGTAAACAATTATGTTAGAAACTATTAAGCAAACGGCCGAATACTTAAAACAACGCACCGGCCTTTCTCCTAAATACGGTATAATACTGGGCAGCGGTCTTGGTGGCTTGGTTGACGAGATTGAAATTCAACACAAAATACCGTATACCGAAATACCGAACTTTCCGGTATCTACCGTAGAGGGCCATAGTGGCAACCTTATATTTGGCAACCTTGGCGGTAAGCTGGTAGTAGCCATGCAGGGCCGCTTTCATTTTTATGAAGGCTATGCTATGGAGCAGGTGGTTTTCCCTGTGCGTGTGCTTAAATATATTGGGGTAGAAACCTTGTTTGTTTCTAACGCTGCAGGCGGTATGAACCCCGCCTTTGAAATAGGCGACCTGATGCTGATTAACGACCACCTTAACCTTCAGCCTAATCCGCTGATTGGGCCTAATAATAAAGAACTGGGCCCTCGTTTCCCAGATATGAGCGAACCTTATAGCCATGTCCTTTTAGAGAAAGCAGAGAAGGTAGCGGCTTCCATAGGCATTAAAGTGCAGAAAGGTGTGTACGCATCTGTTACCGGCCCAACGTTTGAAACTCCTGCCGAATACCGCTGGTTTTGGCGCATAGGTGCCGATGCTGTGGGTATGAGCACCGTGCCCGAGGTTATTGTGGCCCGCCACATGGGGGTTGAGTGCTTTGCTGTATCTGTTATTACCGACCTTGGCGTTGAAGGCCAGGTGCATAAGGTAAGCCACGAAGAGGTATTGCAAGCGGCTAATATTGCTTCAGGAAAATTAACGAAGCTTATTACTGAGTTGGTAAGAGAACTTTAATTAGTAATTATAAATTATTAATTAGTAGAAAGAGCGTTACAAAAACTCTCATAATTAATAATTACTAATTCATAATTAGGCCAAGGAAACTTGGCCTACACCTGCTTTTAGCGTGGCAATGCGTTTGTGCATTATGTAAAACCACAGTGGGGGTATGGTAGCCAGCAACATCATGCCCGGGTAACCGGTTGGCATTTGCGGGGCTTCTTCGTAATGCTTAAGCAGCTGGTACTTGCGACTGGCCTTGTAGTGGTGGTCGCTGTGGCGCGATAGTTCAAACAACATTAACCTGCCTACAACGTGGCTGCTATTCCAAGAATGGATGGGCAAAGTGCGCTCGTAGCTGTTTTCGCCGGTTTTTTGCGGCGCAAACCATAATGTTCAATGTAGTTAACAATCTCCAACGATATAGCACCTATGAAAGCCGCAATCCAAAAATATAGCATGGGCATCAACCCAAAAATTAAATACATGGCTACTAATAAACCCGCTTGTAGAAGCTGGTATTGTATCATCTCATTATGAATAGATAGTGTTTTGCGGCCCTCTTTTTTCATTTGCTTTGCTTCTATCTTCCATGCAGATAGGTAGCCCATTATCATAGAACGTGGAATAAAGGCGTATAGGCTTTCGCCGTAGCGCGATGATGCCGGGTCTTCATCGGTGCTTACATTTTTATGGTGCCCACGGTTATGCTCTATAAAAAAGTGCATGTATAACGATGATAGCAAAAGGATTTTAGCCATAAGCTGCTCGTTTTTGTTTACACGGTGGCCAAGCTCGTGCGCTACGTTTATGCCAAATGCGCCGCAACCCACACCCAGCGATAGTACACGGCCTACAACCTCGTAGGTACTAAGCGTAGGGTCTTGTATGGTAAACATAAACAGCACTACAAAGCCCCATTGTATAGGCACTATGGCATATACCAACCAATCGTACAGGCGGTCGTGTTTTACTATTTCCTCTTCGGCTTCGGTCAGGTTTTTCTCATCAACCGGAATAAATAATTCAAAAAACGGTATCAGAAAAAAGGAATACAGCGGAGTTAAAAAGGTAAGCCAGCCGTGCTGTGTTAGCGATATAAGCCCTGTAGCTACAGCGGTAAAAACAGTTAGGTATTTTAAAGCCCTGAATTTCATATTCCTCAAAGTTAATACTACAAACATAATTTAAAGTAAACTAAAAAACAAATAATAGTTTACTTTTTTACTCTGCAAAAATAAAATGCTAGTTTTACGCACTTTTTATGGGAAGACGCTCCACCAACAAAACTCGTAACATAGACCCTAAACGCCAAGGCAGAATGGGTGGAATTACTATCGCCCCACTTTCGCGATAAAGGTATAAAGTACTTTAGCATGGACGATATGGCCGAGATTATTGGCATAAGCAAAGCCACGCTGTACAAGTATTTTAAGTCGAGGGATGAAATTGTAGCCCTGTTTATTACTGATAAGCTTCAGAAATCGGCAGGGTTTGTAACGCGCCTGCACGATGAAAGCCAACCGTATATAGACCGTTACAAGAATGCCGTAGCCTACTTTTGCGAAACGGTGTCTGACACATCGGTAGTGCTGCTGTCTGACCTTAAAGAACTATACCCCGATATTTGGCTAATGATAGACCAGTTTAGGGATTATAGCACCAAAATACTTACCGAGTATTACGACAGGGGCATTAAAGAAGGCATATTTAACCCCATACACACCGCCATACTTGCAGCCGGCGACCAATACGCGCTTACCATACTTACCGACCCCGAGTTTCTTAAGAAAACCGACATGACCCTTGGCGAAGCTATTGAAGAGTACTTTGAGCTGCGCGCAAACGGTATAATTAAGCGGTAGTAACCAGCAGGTTTTTGGCCACCTCGTAGCTGATAAAGTGGGGCTTTTCTCCGCTAATGCTAATCATCATAGAACGGTCAAACTCGTTAACCTCTTTTATTTTTAGCTTGGTAGATAGTGATATGTTTAACTTGCTAAGGTGCTTTAAAAAGCCCGCGCTATGGTCGGCAACGCCTGTCATAACCACCGTTTCGCCACTGCCGGCTTCCGATAGTTTTTTCACCTTCATGGCATTTATTTTGCCTGCTGCGGTAGGTATAGGGTCGCCGTGCGGGTCGTACTCCGGGTTACCCAAAAAGTTGTCAAGGCGGTCTACCAACTCGTCAGAGTTTATATGCTCCAGCTCCTCGGCAATGGGGTGAATTTCATCCCAACCAAAGCCCAGTTTTTCTACCAAAAAAACCTCCCAAAGCCTGTGCTTGCGTATGGTTTTAAGCGCAATTTTTTCGCCCAGTTTGGTAAGCGATATATGCTGGTATTTCTCGTAGTTGATATACTTTTTATCGGCCAGTTTTTTAAGCATATCACTAACAGACGATGGTTTGGTATTAACCCTGTCGGCAATGTCTTTAGTCGTAACAATCTCGTTACGCTCAGCCAGCTTATAAATGGCTTTTATGTAGTTCTCTTCGGCAACTGTTAGCATACATTCTATTCTACAGCAAATCTATAATAAAGTTACTTTGTAATACATAGCGTTTAAAAATCTATCGCTAAGTCGCATTCTATACCACATTAAAGTGCTTAGCTACTAACCAATCAATTTCACTTAATAAAAAATCCCCTGGCATTATTTGCAGGGGGATTTTTCTTTTTCATAGTGCAAGTGCGGTAGGTTACCTTGTAACCATTAATTTTTGTACAGGGTAATTTTTATTATCCATAGAGAAGCTTACAAAGTACTGGCCGTGGGCCATATCTCCAACATTTAATGTGTAAGTGTTTTGGCCTTGTGTAGGTTCTATTGCAATGGTCTTAACCACCTGGCCAATGCTGTTGTAAACATTAACCACACCACGGTCGTTGCTGCTAACATCCATGCGAATGTTTAGTACATCGTTAGCCGGGTTAGGGTAAATGGTTATTACATCATTTTGCCTTGTTATGCACATGGTAGCAACCGGATTAAATATTTCAAACTCGCCGTTATAGTCAGTTTGCATTAAGCGGTAGTACATGTTTTTACCACTAACAGGAAACTCATCGTTTGCTGTGTAGGTAATAGGGGTGCTACTATTACCTGCACCTTCAATTACTGCAATATCATCAAAGCTAACCAAATCGGCAGAGCGTTGTATGGTAAAGAAGTTGTTGTTAGTTTCGGTAGCAGTAGTCCAGTTAAGTGTTACCACCTCATCGTTACAAGTTGCGCTAAAGTCTAACAATTCAATTGGTAGCGGAGAGTTACCCGCAGAGTTGCCATCTGCCAATGTCCATGGAGAGTAGTTAGTAACGTTGGTTACTGTTACTGCATGGTTAATAACGTTGCCCAGGTTAAGGCCACCAAAGAAATCTGGCGGGTTCCAACCACCCGGAGGGTTAAGCAGGCCGTTTAGTAACGACATATCCCAACGTTGAGCTTGTAAGTTAGCCTCGGTAATAAAGGCGTTGCCCAATAGGTCGGCAGTAGCATAGCTAAATGTCATGCTCGATGTTGGTTTTATCAGGTAGTTGTTAGCGTCAATAATCCACCAACGGTCTATAGCGCTTTGGGCACCATTGGTTCCACCTTCGGTAAGCATGCTTAATACACCGGCAACTAAAGGTAAATTGTTATCATCGGTTGGGTAAGTAGATATTGTCATGTTGCCCGATGTTAGCTGTGTGCCGGCGGTTGTAATATTAAATGTAAATGGTATGTAAGCACCAAGCGCGGTACCAAATGGGAATATATAAGACCCGGTACTGTTGCCAACATTCCATTGTATTTTAGAGTTACCGTTAGTGGTTTCGCTAACAATATAGCTTGGGCCAGATATAGCGGCATTTGATGGGTTTGCAATAATAATTGTATTACCATTTAGCTCTAATGGCTTGTTAAGCATAAGGGTATTAACAGTTGTATTAGCCGTTAGCCTTCCAATTAACGCATCAGAGTTGTTAATGGTAAGCTTGCCCAGTTGGGTAGAACCACCGTTTATTTTAAATGTGCTGCTGCTTAATGTTAAATCGTTACCAACCTGCATGTTGTGTGCTGCTGCAATAGACTTGCTGCCTAAGCCTGAAGTTATTTTAATATCGCCACCTGTACCTGCATTGGCATCTTGTAAAATAATGCTGCCGCCGGTTAAGTTAAGTGCCGATGTTGATGCAATATCAAATACCGCGTTGCTATTGCTGCTTGCAATATTCATGTTTAAGGTAACAACGCCACCGGTTTGTATTAAAGAGCTTGAACCTGTGGCAATATATAATCCACCCACTTCTACAGTACCGCCATTTACGCGGGTGGTAGAGTTTGTGTTGGTAATATTGCCTGCTACATTTAATTTACCTGATGTAACACGCACACGGCTTGATGCGTTGTTTACAAGGTTGTGAGAAGAGCTGCTGCCAATTGATATAAAACCGTTACTAACACGTAGCAAACCACTATTGGTAACACCAGCACCTGTTGTTAAGGTGGCAGAGTTAATAGCATCAATGCCTGATTTGTTAGTAATAGTAACCGCGTTGGTAATATTACCGCCGCTACCATTTTGAGTGTATAAACCGCTTGTTAAAACAAGGTTATTAGCTACGTTAATATCAACGTTGGCTTTTAGCACCACAGTAGTATCTGTACCTTTATCAATAGCAAGATTATAAAATTGTTGTACATCAGTACCTACAATAGAATCTGTTGCTGTGCCTTTAAAGGTAACAGTGCCGCTGTTGGGTGTAAAGGTTCCGCTGTTGTTCCAAGTGCCCCATAAAGTAAGCCCGGCACTGCCATTCATAGTTAGGCCACCGCCCGGTAGTATGGTTAGGTTTTTGGCAACAGCGCCTGTGCCTTGTGCATTATCAATAATTGGGTTACGGGTTGTTATTGCAACATCAGGAATTAAAGCTGTGGTAGTTGCAGTAGGTATACCTGCACCATTTATACACCAGTTCATCCCTGTAAACCAGTTTGTGCTTTGGCTACCGTTCCATACGTTAGGGGCGTTAACTTTTACAGTTACGTTTTGTGTGGTAGAGCATCCGTTTTTGCTGGTTACATAAGTATATACAACGTTAATAGGCGCTGTAGTTGTGTTTATAAGCGTTTCGTTAACATTACCTGTTTGTGGTGTTGTAACGGCTGCATTGCTAATACCGGCAACCGCAGCGCGTGTCCAGGTAAAGGTTACACCCGTTGTTGCACTGGTTGGGGTATAAGTAAAGGCTGTGTTGCTGCAAATAGCGGGCGGTGTAAGTGTGCTGCTTAACGATGCTGACGGGTTTACCGTTACCGCCGATGCATTTGATGCAGCAGAACAACCATAGCTGTTTGTTGCTGTAGTGGTGTATGATGTTGATACCGTAGGGGCTACGTTGGCAGGGTTTTGTGCTGCCGATATAAAACCTACCGGCGATGAGGCCCATGAATATGCATAGTTGGTAGAATAACCTGTTAGCGATACATTATCAATAGCCCAGTACCTATCGTTTGTAGCATCGTATTTAAAACGTATGTACATTGTTGGAATGTCAACATAATCATTTAGGTCTACAACAGCGTTAGCAAATGCATTAGATGCTCCTTGAGTGGCAGTATAGGTAGCAACGTCAATCCAGTTAAAACCATCAACAGACACTTGCACTTTTGCAACATCGCCGCTGGCGGCACCTCTAAAATAATGGAAAAAGTCTAAGGCTAAACTTGCATACCCAACGGTAGATATAGCAGGCGAACGTAGTGTTGTGGCTGTAGTGCCACCCGAGCCTTGTAACCTGCTATTGGTCATGTAAAACTGTGTACCATCGTTAGAGTCAAATGTTAAACCATCATAAGAGTAAGCATCTGGCCTTAAAGTAAAAGCAGCGTTGGCAGGTGTACCACCGGTTGATGTGTTGGTGGTAGTCCAGAGTATTAGAAGTGCTATTAAAGTCTTCCCTCAATACTGCTGATAAATAGATAGGAGCTTCTGAAGTTAAGTTGATGGTTTGTCCGCCACAAATTGTGGTAGGCGCAGCGGTTGTTACTACACCGCCCGAGAAGGTATAGGGGTTAATTAATATATAAGACGTAAAAGATACAGCCGCGCAACCGCCCGCTGCCGCTTTGCTGTTTGTTACAGCATAGTTACCAGGGGTTGATGCTGAAATATCAATTTGACCTGTAGAGGTACTAATAAATGTTAAGCCATATGATGATGAGAATGTACCACCCGATGCACCCGATACAAAAACAGGCAGCGGGTCGGCGGCATTTGCATTTTGGCAAATAACAGTGCTGCTGTAGCTAAACTCTGCACTTGGTATTGCTGTTACTACAATAGTACGCGATACCGATACAGGGGCACAGGCACCCGAAGGGGTAATGGTATTGGTAATTGTATGTGTACCGGCAGGTGTTGCCGATAGGTCTATTTGGCCGGTAGCCGTGCTTACAAAAACAGCACCTGTTGATGATGAGAAAACACCACCTACGCCGCCGCCACTAAATACGGGCAATGGGTCTGTACCTGATGCGCAGAAAGGGCTGCCTGAGTAGTTAAATGTTGCTACCGGGGCTGTAGAAATTACTACAACCACAGGTTCCACATCTGTACAAGAACCATTAGTTGCTTTAATATAATATGTTCCGCTTGTAGCAACTGCCGATGGATTGCTTAATGCTGAAGTACAGGCAGCATTTGTCCAATAGGTAAGTGTGCCTCCGCCTGTGCTTCCGGCAGTTACACCGGCAGCAGTTAAGTTAACAGTGCCAGAGCATCTTGCCTGGTTTGTAATAACAAGGTTTGGAGTGGTAGATATTGTTATGCTTGGGGTAGCAGAAAGTACCCTGCTACAGCCTGTTGTAGTATTTGTAGCCAATACATTAAATGTAGTGTTGGCGGTTAGGTTGCCGGTTGGCAATAAAATGGTGCCACCGGTACCTGATACTGCTGTTCCAACTAAAGAGTTGTCTGCGTTATTGCGCAATTGGTAGCTAATGCCCGATTGAGACGAGGTTATTTGTATGTTGCTGCTGCTGTTAGCACATATTGTAGCAGGTGTAGCAGTGGGGGTTAAGTTTGTAGGTAATGGGTTTACTGTTAGTACAAAGCTGCCCGATGTGCTACATACCTTACCATCAACAACTGATACGCTATAAGTACCGGCCATTGCGGCAGTAGCAGATAGTGTTAAGGATGGGTTTTCTGTAGTAGCGGTAAAGCCGTTAGGGCCGGTCCATGAATAAGTGAATGGGCTCATACCGCCTTCGCGGTTAGCGTAGATTGTAACAGGAGAACCTTCGCAAACAATGTTGCCACCCACTCCTGCACTTGGTGCAACAGAATAAGGTACCGGTGCTAATGTTCCAAATGATATATCATCTAAACCAAAGTCGTTACCACCTAATGCGGTTTCAACGTCAAGTATAGAAATTTCGGCAACTGTTTCTGTAGGGCCCGATGTCCATGTGCCATAAAAACGCACCCAGTTAAACGGACCTGCTGTACTGCTTGGGCCTGCCCCTGGAGATGCTATTGTACCAACCTGAACATCGTTTACGGCAAAGCGCAGTTTGGCAAATGGTGGCACGTTGTTAACGCTCATTGTCCAAGCCGAGAAGTAGTAGGTGGTATTAGGCTGCACGGTAACTGTTTGTTGCCAAACTACCGGTGGTATTGGCGCGCCGCTACCGTTAACAATCATAAAGTTGCCAGAGCCTGTAGTATGGTCTGTACCAAAGAAATTGCCATGGTAGCTGTTTGCATTGCTTCCTACCGAATAATATCCTTCAGGATATAAATCAAAGGCCGATTGGTAAAAGTATGGCGATGTAAAACCGGTATTGCCGGCAGAAAAATTACCATTGGTAACTAATTCTGTAGCTACGTTTACAAAGCCAGTGCCCACACAGCCGCTAGAATTGGTTACGGAAACGGTATAAGTACCTGCTTCGTCAGCATCGTAAACCTGCGTAGTAGCGCCGGTATTCCAAGAATATGTTTGACCCGATGGATTAGCAGTTAGCCTTACAAGCCCTGCACCGGGGTTACAATAGTTAGTAGTAATAGTTACTACGGGCAAAGCAACAATTTGTACGTTGGTAGTTGTAGTATATACAGGGCAACCACCCGATGCTGCAACTGTATAAGTTACAGTATATGTACCAGCGGTGCTGGTGCTAGGTATAATCTCGCCAGTTGTTGGGTTAAGGCTTAAACCTGCCGCGGCAGAATAAGTGCCACCCGCGGTACCTGTGCGTGTAATAGCTGCACTGGTAACCGATCTGCAAAACGTAGCAGAGGTATATGATATTGTAGCTGAAGGAGGTGTTGTGATAGTGATACTGCTTGTAGCAGATTGTGCTGCACAGCCACCTGCTGCTGCAATAGTATTTGTAACAGTATAAGTACCGGCTGCGCTGGTTGTTAAGTTAATTTGACCTGTTGCAGTGCTTGCAAATGCTAAGCCTGCTGTAGATGAGAATGTACCGGCAACACCGCCGCCGCTAAATGTAGGCAATGGGTTGCTGGCGTTTTTACAGATAGGGCTTTGTGTGTAGCTAAATGTAGCTACAGGTACAGCTGTAATTGTAACGCTTGCGGTTGTTGTATAAACAGGGCAACCACCCGATGCTGCAACGGTATACGTTACAGTATAAGTGCCTGCATTGCTTGTAGCGGGTGTTATTGTTCCTGTAGTAGCATCAATAGTTAAACCTGCAGGTGCAGAATATGTTCCACCTGATGTACCTGAGCGGGTTACAGCACCTGGAGATGCTGTTTTACAGAATGGGTTACCTGTATACGTTATTGTAGCTATTGGTGGAGTTGTTATTGTTATTGTATTTGTAGCTGTTACAACAGGGCAACCGTTTGCCGCTGCTAACGTATTTGTTACGGTATAGGTACCCGCAGTGCTGGTTGTTAAGTTAACCTGGCCTGTAGTAGTGCTTACAAACACCAAACCTGTAGTTGAGGTAAAAGTGCCGGCTACACCGCCACCGCTAAATGTAGGAAGCGGGTTGCTTGCATTTTTACATATAGGGCTTTGCGTATAGCTGAATGTAGCTACAGGCGGTGCGTTAAGTGTAATTATTACATCGTCGGTAGATGGGCTACAACCTGTGGTTGTGCTAATTGTCCAACGCAGGGTGTAGGTATTACCCATAACACCTGTAAAAGTAGCTGTAGGGCTGCTTGCATTGTTAAAAGAACCACCAGAGCCTGATACTACAGACCATGCACCGGTACCCGATGTTGGTGTATTTGCAGCTAACGTAGCAGTAGTAGTATTACATTTTACTTGGTCAGCACCGGCTGCGGCCGTTGTTGGCAATAGAGGGGCTGTAACACTTATTCTAAAATCAGAAGTAGAGGGGTAGCCACTTGCACTAGCGTTATAGTCGTATATTCTTATATAATATGTAGTATTTGCAGATAAGTTATAAGTAGCAGTTTCATTTGCGCCGTTACCGCCAGAGTTAACACAGCTACTGCCCGATGTAGGAGAAACAACGCTACCACCTGAACATGCAGTGTATAGTTGAAAAACACCGTCCATAAATAACGATGAGCTTAGGTTTATTGTATGGTTGCCACCGCATTCGGTAGTAAATTTATACCATACATCGTAAGAGTCTGCACCTGCACAGGCTGTAAGGCCACTCGTGTTGGCAGAGTTACGAATATCACCATCAACATTGCTACCATTAAGTATTAATGAAGTAGCATAGGCACAATCATCATTATTAGGAGATATTACAGTAACAACTACTAAACCCGCAGCACCAGAGCCACCGGCCCTGTCTGTACCAGAGTTTGCTTTACCGCCAGAACCGCCGCCGCCATAGTTAGAACCGGCCGCACCAACTGTAGAGTTTGACACACCATTTGCACCATTGCCACCATTTAAGCTGGCCCCGGCGCCGCGCACACCTAATAGTGCATCGCCACCATCGCCGGTAGAACCTGCACCGCCGCCACCGGCACCGCCCGGAACTAATGTTATATGGCTGCCCGTAGAACCATTACCGCCCGAATTTACCGTGGCATTGCCTATAGAAGCAGAAGAAGAACCAACGCCACCTGCTCCGCTGGCATTATTGCCCGATACAGGGGCCCCACCGGCACCACCTTCGGCAAATACGGTAGATACCGTACCAAACCAAGATGGGTTACCTTTATTAGTAGCGGCAGAACTTGTTGCAGTTGCAGTTTTTACACCGCCTACTGTAACAGTATAGGTTTGCCCCGGGGTTACGCTAATAAATGATTTAGCATAAGCGCCACCGGCTCCACCACCGCCACATGCGGGGTTGCCAGATGCACCCCCACCGGCACCGCCGCCGCCCCAGCATTCTACCTGTATCATGCGGACACCCGCAGGTACAGTATATGTGCTGGTTGTTGTGAATTGGGTTTGCCCATAGGCAAGGCTCACTAATAAAATTAGCATAACGGTTATAAGCCTGCTAAGCATTTTAGTACCCGTGGTTGTGGGTTGAGGTTTTACAGGTTGGTTAGCTGTAAAATTTACACGTAGAAAATTGGTTTTCATTGCGTACTTATGTTGGTGGTTCATTATGCAACAAAGATTTGCCTACGCGTACGATTGATAAATCAGCTATGCTTTAAAATCTTACATAGTAATTTATGGGTAAGAGATAGAAGGGTTAATTTTTAGCCTTATGTGCTGAAAGGTTTGACTGTAAAGGGAAGTGCGATTTTGTAAAACCTTATAGATTTCTATTAAAAAGATAATTTGCAATGAAATTATTGTACTTTTTTGGCGAAATTTTGATTTGAATTGCAAAAAAATACGGCTTTGCTTACCTACCTGTTTTTATAGATATAGGCCAAAGCACCTACAATTTCTATAAATGTATAGGTTGATTATTAGGCTTTTATAACTGCTCTATAACCTGGCGAAAGAAGTTTTGAAGCTCATCTACCGGCTGTAGGTTACGCTCGGCAAAGCGGATGATTAGCAGGTTTTTTTCAGGATATACTATAATATATTGCCCGTATAAACCACCTGCATAATAGGCACCATCACTATCGGGCAGTGTCCACCAATGGTATTTTTCGGTGCGCAAACCGCCTAGCGATGTATCGGGCGTGGTAGATTGGGTAACCCACTCTTTAGGAATAAGCTGTTTGCCATTCCAATTACCATTGTTAAGGTATAAGCGGCCAAATTTGGCAAAGTCGCGGGTAACACCATTAAGGCAACAAAAAGCCTTTACTTGTTGCTTGCGCTTACTATCCAGACTCCATGTTACGGGGTATTCCATGCCACAGGGCTGCCATATTTCTTCTTCCAACACCTTAGCCAAGGGCTTTTTAAAAGCGCGCTGTAATAATATACCTAGGGTTTGCGAGTTTGCGTTGTCGTATTTAAAGCGGGTACCTGGTTTCCAACGCAGTTTAAGGTGTTTCTTATACTGGCGGCAAATATCATTACAGTAATACTGGTGGCCTGCCCCTTAAACCTAATGCCCGATGTATGCCGTAATAAATGTTCTATGGTTACACCGCCCAATTCTTTACGGTCTAGCTCAGGAAAAAAATCGCAGATGGGTTGCTTAACGCCTTTTACAAGGCCTCTATCAATAGCAATGCCTAGCATGGCGCTTAAAAACGATTTAGCTACAGAAAACGTTGTTACTTTAGAATCTACCTCATACCCTTTCAAGTATTTTTCATACAGTATAGTATCATTACGGATGATAAGAAAAGAACGTGTTTTGGAGTGCTCTAAGTAGTTGTCTAGCGTAATAGCAACAGGGCGCAGCGGGTTGCTGCTTACTATAATGTGTTTGCCTAATATTGATGTATTAGCTGCCTCGTAAAACTTAAACGGGGTAGCCGATGCATGCACCGTATCGGCCTTAAATGCCTTGTAGGTATTAATTTTAGGCATATTGTAAACTAGCATGCGGGCAGGCTTGCAGGCAAATAATAGTAGCGTTAAAACGAAGAATATAAGTAGTTTGAAAGGGAACCTCATGTGTATTATCAGGTCTGTAAAGGTATAGTAAATAGAAATTAACGCAAAATCAATTTTATACATAGCCCTAGCCCAATCCATTTTATTAAATCAAACTAATTCAAATTCAACAATATAAAAATTAGCCTTGCCTAATCTTTTGTTTTTGTGAAACTAATTTTATATTTGTGCTGTTATAGTGTAAAATGAGCAAACTACTGACACTTTCCTTTATATTGTTGTATGCGATGGCTGCACAGGCGCAAGATATAGCATTGCATGGGCGCATAGTATCGGGAGGTAACGCGGTGCCCTATGCAGCTGTGGCTATTAGCGGCACAACAGTTGGCACTACTAGCAACGCAACGGGTAATTTTACCCTAACCGTAGCCCCGGGCAACTATACTATAGCAGTTTCGGCCATGGGCTATTTAAGAAAGTCGTTACCTATAAGTATAGGCGCTACACCTTCTGATACGCTGGTAATAGAATTGGAGGTATTTGCCAACCCGTTAAACGAGGTGGTGGTATCGGGCACACTAACTGAAGTTACACGCTCTGAAAGCCCTGTAGTGGTTGAGAGTTTTGGCCCGGCATTTTTCCGGCATACTTCATCGCCTACGTTGTACGATGCGATGCAGATGATAAACGGTGTGCAGCCCCAAATGGCCTGCAACGTTTGCCAAACAGCCGATATACATATTAATGGTATGGAGGGTGCTTATAGCTTAGTAACTATAGATGGGATGCCCATTGTTAGCGGGCTGTCGTCGGTTTACGGGCAAATAGGTATCCCCTCATCGTTAATAGAGCGGGTAGAGGTTGTTAAGGGGCCATCGTCTACGCTATACGGGTCAGAGGCTGTGGGCGGGCTAATAAACATTATTACTAAAAATCCGGCTACTGCACCTAAGGTAATGGCCGATTTTTCAGCCACATCGTATGGCGAATTTAATACCGATGTAGCCGTTGCCTACAAGCGTAAAAAGGTAGCGGGTATTACCAGCATCAACTACTTTAACTATAAACTGCCCACCGACCGCAATGGTGATAATTTTATGGATGTTACCCTGCAAGACCGTATATCTGCCTTTACCAAACTGTCGTTTACCAATAAATACGGGCAACAATGGGGCATAGCTGGGCGTATTATTTATGAAGACCGACTTGGTGGCGAGATGGATTACAAACCCGAACACCGTGGTACTGATATTAAGTATGCAGAAAGTATATATACCAACCGCTACGAGCTTATTGGAAACTACCGCCTGCCTAGCGAAAAGCATAATTTAACCCTGCAATACTCTTACAACTACCATAGGCAAAACTCTTACTACGGCACTACCTTTTTTAAGGGTGGTCAACACACTGCTTTTACCCAGCTTATATGGCAAAAAAACATAGGTGCCAACCATAAGCTTGTTAGTGGCTTGGCCTACAGGTATGTATGGTATATAGATAACACACCTGCCACTCGCGGCTTTGGCCCCGACAGCCTGCGCCAACTGCCCTTTATTACCAACCAGCCTGCATTGTTTATACAGGATGAATATGGCATAACAGAGAAGATAAAGGTACTGGCAGGCCTGCGCTTTGAATATAATGCAAACCACGGGCCTATTTTTGCCCCACGCCTAAACGCTAAGTTTAACATAGGTCAGAATGGGGCTTTGCGCATTGGGGTAGGCAATGGCTTTAGGGTAGTGAATATTTTTACTGAAGACCATGCGGCGCTAAGCGGGTCGCGCAAGATTATTATTACCGAGGAGTTAAAGCCTGAGCGGTCGTGGAACGGTAATGTTAACTACAACAACATGGTGGTGTTTAACAAAGGCTTTGTAAATTTTGACGGAGGCATTTTCTATACCATATTTAGCAATAAAATAGTAGCCGACTATTTTGTAAACCCTAATGCTATATACTATGAAAACCTTAAAGGTTATGGCATATCGCGCGGGGTATCGGCCAATGTAGAGCTCAGCCATACATCGGGACTAAAGGCCCGCATAGGCGCTACGTTTATGGAGGTTTACCAAATGGAAGAAAACAGTGCTGGCGTGTTAGAAAAAACGCCCCAGGTGCATGCCCCAAAAATGCAGGGGGTATTCTCAGTAAGCTACACAATTAAACCGCTTAAACTACTGGTAGACTATACCGGCCAGGTATTTAGCCCCATGTATTTGCCTGTGTTGCCAAACGATTACAGGCCTGAACAATCGCCATGGTTTACCTTGCAAAACCTGCAACTATCGCGCAAGTTTGCCAAGGGCCGTATAGAGCTGTATGCAGGCTGCAAAAACCTGTTTAACTTTATGCCTAAAGAGCCGTTAATGAGGCCTTTTGACCCATTTGACAAGCAAGTGCAGTTTGATAGTAACGGCAATGCTGTTGCCAGTGCCAACAACCCGCAGGGCTATACTTTTGATACTACATACGGGTATGCATCTATGCAAGGCCGCAGGTATTATGCAGGTATACGCTATGAGCTGCCGCGTTAGTTACTGTATAGGCTATGTGTAGAAACAGCCGTTATTAAATGTCGGGGTGGTTTACATCAAGCACATAGTGCCCAAGTATTTCTTCCATCTCCAGGTCTATGATTATGGTAACAAAGATGTTCTCCTCGTTGGTAGGCAGTAGAATATGGTCGTAGGTATCGTCGTTATTGCGGCTTAGCATTTCTACCACCTGGTTATCCCATACGTAGCGTGGTAACACACCGGCTATTACCAGTTCTTTCACATACTCCCAAATGTTAGTTGCGGGGTAGTCGTTTTCCGTTCCCTCCACATCGCTCATATCCCGCATCCTGGCAGACATTGTAGCCTTGTATTGCTCTGCCGATAGTTCGTTTAGCATCGATTTATATTTATAGTCGTTATTTAAGCCCAAACTCAATATTTAAATCGAGAACATGATGGCCCAATATTGATTCCTTTTGTATGTCTACAACTATTACTACAAAGGTGTTTTCATCATTAGTTGGCAATAGTACTTGGTCATAAGTATTGATATCGTTTCGGTATACCTTTTCAACCAGTTCTTTTTCAAATACGGATTTTAATACTATGCCAGATTCAACTAATTCTTTAACATATCCCCAAATATTAACTGGATTATCAATCTCTATGTCAGTAAAATCAACCATTCTTTCAGTGAATGTAGCTTTAAACTGCTCTGCCGATAGTTCGTTTGTCATAATAGGGGTGAAGGTAATGCAGAATGCAAAATTCACAATGCAGAATGAATTTAATTCTGCATTAGGCATTCTGAATTAAATAGCAAATTAGCCTTTTGGCTAATCTCCTATTTACTATCTTCGCACCAAATACAAAAAACGCACTTAAATGAGTTCTATTGCAAGCATAGCTGCCCGCCAAATACTTGACTCGCGCGGCAACCCGACAATTGAAGTTGACGTGTTAACCACCGGCGGCGCTTTAGGCCGTGCTGCTGTTCCTTCAGGGGCATCTACAGGCAAACACGAGGCAATGGAACTGCGCGATGGCGACAAAAAGCATTACCTAGGTAAAGGCGTGCTAAACGCTGTTCACAACGTTAACCAAACCCTTAACCAGGAGTTACAGGGCCAGTATATATTCGACCAAGCCATCATAGACCAAATGATGATTGACCTGGATGGTACCGACAACAAATCAAACCTGGGCGCTAATGCCATATTAGGCGTATCGCTGGCAGTGGCTAAGGCTGCGGCTAACGAGGCCGGTATACCATTGTTCCGCTATGTAGGTGGCGTAAATTCTACCCTGCTACCGTTACCTATGATGAACATCCTAAACGGTGGTTCTCATGCCGATAATGGTATCGACTTTCAGGAGTTTATGATTATGCCCGCCAAGGCCGAAAGCTTTTCTGAGGCCCTACGCATGGGCACCGAGGTGTTCCATAACCTAAAGAACGTATTAAAAGGGATGGGCCTTTCTACCAACGTTGGCGATGAAGGCGGCTTTGCCCCAAACCTGAAGAGCAACGAAGAAGCCCTGCAAACAGTAATGATGGCCATTGAAAAGGCTGGCTACCGTCCCGGCGAAGACATCTTCATTGCTATGGATGCCGCGGCTTCTGAGTTCTACAATGAGGAAGAAGGCGTGTATCACTTTAAAAAGTCTACCGGCGATAAGTTAACCTCATCAGAAATGGTAAGCTTTTGGAAAACCTGGACCGAGAAATACCCTATAGTATCTATAGAAGACGGCCTGTTTGAAGACGACTGGAGCGGCTGGAAACAGCTTACCCAAACCCTTGGCAACAAGATTCAATTGGTGGGTGATGATTTGTTTGTAACCAACACCAAGCGCCTGCAACAAGGCATTACCGATGGCTGCGCCAACTCTATCCTTGTTAAGGTAAACCAGATAGGTACCCTTACTGAGACGGTACAGGCTATTGAACTGGCTAAGAACAACGCCTACACATCGGTAATGAGCCACCGTAGCGGCGAGACTGAAGACGTTACCATTGCCGACCTGGCCGTTGGCTTAGCTTGTGGCCAGATTAAGACCGGCTCTGCATCGCGCTCAGATAGGATTGCCAAATACAACCAACTACTACGTATAGAAGAGCTTTTAGGCGAAGGTGCCCGTTTTCCGGGTATGAGCCTTAAATGCATTGCAAACCGATAGTACCCTCTAGAAGTAGCAATAACAAAGTCCCGCCTCGGCGGGACTTTGTTATTGTAACCTTCTGTAACCCTTGGTGGGTCTGCCGCATAGGCAAGCTAACTAATATAATTTCAAATGGTTCCCATGGCTAATGGTGCACCCACATTATCAAAGAACAATCCCCTATATATAGGGCATAAAAAAATCCCTCCTGAGTATCTCAGGAGGGATTTTTCAATCCGGCATAAACCGAGTACTAAACGCCTGCTAAAATTTTAGCGCGGCTAATGTATTTCTCAACCTCTTGGCCTTCGCGGCTTAAAGAGTAGTTATCGCGGATGCGCTCGTAAAGCTCAAGGGCACCTTTAAAGTCTTTTTTATCTTCTAACGCGCCGGCAGCCTTCATTAAAAAGATAGGGGCGGTAAAGTCGTTATCGCTTTTGTCGGCGGCTTTCTTGTAAAGCTCAATAGCTTGGTCAACATCACCTTTTTCAATGTGGGCATCGCCCTGTAGGCCAAGGTTTTGGGCATCAACAAATAGGTCTCCGCTGCTGCTGTAGTCTTCCAGGTGCTGAATAGCCTCGTCAAACTTGCCAAGGTTAAGGTAGCAAATACCCGCGCAATGCTTGGCTAGGTTACCCGCATCGGTACTACCGTACTCTTCAATAATGTATAAAAAGCCTTTGCCGTCTGCAGAGTCACCATTAAGGGCCAGGTTAAACGAGTCCTTCTCCAGGAAGTATTGTGCCTGGAACATATCCGTTTGGGCCTGCTCCTCGCGGGGCTCGGCATATAGTTTTTTATAAGCAAAAAAACCGCCTACTATAAGTACTACAGCACCTACAATAACAGCTATAGCCTTTTTGTTTTTATCCAAAAACTGCTCTGCCTTACCTAGTTGTACTGCTACATCTACTGAGCCTTCTTCTTGCTTTAAATTCTTCTTAGCCATATTATGCTTTAAAATTAGCCCGCAAAGATAGTTTTTTTATCCTTTTGTGCAAATGTATATAGTTGGTAGTTGATGGTTCGCAGTTCGCAGTATGTAATTACCTGATAAATAAAGCGTTATCGCATATTTACTGTCAACAGTCAACTGCTAACTGTCAACTAAAATTCTCTATTAAAATCAAACTGCTCCAGGTAATCGGCTACGCGGCGTACAAACTGCCCGCCAAGCGCGCCGTTCACCACGCGGTGGTCGTAGCTGTGCGATAGGAACATCATGTGGCGTATAGCAATAGCGTCGCCCGTAGGAGTTTCAATCACCGCAGGCTTTTTGCGTACAGCACCTACCGCCATAATGGCTACCTGGGGCTGATTTATAATAGGCGTACCCATTACGTTGCCAAAGCTGCCCACATTAGTAAGCGTATACGTGCCGCCCGAAATATCGTCTGGAGTAAGCTTGTTGTTACGGGCGCGGTTAGCCAAATCGTTTACCGCTTTGGTAATGCCAACCAAATTCATACGGTCAACATTTTTAATAACCGGCACAATAAGGTTACCGTTGGGCAGGGCCGTAGCCATACCAATGTTAATGTTCTTGCGGATGATAATATTAGTACCATCAACCGAAATATTAATCATCGGGAAGTCTTTAATAGCCTTGCACACCGCCTCAATAAAAATAGGGGTAAAGGTTATTTTCTCGCCTTCGCGTTTTTCAAAGTCCTTCTTAATTCTGTCTCGCCACAGCACAATATTGGTAACGTCGGCCTCAACAAAAGAGGTAACGTGTGGCGATACATGCTTGCTCATTACCATGTGCTCGGCAATAAGCTTGCCCATGCGGTCCATCTCAATAATCTCGTCGCCACCTTGTAACGATACCGCCGGTGCCTGAATGTTAACAGGCTGTGCCGCAGGCTTGCTTTGTGGCTGGGCCTGTGGTTGCGGTTTAACTGCCGGGGCACCGTTTTTACCACGGTTAGGCAGGTACGCTATAATATCATCTTTGGTTAGTCTGCCGTCCTTGCCAGTTCCGGCAATGGTTTCCAACTCGTCAATACCAATATTTTCCTGCTTGGCAATGCTCTTAACCAGCGGCGAGTAAAACCTACCGCTTGGCGATGCACCTACTTCTGCTACAGCAGCCGGGGCAGCCGTTTCCACAGCGGTGTTTACGGTAGCTTCAACAGCCTCGGCAGCCACAGGGGCAGCAGCAACATCGGCAACTCCGGCACCTGCACCACCCTCAGTTTCAATAACCGCAATGGCCGATCCTACCTGAATCACATCACCATCGTTAAACAGCTTTTTGCCTAAAATACCCGCCACCGGCGATGGTATTTCAGAGTCTACCTTATCCGTAGCAATCTCCAACACAGGCTCATCCAGCTCAATGCTGTCACCCTCATTCTTCAACCATTTAATAATAGTCGCCTCGTGTACACTTTCGCCCATTTTGGGCATTGTTAAATTAAACTGAGCCATAAATAATGCATCGTTTTAAGGGTGCAAAGGTAGTAATTCTTTTTAGAGGTCAGGGGTCAGTATTCAGAGGTCAGTTAATATATAGTATCCCTCTTTCTAAAGCATACAGTCCCCACCAAGCGGCGCTGGTTGCTATCCTTAGAGCCATACTACACAATACCCATTATTCATTCCTTATCTCTTTATCTGTTCATTTATTCAGGCCGTTTCCCTCACTATGTTCGGGCCGGCCTTTTCGCTATAGTCCGCCTCCGGCGACGCTGCCGCTACAATCCCTAACGCAACCCTTCCTCCCCCTTGTTACATTCTGGTACTCCCTCCATAGGAGACAAAATTCTACACCAAAGTGCGGTGGGTAGTCCACGCGCAGTGCGAACCTGAATGTAGTTGAGCAGGTGGTTTTGTGCGGCTGTCTAGCGCGGCGACAACGAAATGAGGGTTGGTGTGCGTGGTGTCTTTTTTGATTACTTTTTGGACAAGCAAAAAGTGATAAAAGCCGTCGGCAGACTTAATACCCTCCGCAAAGCAGCGCATCCACCAAAGGAAACCGCCCGCAGGCAAGTCCTTAACGTATTTTACCTCACCCCGGCTTCTGCGCCAGGGCGCATCGCCACCCCTCTCCACGTGTGGAGAGGGAACGTCACGCCAGTGACAAGGGGAGAGGTTATTTCCTCCCTCCCCCTCGCTACACTCGGGTACTCCCTCAATGAGGGAGACCTTTAAAGGTCCCTCTCTGTGAGAGGGTGGCTTTCGCCTTGGCGAAAGACGGGAGAGGGTATTTCTTTATTTATCCCCTCTCCAGAGGCCCGTCCGAATGGGTGAAGCGATTCATCCGGGCGGAGGTGGCACGCCAACGGCGTGACGGGGTGTGTACTTTTTCACTCACCCCTCCGCCCTCAACACTCACAACTTCCCTCTCCTCACTCCTCGCTTCTCTCTCCTCAGCACTCACAACTTCCCTCTCCTCACTCCTCGCTTCTCTCTCCTCTACAAAAGAAGTCCAACTTCGGATTGTCCGTTCCGGCAACTCCATTTGGTGGGCAATATCCCTAAAACTCATTCCGTTGTACCGCATTTCTTCGGCGGTAATCATCAGCCTATTTCTCCGCTCGGTAGCGCTGGGTAGCAGCACTTTTTCTTCCCGCTCTGTTCCGCACAGTTGTAAAGAAATTTCGCTGTTTTGCAAACCAATTTCCAGCACCTCAACCAAGGTGTTTTCACCTATGGGCAGGGTCGTATTTTTAAGCAATTTCAGGTAGCGTTTACCTTCCTGGCGACAGTGGTTAGCCAAGCATATAATACTATCGGCATGCGGGGCCAGTAGATTGCTTTTATAAAAGCTACTAATGGTGGGTGCTTTGCTAAGGTTGCGGGGCTTATTGTTTAGGGTGATGAGTATAGAAATACCCTTTTGCACCTTCAATTCATTCAGTTTCAGCATAAAATAATTCCACATAGCCGGTTGCAGGTGCATACGGTCGGGCTGGTCTATTATAACCACCTCGGCAGCCGTTTCAGCCACCATCTCGTCTAGCGCTGCCACCAACCGCTCACCTAAGCTTGCCCTTCCCGAAGCAAACGCATCGGCACTAATATTAGCGTAGAAAAAGTTCTCCGAAACCTCACCACTTCCATACCGCATCCGCATATCCGCCGCACCCAACTCAAACCCAATAAATAGTACCTTTTTACCTGCATTTTCAAGATCCCCCTTTCCAAAGGGGTCTCTGCCCGCCTAAGGCGTGGGCAGAGGGGGATTTTCTAGTGGGTCAAATGGGGAAATCCCGACAACAACGTGTCGGGATGGGGATTTCCAAGTCCCTCTCCATTTTTTTGAAGATCCCCCTTTCCAAAGGGGGTGTCAGCACTGGTAAGTGCTGACGGGGATTTTCTTCAAGTGCCGATGGGGGATTTATTTCCCCCATCTCCTTTGGAGAGGGGCCGGGGGTGAGGCTCAAGCTTTTCGCCAACCGTATAGCCACCGTACTCTTGCCCGTACCCATATCGCCCGCCAGTATACATAGCTGCCCGCTTTGCCAATAGTTGCCCCATAGCTTTTCGGGTTTCTTTATGGGCTGATTTAATACATCTGTCAAGCTGTAGCGTTTAAGCACATCGGGTACCGATGGGTCTTTATACGGATAATCAATACCCGGCAAACCCGGACCGGTTACACGCACAATATGTTTTTCCACCATCTCGCCCTTGGCGTTAGGCTCCATTGTTTTAATAAGCTGAATATCATGCTTAACGGTAGGCGGGTTAAAAGGCTTTTTCATGGTAGGCAAGTAATTTAAATCCCACAAGGGAACGTCATCCTGAACTTGTTTCAGGATCTGCCCCCGCGTTAGGATGATGTATTTTTTTGGTTTAGTATTAATTAAATAAAATACAAATATACAAATATATATATTGCTTGTCAATTGTTGTTGAAAAAATCCCCCTCTAAGAGGGGGTGCCCCGCTGTGCGGGATGGGGGAGTCCTACTAGCGTAAAAAATTAAAAGTTAATAGTCATTCCCGCGCACCTTTCCCGACATTTATCGTCGGGAGGCGGGAATCTCACTAAGCGGTGATGGTTCTATTAATTAAATGGACGGTGACGCGTACGCTAAACACCGACCATGGTGGGAACTGAACGAGGGGTATAATTATATTCGTTTTTATTTATGTCTATTGAGTAGAGAGCGAATTTTGTTTTTATTAATAACTGTTTCCATCCATCTAAATAATATAACTAAAATCGCAAGTATAAATATCATAAAGGCAACAAAAGGGGAAAAATAGAACCCAGATATTATTAATACTAAATAAAATATAATTACTGCAGAATTTCTACATCCACTTATTAATCTAACTACTGGTTTTAGTTCTCGTAATAATTTATTTGCATCAGATAATGCATAATCTACTTTTTTGTTATCTTATCTAATCTATTTTGTTGCTCAAAATTTACAACTGATTTTTTGATGTTATAAAGCTCCTCTTCTTTTGCATTAAATGTAACCATTACACGCATTAGATGATCCATTTCCAATGATAAACTCATATATCTAATCCTTAGTGTTAACACAAGCAAGAAAAACACACTGCTTAATAAACATAGTAGCATTATTAAAATAAACAGGTCATTTCTGTGAAAATAATTATGAATAATACTTGGATGAGATAGACAATTTGCAAAATTGTATTGATTAAAGAAAGCTTTTGCGTTATTGCAAAAAACATCAAAAATATAATTTTCTTTATTTAAAATATTGCTAGAAAGTACTGTTAAGAATCCTGAAAAAGCTAGACCACCTAATAATACACTTTCTAATAAATAGGCGTCTATTTTATTGTTGATATTTTTAAGTTCACTTTCAAGTTTAGCTATTTGTGTGTCATTATAATCTACTGAATCTAATTGTACATTTTCAATGTCATTTTGATTTTTAAAATCTATAATAATATCGGGAAAATATTTGGTGACATAAACATACTTTACATCATCTTTTTTTCCTTTTTCTTTAATTGTTTCTATATAAACAACATCGTAGTCTACAATTCTCCTTTTTTTTGTCCTTATATCAAATTCTATAGGCAGGGCACAGAACATTAAGGTTCCAATTAATGAACATAGCGCAATAAAAAAATATTCAAACCATTTTAGTTCAAATGAGACGGAATAAATTAGATAATATATAATAATAAATCCTAAAAATGAATATATCAAATAACTTGTGGCTTTTAAAGGAGTAGTGAAATCGACCAATAGTTTGTTTTTTAGATATTCCTCATTGACAAATTGTTTGTAATAATCTGTTATTTTTGAATCATTCCATTTTATTAAAACAGCACCTAGGGTTAATAATAAAAGATTAAATCCTAGTAGCCATGCAATATGATATTCACAAAAGAAGTATGAAATCAAGCCAATTAGTCGTAACACCACGTCTATTAAAAAACCATATGGCTTATAATTTAGTTTAATAGAAAGCGTCAGCTTTTTATTTTGGTCATTAAATAACTCTTGGGCTTCGTTAGTCATTTTGTTTGTGGTTTTTCGTAAAAATAAAACTATTTGTAGAATAAAATAAATTTTTCATTTATGCAATCAATATCATTGTGTCATAGTCGGTGTTTAGTGTAACGTCACCTGCCACTAAAAACCTCCCCCGTCCGCCAAAGGCGGACACCCCTCCGAGAGGGGGACATATAGTTGCGAAGTTGTCCTCTCTGCATGCCGGACAGGCAGGGGAGACATTTTCTACTACCGCTTGGTGAGATTCCCATTTTCATGGGAATGACGATTACCTTTATAGTTTATCGTGCGGTGGGCTCTTTTGTGCAAAATCAGGTGCGGATCTGAAATTTCGTAGAGCAGGTGGTTTTGTGCGGTTGTCTGGCGCGGCGAAACGAAATAAAGGTCTATTATTTTGCACGGCCTTCTTTGGTTACTTTCTTCGGCCGGGAAGAAAGTAATGCTGTCGGCAGACAACAGCCGATAGGCAGCCAAAAACAGTATCACCCCTTTCCACCGTGGCAGGTGTTAAAGCTCCCGACGCTTCGGGAGCGTCACCGTCCATAAAAACCTCCCCCGTCCGCCTAAGGCGGACACCCCTCCGAGAGGGAGACATTGCTTACGCAGACTAAAAATCCCTCCCCTCGCTGCGCGAGGTACTCCCTTTATTTAAAGGGAGAGTTGTTTTTTGTGCGTGGGTGTTTTTGTGCAAAATTAGGTGCGGACCTGCAATTTCGTAGAGCAGGAGGTTTTGTGCGGCTGTCTGGCGCGGCGAAACGAAATAAAGGTCTATTATTTTGCACGGCCTTCTTTGGTTACTTTCTTCGGCCGGGAAGAAAGTAATGCTGTCGGCAGACAACCGCCGATAGGCAGCCAAAAACAGTATCACCCCTTTCCACCCTCGCAGGTGTTAAAGCTCCCGAGGCTTCGGGAGCGTCACTTGCCACTAAAAACCTCCCTCCCCGCTTCGCGGTACTCCCTCCGAGAGGGAGACATTGCTTACGCAAGTTAAGGTCCCTCTCATTGAGAGCCAGTGCTGACATTCATCGTCAGTAGGTGGATGCTACTGTAAGCGTCAGACGGCAGAGGGTTTGCCGTCTTTTACACTTCTACATCAGGTATTTAACTAACCCTAGCAATAGATAGGTACAATATTAATAAGCTATATAAAATAGGCATGCTAGGTTATACCTATCTCCTAAACATTAACTTTGTGTTGTAAGTAACAATTACCCTAAAGTAGCGTTGGAATAAGCATGGCAGAATTAAAGTTAGACGAGTTAAGACAGTTTGGTAGCCTGGAATTTATTGCCCGCCAGGTGGTAGAAGGTTTTATTACCGGTTTGCATAAAAGTCCTTTTCATGGCTTTTCGGTAGAGTTTGCCGAACACCGTATATATAATGCCGGAGAGAGTACCCGCCACATAGACTGGAAACTTTTTGGCCGTACCGATAAGCTTTTTGTTAAGCGGTACGAGGAAGAAACCAACCTGCGCTGCCAGTTGGTTATAGATGGGTCTAGCTCTATGTACTTTCCCCTGCCCGAAAAAGGGCAAAAAGGCATGCCCGATAATAAGATTACCTTCTCGGTTTACGCGGCGGCGGCTATTACCCAGTTGCTTAAACGCCAGCGCGATGCTGTGGGTTTGAGTGTTTTTACCAACGAGGTGGCTTTTCATGCCCAGGCAAAATCTAGCGGGGTACATCACTCTATGATGTATGCCGAGATGGAAAAGCTGCTGCAATCGCAACCCGAGGGGCAGCTTAAAACCACATCGGCGGCTGCGGCCTTGCACGAGGTGGCCGAGAATATCCATAAACGGTCGTTGGTTATTATATTTTCTGATATGCTGGATAGTGCCAATGCCGACGAGGTATTCAATGCCCTGTTGCATTTAAAGCACAACAAGCACGAGGTGGTACTTTTTCACGTAACAGACAAGCGCCGCGAACTGGATTTTGACTTTGAAAACCGCCCTTATAAGTTTATAGATATGGAAACGGGAGAGCAGCTAAAGGTGCTGCCTGCCGAGGTTAAAGCCCAGTACACAGGGCGCATGGCCGAGTTTAAGGGCGAACTTAAATTGCGCTGCGGCCAATATAAAATAGAATACGTAGAAGCCGATATTAACGAGGGTTTCAGGCAGGTTTTAATGCCTTATTTACTGAAAAGAGAAAAAATGTTTTAAAATTTTATTGCAGATTTAAAAAAGTGTATTACTTTTGCAGCCCTATTGACACAGCAATGTGTTAAGACGGATTGGTAGTTCAGCTGGTTAGAATGCCGCCCTGTCACGGCGGAGGTCGCGGGTTCGAGTCCCGTCCAGTCCGCAAACAACAAGTAAAAAGCCCCGAAAATCATAAGATTCGGGGCTTTTTCATTTTTGGGTTGTCTGTTTTGTTGTCGGTTTAACCTCAAAGCGCCCAATTGGGGAATTCTGCTTAATGCGTTATGGGGTGCTATGCTCAATCCCGGGAGTATTATATAACCCCGATTTTTCAAAAGTTAGTCCGCAACCTATTTTAGAGTACCGTAATATGACTTTCGTGGGCTATCGAATTATGACGGCCCGTCATAGGATATGACTTAGGTAAGGGCACCTGACGACTTGTCTAAATACATATTAGGTACCTAGGTACCTAATATGTTCTCCTAATAATCGAAATCAAGCAAATCGGAAAGTTTCATCTCTAGGCCATTGGCTAAAGATGCAAGAACATCCAAAGATGGATTAATTCTTGAAAGTTCTATTTTCTGAATGGTTTTCTTATTTACATCAGACTTATCTGCTAAATCTTGTTGGCTAATATTATGGGCTTCCCTGAGCTTGCGAAGACGTAGACCAAAAGCAGATAAGCATTCAGGATTTTTCATTTCCAAAATTCCCGAACCCTAATAAACACTCGGGGGTTAATTGACCCTCATTTCGATAAATTTTCTATTTTCGCTTTTATTCAAAAAACTAAAAAAATATAATAGAATGGAAAGAATGCTTTTATTCATTCTTGTATGCATGATAGGCAATATAACTATAAATGCACAAGATACTTTACCCTATACTTTAACATCAAAATATACTTTAGATGGAAAAAAATTTGGCTTATACGATTCAGTAAGAGGCAAACAAATACTCCCGATAATGTACGATGGATTAGCAGATTATTATTATAAAGGTGTTATGGTATATTGGAAGGCAGATAAAATGGGACTAGTAGACACTAGCAATCACGTGATTACGGCAGCGCTTTATGATGATATTACTGATTTTGATAACTCTGTTGCATTCATTAAAAAAGGGGAAAAGTATGCATTGATAAACACAAGGGGAGTTCTACTGACCCAGTTTTTATATGACAATGTATCTGACTTTAGTTGTGGATTGGCTAAAGTTGAAATTCACAAGACGGTAAATGATTTATCCTGGGGTGGTCAAAAAGTTAATGACAATGTTGGCTACATAAACACAAAGGGAATCCAAGTAATCCCATGTAAATATAATGAAGGCGAGGATTGTCAATACGGATTAGTAAAAGTTAAAACTGTTGTAGATAAGATAAAATCATATTCAGTAGACTACTTAGGAAATAAGACACCCAATTATTGGCCCGTTAGCACAGATTATATTTACAATGACAAGGGTGTCTTGGTTTATACTCAAAAGGAAAACGAAAAAACGATCACAATAACACCTACAGGGAAATTGGTAGTGTATATGTCATATTCTGAACTCGTAAATGGTGGCTTTTCGAGAAAGTTTTATGACCAATATAAGCTGTACGACCCTGTTGCCAAGATTACCATAATCCCCTATTCAAATAATTGGATTTTTGAATATTCTGAAAAATATCCCGGTAATTTTATTCAATTTAAAGTAGTCACGGGAGGGCGCATGCAATATGGCTGTATGGATTATAACGGGAAAGTAATCTTAAACCCAAATTTCAAAAACATATCCAATTTCGATTATAATAGCTATGCAAAAGTCAGCTTCTTTGATGATACATTCTTTTATATTGACAAATCTGGAAAGTGTGTTGAATTTGAAGGTGTAGTTTGTCCTAGTGAGTAATAAAGATTCAGGGCCATTGCAGAGTTCCCCATATTCTCCTAAAGAGTATGGGGAACATAGTGTTTAGACATTTTAGAAGCAAGGCTGGGTTAATTAATTTATAGAGTCTCTAACTGTCTTAAAATTGGCCAACGCGCTCTCTATATGTTCAATAATATCGTTTATTAAATCATCGGGTTCGGGCAAATTGTCAAAATCAATTTGAGCGTCATCTTTTATCCAAAATATATCAAGGTTTGCTTTGTCTCGAGAAATTATATCGTTATAGCTAAATTTTCTCCATCGTCCTTCTGGGTTTATATCACTCCATGTTTCTTTTCTTTTCTTTCGATTACTAGGATTATAACAATCAACAAAGGGAATTAGGCTATCAAAAGATAAAGGATTTTTTTAGGTGTATGGTGGATATTTGTTCTATAATCATAAAACCATACATCATCAGTTAAGGCTTTTTTAGACTTTGCTTTTACATCAAAGAATAATACATTGGCTTTAACACCTTGAGCGTAAAAGATTCCAGTCGGTAAACGCAATATTGTATGTAGCTCTACTTCTTCAAGTAGTTTTTTCTTATAATTTCTCCAGCACCGCCTTCAAATAAAACATTGTCAGGTAATACAACAGCACCTTTGCCATTGATACCTAGCATACTAACTATGTGTTGGAGAAAAGCTAATTGCTTATTACTAGTTGTTGTCCAAATATCACTACGATAGAAATATCCCGGGAGTTTTGCTTTCTTTTCATCATTGGTGATTATATCACTACTAGATTTTCCAAATGGAGGGTTTGCAAGGACTATATCAACTTTGTTTTTTAAAGATTCTTTTAAGCTGTCTATAACTTCAATATCAGGGGTTGTTTTTAAGTCCCCTACACCATGTAGGAAAAGATTCATTAAACATAGTCTAGCTGTAGAGGGAACTATCTCCCAACCATGAAATGTAGAGAATTTAAGAAATTTTTCATTCTCTTTAGTTAGATTATTATTAGTTCTTAAATAATTTAGTGCACCTAAGAAAAATCCACCTGTGCCGCAGGAGGGATCTGCAATTGTTTGCATCGGTTTTGGTTGCATACATTCAACCATAGCTTGAATAACAGGCCTAGGAGTAAAATATTGCCCCGCACCACTGCTTTCTGCATTTTTTTGTAATAAAGATTCGTAAATATCACCTTTAACATCAACGGACTCTGAGATCCAGTTCTCTTCATTTAATAATTCAACTAATTTTTTTAATTTATATTGGTCATGAATTTTATTTTGTGCTCCATTGAAAATCTTGGATAACATACCACCTGCATTTCCTAATGTTTTAAGATTATTACTATAAGTATTAATTAATTGCGACACATCGGTTTGCAACAAACTTTTCCAATCACAATTAGCAGGTAAATTGTAATCATTTTTTTTATTAGATATAGAGTATTCATCTGCCATTTTAAGAAACAGCAAATAAGTTATCTGTTCTAAATAATCTCCATAACTAACACCATCATCTCTTAACGTATCACAGAATGACCAAATTTTAGCGACAATATTACTTCTCATAAATTCCGTACTAAATTTTTTAACCAATTATATCCATCTAATTCTGCATATACTTGTAGACACGCCTTCCGCACACAAGTATATGGCCTATTGTTGTCATTTACTAATCTCATAAGATCTCTAAAACATTTTTCCATCATAGCTCTTTTCGCAGCAATGTTGGCTGAGTTATCAATAGCTGTTTTTGCATCTTTAATCTCTAAAACACAATCATCCCATGCTATTTTTCTTTCTGTATTTAGCTGTTCTAAATCTAAGTGATAATAGTAAATGGAAAGTTTGACTCGAGTTATTTCATCATCAAATATAGTTGCAGGTATTGCATTCCCCTTTTCGTCAAATGAAAGTAAAGTAACATCATAAATATTTGTAGGGTCTAGTAATAAAGGAAGTTCGCAACCGAGCAAACCTTCATCATTAGCAATATTTCCATTTATTAAATCAAGGGGAAAATAATCCCCCTTCCCTTTAACATCGGCATTGTCAATTAACCTATCTCTTCTTCTTTTATTTGCTAACGCCCCGGTTAACCTATAGTTGTCCCAATCATAGGACTTCCACCAGTACCCATTTGTTTTTATAACACTTCCATCATGATTTCTAGCTCTATTTTTGGGTCTGAAGTGATCGACCTCAAAATCGTTATTTCCTATCGGGCCTTCTGAATACCAACATTTATTGTTAGATATATTTAACATTGCCCCTTGAAAGAGATTCCAATCAGGATTAGAATTAATATATCTTTTACGATCCTCAATAGACATACCAATCATTACTTGAAAATGACGTGCTTTAATTGTTTCCCAATTAATTTGTTGAGCTGGTATTTCTAACCTGTTAATATCGATATATCTCATTAATCGTTATCTTTCTGTTCTTCTTTAAGAATATTTTCTAAAACTTCTCTTGCAATATTATCCAGTTCCTCTTCTTCTTCTTTTGAATATTTTCGATTTGTAAATTCATTTCTTTCGCTCGTTAGTTTTAAGAATCGATTATATCTACTATCAGATGTTTCATCATTAAAACCAATACCATCAAAATATTTTTTAAGCCTTTCGAATGTTATTCGTTCGTCTTCTTCCAAACCTCCCATCTTTAACAATTTAGCTTGTAAATAACGTTTTTCGTTCAACAAATCCTCTAGTTTCTTACTCATTAATGTTGGAATCCCAAAAAGCTCACTCGTCAATATTTGTGAGACTGACATTTCTCTCGGGCTAATGGTGGGATTATTGGCTATTGTTTTACCAGAAGCATTTTTCTTAAATATTTGCACTTGGTTTTTCTTTAGGTTTCCAATTACAAGTGGGTCATGTGTGCAAAAAATTATTTGTGTTGTTTCTGGCCTTTTTACAACTTTATCTAAATATTCCAAATATTTCCATTTCCAAATTGGATTTAGATGTGTATCTGGTTCATCTAATAAAATTAGTGATTCTTCATCCTTAGTAAACTTTAACATCCCTAAAACAGTTAACAACTGTTTTTCCCCTTCACTTAATTCACTCATGGACAATTCTCCCACCACATTCTCCTTAGATACTTTTATTTTTACATCATATAAAAGATCAGATATTTCTATACTATTAAGAGCATTAAATAGAGGTATTTTATCCGAATACATTTTAGAATCCACAAGGTCTTGAAAAGTTTGTTTATCTTTTATATAAAGATACAATCTGCTTTGTGTTTCATTTTTTTATATGTTGTTGAAACCCTTTCTTCATGATATATAGGAGCAGTTGAAAATCTATATAAATCTTCAAGAAATCTTCGAACTAGGCCTCCGGCGTTCCAGAACCTATCCTCTCCTTTTCTTGACTTGGACCAATCCGGTTGTTTTAGAATAAATAACGCTGAGCCAAAATCCACAATTTTCAACTCCTCTTTAAGGAATTTTAATGTTTCGCTCTCCTGATCTTTAAACATATAAAAAGCAATCAGCGCTAAACTTGAGTGAATATTTTGCACTAAAAAGATACGTGGAATAGTGTCGAATCTTGTATGTTTAGCTTCATCCTTTATTATTTGTTCGTAGTACTTTTTTGTGTGATCAGAATACAAATCTTTTAATCTATCACTTATTCCAGAATAATAAATGAATACATGGTTAGGTAGATAAACTTCTTTTTGTTTGTTAAATTCTGACTTACGAATTTTATTGTCGTTGATTTTGTAGGTGTATCCATTTTTAATGGAATATGAAATTTCTATATTATTACTTCGACATTCGTATTTTATATAATATTCGAAAGGTTCTTTTGTTTTAGAGATTTGCGGCGGTCTATCTAAATCTAAGTCCCTAAATATCACAACCAACGCTTCCATTAAATTTGACTTACCTGTTGCATTTAAGCCGATTAAAACAGTTTCCATAGATTTTTCATCTATATCAATCTTAAAGTTTTCTAAATTTTTAAATTTAGAAAAGATATGAACCTTATCAATTCTCATGGCGAAGAGATAATAATGATTCTGTGTCCTTTTTAATTTCAATTATCGCATCCTGCACATCCCGTAGTTCCGAATAAAATGCTTCTATATCATCCTTGTGTGACGACTGTAGCCACACTTCTTTTGCAGAAAGTGGTATTTGAGATTCTTTCAAAACTTGAATAATTGATTTGTTTTTGTTCATTACTTTTGTTTTTTTAGGCTTAGTTTTCTCAATAATTTTTTTGGTTTCCAAATATAACGACTTTTCTTTTTTTATTGTATTTAATAACAGATTAGTGTCTTCGAAAATATGGGTGTCTAGCATTCTGCCAGCAAGTGATTCTGTTAATATTTTATGCTTAAAAGCTTCTAATTTTTTAATAGCATCCTTAATTGTAACTTTTAAATTTTCAGAAATTGTTAACCTATGTTCGATCTCGTTAATGATTTGTAATTGTTCTTCAATTGGAGGGATTTTTAAAATAAATTCTTTTATGTCTTTTTGAAACAAATGTGGTATTGCACTGCCTGATATTCTATCATTGACAAGGCTTTGCATTTGTGGTCCTTTTAAAAGATAGTACAAAAAATCAGGAAGAAATATTTCATAGCCTCTAATTAATAGTAATGATGAATTTATAGTTGCTTTTTCTGGTAAATTTTTCAATATTCCTATTTTACCTATTCCAGCCCCATCTTTGCATAATAGAATATCGTTCACTTCAAGCATTATCTCAGGACTTTCAATATACCTAGCCTCAGAAATATGTAATGCATCCTTAAAAACAACATTTTTTCCATAATTAAGTGAATGAACAGATAGTAATAAAGGACCTTGTTGTGTATATTCATCTTTTTTAAGCCCTTTCCAACCGACTCTTGCTGCTATAGTTATAAGATTCTCTAATTTTGCAACAGCCCAACCATCTATTTCTTCGCTTTTGGAAAATTCGAAACTATTTTTAAATAATTTATTTGGGGTTTTGCTATTCAAATATTCTTTTTTCCTTTGTTTAGTTACCTTTTTTAAAAATTGTGTAGCAGGAATGGTAGAATTATTAGTTCGCCATATTTTAGTTAAATTGCCTTCAAATGCGGATTTTAATATGGAATGCTCAAAAACGTCGATTAGTTTCGAAGCTTTTTGTAAAGATTTTTGTCCCTCTTCCAAGGTGTCAAATAAATCATCTATTTTAGAAACAATTTCTAACTGAGTGTTGAGTGGAGGAAGAGGGATTTTAAAATTATTTAATATTTTTTGACTTATATTTGGTTGAGCTCCACCTTGTCTTTGTTGTAGAAGTCTTTCTTTATTCAACAACAAATAATAATATACATATTTATTAGAAACGCTATTAGTTGTTATTAATGAAGCAACAGCTTGGTTTGTTGCAGCGTCTATTCCCAGTATAGCTAATTTCCCAACAGTGGCTCCATACAAGGCAACTAATAGGGTGTTTTTAGGCATTATTTTAGCACTTGAATTATCAAGCGCTAGTTGATTTATATGCTCTTCAGTAGCATTTATTATATTAAAATTTAATTCTCCCGATTTCACCCAAGGTATTTCTCCTTTATAAAAAGTAGAATTAGTCCTATCAGGTGTGCCTCCGCTACTAATTATACATAAATCCCCTATCGTAGTCCATATCCAACCATTAGGTAATTTATATGGTATAAATTCTTCCATTGATAAAATTCTTATTTACAAGGCTTATGCGTTTATTATGAGTGACTTAAGCTGATTATTCTTATTAATAAGATGTGAATATATGGCTTTTTACGCATATACTATTGATTTGCTTAAGCTATACTCTTTTTAGTTAGCCACTTATAGCTGATTTGCTAATTTTATTATACGATTCTTCAACTGTTCAATACTTAAATATTCGCCTTCAAATTTAGTATGTAGCATTCTATGACAATTTGAACAAACTAAGGCTAAATCATCCAAGTTTGTTTTCCTTTGCCCGGATTCGCTTATTGGTACTATATGGTGACACTCAATATAATTTGCCTTGTAAATAGTCTGAAATGAAAACTCGCATACTTCGCATATTAAAGAATTAGATTTAAGGGCATTTAGTTTTTTACGATTTACAATTTCTCTGTTTCTTTCTCTTGCATAGTGGGAAATTAGATAAACTCTACCTTCTGATACACTCAATTCCGGGTTTGTAATTTCAATTTCAGAAATTATTGCTTCTGTAATTGAAGCCGATGATTTTTCACTTGATAAAAAATGCGGGCTAAATTTTAACCATATTTCAAATCTTAATTCATCAGCATTGTTTACTTTTCCAATATTATCTATTCTACAAGCATTACCATTGGATATAGGGGCAAAATTTACATGATTCCATAATGTTTGAGATACAGGGATATAATTATCCAAATGAGTTTTTGCAATTACCTTAACCAGCCTGCCAAATTTAAAATTTGTCCTTGAATTATCCTCTTCAATATTTGTAGTTACGGGTGTCACTATATGTGTAAAAGCAGGAATGCCATTTATTTTTTGTCTTATAAGAATTAACTCACCAATTTTTGGGGTTGGTATGTTATTCTTATGTTTGTTTGGAAAATGAAGGACAAAAGGATTCTCTGATAAATCCATATATGCTTGCCCATTTTCTTCATTAGTAACATTTTTTATCCAAAGAATATCAGCTGGTGTATAAAGTTCTTGATTAATCAAAACGTACGGACGTACTGCAAGTTTATTCTCCTCGGTTAAATAAATCTCCCATACGCCATTTATGCTAGGATTATACTTAGCAACTCTGCCTCTCCCAATATTGAACAATAAATCGTAGGAGGACCCTAAATCTGTTGTTCTGGGTTTTGAATTTTCTGGATAATGTATTCGAGAGTTATGGTTGACTGTCAGGGCTATTATCTGAGCATTTATCGTTAATGGATTAACATCATCCCAACGGCTATTAATAAATTCCTTTATATCAGAATATGAAGCTGTATGTAAATGATCTATAGCTTGTTTAATCATTTGCCATACAGTAGGTTTTTTAGGCGTAGGTTCCATGTTTAAAAGGTATACATTGTTGCAAATTATTTAATAATATAGTAATTACTTTTTTGCAATTATGTAAATGTATTTCATATTTTTAGCTATAATTCGAATACTTGAAAATCCTATTTTTGTTAACATATCTAAATATTCTTTTTTACTAAAAATCATTTTTGTTATAGTGTAATTATTCGTTTGTTTACCATCGAATATTTGCCATGTGCAGTTCAGAATATTATCTTGAACTTTAATTTTTTTAACAATTTTAAAATTATCAATTGTTTTTTTTACTGAATATTCTGACAAATTATAATATTCTTTATCTTCTGTTTCAATGCAAAGGGTGCCGTTTGAATTCAACGTATTATACGCATTTTTTAATACTATATTGTTTTGTTCTATAGAAGTATAATACCCAAATGAATTCCATAACATCAATGCGACATCAAATTTTTCGGAACCATAAAATTTCAAGATATCACATTTGATAAATTTAGCGCTAGAGTCTAGTTGCTGTGCGGTTTTTTTTGCGGATATAATATTTGAATTTGAGAAATCAACTCCTAAAGTCTCGTATCCCTGTAAGGCAAGTATGTTGGTGTGTCTTCCAATACCACAGAATAAATCTACAATCTTTTCTGTTCCATTCAACCCTAATGTTTTCACTATAACTTCTACCTCATTATGAGCTGATTTAATACGGGCATCATTAAAAAAATAAGCTTTCATTTTATCCCAAAACAAGGGATTTGTTAAGGAATTGCTCATTGATTTACAAGTATTGGATTCAGTGAGTCTATCGTAGATATAAATGCTAATCGACTCATGTTTTTTCCTTTTATAATAGAAAGCAGGCTATCAATCTCAGTCAATATTTCTGGATGTGTACTTTTTAACTCTACTGCGCATTCATTAACATCTCTAATTAGTTCGGCCCTTTGTTTTAAAATAGAAAATGTCCCAATTCTTAGAAAGGCTTTTGCAAGAGTTCGTATTAATTTATTTAATTCTACTACCTCAATTTCTGGATAGTCCTTAATATCAGTTGTTATTTTAGCAATAAATTTTTTGTGAAGATTTTCTAATTTTTCAATTGTTGTTTGATTTAGTTCAGGAACTGTGAGGTACTTTTTAATGCCGATCCCTTTTACTAATAACCCATCTCTCAATAATAATAGCCTCTTCATAATGGTATTATCATCATATAATAATGAATATTCATCTACTATTGTTAAATCAATTTCGGGTAATTCACTATACTTTTTAGTTAAATAGTTGCTGATTTCAATTTTGTCCTGTGGGATATCACTCCTATTGTTAACTATTAAATATAAATCTAAATCCCATGGAGTATATTTTCTATCTTCATTTTTAAATGACCCCCGCAAATAAATAGATATACTACTATTAGACAAACTCCAAATTTCGTTTAGCAACTCCCCAAGTTCTTCAGGAACATTAGCAATAGTCTCATTATTATCATTTATAGTTAGTATAGGTAATGACCCCAAAGGCCTAGAATTTGAAGTCTGTACTTTTGCCTTCGTTTTATAAAAATTAGTGATTTCATGTTTAAAAAGATCTAACATGCTTTCCACTTCTTCAAATGATGGAAGATTGTGTAAAATTTGATTTTCATTGGTAATAATAGGATATTCAGCTCTAGCAATTGAATGTTGTGAATATACAAATGTGCCCAAGCTTTGAATTATATCCTTCCATCTGGGTGGATAAATTCCATATGTAATATGTAATGATACATCATTTGTTTCTGTTCCGTGCCAAACCCCTGGAGGCATGTATAATAAATCGCCCATCTTCAGTTCTATGCTATTAATAAAAGCTGGGGAAGGCATTGGTGTGGGAGCAAATTCAATAGTTGGGTTGTCTATAACCTTATCACCATAATGCCACATTTTTTTACCATAAATTTGATGCACTAATACATGATGTGAGTCATAATGTGGATTTAATCCATAACTTTTGCCTCTTGTATAATATGTATTAGCTTTTATCTGACAATTGGGAAATAAATTTTCTAACTCTACTATACCTTTATGAACAGATCGGGAATAATCTTGAATATTTGATACTCTAATAGTATATCCTTCATTAGCATAAATAAATATATTATCACTTATAGTATTCTGTTCGTTGTCTAATTTAATGACTTTTCCGCTAGGGTGAAAAATATAAATATCTTCTTCTTTTATGCGATTGTTATTTATTAAGTAATTTAATTCCTCTAACGAAAAGTCAATAGAAGAACTATTATCATAAGATAAATGCCTTACTTTTTCATTCCAATGATTTTCTATAAAATCACTAATCGAAATTGCATTGAATATATTCTCTGTCATATGTTTATGGTAATAGTTCTTCTTTAACTTGAAGCTAATTAAACTGTGTCAGCATGCTTCTGCTTAATTGTTAACATTAAAGCTTCAGATTTTTTGCCGCTTTTTTTAAGATTACTTAAATAATCTTTTACACTCGTGTTTGGTTTTTTTACTGTTTTCATGATGTTTTTATTTTTAGTTTATAATTGAGAATATTTGCATTAGGGCCACCGATGATAGAATAAACTATAAATCAGAGATAATTTAAGAATCGACGTGTTTTTGTTTAATAAAGTTCGTGGAAAGTTTTGACGAATTTTTACTGTCTTTTAATTCACTTAAGTATTGTTTAATACTTAACTTGCTTTTTGTAGAAGGTTTAATTTTCCCTTTCATGGCTTTTAAGTTTAGTTTTAGCTAAAATATTAAAACAAATTACAAAACAAAAGAAATTACTTATTTTTTTACGCCGGGTGATAGCAGGGTTATGTTAAATCTATTACATATAAAGTGTACCAAGGATTCTGGAAGGTTTATATAACAGCAGGGTGCAGGGTTCTCAATCATGACCCTGCACCCTGCATATTGACTTTTAAGCCTTATAAGTGCGTAATTCCGGCCTGCGCATCTTTTTGTATAGTCCAGCGGCTTACCCTGCTGTTAAATGCTTAAAATAAGTCCGGGAAGACTTTGGGTGGTTCATTTATTACCCGCACATACTCATCATAACCCCAAGCAAATGCCTTTCTTGCAAATTCATAGTCTTTAAAACTGTTGTGCCTTACTGGCTGTCCAATAATGAAAGGGCGACATTCTTCCCAACTTATGTAAATTCCTGCATTGGGTCCATCCCAAATAATATACGCTTCTTTTTTTGCCATTATCTAGTTATTTGACTGTGCTGTTTTAAGATTAAAGTAAAAGTATGTTTGAGTCTACCATTGCCCGCATTAACTGAATATAACTGACCCATTCCTCGAGTTTTCAATTCTGTAAATAAATCTAAAACTGCATCACTAGTTTTTAGATTCGCAACTTGATTGTTAAGTATATCACGGGCTGTAGCTGTCATATTTGGCCTACCTTTTAACCAATTTACCAGAGAATCAACTTTTTTATCTAGGATATTGGCCCCAAATGAATGGTAAACCTTATGTGCTTGGGCTGCAAAATATTGGGTAAGTTCAATTGCGTGATGCAAGCTGCTTGTACTCACTTCTGCTATATCAACCTTATTCTCGGCACATTTTAGATATTCTATTATTAAACTAAATCTTGCGGTAAATCCAAATAGTTTGGAGCAAGTACCTCTCATGTTACTAGGAACATCAATTGATTCCATCCATTTCTCATATTCTGCTGCCCAGCTATTCCAGGCATTTTGAGCATCTTTTGAAAATTTAATTATGTTTAAGTCGCTTCCAGCTTGCTTGTTAAAAATCCAAGCAAGGACAGCTTTATATTTCTCATATGCCTCATTAGGTATACCTACCGGATTGTACTTAAAGGGTGTCTTGTCTGGAAAGGCAAAAACAAATCTCTCTAAAAGTCCGTTATCATCTGTATTTTGAAACGATTGTATAAGCCCTGTTTGTAATCCACCTAATATTGAGACAAATGGTAAGGTGACTTTTATCGCAGTCTTTCCTTTTCTTTTAATGATAAATGGGGTTTGCGTATTTAATCCTAAGAAGTTCTCTACATCATCGCCCTTAGATTTGTATTGGTTTAAGGACTTTATTAATCCGAAAATCTCATCACGAAGCAAGAGAATGCCATGTGGGTTTTCTTCAAGAACTTCACCGAGTGCTTCCATAGTAGTATCTGTTATTATTAGATACTTTCCGTCAGCATCAAGTTCAATTTGGAATTGACGGATAGGCTTAATCGCAGCCTCTACTGCAGGTGATTTTTTAGAAGCCGGTTCGCCTATAATAACTCCATGTACGACTGCTCCTTCTGTCCAGCCTTCGGTAATTTCAACTCTAATTTTACTCCCAATAGCTATTGAGGCGGCGATTAATATTGGTAAGCCCAAATAGCTATAATCACAACATAAACCTTGGGATGCTAGTTCTGCATAGTTATTTATAATTGGTTCATAAACCCTTGGAAAATTATTTTTTGTTTTCATTTAATAGCGAGTTTGTGGTGTTGATAATTGAGTTATCATGAAAAGTGAATTGCTTTTTAACAGAAATACCCAGTTCTTTTAAAAGTGATTGATAAGCTTTTAGGTCCCTTATAAATCCATTGGCGCTATATAGCATTTTTTCATAATGGTCGTAACCTAGGGCCACTTCTACATATAGTTTTACTATTCTAGTGGCATTTAAAAACACATCAAAAGGAATATAATAGGTTTGATTTTCTGACGACTCTACAATCATTAACAAATCATTGATATTTACACTTTGAGCATCTGCTTTAGCTTGGGTAAGTATATTATCTTTAATCTTTTTTGAGAAACTTTAGCTTCTAATTCAATCATTCTAGGTAACAACCCAAGCTCGCTTTCGTTTTTCTTGTAAAATTGTAGTTCTTGGTAATTGCAATATAGATTGAGCAAACGCTTTGCATTCTCATAATTGAGAAATAATTGACCTTCTTCTGTTTTGTAGAATTTAGATAATTCGTTGTAGCATTTTACAAATGTCATCATGTATTGAAATGCATATACATTTAATCTTGTAGGGGTGATAACACCCCTTTAACTTCATTCTTCATTTTATCTTAATTTAAGATTTAACTGATTTGATTTTTTTAATGAATCTTCAACCTCATTCCTTTTATACCTAACCCTAGATCCTATTCTATAGGCTGGGACTGTGCCTACCTTTGTCCAAGCACTTAAGGTTGGTAAGCTTATTCCGAGAATTGAAGCTGTTTCATTTCTTGTTATAAACTCTGATTTAGGAGGGTCTTTAGAATTATTAAAAAATATTTCTAATTCATCTCGTATACATTCTTGAACAATTGCTCTTATTTCATCAGTATTAATTACCGATAATATTAATTGACCTTTTGTGCTATTTTTTAGTTTTTCAAAATCCATTTTTCGTAACCCTTTTGGCTACTATATAATAGTACTGTCTCCGGGAGACGGATTCACCTATTTAAGTATTTGATTATCATTTAAATAGTGAAATATTATGATTTTTTTGATTGCATAAACGCCCAAATAAGGGTTCGAGACCTTTTGTTGTCGGTTTTTAGAGATATTTTGAGTTGTCAATTTTTGCAATCAAAACCAATTAATTGTTGTTTAATTCTGAAGCGGTTAATTCGCTTTTATCCCAGTGCTTTTTTAATATTTCGGCATTTTCAGACGGAGAAGTTTTTATATAGCGCATAAATGCTTTCTCTGTTTTATGTCCTGTAATTGCCATAATAGTTAATGACGGAAGCTTTTGTTTATATAGATTAGTGGCGAAACTTCTTCTTGCTGTGTGAGTTACGACAAGTTCGTACATCCTTTTCAAGTCAATTTCTTTAAATCCAGCTCTTGTGATACTTGTTTTAATAGGTTTATCAAATTCACGAATCATCTCACATATTATTTTGAGATACTTATTCATTTTCGCATTAGATATGGAAGGAGGCAATGAGTTAGGATAGATTCCCTCATATTTTTTCATTATTTCCTTTACAGTAGGATGAATTGGGATAACTACATCCTGTCCCGTTTTCTGTGTTTTTATTCGAAACATCTCTCCCTGAATATTTTCTGGCCCTATATTGCTGAAGTCGCTAAACCTTAATCCAGTCCAACACCCTACTATAAATAAATCTCTGGCCCTTTCTAAATATGGTCTTGCAGATAATCTTAATTTATATAGTATATCTAATTCATCAGTATTAAGATAAATGCTGAATGATTCTTCATGAATGACAAGAAATCTCTTATTTTTAAAATTGGTATTTGTTGTATAACCACGCTCAAATGCATCATTTAAAAAAGTTTTCAATGTCTTTACAAAGTTACCTATAGTGTTTTTGGCTAATTTTTTAACTTTTGTTAAGTATTGAACGTAATCGTTATAAAACTCAATATCTATAGTGTCAAAGTCTATCCTTCTACCATAATATTCTCCTTCAAATTCTCTTAAAATTCTCAATGTCCGCTCATATACACAAATTGTGCTTTTGGCTATTGATTTTCCTGTTTTTGAGTTATGTCTATGCTTAGATTCTTCAATAAAATTTTCTATGAACTTATATAATGTGAGTGGCTGTTCGGGTTTTATATCCCTTAGTTTAGCATTTAGCAGTCGAGTATATTTTTCAACAGTAAGCAAACCGTTATCATGGTCGTTCATATATTGTCTAAATACATTTTTGGCTATTGTTTCAATATTGTCCAATCGTGCATTAAATTCTGGATATTCCGGAAACTGTCTTGTTTCTTTAGCCCTTTGAAAATTCCTTTTAGATTTATCCAATTCCCAAAACTTAGGGTGAATTGATTCCTTGGTAGAGTAAACCAACTTTAGACCATCCCACCTTACAATAAGGTGTACGGGGTTTCATTGTTACTGTTTGCTTTCCTTAAATTGAAGTTAAATTTTGCCATGATTTATATGTGTTTTTATAGGTATATATGCACGTTCCGGCCCATTTCTTTGAGATTTTGCACGAAATCGCATAAATATTTGATAATGCGACCTTTTGGCGCATAAGTGACCTTTTTTAGGGTATTTGGCAGAGTTCACTGTACCTGTGGCAGTCGTGTCATCCCCCATGGCAGATGGATGGATGTCGGTTTGGTTGTCGGTTTGTTTTACTCTGGTTATGCTAAACCTAACCCATACCGATATACCTCGCCGAGGCAATTTATTTAGGAGTGATAAAATGTGGGTAAATTTGATTAAATAAGGGAAAATGATGTGAGGCCCCGTCCAGTCCGCAGAAAGCTCAACAGAAATGTTGGGCTTTTTTGTTTTTATGAAATCATAAAAAATCGCCCTGTCACGGTCTCGCCTAAGGCGAGACGGGTTCGAGTCCAGTCGTTGAAAGTCGGCAAAAAGCTTTTTTTACCTATGGCCTACTACGTATATATCATTGAAAGTTTGCAAGATGGCACCTTGTATAAAGGCTTTACAGAAAACTATATTCAGCGTCTCGAACAGCATAACCTTGGTTTATCTATGTATACCTCATCAAAAACACCATGGAGGCTTTTGTATGTAGAAGAATTTGCAGTGAAGAGGGATGCATTGATAAAAGAGAAACAACTAAAACGCTGCAACAGTAACTACCTACGTTGGTTAGCAACGCAACCTACAAATATTATAAAATAGGAAAGCCTGTCACGGTCTCGCCTAAGGCGAGACGGGTCGAGTCCTCTCGCCCCAGGCGAGACAAAAGCCCTTGAGAAATGTTGGGCTTTTTTGTTTTTATGCTCAATGCCTGCTATGTTTACATTATAGAAAGCATCATAACCATGTCGAACATAGATTTAATAATAGAAGAAAGAGCTGCCGATATAGGCAAGTTTTTAGTAGGGAGGCTGCTACCCTTTAGGCAAAAGCGCATGGTGGGGCCATTTATTTACATAGACCACATGGGGCCGGTAAAACTAAGCGAGCGCGATAATTTTGATATACTGCCACACCCACACATAGGCCTTTCAACCCTAACATTTTTATTTGATGGCAGCATTATGCACCGCGATACCTTGGGGAACGAGGTTGAAATTAAACCCGGCGCTGTTAATTGGATGACAGCAGGCAAGGGCATTGTCCACTCTGAGCGGACGCCGGAATATTTGCGGCACTCTGATAAGTTTATGCACGGCCTGCAAATTTGGGTGGCGTTACCAAAGCACTTGGAGCAAATGCAGCCTGAGTTTTTTCATATTACTGAAAACGAAATTCCGGCATGGGAAGAAGGTGGCATTCAATACAAGCTGGTAGCGGGCGAAGCCTTTGGCCGCAAATCTGCAGTGCCTGTATACAGTAAGCTTTATATGCTAGAGATTAAGAGTAAAACAAAACAGAAAGTCGCAATTGGCGAACACCTATATGGAGAATCGGGACTATACATTTTAGAAGGGTGCATAGAAAGCGATGAAAACGTATATGGCCCTAAGCAAATGCTGGTTACTAAAGACAGTCATTTGTGCGAATTTACTATCCTGGAAAACAGCACAATTTATATTTTTGGCGGAGAGCCTTTTGCTGAAGAGCGGTTTATAGATTGGAACTTTGTTGCATCAAACAAAGAGCTAATTGAAGAAGCAAAGCTAAAGTGGCAGCAGCAAAACTTTGATAAAATACCGGGCGATGATACAGAGTTTGTTCCTTACCCTGAACGCAAAAAATAAATAAGCGAGAGTAAAAAGGCTTACTGCCATAAGTTTAGGTGTATATAAAACACTGTAGCTAAACTTTTTCAATCTCAAAAAAATGCTTTTATTTGTAACCGGCATGACCTACAACCCCGGTTTACATATAATTGCAGAGTTTGATAGCAGCAATACTGCTATGCTAAGCTCATCGGCAAACTTTAGATATTACATTGATAATGCTATTGCCAGCCAAGGGCTTAATAAACTGGGCGAGTTTTACCATGAGTTTCCAGATGGAGGCTTTACAGCGGTTGTATGCCTTACAGAAAGCCATATAGCCATACATACCTTAGCCAGAATATGGCAGGGTTACGTACGATGTTTTCCTGTCTAACTACCAAAACGTTAACAATGGCAAGGCCGAGGTTATAGCCAAAGGGCTGGAAGAGTTGTATCAGGCTTTTAACACCAACCAAAACCGTATTGTACGTTAGCCATGCAACTACCTGTTAACTATATAGAGAGTTGTAGCCATTGCGGCCATAGCGTTGGCTTTGCGGGCATGTACTCTTATTTTGCCGTTTGCCCAAACTGCCAACATACTGTTTACCGCAGTGGGTCTGATGTAAAAGAGGTAACAAAGCACCACACCGCGCCCGAAGATTTCTCTCTGCTTAAAATTGGTACCAGGGGCAAATACAATGGCGACGAGTTTATTATAATAGGCAGGCTTAGGCTGCAATTAGATAATGGGTATTTAAACCTATGGTATCTTTTCTATCCCAAAAAAGAAGCCCCTTTATATAATTTTATTGCCGAGGGGATGACAGATTATGCTATGGTTAACCTTAGCATGCACAAGGCTTCTCCAAATGCAAATTACGAGCGGGTTGTGCCCGGCAAGCCCTTTGGGTATAAAACAGCCCAAGAGGTTGGTTATACTGTAATGACTTTATCAAACTGTAAGTATTCTACAGTAGAGGGCGAGTTGCCGAATGTGCCATCACATTTTGATTATAGCAATGTTTTTGAATTGCGAAATGATGATAAAAAGGCCGGTTACTATATATATTATGCTAAAAAAGATGCTTATACATTAGAAGGCGAATGGGTTGGCTTTGATGCGCTAAACCTGCAAAACCTGCGGGTTGATGTTAGCCAAAAGCAGTTGATGCAAACAATGGCCCGCCCAATGGCATTAAACTGCCCGGCCTGCAATGCGCAACTGAGTATTTTAGGTCATGGCCAATCGGGCTATGTGGTTTGTAATAAGTGTAGCACCTATAGCAGCATTGGCTATTTAAGCGCCCGTAAAGATTCTGAAGTAACGCATAAAGGCGATTATTCATCAGTGTTTAAAATGGGCGATACCGGTGTTATAGATGGAGTTGAATACACCGTTCTTGGTTATACACTTAAATACGCACCGCAAGATCAGGCATACTGGCAAGAGTACTATCTTTTTAACCCTGCCGAGGGCTTCCTTTTCCTATCGGTATACCAAGGTAATTGGATTAAGCTAACCACTGTACTGGATTATGATTTGCAAATAAATACTAAGTCAGATCTGGCTTATAAAGGGGTAACGTATAATGTATACAATGTTTTTGAGTGTAAAGTTGTTGATGCGGTGGGCGAGTTTCCGCACGATATATTCAGCACCAAAAAATAAAAAGCGCGGAGTATATCAACCCTCCGGGTATGGTCAGCATAGAGCAAACGCCCGATAGTTACCGCTGGTTTATTGGCAGGCACATTAGTGTTGATGAGTTAAAAAAAGCGTTCCCTACCACAGATTTTCCGCCTAAAATTGGCGTTGGCATGGTAGAGCCTGGCGATGTGCTACTTAAAGCAAACTCATTTGCCATAACAATAGCTATGACAATGGTGCTTTTTGTTTTGCAACTGGTGCTTTTTTCTACGGCTAAAAACACAACGGTTTTCGAAGAGTCTTATACCTGTACAGACAGCCTTAACAATAAAACATTTGTTACCCCTCTTTTTATCTTGATGGCGATGTTAAAAATGTTGGCTATGGCTTGTATGCTGATGTGTCTAATTCGTGGTTTGAAACATCGGTTGTATTGGTTAATGATGTAACAGATGAGAGCTATGAATTTACCAAGGGCGTTGAGCATTATTACGGCTATACCGATGGCGAAAGCTGGAGCGAGGGTAACAGGGTTGATGATTGGACTATTCCATCGGTTAAAGGTGGCAAGTATCACCTAATTGTAACGCCAACAATGCCCTATATGTTTGTCACTAGCAGCCTGCAATATAAAATAACTATAAAGCGCGATGTGCCAACCTACAACAACTTTTATTGGCTGGCAGGCTTTATTTTAGTTGTGCCATTGGCTGGCATGTTTACCGCGCATTTACGCAACCGTCAGCGTTGGAGCAACAGTAGTTTTAACCCTTACAATACAGACGAGTAAACTTATGAACCAGATAATACATTCACTTAAAAACAACGTAAGGATGCAGATATACCTAGGCACTATGTGCTGGCCTTATGGGTTTTCATATCTACAGTTCTGTTACCGGCTATAAATGGTTTGCGGGTAATGATACTGCCTTTTCGCCGGGTGGCCCTAGCGGAGTAAACCATAAATAATAACTATTAAAAAAATCAACACTATGGAATCGATGATAAATATGCACGGAGTAGTAAGCTCAGTAGTATACTCAATAATTGGTATAATTATACTGGTGCTTAGCTTCTACATTGTAGAAAAAATCACGCCGCACAATCTCTATAAAAAAATTGTAGAAGAAAATAACATAGCCATAGCTATTGTTGGCGCAGGCTTTATTTTAGCTATAGCGGTTATTATTAGCTCTGCTATACGCGGCTAGGCATGCAACTGGTATTACTTATTTCCATTTTTGTAGTAGCCACCTGTGGCTTAATTTACGAGTTGGTGGCAGGCACATTGGCCAGCTACCTGCTTGGCGATTCTGTTACCCAGTTTTCTACCATAATAGGGGTTTACCTTTTTTCTATGGGCATAGGTTCGTGGCTATCAAGGTACTTCAACAAAAACCTGTTGGGTTGGTTTGTGCAGGTAGAAATTTTAGTGGGACTTATAGGTGGCTTTAGCTCTGCTCTGTTATTCTTGTTGTTTGAGCATGTAGAGAGTTTTCGCATAGTGTTGTATATGCTTATAAGCCTTACCGGCATTATGGTTGGCATGGAAATTCCTTTGCTAATGCGTATACTTAAAGACGAGCTAAACTTTAGCGATTTAGTATCTAAGGTATTTACGTTTGATTATATAGGCGCACTTCTTGCATCGGTTATTTTTCCGTTGCTATTAGTACCGCAGTTAGGCTTAGTGCGCACTTCATTTTTATTCGGTTTGTTAAATGTGGGTGTAGCCTTTTGGGTATGCCTGTATTTTGGTAAACGTTTACCGTGGCGCAACTATCTTAAAACATCGGCAGTAGTATCGTTATTGCTGCTTACCGGTGGTTTTGTTCTGGCTGATGATATTATGGCAATATCAGAAGAGCAAACCTATCCTGATAAAGTAATTTATTCAAAATCATCGCCCTACCAACGCATTGTTTTAACCCGGAACAGGAATAATATTAAGCTGTATTTAAATGGCAATTTACAGTTTAGTTCTACTGATGAATACCGCTACCACGAGGCATTGGTACACCCGGTAATGCAAAGCGTAAAAGACCCTGAAAATGTATTGCTTTTAGGCGGTGGCGATGGCCTTGCCGTGCGCGAGGTGTTGAAATATCCAACGGTAAAAAATATTACGTTAGTAGATTTAGATGCGGAGGTTACCAAACTGTTCAGCACCATGAATATGCTAACAGCCTTAAACGACAGCGCTTTGCTATCATCTAAAGTAAAGGTGGTTAACGCTGATGCTTTTGAGTGGCTTAAGAATAACCCTGTTGCTTTTGATTGTATTATTATTGATTTTCCTGATCCTACAAACTACTCGGTAGGTAAATTATATACCACGGCATTTTACCGTTTACTGCACAATTCGCTGGCTGTAGATGGTGCCGCGGTGGTGCAATGTACATCGCCATTGGCTGCGCCAAAATCGTTTTGGTGTATCAACAACACCATACAAAGTTGCAGCTTTAAAACCGCCCCATATCACGCATACGTGCCATCTTTTGGAGAGTGGGGCTATATTATATTAAACAGAAACGGGTATACAATACCAACCATACAGGGTAGCCACAAATTTCTTACAGCAAGCATGTTGCCGCCAATGTTTCATTTTCCGCCCGATATGGATAAACGGCCTGCCGATGTAAACCGCCTGAACAACCAGGTTTTGGTACAGTATTTTGAAGACGAGTGGGGTAGTTATGGGCAGTAAATTTTCTCGCAAAAAATTTATTACAACCGCGCTTACCGTTAGTGGCGGATTGGCTTTGGGCCTTAGCGTAAGTGGCTGTAAAAACAGCAAAAAAGTTATTCCGGGCCGCCTGCTGGGTGCCAATGCAAAAACAGGCCACAAGTTACGCGATGGAAAATTTGCTGAACCAACCGAGTTTGACGAAAAAGACTATGTAATAGTAGGTGGCGGTATTGCCGGCCTTTCGGCTGCGCGCTACCTGCACAGCAAGGGCATAACCAATTTTGTGCTGTTAGATTTAGAAGAGCAGCCGGGGGCAATTCACGCTCGGGCAACAACAGCGTTAGTGCATACCCTTGGGGCGCGCATTATTTGCCTATTCCCGGCCCTGAACATAAAGAGATTCTTAGCTTTTTAAACGAAGCCGGCTGCATACATAACTTCACTGCAGAAGGCCTTCCGGTGTATAATGAACTGTACTTGTGCCACGCACCTGAAGAGCGGTTGTTTACCCACGGGGTTTGGCAAAATGGCATTATTCCGCAGCTGGGCAATAGTAAAAATGATAATGATGAATTAGAACGTTTCCATAAGCTTATGGAAGGGTATAAAAACGCGGTAGATGCCAGTGGAAAACCGCTGTTTGCATTGCCTGTAGATGATAGCGCTTTTACACCCGAAACCATAGCGTTGGATAACATATCGTTTGTAGACTTTTTAAAGCAGCAGGGTTTTACTTCTGATAAAGTGTTTTGGTATGCAAACTACTGCTGCCGCGACGATTATGGTACAGAGAGTGCCAAAACATCGGCATTTGCAGGTATACATTACTTTGCAGGCAGGCGTGGCTTGGCTGCTAATGCTGAGAATGGCGATGTGCTAACATGGCCCCAGGGCAATGGCTTTCTGGCTGATAAACTTCAACAGCATACAAAAGGCAATATCAAAACCAATGCGCTGGTATATAGGGTAGAGGAGGGGCCTGATAATATGTGCCATGTGTATTACAACAAAGCAGGTACCGATGCAACAGTGCGCATTATAGCCCGCAAGGTGCTAATGGCTACCCCGCAGTTTATCAATAAGCGGTTGCTAAGTGGCAGGCAATTGAATTACGATGCCTTTAGCTACGCCCCGTGGATGGTTGCCAACCTTACATTAAAAAATGCACCTTTAGATAGGTCTGATAACCGCCCCCTAAGTTGGGATAATGTGTTGTATAAAAGCGATGGCTTGGGCTACATAAACTCTTGCCACCAACACACAAAGCTGCACCAAAAGCAGGTGGTGCTAACCTACTACAAACCCCTTTCAACAGGAGAACCTGCGCAAATGCGCCAACAGGCCCACGCAAAAGATATTGCTGCTTTTCAGCAGGAAATTATTGCCGACCTTAAACGGGCGCACCCCCATATTGAAGAGGAGATTGAAAACCTTGATGTTTGGCTTTGGGGCCACGCAATGGCAAGGCCCACGCTTGGTTTTATAACCGGCAATGAGCGTAAACAGGCAAAGCAAACTATAAACGGAACTATTTATTTTGCCCATAGCGATTTAGGGCTCCCGGTATTTGAAGAAGCCTTTACCAAGGCTACCGTGCTGCCGAAAAAATGGTAAATTCAATAGCATGAAAAAGCAGGCATGGATATACTCCGCTTTAGCCGATGGGCTTTTTGTCCTCTCGCCTCCGCTGCTTACGCTGTTGGTAATTGCATTGTTGCCATACGATTATATCAACGGTGCCGAAGTATCGCCAATGGCATGGGTTTTTCTGGTTTTAATGGTTGATGTGGCCCACGTTTACAGTTCAATTTACCGCACCTATTTCGACCCTGAAACACTACAAAAACACCGGTCGGTCTTAATTAATATACCATTTGTTGTATTTATTATTGGCGTGGTAGCCTATGGTTTAAACCCGCTCTATTTTTGGCGCTTATTGGCTTATGTGGCGGTGTTTCATTTTATACGCCAGCAGTATGGCTTTATGCGGATATATTCGCGCAAAGAGGTATACAATAAATTTTCCAGAACGTTTGATGGTATTGCCATTTACGTTGCTACAGTATACCCTGTTTTGTACTGGCACCTGCACCCCGAAAAAGATTTTGATTGGTTTGTAGAGGGCGATTTTATTTACTTTAACCTGCCTTGGCTTGCACCCTTGCTTACGGTTCTTTATTTAATTGTTATTGGCGTTTATATTGGCAAAGAAGCATACATTTCATTCAAAAATAAATCATTTAGCCTGCCTAAAAATGTACTTATAGTGGGCACATTTCTTTCCTGGTATTTTGGCATAGTTTACTATAATGGCGATTTAGCTTTTACCGCCTTGAATGTGCTTTCGCATGGCATACCCTATATGGCCCTGGTTTGGTTTTATGGCCGCAAAAAATACGGAGTAAATAGCATAGAAAAAAGCCATTATCAATTTCTTCTATATTTAAACTGGCTGCTGTGCCTTTGTTTGTAGGCATAATAATTTTGCTTGCATTTGTTGAAGAAGGCCTGTGGGATTCTATGGTATGGGCCGAGCATAAATCCATATTTTCATTTTTTAGCTTCATCCCCCATATCAACAACAACAGGCTACTGAATATTATTGTACCCTTATTGGCTGTGCCACAGTTTACCCATTATGTAATAGATGGGTTTATATGGAAAATTGGCAACGATAAATACAACTGGAAAAACGTTACCTTGGGGAAAGAATAAGCTCATTTGCCGGTATTGGTTTTAGCAATTATTCCCCCGTAAGGACCTAATATAAATTTATCTTTAGTAATACTGTCGCCGGGGTTTATACTGTAGAGCCCGGTGTACCAAGTATTGCAAGGTAACGGTATGGTTTGCGTTTTGCCCGAGAAATTAATTAATACTGTATAAATCCCATCATTAGCAGCTATGCGGGTGTAAGCCAACACATTTTTAGTTGTTAATTCATTCTCAAATATTATCCTGCCGCCTTTAAAAGCGGCTGTAGTATCGCGCAAATGCAGCAAATCCCTGTATGTATTAAGTAGAGATAAACTGTCGGCGCTTTGTGTTTGCACATTGCGGTGCTTTGCATCGGGTCCAACAGGCAGCCACGGCTTGGTCTTGCTAAAGCCCGCATTGGCGGTAGTGTCCCACTGCATAGGTGTGCGGCATACATCGCGGTTTAGGGGTACAGGCAATGTGTTGCGTATAAACTGGGGCACAGCCTTCATCATGTCCGATATGGGGTCCTGCGCATCCTTCTTTGGAATACTAACGTTTTCCATGCCTGTCTCTTCGCCATAGTACACAACAGGCACGCCGCGGGCAGTAAGTTGAAATAAAGCCAGCAAACGGGCCTTTTGCAGGTTGTTTTTTATGCGGTTTATGCTACGGTTATTATCGTGGTTGCCAAATACTATGGTGGGCGTTAATGGGTGCGGGCAAAGCTCTTCATATAGCCTTATCCGGTCTCGGAAAAACTTGGGTTTAAAGTCGTAAAATATCATGTCAAACAAAAACACCAGGTTTAACCCATCGCCATCTTTACCAACCAGTGGCATATTATCGTTCACGCTGCCCACAGCCTCGCCAACCATAAAACGGGGCGGGTTGGTAAACTTGTCAATGGTATCGCGCAGTTCCCTCGCCAAAGCAAAATTGTCGGGGTGGTTTATGTTATTGGTCCGATTTTGAAACTTGGTTTTTAAATGCTGTGCCGAGGGAACATAGGTTAATACTTTGGGGTTATCGCGCAGTAACGAGTCTTCCATTATGCAATTAAAAATATCAAGCCGTATTCCATCAACCCCGCTGCCTAGCCAATGCTTAACTACGTTGAACATAGCATCCTTAACATCGGGATTTCTATAATTTAAATCGGGCTGAAAGTTTAAAAATGCCGAGTAATACCACTGACCGCGTTGCTTACTATACGTCCACCCTTTTTGGCTTATTACGTTATACCAGTTGTTAGGCGGACGCTTGCCGTTTTTGCCTCGTCCATCGCGCCAAATATACCAATCGGCTTTGGGGTTGGTGCGGCTACTCGCCGACTCTTTAAACCACGGGTGCTGGTCTGACGTATGGTTAAGCACCAAATCAAACACAATCTTCATTCCCCGCTTATGCGTTTCCGCTATCAGGCTGTCAACAGTGGCAAGGCTGCCATACTCAGGTGCTATGGCGTAGTAGTTGCTTATATCATAGCCAAAATCGGCTTGGGGCTTTCATAAAACGGCGATATCCATATCGTTTCAAAGCCCATATGTTTAACATAATCCAGCTTATTTATTATGCCACGCAAATCGCCAATGCCATCGTTATTGCTATCAGCAAAAGACCGCGGATATAACTGGTATATGGTAGTTTCTTTCCACCAAACCCGGCTGCTATCCTGCGCATGTAACTTACACACTAACAATAGCACTGCTATTACCAATCGTAATTTCATAAAACAATAATAGAAATAAAACCTGAGGTAATGGTTACGGTTGTTCAATAGGAATCCCTTTCTGTTGTAATAAAATTTAACGTTTTTGCAATCATTTTCCATTGCAGATACACCTTCCGACTTAAAGTAAAACTTTAACAACCAATAAACACGCGCAACATTTTTAATTTTGTAAAGTAGTTTACTGTTGCTTACGCCACATGGCTGTAAGAAAAAATTGCAAAATGAACCTTGGTTTTATAGTGCTTGCAGCAGACATAGTTTAGTTTTAATTAAATTAATGCTTTAGTTATCCCGTCCCCACCTCTAACCCCTCGTCCCTATCATACAAAGGTACAACCTTGCATACCCCTTTGTCAAGTAAAAGCTATAGCTAATTTCTTTCTTGTTTTACAAAAAACAGTTATATTTGAACTACTAAACCGTTCTTTGAAAAACTGAATTGCCTAAGTACAACACTTAAAAGAATTACTATGCCTTTGGCAGCCCGATGCCGGGCCGCACCGGCTCCGCTCCTGGTGTGGGCTACCGCTTTGGGTTTAATGGACAAGAGAGAGAGAATGAAATTGCTGGGATAGGTAGTATTAATACGGCTGAATATTGGGAATATGATAGCAGAACTGGTAGACGATGGAACATTGATCCTATTGATCAGATTTCGATTAGTAATTATGCTACTTTTTCTGATAACCCTATTGTAATGTCTGACATAAATGGGGATTCTCCTACAGGACCTTGTCCAACATGTCCTGATGATCCAAAACAATTATATTCTACTGCTCCTAAAATTGATATGACAAGTGCTCCTGCAGGATCAGCAGTAAATGCCGCAGGCTATCCAAGAAATGGCCCATGGTATTGGCGCCAAGCACTAATAGCTAATCCGGAAATGTTTAGTAAGAATAATGTTGCATTAATAAAAGCAGGTATTTCTCCTACCGTAGATAATACATGGATTAAATATAATCCTAGCCATGCATCATACAAAGGTGGCCCATTGTTACATCATCACATAGATCAAGGAAAAATGGCAGCCGGAATTCCAGCACGAGCCCATTTAGATTATTTCAAACAGTTGCACCTAAATCTTAAAGGAATCAATATTAAGTCAACTATGTCATGGTTAGGGAAAGCTGTCTCTCTTTACAATATTTTTTCTGAAGCTGCCGCACTTAAGACAGAAAATCCAGATGCCCTTATCAATCTATTTCAATGCTTTTGTGATCCAGAAGATAGAATTGGGGTAGTTCGTAGAGTAGGATTAGATTCAGATCAATACTATACAATTACTGGAGTTACAAACCACTATAAAAAGGATAAGGATGGAGAGGACTATGTGTTTTATAAAGAAGTTAGATGTGATGTGTATTCTAGTTACATTTGGGATGATAAACAACATAAATATATTGGAGCAGGGTGGATTGAAAGTAGAAAAGACATTTGGATATATAACGAAGATGGAAGCCATTATGATCCAAGCGATGAAGATCTTTCTAAACAAAAATATTAATATATGACAATAGAAGTTTTTTGTGCCGAAATAAATAGATATTCTTTGTACTTGAATAATAATACTAAGATTGATATTGATAAACAAACTAAAAAAAGATTGGCAGATAACTACAAATGTTCTGTCAAATCAACTATTAATTATAATATTGTTGAAGACAATGAATTACTGAAACTTGTTGAATATTACAATGCTAGTTTAATACATATTGGCGCTATTGATTTTTTTAAAAATGTTAATACAAGTGACAACTTCTATTATTTGGGCAATGTTGAAATTGATTATTTGGTGGTTGAAATAAAGTCAGGAATTGTACTTTGTATTGATCAAAATGAAAAAACACTTTGGAAGTGTGCAGATTCAGATCAAAAATTTCTTGAGGCATTAATTTTTTGTGTCGATTTTTTTATTAAGCGGTTAACAGATGAAATAGAATATGATGATATACCTGCTACATTAGAATTTAGTGAAAAATGTGGATACATTGCAGGAGGAAAGGATTGTGTGGGTTTTTATAAAATGTTATTTGGTGTTTAAATTATATTCATCCCGGCAGATGTTCTCACCTGCCATAAATATATTAAATTACTAAAGCAAGTTCTTCGAAATATTTACTATGCCTTTGGCAGCTTAATTGCCGAACGCTCTACCACCAGTAATAGCTACAGGTTTGGGTTTAATGGGAAAGAGGACGATGGTGAAACCCGTACACAGGATTATGGGTTTCGTATTAATAATCCCAGTTTAGGTAGATTTTTAAGTATTGATCCATTGAAAGAAAGCTATCCCTGGTATACACCATATCAATTTGCAGGTAATAGCCCTGTGGCGAATATAGACATTGATGGATTAGAACCTGGGTTTTATGGTATGCTATGGGCAATGAGACAAGGTGAAACAAAACTGAGGGTAGAGGCTGCTAAAGGAGATAAAACAGCGGCAAGCACAGTAAATGGATTAAATAAATTCACCTTATATCAAGCAGGTTTCACAATGACTGCTACCGGAGCCGCAATAGCAACTCCAATATTTTATAGATTAGGTTCAGCAGCGCTACCCTGGCTTATGTCACCTCAAGGGCAATATGCAGCATGGGAAGCCACCTCTTTCGTAGCAAATGTTGTAAATGAAGGTCCTGATGATGTAATGCCAACTCCGGGTATTGGTGGAGAACTTGGCATTGGTTTAAAAACTGTTTTTAAAACTATTTTTAACACAAATGGAATACCAATTGCACAATCAGCAAAAACTAGTTTAAAAATAATAGCTAGAAATGCTAGTCTTTGGGGAGGGAATGATATTAATTTAATTGCCAATACCACAACGACCGTATTAGGGCGTTGGAGTAAAGGCGTTGAATTTGTTCACGCATCGGGACAGTTTACTCAAGGTCAGAATGTGGGAGGTATAAACATTTTAAATATATCTCAAGATCTCTATAAAAAAGCAATTGATAAAGGAGGAGACCAGTTATTTTGGGATTTATATAATAAGCCTTGGCTAGACGATGCTATCAAAAGAGGTGATGCGATTCGTCTTGTTTCTGATCCTTATAATGCTAGGAATTTATATAACACAGATGCTGCTGGTAATTTAACCGAAAATTTAACTATGTTTGGGAGAGAAGTAAAACATTTAGAATCCCAAGGATACACTTTTAATAACGGAATAGCAACAAAAACTGCGCAATAATGGGTTATGAAAATTTTTATAAGGACGTATTGGAAGCTTATAAATTAATTATAAGGGATTATTATTTTACATACGAAGTAAACAATCCAAATTATTCTATCGAACTCAAAAATAATTCTATCCTCTTATCATTTTCGCTTGATTATTTAGACTTAAAAACAGTCTTTATAAATCCTAAAGATGACAAGGGAAAAGAGTATTGGATAGGGATATTTATAAATATTTACGCTTTTTCTAACAATAAAAATATTGAAAATTATGTATATAATAGTGCTAATCCTATTGAAAATATAAAAGAGACATTAAATTTTCAGGCAGATTTATTACATAAAATGGCTCCAAGCCTTTTTACAGGAAATTTTACTTGGGTTGAAAAATATAATCAATTTGAAGATAATGAAAAGTATATTTATAAAACATTAGGCAGAGAATTTAGCCCGAGTCATCCTGTTTATAAAAAATTTATAGCCAATGACGAATCATGGAAAGAAGATATATTGAAGTTTAAAAATGATATTTCTTAAGTATATTTTTAATCCTGCCTCATTTTATTCCTTGTCAGTTGTATATCACCTGCCTGGAGTTTCCATTACAGAATTTTTATTTGCTATTTTTTTAGCTTTTATATGCATTTTCCCCATGGTCGATGATATAATAAAACGGCACCGACCATCTAAATATATTCCAAGCAGGTTGGTAACACCTGCCTGGATGGATTAAAAAAACTATTAGTTAACTCTTCAATAAATTTTCTAAAATCTTCTGTTTCGCCCGGAAGTGGGCTGATGCGATTGTCTAGTAAAAATAATTGCCTTATGTAACTCCATGTTTCTGGATTATACTGTATATACTCATTTTCAAATCCTGTTTCGAGGAATTCTCTTTCTATATCCGAAAGAATTAATACATTCCATTGGAGCTTTAAATACTGTTTTATTTTTATTTTTTCTTCATGCCTTATATTTTTAGATTTTAAAATATAAGAAATAAAATCTACTTGAATATATTTACATATAAATTGTATCAATGTAAAATATGAAGTAGTTTTTGTGAAATTATCTGCAAGGTAAACAATGTCATCCACTGTTACTTTTTGCCAGATTTCTGGCAAGCACAAGAATAGCTGATTTACATACAAAGAATTAGTTAATTCTATATTTACGTATATAAATTCTTTAATATCTAGCAACATTATTTTTTCTAAATAGTTTTCCAAAAAGCTCTGTCGACTGGAAAATATTCTGCCTCAACAGATGATTTAATCCATATTTCTTTGCAAATATTTTCTGTTGTTTTGTCGATGATATTTATCATTCTTTTTTAGGGGTTATATGTAGTTCTTGCTTCCCTTGGCTATTATACATTATTATATGTGATTTACTAGTGTCAACCCCTAAGTTATTTAAATATTTAATAGCTTGCATGCCTTGTTGTATTGTCGGTTGATAATGTCCAGAACTATTGTTTATGAGCTTAACGGTCCCGTTTGATATTTTTAATTGCCCCGCTGCTAATACAGAATTGGCATTACCTGACAGGCTATAATGACCCTGTCCTATATGCAATTGTCCGTCATTTGTAATGACAAAATCCATGTTTGTGGTTGTGGTTGTTCTACCTGGTATATTTAATTTTCCTTTGTTTATTGTTGGTTTAAATTTGGGCAGATTCTCTTGAGGGGAATTGTCTTTTAAAGTAATTTTTTTATTAGGTGCTGTTCTTGCTCTCCTATTAGACGCAGGAGTATTATTAGAAGGGCGTCTTGGTGATCTTCCACCACCCACACCATTTGATCTAATTTCATCACCTACATTTTGAAAACCCGCAGCTACGGTATTCCAGAACCTATTCGATTTTATTTTATCCTGAATATCTTGTGGGGTAATAGCAGTTTTTGCTGCAATAAAATCATCTGGATCATAATAATTAAATACAATTTCTTCGTCCCATACTCGTTCATTAATAGCTGCTGTATAGGTTACACCAGTGTGTACAACAAATTTAAAATTTGGATTATACTCGTCTTCACCGAACATGCATACTAAAGTCCAATTTTCGGTATATAAAAACGTCAGTATTGGCTTTCCATCTTTATCAAAACTTAAAGAATAATGGTATTCCTCAGCTCCGTCTAAGTCAGTTGCTTGTATTGGAGTATTTCCTGCAAATTGATAGGGTGTGTACCAAGGATAATTTTTTCTCAAAGGATCCACACTTAGGAACTTGCCTAAGCCAGGGTTATAAATACGCATCCCATAATCCTGCGTAGAAGTTTCCCCATCATTCTCTTTCCCATTAAACCCAAACCGGTAACCTGCCTTGGTCTACCGTGCGGCTGGTCATTGGGCTACCAAAGGAATAGTAATAGACAAGATGTTTTGTCTTACGCAACTAGGTATTTCAAAGAACGGTTTAGCATTGCTAAATTAGCTTTTTTAGCCAAAAATGCAAGTTTTTTAGTGTTAAATTTTGCTTGATAAAATGGGATTTGTGCCGTTGCAAGTTTATTTGGCCTAACACATCATTTTATCTAACGCAAGGCTTTGGCTGATAACGCTTTCTAATCTTTATTATTATAGTGCTTAAATTATGTAAATAGGGTACAATAGAAATTTTAATCGAAACAACACATATTTTTTACCTTAGCGCCTATGAAGATTGTAGAAGTAAGCACCTCCGAGCAGGGCAAAACATGGGTTAAAATGTATTATGGGTTCTACAAAAACGACCCCAACTTTATCCCCCATATAGAATCAGATATAGAACGGATATTTGACCCGGAGAAGAATAAATTTTTCAAGCACGGCCGCGCTACGCGCTTTTTGCTGTATAACAATGCAGGCGAACTTATTGGCCGCACCGCTGCCTTTGTAAACGACCGCACCGCCAATACCTACAAGCAACCAACCGGCGGCATGGGCTTTTTGAGTGTATAGATAATCAGGAAGCTGCCAACATGCTGTTCGACACCTGCAAAGAGTGGCTTAAAGGGCAGGGAATGGAAGCAATGGATGGCCCGGTAAACTTTGGCGAACGAGATACCTTTTGGGGGTTATTGGTAGAAAACTTTACCGACCCTAATATTTATAGCATGAACTACAACCCGCCGTATTACCGCACGTTGTTCGAGAATTATGGGTTTAAGCTCTACTTTGAGCAGTATGCTGTAAAACGCCCCATGGAGAGCGCCCAGCAGGTTTATTTTGATAAAAGCGAAGAAATACGCAAAGACCCCAACTTTAAAACAATCAACATACGCGGCATGAGTTGGGATAAGGTGGCCCAGGATTTTATGACAGTTTACAACGATGCATGGGGTGGGCATGATGGGTTTAAAGAAATGACACTAGAGTCGGCGCAGAAAGCCATGCAAAAGCTAAAACCACTGGTAGATAAGGATATTGTTTTGTTTAGTTATTACAACGACAGGCCCATAGCCTTTTATGTAAACATACCCGAGCTTAACCAAACCTTTAGGTACTTAAATGGCAAACTCAATTTAATTGGTAAGTTGAAGTTTTTGTATCACAAATACGCCCGCACATCGCGCATTATGCTGGGTATAGTGTTTGGTGTAGCCAGAGATTTTCAGGGCCGTGGTGTTGAAGCAGCCTTGGTTATACATGGCCATTATACCATATTGCCCCTTAAACGGTATGATACCACTATAATATGCTGGATAGGCGATTTTAACCCTAAAATGCTAAAGTTGCGCGATAATTTGGGGTTCTCTAACTGGCGCACCTGGATAACCTATAGATACCTGTTTGACCGTGCTGCACCCTACGAAAGGGCTCCGATACTAGGCTCAGAACACAATACTGATAAGGGATAGCAAGTTTTTTAAGTTTTTTTGCTTTAAGGGTTGGGTTTTTCAGATAAATCAATATCTTTGCACCCGCTTTTACACAAAAGCAAGGTCCGATTCCGTAGCTCAGCTGGTAGAGCAATACACTTTTAATGTATGGGCCCTGGGTTCGAGTCCCAGCGGGATCACAAAAAGCCCCCAAATTTATTTGGGGGCTTTTTTGTTTTCAATAATTTTCGCCTTGATTTCCGCCGCCGCTGTTAAAACTACCGAAGCATCACCTGCCACTAGTTTTACTTTTTATCTCTTTATCTATAAATTTTTAGTTACCTAATAGGGGTATCATCAAAGGTAGTTGTCATAGTATCGTAAAACAACAATATTATGTACAACTATACACAACTAAGTAAAGCAATTATAGTATTTGCTACCCTGCTATTCTCTTTAACCCTTAACGCGCAAACACCTGTAGACACTACTAAAAAGTCCACAGGCAGCGATACCATTTATCAAAACGTACAACTATCGTTTTTGCCTTTTATAGGCACTAACGGTACGTATGCCGGTAAAACCATAAACAGGGTTTCTATAAACGTGCTGGCAGGCCACTCATTAGGCACCAATGGTTTTGAGGTGGGCGCTATAGCCAACACCAACAAAGGCAATATGCGGGGCTTCCAAGCTGCCGGTTTTGCCAATATAGTAGGCGGCAATGTAAAAGGTTTTCAGGCCGCCGGCTTTACTAACATAGTAGGGGGTAAGGTAGATGGTTTTCAATCGGCCGGGTTTGTAAATGTTACCAAAGGTAGTGTAAAGGGTTTTCAGGCTGCGGGCTTTGCCAACGTAAACGGCGGCACTACCGATGGCTTTATGGCTGCCGGTTTTGTTAATGTTAATAGCGGCAACACCCAGGGTTTTCAGGCGTCGGGCTTTATAAACGTACTGGGCGATACCACCACCGGCGCTGCCGTAGCAGGCTATATAAATGTAGCCAAATACCACAAAGCCGGTTTAATGGCTGCAGGCGCTATAAATTATGCGCACTACAAAAATAACGGCCTACAACTGGCGGGCTTAATTAACTATGCCGATACCATTAGTCGCACCGCGCAAATAGCGGGCCTTATAAACTTTACCCGCAAGGGCAGTGCCAAAACACAAATTGCAGGCTTAATCAACTACAGTAAAGATGTTAAGGGCCTTCAACTGGCACCGTTCAACTTTTCTGATACTGTTAGCACAGGCGTACCCATTGGCTTCTTCACTTTTGTGCGCACGGGCGTTCATCAACTGGAACTATCAGGCGATGAGCTTGGGTATTTAAACCTGGCGTTCCGCACCGGTACGCGTCAGTTCCACAACATATTTACTGCCGGTATGGTGCCCGTACCGAGCGATAGTGTTAAATGGACCTTTGGCTATGGTATTGGAACATCGGCACGCTTATCTAACCGCGTAAACCTCGACTTTGACCTTACCTCAAACCAAATGAGCCACGGTAAATATTTCAACAACTTAAACATGCTAAACAAGCTGTATATAGGGGTTGAGTATGCCATTACCAAAAAGGTAAAAGTAGCCGCAGGCCCTGTGCTAAATGTTTTTTGGTTGATACCGAAGCCGATGCTTACGACAGCTATTTCAAAACCCTTGCACCCTACACCCTATACAACCATAAGTTTGATAACGGCCTGCACCTAAGCGGCTGGGTGGGTGGCAAAGTAGCCTTCAGGTTCTTATAGTAGTTGGTAATCGGTAATTAAAAAATTTAGAATACCAATAGGGGTGTACTCAAACTTAATTGTCTTAATCATATAAAAATAATTCCCACATATTTTAAAGTCCCTCTCTCCTTCGGGGAGAGGGATTTAGGGAGTGGGGCTCAAACCTAAAAACCATGTATTATCCTAAAAAATTAAACATCAATTTAATACTGCTTTTTTTGATAGTATTAGTAGTATTAATAGGTGCAAACCTAAATGCACAAACACTTACCCAAACCATTCGCGGAACGGTAACCGATAAAATATCAGAGACCCCACTTCCCGGTGCGGCAGTGGTTTTGGTGGGCTCTAACCCGCTAATTGGCACTACTACCGATGCCGACGGCAATTTCAAATTGCTAAACGTGCCTGTGGGTAAGCAATCTATCAAAATAACATTTATAGGTTATAAAGAAATGGTAGTACCCAATATTACCGTAAACTCTGGTAAGGAAACCGTACTAAAGGTTACTCTGGAAGAAAATGTAATACAGGGCAAAGAGGTTGTTATTACTGATAAGCTGGAAAAGAACAAGCCCCTTAACGACCTTTCTGTAGTTAGTGTGCGCACTTTCTCGGTAGAAGAAACACAGAAATATGCCGCCGCCGTAAACGACCCCTCCCGCATGGTAACATCGTTTACGGGCATATTGTCTACCGATGATGGCAACAACCAAATCTCCATCCGTGGCAACTCGCCCAATGGCTTGCTGTATCGTATGGAGGGTGTTGAAATACCCAACCCCAACCACTTTTCAAACGTTGGTACTGTTGGCGGAGGGGTGTCAATATTAAGTTCGCAGTTGCTTTCTAATTCTGATTTTAGCACGGGCGCTTTTGCATCAGAATATGGCAACGTGCTATCGGGTGTGTTTGATTTACGGTTGCGCAAAGGCAATAACGAGAAACACGAATACACATTCCAAATAGGTGTGCTGGGCATTGATGCCGCCGCCGAAGGCCCTTTTAAAAAGGCTATGGCGGTTCTTACCTTATTAACTACCGCTACTCTACATTAGGCGTCTTGTCTAAAATAGGGGTAAATATTGGCGATGCCGTTACAACCTTTCAAGACCTGTCGTTCAATTTTTCTTTCCCTACCAAAAAGGCGGGCAGCTTTACGTTGTTTGGCTTTGGCGGCCTTAGTAAACAAACTACCGATGCAAAGCGCGACACATCGCTGTGGGACAATGAATTTATGCGCAAAAATAGCCTGTTTTATGCTAACACCAGTGCAGTGGGGCTAACACACACCATGCCCTTAAACGATAAGGCATATATAAAAACGGTATTGCTGGCATCGGGTGTGGGTAATGGCTACAAAGAAGAAACCCTAAGTACTGATTTTAATCCCTACGAAACCTACAGGGAAAAATTCGGCATCAATAAATATACCCTTGAGCTCTACACTTACCTATAAGTTTAACTCGCGCCACAGCATACGTTCTGGGGTTATAGTAAACCAGTTGTTTTATGGGTTAAACCAAAAATACCTAGACGATAGCAGCAATGTATTTGTAACCCAGCTAAACAGCAAAGGCAATACCCAAACGTTACAAGCTTTTACCCAATGGAACTACCGCATAAGCGAAAAACTTACCCTGAACACCGGCCTGCATTTTTTACAGTTGATGCTTAACAATACATACTCAGTAGAGCCCCGGGCATCGTTAAAATACGCTATAGACAGCCGCCAGTCGCTAAGCCTGGGCTATGGCCTGCACAGCCAAATACAACCTATTGGTGTTTACTTTGCCGATTTTGAACTACCCGATGGTACCCGCTACCGCCCTAACGAAAAAATGGGCCTTTCAAAAGCGCAGCACCTTGTTTTGGGCTACGACCGTATGCTTACCGAGAACCTGCATATTAAGGTAGAAGGCTACTACCAACACCTGTATAATATACCCGTTAGCGCTAACCCCAACAGCACTTTTTCTATCATAAATAACCAATATGGTTTTGTAATAGATACCCTGGTAAACAAGGGCAAGGGCCGCAATATGGGTGCCGAAGTTACCTTTGAGCAGTTTCTTAACAAAGGTTTTTACTTCCTGCTATCAACATCAGTATACAACTCTACTTACAAAGCGCAGGATAATGTTTGGCGCAACACCCGCTACAATGGCAACTACAACATGGCTTTTACTGCAGGCAAAGAGTGGACATTGTCTGAAAAACGTAAAGGCCGTATTATCGGCGTCAACATAAAGGCCCTTTATGCTGGCGGAATGCGCAACACACCTATAAATGTGGCAGAGTCTGTTAGCCGCGGCGAAGTTGTTTACCACGAAGACCAGGCCTACAGCGATCAAAACAAAAGCTACTACCGTATAGATGTTCGCTTTAGCCTAAAACGCAATTATAAAAAACTAACAAGCACCGTTGCGCTTGATATACAAAATGTTACCAGCAGGCAAAATGTTGGGGGTACTTATTTTGATTTAGCTAAAGGCCAGGTAAAAACATGGTACCAAACACCTTTAATTCCCATTTTAAGCTATAGGCTAGAATTTTAATTTTAGTCCCCCTTCTCTCTTTAGGAGAAGGGGTTAGGGGATGAGGTAAAGATAGTTTTTTGTTAGTTTCGTTTAGTAAAGCCCCTGTACCATAATGGTGTAGGGGCTTTTTTAAAATTTAAAAATTAAACTATAATTAACCTGTTTGTGCTTAGGTTGCCAACTCTCTATAAGATGGATGTAAGCTAAACTTATAAGTAATATATAGCCAATAACAACTGTCAAGCTTGTTTTTTTAATCAAAATTTAATGTTTCGGCAAAATAGTATACCTTTGCAATTGTATATTAATATAATTCAATCTATATAGGCTTGTATCAGTTAGTTAGCCGTTGTTTTAGTCTTATTAGTCTTTATAGAATTTAGTGCTTTTTTAATGATAGTGTATGTTAAACGGGAGGTTTTTAGTTATTGACGAAGATGGGAGTGATTTTGCAGCAATTAAAGGGCTGCTTAGCAAAGAGGGTGTGCCTGTATTTCACTTAAACTCTGCCGCTGATTTTTCTCCTGCTATTGATTTTAATCCCAGCTTTATTTTTCTTTCGTTAGCCAATAAAAATAGTATTGAAAGTATTTTTACCATTAAACAACATTTTAAAAATTTACCAATAATTGTTGTAGCTGATAGTGGTAATAACAACTTATTGCCGCAGGCTATGGAGCATGGTGCATGTGAGTATATTAATGTAAAGAGCGCAGAACAACTATCATTACAAAACATAATTAGCATAGCTCTTAGCCGCAACAAGTATATTGCCGAGTTAGAAGAGGGTGCCAGGGATTTTGAATCAATAAAAGAAAACTCAATAAATGCCATATTTTTAAACTTGCAAAATGGCACTATTTTAGAGGCCAATAAAGGTGCAGAGCAAATGTTTGGCTACACGGTAGAAGAGCTAAGAAAAATAGGTCGCCAAGGTATTGTAGACCTGGCCGACCCTAAATTGGAAAAGTATTTAAGTACCCGTGCGGTTGAAGGTAAAGTAAGGGGAGAAATTACAGGGATAAGAAAAAACGGGGAGTATTTCCCTTGCGAATTTTCATCGGTAATTTTTCGCAATAGTTTAGGCGAAGAGCGTGTTAGTACGATAATGCTTGATATCTCTGAACGGAAAAAATCGGAAGAAGAAAAGGACATATTAATAAGGAGTACCGAAGAAAGTTTTTCTCTTATAGACAAAGAGCTTAGCATAGTTATGTATAATAACCAGTTTGCTCAGCGCTACAAGGCTTTCTTTAACAAAGAGGTAAAAAGGGGCGACAATATTATAGATTATGTGCTGCCTGAACGCAGGGAAATTGTAAAAGAGATATACAAAAAGGTGTTGGCTGGTGAAACGTTGGAAACTGAAATAACAGTACCCGGCCCCGATGGGATAAACCATGTTTACCTAAACCGTTTTAAACCGGCCTACGATAACAATAATAACTTGTACGGTGTGTTTGTGTCGTCTATAGACATTACAGCACGTAAAAAGGCGCAAGAAAGCCTGGAGGCAAGTGAAAAGCGTTTTAGGTCTCTTATAGAAAATAGTGAAGATATGATTGTGCTGATGGATGCTAACAGGGAGGTTACCTATGTTAGCCCATCGTTTACCAAACTGTTAGGTTACCAGCCCGAGGAAGTTTTAGGCAAACGCCCGCTGCATTTTACCCATCCCGAAGACCAGCAAGATGCATTGAAGCTAAGCACAAACGCGCTAAACACCCCCGGTGTTAAATTAAATTACCGCACAAAAGTAGTTAAGAAAGATGGGGAGTATATGCATGTAGAAGGCACTATAATAAACCAACTGCATGTAGATGGGGTAAACGCTTTGGTAAACAATTTTATTGATGTTAGTGCACAGAAAAAGGCTAAAGATTTGCTTGAGGCAAGCGAAATAAGGTACCGCACACTGTTTCACCTTAGTCCTACACCAATGTTTACCTACAGCGATGAAACATTTGAGTTTATTGAGATTAATAAGGCGGCCCTTGATTTTTATGGCTATACCGAGGAAGAAATGAGGGCATTGGATGTTATAACCATCCGCCCGGAATATGATCAGGAAAAAACCCGCCAAAATATTGAAAGAAACAGAGATAACGATTTTTACCAACTGCACACCATACACGAAAAGCGAGATGGTACTATTATAAACGTACAGGTTTATAACAATAAGGTTGTTTTAGATAACAAGAGCCTGCGCCTTGTTCAAATTAATGATATTACCCCCGTTATAATGATGGAGGAAGAGCGTGAGCGTGCTAACAACACACTGCGCCAACTAAACGAACAGATACAAAAAAGGGCAGAAGATTTAGAGGCATCTAACACAGAATTGCGTAAAATTGCCTGGATGCAATCTCACTTGGTGCGCGCGCCTTTAGCCCGTATTTTAGGGTTGATTGATGTGTTGGAAGAAAAAGATGATGAGCTTGACTTTGATGTTATGTTAATGAAAATTAAAGAATCATCAGTAGAGCTTGATAACGTTATAAGGGAGATTGTAAGTAAAACAGATGTAGTTAATACAGGCCAATAGCGTGAAACTGGAGATACTATTAGTTGATGATGACCCTACGGTTATTTTTATGCATAAGCGCTTACTTGCTAAAAGCATACCTGCCAGCAACTATGTAGTGGCCAACGATGGCAGCCAAGCATTAGAATACATCATAACTAACAATAGCACAGACACAAATTATCTTATTTTTCTTGATATTAATATGCCTGTACTAGATGGCTGGGGCTTTTTAGATGCCATACAAGAGTACGACATAGCTGCCCGTTGTTATATTATTATGGTTACATCGTCTATTGATAATTACGACAAGCAAAAGGCTGAAGAATATACGCAGGTTATAGGCTTTTTGAGAAGCCCCTTCAATTTCAAACCTGCGTAGAAATTAAAGGCATTGAAAAGCTACGTTTGCTTTTTGCAGAATAATCTTACTATTTTCCATTAGTAGAGTAGGGGTATTTAATTCCACAGTTGTCTTACTAGCAGATAGCCTTAAAAATATATCTTTGTGCCCATAAACTTAACGTTGAGCACTAACGGTATACAAGATTGGCAAGCAATACGCAACGGCGATGAGCGGGCTTTTGAACTAATGTTCAAAGGCTACTACCAAAGCCTGTGCAGTTTTGCCAACTCGTTTTTAGGCGATATTGATGAAGCTGAAGAAATAGTGCAACAGGTATTTTACTCATTATGGGCCAAGCGCGATAGCATTGAGGTAAACTCAACGTTAAAATCGTATTTATACAAGGCAGTGCACAACAGCAGCCTTAATAAAATTAAGCAGGGCAAGGTTAGGCAACTGTATGCCGATAGCTACAAGGCCACAGCTAATGTTACTACCCATAGCACTACAGATATTGTGCAGGGCAAAGAACTGGAGGCTATTATTAACGATGCCATTGCAGAACTGCCCGAGCAGTGCGGCGTAGTATTTAAAATGAGCCGCTTTGGCAACTTAAAATATGCCGAAATTGCCGATGAACTTGGCATATCAGTAAAAACGGTAGAAAACCACATGGGCAAGGCGCTTAAACTAATGCGTGATAAATTGAAAGACTACTTACACGTTTTAATTTGGTTTTTGATATTTAATCAATAGGTGAAGATTGGAAGATAACAATGAACATATTGATATTTTAATTGCCAAGGTGGCAATGGGCGAGGCTGATACCAAAGAGGTACAGCAGCTTACCGACTGGGAAACCTTATCGGAAGAGAACCGCCTGTATGTTGCCCAAAGCAAAAAGTACTGGGTGCCATGCCTTTTGTAGAGGTTGACACCAACGCGGCATGGGCTAAGCTTAAGCAGCGCATGGATGAAGGTGAAGAAGCCCAGGTAGTACCCATGATGACACCTGTAAAAAACAAAAACAGGTTGTTGTTTGCATCGGCGGCAGCGGCTTCGGTAGCTATACTTATTGGCTTGTTTGTGTTTTTTAAATATTATACAGGCACAAATATGCCGGTAAATGAGTTTGCTGTGGCTACCCAAAACACTACCGCGACAGATACCTTGCCCGATGGTAGCGTTATATTATTGAATAAAAAATCGGACTTAAAATATGCTGAAAACAGCAAGGGAGAACGTACTGTAAAGCTGAAAGGCGAAGCGTTTTTTGAGGTTAAGCATGATGAGAAGAAACCTTTTGTGGTGCAGGTAAGCAATGCTTTTGTAAAAGATATAGGCACCGGCTTTAATGTAAAAGAAGATATTGCAACTAATACTGTAACGGTAGTTGTAGAAACCGGCGTGGTTGATTTTTATACTGCCGATAATAAAGGCATAACCCTTAAAGCCGGAGAAACCGGTATTTACAATGGCAATACAAAAGCCTTTGCCAAGCAAGAAAATGAGTCTAACCCCAATGCATTATCATACAAAACCAAGCTATTCAATTTTAACCGCACTACCTTGGGTGTAGCTATTGCTCAGCTTAATAATGTATACGGCAGCAACATAGTTTTAGATAACGAAAACCTTAAAAACTGCCTTATTACCGTAGATTTTAATAACGAAAATTTAGATACCATTATTGATGTAATTACCGCTACCCTCAACATAAATTCGAGAAAAGAGGGTGAGAAAATTATATTGTATGGCAATGGTTGCTAACTGACAATTCAAAATGAAAAGGTATATACTTGCTCTTTTTTGTTTATTATTTTCTGTACTCGCAATAGGGCAAAACAAAACCCCTTTGCTGGAGCGCGATATTAACCTAACCATATCAAACCAGCCATTATCAGTAGCATTTGATAAAATAGCTGCGCAAACAGGTGTAACCTTTTCTTACAGCCCAAGCATTGTTAATAGCAACAAAATAGTATCAGTAAAAGCCGCTAATAAAAGCGTGCGCGAGGTACTTGCACTGGTGCTTGATGATAATGTAGCCTACAAAGCCAGCGGCAAATACATTATACTAAGCAAGGCCGAAACACCCGGTAAAAAGGTAACCGTAAGTGGTTATGTGTACGATAAAAACAGCGGCAAAAAAGTACCCAACACATCGGTTTATGATGAAAAAAGCATGACATCGGCCGTAACAAATGAGTATGGCTATTATGAGTTGGAAGTGCCTAAGAAAGAGCCTACCGTAAAACTTAATGTTAAGAAGAACGAGTTTAGCGATACTGCCGTATCACTTATCCCAATTAAAAACCAGTTGGTAGAAATTAATATAGAGCCAGCACCACAGGCAACACCTTACATAGACTCTACAAAACGTAACAAGTTTCAGGAAGCTACAGACCGTTTCTTTAAAAACGCTAAAGGCTTTATCAATACTGTAAATATTAAAGACACCATTTACCGCCGCTTCCAGCTATCGTTTTTGCCCTACATGGGCACCAACCATAAACTGTCTGCCAACGTAATAAACAAAGTGTCGTTAAACGCGCTGGGCGGTTACTCTTTGGGTACTGATGGTTTTGAAGCAGGTGGTATTTTCAACATAAACCGCCGCAGCATGCAGGGTTTTCAGGCAGGCGGTATATTTAATATTGTGGGTGGCCCTGCCAGGGCTTTCAGGCCGGCGGTATATTTAATAATGTTGGTGGCAGCTTTCAGGGCTTTCAGGCGGGTGGTATACTCAATATAGTACGCGGCAATGCTAGCGGTTTTCAGGCGGCGGGCATAGCAAACTATGTAGGCGGAACAACCAGTGGTTTCCAAGCCGCGGGTTTGTTTAACTACACCGCTGGGCAGGCCAATGGTTTTAAAGCCGCAGGCTTAGCCAACATTAATGCCGACACTACCCGTGGCTTTTGTGCGGCAGGCTTAACCAATATATCGGCAAGGCAAATAGTGGGCGCAACCGCAGCGGGGTTATTTAACTATGCCCACCACCATAAAAACGGAGCGCAAATAGCGGGCTTGTTTAACTATGCCGACAACCTGACTAACACCGCGCAAATAGCAGGGTTGTTAAATATATCATTCCGCAAGTCGGGGGCTATACAGTTGGCGGGCTTGCTTAACTATGCAACCGATGTAAAAGGCCTGCAATTGGCCCCTTTTAACTTCTCTGACACTTGCAGCAGCGGTGTGCCTATTGGCATTGCCAGCTTTGTTCGCAAAGGCGTTCACCAGTTAGAAATATCGGGCGATGAGTTGTTGTTTACCCACCTGGCATTCCGCACCGGCACAAGGCATTTCCATAATATATTCTCGGCAGGCATATCTTTAAACGATACCCAAAGCCCACTATGGATGTTTGGCTACGGCGCAGGTACAAGTATAAAACTGAGCAAGCGCTTTAACCTTGATATTGACCTTAGCTACAACCACCTGAGCAAAGGCACTTTTAACACCAATGTAAACTTTTTGAACAAGCTATATATAGGGCCTGAATTTGCCATTACCCGCAAGGTACGTGTCGCACTGGGCCCCACGTTTAATCTATTTCTTAGCGATGCCCTCCAAGCCGATTATGCATCGGTATATTCTAGCCTTGCGCCTTACTCATTCTCTGATTATACCGCCACCAGCAACAACGTAAATATTAAATGGTGGATAGGTGGCAAAGTAGCTTTTAGGTTCTTTTAGTTAACTTTAGAAGAGCCAACAAGGCGAGTTCTTAATATTCATCACAGTTGCTTGGGCATAATTTTGATAATTTGGGCTAAAGCCCGGTGCTATTTCGTGCCTTATTCTACGGCCTAAAGGCCGTAGCTATTATAAAATTCCCCGCCCTGCGGGCACACCCTTTAGAAAGGGGAGTTAACAAACATTCTTTGATGTGAAATACACCCCTCACTCCTGCCTAATGGCATGAGTACTCCTCCTTTACAGGGGAGAGCCATTTGAAGATTATCTAATCTTGGTAAATGCTGTGCTTGGGGTAGGTTAGCGAGTAGTGTAGCCCCCTGCTTTCCTTACGGGCCATGGCCATTTTAATAATTAGGTAGGCAACGGTTATCAGGTTGCGCAGCTCGCACAGGCGGACAGACAGTGTTGTTTTATCATAGAGCCTTTCGTTCTCGTCGTAGATAATCTCAAGCCTGTCAAAAGCCCTTTTTAGGCGTATGTTAGAGCGCACAATGCCCACGTAATTGCTCATTATAGATTGCAATTCTCGCTGGCTTTGTACAATAAGAATCATTTCCTCGGGGGCGGCAGTGCCGTGCGAATCCCAATCGGGTATTTCGTTTTTAATGTCTTGGGTTTTAACAGCTTCTATAGCATGCATAGCTGCACGGTGTCCATATACTACAGCCTCTAACAAGCTGTTCGATGCCAAGCGGTTGGCACCATGTAAACCGGTGCAAGAGCATTCGCCAGCGGCATATAGGTTTATGATAGATGAGCAACCATTCATATCAACCCTAACACCTCCGCACACATAATGGGCGGCAGGCACAACGGGTATCATATCTTTGGTAATGTCTATGCCCTTGCTAAGGCACTTATCGTATATATTGGGAAAGTGCGCTTTGAAAAAATCAAGGTCTATATGGCGGCAATCAAGGTATACATAGTCGTGCCCATAAAGCTTCATCTCGTTATCTATGGCGCGGGCCACAATATCGCGTGGGGCTAAGGAGCCACGCTCATCGTACTTATGCATAAACTCATCGCCAAACAGGTTTTTAAGCACGGCACCGGCACCACGCACGGCCTCGCTTACTAAAAAAGAAGGGTTTTCTCCGGGGCTGTATAACGATGTGGGGTGAAACTGGATAAACTCCATAGCATCTACCCGGCCCTGGCACGGTAAGCCATGGCAATACCATCGCCGGTAGCTATAATAGGGTTGGTGGTAGTGGCGTATACAGCGCCTGCACCGCCCGTAGCCAGCAAAGTAGACTTTGCAAGTACAGTAAGCATGCTGCCGGTTTTAGTATCAAGCACATAGCAGCCGTAGCATTGTATATCGGGTGTTTGGCTGTTAACCTCTGCACCTAAATGGTGCTGGGTAATAATATCTACCGCAAAGTGATGGTCTAAAATTTCAATATTGGGGTGGCTATGCACCTGGGCCAGCAGGGCACGCTCAATCTCGTAACCTGTAATGTCTTTGTAGTGTAGTATGCGGTGTTCAGAGTGGCCACCCTCTTTGGCAAGGTCATACTCGCCGGTGGGGGTTTTGTCAAATTTGGTGCCCCATTCTATCAGCTCTTCTACCCGCTCGGTACTCTCGCTCACCACCATGCGCACCACCTCTTCGTTACACAGGCCATCGCCCGCTACAAGGGTGTCTTGTATGTGCTTTTCAAAGCTATCGCTCTTTACCCAAACAGCGGCAATGCCGCCTTGGGCGTATTTAGTATTAGACTCACTCTCGTTGCTTTTGGTAATCATTAATACCTTACCATGGTTTGCAACTTTAAGGGCATAGCTTAAACCCGCTATACCCGACCCAATAACTAAAAAATCGCAATGCTTTCTCATCAATATACTTAAACGACAAAAATAGAACTAATGGCAAGCCGAATTGTTCTGCATAAAATAAAAATTAACAGATGTTATTGGCTGCGCACAATTCTTAGTTCCAGCGTATATACCGGCTCAAACTGGCCGGTAGGTTTCATTTTTTTCCATTTAAACACCTTAAACTCTAACTGCAGGTTGCCATATTTCTTCTCCAGTTCGCCGCTAATGTCAAAAGGGTACCACAAAATTTTCTTCTCAAAATCGTCTTCGGTTTCAATAGCACCTAGGGTAAAGGGTAAGGTTGTGCAACCTTCAATTTTGCTGCGCCACTTTTTAAACTCGGCATTAGCAAGAGAAGAGTCGCCCCCTTCAAAAAATTTGGTATAAAAAACGTTGGTCCTGTCGTACACCTCGTTATAAAAAAACGTTTCGCGGGCACCGGGCAGGCTTATTTTAGATTGAAAGCGGGCATCTTGCTGGCTAAACATATCCACCTCAATATCATCGCCCACATACCCCTTAAAGTTGTTTGGAAAGTCTAAAATCAACTTTTCCATTACCACACAGGGGGTTTGCAGTTGCGGCGGGGCGGGTTGGGCCTGTGCTGCAACAATGCTAACATAAAATAAACAAAATAAAGCGTATAATTGCTTCATGTCCTTTTGTTATACTAAAACAATACAAATAGGTTTCTTTACAAAACCTGTTCCAGTTTTTTAATTGTAGGTAGTGGAAAATATACAAACGCCCCACAAGGCCCCAAAACAACCCTCGTTACTATGGTTTCCCATAGCCATTTGCCTGCTAATGACATTGGCCTATGCGGTATTTGGCAATAGCCTAAAGGTAATATCTTTTGGCATAATGCCGCGCGATTTTGAAGGTTTACGCGGAATACTGCTATCGCCCTTTATACATGGCGAGTGGAACCACCTGTTATCTAACCTGTTACCCATGTTTATTTTGGGTATACTGCTTTTTACCAGCTACCGCGAAATTGCCTTTAGGGTTTTCTTTTTAATATACATGCTTACCGGCATTTGGGTGTGGATGTTTGCCAGGAGAGCTACCACATAGGGGCCAGCGGCGTGGTATACGGCTTATGGTCTTTTGTGCTGATAAGCGGTTTTTTACGCCGCCGTACCGATTTGGTAGTACTATCATTCTTATTGGTGTTTTTTTACGGTAGCCTGTTTTGGGGGCTGTTCCCTATTTTTCCTGATGTATCGTTTGAGGCCCACGTAAGCGGCATGCTGGCCGGGGTAATGTGTGCTATTTACTACCTGCGCCAGGGCCCACAAAAGCCTAAGTATTTTGAGGATGAATTGGACGAACCCGACGACCCTGAAGCACCCTGGAACCAACCCGCCGACGATAAGGAAGTACCTCCGGCTGTTTAAATGTTTCTACTAAAGGGTTTAAACAAAACGCTTAAAACCTTTAATTTGCTACTTTTATAGTAGAGCAGTTTTTTATGGATAACATTAAGAAAAGTCAAATACCCATTATATCTAAAGGCATTGTAGCCAGCATACCAAACAGCTCTATCCTTATTTTTAATAGTGATTTGTGCTATGTTTTTGCAGAGGGCGAAGAACTGGTAAAGCGGGGCTATAAGCCCGAAGATATGGTAGGCAAAACCTTGCAAGAGATTCTGCCTGAAACGTATAGTTTTTCTTGCCCTTATACCAGCGAGCGGTAAATGGAGAAAACTTCCAGATAAAAATGGAAAGCCGCGATGTTATCTATATGGTAACATTTTCTTGCCTAAAGGCAGAAGACAATGGGCCATGCTATGGTATGGCCGTTACCCAAAATATAACAGAGCTTATACGTACAGAGCGATTGCTTGATGAGCAAAAGCAATTGTATGGCGATGTACTAGAGGCCGTATCGGCAGGGGTGTGGCATTGGCCCGATATTAAAAAGCCTGTTCAATGGTGGTCTAAGCGCTACTACGAGTTGCTGGGCTATGCCGAAGATGAGATAGAGGCCAGCCTTATCAATTTTTCTAAGCTAATACACCCCGATGATGTAAAACCTGCCTTTGCAATACATACCCAGCACAGCCCAAAATACCCTGTATTTTATATAGAATATCGCTTAAAGAGCAAAAGCGGGGTGTATAAATGGTATCTGGCAAGTGGCAAAATAAAGTTTAACAATCAGGGCGAGCCTACCAGTATGCTGGGCTCACTTATAGATATTAACGACCGTAAGGTTGCCGAAGACGCGCTTATAAATGCCACCCTAAAATTTAGGGGTATATTTAATAACGCCAGCAGCTATATGGCCTTGCTTAGCCCCGATGGCAAGTATGTAGAGTGCAGCCCCAGCTTGTTAAACCTGCGCCGCAAAAGCCTTTACGAAGTGCTTGACACCTACATTTGGGACCTTGGCACCAGCCCGGTTGATAAAACAGGGGGCGAAACATTAAAGCGGTTTATTGATGATGCCAATAAAGGCAAACAAAGCAAAGAAAGTATACTGTTTACCGGCGAAACCATGGGTACCAAATACCTTACCGTTACCGCCAAACCTATTTACGATACCGACCGCAAAGTGGCTTTTATTATTATGGAAGCCTATGATATTACCGATATTACCGAAGCTAAAAACACGCTTGCCAGCCAAAAAGAACAACTGGAGAATTTTGCCTACATCACATCGCATAACCTGCGGGCCCCGGCTGCTAATATTAATATGTTGGTTGATTTGCTAAAGCACGATATTGAACCTGAGAGCAAAGACCAATACCTGCAAAAAATTACCCAAAGCGCTACGGTGCTTATAGATACTATAGACACGCTGGCCGAAATACTTAAAATACGCAACAACGTAGAAGTTACTAAAGACACTATAGACTTTGCAAAAATGCTTAGCCAGGTAGAGGGAGAAATGGATGCTATTATTAATACCGGCAACGCTACTATAGTAAGCAACTTTGATAAATGCCCCAGCGTAAAATTCCCTAAGGCGTATATGAAGAGTGTGTTTATTAATATGATTACCAATAGCATTAAATACGCCAGTACCGACCGTGCCCCACATATTACCATTACCAGCTACATGGAAAATGATGGCCCTGTGCTGCAATTTTCAGATAATGGTATTGGTATAGACCTTAACCGCCATAGTGGTAAAATATTTGGCCTTTACAAAGTGTTTACCCGCCGTAAAGATGCCCACGGCGTTGGCCTGTTTCTGGTAAAAAACCAGGTAGAAAGCCAAGGCGGTAACATTAGCGTAACTAGCACCTTAGGCCAGGGTACCACGTTTACTATACATTTTTAAAGATAAAAACGGCTCTCCCCCTGCAAAGGGGAGTACTTACACCAAAGGTGTGAGGGAGGGGTTAAACTACACGGAACATTTAAAATAATGAGCACTTACCTTGACAAACAAAAGCCTCATCATTTAGAGATATTCGCGGTGCTGCGCGATATAATATTAGACACCGCCATAGGCTTTGAAGAACGGCACGATAAATACCTGCCCGTATTCCATTACTGCAAGCCTGCTGCTTTTTAAGCCGCGATAGTAAAGGCGTTTATATTGCGTTTGTAAAAGGTAAATACATGCTTACACAAGAGGCTTTTTCTCCGCCCGACACTAAAATCATCCGTAAAATACATTATAAAAAAGTGGAGGATATTGATGTGCCTTTACTCCAAAGCCTGATACTAGAGGCTGTTGAAATAAATAAACTGCGGAATAAGAAATAAATTAATTTTGCCGCTTTAGAAACAGAAACTACTTTTTTTGATGTCTTTATGAGAACGTTACTATTAATCCTACTAATGCCTTTTGTAGCATCTGCCCAAGATACTTTGTATGTACAATTTAACCAGAGTTCTCAAAAGATACCCTGTACTATACAAAACTACACCAATGGTGTGTTTAAAATCAAGGTAAATAAAATGGACTTGCAGTACGAGGCCGATAAGGTTAGCTATATATACGTATCTGATAGTAACAAACGCAAAGATGCAATAACCCAGGATTGGGGCTCTTATAAGAGCAGTATTGCTGCTAAAACAGCCACCATGTTTAAGAATGAAAAAACAGGGCAAATAATGATGGCCGATACCGTAGCCCTTGACAATGTGAAGGCATCGGATATTTTTAAAAAAGCTAAAAACTTTTTGCTTACAACACCTTACATAAAAAACAAATACGTTGTTAGTGCCGACAGTACTGACAAGCAAATAATACTTACCGGCAAAAACGACCTTACAGATAAAGCCAATCCGCTTATAAACCATGCCAAGGTAGCCTACACGGTAGATTTTAAATGTAAAGATGGCAAATACCGCATAGTTATTACCTATCAAACATTTGATGGCCAATCCAGCGATGTGATAATGCAAACATCGCAAAGTGTAAACTTTGAAACGAGCACCAATTATAAAAAATACAAGCCGGGCGATGTTATTACCTACGACCCAAAGTCACCTGTTGCCAAGTTTGCCCTTTCTATTATAAATGGCCTAAAAGACTCCTTTACCAACACAGACGAAGAGTGGTAGCACATCTTATAGTGGTTAATGAAATAAATATGCTGTTAAGTAAAGTTAGTTTCCCCTACCTCAAAAATTCTGCGTAAATTTGAGCCCTGATAGTCGAAAATCAGGTCATGTCATCTACAAAATATATATTCGTTACAGGCGGTGTTGCATCGTCATTAGGCAAGGGAATCATATCCGCATCGTTAGCTAAATTATTACAAGCACGTGGCCTTAAAGTTACCATTCAAAAGTTAGACCCCTACATAAATGTAGACCCGGGTACGCTTAACCCCTACGAGCATGGTGAGTGCTACGTTACCGAGGACGGTGCCGAAACCGACCTTGACCTTGGCCACTACGAGCGCTTTTTGGGCGTTCCAACATCGCAGGCCAACAACATTACCACCGGCCGTATTTACCAAAACGTTATTAATAAAGAGCGCCGCGGCGATTTTCTTGGCAAAACCGTGCAGGTAGTACCCCATATTACTGATGAGATTAAGTACAACATTAAGCAACTGGGTAAAACCGGCCGCTACGATGTAGTTATAACCGAAATTGGCGGTACGGTGGGCGATATTGAGTCGCTGCCGTTTATAGAGGCTGTGCGCCAAATACGTTACGAGGTAGGATCGGCCAACGCGCTGTGTATACACTTAACATTAGTGCCATTTTTAGCCGCCGCCGGCGAGTTAAAAACAAAGCCTACACAAAACTCTGTAAAGTCGCTACTGGCTTACGGTATACAGCCCGATGTGCTGGTTTGCCGCACAGAGCATGAGTTGGGCAAAGACCTTAAAAGGAAAATTGCCTTGTTCTGCAACGTTGATGCCAACGCTGTTATAGAATCTATGGATGCATCTACTATTTATGATGTACCCATGATGATGCAGGAAGAAAAGCTGGACATTGTAGTAATGGACAAGCTGCACCTGCCACACAAAGGCAAGCCTAATCTAGATAAGTGGAAAACCTTTCTTTCTCGCCTTAAAAACCCTAAAACCGAAACTACTATTGCCCTTGTGGGTAAATACATAGAGTTGAAAGACTCGTATAAATCTATTATAGAATCCATCATCCACGCAGGTGCCGCTAACGAGTGCCGCGTAAAAATTGAGTGGATTAAGGCCGAAGATGTTACCGCTAAAAATGTTGCCAAGCTGCTTAAAAATGCCAAGGGTGTTATTGTAGCCCCCGGCTTTGGCGAGCGTGGTATTGAAGGCAAGATTGAAGCCATTAAATACGTACGCGAAAACGACATCCCCTTCCTGGGTATTTGCTTGGGTATGCAATGCGCGGTAGTAGAATATGCCCGCAACGTATTGGGCTTAAAACGCGCTAACAGCACCGAGATGGACATTAACACACCCGACCCGGTTATCAGCCTGATAGAGCAACAACGCACCGTTGTTAAAAAAGGCGGCACCATGCGTTTGGGCCAGTATGCCTGTAAATTGAAAAAAGGCTCTTTAGCCCTTAAAATATATGGTGCCGAGCGTATCCTTGAGCGCCACCGCCACCGCTACGAGTTTAACAACGAGTACCTGAAAGATTACGAGAAAGCAGGTATGATGGCAACCGGTATTAACCCCGATGGTAAACTGGTAGAGATTGTAGAGATACCTGCCAACAAATGGTTTGTAGGCGTGCAGTTTCACCCGGAGTACCGCAGTAATGTAGACAGGCCACACCCGCTGTTTGTAGATTTTATTAAGAACTGCAAGTAGGTTTTAGGTGCCAGAGACTAGTAATTACTTGATTTCCTTTCAGCGACAAAACTCTCCCTTATAAAGGGAGTACCTCTGACTGCAAGTCAGAGGGGAGGGATTTTAGTGGCTAAAATTTCCCAATCAAATAATTGTCCCGTGCTTTAGCTCGGGGATAAAAACTAACGAACAGGTTGGGCTTTAGCCCAAATTCAAACTGAGGCTAAAGCCAAACAGAAGTAGCACCTTATTCCCCGGCCTAAAGGCCGGGGCTACTATAAATAGTTCTTCTGAATACAATAACTACTAATTATATCCGTCTACCCCAATACAACAAATAGTTTTTAACTCTCTGTTATCAGTTAATTACTACCTTTGCGCGCTTAAATAATACCCTGTAATGGATAGAAATACCATCTATGGTTTTGTACTGATATTTGCCATTTTAATTGGCTGGCAGATATACAACCAACCAAGTGAAGAAGAACAAAAGGCTAACAAACGCAAGTCTGACTCTATTGCCAAAGTTAAAAAAGAGGGCGACCTTAAAGCCATTGAGTATGCCGTAAAAGAAAAGGCACGCATTAAAGCCGACTCTATAGCCCTGGCTACAGTACCCGATAGTTTAAAGGCCAAACAAGACAGCCTTAAATACGGTGCTTTTGCAGGTGCTGCTAAAGGTGCTGAAAAGGTTATTACACTAGAGAATGAGAAGCTTAAAGTAGATGTATCTACCAAAGGTGGTAACATTAAGCGTGTAGAGCTAAAAGAGTTTAAAACCTACGACCAAAAGCCGTTGGTTTTGATAAACGATAGCACCAACAGTACTACGCTGCGCTTTTTCTCTAACAACACCGCCTTTTCTACTGCCGATTTTTACTTCGACAGCCAATCTAAAGCGGTTAATGTAACCGGTACCGACTCCGGCTCAGTGGCCCTGCGCCTAAACACCGGCGATGGCAAGTATATTGAGTATGTCTACTCGCTAAAAGGCGATAGCTACCTACTGGGCTTTAACATTAATGTTGTGGGCATGGATAAGGTGGTAGATGCCAAGCAAACCAACCTAACCTTTGAGTGGGTTAACACCCTTACCCGCAAAGAGCGCCAGGCCGATATTGAACGCGAAAAAAGTGGGTTATACTATAAGTATGCCGAAGATGATGTAGAAAACCTATCGCTAACGGGCGATGATAAAGTAAGCGCC